>NZ_AP041607.1:0-3994649 GCF_055393515.1 Gordonia sp. J1A
GTGCCCGAGAACACTTCTGGTGTGTTTCTATGTTCGAACTCTACCGCCGCCCTCTGACAAAACCTCTGGCAACCTCTGCTGCTCAAGCCGGGCGCGCAGCCTCGGCTCACTTCCGGCCCGACACCATCGCGGCCACCTCACCCCATTTGATGCGACTGCCGGTGCGCAGGATCGACCGCGTGTAGATCCGCGATGCGACCCAGACGGCGAGCAGGCAGGCGGCGACCATGATGGCGAAGGTGCCGATCACCTGCCCCGGATCGGTGTCTCCGGTCGCGATGCGGATGGGCATCAGCACTGCGCTGAACGGCGGGATCCAACTGAGCGTCTGAATCAGCGTGGAATCGAGTGCCTGGATGCCGAAGGTGCCGGAGTACAGTGCGGCGAGCACGAGGATCGTCAGCGGTGCCGAACTGGAGTTCAATTCCTCCTGCCGGCTCACCATCGCGCCGGTGGCCGCATAGAGCGCGGCGAAGAAGAGGAATCCGAGCAGGAACCACGCGATCACGGCGGCGAAGACGGTGGTCGCGGTGCCGGTCAGGGTGAGGAGCCCGGTGGCGCGGCCCGCGATGAGCGCGGTCGCTCCGATCAGCACCACCTGTGCCAGAGAGATGGCGCCGATACCGAGGATCTTGCCCCAGAGCAGCTGGAGCGGACGCACGGCCGACAGCAGCAGTTCGACGATGCGCGACGACTTCTCCTCCACCACGCCCACTGCCACCATCAGCCCGCCCATCATGATCGTCATGATCAGCAGGATCGATCCGATCAGGGCGACGGTCACACGCTGCGCCTCGTCGGGCTTCTCGGCCTGCGTCCGGTCCAGCGTGAAACGAGGCTGCGGCAGCGAGGCGGCGTCGACGCCGCGGGCGGACAGCGCCTCCGACAGATCTCGCTGGGCGACGGCACCGCGCAGGACGCCCTCGATCGTCGGATCCATGCCGTTCTTGCTGACGGCGGTGTAGGCACCGGGTCCGGTGACGATGAGAGCCGCGGCCAGATCCCCGTCGCCGACGGCCGACCGCGCCGCGTCGGCGTTCGGCAGCACTTCGGTCTCGATCCGCTGTCCGGCGGCGTCTCCGCCGGACTCGATGGTCGCCGACAGTCCGGCGTCTGCGCCGACGATCCCGACCTTGTCGACGCTGTCGCCGCCGGACAGTGCGGACCAGACGATGGCGCCGATGATGATCACCGCCATCATCACGCCGGTCGAGATGATGAACGACTTCTCGCGCGCGCGGGTGTTGATCTCGCGCCCGGCGACGAGCTTGATGTTGTTCAACGTGGAATTCATTTCGTCACACCAACTCTCGGAACAGCTCGGTCAGGGAAGGGGCGGTGGTGGCGAACCGGTGCACTGGGCCGGCGGCCATCGCGGCGGTGAGAATCTGCTGGTCGTCGGTTCCGTGGTCGATGTGCAGCACGGCCGAAGCGTCGCGGTACTCCACATCGGTGACGCCCGGCAGGCCGTCGGCCCAGCGGGTCTCCGACCGTGGGCCGCGCACCTCCAAGCGAAGGCCGTCGCGGGCACGGAGGTCGTCGACGGTGCCGAGTGCCTTCATCACCCCGCCGGAGATGACGCCGACTCGGTCGCAGAGACGCTCCACCAGGTCGAGCTGGTGCGAGGAGAAGATGACCGGGATGCCCTGCGCGGCCTTGTCGGTGAGGACTTCGCTCATCACGTCGACGGCCACCGGATCGAGCCCGGAGAAGGGCTCGTCGAGCACCAGCAAATCGGGGTCGTGCACCAGTGCGGCGGCCAGCTGCACGCGCTGTTGGTTGCCGAGCGAGAGGTCGTTGACCTGGTCGCCGAGCCGACCGTGGATGCCCAGCCTGCGAGTCCACTTCTCGGTCGCGTCGGCGGCCTCGGACTTCGACAATCCGTGCAGCCGTGCGAGGTAGGCGAGCTGATCGCCGACCTTCATCTTCGGGTAGAGACCGCGCTCCTCGGGCATGTACCCGATCCGCTTGCGGCCGTCGAAGTCGATGGGCGCGTCGCCGAGCCGCACGTCGCCGGAATCGGCGGCCAGCACGCCGAGCACGATGCGCATCGTGGTCGACTTGCCTGCCCCGTTGCTGCCGACGAATCCGAAGATCTCGCCCGGCGCCACGGAGAAGGTGACATCGTCGAGCGCCCGCACGGAGCCGTACGACTTGGCGAGGTGATTGATGTTCAGTGCTTGTGGCACGGGGATCTCCTAGATCTCGTCGCTGGAGTGTTCGGGTTCGGGGTCCTGCATCCACCAGGACATGAGGACGTCCGGAACGCAGGAGAGCGCGTACACGGACGCGATCAGCAGCCACGCGATCGACATGACGGTCTCACCGGAGACGTAGTCGCGGTAGCCGAGGACGATGAGGATGGCGTAGACGACCATCATCGGCGGCAGGAGCAGGTTGTAGCTGAGCGCGCGGGCGGCGTTGCGCTGAGTCAGCTGCAACTCGTCGAGGGTGTCGGCGGGTGCGCCCGCGATGGATTCGGTGACCACTCGCAGCATCATCAGCACCACGAGGGAGGTCACCAGGCCGATGGCGAAGGGCACGGCCGACCACAGCGGCGCCCAGAACGATGCGATCGAGGAGATCACCACCACGCAGAGCAGGATCAGCAGGACCGACGACAGCAATCGTCGGCCGCGGCGGTTGCGAAGGCCGGGCAGCCACGTGCCGGTGGTTCGGACGAAGGTGTCGTGGCGTCGCGCCGCCGACCGGCTGTACCGCCGCACCCATTCGGGGATGGCGGAGTCTGGAAACACGTAGTTCGGGTCATGCATGGTCGGGTCCCCCGTACAGTTCCGTCGACATGGCGGTGAACTCGGTCCGGCTGAAGACCGCTTCGACCGGCAGGCCGAAGACGTCGCAGATCCGGAACGCCAGGTCGAGGCTCGGATAGTTGTCGCCACGTTCCAGCGCGCCGACCGACTGAACATTGATGTCGACCAGTTCGGCCAACTGCGCCCGTGACATCTTCCGCTCCGCGCGCAGAACGGCGATGCGGTTGTAGATGGGGAGCTTGGGTCCCCGCCTGATCGGACTCACAGAACACAGTGTTGGGAAAACACAACAAATTGTCAATGGTTCAGTATCAAGTCGGGCCCGGAGGGCACCGCTGAAGCGCGGTGGATAGCATGCCCGCATGATTGTGAGCAGCACCGTGGGATCCGTGACGACCATCGAACTCGCCCGCGAGGAGAAGCGGAACGCCCTCGATCAGGACATGGTCCAGGGCCTCTCGGAGGCGTTCACGGCCGCGGTCGACGGCGGCGCCCGCGCCATCGTGCTCACCGGTCGGGGCAATGTCTTCAGTGCTGGCGCCGACCTCTCCGGTCCCGTCTACGACCAGTCGTTCCTGGACCGGCTCGTCGCACTCATCGAGCAGATCGAATCGACTCCCGTCCCCGTCATCGCCGCACTGAACGGCGCCGCGCTCGGAGCCGGATTGCAGCTGGCGATGGCGGCCGATCTCCGGGTGATGGCCGATGTGGCGTTCGCGGGGATTCCGGCGGCAAAGATCGGCGTCGCCGTCGACGAGTGGACCATCAGGAGGCTCGTGTCGCTGGTGGGTGCGGGCCAGGCGCGCGGGATGCTGCTCGGCTGCGAGCCGCTCTCGTCGGACCGTGCCCTCACGCTCGGCTTCGCCAACAGGTTCGGTGATCTGGCCGTCGCCCAGAAGTGGGCCGCCGAGATCGCCGAGTACGCGCCGCTCACCCTGCGGCACTACAAGCTCGTGCTCACCGGAGACGGAGCGCGAGACGACGCGCCCGAGGAACGAGCGGCCGCCATGCGCGCGGCGTGGCTCAGCGAGGACGTTCAGGAGGCCCGTGCCGCGCGGGCGGAGAAGCGTGCCCCGGTTTTTCGGGGACGCTGAGTTTCAGGGGCGCTGATCAGTCGCCGAGGGTCTGCCGCAGATAGGGGTTCGCGAAGGTGCGGTTCGGATCGAAGTGATTCCGGACGGCGAGGAAGTCGTCGAACTCGGGATACACACTGCGGAGGTACTCCGCGTCGCGGGTGTGCATCTTGCCCCAGTGCGGCCGGCCGCCGTGCGCGACCATGATGTCCTCGACGTCGCAGAAGTAGGCCTCGGAGTCGCGCACGTCGTCGCGGTGATAGCGGTGTACCGCGATGTAACCCGATGCACGGCCGCTCGCCGTCGAGAGCATCAGGTCGTCGGCCGCGGCCGCGCGCACCTCGACCGGGAAGCTCACCTTGTGCCTGCGCCGGTTGATGGTGGCACGCAGTTCGCGCAGCGCCTCCGGTACCGCTTCGAGGGGGATCGCGTACTCCATCTCGCGGAACCGAACGTTGCGTGCGGAGATGAAGATCTTGTCGGAGCGGTCGGTGTATGTGCGCGCCGACAGCGCCCGCCCCGACACCTGATTGATCGCGGGGACCACGCGCGGTTGGGTGGCGCTGAGCGTGCACAGCACCCGGAACATCCCGTTCGAGAGCAGTTCGTCGTCGATGTAGCGGCGTATCTTGGACGGTCCGTTCGCGGGGGTGCCCGCGGGCAGCCGGGTGTTGGTCTTGGTGAGGGTGCGGGTGGTGTGCGGGAACCAGTAGAACTCGTAGTGATCCACGGAGGCGACTCGATCGAGGAAGCCGTCGATGGTCTCGTCCGCGTCGGCGGGTGCCTCCACCGCTTCGATCGCGAAGGCGTCCACCAGCTGGAGCGTGACATCGGTCAGCACGCCGAGTGCGCCGAGGCCGAGAGCTGCGGCCTTCAGGTCGGGGTCGTCCTCGCCGACGGTGCGGACCTGCCCGGTTCCGTCGACCAGCGTGACGCCGCGGATCTGCGTGGAGATACCGCCGAACGCCCTGCCCGTGCCGTGCGTGCCGGTGGACGTGGCGCCGGAGACCGTCTGCCGGTCGATGTCGCCGAGATTGGTCATCGCCAGACCCAGCGGCTCGAGCATCGCCGGAATCTGGTGCAGGTGGGTGCCCGCTCCGAGGGTGATGCGCTTGCGGTCGGCGTCGACGGCGCGAACGCCCTGGAATCCCGACATGCCGACCTGGATGCCCGGTGCGACGGCGATCTCCGAGAAACTGTGGCCTGCGCCGACCGGCTTCACCGTCTCACCGCGTTCGGCCGCGGCCCGGACGGCGGCGGCCAGTTCGTCGACGCTCTGCGGGACGATGAGCCTGCTGGGGGCGCAGTGCGCGGTCCCGCCCCAGTTCGTCCACGTACCCGATGCCGCTCGGCTCACAAGAAACACTTCCCTTCTCCACGGTAGGTCGGAACCACCTCGACGACGTCCGCACGCCCGGCGGAGTCTCGTTCGATGAGGGCCACCGACTCCGACCTCTCGCACACTTCACCCGACTTGGTGTGCCGGAACCACACCCTATCGCCGACCGTCAGCGACTGTGCGGCCGAACCGCGCAGCGGAGTCTGCACCTCGCCCGCGGCCTCGGTGCCGATGAACTGCAGGCCGGCGGGCCAGACCGGCTTGGGGAGACGGTCGGGTCCCGGGGGGCCGGAGGCGATCCATCCACCCCCGGCACATGTCACGATTTCGTCGTCGGGACGGCGCAGAACGTCGAGTCCGAAGGACAGCGCGGGCGCCGGACGGAAGTGCCTGTACGTGTCGAAGAGATGTCCGCCGAAGAAGCCGCTGCCCGCGGCGATGTCGGTGATCGCCCGGTCCTTGGCCGTCTCCTCCAGCGATCCGGTGCCGCCGGCGTTGACGAACTCCAGGTCGGCCACCTCGCGCAGCGCCGCGATCGCCTTTCCGCGGCGGCGCCGCAGTTCCAGCATCGACACCGCCTGCATGGTCTGCACCGCGGTGTTGGTCAGGAGCTTGCCCGCGACCTCGTTTCCGACCCCCGCGACCTGCGCTTCGTACGACATCGCGCCCACCAGACGGAACCCGTCGCGCGCGACGACCGTGCGCGCTAGGGAGCGTGCCTGCTCCACGGTGTGAACGGGGGAGCGGCGGACCCCGACGTGGACGTGGCCGGCGGCGGCGCGCAGGGAGGCGTCGAGGTCGATCGCGATCCGGACCTCCGGTCGCCGCCGCGCGGCGGCGACGTCGTCGACGATGTCGAGTTGAGCCGGGTCGTCGATGAGCAGGGTCACCCGCTCGCACGCCGTCTCGTCGGCCAGCAGCCGTTCCAGGGCGCCCCGTCTGACCGTCGGGTATCCCAGGAGTACGTCGGTGATCCCGGATTCGGTGGCCAGCCAGTGCGCTTCGGCGACGTCGTAGGCCAGGACGCCGGCGAATCCGTCGCGCCCGAGGACGTCGTCGATGACCGAGCGCACACGCAGCGACTTGCTGGCCACCCGGATCGGGACGCCCCCGGCGCGGGCGCGCAGATCGGCGATGTTGTGTTCGAGTGCCCCGAGATCGAGTGCGAGCACAGGGGAGTCGAGTCCGGCGCGGCGCACCGCGTCGTCGATCCCGCCCCAGTAGTCCGCGGGATCGGTGACGTACGGGCTTCGCGTGGGCGGCATGGCGCGGCACTCCTTGTGTAGAACTCCGGCGGTTTCGACAACGATTACGCTAGACAAGCGTGAGGACACTGGGAAACACCGTCGCCGAAAGCGCTTCGGCAGTACAGGCGAGACTCGCGCGGACGGCACGGATCTTGCCGCCCGTGCACGCGGTGGGCGCGAGCCGCGAACAGATCGCACCGATGACCGCGGCTTCGCGGTTCGCGACGGACGGAGTCTTCGCCAACCGCGAGGCCGCCGCTCAGGTCCAGGGCCCGGACATGTCGGTGATGATCGACATGATGCGGCGTCGGGGGAGGCCCGGCCACCGCGTCCCGGTTCTGCGTCCCGAGTTCTCCGGCGAACCCGGTGCGCTGTCGGCCACCTGGCTGGGCCATGCGAGCATGGCCGTCGAACTCGACGGCGTGCGGATCGTCACTGATCCGGTGCTGTCCGACCGTTGCTCGCCCTCGCAGAGCATCGGTCCCCGGCGCATGCACCGGGCGCCCCTGACGGCCGGCGAGCTGCCCCCGCTCGACGTCGTGCTGATCAGCCACGATCACTACGACCATCTGGACACCCCGACGGTGCTGACCATCGCGCTGACACAGCCGAACGCGATCTTCGTCGTGCCGATCGGTGTCGCGGCGCATCTGATCTCATGGGGCGTCGATGCCGCGCGCATTCGGCAGGCCGACTGGTTCGAACAGGTGGATCTGACGGTCCGCGGCACCACGATCAGCTTCCACGCGGTGCCCGCCCGGCACTTCTCGGGCCGTGGACTCTCCCGCAACCTGACCCAGTGGGTCAGCTGGGCGGCCGTGGGACCGCAGCACCGCTTCTTCTTCTCGGGCGACACCGGATTCACGGAGAGCTACGCCGACACCGGCGCGGCGCTCGGCCCGTTCGATCTCAGCCTCGTGGCCGTCGGCGCCTACGATCCCGTGTGGCCGGACGTCCACGTCGACCCGGAAGAGGCACTCGTGGTCCATCGACTGCTGAACGGCGACGAGCGCGACGCGCTCTTCGTCCCGATCCACTGGGGTACGTTCAATCTCGCGCGGCACTCGTGGGCCGACCCCGTCGGCAGACTCACGACCGAGGCGGACCGGGTGGGCGTCGACATCTGCGTGCCGCGGCCCGGCGCCACGCTGGTCGCGCACAGCCGCAGCGGCACAGCCTTTTCCGATCCGACCTGGTGGGAGCGATCCGCATGACCACATCGACGACCACCGAGCGCGATCCGGGGCTCACCGACGAGCAGGTGGCCGCACGCGTCGCGGCGGGGCAGGTCAACGTCACCTCCGACAAGTCGGGCCGCTCGGTCGCCGACATCGTCCGGGCCAACGTGTTCACCAGGATCAACGCAATCCTCGGGGTGCTGTTCCTGATCGTCGCCGCCACCGGCTCGTTCATCAACGGACTGTTCGGGCTGCTGATCGTCGCCAACAGCGGCATCGGCATCATTCAGGAGGTCCGCGCCAAGCGCACCCTCGACCGGCTGGCGATCGTCGGACAGACCAGACCGGTGGTCCGGCGCAACGGAATCGCCGCCGAGATCCCCTCGGATCAGGTGGTGCTGGGCGACGTCATCGAACTCGGTCCCGGCGATCAGGTGATCGTCGACGGCGAGACCATCGAGTCGGAGTCGCTCGACATGGACGAGTCGCTGCTCACCGGCGAGGCGGACACCGTCGATAAGTCTCTCGGCGACGAGATCATGTCCGGCAGCTTCGTGGTGGCCGGCTCGGGTGCGTATCGCGCCACCAAGGTCGGCGCTGATTCGTACGCCAACAAGCTCGCCGCGGAGGCCTCGAAGTTCTCGCTCGTGTCGTCGGAGCTGCGTTCGGGAATCGATCAGATCCTCCGGGTGATCACCTGGCTGCTGATCCCGGCGGGCATCCTGACGATCATCAACCAGCTGTTCATCAGCCAGAACGGGCTGCGCACCGCACTGCTGGGCATGGTCGCCGCGCTGGTTCCGATGGTGCCCGAAGGCCTCGTGCTGATGACATCGATCGCCTTCGCGGTCGGTGTGGTCCGCCTGGGGCAGCGGCAGTGCCTGGTGAACGAACTCCCGGCCATCGAAGGTCTGGCGCGCGTCGATGTGGTGTGCACCGACAAGACCGGCACCCTGACCGAGAACGGCATGCGGCTGTCGGAGGTGCGGATCGTGGCACCCGGCTCGGGTCCGGGCGCGGTGAAGCAGGGGGATGTGGAAGCGGCCCTCGCGGCGATCGCCGCGCACGATCCGCGGCCCAATGCCAGCATCGCGGCGATCCAGGAGGCGTTCCCGGACGCTCCCGAGTGGTCGACCTCCGCGGTGCTGCCGTTCAGTTCGGCCAACAAGTTCTCCGGCATGTCGTTCATCGACGCGTCCGGCGTCTCGGTGGGGAACTGGCTGATCGGCGCACCCGACGTATTGCTCGACCCCGACAGCGACACGGCCCGGCTGGCGTCCGACCTCGGATCGACCGGATTGCGGGTGCTGCTGGTCGCGACCACCGATGTTCCGGTCGATACCGAGCCGACGGCCGACACGGCGGTGCCCGGAACGCTCGTGCCCACCGCCCTGGTGGTGTTGGAGCAGCGTGTGCGACCCGACGCCCGCGACACCATCGAGTACTTCGAGTCGCAGAACGTCGCGGTCAAGATCATCTCCGGCGACAACGCCCGATCGGTGGGCGCCGTCGGGGAGTCGCTGGGACTCGGCTCGCCCGAGACCGCCGTCGACGCTCGCGAGTTGCCGACCGACGACGCCGAACTGGCCGGTGTGATCGCCGACCACGATGCCTTCGGCCGGGTGCGCCCGGACCAGAAACGCGCGATGGTCAAGGCCCTGCAGTCCAAGGACCACACCGTCGCGATGACCGGCGACGGCGTCAACGACGTGCTCGCGCTCAAGGACTCCGACATCGGCGTCGCGATGGGTTCGGGTTCGTCGGCCGCGCGTTCGGTGGCGCAGATCGTCCTGCTCGACAACAAGTTCGCGACGCTGCCCTACGTGGTCGGCGAGGGCCGCCGGGTGATCGGCAACATCGAGCGCGTGTCGAACCTGTTCCTCACCAAGACGGTGTACGCGGTGCTGCTGGCGCTGCTCATCGGTGGCGCGGGGCTGCTCGCCAAGGTGATGGGCTGGGCGTCGATCAGCTACCCGTTCCAGCCGATCCATGTCACCATCTCGGCCTGGTTCACCATCGGGGTGCCTGCCTTCATCCTCTCGCTGGCGCCGAACAACGAGCGCGCTCAGCCGGGCTTCGTCCGCCGGGTGCTGACGCAGGCGGTGCCGAACGGCATCATCGTGGGCCTGTCCACGTTCGTCTGCTTCCTGCTGGTCAACCGCGACTACTCCGCGGCCCTGGGCGGTTACGTCGCGAACGCGGCGACCCGGCCCTCCGACGGGATCGCCGCCGTCGCCAACGCCACGCAGACCGTCGGCGCGGTCCAGACACAGGCGGCCACGGCCGCGCTCGCGACCATGATCGCGGTCGCGGTGTACGTGCTCGTGGTGGTCGCGCGTCCCTACAACTGGTGGAAGATCCTGCTGCTCGCGGTCTCGGTCGGGATGTACGTGCTGATCTTCATGCTTCCGCTGAGCCAGCGGTGGTTCCACCTCGACTCGTCGAACGGTCCGATGATGGCGGTCGCGGGAGTGTGTGCGGTCGTGGGCATCGTCGCGGTGGAGGTCTCCACACGCGTGCTCGACGGCGTGCTGAATCGGCGGTCGCGCACCGCTGAACCGCTGGTGTGACTGGACCGCCGGTGTGACGCGCGCCCGCCTGAGTCGACGTACCATCGGCACATGGATCTCAAAGGACTCGTGGACAAGGCCAAGGACGCGCTGAAGTCGAACCCCGATCTCATCGAGAAGGGCGGCGACCTCATCGACAAGGCCACCGGCAACAAGTACGCCTCGCAGGTCGACAAGGCTCAGGACGCCGCGCGCAAGGCGGTCGGTGCCGAGCAGTCGAAGCCGGAGGACCGCAGAGCCGAGCACGCCCCGGCCGAGCAGCCCCAGGCCGAACAGGCCGAACCGCCGAAGGGCGAAGGCCCGGCCCAGTAGGCAACTCCCGGGGGTCGGTCAGGCCCGTGGATGCCGCCGGTACGCCGACACCGACGGCTCGCCGTCGATCCAGAACCGCCACGGTCGGTCGGCGGCGAGCCGGACGCCCACGCGCGGCCCGGCGATCACGTGCCCGCCGGTGGTCGGATCCGACGCCGGGTCGGCGGGCAGCAGGTGCACGCCGACCGGATCGAGCAGATCGGTGTCGAGGTCGGCTTTGGTGATTCCGAGTGCGCGGGTGAGATTGCCCGGGCCGCGTGCGAGGAGATGATCGGCGACGCCTCCGCGGCGGTCGCGGGCCGCCTGCACTCCGTCGATCACCGCGCCGGCTCGGATCAGCACCGCCGAGCCCTGACCCTCCGGACTGGTGACCACGTTCGCGCAGTGGTGGGTGTGGATCTGATACACGTACAGGCGGTTCGGCGGACCGTACATGATCTCCGACCGCGGCGTCCGGGTGAACGCGTGCGAAGCGGGGTCGTCGGGCCCGTTGTAGGCCTCCACTTCGGTGATTCGCACCGACACGCCGTGCCCCACCAGGACACGGTTCAGGAGCGACCGCGCCGCCGCGAGGATCGTCGGCTCGGGTGCCGTCCCGGCGTGGGCCGGATCTACCTGTGACGCGCGGTGGCGGTTAGTCTCTGTACTCATGGCAAAGACCAGTGACTCCATTCATGTCGCGCTCTCTCCGGAAGACGCCTTCAACTGTGCCGCCGATCTCGCCCGGTACGACGACTGGCTGGTCCTCCACGACGGCTGGCGCAGCCCGCTGCCCGCCCCCGACAACCTCAAGAAGGGCACCGCGGTCTCGTCGGTGGTCTCCGTCAAGGGGGCGCGCGTGCGGTTCGCGTGGGAGATCGAGAAGCTCGACCGGCCCGGCGAGGTCGTGCTCAAGGGTAACGGCAAGGGCGGAGTGAAGGCCAAGATCAACCTGCTCGTGAAGCCGGAGGGCGACGGCTCCCGGGTCACGTTCCTCATCGACCTCGGCGGTCTGCCGCTGATCGGACCGGCGGGCAAGGCCGCGGCGATGGCGGTCAAGGGCGACATCGAGAAGTCGCTCGTCAAGTTCAACGAATTGTTCGGCTGAGCCCGGCAGAGCGGAGCCGACCGATCAGTACGCCGACACGGTGATCGTTCCCGTGTAGGTGCACATCGAGGCGCCGTTCGGGTAGGCGACGGTGAGCGTCGGAGTCCAGGTGCCGGTGTTGAGAACACCGTTCAGCCCAGATCCGCCGCTGGTGAACACTGTCTTCGGCGACGCGAGCGTCTGCGGGCCGGTCACGGTGCCCGCGACGCCGGCGGGCGCCGTCGCACTGTAGGTGACCTGCGATTTAGGAATCACTGCGCCGTTCGGGCAAGTGAAGTCCGTCGAAGACGCGCTCGCGGACCAGCCCTGTCCCTGCCACGTGCTCACCGTGACGGTGGGCAGGATGCCGGTGGCGCTGGTGGCGTACGGCACGATGGTTCCGTAGGAGCCCGCCGAGACCGACAGATCCGACGCCGCCGACGGCGCGACGGCGGCGCGTCCGTGTTTCACGTCCGCGGTGGACGGGTTCGCGGAAGTCGTCGAGGTCGCCGGGGACACCGACGACGGGGGACGGCTGGTGGCGGCGTCGGGGGTGGTCTCGGTGATGGGATCAGTGGTCTCCGAGGTAGGCGTGACAGTCGGCTCCGCGGTCGGAACCACGGCCGTCGTATCCGGAGCCGGCGACTCGGAGAGCTGTGCATCCGCGGAATCGGCCGGCGACGTCGTCGATGTGGTCGATTCAGAGGGTGTGGCCGAGGCGGGGCAGACGCCGACAGCCAACACTCCGGCAGTCGCGAGGGCGACGGTGCCGAGCGCGGCCCTCAGTGCGCTGTTCACACGGACTCTCCCGGCCCGGACGACGATCCCCGGCGTCGTCGGAGCAGCCACGCGGCGATGCCCGCCAGTGCTGCGGCGGCGATGACGACGATCGTGACGATCAGCGCGGTGTTCGACGATCCTTCGGTCTGATCCGACTGGTCGAAGCTGATCGATGCGGTCGAGTCGTGCGTGTGCACCCCGCTCTCCAACTGCACCTCGGCCTTCCACGGGCCGTCCGGGAGCTGTGCGCTGTTCGGGACTGCGAACACGACGTCGGCCGACTCACCCGGAGCGATGGTCATGCCCTTCGACGAGACCGCCTTGGCGGAGAGCCCTCCGGGTCCCTCACTCAGCTTCAGGGTGCCGGTGACGTCGACGGCGCGCCCTCCGGTATTCGTGACGTGGGCGGTCACTTCGGCGCCGTTGTCCGCACCGCGACGTCCCTCGAGCTTCTCGATCGCGAAGTCCGACGGCGGGCCGTTGCCGGGTCCGGTGGAGAGGTACATGCGGACGCCGACACGGGATGCGAGGCCGATGCCGGTCTCCTTGTTCTGGTTCGGCACCGTGGACGCCCAAATGACGCCGTACTGCTCCATCTCCGGCGCGTCCTTGGGTACGGCGATCGTCACCGCGACTCTGGCCTTCTGTCCCGGCGCGAGGTTCAGATTCGGCTTGTCGACGCTCGTCCACGACGTCAGGAGGTTCTTCGTTCCCGGCTCGCCCGGGACGAAGCTGCCGTCGACGATGCCGGCCGGTCCCGGGTAGACGGCGATCTTCATCGCGGTGTCGGTGCCGTTCGTCACCTGGACATGGCGTGTGATCGTGGTGCCGGGGTTCAGGTTGTCGATGATGTAGAGCTGCGCCCGAGGATCGTCCTTCGACTTCGCGGGGACGTCGAGCAGTCGGATACCGATGGAACCGTCCGGCGTTCCGCGGTCGGCCGGTGCCGTCGACGATCCGGGCGCGGCACCGGCGACGGCGGGACCGGTGAGGAGGACGACACCGGTCAGGAGGGCCACTGTCAGCGTCGCGAGAAGTGCATGGAGGGAGGAGGTGGGGCGCATGCTGGGCTTTCGAGTGCGGTGGCCGGGACACGCGCGGTGCGTGTCCCGGCCACGAGGTTCTAGCCGGTCGGGGTCAGGCGACGGAGACGGTCACGGTGCCGGAATAGCTCCCAATCGGCAGACCGCCGGTGGGGAAGTCGACCGTCAGAGCCGGACTCCAGGTGATGATCTCGAGCGGCCAGGTGAGGCCGGTCCGGGTGACGACGGTAGCGGGGGATCCGAGGCTCTTCTCTCCCTGCCCGGTGACGTCGCCGCCGCCGACCTTGCCGATGATCGCGTTCGCCTCGTATTTCACGTCGGAGGCGGGAATCGTGACGCCCTGACCGGTGAAGTCGGTGGAGGATGCCGTGGTCTCCCAGGAGCGGGGAGAGCCATTGCGATTGTCGGTCACCGAGGCCGTCGGGAGGCCCCCGGTCGCCAGGGTGCCGTTCGCGTTCGGGACGATGGCGCCGAGCGGCCCCGCGGTGATCGACAGATCGCCGCCCTGGCCGGCCACGACGAAGGTCACCTGGGTGTCGGCCGATGGTGCGGCCTCGGCAGCGCCGGAGGGGACGAGGATTCCGGCGGCGGCAGCGGCGGCCACCGCCGTGACGAGTGGGAGTTTGCGCATGTTTCGGGGCTCTCTGGTGGATGTGGCCGATCGGGTGGGAGGAACCTCGACGACCTGATCGGGTAGACGGCGAGGTGCGCCCGACAGGCGGGCGCGCCGACGGATGTCAGCGCGCGAAACATAACGCGATGTGCCGACTCTGAAGCGGGGTCGGGCCGCACTTCGTGTGATCGTCGGACAGTTCCTGTGCCGCAGTGCCGGCCGGTGGCACAAATCGGCGGTTCCGCCGCCGTGTGGAGAGCCGCCGTGCGGAGAGCCGTCGTGTGGTGGTACGTCCTCAGGGCGCGGCCCGGACCGACGGTGTCAGTCCCCAGCCGGCGCGAAGCCGCCTTTATCTGCGGTCGGAGCCGTCGCGAACCAGAGGTCGGGTGTCACTGACGCATACTCGGCGTCGCCCGGTCGGTAGTACAGGCCCGATTCGACGATCGCCTTGATCGGGTACCCGTCGGGTGCTTGCATCGGATCGTTCGGCAGCGGGCGCGACGCCCCGATCGGCAGCGGCACCTCTCCGCCCTGGGAAGGGACTCGCGCGCCCGGCCGCACGGGCACCTCGGCGGCCTTCGCCGCTGCGGCGGCCGCCTCGGCCCTCGCGATCGCGTCCGCGGCGCTCGTCTCCCGGCCGTCCGCCAAGGCCCGCAGCCGGTCCGCGCGCTCGTCGGTGACCGGAGGGAATCCCGGGCCGGTCGCCGGGGAATATGTCTTGTAGTTGTAGGAGTTCAGTCCGCGCAGCCACGCCAGCATCAGGCCGACGAGCGGGATCAGCAGCAGGAGCATCCACCACCAGGCGGAGATGCCGTCGTCTGAGGCTTCGGCCTCACTCGCGGCAGCATTCGTGGAGAAAAGAACGATGTGGGACCCGTTGGACGGCGTCCGAACTCTGTTCGTCTGCTCGTTCTTCGCGCCTGCATCTTCGAACACGACGTTCTGCGCCCCCGACTCCGCGGTCCACACGATGACGCCGTTCTCATACAGCTGCCGGTAACCGTCGCCTGATTGGGTCAGATCGCCCTGCTGCTCACCGAGCGAGTCCTCCGTGGTGACCGAGAGTTGGTTGATCGCCTGCCGTGCGTCGTCGCGCGTGTCGGCGTGAGCGGGGGTCGGAACCGACAGCGCGGCGGTGACCGCGACGGCCAGTCCGAGGGTGAGTGCGCGGATTCGCGACGTCATCACTGAGAGATCCTCCTGAGCTGAGCAGCACTGCGGGTGCTTCGCTCACGACTCTAGACACAGCACTCTGGACACTGCGTGCTCCCGGTAGGATTCGAACCTACGACACCCGCTTTAGGAGAGCGGTGCTCTATCCCCTGAGCTACGAGAGCGGGGACCGCGGTGAGCGTCATCGGTTCGCCGCCGGCCCGGTCGGCGGCCGAGATGGGGACGCGGTCGCCGACGAGGAGAAGTCTACGTCACCGGCTCGGCTGCGACGCCGAGCGCCTCTGCTCCTCCGCACCCGCGACGCTCACTCCACATCGCCGGTGTCCGGACCGGTCGTTCGCCCCACGGCCCGCTGTCCCGGCTACCGTAGGTGCCATGACCAAATCGATCACCGGGCAGCGGACTGTGCTGGTCACCGGAGCGAGCAGCGGAATCGGGGAGGCCGTGGCGCGACAGTTCGTGGCGCTCGGACACAAGGTGTACGGCACCAGTCGCAACCCGGACTCGGTGCGCAACCCGATCCCGGGTGTCACGTACCTGCGCCTCGACAACGAGGACTACGCGTCGGCCACCGAGTGCGCCGAGGCTGTCGGCGATCTCGACATCCTCATCAACAACGCGGGAGAGAGTGCCGCGGGTGCCTTCGAGGACACGCCGATGGACGCCGTCGAGCACCTGTTCAAGGTCAACGTCTTCGGGCCGGTCGCGCTGACGAAGGCGGTGCTGCCGCGTATGCGCCATCGTCGTACCGGGACCATCGTGATGGTGGGGTCGATGCTCTCGAGCTTCCCGGTCGCGTTCCGCACCAACTACGCGGCCACCAAGTCGGCGCTCAAGGGCTACGCGATGGCGCTGCGCCGCGAGGTGGCGCCGTACGGAATCCGCGTCACCACCGTCGAACCCGGCACCATCGCGACGGGGATCGGCGAGCGGCGCACCATCCACATCAAACCCGACTCGGTGTACCGGGAGGAGTACGAGACCCTCGCGGCGGCGACGCGCCGCAATGAGGCGAAGGGGATCTCGGCGGCGTCGATGGCGCAGGAGATCGTCGAAGCCGCGCTCGCGGAGCACCCGCGACCGCTGTACGCCCGCGGCAATCGGGCGCCGATCGTCTTCGCACTGCGGCGTCTGGTTCCGCGTCAAACGGTGCTCGACCTCACCGCGCGCATCCACGGCTTGAAGAAGGTGCGGCTCTGAACGCCGTGTTGCTGCGCGTCATCGGGATCGGACCGGGGTCGCCGCGCCAGATCACACTGGAGGCGGTGGACGCTATCGGCGCCACGGACGTCTTCTTCCTGCTCGACAAGGGCTCTCGCACAAGCGAACTGACCGCCCTCCGGGAGAAGTTCCTGACCGAGTACGGTGCGCCCGGACATCGCGTGGTGGCGATCGCCGACCCGCCGCGCGATCGTCGTCCCGACGATTACGAGGCCGAGGTCCGGCGCTGGCACGCCGCGCGCGTCGACGCGGTGCGGGCCGCGGTCTCCGAGCATCTGCGTCCCGGCGAGACCGGCGGTTTCCTGGTGTGGGGCGATCCCGCTCTGTACGACTCCACACTCCGCATCCTGGACCAGCTCGCCGCGCGCGACGACGTCTCCGTCGAGGTCGAGGTGATCGCCGGTGTGACGAGCGCGTCGGCGCTGACCGCCGCGCACGGGATCGTCGCGCACGGCATCGGCGAACCGATCCTGACCACCACGGGCCGCCGGCTCTCGGCCACGCCCGCGGGTGCCGACGCCAATCAGATCGTCATGCTCGATTCCGACCTCGCCTTCCGCGAGACGGCCGCACCCGACGACCTGGTGTACTGGGGCGCCTACCTGGGCACCGAACACGAGATCCTGGTGAGCGGCCGGGTAGCGGACGTGACCGCGGAGATCGAGGAGAAGCGGGCGCGAGCGCGTGAACGGCTCGGCTGGATCATGGACATCTACCTGCTGCAGAAGGCTCGCTGAGCGGCCCTCTCACCAGGGTGTCGCGACCGCCTCGAGAACGGCGTCGGCGATCTCCGTGCGGCAGATGACGAAGTCGGGCATGTACGGCTGCGGGTTGTTGTAGACGATCGGCCGTCCGTCGAGCCGGCTGCAATGCAGTCCCGCCGCCAGCGCGACGCCGACCGGCGCGCAGTTGTCCCACTCGTACTGGCCGCCGGAGTGCACGTAGGCGTCGACATCGCCGCGGACCACGGCCATCGCCTTGGCGCCCGCCGAACCGATGCGGATCGCGTCCATGCCGAGCCGATCGGCGACCGCCGCGGAATGATACGAGTGTCCGTACCGCGACACCGCGAGTCGGCCCGTGAGCGGCCCGTGAGTGGCCGGTACGTCGTCGCTGCGGAACACCTCGTTCTGCGCCGGGAGCGACACCGCGGCCGCGGTCGGCGTGCCGTCCACCGCGAGCGCAACGTGCACCGCCCAGTCCGATGTACCCATCGCGAACTCGCTCGTGCCGTCGAGCGGATCGATGATCCACACCCGCTCGGCGCGCGAGCGGTCGCCGACGTCCTCGGCCTCCTCCGAGAGCACGGCGTCCCGTCCTCGGTGCCTGCGCAGGACGGTGGAGATCCATGCTTGCGCCAGTGCGTCTCCCACATCGCCGACCAGGGGGCCGGTGAGCAGATTCCGGTGGCGGATGCCCAGGAGGATCTCGCCCGCGCCTTCGGCGATAGCGGCGGCGAGTTCGGCGTCGGACATCGCGGGAGGGGACGGGCGCATTCTCTAACTAGAACACACGGGCGCAGGCTGGAGCACCGGCGGATTTCCGGTCGGGTCGGTCCGGCTCACGTGAGAAAGTCCGACCCGTGGCGCACACTGGGGGCATGCCGGAGCTTCCCGAAGTGACCGCCATCGCGACGTACCTCGACTCGCGGGCCGCCGGCCTGCCGATCCGGCGGGTCGACGTCGCCTCGCTCGCCGTGCTCAAGACCGCCGATCCGCCGTACACGGCGCTGACGGGCCGCATCGTGTCGAGCGTCGACCGTATCGGGAAGTACCTGGTGATCCGGACCGCGCCCGGGCCCGCGGACGGCGATGCCGCGGTCGACGACGAGATCGACCTGGTGATCCACCTGTCCCGTGCCGGGTGGGTGCGTTGGAGCGACTCGCTCTCGCAGACTCCGCCGAAACCGGGAGGCAAGGGCCCCATCGCGCTGCGCGTTCACTGCGGGCTGCCCGGTGAGGGATTCGACGTCACCGAGGCCGGGACGCAGAAGCGGCTGGCGGCCTGGATCGTCCGCGACACCGCAGAAGTGGAACGGATCGCCGGCCTCGGGCCCGACGTTCTGGCGCTGGACCGCGACCAGTTCGCCGCAATCCTCGCCGGCAGCAGCGCGCGGATCAAGAACCTGCTGACCGATCAGCGGGTCGTCGCCGGCGTGGGCAACGCCTACTCGGACGAGATCCTGCACACCGCTCGGCTGTCGCCCTTCGCCACGTCGAAGAGCCTCTCGGACAAGCAGATCGACGACCTGTACCGGGCCGTCCGCTCGGTGCTGCACGATGCGATCGAACGGCTCGAAGGACAGGAGGTGGCCCGCCTCAAGTCGGAGAAGCGCACCGGGCTTCGGGTCCACGCGCGCACCGGCCTGCCCTGTCCGGTGTGCGGCGACACCGTCCGTGAGGTGTCCTTCGCCGACCGCTCGTTCCAGTACTGCCCGACGTGTCAGACGGGCGGCAAGGTGCTGGCCGACCGCCGGATGTCGCGGCTGCTGAAGTAGGCGATCGACGCGCGTGGCCGCTGCGCTCCGGGCCGTCGACCGCCGCTCCTACACCCGCGTACGCACTAGGAGCACGTTGTAGTCGTCCCAGCGGCTCGCGTTGAAGTAGAGATCGGGACCGGTGCCGCGCAGGGCGGGTGAGTTCGGGAGCATCATCGGCGCGTACAGATCCAGGCTCGCCGGAGCGATCCGGCGCGGGCCGCTCCACGGGCCCTGCGGAGACGGTGCCGTGCGCATCAGCACGCCGCGCGGGCTGTCGAGCATCACGTACTTGTTCAGGAAGGGACTCCAGGCCACCGACAGTTCGGTGACCGGTCCGCGCACCACCGGTCGCGCGGCGTCGGGCGACGGCGCCCAGACGCGCCCGGTCCAGTACTGATACCTGCCGAGGTCGAGGATGTCGGAGGGCCGGAAGCGAGCGACGTACGCGGAACCGAAGCGGCCGTTCGGGGTGCCGTACTGGTAGATCCAGCCGGCGTCGGCGCCGCGCCCCTTCACGTAGGCGCTCTGCTGGAAGTGCGCGTCACCGGCCCGGATCGACGGCGAGCCCGCTCCGGTGGGCACCGTGACTCCGGCATTGACGCGGATGGTGTTCTGCGGGGTGGACCAGGTGCGGCCGTTGTCGTTCGAGACCGCCGTCGCCGAGTAGTTCGTGTACCAGACACTGGGCGGGCCCCAGGCTCGGACCGACATGTAGTTGACGTACTGTCGGCCGCCGATCGAGATGCCGGCGGTCGGAATCGTGGTCTTCTCGATGCCGTCGAACCCGAGCGCGCCGAACATCTGGCCGGCGTAGCCGCTGCCGTCGAGGCGCAGCCCGTCGGACAGGTTCCGGTCGGACGACCGCAACAGCGCGTTGTGGCGCCACTGCTGATCGCCGGTGAGGCAGTTGCCGAAGGTGTCGCCGAAAGCGAGGAGCGTCTGCCCGCGGCCGTTGTCCCAGGCGACTCCGACATCGGTGCCGGAGACGCCGAACCGTCCGAAGGTCCTATTGGGGCTGCGGGGACCGGTGACCCACGCGACGGTCGCGGTGGTCCCGTCGTCGTAGGCGGGCATGGCCTTCTGCGGACCGGCCGGGGCACCGCCGCGGGGCAGGAACTTGCCGATCACGGGAATCGGGACCACCGGGCCGCTGTTGCTGCAGGCGCGAGCGTCGGCGGGTGCGGTCACCGACAGTGCCGCCGCCGCGGCTGCGGCCGTGATGACACAGGCGGTGAGCATCTGGAGCGTTCGGAGTCTCAGACGGCGCATGGTTCCTCATCTGTGGCTGGAGTGCTTACCGTGCCTCTCTTTGGTAACAGGCGGGTTCGGTGCTCGTACCGCGATACGGCACGGGTGCCGCTGACCCGAGTGAAATGGGCGATATCACCGTGACAGGCGAGTTCGCACCAACGCGACGTTGTAGTCGTCCCATCGGCTGCCGTGGAAGTAGAGGTCGGGTCCGGTGCCGGTGAGCGCGGGCGACTGGGGGAGCATCATCGGAGCGTAGAAGCCCAGCGTCCCGGGGACGAGCAGCCTGGGTGCGCTCCACGGTCCTTCGGGATGGTCGGCGGTCCGCATCTGGACCCCGGTGGTGGGACTGTGCAGCATCACGTACTTGTTCAGGAACGGACTCCACGCCACCGACAGTTCGGTGACCGGTGCGGGAAGGACCCTCCCGGCGGAGCCGCCGGGGATGTCGTCGATGGAGTCGGACCAGCCACTGCCGGTCCAGTAGTGATAGCGGCTCAGGTCGAGGACGTCCGACGGCCGGAATCGGGCGAGGTAGGCGCCACCGAACCGGCCGTTCGGGGTGCCGAACTGATACACCCAGCCGTCATCGTCGCCGTGCCCCTTCACGTAGGCGGCCTGCTGGAACTTGCTGTCGTTGGCGTGAACAGACGGCCATCCCTCCGGGATGGGCAGCGAGACGCCGGCGTTCACGCGGATGGTCGCAGGTGGCGTGGTCCAGGTCTGTCCATTGTCGGAGGAGACGGCGGTCGCGGAGAAATTGGTGTCCCACTGGCCGGGGAGTCCCCACTTCCGGACCGACATGTAGTTCAGGTACTGCTTGCCGTCGATGGCGATCGCAGATGTGGGGATGGTGGTGACCTCGACGCCGCTCCAGCCGATCGCGCCGATCATCTGACGGGCGAAGGCCGGCGCGTCCGCGGCCACCGAAGCGCCGGAGTGGACGTCGCCCGGAACGCCGTCCGGCACGGTGAGTCCGTTCGTCAGGTCGTCGTCGGTGGTGCGGAGCAGAACGTTGTGCCGCCACTGCCTGCCCGGTGCCGTGCAGTCACCGAATGTGTCGCCGAAGGCCAGGAGGGTCTGGCCCGCGCCGTTGTCCCAGGCGATGCCCAGATCGGTGCCCGAGATGCCGAAGCGGGTGAAGGTCCGATTCGCGCTGCGGGGTCCGGTGGTCCACGCGACGGTGCGGGTGATTCCGTTGTCGAAGTGCGGGAGTGGGCCCTGCGGACCTTGCGCGGCACCCGAACCGGATCCCGACGAACCCAGCGAGCCAGATGAGCCCGGCGATCCTGATGAGCCCAGCGATCCGGTGTCGAAGAAGGGCAGGCTCGACCCGTTGCCCTGGGTGCCGCAGGGTGCCGCGGCGGCGTCTCCGACTCCCGGAACCGTCACGAGGACGGCCGCGGTGATCGTCGCAGCCGACACAGTGAGGCTGCGGAAGGGAAGGAGGCGGCGGAAGGGAGGCATGGGCTCACTCCTGTTACGCAAGGTGAAATTGTGATGGAAGTTACTAGAGTGACGTTGATCGTCTCATCCCGTCGGTTCGCCGCGCAACGGCGCGTCCGGCCGATCACGCCGCGGTGCCGACCCTCGTCACGGCCGGTAGATTCGGCTGCATGGTTCGCGAGAAGATCATCATCACCGGTGCGAGTTCAGGTCTCGGAGAGGGGATGGCCCGCGAGTTCGCGGCCCGCGGCCGCAGTTTGGGACTCGCGGCGCGACGGATCGATCGGCTGGAATCGCTTGCCGGGCAACTCGAATCATCCGCGCGCCGGGTGGCAGTCAGGCAACTCGACGTGACCGACGCGGATGCGGTCCCAGTGGCCTTCGAGGCGCTGTCGGAGGACCTCGGCGGTGTCGACCGGGTGATCGTGAACGCCGGGCTCGGCAAGGGTGCTCCGATCGGAACCGGACACGCCGCGGCCAACATGGAGACCGTTCAGACCAATCTCGTCGGTGCGCTCGCGCAAGCCGAAGCGGCGATGGAGATCTTCCGCAGGCAGAACGCAGGACACCTCGTCCTGGTGAGTTCGATGAGTGCGGTCCGGGGCCTGCCGAAGGCTCAGACCGCGTACTCGGCCTCGAAGGCAGGAGTCTCGGCCCTCGGACAGGGGCTCAGAGCCGAACTCGCGGGAAGCCCGATCACGGTGACAGTGCTGCTTCCGGGTTACATCGAGACGGACATCAACCGCGGAGTGAAGACCTCGATGATGACCGACACCGAGCGCGGGGTGAAGGCGATGGTCGCGGCGATCGAATCCGAACGCGCCCGCGCGGCGGTTCCGGCGTGGCCGTGGACGCCGATCTCGTGGGCGCTGCGCTACCTGCCGGAGTCGCTCTCGGCGAAGCTGATCTGAGCCACACCTCGCGAGGAACTCGTTCGACCGAATAATGTGGGGACAATGATGACGAATCTGCGTGGACGGCTCGACGGGACGGACGATTTCGACATCACATCGACTGTCTCGTGGCACGCTCTGGCTGCTCACCAGCAGCATGTGTACTCGCTGCACCTGCGTGAACTCTTCGTGATGGATCCTGATCGCGGACGTGATCTGACGGTCGACGCCGCCGATCTGCACATCGACTTCTCCAAGAACCTGATCACCCGGGAGACCGTGGAACTGCTCGCGGCACTCGCCCGTGAGGCCGGTGTGGAAGAGCAGCGCGATGCCATGTTCGCCGGGGCGCATCTGAACACCTCGGAAGACCGTGCCGCGCTGCACATCGCGTTGCGGCTCCCGCGCGACGCCGAACTCGTGGTCGACGGCCAGGACGTGGTGGCCGACGTGCACGCGGTCCTCGATGCGATGGGCGAGTTCACCGACCGGGTGCGCAACGGCGAGTGGACCGGCTACACGGGCAAGCCGATAACCGACGTGGTCAACATCGGTATCGGGGGCAGCGACCTCGGTCCGGTCATGGCGTACGAGGCGCTTCGCCACTACCGTCATCCGGGGATCACCGGGCACTTCGTCTCCAACAGCGACCCGTCCGATCTGGTGTCGGTGCTCGAGGGACTCGACCCCCAGACCACGCTGTTCGTCGTCTCGTCGAAGACCTTCACCACCCTCGAGACCATCACCAACGCGACCGCGGCGAAACGGTGGCTGCTGCGCGAGCTCGGGGTCGACGGGGCCGACTCGGACGCGGTCGCCAAGCATTTCGTCGCCGTCAGCACCAACACCGACGAGGTCGCGAAGTTCGGTATCGACACCGCCAACATGTTCGGATTTTGGAACTGGGTGGGCGGCCGCTACTCGATCGACTCGGCGATCGGGCTGTCGTTGATGATCGCCATCGGCCGTGAGCTGTTCGGCGAATTCCTCGCCGGTTTCCACGCGATGGACGAGCACTTCCGGACCGCGCCGCTGGAGCGGAACGCGCCGGCGATCCTCGCGCTGGTGGGTCTGTGGTACTCCAACTTCTGGGATGCGCAGTCGCAGGCCGTGCTGCCGTACTCCGACGACATGGCTCGGTTTCCGGCATACCTGCAGCAGCTGACGATGGAGTCGAACGGGAAGTCGGTCACCGCCGCCGGACATCACGTCACCTCGCCGACCGGCTCGATCTACTGGGGTGAGCCGGGGACCAACGGGCAGCACGCCTTCTACCAGCTCCTGCATCAGGGGACCTGGCTGATCCCGGCCGATTTCATCGGGTTCGCGCAACCGCTCGACGACCTGCCCGCGGCCGACGGACGTTCGATGCACGACATCCTGATGAGCAACTTCTTCGCACAGACGCAGGTGCTCGCCTTCGGCAAGACCGCCGACGACATCGCCGCCGAGGGGGTGCCGCCGAAGCTGGTGCCGCACAAGGTGATGCCCGGAAACCGCCCGTCGACGTCGATTCTGGCGCCCAAGCTCACGCCCTCGGTCCTCGGACAACTGATCGCACTCTACGAGCACGAGACCTTCGTGAAGGCGATGATCTGGGGGATCAACCCCTTCGACCAGTGGGGTGTGGAACTCGGGAAGAAGCAGGCCGTCGATCTGCTCGGCGTGATCAGCGACGACGCCGCGCCTGCGCCGCTGCCGGACTCGTCGACCGACGCACTGGTGCGCTGGTACCGCACCGAACGCGGCCGGCCGTCCTGAGGCCGCCGGGAGGCAGGGAGGTCGCTAACGCCCCAGCGGTCCACGGCCCAGTCTCAGGAGCAGCATCGCGAGGGTGTGTCCCTCGGACCCCAGCGCGGAGAAGCGGTCGAGGACCTTCATCTCGCGGCTGTGCACCAGGCGCGGTCCACCCGTAGCCATGCGGTGCGCGCCGATCTTCTTCGATACTGCACTGCGCCGCTGAATGGCGGCGAGGATGACGGCGTCCATGCGGTCGATCTCGACCCGGAGCTCCTCGATGTCGTCGGGCAGGGCGGTGACATCGTCGCTCAGCCCCAGCGCTTCCAGATCCAGCGCGAACCGTCCGCCGCCGTCGTTTCCGTGGGCCGCGCCGTCATTGGTCTGCTGATCATCCTGGTCACTCACGTCTTCCGATTTTGCCACGCAGGGTTCGCAGGCGTGGCGGCGCGTAGTGAACAATGCAGTGATGACCACCGCCGCGATGACCACCGCGAGAACGACCGCCGCGAGAAGAGTCGGAGCACTGGCACTGGCGCTGATAATGGTGCAGCTCGTCGTGCGCGCGGTGCTGGTGATCTGGGGAAACTTCTACTGGGACGACCTCATCCTCATGGGGCGGGCGTCCACGTACCCGATTCTGTCGTGGGATTTCCTGGGTTACAGCCACGACGGCCACTTCATGCCCGCCGCGTTCCTGGTCGCCGGGCTCACCACGGCACTGGCCCCCGTGCAGTGGTGGCTGCCCGCGCTGACGCTGCTGGTCCTGCAGGTGGTCGCCTCACTGGCGGTGTGGCGGATGATCCGCATCCTCGCGCCGCGGGCGGGGGGCTGGGCGCTGGCCGCCCTGGGCTTCTATCTGTTCGTTCCGATGACCGTCAGTGCCTACGTCTGGTGGGCGGCCGGTCTGAACACCCTGCCGATGCAGGCCGCGATGGCAGTCGTGGTCGGCAACGCGGTAGCGCTGGTCCGCGACCGCCCGGACCCGGTGCGCAGTCGGCGTCTGCTGATCGGCGCGGTGGCCGCCTTCGTGGTCGGTCTGCTGTTCTTCGAGAAGTCACTGTTCATCCTGCCCGTCGCCTTCGTCGCGGCGGTTCTCGCGCTCCGCAATCGCTCATCGGCCCGCTGGGACGATGAGGCCGACTACCGATCGTCACCGCTGAGCCAGGCCTTTCTGCGGGCTCGTCCGCTGTGGCTGATCCTCGGCGGCGTGTTCGTGGTGTGGGCCGCGGTCTTTCTCGCGACGTCGACGGCCACGGCCGGCGTCCACTCCATCGGGCAGACGGCCCATCTGGTGTGGCGCAGCATCACCAACGCGATCGTGCCCTCGTTCACCGGCGGTCCGTGGGTGTGGGAGCGGTGGACGCCGTCGCCGCCGATGGGTTTCCCGAGCGTGTGGATGATCGTGCTCGGCTGGGTGGTGCTGGCGTCGGCGATCGCGATCACCGTGCGCCGCAGACGCGGCGTGGCGCTGATCTGGTTCTTCGCACTGCTGTACGCGGTGGCGGCCCAGATTCCGGTGATGTTGAACCGGTCGAGCGGCAACACCGCGCTCGAGCTGGCGCAGACCATGCGGTACCTGCCCGACACCGCGCTGGTGCTGGCGATCGCGTTGGCCCTGATCGCCGCGGCGCCGCCGAATGTCGGTGCCCACACCGCGGGACCCTCACAGCCCGACCGGCGGATGGCGGTCGCGGCCGCGGTGGCAGGTGTGGCCTTCCTGGTCTCGGCGGTCACGGCCACGATGTCCTTCGGGCAGTCCTGGCGTGACGATCCGACCGGCGGCTATCTGCGCACCGCGCGTGCGTCGCTGGCGTCGATGGACGGCAAGACGATGTTCGATCAGCCGGTGCCGCTCGAGGTGCTGCTGCCGGTCGCTTATCCGAACAACATGATCAGCCATGTCTTCGGCCGCCTGCGCGAGCGTCCCGACTTCGGGAAGGTCACCGATGAGTTGAAGGTCCTCAATCCGGAGGGTCGCCTGGTCGCGGGAGCGGTGTCGCCGGTGCGGACCTTCGAGCCGAGCCGGGGCAGCTGCGCCAAGCCCGGCATCGACGACCTCACCAGGCTGCCGCTGAGCGGCCCGTTGATCGACTGGCAGTGGACCGTCGGTTTCAGCTACTGCGCCGACCGAGCCGGCACCGTGGAACTCCGTCTCGAAGGGGGCGACCCCGTCGAGGTCCCGGTGCGATCGGGACTGCACGCGGCCTACGTCCAGCTCGACGGGCACGGCACCGAACTCCGGATCCGGCCGGTGACGCCGGGGCTGCGCCTGCACACCGGGGACGGCAGGGTGGGGGCGCCGGTGATGGCCGAGGCGGCGCCGTGACCGATGGTCGGGGACAGGCGTGACGGCGAGGACTGTCGGGGGCCGAAGGTAGCCTGAAGAGGCCATGAACTCTTCACCTGCCGCCATCGACGAGACCCAGCTGAGCGACCGGGGACGCGAACTCCTCGACGGACTGAACCCCCAGCAGCGAGATGCGGTGCTGCACACCGGGTCGCCGCTGCTGATCGTCGCGGGAGCGGGATCGGGTAAGACGGCCGTGCTGACCCGGCGCATCGCCTTCCTGCTCGCCGAACGGAACGTGACGCCGGGACAGATCCTCGCGATCACGTTCACGAACAAGGCCGCAGCCGAGATGCGCGAGCGGGTGATCGACCTGGTCGGACCGCGCGCTGCCTACATGTGGGTCTCGACCTTCCACTCCACCTGCGTTCGGATTCTGCGGGCGCAGTCGAGCCTGCTCGGTGATCGCAACTCGAACTTCTCCATCTACGACGCCGACGACTCGCGCAGACTGCTCGGCATGGTGGTCCGCGACCTCGACCTGGATCCCAAGAAGTTCAGCCCGCGCGGTGTGGGCACGTTGATCTCCAACTTCAAGAACGAACTGAAGGATCCCGACGACGCCGCGGCGGAGGCGGCGGCCGACGGCCAGAGTGATCTGGCGGCGGGCACCGTCGCCCAGATCTACGCCGAGTACCAGCGTCGGCTGGCGGCGGCGAACGCCTTCGACTTCGACGATCTGATCGGCGAGACGGTGTCGTTGCTGCAGCGGCACCCCAATGTCGCCGAGTACTACCGGCGCCGCTTCCGGCACGTGCTGATCGACGAGTACCAGGACACCAACCACGCACAGTACGTGCTGGTGCGGGAGCTCGTCGGCGAGCAGACGACCCCGAGCGGCCTGGAGCCGTCGGAGCTGTGCGTGGTCGGCGACGCCGACCAGTCGATCTACGCCTTCCGCGGCGCGACGATCCGCAACATCGAGGAGTTCGAGCGCGACTACCCGGACGCCGAGACGATTCTGCTCGAACAGAACTATCGCTCCACCCAGACCATCCTGTCGGCGGCCAACGCCGTCATCTCGCGCAACGCGGGACGCCGTGAGAAGAAGCTGTGGACCGATTCGGGCGACGGCGACCTGATCGTCGGTTACGTCGCCGACTCCGACCGCGACGAGGCCGCGTTCATCGCGAAGGAGATAGAGGAACTGGTCGATTACTCGATCGGGGGTTCGGCGAGCCACACGTACGCCGACGTCGCGGTGTTCTATCGCACCAACACCGGGTCGCGGTCGCTGGAGGAGGTCTTCGTCCGCCACGGAATCCCCTACAAGGTGGTCGGCGGCACCAAGTTCTACGAGCGCAAGGAAGTGCGCGACGTGATCGCCTACCTGCGCGTGGTGGCGAACCCCGACGACTCGGTCAGCCTGCGCCGGATCCTCAACACACCGCGGCGCGGGATCGGCGATCGTGCCGAGGCGTGCGTCGCCGTCCATGCGGAGAATCTCGGCATCAGTTTCTACCAGGCGCTGGTGGAGGCGACCGAGAACCGCGTCCCATTGCTCAATACACGCGCGGTCAAGCAGATCACCCTGTTCGTCGACCTCATCGAGGGCCTGCGCAGTGACTTCCTGATGGCCTTCGGCGCCGTCGGCGGGGAATCGGTCGACGACGCCGTCGCTGACGCGACCACGGAGGGCGGCGACATCGGCGAACTGGTCGACGCGATCGTCGATCGCAGCGGCTACCGTGCCGAGTTGGAGGCGTCCAACGACCCGCAGGACGCCGCACGGATGGACAACCTCAACGAACTGATCGCCGTCGCCCGAGATTTCAGCATGGAAGCCGCGCAGCGGGCCGATGAGCCGACCGACCCCGACGCGGACGCGGCCGGCGAGGTCGTCGGCGACGGTGAACCCGAGCCCGGCTCGCTCGCGGCGTTCCTGGAGAAGGTGGCCCTCGTGGCCGATGCCGACCAGGTGCCCGACGAGGGAGAGGGCGTCGTCACCCTGATGACGCTGCACACCGCCAAGGGGCTGGAATTCCCCGTCGTCTTCGTCACCGGCTGGGAGGACGGGCACTTCCCGCATATGAGGGCTCTCGGCGATCCGGCCGAACTCAGCGAGGAGCGACGGCTGGCGTATGTCGGGATCACTCGAGCCCGCCAGCGTCTCTATCTGACCCGTGCGATGTCGCGCGCATCGTGGGGACAGCCGGTGTCGAACCCGGAATCGCGGTTCCTGCAAGAGGTTCCGCAGCACTTGATCGACTGGCGGCGTAGCGAGCCGAAGCGTGGCATGCGAGAGTTCGGCTCCCGCGGCGGCAGCTTCGGATTCGGTTCGGCCGGCGGAGGATCGTCCAACGGTTCCGAGTCGGGTTTCGGCTCGGGGCTGCGCGGACGGTCGTCGTACTCGTCCGACCCGACCCGTGGGCGGAACAAGAACGTCCACTACGAGATCGGCGACCGGATGAACCATCCGCAGTACGGGATGGGGAAGGCCGTGGCGAAGGAGGGGAGCGGTGTCACCGAGCGCATCACGTTCGACTTCGGCGGGAAAGTGGGCCGCGTGACGCTGATGACCGTCGGCGGACTGCCGGGGGAGAAGCTGTAGGGCAGGGGTGGTGGGCAGACGTCTCGATACGCTCGCTCACTACGTTCGCGTGCTACTCGACCAGCCTGGGGGGCTGGTGCTACTCGACCGGCCTGGGGGGCTGGTGCTACTCATAGCTCCTATGTCAAGCTGCGGTGTTCAGGGCCGGGTTGATGCGGTTTTGGTAGTCGGTTTCGAGGGCTCGGAAGACGGCTCGGACGATCTGTCGTTTGAGGCAACGCAGGGCCTGCTTCTTCGACATTCCTTCGGCGAGTTTCCTCTCGTAGTAGGCGTGCCCGAGAGTCTGGTCGCAGCGTGCTTGAGTCAGGGCGATGACATGGATTGCTCGGTTCAGTTGCCGGTTGCCCGATCTCGTCAGCCTCATGGTCCCTTCGGTTCTGCCGGACCATACCGGCACCGGTGCGATCCCGCAGTAGCGGGCGAGCTGGTCCTGGCCGGGAAACCGATCGACGTTGGCGACCTCTCCGAGGATCTTCGCAGCGGTCAGCACACCGCAGCCGTCGATCTCCCGCAACGCCGACGACACCGGGGTCACCACGGCATCGATCCGCTTGTCGAGCTTCTTGATCCGCGCAGTCAGATCCATAACATCGGCCAGCACCTCGGCGGCGATCTCCACCAGCACTCCGGACCGCTCACCGAGCCATGCTCTGATCCGTTGCTGAGCCAGGACGGTCGTAAGGTCGGCCGTATCGCCGAGGAACTCCGGATCCAGCTCGTGGAGATGCCACCGCAATCGGTTGATCGACGAGGTCCGTTGCACGACATGATGATCGCGGTGATCAGTGAGCAACTTCAGGTCCCGGGAAATCTGGTCGTGAGAGGCGACCGGCAGGTCGGGTTCACGTTGTGCCGCGCGCGCTACGGCCAGGGCGTCGATGGGGTCGGACTTGCCTCGTTCCCGGCCGGTGCGGCGATGAGCCGCCATCAGATGCGGGCTCACCCGCACCACTGACTGCCCGGCCGCCAGCAGGTCCCGTTCCAAACGATTAGACATGTTCCGGCAATCCTCGACCGCCCACAACAGTCCGTCGGTCTCAGCACCGGGCAACAACGCTCGTGCCCACGCCAACGCCTGGCGATGCCCGACCGTGGTAGCCGGGACGACCGTCTCAGCGATCTTGGCACCGACCGTATCGACGGCTACGAAGGTGTGCCGCGCCTTGTGAACATCGGCTCCAACGGTGATCATGAAATGGCCTCCTATTGCAGTAGGTGCAAGGGTGAGGACGAGGCCAGCCGGCCCGGGCAAATCTCAGTGGAGCCCTGATGCAAGGACACGCTCCTATCAAGCCACGGCCGTCTGGCCTCTCCTCACCGGGAACCGGCACAACGAGTGAACGCCACCCACACGCGGAGGCAACAGGCCTGAGAGCCAAATCCCCGGTGAAGAGAACCCAACCACCACCGAAGTGGCCACTCAACCATCACACTGAGACCGGCCTGGGGAGCTGGTGCTGCTCGGCAAGGTCGGTGGGCCGGTGCGGCTCGGCGAACCGAACCCGTCGGTGTCTGACTAGCCGGTGAGTGCGGAGAGGCGGACGCCCTTCTTGGCGAGCCAGATGGCGGGATCGATCTTCACGTAGGCGCCGCTCGGGCCCTTGATCCACACCTCGAAGTGGCAGTGCGGTCCGGTGGAGAACCCCTCGGAGCCCACCAGCGCGATGGTGTCGCCGGCGGTGACCTGCTGGCCCTTGTGGACCAGCACACCGGAGGAGGCCATATGGCCGTAGACGGTGATGGTGCCGTCCGGCGCCTTGAGCCGCACCCAGTTGCCGAACCCGGAGGCCGGTCCGGCGTCGATCACCACGCCGTCGGTGGCGGCATGGATGGGCGTACCGAGCGGTGCGGCCATGTCGATGCCGCCGTGGAAGGTGCCCCAGCGGGGCGCGAAGGCCGACGTGAGGTTGTAGACGCCCATCGGGATCGGGGAGACCACGAGGGGCTTCTGCTTCGCGGCGATGGCGGCCGCCTGCTCCTTGGCGATCTTCACGCCCTGCGAGAGCTGATCGCCGAAATCGCTCATATCGGCCTGCGAGGCGGCCGGAACGGCTCCGGGGCCGGTGTCGCTCGCGGAGGTGTTCGCCACCGGGACGACGTTCGAGCCGTCGACCGGCGCGGGGTCGGCGGGGGCCTGGGCGAGTGGGCTCGCCTGGCCGTCGGATCCGGAGCCGGTGACGGCGATCGCGGTGGCGCCCGCGGCGATGGCGAATAGGGCGGTACGAGCACGCAGGGCCGACGAGGGGGCGCGGAGGCGGTGCTTCGGCTTGCCTGTCTCGGGCTGCGCGGCCACCGCAGTGGCGGTGGTGTCGGCAGCGGTGTCGTCGACCGCTGCGCCGTCGGTGAGAAGGATCTCGGTGGTGCTGACGGTGTCCTGGTTCAGCGCGGACCCGCCGAGGCCGATGCGCAGCGAGCGCGAAGGGAGCGGGAAGTCGTGAGTGCTGGGGGTGTCGAGAGGAGTGGGGTCGGCTTGGCCGGCTGTTGCGCCGTCACGGTCGAGAAGGCTCCGTGCTGCCAAGTCGTTCACCTCAAATCCTCAGCGCTGCCGCTCGAGGCAGCGGCTCGCATGTCGTGACCTAGTTGTTACCAACCCTGACGACGGTAACGAACGGTCGGCGCTAAGTCCACCGCCTCTCTCTATGACGTCCTCATTCTGGCTGCTCAGCGGCCACAATTGCGGTGCATAAGGGGTTACTGGTCAGTAGCGCGTGAGATGCGGCACAAGGTTGGGGTCGCGTTCGAATGCGACGGCGCCGGGGGTTTAGAGTCGCCTATGGCCCGCGTTACACCGGAGCGGGCGAAACATTACTTCAGATGGTGAGCTGAATGGATCTCTTCGAATACCAGGCGAAGGAACTGTTCGCCAAGCATGGGGTACCCACCACACCAGGTCGGGTGACTGACACTGCCGCCGATGCGCGGGCGATCGCCGAGGAAATCGGCAAGCCCGTGATGATCAAGGCGCAGGTCAAGGTCGGCGGCCGCGGTAAGGCCGGTGGCGTCAAGTACGCCGCAACCCCTGATGACGCACAGACGCACGCTGAAAACATCCTCGGGCTCGATATCAAGGGCCACGTTGTCAAGAAGCTCCTCGTTGCCGAGGCCAGTGACATCGCCGAGGAGTACTACATCTCCTTCCTGCTCGATCGCGCCAACCGCACCTACCTGGCCATGTGCTCGGTCGAGGGCGGCATGGAGATCGAAGAGGTCGCCGCAACCAAGCCGGACCGGCTGGCTCGCATCGCCGTCGACGCGGTCAAGGGCGTCGACCTGGCGTTCGCGCGCGAGATCGCCGAGAAGGGCCATCTGCCCGCCGAGGTCCTCGACGCGGCCGCCGTGACCATTCAGAAGCTGTGGGAGGTCTTCGTCGCCGAAGACGCACTGCTCGTCGAGGTCAACCCGTTGGTGCGCACGCCGGACGATCAGATCCTGGCGCTCGACGGCAAGGTGACGCTGGACGGCAACGCCGAGTTCCGGCAGCCGGGCCACGCCGAGTTCGCGGACAAGGACGCCACCGATCCGCTCGAGCTCAAGGCCAAGGAGAACGACCTCAACTACGTCAAGCTCGACGGTCAGGTCGGCGTCATCGGCAACGGTGCGGGTCTGGTCATGTCGACCCTCGACGTGGTCGCCTACGCCGGTGAGAACCACGGCGGCGTGAAGCCGGCCAACTTCCTCGACATCGGCGGCGGTGCGTCCGCCGAGGTGATGGCGGCCGGTCTGGACGTCATTCTCGGCGACGAGCAGGTCAAGAGCGTCTTCGTGAACGTCTTCGGCGGCATCACCGCCTGTGACGCGGTCGCCAACGGCATCGTCGGCGCGCTCGCCAAGCTGGGCGACGCCGCCAGCAAGCCGCTGGTGGTCCGTCTCGACGGCAACAAGGTCGAGGAGGGTCGCAAGATCCTGGCCGAGGCCAACCACCCGCTGGTGACCCTGGCGGACACCATGGACTCGGGTGCCGACAAGGCCGCTGAGCTGGCGAACCAGTAGGAGACGAAGAAGACTCATGTCGATCTACCTGAACAAGAACAACAAGGTCATCGTCCAGGGCATCACCGGCGGCGAGGGCACCAAGCACACCGCGCTGATGCTGAAGGCCGGCACCAACGTCGTCGGCGGTGTCAATGCCCGCAAGGCAGGCACCACCGTCTCGCACGTGGACGCCGACGGTAACACCGTCGAACTGCCGGTGTTCGCATCGGTCGCCGAGGCCATGGAGAAGACCGGGGCCGACACCTCGATCGCCTTCGTGCCGCCCGCCTTCTCGAAGGACGCCATCATCGAGGCCATCGATGCCGAGATCCCGCTGCTCGTGGTCATCACCGAGGGCATCCCGGTCCAGGATTCGGCCTACGCCTGGGCGTACAACGTCGACAAGGGCGCCAAGACCCGCATCATCGGCCCGAACTGCCCCGGCATCATCACGCCGGGCGAGGCGCTGGTCGGCATCACCCCGAACAACATCACCGGCAAGGGCCCGATCGGCCTCGTGTCGAAGTCGGGCACCCTGACCTACCAGATGATGTACGAGCTGCGCGACCTCGGCTTCTCGACCGCCATCGGCATCGGCGGAGACCCGGTCATCGGCACCACCCACATCGACGCGATCGAGGCCTTCGAGAAGGATCCGGAGACCAAGCTCATCGTCATGATCGGCGAGATCGGCGGCGACGCCGAGGAGCGTGCGGCCGACTACATCAAGGCCAACGTCACCAAGCCGGTCGTCGGCTACGTCGCGGGCTTCACCGCGCCGGAGGGCAAGACCATGGGCCACGCAGGCGCCATCGTCTCTGGCAGTTCCGGCACCGCGCAGGCCAAGAAGGAGGCCCTCGAGGCCGCCGGCGTCAAGGTCGGCAAGACCCCGAGCGAGACCGCCGCACTGGCGCGCGAGCTCTTCGACGCACTCTGATCGGACTCCGGTCCGGACGGACCTGAGAGTCGGACGACGAAACGTCCCGGTACGGCTGCATTGCCGCACCGGGACGTTTCGCATTCAGCCATAATCGTCGAGTGATAACCGATCTGGTCTCGGGTGCCGTGAACCGCGTGCTCGATGTTCCGCGTGCAGTGATCCGCGGCGTGCTGTCCGAGGCGATCGCATTCCTCACCGAAGAGATCGACCTGACCGAGGTGCTGCTCGCGGCCGTCGACCTCGACCGGGTGCTCGGCGAAGTGAATCTGCAGGCCGTCGTGGAACGACTGGACCTCAACGCGGTGATCGACACCATCGATCTGCAGAAGGTGCTCGACGGCATCGACCTGACGCCGATCCTCGACCGGCTCGATCTCAACCCGGTTCTGGCCAGACTCGACATCGACGCGGTGGTCGACGGAGTCGACCTCGACAAGGCGGTCCGGCGCATCGATCTCGACGCCGTCCTCGCGGGCGTCGATCTGGTCGTGGTCGGCAACCGGGTGATCAACGGCGTGGATCTCTCGTCGATCGTGCGCGACGCCAGTTCCACCGTGACGACCGAGATGATCTCCGACGTCCGGACCAGCAGCGAACGCGCCGACGACGCCGTGGAGGGCTTCGTGAACCGGGTCTTCCGCCGGAAGTCCGACGATGACTGAGCCGCGCGACGCGCGGCCGCGGACCGCGGGGATCGTGACCAGGCTGATCGCCGCCGTCATCGACGTGGTGCTGGTGGTCGCGCTTCTCGGTCTCGGTTATCTGGGGACGGCCTTCGTCCTGTTCACGATGGATATCACCAACTTCGCCTTCCCGCAGGTCGGGTGGTGGTTCACCACCAGCGGATTCCTCGGCATCGCGTTCGTCTATCTGGTCGCCGGGTGGTCGGTGACCGGCCGGACGGTGGGGAACGTGTTGATGGGACTGCGTGTGGTGCGCGTCAGCGGACGGCCGATGCACTTTGCGCAGATCCTGCTCCGGGCGTTGACCTGCGTGGTGTTCCCGGTCGGACTGTTCTGGGTTGTGCTGTCTCCGCGGCGGATGTCGTTGCAGGACGCGGTGCTGCGGACCAAGGTGATCTACACCGACGGATGAGAGAGGGGCGGACCGCCGCCGTCGACCGGGCCCGCAGTGTCGGATCCGGGTGGTTAGATACGGACATGACCAACCCGCCGCATCCGAATCAGCCGGACCCGAAGCCGGACTCGCAGCAGGCCCTCGGCCAAGAGACGAATTCCTGGACTTCCGCCAACCCGATGCCCGGATACGGTCCGGGACCGAGTGCGCAGCCGGGACCGCCGCCGATGATGTACGGCGAGCCCGGTTACCCGCCGCCTCCCGTCAGGCCCCCGCTCCTCTCGCGCACTCCGACGCCGGTCCTGATGGCTGTCGGGTCCACGGCGGCCGGACTGGTCACGTTCTTCATGGGATTCCTCGGCTGGGTGACGGTCTCCGACGAGATCGACCACAAGGCCGAGGTCTGGGCCACTGGCATGAACGGAACCTTCGATGTGCCCGCTTACCTCAGCCCGTCGCTGATTCTCAGTCCCGGCTGGTTCTTTCTGCTGCTGGGGACAGTCGGTGTCGCGGCAGCGGGGCTGGCCGCACCGAGGTGGCGGCGCTACCTGCCGTTGCTGGCCTTCCTCGCGATCTTCGGCTGGCTGGGTCTGCTCGTCTGCGCACTGGGTCTTCCGCCGTTCCTGAGTCTCGGGGCCGGTGCCTATGTGGCGCTGACGGTCGGTTTCATCCAAGCGGCGTTGTTGGCGATCGCCGCGGTGATCGACGGTCGTGCTCCCGCCGACCAGGGGCCGCCGCCCCGATTCTGAGCTCGGTCGGACGCGAGCGGTGATCGTTCGGCCGAATCGTGCTGCGCCCTGGACGAGGCTCGTCGCTCGTCGTAGCGTCGAGGACAGAGCGTTCGCCGGAGGCAGTCCACAGGGGATTGGAGGCTCGCCATGATCCGCAGAATCACGCTCCTCGCCGCCGTGGCGGCGGTCGGACTCACCGTCGCCTTCGCCGGGGCACCGGCCGCGTCGGCCGCACCGACCCACGCGCCCCCTCCGCGGATGTACTGCACGGGTACGGTCTGCTTTCTGATCTGCGCGGCCATCGACGCGATCTCGCCGGTCCCGCAGCGCTGGTGCTACCCGTTGTGGACGCCGAACATGAGTTGACTGCCCGAACGCCCGGCGTCAGGCATCATCGGGCATATGGGTACTGAGCGGCCGGGTAATGGGCGGCCGGGTGATGAGCGGCCAGACGCCGCGGCGATGATCGACGCCGTGCTCGACGACGGGACGTGGTGCAGCTGGGATCGGTCCACCGAGCCGGAGTCGGTCTGTACCGGCTCGGGGCGCGTCGGCGGTCGTCCCATCGCCTTGGTGGTCAGCGAATTCGGTGTATCGGGCGGGTCGATCGGCGCGACGGCCGGTGCGCGGATCGTCGAGGCGGTGCGCCGCGCCACGGCGGAGCGGCTGCCTCTCCTGGCGCTCCCGGCGTCCGGCGGAACGCGCATGCAGGAGGGCACGCCCGCGTTCCTTCAGATGGCCGCCATCACCGCTGCCGTAGCCGAGCACCGCGACGCCGGGCTGCTCTACCTGGTGTATCTGCGACATCCGACCACGGGCGGGGTCTTCGCCTCCTGGGGGTCGCTCGGCGACGTCACCTGGGCTCAACCCGGAGCGCTGACCGGATTCCTCGGACCCAAGGTGTACGCGGGCATCTACGGCCGCCAGTTCCCGGCGGGCGTGCAGACCGCCGAGAACCTGCACCGCCTGGGATTCGTCGACGACGTCGTCGACCACCGCCGCCTCGGCGCTCGGGTCGCGAGCGTCCTCGCGGCGCTCGATCCCGCTGCGGCGGCCGTCCGGCACGAGGCGGCGGGACCGCTCGCCGCGAAGGTCGACGACGCGTGGTCGGCGGTGGCCGCCACACGTGACCGGATGCGCCCCGGGCTGACCGAACTCGAGACTCACCTCGGGGCGGTGCGGCTGGCGGGCGACGGGCCGATCCGTATCGCGCTCGCGAGGTTCGGCGGCCGTCCAGTGGTGCTGGCGGGGCAGGATCGCCGAATCCAATCGGAGGGCCGGTCGATCTCGGCCGACGCCCTTCGCGTCGCTCGCCGGGGTATCGCGCTCGCCGTCCGGTGGGGACTGCCGCTGGTGACCGTCGTCGACACCAGCGGCGGCGAACTGTCGCGGGCGGCCGAGGAATCGGGCCTGGCTCGGCAGATCGCCGCGTGCACGATGGAGCTGCTGTCGGCCGCGACTCCCACGGCGTCGGTTCTGCTCGGGCAGGGCACGGGCGGCGCGGCGCTCGCGATGTTCCCGGCCGATCGGGTGATCGGTGCCGCTGACGGCTGGCTCGCACCGCTTCCGCCCGAGGGGGCGAGCGTCATCATGCACGGAGACGTCGGCCATGCGGCTGAGATGGCCCGGGCTCAGCACGTCTGGGTGCGCGAGCTGCGCCGGCTGGGAATCGTCGACGAGGTCGTGACGACACTCGACGAGACGGTGGCGGCCATCGACCGCTGGATCGCCACCGACCCCGTCGCCGATCGCTCGGGGCGGGTGCGGGTCGGGCGGTAGAGTCGGCAGCGTCATGTCTTCGCAACCCGTCCCGACGCCGCGACCGGCCACTCGCCGTGAACAGGCGAAGGCGGCGCGGCGCGTGGAGATCCTGTCGGCGGCGGCCAGGCAGATGGCCCAGCGCGGCTACAACGGAGTGCGGCTGGAGGACATCGGCGCCGAGGTCGGGATCAGCGGCCCGGCCATGTACCGGCACTTCCAGTCCAAATCCGAGTTGCTCGACACGATTCTGATCGACATCAGCGAGCGGCTGCACGACGGCGGCGTGGCCGCGGCGGCCGAGGGCGGAACACCGGTCGAGGTGCTCGAACGACTCATCGAGTTCCACATCGACGTGCTGGTGACCCGGCCGGACCTGATCAGTGTGCAGGACCGCGATCTGTGGTCGCTGTCGCCGCAGGCGCGGCACCGCGTGCGTTCGTTGCAGCGCCGTTACGTCGAGGTGTGGGTGCGAGTGCTGATGGACCACGCCATCGACCGCGGCGTCGAACTCGAAGCGGTAGAGGCGCGGGTGCGCATCCACGCCATGTTCGGTCTGCTCAACTCCTCACCGCGGCTTCCGGAGTTTCCCCGGGACCGGCTGCGCGGATTGCTGACCGGAATGGCGGTGGGCGCGTTGCAGGGCTGACGGCACGCCGGCCAGGCTCCCACGAGACCGTTTCGGGTCCGTGCGAGGGCGCCTCAGCTGCACAATTCACTCATTCCGCTGTGAGACCCGGCCAGGGACTGGCGAATGTGGGCGCCGTCACCTATCCTGTATTTCAGTTAATCGAAGCTAACTGAAAGGGCGGCATGACGGCGACATCCTCTTCAGACGCGCATCACGCCAACGTGGCCGTGTTGCGGACCCGGCTGCTCGCCGCGGCGCAGGGCGGCGGCGAGAAGGCGCGAGAGCGACATCTCTCGCGCGGCAAGCTCCTCCCACGTGACCGGATCGACGCCCTGATCGATCCGGGTTCGCCGTTCCTGGAGGTGGCTCCGCTCGCGGCCTACGACATGTACGACGGCAAGGCTCCGGCGGCCGGCGTGGTGGCCGGCATCGGCCGGATCCACGGCCGCGAATGCATGATCGTCGCCAACGACGCCACGGTGTCGGGCGGCACGTACTACCCGGTGACCGTCAAGAAGCATTTGCGCGCGCAGGAGATCGCGTCGCAGAACCGGCTGCCGTGCATCTACCTGGTCGACTCCGGCGGTGCGATGCTCCTCAACCAGGACGACGTCTTCCCGGATCGGGAGCACTTCGGCCGCATCTTCTACAACCAGGCCACCATGAGCGCGGCCGGGATTCCGCAGATCTCGGCAGTCCTCGGTTCCTCGACTGCGGGCGGCGCCTACGTCCCGGCGATGAGCGACGAGAACGTCATCGTGCGGAACCAGGGCACCATCTTCCTGGCGGGCCCGCCGCTGGTGAAGGCGGCGACGGGCGAGGACGTGACCGCGGAGGAACTCGGCGGCGGAAGCATGCACTCCACCGTCTCCGGCGTCACCGATCACCTCGTCGACAACGACGAGCAGGCACTGGCCAAGGTGCGCGAGATCATCGCCACCCTCGGCCCGCGCGAGCCCGCGCAGTGGGAGACGGTGCCCACCCGCGCGCCGCAGCGCCCGCAGACCGACATCTACGACGTGGTGCCGACCGATTCGCGGATCCCGTACGACGTGCGCGAGGTCATCGAGATCCTGTCCGACGGCGGCGAGTACACCGAGTTCAAAGCCGGCTACGGCACCTCGCTGGTGACGGCGTTCGCGAAGATCCACGGTCACCCGGTCGGGTTCGTGGCCAACAACGGCGTGCTGTTCAGCGAGTCGGCGCTCAAGGGAGCGCACTTCATCGAACTGTGCGACCAGCGCCGCATCCCGCTGATCTTCCTCCAGAACATCACCGGTTTCATGGTGGGTCGCCAGTACGAGGAGGGCGGCATCGCCAAGAACGGCGCCAAGATGGTCAACGCCGTGGCCTGCGCACGCGTGCCCAAGCTGACCGTGATGATCGGCGGCTCGTTCGGCGCGGGCAACTACTCCATGTGCGGCCGCGCATACTCGCCGCGCTTCCTGTGGATGTGGCCCAACGCCCGGATCTCCGTCATGGGCGGACCGCAGGCCGCAGACACCCTGGCCACGGTCCGGCGGGGCGGTATCGAACGTTCCGGCGGCACTTGGTCGGCGGAGGAGGAAGAGGCCTTCAAGGCGCCGATCCGCGATCAGTTCGAGCGTCAATCCGACGCGTACTACTCCACGGCGAGACTGTGGGACGACGGGATCATCGATCCCGCCGATACCCGAACCGTGCTGGGGCTGGCCCTGGAGGCCTGCCGGTACGCGCCGCTCGACGATCCCGCCTACGGCGTCTTCCGGATGTGAGGGACATGCACGTGAACACCACTACTGACACTCGCAGCATTCGCAAGGTCCTCGTCGCCAACCGCGGCGAGATCGCCTGCCGTGTGATCGCCACGCTCCACGACATGGGCATCAAATCGGTGGCCGTGTACTCGGACGCGGATGCGGACGCCCCGCACGTCAAGGCCGCGGACGAGGCCGTCCGGCTCGGCCCGGCACCGGCGACGCAGAGCTATCTGCGGATCGACGCCGTCATCGAGGCGGCCCGGCTCACCGGTGCCGACGCCGTGCACCCCGGCTACGGCTTCCTGTCGGAGAACCAGCAGTTCGCCGAGGCACTGGCCGAAGCGGGCATCATCTTCATCGGACCGCCCGCATCGGCGATCGCCACGATGGGCGACAAGATCACCGCGCGCGACGCGGTCACCAAACGCAGCGTGCCCGTTGTCCCGGGCATCTCCCGTCCGGGCCTGACGGATCAGGAACTGATCGACGCCGCGGGCGGCGTCGGCTTCCCCGTACTCATCAAGCCGAGTGCGGGCGGCGGCGGCAAAGGCATGCACCGAGTGGAGGACCCGTCCGGACTTCCCGAGGCGCTGGCCACCGCGCGTCGCGAAGCGGCGTCGGCGTTCGGCGACGACACCCTGTTCCTCGAACACTTCGTGCTCACGCCGCGGCACATCGAAGTGCAGATCCTGGCCGACGAGCACGGCAACGTGATCCATCTCGGTGAGCGCGAGTGCTCCCTGCAGCGCCGCCACCAGAAGGTCATCGAGGAGGCGCCGTCGGCGCTGCTCGACGAGGCCACCCGGCAGCGGATCGGCGAGGCGGCCTGCGATGCGGCCCGCAGCGTCGGCTACACCGGGGCGGGAACCGTCGAGTTCATCGTCTCGGCCACCGCGCCCGAGGACTTCTTCTTCATGGAGATGAACACCCGGCTGCAGGTGGAGCATCCGGTGACCGAGATGGTGACCGGTGTCGACCTGGTGGAGCAGCAGGTGCGGATCGCCCGCGGCGAGAAGCTGGCCTTGACGCAGGACGACATCGTGATGACCGGTCACGCGGTGGAGGCACGCGTCTACGCCGAGGATCCGGCGCAGGGATTCCTGCCGACCGGTGGCGAGGTGACGCGGCTGTCGTGGCCGCGTGCGGCCTCGATGGAGCCGGCTCGGCTCGCCACCGGGGCTCAGCGGCCCGGTGTCCGCGTCGACAGCGGCATCGAGGAGGGGTCGGTGATCGGCAGTGATTACGACCCGATGCTGGCCAAGGTGATCGCTTACGGCACCGATCGCGCCGAGGCGCTCGACCGTCTCGACGAGGCCTTGTCGGAGACCCGGCTGCTCGGCGTCGTGACCAACATCGGCTTCTGCCGTTACGCGCTCGCGCAGCGCGATGTGCGCGACGGCGTGCTCGACACCGAACTGCTCGACCGGATCGCCGCCGACTACGCCGCCCCGATGCCCGATCCGCACGCGCTGGTCGCGGGTGCGCTCGGCGCTCTGGACCTCGGCGACCCGGACGATCTCTGGTCGTCCGCGATCGGCTTCCGCATCGGCGCACCGTCACCGGTCCTCGCGCGGCTGGCCGAGTCCGGGCACGTCTACACGGTGTCGGCGCAGATCGATCAGAACCGCACGCCGCGGCCGGGGACCCTCGACGCACACGTGACGATCTCCTTCGAGGATCTCGACCGCGAACCGTGGCAGGCCCCGGTGCGGCTGCGCCAGGTGCCCGGCGACGCCTTCGACCTGATCGTCGACGGACGTTCGCACCGCTGGGAGGTGGCGGTCGACGCCCGCGGCGGTCGCCGCTGGGTGTCGGGCCGGCCGGGAACCTGGATTCTGCACACGGTCCGCGCGCTGTCGGAGCACGATGAAGGCGATGCCGCGGGCCACATCGTCAGTCCGATGCCGGGCACCGTGGTCGCGGTGCCCGGGGTCGACGGCGAGCAGGTCGCGGCCGGCGACCCGCTGGTGGTGGTCGAGGCGATGAAGATGGAGCACACCCTTCGCGCTCCGATCGACGGAACCGCGTCCATCAAGGTCCGGGTCGGGGACAAGGTGGACGCGCAGCAACTGCTCGCGCACGTCCAGGTCGACGACTGAGCCGCTTCGACGCGAACCACGTCAACGACACACGGCTCCACAGCTAGAGACTTTCAACCCCAGACAGCGATCCACAGACAGCGCCGGACCGATGGACCCGGCCCCACATACGACGAGGAATCTCACTCCATGGAACTGACGCAGGAATACACCGACCTGGTGAGCACGGTGCGCGACTTCGCACAGCAGGTGGTGGCGCCCGTCTCCGCCGAACACGATGAGAAGAAGACCTTCCCGTACGAGGTCGTCGCGCAGATGGGCGAGATGGGCCTGTTCGGCCTGCCGTTCAGCGAGGAGTTCGGCGGGATGGGCGGCGACTACTTCGCGCTCGCCCTCGCACTCGAGGAACTCGGGAAGGTCGACCAATCGGTCGCGATCACGCTCGAGGCCGGGGTCGGTCTCGGCGCGATGCCGATCTACAAGTTCGGCACCCAGGAGCAGAAGGAGACCTGGCTGCCGGATCTGCTCGCGGGCCGCCGTCTCGCGGGCTTCGGTCTCACCGAGCCCGGCGCCGGTTCGGACGCCGGCGCCACCGCGACCACGGCACGCGAGGACGGCGACGAGTGGGTGATCAACGGTGGCAAGCAGTTCATCACCAACTCCGGCACCGACATCACCTCGCTCGTGACCGTCACGGCGGTCACCGGGCAGCGCGACAACGGCAAGAAGGAGATCTCGACGATCATCGTGCCCGCCCGAACACCGGGTTTCACCGCTGAACCCGCGTACAACAAGGTCGGCTGGAACGCCTCCGACACCCACCCGCTGAGCTTCGACGACGCGCGCGTGCCACGGGAGAACCTGCTCGGCGAACGAGGCCGCGGCTACGCGAACTTCCTGTCGATCCTCGACGAGGGCCGGATCGCCATCGCCGGTCTCGCGACCGGCGTCGCCCAGGGGTGCGTCGACGAATCGGTCAAGTACGCCCGCGAGCGCAAGTCGTTCGGCAAGGCGATCGCCGAGTTCCAGTCGGTGTCGTTCGCGATCGCCCGCATGGAGGCCCGGGCGCACGTCGCGCGGATGGCGTACTACGACGCCGCCGCCAAGATGCTCGCGGGCAAGCCCTTCAAGAAGGAGGCCGCGATCGCCAAGATGATCTCCTCGGAGGCCGCGATGGACAACGCCCGGACGGCGACGCAGATCCATGGCGGCTACGGCTTCATGAACGAGTACCCGGTGGCCCGGCACTACCGCGACTCCAAGATCCTCGAGATCGGCGAGGGCACCACCGAGGTGCAGCTCATGCTGATCGCGCGATCGCTGGGACTGCCGGCATGACCGCGGCCGACGGCGGCGCCAAGCACGTCACGCAGCGTGGGCTCTGGTTCGAGGAGTTCGAGATCGGCACCGTCTACGAACACCGTCCCGGGCGCACCATCACCGAGGCGGACAACACGTTCTTCACCACGCTGACGATGAACACCCAGGCCCTGCACTTGGACGCGGCGTGGTCGGCCACGCAGCCGGGCTTCGGCGGTCAGCGGCTGGTGAACTCGATGCTCACGCTGTCGACGATCGTCGGGCTGTCGGTGGCACAGCTGACTCAGGGGACGCTGGTCGCGAATCTCGGCTTCCACGACATCGCCTTCCCGGCACCGATGTTCGCCGGCGACACCCTGTACGGCGAGACCGAGTGCACCGGCAAGCGGCTGTCCAAGTCGCGTCCGGGCGAGGGGATCGTCGACCTGACGCACATCGGCCGCAATCAGGACGGAGTGATCGTGGCCCGTGCCTCGCGCTCGACCCTCGTGCGCGTTCGACCCGAAGGGGAATGACAGTGTCCGGAGTGAGAGGGTCGGGAATGACAGGGTCCACAGCGCAATCCTGGACGCCGGCCGGACCGGCTCTGCTGTTCTGCCCGGCCGACCGCCCCGAGCGGTACGCCAAGGCGCTCGACCGCGCCGACATGGTGATCCTCGATCTCGAGGACGCCGTCGCCGAGGTCAACAAGGCCGACGCCCGGGAGGCGTTGATCGCCGATCCGATCGCGGCCGACCGGGTGATCGTGCGGATCAACCCCGCGGGCAGCGTGGAGCATCAGCGGGATCTGGACGCGGTGCAGTGCACGCCGTATCGGGTCGTGATGCAGGCGAAGGTCGAATCCGCGGCGCAGATCACCGCGCACGGACTGCCCACCATCGCGCTCATCGAGACACCTCTCGGCGCGGTTCGTGTCGAGGAGATCGCGGCGGCGCCCAACTGCGTCGGCCTGATGTGGGGTGCCGAGGATCTCGCGGCCGGGATGGGCGGCACGTCGAGCAGATTCGGTGCGGACGAGCCGGGCACCGGCGGCTACCGCGACATCGCCAGGCACGTCCGGGCACGGGTCCGGCTCGCGGCCGCGGCCTTCGGTGTGGCGGCGATCGACGCGGTCCACATCGACATCGCGGACGTGGACGGACTCGTGGCGGAGGTCCGCGACGCCGTCGCCCAGGGTTACACGGCCACCGCCTGCATCCATCCGAGTCAGGTGGAGCACATCCGCGCCGGCTACGCACCGTCGGCCGAGCGCGTCGAATGGGCCCGCAAGGTGTGCGACGGCGCCCTCGCGCACGACGGCGGCGTGTTCGCCGTCGACGGGCAGATGATCGACGGCCCGGTGATCGCCCAAGCCCGAGCGATCCTCGCCCGGGTGATGCAGCCTCCCGCCGGCTGAGCCGGCACTCGCCCCCGCATCCGACCGACCCACCCGACCCCCACGAGACACCTCAACCCTCACGGAGGACACCATGACCGGCACAGCCGCCGCCCCCTCGTACGCGATCGGGGAGACCGAGCCCCCACTTCTCACCCAGACGATCGGTGCGACCCTCGCCGCCACCGCGGGCAGCTATCCGGACTCCGACGCCCTGATCGACGCCGCCGTCGACCGGACCTGGACGTACGCCGAGTTCCGCCGCGACGTCGTGGCGTTGGCGGCCGGACTTCTCCGGCACGGGGTGGCGCCGGGCGATCGCGTGGGGCTCTGGGCCCCGAACCGGTTCGAGTGGGTGCTGACTCAGTTCGCGGCCGCCGAGATCGGCGCGATCCTGGTCGTGATCAATCCGTCGTACCGGCGCCACGAGCTCGCGTACGCACTCAAGCAGTCGGGCACCTCGCTGGTGCTGGCGGCCACGAGCTTCCGCGACTCGGAGTACGCCGTCATGCTCGAGGACGTGCGCGACCAGACGCCGGACCTGCGCGAGGTGGTGCTGTTCGAGTCGGATGCCTTCGCCGAGATGCTGACCCCGCCGTCGGCGGCGGAGGTGGCCGAGATCGCCGAGATCGCGGCCGGACTGAACCCGGACGATCCGATCAACATCCAGTACACGTCCGGTACCACCGGCGCGCCGAAGGGCGTCACGCTCACTCATCTCAACATCGGCAACAACGGTTACCTGGTCGGATCGCTGCTGGAGTACACCCAGCACGACCGCATCTGCCTGCCGGTGCCCTTCTACCATTGCTTCGGCATGGTGATGGGCAACCTCGCGGCGATCGCCTTCGGCTGCGCCATGGTGATCCCCGCCCCGGCCTTCGATCCGAAAGCCACACTCGCGGCGGTCGAGAAGTATCGGTGCACCAGCCTCTACGGCGTGCCGACGATGTTCATCGCCGAGTTGGCTCTCCTGGACTCGAGCGCCGACGAGGGCACCGCCTTCGACCTGTCCTCCCTGCGTACCGGCATCATGGCGGGCTCGCCGTGCCCGGAGCAGGTGATGCGCCGGGTGATCGACGAGATGAACATGTCGCAGGTGTCGATCTGCTACGGCATGACCGAGACCAGCCCGGTCTCGACGCAGACGCGCATGGACGACGACCTCGACCTTCGCGTGGGGACGGTCGGCCGTGTCGGGCCGCACTTGGAGATCAAGATCGCCGACCCGCTGACCGGCGAGACCCTGCCGCGCGGTGAGACCGGCGAGTTCCGCACCCGCGGGTACTCGGTGATGAAGGGCTACTGGAACGATCCGGAGAAGACCGCCGAGGTGCTCGACGCCGACGGCTGGATGGCCACCGGCGACCTCGGGGTCATGGCCGACAACGGATACGTCAGAATCACCGGCCGCATCAAGGACATGGTGATCCGCGGCGGAGAGAACATCTACCCGCGTGAGATCGAGGAGTTCCTCTACACGCATCCGGACATCATCGACGCCCAGGTGATCGGTGTCCCGGACGAGAAGTACGGCGAGGAACTGATGGCCTGGATCCGGGTTCGCGAAGGCGCGGACGAACTGACCGCGGACTCGATCCGTGAGTTCGCCACCGGTCACATCTCCCGTCACAAGATTCCCAAGTACGTGCAGATCGTCGACGAGTTCCCGATGACCGTCACCGGCAAGGTGCGCAAAGTGGAGATGCGCGAACGCGCGATCGAGGTCCTGGGGCTGGGGTCGTGACCGTCTTCGATCGTTTCGCCGAGAAGTTCTCCGAGCGCGCCGGAGCGCCGCTGACCTCATACGACGACGTCTGGCAACGGTCGGTGACCGATCTGCCGGGCTTCTGGCGGTGCGTGTGGGATTTCTTCGCGCTCGACGAGATCGCCGAGACGCCGCTGGGCGACGGGGACGACGCGGTGCTCGCCGACGACACCATGCCCGGTGCGGTGTGGTTCCCCGGTACGGCACTGAATTACGTCGACGTGGTGCTGAGACATGCGGATCTGCCCGGCGAGGCGATCGTCGGATTGGACGAGGACGGCAACCGCACATCGGTCACGTGGGCCGAACTCCCGGTTCGGGTCGGCGCCGTCGCGCACGCGCTCCGCGAGGCGGGTGTCGGCCGCGGCGACGTCGTCGCGGCGTACCTGCCCGACATCCCGGAGGCCGTGATCGCGTTCCTCGCCACCGCGTCACTGGGCGCGATCTGGTCGGGTTGCGGTCAGGACTATGCGCCGGAGGGTGCGGCCGGCCGGCTCGCGCAGTTGGAGCCCACGGTGCTCGTCTCCGCCGCGGGCTACCGATACAACGGCAAGGAGGTCGACAAGCGTGCCGACTCGGTCACGCTCGCCGGACTGCTCGGCGACGAGGTCACGCACATCATGGTCGGCGACCCCGGCGCCGCAGTGGTGCGCTGGTCGGAGGTGATCGCGGACGAGAGTCGCCGTCCCGAGCCGGTGAAGGTCGCGTTCGATCATCCGCTGTGGGTGCTGTTCTCCTCGGGCACCACGGGCCGCCCCAAAGGCATCGTCCACGGGCACGGCGGCGTGGTGCTCGAGCACCTGAAGGCGGCGGCGATCCAGTCGGATCTGGACACCGAGTCGGTCTTCTTCTGGCAGACGGCCCTGTCGTGGATGATGTGGAACTACCAGGTCGCCGGGCTGCTGGTGGGGGCCCGGATCATCACGTACAGCGGTTCGCCGCTCTACCCGGACGCGGACCGCCTCTGGCAGATCGTGGCCGACGAACGGGTCACCTTCTTCGGCACCAGCCCGGGACAGCTGCAGGCCTCGCGGAAGGCCGGACTCCATCCCGGCGCGGACCACGACCTCTCGGCGCTGCGGCTGCTGGGCAGCACCGGTTCGACGCTCGCGGCGGATCTGTTCGGATGGATCGACGAGAACGTGAAGGCGGGTCTGCCGGTGTCCTCGATCAGCGGTGGCACCGACGTCGTGAGCGCATTCGCGGGTGGCACCACGGGAGTGGAGGTGGTCGCCGGGGAACTGTCGGCACGCTATCTCGGCGTCGGACTCGAGAGCTGGTCGCCGAGCGGGCGGCCGCTGATCGGCGAAGTGGGCGAGATGGTCGTCACTACGCCGATGCCGTCCATGCCGGTCAGATTCTGGAACGACCCCGACGGGGAGCGCTACCGGAAGGCGTACTTCGCTCACGAATGGGAGGGCGAGGGCCCGGCGAAGCCGGTGTGGCGGCACGGTGACTGGGTCACCGTCACCGAGCGCGGATCGCTGGTGATCCACGGCCGCAGCGATGCGACGCTGAACCGGCACGGCATCCGCATGGGTTCGGCCGACATCTACGAGGTGGTCGAGGGTATGCCGGAGATCGCCGAGGCCTTCGTGCTCGGCGTCGACGGACCGGACGGCAAATACTGGATGCCGCTGTTCGTGACCCTGGTCCCCGGTGCCGAACTCACCGATGAACTGTCCGCGCGTGTCGCCGCCGAGGTGAAGACTCGGTTGTCGCCGCGGCACGTTCCCGACGAGATGATCCTCGCGCCGGGCATCCCGCACACCCGGACGGGGAAGAAGCTGGAAGTGCCGGTCACGGCGATTCTCGCCGGCCGGAGCGAGGTCAACGTGGATCCGAAGTCGGTCGACGACTACGGCCTCATCGAGTGGTACGCCGAGCAGGGAAGAGCCCATCGCTGGTGATTCGACCGATGGACGGCGTTCAGCGGACAGACAGGGACGTGTATTAGCGTGGACCAGAAGTTCGCCGGCCATCGCCCACGGTGGCCCTAGTCTCACGAGGAGTGATCGGATGACGTACCCGCAGTCGGGGTCTGGCTATGGCCAGGGCGACGCCGGATCCCAGTCGGCCTACGGTCAGCAGTACGGCCAGCAGTCCGGCTACGGTCAGCAGCAGTACGGCCAGCAGCAGTACGGGCAGCAGGCCGGCTACGGCCAGCAGTACGCGGCGCAGCAGCAGTACGGCCAGCAGGGCTACGGCTACCAGCAGCCGCAGCAGCCCGCGAGTCAGGGCCTTCCCGCCAACACGACGACCATCCTCGCCGCCGTCATCGGCGCGCTCGGCGTCATCACGCTGTTCTGCGGCTTCGTGGCGGGTTTCAAGGAGACCGGTCCGTACGGTGCCCAGTACAGCGCGAAGCTGTTCGAGACCGAGTTCGCGACCCCGTACGGTCTGATCGCCGTCGCGGGTGTGCTGGCTCTCGTGACCTTCCTGCTCGGTACTGAGAAGTGGGTCGCAGGCGTGGTGTTCGCGCTGTCGACCGTCGGTGCCCTCATCACGGTGTTCCAGTTCGCGACCGCTGACGCGGGCAAGGGAGCCGGCGCGATCATCCTGCTGATCACCTCCATCCTGGCCTTCCTGGCCGCGGTGGTGTGGCTGCTCATCGAGGCGGGTCAGATCAAGACGGCCGCAGCCGACGCGTCGGCCGCGGTCGCGACTCCCGCCGCCGCCCACGCGGCGCCGGCGGCGGATCCCGCGGCGTCGTCGTACGGCCACGGCTACGGTCAGCAGGCCCAGCAGCAGGCGGCCCAGCAGCCGGCGGCCGGATACGGTCAGCAGGCGCAGGCCTCCTACCAGCCCGGTTCGAGTTACGGCCAGCCGTCGGCGACACCGTCCTACGGTCAGTCCGACACCCCGCCGGCCTCGGACGCCGGGGCGACCACCGCCTTCGTGAAGCCGGAGGATGCCGACAAGCAGTAGCACTGCTCGCTCAGTCAAGAAACTGTCGAGTTCGTACCCGTACGGGGTACGAACTCGACAGTTTTTCGTTCGGGGCAGGGGAGTGCGGCGCGTCGGCGGGGCTCGACTGCCGGACCGTGACACCCTGGTAAGCGATGTCCGCGCCTTCAACTTCGAATCTGGCGGCCCGTCTTCGGCAGGTCCGTCTGGCCCGCCGTGCCGACCAGGAGCCGAAACTGCCCGCCACCTGGGACGTGATCAAGGTCGGGCTCACCGTTCCGACCGTCGCCTGGCTGGTGTCGGCGGTGATCGTGCTGATCACCAAGGTCGCGGCGGGCGCGGGGTTCTCCAGCTTCGGGTCTGCGACCGCGGCCGGATGGCTCGCGGCCAATCAGACGGCGCTGACCGTCGGCGGCGTCACCATCGGGGTGCTTCCGCTGGTTCCGACACTCCTGATCGGATACGGAACGTACCGCGTGGTCCGTCGGGCGACGGTCGACGCGACCTCGTTCAACGAGCTCCTGCGCATCGCTGGAACGGCTGTGGTCGGGCCACTGGTCGCGACCGCGCTCGCTCTCGCGGTGGTCGCCGACGGCAGTTCGTCCGGTCCGGTGGGCAGTCCGAGTCCGCTCGCCGCGTTCGGCATGACGATCGTGGTCCACGGTGTGGCGGCGCTGGCAGGCGTGGTCCCTCGCGTGATCGGGCCGTTCCTCGATGAGTTCGCCGTCGCGGCGTCCGACCGGATCGGCGCCGAAGCCGGGGTCGCCGCCTTCTTCGCCTTGATCGCCGGGGGCGGGGTTGCCGTGTTCGCGGGCTTCCTCGCGCATCTCGGCGCGGTCTCCGATCTCCTCTCGCGAGGCAACACCTTCGACGGCTACCTCGGGCTGTCGGTGTTGTCGATCCTCTACCTGCCGAACTTCGTGGTGAACGCCGCGGCCGTCACCGCGGGCGCGAGCGCGACGCTGGGCGGCACGACGATCGATGCGCTGAGCACGCATCCGGGGACGCTGCCGCCGGTGCCGATCGCGGCGGTGGTCCCCGGCTCCGATCTCGGCGCCTGGGGGGCGTTGCTCTACGCCGTGCCCGCACTGGCCGGTGTGCTGATCGGCTGGCACACCCGCAGTGACGACCTCGTCGCCCATCTGCGGGCGATCGGCGTGGGGGCGGCGGTGGCCTCACTGCTGATGGTGGTGGCTGTGGCGTTCTCGGGCGGCACGCTCGGCGAGATGGGGGAGGCCGGCGTCAGTGTTCCGCTGGCTGGGGTCTTCACGCTGACCGCGCTCGGGGTGACGGCGACGGCGACCGCCGGGATCCTCTGGCTCAACCGCAGGTTCGGCGGTCGGCGGGCGTCCGGGGCTCCCGACCTGGATCTTGACGAACTGCTCGACGAGCCGGAACCGGTGGACGCGGATGCGGACTCGAACCCGGGAGCGGACGCGGATTCGGACCAAGATCCGGACTCGGGTGACGAGGACGGGACCGAGGCGCTCGACGACGTCGATCCGGCGGTCGCGAGTGGCGCAGAACACGGACCCCCGGCGGGCGACCGACCTCCCGGTTCAGTGCGGGAGCTGGACAACTAAGCTGTAGGTCGTGACATCAGCCCAGGACGCCCGTGTGCCCGTGGTCGTCATGGCATCCGGCACCGGATCGTTGATGGCCGCAGTCCTCGACCTCGCAGCAACCGACGACGCACCCTTCCGCGTCGTCGGCGTAGTGGTCGACCGCGACTGCGGGGCCGCCGACCGCGCCGTCGACGCCGACCTGCCCGTGATCCTCTGCGAGTTGCGGGAGTACCCCGACCGTGAGGCGTGGGACGCGGCGCTCACCGCCTCGGTCGCGGAGTTGGCCCCGGAGTGGGTGGTCACCGCAGGCTTCATGAAGATCCTCGGCCCCGCATTCCTCGACCGTTTCGGCGGCCGGATCCTCAACTCGCATCCCGCGCTGCTGCCCGCGTTCCCCGGCGCGCACGGGGTCGCCGACGCCCTCGCGTACGGCGTCAAGGTCACCGGCACCACGGTGCACCTCGTCGACGACGGCGTCGACACCGGACCGATCCTCGCGCAGCGCATCGTGGAGGTGCTGCCCGACGATTCCGAAGAGACCCTTCACGAACGCATCAAAGAAGTCGAACGTGTGCTGCTGCCGGAAGTGGTGCATGCGGTCGTGACCCGTGGCGTTGTCACAGATGGACGAAAGGCACACATCAAGTGAATGCACCTGCAGACTCCGGAGCTCGCGCGGTGAAGCGCGCGCTGATCAGCGTCTATGACAAGAGCGGGCTCACCGAACTGGCGACCGCCCTCCACGGCGCGGGGGTCGAGATCGTCTCGACCGGCTCCACCGCCAAGACCATCGCCGGTGCGGGCGTTCCGGTGGTCGAGGTCAGCGAACTGACCGGCTTCCCGGAGTGCCTCGAGGGGCGGGTCAAGACCCTGCATCCGCGGGTGCACGCGGGCATCCTGGCCGACACTCGCAAGGACGATCATCTGGCGCAGCTCGACGAGCTGGGCGTGGCGCCCTTCGAGTTGGTGGTCGTGAACCTGTACCCGTTCACCGAGACCGTCGCCTCCGGTGCCGCCCCCGACGAGTGCGTCGAGCAGATCGACATCGGCGGTCCTTCGATGGTCCGTGCCGCCGCCAAGAACCACCCGTCGGTGGGCGTGGTGGTGGATCCCGCCGACTACCCGGACGCAGCCGCCGCCGTCGCCGGTGGCGGGTTCACCCTGGCACAGCGGAAGCAGCTGGCGGCCAAGGCCTTCCGTCATACAGCCGATTACGACGTCGCCGTCGCCTCGTGGATGACCTCGGTGGTCGCGCCGTCGGAGGAGACCGCAGGCGAACCGGGTGCGACCACCGGCGCGCAGTTCCCCGTGTGGGCCGGCGCCACCTGGAAGCGGTCGGCCACCCTGCGCTACGGGGAGAACCCGCATCAGGCGGCCGCGCTCTACGTCGACACCGACGCAGCACCGGGGCTGGCTCAGGCCGAGCAGCTGCACGGCAAGGAGATGTCGTTCAACAACTACACCGACGGCGACGCCGCTTGGCGTGCCGCCTACGACCACGCCGAACCGGCGGTCGCGATCATCAAACACGCGAACCCCTGCGGCATCGCGGTGGGGGCCGACATCGCCGAAGCGCACCGCAAGGCGCACGCCTGCGATCCGGTCAGCGCGTACGGGGGCGTGATCGCCACCAACCGCGAGGTGTCGGTCGAGATGGCCGAGCAGGTGGCGGAGATCTTCACCGAGGTCATCATCGCGCCGAGCTACGCCGACGGCGCGGTGGACGTCCTCTCGCGGAAGAAGAACATCCGCATCCTCGTCGCGCAGGCTCCGGCCGAGAGCGGTATCGAGATGCGTCCGGTCTCGGGCGGGTTGCTTCTGCAGGAGCGCGACGTGATCGACGCCGAGGGCGACGATCCGGCCAACTGGACGCTCGCCACGGGTACCGCGGCCGACGAGCAGACGCTGCGCGATCTGGTCTTCGCCTGGCGTGCCTGCCGTGCGGTCAAGTCGAACGCCATTCTGCTCGCCTCCGACGGTGCGTCGGTCGGCGTCGGAATGGGTCAGGTCAACCGCGTCGACTCCGCGCATCTGGCGGTGAACCGGGCGGGCGAACGTGCGGCGGGCGCGGTCGGTGCGTCCGACGCCTTCTTCCCGTTCCCCGACGGTCTTCAGGTGCTGATCGACGCCGGCGTGCGCGCGGTGGTCCAGCCGGGCGGTTCGGTCCGCGACAACGAGGTGATCGAGGCCGCCAAGGCTGCGGGCGTCACGATGTACCTGACCGGGGCGCGTCACTTCGCACACTGAGTGCCGTACGGCACGTGAGGCGCGCATGAACAGCGCTCTGGTCGCATGACGGTGATCGGGCTCCTCGCACTCGTGGCCGCGGGATTCGGTGCGGGCGTGGTCGGCTACGTGACCGGGCTGGCTTCTATCGTGAGCTATCCGGCGCTGCTCGCGGCGGGCCTGACGCCCCTGTCCGCCAATGTCACCAACACGGTGGCCCTGGTCGCCGTCGGTGTGGGGAGCTTCGCGAAGTCGGGCCGGGCGCTCACTGCCGACGACGGCGGCCGGTCGCTGCTGCGCTCGTCGCTGATGGCGCTGGCCGGCGGAATCGTGGGTGCGGCGTTGCTGCTGCTGGCGCCCGCCGCGGCGTTCGGATACGTCGTTCCGTACCTGGTGGCGCTGGCGTCGGTCGCGCTGCTGGCGCAGCCCGGTCTTCGACGGTGGATCGAGCACGGCTCCGACCGTCCGGTGGCCTGGCCGGTCGCGGTGTTCGTGGTGTCGATCTACGGCGGCTATTTCGGTGCGGGAGCCGGCGTGATCTTTCTCGCGCTCGCGCTGCTCCTGACGAGTCTGCCGCTGTGGCACTCCATGCTGCTGAAATCGGCGCTTCTGGGCGTCGCCAATGCGGTCGCGGCCGTCGCCTTCATCGTCTTCGGTCCGGTGCACTGGCCGGCGGCGGTGGCGATGGGCATCGGCTGTCTGCTCGGCGGCTGGATGGGGCCGCCGCTGGTCGCTCGGCTGCCTGCCCGGCCCCTGCGGATCGCGATCGGTCTGTGCGGTCTCGGACTCGCGGTATGGCTGGGCCTCCGTCCGGCCGGCTGAGCCGTACGCGTACCTGAGCCGTACGCGTCCTAAGGAATCGCTCGCCGCAGAGTCGCGTACGAGACGCCCGACAGCGCCGCCACCAGGACGAGCCCGTAACCGCCTACCGCGACCGGCGTGAGACCGGTGAACCAGCGTCCGACGGCCGGCCAGCCGCCGCCGAGACTGATGCCCAAGATCGCGAGGGCGATCGCCGCGGCCAGACCGATGCCGATGAGGACCAGTGTCAGCATGCCGAACCGCTTGTACACGGTGGCGGCGAAGAAACCGATGGTGAACGTGAGCATCGGCGCCATGAAGTACAGCAGGCCGGCGGCCGCGGGTCCCTGGTTCCAGATCCACGGCACCGCGAAGAAGTAGCCGTCGATCCCCCAACCGTCGGTGGCCTTCTCGATCAGGCCGCCGATCACGTACAGCACGGCGAGGCCGATGGACGCGAGGAGGGCGGTGAGGGTGGTCCCTAGATAGAACTCGCGACGAGTGACGCTCATGGCCTGGGAGAACGGGAAGGTCAGCGACATCGCCTGGATGCCGATCACGGCGAAGTACCAGAGGGGTGCCTGTGATGCGCCGCCGTAGATCGGGTCGGTGAGGTCGCTGACCGAGGCGTAGATCGCCCCGTAGATGATCAGCGAGATCGCGAATGCGGCGCCGAAGATCGTCAGCGGCAGCCAGACGAAGATCTTCTTGTTGATCAGTTGCATGCGGACGACGTTCGCTGTGCGGTTCATCGCGAGGCTCCCATCGGACGAGAGGTTGGCTCACGCCGGTCGGCGCGAGTGGTGAGACGGACGATCAGTTCCTGCATCGAGACCGGAGCGGTGGCGATGCCGCGGGCGGACAGTTCGGCCAGGTCGGTGTCCTCGAGTCGTCCCAGGACGGTCACCGAGGCGACGGAGCCGAGTCGGTCGCGGTGCAGTTCTTCGCGGTCGCCGATGAAGGCGTCGACGGCGGATTCGGCGCCGACCACGGTGAACGCCATGCCGCGGAGGTCGTCGGCCGACTCGTTCAGGACGAGCCTGCCCTCGTCGACCACGAGCACCTGCTCGACGAGGTTCGAGACCTCGTCGATGAGATGGCTCGACAGCAGAATGGTGCGGGGGAAGTCGCTGTAGTCCTCGAGGAGACGGTCGTAGAACAGTTGTCGGGCGACGGCGTCGAGACCGAGGTAGGGCTCGTCGAAGAAGGTCACGTCGGCGCGGGAGGCGAGGCCGATGATGACTCCGACCGCGGACAGCTGACCCCGGGAGAGCTTCTTGATGCGCCGGCAGTCGGGAAGCCGGAACTCCTCCACGAGGCGGTCGGCGAGTTCTTGGTCCCAGTTCGGGAAGAACAACCGTGCCATCTGGAAAGCCTGGGCCGGAGTGGAGTCCTCGGGGTAGCGCTGGCTCTCGCGTACGAAGCAGATGTGCGGCAGGACGTGCGTGTTCTCGTACGGGTCTTCGCCGAAGATCCGGGGCTCACCGGACGTCGCGAAGTTCTGAGCGGTGAGGATCGACATCAGCGTGGTCTTGCCCGCGCCGTTGCGGCCGAACAGCCCGCAGACGGTGTTCGCCGGAAGGTCGAAGCTCACGTCGTCGAGGGCGTTCGTCGATCCGTATCGCTTGGTGAGGCCTCGCGCGCTGATGGCGGGTGCGCTGGTCTGGCTGGTCATGGCCGGACTCCTTCCGACGGCTGATCGATGGTGGTGGAACGTTCGTGAATGAGGGCGACGACGTCGTCGGTGGTCAGGTTCAGCCGGCGTGACTCCACCAGCAGCGGAGTTACGAACCGGTCGGCGAAGGCCTCCCGGCGACGCACGCTCAACGCGGCGCGGGCCCCGGCGGCGACGAACATTCCCACGCCGCGCTTCTTGTAGAGGACGCCTTGGTCGACGAGCAGGTTGATGCCCTTCGCTGCGGTCGCGGGATTGATGCGGTAGAAGGCGGCGAGTTCGGTGGTGGAGGGCGCGCGAGTCTCCTCGGGCAGGGTGCCGTCGATGATCGAATCGGCAACGTGGTCGGCGACCTGCTGGAAGATGGCCCTCCCGTCGTCAATCATTGGACCGCCTCGGTTTCTTGGTTAATTACTCGACTAACTAACCATGCAACCAGTCGTCGGAGGTTGTCAAGGGGTGCGGTGCGATAGGTTGGCCGAATGAGCGATCGGCGATGCCCGTGCGGTTCGGGAGAGGTGCTGTCGGAGTGTTGCGGGCGCTACCTCACGGGCCTCGGTGTGGGGAGGCCGGCGCCGACGGCCGAAGCGTTGATGCGCAGCAGGTTCACGGCGTTCGCGCTCGGTGACGAGGAGCACCTGCTCGCGACCTGGCATCCGGACACCAGGCCGGACGAGTGTGCGCCCGACCCCGGCACGCGCTGGCTGCATCTCCATATCGACGAGGTCGTGGACGGGTCGCCCTTTCATCAGACGGGTGTCGTCGCCTTCACTGCCGTCTTCCGCGACTCCGGAGGCCGCGGTGAACTGCACGAGCGCAGCAGATTCGTCCGAGTCGGCCGTGTCTGGCTCTACGTGGACGGCGTGCACGCGGGGTGAAGCGGCCGCCACGCGCTGTGAACGGGCTGCCGCGGCGTTCTCCTGCGACAGGCGGCAGTCGTCGATACTCAACCAAGGGGTTGACAACGCACCTCACGCGGCGTCTACTCGTAGACAACCATTTGGTTGAATAAGGAGGTCGACGGCGATGGCCGACGAGTTGTCTCTCATATTCGCGGCACTGGCAGATCCGACGCGTCGAGACATGGTCGCGCGTCTCACGTCCGCGGACGCGACCGTGGGGCAGCTCGCCGAACCCTACGACGTCAGCGTGCAGGCGATCTCCAAGCATCTGAAGGTGCTCGAAGAGGCCGGCCTGGTGACGCGCTCACGGGACGGGCAACGACGTCCGGTGCACCTGGAGACCGAGGTCTTCGACCTGATGGCCAAATGGATCGAACGGTATCGCCGCCGAGCGGAAGCGCGGTACCAGCGGCTCGACGCAGTCCTCGCAGAGATGACGGGCGCCGATGCCGCGCACTCCACCGACACCGAAGGGGCCGCATCATGAACACCGAGACCTATCCCGAAGCCGCGATCGACGCCGACCCGGCGCTGCCGATCATCCGGATCACCCGCGACTTCCGGGCCACACCGGCCCAACTCGCCAAAGCGCACCTCGACCCGGAACTTTTCATGCGGTGGGTGGGACCCGACGCCATCACCTCGCGCGTCGTGATCTGGGATGCCCGCAGCGGCGGCGAATGGCGGTACGTCTCCGAACACGAGGGGCAGGAGTTCGGGTTCCGGGGCTGCTTCCACACCGTCGGCGACGATCGCATCGTTCAGACTTTCACCTTCGAGGGCATGCCCGACGAGGTGTCGTTGGAGACCCTCCGCTTCATCGATCTGGGCGACGGGCGCACCCGATTGGAGGCGCAGTCGCTCTGCGACTCCATCGAGGTCCGTGACGCCTGGCTGCGGTCGGGTATGGAGGTCGGCGTGCGGGAGGGCTATGCGAAGCTCGACCGATTGCTCGCCGACGGCGAGGTCCGGGCGTGAGCCGACTGAGCGGTCTCACGGCGTCCGATCGTCACCGCGTGGTCGCCTCCGACTTCGGTTCGCAGGCGGCCGCCACGGCCGACTGGGACGCGCCGTCGCCCGTCGACGGCTGGCGGGCACGGGACGTCGTCGCCCACCTCACCGGGTGGTTTCCGGCGTTTCTCGCCGACGGCGGCGTTCGGTTCGACGCGGCGCCGTCGGCCGACGATCCGGCCGCCGTCTGGTCGGCGCACTCGGCGCGTGTCCAGGAGCTGTTCATGCGCGACGACGTCGAGTTCTCGCACCCGAGGGTGGGCACGATGCCGCTGGCTGATGCCGTCGACCGCTTCTACACAGCCGACGTGTTCATGCACACCTGGGATCTCGCGCAGGCGAGCGGCCGTCGCCCGGACCTGGACGCGGAGTTCGCGGCGCAGTTGCTGGACGGACTGCGGGGGATGGAAGAGGTGCTGCGCTCGTCCGGTCAGTACGGTCCCGCGAAGACCGCACCGGCCGGCGCCGACCCAGTGATGCGCCTGGCGGCGTTCATCGGCCGCGACCCGCACTTCGCCGACGCCCGATAGCCGTCCGGAGCAGGGCCCTCAGGCAGACCAGTCCGGGTCCCGGCCGGCGAATCCGAGGATGTGGTCCGTCTCGTCGCGATCCGCGCCGACCTCGACGGGGGCGCCGAAAACGCCGGGCCTGCGGGTCACCTCGTCGGGGACGTGGGCGAAGACGTCGCGGATGAACTGGACGGCTTCGGCCGGGAACCGCACGCGCGAGCCGGTGGCCGCGGCGAGGTCCCAACCGTGCAGGTACAAGTCCACCGCGGGGAAGGACAGACCCTCCCTGACCGTCCGGCGTCCGACGGGGCTGTCGACCTCGCGGTCCAGATCGGTCACCTCGGCCAGTGCCTGACGGGCCTGTGCCGCTGCGGCCGCCCACCACACCGCCGGGTCGCCCTCGACCGCCGACGAGGGCGGATCGTGTCTGTTGAACTCGCGCTCGCCCCCGCGGAGTATGCGCGCGCCGACCAGTGCCGCCTCGCCCACGTGCCCGAGGACGTCCAGTGCCGTCCATCCGTCGCAGGGAGACGGAGCGGTCCAGCGGTCGGCGGGCACGGTCTCCACCACGCCGGTGAAGAAGGTCAGCCCGTTGTCGTAGGTGTCGAGGGAATCCCAGGGAGCGGTGTTCGAGGACATGATGCGAATCCTTCCGAAGAGGTGAGTAGAGCGTATCGACGAGCACTGACAGACCACGGACGAATTCGCCGCCTTCAGCGGGCGGGCCGGATCGGGAGGTAGCGTGGATGACGTGGCTGTCACCGATATCGACACTCCTGCACCGGCTCTCACCACCGTCGGCGAACTGCGTGCCTCCGGGCACGTGGAACGTGACGTCCGGGACGAGATCCGCAACAATCTGCTGACGGCGCTGCGCGCGGGCGACGACCCGTGGGACGGCATCGTCGGATTCGACGACACCGTGATCCCGCAGCTCGAACGCGCGTTGATCGCGGGGCACGACGTGGTGATGCTCGGTGAGCGCGGACAGGGCAAGACCAGGCTGCTGCGCACGCTGGCCGGGCTGCTCGACGAATGGACGCCGGTCATCGACGGCTCCGAACTCGACGAGCATCCGTACAACCCGATCCTGCCCGCCTCGATCCGGCGGGCCGCGGAGCTCGGTGACGCGCTGCCGGTGGCATGGCGGCACCGCAGCGAACGGTACAGCGAGAAGCTCGCGACCCCGGACACCTCGGTGGCCGACCTGGTCGGCGACATCGACCCGATGAAGGTGGCCCAGGGGCGGAGTCTGGGCGATCCGGAGACCATCGCATTCGGTCTCATCCCGCGGGCTCATCGCGGCATCATCGCGATCAATGAGCTGCCCGACCTCGCCGAACGGATCCAGGTGTCGATGCTCAATGTGATGGAGGAGCGAGACATCCAGGTCCGCGGCTACAGCCTGCGACTGCCCCTCGACGTCCTCGTGACGGCCAGCGCGAATCCCGAGGACTACACCAATCGAGGGCGGATCATCACTCCGCTCAAAGACCGGTTCGGTGCCGAGATCCGCACGCACTACCCGCTCGACCTGCAGGACGAGGTGGACGTCATCGAGCAGGAGGCCGACCTCGTCGCCTCGGTGCCGTCCTATCTGATCGAGGTGCTGGCGCGATTCACCCGCTACGCCCGCGAGCATCCGTCGATCGACCAGCGCTCGGGTGTGTCCGCGCGGTTCTCGATCGCCGGTGCGGAGACGGTGGCCGCGGCCGCGCTGCATCGTTCCGTGGTGGCCGGCGAGGAGTTCCCGGTCGCGCGACCGGTCGACCTGCACGCGGTGATCGAGGTGCTGCGCGGCAAAGTGGAATTCGAGTCCGGCGAGGAGGGGCGTGAGCTCGAGATCCTTGACTACCTGCTCCGCAAATCCGTCGCCGACACCGTCCGGGCCCACCTCGGCGGCGTCGACATGGCGCCGCTCGTCGCGGCGTTGGAGGCGGGCGAGGAGGTGCTCACCGGCGACCGCGTTCCCGCGGGCGACGTGCTGACAGCGCTCGGCGACACCGGCGCGGTGGCCGAGGTGATCGACGAGATCAGCCGGCGCCTGGACTCCACCGACGCCGCCGAGCGCGCCAGCGCCGCCGAACTGGCCCTGGAGGGGTTGTATCTCGCGCGCCGGATCGGCAAGGACACCGACGAGTACGGCCGCACCGCCTACCTGGTGGAACAGGTCGACGAGGACGACACGGCGTAGCTCATGAGCAGAAGGCGCTTCCACCGCTCGTCCTACCGGCGCTACACCGGCGGGCCCGACCCGCTGGCGCCGCCCGTCGACCTCCGCGACGCCCTGGAGGCGATCGGTGACGACGTGATGGCGGGATCCTCGCCCGACCGTGCGCTTCGCGAGTTCCTCCGTCGCGGGAGCGAGAACATGCGCGGGCTGGACCGGCTGGCGGAGATGGCGAACCGCAGACGGCGCGAACTGCTACGGAACCGGAACCTCGACGGGACGTTCGACGAGATCCGCGAACTGCTCGATTCGGCGGTGCTCAGCGAACGCAAGCAACTCGCGCGCGACCTCGACGACGACGCGCGGCTCGCCGAGATGCAGATCGAGAGCCTTCCGGCGTCGACGGCGCAGGCGGTCCGCGAACTCGCCGACTACGACTGGCGCAGTCCCCAGGCGCGCGCCGACTACGAGAAGATCTCCGACCTGCTCGGGCGCGAAGTGCTCGACCAGCGGTTCGCCGGAATGAAGCAGGCTCTGGAGGGCGCCACCGACGACGATCGTCGGCGCATCTCGGAGATGCTCGACGATCTCAACGACCTGCTCGCCGCGCACAATCGCGGCGAGGACACGAGCGAGCAGTTCGCCGAGTTCATGGACAAGCACGGCGAGTTCTTCCCGGAGGATCCGCGCAGCACCGAGGAGCTGATCGACTCCCTGGCGCGCCGGTCCGCCGCAGCGCAGCAGTTCTTCAACTCGCTGACCCCCGAACAGCAGGCGGAGCTCGCCGAACTGTCGCAGCAGGCCTTCGGTTCGCCTGCGCTGATGTCGCAGCTCGCGCAGATGGACGACGCGCTGCGTCAGGCGCGGCCTGACCTCGACTGGAACGGCGGCCAGGAGTTCTCCGGCGATCAGCCGATGGGACTCGGCGAGGGCGCGGCGGCGCTGCGCGATATCGCCGAGCTCGAGAACCTGGCAGAGCAGCTGTCGCAGGGATACGCGGGGGCGCAGCTCGAGGACGTGGACCTCGACGCCCTCGCGCGGCAACTCGGCGACGAAGCCGCGGCGGATGCGCGGACGCTCGCCGAACTCGACCGGGCGATGCGCGAGGAGGGCTTCTTCGACCGCGCCCCGGACGGTCAGACGAGGTTGAGTCCGAAGGCGATGCGCCGACTCGGGCAGGCGATCCTGCGTGACATCGCCCAGCAGTTGTCCGCACGCGGCGGCGACCGGCAGTCCGACCTCGCCGGCCGGCTCGGGGAGCCCACCGGAAGCAGCCGTGAGTGGCAGTTCGGCGACACCCAGCCGTGGAACGTCACCCGCACCGTCACCAACGCGGTGTTGCGCACCGTCGCCGAGGACCCGTCCGCGGCCGCTCGTCTCGCATCGGGCGACGGCGTGCGCCTCGACGTCGGTGACATCGAAGTGATCGAGACCGAGGCGCGGACCCAGGCCGCCGTCGTCCTCCTCGTCGACACCTCGTTCTCCATGGTGATGGAGGGCCGTTGGACTCCGATGAAGCGGACGGCATTGGCCCTCAATCAGCTCATCAGCACCCGGTTCCGCACCGACGAACTGCACTTGATCGAGTTCGGCCGCGTGGCCCGCGACACCACCGTCGACGTATTGACCGCGCTCGAGCCGCGGATGGAGCAGGGCACCAACCTGCACCACGCGCTGTTGCTGGCGCAGCGGCACCTCCGGCGGTTCCCGAATGCCCAGCCGGTGGTGCTGATCGTCACCGACGGTGAGCCGACCGCGCATCTGGAGCCGGACGGAGAGGACTTCTTCTTCTACCCGCCGCATCCGCGCACTATCGGGCTTACGGTGTCGGAGTTGGATCATCTCTCGCGCATGGGCACCCAGATCACGTTCTTCCGGCTGGGCGAGGATCCCGGCCTGGCGCGGTTCATCGACCGCATCGCGCGCCGGATCGGCGGCCGCGTCGTGGCGCCGGACCTCGACGGTCTCGGTGCGGCCGTGGTCGGGGATTACCTCCGGTCGCGACGGGCCCGGTAGCCGGCGGTGGGGTTCACCCGAGAGGAACTGCTCGACCGGATCGGTGCGACCGTTCCGGATCTGATCGGCTCCGACTGCCGGCTGCTGATCGCGGGCATCAATCCCGGGCTGTGGACCGCGGCGACCGGGGCCCACTTCGCCCGGCCCGGCAATCGCTTCTATCCGGCACTGCACGCCGCGGGCATCACCGATCACGTGATCGACGCATCGGCGGGGATGTCCGACGACGACGCCGCGGCGCTCACCGATGCCGGGATCGGCATCACCAATGTCGTCGCGCGGGCCACCGCGAAAGCCTCCGACCTGACTCGGGACGAGCTGCTGCGCGGCGGTCGGGAACTGGAGGCGACGGTGCTCCGGGTGCGGCCGCGCGTCCTCGCGATCCTGGGGGTCACCGCCTATCGCGCGGCGTTCGGGCGCCGCACGGCCGTGGTGGGCCGGCAGCCGGAGTCGATCGGCGGCGCCGAGCTCTGGGTACTGCCGAACCCGAGCGGGTTGAATGCGCACGAGACCGTCGAGACCCTGGCGGCTGCGTACCGGCGGGCGGCGGACGCGGCCGGGGTACGCGATCTGCGTCGCCGGTGAGCCGGGCGATTCTTGTCTAGGCTTGGGCAGATGAGCGACATCGAGCCCCGCACCTCCCGTGCTCCGCAGCCATCCGCCGGTGATGCCGCCGCGATGCTGGTCAGCGACGCCGACCGCGAACGCACTCATTCCTATCTATCGGCCGCGATGACGATGGGCGTGCTCACTCCGGAGGAGTACAGCCGGCGCGCCGGCGATGCCTCGGTCGCGCGGACGCGGGCCGATCTGGACGCATTGACTCGGGACCTGCCCCTCGATCAGCTCCGCTCGGTGGCCGCCGACGCCGCATTCGGCCAGACCCGCGTCAGTGCCTCCGGTGCCGATCCCGTCACGTCCGCGTCCGGCTTCTTCGGCGGAACCGAAGTCGGCGGGGGCGCGGTCGTGGGTGATCGACTGAAGGCCACCGCAGTGATGGGCGGCGTGGTGCTCGACCTGCGGAACGTCGAGTACACGGCGCCTGTGCTCACGGTGAAGTGCAAGGCGATCATGGGCGGCGTCGACATCGTGGTCCCGCCGGACGTCACCGTGGAGGTGCACGGGAGGGCTGTCATGGGCGGCTTCGACGGCAGCGCCGCCGGTCCCGGCGGCGAGGGCGCCCCGCGGGTGGTGATCACCGGGTTCTCGTTGATGGGCGGGGTCCGTGTGCAGCGGCGCGGCCGGGCCGACCGGCTCGGCCCCCGTCGTGCCCGCTGACGGCGGGCCGGTCAGGCCAGCGTGGCGGCGATCAGCGCGATGACGGGGATCGACAGGAGCGTGGTGATCAGGGCCGAGTCGCGGGCGAGGACCTCACCGCGCCGGTATCTGGTCGCGTAGACCAGGACGTTCTGCGCGGTCGGCAGGGCGGCGATCACGACCTGCGCGAACAACCGATGCCCGGTCATCCCGAATCCCCAGCGTGCGAGCGCGTAGGCGACGAGCGGCATCGCGACCACCTTCATCGCGGCGGCCAGCGCGACGTCTCGCCGCGGACTCTGGCCCTTCTTGAAGACGGTGACGCCGGTGAGCGTGAGACCGAAGGTGAGCAGCGCCAGCGGGACTGAGGCCTGCCCCAGCATGTCCAGTGGTTCCATCACGGCCTGCGGCGGATGCCATCCGGCCACCGAGACGATCAGGCCGATCACGCCGCCGACCAGGATCGGGTTCTTCAACGGCGTGGTCACCGTGCGCAGCGTCGAGGTCCGTCGCTCGGCCGACAGCGCGGTCAGATCGAGGGTCGCGAGGGCGACCGGGGAATAGAAGACGATCTGGAACAGCAGCAGGGGAGCGATGAACGACGCGTCGTCGAGCACGAAGATCGCGATCGGCAGACCCAGGTTCACGCTGTTGACGTACGAGGAGGACAACGCGCCGATCACGATCTCCGGTACGGCGCGGCGCAGCCAGAACCACGCGATCAGCGCGTAGACCGCGCCCACGGCGACGGCCGATGCCGAGGCGACCACGAGCGTGGACGAGAAGATCGCCGACAGATCGCTGGTGGCCAGAGAGTGTATGAGCAGTGCGGGTGTGCAGACGAAGAAGACGGTGCGCGCCAGCACCGCCGCCGCGTGTTCGCCGAGACTGCCCGTCCGGCCGAGAACGTAACCCAGGGCGACGACGATGAAGATGACGGTGAACCCCGAGATGACGCCAGACACCCGACGCATTATGCCCGCGGCGCCCGAACCCTCCGGTCACGACCTCGTCCGGGCCGCCGCGTTTTGCATCCGGGAGCCCGCGGCGGCTAACCTGGTCTGGTTGTGTGCCGCGGCCGCTGTGCCGTGGTGAGAAGACTTCAGCGGGTCTGGCGGGTCGGGAGACAGCCCGAGCCCACCCGCGCCAGGTAAGAGAAGGGCTGGAACCATGGCAGTACCCAAGCGCCGGATGTCGCGGGCCAACACCCGTAGCCGTCGTTCGCAGTGGAAGGCGGACAACGTCGCACTGCAGGAAGAGAAGATCAACGGTGTTTCGCAGCGCATCCCGCGCCGCCTGGTCAAGGCAGCGAAGCTCGGTCTGGTCGATCTCGACCGTCGCTGAGCGCGGCTGACACACAGACTTCAACGGCTGGGGCCGGCGAGAGATCGCCGGCCCCAGCCGTTTCGTCGTGGGGCCTGCGGAGGCTCCGTCTCGTCGGAGGCTACTGCGAGAGGATCTTGTTCACGCCGCGGTTGAGGACGTTGGGAATGAACTTGGCCGCGTTGCCCAGAACCGTGGTCTGCAGCCCCACCGAGTAGCTCGTGCGGCTCAGCACGCGGTCCGCGATGGTCGGATGAACCGATTCCCAGACCTTGTCGGCGACCTGTTCGGGGGTGATGCGGACACCGAGCGTCCTGGTTGATTTCGCATCGTTGTCGGCGAGCGCGGTCTTGGCCCACAGCGGCCAGATGCTCACGACGCGGATGTCGTCGGCCGCCCACTCCAACTCCAGCGCCTCGGTGAGGCCTGCGACGTAGAACTTGGTCGCGCTGTAGGTGGCGATTCCCGGCTGGCCGTAGATCGCGGATGCGGAGGCGATGTTCACCAGATGCGATCCCGGAGTCGCCTTGAGATACCGGTGGGCCGCCTGGGCGCCCAGGGTCACTCCCAGTGCGTCGATGTCGATCTGCGCCTTGATCGCGTCGGTCGAGATCTCGGTGAGGGGGCCCGCCACCAGGATCCCGGCGTTGTTGTCGAGCACGTCGAGGCGGCCGTCGGTGTGCGAGGTGAACTCGGCCAGTGCCGTCGACCACTGCTGCGGGTCGCGGACGTCGAGGTGACCGGTGATGAAGTCGGGGTGCTCCTCGCGGACGGCGGCCAGCGCCTCGTCGCTGACGTCGTAGACGCCGACCGTCCAGCCTTCGAGGGCGAATCGCTCGGCGGTCGCGAGGCCGATGCCCGCGGCACCGCCGGAAATGAAGATCGAAGGCATGACTCTGGATTCTCCCCACTGTGACCTGCGAGGACGCCCCTCGCATTGATATTACTCTCCGGTAGGAACTCTAGACCGTTTACGTCTCAGGACGCGAGTGTTACCGTGACAATGATTGTTGTTACAAGATGCGATGGAATAATGTACCGGAGGTCAACATGACGGCAGCGATCGAACGGGAGAACGCGGGCGACAACCTGATCAGCCTGCAGGACTCGGGTGCCGAGCAGGTGTCCGAACGGTTGCTGCGATCGGCCGCCCGGCTCTCGCGCAATGCGATGACCGAGATCGACTGGTCGTTGCCGATGGATCCCGACAAGTACGGATGCAGCCCGGAGTGGTCGTCGCTGTACGGCACCGACTACTGGGACGAGCTCACCCACGAGCAGCGAGTCGATCTGACGCGTCACGAGTTCGCGTCGATCATGAACATCGGCATCTGGTTCGAGATGATTCTGCAGGAGATGGTTCTGCGCGATCAGTACGTCGGCGACTACCACTCCTCCGAGTTCCAGTTCGCGCTGGTGGAGATCGCCGATGAGTGCCGGCATTCGCTGATGTTCGCCAAGGCGTCGGAGAAGATGGTCGGCACTTCGTATCATCCGCACCCGAAGATCGCCCAGTTGGGCAAGTCTTTCAAGCTCCTTGCGCGCAACGAGGTCGCCTATGCGGGCATTCTCGTCGCCGAGGAGGTTCTCGACGTGTTCCAGCGCGGATGCATGCGCGACGAGCGGGTGCTCCCCTTCATCCGGACCGTCAACGAGATCCACGTTCTCGAGGAATCCCGGCACATGAAGTTCGCGCGCGAACAGGTGCGTGAGTCGGTCGACGGGATCGGCTGGGCCCGCAGGCAGTTCAGCGCGCTGTCGGTGGCGGCGGGCGCGTACCTCATCGTGAGCAGTCTGATCCAGCCGAAGGCCTACGCCGATGCGGGACTCGACGTGAAGCGTGCGCTGGCCGAGCGCCGCGACAACGGCCACTTCCACTCGATGATCCGCAGCAGCTGCGGTCACCTCATGGAGTTCCTCGACGAGGTGGGCCTGCTGACCAAGCCGGCCATGCACTACTACCGCAAGGCGCACATGATCTAGCGGCGGATCGATCGCCGGACCCGCTTCCCGACCAGCCCGGACGCGCTCGAAGTAAAGGGGCACTCGTTGTCGTTCGTCATCACCCAGTCCTGCTGCAGCGACGCCGCGTGCGTGTCGGTGTGCCCGGTGAACTGCATCCACCCGACGCCGGAGGAACGGGGTTTCGGCACCTCCGACATCCTGCACATCGACCCCGACGCGTGCATCGACTGCGGAGCATGCGCCGACGCGTGCCCGGTCAATGCGATCTTCCCGGCCGACCGGCTCGGTGAGCGCGACGAGATCTTCGCCGACATCAACGCCGCCTACTATCGCGACCACCCCGATGTCTCGTCCGGCTGGACCGATGTGGTGTACCCGGAGATCCCGCGTTTGCCGCGCGATCTGCGGGTCGCGATCGTCGGCACGGGTCCGTCGGGCGGATACGCCCTGCGGACGGTGCTGAACCGGACGGACGCGCAGGTGACGGTGTTCGACAAGCTGCCCACACCGGGCGGATTGGTCCGCGCGGGCGTCGCGCCCGACCATCCGAGCACCAAGGACGTCATGAAGACCTTCGACATCCTGTACCGGGACCCGCGGGTCACGATGGCCACCAATGTCGAGATCGGCCCCGATGTACGGGCCGGTCAGATCACGCCGGGCGAACTGGCGCACCACTTCGACGCCGTCTTCTACGCGACCGGTGCATCGCAGGCCCGCCGCCTCGGGATCGCCGGCGAGGATCTGCCGGGCAGTACGTCGGCCACCGAACTGGTGGCCTGGTACAACGCCGTGCCCGGCGCCTCGGGTCCGAACATCCCGGTCGACGGCAGCGGCCGGGCCGTGATCGTCGGGACGGGCAACGTCGCGCTCGACATCGCCCGCATCCTCGTATCGCAGCCGGAGGCACTGGCGGTCACCGACATCGCCGACCGTGCGCTCGACCTCCTGCGCAGGCAGGACATCCATGAGGTGGTTCTGCTCGGCCGGCGAGGTCAGGACGCCGCGGCGTACACCGCGGCCGAGCACCGCGCGCTGTCGGTGCTTCCCGGCGTGGAGGTGGTGGTGCACGACGGCACGGCCTCGCTCGACCTGCTGCCCGACCTGCTGCCCGACCTCTCGGGACCCGCGTCCTCCGACCGCCGCCGGATCGTGTTCCTCTTCAACACGGTCCCCGAGGCCGCACACGGAGACGGCGCGCTGCAGTCGGTCTCGGTGAACACCGGCGGACGCTCGTACCGCATCGCCGCAGATCTGCTGGTCCGATCGATCGGTTACCGGTCCGTACCGGTCGGCGGGCTTCCGTTCGACACCGAAGCGGGCCGGTTCCCGGTGCGCGAGGGCCGAATCGTCGACGCCGAGGGCATGCCGATTCCCGGTGCGTACGCCGTCGGCTGGGCCGCCCGCGGATCCACCGGCGGTATCGGCTCCAACAAGTTGCACGCCATCGACACGGTCGAGGCGTTCATCGAGGACGCCGCATCCGGTCTGCGTCGCGCAGGCGGTACCGCCGAGGAGTTCAGTGCACTGTTGCGGCGCAGGCGACGTCAGGCGATCGGCTACCGGGGGATCGCGGCGATCGACCGGCGCGAGCGCGAGCTGGGCGCCCGTCAGGGGCGTCCCCGGGTGAAGTTCACCGAGGTGGCCGACATGCTGGCGGCGGCGGGACGGCGGCGTCGCTGAGCGCGACCGAATCGCGCCGAACGGCGTGTTCGCTCAGTCGAATCTCAGTTGTGGATATAAGACTGTAACCATGCGCATCCTGGTGGTGGACGACGATCGTGCGGTCCGCGAATCGCTCCGACGGTCGCTCAGCTTCAACGGATACTCGGTCGAGACCGCGGGCGACGGGCTGGAGGCGCTGGAGAAGGTGATCGCCGATCGCCCGGACCTGATGATTCTGGACGTGATGATGCCGCGTCTGGACGGTCTCGAGGTGTGCCGGCGACTCCGGTCGGCGGGCGACGACCTGCCGATCCTCGTGCTCACGGCCCGCGATTCGGTCTCGGAGCGGGTCAGCGGGTTGGACGCGGGCGCCGACGACTACCTGCCCAAGCCCTTCGCACTCGAGGAACTGCTGGCCCGGTTGCGGTCGCTGCTGCGCCGCACCACCCGGGACGAGGAGGAGAGCGAGGCGGTCTCCTTCGCCGACCTCACCCTCGACCCCGTGACCCGCGAGGTGACCCGCGGCGAGCGCCAGATCAGCCTCACCCGCACGGAGTTCGCGCTGTTGGAGATGCTGATGAGCAACCCGAAGCGGGTGCTGACCCGCAGCCGCATCCTCGAGGAGGTGTGGGGCTACGACTTCCCGACCTCCGGCAACGCGCTGGAGGTCTACATCGGCTACCTGCGCCGCAAGACCGAGGCCGACGGCGAGCCGCGTCTGATCCACACCGTGCGCGGCGTCGGATACGTTCTGCGCGAGGGCACACCGTAGCCGATGCGTGGTCCGTTCCGCCTGACGCGCGCGGTCTCACTGCGACGCCGCGTCGCGCTCCTGGCCGCCGCGGTGGTCCTGCTGTCGGCGGTGCTGATGGCCGGAGCCGCGTACTTCGTGGTGTCGCGCGCGATGTACAACGACGTCGACACCCAGCTCGTCGCCCGTGCCGACGGTCTCACCGCCCTCGCCAAGCTCGGCCGGCTGAGCAACGGTCCCGAGGCGCTGGTGGCGGGCACCGTGTTCTCCACGTCCATCTCGATCGCACTGATCGAGCAGGACGGCCGCGCCATCATGGTCGGCGACGTCCCCTTCGGGGATCCGGAGAAGGATGTGGCGAAGTCGACCAATCCGCCGGGCAAGCTCAATCAGAGTCTGCGAACCACCGCCAACCACCGGGTGCTGGCGCGCAAACTGTCCGACGGCAGCACGCTGGTGCTGGCGCAGTCGCTGGACCGGACGGACGCGGTCCTCGGCCGGCTCGGCTCGGTGCTGTTCATCGTCGGCGGAGCGGGGGTGGCCTTCGCCGCGATCGCCGGAACCGCGGTGGCCCGCACCGGACTGCGCCCGGTCACCCGTCTCACGGCCGCGGCCGAACGCGTCGCACGAACTCAGGACCTCACGCCGATCCCGGTGACCGGCAAGGACGAACTCGCGCGGCTCACCGAGAGTTTCAACACGATGCTGCGCGCGCTCGCCGAGTCGCGCGACAAGCAGGCCCGTCTCGTCGCCGACGCCGGACACGAACTCAAGACTCCGCTCACCTCGCTGCGCACCAACCTCGAACTGCTCATCGCCTCATCGGCACCGGGTGCACCGCCTGTACCCGCGGCCGACATGGTGGAACTGCGCTCGGATGTGATGGCGCAGATCGAGGAACTGTCGACCCTGGTCGGCGATCTCGTCGACCTCGCGCGCGACGACGCGCTGGAGGCCGTGCATCAGGAGGTCGCCCTCGAAGACGTCATCGACGCCGCACTCGAGCGGGTCCGGCGCCGGCGCGCCGACATCGACTTCGACGTGGAAACCGTTCCGTGGTTCGTCTTCGGTGAGGAGCACGGCCTCGCGCGGGCGGTGCTGAACGTGCTCGACAACGCAGCGAAGTGGAGTCCGCCTGGCCGCACCGTGCACGTGCGGCTCCGTCAGGTGGGACCGGCCAGTGCCGAGCTGACGGTGGCCGACGCGGGACCGGGCATCGCCCCGGAGGATCGCGAGATGGTGTTCGAACGGTTCTACCGCGCCGACGCGACTCGATCGATGCCGGGTTCGGGCCTCGGCCTGGCGATCGTGCGGCAGGTTCTCACCCGTCTCGGGGGCTCGGTGGCGGCCGAGGGATCCGACCAGGGAGGTGCGCTGATTCGCATGCGGATACCCGGTCTGCCGCACCATACTGAGCCCGATCCGATCGTCGTGAGACGCTGACGATCGTTCACAGGTACTCGGCAGGAACCTCGCAGTAACTCGGCAACGGGGACTGAGCGGCTTCACAGAATGGTGCAATAGGGTTTAATCCATGACCAACGGCGAACACCCCGGCAACGACGATTGGCGTCAGGTCCCCGGAGATCCGAATCAACCTCCGACCGGCGGACTTCCCACGAATCCCTACGGCAGTGCGGACGCTGGAAACCATTCACCGGGCTCGCCGTCGAACCCGCCCAGCGGTCAGTTCCCGTCGCCGCCTCCGGGAGCGACCGGCCCGCTCGGTCAGTACCCGCGGCCCGATCAGCCGAATGCGCCGTACTACCAGCAGCAGCCGGGCGGAACCGCACCGCTAGGGCAGATGCCGCAGGCGACCGGATCGTCGTCGGCCGACGTTCCGCCGGCACGGTCGAACGGGGGCCGCAAGCTTCTCATCGGCGCCGTGGCCGTCGCGCTCCTCGCGGGCGGCGCGGGAGGAGCGATCGGCGCCTCGGTCGCGGGCGGTTCAGACAAAGACGGATCGTCGACGTCGAACGTCGTCGCCTCCGGACCCACCAACACCGCGCAGCCCAGTGCCGCGCCGGGTTCGGTCCAGGCCACCGCGGCCCAGGTCCTCCCGTCGGTCGTCTCGATCACCGTCGAGGTCGGGAATCAGGTCGGATCGGGCTCGGGCGTCATTCTCAGCGACAACGGCGTGATCCTGACCAACAACCATGTCATCAGCGCCGGCGGCGGTAAGCCCGCGGACAAGATCCTGGTCAGCTTCTACGACGGCAGTCGAGCGATGGCGAAGGTGCTCGGCACCGATCCCACATCCGACATCGCGGTCATCCAGGCCGACAAGACCGGTCTGAGGCCGATCACCATCGGCTCGTCGGCCAACCTCTCGGTAGGCCAGGAGGTGATCGCCGTCGGGTCGCCGCTCGGACTCGAAGGGACGGTCACGACCGGCATCATCAGTTCCCTGAACCGGCCGGTGTCCACCTCCGGCGCCGACGGTTCGGTGGAATCGGTGATGGACGCCATCCAGACCGACGCGGCGATCAACCCGGGCAACTCCGGCGGTGCACTCGTCAACGCCAACGGTGCGTTGATCGGCATCAACACCGCCATCGCGACCGTGAACGGCGGCACTGAGCAGCAGTCCGGCAGCATCGGCCTGGGTTTCGCGATTCCGGTGGACCAGGCGATGCGGATCGCGAACGCGCTGCGCTCGGGCGGCCGTGTCCAGCAGGCGAGCCTCGGCGTCAACGTCCGGCCCAGCAGCGACGTGACGCAGCCGGGCGCCCAGGTGGTGAATGTCGTCGGCGGCGGTGCCGCCGATCAGGCGGGAATCCCGAAGGGCGCGGTCATCACGCAGGTCGAAGACCGCAAGATCGCTTCGTCGGACGCGCTCGTCGCCGCTATCCGTTCCTATGCTCCGGGGGATACCGTGAAGATCACGTACGTCGTCAACGGGCAGACCAAGACCGTCGACGTGAAGCTGGGCGCCAGCTGATCGGCACCGGGCGCCCGGAGGACAAGCCACACACGAGCGCCGCGACGGCGGTGCACTCGAGGAAGGTCGAATCATGATTGACGCCGCAGAAGCCGAAGCCGAAGCCGTGGTCCAGGGCATCGTGACGCCGCGGGCCCTGGTGGTGGTGATCGACGACCGCGCCGTCGGCGGGGAGGATCACGATCTGCTGGGGCCGCTGGTGGTGGAACTGCTCGAGGAGGCGGACTTCCACGTCGACGCGACCACCACGGTCTCCGGCGACGAGGTGGAGATCCGGAACGCGATCAACACCGCCGTGATCGGCGGCGTCGATCTCGTCGTCTCGGTCGGCGGTGTCGGGGTGGGGCCGCGGGACGTGACGCCCGAGGCGGCCGAGCCCCTGCTCGATCGTCGGCTGGCCGGCATCGAGGAGGCCATTCGCAGTTCGGGACTGTCCGCGGGCGCTACCGACGCGGGGCTCTCGCGCGGACTCGCCGGCATCTCGGGGCAGACGGTCGTGGTCAATCTCGCCGACTCCCGCGCGGCCGTCCGTGACGGCATGGCGACGCTGATCCCGTTGGCGCATCACGTCATCGCCGCGATCAGTGAGTTCTGAGACGTCTTCGGCCGACCGGTCGGAGGAGGAGGCGTGGCGTCGCAAGCGGCGCCTCGACGCCGTCTTCGGCGATGAATTGCCCGAGGTCAGGACCGACCCGGGCGAAGACGCGCATTCCGGGCGTGGTCGTCGTTGGTACGACGAGAACCGGCCCCCACACCATAACTAGCGGGTAAGTGACCCTTCTCACGTGAAATCCGGCAATCCTCTCCGGCGCCGAGCGGCGACTGTGCGGCTGGGTTAATCTAAGCCGCGGCTGAGAATCCATTATCTGCCGCACAGTCTTAAGCCGACCATGGTGTCGGTCACGTTGAAGGGTGATACGTGTGAAGTTCAGTGGTGTCGGTAAGCGCCGCGCTGCAGCCCTGGCTGCAGTCGCGCTCACCGCAGTAACCGGAGCAGTAGTCGGAGCAGGTCAGGCTGACGCAGGTCGTCTGCCGGGTGGCCACACCAAGGCCGTCGGTGTCGACGGCCAGGTGGTGGAGATCTCGCGCAGCGGCGAGAGCAGCCGGATCATGCCGTCGTTGGCCGCCAACGGTGCGGGCCGCGCGGCCGCCGTGTCGGGAACCTACAAGACGACCTTGAGCAAGGGCACCGGTGTCATGACCGTCGGTTACCTGGTCGGTTGCCAGGTGAACCTGACGGGCTTCAAGGGCACTCTCTCCGGATCGATTGATCTAACGAAAGCTAGCGTGAGCGCTGGACTGTCTGTGCCTCTGGCACCGGGCCAGGTCGTATTCGCTACGACCGACAAGCTCACCCTCAAGAAGGGTAAGGGCACGGTCATGGTCGACAGCTTCTCGATCGACGTGCAGCAGTGCGGCGGCTACGCCTCGGCACGCTCGGTGGTTCGGGTCGTCGCGGCCGACGGCTACGACGCCCAGGAGAAGTCCCTGTCCGGCAACAGCGGTTACGTGCAGGCCAACCTGCTCGGCACCCCGTTCAGCCTCGGCTGACCCGAGATCACAGACTCACGAGGTAGAAGAATGAACAAGCGCGTAGTCCGCGGTCTCACCGCGTCCGCAGCACTCGTCGGCGCCGTCGCCGCCGGCGCCACGCTCGCCGCTCCGGCCAATGCGGTCGCACTGCCGAGCGTCTCGAAGACCAAGTCGCTGCCCGAGGGCAGTGTCTCCATCAAGCTGTACGGCGAGTCGGCCAGGATCAGCCGCGCCGTCACCAGCACCCCTCTCTCGCGCGAGGTTCTGGTCTCCGGCAAGGTTCGCGTCACCACCACCGGTGGCGTCAAGGGCGGCAGTGTCAATGCCGGTTACATCGTCGGTTGCCAAGTCAATTTCGGCGCAAGTGCGAACGGCGGTGTGGGCGAGACGTACACGTTCGAGTCGGAGAAGGCTGCCCCGTCGGCGAACGCCGGCGGAGCGATTGAGCTTTCCCCGGGCAAGGCTGCTTACACGCCGGTCATCCATTCCGTGGTCGACGACTACGAGACCAACGCGTTCACCTTCAAGAACGCTCAGGGCGGCGTCGCCTACAGCAACGAGCGCTTCGGCGTCGACGGCTGCGCGGGCTACGCCCAGGCGCGTGCCAAGGTGACCGTCCGCGTCTCCACCGACACTTACGTCGGCAACGTGACGCTCTACGGCAAGCCGTTCAGCATCGGCTGACCGAGCACCAGGCGAAAAAGGGCCGCGACCTCCGAGGAGGTCGCGGCCCTTTCCTGTGCCGGTGGCTTTCGAGCCGGGCGCCGGTCAGCGGCGGTAGTCGTCCAGCAGGCCGACCAGTTCGGCGAAGAGTTGCTGGTTGAGTCGGAAGGCCACCCGGACCTCGTCGACGATGCGCTCGCGGTCGGCGGCGCTGAGCGAATCGCCGATCGCGTCGAGCTTGGCCCGGTACGCGTCCTTGTAGGGCTTGTTCGCGGTGGCGAGCTCGAAGGAGTACATCGAGACGCCCTCGCCGCCGAGCTCGAACTCCCGGTCCAGGAGGCGGCCGATGGCCTGGCCGCCGGACAGGTCGCCGAGGTAGCGCGTGTAGTGGTGAGCCACCAGATGGCCACCCCACGACGCGGATTCGGTGATGCGCGCGGCATAGGCGTCGGCGGCCGGAGAGTCGACCGGCTCGGGAACGATGCCCCCGCGCGCGCTCCAGTGAGCCAGATCGGCGTCGATCGTCGCGACCCGCTCCAGCGCCGGGTCGTGGACCAGTGACACCTGGGGGTCGTCGGCGAGGGCACGCGATGCGCGCTCGAGCGCGTCGTACACGATGCGCAGGCGCTGCAGGTAAGCGATGTACCCAGCCTCGTTGATCCGGCCGGCCAGCAGCTCAGAGATGAACTCGGAGTTCTCGGCCTGCTCGTGCTCGGAGGACGATCCCTGCTTCATCTGCTCCGACAAGCGGAGGTCTGCCGCGAGGTCGGGAGATGCGGTGGTCGGCATAACGTCCCCTTCAGAGATCGAGTTAAAGGCAAGGCTAAGGTAACAATTTCGCGTCGTACACGCGAGTCGGAGTGCCCGAAAACGACGCACGGCACCCGCCCCGCAGCGGGTGCCGTGCGTCTCGTCGAGAATTCGGTCTCGTCGATGAGTCAGCGTGAGTGACGCGGCGCGTCACCGGGATTCTGACCCGGAGGCGGCGGGTACTGGCCCGGAGCGTACTGACCCGGGGGCAGATTGCCCGGAGGCGGGTACTCGCCCGGCGCCGGATTCGGGGTCGGAAAGCCTCCGGTCGGCGGGCCGGACGGCGGCGTGAAACCCTGGTGCCCCGGCTGCTGCTCGTGCTGCGGGTGGGCCTGCGGCGGAGCCTGCTGCGCCTGAGGCGGGATGTTCATGGTCTGCGTCCGATCGCCGTAGCCGGGTGACGGGGGAGGCGCCATCGGCGCAGGCGTCGGTGCCGGCTCGCGGTTCGCGCGATCGGCGGCAGCCATCTCCGCCTCCTTCGCGGCCTTCTCGGCTTCGTCGCGCTCCTTGGCGTCGGGGTCGAGGGCATTGCGGATCTGCGTCAGCAGGACGATCTCGGGATCCGGATCCTCCTCCTTGTCCTGGAGCTTCCGGAGTTCCTGCAGCTTGTTGTACGGAACGACGATCAGGAAGTAGACCACCGCGGCGACGATGATGAAGTTGATGACCGCGGAGATGACGGCACCGAAGTCGAGGAAGGTCGCGGGGTCGTCGGACTTGATCGAGAATCCGAACCCGCAGATCTGGGCGGGGCCACTGGCGGCGCCGTCCGCGGTGGGGCAGTCGCCGCTGGGAATCGTGGCGAGGAGGGGATTGATGATCTTCTCGGTGAATGCGGTGACAATCGCCGTGAACGCCGCACCGATAATCACCGCTGTGGCCAGTTCGACCACATTGCCCCGCATTATGAAGTCTTTGAAACCTTTGAGCACGCGCGTCCCCTCTGATCTTGGTGCTATTGCTGGTTGCTGAGTCTAAACCACATATAAAGGTTTCGTGCGGTGGAACAGGACCGTTCGGCTGTCATTCAGTGGAGTATGACGGCCAAGGCCATGTCTAATCCGGTCGATGCCACTCGGCGGGCCGCCTGCTCGTTCATCGCCAGAAGAATCGGCGTCGCCGCCGAGTTCATCGGTTTGCCCGACGGATTCGACGGTTCGCCGGCGACTATCGCGCCTCGGGCCAGAACGGTGGCCTCCGAATCGAGGACGTCCACCACGTCGCCCTGGCGGACCAGGGCGACGACCGACTCGTCGGCGGGGCGGATCGGCACCAGCCGCGCTCCCGGATCGCCGGTCAGTGCGGTGGGCAGCCGCGACGTGAGCAGCCGTGTCTCGGTGATCATCTCGCCGCGGCGCACCGGTCCGGTCAGCTTGCGGCCGATCGCGGAGCCGGTATCGGTGAGCGCACCGGGAGGGGACAGGTCGGCCGGTACGGCACGCGCGGCGAGATCCGCGGCGGTGAGGAGAGTGCCCGGTCGAAGATCGGTCGCAGCCGTCAGTACGATCGGCGAACCGACGTGCCGCCGCGATACGGCGAATGCGCCGAGCGCGGCGATGACGAGAAGTGCCGCAGCGATTCGTCGAATCCGAATTGACCGAAATCGTCCAGTGCCGAGAATGGCCTGCACCCGAGACAACGCGCTCGGTGAGAGGTGGCCGGGGCGATGCGAAATCGTCATACCTCAACAGTCCGCTGGGTGGCGCCGCCGGTCGTGGGCAATTCGCCGATTGTGGATGCGCACGCTCGCTCGACAACGATTTCCACAGATTCGGTGTCTGCAAAGATGTGTACATGAGCGATCACGGGGTCTACGGCCCATCGACGACCGACTCGGGGACCGATCAGGGATCGTCGCGGCGACAGGCGTGGAAGGGCTGGATCAGCGGTGACATCCAGGGCGGCGCGGTTCTTCTGGTCGCCGCACTGCTCGGCTTCGCCCTCGCGAACTCGCCGTGGCGCGAGGGGTATCACTCGATGCTGGAAACCGTGGTGGGGCCGGCGTCGCTTCATCTCGACCTGTCGCTGGCCGAGTGGGCGGCCGACGGTCTGCTCGCGATCTTCTTCTTCGTCGTCGGGCTCGAACTCAAGCACGAATTCGTCGCAGGCAGTCTGCGTGACCCGCGCCGCGCCGGTGTGCCCGTGGCGGCGGCGGTGGGCGGGATGGTGGTTCCCGCACTCATCTATGTGGCGATCGTCGCCACCAACGATCCCGAGGCGCTGCGCGGGTGGGCGACGCCGACCGCTACCGACATCGCCTTCGCGCTGGCGGTGTTCGCGATCTTCGGCGCAGGACTGCCCAGCGCGCTGCGCGTCTTCCTGATGACACTCGCGGTGGTCGACGACCTGCTCGGAATCATCGTGATCGCCACGGTCTACACCGAGACCATCGACTTCGTGATGCTCGCGATCGGGCTGGTCTGCGTCGTGGCCTTCGGGTTCGCGGTGAGATTGCGTCGCACGCACTGGTGGATTCTGGCGCCGCTGGGGCTGGCCGCGTGGGGATTCGTCCACGCGTCCGGTGTCCATTCCACCGTGGCCGGCGTCCTCCTCGGTTTCGCGGTCCCCGCCGCTCTGGTATTCGACGAGCGTCACCCGCGCACCGAATCGTTCGCGGAGACCGTGGCGCCGATCTCGGCGGGCATCGCCCTGCCGTTGTTCGCGTTCGCCTCTGCGGGTGTGACGGTCATCGGGGTGGGGCACATCGTGCAGCCGGTGAGCATCGGCGTGTTCTGCGGTCTCGTGGTCGGCAAAGTGCTCGGAGTGGTGGTCACCACCTTCCTGGTGACACGGCTGACGCCGCTGCGTCTCGCGGAGGGCATCTCTGTGCGCAGCCTCGTGCCCGTGGGACTGCTGACAGGTATCGGCTTCACAGTCGCACTGCTGATCGCCGAACTGTCGTTCTCCGACGCCACCGGTCTCCCCGCGGATCACCAACCCGCGGCGAAGGTGGGGATCCTGCTCGGTTCGCTGGTCGCGGCCGTCCTCGGCGGTGCGTTGCTCCGGTGGGACGTGCGGCATGCGCGCGTGAACGGCGAGGCCGCCGTCGAGCTGGACGACTAGGCCGAAAGCACTCGATCCGCACCGTCGCTGGCACTCGGAATGATTGAGTGCCAGATTCGGTTTACACTAGACAACGAGTTCTCGACCTTCGGAGGTTTCCGTGCCCACCTACAGCTACGCGTGCACTGAGTGCGACAACAAGTTCGACATCCAGCAGGCGTTCTCTGACGACTCGCTGACCGAGTGCCCGCAGTGCAGCGGCCGCTTGCGCAAGCTCTTCAATTCGGTCGGCATCGTCTTCAAGGGCAGCGGTTTCTACCGCACCGACTCTCGCTCGGGCGGATCGGTGGCGGCCAATTCCTCCTCCAGCGACTCCGGCTCGACCTCGTCGTCGTCCGACTCGTCGACGAGCGGTTCGGCCTCCGGGACGAGCGCCGCGGCGGCACCGGCGGCAGCCTCCGCCTGACACGGGCTCGCGCGGGTCGCTCCGCGCAAATGTCCGATCAGCCCGGTGACACGCGGCTGAATCCGCCGCCCGGGGTCAGCACCCAGTCCATCGGGACGTCGTTGGCCTCGTGCGGGACGCCGTCGTCGAACAACTCGGCATCGTGCACCACGGCCACCACCGGCGCCTCCACAGCGGCGAGGGTGCGGTCGTAATAGCCGGCACCCCGGCCGAGCCGCGCGCCGGTGCGGTCGGCGGCCACCGCCGGGACCAGGATGAGGGCGGCGTCGTGCAGCACATCCGGATCGAGCCGGTAGCCCTGAGGTTCGAGCAGGCGCCACCGGCCCTGAGTCAGTGAGCTCTCGCCGCGGTACTCGCCCCACTGCAGTCGTGCCGGATCGCCCTCGGGGACGATCGGCAGCAGCACCCGCAGCCCCTGATCGAGCAGCGCGTCGAGCATCGCGGTCCCGCCGGGTTCGGCGCGGGTGGCGACGTACGCCGCGACCGTGTCGCCCGCGGCGAGTTCGACGGGCAACCGATACATCCATTCGGCGAGTTCCGCATTGCACTGGGCGAGAACGAAGGGCGACATCCGGGACCTGGCATCGAGGACGCGGCGCCGCATGTCGGACTTTTCGGTGCTCATGGCTCCCTTTCAGAGACTCACGTCCGATCCTGCCAGAAACGGCCATTACGCTGAGGCACATGTCCGACACCTCCGCTCGACCGTCAGGCCGGCGCGCCGTGATGCATGCGCCGCCCATCCCGTACACCGCCGTCGTTCCCGCGGCCGGTCTCGGCACCAGGTTTCTGCCGGCCACCAAGACGGTGCCGAAGGAACTGCTGCCCATCGTCGACACCCCCGGCATCGAGTTGGTGGCCGAAGAGGCGAAGTCGGCGGGTGCCGAGCGGCTGCTGATCGTCACCTCGCCGGGTAAAGACGGTGTGGTCGCGCACTTCGTCGAAGACCTGGTCCTCGAGGGCCGCCTAGCCAAGCGCGGCAAGGAGGCGATGCTCGCCAAGGTGCGGAACGCCCCGTCGCTGCTGGAGGTGGACTCGGTGGTGCAGGACCGCCCGCTCGGCCTCGGCCACGCCGTCGGCTGCGTGGAACCGGAACTGGCCGACGACGAGGATGCGATCGCGGTGCTGCTGCCCGACGATCTGGTGCTGCCCGGTGGAGTCCTCGGCCGGATGGCGGCCGCACACGCTCGGTACGGCGGCAGCGTCCTGTGCGCGATCGAGGTGCCCGGGGAGAAGATCAGCGCGTACGGCGTCTTCGACGTCGAGGAGGTCGCCGACGATCCGGAGGTCAAGCGGGTGCGCGGCATGGTCGAGAAGCCGCCCGCAGCGGAAGCTCCCTCGAATCTGGCGGCGGCGGGCCGGTACATCCTCGACCGCAAGATCTTCGACGCGTTGCGCACCATCGAGCCGGGCGCGGGCGGCGAACTCCAGCTGACGGATGCGATCGCGTTGTTGATCGAGTGGGGCGAGCCCGTCCATGTCGTGGTCCACGAGGGCAGCCGGCACGATCTCGGGAATCCCGGCGGATATCTGAAGGCCGCCGTCGACTTCGCTCTCGACCGTGACGACTACGGTCCGGAGCTGCGGGAATGGCTGGTTCGACGGCTCGCCGACGACTGACCGATCTCGCTGTGTTCAGCGCGCCTGCGGGCTCTGCGCGAAGCGGGCCGTTAGCCTCGAACTGCGCGTTGCCCGGTCGTGCGAGCGGTCGGCGCGCACCGATCTGAGACCACTCGGGGGACGTGAGGAGAACTATGCGCTCGGTCGAGGACCATTTGAGCCTCGTGACGGCTTCGGTGGTCGCACCGCGACCGGTGCAGGTGGCCATCTCCGAGGCCGAGGGCCTGCTGTGCGCGGAGGAGGTCGTCACCTCCGACCCGCTGCCCGGTTTCGATCAAGCCGCCGTCGACGGTTACGCGGTGCGCGCGGTGGATGTGGCGCCGGCCGGCGCTCCCGCCCCCGACGATGTGACCGAGCTGAACGCGGACGGGATCGAGGTGGAGGAACTCGACGACAGCGGCCGGCTCGTGGTGCATCTCCCGGTGGTCGGAGACGTGACCGCGGGTTCGCGCACCCCGACCCGGCTGCAGCCGGGACAGGCGGTCCGGGTCGAGACCGGAGCGCCGATGCCCACGCTGGCCGACGCGGTCGTGCCGGTCAGATGGACCGACGGGGGCGAATCGCGGGTGATGGTCGGGCACGCCGTCGACAGCGGCGACTACGTCCGGCGCACCGGCGACGACGTCCGTCCCGGTGACGTCGCGGTCAGCGCGGGCGCGGTGATCGGCCCCGCGCAGGTCGGTCTGCTGGCCGCGGTCGGACGGTCGCGGGTCCTGGTGCATCCGCGACCGCGGGTCTCGGTGATCGCCGTCGGCAACGAACTGGTCGACATCGATCGGAAACCCGGTGCCGGGCAGGTCTTCGACATCAACAGCTATTCCCTCGCGGCCGCCGCGCGCGACGCCGGCGCCGACGTGCACCGCCTCGGGATCGCCGAGCGCGACCCCGCCCGCCTGCGCGAAGCCGTGGAGGCCCAGCTGATCCGGTCGGAGATCGTGGTGATCTGCGGATCGATCGGCGGGGCCGCGTCGCGCGCCGTGGGCGAGGCGCTCGCCGATCTCGGCGACCTCGAGATCGGGCGTGTGGCAATGCATCCGGGATCGGTGCAGGGCTTCGGACGGCTCGGGCGGGACGAGATCCCCACCTTCCTGCTGCCCGCCAACCCGGTCAGCGCGCTCGTCACCTTCGAAGTGATGGTCCGGCCCCTCATCCGCATCGCCCTCGGCAAACGGCAGCCGATGCGGCGCATGGTGACGGCACGGACGATCGGCCCGATTCTGTCGGTGGAGGGCCGGCGCGGATTCCTGCGCGGCCAGCTGATGCGCGACGAGCGGTCCGGGGAGTATCTCGTCCAGGTGATCGGCGAGTCGGAGAGCGGCGCCTCCCATCTGCTGGCGGAGTTGGCCGAGGCCAACTGCCTGATCGTGGTGGACGAGGACGTCGAAGAACTGCGGACCGGTGATCACGTCGATGTCATGTTCTTGGCGCAGCGCGGATAGCGGGCCGGGCCGCCTGACTACAATCGCCCTGTGCTGAGGTGGTTGGTCGATTCGCCGCGGAGCCCGGGTTGGCCGGCGGAGCTGGGACCCGTCCGGGTCAAGTCCGGTGTGGTTCGCGTGCGCCCGATCCGGATGCGTGATGCGGGCGAGTGGAGTCGACTGCGGATCAAAAACCAGAACGACCTGCTTCCGTGGGAACCGACCGGCCAGGGGCCGTGGGACGCGCGCCACCAGCCGTCGTCCTGGGCGCCGCTGTTCTCGCTCCTGAAGTCCGAGGCCAAGCGCGGAACGGTGCTGCCCTTCGTGATCGAGGTGGACGGACGGTACGCCGGGCAGCTGACCATCGGCAACGTTCAGCGCGGGGCGGTGCGCAGCGCGTGGATCGGGTACTGGGTCGATTCCGACGTGGCGGGCGGTGGCGTGGCCTCGGCCGCCGTGGCGCTGGGTGTCGATCACGCCTTCGGGCCGGTCGGACTGCACCGGCTGGAAGCCACCGTGCAGCCGGAGAACGCGGCGTCGCAGGCGGTGCTGACCAAGATCGGCTTCCGTCGCGAGGGATTGTTGAAGCGGTACATGGATGTGAACGCGCGGTGGCGCGACCATCTGCTGTTCGGGCTTACCGTCGACGAGGTGTCGGGGAGCGCGGTCGACACACTGATCCGCGCCGGTCGCGCCCACGCCGTCTGAGGTGCTGATCGTTCGCTGAGAAATGGAAGTTCCCCGGCGCGCCTGAGCCGCACGCCGTCGGACGGTTCCTACCCTGTGGAGTGGATACTCGTCGCTCGACCCGGAAAGGAGCTGCCGGTCATGCCGACTTCTGTGCTGTGGGTGACCCTGATCGCAGTTTGGCTGTTCGTGCTGGTCCCCATGGTGCTGCGCGGTCGGCCTCAGGCCCGCAAGACAACCGAAGCGGCTGCGAACACCCGCCTGGTGCACCGTGGCGGCTCGAGTCGGCGGACGTCGAGCAGGACCGCGGCTCGGGCGCGCGCCGCCCAGCGCGCAGCCGCGAAGGCCGCCGAACAGGCGAAGGCCGCGCAGCGCAAGGCCGACGTCACGGCCGTTTCCGCGACGCAAGCGGCGGACGAAGCGGATGCGGCAGTCGACGATCGGGATGACGACGTCGACCGTCTGGAGGCCGATTCGGGGGTCATCGAGACCGTCGACGCGGAGCTCGTCGACGAAGCCGGAGACCAGACACCGGCGGAGACCGAGGACGACGATGTGGTCGATGTCGAACTCGACGACGCCGACCTGGATGGACTGGACGACGCCGAGATGGTCGACGCCGAAGAGTCTGCCGAGGAGCCTGAGGCGGAGTCTGAGGCGGGGCCGGATGTGGACGTCCTGTCGGCGGTCGAGATGACCGACCAGATCCCGGTGGTTGTAGCGGACGTGGTCGACCTCGACGAGGCACAGGCCGCGCGTGACGCGGATCAGATCCCGGTGGACGAGGCATACGACGAGGCGAACGACGGCGAGGTGTTCGAGGAAGACCAGTACGAGGAGCACGCCGAGGACGACCAGGACGCGTACGAGTACGACGAGTACGACGCCGAGGACGACGAGAGCGAGTACGCGCAGGACGAGTACGCGCAGGACGATGACGACGATGCAGCGGCGGCGGGCGAGTTCGGCTCCGTCCTGGACGACGACGCGGGGTCTGCTCCGACGGCGCGCGAACTGCGCGGTCGCGGCGGGCGCGGACCGGACCATGTGGCCGAACGCGAGCGGATGCAGTACCGCGAACGGCAGCGGATGGTCCTCATCCTGGCGGTGCTCACGATCGGATCTATCGTCGGCGCATTCGTCTTCCGGCCGTGGGGGATCATCGCCGCGGTCGCGATGGTCACGGTGTTCTCGCTGTATCTGGTGTTCCTGCGCAGAACGGTGCGTGAGGAGCACGCGCGAGCTGCTCAGCGCGCGGCTCGCCGCCGACGTCAGCGGTTGGAGGACGAGCGGCTGCAGTCTCGTCGAGCCGAACCCACCTACATGGAGCCGCCCGCACGCCTCCGCCGGCCCGGCGGAGCGATCGTCCTCGAGATCGACGACGAGGACCCGGCCTTCGACCATCTCCCGGCTTACGACTTCGCCTACCAGTCCGAGTACGACGACAGCGCCGACGATGATCACGACAGCCTGCAGTTCCGTCGAACGGCTGTGTAACGCTGCCGTGCGGCATGATTCGCCCTAGGCTGGAGACATGAGCGACGACGACCAGTGGTACTTCGATCTCTCCACGGGCAACGTGACGCAGGGCAAGATCGGCAACGTATTCAATCGGATGGGACCCTATCCGGATGAGGCGACGGCGCGTCGTGCGCTGGAGATCGCCGCCGCGCGCAACGCGGCGGCCGATTCTCAGGACGACGAGGAGTCGTAGGCGTCTTCCGCGAGATGCACGCTGTCAGGGCTGCTCGCCGGTGCTGATCGTGTCGGGGTGGGCGACTACCCATTCCCTGCACAGTTTGGCAGCGCGGCGAAGTGCGATGAGTTCACCGAGATAGCTCGCGGCGCCGCCGACGAACGGGATCCAGCCCAGCCAGCTCAACAGGCGTGGAGAGCCCGGTCGATCGCCGAGCGACCGGGACAGGTCGTGAAGGGTGCGGCCAACGCTCCACAGCCGGGACACGAACGCCTTCTCTCGGCGGGTCGAACCGTCGTCGAAGGGTTCGGCGTCGGCAGGGGATTCGAGTCGGACATCGAGGTTCCGGCCGAACAGGATCGATGCGAGCATCGTGACCGCGGCGTCGCGTGACACCACGCCGTACTCACGGCTCACCGCACGCAGCACCAGCGCCTGGCTGGCGAATCCCAGGTAATCGGACATCGGCAGCTTCTTGGTCCAGGGACCGAAGATGCTGGGGAACGCGACGCCGCCGGTCGTCACCAGACCGATGCGGGAGACCCACCAGTCGGCGTGGTCGCGCAGTGGCAGGTCGTCCCATCCGGCGGTACCCGGCCAGTCGAGGACGTTGAGAACGCCGGACGCTGCGACGGCACTGCGGTCGAGGCAGTTCCGCGGATTCTGGAAGGCGTGCGTCCGAGGCTTCAGGTCCAGCGGATCGGCGGTGATGAGCACGTCGAGCATCGGGTCGATCGTCGCGATCGCACGGTCGAGGACCGTCGCGACCTCTGTATCACTGAGCGCCATGCCGCTGAGCTTATCGTCGTGGGCCGGGGCGTGCAGGTCCCGTCATGGCGACGGGACCTGCGGACAACCCGGGCGATTAGCTGCTCGGCTGGCTCTCCTCGGTGGGAACGCTGTAGGTGCAGTTCGCGGTGGCCGCCGGACCCTTGCTGGTCTGGGTGTTCTTCACCTGGCCGTTCACCAGGATCTCGCAGGTGATCGTCTGGCTCGCGTCGGCCTCGAAGTCGTTCGTGGCGGTGAGGCTGGCGATCTTGCCGAACCCCTGCAGGGTCACGTCCTTGGTCCAGGGCAGCTGCGCTGCGGTGTCCTGGGCCATGTTGAAGTCCTTGTCGCTGTAGGTCACCGACGCGGTGCCCCCGCCGGTGACCCGGTAGGTGACGGTGGCGGTGCTGTTCGCGGCCTTGTCGATCTCGTTCGCGACGCCGCCGACCATGGCTGAGCAGCCCGCGATCACGGCGATGAACAGCACCACCAGTCCGCCGACGATCCACGGCCACTTCTTTCGCTTCTTCGCCGGCGGCTGCGGGGCGTACGGGTACGGCTGACCGTAAGGATTCGGCTGCTGACCGTACGGATTCGGCTGCTGAGGCTGCGACTCGGGGTTTGTCATCTCGGACTCCTGTGAAAGGTGTTGCCTGAGGGATGAAACCCTCAGTCGGACATCCGGGATGGTATGCGAAGGGTCGGACAAACCGGCTTAAGTCGTCTAGTCGGACGACAGAACGGCGTCGCGTGAACGGACGCGCGCGGTGGAATGGCGCGCTCAGTAACTCCGCGCGAATCCGAGGACGTTGCTGACGTACTCGGCGGAGTTGTTGTATCGCAGGACGGCGCGGCTCTGCCCGGCCGGATCGGCCAGGTCCAGGTTCTCGTCGCAGAGGTAGCGCGCCGTCGTCAGTGCCGCGTCGAAGAGGTTCTGCGGGTCGGCTTTGCCGTCGCCGTTGCCGTCGGCCGCATAGTGTTCCCACGTCGCGGGGAGGAACTGGGTCGGTCCGACGGCGCGGTCGTACTGTGCGTTGCCGTCGAGGCGTCCGCCATCGGTGTCTGCGATGACCTGGTTGCCGGCGAGCGAGCCGTCGAGGACGGGGCCGTATATCGGATGCCGCAACTGGCCGCGCGAGTCGGCGTCACCGAAGTTGGCGTGCTGCGACTCCACCCGGCCGATGCCTGCGATCAGCTTCCAATCGATATGGCATCGGGGCGTGGTCTTGGCCATCGTGGCCGCAGCCGAGCGGTAGGCCTCGAAGTTGATGCGCGGGATCACGCCGGTCGTCACCGAGGCGGGCAGCGCGGGTGCGGGAGGGGTGGCGTGCCGTGTGGCGGCGACCGGCCGGACTGGGGTCTGGGTGGTCGACGGTGCCGGACGGGGGTCGGCCTCGGCACGGATGGGCGTCGAGGCCGCGGCGTGGTCGGAGGATGCCACGCGGTCCGGGGAACTCGACGTCACGCCCATCAGGGCTCCGGTGACCGGAACCAGGCCGGCCGCGACGAGCAGGGCGGACTTCAGCGGTTTGCGATTCGGATGCATGGTCAGACCTTGGTGTCGGGGAGGGTGGCTTCCTCTCGACAGCCGGCCACGCAGGCGATTCGGGCCGCGAACGGCGGCTGTTCGAGGACTGCGGACGAACGTACATGAGTTCGTCGCGATACCGTTATTAGGTCGTTACCAAGCTCCTATGGTGCTTTGTAGTAGTTCGGTGATATTGCAGGTCAACGACGGCGCCTCGCCCAGTTTGTGAGGTGAGACACGAAACCGCAGGTAGCGTCCGATTTCCGGAGTTCGGGGTGGAGCTCACGCGCGGTGTGTCTCGCGCGGCTTGCACCTCACGCGACGTGAGGTTGCATGGTGGAGACATGGCGAACGTGTCGAAGCGGTGGAGCGCCGGTCAGGTCGCGGAGACGAGCGGACTGACGGTGCGGACCCTGCATCACTGGGACGAGATGGCTCGCCCCGCTACGGGTGCTGTCTGATCAACTCCGGCGCGTCGATGCGGAACTGATCGCTCTGGGCCGGTTGCGGGAACGACTGGCCGCAGTGGTCGCCGCCGGGGACGCCAGTGTCGAGTGCGTCGACCCTGCGGAGATGCTGCGGCTCATGCGAGCGGCTCGCACCGGCGCGGGCGAGGTGCTCGACCGCCACTTGAACGGGGAGCAACGCGAGCGCCTCGCTGCCGCAGCGGCGGAGACCGGTCCGGGCCTGGCCTACCGGACCGAGATCGAATGGCCTCATCTGTACCGACGAGTCGAGGAATTGCGCCTGTCCGGTGCGACCGCCGACGACCCGCGCGTGCAGAAGCTCGTGAGCCGGATGGAAGAACTCTCCGTACAGGTCACGGGTGATGACGCTGAGATCAGCGCCGCAGTGCGCGGCGCGTGGCGGGATGATCCTGCGGGCATGTCGGGGGGCCGCACAGGTAGCGGACCCGTGGCGTGCGTTGGCGGAGTTCGTCGATCACGCGCGGCGCGTCCACCTACCCGACGCCGCCGCCGGCGACGGCTCATGAGCTCGTGGCCCGGTGCGGGCTCGCTCCTCCCGCTGTTCGTGCCCCTGGTGATGCTGCTGATCTTGGCTGGTCTCGGCGTGATCGCGTGGGCGGTGCCGATCAGCGTGGCGATGGCGTGCGCCGTCTTCTCATCGCTCGTCTGTTGGCGGAAGCGCTTCCGGGGATGCGGCCGTGAGAACGAGTGAGGCCAGGTCGAGGATTTCCTCTGACCTGGCCTCACTTCTGTGGAGCTAAGGGGAATCGAACCCCTGACCTACTCGATGCGAACGAGTCGCGCTACCAACTGCGCCATAGCCCCTGAGCGTCTTGCCGACGACCGGAGATCAGTCTAACAGGACGCGAACGCCGGTACGCAAAGCCCCTGCGTCGAGGGGCCGCGTACCGGCGTCCAACGGTGGCCTATCCGCCGAAACCGATGGTGATGGCGACGTGCAGGAGGTCGCCGCCGAAGACGGTGAAGTCGTTGAAGAACTGGGTCAGAGCGGGGAACATGTGTTCGCCTTTCGGTAGGAGTTGGCCGCATCGGGCGATGCCAGAAAATCGTTACACAACCGGTCGAATCGGTATCTCTATGCAGACCCGAATCACATTCACCTGCGGTGGTGGCTACGAACACAGTGCCGTTCGTGCATGAAAGAAAGTGCGTTTTACCTGCGGGTTTGCTGTGAATATCTGGTGCGCGCCGCGCTCCGCGGAGATCCGGACACCCGAAGTTAACCTGACCTCACTTCTGGTTAACGCACGGGGCGCCGGGGAAGTCTTGAGTGGCAGTCGAGACTCGCTGGTTCCGGTGTCCGAGGCGCCGTCTACTCTCGCGCATGTGGGAATGACGAGGAGGCCGCGACGGACAGCTCTGGCAGTCGCCTCCGGAGCGCTCGTCGCCGGCCTGGTGTCCGGATGCTCGCTGCCCGCGCCCGCCGCGCAGGCTCCGGCAACTCCCTCGGTGACGCGCTCGCACGTTCCCGTACCGGTGTCCCCGTCCGGGGCCGTCGAGCCGGAGACGCAGGCGCCCGCTCCCGTGGGGACGGCGCGGGCCGGGCTGGCGCGACTCGCGGTCAAGGGGCGGGCGCCGAAGACGGGGTACGCGCGCGCCGAGTTCGGTCCGGCATGGACCGACGACCAAACCGCCGCCTGGGGTCGCAACGGGCTGAGTACGCGGGAGGACATCCTCTCCCGCGATCTGACCGATGTGACGTGCAAGGTCCGCGGCACCTCGCCCCGCGTGCCGCCGTGCGTGGTGCAGTCAGGGACTCTGCACGACCCGTACACCGGCTCGGTGGTCGAATTCGTGCGCGGGAACAAGACATCGGCATTGGTGCCGATCGACCACGTCGTGAGCCTGGGCGACGGGTGGCAGAAGGGCGCACAGCAGTTGAGCCGGGCCGAGCGGATCGCCTTCTCGAACGATCCGCTGAACCTGATCGCCTCGACGCGCGCCCCCAACTCCGCCAAGTCCGACTCGGACGCGGCGTCCTGGCTCGTGCCGAACAAGAGCTTTCGCTGCGCATACGTGGCGCGGCAGGTGGCGGTCAAACTCAAGTACCGCCTGTGGGTCACCGGCGCCGAGAAGGACGCGATCTCCCGGGTTCTCGAGAAGTGCCCTGATCAGCCGCTGCCGACCGAGTCGGACGCCGTGCGCCGCACCTACGGTTGACGGCGAGGTCTTATCGCCGAGTGGGGTCGTCGACGCCGGAAAGTGGCGTGACCATTCGGACGGCCGAAATCCACTGATCTGGAACACATTCCGCGCCATCGGGTGCTACCGTGCGCCGGTCTTCGGGCGAGTTGTCCAGAACTCAGCGGCGAGTCGGAGCCGGTGCTAGTTCAAATCACATGAGTCACACCGCGGTCTTCCGTGCGGAGACGGCGGCGGGATCACCGCTCGATGTCTTTCAAGGGGATGGCATGCATTTGACGCCGCGTGAGCTCGACAAGCTGACGATTCTGAATCTCGCGATGGTGGCCGAACGTCGAAAAGCCCGCGGGCTCAAACTGAACCACCCCGAGTCCGTCGCGATCATCACCGCCGCCGCACTCGAGGGCGCTCGCGACGGCAAGACCGTCGAACAGGTCATGAGCGAGGCCGCCAACGTCCTCACCGTCGACGACGTGATGGAAGGCGTCGGCGACATGATCACCAAGGTCCGAGTGGAAGCCGTGTTCACCGACGGCACCCGTCTCGTGACGGTCCACAATCCGATTCGTTGACCACCACTCGGCGAGCTTACGAAGGGTAGCGCAGCATGGCCTCGGAGAATTCGACGAACGACGATGGGGTGCCCTCGGGAGTCCCGGTGGGCGGGTACGTCCTGCGGGACGAGCCGATCGAGCTCAACGTCGGGCGGCCCCGACAGAAGATCACCGTGCGCAACACCGGTGACCGGCCGGTCCAGGTCGGATCACACTTCCACTTCACGGAGGCGAACCGGGCACTCGAGTTCGATCGGCCCGCCACCTTCGGATGGCGCCTGGACATTCCGGCGGGCACCGCGGTGCGATTCGAGCCGGGCGACGAACAGGACGTGACGCTGGTTCCGTTCGCCGGCAAGAGCCGGGTGTACGGGTTCAACGGCATCGTCAACGGCTGGGCTCCGGTGCGCGACGTCTACCGGCCGCGCTATCAGCACGTGGTGGACCTGCTCGAGCAGCGAGGCTTCAAGTCCGCGCCACAGCCCGCACAAGCCCGTACGTCAGAAATTGAGGACAAGTGATGACCAGCATTTCTCGGAAGGATTACTCGGGACTCTTCGGTCCGGTCGCCGGCGACAAGATCCGCCTCGGCAACACCGATCTGTACGTCGAGGTGGAGAAGGACCTCCGGGTCATCGGAGACGAAGCCATCTACGGCGGAGGCAAGACGCTGCGCGACGGTATGGGCCAGGACCCGTCGTCGACGAGCGACACCGGCGCCCTCGACATCGTCATCACCAACGTCGTCATCATCGACGCCGAACTGGGCGTGGTGAAGGCCGACGTCGGTATCAAGGACGGCAAGATCGCCGGTATCGGCAAGGCGGGCAACGCGTCCACCATGCACGGAGTCACGCCGGGCCTGATCACCGGGCCGGCCACCGATGCGATCTCCGGCGAGCAGTTGATCCTCACCGCGGCGGGCCTCGACTCGCACGTCCACATGATCTCGCCGCAGCAGTCGTACACCGCACTGTCCGGCGGCATCACCACGCTGATCGGCGGCGGCGTCGGTCCCACCGACGGAACCAACGGCACCACGATCACCTCCGGCGCATGGAATCTGGAGATGATGCTCAAGGCCAACGAAGGTCTGCCGGTGAATGTCCTGCACTGCGGCAAGGGCAACTCGTCGCGGCGTCCGCCGATCGAGGAGCAGCTGCTCGCCGGGGCGGGCGGTCTCAAGATCCACGAGGACTGGGGTTCCACACCGGAGGCGATCAAGACGGCGCTGGCCGTCGCCGACGATTACGACATCCAGGTGGCGATCCACACCGACACGCTGAACGAGGCCGGCTACGTCGAGGACACACCATCGCCGCATTCGACGGCCGGACGATTCACACCTATCACTAGGAGGGCGCGGGCGGCGGTCACGCGCCCGACCTGCTCCGCGTGACCGCGGAACGCAATGTGCTGCCCGCGTCCACCAACCCGACGCTGCCCTACGGGATCAACTCGCAGGCGGAGCTGTTCGACATGATCATGGTCTGCCACAACCTGAATCCGCTGGTGCCGTCCGACGTCGCCTTCGCCGAGAGCCGCGTCCGCGCCGAGACGATCGGCGCAGAGAACGTGCTGCACGACATGGGCGTCATCTCGATCGTGTCGAGCGACTCGCAGGCGATGGGCCGGATCGGCGAGAACTGGCTGCGCACCGTTCAGATGGCTGACGCGATGAAGCGGTCCCGCGGCAAGCTGCCCGAGGACGCGCCGGGCAACGACAACTTCCGCGTGCTCCGCTACGTCGCCAAGGTGACGATCAATCCGGCGATCACCTTCGGTCTGGCCCACTCGGTCGGTTCGATCGCCCCGGGCAAGATGGCCGACCTGGTGCTGTGGGAGCCGGCCTTCTTCGGCGCCAAGCCCCGCACCGTCATCAAGGGCGGAGTGATCAACTGGCATGCGATGGGTGATCCGAACGCGTCCCTGCCGACCCCGCAGCCGGTGATGTACCGCCCGATGTACGGCGCCTACGGGAAGACCCTGCAGGAGACGTCCGCGACCTTCGTCTCCAAGGCGGCGTACGAGTCGGGGATCGCCGAACGGTACGGACTCGAACGCCAGGTGATCCCCGTCCAGGACACCCGTGAGATCAGCAAGGACAACATGGTCCGCAACGACTACATACCCGACATCGAGGTGAATCCCGAGACCTTCGCGGTCACCGTCGACGGCGAGCACGCGTACGTCGAACCGGCCACCCACATCAGTCTCAACCAGCTGTACTTCTTCAGCTGAACTTCATCAGCTGACCGCACCCGCTACCGACCGCATTACGGAGGCAACTCTTCATGAAAAGTCCGGCGACCGGGCTCAACGTCGTGGAGTCGATTCTCGGCAACGAGCACGACGACGAATGGAAGGCGCGGTTGGCCGACGCCGACTGCGACTACGTCTTCCTCGACCAGTGGGAGGCGCAGAAGTCGCGGCTGTGGCGGACCACCGCCAACGGCGACGAGGTGGCCGTGTCGCTGGACCGCGGCGTGCAGCTCCGCGACGGCGACGTGCTCGAATACGACGAGGACGCAAAGACCGCGATCATCGCCCGGATCACCCTTCAGGACGTGATGGAGGTGGACCTGAGCCAGGTGGCTGGACGCGACGAGAACACCGTGATCCAGACCTGTCTGGAGCTGGGGCATGCGATCGGCAACCCGCACTGGCCCGCCGTGGTCAAGGGCGTCAAGGTGTACGTGCCGCTCACCGTCGCGCAGCCGGTGATGAACTCGGTGATGCGCACGCACGCACTCGAGGGCGTGGTGCACCGGTTCATCCCCGGCGCCGAGGTGATCCCGTACATCGCGCCGCACGAGGCTCGACGGCTGTTCGGCGGTGCGGCCCGCGAGGGCGGGGGCCACACCCACACGCATCCGCACGGCCACGCCGGTGACGACCACTGACGTGACCGAGACCGGCGCCGTCCCCGACATCACCCGCTTCATGCGGGCGATGCAGTTCTCCGACACGATGCTGCCGGTCGGCTCGTTCTCCTTCTCCAACGGCCTGGAGACGGCCGTCGCCGAAGGCCTGGTCACCGACGCCGAGAGCCTGCGGCAGTTCGTGCAGGTGTGCGTGAAGCAGGGAGCGTCCTGCGACGGCATCGCCGTGCTGCACGCGCACCGCGCCGCGCTCGCCTGCGACGACGCGGGGCTCGCGGATGCCGACTTCGCGGTGATCGAGCGCAAGCTCAACGAGGAGGGCCGCGTCATGGTGACGCGGATGGGCCGCAAGCTCGCCGAACTGGGACTCCGTCTGGCGCCGGAGTCGGCGCCGATCGCCGACTGGCTCGAGCGGATCAAATCGGGCGAGGTGCCCGGCACCTATCCCGCCACCCGGGCCCTGGTGCTCGCCGAAATCGGTGCCGGCGAACAGGAGTCGTTCGGCATCCACCAGTACGGCGTCGCCGCGACCGTGGTGGGAGCGGCGCTGCGGGTGGTTCGCGTGGACCACATGGACACCCAGCAGATCCTCTTCGATGTCGGCGCGACCGCCGACGAGGACTACCACGCGGTGAAAGACCTGAGCTTGGACGACATGTCCACGTTCGCTCCCATGCTCGACATCTTCGCGTCGATCCACGTCCGATCGCACGTACGCATGTTCATGAATTGAGGACCCAATGAAGAAGACCACTCGCATCGGCGTCGGCGGACCCGTCGGCTCGGGCAAGACGGCACTGCTGGAGGCGATCACGCCGCACTTCGTGGAGCGCGGCACCAGCGTGCTGATCATCACCAACGACGTCGTCACCACCGAGGACGCCAAGCACGTGCAGAAGGCGCTCAAAGGGGTGCTCATCGAGGAGCGGATCGTCGGCGTCGAGACCGGCGCGTGCCCGCACACCGCGGTGCGGGAGGACCCGAGCATGAACCTGGCCGCGGTCGAGGAGATGGAGGCGACCTTCCCCGACGCCGACATCGTGTTCATCGAGAGCGGCGGCGACAACCTGACGCTCACCTTCAGCCCGGCCCTCGTCGACTTCTTCATCTACGTGATCGACGTGGCCGCCGGCGACAAGATCCCGCGCAAGAACGGTCCGGGCATCGCGCAGTCGGACATCCTCGTCATCAACAAGACCGATCTGGCGCCGTACGTCGGCGCGGATCTGTCGGTGATGGAACGCGATTCGGCCGCGCAGCGCAACGGTAAGCCCTTCGTGTTCACCAACTGCAAGACCGGAGAGGGTGTCGAAGAGGTCGTCGACCTGATCGCCCACGGAGTCCTCTTCGACTCCGTCGGCGGCTGACCGAGGCCGTGGGCGCCGTGGACCTGCCCGAGCTGGCGATCTACCAGGATCAGCCCAGACAGGCCCGGGTGGGCACCCCCGGAAAGATCGGTGCGTTGCGAATGCGATTCGAACAACGGCGTGGCAGAACCGTTCTCGCCGACCTGTACCGCCAGACGCCGCTGCTGGTGCAGCAGGCCCTGTACTGGGACGAGGCCGTCCCCGACATGGCGTGCGTCTGCATCGTCTCCACCTCCGGCGGAGTGGTGCAGGGCGACCGCCTGTCGGTCGACGTCGTGGCCGAGACCGATACGCGCGTCCACATCACCACCCAGTCGGCCACCAAGGTGCAGCAGATGGACGCCAACTACGCCGTGCACGCGCAGACCTTCGTGCTCGGCGATGGGGCCTACGTCGAGTACCTCCCGGGTTCGACGATCCCGCACCGCAACTCGCGGTACGTGGTGACGAGCGACATCGAGATCGCCGAGTCGGCGACCCTGCTGTCCTCGGAGATCGTGCTGTCCGGCCGCAAGCACCACCGCGCCGACGAGGTCTTCGGGTACGACGTCTTCTCCTCGCTGATGAAGGCGCGGCGCCCCGACGGGACGCGGTTGTTCACCGAGAAGATCCTGATCGAACCGCAGCGCAGCCCCATCCGCCACCCCGGCGCCATGGGGCGCTACGACGTGTTCGGCAACGTTGTCGTGCTGACCCCGCCCGAGCACGCCGAGGCCATCCTGGCCCGAGTGCCGACCGGCCTCATCGACGGCGCCTACAGCGGCGCGAGCCGGCTCCCCGGCGACTGCGGACTCATCTTCAAGGTGCTCGGCGTGGAGCGCCAGCCCGTCACCGAACGGGTCCGGGCCTTCTGGTCGATCGTGCGCGAGGAAGTGCTCGGTGCACCGATCGGCCCCGCACAACCGTGGCGGGGCCAGCAGTGACGACGGCCGCGGCTCACCCCGCCCGCGGTTTCGCCAACCCCCTGCAGGAGGAGCCTGCAGACTCCGACAAGCCGAGGAGACGAGTGAATGTCTGAACCTTCAGCGAGCGTGCTGGCCGCCGGAGCGTCCCTGGAAGTGAGTCCGGGTGACACCGGCTGGGTGCTGATCTGCGCGGCCCTGGTGCTGTTCATGACGCCGGGTCTGGCGCTGTTCTATGCGGGCATGGTCAGCAAGCGGAACGTGCTGACGATGATGCAGCAGAACATCGTGCCGATCGGAATCGTCACTCTCACGTGGGTCGTCATCGGATACACCCTGGCGTTCGGGCCGTCGAAGGGCGGGGTCACCGGCGATCTCGAACTGTTCGGGCTCTCGGATCTGGGGTCGGTGCCCACCAACCCGCGTCACGTGGTCGACGCCGCGACGCATCTGGCGATTCCGACGCTCGCCTTCGTCGCCTACCAGATGATGTTCGCGATCATCACACCCGCGCTGATCACCGGCGCGGTGGTCGGCCGGTTGAAGGCCTTCGGGTGGGTGGTGTTCCTGATCGCCTGGTCGGTGGTGGTGTACCCGCCGATCACGCACTGGCTGTGGAACCCGGGCGGCTGGCTGGTGAAACTCGGAGCGCAGGACTGGGCGGCGGAATTGTGGTGCACGCGTCGGCGGGAGCCGCCGTGGTCGCGTTGCTGCTGGTGCTCGGCCGGCGGAAGGTGTTCGGGAACCGCGCTCCGCTGCCGCACTCGATCCCGTTCGTGATCGTCGGTGCCGGAATCCTGTGGTTCGGCTGGTTCGGGTTCAACGCGGGCGACGGCCTGCGCGCCGACGGGCTCGCCGCGCAGGCCCTGCTGAACACGCACGTCGCCGGTGCGGCGGCACTGGTGGTGTGGCTGTTCATCGAATGGGTCCTGACCCGCAAGGCCACCGTGCTCGGCGCGGTGACCGGCGGCGTCGCCGGACTGGCGACGATCACTCCCGCGGCCGGATACGTCAGCACCGTCAGTGCGTTGGTCATCGGCGTGCTGGCGGGCGCCGTCTGCCACCTGGCGCTGCGGCTCAAGGACGTCTTCAAATACGACGACGCGCTCGACGTGATCGCCGTCCACTTCGTCGGCGGCGTTCTCGGCACCCTCGCCGTCGGTTTCTTCGGCAGCCGTGAGATCAACGACTCGGGCCACGACGGGCTGTTCTTCGGCGGCGGCGGGGCACTCCTCGGACACCAGGTGGTGGCACTGCTGGCGGTCATCGGCTACTCGTTCGTCCTGACGTTGATCATCGCGCTTCTCATCAAGTGGACGGTCGGGCTGCGGGTGGACCCGGCCGACGAGGACCGCATGGACGAGGTGGAACAGGGGGCCTGCGCCTACAACGACGACGAGTCGGTGACGGGTTCCACGTCGGTCCGGCCGACGGCCGGCAGCTGACCCGCAGCGTCGTCCGACAGGTCCAGCACACACCGGCTGCGCGCTCGCACGAGCGCGCGGCTGTGGCTCACGAGTGCGACGCCGACCCCGTCGCGCGCCAGCGCGCTGATCACCTCGACGACGGCGCGCGCCGAGATCGGGTCGAGCATCGCCGTCGGCTCGTCGCACAGCAGATATCCCGGACGCTGCACGAGCACTCGTGCCAGGCAGGCGCGCTGGAGCTGACCGTCGCTCACTTGTGACGGGAACCGGTCGAGAAGATCGAGGGCGAGCCCGGCGCGTTGCGCCGCGACGGCGGCGGTGTCGCGCTCGGCGCGCCTGCCGGCGATCCGCGCCGGTTCGGTGATGGTCTGGGCCAGGGTCCATCGGGGATCGGCCACCTGTCGCGGATGCTGCGCGAGCATGGCGATCGATCCCGGCCTCGGACAGACCGATCCGCCGTACGTGACCGATCCGCGAGCGGGCCGGACCAGGCCGGCGAGAGCCCGCAGCAGCGTGGTCTTGCCACTGCCCGACCGCCCGAGGACACCGGTGATCGAGCCGGGACGGACGTGGACGTCCACGTCGCTCACCACCTCGACACCGTCGTAGCAGACGGTCAAACCCTTCGCCTCGATCACCGGACCTCCTGCAGGAACTGCGCGATGTACTCGTCGTCGGTCAGTCGCGTCGTCGCGTCCGCAGAGTACGCAGCGTCCGCCGCGTCCGACGCCGACGTGGCGGCGAGGCCGTCGAACTCGCCGGCTGAGAACCGGGCGAGCAGTCGGCCCTCGCGCATCACGGCGATCGCATCGCAGACGCCGACCTGCCGGAGGGTCTCGATGTCGTGGGTGACGACGAGGACGCCCGCGCCGTCGGCCGCGGCTCCGGCGAGCAACCGCCAGGTCGCCGCGGCCAACTCGGGGTCGAGCGCCGAGGTCGGCTCGTCGGCGACGAGGACTCGCGGCCGGCCCGCGACGGCCCCGGCTATCGCCGCACGCTGCGCCATCCCGCCGGACACCTCGTGCGGATACCGGTCCAGCGCCCGCGCCGGATACGCGACCGCGTCGGCCAGTTCACGGACCGAGCGGTCCGCGCCCAGTACCGTCACCGTCTCGGACAAGTGGCTTCCGATGGTCCGCACCGGCGTGAAGCTCGTGGCCGGCGACTGCGGGACCAGGCCCACCTCTCGTCCTCGTACCCGATGCCACGCCGAGTCGCGAGGGTCCAGCGTGCGGTCGCCGATCCGCACGCGTCCGGTGGCGACCGAGCCGACGGGGAGCAGTCCGCACAGAGCCGAGGCGACCATCGACTTGCCGCAGCCGGATTCGCCGATCAGCGCCGTGACCGTGCCGGGTGCGAGTTCGAGCGAGACGTCGTCGAGCACGCGCACCGCGGTGCGCCGCCGGCCCCGGTCCGCGGACACGTCCACCGTGACGCCGGCCAGGGAGGCGACCGCCGCCGTCACCAGACGCTCCCGGCCGGCGGTCGGTGACGCCGCGCCACCAGTGTTCCCAGGCGCGTCACCGCGAGCGCGGCGGCGATCAGCGCCAGCCCCGGCACCACCAGCGTCCACCACGCACCGGTGAGCACGTCGCCGCGGGCGTCGTCGAGCAGGGTGCCCAGGCTCGCCCGATCCGGCGACAGACCCACGCCGAGGAACGACAGTGTGGTCTCGTGCCAGACCGCGTGGGGCAGAAGCACCACCATCGCGACCAGGGCCTGCCCGGTCACCGCGGGCACCATGTGCCGGGTGGCGATGAAAGTGCGGCCCGCGCCCGCGAGCCGCGCCGACTCGATCCATCCCGCGGTCTGCAGACTCAGGAGTTCGGCGCGGACCACACGAGCCACCGCGGGCCAGTGGGTCAGCGCGATGGACGCGATGATCGCGAGCGGGGCGCCCCGCCACATCGCGGCGATGACCACCCCGAGCACCAGATGGGGAAGGGCGTTGACACCGTCGACCAACCGCATGGTCAACGCGTCGAACCAGCCGCCGAAAGCGGCCGCTCCCACGCCGACGGCGATGCCTATGGCGGTCGACACCAGGGCGCAGATCGCGGCGATGAGCAGGGAGATCTGCAGGCCCTGAGCGGTCCGGATCGCCAGATCGTGGCCCGAATGATCGGATCCGAGCAGGAAATCGTGTCCGGGCGCGGTCAGCGCTCGCGCGAAGTCGGGCTGCTGCGGGCCCGCGACGAGCGGCGCGATCACCACGACGGCGACGGCCGCCAGGCCCGCCGCCAGCCATCCGGTCCGGCCGGGGCGCAGCTTCACTCGCCCGATCATGCGGTGAGCCCGATCCTCGGGTCGATCCAGGCGGCGGCCGCATCCGACAGCGCCGAGCCGACGATGACCAGCACCGCCGATCCCAGGGTGAGCGCGGCGAGCAGCGGGAAGTCGAGTCCGACGGCCGAATCGACGAGTGCCTTCGCCAGTCCGGGCCAGCCGAAGACGGTCTCGACGATCGCGGCGCCCGCGATCAGTTCGGGCAGCCGGGTCCCGATCAGTGCGAGCGTCGGCAGCACCGACACCGGGAGCACGTGGCCGCGCAGCAGCCGCATCCCGCTGATCCCGCGCGCACGCGCCGCGAGGACGGCATCCGAGCCCGTCGCCTCGACCACCGAGGCCCGGGTGGTCAACAGCAGCCACGGGATCATCGACACGGTCAGCGCCACCGTCGGCAGCACACCGTGCGCGAGCAGATCCGACGGCGAGTAGCGGCTGCCCGGGGTTCGCGCACCCGAGGACGGGAACCAGCTCAGACCGACGGCGAAGACGGTGACCAGCACCAGCGAAACCACGAACGGCGGGACGGCGGCGAGAACGGTGGCGCCCGCGGTGCAGCATCGGTCGAGCAGTCCGCCCCTCCGCATGCCCGCCACGGTCCCGACCGACAGTGAGATCACGGTCGCCAGCGTCAAGCTGACCGCGGCCATGCCGAAGGTGAAGGGCAGGCGTTCGGTGAGCGCCGTCGCGACCGGCTGGGACAGCGTCGAGGACCAGCCGAGGTCGCCGCTGAGTACATCGCGCCACCACTGCCACCACGCCGACCACCAGCTCTGATCGACGTGATAGGCGGCGGCGGTGGCCTCACGCTGAGCCTGCGTCGCGCTCTGATACCGGCTGCCCAGATACGCGGTGAGGGGATCGAACGGTGATGCCGCGGCCAGCGCGAAGATGCCGAGCGAGATGAGGCCGACGGTCGGGACCCCGATGAGGGCGCGGCGCACGAGCAGTCGGCCCGCGCGGCGCGTCCGGGATCGGCCGGCGCGCGGTTCGGGCGGTTCGTCGATGGAGGCCGGTACCCGTACGGCGGGCCGGTTCGGCGCGATGGTCATCGTCTCACCGCCGCCAGGACGGCAGGTTCCACCACGGCCCCCACACCACCCCGTGAGCATGCGGTTCCAGCACCGGGGGATCGTAGCGCCAGCCGTCGTCGCGAACGGCGTAGGTGTGATGGACGAAGGCGAGGAACACCGAGGACGGCGCCTCCCGGTACAGCCGCTGGATCTCGCGGTAGCGGGCTTCGTTCGCCGGCCCCGGAGCGCTCGCGCGCGCCTGTTCGAGCAGTCGGTCCATCTCCGGAGAGCCGAAGTCACCTGGATTGGAGAACGGCGACGCACCGGGCGTCCGGGTGTGCAGTGCGGAGTAGACCTGGGAATCGATGCTGTACGGGAACTCGCCGCCGGCCAGGAGCACCGCGTCGTCGGCGAGCCGGGATTCGATCTCGTCCCAGCTGGCGCCGTGCGGATCCACGGAGATCCCGACGCGTTTCACCGCGGCGGCGAACGCGACCGCCAGGTCGCGACGGAGGGTGTCGTCGGCGGGGTAGAGCAGTGTGAACTCGGCCTTGTCGCCGCCGCACCGGCGGACGCCCGACGGCCCGCGGACCCACCCGGCGCGGTCGAGGATCGTGCCCGCGCGAGCGACGTCGACCGTGAACCGGGCGGCGGGCTCGTAGTTCTCGCCGTAGACCGCCGAGATCGGGGTGGCGGCAGGGGTGCCTCGACCGCCGAGCACATCGTCGACCAGCGCACGGCGATCGACCGCGAGATTCATCGCGAGCCGGGAGGCGACGTCCGCCGTGAACGCGTTCTGCGAGGGCAGACTCACGCTGCGCCAGTCGGCGGAGTCGGCGTCGACCACCGTGACGCCGGATCGGTCCGCCAGACTGTTCGCGAGTTTGGGCGGCAGGTTCGCTCCCGACACCTCGCCGCTGACGATCCGTTGCGCCCGGGCGTTGTCGTCGGGCGTGTAGGTGTAGACCACCTTCTTCAGGGCGGGCGCCGACCCCCAGTAGTCCTCGCGCGCGACGAAGACCGCTTGATCGGGCTGCAGGGATTCGAGTCGGTACGGGCCGGTGCCCACCGGATGCCTGCCGATGTCCCAATCCGCGGCCGGACGATTCTCGACCTTCTCCGAGGGAACGATGCCCAGCAGCAGATACGGCGACGGATCGGCCTCGCCGGTCACGTGGACGGTCACCGCGTGCGGACCTTCGGCCGCGACTTCGGAGATAGGGCCGATCGCCGCGCTCATCGACGAGGCGACCGCGGGGTCGGTGAGCGCGCGGTAGGTGGCGACCACGTCGGCGGAGTCGAGTGCCGAGCCGTCGGAGAATCGGACGTCCTCGCGCAGCGGCAGCCGCCAGACCCCCGGGCTCACCGCGCGCGGGGGCTCACTCGCGAGCGCCGGCACCAGGTCTGGTACCCGGGAGCTGTCCGCTGCCGACGGCCGGAGGAGACCCTCGTAGAGGGGCGAGACGCCGAGTGTCCCGTAGCCGTCGAGGGGGTTGTAGCCGCCGAGCTCGACGGCGTCGGCGAGGACGATCTGGCCGGTGCCTCCGGCGTCGGACGACGTGCACCCGGCGAGGCCGAGGACGAGAGCCGGAACGAGGACGAGGGCGGGACACAGGAGGCGGCTGGTGCGCATGGAGCTGTGCCTGACGTCGAAGGAGGACGGGACATGTGTGTGAACTGACATATGTCGAATTGAACGTGTATCAGAGATTCGGCGGCGCGGCCGGATTCGCGGAAACGATCGACGGACCCGTCGCGGGCGCGGCCCCGACCGTGATGGAATGACCACACGAGTTCGAGAGGAAATGCGCATGGCGGAACGGTCTGCGCAGTCGCGGGAGCGGCTGACGCCGAGACAGATCGAGATCTGGTCGACCCGTTTCGCTCTTCTCGGTGATCCCACCCGCCTCGCGCTCCTGGTGGAGATGCATCGCGAGCCCGATCTGGCGGTGGCCGAACTCGCCGAGCGCGTGGGGATCACCGAGAACGCGGCATCGCAGTCGCTCCGTGCCCTCCGCGACAGCGGGTGGGTGCGGACCGCCCGGGCCGGGCGCCGCGTGCGCTACTCGATGATCGACGACGCCGTGGTGCACCAGATCCTGCACGACGTAGTCGGGATCGCCCACGTACACGGCCATCCGCACAGCGCGCGACATCCGGGCGCGGGCGGCGACTGACGTCGCGAGGTCCCCGACACCCGCCGGTCGCTCACAGGGTCAGGGCCAGCCCCAGCAGGCACGCGACCACCGACCCGGCGAGAGTCGACGCCTGATAGATCACCGCGCGGGGTGTCAGACCGAAGAACAGGGTCTCGTACATCGAGGTGGAGAACGTGGTGAACCCGCCGCAGAAGCCGGTGGCGATGATGACGTTCCAGTTCGAGTCGAGCGAACCGGTGGTCGCCCACCCGGCGATCAGACCGATGAGCAGTGAACCCAGGATGTTGATGATGGCGGTCGGACCGATCGCGGTGGTCAGCTTGCGTGTGCGCATCAGCGCGTCGAGGACGAAGCGGGTCACGGCGCCGAGCCCGCCGCCGACCATCATGGCGAGGACGATCACGGTGTCGCCTCCGCGGGCTGCGGGACGCACCGGCGCGCGGCGGCGACCCCCACCGCCACCGCGATCAGTCCGATGAAGACGCTCGCCGCGGCGTACCCGGCAGCCAGATACGGGAAACCGTCACGACCGAGGTCGGAGAGGTCCAGGGCGAAGGAACTGTAGGTGGTGAGGCTGCCGCAGAAGCCGGTGCCGACCCCGAGCCGGATCTTCTTGCGAAGACCCGCGTCCGGCCCCAGTCGCAGCAGCAACTGCAGCAGGAAACCGAGAATCAGTGCGCCGGCGATGTTGACGGTGAAGATGTCCCACGGCCACCGCCCCTTGCCCGACGGCAGATTCTCCTCGGCGAGCCACCGGACGAAGGTGCCGGCCATTCCGCCGAGGAACACCCAGATCACGCCGGTGCCGCGTAAGGCGTCCGGTACGTGCATGCGCTCTGACATGTCGGTCCCTCACCCCCGTAACTGTCGTGAACAAGCGAATCCTATAAGACGCGAGGCCGGTTTCGGCCGAAGCCGCCGATCGCGAATCCGGCTCGCGCGCAACGGGTGACTGACCGCCGCGCCGGGTAGCGTGGACATGTGACCCACACCTCATCTGCATCTGCACGCGGCGGTGCGTCCGGACTTCCGAGCGGCGGTTCCCCGGTGGTCTCGACCACCGCCGGGCGTGTCCGCGGAAGGATCCGCGGCGGCGTCGCCGCGTTCCTCGGAATCCCTTACGCCGCACCGCCCGTCGGGGCCGCCACCTTTCAGGAACCGCGTCCGCACGAGCCGTGGGACGGCGTCCGCGACGCCACCTCCTACGGTCCCACCGCACCGCAGGTCGGGTATCCGGCACCGATAGCCGCGATCCTCGACAACGTCGTCGAACTCGGCGACGACTATCTGAACCTGAACGTGTGGACTCCGGATCCTTCGTCCGAAGGTCGACTGCCGGTGATGGTCTGGATCCACGGCGGTGCCTTCGCCCGAGGATCGAACCGGATCGCGATCTATGCCGGCGACACGTTCGCGCGTGTCGGTGTGGTGTGCGTCGGCGTCAACTACCGTCTGGGAGTTCCGGGATTCGGCGCCTTCCCGGACGCGCCGGACAACCGGGGACTGCTCGATCAGATCGCGGCGCTGGAGTGGGTGCGCGACAACATCGCCGCCTTCGGCGGCGATCCGGCGAACGTGACGATCTTCGGTGAGTCTGCGGGGGCGATGAGTGTCGCGTCGCTGCTGTCGTCACCACGGGTCACCGGCCTGTTCGGGCGGGCCGCGATGCAGAGCGGCAACGGCATCACGGTGGCCGACGTCGACGACGCCCGGAAGGTGACCGCGCGACTCGCCGAGCGGCTCGGAGTCCCCCATGCCGCAGCCGCGTTCGGCGAGATACCGACGGCGGATCTGCTGAAGGCGCAGACTCAGGCGGTCCTCGAGTTCACGATGAACCCCGACCCGGAGATCTGGGGCAAGACCGTCACCGACATCGGCATGGGCATCATGAACATTTTCCCGGTCCTCGACGGCGAGATCTTGCCCGACATTCCGCAGAATCGGATAGCCGACGGCGCGGGCGCGGGGATCGGGCTGCTCGCCGGCTGGAACGCCACCGAGTTCCGGTTCTTCTTCGCTCCGACCGGAGTGCTCGAGGCGGCGACTCCCGAGATGGCGCGGGCGATGCTCTCACGTGCCGGAATGCCGACCGCACTGCTGGACGAACGGCTCGCCGACGGGGTGAGCGCCGGGGATGCGTTATGCGAGGCGATCACGGCGATCGCCTTCGCCGACCCCACCAGAGCACTCGCCGAACTGCGTCCCGAGTCGCCGACATACCTCTACGAGTTCGCCTGGGAGAGCCCCGTGTGCGACATCCGGGCCGGACACGCCGTCGAGCTGCCCTTCGTCTTCGATCACCTGGAAGCGGCTCACGCGCTCACCGGACCGGACCCGGACCAGTCGGTCGCCGACGCGATGCACGCGGCGTGGGTGCGGTTCGCGAAGACCGGAGATCCCGGATGGGCGCGGCACACCGAAGCCGCCGATCCCCACGTATTCGGCTGAGATCCCGATGGGCCTCCATGGGCCTCGGCGGAGTCATCTTCCGGGCGTCACCAGGCTCAGCCCCTCCTCGATCCATCCGCCGACGACGTCGAGGGCGTCCTGCGCGGCGTCGATATCCGGGGCGCGTTCGATGTACGGGGGCGGACAGCGCCCGGCCACCACGGCGGCCATCGCCCGCATCGCCCCGGAACCCTCGTCGTCGAGATAGCCCGAGTGCGCGGAGCGTCCCGCTACCGGCGTGCCGTCGCTGTAGTTCCCGGTGTCGAGCCGTGTCACACCCGGCGCGGTGTCCGGATCGCCGCCGTGGACCGATGAGCCCATCTGCTGCCAGTACTGGATCGGGTCACCGGGCGGGGTGAGCGAGTACCGCTGGACGTGCGGCTCGGCGTTGTTCCAAGGCCGGTCCTCCACACCGGTGCCCGCCGACGAGGCGTACACCACGCGATCGGATCGCAGCCCCGACTGTTCCGCCGTGCCGACCACGGCTCCGCCGTACGAATGCCCGATGACGGTGGTCTTCAGGTCGAGCCCCGACGCGTCGATCTGCCGGTCGAGCGCCGCGGCGAACTCCACCAGGCCCGGCGCCATCCGGCGTGCGGGCTCGGCGTCGGAGGCGGTGCCCGCGATCGGGCTGAGATCGGCGTCGATCAATTTCTGCGGCAGCGGGCCGTCGGCGTAGACGATCACCGGTGCGCCGCTGGCGTGCGACAGGTTGGCTGCGCGCCGCCGATAGACGTCGACGCTGTGTAACCCGGTTCCGGTGCCGGGGACCAGCACCGCCGCGCCGGTGGCGTCCGCTGTCAGATCTCCGACGAGTTCGATGAACCGGCCGTCTCCCACGTCGCGGAAACCCAGAAAGGTCCGCGGAACCAACCTGCCGGGATGCAGCGGGTCGGGTGCGGGACGCAGGAGGGCGCGCAGCTGTCGGGCTTTCGCACCGTCGCGCCGGCCGGCCGCGACTTCGGCGTCGAGCGTCCGCTGAATCGAGATGGTGTTGGCCTCCGCGCGGTCGGCGAAGTCGATGCCGTTGAGGTTCCCGACAACCTCCGGCACGGAATCGATGAGATTGCGTCGCTGCGCCGGAGCGAGTGATTCCCAGTACCGTTCCACCACGTCCGGCGGCATCAGGTCCAGCAGTCGGCCCGCTTCGGTGGCCTCAGCGTATCCGCCGATCGGGAGGGGCACCACGTTCCCCGACCCGTCGAGGTGCCGCATCAGCATCGTGAGCCTGCCGCTCAGCGCGGTGTCGGCGGCGTCGGCCTCAGTGAGGAGGGCGGTGATCCGCTCGGTGAGATAGTCGGCGTCCGCGCGACGTCGAGGATCCGGGTGGGCGACGGCGCCGTCGTCGCCGATGTTGAAGCCCGAGCTCCGCGCCGTGCGGATCTGGCCGACGATGCGGTCGCGCACCGCGGACAGCCGTCCGTGTCCCTCTCGCGTGGCGTCGGAGAGGTCGACGAGCGTCCGCTCGAATCGATGCAGCGCCGTGACTTCGGCGTCGACGCGGTGCCCGGCACTGGTTCGGGTCACTCCCGACCAGGTCGGATCGAGGTCGAAGGACCGGCGGACGGCATCGGCGGTGTTGGCGACGCTCTCACCGCCGACGTCGAAAGCGGTGGCCGTGGCCAGCAGGGTCTCCGGACGCCATCGGAGAACCTGGGCGACGCCGGTCACCGCGGCCTCCGGAGGGCGGCGAGGTCGGCGGCGCAGGCCCGGTCCGACTCCACCGTCGTCGTGTTGAACTTCTCGAGCGCCGCGGCCGAGCCGGCGAGGTGCCGTGAGAGGGCTGCGGCGGCGTCGTGCACCGCTGCGGCGCACGCTCGCAGTGATTCCGCCGACCGGCTGCCCGCCAGAGACAGATCGCCGGCCGCGCAGTCGAGGCCGGCGATCTCATCGCTGGACCGTCGCCAGAGGGCGACGATGCTGTTCAGTTGATCGGGAGTGATGCCGAATCCCATGGACGCCTCCGAATGATCGAGATGAACTCTTCATTCGTTAGACGCACGCGGAGCTTGTTCGGCTCCATCGTTCATCCACAGGCCGGCGTGGCCCGTCTCCTCTCGGGTCAGGCCGGGACCGGTGCGGTTCCGGGCCGGGGGAGGGCGCCGGCCTCGGCGTCCGCGAGCAGATTCGCCACGGTTTCGCCGGAGTCGGTCTTGTTGGTGCCGATGAATCCGGTCGGGCCGCGCTTGATCCATCCGGTCACGTACAGGCCCGGAATCGCCTCGCCGTTCTCCACCACGCGGCCGGCGACGTTCGCGACCGTGCCCTTCTCGTCGTCGAAGGGCAGACCCGGAACGGGGCGACCGCGGTAACCGATGGCCGTGAGCACCAGACCCGCGTCGATCACCGACTCCTCGTCGCCGCCGGTCTTGACGAACCGGACTCCGGAGGCATGCCCGTCGCCCAGGATCTCCACCGGGGTGAGCCCGAACGACAGCCGGATGAAGGGCTCGGCGGGCTTGCTCCGCTGCGAGATCTCCCGCAGTAGATTCACCTTGGCCGCCACCGTCGGGTCGTCGATGTTCGTCGCGTCGACACCGGACAACTCGGCGGGATCGACCCACACTCGCGCGGGACCGTCGGCGAGGCCGATCAGCTCCGGGAGCGTGAACGCCGCGTGCTCGGGACCGCGGCGCGCCACCACAACCACTTCGCGCAGATTGGATGCGCGCAGTGCCGCCAAGGCGGTGGGATCGATCGTCGTCGGTGCGAGCCGATCGGTGTCGGCGGTGAAGATCCGCGCGACGTCGAGGGCCACGTTGCCGTTGCCGATAACGACCGCTCGCTCGGCCGAGAGATCCGGTGCGGCGTACGCGAAATCGGGGTGGCCGTTGTACCAGCCGACCACCGAGGTGGCGCTCTGCACGCCTTCGCGATCCACACCGGGGATCTGCAACGGCCGGTCGGTGGGTGCTCCGCCCGCCCACAGCACTGCGTGGTGAGCACTGCGGAGCTCGTCGAGCGAGACGTCGCGGCCGATCTCGGTGTTGAGCAGGATCTGGATGTTCGGATGACGCGCGATCTCGTTGAAGAGGTCGGTCACCGTCTTGGTGGACAGGTGATCGGGCGCGACGCCGAAGCGGACCAGACCGAAGGGTTCCGGCAGACGCTCGGACACCGTGACCCTGACCTGGCGATGCTTCAGAAGCTCGTCGGCGGCGTACATGGCCGACGGTCCCGAGCCGACGATCGCGATGCGCAGTTCGTCGGGTGTCGCGCCGCCCAGCGCCGCGGGCTTGACGATGGGCGCCATCGGCAGCCGCCAGTCGGTGCGGACCGGGAAGCGCGTCTCGGTCGGCGCCGGATCCGGGTAGTGACCGGCGTTCACGTCGGCGAAGCGCGCGGCCTCCTCGGGAAGTCGGCGCCCCGGGACGATCGCGCCGACCGGGCACGCGCTGACGCACGCACCGCAGTCGACACACGTCGACGGATCGATGTAGAGCATCTCCGAGATGCCGAAGTCAGGCTCGTCTGGAGTGGGATGAATGCAGTTGACCGGGCATGCGTAGACGCACGAGGCGTCGCCGCAGCAGGCCTGCGTGATGACGTGAGGCACTGTTGTCTGTTCAGCTCGCGTTGTAGGTGGGCTCGCTGCGGTAGCGAGAGGAACGGCCGTCGATGCCCATCGCGCGCCACACCTGGCGGGAGGCCGGGTTCATCAGGCCACACTGCTCGGCGAGCATGCGGACGTCGCCGAACACGCCGGACAGGAAGATCTGCGACTGCTCCGACTTCCAGAAGATGTCCTTCATGACGCTCTTCGGCACGTCGAACTCGCGCTCGAAGTCCTTCGGCGGAACCACGATCGCGCTGCACAGCACGCGCATGACGATCGGCATCGCGATCGACAGTGCGAACTTGGTGATCGGGCCCTTGCGGGGGACCGTGTTGCGCAGGTGGTTGTGCGCGAACGAGATGTGCCGGGCCTCCTCGGCCACGTGGAGTTCCATCACCGCGGACATCGCGGGGTGCAGTTCCTCGCGTGCGCGCAGGAAGTCCTTCTGGATGTGGTCGATCGGCTCTTCGCCCGCCAGGACGCCGAAGTAGAAGATCGTCGGCCAGAAGGTGGAGAACAGCGGGATGATCGGCGATGCACGGCGCAGCCACCAGCGCATTCCCTTGGTGTCCATGCCGATGCGGTTCACCAGCTCCTGGAACATGAGGGTGTGGTTGCACTCCTCCTTGGCCTCGTGAGTGGTGTAACGGAACCGCTTGTCACCGTTCGGGAGGCGGTCGGCGTACTGCATGAGGCCGCGGATCAGGATCGACTCGAACTGAAGACCGACCTTCGCGACATTGGCCTGGCGCCACATGCCGATCTTGATCTGCTTCTCCTTGGGGAGGCTCTGGTACCAGGGATGCCGGCCGATCGGGTCGACCTTGTACGAGAGGATCCACCGCGGATCGTTCGGGATCACGGCCATGTGCGGCGCGTCCCAGTCGATGTCGATGTAGGGGTCGAAGTTGCGCCGGACCGACGCGGTCGAGAGGTCCTCGAGGACCTGCTGGTAGTCGGTCCCGGTGTCCTGCTTGGCAGGCGGTGTGTACGTGGTGGGCCGGGGCTGCGTGGACGTCATTGTCTTCTCCTGACTTGCGTCGGTGGACGAAGGCCGCCGAAGTAGAACTTGTTGTCCCAAGCGTCGCACCGCAGCCCGATCTTGTCAATGTTCGATGGCACAGTCAGCGTGGACAAATGGCGGTGTCGCGGGTCACACCGCCGGCAAGGGAGAATGACCGCGTGGAGATCGTGGGAATCGTCGTCGTGTGCGTGCTGGCGGTCGCCGGCGCCAACCAACTCGCCCCCCGCGTGCGGATCGCCGCGCCGTTGCTGCTGGTCGGTTTCGGGGTCGCCGTGAGCTACCTGCCGGGAGTCCCGCCTATCTGGGTGGATCCGGAGGTCGTGTTGATCGGCGTGCTTCCGCCGCTGCTGTACGCCGCGGCCGTGGCGCTGCCCGCGATGGACTTCAAGCGCGACTTCCAGGCGATCAGCGGACTGTCGATCGTGCTGGTCGTGATCAGCGCGCTCCTGCTGGGACTGCTCTTCATGCTGATACTGCCGGACGCGGATTACGCCACCGGCGTGGCGCTCGGTGCGATTCTCAGTCCCACCGACGCGGTCGCGACCACCACCGTCAAACGGGTCGGTGCGCCGCAGCGGCTCATCACGGTGCTCTCGGGGGAGAGTCTGTTCAACGACGCGAGCGCGCTGGTGGTGCTCCGCGCCGCGATCGCCGCGATGGCGGGCGGACTGTCGATGGTGGGCGTGGCCCTCTCGTTCGTCTGGGCGATCATCGGCGCCGTCATCGTCGGCGGCGCAGTGGGCTGGGTCTTCATCGTCGCCCGCGCGCGCATCTCGAACGCCGCGGTGGCGACGGCGGTCTCGTTCACCGCGCCCTACATCGCGTACGTGCCGACCGAGATCATGGGCGCCTCCGGACTGGTGGCCGCGGTGGCCGCCGGACTGGTGACGGGCCGAGGGTCGGTGCGCAGGCTCACCGCGGCGCACCGGCAGTCGGACCAGCAGACGTGGCGAACCGTCGAGTTGCTCTTGGAGGGCGGCGTCTTCCTGCTCATGGGACTCGAACTGAAGGCCCTGGTGATGGATGTGACGGCGAGCCACGAAAGCGTCATCCACGCCTTCTGGCCCGCGGCGATCGCGTTCGTGCTGTTGATGGTGATCCGGTGGGGATTCGTGATGACCCTGGTCGCGGCCATCTCCCGGCGGTCGCGCAGGTGATCGCCCGGGAGCCGATTCTCGAGCAGATGCAGGACCGACTGGGAGATCCCGACGCGGCCGCCGACCGGCTGACGCCGCGGTTCCAGCGCCGGATCGACCGGCGGCTCGCGGACATCGAGTACTACCGGACCGAGTCGATCGGCTTCCGCGAAGGACACGTGGTGGTCTGGGCGGGGATGCGCGGTGTCGTCACGCTGGCCGCGGCGCAGACCCTCCCCGCCGACACGCCGTACCGTTCGCTGTTGGTACTCGTCGCCTTCGTCGTCGCGACCGGGTCGCTGATGATCCAGGGCAGCACGCTGGGTGCGTTCATCAAATGGATGAGGCTGCCCGACCACCGTGCCGACGCGGCGCGTGAACTGCAGCGGCTGAACCGGGAGATGGCCTCCATCAGCGTCGAAGTGCTCACCGACCCCGCTGTCTGTTCCGACAGCATGCTCGCCCGCAATGTGGAACAGGTGCGCTCGCTGGAGGCCTCCGACGACGGCGACCCCACCGGCGACGTCCTGGACCGGCGTCTGCGCAACGCGGTCGAGATGCGGCGCGTCCGACGCGTCATCATCGACCGCCAGCGTGCCGAACTCATCGATCTCCGCGACCGCGGCGCCTACAGCTCGGAGGCCCTGACCTCCGCGCTGGCGCGCCTCGACGCGGAGGAGATCAGCCTCGACGCGCAGGCGAGCCGGTGAGCGGCTGCGGGCCGGTCAGTCCACGATGACGCTGGGCAGTGCGCCGGTGAACCAGAGAAGCGAGAGCGCCAGCAGGAACCACGTCGCACCCTGCCAGATCTGCCACCGGCCGCCCGATTTCCAGTTCAGGTAGGTCCGGACCATCGCCGCCAGGGTCCCGAGGATCACGACGCTCGGGGCGGCGAGGATGAAGAACTCGTTGAGTCCGCCGCTGGTCGACATCGCCGCGATCAGCACCACGACTCCGAGTGCGACGGTGACGCAGACATGCGTCGCCGCGTCGCGGATCTCGCGCGGGGCGGTGGTGGTCGACATCGTCAGGACACCTCGATTGCGTCGGGTTGGGGACGTTTGACCTCTATTGTACGGATCGACACACCCGGACCTAGTACCGATGCGGCGGCCGGGCTCTTGGTGAACAATGGGAGCCGAGGCTTAGTACGGAAGCCGACACAAGGGCTCCGGGCCGGTGTGAAGGAGAGCAGTCGCAAATGAGCTTGATTCTGGTCGGCGTAGACGGATCGCCCGAATCGACCAATGCGGTTCGGTGGGCAGCTGCCGCGGCTGCCCTCGAGGACCTCGATCTGAAGATCGTCGCCGCATACAGCTCCACCACCAGTGACTACGCCCCCGGCCTCGTGATCCCGCAGGACGTGATCGACGCGATCCGCAGCGAAGCAACCGGGTTCGTGCAGGAGGCCGCCGCCACCGCTCGCGAGGTGGCTCCGGACGTGAAGCTGAACGGCTCGATCGTCGAGGGAGACGCCGCTCGCGTGCTCCTCGAACTCGGCGGACAGGCGCAGATCACCGTGCTCGGCACGCGCGGTCTGAGCAGTGTGAAGGGTCTGTTCCTCGGTTCGGTGAGCACCAGCGTCGCCGCGCACTCGAAGGGCCGCGTCGTGATCGTGCCCGGCGGGGCCCTCGGCGGTGACGGACCGGTCGTGGTGGGCGTCGACGACTCCAAGATCAGCGACCCGGCGGTGGCCGAGGCGTACCGCCAGGCCGATCTGCGGAAGAAGAAGCTGGTCGCCGTGCACACCTGGACTCCGCTCGATGCCGACGCCCTGCACGGTTTCGGTCTCGACGAGCAGGAGATCGACGAGATGTCGCAGCAGGCGGTCGAGGCCGTCGCCGAGCGCATGGCCGGATACGGCCAGGACTACCCGGATGTGGAGGTGGAGCGCGTGGTGGTTCCGGAGGAGCCGGCGAAGGCGATCCTCGACGCCGCGGGCGACAAGGCTTCGCTGATCGTCATGGGCAGCCGTGGCCGCGGCGGCTTCACCGGACTGCTGCTGGGATCGCGCAGTCAGAAGGTGCTCCATCACGCGCAGGTGCCGGTGATGATCGTCCGCCGCTGACGGCAGCGTCGGTAGGGAGACAGGGTTTCGACAGGAGCCGGGCGCGGAAGCGCCCGGCTCCTGCACGTTCGCGGCGGCCGCCGACCGTCGCCGACCGGATGAGCGGGCCGGTCGCGCGCACCCGATAATCTGAGTCCACAATGAAGAACCTGCCTCGCGGACTGTGGATCCTGCTGATCGCGAACGCCGTGATCGCGCTCGGCTTCGGTCTCATCGCCCCGGCGCTGCCGATCTTCGCCAAGACCTTCGACGTGTCGTCGGCGGCGGCCGGGTTCGTGGTCTCGGCGTTCGCGCTGATGCGGCTGCTGTTCGCGCCCGCAGGCGGCCGTCTGGTGACGATCCTCGGGGAACGCAAGATCTACCTGACCGGATTGCTGATCGTCGCGCTGAGCACCGCGGCCTGCGCGTTCGCGCAGAGTTACTGGCAACTGCTGGTGTTCCGGGCGGCGGGCGGCATCGGTTCGACGATGTTCACCGTCTCGGCGATGGCATTGCTGATCCGGCTCTCGCCCCAGGAGGTTCGGGGACGGGCCTCCGGATACTTCTCGGCGGGCTTTCTCGTCGGCAACCTCACCGGACCGCTGATCGGTGCGGCGCTGGTGGACTTCGGTCTCCGTCTGCCGTTCGTGGTGTACGCGATCGCGTTGCTGGTCGCGACCGCTGTGGTGGCGACGTTCATGCCCCCTCCGCCCGAGCCGCAGCGCGCCGACGCGGCCGACGCGGTCCTGCCCGCTGCGCCGGCGTTCTTCGCGTCGCTGCGACAGCGCGAATACCGCGCGATCCTGACTTCGAACTTCGCGCAGGGCTGGGCGTCGATGGGGGTCCGCGTGGCACTGGTGCCGATCTTCGTCCAAGACGGGCTCGGTTACGGGACGGCCTGGGCGGGCATCATTCTGGCGTGCTACGCCGCGGGCAACATGATTGCGATCCTGCTGTCGGGCCGGTTGTCGGATCGATACGGGCGACGAGCGGTGATGATCCCCGGACTGATCGTGGCCGCTGCGGGGACGCTGCTGCTGGGCTATTCGCCCGACATCTGGATCGCGCTGGCGCTGACCGCCGTCGCCGGCGTCGGCTCGGGCCTGTTCGCACCCACGCACCAGGCCGCGCTCGGCGACATGCTGGCGGGCAAGCGGCGTGGCGGATCCGCGCTCGCGGCCTACGGCATGGCCTCCGACCTCGGCGCGGTGTCGGGCCCGATCCTCACCGGTCTCGTCGCCGACGTCTTCGGTTTCGGCCCGGCCTTCATCGTGACGGGCTGTGTGGTGCTGCTGGCCCTGGCGATGTGGCTGGTCACACCGCGTCAGCTCACGACCAGCTCGGCAACCAGATCTGCTGACCCCATTCGACGTTAGAGATCGGCGCGCCGGTCAGAACCGGCCAGAGCCACACGAAGTTCGCGACCACCAGCGCGATGTACAGCGAGACCACCAGGACGCTGATCAGCCGTCTCTCCGATGTGGCGCCGCGGGGTGCGGCGCGCAGGAGGTCGCCGCAGACCAGTGCCAACCCCATCACCAGGAACGGGGCCATCGCCGTGGCGTAGAAGAAGTACATCTGCCGGTCGATGTCGGCGAACCAGGGCAGGATGCCCGCGCCGTATGCGGCCAGGACCGCCGCGTAGCGCCAGTCGCGGCGGGACACGATGCGCCAGAGCGCCCACACGATCATCGGCAGCGACAGCCACCACATCGCCGGCGTACCGATCAGCATCTGCGCACGCACGCAGTCCGAACCACCGCATTGATCAGGCCCGTAGGAGATGGCGTAGAGCATCGGACGCAGACCCATGGGCCAGGTCCAGGGTTTCGACTCCCACGGATGGTGATTGCCCGCCGCGTTGGTCAGCCCGGCGTGGAACTCGAGGATGCCCGACTCGTAGTACCAGAACGACCGGACGGCCGCAGGCACCCACGAGAACGGGCCGCCGGTGCCGATCTTCTCTCCGACCACGTAACGGTAGACCGAGGTCTCGGACGAGAACCACGGTGCGAAACTCGCCACGTACATGAGGAAGGGGAGCACGCCCAGTGACGCCGCCGACGGGATCAGGTCGCGTCGCAGCACACCGACCCACGGACGCCGGACGCGGTAGGCGCGGCGTGCCGAGACGTCGAAGGCCAGTGAGAGCAGCGTGAACACGATGACGAAATAGGCGCCCGACCATTTGACGCCGCAGGCCAGTCCCAGCATCACCCCGGCGGTGAACCGGTACCAGCGGAAGCCGAAGCGCGGACCGAAGGGGGAGTCGTCCATCCGGCCCTGCAGCCACACCCGGTGCATGCGCTGGCGCATCTGATCGCGGTCGGCGATCAAGGCGGCGAAAGCGAGCACGATGAACAGGATCTGGAAGATGTCGAGCATCCCCATGCGAGACTGCACGAACAGCACGCCCTCGCAGATCGCGAAGACGCCGGCGATCGCACCGATCAGCGTCGACCGCGCCATCCGCCGGACCGTCAGATACACCGCGAGCACGATGATCACACCCGAGACCGCCGACATGAAACGCCAGCCCATCGGGTTGTAGCCGAACATCCATTCGCCGCCCGCGAGGATCCACTTGCCCACGGGCGGGTGGACCACCAGGCCGTACGCGGGATTGTCCTCGATGAAGTTGCCGCCGGTCAGGACCTGCCATCCCTGAGGGACGTAGTGCTTCTCGTCGAAGACCGGTGTGCCCTTGTCGGTCGGGTGCTGCAGATCCCAGAACCTGGTGGCCACCGCGATGAGGACCAGGATCGCGCCGACGACGGTGCCGCGGAGCCGGTCGGTGGGCCCGAACACCGGCTCCGGGACGCGCGGACCGGGTGCCGTGCCGAGGTCTTCGGTGAGCGCGCGGTCTTCCGCGGTCGCGCGGTCGAGGATGGCGGCGGGGGTCACCTGTGCGATGGTAGCCGGATCAGTAGTCTGAGTCGGTGACCAGTAGTGACGGACAGTCGAGCGCAGCGGGGGCCGGACGGCTGGTGCTGGCCGGGACTCCGATGGGACAGCCCGGCGACGCGTCGCCCCGGCTCCGCGAGGCGCTCGGTTCGGCCGACATCGTGGCCGCCGAGGACACTCGCCGGACGCGTGCGCTGGCGGCGGCGCTCGACGTCGAGATCAACGGCCGGGTGATCAGCTACTACGACCAGGTGGAAGCGTCCAGAGCGCCGGCTCTGGTGGAGGCGATCGTCGGGGGAGCGACGGTGCTGCTGGTGACCGATGCGGGGATGCCGTCGGTGAGCGATCCCGGCTACCGGCTGGTGGTCGCGTGTGCCGACGCGGGGCTGCCGATCACGTGTCTGCCGGGTCCGTCCGCGGTGACGACCGCGCTGGCGCTGTCGGCGATGCCGTCCGAACGGTTCTGCTTCGACGGCTTCGCTCCCCGTAAACAGGGCGCGCGCCGGGACTGGCTGGCCGAACTGCGCACGCAGCCGCGCACGGTCGTGTTCTTCGAATCTCCGCACCGGCTGGCGCAGACTCTCGCCGACGCCGCCGATGTGCTGGGTCCGGACCGCCGCGCCGCGGTCTGCCGGGAGCTCACCAAGACCTATGAGGAGGTGCGGCGGGGCCGGCTCGACGAGCTCGCCGAGTGGGCGGCCGATGGCGTCAAAGGCGAGATCACCGTCGTGATCGCCGGAGCGTCCGAGACGGACGAGACGGTGGGACTCGACGAGGTGGTGGAGCGGGCCCGCCGGCTCGCAGACTCGGGGCTGCGGCTGAAGGACGCGTCCGCCCGGGCCGCCGCCGGTACCGCCTACTCGCGGCGGGACGTGTACCAGGCCGTGCTGGAGAGCCGAGGGGAGTGAGCGTGGCACGGCTGCGCGGTCTCGACGACGTGGTTCGCGAGCTGAATCCCGCCTACTTCTCCCTGGTGATGGCTACCGGGATCGTGTCGATCGCAACCGAGATCGAAGGCTGGCGGTTGCTGTCGGTGATCCTCATGTGGATCACCGGGATCGCCTTCGGCGTGCTGCTGCTGCTCAATGCGGCCCGGCTCGCCCGGCATCGCGACGCGGTGGTCTTCGATCTCCGGGTGCCGAACCGCACTTTCGGCTTCTTCACCGTCGTCGCGGCGACGAGCGTGCTCGGGACCCGGCTGATGCTCGACGGTCATCTCGTCGCGGCCCTGGTGCTGCTGGGCTTCGCCGCCTCGATGTGGCTGGTCCTGGGTTATGCGCTGCCGCCGATGGCGTTCACCGCACGCATCGGCCAGTCGCAGCTCGAGCGCGCCGACGGCACCTGGTTCCTCTGGGTGGTGGCGACGCAGTCGGTGGCCGTTCTCGCCGCCGCCGTTCAGCCCCACGTCACCAGCGGTCAGGCCGAGATCGCGCTGCTGGCCGCGCTGTGCTGGGCGGTCGGGGTGTTCCTCTACATGGCCGTGGCTCTGTTCGTGGCCGCGCGGATCTTCATGCACCATCCGAAACCGGACCAGTTGAGCGGCGCGTACTGGATCGCGATGGGGGCGACGGCGATCACCGTGGTCGCGGGCGCGAACATCGAGAGCATGGCGGACGTGCCGGTGCTGGACGTGATGCGCGGAACCGTCGAATCGGTGTCGGTCTTCTTCTGGGCGTTCGGTACCTGGCTGGTACCGCCGTTGCTGTTCGCCGGGTACTGGCGGCATATCCGCCACCGGATACCACTCCGCTACGACGCCTCGTTCTGGGCCATCGTGTTCCCGCTCGGCATGTACGGAGTCGGCAGTCACCAGATCGGCTCGGTCAACGGTATCCCGTTGATCGATCACATCGGGCACGTCGAGATCTGGATCGCCACGGCGGCCTGGTTCGTGACCTTCGCGGGGTTCGCGGCTTCGCTGGCCGGTCGGTCGCCCCGGCTGCTGCCGCTGCGGTCTATCGAGAACGCGGGCCCGGATGCGCGGTGAAGCCGACGATCGAGGCCGCCTTGTCGAGGCATTCCTGCCACTCCGCGGCCGGTGACGAGTCGATGGTGATCCCGCCGCCGACGCCGAGCGTGAGGCCGCCGTCGGGGCCGACGGCCACCGTGCGGATCGCCACGTTGAGATCGAGCAGGCCGCCCGGGCCCGCGATGCCCACCGCGCCGCAGTAGATCCCGCGCGCGTGATCCTCCCAGTCCGCGAGCAACTCGGCCGCGCGGATCTTCGGGGTTCCGGTGACCGATGCGGGTGGGAAGGCGGCATCGAGCAGGGAGCGGTTGCCGACCTCCGCACGCAGGGTCGCGGCCACCGTCGACACCAGATGCCACACGCCCGGGGCGCCGACCACCGTCAGCAGATCGGGCACGGTCACCGATCCGGTGCGCGCGACGCGCCCGAGATCGTTGCGGACGAGGTCGACGATCATCACGTTCTCGGCCACGTCCTTGGTGGACGCGGCGAGTACCGCTGGGTCGTCGGCGGCCGGAGCCGTGCCTTTGATGGGCGACGACGTCACTCGGTCGCCACGCCGGTCCAGGAACGACTCGGGGCTGAAGCTCGCGACGGATCCCCAACCCCCGGACAACCAGGCCGCCTTCGCCGGCGCCGTGGCGGCGGCGATGTCGGCGAAGAAATCGATGGGCCGGCCGTCGAGTTGCCCGTGGAACTGCGTGCAGACGCATGCCTGGTAGACCTCGCCGTCGGCGATGGCGTCGAGGCACTTCTGGACGGCGCACAGATGTCGGTCCCGGTCGGGGGAGACCCATTCGGCCGACCACCGCCTCGACTCGGGTGGAGCCGCCGCCTCCAGCGCCGCCCGGGCCCAGTCCGGCAGCGGGGCACCGGTGGCGGTGTTCCACGACCATTCGCCGTGCGACAACGTCAGCACTCCGTCGGTGACGCCCCCGACCACCGAGGGCAGCGGGGACTCCTCAGCCCGGACGGGGAATCCGAGTGCGCCGAACCAGTACCCGTCGGGCCGGTCGGGTGGCGCGAGCCCGGGGACGAGTTCGATCGACGGTGCGATCACCGCGTCGGCATCGGCCCAGTCACCGATCAGCCCGGCCGGGCCGGGCAGTCCGCGATCGGCGGCGGCCGCGTGGAATGAGCGGAGGACGTCGAGCGCGGAGGGTCCCCGCGCCGGCGCCGGATCACGAGTCATGCGTCCGCGGCGGGACTTTCCTGGCGCGGAAACACCGGGGCGGGCTTCGGCAGGGCGGTACCCGGCGTCAGCCGGTCGGTGACGGCGGTGAACCGGCGATCGGCGTCATCCGAACCGACGGCGAGCAGATCGAGCAGGGTGGAGGCCGACTGCGGCATCACCGGCTGCACCAGCAGTGTCACGATGCGCACCACTTCGGCGCATACATAGAGCACGGTGGCGGTGCGGTCGAGGTCGGTCTTGGCGAGCTTCCACGGCTCCTGCGCGGAGACGTACCGGTTGGCGTCGGCCAGCACCGACCACAGTGCTTCGAGCCCGAGGTGAATGGCCTGCTTGTCGAACTGGTCACGGACGCGCGGCAGCAGAGCGTCGGCGGCGTCGAGCAGGGCGCGGTCCTCGGCCGTGAACGGACCCGGCTGCGGCACCTGCGACCCGAAGTACTTGCCGATCATGCTGAGGGTGCGCTGGGCGAGGTTGCCGTACTCGTTGGCGAGATCGGAGTTGTTGCGCGAGACGATCGCCTCCGCCGAGTAGGAGCCGTCCTGCCCGTACGACACTTCGCGGAGGAAGAAGTAGCGCACCGTGTCGAGCCCGAACTTCTCGACCAGTTCGTGCGGGTCGACGACGTTGCCCACCGACTTGCTCATCTTCTGGCCGCGGTTGAACAGGAAGCCGTGCGCGAAGACCCGTTTCGGGACGTCGATGCCGGCGCTCATCAGGAAGGCCGGCCAGTAGACGCAGTGGAATCGGATGATGTCCTTGCCGATGATGTGCAGGTCGGCGGGCCAGTAACGTTCCAGCGTCTGCTGGTCGTCCGGGAAGCCGACTCCGGTGAGGTAGTTGGTGAGGGCGTCCACCCACACGTACATCACGTGCTCGGGCGCGCCCGGGACCTTCACGCCCCAGTCGAAGGTGGTGCGCGAGATGGAGAGGTCGTTGAGGCCGCCCGCGACGAAGCTGCGGACCTCGTTGCGCCGCACGTCCGGTCCGATGAACTCGGGATGCTCGTCGTACAACGCGAGGAGACGGTCCTGATAGTTGGAGAGGCGGAAGAAGTAGGTCTGCTCCTCGGTCCAGGTGAGGACGTGACCGTTCTCGGTCGCAACGCGGTTGCCGTCCTCGTCGAGGGTCGTCTCGTCCTCGGTGAAGAAGGCCTCGTCGCGGACGTCGTACCAGCCGGCGTAGGAGTCGAGGTAGATGTCGCCCGCCGCCTCCATCCGCTTCCAGATCTCTTCCGACGCCCGGTGGTGGTCGGAGTCGGTGGTGCGGATGAACCGGCTCAGATCGGTGCCGAGCGCGGCGTGCAGCGCCTCGAAGCGATCGGAGTTGGTCTTCGCCAGTTCCGCGGTGGAGATGCCCTCCTTCTCCGCGGTCTGCTGCATCTTCTGTCCGTGCTCGTCGGTGCCGGACTGGAACCGGACGTCGAAGCCGTCCAGCGCCTTGAACCGCGCGAGGACGTCCGCGGAGATGAACTCATAGGCGTGCCCGATGTGCGGGGCGCCGTTCGGGTACGCGATGGCGGTGGTGATGTAGAAGGGCGACGACGCGCCAAAGGACTCGCTCGGCATAGTAGCCCGATTGTACGTGCTCGCGATTCGTCTACCGCGCTGAGCGCTGGTACGGCTCGCATCCGGGCGGGGCCTCGGGGGCGGTGCGCGGCCCGAGCCGTGGAATGCCGAGGGTGACCGGATCGTCGCCGAGGACGAATCGCTCACCGTGATGGGCGAGTTCGACCGTCGGACCCGACAGCAGTCGGTAGGTCGCGGTGTCGGAGTCGACGGCGACGACGATGCGCGATTCGCGGATCATCATGCGGAACGACATGTAGCTGAGCTTCGAGGGAAGGCGCGGGGCGAAGGTGACCTGACCGTCGAAGTCGCGCATCCCGCCGAATCCGGCGACGCAGTCGGTCCAGGCGCCGGCCAGGGCCGCGATGTGCAGTCCCGACGAGACGTTGTTGTGCAGGTCGTGCAGATCGGTGAATACCGATTCGCTCATCAGGTCGTAGGCGAGGTCGAGGTATCCGACCTCGGCCGCGGTGACCGCCTCGCAGCAGGCCGAGAGCGACGAGTCGCGCACGGTGATCGGGTAGTAGTAGTCGAAGTTCGCCAGTTTCTGCTCAGGGGTGAAGCGGTCGCCGAACAGGTACATGGCGAAGACGAGGTCGGCCTGCTTCACCACCTGCTTGCGGTACAGGTCGAAGTACGGGTAGTTGAGCAGCAGCGGGTACCTGCCCTTCGACCGCTCGAAGTCCCACCGGTCGAGTTTGGTGAACGACTCGCACTGCTGGTGGACGCCGAGTGCGTCGTCGTAGGGCACGGTCATATCGTCGGCGCACTGCGTCCAGAAGGCGGTCTCGTCGTGCGTCACGCCGAGCTGTCGTGCCACGACGGGCTGGCGCGAGCACGCGGCGACCGCGTCGCGCAGTGCCTGCTGTGCGGCGAGATTGGTGAAGACGTTGTTGTTGACGATCGCCGTGTACTCGTCGGGGCCGGTGATTCCGTCGATGCGGAACTTGCCCGCCGAATCGTGGTGGCCGAATCCGGCGAAGAACCTGGCGATCTCCACCAGTAGCTCGACGCCGCACTCGACCTCGAACGCCTCGTCGCCGGTGGCGCGGATGTAGCGGGCGGTGGCGTTGGCGATGTCGGCGGACACGTGGACTCCCGCGGTGCCGGCCGGCCAGTAGCCGGAGCACTCGTCACCGTTGATCGACCGCCACGGGAACATGGCGCCGTGCTGTGCGAGTTCGGCGGCCCGCGACCGGGCCTTGTCCATCGTGGCGTGCCGCCAGCGGAGTTCTTCGCCCGCGGCGGCGGGAACGGTGTAGGTCAGCATCGGCAGCACGAAGCTCTCGGTGTCCCAGAACGTGTGGCCGTCGTAGCCGGGGCCGGTGAGCCCCTTGGCCGGGATGGCGCGCGATTGCCCGCGTGCACCGGCCTGCAGCACATGGAACAGGGAGAAGCGCACGGCCTGCTGCAGTTCGGGATCGCCGTCGAGTTCGATGTCGGCGTCGAGCCAGAACTCGTCGAGGTAGTCGGACTGCTCCTGTTTGAGGGCCTCCCAACCGGTCTCCTTGGCCATTGCCAGCGCGGCGTCCACCTGGGCGCGCAGCGCGGGCACCGACCGTCGGGCCGACCAGCCGTAGCCCATGTACTTGGTGAGCACCAGCTTGGTGCCCTGGGGGACGGCGGCCGCGACGGTGAGGCGTGCGAGGTCGCCGTCTGCGCGGATCGAGGTGTCCGCGGATGCGGGCAGTTCCAGTTCGTGGTCCATGCCCGCCGCCACGGCGAGTCCCGAGCGTGCGGTGTGGTGGACGAGAACCGCGGAGAAGTCTTCGCAGTCCGCGAGATCGGCGACCAGTGGGCGCTCCAGCGCCGCCGCCAACCGCGGATCCTCTTTGGCGGAGGCCGCCCCGCCCATCGGCTCGTTGGCGAGCAGATCGGACTGGAGGACCAGTTTCATGTCTTCACCGATCGGCTCCACCTCGTAGCGGATCGCGGCGATGGTGCGCTTGGTGAACGAGACCAGTCGTTCGGATCGGATGCGGACGGTGCGCCCGGTCGGTGAGGTCCACAGGGTGCTGCGCCGCAGGGTGCCGGTGCGGAAATCGAGTACACGTTCGTGCTCGACGGTGCGCCCGTACCTCAGGTCCATCGGCTCGTCCTCGACGAGCAGGCGGATGATCTTGGCGTCCGTCACGTTGACGACGGTCTGTCCGGACTCGGGGTAGCCGTAGCCGCTCTCGGCGTAGGGCAGGTCGCGCAACTCGTAGAACCCGCTCAAGTAGGTGCCCGGTTTGTCGACGGGTTCGCCTTCCTCGAAGCTGCCGCGCAGTCCGATGTGACCGTTCGACAGCGCGAACAGGGTCTCGGTGCGGCCGATCATGTCGATGTCCAGTCCCCGCCAGCGCAACTGCCACGGGCTGACGTCGAATCCCTCCACCGGGTGCACGCCGTGCTGCGGGATGTTGACCGGGTCCGTGTGGCTCGACGTGTCGCCGTGCGTGGTGTGGGCCAGCTCGCTGGTGGTCGGTTCGATCACGGACGGTCCTTCTCGGGCTCGTAGCTGCTCGGTTCGGTGGCGCGGTGGGCGGTCAGTTCTCGGCGAGAAGATCGTCGAGGTCGGTGACGACGATAGAGGCACCGGCGGCTTTCATCGCATCCGACTGGCCGCTGCCCACGCGATCGATGCCCACGACGTAGCCGAAGTCACCGGCAGCGCCCGCGGCGACCCCGGACACCGCGTCCTCGAAGACCGCCGCGGCGGAGGGAGCGACACCCATCAGTTCCGCACCCCGCAGGTACGAGTCGGGCGCGGGCTTGCCCGCGAGTCGCTCGGCGACGATGGTGTTGCCGTCGACGCGCTGTTCCACGAACTGCGTCAGTCCCGCGGCTTCGAGGACCTGCTCGCCGTTGCGGGAACTGGTCACCACCGCGATGTGAAGCCCTGCCTCGCGGGCGGCGTGCAGGTAGCGGACGGAACCGGGGTAGGCGGTGACGCCGTCGCGGGCGAGCGCGGCGAGAAAGGCGTCGTTCTTTCCGTGCGCGATCGATGCGGCGGTGTCGTCGTCGACGGTGATGCTCCGCGACGCGAGGAAGGTGCGCACGCCGTCCATTCGGGGCCTCCCGTCGACGTAGTCGAAGTAGTCCTGGTCGGTGAACGGGCGGAGGCTGTCGGTCCGGCCTCCGATGTCACCGCCGGCTCGTCGGGTGAGGAAGGTGTTGAACGCGTCCGTCCACGCGACGCGGTGCACCGATGCGGTGTCGGTGAGCACTCCGTCGAGGTCGAAGAGCGCAACCGTGATGTCATCAGGGAGTCCCAGCACGGTCACGACGCTACCCGCCGATCGGGGTCTCTACCCGTCAGACGTGTCGTGTCCCCGGCGGCTGCATCCGCACGGGCCGGCGGGTGCGGATTCGGCGGATGCAGATTCTTCGCTTGTCCGGCGTGGTGGATGGGGTTGAGGCGCCAGGGTTGGTCGGTGGTGGCTGGTCGCCAGGCCATGCGTCCGGCATCGGGTCCGTCGGTGAGGATGGTGGTCTCCCATTGGCCGCGTTTGGTGCCGACGGCGCGGTTGTGGCGCCCGCGCGCGGCGCCGAGAGCATCGATGTCGGTGCGCCCTCCCGGGGTGATCCAGTCCGGTGCGTGATGGGCTTGGGTTTGGGCGAAGGGTCGGTCGCAGCCGGGGGCGGTGCAACCACGGTCGCGGGCGAACAACGCCAACCGCTGCGCTTTACTGGCGAACCGTGCCGCGCGGCCCTGGTAGAGGACTTCGCTGGTGTGATTCCGGAACACCGCCAGGTGCGGCACCGCGTCGGCGGCGAGCCGGACGAGTTCACCGATCGGGATGCGGGTGCCGGTGGCGGTCAACGCGATTCCGGCGTGGGCGGCGAGTTCTTGGTCGGTGACGGTGATGACCAACTCCGCTGGTATCCGGTTCGGTGCACCGAGTCCGCCGTGGGCGAGAACGTAATCACACAACGCCAGCAGCGCGTCGTGTGTGCGTTGGGCGGCACTGCGCAGATCCCGACCCCGCGCCGCCGCCAAAGCCTCGGCGTCGATGCCGTCGGCGTCAATCGTTCCAGTCGGCGAGCCCGAGTCGGCGGGATTGTTCATCCCGGGTGCGGCCCAGGCGGTCAAGATCACCTCGAACTTCGCCCGCAACTCCGGAGTCATCGCGCCGCGGACTTTGCTCATGAGTTGTCGGTCTTGCGGGAGGATGGTGATTCCGCGTTGGCGTTGCCGGTCGACGTGATCGCTTTCCTGACCATCGGGGTCCAGGTGAGCGAGCAGGCGGTCACCGACCTTGCCCAGATCATCCGGATTCAACCCGGCCGCAGCCTGAGCGAGTTCGGCCTCCGCACGGGCCTTGACTTCCGGCGAGATGCAGCCGGGCACTTTCGCCAAAACGGCCGAGATCACCAACGCGTGTTCGGCGCCGACAGTCCCGGCCGCGACCGCGGCGGCGGTGGCGGGCTTCCGGGGAGGCAGCGTCTGCCCTTGGAAGTTGGAGAACTCGCCGATGGTCTCGGTCATCCGGAGCCGTCGACCCGCCTCACGGGTCCCCAGCCGCAAACCCTGCGACAGGTACTGATGCGGATTCAGATAGCCCGCGGTGCGGTGAGCATTGCGGTCGGAGACCTCCACCAACAATCTGGACGAAACGCCGTCCCAGCGTCGCCGGATGCGTTCGGCGGTCTGTGTGTGGGCCAGCAGTTCCGGTTCGGTCTCCGGTGACAGGGAGGTCTCGGCGAGCTTCACCGCCGCGGCATCGATCAACGCCAACAACTCCGCGGGCTGGTCCGGCAGTGCACCGGTGGCAACGACAGTCGCGATCGAATCGGTGATCGGATCGGTCATCGCTGCCACCTCCCCCGAGTGTTTCAGCTGGTCACACCATGTTTTCTTGGATATCTGAACACTACCAATCGGGTATGACACAACTGATTTCATAGACAGACGCACGTGCGCCGGCTCAACTCTGTTACGCCGTGGGGCATCGGTGACAGGCTCGATGGTTTCGGTGGGAACCCTCGAACGGCGGCCTGGGCAGAGCGTCGACTGCGAAGTGCCCCAGTTTCCAGGCGGACCCGGATTTCCGCGACGGACACGATCTCGGGCAAGGTGGGTCTGTGACCGACTCGACGGGTGAACTCACCGCCAAGGAGATCAAGAAGCGTAAGCGACGCCTGCCGCCACCGGACCCGGAAGCGCTGCCCGGGCTGGTCGACGCACACACGCACCTGGCGGCCTGTGGCGGGCGGACGGAGGCCGACGTCCGAGCCATCCTCGACCACGCCGAGTCGGTCGGCGTGGAGCAGGTGGTCACCGTCGCCGACGACATGGTCGACGCCCGCTGGGCTGTCGCCGCCGCGCATTGGGACCGACGAGCGTTCGCGGCCGTCGGACTGCATCCCACTCATGCCGCCGATCTGGATGACGAGGCCCGAGCCGAGCTGGAACAGATGGTCGACGGCCCCCGCGTGGTGGCCGTCGGTGAGACCGGTCTGGACTACTACTGGACGACCCGTTCGGACGACTGCGCGGACCCGACCACCCAACGCGACGCCTTCGCCTGGCACATCGATCTGGCCAAACGATCCGGCAAAGCGCTGATGATCCACAATCGCGACGCCGATCGCGACCTGCTGGACGTCCTCGCGGCCGAGGGGGCGCCGGAGACGGTGGTGATGCACTGCTTCTCCGGCGACCGTGCGATCGCCCGCGAATGTGTCGACCTCGGGTATGTGTTGAGCTTCTCCGGCACTGTGACGTTCAACAACTCCGGCGAGTTGCGTGAGGCCGCACTTCTGACTCCCGACGAGCAGTTGCTGGTGGAGACCGACGCACCGTTCCTGACCCCGCATCCCTATCGTGGCCAGCCCAATCAGTCCTATTGCGTGCCCTACACCGCTCGCGCGCTGGCCGCACTGCGCGGCGTCGACGATCACGAGTTGGCCCACACGCTTGGAGCAAATGCGCGCCGGATATACAAGTTTCCGTTGCGGTAACCCACCCCGATTCGTTACCGTACCGTGATCCGTGCTGCCGACGCGGATAGCTATACCCAACCCGGCAGGGAACTGTATGTCTGTCTTGAAGAGAATCAACACGTCCACCTCCATGCGCGCCCGAGTAGCCCTCGGAGCCGTGCTGACCACCGTCACGGCCGGAGCCGTCACCGGAGCTGTCATGCACAAGGAGGTGACGCTGGCGGTCGACGGACAGACCATGCATGTGAGCACGATGGCCTTCTCGGTCGGGAGCGTGCTGCGCGACAACGGCATCGACCCTGCCGACGGCGACAAGGTGAACGTGCCGCTCTCGAGTGCGCCGCGTGACAACCAGACCATCACGGTCGACCGCCTCAAGAAAGTGCAGCTGGTGGTCGACGGCAGGCCGTTGAACATCACCACCAACGCGTCCACCGTCGGTCAGGTTCTCGCTGAACGCGGCATGGCGACCAGCGCGGTGACCGCACCGCTGAACGACGTGCTTCCGGTGGACGGTGCCGATCTCGACGTCACCCTGCCCAAGCGGGTCAAGCTCGACGACGGCGGCCAGAAGTCGACGCCGAGCATTGCGGCCAAGACGGTCGGCGACCTGCTCGCCCGTGCGGGCAAGCCGCTCTCGCCCACCGACAAGGTGGTGCCCGCGGCGCAGACTCCGGTCAGCAAGGACATGGACATCCGCGTCACCCGGATCAAGACCGAGGAGAAGACCCTCACCGAGGACGTCAAGCCGCCGGAGAACACCAAGGACGACGACAGGCTGACCCGGGGAACCAAGAAGGTCGAGGACCCGGGTACTCCCGGCAAGGCCGATGTGAAGTACTCGATCACCACCGTCAACGGCAAGGTCGTCAAGAAGACCAAGATCAGCGAGAAGGTTCTCGTGGAGCCCAAGGCTGCCACGGTCCGCGTCGGAACCAAGCCGGGTGCACCGGCGGTTCCGTACGGCGTCTGGGATCGTCTCGCTCAGTGCGAATCGACCGGCAACTGGGCCATCAACTCCGGCAACGGGTTCTACGGCGGCATCCAGTTCGACCAGAACACCTGGGATCGCTGGGGCGGCCAGGAGTACGCGCCGCGTCCGGATCTCGCCACTCGCGAGGAGCAGATCGCCATCGCGGAGAAGACGCAGGCCGCTCAGGGCTGGGGCGCGTGGCCGTCCTGCTCGTCGCAGATCGGCCTCCGCTGATCCTCGCCCGCGGTGCAGCCGTCCGCTGCGGCACCTCCCGACGATCATCAGTCACAATGTTCAGGTGAACATCGTCCCTGATTCGCCTCGTCTGCTCGGTCCCGCCGAGATCCGCGCACTCGCCGCAGAGCTCGATGTGCGCCCGACCAAGACGCTGGGGCAGAACTTCGTCCACGACGCCAACACCGTTCGCAGGATCGTGTCGGTGTCCGGCGTCGGTGCCGACGACGTGGTTCTGGAAGTGGGACCGGGACTCGGATCGCTGACCCTCGCGCTGCTCGCCGAGGCCGGCCGCGTGGTGGCGGTGGAGATCGACCGCACGCTCGCCGCGCGACTGCCACGGACGATCGCCGAGTTCGCGCCCGCACAGGCGGCGAACTTCGACGTCGTCACCGCGGACGCCCTCACCGTCACCCCCGCCGACCTCCCGTACGCGCCGACCGCGCTGGTCGCGAACCTGCCGTACAACGTCGCGGTTCCGGTGCTGTTGCACCTCATGGCGCAGTTCCCGACCATCCGCACCGCGCTCGTGATGGTGCAGGCCGAAGTTGCCGACCGTCTCGCCGCCGCTCCGGGCGGCCGGATCTACGGGGTGCCGAGCGTGAAGGCCCGCTTCTTCGGCGACGTGGCCCGAGCCGGTTCCGTCGGCAAACACGTCTTCTGGCCCGAACCCAAGATCGAGTCGGGCCTGGTCCGCATCGACCGCCGCGACGTCTACGGGACCGACCCGGAGCTGCGGGCGCAGACATTCGCCGCGATCGACGCCGCATTCGCTCAGCGCCGCAAAACCCTGCGGTCGGCGCTCTCGTCGTGGGCGGGCAGCGCCCCGCGGGCCGAAGAACTCCTCCGAGCGGCGGGAATCGACCCCGGGCTCCGCGGGGAACGGTGCGACGTCGATGACTTCGTCCGGCTCGCGCGCGCCGGCCACGCAGCCGGGATCGAGACCGGAGCCGCCCGATGATGGGTGGCGCGACCGCCCGGGTCCCGGCGAAGATCAATCTGCACCTGGGCGTCGGGCCGCTCCGCGACGACGGATACCACGAACTGTCGACGCTGTACTGTGCGCTGTCGCTCTACGACGAGGTCACCGTGCGCGGCGACGACGCGCTGTCGGTGACCGTCCGCGGCGAGAACCGCCGACAGGTGCCGTCGGATGCGACGAACCTCGCCGCGCGGGCCGTGGTCGCGTTGGCGCGGCATGCCGGGATGGACCCGCACGTGGCGATCACCATCGACAAGACGATTCCGGTGGCCGGGGGCATGGCCGGCGGCTCGGCCGACGCCGCCGGGGCGCTCGTCGCTGCGGCCCGGCTCTGGCGGCTCGACATCGCCCGCGACGAACTCCTCGCCATCGCCGCGGAACTGGGCTCGGACGTCCCGTTCTCCGTGGTCGGCGGCGCAGCGCTCGGCACCGGCCGGGGAGAGCAACTGCTGCCGGTGCTGCACCGCGGCGCGTTGCACTGGGTGCTCGCGGTGTCGGGCAGCGGGCTGTCCACTCCGGACGTGTACCGGGAGATCGACCGGCTCCGGGCCCGCGACGGCGATGACCAGCCCGCCGCCGCGGGCGTCGCCCGTCCGGACGAGCTGATGCAGGCGCTCGCATCGGGCGATGTGCGCGCCGTGGCCCCTTTGCTCCACAATGATCTGCAGCCGGCCGCGCTGTCGCTGCAGCCGATGCTGCGGCGCACCCTGCGGGCGGGCCGCGAGGCCGGAGCGCTCGCCGGGATCGTCTCCGGGTCCGGGCCCACCTGCGCGTTCCTGTGCGCCGACGAAGACGCCGCCGTCCGGGTGGCCGCCGAACTGTCCGGGTCCGGTGTGGCCAAGGCCGTGCGGACCGCGTCCGGGCCGGTGGCGGGCGCCCGCCTCATCGCGGTCAACTGACCTCGCCGACCACTGACCTCGCTGGACGACTGACCTCGCTGGACGACTGACTGAACGGAAAGCACGAATGCCCCCGCGTACCAATACGTCGCTGATCAACGCCGAACGCATCAGCAAGAGCTTCGGCATCAAGCCGCTTCTGGACGAGGTCAGTGTCGGCGTGCACGAGAGTGAGCGCATCGGCGTCGTCGGGCTCAACGGCGGCGGTAAGACGACCCTGCTCGAGATCCTGGCGGGCATCACCGAACCCGATTCCGGGCGCCTCTCGCGGGCGGGTGGCATCCACATCGCGACGGTCACTCAGGGCGGCGACCTCGATCCCGGCATCACCGTCGCCGACGCGGTGGTCGGCGCCGACGCACCCGAACACGAGTGGGCCGGCGACGCCCGGATCCGCGGTATCCTCGCGGGTATCGGGGTCGACGCGATCCTCGACCGCAAGGTGGGCGAACTCTCCGGAGGGCAACGTCGTCGGACGGCCCTCGCGGCCGCGCTGGTGACCGACTCCGACCTGCTGATCCTCGACGAACCGACCAACCATCTCGACATCGAGGGCGTTCACTGGCTCGCCGAACATCTGGTGAACCGGCGCAGCGCGCTCATCGTCGTCACTCACGACCGCTGGTTCCTGGACACCGTCGCCACCCGCACGTGGGAGGTCCACTCCGGGCGCGTAGACGAATACGAGGGCGGCTACAACGACTGGATCTTCGCGCGCGCCGAACGCGCCAGGCAGGCCGATGCCGCCGAGGAGCGCCGGCGCAACCTCGCGCGCAAGGAACTGGCGTGGCTGCGGCGCGGTGCGCCCGCGCGCACGTCCAAGCCGCGTTACCGGGTGGAGGCGGCCGAGAAGCTGATCGCGAACGTGCCCCCGCCGCGCGACACCGTCGAACTCTCCGCATTCGCCAAGCGCCGCCTCGGCCGCGTGGTCATCGAACTCGAGAACGCGCGGCTCACCGCACCGTCGTCGGACGGCGCCGAGGGTCGAGTGCTGCTCGAGGACACCACCTGGCGGCTGGCGCCGGGGGAGCGGGTCGGCCTCGTCGGGGTCAACGGTTCCGGCAAGACCACGCTCCTGCGGGCGCTCGCCGGCGAGGTGCCGGTGTCGCCGGGCCGCCGCATCGAGGGCAAGACCGTCTCGATCGGCTGGCTGCGTCAGGAACTCGACGACCTCGATCCCACCCTGCGCGTGCTCGACGCCGTCGAAGAGGTTGCCGGTCATGTGACGCTCGGCGACAAGGAGTTGTCGGCGAGTCAGCTCGCGGAACGGCTCGGGTTCTCCCCGGCGCGACAGCGCACGCCGGTCGGAGACCTGTCCGGCGGCGAACGTCGCCGCCTGCAGTTCACGCGTGTGCTGATGGCCGAACCCAATGTGCTGCTGCTCGACGAGCCGACCAACGACCTCGATATCGACACGCTCCAGCAGGTGGAGGATCTGCTCGACTCCTGGGCCGGAACGCTGGTCGTGATCAGCCACGACCGGTATCTGATCGAACGGGTCTGCGACAGCACCTGGGCGCTGTTCGGCGACGGCGCGCTGACGAACCTGCCGCGCGGAATCGACCAGTACCTGGAACGACGGGCGGCCGAGACCGATGCGGCTCCGGCCCGCCGATCCGCTCCGGCCGCCGAGCCGAAGCCCGCGTCCGGTGACGGCGGACTCTCGGCCGCCGAACACCAGGCGGCGCGCAAGGCACTCGGCCGCGCGGAGCGTCAGATGGAGAAGCTCAGTGCGCAGGAGGAGAAGCTCCACGCCGAGATGGTCGACGCCGCCGTCGATCCCGACCGGCTCGCCGATCTGGACGCCAGACTCCGGGAAGTGGTGGCGGCCAAGGAGATCGCCGAGACCGAGTGGATGGAGGCGGCCGAACTGCTCGATTCGTGACCGCGGCGCGCGTGCGCGTCCGCCGGCCCGACACGTGACGCGACCGCATCGCGTGACGGTGTCGGCCGGGGAGCCTGCGAGGGTCACAGCCAGTTGTTACGTTGTTCCAACCAAGTGTCGCCGACCTGGCGATCAGGCATGACTCCTGAGAGGTTCACGTATGACGACTCCGCCTAACGATCCGTTCAACCAGCCCGAGGGCGAGCAGCCCGATCACGGTCAGTCCCAGCCCGGTCAACCGCAGCCCGGCCAGTCCCAGCCCGGTCAGCCCGACTACGGTCAGTCCCAGGCCGGTCAATCCCAGCCCGGCCAGACGCCGTACGGTCAGCCCCAGTACGGGCAGACGTACGGCCAGCAGCCCGGAGGCTACGGCCAGCCGTCCGATTACACGCAGCAGTTCGGCGCCTACAACCAGCCGACCTACCCGGTCGATCCCGGCGCCGCTCACCAGCCGCCGCCGGAGGAGTCCGGCTCCTTCCTGTCGGCGCTCTTCGACTTCCAGTTCAGCAAGATGGTCGCCACCCGGGTGATCCCGGTGCTGTACATGATCGTCACGATCGTGTTCACCATCATCGCCGCGATCGCACTGATCGGCGGCGTGATCTCCGGCTTCGCCGAGATGGGCGACAACGTCGGCGCGGGCCTGTTGACGGTGATCGTGGCACTGATCATCGTGCCGCTGGTGTACCTCATCTATCTGATCCTCGCGCGCGTGATCTTCGAGCTGTACATCGCGATCTTCAAGATCAGCCAGAACACCGCTCGTATCGCCGAGAACACCGGCCGCGTCGCGGAGAACACCTCCCGCAGCTGATCGGATACTCGGGCGGGTCGAGCGGTCGCTCGACCCGCCCGTTCTCTTCTGCGGTACGGACGCTGCGCTACCGTGACTGAATGTCCTACATCCGCACCCAGGTGCGCGGCGGCGTCGGCGAGATCGTCCTCGACCGCCCCCGCGCGCTCAATGCCCTGGATCTGTCGATGATCACCGAGATGCACTCCGTGCTGGAGGAATGGGGCGACGACGACGCGATCGAGACCGTGCTGGTCACCTCCTCGAGTGATCGCGCCTTCTGCGCCGGCGGCGACATCCGCGTGGTGCGCGACCACGTGCTCGCCGGTGAGAGCGACGAGGTGGTCCGGTACTTCGCCGCCGAGTACCGGCTGAACCAGCTCGTCGCGGAGTACCCGAAGCCGTACGTCGCCCTCGTCGACGGTGCGGCCATGGGTGGTGGACTGGGCATCAGCGTGCACGGCGAGGTCCGGGTGGTCACCGAGAAGGCGTTGATCGCGATGCCGGAGACCGCGATCGGGTTCTTCCCCGATGTGGGGTCCACGTATTTCCTTCCGCGTCTGCCGCAGGGCGTCGGGATGTGGCTCGGGCTGACAGGCGCACGCCTGCGCGGCGCCGATGCCGTCGCCATCGGACTCGCGACTCATTTCGTGCCGTCGGAGCGGATCGACGATGTGGCGAACGCCGTCCGCCGCGGAGACCCGCTGCGGGACGCACTCGCCGACCATCGTGGGCCGGTCACCAGCGATCTCCCGCTGCGCAAGATCGCCGAGTACTTCGACGACGACAACGTCGTCGGCATCGTGGGCGGCCTGCGCGGTGCGGTCGGTGACGCGTGGGCCGAGGAGATGCTCGATCTGCTGGCGTCGGCGTCACCGACCAGCCTGTGGGTGACGGCCGGGCTGATCACCGCGGGGGCGACCTCATCGCTCGCCGAGTGTCTCGACCGTGAACTGGCCGCGGCCGGCCGCATCACCCGGCATCCCGACTTCGTCGAGGGCGTCCGCGCGGTCCTCGTCGACAAGGACCGGAATCCGGCGTTCTCGCCCGCGACCGTCGAAGAGGTGGATGCCGCGACCGTCGCCGCGATCATCGCCTAGCGCGACTGCGTCCGGACCTACTTCTCCACGGTGAACAGACCCGACAGCGCCGCCGACTCGGGTGGGGCCGCCGGGACCGTCGGATCGTCGTAGGAGACGTCGTCGTCGGGATCGAAGGGATTCGCCCGCGCAGCGAGCGCGTCGGGGCAGTCGAATCGACCTGCAGCCCTCGTCTCGGTCACGGTTGCGAGCCGCAGCGTGCACGTGGCGGATGTGAAGTACGTGCCGTCGAGCGAGACGCCGACGGTCGCGGTGATAGGCGCCCCGGGCTCCCGGGCCGACGCACCGGCCGGCCAGGGGAGGATCCCACCCGCGAGATCGACCGCCAGGAACTCCAGTTGCCCGCCCTCGCCGCGGTCTCCGGTGAAGGTGAACAGCAGCGTGTCCGGCGGCACCGCGGGGTCGGTGCGGCCGGACTTGGCGAAGGCGACGCAGCGCTGCGAGCCGGGACGCTTCACCGAGACCGTCATCGTGCCGCGCGAATAGTTCAGCCCGTAACCGCTCCGGACGATCCGGCCGGCCGCGGGTGTCGCCGAGCAGTCACCGTCGGCGAGCGTCTTGGTCGACCCGTTGTGCGGAGGCGGTGGGACCGATTCGTCGACGGGCGTCGCGTCGGTGCCGCAGGCGGTCAGGCCCAGGAGCATCAGGGGCACCGCGGCGCGGCGCAGCGGGACCATCAGTCGGCCGCGGCGACCAGCGGCTCCAGCAGCAGATCGGGGTGTTCCTTCTCGATGTACTGCAGGCGCCACTTGTCGGAGAACAGGGCGAGGATCGCGCCGTCGCTGCGGGTGAAGACCTCGACGCCGCGCTGACGGTTGAGCTCGGGTGCGCTCTGTTCGTCGGTGCGGCGGGCGAGGCTGTATCCGAGCGGTTCGATGATGGTGTCGACGTTGAACTCCGCCTTGATTCGCGCGGTGACGACCTCGAACTGCATCGGGCCGACGGCGGCCAGGACCGGCGAGGCGTCGCCGCGGACGTCGTTGCGCAGCACCTGGACCACGCCTTCGGCGTCCATCTGGTCGACGGCCTTGCGGAACTGCTTGTACTTGTCGGCGGTGGTGACGCGCAGCGACGAGAAGTGTTCGGGAGCGAACGAGGGGATCGGCGGGTACTGGATCCGGGGGTCGATGTACAGCGTGTCGCCGGGGGCCAGTGCCATCGCGTTCACCAGGCCGACCACGTCGCCCGGGAACGCGGTGTCGACGGTGGAGCGGTCGCGCCCGAACACCGCCTGCGCGTACTTCGTCGCGAACGGTTTGCCGGTCTGCGCGTGCGTGACGACCATGCCGCGCTCGAACTCGCCGGACACGATCCGCATGTAGGCGAGGCGGTCGCGGTGACTGGTGTCCATGCCGGCCTGGACCTTGAAGACGACGGCGCTGAACGGGTCGGTCACGGCGCGCTCGACGCCGTCGATCGACTCGCGCCCGCGCGGCGGCGGCGCGAACTCGACGAGGGCGTCGAGCAGCTGCCGCACGCCGAAGTTCAGCATGGCCGAGGTGAAGATCATCGGCGACGTCTGGCCCGCCAGGAACATCTCCTGGTCGTGGTCCTGGCCCAGCTCGGCGAGGAGTTCGCTCTCCTCCCGGGCGGCCACCCACGCGTCGCCCTCGCGCTCGGCCGCCTGGTCGGCGGTGAGGAGTTCCTCCGGCGCGATCTTCGCTCCGCCCGCCGTGCGCTCGAAGTGGATGTAGTCGCCGGTGCGGCGGTCGAGCAGACCGCGGTAGTCGCCGGCGATGCCGACCGGAACGTACAGCGGGGTCGGGATCAGGCCGATGCGCTCGCTGATCTCGTCGATCAGCTCCAGCGGGGTTCGGCCGGGGCGGTCCCACTTGTTCACGACGGTGATGACCGGGATTCCGCGGTGGCGGCAGACCTGGAACAGCTTCAGCGTCTGCGGCTCCAGTCCCTTCGCCGCGTCGATCAGCATGACGGCCGCGTCCACCGCCGTCAGCACCCGGTAGGTGTCCTCGGAGAAATCGGAGTGACCGGGTGTGTCGACGAGATTGATGACGTTCGGTGCATCGGCGGCGTCGGCGTCGCCCGGCGAATAGCTGAACTGGAGTGCGGTGGAGCTCACGGAGATTCCGCGTGCCTTCTCCATCTCCATCCAGTCCGAGACGGTGGATCGGCGGCCGCCCTTGCCGTGCACCGCGCCTGCCTCGCTGATCATCCGGGCGTGCAGCGCCAGAGCCTCGGTCATCGTCGACTTGCCCGCGTCGGGATGGGAGATGATGGCGAAGGTTCGACGGCGCTTCACCTCGCGTGCGATGACCTCAGAACTCACTCGATTACGCTATCTGTCTGCCGACGTCAGACGCAAAATCTCCGAGTGAGCGAAGGAATCCCCGTGCCGCTGCCCGATCCAGCCGTGCTGACCCTGTTGATCGGCGGCGCGGTGGTCGCGGGCTGGATCGACGCGGTGGTCGGCGGAGGCGGACTGGTGCTGATCCCGCTGCTGCTCATCGTCTTTCCGTCGATGGCGCCGGCGACGGCACTCGGCACCAACAAGCTCACCGCGATCTGGGGGACCGCGACCGCGGCGGTGCTGTACCTGCGGGGGGTGCCGGTCGACCGCGGGCTCGCCGCGGCGAGCGTGCCCGTCGCCGCCTCGTGTGCCGCGCTCGGCGCGCTGGCCGCCGGAGCCCTCAGTTCTGACGTGATGCGGCCGGTGGTCATCGTGCTGATGGTGGCGGTCGGTCTCTTCGTGGCGCGCCGCCCGGAGTTCGGGTCGGCGAGCGCCGCCGGTTCGAGACCGATCCGGCGCGGCCGCTACGCGGCGGCGCTGGTGGCCTTCGGCGTCATCGGCTTCTACGACGGAATCTTCGGTCCGGGGACCGGCATGTTCCTGATCATCACGTTGACGGCGCTTCTCGGCCAGAGTTTCCTCACCAGTGCCACGCTGGCGAAGGTGGCGAACACTGCCACCAACGGCGGCGCACTCGTGGTCTTCGCGGTGCAGGGCAACGTGTGGTGGACGCTGGGCGCGATCCTGGCCGCGGCCAACATCGCCGGATCGGTGCTGGGATCGACGCTGGTGCTCGGCCGTGGCACGGGCGTGGTTCGGGTGGCGCTGCTCGTGGTGGTCGTGGTGATGGCCGGCAAGCTCACCTACGACCAGTTCTGGTGATCGAAGAAATTTCGGCTCCCGCAACGGTCTCACAGAGCGCTGCGGGAGCCGAAATTCTCGGAGCTCTCACTCGAACGGTATCGGCGGCATCGTGACGACCTGAGCGGCGTAGCTGAGCCCGGCGCCGTAACCGAGCAGGAGGGCCGTGTCGCCGGGTTTGGCCTGCCCGGTGGAGAGCAGGTCCTCCATGGCGAGCGGAATCGACGCCGCCGAGGTGTTGCCGGTCTTCTCGATGTCGTTCGCCACGACAGTCGACTCGGGGAACTTCAGACTGCGCGCAAGCAACTCGTTGATCCGCGAATTGGCCTGATGCGGAACGAAGACGTCGATGTCGGCGGCGTCGACCTTGGCGACGTCGAGGGCGCGCTGAGCGGCCTTGCCCATCTCGAACGCGGCCCAGCGGAACACGGCGGTGCCCTCGAGCCGCAGGTACGGCCGCTTCTCGATGTCGCCTGCGTCCATGTAGCTGACCCAGTCGATGTCCTGCCGGATCGCGTTGAACTGGGTTCCGTCGCTTCCCCACACCACCGGGCCGAGGCCCTGCTTCTCGGTGGGGCCGACCACCACGGCGCCCGCGCCGTCGCCGAAGATGAAGCAGTTGGTGCGGTCGGTCATGTCCAGAGTCACCGACAGTTGTTCGGCACCGACCACCAGTACGTGAGTGGCGCTGCCGCCGCGCACCATGTCGGAGGCCAGCGACAGCGCGTAGCCGAATCCGGCGCAGCCGACGGTGACGTCGAACGCGGGGACTCCGTTGGCACCGAGTTCGGTGGCGATCGCGACGGCGCCGGCGGGCGTCAGCAGCAGATGGGTGTTGGTGGCGAGGATGACCGCATCGATGTCCGCGCCCGAAAGGAGGGCGTTGGCGATCGCCTTGCGGCCGGCGTTGACGCCCATCTCCACCACGGTCTCGTCCCGGCGCGCGAACCGCCGGCTCTTGATGCCGGTGCGGGTGTAGATCCATTCGTCCGAGGAGTCGATGTGCTCGCAGATCTCGTCGTTGGTGACGACGCGCTCGGGGCGGTGGGCGCCGATCCCGAGCATGCCGATCATCTGTGTGCCGACGGCTTCAGGCAATTCGGCCATATCTGGGTCTCCGATCGCTAGGCATGTGTGCCGGAGCACACCTTTGTCTTCCACGCTCTCACGGCCGCGCAGTTACCTGGAAGTAACGCGAGGCGCCGAGTGGGTCGGAAAAATATTCATCAAGCGTTGACCAGAGTGGCTCGCAGTGGTCAGATGGTCCTATGCGCGCGATGATCCTCAAGGAGTTCCGCGAACTCAGGCGAGACCCCCGCACGATGGCCATGCTGATCGTCCTGCCGCTTCTGCTGCTGGTGATCTTCGGGTACGCGGCCAACTTCTACGTCTCGTCGGTCAAGACCGCGGTGGTCGGGCCGACGGCGACACAGGTGGCGCAGTCGCTGCCCGGGTACTTCGATGTCACCGATACCTACCCCGACCGCACGGCCGCAGAAGCGAAGGACCTGCTGCGCGAGAACGAGGTCGATGTCGCGGTGGTGGCCCCCGCCGGTCCCGGGGAGCAGGCGACGGCGTTCGTCGACGGGTCGAACATGTTCGCCGCCCAGTCGAGCGTCGGGGTGCTCAACAAGTTCGGCGACCGGGTCCACGTCGAGGTCCTCTTCAACCCGGATCTGAAGACGTCGTGGGTGATGGTGCCCGCGATCATCGGTCTGATCCTCACGTTCATCGGCACCATCATCACCAGCATCGGTCTGGTGCGGGAGCGGGAGGCTGGCACACTGGAACAACTCGCGGTGATGCCGATCCGGCCGAGTCAGGTGATTCTCGGAAAGATCGTGCCGTACTTCCTGCTCGCGGCGGTCGACCTGATCATCGTGACCGTCCTCGGCATGCTGTTGTTCGACGTCCCGTTCAACGGGAACGTGCTGATATTCGCGCTGGGATCGGCGCTCTTCCTGTTCGTGGTCCTCGGGTTGGGAGTCTTCATCTCGACCGTCTCCCAGACCACCGGGCAGGCGATTCAGACCGCATTCATGCTGTTGATGCCGCAGATTCTGCTCTCCGGCATGATCTTTCCGCTGGAAGCGATGGCCGCGGGCGTGCGGTGGATCGGTTATCTGCTGCCGCTGACCTATTTCACGATGATCTCCCAGGGAGTGATGCTGCGCGATGCGCCGATCTCGTCGCTGTGGCTCCCGTTGGTGGTCCTGGCGGTGATGGCCGTCGTGGTGTTCACCGGGGCGACGCTCCGCTTCCGGCGTGATCTCGCTCCCAACGCGCCGAAGGTGCACAACGCGGCGAGCGAGGCGGGCGCCGAATGATCGCCGAGATCGACGGGGTGAGCGTGCGGTTCGGTGACCGGACGGCCCTCGACGATGTGTCCGTGCGGGCGCCGGCCGGGACGGTCGTCGCACTGGTCGGCGGCGACGGCGCGGGCAAGTCGACGCTGCTGCGCACCGTGGTCGGTGAACTCGCGCCGACGACGGGCACGGTGCGTGCGCCGCGGAAGAACCACATCGGATTCCTCGCCGCGGGCCCGGGCAGCTGGGCGGCGCTGACGGTGCGGCAGAACCTGGAGTTCGTCGGCGGGATCTACGGCCTGCGCGGAACCGAGCTCGACCGGCGGTGCGACGAACTGATCGGGCGTGCCGGCCTCGCGGACGCGGCGGACCGGACCGCCTCCGCGCTATCCGGCGGTATGCGCCGCAAACTGGGAGCGGCCATGGCGATGTTGCACCGGCCCGAGCTGCTGGTCATGGACGAGCCGAGCACCGGAGTCGATCCGGTCAGCCGCATCGATCTGTGGCGGATGATCTCCGAGGCGGCGGCGGAAGGCGCCGCGGTCCTGATGTCGACGACGTACCTGGACGAGGCCGAACGCGCCGGGCACCTGGTGGTCCTCGACTCCGGACGGGTTCTGACACAGGGCTCCTATGACGACGTGCGCTCCGGATTCACCGGAGTCGTCACTCGCTCGGCACAGCCTGCGCGACCGGAGTGGTCATGGCGCCGGGGACGCGAGCGTCACGATTACTGGCCCGACGAACGGCCCGGCGGCGAGACCCGCCCGGTGGATCTCGAACCGGTGGACCCCGATCTGGAGGACATCGTCATCTCACTGTCGCTCGCCGACCGGATGCGACGGGAGGTGACGGCATGAGTGAACCGGTGCTGCGGGCGCGGTCGGTGACCCGGCGATTCGGCGACGTCACCGCTGTCGACGATGTGTCGATGAGCGTCGAAGCAGGCGAGGTGGTCGGGCTCATCGGGGCCAACGGAGCGGGGAAGACCACGCTCATCCGCATGCTTCTGGGCCTGTCGGCGGCGTCCGAGGGCTCCGTCGAGGTCCTCGGCGGCGCGCCGGATCGGGATCGTCGTGCACGATTGGGCTACGTTCCGCAGAACCTGGGGCTCTACACCGACCTCACGGTGGAGGAGAACCTGGAGTTCAGCGCCGACGCCTACCGCGCGCAGAACGCCGAACTGCCCGGCCGGTTCTCCGACGTGCGGCGCACCCTCGTGCGGGATCTGTCCCTGGGCGCCCAGCGGCAGGCGGCGTTCGCCATCGCCCTCGCTCACCGACCGGAAGTCCTCGTTCTCGACGAACCGACGTCCGGCGTCGACGCCCTCGCCCGCGCCCGGCTGTGGGACACCATCCGTCAGCAGGCGGAGGCCGGCGTCGGGGTGCTGGTCACGACGCACTACATGGAGGAAGCGCAGCAGTGCGACCGGCTGCTTCTGATGGTCGGCGGCCGGCTGGTCGGGTCGGGCAGCGAGGACGACATCATCGGCGACACCCGCGCGATCGCCGTTCGCACCGACGACTGGGCGGCGGCCTTCGCGGCGTTGAACGACGCCGACGTGCCGGTGATCCTGGCCGGCCGCGACATCCGAGTGCCCGACACCGATCCGGCGCAGATCGACGCGGTACTCGATGCCGCGGGAGTCTCCGCCGAGTGCGAACCCGTCCGAGCCACCATCGAGGAACGGATGCTGGTTCTCGCCCGGGAACGGCCGGCGCTGTGAACGCACGCACCAGGGGGCGGCCGCCGGGCGACGACGGAGCCGGCCGGACTCGCGGTGCGATCCTCGACGCTGCCCGGGAGCTTTTCGCCGCCAAGGGATTCGACCGCACGTCGATGCGCGAGGTCGCGCGGGCCGCCGGCGTCGACGCCGCGTTGATCCACCACTACTTCGGAACCAAATCGGGCCTGCTGGTGGCGGCGCTGACTCCGGAGCGCGATCCGGCCGACATCCTGGCCGGGGTCGCGGAGTCGACGGACGTCGGCGTCGCGCTCGTTCGCCGCGCCATCGGCTTCTGGGAGGAGAATCCGGAGCAGCGGCTGCGCGCGATCGCGATGCTGCGTGTGGCGGCGACGGACGACGAGGTCGCGGGCAGAGTGCGGGAGTTCTTCCTCGGTGCGGCCGGACGAGTCCTGCACGACGCGGCGCGAGGCGATCAGAGGCAGCGGAGGATCTCGCTGGTCGCGAGCCAGATGCTGGGCCTGGTGATGGCCCGCTACGTCTTCGCGCTACCCGAGATCGCGAGTGCGACGCCGGACGAGCTCGCCCGCCAGGTGGGGCCGGTGATGGATCACTATCTGACGGGCGACCTCTAGACACCTCCATGTCAGCTGTACTCCCCGGACATCTAGCGCCGCCGGGTAGTGCGTCCGCTCCGGCACTGACCGGATTACCGTGACAGGTATGTCCGTCACGACCACTCGGCTCCTGGTGCTCGGCGCGGTCGGATTGTTCGAGCCGGTGAACGGCTATCAGATCCGGCGCGAGCTGATGTCGTGGCAGGTCGACGCCTGGGCGAGCATCAATCCCGGATCGATCTACCACGCTCTGCGATCTCTGGCGGGCCAGGGGCTCCTGATCGATCACACGATCGGCGACGGCGGTCGCGACGTGGTGGTGTACGAACTCGCCGAAGCAGGCAGGGTAGTGCTGGAGGACGCGATCGTCGCCGGGGTCTCGGAGGTGAACATCTACGACCGCCACGCTTTCCAAGCCGCGTTCGGACTGCTCCCGATGCTCGGCGACCGGCGCGCGGAAGCGGCTCTGCGCGCCCGCCGGGACGCGGTGCGCCGGGCCATCGGCGACGTCATGCCACCGGAGGACGGGCGGGCCTACGCACCGCCGCACGCGTTGCGCTCTCTGGCACTGTGGAAGCAGTTCGCGGAGGTGGAACTGCACTGGCTCGACGGGGTGCTCGCCGACATCGCCTCCGGCGCGCTCAGCTTCGAGGACACCGGCCGGTGGGCGCCGCCCGCCGACGACCCCGGCTACCAGATCGTCGAGGATCGCGAACGCTATCGCGCGGCGCTGCACCGCGCGCCGAACTGACTACCCGCCGAACCGACCACCCGCCGAACATGACCGGCCATTGACACGCCGCCTGCCGCCGTCGCACTATTGACTAGTCAAATTTGACTACCGGAAGGAACCGGGATGATTCACGCACGCGGACTCGTCGCGACTTTCGTCACCGGCAAGGGCAAGTCCAAACGCGAGGTCCGTGCGGTCGACGGCGTCGACCTGGACATCGCCGAAGGGGAGGTGGTGGGCTTCCTCGGCCCCAACGGCGCGGGCAAGACGACGACCTTGCGAATGCTGACTACGCTCCTGCGTCCGACGGCGGGGACCGCGACGGTCAACGGGTACGACGTCACCACCGAGTCGGTTCAGGTGCGGCGCAGCATCGGCTATGTCTCCCAGATGGGTGCGACGTTCTCTCAGGCGCTGGCCGGAGACGAGGTGGCCGACCACGGCCAGTTGTACGGCATGAGCAGACGTGACGCCGTGCGACGAGGTAAGGAACTGTTCGCGCAACTGCAACTCGACGGACTGTGGGATCGCATGCCCAAGAACATGTCGGGCGGTCAGCGGCGCCGACTCGACATCGCGATGGGATTGATCCACGATCCGACGCTGGTCTTCCTCGACGAGCCGACGACGGGGCTGGACCCGCAGGCGCGCGCGAACCTGTGGGAACACATCTCCAAGCTGCGCACCGAGCGCGGTGCCACGGTGTTCCTGACCACGCATTACCTGGATGAGGCGGACGCGCTCTCGGACCGGATCATGATCATCGACAACGGCCGGATCGTCGCGGCCGACACACCGGAGAACCTCAAGTCACAGGTGTCCGGCGATCTGGTGCACCTGGAGTTCGGCGCCGGTGAACCCGTCGCACGCGCGGCGGCGCAACTGGAGTCGCTCGGTGCCACTGAGATCCGCGTCGACGGCGTCGGAGTCCGGGCCCGGCTCCGCGGGTCGGCGAAGGTGGTGCCGGGGCTGTTGCGCGAACTCGAGGCGAGCGGCAACACGATCGAGTCCATCGAGATCATGCGGCCGACTCTCGACGATGTCTTCCTGACCCTGACCGGCCGCAGTCTTCGCGATGCGGAGGCCGCTGCCGACACCGAGGAGATGTCCGATGAGATTTCTGCGTGAGTCGTACATCGTCTTCCGCCGGCAGCTGCGGATGAATCTGCGCAATCCCGCGTGGGTTCTCATCGGCATCATGCAACCGGTGATGTATCTGGTCCTCTTCGGGCCGTTGCTGAAACCGCTGGTCGCGCAGTTCCCGGGAGTCGGCGACAACGCGTACACCTTCCTCGTTCCCGGTCTGCTGGTGCAGCTCGGAATGTTCGGTGCCATGTTCGCCGGGTTCGGGCTGATCGGCGAGTGGCGTGAGGGCGTCATCGAAGCCGAGCGCGTGACACCGGCCGGCCGGACCTCGCTGCTGTGCGGCCGGCTCCTGCGCGACCTCCTGCAGCTGCTCGTCCAGGCACTGATCCTCGTGGCTCTCGGCTACGCGATGGGAATGCGGGCCTCGGTGCCGGGCATCGTTCTCGGCATCGTCATCACGCTGTTGGTCGGCGGTGCCTGCGCCGCCGCGTCGAACGCCTTGGCGCTCACCACCAAGAGCGAGGACGTGATGGCGCCGGTCCTCAACATGCTGCTGATGCCGATCCTGCTGCTGTCGGGCATCCTCCTGCCGATGACTCTCGGGCCGGCGTGGCTCGAGCGCGTGTCGGACTTCATGCCCTTCCGCTGGATCGTGGACTCCGTGCGCAGTTCGTTCCTCGGCGACGTGATGTCGTCGCAGGTGGCGTGGGGTCTGCTGGCGGCGATTGTGCTCAGCGCCCTGGGCGGATGGTGGGGCACCAGCGTCTTCCGGAAGGAGAACGCCTGAGCGCGACCGGCGTCAGTCGACCCGTCAGGGGCCGGCGTCAGTCGACGATGCCGGCCAGATGCGCGGCGAGGGGTCCCGGCTCGGCCTCGTCGAGCCCGTCGAAGGACGAGACGGTCGGTGCCGGCGGAAGTGTCGCCACGCAGCCGGCGTAGCTCAGACCCGCGCCGAAGCCGAGGATGAGGGCCAACTGGCCGCCCTGGGCCTTGCCGGTCGCCAGCATCTCCTCGATGGCCAGCGGGATCGAGGCCGCCGACGTGTTCGCGGTGTTCTCGATGTCGCCCGCCATCGGCAGGTCGTCGGGCAGGCCGAGATTCTTCCGCATCAGCTCGTTGATCCGGGCGTTGGCCTGGTGCGGGACGAAGACCTCGATGTCCGAGGGCCCCGCACCCGACTCGGTGAGCAGCTTGGTCAGCGCCTTGGGCAGGGTGATGGCGGCCCAGCGGAACACCCTGGGCCCCTCCATCTTGATGATCATCCGCCCGACGGGATCGGTCTGCGGGTCCTTCTCCTGGTACTCGACCGATCGTGCCATGTAGTCGACGGTGTTGATGTTCTGCGCGATGGCCTCGGCGTTCTCGCCGTCGCTGCCGGACACCACCGGGGAGATTCCGTTCACCTCGCTCGGCCCCACGACCACCGCTCCGGCCCCGTCTCCGAAGATGAATCCGGTGCTGCGGTCGGTCGGGTCGAGACCGACGGACATGGTCTCGACGCCGATGACGACGGCATAGTGTGCGCTGCCCGCGCGGAGCGCGTCGGCGGCGACGCCGAGGGCGTAACCGAAGCCGCCGCAGCCTGCCGCCACATCGAAGGCGGGGATGCCGTTGAGGCCGATGTCGGAGGCGATGATCGGGGCTCCGTGCGGGACGTTCCACGGCCAGCTGCTGGTGGCGAGGATGATCAGATCGATCTTCTCGCGATCGACACCCGAGTTGACGATCGCGCGATCGGCGGCCGCCGCTGACATGCTCCGCATCGTCTCGTCGCCGCTGATCCAGCGACGGTTGCGGATGCCGCTGCGCTCGAAGATCCAGTCGTCGGACGAGTCGAGCACCCGGCACAGCTGGTCGTTGGTGATCAGTCGCTTGGGGCGGTATGCGCCGATGCCCAGCATCGCAACGTTCGGGTGGCCCGACGGGGTAGCCAATGTCGCCAAGATTCGTCCGTTCTCATTGCTCGATTCCGGCGACCGTGGTGCGCCGGACACTCGGGCGTAATTCTACTTCCGGGCCGAACCGGCGTCGGCAGAGGATGTCGGCTCGACGACCGCGGGGGCGGAGTCGGTGTTCCGGGCGCCCAGCGTCATCAGGCCTCCGACCACGGACAACACACATGCCATCGCGAAGACCAGCCAGAATCCGCCGACCGCGGCGACCAGTCCCGCTCCCAGCATGGGCCCGACCAACTGACCCAGGGCCGCGGAGACGTTGACGATGCCGAGGTCCCGGCCGTGATCCTCCACGTGCGGCAGCAGATCGGTGGCGAAGGCGAGGCCGACGGTCATGAACGCGCCGTAGCCGACACCCATGAGAGCCGCGCCGGCCATCGTGACCGCATACGTGGGATGCGCGAGGATCACCAGTCCCGAACAGGCCTGGACCATCGCCGCGACGACGGTGAGCGTCCGGCGGTGGCCCCGACGGTCGGAGATCATCCCGAAGATCACGGAGCTGCCGACCACGAAGATCGTGTACACGACGATCAGGATCAGCAGATTGTCCTCGGCCGCGTCCTTGTCCTGGTGCAGGCCGTAGAGGAGGAAGAACAGGAACAACGATGTTCCGAGTGCGTTGCCGACGTTGGCGATGAGTCGACCGCCGAGCATCCAGCAGAAGTCGCGGTCTCGCAAGGACGCCCAGCGTGGGCGGTCGGTGATGCCGATCGCGAGTTCGCTGCGCGGCGCCGGGCGATCGGGCAGGCCCATCGACGCCCACGTGCCGACCACGACGACGAGTGCGGCCAGCACCAGATAACCGGGCAGGACATCGAGGCCGAGGACCACCACCGTGCCCACGCCCAGGACGATGCCGAGGGCCTGCGAGGAACCGATGGCCGCCGAGGCCGCGCCGCGCTGGTCGGGCGCCAGCTGATCGGGGATCATCGCGGTGAACGCCGCCGATGCCACCGCTACTGCCACCGAGACCCCGACCCAGCAGATCGCCACCAGCCAGGGACGGTGGGCGAGGCCGGTCAGCGCGAGGAAGATCGCGATGCCCCAACTGCCGCCGAGCGCCCAGACTCGGCGTCGGCCGCCCAGCCACGACGGGAACCGGGAGCCGTCGGTGCGGTCGGACGCGGCACCCGCGAGCGGACCGGCGACCACGCCCGCCAGGGCGCCGATGCCGAGGATGAGGCCGGACACCACCACGCTGTGGATCCAGCGGTCGCCGTCGTCGGAGGTCTGCGAGTCGAGTTGCAGCGGCAACAGCAGTTGCAGGGGTGTCAGCTGCGCCATCCAGATCACCAGCCAGGCGAGCGTGAACAGCGTCATCCAGCGGCGCCCGATCGGGGCGGGGCGGTTCACGCGCGGTTCCCCTCGATGACGCGGCGGTACCAGTCGTAGGAGGCCTTGGGCGTGCGCTCGGCGGTGTCGAAGTCGACGTGAACCAGGCCGAAGCGCTGGGTGAAGCCGTCGGCCCACTCGAAGTTGTCGATCAGCGACCACACCGTGTACTCCTCGACGTCGGCGCCGGCCGCGATGGCCGCTCCCACCGCGCGGATATGACCGTCCAGATACGAGATCCGGTCAGAGTCGTCGACGCGTGCGGCACGGTCCGGCTCGGGGAACGAGGCGCCGTTCTCACTGACGATCAGGGGCGGGAGGTCGCGATAGCGCTCGGTGAAGTCGACGAGTAGCGCGGTGAGCGCTTCGGGGACGATCGGCCACTCGTCGCCGAATCCGGTGACCGGTGCCCCCGGGGTGGGGACGATGTCGAAGGGGATCGGATTGTCCTCGCCCGTCGGAGCGGTCACCGTCGTCGGGTTGTAGAAGTTGACCGCGTAGAAGTCGGGCGCCTGGCCGATCGTCTCCATGTCGCCCTCGCGCACCGGCATCTCGTGGCCGAACGCGGACAGGTCCGGGTACGCGCCGGTGAGAATCGGATCGGCGAAGATCCGATTGTGGAGCAGGTCGTAGGCGTCCACGGCCGAACGATCGGCGGGGGACTCGGGATTCAGCGGCCGGACGTGCGTGTGGTTGTTGGCGACGCCGACGGCGTCGGCTCCGGCCGCCCGCAGCGCTCGGGCGGCGAGACCGTGAGCCAGCAGTTGGTGATGGGCGGTCGGGAGGGCGTCGAAGAGCAGGAACTCTCCGGGCGCGAGCGCGCCGACGGCGTAGCCCTGGAGGGTGGTCATCGCGGGTTCGTTGATCGTGTACCAGTTCTTCACCCGGTCGCCGAGCCGGTCGGCGACGAGTGCCGTGTAGTCCGCGAAGCGTGCGGCGGTGTCGCGTGAGCACCAGCCGCCGGCCTCGTGAATCGGCACCGGCAGATCCCAGTGATACAGCGTGGGAAAGGGCGTGACGCCCGCCGCGAGCAGATCGTCGACCAGTCGCGAGTAATAGTCCAGGCCCGCGGGGTTCGACGGCCCGGTGCCGTCTGGCTGCACCCGGGTCCAGGAGATGGAGAACCGGTAGCGGTCGAGCCCGAGGCCGGCGGCGAGCGCGACGTCCTCGGCCCACCGGTGATAGCTGTCGGGGCCGGGTTCGGCGGTGGAACCGTCGATCACCTTGCCGGGCGTCTGCACCCACAGATCCCACACCGACCGACCGCGGCCGCCTTCGTCGCGCGCACCCTCGATCTGGAACGCCGCCGTAGCCGCCGACCAGCGGATCGGGCGGGGCAGCCCGGGGATGTCGGTTCTGGTGTCGCCTGCGGGCGCCGTCATACCGATGACCTCCTTCATGTCGCGGGATTTGATCAATTGATCAAGAGTCGACTGAGGACATCATCGCCGACGGCGAGGGGATCGGGAAGGCGGTCGCGCAAATTTGTCCCGACGGCCGCAGGCTCGTCGGGCGGGTCCGGTGACGTCGGGCCGACTACCAGGCGTGAACGACGTTCTGAGCGGCTTCGAGTCCCTGCTTCACGAGCAGTTCGGCGGCGTCGACACCGTTGGCCACCAGCAGTTCCACCTCGGCCTTCGCCGAACCGGGAAACGGTTTGAGGACGTAATCGGCCGGATCCTGACGTCCGGGCGGGCGCCCGATGCCGAGACGGACGCGCAGGTAGTCGCGGGTACCGAGGGTCTGGCTGATCGAGCGCAGGCCGTTGTGCCCGCCTTCACCGCCGCCGAGTTTGAGACGCACGGCACCGAAGTCGATGTCGAGCTCGTCGTGGAGCACGATCAGGTCGCCGGGAGCGACCGAGTAGTACGACGCCAGCGGGCCGATCTGCCTGCCCGTGACGTTCATGTACGTCCGTGACTTCGCGACCAGTACCGGTTCGCCGCCGATGCGCACAGTGGCGGTCAGCGCGCCGGAGCGCTTGTGCACGGAGAATTTCTCGCCATACGAGGAGACCAGGCCGTCGGCGACCATCGCGCCGACGTTGTGCCTGGTCTTCTCGTAAGCGGGACCGGGATTGCCCAGTCCGACAATGAGTTTCACTCAGAGCCGTCCAGCCGGGGAGATCACTCCGCGGCGTCCTCGGCGGCTTCCTCGTCGGCCTCCTCGCCCACGGTCTCCGCGGCGGTCTTGGCGGCCTCGATGGTGACCACGAGGGTCTCGGGGTCGGTGATCAGCTCGACGCCCGCCGGCAGCTTCAGGTCGGCGGCGGTGACGTTGGTGCCCGCGGGGAGGTTGTGGACGTCCACGACGATGTTCTCCGGGATGTGCAGGGCCTCGGCCTCCACCTCGACGGCGCTGGCGTCCTGAATGGTGAGCGTGCCGCTGGCGGCGACGCCCTCGATCAGGATGGCGACCTCGACGTTGACCTTCTCGCCGCGCTTGACGATGAGCAGGTCGACGTGCTCGATGTAGTTGCGGATCGGGTGGACGTCGACCTGCTTGGTCAGCGCGAGCTGCTTCTGGCCGGCGATGTCGAGCTCCACTACGGCGTTGACACCGTTGGCGCGCAGAATGGCGGCGAGTTCACGGTCGGGGAGCAGCAGGTGCTCCGGGTCGGTGCCGTGGCCGTACAGGACGGCGGGGACCTGGCCTGCGGCGCGGGCGCGGCGCGCGGCGCCCTTGCCCTTCTCTTCACGGACGGCGGCGGCGAGCTGCGGGGCGGTAGCCATGCGATTCTCCTCGGTTCGGGATTCTTCGTGGTGGCGCCTCAGCGTCGCCGCACACGGTCGAGGAGTGGACTGACGACGCAGTCCGCAGAGCTGGTGACCGTCGCGCCGATAACGGTGACTTCGCACCCTCGCCGAGACAACAGCGGCAAGAATACCATCGGGGCATGACCTCACAGAAACCGACGGATCTCGTCCACGCCTTCTTCGCCGACCTCGCCCAGGGTCGGGTCGAGGCGGCCCTGGAATGCGTGGACGACGAGATCGTGTACGCCAACGTCTCGCTGCCGACCGTACGAGGCAAGCGACGGTTCGCGAAGGTGATGCGCGGGCTCAACGGCGATCGCATCGGATTCGACGCGCAGATCCGCGCGATCAGCGCCGACGACGACGGCGTGGTGCTGACCGAGCGGATCGATGAACTGCGGGTGGGGCCGTTGCGGATCCAGTTCTGGGTATGCGGCCGCAACGAGGTACGCGAAGGCCGGATCGCCGTGTGGCGTGACTACTTCGACTTCTGGAACTGCACCCGGGGATTCGTCCGCGCGCTCGCCGCGGTGGTCGTTCCGGGTTTGCATCGGCCGCTCGAGGATCCGGTGAGTGCGTACAGCGTGAATCGTTAGCGGGGCCGAATCGTGAGCGGGGCTGAATCCTTAGCGGGCTACGGCAGGATCTCGTCGAGTCGGTCCATCGGCCGGGCGAGCCGGGTGCCTTTCTCGGTGACGACGAAGGGCCGCTCCACCAGAACCGGATGGTCGACCATCGCATCGAGCAGCTCGTCGTCCGAGGCGTCGGCGAGCCCGAGTTCCTTGTACAGCTTCTCGCGTCTGCGGACCGCCTGAGCGGGCGTCAGCCCGGCGGCGTCGAACATGGCCGTGAGCTGTTCGCGCGTCCAACCGGTGTCGAGGTACTTGACGACCTCGGGCTCGACGCCCGCCTCGCGCAGCCGGGTGAGTGCGTTACGGGAGGTGGTGCAGCGGGGGTTGTGATAGATCGTGGCGTCCACGTGGTCCAGGTTACTGGGTGCCGGCTTGCTGCGATCAGCTCTGCTGGGGCCTGAGCCCGTCGGCCACCAGGGCGATCGAGCCGCGGGCGTGGTCGGAGGTCTCGCTGAGAAAGGCGATGCCGGTCAGTACGCGCAGGATGTCGACCGGATCCACGTCCTCGCGGATGGTGCCCGTTCGCCGTCCTTCGCTGAGGAACCGGACGAGTGCCGCGATCAGATTGTTGCGTGTCTCGGTCCGGAAGTCGGTATCCGAGGCCAACAGCGGGCGGATCGCGTCGGGGACGGCGCGATGGGTGATCAGCATGTCGACGAACCTGGTCATCCAGCCCTGCAATGCGGCGTGGGGCGTCGGCTCGTCGGTGAGGAAGTCCTCGGTGGTGTCGCAGAGGGTGGTGATCCGGTGCCGATAGACGGCCTCGATCAGGTGCGCGCGTGTGGGGAAGCGGCGGTAGAGCGTGCCGATCCCGACGTCGGCTTCCGCCGCGATGAGGGTGAGCGGGGCGTCTGCGCCCTCACGATCGATCACCGTCGTCGCCGCTGCGACAAGACGGTTGTAGTTGGCCTGCGCGTCTGAACGCAGGCGGGTCCCGGGCTCGGGTGCGGCAGGCACGTCGGTGTCCCCCGTTCCTCGTTCTCGTCGTCGCCGGTGTTGCAGATACGACAGTAGCCGCTCTCGCATTGCTATCCGGAGGACCCTCCGGATAGTGTGTGGACACACTCCTCGCGAGCGGGCACCGACCCGCTCGCATTCGTATCGGATGAGGTCGTTCTTAGATGGTTGAACAGAAGACGGGCCCGGAGGCCCTGGAGAAAGCGCCGGCCACCGGCGCCGTCGTAGCGGTCCTGGCGTTGGCCGGCATCGTCGTCTCCTTGATGCAGACGCTGGTGATCCCGATCATTCCGCACCTGCCGGAGTACTTGAACGCGCCGGCGTCCAATACCGCGTGGGTGATCACCGCGACACTGCTGGCAGCGGCGGTCGCGACGCCGGTGATGGGACGGCTGGGTGACATGTTCGGCAAGCGGCGCATGATGCTGGTGAGCATGGGCATCATGATCGTCGGTTCGGTGATCGGTGCGCTGAGCACGTCGGTGGTGCCGATGATCGTTGGACGAGCTCTGCAGGGTCTCGCGGCGGGTGTGATTCCGCTCGGCATCAGCGTGATGCGCGACGTGCTGCCGAAGGAGAAGTTGGCCGGCGCGGTCGCGACCATGAGTGCATCGCTGGGCGTCGGCGGTGCCTTCGGGCTTCCGCTGGCGGCACTGATCGCCGAGTACGCCGATTGGCACTGGCTCTTCTGGGTGTCGGCGATCATGGGTGTCGTAGGCGCGATCGCTGTCGTGATCGTGGTTCCGGAGTCGCCGAAGAAGTCGGGCGGCGGCTTCGACTACGTCGGCGCCGTGACGCTGTCGGGCGGTCTGCTCGCGCTGTTGCTCGCAGTCTCGAAGGGCGCCGATTGGGGCTGGTCGAGCGGCACCACCCTCGGCTGCTTCGCCGCAGCGATCGTGCTCTTCATCCTGTGGGTGAGCTGGGAGCTGCGCAGCTCGCAGCCGATCGTCGATGTCCGCGTCGCCGTCCGCCCGCAGGTGCTGTTCACCAACATCGCCTCGATCGTCTTCGGTTTCGCGATGTTCGCGGCGAGCATGGTCTTCCCCCAGGTGGTCCAGATGCCGGAGGCCACCGGCTACGGTCTCGGCGGGTCGATGATGGTGGCGGGCCTGGTGATGGCGCCGTTCGGCATCATGCTCCTGCTCGCGGCACCGCTCTCGTCGTGGCTGACCAACACCTTCGGACCGAGGATCACCCTGATGGTGGGCGCGATCGTGGTGGCGTTGGGCTACCTGCTCGGCGTCTTCGCCCTGCACTCGATCTGGCAGCTCATCGTCATCGGCATCATCATCGGATTCGGAACCGGACTCGCCTACGGTGCGATGCCCGCGCTCATCATGGGAGCGGTTCCGCCGTCGCAGACCGGTGCGGCGAACAGCTTCAACACGCTCATGCGTTCGCTCGGCACGTCCTTCGCCAGTGCGCTGGCGGGTGTGATCGTCGCGCAGATGACCATGACGCTCGGTGGCGTGGCAGTGCCGTCGGAGAGCGCGTTCCGCTGGATCATGGCGCTGGCCGCCGGCGCCGCCGTGGCCGCGCTGGTGCTGGCGTTCTTCATCCCCGGACGGTCCGACGCTCCGGGTGGCGCGGCGACCGGATCGGAGGAGACCGTCGACGTCGCGATCGAGGGAATCGAACAGACCGTCTGAACGGGCGGGTCACGCCGCTTAGACGAACGCGAGACGCCATGGCCGGTTTCCCGGGCCATGGCGTCTCGCGTCGTGTCTTTCGCGTCGTATGCGGTACTGGTCAGGCGTTCCCGTTGAACAGGCTGGTGACCGAGCCGTTCTTGAACACCTCGAGGATGGTCTGCGCGAGCAGCGGTGCGATCGACAGGACCGTCAGGTTGTCGAAACGCTTGTCCTCGGGGATCGGCAGCGTGTCGGTCGCGATGACCTCCTTGGCGCCGCAGGTGGCGAGGCGCTCGGCGGCGGGATGCGAGAACACGCCGTGCGTGGTGGCGATGATGACGTCGCCGGCGCCGGCCTCCTTGAGAACCGACACGGCGCCCGCGATGGTGCCGCCGGTATCGATCATGTCGTCGATCAGCACGCAGGTCTTGCCCGCGACCTCACCGACGACGCGGTTCGACTTGATCTGGTTGGGGACGTCGGGGTCGCGCGTCTTGTGGACGAACGCCATCGGAGCTCCGTCGAGCGAGTCGGCCCACTTCTCGCCGACCTTCACACGGCCGGCGTCCGGAGACACCACGCAGATGTTGTCGGTGCCGTACTTGTTGCGCACGTACTCGGCCAGCTGGCCCTGTGCGTGCATGTGGTCGACGGGGCCGTCGAAGAAGCCCTGGATCTGGTCGGTGTGCAGATCCACCGTCACGATGCGGTCGGCGCCCGCGGTCTTGAGCAGATCGGCGATCAGGCGCGCCGAGATCGGCTCGCGGCCGCGGTGCTTCTTGTCCTGGCGTGCGTAGGGATAGAACGGGATGATCGCCGTGATGCGCTTGGCCGAGCCGCGCTTGAGCGCGTCGATCATGATGAGGGTCTCCATGACCCACTGGTTCATCGGGTACGGGCAGCTCTGGAGCACGAAGGCGTCGCTGCCGCGGACCGACTCCTCGAAGCGGACGAAGATCTCGCCGTTCGCGAAGTCGCGCGCCGTCTGCGGGGTGATGTGAACGCCCAGCTCGTCCGACACGGCCTGCGCCAGTTCGGGATGTGCCCGTCCGGCGAACAGCATGAGGTTCTTCTGATTGTCGGTCGTCCAAGTCATGGGTGACTCATTCTCTCCTAGGCGGTCGGCTTCTGTACTCGGAGTGTGAGCGCCGGGGCGGTTCGTGGCCGCCGTCGGCGCAGGGTGACGCTATTCGGTCTGCTGGGTGTGATCGTGCTGGGTGTGATCGTGCTGGGTGTGATTCTGCTGGGCGGCGCGGGCGGCGTCGGCGGCAGGGGTGCCGGGGCGCTTGGCGATCACCCAATCGGCGATGTTGCGCTGGGCGCCCGCCGACACCGCGAGGGCTCCCGGCGGCACGTCGTCGCGCAGCACGGTGCCCGCGCCCGTGTAGACACCGTCGCCGATCGTGAGAGGGGCGACGAACATGTTGTCGCTGCCGGTGCGGCAGTGCGAGCCGATGACCGTCTTGTGCTTGGCCACGCCGTCGTAGTTGACGAAGACGCTCGACGCGCCGATGTTGGTCTTCTCGCCGATCTCCGCATCGCCGACGTACGTTAGGTGCGGGACCTTGGTGCCCGCGCCGATCTGGGCGTTCTTGGTCTCGACGAACGTACCGATCTTTCCGTCTGCGCCGAGGACCGTGCCGGGTCGCAGATACGCGAACGGGCCGACGGCGGCGCCGGGCCCGATCTGCGCGTCGGAACCGTGGGTGCGGATCACCGCAGCTCCCTCGCCGACGGTCACGTCGGTGAGCGTCGTGTCGGGGCCGATCACCGCGTCGTCGGCGACGGAGGTCCGGCCGCGGAGCTGGGTGCCCGGCTCGACGCGCACGTCCCGGCCCAGCGTGACGTCGACGTCGATCCAGGTGGTCGCGGGGTCGACGACGGTGACGCCGGCGAGCATGTGCTTGCGGACGATCCGGCGATTCAGTTCGGCTCCGAGATCGGCCAACTGCGCGCGGTCGTTGCAGCCGGCGACCACGCTCGGATCGGAGACGGTGAGTGCGTGCACGGCCCGGCCGGCCTCGCGCGCGATGCCGACGAGATCGGTGATGTAGTACTCGCCCTGCACGTTGTCGGTGGACAGACTGGTCAGGCCGGTCCGCAGCATGTCGGCGGCGAACGCGTAGATCCCCGCGTTCACCTCGGTGATCGCACGTTCGGTCTCGGTCGCGTCCTTGTGCTCGGTGATCGCCAGGACGTCCGACGACGCGATGTCCAGGCCGGGACCGCCCGCCCGGACGATTCGTCCGTAGCCGGTGGGGTCGTCGGCGATGAAGCTGGTCAGCGTGACGGCGGCCGGTTCGCCCGCGTCGTCGCGCAAGTGTTCGGCGACGAGCGCGGACAACGTGGAGCCGTCGAGCAGCGGGGCGTCGGCGACCGTGACCAAGACGGTTCCGGAGAAGTCGTCGGGGAGTCCGGTCATTCCGGCGCGGGCGGCGTCGCCGGTGCCCAACGGCTCATCCTGAACGGCGACGGTCACCGGCCTCCCGAGTTCCTCGGCGATCTCTCCGATGGCGGCGGTGACCCGCTCGCGTTCGTGACTGACGACGGCGACGAGGTGATCGGGGTCGAGTTCGGCGGCGCCGTGCAGTGCGTGGCCGAGCAGGCTGCGTCCGCCGATCTCGTGAAGGATCTTCGGGGTCTTCGACTTCATCCGGGTACCGGCACCCGCCGCCAGCACAATGACGGCGACTTCTTCGTTCGACTGGGCCGGTCGTCCGGTCATCCGAGTCCCTCCGCATCTCAAGGTCGCGAGCGTCGACGCACTCCTGCAGAGCTTTCCATCCCGCGGAGGTACGCCGGGGCAAATCCTACGCAGCCGGTGCGGTCAGGTGTTATTCGGCGAGGTGCGCAGTGGCGTGCGCGACAGTGCGGTGCGCCGTCATTAGCTATTGAATTTCGATAGATTTCCGTCGATAATCGACACATGGACGGTGCTGTCACACTCGCTTACTGGCCCTTGCGGGCGACCTTGGTGCTGCTGTTCGCGGGGGTCACCGTTCTGCAGACGCTCTCGTTTCCCGGACAGTTCCGCTATCGCGAGAGCATCGGCGAGATGACCGGAGGCGAACGATGGTCGGCGACCTTCCTGGTCGGCTACGAGTTCCTGTGCCTGCAGGTCGTCCTCGTTGCGACATGGATGCTCCTCGGTCACGTCCGTCGCGACCGGATCTTCGACCGATCGTCGTTCCGGTGGGTGGACACGATCATCTGTGCGGTCGCCGCCGCGGGTCTCGTACCCGCCGGGCTGTTGGCGGCGTTGGCGCTGTTCGGAGAGCTCGACGATCCCGGCCTGCCTTTCCTGCTGACCGTTGTCGGACTCGGTTGCCTGCTGCTCGTGCTGCTGATGGTGGTGATGAGATCGCTGCTGCGCCAGGCGACGACGCTGCGTGCGGACATGGACGCGGTGATCTGAATTGGCCATCGTCGTGCGCCTGGATGTGGAGTTGGCGCGTCGCAAGATGAGCGTGGGCGAGTTCGCCGAACGCGTCGGCCTCACGCCGGCCAACGTCGCGGTTCTCAAGAACGGCCGCGCCAAAGCGGTGCGATTCTCGACGCTGGACGCGATCTGCCGTGTTCTCGACTGTCAGCCCGGGGATGTCCTGCAGTGGGTGGACGACTGACGGTGCGCGGTCGCCCATCGGCCCATATGAAACAACGGAGCGACACTTGCAACACGGCGTCGCCGGGGTCGGACGCCTCGGGATTCGGAGCATGGGGCGGTCGTCCGATGCCGTAGCGTGAAGGAGTCGGGTAGGTACTGGAGAGGAGTTGAAGGCCAGTGGTGATCCCTGCGGCCGGGCGGGTCGAGGCCACGCTCTTCGAGCGTGCGATGCAGCAGGCGGTGCAGACCGACACCGTCGAGACCGACCGGACGCGGACCAGACTGCTCGACGCTGCGTATGAGCAGTTCTGTGAAACGGGGATCGGGCGCACGTCGATGGAAGAGGTAGCCCGACGTGCCGGGACGGCTCGGATCACGATCTACCGCAAGTTCGCCACCAAGGACGCGCTCGTCGACGCGGTCATGGTCCGCGAGTTCCAGAACTACTTCATCGAGTTTCTCGACGTCATGGCGCAGGCGCCGACCCCGGCCGACCGTGTGGTCCAGGCCTTCGTGACGTCGTTGCGGACCATCGGCGGCAATCCGCTGATCCGAAAGCTGCTCGAGACCGAGCCGGCGATGGTGCCCGGCTTCGTCGGCGGCGGCGACGGTCGTACTCTCACCGTGGTGCGCGACTTCGTAGCGCACCAGATCCTTCGCGAACAGACCGCAGGGAACATCCCCAAGCGGGTGCGGACCATACCGGCTGCCGACCTGGTGGTCCGGATCGCGGGGTCGTTCCTCACCATCCCCAGTGACCTCATGGACTACGACGACATCGGCGAGCTCTCGGATTTCGCGCGCGAGTTCCTTCTTCCGGTGCTGGGTCTCAAGTAGCCGTCGCCCGGTGCGCGCCGGAGGGTGGGTCAGTGTCGCGGATCGGTGATTCCGGTGGTACGACTTTCTGCCGGATGTACCATCCGGTTGGGTCGCATCGATCGGTGCGGTCGGGTGCCGGAGTGCGGCGAGGGGTGGTTCTCCGGCACCCCGGGGCGAGTGGCGGAGAGGTGCGAGAGCCCGTGGGGTCAGCGTTGGTGGCGGCGTGGTGCCCGGCGTGGTGGTGTGCGGTGGGCCCTGTGGCAGAATCGTCTCCGCGGCAATCCGCCATGGTGTAATGGCAACACTCCTGATTTTGGTTCAGGCATTCCAGGTTCGAGTCCTGGTGGCGGAGCAACAAGAACATGCTGGTCACAGTGTGTTCGCCATATTGCCTCGTCGGGGGGTCTGTGGCCTCGATGTTGACGCAGGCGTACGTGAGCAGCCGCGACCAGACGACAATGGACGACAATGGACGACAATGGACGGAATCTGCGGCAGAAGCTGAGGTCACGCTGCTTCGGAGTGAGGGGAGCACGAGAGCCCCGAAAATTAAACGGCGGCACGACGATTGACGACGCCGCAAACTCTCAATCGCCTGTTGAGGGTTCCGGCTTCTCTGGCTGTGCGAGCTCGCTCATCGCCGCCGCGATCGATGCATCACGGCCCGCCGCGATGTGCTGGTAATGCATCGCCACAGCCGGTGTCGTATGACCTAGGCGGCCCATCAATTCCTTCACCGTGGCACCAGCCTGCGCCGCGAGAACTGCGCCAGTATGACGAAGATCGTGCACGCGAACGCCTTCCTTGCCTGCGGGTAGCGCCGCCTTGAATGCTTTCGTGAACGCGGATTGAGAGAGACGTCGGCCGCGCGTCGTTCGGAATAGCAGTGACTCGGGCCCGTTGCCGGTGTGTGCTCGCATGTGGCTCGTCAGGATCGCCGTGACATGCGGCGGTAAGTAGACGTCGCGCATGCCGGCATCGGTTTTAGTCGCGCCGACGATGATCTCGCCGTCGACGACGGTTGCCGACCGGCGTACCCGAAGTGCCGTGCCGTCGCCGACCTTCACCACATCCTTGCGGCGCAGTTCGATCAGTTCACCGAATCGGAGTCCCGCCCATGCCGCTACGAGAACTGACGCCCGATACGTCTCAGGCATCGCGTTGTATACGGCGACGAGTTCCTCAGGGGTGAGAATCTCGTGCTGTCTACGTTTCGGAGTCTGCCCGGCGCCCTTGATCTTGCAGGGGTTCTCGGCGATCAGGTGGTCGTCGACAGCTGTGCTCAGGATTGACCGGAGAACTTGGTAAGCGTGCGCCGAGCGGGTTGGTGTAGCGGTGCCAAGTCCAGACCACCAGGTGCGGATTAGTGCCGGGGATAGATCTGTCAGGTACTCATCGCCGAGGACCGGAAGCACGCGGGAGTCGAGCAGGTCGCGGTAGAGAGCCCGCGTCTTCGGGGTGAGCTTCCGCTCGGCGAGCCATTGATCGGCGTACGCCCGCAGTGAGACAAGGGCGGCGGCCTTCTTCTCCTCACGGGTCGCGGGTGGCGTCCACTCGCCGAGTTGAATCAGTCGGCGCTCGGCCGCGAGCCATCCCTCTGCGTCGATCTTCGCATCGAACGTGGTGGGCGCGTTGTGGAGGACGTTCGATCCGCTCGGGTCGCGGTAGCGAGCCTGGTATCGGCCACTCGGAAGTTGCCTAAGCGTGCCGAAGCTGCGTCTGGATGCAGGTGCGCTACCGGATCTCCGTCGGCGACACGGTCCTCCAGAAGACGCCGACCACGTTCGACGTCTCGGTGTGGGAACTGTTCTGGCCCACCGTCGCCGGGGCGCGAACCGTCCTCGCCGAGCCCGGGCTGCACCGTGAGCCGTCGGCACTGGCCGAGCTGATCGACGCCGAGCGGATCTCGGTGATCCACTTCGTGCCCGCGATGCTCGACGTCGTCCTCGCCTGCGGCACGCGGGCCCGTCTCGACTCGCTGCGGCTCGTGTTCACCAGCGGTGCGGCTCTCGGCAGCGCATCGGCCGCGGCGGTCCTGTCGCGGACCGGAGCCCGACTGCACAACCTGTACGGGCCGACCGAGGCCGCGGTCGACGTGACGGCAGCGCACGTCACGCCGGGCTCGCTGGACGGCCGGCCGGTCTCGATCGGCAACCCCACCGAGGGCAATACCGTGCACGTCCTCGACCGCCGGTTGCGACCGGTGCCGATCGGCGTCACCGGGGAGCTCTATCTCGGCGGCGTCCAGCTCGCCCGCGGCTACCACGGCCGTCCGGCGCTCACCGCCGGACGATTCGTGGCCTCACCGTTCGGTCCGGGCGAGCGGCTCTACCGCACCGGCGACCTCGTGCGCTGGCGGCGCACGGGGGCTGCTGCCGGTGCCGCGGGTGTCGAGCGGCGAGGCGGTGTGGGGCGCCAGAACGTGGAACTGGAGTTCTGCGGTCGCAGCGACTTCCAGATCAAACTGCGCGGACAGCGTGTGGAGCCGGGTGAGATCGAAGCCGCTCTCGCGGCGCATCCCGACGTCTCGGCCGTCGTCGTGGTGCCCTACGACGATCCGCGGTCCGGACCGCAGCTGGTCGCGCACGTGGTCCCCGCCGCGGGCTCCGCAGCCGATGCACGGACGCTTCGGGCACATCTCGCGGATCGGGTGCCCGAGCACATGGTGCCCGCCCACATTCTGACCACCGACGCGCTGCCGCTGTCGGCCAGCGGCAAGGTCGACAGGGCGGCGCTGCCGTTGCCCGCGACCCCCGTCCGCGGAGACCACGTCGTCAGGGAACCCGCCACCGCGACGGAGACGGCGATGCTCGGGATCTTCCGGGAACTGCTGGGCGACGGCGTCGGTGTGGACGACGACTTCTTCGAGCACGGAGGAAACTCGCTCACCGCGACTCGCGTGGTCGCGGCCGTCGGGGAACGGCTCGGCGCGCGGCTGGCGGTGCGTGAGGTCTTCGACCACCGCACCGCCGCCGCCCTCGCCGCGCTCGCCGACCAGCGGGACGCTTCGCAGGCGGCCGCTGAGGCCGAGCCGGGCGAGCCGGGCGATCCGATGCCGCTGGCCGCGGCGCAGCGGCAGATGTGGTTGCACAACCGCATCCATCCCGCCTCCAGCGCCTACCTGATCCTGGCTCCGCTCCGCATCCCGGGCCGGATCGACGTCCCGGCGCTGACCGCCGCGATCGCCGACGTCCTCGACCGGCACGAGGTTCTCCGGACCGTCTACCCGGAGAGCGTCGACGGGCCCCGCCCGCAGGTACTGGCGCCGGGGGAGTACAGCTCGGAGGCACTGGTGACGGTCCTCGGTCCGGGCACCGACGCCGGCTCAGCCGGCGAACCGGCGGTGACCGCGGCATTGGCAGCCGCGATGGACCTGACCGTCGATCTGCCGCTGCGCGTGGTGGTCCGGCCCGACGGCGATCACACGGTGGTCGTGCTCGCCGTGCATCATGTGGCCGCCGACGGGTGGTCGATGCGGATCCTCGCCGCCGACACATCCACCGCCTACCGTGCCCGAGTCCTCGGAGGCGCACCGGATTTCGACGTTCCCTCCGTCTCGTACGCCGATCATCTGCGCCATCGCGCCGCACGGAGAGGGTCGGTCGACGATCCGTCCTCCAGCGCCGCCGCGCATCTGAGGTACTGGCGCGACCGGCTCGCCGACGTCGAGGACGCCGCTCGTCCCCGGCCGGACGGAGCGCCCGAGGAGGTGGCGCGGGTGCATCGCGCGGCGGTGGACTCCGCCGCCGGGGAAGCGCTCGCCGCCCTCGCCGAGCGATCCGGCGCCACGCTGTTCAGCGTGTTGCACGCGGCTCTGGCCGTGGCGCTGGCGCGCAGCGCCGGAGGCACCGACGTCATCATCGGCACCCCGCTGTCCGGCCGCGAAGCACCCGGGGTCGCTGAGACCGTCGGCATGTTCGTCACCACCGTTCCGCTGCGCACGACCGTCGAGCCGGAGAGTTCGGTCCGCGACATCATCGAGCAGTCGCAGCAGACCGTGCTCGGCGCCCTCGACCACGGTGACCTGGACATCGAGGAGATAGTCGACCTACTCGACCTCCCGCGCCACCGCGACAGCCATCCGCTGATCCATGCGACTCTCACCGTCGACGGAACGCATCCGGCCGCCCGCGGCGAGGGCGCAGCGCTCGCCACGAACATGCTCCACGTCGACGTGCCCGTCGCGCGATTCGACATCGAGTTCACGGCGACTCCCGACGCATCGGGCGGTCTGCAGCTGGCCGTGGTTCATCGGGGAGAGGCGTACCGGGCCAGGACTGCTGCGACCCTGCTGAATCGCTGGGAACGCGTCATCCTGGCGATGGCCGGTGAGCGGGTCGAAGCCACCGAAGGCGCGCTGGGAGCCATCGACCTCACCACACCGGCGGAACGGGCGGCGCTGACCGAGATCACCCGCGGCGGACCGGCTCCGGCCGACCGCTACCTCGGCGACGTGCTGACCACCCCGGGCCAGCGGATGATCACCGTCGACGCCGACGGTCGGCTCCGACACCACGAATCCGAGCAGATCGCCGCGCACACCAACCGTCTCGCCCGTCTGTTGATCGCCCGCGGGGCCGGGCCGGAGACGGCGGTGGCGCTGTGCCTGTCGCGCTCCTATCTCTCGGTGATCGCCACCCGCGCGGTGGCCGCGACCGGCGCGGCATTCGTCCCGGTGGATCCGCGTCATCCCGCCGACCGGGTCGCGTTCATGCTCGAGGACTCGACTGCCGCGCTGATCGTGACCACGGTGGCCGACCGCGACCTGACCGCGGCAGGCGTTGCCGCGCTGGGCGGTGCACTCGTACTCGACGATCCCGCGATCGAGGCCGAACTCGCCCGATACGACGTCTCACCTCTCGGGCGTCACGAACTGCGCGCCGCGCCCCACCCGGACCAGACCGCGTACCTGATCTACACCTCCGGAACCTCCGGACGGCCGAAAGCCGTCGCCGTCACGCACCGGGGCATCGCATCGTTCGTGGCCGAGCAGCGCCGCTACGGTGTCGAGAAGCATTCGCGCGTCTTGCATTTCGCGTCGCCGAGCTTCGACGCCTCGGTCCTGGAACTGCTGCTCGCGGCCGATGCCGGGGCGACGGCGGTCGTCGTTCCCCGGTCGGTCTACGGTGCCGACGACCTCTCGTCGATCCTTCGCGAAGCGGCCGTGACTCACGCCTTCCTGACTCCGGCGGTTCTCGACACGATCGACGAGGAACTGCCCGAGCTGACCACCGTGATCGTCGGCGGCGACGCGTGCTCGACGGCTACCGCCGACCGCTGGATCGGTCGCGGCACGCGGTTCTTCAACGCCTACGGCCCCACGGAGACCACGGTGATGGCCACGCTCGCCGGGCCGATCCGGGCTACACGCGACGGACTTCCCATCGGCGAAGCCATCACCGGCTCCACCGTCCGCGTACTGGGCGCCGACCTGCGGCCCGTGCTGCCCGGCGCCGCGGGCGAAGCCTACGTGAGCGGACCGGGACTCGCTCGCGGCTATCACGGCCGCCCGGGCCTCACCGCCGTCACCTTCGTCGCCGATCCCGACGGGCCGCCGGGGTCGCGGCGCTACCGGACCGGCGATCTGGTGGCGGCCGCATCCGTCGGCGAGGAGCAGTGGCAGTTGCGGCATCTCGGCCGGCTCGACGCGCAGCTCAAGATCCGCGGACACCGCGTTGAACTGGGCGAGGTCGAGTCCGCGCTCCACGGCTGCCCCGAGGTTCGCGCCGCGGTCGCTGCCGGCAGGCCGGGCCCCGACGGTCGAACCACTCTGGTCGCATACGTCGTGCCGGCCGACGGTGCCGATGTCGCCGACGCACTGCGAGACCGCCTGCGCGCCACCCTGCCGTCGTACGCGGTGCCCACCGCATTCGTCGAACTCGCCGAGCTGCCGCTGACCCCGTCGGGAAAGGTCGACCACCGCCGACTGCCCGAGCCGGAGTTCGCGTCCACCGGTCCGGTGGCCGTGGCCGGAACCTCCGAAGTGATGGTGGCGGAAGCCTTCGCACAGGCGTTGGGCCGGACCGAACTCGGACGCGACGGGCACTTCTTCGACCTCGGCGGCAACTCGCTGATGGCCGCCCAGACCGTCGCGCTGCTGCGGGCACGCACGGGCAGGGAACTGGCTGTAGCCGACCTCTTCGACGCGCCCACCGTCGCCGGTCTCGCCGCCCGGCTCGACGCCGGTTCTCCCGTCTCTGGTCCCGGCCCGGGCGATCTCGAACGGCCCGAGCACATTCCGCTCGCCCCGGCCCAGCAGGGCATGTGGTTCCTCAACCGATTCGACCCCGACGCGCGCACCGAGAACATCCCGCTGGTGCTGCGGATGACCGGTGACCTGAACGTGCCGGCGTTCCTGGGCGCGGTCGACGCGCTGGTGCGCAGGCACGAGGTACTGCGCACCGCGTATCCCGACTCCCCGGACGGACCCCGCCAGCTGATTCGGCCGGGTCACGACCACGGGCTCGAGGTGGAACTTCGGGCGGTGCCGGAGACCCGGATCGACGAGGCCGTGCGGTCGGTGACCGGCCGTGGATTCGACGTGACCGCCCGCCCGCCCGTCCGCGCGGCGCTGCTGTCCGCGGAGGAGGGGACCGGCCGGCACACGTTCGTTCTCGTCCTGCACCACATCAGCGCCGATGGACTGTCGGTGGCGACACTGGCCGGCGAGCTGGCGGCCGAATACCGGACCCGGCTCACCGGCGATTCGGACACGGGACAGGACAACGCTGTGGATTGCACGACGGGTTGCGCGCCGACGCCACTGCAGTTCGCGGACTTCGCAGTCTGGCAGCACTCCTGGCTCAACGAACCCGACGGGACGGCCGCCGCGGCGCTCGCGAGCTGGCACGAGCGGCTGCGCGGTGCATCCCCGGTGATCGACCTGCCCACCGACCGGCCCCGCCCGGTGCGGCCGAGCGGACGCGGGGCGCGCGTGGAGTTCGCCGTCGAGCCGGCCCTGCACGCACGGATGGTCGACTTCGCAGCGCGCAACCGCGCGACGGTGTTCATGGTGGCGCACACCGCACTCGCCGTCCTGCTCGGCCGGCTGGGGAACAACCGCGACGTCGTCATCGGCACGCCGAGCGCCGGCCGGGTGCACGCCCGGCTGCAGGGAGCCGTGGGCATGTTCGTCAACATGCTCGCACTCCGCACCGACATTCACGGGGCGGCCACCGGCGCCACGGCCCTCGCGATCAGTCGAGAGGCCGCGCTCCACGCCTTCGCGAACGCCGGAGTCCCGTTCGACACCGTGGTCGCCGGGCTCGACCTCACCCGATCCGTCGATCACCATCCGGTGTTCCAGGTGGCGCTCTCGTACCAGAACATCGGTGGCCTGTCGATGGAACTGCCCGGACTGGACGTGACCGTGGTCGACGACAGTCCCGACGTCGCGGAGTTCGATCTTCACCTCACCCTGGCCGAACGCGGCGAACCCGGCCTGACCGGCCAACTGGTCTTCGCCACCGACCTGTTCGACGAAGCCACCGCCGCCGAGTTCGCCGCGCGGTACGTACGGATCCTGGCCGGATTGCTCGACGACCCCGACCTCCCGGTGGGCGACCTGCCCGTGCTCGGCGACGATGAGCCCGATGCGGGCTCGGCGGCACCGCCGGACCACCCGTGCCCCGGCTCGCAGACCCGCGGTCTCGTGGACGGATTCGTGCGGTGCGCCGAGCAGCACCCGGACGCGGTCGCGGTGGTCGACGGTACCGAACAGGTCACCTACGGCGAACTGTCGGAGCGTGTCGGGCTCCTCGCCGCCGCACTGCGCGACCACGGTATCGGGGGCGGTGTCGGGAGCGAGGAGCGTGTCGCGATCACCGCGCCGCGGGGCCTGCATCAACTGGTCGCCATGTACGCGGTCGTCGCATGCGGCGCCGCCCACGTCCCAGTGGATCCGTCGGCGCCGCAGCGCGCGTCCATGATCCTCGAGGTCGCCGACCCGGTACTGGTGCTGGGTGTGGGGCCGTCGCCGGCCGCCGACCGCGCGTATCTGGACCTCGCCGACCTCGCCGGTGTCGCCGACCTCGCCGACGTCGCGTGCGGTGACGCGGCGTCCGAGTGGCGGGCAGCGGATCGTCCCGATCGGGCGCCTCATCCCGAATCGGCGGCATACGTCCTGTTCACGTCGGGGTCGTCGGGCACCCCGAAGGGAGTGAGCGTGCCGCACGCGGCCGTGAGCACCCAGCTGGCGTGGATGCAGGAGCGCTATCGACTGGGACGCGGCGACACCGTCCTGTTGCGGACCGCGGCCGGTTTCGATCTGTCGGTGTGGGAGTACTGGTGGGCCCTGCAGGCGGGTGCGCGCATCGTGATCGCCGAGCCCGGCAGTGAGCGTGACGGGACCGCGCTGCGCAGGCAGATCGCTCAGCACCGAGTCAGCGTCCTCCCGACTGTGCCCTCGTCCCTGTCCATGATCCTCGACGCGGGCGAGCTGCCCGGCTCGGTGCGCACGGTGCTGTGCATCGGCGAGGAATTGCCGCCCGAACTCGTGGCCCGGCTGCGCGGCTCCGGCAGCACCGCCGACGTGCACAACCTCTACGGGCCGACGGAATTCGCCGTCAGTGCCACCGGGCACGAGGTCGCCCCTGGAACCGAGAACGAGTGCGTGCGGATCCCGATCGGAGTAGAACAGCCGACGGTCCGCGCGCGAGTGCTCGACGCGCGTCTGCATCCGGTGCCGGTCGGAGTGGTCGGCGAACTGTACCTGACCGGACCGCAACTCGCGAGCGGTTATCACGCCGACCCGGCGCGTACCGCCGCGTCGTTCGTCGCCGACCCGGCCGGCGGTGGCCGCATGTACCGGACCGGTGATCTCGTGCGTCGAACGCGCGGCGGACAGCTTGAATACGTGGGTCGCGCCGACTTCCAACTCCAGATCCGCGGCTTCCGGGTCGAACCCGGCGAGATCGAGGCCGTGCTGCGTCGATGCCCCGGCGTCGGTGACGCCGCTGTCACCGCGGTCGACGGTCCCGGCGGCGCGCGGCTGGTCGCCTTCGTCACCGGCGATGCGGACACCGAGGACCTGACCGGCGCGCTGGCGGACCGGCTTCCCGCCTACCTGCGACCCGACGTGCACCGGCTCGAAGCGTTGCCGTACAACGCCAACGGAAAGGTCGATCGCGCACGGCTTCCTCGCCCCGAACGACGTCGGCGCGACCACCGGCCTGCCGAGTCCGAGGTCGAACGCGCCGTCGCCGAGGTGGTCTCGGAGGTCACCGGGGCGCCGGTAGTCGGCATGTCGGACGACTTCTTCGAGCTCGGCGGCAACTCGCTGACGGCGACACGTGTCGCGGCCCGGCTGGCGGCGCTCTCGGGCCGCTCTGTGCCCGTGCGGACCGTCTTCGACGCGGCCGACCTCGGAGATCTGGCGGCGCGCATCGAGCGTGCGGCGCCGACAGAGACTCCCGAACTGGTTCGGATCGACGACGACGGGCCGATCCCGCTCGCTCCGGCGCAGCGCCGGATATGGGAGGCGGTCCGAGCCGGGCAGGGCGCCGACTGGAATGTACCGATCGCCCTGCGCTTCACCGGCGAGCTCGACCGCACGGCGCTGCACGCTGCACTTCGCGATGTCTTCGACACGCACGAGGCACTGCGCACGCGCTACCGGTCGGCGGAATCGGGTGAGGACGACGGACTGCTGCCCGTGGGGGAGGTCCTCGGCATGCCAGAGGTGGACGCCGCGCTTCGCGACGGGCTGGTACCCGTCGAGGTGGACGCAGGCCGGCTCGCCGACGCGGTCTCCGCAGCCGCCTGGGAGCCACTCCACCTCGACCGGATCCCGCTGCGCGCCAGACTGTTCACGAGTGCAGACGACAGCGGGAACAACACTGCGGTGCTGCTCCTGGTGCTTCATCACCTCAACTTCGACGGCCGGTCCATGCCGCTGCTGGCGCGCGACGTGCTGACCGCGTTCACCGCGCGTGCGACCGGCATCGTCCCCGAATCGGCTTCACCGCCGGTGCGGTACCGCGACTACGCGCGCTGGCGATCCGGCATCGTCGGCGCACCCGATGCGCGGACCGAGCACTTCCGGCGTTCGCTCGACTACTGGACGAGCAGGTTCGGGGAGAACGCGCTACCCGGGCCGCAGCTGCTGACCGACCGGCCCAGACCACAGGTGTGGGACTCCCGCGGCGACTCCGTCGGGATCAGCGTCGAACCCGAGTTGCACCGGGAGCTCGATCGTCTCGCCCGCAGTCGAGGCGGTCGCTTGTTCCCCGTGCTGCAGGCGGCATTCGCGCTGGTCGTGTCCACACGGATCGATTCGTCAGCCGGAGCCGACCGCGCGGTCCATCTGGCGACGGCCAACGCGAATCGAGTCCATGCGGCCGTCGACGGCGTGATCGGGAACTTCGCCGACGATGTTCCGATGCGGATCGACGCGTCCGATGATCGCCGGGTGGCCGACATGATCGCCGACGTGCATGGGCAACTCGTCGACGGATTCGCGCACGCGGACGTCACGGTGCCCGATCTGCTCGACCACCTCGGTGTGACCCGGGGCCCGGGCGGGGCCACCGGTCATCCGGTGTTCCCGGCGACGCTCATCCTCCAGCAGGCCGAAGTCTCGGATACTGCCTTGTCGGAACTCGATCTGGGCACGGTGACCGTGGCGCAGGAACCGATCGCGGCAGTCGTCGCCAAGCACGAACTCGAGGTCACGCTGCTCGAACTGCGCGAAGACGGCCGGCCGGCCGGGCTGCGCGGCACTCTGCTGTACCCGGTCGCGCTCCTGGACGCCGCGACCGCCGCCGCCGTCGTCGACGACCTGTTGTCGGTGCTGCGATTGATGGCGGCAGCCGACGACGGCCTGACAGCCGGACGGATACGAGCACAGATCGCGTCATCGAACCGGAAGGAGACGTCATGAGTGCCGCTATCGGCGCCTCCGTCGTCATCGCGTGCTACCGCGGGCTGCCCGACCTCGAGGTCCAGCTGCAGGCCCTTGCCGCCCAGGACTTCACGGAACCGTTCGAGGTGATCCTGAGTGACAACGAGGGCTCGGCCGACCTGGAATGGTTCGCACTGAACCACCCACTGCGTGGACGGCTCGACCTGCGCTGGGTCGACGCCTCCGGGACTGCGGGCACGTCCCACGCACGCAATGTGGGGACCCGAGCTGCTCGGTATCCGTTGATCGCGTACTGCGACCAGGACGACGCCGTCCATCCCACCTGGCTGCGTGCAATCGTCCAGGCCCTCGGTTCCGCGGACATCGTCGGCGGACCGTTGGAGCGCGAGACGCTCAACGACCCGGTGGTCGCAGCATGGCGCGCCTTGCCGGATCCGGCCGAACCCGTTGTGCTGGGGCGCTTTCTGCCGATGACGTTCGGATGCAACCTCGGCGTCCGTCGCTCAGTGTTCGACGCGGTCGGCGGATGGGACGAGAGCTATCCGACGGCCGGCAGTGACGTCGAGTTCTGCTGGCGCGTGCAGACGCGCGGCTACGAGTTCGGCTATGCGCGTGACGCTTTGGTCGCCTACCGGTACCGCACCGGAATACGCGAATCGTGGGACCAGGTGATCGACTACGGCCGTGAGGAGGCCCGGGTGGCCCGAGACTACGGGGCTCCGGGCAGGCAGTGGTGGTGGCCGCTTCTGCACGCCGGCGTGGTGGTGGGGATGTGTCCGGTCTGGCCGTGGGCGTGGTCTCGGAGTCGACGGGGCGAGTGGGTGTGGATCACCGGGAACCTCGTCGGCAGGATCGCCGGCAGTGTGAAGTACCGGACGCTCTACCTCTGAGGCGTCGCCTGAGGAGTAGGTCGAAGAATCGACGCCAATCCGCGCCATAGCAAACCTGCGGCTCCAGTTCCGTCACTGTGACTCATGCGGATTCGATGCCCGACCGTCTGGTCGACCGGCCTCATCGTCGCGATGAGCAAGGATCGCGGGCCGCTGACCAGCCGATTTGACCTCAAGGGCGCCGATTGCGTAACTTATTCGGAGTCAGAGCGGCCCGGCCGCGACGACGTCCCCTTACTCTGATCGCCGCGATTTCGGTCGCGGTGTTCTTGTGCGGGGTCGGCCGAATCGGGTCTGAAAGCTTCGACTATTCAGTGAGTCCCTGTGAGGGATCACTGATTGGTGGGTGTCTGGAGGATTGTGTTAGGCTGGTGAGGTTGCTCCGGAGACGGGGTGGCTGACAGATAATTGCAGATGTCTGCTGGTGTTCGGCCCTTGTTTGTGGGGGTTGGTTCTGGTGGGTGTGTGTTCTTTGAGAACTCGATAGTGTGTTTTGGATTTCTTGTGCCACTATTTTTGTTTTGTGGCGTGGGAGATTTTTGGACAGATTGTGCTTGCCGGCCCTTTTGGGGGGTTGGTGAGTGTTTTGGATGAATTTTTTACCATGTCAGTTTTTTGGATTTGGTCAGGTTCTGTTTTCTGGCTTTGTGTTGAAATCTTGTGGTTTCTGCATTTTTTGTTGGAGAGTTTGATCCTGGCTCAGGACGAACGCTGGCGGCGTGCTTAACACATGCAAGTCGAACGGAAAGGCCCAGCTTGCTGGGTACTCGAGTGGCGAACGGGTGAGTAACACGTGGGTGATCTGCCCTGGACTCTGGGATAAGCCTGGGAAACTGGGTCTAATACCGGATAGGACCACTGATTGCATGGTTGGTGGTGGAAAGCTTTTGCGGTTCAGGATGGGCCCGCGGCCTATCAGCTTGTTGGTGGGGTAATGGCCTACCAAGGCGACGACGGGTAGCCGACCTGAGAGGGTGATCGGCCACACTGGGACTGAGACACGGCCCAGACTCCTACGGGAGGCAGCAGTGGGGAATATTGCACAATGGGCGCAAGCCTGATGCAGCGACGCCGCGTGAGGGATGACGGCCTTCGGGTTGTAAACCTCTTTCGCTAGGGACGAAGCGTAAGTGACGGTACCTGGAGAAGAAGCACCGGCCAACTACGTGCCAGCAGCCGCGGTAATACGTAGGGTGCGAGCGTTGTCCGGAATTACTGGGCGTAAAGAGCTCGTAGGCGGTTTGTCGCGTCGTCTGTGAAATTCTGCAACTCAATTGCAGGCGTGCAGGCGATACGGGCAGACTTGAGTACTACAGGGGAGACTGGAATTCCTGGTGTAGCGGTGAAATGCGCAGATATCAGGAGGAACACCGGTGGCGAAGGCGGGTCTCTGGGTAGTAACTGACGCTGAGGAGCGAAAGCGTGGGGAGCGAACAGGATTAGATACCCTGGTAGTCCACGCCGTAAACGGTGGGTACTAGGTGTGGGGCTCATTTCACGAGTTCCGTGCCGTAGCTAACGCATTAAGTACCCCGCCTGGGGAGTACGGCCGCAAGGCTAAAACTCAAAGGAATTGACGGGGGCCCGCACAAGCGGCGGAGCATGTGGATTAATTCGATGCAACGCGAAGAACCTTACCTGGGTTTGACATACACCAGAAAGCCGTAGAGATACGGCCCCCCTTGTGGTTGGTGTACAGGTGGTGCATGGCTGTCGTCAGCTCGTGTCGTGAGATGTTGGGTTAAGTCCCGCAACGAGCGCAACCCTTGTCCTGTATTGCCAGCGGGTTATGCCGGGGACTTGCAGGAGACTGCCGGGGTCAACTCGGAGGAAGGTGGGGATGACGTCAAGTCATCATGCCCCTTATGTCCAGGGCTTCACACATGCTACAATGGCGCGTACAGAGGGCTGCGAGACCGTGAGGTGGAGCGAATCCCTTAAAGCGCGTCTCAGTTCGGATTGGGGTCTGCAACTCGACCCCATGAAGTCGGAGTCGCTAGTAATCGCAGATCAGCAACGCTGCGGTGAATACGTTCCCGGGCCTTGTACACACCGCCCGTCACGTCATGAAAGTCGGTAACACCCGAAGCCGGTGGCCTAACCCTTGTGGAGGGAGCTGTCGAAGGTGGGATCGGCGATTGGGACGAAGTCGTAACAAGGTAGCCGTACCGGAAGGTGCGGCTGGATCACCTCCTTTCTAAGGAGCAAACAACACGTCGATGCTGGTGCCGAATGTGTATCGGGTCGGTGTTTGTTCATGGGTGAAACACAAGAATCCATCATTTGTTTGTCGGTGGCCTGCGAGATGCGGGCGGGCCGGCGGGTGGTCGACCGTGAGTGATTGCGGTTGTGGACGAAGCACACTATCGGGGTTCTGAGGGAACACGCGTTCTGCGCGGGTTGTCTTGGTGCTCACTGTTTTCCGCCCCGAGTGTGGGGTGTTGGGGGTGGTGGGTGTGTGTTGTTTGAGAAGTGCATAGTGGATGCGAGCATCTAGCCCAGCGAGTTCCTTGGTGTTCTTGTTGGGTTGTGTGTTCTGCAATTTCGATTCTGGTTTGTGCGATCGCGTGTTGTGATCGTTGATTTTTGTTTGTTGTCCGCATTCGCGTCTCGGGCACTGTTGTGGTGTGTGGGGTGTGTTTGTGGGTGTTGTTGTAAGTGTTTGAGGGCGTTCGGTGGATGCCTTGGTACCAGGAGCCGATGAAGGACGTGGTAGGCCGCGATAGTCCTCGGGGAGTTGTCAAACGAGCTGTGATCCGAGGGTGTCCGAATGGGGAAACCCAGCACCAGTGATGTGGTGTTACCCACTCGTGAATGTATAGCGGGTGTGGAGGGAACGTGGGGAAGTGAAACATCTCAGTACCCACAGGAAGAGAAAACAAGTGTGATTCCGTGAGTAGTGGCGAGCGAAAGCGGAGGAGGCTAAACCATGCGTATGTGATACTCGGCAGGGGTTGTGCGTGTGGGGTTGTGGGGTGATCGTTCATCGTGCTGCCGTGCGGTGGGTCAGTGATAAATCGACATGTTAGGTGAAGTGGCCTGGAATGGTCTGCCGTAGTGGGTGAGAGTCCCGTAGCTGAAAGCGTGTTGACTGGCTTCGATTGTTCCCAAGTAGCAGCGGGCTCGTGGAATCTGCTGTGAATCTGCCGGGACCACCCGGTAAGCCTAAATACTTTCTGGTGACCGATAGCGGACTAGTACCGTGAGGGAAAGGTGAAAAGTACCCCGGGAGGGGAGTGAAATAGTACCTGAAACCGGACGCTTACAATCCGTCAGAGCCTGCGCACCTTTCGGGGTGGTGGGTGATGGCGTGCCTTTTGAAGAATGAGCCTGCGAGTTAGTGCTCAGTGGCGAGGTTAACCCGTGTGGGGTAGCCGTAGCGAAAGCGAGTCTGAATAGGGCGTGTTGAGTCGCTGGGTCTAGACCCGAAGCGGAGTGATCTACCCATGGCCAGGGTGAAGCAGCTGTAAGAGGTTGTGGAGGCCCGAACCCACTTCAGTTGAAAATGGAGGGGATGAGTTGTGGGTAGGGGTGAAAGGCCAATCAAACTCCGTGATAGCTGGTTCTCCCCGAAATGCATTTAGGTGCAGCGTTGCGTGTTTCTTACTGGAGGTAGAGCTACTGGATGGCCGATGGGCCCTATCAGGTTACTGACGTCAGCCAAACTCCGAATGCCGGTAAGTGAGAGCGTGGCAGTGAGACTGCGGGGGATAAGCTTCGTAGTCGAGAGGGAAACAGCCCAGATCGCCGGCTAAGGCCCCTAAGCGTGTACTAAGTGGAAAAGGATGTGGGGTCGCTGAGACAACCAGGAGGTTGGCTTAGAAGCAGCCACCCTTGAAAGAGTGCGTAATAGCTCACTGGTCAAGTGATTCTGCGCCGACAATTTAGCGGGGCTCAAGTACACCGCCGAAGCCGCGGCACTCACACATTTCATCCATGCCTGCCTGCGGGTGGGTGTGTAGTGGTGTGGGTGGGTAGGGGAGCGTCCTGCATCCGTGGAAGCAGCGGAGTGATCCAGTTGTGGAGGGTGTGGGAGTGAGAATGCAGGCATGAGTAGCGAAAGACAAGTGAGAAACTTGTCCGCCGGATGACCAAGGGTTCCTGGGCCAGGTTAATCCGCCCAGGGTGAGTCGGGACCTAAGGCGAGGCCGACAGGCGTAGTCGATGGACAACGGGTTGATATTCCCGTACCCGTGTATCCGCGCCCAGTGATGAATCATCTGTACTAACCATCCAAAAGCTGTCGTTGATTTCTTCGGATTTCTCTGATGGTGGCTGCGTGGGACCTTGGGTGTAGTAGTCAAGCGATGGGGTGACGCAGGAAGGTAGCCGGGCCAACTGGTGGAATAGTTGGTGTAAGCCTGTAGGGTGAGACATAGGCAAATCCGTGTCTTTTTGAGCCTGAGAGGTGATGCGTAGCCGTTGTGGTGAATTCGGTGATCCTATGCTGTCGAGAAAAGCCTCTAGTGAGTTGGTACACGGCCCGTACCCCAAACCGACACAGGTGGTCAGGTAGAGAATACTAAGGCGATCGAGTGAACTGTGGTTAAGGAACTCGGCAAATTGCCCCCGTAACTTCGGGAGAAGGGGGACCACGACCGGTGATCACTTTTTCGGTGTGAGCTGGTGGTGGTCGCAGAGACCAGAGAGAAGCGACTGTTTACTAAAAACACAGGTCCGTGCGAAGTCGTAAGACGATGTATACGGACTGACGCCTGCCCGGTGCTGGAAGGTTAAGAGGACCGGTTAATCATCTTTCGGGGTGGTGAAGCTGAGAATTTAAGCCCCAGTAAACGGCGGTGGTAACTATAACCATCCTAAGGTAGCGAAATTCCTTGTCGGGTAAGTTCCGACCTGCACGAATGGCGTAACGACTTCTCTGCTGTCTCAACCACAGGCTCGGCGAAATTGCAGTACGAGTAAAGATGCTCGTTACGCGCGGCAGGACGAAAAGACCCCGGGACCTTCACTATAGCTTGGTATTGGTGTTCGGTGCGGTTTGTGTAGGATAGGTGGGAGACTGTGAAGCCGGCACGCTAGTGTGGGTGGAGTCGTTGTTGAAATACCACTCTGATCGTATTGGGCTTCTAACCTCGGACCCTGATCGGGTTCAGGGACAGTGCCTGGTGGGTAGTTTAACTGGGGCGGTTGCCTCCTAAAGTGTAACGGAGGCGCCCAAAGGTTCCCTCAGCCTGGATGGCAATCAGGTGTTGAGTGTAAGTGCACAAGGGAGCTTGACTGTGAGACGTACATGTCGAGCAGGGACGAAAGTCGGGACTAGTGATCCGGCACCGGCATGTGGAAGCGGTGTCGCTCAACGGATAAAAGGTACCCCGGGGATAACAGGCTGATCTTCCCCAAGAGTCCATATCGACGGGATGGTTTGGCACCTCGATGTCGGCTCGTCGCATCCTGGGGCTGGAGTAGGTCCCAAGGGTTGGGCTGTTCGCCCATTAAAGCGGCACGCGAGCTGGGTTTAGAACGTCGTGAGACAGTTCGGTCTCTATCCGCCGCGCGCGTGTAGAAACTTGAGGAAACCTGTCCCTAGTACGAGAGGACCGGGACGGACGAACCTCTGGTGTGCCAGTTGTTCCGCCAGGAGCACTGCTGGTTAGCTACGTTCGGAAGGGATAACCGCTGAAAGCATCTAAGCGGGAAGCCTGTTCCAAGATGAGGTTTCTCACCCACCTTCGGGTGGGGTAAGGCCCCCTACAGATGATGGGGTTGATAGGCCGGAACTGTACGCACAGTAATGTGTTCAGGTGACCGGTACTAATCGGCCGAGGACTTACCAACAACACTCACCAACAATTCTTTTCGGATTCAACGAATCACGACGGATGGGTTGTGTGAGTCGGTTTCGGTGATTGCGTACACGCACACAGAATGTTTGCTCGTTCATCCACTATGTACTTCTGAAACAACACACAGACCACAACTCTGGTGAGGGGTTGTGGTGTGGATGGTTTCATATTGTTACGGCGGCTATAGCGGTGGGGAAACGCCCGGTCCCATTCCGAACCCGGAAGCTAAGCCCACCTGCGCCGATGGTACTGCACTGTAATGGGTGTGGGAGAGTAGGACACCGCCGAACACAACTTGTTGAGCCCCGATCAGACACCGTCTGATCGGGGCTCAACCCATTTCCCGGGACGTGCCCCCCGGCGAGTGTTGTCTGGGGTACGGCGCGCCTGACAGACCGCGAACGCACCCTCTTCAGACTGGTTGAGCGAGCGAAGCGAGTCGAAACCACCACACGACGGGAGAGCGGTCTCGATACGGCGTGCTCGCTACGCTCACCCACCTACTCGACAAACCTCGAGGGACCGTCTTTTCCAGGCCGGCTGAGCGAGCACCCCCTTAGGCTGGTTGAGCGAGCGAAGCGAGTCGAAACCACCACACGACGGGCAGAGTCGTGTCGATACGACGTGCTCGCTACGCTCGCCCGCCTACTCGACAAACCTCGAGGGACCGTCTTCCCGCAGGCTGGTTGAGCGAGCGAAGCGAGTCGAAACCACCGCACACGACGGGAGAGTGGTCTCGATACGGCGTGCTCGCTACGCTCACCCGCCTACTCGACCAACCTCGGGAGACCGGGCACAGCGCGACTCCCTCTCTCCGTGCTCGGTGGCTTTCGGAGTCTGAGGCCGACACTACCATTGGTGGCATGGCCATCAGCAGGCCCGCGGAGAGCGGAGCAGAAGTCGTCACGAAGGCACCCCGGGCCCGGATGACCGGGGCTCAGCGTCGACTGCAGCTCATCGAGGTGGCGCGGGGGCTGTTCGCCGAACGTGGCTTCGAGGGAACGTCGATCGAGGAGATCGCGCAGCGTGCCGGTGTGTCGAAGCCCATCGTCTACGAGCATTTCGGCGGCAAGGAAGGTCTCTACGCCGTCGTCGTCGACCGCGAGATGGAGACCCTGCTGGAAATGGTCACGTCCTCGCTCACGAAGAATCGGTCGCTGTATCGGATTCAGCAGGTCGCGCTGGCGTTGCTGACCTACATGGAGGAGCGGACCGACGGGTTCCGCATCCTGGTCCGAGGAGAGTCGACCAGCGGGGGCGAGGACACTCGCTATTCGAGCCTGCTGAACGACGCGATCAGCCAGGTGGAACACATTCTCGCCGGGGACTTCGAGCGGCGCGGATTCGATCCCGCGCTGGCGCCTCTCTACGCGCAGGCGCTGGTGGGCATGGTCTCAGTGACCGCACAGTGGTGGCTCGACGTCCGGCAGCCGGAGAAGGAGGTGGTGGCCGCGCATCTGGTGAATCTGTGCTGGAACGGCCTCACGCGGCTCGATCCCGAGCCGATGCTCGTCGACGCGGAGTACAAAGAGCCGACGCAGCCTACCGTGCACCCGGCGCTCGCCGACTCGGCTGCGTCGAACGACGACGATAAGTGACTGCTCCGGCAGTCCAGAGAACGGTCACCAGAACGGCGGTCGAGATCACCTGACCGCGAACCGACGGGGTCACGATTGCCAGCACCGTGATAGCGACCAGAGCTATCAGCGTGAGCCACGACAGGTACGGATACCCCCACATCTTCAGCGGCAGCGGCGTTCCGTCTCGCTCGGCGCGTCTGCGCAGCACGATCTGGGCGCAGGTGATCGCGAGCCACGTGACGAGCAGCGTCGAGCCGACCACCGATAGGAGACGGTCGAGAACCTGATCGCCCCAGAAGTAGGTCGCGGGCACTGCGAGGAAGCCGAACACGGTGCTGGCGAGCAGCGCGGGGACGGGAACCGCACGGGAGGAGACCCGCCGCGCCGACCGCGGCGCCATCCGTCGCACCGACAGGGAGAACAGCATCCGCGACGCGCCGTAGAGGTTGACGTTCATCGACGACAGCAGCGCGACGACGATGATGGCGCCCATCGTGGCGGCGACCGCCGGAAGGCCGGTCTGTTCGAGTACGCCGACGAACGGCGATTCGCGGATGCGCGGGTCGTCTGCCGGCAGGACGAGCATGATCACCGCCACCGATCCCACGTAGAAGACCAGGATGCGCCAGACGATGGTCCGGATGGCTTTCGTGACGCTCGGACCGGGATCGTCGGTCTCCGCGGCGGCGACGGCGATGATCTCGATTCCGCCGAAAGCGAACGCGATCACCAGAAGTGCGGCCGTGACACCGCCGATGCCGTGCGGGAGGAAGTCGCCGGCGTTGGCGAGTCCAGGAGACGGCTCGGACATCCAGCCGAAGAGGTAGGCCGCTCCGATCACCAGGAAGAGCACGATGAACGTCACCTTGATCAACGACAGCCAGAACTCCAGCTCGCCGAAGTTCGACACTCCGGTCAGATTGAGCACGCTGAATACGGTCATGAAGACCAGCGCCCACGCCCAGACGGGCAGCAGACCGACGAGTGCGTTGAGTCCTTCCGCCGCCGCGAGCGACTCGGCTGCGACCACGATTGTCATCTGGACCCACCACAGCCAGCCCATCATGAAGCCGGCTCCGGGTCCGAGAGCTTTGCCGACGTAGTAGGAGAACGCGCCGGGATTCGGATCGGCCGCCGCGAGTTCGCCCAGCATCCGCATCACCGAGACGATGATGACGCCGACGATGGCGTACGAGACGAGTGCCGCGGGTCCGGCGAGCGCGATGCCTTCTCCGGACCCGACGAACAGTCCCGCGCCGATGGCGGATCCGAGGCTCATCATCACGAGGTGGCGTGGCTTCAGCCCCGTCTTGAGGCGGTCGGCTCCGTGGTCCTCGACGTCCTCCTCGCGGACCTCGATAGGTTCTGACTCGTTATCGCCCACCAGTCGAGCGTAGTTGCCCGGCGGTGCGGCAAGATCAGCACATGCTGACCGTTCGCCCGGCGACGTCCGACGACTGCGAGGCCGTTGCCGACATCTACCGGTATTACGTCGAGAACTCCACTGCGACGTTCGACCTCGAGGCGCCCTCCGTCGCGCAGTGGCGGACCAGACTCGAGACGAGTGTTGCCGCGGGACGCCCGTTCCTCGTGGCCGGCGCACCCGGCGAGGTGGTCGGTTACGCCTGTCTCGGCGTGTATCGGGGAAAGGCGGGCTGGAGTTGGACCGCCGAGGACAGCATCTACCTTCGGCCCGAGGCGGCGGGCCGGGGGACGGGCAAGCACCTGCTGCGCGCGTTGATCAACGCGGCGGACCCGGCGGTGACGCGCACCATCATGGCCGTGGTCTCCGAGGACGTTCCGGACTCGATCGCGCTGCACACGAAGGTCGGTTTCGTCGAAGTGGGTCGCACACCCGGTGTCGGGCGCAAGTTCGACCGCTGGATCGGCTGCGTCTACCTGCAGTACACGATCGGGCCATAGATCGCCCGAAGGCCCAGTACGGTCTACTCGCGGTGCTTCGGGCCGAAACGCTCGGGTCGCCACCCGCCCCGGGTCCGGCTCAGGCGGTAGTCGATGCGGTCGTCGACATAATCGCGCAGGGCCGGCTCGTCCGGCATCGTGCTGAAGACCTCGCCCGCGATGTGCGACGTCGCGGCCTCCAACCGCTGTGCCTGAGCGGCCCGCCGCAGTTTGTCGTGCTCGAATCGCAGACCCCGCACGGTCGCAAAGCACATCATCGCGAGGATCACGCTGAACGGCAGGGCCGTGGCCAGCGACGCGGCCTGCAGCGACCGCAGTCCGCCCGCGAGCAGGAGAGCGATCGCGACGACGCCCTCGAGCGACGCCCAGAGCACGCGGGACCACACCGGCGGATTGGGGTGGCCGCCCGAGGCGAGCATGTCGACGACCAGTGAGCCGGAATCGGAGGAGGTGATGAAGAAGACGGCCACCAGGACGATCCCGAGGATCGAGAAGACCGTGCCGAGCGGCATGTCCGACAGCACGTGGAACAGCGATCCCTCGGGCGAGACCTTGCCGTCCTCCACCAGGTCACCCTCGCCGAAGAACTGCCGGTGCAGGCCCGTACCACCGAGCACCGAGAACCAGACGAATCCGACCAGAGTCGGCACGATCAGGCATCCGGCGATGAACTCGCGCACTGTCCGCCCGCGCGAGATCCGGGCGATGAACACGCCGACGAAAGGCGCCCAGGCGATCCACCAGCCCCAATAGAAGATCGTCCAGTCGCTGAGCCAGTCCTGTGCCTCCTGGCCCTGGAAGGCTCCGACGTCGAGCGTCATGTTGAACAGGTTGGCGAAGTAGACGCCGATCGACTGCACGAAGTTGCGCAGAAGAAAGAGAGTGGGACCGATCAGCAGCATCGCGATCACCAGCAGTCCGGCGATCGACAGGTTGATGTTCGACAACCACTTGATTCCGGTGCCCAGACCGCTCACCACCGACAGGGTCGCCAGGAAGGTGATGGCGACGATGAGGATCACCAGGAGGGTGTTGTCGACGGAGTCGATGACGCCGATCGACTGCATGCCCGCTGAGATCTGCTGCACGCCGAGCCCCAGCGACGTGGCGACGCCGAAGACCGTGCCGAAGATGGCGAGAATGTCGATGAGGTCGCCTGCCCAGCCCTTCACCCGATCGCCGAGCAGCGGTTCGAGCGCCCACCGGATCGACACCGGTCGCCCGCGGCGGTGGATCGCGTATGCCAGCGCGAGCCCGATCACCGCGTACACCGCCCACGGGTGCAGACCCCAGTGAATGAATGTCTGGGCCATCGCCAGACCGGCGATGTCCTCCTGGCTACCGCTCCAGCCGGGTTTCGGTTGCACGGTCGCATATGTGAGTGGCTCACCGACGCCGTAGAAGACCAGTCCGATGCCCATGCCGGCGGCGAACAGCATGCAGAACCAGCTCACCCTGCCGAACTCGGGAGCCTCATCGGGTCTGCCCAGCCGGATGCGGCCGAGCCTGGAGAAGCACAGCGCGACCGCGAACACCACGAAACACGCGATGATCAGCATGTAGTACCAGCCCAGGTTCGAGACGATCCAGTTCTGGACATCGGTGAAGACTTCGCTCGTCTGGTCGGGGAACGCGACGGCGAGAGCGCTCACCGCGACGATCACGATCAGTGCCGGCCAGAACACCGCCGGAGCGATTCCACCGCGGCCGAGCCGGACTCCCTGGCGCTTGAGCTTCTCGGTGATCTCCTCATCGGTGTCGTTCTCGCCGACGTGCCAGTGGTGGGGCACCGGTGCAACGCCCGGAGATACGGATGTCGCCTCTTTTGTGTACGGGTCGATCAAGACTGCGCCGTCCAAGAGCACGGCGGCTGTGTCCGTCCCGTGCTCAGTGTCCGTCCCGTGCTCAGTGTCCGTCCCGTGCTCAGTGTCCGTCCCGCGCGGTTCGCTGTCAGTATTCTCCCGTTCGTCAGACATGCACTCCACGATCGGTGGCGAACGCCGATGATTCAAACCGAGGCGGCGATCGCCGAGGTCAGGCAGCGTGTCCGACGGCCGGGTCGACGACGGTCCGGTCGACGAGCGCGTCGACGACGAGCAGTCGCGCGCAAGAGCCGCGAAGGGCGGCCGACTCGGCCGGTACGACCTCCGGTAGTACCCTTGACGACGTGCTGATTCGCCCGACGCCGACCGGTGCGCAGGTCCCCGCGACCGCGCACGGGTTCCTGGCGTCGGTGGTCTCGCTCATCCTGGGTGTCGCGGCCCACTCGATCGGCGGTGGGCACCTTCCCACGACGGCGCAGTCCGCGGTGCTCCTCGGCCTGGCGCTCGGGGTCGGACTGGTCCGCGCCGCTCAGGTGCGATCGGTGGAGCGAGCACGGGCTCGCGGCCGGATCGGCATCTCTGCGACCGGCGCGTTGGTCGCGCTGTCCGCGGGCCAGGCGACCGCTCACGGAGTGCTGTCGCTGATGGCAGGGCACGCGGGACACGGAACCGGCGTGACGCCCGGGCCGTTGATGCTGTTCTGGCACGCACTCGCCGTCCCCGCCGCGGCTGCCGTGCTCTTCGTCGCCGAGCAACTGAGCCGGGCGTACGGCAACAGCGTGTCCCATGTCTGGCGGTTGGTGAGCACGCGGGTGTGTCTCGACCCCGCTTTCGTCGTCATCCGCGCCGACCGGCACGCTGCCGCGCTCCGGCCCGCGCCGATGGTCGCCTCCGCCGCGGTCCGCGGTCCTCCTTCGCTGGTCTGAACCCCATCCGACACCACCCCGGCGGTCTCATCCGATCGCGGGGTATCAGACTCTGCACGAAAGAGACATCACTCATGGCGATAAGCCGTACCCTCATCCGTTCGCTCGGCCTCACCGCCGCAGCCCTGCTGTCCTTCGTCGTCGTGGCCTGCGGCAGCGACGACTCCTCCGCACCGGCCTCCGATTCGATCACCGTCTCCGACCAATGGGTCAAGGCCGCCGAATCGGGAATGACCGCCGCCTTCGGGACCATCGCCAACTCGTCCGACCACGACATCCGCATCGTGTCGGCGCACACCGACCTCGCCCGCACCACCGAGATGCACGAAGTGGTCGACAACGGCTCCGGCGGCACCACGATGCGCCAGAAGGACGGCGGCTTCCTCGTCCCGGCGAAGTCGTCGATCACGCTGTCGCCGGGCGCTGAGCACTTCATGCTCATGGATGTCACCAGGCCGATCACGACCGGACAGAACGTCGCGTTCACGATCCGCTTCGAGGACGGCTCCACCAAGACCTTCGACGCTCTCGCCCGAGACTTCGACGGCAATCAGGAGAATTACGCGCCCGGCGGGGACACTGACCACCCGGACATGGACCACGGTACGGCCGGGCACGACATGCAGCAGTCCGAGTCGGCGCACGCCGACTCGCATCAGTGACTGAGCAGCGGACTGGTCGCGTCTCGCGCCGTACCCTCCTCGCCGGCGGAGCGGGCCTGGCGGGCATCGGCATCGGGGCGGCCGCGGTGGGCGTCGGGCGAGAGTTCTCCTCGCCCGACCCCGCCGCGGGTTCCGGCCTGACGCCGTTCTACGGCACGCATCAGTCCGGCATCGTGACCCCGGCTCAGTCGCACGCTCAATTCGTCGGCCTGGATCTCGTCGACCCGACCGACGTCGACACTTTCGCGGGGGTCCTTCGCCTGTGGACGCAGGACGCGTCGAGGCTCACCCGTGCCGAGCCGAGCCTGTCCGACACCGAGCCCGAACTCGCGGTGCTGCCGTGCAACCTGACGGTCACCGTCGGTCTCGGTGACCGGGTGTTCCGGGCGCCGGCTCTCGCGCCTCTGCGGCCGTCATGGCTCGCGCCGCTCCCGCCCTTCTCGATCGACCGGCTGGATCCGCGGTGGGGACAGACTGATCTGCTTCTGCAGATCGGCGCCGACGACCCCGTGGCCCTGGCACATGCGACGCGCATGCTGACCTCGTCGGTCCGCCGCAGTGTGCGGGTCCGGTGGGTGCAGCGGGGGTTTCGCAACAGTCCGGGAATGGCGCCGGGCACGATGCGCAACCTGTTCGGACAGGTGGACGGCACCGTCCAGCCGAGCCCCGACGACTACGGCTCCCTTCTCTGGGACGACGGGCGCGAACAGCCCTGGATGGCCGGCGGGACGAGCCTGGTGTTGCGGCGCATCGCGATGCACATGGACACCTGGGAGGCGCTCGATCGCCGGGGGCGGGAGCTCTCCACAGGTCGCACCCTCGACAACGGCGCACCGCTGACCGGGCGCTACGAGTCCGACGATCCTGATTTCGAAGCCTCACGCGGCGGCATCCCGGTGATCCCGCCGTCGTCGCACATCGCGCGGGCGCATCGTCGGGCGCCGGACGAGCAGTTCATCCGTCGCGGGTTCAATTACGACGACCCGCCCGAGGCGGGCTCGGCGGACACGTCCAACAGCGGGCTGATCTTCGCCGCGTATCAGCGGGATCCGGTCAAGCAGTACATTCCGGTTCAGCGGCGCCTGGACGAACACGACGACCTGAATGAGTGGACGACGCCCATCGGCTCCTCGGTGTACGCGATTCTGCCCGGCGCCGCTCCTTCGCGCCCGCTCGGCGCATCGCTGCTCGCGGCCGCCGGTCGGTCGGGGTGAAGGAGGGGGAGCGGTGCCCTCCCCAGGCTCGTCGAGAGGGCCCGGCGCGCAGTGCCCTCCCCAGGTTCGTCGAGTAGCCTCGGCGCGCGGTGCCCTCCCCAGGTTCGTCGAGTAGCCTCGGCGCGCGGTGCCCTCCCCAGGCTCGTCGAGTAGCCTCGGCGCGCAGCGCCGCGGCGTATCGAGACCGTGTCAGGCGGCCTGCGCGGTCTCGATGCGCCTCGTCGCTCCGCTCCTCGACTTACTCGACGAGCCTGGGGGACCGACAAGCCCGGGACCGACGAGCCTGGGGACCGACGAGCCTGGGGGCGACAGGACGCGGTGGTCTTCTACACTTGACACAGTGTCGACCCCCTCTGCGCCGCGTCCCTCCCTGTCCGGGCTGACCTCCTTCGCGTTTCGTGATGCGGCCTTCGGTTTGCTGCGGGAACGAGTGGGCGAGACTCGCCTCGACATCACGGCACCGGACGCGGCCCGGCCGCTGGTGGTTGCGCAACTGGCCGAGATCTCCGAGAACCCCGTCCTGGTCGTGACCGCCAACGGTCGGGAGGCCGACGACCTCACGACCGAACTGTCGGAACTGCTGCCGTCGGGGCCCAACGGGACGTCGGTCGTCGCTCAATTCCCGTCGTGGGAGACGCTGCCGCACGAGCGGCTATCGCCCAGCGCCGACACGGTCGGTGCCCGGCTCGCGGTGCTCAGTCGACTGGCCGACCCGGCGGTGTCCCCGTTGCGCGTCGTGGTCGCGACCGTCCGTTCCCTCGTGCAGCCGATGGCTCCCGGGCTCGGTGCGATGCGCGCGGTCACGCTCACCGAAGGCACGGAGGCGCAGTTCGACGGTCTGATCGAGAAGCTCGTCGAGATGGCCTACGAGCGCGTCGACATGGTCGGTGCCCGCGGCGAGTTCGCGGTGCGCGGCGGCATCCTCGACATCTTCCCGACCACCGCCGACTATCCGGTGCGAGTGGAGTTCTGGGGCGACGAGGTGACCGACATCCGCGCGTTCTCCGTCGCCGACCAGCGGACGCAGCCGGAGATCGACACGTCGGTGGTCCAGATTCATCCGTGCCGAGAACTGGTACTGACCGCCGAGGTCCGGGACCGGGCCGCCGAACTCGCGTCGACAGTCGAGGACGAGTCGCTGCGCGAGATCCTGACCAAACTGTCGGAGGGCATTCCCGTCGAGGGAATGGAAGCGCTGATCCCGGCACTCGTCGACGGCCGGATGCAGATGCTCACCGAGGTGATGCCCGACGGCACTCGGGTACTGGTCCTCGATCCGGAGAAGGTGCGCACCCGTGCCGCCGATCTGGCGAGGACCGGCGAGGAGTTCTTGGAGGCGTCGTGGAACGCCGCGGCGCTGGGGGCAGCGGCGCCCGTGGCCGCGGGCGAACCCTCCATCGACCTGTCGGCGAGTGCCTACCGCAGCGTCGGTGACGTCGAACGTGCGACCGTCGAGGCGGGCAAACCGTGGTGGACGATGAGTCCGCTCTCGGCGGGATCGGGCGAGGAGCTCGAACTCGATCTGCAGCCCGGGCCGGCGCCGCACGGCGACCCCGCCGAGCTCGACGAGTTCATGACGTCGTTGCGCGCTCAGGTCGCCTCGGGCGGTCGTGCGGCGTTGATCGCCGCCGGCCGGGGCACTGCGATGCGATTCGTCGACCGTCTCGGTGAGGCCGAGGTCCCGGCCCGGCTCGTGGAGCCGGGCGATGAGTTGCCGGCCGACGCGGTCGCCGTCTTCCACGGCACGCTGCGGCGCGGACTGGTCTGCCCGTCGGCGCGTCTGGTGATCGCCACCGAGGCGGACGTCACCGGCGCTCGCGTCGTCGGTGTGAAGGACGGCCGGCGACTGCCGGCCAAGCGGCGCAATCAGGTCGACCCGCTGGCGTTGAGCGCCGGTGACCTGGTGGTGCACGACCAACACGGCATCGGCAAGTTCGTCGAGATGATCGAACGCACGGTCTCCGGTGCCCGGCGCGAGTACCTCGTGATCGAGTACGCGCCCGGCAAGCGGGGACAGCCGGGCGACCGCCTGTACGTTCCGATGGACGCACTCGACCAGTTGTCGCGCTACGTCGGCGGTGAGCAGCCGGGGCTCAGCAAGCTCGGCGGTTCCGATTGGGCCAATACCAAGCGCAAGGCGCGCAAGGCGGTCCGGGAGATCGCGGGCGAACTGGTGCAGCTGTACGCCGCACGGCATGCGGCACCGGGTTTCGCGTTCAGCCCCGACACCCCGTGGCAGCGGGAGATGGAGGACGCCTTCGACTACACCGAGACCGTCGACCAGATGACGGTGATCGGCGAGGTCAAGGCCGATATGGAGAAGCCGGTCCCGATGGACCGGGTGGTGGTCGGCGACGTCGGTTACGGCAAGACCGAGATCGCAGTCCGCGCCGCGTTCAAGGCCGTTCAGGACGGGAAGCAGGTCGCGGTCCTGGTACCGACGACGATTCTCGCCGGGCAGCACCTGCAGACCTTCACCGAGCGGATGGCGGGCTTCCCGGTCACCGTGCGCGGGTTGTCGCGGTTCACCGATCCGGCCGAGTCGAAGGAGATCATCGCGCAGATGGCCTCCGGTGAGGTCGACGTCGTCATCGGCACGCATCGGCTGTTGCAGACCGGCGTCCGATGGAAAGACCTCGGTCTGGTGATCGTGGACGAGGAGCAGCGCTTCGGTGTGGAGCACAAGGAGCACATCAAGGCGCTGCGCACCCACGTGGACGTGCTCACCATGTCGGCGACACCGATCCCGCGCACCCTCGAGATGTCGATGGCGGGTATCCGCGAGATGTCGACCATCCTCACTCCACCCGAGGAACGGCACCCGGTGCTGACGTATGTCGGCGCATACTCCGACAAGCAGGTCGCGGCGGCCATCCGGCGCGAGCTGTTGCGCGACGGTCAGGTGTTCTACGTGCACAATCGCGTCTCGACCATCGACAAGACCGCCAAGCATCTCGCGAACATGATTCCCGAGGCCCGGGTGGTGGTCGCGCACGGGCAGATGGGCGAGGAGCAACTGGAACGAACCGTCCAGGGCTTCTGGGACCGCGAGTACGACGTCCTCGTGTGCACCACGATCATCGAGACCGGGCTCGACATCTCGAACGCCAACACCCTGATCGTCGACCGTGCGGAGAACTTCGGGCTCTCGCAGCTGCACCAGCTGCGCGGGCGCGTCGGGCGAAGCCGGGAGCGCGGGTACGCGTACCTGCTGTACAGCCCGGACAAGCCGCTGACCGAGACGGCCTACGACCGGCTCGCGACCATCGCCCAGAACAACGAACTCGGTGCCGGCATGGCGGTGGCGCTCAAGGATCTTGAGCTGCGCGGTGCCGGCAACGTCCTCGGTGCCGAGCAGTCCGGGCACGTCGCGGGTGTCGGCTTCGACCTCTACGTGCGGTTGGTCGGCGAAGCGGTCGAGGCGTACCGAGCCGCGGCCGACGGCAAGCCAGTGGCGACCGAGGAGAACGTCGAGGTGCGCATCGACCTGCCGGTGGACGCGCATATCCCCGTCGAGTACGTGGAGGCGGACCGGCTCAGGCTGGAGGCATACCGCAAGCTGGCGTCGGCCACCAGTGACGATGACGTCGACGAGGTGATGAGCGAACTGACCGACCGCTACGGTGAGCCGCCCGTCGAGACGCAGCGTCTCGCGGCGATCGCGCGTCTGCGGCTCCGGTGCCGCGAACGCGGTATCGCGGAGGTCGGTCTGGCCGGTCAATCCATCCGGATCTCACCGATGCTTCTGCTCGACAGCCAGCAGGTCCGGCTCGCGCGCATGTACTCGTCGGCGAGCTACCGTGCCGCGACCCACATGGTGACACTGCCGATCCCGCGTACCGGCGGCGTCGGTTCCCCCCGACTCCGGGACACAGAGCTCGTCGACTATCTGGTCACGTTCCTTCAGACGATCGCGCCGCTGGAGTCGTAGCGTCCGGTCGATGTCAGACCCCTCCGATAGTCTCGAATGTGAGTTCGATGAAGGGGGCGGCATGAGTAGTCGAATCGACAGTTTTCAGGGTTCGACGGTCCGGATCGACGACGATGCGATCGTCATCCGGATCGGAATCCCGGACGGCGCGGAGGGCGATCGAGCCGCGCTGTTGCGATTCGCCGCTCGATCTGACTGCTATCAGGGCGCGGTGATGTGGCATCGCTACGCCGCCGTGTACCGCATGTATCAGGCGAGAAGGGCTGAGTTGGAGGCCGATTCGGCGGTGGACGCGTACTCGCGGCTCTACGACCCGCAATGTCAGACGGCCGCAGCCTACGCGGTCGCAGCCGGAGTGCGGCCGCACACCGCTGAGATGTTCGTCGATCGCGCGATCGCGTGCGTGGAGCGGATCCCGGCGGTGGGCAGGCTGCTGCGCGACGGTCGGATCACGGTCGCGTGGTTCACGCGGGCCGTCGAGCAGACGGCGCTCGCGGACGATCTGGAGCTCCTGGAGTTCATCGACGCGGAGATCGCGCACCGTCTCTCCGAAGCGGGCGGGCTATCGGCCGCCCGCGTCGAGTCGATCGTCTCCGCGGTGGTCGCCGAGTACGATCCCGATGCGGTGACCATGACGCGCGAGCAGATCGCAGCAGGAAAGAACGTGGTCGTGTCCCCGGTGTCCGACGGCATGTCGGAGATGGTCATCACCGGTTCGTCCGAGGACGCGATGATCGCGCTCGGAACCATCGACGCCCTCGCCGACGGCGTCTGTCCCTTCGATCCCCGCACGAAGCAGGCCCGTCGGTCCGATGCCGCGACCGCGCTGCTGCATCGCGCCGAGTTCACCTGCCGATGCGATCGCGACGACTGCGCTTCGGCCCTGTCGCCGGAGCAGGTCGAATCGCGGCGCGGTCAGATCGTGGTTCACGTCGTGGTCCGCAAAGACGCCCTCGACGGGACGTCGGAGACTCCGGCGTACGAAGACGGGGTCGGTCCGATCTCGGCCAGGCGTGCGCGTGAACTCATCGCTCGGCCCGACGCGGTGGTACGGGAACTCGACATCGACAAGGTCGTCGCCGACTGCGCCGCCCATGCTGATCGATACCGGCCGTCCGCCGCTGTAGCCACCGCGGTGCGGGCCCTTTTCGGCACGTGCACCTGGCCGGGCTGCGATCGTCCCGCGTGGAAATCCGATCTCGATCACGTCGTCGAGTTCGATCACGTGGACCCCGCCGCGGGCGGCCCGACCTGCTTGTGCAATCTGAACCCGAAATGCCGCTTCCATCACGGTCTGAAGACCTTCGGCAGCGGGTGGGTCGACGACCAGGTCGTCGATGCGGCCGGTGTTCTCTGGTCGGAGGTGACGACCCCGGACGGAGTCTCGGTGCGTCAGCAGGCGCTGAACCTCTGGTTGCTGCCGGAGCTGGGCCGCTTCCAGTGCCGTCACGGCGTGTCGATCGGCCAGTCGCGCGAACCGCCACGACACGCCGAGGGGGAGCCCGAGAGGGCACGGACCCGCACCCAGGCCAAACACCGCTATCGGATGCAGCGGCGCGCGGCTAACCGCCGACGCCGAGAGGCGATGCTGGTTGGCGACGGCGAACCGCCGTTCTGAGGGTGATAGCGCGCGTCGGCTATGCCGTCAGCAACCGATCGCCGGTCGGCTGACCGTCGGCCGCGAGGGCGGCGCGGATGACGGCGACCTCAGAGGCGGTCGCCTCGAGCAGTGGCGCGCGTACGGCGGCATGGGAGATGACGCCGATCTCGCGGAGCGCGGCCTTCGCGGTCACCACACCCGGTGCTGTGCGCATCAGTGCGATCGTCAGGGGGAGGACGGCGTCATTGATCGCGCGGGCCCGCGGCAGATCGCCCGCATCGATCGCCGTGATGAGGTCCCTGTTGCGGTCTGCGCCGACCACTCCCATCACGCTGACCAGACCCGAGGCTCCGGCCGCCAGGTACGGCAGGTTCAGCTCGTCGATGCCGCAGTAGTACGCCATCCCGGTCTCGGCCATCACCGACATCACCTCGAACAGATCCCCCTTCGCATCCTTCACCGCGGCGATGCGCGGGTGGTGCGAGAGTTCGACGAGCGTCTCCCGGGTGAGAGCGAGGCCGGTGCGGCCGGGGATGTCGTAGAGCATCACCGGGAGTTCGGTGGCGTCGGCGATCGCCACCGTGTGAGCGATCACTCCGGCCTGAGACGGCTTCGAGTAGTAGGGCGTCACGACCAGCAGAGCGTCGGCGGCGCCTGCCGCGGCGACTGCTCTGGCGGTCTGGACGCTCTTAGCCGTGTGATTGGTGCCCACGCCGACGACGAGGCGGGTCGCCGAACCCGCCGCGGCGCGGACCAGTTCCAGTACGCGAAGCAATTCGACGAGTTCGAGGGTCGGAGCCTCCCCGGTGGTGCCGGCCACCACGATCCCGTCGCAGCCGGTGTCGACGAGATGCTTCGCCACCGCGCCGATGCCGACCTCGTCGAGCGAGCCGTCGGGGTTCATCGGCGTCGGCATGGCGACGAGGTTCGATCCGAAGATCGCGCGCGCGGGATGCGAGGTCGAAGTCATGCATTCATCGTCGCCACGGAAATAGTTCACCACAAGCGAGGAGTTATCGTGAGTAATCGTTAGGAGTACTTCATGATCGATGTCGGAGCATTGAGAGCTCTGCGGGCCGTCGCCGATTTGGGGACGATGGCGCGGGCCGCCGACGAGCTCGGGTTCACGCCCTCGGCCATCTCTCAGCAGATCAAGAGGCTCGAGTCGCAGGTCGGGGTGCGTCTGGTGGCGCCGGCCGGGCGCCGGGTGGTGCTGACTCCGGCCGCACATGCGCTCGTCGAGACCGCGCCGGAAGTGCTGAACGCGCTTGAGAAGTCGGTGGCGGCGGCACGGTCGGTGGATGCCGGTTCGCCGCGCGGTGTGGTGAGGATCGCAGCGTTCTCGACCGGTGTCCGCGGCATCGTCGCGCCCGCATTGAAGCGTGTGCGACGCCTCCATCCGGAGGTGCGAGTCGAGGTGACGGAACTCGATCCGGTGCCCGCCGTGTACGCGGTCGAGTCGGGCAACGCCGATCTCGCGATGGTTCACGACGCCGACGGCGTGACGGTCGCGGTGCCGGCGGGGCTGGAGCGGTCGCATCTGCACACCGACATCGGCGACCTCGCGGTGCCGCTGGGGCATCCGCTGGCTGAGGCCGACCGGCCGATCCGGCGGGCCGAGCTCCGCGACTGCGGATGGGTGACCAGTCCCGTCGGCACGGTCTGTCATCGGTGGTTCGAGCGGTTGTTCGCCGAGTCGGAGCAGCAGCCGGACGTGATCCACTCGGTGGACGACTTCGGCACGCAGATGGCGTTGGTCGAGGCGGGCGACGTGGTCGCGCTGATCCCGCGCCTCGCCCGGCCTCGCGTGCCGGAGGGGGTGGCGGTGCGCGAGTTGCAGAATGCGCCGCGGCGTGAGGTCCATACCGTGTGGAGGCACAGCGCGGAGGCCGACCCGGCATTGCGGGCAGTACTGACGGAGATCAGGGGCGTGCCGAGTGAAGACGGCAGTGAGGATGGCTCGGTGTCAGGCCGCCATCCCGGCAGTAATGCGCGACACGATTCCTTCCCGCGCGTGTGACCGGAGCGAAGCCTTGTGACGCGTTAATGTCGAGGTTGACACTGATTTGCGAGGAGGAGCTTCCATGACCGTGGTCCTGCTCGACGCGTCGCGACCCGATCTCGTTCCTGCCGGTGCGGTGGCGCTGCTCGCGGAGACCGTGGCCGTCACCGAAGAGGTGCACCCGTCGCTGTTGTGGCAGTTGCCGTCGTACGAGCTCGTCGGTCTGGTCGAGGACGACGGTACTAAGACCCTGGTGAGTTCTGATCGTGATCATCCGGCTGTCGTCGAGCGGTTGAAGTGGGGCGAGCCGGTCATCGAAGGCAGTAATCTCCCGGGCGGCAAGCTGCTGCGGGCTGTCGAGCTGATGGACCGGCTTCGTCGCATGGGCCCGTGGGAGCGGTTGCAGACGCACGACTCGCTGCGCAAGTACCTTCTCGAAGAGGTGTACGAGCTGCTCGACTCGATCGACCACGGTACGTCCGAGGAACTCTGCTCTGAGCTCGGCGATCTCCTCCTGCAAGTGCTGTTCCACGCGCGCATCGCCGCTGATTCGGCGGTCGGGGCGTTCGACATCGACGACGTGGCGCAGAGCTTCATCGACAAAGTGTCGAATCGAACACCCGGCGTTCTGGGCGGTGAGCACGCCGATCTGCATCGTCAGATCAACGAGTGGGAGGCGGCGAAAGCCGCCGAGCGCGAACGCGGCAGTGTGCTCGACGGCATCGTCACCACCCAGCCGGCGCTGGCCTTGGTGCAGAAGGTGTTCGAGCGTCTCGCCGGCGCAGGTTTCCCCGTCGCGGCCGTGAGCCCCTCGCTCTATCGAGTCGATATCCCCTTCCGCAAGCATGCCGTCGGCAGCGTCGAGGACGACCTCCGTCGTCGCGCGATCGCATTGATGAACCAGGTCCGTACCGCCGAGGGCGCCGCCGCCGAGGACGGTGTGGTGCCCCGGGACGACAACACGTGGCGCAAGTACCTGGGAATGACGTATGTCGAGGAATCGGCGGAGCCCGACGCGGACGCAGACTCCGGCGCGGACGTCGAGGAAGCCGGCATCGAGGACACCGCTGAGGACCCTGCTGACGAGGATTACGAGGAACTGGTCGTCGACGAAGACCCGATCGCCCGGAACAAGAAGGGCAAGACTCACAAGGTCAAGGATCTGAAGGTCCCGAAGGTCCCCGGCATGGTCGTGGTGGAGAAGTGGAGCGCCGAGGGGGAGTAGGCGACCCGTCGGCTGGTTGAGCCCTGCCCGCTGGTTGAGCCGCGAGGAGCGGAGCGACGAGCGTGTCGAAACCACGGGAGCGCGGGGGCGGCGAATCTACCCCGCAGCCACCTTGGCTTCGTGGAAGAACTCGGCGGGCATCTCGTATGAAAGTCTCCAGGTGACGGCGATCGGTCGCTCGCCTCGGTGATCTGCCATCGTTGCTGGGCCGATGAACATGTACGGCATGGGGCCAAACTCGCCCACCTTCCGATGTCGGACGAACAACAGCACAGTGCTGGTCCCGTTCACATAACGTTGACCAGTCCTTGAAGCAAGTGTCGTTGTCGACTGACTTTCCCAATGGAACAACCTACGGCTTATCGGATAGTCCCGATACATTGTCGTCGGCGAGAATCCGGTGTCAGACTTCGTCAACGTCACAAAGAATGCGTCGACATTGAGGTCGTCGATATACTTTACACCTTCGCGAAAATTCCCTGGCTTGGATTGTAGTGCCGCAACACCGAGAGCAGCAAGAATCTCCTCGCGCTGGTAATGTGCGTGGAGCTGCAGCGGTAGATCACGCAGTGATCCCGCCAGTGGTCTTGTTTGCTGTCGAGAATTCTCAAATCCGTAGTCCGTAATCGCGATCAGTTCTTTGCATGCCTCAGGCTCTGATCGCAGAAGTTCTAGAGCTTCACGGAGGGAAGCGAAATCTCCGCCTGTCGGCCAGACGGAAAATATCAACATATCCGCGAGTCGCCTGTCTCGATCGGATAGTTCGCTGTAGGTCTTCGTGTCGGAGAGTAAGCGCCGATACGCTATCGCGCGGACGGGATCGTCAACATGTGAAAATGCTCGGTTTCGCTTGAGGATCTCAGATTCCAGCACCGAACCTGACGCGGAGAGATGGCCGGCATCTCGGCGCAGGCGAGTCCATGACTTGTTGCCGTCCTTGACAAGGTTCGCAAGTGGCAATTCGGTTTCGTCCAGGAATTCTCCAAAGGTGATATCGCCCACCGATTGTAGTTCGCGGACCATGTCTTTCCATCGCATCGTGAGCTGCCGTTGAAGGCTGGCCAGAACAATTTCTTGGGAGGTCTTATCGAACACGATCCGACACCCGGACGGTAGCGTTGGGAATTGATCGATGACCTTCTGTTTCTGTGACCGTCGACTGCCTCCCGTTAGTGCTCGGAGCCGGAGATCCCAGCGAAACTCTTCGCGTTGGTTGCCGACAAAATCGAGAATAGTGAGAATAGGTTTCGATTCAGTGCGGCGAAGTCCACGCCCCAGTTGCTGCAGGAATACGGTTGCGCTCTCTGTTGGCCGGAGCATGAAGATCGTGTCGACTTCCTTAATGTCGACGCCTTCGTTAAATACGTCAACCGAAAATATTGCATTGATGGAGCGATTGCCCAGACTAGCGAGGAGTTCGGTCCGCTCGGCGCCCCGGATTTTGCCAGACACCGATGCAGAGGGGATTCCGGCTTCTGTGAATACTCGCGCCATGTACTCGGCATGGCGAACGCTCACGCAAAATCCCAGTGCACGCATGTTGAGCGGTGCGACGATCTTATCGCGTACTGCGTTGAGCACGATCCGTGCACGCGCATCATCCCCGGTATACAACGTCTCAAGTTCTGCTGTTTCGTAACCTCCTCTCTTCCAGCTGAGTCGGGATAGGTCGGTACCGTCGGCAATTCCAAAGTAGTGAAATGGGCACAGCAGCTCGGCCTCGAGTGCATCCCACAATCGAAGTTCAGATGCGATGCGACCATCGAAGAACTGGCGAACATCGATACCGTCGGCGCGCTCTGGGGTAGCAGTGAGTGCCACCATCTCATTGGGCTGCAGGTGATCGACTATCTGTCGATATGTACGTGCCGAAGCGTGATGAAACTCATCTATAATTACCACTTCGAAGTGGTTCGCAGGAATTTCGGTGACGTAACTACTGAGCGACTGTACGCTCGCGAAAACGTGATCCCATCGCTCTGGGCGAGCTCCGGCGACATACAACTCGCCGAAATTTGGGTCGGTTAACACCTCTTGGAAGGTCCTGAGTGCCTGATTGAGAATCTCCTCACGGTGCGCTACGAATAGTAGCCGTGGGCGGTGTTCGGCTGCGTGAGCGATGCGGCGATAGTCCAGAGCTGCAAGAACGGTCTTGCCGGTTCCTGTCGCCGCTACAATCAGATTTCGGTGTCGGCCATGTACGTCACGCTCCGCCTGCAACTCCTCGAGCATGATTTGCTGGTATGGGTACGGCCTCACTTCGAGTCTTGAAGTACTCAGAGTTAGCGAACGGTGCCTTCGATTACCCGAAGCCACTGCGAGGGCGTCGTCTAGGTGTACTGACCCGACAGGTTGGGTACGCGGTCGGCGGGTGAGTTGCCTCGGAGTGCGGTGTGGCCGCGTTCGTGATTGTAGATGCGAAGGAACTCGGGGAAGGCCGCGACGCGTTCGGTTTCACTGAGGTAGGGACGGGCGTAGGCCCATTCCTCCTGCAGGGTCCGGTTGAATCGTTCGACCTTGCCGTTGGTTTGCGGCCGGTACGGTCTGGTCCACTTGTGCTTGATCTTGTTGTCGTGCAACAAGTCCCGAAATATGCGGGACCGGTAACACGACCCGTTGTCGGTCATCACTCGCGCGGTGGTGACACCGATCGAGGCGAAGTGCGCCAACGCCCGAGTCATGAACGCGGTCGCGGTTTCCTTCTTCTCATCAGCGAGGATCTCGGAGTAGGCGTAGCGGGAGTGGTCGTCGACGGCGTGATGCAGATACGCGTACCCCAGGTTGGGGCGGCCAGCAACTTTGCGGGTTCGTCCAGGCTCGCGGTGGGCACTGGAGTTGCGGGTGCCCTGGGCGCGGCCGTGTACGCGATGTCCACCGCCGTCGGGGATTCTGCCGAGCTTTTTGATGTCGACGTGGATCAAGTCTCCGGGCGCTTGGTGTTCGTACCGGCGAATCTCGCGTCTGCGGGCACGTACCGGCGCCCCGGTTGCCGGGTCGATCCACGACAGTCGTAGGCAGCCGTAGCGGGTGAGGATGCGGTGCACCGTGGAGACGTTCAACCCCAGGTGGTATCCGATCCGGGCTGGCCCCCAGCGGCGGGAGACGCGTAACCCGACGACCCGGCGTTCCCGGCGCCGGCTGGTGCGATGCGGACACGATCGGGGCCGGCTGGACCGATCACCCATTCCGGCCGGCCCGTGGTCGCGGTAGCGATCCGCCCATCGCTTGGCCGTGGTGACTGACACGTTGAACCGGTCAGCTGCGCGGCGCAGTGGCCACCGGTCGTCCACAACACACCGAGCCAGACGCAACCGGCCAGTCGGGGACAGCGGTGAATTACGGTGGGACATGAAGACCTCCGGGTTGAGGAGCGGTTCTTAGACAGCTCCACACCTCACTCGGAGGTCTTCCCTATGTCACGTCGACTCGCCGAACTCTGTACCTAACGTTCCGGGTCAGTACATCTAGGCGATCTCTGTCTCGATCCGGATCATAGGATTCGAACGAAGGGTCACTGTTCCAATAGGTCTCGAATGTCGATGTGAACTTGTCGATTAAGGCAGGGGTGGTGACTCGCGACAGTCGCACGTTCCATTCGACGCCGTCAATCATCGCGGCATTGGAGAGATTCGAAGAACCGATGTATGCGGTATCGTAACCCGAATGGCGGCGGAACAACCACGCTTTCGCGTGGAGGCGGGTTCGGAGATTGTCATATTGCACGCGGACTTGCGCCCCGTAATTGCGCACGAGTCGGTCGAGGGTCTCTCTTTCGGTGGAACCCAGATACGTCGTTGTGATGACCCGGAATGGTTTACCAGTGTCAGCGAGCGTCGCGAGTTGAGCTTCGAGCAAACGGACGCCGCTCCAACGGATGAACGCGCAGACTAGGTCGACCGAATCTGCCGACGCAAGTTCGGCTGGGAGCTCATGCCCGATCGAAGGCTCGCCGCTAGCGTTGGTGAGGAGCGCAGCTTCGGACAAAGGAGTTGTGGGGCGAATTGAAGCTCGGTTTGTTAGGCCGGGATGCTCTGATTGGTAAATGCGGAGGAGCTGACGTGCAGGCTCCTCAACAGCGGCGCTCTCGGAGTCGAGACGACGGATGACGTCGTTGGCGGCATTCAACCGGTCCGATCGATCTTTGATCGCGGTGAGATGCCGGTAGACTACGTCGCTCACGTGCCGAGCGAGTAGATGCGGTTCGTCGACAGCATCGATGCGGGCTGTTTCGTAACGCCGTCCGCTGGACTCGAGTTCAGCGTGGAGCTCTTGGGTTACCAGCTGTTCGTAGATGCCTTCTTCCACTCGCACAGTGTTGCATCCGCCACCGACATTTCTCACGAACACCCCGGTTTGCGCTGTTAGCGACTACCCGAGGTCGGTCGGTGAAGGAGTCGCTGCGGGCAAACTGGTTTCTGGCGGCTCAGACGTGACGCCGCCCTCACCCACCTCCGGTCTCCGGACCACCTCGACACCCACTGCCACGACGACCAGCGCGACTACCAGCCAGGCCATCGCGGTGAATGTCACCGGCCGCGAGGCGAACAAGGCGGCCATGCCGAGTGCGAGGGCGATCCAGTAGATCACGGCGCGGTACTTGTCGACGGCTCGGCCGAAGCCACGGGTGTCGCCGCCGGCGCGGTCCAGCGCGCCACGCAGACCAGTGAACCCCGAGTCGAGGACCGACCGCACGGCGCGGGCGGGCCGCGCCGGGCCGGCGAACCAGCCGACCACCGCGATCAGCAGCCCGAGGAAGGTGAGGGCCCGCAGCGTCGACGCCATCATCGCGGTCACCTGGTCGAAGATCGCGTGCGCGACAGCGCTCGGCAACGGATTCGGGCTCATCGAGAAGACGAAGACGTTTCCACCGATCCAGACGCCAATCGACATCAGTGCGAAGATGACGGCCGCGGCCAACGACGACGCGACCGTCGCCCGTCGCCGGCGGTTGGCTACCAGGATCCCGCCGACGAGCAGTCCGACCGCCACCCACGACAGCCAGAGTCCGCCGATCACGGCCACCCGGTACGAGACGCGCGCCAGACCCAACGAGTCCGAGTGGAGGATCGTGACTGATCGGTTCGTCACCGGGATCCGGTTCACGAAGTCGAGGCCGCGGGCGGATAGACGCTGCTTCACCGCGTCGACCAGCGGGGCGAGCTGCAGGCTCAGGGTGCCGCTGTCGGAGAGCGCCAGCGCCGCGTCGGGCTGATCCTTGAGCAGCGCCGTCGCCTGTCTGTGGGTGACGCGCAGACTCTGCGCCCAGAGATCGGCGAACTGATCGGAGGCCACCAGCCGCTGGGCCGTCGACGCGACGAGCGACTGGATGCCGGCGACGGCGGGCCCCCGGAGAGACGAGATGGCAGCAGCGGCCCGCGGCGGAAGTCCGGACTCGGAGATTCCGTCGAAGGCCTGACCGATGATCTGGTCGAAATCGACCTGCTGGTTGATCTGATCGGTGATCTGGTCGGCGACGAAGTTCTGGACCGCCGGATCGTCCGCGAGCGGGGCGAAGGTCGCGACGAACTGGTCGCTGTCGACGAGCTGCAGGCGTACCCATGTCCCGACGGAGGCGACGGGCGCGAGGATCAAGGCGACGACGATCATGAGTGCGCTGACCACGGCGCGCAGCCTGGAGGTCGATCGGCCGGCGGCGGGTGAGGTCTCGTTCACCCGTCGATCCTCGCACCCGGGAGGGCCACCGATGATCGAAGTCGCCCCGGCCGGGCGAGGCGTCGATCGATCACACGACCGGCGGCTCAACCCGTGAGCGCAACCCGTCAGCTCAACCCGTCAGCCCAGCGGCGAGTCGAGCCAGCCGTAGTCGAGGCCGACCCAGCCCTGCGCCAAGTCGAGTGCCCCCGTCACCCACAGTGTCAGCAAGACGATGGCGCACGTACCGACGGCGAGCGCGAACTGCGCCAGCCGATTGCCGTCGATGTAATCGGAGTACATCGAGTTGAGTCTGGACATGATCCACTTGCGCAGGCGTGCCGCCCATTCCAGTTCCTGCGACAGAATGAGCAGTCCGAGGAAGACGATGGCCCATCCGGGCCCCGGATACGGGATCGTGATGACCCCGGCGGCGGTGACCAGAAAGCCGACCGTGATGGTGAGGTACCGCAGCACCCAGCCGAATCGAGACGTCCGACGGACGCGCGTGTACGCGGTTCCGAGTGATCTGATCCGGTCCATGGTCGTGGGCACGGCGGTGAGGTCCTTACGATTGTCCGGGGACGCTGCTACTTCTCGAACAGACGTTGTCCCCAGTATTCACCGGGACGCAGCCCCGGCGGGACGGCGAAGATCGCCGAACCGTTCGGTATCAGATATTCGGTCATCGCGTCCTTGCGTGACAACTGGTGCTGCATCGGCACGAACTGCTTGAAGCTGTCGCGGTTGAAGGCGACGAAGAAGAGTCCCGCGTCGAGATGGCCGAAACCGTCCGAGCCGTCGGTGAAGTTGTATCCGCGCCGCAGGATCTGCGCACCGTTGTTCATGTCGGGGTGAGCGAGACGGACGTGGGAGGTCAGCGGAATGATCGGCGTGCCGTATGAGGTGATCTGGAAATCGGGCTCGTCGAACTCGTCCTCGCCGCTGAGCGGCGCGCCGGACTGCTTGGTCCGGCCGATGATGTCCTCCTGCTCCTTCAGATTCGCTCGGTCCCAGGGTTCGATGTCCATCCGGATGCGCCGTGCGACGAGATAGGTGCCGCCGGTCATCCACTGTGCCGCCGGCGGGTTGTCGCCGGGAGCCACCCACACCCATTTATCGAGGGTCTCGGTGTCCTCGGCCCGGATGTTGGCGGTGCCGTCCTTGAAACCGAACATGTTGCGCGGCGTCTCCTGCGAGCGGGTCGTGGACGACGTGCGACCGAAACCGAGCTGCGACCACCGGACGGAGACGACGCCGACGCCGATACGCGCGAGGTTGCGGACGGCATGGACCGCGACCTGCGGATCGTCGGCGCACGCCTGGATGCAGATGTCGCCGAACGAGCGCGAGGGCTCGATCTTCTCCTGCGCGAACGCCGGCAGGTCGGCGAGGGCCGCGGGCTTGCGGTCGGCGATGCCGAACCGGTCCTTGCGGCCGGGGTCGGAGGCGCTCGGCCCGAACAGTCCGGGGCCGAAGCCGATGGTGAGGGTGAGGTGTGCGGGCGACAGGCCCAGTGCCTCGCCGGTGTCGGCGGGCGGGTGATACTCGCCCATGCCGGTGGCACCGCCGGGAACGGTCTCCTCACCGCGCGTCATCCGCTCGGCCGCGACAGTCCACTTCTTCAACATGTCGACCAGCGCTTCACGCGAGTCGGTGATGACGTCGAAGGCGGCGAAGTGCAGGCGGTCCTGAGCCTCGGTGACGATGCCGGCCTGCCTCTCGCCGCGGAATGCGACGACGCGGTCGGGCTCGGAGTCGCCACGACCTCCGACGGTCGCGCCGATCGCGGCTCCGCCGGCGAGACCGGCTGCGATGCCGACCCCCGCGGCACCGAGCACGGTGCGGCGGGACACACCGGGCTTGGGTGCGTCGGGTGCGGGGGTCTCGATACGCCCGTTGCTCGCTTCGCTCGCATCGGGCACTCGACCAGCCTCAGGGTCTCCGGTCGGCTGCGCTTCGCTGTCACTCACTTCGTATTCCCGCTCACTTCTGCAGAACCAGGCCGGGCACCTGCGACAGAGTCGCCGAGAGGGCGTCCACCTTGTCCGACAACTCCTTGCGCTGTGCCGGCGACACCTTGTCGTACGAGGCGTGGCCGTCGCCCTCGCGGAACTGGTCGATGAACGACCGGACGTCGGCGAACTGAGCGGTGATCTTGTCCATCAGCTTCGGGTCGCGCGCCGAGATCATCGGCTGCAGTTCCGCGATCAGCGTCTCGGAGCCGTCGATGTTGGCGGCGATGTCCCACAGGTCGGTGTGGCTGTAGCGATCCTCCTCGCCGGCCACCTTGGTCTTGGCGATCTCGTCGATCAGCGCCTGCGGGCCGTGGACGAACATCTGCGTCTCGAACTCGAAACCGGGGGCGGAGACCTCGTCGCGCAGTTGCGTCACGTCGGTCAGGAGCTGATCGGCGGCCTTGTCGATGGCGGCCTTGGAATCGGCGGTCTTCGCGGCGGCGGCGTCCGCGGGCGCCACCTGACCTTCGGCTTCGCCGACCTCATCGGCCTTCGGAGGGAAGAGGAAGCGCTCGATGCGGTGGAATCCGGTGAACTCCTGCTTGCCGTCCTCGGTGTCGTCCCAGCGCATGTCGATCTTGGGGTCGAGGTCGGGGAACGACTCGGCGACCGGCTCGATGCGCTCGTAGAACGTGCGGACCAGGCCGAAGCCGTTGCGAGCCGCATCCAGATCGCCGCTCTTGACGTCGCCGGTGAAGGTCTGCACCTGTGCGACCAATCCGTTGAGCTGGCCGCGGACGTACTCGAGGTAGCGCTGCTTGGCGGCCTCGACATCGGCCGGAGCCTGGCTCTTCTGCTTGGTCTCGCCGGTCACTTCGATCTTCTGTCGGATGCCGGTTCCGACCATGCCCGGTTTGCACGCGACGGTGTAGGTCCCCGGCTCGCTGAACTCCACGCTGAGCTTGCCCTTGAGGCCCGGACCGATGTTCTCCACCTCGGCGAGGACGCGATTGTTCTTGCCGTAGACGTAGAACTCGGTGACCTTGGATCCGGCGTTGCTGATCTCGAAGTTCGCGGTGCCGGTCTGCAGATCGGTGCTCGACAGTTCGCAGCCGTCGTTGGACGAGGTCACAGTCACCGCGCCGTCGCCGGACGATTTCGCCTCGCATGCGGCAAGTGCCAGCGGCGTGGCGGCCACAGCGCCGAGCACGACGACGTTCCGCAGAACGGGGGAGAGCTTGACCATGGTGTTCCTTTCACGGTGTCCACGCGGTGAGTCGGAGTCGGCGTGGTGGGGAGGACGGGAGTGCGCCCGGGCGATGCGGCTTATGAGGCCTCTTCCAGCGTGGCGGGGGCAGCCTCGGGTCTGCGCGTCGACGACCGTCCGCGGGCGTAGAACAGCCCGCCCACGATGACGATGTATCCGGCCCAGGCGATCACCTGCAGGACGGTGGGCTCCGGGCGGAAGTTGAAGATGCCGGCCAGGATCACGCCGTACCAGGCGCTCTGGTCGTACCAGGACGAGATGTCGAAGGCGATTTCGCCGAGGCCGGGCAGCCAGCCGTACACCTGAAGCGCACCGACACCGTAGGCGAGGATGCCCGCGGCGACGACGATCAGGAAGTAGCCGGTGTAGGTGAAGAATCTGGCGAAGTCGATCGCGATGGCGCCCTTGTACAACAGCCACGTCAGCACCACCGCGACGAGCATGCCGAGCAACAGACCCACAAGGGGCCATACCCCGCCGGAGACGCTCTCGGCATACCCGACCATCAGCAGGGCGGTCTCGAAGCCCTCGCGTCCGACGGCCAGGAAGGCCAGTCCGAAGACAGCGGCGCCGCCGACCGCCAGAGCGTTGGTCAGCCCCGACTTCAGATCGCCCGATATATGTGCGGCGGCTTTGCGCATCCACAGAACCATGAACGTGACGATGGCGACGGCGACCAGGGACGCGATCCCTGCGAGCAGCTCGGCGCCCAGAGAGGAGATCGTCGACGAACCGAACTGAATGATGAGGAACGTGGCGATCATCATCGTGAGCGCCGCGGCGACGCCGAGCCAGATCCACTTGAGCGAGTCTCGGCGATCGGACTTCACCGCGAAAGCGATGAGGACCATGACGACGATCCCGGCTTCCAGCCCCTCGCGCACACCGATCAGACCGCTCCCGACCATCTGGGTTACCACCGAGGGGGCGCCCTGTGCGATGAGCATCGTCACCGTCTTTTCCTTCCGCCGTGCGCCGCCGGTCAGGTTGGCCGGACAACCCGGTAAGGATAACCCACGTTGGGTGAGCCTCTCCTAATCGGATTCGTCCTCTAGCTGCATCGACGCCGGAAATGCGTAAACCGGATCAGCGGCGGGAACTCCCGCGGCGTTTTCGGAGTTGGTCTGGTGGTGTGCGAGGCTTGTGCGCGCCGTGACCCCCGGCCGTTCCGGCGAGCCGGTGCGGTGCGATCGAGTGGCAGTGACGAAAGATCCAGTGCAGTGACGAGAGATGAGGACCTGTGACCCGAGTTGTGCGATCGGTGACGACCAATCGGCGCCGGTGGTGGGTCGCTCCCATCGCGGTCGCCGTCGCGGTCTCGCTGTCGTCGTGCGGGATCCGGATGCCGTGGGACCGTCCGGACATCCCCGACGGGCTGCCGCCCGGGGTCGGAACCCAGCAGCCCTACATCGACATCAACTCGCCCGGCCGCACCGCGGACAAGATGCGTGAGTGGGCCACACCCATCTCCGATGCGACGGCCATTCCGCTGACCGCTCTGGAGGCGTACGGCAACGCCGCCGAAATCCAGCGTCAACAGCATCCCGAGTGCGGGATCGGCTGGACCACGCTTGCCGGGATCGCCGCGGTGGAGACCAAGCACGGCAGGCACGGGGGCGCCACCGTCGCACCCAACGGCGACGTCCGCCCGGAGATCCGCGGTCCCGCTCTCGACGGCACCAAGGGCAACCGGGTGATCCGTGACACCGACAAAGGACGGCTCGACGGAGACACGACCTACGACCGCGCGATGGGACCGTTCCAGTTCATTCCCGAGACGTGGATGCGCTACGGAGTGGACGCGAATGGCGACGGCGCGGCCGACCCGGACAACATCGACGACGCGGCGCTGTCGGCGGCGCGGTATCTCTGCGTGTACGCGGGCGGCGACATGACCACGCCCGAAGGCTGGGAAGCGGCCGTGCACGCCTATAACAATCACGACGAGTACGTGTTGAAGGTGCGCAACTACGCGAACGCCTACTCCGTGAACATCCGCTACTGATCTGCGTTTATCCTGGACCTCGGAATCTGTCGGCGTCTCCGCCGACCCGACGACATCGAACATCGAATTGGGGCTGACAAGTGGCAATTATCGAGCAGGTAGGCGCGCGCGAGATCCTCGACTCCCGCGGCAACCCGACCGTCGAGGTCGAGGTCGTCCTGGACGACGGCACCTTCTCGCGGGCAGCGGTTCCCTCGGGTGCCTCGACCGGTGAGCACGAGGCCGTCGAGCTGCGCGATGGCGGCGACCGCTACCTCGGCAAGGGCGTCAAGAAGGCCGTCGAGGCAGTCCTGGGCGATATCGCCCCCGAGGTCATCGGTATCGAGGCCGACGATCAGCGCGTCCTTGACCAGACCCTCGTCGATCTGGACGGCACCCCCGACAAGTCGCGCCTCGGCGCCAACGCTCTGCTCGGTGTGTCGCTGGCGGTCGCCAAGGCCGCGGCCGAGTCGGCCGGTCTGCCGCTGTTCCGCTACGTCGGCGGGCCGAACGCTCACATCCTGCCGGTCCCGATGATGAACATCATCAACGGCGGTGCGCACGCCGACAACGGCATCGACTTCCAGGAGTTCATGATCGCGCCGACGGGTGCGGCCACGTTCGCCGAGTCGCTCCGCTGGGGCGCCGAGGTGTACCACTCGCTCAAGTCGGTCCTGCACAAGCAGGGCATGAGCACGGCGCTGGGCGACGAGGGCGGCTTCGCTCCGGATCTGCCCAACACCGAGGCCGCGATCAGCGTGATCGCCGAGGCCGTCGAGAAGGCCGGTTACAAGTTCGGCAGCGACATCGTCATCGCGCTCGACTCGGCGTCGACCGAGTTCTACCGCGACGGTGCCTACCAGTTCCAGGGCAAGGCGCAGTCCGCCGACGAGATGATCTCGTTCTACGAGAAGCTGGTCACCGACTTCCCGATCGTGTCCATCGAAGACGGCCTCGCCGAGGACGACTGGACCGGATGGGCGTCGCTCACCGAGTCCATCGGCGACAAGGTGCAGCTGGTGGGCGACGATCTGTTCGTCACCAACCCGGAGCGCCTCGAAGAGGGCATCAGCAAGGGGATCGCCAACGCACTCCTGGTGAAGGTCAACCAGATCGGCACGCTCACCGAGACTCTCGACGCGGTCGCGCTGGCGCACAACAGCGGCTACAAGACCATGATGAGCCACCGATCGGGCGAGACCGAGGACACCACCATCGCCGATCTGGCGGTCGCGTGCAGCTCGGGCCAGATCAAGACCGGTGCGCCGGCACGCAGCGAGCGCGTCGCCAAGTACAACCAGTTGCTGCGTATCGAAGAGGGCCTCGGCGACGCCGCGCGCTACGCCGGTGACCTGGCGTTCCCGCGCTTTTCGTTCGGTGCGTGATTAGCTAGTAGGTATGGCAGAAGGCGAGACCGGGAGCGGGGGGAGCGGTGGCGCCGCCCGCCGGCGCAGCAGTCGCGGGCGATCCGATCGGCCGGCGAGTTCGTCGCGTCGATCGCGTCCCGACCAGCGGCGCACCCGGTCTCGCGACTCTGCTGTTCCGCCCCAGCCGACCGCGCCCCGCGAGTCGGCCGGTGACGGCGATCCGCGTGCTGATCTCGGCGGCGCGTCGGTAGGCGCCTCCCATGCCGGCGCTCGCCGTCGTCGCACCTCGGAGCGTCCTCGCGGCAATGCGTCCGGGGACCTCCCGGCGTCGCCGTCCCGGCTCGTCCTGTTCGCGCAGCGTCGCGGCGTCAGCGTGACGACAGTCGGCATCGCGGTCGGCATGGCGATCTTCCTGATGCTGACGCTCGCCGTCCCGGTGCGGACCTACATCGCCCAGCGCAACGAGTTCAACCAGCTGCAGGAGTCGAATGCGCAGCTGCGGCGGGAGACTCAGCAGTACAAGGACAAGCTGGCGCAGCAGAGCGATCCGGCGTACATCGAGGCGCAGGCGCGGCAGCGTCTGCAGTACGTGCCGAAGGGCGAGAAGCCGATCGTCATCATCAACCCGACGCGCCAGCAGCAAGAGGCGGAGCAGGCTGCGGAGCGTCAACGCAAAGCCACGCCGTGGTACGAGAATCTGATGGATGCGGTGTCGACGCCGCCGGAGACCCGAGGGTAAGTGAGCATCACCGAAGCCGACCTGCAACTGGTCGCGAAGCAGTTGGGACGTGAGCCGCGCGGGGTGCTGGAGATCAGTTACCGCACTCCGGACGGTCAGCCCGCGGTCGTGAAGACGGCACCCCGGTTGCCCGACGGCACCCCCTTTCCGACGCTCTACTATCTGACCGACCCGCGGTTGACGGGGGCCTGCAGCCGTCTGGAGTCGGGTGGCGTGATGCGCGAGATGACCTCGCGGCTGGCCGAGGACGCCGACCTCGCTGCCGGTTACCGCGCGGCGTACGAGAGCTACCTCGCCGAGCGTGACGCGATCGAATCGCTCGGCACCGACTTCGCCGGCGGCGGCATGCCCGATCGGGTGAAGTGCCTGCACGTGCTGGTGGCGCATTCACTGGCCAAGGGGCCGGGCGTCAACCCGCTGGGCGACGAGGCCGTCGCACTGCTCGCCGACATCGAGAAGCTCCGCGGCATCGCCGTGCCCGCCGACTGGCCGTTGCACGCACCGGATTCCGACGAGGCCGGCGCGTGACCCGGGTGGCCGCCGTCGACTGCGGCACCAACTCGATCCGGCTGCTGATCGCCGACGTCGACGAGAACGGAGCGCTCTCCGACGTCCGGCGCGACATGCTGGTGGTGCGGTTGGGGCAGGGCGTCGACGCGACCGGCCAGTTCGCCGACGAGGCGATCGAGCGCACCCGCGCGGCGCTGGCGGGCTACGTCGAGGCGATGGTCGCGGCCGGGGTGGAGCGAGTCCGCATGGTCGCGACGTCCGCGACACGGGACGCGGGCAACCGCGACGAGTTCTTCGCGATGACGGCCGAACTGCTCGGCAAGGTGCAGGAGGGCGCGGTGGCCGAAGTGATCTCCGGTGACGAGGAGGCACGGCTGTCGTTCCGGGGCGCCGTCGGCGGTCTGGACCCGGCGGACGGACCCTTCGTGGTCACCGACCTCGGCGGGGGCAGCACCGAAGTCGTCGTCGGCTCGGTGTCGCGAGGGCAGGCGGTCGTGGCCGGCGCATACTCCGCCGACATCGGCTGCGTGCGACTCACCGAACGAGCACTCGCGTCCGATCCGCCGACCCTGGACGAGCGCGCCCGTGCCGCGGCGATCGCGGCGGAGGAACTCTCAAAGGCGTTCGCCGCGGTCGATGTCGGCCCCGCGCGCACGTGGGTGGGGGTCGCCGGAACGTTGACGACGTTCGCGGCTCTTCACGCCGGTCTCACCGAGTACGACCCCGAGGTGATCCACCACTCGCGGATCCCGCTGGCGGAACTTCACGTTCTCTGCGGACGCATCGTCGCGATGACACGCGAGGAGCGGCTGGCGCTCGGACCGATGCATCCGGGGCGTGCCGACGTCATCGGCGGCGGCGCGCTCGTGACCCGTGAGCTGGCTCGACAGTTGGCCGACCGTGCCGCCATCACCGAGATGGTGGTCTCGGAGCACGACATCCTGGACGGGATCGCGTTGGGTCTGGCCGCTCGCTGAGGGAGGCGGCTCCAGAACCCCCGCCTCTAGGCCCGATTGCGGCCGAAGTCGTTGCAGGCCTCGCAGACGCTGTCCGGAATGATTCCGGCGCGCTGGAGCAGTCCGAATCCGATGCAGCCGAGGCAGAGACCGAAGGCGAACTCGAGGAACGCCGCCACGACCAGCAGCCCGACGACGATCTGAGCCGCGAGACCGAAACCGGCCGCAGACAGTACGAATGCGCAGCCGGAGAAGACCAGGCCGATGGTCTGAGCGAACCGTTTGGGCGGTCCGGGAACCATCTTCGTGCGTTTCCAGATGCGCGGCGCGATGACATGCACGGCGAGCCTGCCGAACGGCGAGTACCGCGGGCCGCCCGCGACCCGCAGGGCGAAACCGAGGGCCAGGAGCCCGTACAGCCACGGCTGATCGACGGCGATGGCCACGATCGCGAGCGCGATGACGAGACCGGCGGTGGAGCGTGCCGCGTAGTCGTTGACCGGGTTGGGGAAGTCGAACACACCGCGGTGCCACGACGGCGTCTCCGCGACGGCGATCGACGAATCGACCTGGGTGAAGACGTCTGAGTCGGTCACGGGTACTCCAATCAAGCGATGACGCTTCACGATAAGACCGGTGGACGTCGGATCCAAGATTTTGACTCACCGTGAGCCGAAGGCCTGCGGCGCGGTCGTGGCTCGACGACGGCGCGTGCCGGAACCGGTACGCGGCGTCATGCGTCCAAAGACACATGAGGGATTCGGGAGTTCATTCGCGGCGCGGTCTTCTCGCCGCCGGATACGACGACGCGGCCATCCGGCGGGCGGTACGCGGGGGATCGCTGGTGCGTCTGCGGGCTGGGTGGTTCGCGCTCCCGGCTCACGACGAGAGGGCGGCTGCGGCGGTCCGTGACGGTGGAGTGCTCACCTGCGTCGACGCTCTCCGCTTTCACGAGTTGTGGGTGCCGCCGGGACACTGCGGTCTGCACTTGAGAAGGAGCACGAACCTGACCGGCGTCAACGTCGCCTGCCGGCCTTTCGGTGGCTCACTGCGGACGGCGACGCGGGCTGTCGATCCGGTTCCCGTCGCGTTGGCGTACGCCGCACGCTGCCTCTCCGACGAGGAATGGATCGCGGTCGGTGACTCGTACCTGAATCTCACGGGTAAGACGCGTGCGGATCTTCGATCCGAGCTGCGCGGAGCCGGGCGGACGGTGGAACGGCGGATAGCGAAGACTGATCGGCGGGCGCAGTCCGGGACGGAGAGCATCGCCCGTGTCCGGCTGCGGTCGGCGGGGTTCGATGTGACGGTCCAGCCGTATGTGGAGGGCGTCGGGTGGGCGAATCTGCGGATCGGGAGACTGTTGATCGAGTGCGACAGCGTGTTGCACCACGCCACGCGGACTGGGTACGCGAACGACCGCCGCCGCGACCGCCGCGCTCTGGTGGACGGGTGGCTCACGCTGCGCCTGACCTACGACGACGTGCTCTACGGCTGGGACGCGGTCCTCGCCGACATCAAGGCCGTCACCGCCAGGGACCGGCACCGGGCACGCTCGGCGAAGCACCGGGCGATGCTGCAAAGATCAGTACGTATGTCGACCGGCGAGGGAACATCGCCGGAGGACGGCAGTGACGGTACTGATCTCAGCACTGCGGTCGACTGACCGCTACGCGGACTCGAAATCGACCAGGACCTCCAGGACCTGGTCGCCGTACTTCTCGAGCTTGCTCTGCCCGATACCGGAGATCGCCAGCAGCTCTTCGTGATTGGACGGTTTCGCACGTGCGAGCTCTTCGAGGGTCTTGTTTCCGAGCACCGTGTAGGCGGGCAGCCCCGCGTCCTTCGCGACGGACGAGCGCCAGCGGCGCAGTGCCTCGAAGAGTCCGCGATCGGCGTCCGGCAGGTCCGGTGCGCTCGAGCGTGCGGCTTTCCGGGAGCGGGCCGGAGCCTTCGTGTCCTCGCGGAGCATCACCGTGGTCTCACCGCGCAGAACGGGGGCGGCCTTCTCGGTGAGGCGCAGCACTCCGTAATCGCCCTGCGGAGCGATGATTCCGAGAGCCACCAGCTGGCGGACCACGCTTCGCCATCCGCCGGCGTCGAGTTCGGTGCCGATGCCGTAGGTGGTGAGGCGATCGTGGCCCTGCTGCTGGATACGAGCGTTGTCCACACCCAGCAGGATGTCGATGAGATGACCGGCGCCATAGGCCGACCGGTTGAAGTCGCGGTCGAGCCGGAAGATGGTCGACAGGAGCTTCTGCGCCGGCACCGTGCCGTCCCAGGTCTTCGGCGGGTTCAGACAGGTGTCGCAGTTGCCGCAGGGTTCGATCCGCTGGTCGAAGTACCCCAGCAACTGCTGCCTCCGGCACGTCGCCGTCTCGCAGAGTGCGAGCATCGCGTCGAGCAGCTGCGACTGCACCCGGCGCCGTGCGGCGTCGCCGTCGGACTGGTCGATCAGGCGCCGCTGGTTCATGACGTCGGCGAGCCCGTAGGCCATCCACGCCACCGACGGCAGGCCGTCGCGGCCGGCGCGTCCGGTCTCCTGGTAGTAACCCTCGATGCTCTTCGGAAGATCGACGTGCGCCACGAAGCGCACATCGGGTTTGTCGATGCCCATGCCGAACGCGATCGTCGCGACCACCACGATCCCGTCCTCGCGCAGGAACCTGTGCAGCGTGTCCTCCCGCACCCGGCGGTCGAGTCCCGCGTGGTAGGGCAGCGCGTCGACGTCGTTCGCGCGGAGGAACTCGGCGATCTTCTCGACGCTGTTGCGGCTCAGCGCGTAGACGATGCCGGTCGCGGGCTCGCCGTCGACGACGCCTTCCGTTCGGATGAACTCCAGCAGTTGCCTGTTGGCTTGCGCCTTGGGCTCGATGCGGTAGGTGATGTTGGGCCGGTCGAAGCTGGAGACGAAGTGGCGTGCGCCCTCCAGGTGCAGCCGCGCGGTGAGCTCTTCGTGCGTGCGGCGGGTGGCGGTCGCGGTGAGCGCGATTCGCGGAACGTCCGGCCAGATGTCCGCCAGCTCTCCCAGCGCCAGATAGTCCGGCCGGAAGTCGTGGCCCCACTGCGAGACGCAGTGCGCCTCGTCGATCGCGATCAGCGACAGCGTGCCGCGCGCCAGGAACTCGCGAGTCCCCCGTTGGCTCAGCCGTTCGGGGGCGACGTAGATCAGGTCGAGTTCGCCTGCGAGGAATGCTCTTTCGACTTCCGCTCGCTCTTCGGGGAGCTGAGTGGAGTTCAGGTAGGCGGCGCGGACGCCCAGTTGGCGCAGAGCTCCCACCTGGTCGGCCATGAGCGCGATCAGCGGCGAGACGACGACGGCGCACCCCTCACGGACGAGCGCGGGCACCTGATAGCAGAGGCTCTTGCCGCCGCCGGTCGGCATGAGCACGACGGCGTCGCCTCCGCCGATCACGTGCGAGACGATCTGCTCCTGGTCGCCGCGGAACTCCGAGTAGCCGAAGACGTCCCGGAGGACTTGATACTGGTCGGGCACGATGTCGCTCAGTGGTCCTCTCGACCGGAGCCGCCGTCGTCGGCGTCCGCATCCTCGTCCGTGTCGTCGTCGTAGCCGTTCAGCGAGTCGAGTTCCTCCGGTGGGGTCTTCGGCTTCGCCTCCGGTTCGGAGTCGTTCCGTGCGGTTTTGGCCGCCTCGCGCATCTCGAACCCGTCGGTGACCAACTCGCCGATCTCTCGCGCGACGTCGGCGACGGCGGTGGTGATGATCGACGTGATGTTGCCGACCCGATGCGCGGCGCTCTCGACCACCTCCTGGATCAGATCCTTGTTCCGTTCTGCACGTCCGACCACTTCTCGTCCCTCCTGCCGGTGCCCTGCTGAAGACCAATGGTAAGCCTCACCGCCGAAGCGACTTCTCGACGAATGCCACGATCTCGCCTTCGACCTCGTCGCGGATCTCCGGCTCGTTGTGCACCTCGTGGCGGAAGCCGGTGTAGACGCGGGTGCGCACGTCGGCGTGGCCGGTCGCGACGAGCCGGTTGGCGACGTGATAGGCGCCCTCACCGTAGTCGGTGACGGGGTCCTGGTCGCCCGCGAGGATCAAGACGGGGAGGTCGCGGCGGATCTGCGGATACCACTCGTCGCTGTTCACCTGGTCGTAGAGGTCGATGAATCCCTGCAGGAACCGGACACTCATGGGCGCGCCGAAATTGTTGAACGGGTCCACCGAGTGATCGCGCACCACGTCGGGGTCGCGGGCCACCCAGTCGGTGGGACCGGCTCCGTCGCCGTAACGGGAGACGAATCCGTCGAACACGGCGCCGACGATCTCCGGGGAGGCGGCGGCGCTGCGGTCGGGCTCGGCGGCGAGCGCCCCGCGATCGACCACGGTCTCGATACCCCTGATCTGCGCGGCGATGCCGCAGAGGATCAGGGCGTCGAGATCGTCGCCGCGCTGTGCGGCCAGACCGCGGGCGATCATCGATCCCCACGAATGGCCGAACACCGCGTGCGGCAGGTCCGGATACTCGGCGCGTGCGATGTCCATGAGCGTGAGCTCGTCGGCGACGGCGGTCGCGGCCCCGTCGTCGCCGGTGTCGACCCAGAACCCCGACTCCATCGCGGTCTTGCCGTGTCCGGCGTGGTCGTCGGCGACCACTGCGAATCCGGCATCGAGGAGCCGGCCGATCAGATGCAGATACCGGCGGGAGTGCTCACCGAGACCGTGGATCAGCTGGACGACGGCCCGGGCCGGTCTGGTGGGCCGGTACATCCAGCCGTGCACGGTGTCGCGCCCGTTGTGGGAGGTGAAGGTCAATTCGGTGAGTGCCACGGGAGAGTCCTGACTGTCGGAGGACACCGGTCACGGCCGGTGGGGATGCGCCGAATGTATCCGCCGGCGACCGAAAACGTCCCGCAGACGGTGCACCGAGGGCATATTGCCCTCGGTGCACCGTCGACGGGACGATCTCAGGCGTGTCCGACCCTCAGGCGGCGTCGACGGCCTTCGAACGCTCGATGTTGACCACGATGTCGTTGTCGTCGCGGGTCATCCAGTTCGGCAGCGACAGCTTCGCGATCTTCATCCACGTGGAGCCGAGCTGCTTGCGGAGCGGACCGGTGTTGTACGGCAGACCGTACTTCTCGCAGATCGCGCGGACCTCGACCGCCATCTCCGGGTAGCGGTTGGCCGGGACGTCGGGGAACAGGTGGTGCTCGATCTGGTGGGAGAGGTTGCCGCTCATGATGTGGAAGAGCCGGCCGCCGGTGATGTTGGCCGACCCGAGCATCTGCCGCACGTACCACTGGCCCTTGGTCTCGTCGACGCATTCCTCAGCGGTGAAGGTCTGAGCGCCGGTGGGGAAGTGACCGCAGAAGATGATCGAGTACGCCCAGATGTTGCGGACCAGGTTGGCGCCGGCGTTGCCGACCAGGGTGGAGACGAAGAACGGTCCGGTGAGCGCGGGCCAGAGAATGTAGTCCTTGGCGACCTGCTTGCGTGCCTTGCGCCACATTCCGCCCAGCAGCCCCTTGACGTCGCTCCACTTGCGTTTGCCCTGGATGACGTTCTCGGCCTCGAGATCGTGGAGCATCACACCCCACTCGAACAGCACCATCAGCGCGGTGGCGTAGGCGAGGTTCCCGAGGAAGTACGGGTGCCACTTCTGGTCGCGTGCCATGCGGAGGATTCCGTAGCCGATGTCGCGGTCCTCGCCGAGCACATTGGTGAAGGTGTGGTGCAGGTAGTTGTGGCTGTGCTTCCACTGGTCACCGGGGCAGACGTTGTCCCAGTCGAATTCGCGCGAGTTGTAGGTGTCCTCCCGCATCCAGTCGTACTGGCCGTGCATCACGTTGTGGCCGATCTCCATGTTGTCCAGGATCTTCGCGATCCCGAGCGACGCGACGCCGGCGAGCCATACCGGCGGAAGGAACGGAACGAACATCGCCGCGCGGCCGGCGAACTCGAGCTTCCGCTGCGCGCGAATGATCGAGTAGATGTACTCGCGGTCGGACTCGCCGAGGTCGGCCACGATACGTGCGCGGAGTTCGTCGAGCTCCCGGCCCAACTGCTCCACCTGCTCGTAGCTGAGGTCGACTCGGGTGCCCGCCGCCGGGGCGGTCTCGGTGCGGAAGTAGTCGCTGATATTGATGGCCATTGCTGCTAAACCTCGATTTCCACGTCGCCGACGGGGGCGTTGACACAGATCTGGATGTGCTGATCGGGCTCGGAGTCGAGCTCTCCGGTCAGGATGTTTCGGGTGCACCCGGTCTTGCGGACCTTGGTGCAGGAGAAGCAGATGCCCATGCGGCATCCGTATTCGGGACGCAGCCCGGCCGCTTCGGCCTGTTCGAGCAGCGTGCGACCGTCGTTCGGTGTGGTGACGTCCGACGCGGTGTAAGTGACGTCGCCGGTGATCGGCTGGTCGGGGTCGAGCACCGGCGAGGTGTCGACGGTGAATGCTTCGGTGTGCAGTCGGTCGGCCAGGTCGCGCCGGTCCGCGTACTCGCGAACCGCGTTCATCAGGGCCGGGGGTCCGCACAGGAACACCTGTGCACCGTCGACGTCGGCGACGCCGTCCAAGTGGTCGTCGTGGAAGTGCTCGGGAGTATCCGTGCGGGTGTAGTGAAGTCGCACGTCAACGTGGTTCAGGGTGCGATCGAGCGCGTCGAGTTCCGCGCGGTAGGGAACGTCCTCCGGTGTGCGCGCATAGTGCACGAAGGTGACCGGGCGGTCGTGTCCTTCGACAATCAGTGTGCGCAGCATTGAGAGGACAGGTGTAATCCCGCTGCCGCCGCTGACGAGCACGGTCCGGTCGGGGCGGACGTCGGGGAGGACGAACTCTCCGGTGGCCGAACTCAGGGTGAGGACCGTCCCGGGGCGGGTCTGCTCGCGCAGGTAGCGGGAGATGAAGCCGCCGGAGTGCGCGGTCACGGTCAACTCGATCTCCGAGGCCTTCTGCTCGGCGTTGGCCGGGGAGAAGAACCGACGGTGGCGGACGCCGTCGACTACGACGCTGACCTCGATGTACTGCCCTGCGCGATGGCCTGACCACTGGCGGGTGGGGCGCAGGGTGAGGGTGACCGATCGGTCGGTCTGCAGGCGGACGTCGGTGACCTTGGCGCGTGTGTCGCGCCAGGTGATCATCGGATCGATCAGTTCCAGGTAACGATCGACGGGGTACGGGGTGGCGGTCGCCTCGACAATCGTCTCGACGAGGCGGGCGATCTTGCTGGCCATCGTTCCTCCTTTGAGGATCGTCGTTCACTTTCAGTGAACGTCTGTACACAAACGAGCATGACATATGACCGCGCCGGGGTGTCAAGGCATTGCCGGTGTGTCTGCCGTCACGTGCGCTCGCCCACCGCGGGACCGGGCGCCGATCCCGACCGCCTAGACTCGGGTTTGTGACTTCCTCTCCCGACTCACCAGGCACGACGCCGCGCAAGGTGCGCGCGAAGCGGTCGCGGCCGGGGTCCGGGGGCAGTCGTGCGGAGAAGAAGGAGCAGACCAGGCAGGCGCTGCTCGACACCACGATCGACTTGGTGGACGACCGTTCTTTCGGAAGCATCAGCCTGCGCGAGGTGGCGCGCGGGGCGGGCATCGTCCCCACCGCGTTCTATCGGCATTTCGCGTCGATGGAAGACCTCGGCGTGACACTCGTCGAAGACGCCATGCGGGTGCTGCGCGGCGCCTTGCGGGAGGCGAGACGGGATCTGGCCGGGCGAGGCATGCCGACCGCGCGCGAGTCGCTGTCGACCCTGCTGAAGAAGGTCCACGGCGACGAGGCGCAGTTCCGCTTCCTGGTGCGTGAACGCCACGGCGGCGTCGCCGAGGTGCGCCGGGCGATCGCGACCGAGCTGCGCTTGTTCTCGCGTGAACTGGCGATCGACCTGGCCCGTGTTCCCGCGCTCGCCGATTGGGGCGTGGACGATCTCGAAGTCGCCGCCGATCTGATCGTCACGATCATGATGACCACGGTGGCCGAGCTTCTCGACGGCGACGGCCGGGAGTCCACCGAGCGCGCGCTGGTCGAACGCGCCGAGAAACAACTGGTGATGGTCTTCCTCGGCATGTCGGCGTGGAGGCCCTCTCACTGAGATCCGGACCTTCCCGGCACGCCCTGTCGGAGGGATGAGGAAGGATGGTCCGCATGGCACAACAGGGTTCTCGGGTCGGCACGCAGTTCGGGCCCTACCGGCTCGACGCTCTTCTCGGGTACGGCGGCATGGGCGAGGTGTACCGGGCGTACGACACGGTGCGTGACCGCGAGGTGGCGGTGAAGCTGCTGCACGAGCGTTTCGCGGGCGACGAGACGTACGAGGAGCGCTTCCGGCGTGAGGCGCAGGCCGTCGCACGGCTCGGCGAGCCGCACATCATTCCGATTCACGACTACGGTGCCATCGACGGCGTCCTCTACCTGGACATGCGGCTCGTCGACGGCGAGGATCTGCGGTCGCGGCTGCGTCGGACCGGCCCGATGGCGCCCGCCGACGCGGTGGGGCTGATCTCGCAGATCGCCGAGGCGCTCGACGCCGCTCACTCGGTCGGACTGGTGCACCGCGATGTGAAGCCGGAGAACATCCTCGTCACGGCCACCGACTTCGCCTACCTCGTCGACTTCGGCATCGCGCATCAGGCGGCGGACACGCGGCTCACTCAGGCCGGGACCGCGATCGGATCGCTCGCGTACATGGCGCCGGAGCAACTCGACGGTGTTCCGTCCGGTGCGATGTCGGATGTGTACTCGCTCGCCGCGGTGCTCTTCGAGACACTCACCGGCAAGCCGCCGTTCCCGGGGGCCACGGTCAGCCAGATCGTGCGGGCCACCGTGATGAACGAGGTGCCCTCGCCCCGGCAGTCGGCGCCTTCGGTGTCGCCGCAGCTCGACGCCGTGGTGGTTCGGGGTCTGGCGAAGGATCCCGCAGCGCGATTCGGTTCGGCGGGACAGATGGCCGCGGCCGCTCGGGCCGCGCTCGAGGGGCATTGGCCGGACAGTGCGTCCGCGCCGACCACGTCCGTGCAGACGGGTCCTCGAGCCTACGATCCGACGGTCCTCGGGGCCCGCCCGCAGACGGCGCCGCTGCCGGAATCGCAGGCCTACCCGGAGCCCCAGTTCTCCCAGCCCCAGTTCGCGCAGCCCCAGTTCTCCCAACCCCAGCAGTACTATCCGCCGCAGCCGAACGGCGACGGTCGCGCGCTGCCCGTCGTGCTCGGGGCGCTGATCGGTCTGCTGGTGCTGGCGTTGATCGGTCTGGGTGTCTACTGGTTCGGTTTCCGTGACTCCGGCGGCGCCGGCACGACCGCGACACCGTCGTCGACCACCATCACCACCACCGTGCCGCCGACCACTGTCGCGGCCACCCCTCCGCCGGGTACCACGAACTGCGATTCGGAGGTGGGCGTCGCCTCGAGCGTCACCAGCTGTGAGTTCGCGTTCAACGTGAAGTCGGCCTATCTCGCGGCCGGGCCGAAGGGACAGGCTCGCACCGTGGTGGCGGACAGCCCGGTGACCGGTCGCAGCTACACGATGTCGTGCAATCCAGAGGATGGAGTAGTGGTGTGCCGCGGAGGCAACAACGCAGTGGTGGTGATCTTCTGACTCGGCGGATCACGGTGACGAGGCGGACCGCGGTACGCCGGGCGGCCGCGGTGGCGGCTGCGGTGGCGTGCCTGGTCCCGACCGCGGCGTGCGGGACGTCCGACGGCGACGGACACGCGGTGGCCACCGTCGTGGTGACCGAGACCGCGGGCTCACCGGTTGCGTCGTCCGACCCGGTCGGCCCGGCGTCGCGCACCGAGGCGGCGACGACCGATGCGGCGTTGACCGCGAGCTTCGACGCGATGGCCAAGACGCTGGCCGCTCCCGTGGGGCTCGCTCTCGTTCCGGTCGGCGGCGGTGCGGCGATGACCTTCGGTGACCAGTCACCGCAGGTCGCGTGGTCGACGATCAAGGTGCCTCTGGCTGTTGCCGCGCAGCGGAAGAACGGGCCGAGTGACGCCGAGACGGCCGCGATCGTGGCCTCCGACAACGCCGCCGCTGAATCCCTGTGGGCGTCGCTGGGGTCGCCGGCGGAGGCCGCGGCGGCCGTGACGCGCGTACTGCGCGAAGGGGGCGACGAACACACCACGGTGCCCTCGCGCCGGTTGCGCCCGGAGTTCACGGTCTTCGGGCAGACCACGTGGCGTCTGGCGGATGCGGCGGTGTTCTCGGCGCATCTGCCGTGCCTGCCCGACACCGGGCGGATCGTCTCGTTGATGCGGAACGTCGCCGGTAACCAGCAATGGGGGCTCGAGTCCGTACCGGGCCGCCAGACCGCGGTGAAGGGCGGCTGGGGACCGAGTGTCTCCGGCGGCTACCTGGTCCGCCAGATCGGTCTGCTCACGCTGCGCGACGGCCGGCAGGTCGGGGTCGCGATGAGCACCCAGGCGTCGGCGGGATCGATGGAGCCCGGAACCCAGGTGCTCGACGGTGTCGCCCAGTGGCTCTCGAAGCACCTCGGGGCGCTGCCCGGTGGACGGTGCCCCTCGTGACTTCCGCCGTCTGACACCGCCGCCCCGGTAACACGTCCGCAACGCTGCGATTGCGTCTGCGGTACGACGCTGTCGGTGGCGATTGCCCTGCACTAATGTGACTGAAGTTGTCAATGTTGCAAGAGGTGCTTGTGTTGCGAATGGTTCGATGGTGTGCGGCAGTCTGCGCGGCGGTTGCGGTGACGGCCGCGGGTAGCGGGGTGGCGCAGGCCGCACCGCCGCTGCCGTTGCCGAATGTGCTTCCGCCGTTGCCCGCGATTCCGGGGATTCCGAGTCCGCCGCCGCCGGTCGACCTGGGTAAGAGCTTCGACAAGCTCAGCAAGAGCATCGTCAAGGCGAATCCTGGGCGCGTGGGTCTCGCCGTCACCGCGACGGGAACCGGTGAGCCGCTGTTCTTCGGAACGGTGCGGACGGCGCGGGCGTGGTCGACGCTGAAGGCGCCGGTTGCGGTGGCCGCGGAACGGGCCCACGTCGCCGGCCTCGAGCCGATGGAGACCAAGTCGATCCGAGACTCGGATAACGCTTCGGCCGAGGCGATCTGGGACTCACTCGGCTCGACGCGACAGGCGATCGACGCCGTCAGTGCGGTCTTGCGCGAGGGCGGTGACTCTCGGACGCGGATCTCGTCCGAGCTGAGCCGCCCCGCGAGCTATCCCGGCGCCACCCAGTGGGCGACCACCGATCAATCGGTGTTCGCGGCGAATCTGCCCTGCCTGGCCGGATCAGATCCGCTCCTCGCCTATATGAGTTCGGTGGGACCGAATCAGCGGTGGGGGCTGGCGAACGGGAAGAAGGGCGTTCAGACGGCAGTGAAGGGCGGCTGGGGCCCGGTGTCGGACGCGACCGGCAAGTACGTCGTGCGGCAACTCGCGGTCGCGACCACGCCTCGTGGCCGGGTCGGCGTGAGCCTGGTGGCCGTCCCCGCGAGCGGACGTTTCGAGGACGGTGCCGCCATGCTGACTCGCCTGGGCGACTGGGTGCAGCGAAACCTGAAGAACATGCCGGCCGGGCAGTGCCCGCCGGCTGCGAATCCGGTGCGCTGAACCCGGCTGCGTCCCCGGCGTGTCCCCGGGCGGCTCAGCGACCGAACGAACTCAAGAGAATCGCCTCAGTGAGGGCCGTGCGACGGATCTCGCCGGGGTCGACGCTCTCGTTGGGAGCGTGGATCGCACACATCGGTTCCTCGACTCCGAGCAGCGCGATCTCTGCGCGCGGCACCGTTTCGGCGAGCACCGTGCACAGCGGAATCGATCCGCCCTGACCGGAGAACTGCACCGGCAGACCGTCGTACGCGGTCGACATCGCATCGATGAGTTGCCGGTAGCCCGGACCGGTCGGATCGGCGGAGAACGGACCCCCGAAGGCGTCCGGTTCGAACTCCACGCGCACACCCCACGGGATGTGCTTGCGCAGATGAGCGACGAGCAACTCGTACGACTCCCGCGGATCGGTGCCGGGCGGCACGCGCAGGTTGAGCATCGCCGCGGCGGTCGGCATGATCGCCGCAGCGCACTCGTCCGTGCTCGGAGCGTCGAGCCCGATCACGGTGACCGCGGGGCGGGCCCACGCCATGTCGGCAGGCGTGCCGCTGCCGAGGACCTCGGTGCCGGGCAGTGCGCCGACGGTCTCCTGGAACTGCTCGGGAGTGAATGCGAAGCCCTCCCACTTCTGGTCGCTGCGCAGGCCGTCGATCGTGGTGTCGCCCGCAGCGTTGCGCAGCGACGCGAGTCCGGCGACGAGCGCCGCCATCGCGTCGGGCGCGGGGCCGCCCGCAGCTCCGGAGTGGACGCCGTTCTCCAGAGCGGAGACGGTCACCTTCACGTTCACGACGCCGCGCAGGCTGGTGGTGAGGGTCGGGACACCGACCGCGATGTTCCCGGTGTCGCCGATCAGAATCAGGTCGGCGTCGAACAGGTCCGGGCGGGTGCGGACGAGTTCATCGAGTCCCTCGCCCCCGGCCTCCTCCGAGCCCTCGATGATCAACCGCACGTTGCACGCGGCCCCGTCGCCGAGGGCACGCAGCGCGGTGAGGTGAGCCACCACGTTTCCCTTGCAATCGGCGCTGCCGCGCCCGTACCACCGTCCACCGTCCTCGACGAGTTCGAAAGGCGGTGTCCGCCACAAGGATTCATCGCCCGCGGGCTGGACGTCGTGATGGCTGTAGAGGGCTACCGTGGGACTGCCTGCGGGGCCGGCGCGATGACCGACGATGGCGGGCGAGCCGTCGGAGGTCACAATGACCTCGGTGTCGAAGCCGAGCTCGGAGAAAGCCCGCGCCACCCATTCGGCGCTGGCCCGGCTCGCATCGGCGCGAGCGGGATCGATGTGGATCGAGGGGAACGCGACCAGTTGCGCCAGGTCGGCGCGAGCGCGATCCATCAGGTCGTCGACGCGGGAGGCCAGAGTTTCCGGGGTGAGGTCCACGAGGCTCATGTCATCCAGGATGGCACGCGGGCCGTTCTCACGCCGGACGAGCCGCGTCGAAGCTCGCGTGCATCTCCCAGTACAGGATCTCGGCGTCGGTGCTCGCTTCCAGCGTGACCTCGCCGCCGTCGGTGAACCGCACGGCGTCCCCTTCGGCGATCGGGGCCCGGGGGAGCTCGCGGCTGCTCGCGGAGACCTCGCCGCGCACGACGAACAGGTGGGCGAACGGGGCGGCCGGCAGGGTGATCGCCCGTCCCGGACGCGGGCGCGCGACGTGCAGGGCGGCGTACCTGTTGGCGATCGTCAACGCGTCGGATCCGGCGTGCTGCGGTCGTCCGGACGCCACGACCACCGGGTCGCCCGCGGCAAGCCGGGAGCCGAAGTCGCGGTAGCCGTGGTCGGGTTCCAGTTCATCGGCATGCGGTGGCACCCACATCTGGATCACCCGCAGGCGTCGCCCCGACGCGCGCGAGGCGGCGTTGCGCTCGGAGTGGGTGATGCCCCGCCCGGCCGTCATGGCTCCGGCCTGACCCGCTTCGAGAGTGACCGTGTGACCGTGCGAATCCCGATGGATGAGCGAGCCTTCGACCACCCAGGTCACGATCTCCATGTTCTGGTGGTGATGGGCGTCGAGTCCTTCGCCGGGATCCACGACGTCGTCGTTGTGCATCGCGAGCACGCCGTGTGCGTTCGCGAAGATGTCGAAGTTGCCCGTTCCCGGGAACGACTGCCGGGAGCTGAGCCATTCGTTGGCCCAGAAATGGCGATCGGCGGCGGGAATCACGGTGACAGTCATCGGTTCTCATTTCGGTCGAGGTGGTCGGCGAGGCGGCGCATCACACCGGCGAGCGCGGCGGCGTCGCCGTCGCCGATGGCATGGAAGAACAGTTCGTCGACGTCGGCCGCGTGGACGAGTGCCGCGGCCTCGAATACCGCGGCACCGTCCTCGGTGATGACCGCATAGCTGCCGCGACGGTCTTCGGCGGCGTTCTCCCGGCGCAGCCAGCCGCGACGGCAGAGGACGTCCACCTGATACGACAGCCGCGACGCGGAGAACACCATGCGCCGACCGAGTTCGTTCATCCGCAGTCGGCGGTCGGGAGATTCGTGCAGCAGGAGCAGCACGTGATAGTCGGCCAGACACATGCCCGCGGACGATCGCAGTCGCCGGTCGAGTTCGGTCTGCAGTCGAGCGGAGTTCTCGATGAACAGTCGCCACGCCGCCCGGGCGGCTGGATCGGTCATCGTGCAACGTGCGGCATCAGGGCGTTCGGCGGAATGAGGCCGAATCGTCCGGCCCGGTAGTCCTCCATCGCCTCGATCAGTTGCTGCCGGGTGTTCATGACGAACGGTCCGTATTGGACGACGGGTTCGCGGATGGGCCGACCGCCGAGCAGCAGGACCTCCAGAGCCGGGCGGTTCGAGTCCTGAGCGGCGTCCGCTGAGACGGCGATCCGATCGCCGGCGCCGAGCACCGCGAGTTGTCCGCCCTCGATGGGGCGTTGTTCGGCGCCGACCCGACCGCGCCCGGAGAGAACATAGACGAGCGCGTTGAAGTCGGTGCGCCAGGGCACCGACAGCCGAGCCCCGGGCTGGACGGTTGCGTGGGCGAAGGTGATCGGTGTGTGGGTGGACCCGGGACCGTGGTGGCCGTCGATCTCGCCGGCGATGATGCGCACCAGTGCGCCGCCGTCGGAGGAGGCGAGCAACTCGACTTGTCCGCCCTCGAGGTTCTGGTATTGCGGGGTCAGGAACTTGTCGGCTGCGGGCAGGTTCACCCAGAGCTGGATGCCGTGGAAGGCACCGCCGGACTCGACCAGCTCCGCCGGTGGGGTCTCGATGTGAAGGATGCCCGAGCCCGCCGTCATCCACTGGGTGGCGCCGTTCTCGATCAGCCCGCCGCCGCCGGTGGAATCCTGGTGCTGGAAACGGCCGTCGATCATGTAGGTGACCGTCTCGAATCCCCGATGCGGATGCCAGTCGGTGCCGCGCGGCTCGCCCGGCTCGTACTCCACCTCGCCCATCTGGTCCATGTGAACGAACGGGTCGAGGCGATGCGCGGGCACTCCGGCGAAGGCGCGGACCACCGGGAAGCCCTCGCCCTCGTAGCCGCGGGGGCCGGTGGTGATGCCGGTGACGGTGCGGTCGGTGCTGGTCGGTGTGGTCTCCGAGAGTCGAGGCAGGGTCGAGGTGTCTGCGGTGACGGCGGGCATGGCGTCCTCCTGATCGGATGAGTAGTTCAGATTTGAACGACTTCACTCATCTGAAACGCCATCGTGCCGAGATTTGTTCCATCTCCGCGAAGAACCCGTCATACTCGCAGTCATGGCTATCAATCCGATCGTCGACCGCCCGTCCCGCGGCGGAGATCGTCAGCGTCTGCGGAAGTTGGCTCAGGCCGCTCTCAACGCAGATCAGACGGTGGATCAGGTAGAGGGCATCCTCGGCGATGTCGGGCCGGTGCTCGGCTCGATGGGCAAGACGATCGACGGTCTGGACTCCACGATCGAGAAGCTCAACGTGACCCTCGACGAGCTCAACACCACCCTCTCGAAGGTCGACGAGACCGTCGGCCGGATGGCCGCCGTGGTGGTGCGATTGGAGAAGGTCGTCGGACGTGTCGAGACCATCGTCGCCGTGGCGGAACCGGCGTTCCGGCCGATCGAGATGATCGAGAACGCGGGGCACACGATCGAGGCGATGGGCCGGGGCATCGCATCGCGAATTGGTCTCAGCTGAAACACGATTCGTCCGATTGTGGCCGAGATCTCGTAGTGTCGCCCGACAAGGGGACATCGAACGAGGAGGGCCCTATGACGGAATCCGTCTCCACTCCGGCCAAATGGCTGGCTGAACTGTTCGGAACATTCTGGCTCGTATTCGGCGGCGCGGGTACCGCGGTATTCGCCGCAAAACAGGTCGCGGACGCCACCAACGACAGCGGCGACGTGATGCAGATCCAGGTCGGCGTCGGGTTCCTCGGCGTCGCACTGGCCTTCGGTCTCACGGTCGTCACCATGGCGTACTCAGTCATCCCTTCTTACACCCGGTTGACCTGGACTTTTGTTTCACCGCACAATCACGTCGACTTTGCATGAGGGCTTGCGGCACCTCGCCGGCCGCACATCAGGGGCTCGGAGTCGGTGAGCAGATGCGCGAGTCCGGTCGCGACGCAGGGGAAGTTGAAGTCGCTCATCACCGCGGGCATTCACGATCCCGACCATCACCTCGACGCGGTTGCGGGGGTGCAGACCCACCTCGTGACCCGGTACGACGCTGAGCACACACAGACGAAGGGCCAGCCGACTGGCCCGGTCCTCCAACTATGTATCGGTGGTCGGCCGACCATCCGATCCGGGCGAGTCGACGCTCAACCCCCAGCAGGTTGTACAGCCCGGCAGACTCCGCCGGCCGCAACAACCAAAGCCAGATTCGCTGCCGCCAGGAGATTCCGGTCGTCGAATCCTGGACGGGCGGTGTGAGTAGATTTCGACGACGAGGTGCTGCTTGTGGACGGTCGGATGAAAACTTCGCATTCAACGCCGTTCCAGAACAGGAAGGCACCTCGTTCTGCGCCACGCTCTCTCCAGACCCCGCCACACCGGTGGATCAGGGTTCAGGCCAGGGCGACCGCGTCATGAAACTACGTGGATGCTCTCCTCTGACGCCATCGCCGGGTAGATGGCTATCCCGATGTTGTCGTTCCTCGCAGGCTCGGCATCTATTGGAATGCGCCGATCCCCTCTCCCAGAACCTTGACGCCAATGAACACCAAGAGAGTCACCATGATGACGGTGTTGTACTGGGCCAACCAGTCTCTAAGCCCACCCAGTGCGGTCGCCGTTCTACTCGGGGCGAGAACGGCGAGCAGGGTCGGAATCAGCACAGTGGTTGCGGCGACAAGGCAGAAAAGCGCCAGGACGCTGACCGTCTGTCCCGGATCCAAGCCTGCGCGTCCGACATTCGCGCCCGCAGCGGCCGCAGCCAGGAGGTTCTTGGGGTTGAGGGCCGATAGTGCCAAGCCCATACCGAGGGCGGCGGCGATCGACATCTGGTCGATACGGCTCATCCAACCGGGAAGCTCCGTCCGCTCGCCCGCCGCAGGCCTGGACCGCCACTGTCGCCAGCCCAGCCCCAGAAGTCCCACGCCTAGAAGTAATTGCACGACGCCCAGGATCGGTTGCGGCCCCTCGTCACCCCCAGACGGTACGGCGTCGGCTAGCAACGTGAAAAGGGTCACCGCTACGGCAATGCCCGCGATCCAGCCGATCGCGAAAGTCGATCCGAGCCGAACTGCGCGGGGTGACATGAGCATCAAGATCACGGCGATGATCGGTAACGGGCTGATGGCGATCGCCACGGCAGTCGGTAGAACGGAACCGATAACGGTAAGCAAGATGTGATTCCCTTCCGAGGTCAGTCTGCGGTAAGAGTGGGGAATCGCCAACTGCCGTCGAGAATCTCCGGCCGAGGACGGTACAGGCGAACCAGGTAGTTCCAGCCTTCGGTTAGAGGCAGATAATTCGGCGCAGTCGGGTCACCGCCGAATCGCACGGTGATGGCACCGTCCGCGTCGCGGACGCCGGTCACACTGTTGACGCTGTACGCACCCTGCTCATTGGGTGAAAAGTAACCGTCCTTGTCATACATCGACACCGACCAGAAGCCGTCCACGGGGACCTCGCCGACGGTGATCGTGTACTCGCCGACGGGCAGTCCCGGCTCAACGTTGATGTACGAAGCCTCCGTCTCGGGCAGACCTCCCCACGCGGAGGCAGAGGCGAGTAGGTGACGGACCGGGTCAACTTCGTCTCGTGCGCCAAAGCAGCCTTCGAGACCGCCAAGCCCTTTGGCCAACGTGAGTAGCGCATCGCGAGTCTCGGTGAACGACTCTTGTTCGTATTCGGTGGGGAGGAATTCCCGGTCGGCTGTCGATGTGACGCCGAGTTGGTCTTGCAGGCTGTTGACCGTAGCCACGTCTGCGGGATCTTCGGGGTCAACGAGGATTCGGGCTGCTGCGCACACGAAGTCGCTTCCCAGTTCCCGTGCATTCAGCGTGTAGGTGCCGGCCTGGTGGATCACGCGGTTGATGAAGTGTTCCTGGTTCACCAGCATCACGGAGATGTAGCGGTCACCCACCTCAGGAATGGTGAGGGTGGCACCTTGGGAGACGTCGATGATCGCCGCGCTGTACAGGGTGTCGCGGTTCATCCGGATCACGGTCTGCTGGTCGATGGGGGTGGGCGCACGGAAATGGTTCCAGATGTTGGACGATCCGGCAGCCGCTACCATCCCGGCGAACATCCGGTCGCTCTCGGCTCGCGCGAAATTCTCGAAAGTTACCGCCGCAGCTGCGATGCTCATCTGATCTACCCCTTAGACAGTGTGTGGAGGTCGACTGTAATCGATCTACTCAAGTGGGCCAACGATGGCTCGCTGCAGCGCTGTTTTTGATATGCCGACCTCGCAGGAGATAACAATGATCCGTCTTCGTGGCCACATCGGTACAGCCGCCCTGCTCGGCGCCGTAAGTGTAACCATGCTCGTGGGCTGCTCTTCCAATGATCAGGATTCGGCGGAGCATGAGGCCGCAGCCTGTGCGGCGCTCACCAACCTCGACTCTGTGCTGGCGACCGCCTCGAATGAACTCGCCGACGTCCAGACAGTCGGCGAACTGAGGACTGTCCGGGAGAATGTCCGGTCTGCCTACGAGGAGGCCGACTCCGCCCTCGACAGGGTGGCCGAAGATCGGGCGGAATCTCTCCAGCAGGCCTGGAACACCTTCCGCGACGAGACCTCCTCGGTCGACGACGACACCGAGCTCACTGACGCCCGGGACTCCTTGCTGGAGGAGGCGCGTGCGCTGGCCGTTGCACGCAGCCAAGCCCAGTCTGGACTGTCCTGCGACTAGAGCGTGTCTCCTAATGTGCGTAGCCAGGTCAGGATTGCGCACAGCGTGACGGCGGCGCGGTAGGTGGTCGCGAGTTTGTCGTAACGGGCGGCCAGGGCGCGCCGTTGTTTGGCCAGCGCGAAGGATCTCTCGACGACGTTGCGGTTTTTGTAGATGTCAGCGTCGAGTTTCGGGGGACGGCCGCCACGGCTGCCCCGGCGCTGGCGTGCAGCAATGGTGTCGCTCTTTTCGGGGATGACGGCGGTGATTTTGCGACTGCGGAGCTGGCGGCGAATCGCGCCGGACGAGTACGCCTTATCGGCGATCACCGCATCCGGGCGGGTGCGAGGCCGGCCACGACCCGGTTGTGGAACGTGGACGTCGGCCAGAACTTCAGCGAGCATCGCGCCGTCAGGGCGTGTCAGATGGTCTGTGTAAGCGGTGAGGTTCAACCCTGAAGGGACCCGCTGTAGTGACTGTCAATCATGATGTGAGCGTGGATGATTCGCGTGCAGAGCAACGCCGGCGACAGACCGAGATGGCCAACGAACTGATCGCCTCAGGGGCACTCGACGACGTTTTCGCCCGCATCGATGCCGGCGAGCCGGTCGGCGGGCAGGACGGCCTGCTGAACTCGCTTCTCAAAGCGACCCTCGAACGAGGCCTGAATGCCGAGCTGACCGAGCACCTCGGGTACGAGGCCGGAGACCCGGATGCGGCGTCGTTTCCGAACTCCCGCAACGGATACGCCGCCAAGACCGTGGCGACCGAGATCGGCGATGTGGCGTTGTCGGTGCCGCGGGACCGGGACGGCAGCTTCACGCCGATGCTGGTCCGCAAAGGCCAACGCCGCCTCGACGGCCTGGATGCGATGATCGTCTCGCTCTACGCCGGCGGCATGACGATCCGCGACATCCAGCATCATCTCGCGTCGACGATCGGCACCGACCTGTCGCACGAGACGATCTCGAAGATCACCGAGGAGGTCGCCGACGAGGTCGCCAAATGGCAGACCCGCGACCTCGAGGCGCTGTATCCGGTGATCTACCTCGATGCGATCATCGTCAAGATCCGCGATGGCGGGCACGTGCGCAACAAAGCCGCCCACATTGCGGTCGGTGTCGATATGGAGGGCGTCAAGCACGTCCTGGGGATCTGGATTCAGCAGACCGAGGGCGCCAAGTTCTGGGCCGCCGTATGCGCCGAGCTACGCAATCGCGGGGTCACCGACGTCCTGATCGTGTGCTGCGACGGGCTGACCGGTTTCGCCGAGGCCGTAGAGGCGACCTGGCCGGAGGCGACCGTTCAGACGTGTGTGGTGCACCTGATCCGGGCGTCGATGCGGTTCGTCGGTTACGGCGACCGCAAAGCCGTCGCCGGGCTGCTCCGGCCGATCTATCAGGCCTCGACCGAACAGGCCGCTGCCGATGCGTTGGAGGCGTTCGCCGACTCCGACCTCGGTCGCAAGTACCCGTCGGCGGTCAAGACGTTCCGGGATGCGTGGGAGCGGTTCATTCCGTTCCTGGCGTTCCCGCCGGAACTGCGGCGGGTCATCTACACCACCAACAGCATCGAATCGTTGAACTACCAACTGCGCAAGGTCACCAAGAACCGTGGGCACTTCCCGAACGATCAAGCCGCGATGAAGCTGCTGTGGATGGCGATCTGCAACATCGAAGACAAACGCGCCCGCGACCGCGCCAAGGAACGCGGCCTGCCCGCCGCCAAACGCCGAGCCTCCGGACGACTGGTCGAAGGCGCGGTCACCACTAACTGGAAACGTGCCCTTGAGCAACTCTCACTCGCGTATCCAGACCGTATCAACCATCACCTATAAATCGAATACCTGATCGACTTACACGGAAAAGTTGACAAGCTCCGCCGTCATTTCGTTAGCCGCCGGTGACCACGTTCGCCAGCGTTCGTCCGCGCCCGTCGACCGCGCTGTGGATCTTGGTCGTCAACCCGCAGAGCGGCCGACCGACGCCGTGACCTGCAACGACCTCGACCACCTCGCTCCCATCGACGAGAGCTCGGTTCGGCGCCCGGCATTGAGAGATTCGGCTACCGTGCCGCCTACTTCACTCCGCAGGGCGAGCTCGTCGACACCTACGAGGTCTACGAGCTCGATGGTCACACCAACCCCCGCGTGGACGACCGCCTCAGCAGCCCGAGCGACTCGTCGTACGGCACCTTCCGCATTGCGGCCACTGACGGCATCACGATCCCGGCCAAGGCCGACTATTCGAAGAACGACGGCAAGCACGCCCTCGACGTGCTCACCACCGGTGACGACATCTGGCTGCTGCGTGGTGGCACTGCGCTGTATAAGGCCCGGCTGGTGAAGACCTCCAACGGTGTCGACCCGACCAGCTGCGTCTGAGACTGCTTAGCGGCCGCAGAGCGGCCACCAAGGGGCTCGGTGACCTGTCCACCGAGCCCCTTGGAGGCTTCTATGTCCGCTTTCCCCACCGATCGCTCCGCCTTCTGGTGGATCCTCGAGCGCGCCGGCGGCCCCGACAGCGCCTTCGGGCCCTTCGACTCCGCAGACGCGGCCGAAACCTTCGGCGCGCAGGACCCCATCGCCGACGACCAAGCGGCGGCCGACTCGCTCGGAGACCGGGTCGCCGAGGCCAGCATCGACGCGCTCGCCGCAGAGGGCGTCACCGATGTCTGGATTGTCGGCGCTGACATGGCTGACGTCGACCGCCGCGAGCGTCTCATCGCCGCCGGCCGACTGTCGCCCGGGGCCCGCAGCATGTCACTGGCCGACGCGATCGATCAGCACAACGCGGCCAACTGTCTCGACCCGTCCGACTCCGACTACATCCCGCAGTCGGCTGGCGTGGCCGTCACCCTGGTCGACGCCGCAGCGACCGCCCAGAAGCCGGATAATCCGGCAAAAAGCCGCGGCGGGGGGAGTCTGGGGGGACCCGGGGGGATTACGGGGGGACCTAGAATCGAGGTCCCCCCAGTCCCGCAACCGCCTGACCTGCGGAAACAGGTGCCGCGGGGGGATGGGGGGGATGGGGGACCATTTTGAGGTCTACGCGTATGTGAAAACCTTTTCCGGATCATCCGACACGCATGTGCCTACATATGCGCCGCGACCGCGTTTAGGTCCCCCCCATCCCCCCGCAGTGCCCGAAAACAGTGCCTGAACTGCGGAAATAAGCGGGGGGACCTCGATTTTAGGTCCCCCCCAGGTCCCCCCAAACGGAGCTGCATCCCCCCCAGGTCCCCCCGCAGCGGCCTGAACTGTGGTCCAAACCACAGCGGGCATGCGCTCCATCACCACGTCGTAACCAACCGCGCTGCGCCACGGTCTGTAGGTCACGACGCGTGAGAAGTGACCATGCCTGCAGGGACTACGCCACCGCAGGCTGGTCACCGACGCCGCTTGGCGGCACTCCGCTGCGGCCACGTCCCCAGCCGTGGAACCGCTGCACGCCTCGGCAGGCCCTTCCGCGGATCGTTAGCGATGCGAAACAAAGTGCGGCTTATGTATAGAGAGATGCCCCGCGGCACAGTGCTGCGAGGTCCCGGCCGTCCCGGCTCGTTACGTCATCGACGCCGTGGTTGTGACTCCTCCACGACACTCGGCTGCGCGGGTCCCTGCTGCATCCACACCGCGGCCATGGCCTCTGGCAGGTCACTGAGCCCCGCTGCTGTCCATGCACCGATGGACTTCAACCGCGCCAGCTCCGCGATGGGCCGCAGCAGCACACCGCCGCCCAGGTCCGGCTCTTTCATCGCAATCTCGATGTCGTCGACCACCGTCCGGGCACCCTCGCTGTGGGAGAACCACCTCATCGACACACTTTCTCGCAACCACACGTTGCGCTCCTCCAGCGGGGCTGTCGCCCACCAGTCACCGAAGTTCTGCCCGGTGCCCTCGTATCGCCACTGCGCGGGCTCCTGCGGCATCGCCGCCAACGTCTCACGGCGCGTGGCCAGCGCCGCGATCCGCTCATCCAGCCGCGCCCGCTGCGGTGTGCCTCTGCGGTATGCACCGGTGCCGACGAGGTCGGCGAGGTCAGCCAGTGCCTCGTCCACCTCCGCGAGCTCGTCGCTGTGGTCGCTGCCCTCGAACCAGACCCTGCGCATCCGTTCCATGTCGCCGAGCACGCTCAGCAGGCGGTCCTCGAGTGTCTGCTCGGCCAGCTCCAGTGGGATGCTGCGGTTCTCGCACGTGGCTGCGTACTGCGCCGAGGCGCAGCGGTATCGGGGCCGGCGCCCCTGGCCGCCCTTGAGCCGGTACGCGCCTCGGCCGCACACGCCGCAGACCAGCACGCCGGTGAGCAGGCCTTGGGTTCGCACGGTCGGCTCCCTCCGGTTCTCCCTGCTCTTCAACTCCTTGGCCACACGGTCGAACATCGTCCGCGTGAGGATCGGCTCGGCCCGCACCAGCGGCCTACCGCTGTCGTCGGTCAGCACCCGCTCCGGTCCCAGCACGCGGTGCCCCCGACTGTTGCGCACCGGATTTCCGTCCTCGTCGAGCACCGGCTCCCGGCCGACGACCTGCCCCAGCAGTGTGCGAGAGGTCAGCGCGCGCTTGAGCGGCGCCGAGTGCCACTCATAACCCCGGACCTCGCGGCCGCGCAGTTGCGCGAAGCGATCTCTCGGCGTCAGCACTCCTCTTCGCGTCAGGTCGTGGGCAATCGCTCGCAGGGGCTCATCCGCGAGCACGCGCTTCACGACCTCGTGGATGACCTCGACCTGTTCCGGGTCCTGCACCAGACGCCACTCGCCATCGACCCGCTCCGGCTTGTATCCCCATGGCGGTACGCCTCCCCGCCACCGCCCGGCGGCGAAGTTGTGCTTGAAAGCGGCGTGATTCCGCGCCGAGATCGCTTCCAGTTCCATCTCCGCGACCTTGGCGACCAGCAGCGCGATGATGTCACCGAAAGGTTGGCTCAAGTCCAGGAAAGACTCTGTGGCGCTTACCAATACGATTCGATGATCCTGTGCCCACCGGATCATCTCCGCCAGATCGAGCAGCCGCCTGACGAGGCGATCCATCCGGTAGAAGACCAGCACGTCGACCTCGTGGTGGCGCTCGCGCAACCACTTGCCCAGCTGTGGTCGATCGAAAGGCGTTGTCGCGCCGGCGCTCACGTCTAGGTCCTCGGCCACGCCGATGGCCTCATAGCCGCGTTGCGCACACAGTTCTCGGCACGCCTGCAGCTGCCGCTCCGGTGACGTGGTCGCCTCGGTCACCCGCGACAGCCTTACAACGATCAACGCCCGCTCCGCAGCCTTCGGCTTTCCCCCATATGTCGGACCATACGACACGGTAGTAAAGCCGAACATCGGAGTACGCGGTGGGTCACATCTCCGGCGCCACTTCAACCCCGCCGTCACTCTCGGGGCCGCAGTCGGCGGGCGACTTCCGTGGCGCGACGTCCCCGGATACTGGATCTCGCAGCTCGTCGGCGGTCTGATCGCGGGTGCCGCGATATTCGGTATCGCACAGGGCAAGCCCGGCTGGGACGCGACCGGAAACATGGCGGCGAACGGCTTCGGCGATCACTCTCCCGGCGGCTACTCTCTGGCCGCGGTCGCGATCGCGGAGGTGCTGCTCACCGCCTTCTTCATCATCGTCATCCTGGGCGCCACCGACGTTCGCGCGCCGAAGGGCTTCGGCCCGTTGGCGATCGGCCTCACGCTGACCCTGATCCACTTGATCTCGATCCCGATCTCGAATACCTCGGTGAATCCCGCGCGGTCGATGGGTGTGGCGTTCTTCAACGGCGACGGCGCGCCCGGCCAGCTGTGGGCGTTCTTCGTGTTTCCGCTGATCGGCGGCCTGATCGGCGGCGTGCTGTATCCGCTGCTGTTCGAGAACGGAAAGCTCGCGGTCGGCACTCGGCGTAACGCAGAATGATGGAGTGAGATCTCAAACGCTGTCCGTGGCAGGCGTCCACGGCGTCTCGATCGTCTACGACGTCCATCGTCCCGAGTCCGGGGCGGTGGGCGTCGTCGTCATCTCGCACGGTCTCGGGGAGCACGCCGGACGTTATCGGCACGTCGCGCAAAGGCTCACCGACCTCGGCTACGTGGTCGTCGCTCCCGATCATGCGGGACACGGCAGATCGGGCGGGAGAAGGCTCGGGGTGACGGACTTCCGCGACTTCACCAGCGACCTGCACACGGTCGTCGAGCAGACCGACCGCGGCGACGGCCCCACCTTCCTGATCGGGCACAGCATGGGCGGCGCGATCGCACTCGACTACGCGCTCGAGCACCCCGGCGTTCTGGACGGGCTGGTGCTGTCGGGGGCCGCACTCGTGCCGGGCGACGATCTCCCCGGCTTCATGGTCAGGCTGGCCCCGGTGATCGGCAGGCTGGTGCCGCGACTGCCGGCTACCGCACTGCCCGCGTCGGCGGTCAGCCGCGATCCGAAGGTGGTCGCAGCGTATGAGGCCGATCCGCTGGTATGGCACGGGAAGATCCCGGCGGGTCTCGGGGGCGCCCTCATCTCGACGATGGCCACATTCCCGGATCGGTTGCCGAGTCTGACGACGCCGACGCTCGCGCTGCACGGCGGCGGCGACAGGCTCGCGAATCCGGAGGGTACCCGAATGGTCGGGAGGCTCGCCGGCGGCGACGTCACAGTGAAGATCTACGACGGACTCGCACACGAGATCTTCAACGAGCCCGAGCACGACGCCGTTCTGCGCGATGTGACCGAGTGGATCGCAGCGCACCGTCCCGAGGGCCGGACGCCGCCCGACTGACCGACGCGGGCCGCGCGAGCCGTCAGATTCCGAGACCGGCGGTCAGCCGACCGGCCAGCCGCGGTGACACGGCGGCCACGGCGCGCAGCACCAGGGCGTACCGGGGATAGAGTTCCGCGGGCCGGGTGTCGGCGGCGCGGATCAGCCAGGCCGCTGCCTCATCGCTGGTCAGAGCGGGGGCGTCGGCGTAGTCGGCGGTCGGTGCGATCATCGGAGTGCGGACGAGCGGGAAACCGGCATTGGTGACAGCCACTCCGGTGCCCCGGCACTCGGCGTCGAGCGACCGGCCGAAGGCGGCCAGCGCGGCCTTCGACGCGTGGTACGCGCTGAACTTGGGCATCGCGCCGGCACTGACACCCCAGGTGACGACGTTGATGATGTGTCCGCGCCCGGCCTCGACCATCGCGGGCAGCAGACCGAGAACGAGTTGGACCGGCCCGAAGTAGTTGAGGGCCATCGTGCGCTGGTAGTCGTGGAAGCGCTCCACCGTGTCGAGGGCTGATCGGCGGATGGAGCGCCCGGCGTTGTTGATGAGGATGTCGGGGACGCCGAACCGCGCGAGGATCTCGTCGGCGAGGCGTTTGGCGTCGTCGGGATCCGAGAGGTCCGCGGTGACCGGGAAGGCCGTGCCGCCGTCGACGGTGATGGAGTCGCATACCGCGTCGAGAGCATCGGGCCGTCGTGCGACGGCGATCACCGTGGCGCCGCGCGCTGCGAACAGCCGCGCCGCGGATTCACCGATCCCGGAGGAAGCGCCGGTGATGACGACGGTGGCGCCGTGCAGGTCGCGCTGCCGCCCACCGAGCATGTGCCGGAGTTCATCGAGGGTCTGCGGCGGATTCAGCAGGGCGCTACGGACGGCGTGCAACATCGGATTCACTTGTACTGCTTGATGACTCGGAGAGCTTCCTCGGCGTCGACATTCTTGGCCACGAGCTTGCCGTTCTTGACCTTTCGGATGCTGTAACGGTCACGTTTCTTCGCGTCGGCGACGTGGAGTCCGGCCTTCTTGGCCTTCTTGTTGAGATCTTCCAGCACAGCAGGATGGTAACGCCTCAAGGTGAACGCCTTCGACCGGTCGGCGACTCGAGTCGGGCCGGGGTGCATCGCCGCAGGTCGTGGCGGGTTCCGGTGAATCGGTGACGCGCTGACTCCTCAGCAGATGTCGGTACCGACGGGCGTCACGTCATCGAGACGTCGCGTGTACGCTCCGCCGCCGAGGCGCGAGGTGGTGGCGCATGCGGCGGCCGGTGACGAACCGGGGTAGTAGACGGCGTAGACGGGGTTCCCGTTCTCTGACTGTTTGAGCGATGCGCAGGAGTGATCGGTACGCAGATAGGCGGCACCCGGGTACCGGGCGAGCGCCGCGGCGATCTCAGCCGCATATGCACCCGGCGTGACCGCGTTGTAGACGACGGTGACGGCCTGCCCGTTGCACGACGGCCGGCTGATCGGTGTCGGCAGGCCCAGATCTCCGGCGCCGAGGCCGGGGACGGGACTGACTTCGTCGACCGGCGTCGGCTCCGCGTGAGCCGATTCGGTCAGTGTGGACTCCGATCGATCGCCCGTGCCGTCGACCGTCCCCGTGCCTCCGACCGTCGCAGTCTGGGTGACCGGCGCGGGCTTGAGGGTGCTGGTCGCCGCGGCCGTATCGGGACCGCCGGTTCCAGACGAGTAGAGCCAGGCGATCGTCCCAGCGGCGAGGAGGACCACGGCGGCCACGCCGGCGGCGATGACGCCGTTTCGGGCGCGGCTCGATCGCGGTGCGGTCGTCGGTGTCGGCACCGGTTTCGGAGCGACCATTGTCGGCGCGTGCGGGGGAATGGGTGCCGCGGGGCGCTGCCCGGTCAGGGCCGCTCGGGCGGCAGCGGCGAACGCACCCGCGGACGCGATTCGGTCGGCCGGGTCTTTGGCGGTGCCCGCGGCGATGACGGCGTCGAACGGTGTGCCCGTGGGTGGCACCGGACCACTCAGGTGGCCGGCGATGACCTGTTCGATGCTCGTCGACGGATAGGGCGTGGAACCGGTGAGGCACTCGTACAGGACACAGGCCAAGGCGTACACGTCGCTGCGCGGGCTGACCGGAGTCTCGGAGCCGAACCGTTCGGGCGCCATGTATGCGAACGAACCGATCGCCATTCCCGTCGACGTGAGACGAGTCTGACCGGCGGCTTGGGCGAGTCCGAAATCGGCGAGGTACGCGAAGTCCCGGCCGTCGAGCAGGATGTTCTCGGGCTTCACGTCTCGATGCAGCAGACCGGAGGCGTGTGCGGCGTCGAGCGCCGCAGCGACCTGTTCGATCACATGGACGGCCAGGCCGGGATCGCGCAGACCGTCGTCGATCCGCGCGCGGAGGTCGCGACCGTGCACGATCCGCATGTCGAGGAAGAGCCGACCGTCGATCTCACCGAAGTCGTGGATCGGAATGATGTGCGGGTCGTTCAGCCTGGCGACGGTCTGTGATTCGCGCATGAAGCGCGCTCGGAAGGCCTCGTCGCCGGCGAGGCCGGGAGGTAGGAGTTTGAGTGCCACCGTCCGGTCCTTGACAGTGTCGATCGCCTCGTACACCTCGCCCATCCCGCCGCGGCCGAGGAGTCGGACGAGCCGATACGGCCCGATGGTCGAATCGGATCGGTCAGCACTGGTCATCGGCGTCCTCAACTGTCGGGGCGGGCCGGTCCCTCCAATGCGACGCGCAGCCGCTGCTCCAATTCCGCGGCGCCGGCCGCGGGGAGGTCGATCAGCCCGTCGAGTTCCCGCCGCGCCCGAGCATAAGCCTGCTGTCGTTCCTGCGGACTCGCAGCCTCGTCGCCCGCCAGATTCAGCAGCCGCTGGGCACGGGCGAGACGTTCCTGCTCGGCCGGATTGAAATCGCCGCGCCTGCGCCTGCGCGCCTCCTTCTCGGCCACGTCGAGTGCTGTCGCGTAATCGTGGACGGCGTCGCGATAGCGTTCGACGGCCTCGGGTGAGGTGTCGTCGGGAGACGGACGCAGCAGTTCGGCGCGGCTGCGCGCGCGATGGAACTCCGCGGTCAGCGGTTCGCGCAGGTCGACGAGCATCGGGTAGTCGAGGATGGTCGCCAGATCCGTCTCGTACCCGAACCATCGACCGTCGGTGGTCTGGTGCTCGGTGACCGCGCGACGCAGATCGCGCTCGAGCGATTCGGCATCCACCCGGGCCCGGCTCTGGGCCCGGGCGAGCGCGACCTTGGCCTCCTGCCGCAGGCGGTAGCGCTCGAGCCGTCGCTCGGCGCGACGCTCGTTCCATGCCCCGAGCGCACGTACGGCACCGCCGATCGTTCCGCCGAAGACGAAGATCAACCACCAGTAGTGTCCGATCGCACCCATCACGCCACCCACGGATTCAGCGTACTGCGGACGCGGCCGAGATACCGGTCTCGAGCGGGGCGCCGACCGCACCGGGTAGCCGGAGCCCCATCCGCCGACCCACAGCCGACCCGTCAGACCGGCAGCCCCTGCTCCATCAGGTCGAGGGCTGCGAGGCATTCGTCGAGTGAGGCCAGGCCGGTGCGGGTGATGTCGGTGAGATGGAACATCACTCCAGAGACTGCGGAGACGAACACGCGGAGCCGGAAATCGTCGTGCGCGACGCCGAGATAGTCGGCGAAGTAGTCGGTCGCCGCTGAGATCACGCGGTCGGACTCGAACTGGTACGTCGCGCGCAGGCTCGGCTCGCTGTGCAGAATCCGGAGCCGTTCGGGATTGGCCGCCCATTCGTCCTTCTCCGCGATCCGGTACATCCGCGTGATGAGTTCGCGGACGAGACCGAAGTGGCTCAGACCGGCGGGGATCTCCTGGAGGATCGCGTCGCGCTCGTCATCCAGGTCGTCGCTGATGATGACCTGTTCCTTCGACTGGAAGTAGCGGAAGAACGTGGTGTGCGAGACATTCGCCGCCTCGGCGATCTGCGCGACGGTGGTCGCCTCGTAGCCGTTCCGGTCGAAGAGCTCGAGTGCTGCCGCCCGGATGTCGGCCCGAGTCCGGGCCTTCTGGCGTTCGCGTAAACCGGGCCGCGGCCCCGAGGAGGTCCTCGGGGCCGCGGCGTTCGGATTGTCGTTCATGTCCGTACTCTATGCCGTCCCGCTCGGGCTCGGCTCGGGGCTGTCGCCGCCCACCGCCACCGGTGTCTCGGTCGAGGGCAGGCCGCGGTCGCGGACCTTCTCGCCTTCGATGTCGAAGTTGAGGACCAGCTTGTCGAGCCAGCGGGGCAGACCCCACGCGCGGTTGCCGAGCAACGCCAGCAGGCCCGGAACGATGACCATTCGGACGAGGAAGGCGTCGAAGAAGACGGCGATCGCGAGGGCGAAGCCCATCATCTTGGCGGTCGTGTCCGGCGACAGCATGAACGCGGCGAAGACGCTGATCATGATGACTGCGGCGGACACCACCACGCGGGCGCCGTGGCGGTAGCCGGCGACGATCGCGTCCTTCGCGCTCATGCCGTGAATGAACTCTTCACGCATGCGGGTCACCAGGAACACCTGGTAGTCCATCGCGAGGCCGAAGACGACGCCGATCAGGAAGATCGGCAGGAACGACAGCAGCGGCTTGGTGTGGTCGATCAGGCCGAAGGTGCCGTCGGTGAAGATGGCCGTGGTGATGCCGAACGTCGCCAGCATCGAGAACACGAAACCGATGGTGCCGATCAGCGGAACCCAGATGGAGCGGAAGACCCCGATCATGATCAGGAAGGCCAGACCCACCACGACGACGAGGTAGGGGATCAGTGCCTTGTCGAGCTTCGCCGAGAGATCGGACATGATCGCCGTCTGGCCGCCGACATGAATCTCCGCTCCCTGTGCCTCGACCGCCCCGGAGGTGTCGCGGATGGCCTCGACCAGGTCGTGAGTCTGCGGCGAGGACGGCGAACTGAGCGGCGTGACGATGATCATCGCCGAATCCGCGCCCGCGTTCGGGTTCTGCGGGGACGGGCCGTTGCCGGTCCAGGAGACCATTTCCGGCGCCGCGACGCCGGGCAGCGCCTTGATCTTGGCGACGGCCGTGTTCGCCGCCGCGTCGATGGTGCCCTCGTCGGTGTGCATCACGACCACCAGCGGACCTGCGACACCGGCGCCGAAGCCCTTCGCCATCAACTCCTGTCCGGCCACCTGGTCGTCGGTGACGGTGTCCATGCCGAGGGTCATGTTCTTGATCGGGATGGCCGCGACGATCAGAATCGCGAGGCCGGCGACGACGAACGGAATCGGCTTGTTGACCAGAGTCCGGCCGAACTTGACTCCGAGGGAGTCGGAGTCCTTCGATTCCTCGGCGTGCCTGATCCACGGAATCCGGGGTGTGAAGGCGAAGCGACCGAAGGCGCCCAGCAGCGCCGGAATGAAGGTCAGCGCGGCCAGGACGGCGACGAGGATGGCCACGGCCGCGCCGAGGCCCATCTGGGTGATGATCGGGATACCGATGACCATCAGGGCGGCCACCGCGATGATCACCGTCAGGCCGGCGAAGACGACCGCAGATCCGGCGGTGCCGACGGCGCGGCCCGCGGCGTCGGCTCGGTCACCGCCTCGCGCGGCTTCGGACCGGTAGCGCGAGACGATGAACAGTGCGTAGTCGATCGAGACCGCGATTCCGAGCATGGTGATGATCGCCGTGGCGGCCTGATTGATGGAGAGGACCTCGGCTGAGAGAGTCACGAGCATCATCGTGAGTCCGACGCCGACGATGCCGGTCACCAACGGGATGAAGGCCGCGATGAGCGCGCCGAAGGCGATGATCATGATGACGAAGGCGATGGCGAAGCCGATCAGCTCGGCCTTGCCCGCGGGCTCCTGCGCCGACATGACGCCGCCGGTGGCCTCGACCTTCAGGCCGTCGCCGCGATGCTTCTCCAGCACGTCGAGCAGCTGATTCTTGGTCGCGACGTCCACGTCCATCAGATTGATCTTCTGGTGAACGCTGATCAGCCCGATCTTGCCGCCGTCGCCGATGACGGCGGAGGCCATCTCCGGTTTGGCGGCCGCGACGGCGAGCGGGTCGAAGACCGTCCCGGCGTCAACCTCGTCGAGCGTCTTGAGGTCGGCGACCAGCGACTGAATCTCGTCGGCATGGCGGGCGAGACCGTCGTCCGCCGCGACGACGACGACCGTCGACGGTTCCTCCTGCTGCTTGTTCTGCGCGGGGAAGTTCTCCTGCAGCTGCTCCATCGCGACGCCGCCGTCCGTGCCCGGCAGGTCGAAGTCCTGCGCGAACTTCGGCTGCAGTGCGCCGACGGCTCCCGCGACGATCACAAGCGCGGCCACCCAGGTGGCGAGCACCCACCATTTGTGCCGGAATGAGAACCGTCCGACGCGGTAGAGAATCGATGACATGCTAACGATTGTTAGTCAGTACCACTTTCCGTGCAAGGTGAACTCGTTCACTTCTCCGTTGCCTGTGCGCCCGGCCTCACAAGTGCCGCGGCGATCGCGGTGGTGAGCGGCACGCTGCCCGCGAGAGCGATGCCGCCGACGAAGGCGCGCGCCAGTTCGATCGCGACTTCCTCGCTGGTGATCAGTGAGCTGAAGGGCTGAGCCGCCACCGAGAACAACAGGAGCAGGGGCAGGGCGCTGCCCGCATAGGCGAAGACGAGCGTGTACACCGTCGAGGCGATGTGGTCCCGCCCGACGCGCATCGCCGAGCGGAATGCCCCGAGGCGGGTCTGTCCCGGAATCGCGGCGAGCTCGAAGGTCGCCGACGCCTGGGTGATCGTCACGTCGTTGAGGACTCCGATGGTGCCGATCACGAATCCGGCCAGCAGCAGTCCGTTGAGGGAGATGGTGCCCTGGTAGAACTGCAGATTGGCGGTTGATTCGGCCGACAGTCCGGTGAGACTCATCGTCGATATCGCCAGACGGCTCAGGACGGTCGCGAGGACGAGTGAGGCCAGCGTGCCGAGCAGAGCCGAACTGGTCCGCAGATTGAAGCCGTGCGCGAGATAGAGGACGGCGAACAGGATCGCGGCCGCCGAGACCACCGCCACGCCGACCACGGAATGCCCGTCGAGGATCGATGGCAGAGTGAAGAAGCCGAGGACCACGAAGGCCACGATCAGACCGACGATCGCGCGGGCGCCGCGCCACGTCGCGACGGCGATGATCGCGAGCACGAAGGCGATGGCCCAGACGAGGATGCCGGTTCCCCGCTGGTAGTCGTAGAAGCCGTAGCGGGCGCGGCCGTCCGGGCCAGGCATCGCACTGACGCGGATCGCGTCGCCCTTCTCAAGCGTGGGCTGCCCGGGCTGCGGTTCGTCTGCGGTGGCTGGGTCGGCCGCCGGCGCACCGGGGACGTCCGCAGACTGAGCGGCGTTCGTCGCGATCATCAGGACCGTGTAGCGCCCGGAGTCAGGGCCCGACGTCAGCTTGAGGATCGACGCCCGGCACGGACCACCGGTGGTCGGGACGGTGGGGAACTCTGCGGACGCCACGCCCGTCGCCGGTGACGAGCAGTCGGCCTTGATCTGCGAGATCACCTCGGCATCGGACACCTGGATCGGACCGCCCGTGGCGGATCGGAACTGCATGGGAATCGGGCGGTCGGCGTGGCCCGGCCACAGCACGATCATCCCGATGCCGACGGCGAGTGCGGCGACGGACAGCAGTCCGATCACCACCGGTTTCGCGTAGCGAGTCAGCTGGCCCGGGAGGTCGCCGCCGCCGTGATGATGGCCGTGCGAATGGCCGGAATGCGCCGCCGCGCGCGGAACGTCGGCCTTTCGGCGTCGCTCCGCACGCGGCGGTGGGTCGTCTCTCGGCTCCGGCTCGGGCAGTCGATGGCTCACGCGCCCGAGACTAGAGCGTCGGAGGTCGGATGTCCCCTTACAGACCCATGTCCTTGGCGATGATCGAGCGCATGACCTCGCTGGTACCGCCGTAGATCCGGTTTACTCGGTTGTCGGCGTACAGGCGGGCGATCGGGTACTCGTTCATGTAGCCGTAGCCGCCGTGCAGCTGCAGGCAGCGGTCGATCACGTCGGCCGCGGCTTCGGTGCAGAACAGCTTCGCGGACGCGGCATCGGCGGCGGTCAGCTCGTTCTTGTCGTAGGCCTCGAGTGCGCGGTCGACGACCGCTTCCATCGCGTCGACCTTCGCTTTGCACGCGGCCAGCTCGAACTTGGTGTTCTGGAACGCGGCGACGGGCTTGCCGAACACCTGACGCTCCTGCGTGTACTCCTTGGCGAAGCGGATCGCCGCCGCACCCTGCGCGTACGCGCCGACGGCGATCGAGAGGCGCTCGCGCGGCAGGTGCTGTCCGAGGTAGTAGAAGCCCTGGTTCTCCTCGCCGAGGAGGTCCTCCACGGGGACCTTGACGTCGGTGAACGACAGCTCCGCGGTGTCGGAGGTGCGCAGACCCAGCTTGTCGAGCTTGCGTCCGACGGCGTAGCCCTCCGACTTGGTGTCGACGACCAGGAGGGTGATGCCGAAGCGGCGATCGGTCTCGCTCGGAGCCGAGGTGCGTGCGCAGACGATCACGCGGTCGGCGTTGACGCCGCCGGTGATGAAGGTCTTGGCGCCGTTGAGGACGTAGTGGCTGCCGTCCTCGGAGAGCTTCGCGGTGGTGCGCATACCCGCGAGATCGGAGCCGGTGCCGGGCTCGGTCATCGCGATGGCGAACATGGTCTCGCCGGACGCCATGCCGGGCAGCCAGCGCTTCTTCTGCTCCTCGTTGGCGTGCTTGAGGAGGTAAGGGAGACACAGCGGGATGTGTGCCGCGGAGCCGCCGAGGCTGACGCCGGCGCGGGCCATCTCCTCGGTCAGGACGGCCTCGTACTTGTACGAGTCCACGCCCGCGCCGCCGTACTCCTCGGGCACCTCGATGCCGAAGACGCCGAGCTCGCCGATCTTCAGGTAGAAGTCGCGCGGCACGATGCCGTTCTCGAGCCACTCGTCGTAGACGGGCACGATCTCGGATTCGATGAACGCCCGGATCGTCTCCCGGAAAGCTTCATGGTCCTCGGTGTAGATTTCGCGGCGCATCGCGCCACCTCCTTCTTCGATGGGTCACAGCGGGTAGGGCTGCGGGTGTTTCAGGACTTGGCTCCGGCTATGCGGAGTGCGGCGTCCGCGTAGAAGTCGGCCACCTGGGTCGTCGACCAGGTGCCGCCGTCGCGGAACCAACGGGCCACGTCGACGCTGCTGCCGACGATCGCAACTGCCGCCATCCGCGGATCGGGAGTGTCGAAGACTCCCTGGTCGATGCCGCGGTGGAGGATCGCCGCGAGCACGTCTTCGATCTGCTTGCGCAGGTCGACGATCTGCGCACGGTGGTCGGGCTCGAGTGCGCGGAGCTCGTAGTTCACCACGCGGGCGCTCACGTGCCGGTCGGCGTGGTACATCGCGAACTCGCGAATGAAGCGGCGCAACTGCTCGACGGGATCGTCCGTGCCCGCCGCGGCATCGCGCACTATCCGGAGGATCGCCTCGTGGCCGGCGAGCGAGATCTCGAAGAGCAGTTCCTCTTTCGAGCTGTAGTGCACGTAGACCGCGGCGGGACTCATTCCCGCGGCAGTCGCGATGTGCCGGGTTCCCGTGCCGTGGAAACCGAGTTCGGAGAAGGACGCCATCGCGCCCTCGCGGAGACGCTTGCGCGTCTGCTCGGACTTGGTCGTCGGTTCGTCGGGGTCGACGGCCGAGTGCTTCGCCATGGTTGACCTCCGCTCCGCCGGGAAATTTCTAAGCGATCGCTTATTTCTATCGCACTGTAGCACGGGTTACCGGCCGGTCACCTAATCGCCCGGTGGCTAGCATGGACGGCATGTACGTGAAGGTGTGCGGCCTGACCTCGGAGGATGCTGTCGGTGCGGCGGTCTCGGCCGGAGCCGATGCGATCGGTGTGGTGATGAACGAGACGAGTCCCCGTGCCGTCGATCGCGACCGGGCGCGCGCGGTGGTGCGCGCTGGACGAAGCGCGGGAGGGCCCGGCCTGGACATCGTTCTCGTCGTCAACGACAAGCCCGCGGTCGATGCCGCGGCCCTGGCCGTCGACCTCGGCTTCGACGTTCTGCAACTGCACGGGCGTCGCTACGGAGAAGCGGACTTTCGTGCGGCGGCGGAAGGGATCGGCCGGATCTGGCGCGCGACATCGCTGGTGCACGAGCCGCCGTTGACGGTCGGAGCGTACGGGGAGGAGCGGCTGCTTCTCGATGCGCCGAAGCCGGGGTCGGGGGAGCGCTGGGATCTGTCGATGCTCACTGACCGCGGACTGTCGGGCCAGTGGCTGCTCGCGGGCGGACTCACTCCGGACAACGTCGCGGACGCGATCGCTCAAGCGCACCCGTGGGGTGTCGATGTGTCCAGTGGCGTCGAGTCCGCGCCGGGCGTCAAGGATCTGGCCGCGATCAGCAGGTTCGTCGAGGCGGCGAAGTCGCGAAGGTGAGTCACGCCCGGCCGTGAGTGATTTCTGTCACACCCGGGTGATAGCTTTCTGGTAGGTCAAGAAACATGGTGTGACCAGCTGAAACATTCGGGGGAGGGTGGCAGTGATGAGCGGTCCGATCGTTACAGGTGTCACTTGTCTCGCGCTGCCGGACCGGCCTGCAGAGTTGTTGGCATTGATCGATGCCGCGGCGGTCAAACTCGCCGAGACCTCCCTGTCACCGCAGACCGAACCGGAACTGCTGGCGCACACGCAGATCGCCGAACGGATTCGGCGCCGCTGGGACGGCGTCTCCGCGGCGCTGCTGGTGGAGGTCTCCGACCGCAATGCTCACCGCACCGCGGGCTATCTGAATCCGCACCAGTACCTCTCACAAGGGCTGCGGCTGGGAACCCGCGAGGCCGGCCGGCGGCTGCGGATGGCTGAGGCGATCGGCGAGTTCTCCAACTGTCAAGGGCAGACGCTGCCTCCGCGCAAGCCGGCGACCGCCGCCGCGGTGGCGGCCGGGACTGTCGGTGCCGAACACGCGTTGGTGATCTCGGGCGTTTTGGCGAAAGTGCCCGGCTGTATCGCGCCGGAGGTCAAAGCCCGCGCGGAGGCGGAGTTGGCCGACGCGGCGGCCGGGTTGAATCCGGATGATCTGGGCAAGGTCGGTGACCGGCTGCTCGCTCACCTGGACCCCGATGGTCAGGAGAGTGATCACGTCGACCGGCAACGCCAACGCGGAATCACCATCCTCCCGCAAGACCGCCAACTCATGAGCAAGGTCCGCGGCGCCATGACTCCGGAGTTGCGGGCCAAGTTCGAAGTGATCCTCACCGCCTGGGCCGCCCCCGGCATGAACAACCCCACCGACCCGGACTCACCTACCGGCACCATCGACGCCGACGGCATCGACGCCGAGGCACTCGCGGCGGCGCGGGGCCGGGATCTACGCAGCGCCGCCCAACGCACGCACGACGCGCTGCTGGCGTTGTGCGACTACGTTCTCGCCCACGGCGGACTCGGAGCACCGAACCGGATACCAGCCGAGTTGGTCATCACCGTCACCGACCAAGAACTCGCCGCCCACGCCGGAATCGCCCTGACCGCCACCGGCACCCGCATCCCGATCGGCGAACTCGTGAACCTCGCTGCCGAGGCTGTGCCGCATTTGGCGGTCTTCCGTAATCACACCAGCGAAGTCCTCTACCAAGGCCGCGGGGCACGGTTTGCGAGCAAGGCGCAGCGGTTGGCGTTGTTCGCCCGCGACCGCGGCTGCACCGCCCCCGGCTGCGACCGCCCCTTCGCCCAAACCCAAGCCCATCACGCACCGGACTGGATCACCCCGGCCGGACGCACCGACATCGACGCCCTCGGCGCCGCCTGCGGACGCCACAACCGCGCAGTCGGCACCAACCGCGGCCAATGGGAGACCACCATCCTCCCCGACGGACCCGACGCCGGACGCATGGCCTGGCGACCAGCCACCACTAACGGACCCTGGCGCCTGAACCCCGTTCACCACGCCGGACAAGCTCAGAACCTGCACCCGCCGCCGCGGATGACTCCAGCACGCGCGGCGATCTCCGTCAGGTCAGTTCGACGGTCGCGGACTTGTCGTTCATGACGACCACCGGGGTCACGGTGGCGAAGCCCGCGGCTTGGATCTTGGCCAGATCGACGTTGAGGATCGGCTGTCCGGCGCTGACCGTGTCGCCGGCCTTCACGAGTGGTTCGAACCCGTCGCCTTTGAGTTTCACGGTGTCGAGGCCGACGTGAATCAGCACCTCCGTGCCGTCCTCCAATCGGAGTCCGATGGCATGACCGGTGGGAAACACCGTCACGACGGTCGCATCTGCGGGGGCCACCACTTCGCCCGACGTGGGGACGACGGCCGCACCCGGCCCCATCATGCCGCTGGAGAAGGTCTTGTCCGGGACCTCCGAGAGGTCGACCGCGTACCCCTGGAGCGGGCGCTGCAGAGTGATGACCTTCGCTGCCGGTTTCGTCAGAACGGCGGTCGAGCCGTCGTGCGCGGCACCCTCCTCGGCCTCCGCCTCGGCGACGGCAGCCTCGGCCTCGTCCACTGCTTCCACCGCGGCTTCGACCGCCGTCGGATCCACCTCGCCGGACATGATCTTCTCCATCGCGTCCTTGACGAACTGGACGTTGAGTCCATAGATGACCTGCACCGAATGCCCGCCGGGCTTCATGGTGCCGGCAGCTCCGGCCCGTTTGAGCGCGGAATCGTCGACCTTGCCCGTGTCGTCGATCTCCATGCGCAGACGGGTGGCGCAGTTGTCGAGTTCGAGGATGTTGGCCTTGCCGCCGAGAGCGTCGATGAACTTGGCCGCGGTGCCGATGAACCCGGCTGAGACGCCTCCCTCGTCATCGGCGTCGACGGGTTCGTCGTCCTCGCGCCCAGGCGTCTTGAGCTGGAACTTGAGGATCACCCACCGGAACACCAGGAAGTAGACGAAGAACCAACCGATGCCCAGCACGATGATGATCCAGGGATTCTCGGCCATCGGGTTCTTCCAGTTCAGCACCAAGTCGACGAAGCCGCCGGAGAAGCCGAAGCCCATTCGGACCGGAAGAAGCTGGCAGATCGCCATCGAGATGCCCATGAAGACCGCATGGATCACGAAGAGGAAGGGAGCCAGGAACATGAAGGCGAACTCGAGCGGTTCGGTGACGCCGACGAAGAACGACGAGACCGCGCCGGAGAGCAGGATGCCGTAGGCGATCTTCTTCCGCGTCGTCTTCGCGGTGGTGTACATCGCGAGCGCGGCGCCCGGAAGGCCGAACATCATGATCGGGAAGAACCCGGTCATGTACTGACCGGTCACGCCGAACGTGCCCTCACCCGAGAGGAAGTTGTTCAGGTCGTTGATCCCCGCTACGTCGAACCAGAACACCGAGTTCAGAGCGTGGTGCAGTCCGAACGGAATCAGCAACCGGTTGAAGAAGCCGTAGAGCCCGGTGCCGACGGCGCCGAGATCGACGATGTGCTCACCGAACCAGACGAGGCCGCTGTAGACGAGCGGCCAGATGAACAGCAGGATGAGCGCGACGATCAGGGAGACTCCCGCCGTCACGATGGCCACCGACCGGCGGCCGGAGAAGAACGACAGCGCGTCGGGCAGCTTGACGTCCTTGAAGCGGTTGTAACAGAGCGCACCGATGATGCCGCACAGGATGCCGATGAACGCGTTCTGGAACGCTCCGGGTGCGAAGGCCTCGTTGACGTCCGGGGTCTGGATCGCCAGATGGCCGTTGTCCATGACGAGCTTCTGGCCCTCGGTGATGGTCGCGCCCTCTTTGGCGATCGACGTCGTGTACCCGCGGCCGAGGAGTGTCATCACCGACGTGGGCGCCAGCAGGCTGGTGACGACCAGCCACGACACCAGACCGGCGAGCGCCGACGTGCCGTCGGACTTGCGGGCCATACCGATCGACACGCCGACCGCGAACAGCAGAGCCATGTTCGAAAGCACCGCAAGGCCCGCGGTCTGCAGGAACGAGGTGACGACGTTCGGCTTGTCGTCGTTGATGCCGATGATCCAGTTGGCGATACCGACGAGGATCGCGGCCACCGGCAGGACGGCCACCGGCAGCATGATCGATTTGCCGAGGTTCTGCAGGAATTTCATCATCTCGGTGGGCTCCCATTCGGTCGTGAGACATGCGAACTGACGGGGCGTTCGGATGGACCTTAACCCGAGTGTCGCGGGCCACGGGCCTGTTCTGAGCCAACGACCGGAGCTGTTACATTAGGGAAGCCTATCCAAGTATAGGCTGACCTAATTCGACAATTCGGAAGTGCTGCTGATGTCACCTCGCCGACTGCTCGGCCTCGTTCTCGCGACCGCCCTCACCGTCTCGCTGGCGGCCTGTTCTTCCTCCGGCGACGGGGCGGGATCATCGGGTGCCGGGGGCGCAGGATTCCCGGTGACGGTGGAGCACGTGTACGGAACCACGACCATCGAGAGCAAGCCGGAGCGTGTGGCGACCGTCGCGTGGGCCAATCACGAGGTGCCGTTGGCGCTGGGCGTGGTCCCGGTAGGCATGAGCAAGGCGGCGTGGGGCGACGAGAACGGCAACGGTGTGCTGCCGTGGGTGGAGGACGAACTCAAGCGACTCGGTGCACCGACGCCGGAATTGTTCGACGAAACCGACGGCATCGACTACGAGGCGGTCGCCGACACGCGGCCCGACGTCATCCTCGCCTCGTACTCGGGGCTCTCGAAGGAGGAGTACGACAAGCTCTCGAAGATCGCACCCGTGGTGGCCTACCCGAAGACCGCGTGGGGCACGTCCTGGCAGGACATGGTCCGCATGAACTCCAAAGCGATCGGGCTCCAAGCAGAGGGGGATCGGTTGATCGAGAAGCTCACCGGTCAGGTGAACGGCTCCCTCGACAAGCATCCCGAGCTCAAGGGGCGCAAGGTGATGTTCGCGTACCTCGACCCGACCGATCTGAGCAAGATCGGCTTCTACACGACGCACGACACTCGGCAGGGCTTCCTCGACAGCGTCGGAATGGCGCCGCCGGCGGAGGTGGCCGCGAAGAGCGCGGGGACCGACGAGTTCTACGTCGAGGAGAGTGCCGAGCAGGCCGAACGGTTCCGTGACGTCGATTTGGTCGTGACTTACGGCGACGACTCCACGGTCGCGCGGCTGAAGGCCGACCCGTTGCTGTCGAAGATCCCCGCGATCGCTGCCGGGCATGTCGCGATCTTGAAGGACGCGACCCCGCTGGCCGCCATGGCGAATCCGTCGCCGCTGTCGATCCCGTGGGGCATCGACGACTACTTCTCCACTCTGGCCGCGGGGCTGACCGACAAGTGACCGCGGTCGCGCCCACCCGACGGGACACTGTCCCGGACCGATCGGCGGCTCGCGGCGTCGGGGTGCGAATCGGGAGTCTGATCGCGGGCGCGCTCCTCCTCGTCATCCTGTTCGGTGTCTCGGTGGCCTTCGGTGTACGCGCGGTGAGTCCAGCAGAGATCTGGGGCGCGCTCACCGGCGGATCGGACGGCATCGCCGAAGCCGCGGTGCTCAAACGGATTCCGCGCACCGTATTGGCGATGCTGGTCGGCGCGGCCCTCGCTCTCTCGGGCGCGGGTATGCAGGCCGTGACTCGCAATCCGGTGGCCGATCCCGGCATCCTCGGGATCTCCACGGGCGCCTCGCTCGCCGTCGTCACCGGCATCGTGGCCTTCGGGATGTCCGACTCCTACTCGTACATCGCCGTGGCGATCGCGGGAGCGTTCGCCACCGCGGTCTTCGTCTACGCGGTCGGTTCCATGGGGTTCGGCGGTGCGACGCCGCTGAAGCTCGCCCTCTCCGGCGCGGCCACCGCCGCCGCGCTGACCTGCCTCATCAGCGCAGTCCTGCTCCCTCGCGTCGACGTGATGCAGAAGTTCCAGCACTGGCAGGTCGGCGGCGTCGGAGGCGCGGACTGGCACCGCATCGGTGTGGTCGCGCCCTTCCTCGCGGCCGGGGCGATCGTGATGCTCGGATGCGCTCGCGGGATGAATTCGCTGTCACTCGGCGACGATGTCGCGACAGCGTTGGGGGAGAACGTGTTCCGCACACGTCTGGTGACCGGGATCGCGGCGGTCGTGCTCGCGGGTGCGGCCACCGCCATCGCCGGTCCGATCGCATTCGTCGGCCTGCTCGTGCCTCACGCATGCCGCGCGTCAATCGGCGCCGACCACCGGTGGCTGTTGCCCTTCTCCGCACTTGCCGGCGCCGGGCTGCTGGTGCTGTCGGACATCGTCGGCCGGCTCGTGGCCCGACCGAGCGAGGTGGACGTCGGCGTGGTGACGGCGCTCATCGGAGCGCCCGTGTTCATCTGGATAGTTCGTCGTCAGCGGGTGCGTGCGCTGTGACCGCCGCGACGGAATCTCCCGCCTTCGACCTCTTCGCCGGCCGTCGTGCACGGGTTCGGCGCGCCCGGCTCGTGACCGGGGTGTTGGCTCTTACTGTGATCGGGCTGTTGTTCGTCAGTCTGATGGTCGGCAAGACCTTCTATCCGCTCGGCGACGTCCTGCGCGTCCTGGGCGGGCAGACGGTTCCCGGCGCCTCGTTCACCGTCGGCGAGCTGCGACTTCCCCGAGCGGCGACGGCGTTGCTCACCGGCGCCGCCTTCGGTCTGGCCGGGGTGACTTTTCAGTCTCTGCTGCGCAATCCGCTCGCCTCGCCCGACATCATCGGGATCTCCTGGGGTGCGTCGGCGTCGGCGGTCGGCGCGATCGTGGTGTTCGGACTCACCGGACCGGCGGTGTCGGTCGCCGCGCTGGTCGGTGCACTGCTCACCGTGGGGGCGGTGTACGGGTTGTCGATCGCCGGAGGGTTCGCCGGAACACGCCTGATCCTCATCGGCATCGGCGTGGCGGCGATGCTGAGCAGCCTCGTCTCGTACGTGCTGGCCAAGGCGTCGCAGTGGGATGTGGCGGCCGCGTTGCAGTGGCTCACCGGAAGCCTCGCCGACGCCTCCTGGCCGCAACTGGTGCCGCTGGCCGCCGCGATGGCGGTGCTGCTGCCGGCACTCGTCGTCAACTCGCGGAACCTGGTGGTGCTCACCCTGGGTGACGATTCCGCCGCAGGTCTCGGCACGCGCGTCGATGCCGCGCGTCTGGTCTTCATCCTCGGAGCCGTGCTGCTGTTGGCATTCGCAACCGCGGCGGCCGGTCCGATCTCCTTCGTCGCGTTCATGTCCGGTCCCATCGCGGTCCGGCTCGTCGGTCCGGGTTCCTCACCGCTGATCCCGTCGGCGCTGGTGGGGTCCACCCTGGTACTGGCGGGCGACCTGGTTGGCCAATACGCGCTCGGCCACCGCTATCCGGTCGGTGTCGTGACCGGTGTCCTCGGTGCGCCCTTCCTCATCTACCTGCTCATCCGTGTCAACCGCGCCGGCTCGTCGATGTAGCCGACCGCACCGATTGGAGATCCATGCCTGTCACCGAGACCACCCCGCTGCCGCCGCTGTGCGTCACGCGTGCCGCCGTCGGCGCCGTGCAGCGGCTGTCGCCGAACTTCGTCCGTATCACGTTCACCGGGGCCGGCCTCACCGGTTTCGGCAATCCCGGCGCCACATTCGACCAGCGGATGAAGCTGATCTTCCCTCCGGTCGCCGGTGAGCTCCCGGAGTTGTCCGACTCCGACACCTGGTATCAGGACTGGCTGGCGATTCCCGAGGACCGGAGGGGAGCGATGCGCACGTACTCGATCCGTGACCTCCGGATCGACGACGGTGGCGCGACGGAGTTCGACGTCGACTTCGTCCTGCACTTGGCGCCCGACAAGACCGGACCGGCCTCGTCGTGGGCGGCAGCGGCGGCGGTGGGAGACGAGTTGCTGATCGTGGGACCGCGCCGCGGGCGACTCGACGGCGGCGGAGTGGAGTACATGCCGGGCGCGGCCGAACGTGTGCTGCTGGCCGGCGACGAGACGGCCGCGCCCGCGATCGCCCGCATTCTTGAGGACGCGCCCGCTGATCTGGCGGGAGCGGCCTACATCGAGATCCCCGAGCCCGACGACGCGCTGCCGATCGATGCGCCCGAGGGCGTCGCGGTGCACTGGCTCCCGCGCGAGGGAGCGGGACAGGGAGTGCGGCTGCATGCGGCTGTCCTGGGTCATCTGGGTGAGTCCGCGGGCGACCTGGACGGTGCCGTCGACGCACCCGACACGGACGCGCTGGTCTGGGAGACGCCGACCTTCTCCGGACTCGGCGAGGAGATCCATGCCGGTTCGGGCCATGACGGGACGGGCCATGACGGGAGGGCGGCGCAGGCGTACTACTGGATCGCGGGCGAGAGTCGCGTCGTCACCACGCTGCGGCGCAGACTGGTCAAAGACCTGGGGATTCCGCGCGCGCAGGTCGCCTTCATGGGGTACTGGCGCGAGGGAGTGGCGATGAAGGGATGACGGGCGGGACCGCTCGGTCCGCCCGCGGATGGTCGGACAGACGGAACAGGCCAGCGGAACATCGGTCGAGACGGAGAGGTTGAACAGAACATGGCTGAAGACACTGGTGAGTACCGAATCGAACACGACACGATGGGCGAGGTGAAGGTCCCGGCCGATGCGCTGTGGCGTGCGCAGACGCAGCGGGCCGTCGAGAACTTCCCGATCAGCTTCCGCCCGCTGGAACGCACTCAGATCCGTGCGCTCGGACTGTTGAAGGCGGCGACCGCGCAGGTCAACCGTGATCTCGGGCTGCTCGACGAGGCCAAGGCCGATGCGATCATCGCAGCGGCGCGGGAGATCGCCGACGGCCTGCACGACGACCAGTTCCCGATCGACGTCTTCCAGACGGGGTCGGGGACGTCGTCGAACATGAACGCCAACGAGGTGATCGCGTCGATCGCGGCGGCCGGCGGCGTGACCGTGCATCCGAACGACGACGTGAACATGTCGCAGAGTTCCAACGACACCTTCCCGACCGCCACGCACGTGGCGGCCACCGAGGCCGTCGTCCGCACCCTCATTCCGGCGCTGGAGCATCTGCGGGGCGCCCTCGCCGAGAAGTCGGACCAGTGGCGGTCGGTGGTCAAGTCGGGCCGCACACACCTGATGGACGCGGTCCCCGTGACGCTCGGCCAGGAGTTCGGCGGATATGCGCGGCAGGTCGAAGCCGGCGTCGAACGACTCCGATCGACGTTGCCTCGCGTGGGTGAACTCCCGATCGGCGGCACCGCCGTCGGGACCGGGCTCAACGCGCCCGACCGGTTCGGATCGCTCGTGGTGGCCGAACTCGTCCGACTGACGGGTGTCGAGGATCTGCGCCTCGCGCGCGACAACTTCGAGGCTCAAGCCGCACGCGACGGGCTGGTGGAACTGTCGGGACAGCTGAAGACGATCGCCGTGTCGTTGACCAAGATCGCCAACGACGTCCGCTGGATGGGGTCGGGGCCGCTCACGGGGCTCGGCGAGATCGCGTTGCCCGACCTCCAGCCGGGGAGTTCGATCATGCCGGGCAAGGTGAACCCGGTGCTTCCCGAAGCCGTCACACAGGTGGCGGCGCAGGTGATCGGCAACGACGCCGCCGTCACCTGGGGCGGCGGCAATGGCGCCTTCGAGTTGAACGTCTACATCCCGATGATGGCGCGCAATGTCCTCGAATCGGTGACTCTGCTCGCCAACGTCTCCCGACTGTTCGCCGACCGGTGCATCAGCGGGCTGGTGGCACATGAGGATCGCCTGCGGACGCTCGCCGAATCGTCACCGTCGATCGTCACCCCGCTCAACTCCGTGATCGGGTACGAGGAGGCCGCCGCCGTCGCCAAGGAGGCGCTACGCGAAGGAAAGACGATCCGGCAGACGGTGATCGATCGCGGGCTCCTCGGCGACCGGCTGTCGGAGGAGGAACTCGATCGGCGGCTCGACGTCCTCAAGATGGCGAACCTGGAGCGGGAACGGTAGACGTTCCCCGCTCCCGGCGTCACCTGGGCGGCCTACCGCTCCTTCGAGCGGATGCGCACACCGCTCAGCGGCACGCTGACCGTGCCGCCCGGATCGGTGAAGAAGTCGTTGCCCTTGTCGTCGACGACGATGAAGGCGGGGAAGTTCTCGACCTCGATCTTCCACACGGCTTCCATGCCGAGCTCGGGATACTCGATGACCTCTTGACTCTTGATGCAGTCGAGCGCGAGACGAGCGGCGGGGCCGCCGATCGATCCGAGGTAGAAGCCGCCGTGCGTATCGCACGCGGTGGTGACCTGCTTGGACCGGTTGCCCTTGGCGAGCATCACCATCGACCCGCCGGCGGCCTGAAACTGCTCGACGTAGCTGTCCATCCGGCCGGCCGTGGTGGGACCGAACGATCCCGACGCCATGCCCTCCGGGGTCTTGGCCGGACCGGCGTAGTACACCGGGTGGTTCTTCAGGTACTCGGGCATCGGCTCGCCCGCGTCGAGTCGTTCCTTGATCTTGGCGTGCGCGATGTCGCGGGCCACCACCAGCGGACCGGTCAGCGACAGCCGTGTCTTGACCGGGTGCTTGGTGAGCTCGGCCAGGATCTGGTCCATCGGTTGGTTCAGATCGATCTCGACCACCTCGCCGCCCGCGATGTCCTCGGCGACGCCGGCGTCCGGCATGTACTGCGCGGGATCGGTCTCCAACTGCTCCAGAAAGACGCCGTCGGCGGTGATCTTGCCGAGAGCCTGACGGTCGGCGGAGCACGAGACGGCGATCGCGACGGGCAGCGACGCTCCGTGGCGCGGCAGCCGGATCACCCGGACGTCGTGGCAGAAGTACTTGCCGCCGAACTGCGCGCCGATCCCGAACGACTGGGTCAGCTTGAACACCTCCTCCTCGAGTTCCGGGTCGCGGAAGGCGTGCCCGGAGAGGTCGCCCTCGGTGGGCAGGGTGTCGAGGTAGTGCGCGGAGGCGTACTTCGCGGTCTTCAACGCGAACTCTGCGGAGGTGCCGCCGACGACCACCGCGAGGTGGTAGGGCGGGCACGCAGCGGTGCCGAGCGAGCGGATCTTCTCATCGAGGTACTCCAGCAGCCGCTTGGGATTCAGGATCGCCTTGGTCTCCTGGAACAGGAACGACTTATTGGCGCTGCCGCCGCCCTTGGCCATGAAAAGGAACTTGTACTCCGGTCCCTTGGGCCCCTGCTCGGTCGCGTAGATCTCGACCTGAGCCGGGAGGTTGGTGCCGGTGTTGCGCTCCTCGTACATGGTGATCGGAGCGTTCTGCGAGTACCGCAGGTTCAGCTCGGTGTACGCGTCGTAGACGCCGCGCGAGATCCACTCGCCGTCGTCGACGCCGGTCAGCACGCCTTCGGACTTCTTGCCCATCACGATGGCGGTGCCGGTGTCCTGGCACATCGGAAGCACTCCGCCGGCCGAGATGTTCACGTTCTTCAGCAGGTCGAGGGCCACGAAGCGATCGTTGCCCGAGGCCTCGGGATCGTCGATGATCTTCCGCAACTGCCGCAGGTGCGCCGGCCGCAGGTAGTGGCTGATGTCGTGCATCGCCTCGGCGGTCAGTCTCTGGAGCGCTTCGGGTGCCACCTTGAGGAAGGTCTGGCCGTCGACCTCGATGGTCGAGACGCCTTCGGTGGTGACGAGACGGTACGGGGTCTCGTCGGCACCGATCGGCAGCAGGTCGGAGTAGAGGAATTCGGGGGCTGAGGCTGATTCACTCACGACTGGCATCGTAGCCCGCGCGATGTGCGCGGCTGACCGCCGCCGGGGGTGAGGGCGCCGCCGGCGGGCCGGGCGACCGGTGTGCAGGCGCGAGGTCCGTTCAGTGCCAATGCATGTCGATGTGGTCCGCGGGAGACGCGCGGCGGCCGCCGTCGACCCGGAGAGCGTCGACGGCCGACTCGTAGCCGCGGACGATCAACTCGTCGCCGCGCGAGAAGTCCATCGGGCCGATGTCGAGTGGGCACGGCGGCGGCAGCACGATCAGCTCCGCGTCGCCGGTGTACTCCCGGATGTCCCGAATCAGCCGCTTGTGGATGAGAAGGGTCATCGTGTGGATCAGCGTTCCCGCCACACCCGTGGGAGGTTCGGTCAACGCGCACGGATACCCGCAGGGAAGGACGTAGACGGTGTCCGCCCGTGCGGAGAGCGCCTGCGAGATCGCGGTGTTGTCGGCGACGCCGCCGTCGATCAGCAGCCGGCCGTTCCACTCGACGGGTGGAAGCAGTCCGGGGATCGCGGTGCTGGCCAGGACTGCCTCGGCCACGGGGCCGTGATCGATGTTCACCTCGTCGCCGGTCAGCAGGTCGGTCGCGACCACTGTCAGCCGAATGGCCGCGTCGTCCATCTGCTCGAAGTCGAGATACCGGTCGGTCAGGTTGCGCAGTCCCTGGTCGCCGAAGAGCGCGGGCTGATGCCCGAGGAGACCGCTGACGATGTGCCGTGGACTGGGCGGGAACAGTTGCCACGTGTGCAAGCCGCGCCAGATGTCGCCGAGTTCGTCGACGACGCGTGGACCGAACCCTCGGCCCGCCACGTACGCCGCGTTCAACGCACCCACCGAGGTACCGACCAGGAAATCGGGCTGCACCTGCCGTTCGGCGAGAGCGCGGAGCATACCGATCTGCATCGCCCCGAGGTTCGCGCCGCCGGACAGTACGAAACCCGTGGTCATCGCCCCACCTCCTCGACTCCACGATAGGTCGGGCGGCACGGGAGTGGGTGCGATCACTCGCGCGCGGGAAGCCCGACGTCGGTGCGGTGGTGTTCGAGTTCGTGCAGGACGTACATCGCGAAGGTCTCCACCGTGAACACGGTGCCGTCTCCGCGCAGTCCCTCGCGCGACCAATCGTCCTCTCGCACGAGCCGGTACATCTCGGCGAAGCCCGCCACCGCCGCGGTGAGTTGGCTGCTCACCGCGTCGGGACTCTGCGACCCGTAGTCGGCTTCCACCGCCGCGGCGTCCTGATCCCAGTCATCGAAGCAGACCGGCTGCGTGCGCAGCATCTCGTCGAGGCGTTCGGTCATCACGCTTCCGACGTCGCGGACGTGACAGGCGTACTCGAGCGCCGACCACGTGTGGTCGTCGGGCCGCACGCGCACGTCGGCACGAGCCAGAACGGTGTTCCATCCGGTGATCGACGCGGCGATCCGGTCGGCGACGTCCTCCCGCCGGACGGTGGCGGGATCGAATCCGCACGCGGGGCATCGCTGCCTCGTCACCCAGGTCCAATCCTTGCCGTCTGGCTCGAAAGTCATGAAATCAGACTAAGTCCACCGAGGCCGGAGAGGCGCGGCCTCCGACCTCCGTCCGCGTGGCGCCCGAGGCCGGCGGCTCGATCCGCGCTCACCGCGTCAGAGACCGTCGAGGATCTTCAGGCGCAGCCGATCGTGTTCCTCGCGCGAGATCCGCCCGCCGTCGAGCAGCCCGGCGAGTTCGTCGAGTCGCTGCGAAGTCGACCGGCCGTCGGCGGTCGCGGGTCGAGACGCCTCGTGCTCGGTGAGAATCGTCTGGATCTCGGAGCGGACCTCGGGATGGCTCCGGATGTCGAGCGTGGGGCCGAGTGCGACGCCGTGTCTGCTGAGCGCGTCGACGATCCGCAGCAGAGGTTCAGCCTGTCCCGTGAGGTCGTGGGTGCGACCGTCGTCCTCCGAGACGAACCGGGCCGGCACCGCACCCGTGTACAGCGCGGTGGCGTGCCAGTCGATCACGACCCGGCCGTCGGCGCCGACAGTCACGCCGACCAGCCCGCGGCCGAGCGAGCCCACCGAAGCGGTCGGTACCACGGTCTTGAGTTCGGTGGTGAACTCGTCGATCCGCGGCCCGCGGATCTCCAGTCGAAGGCCATCACTCGGTGGCCGCCGATCTCGGTGGCGGTGTCGGCGACGTGCGCGATGGTGCCGATGCCGGGGACCCCGGGCTCGTCGAGCTCTTGGACCGGAGGATGCGACCTGTGGAGCTTGAGGGCGATGAAGGTCGCGATGACGACGACGTCGACCAGCCCGATGACGCCGACGATCAGCAGCCACAGCGGCGGGCTCGGGACCACCAGGTAGACGATGATGAAGACAGGGAACACGATGCCGGCGAGGAGGGAGAAGCCGAGAACCCTCGCGAAGGTGCCCAGAAGAGTCGAACCGCGCATGTGCCAACCGTAAACGAGACGAACCGAGTCATCGCAACGGCGTGCTGGTCCGGGAAGCCGGGTTCATGGCCGGGTGTGCACTCGCGACGTAACCTCGTCTGTGTGAGCATTCGCGCAGGAATCGTCGTCACCGGCACCGAAGTCCTCAGCGGCCGAATCACCGACCGGAACGGTCCGTGGGTCTCGCAGCGACTCCTGGAGATCGGAGTCGACGTCGCGCACATCACCGTCTGCGGCGACCGCCCGCGCGATCTCGCCGCGCAACTCCGATTCCTCTCCGATGAGCGCGTCGATCTGATCGTCACCACCGGCGGGCTCGGACCCACCGCCGACGATCTCACCGTGGCCGCGGTCGCGGATTTCACCGGCCGCGACCTCGTCGCCGATCCGGTGATGCGACAGACCATCGAGTCGGTGATCCGCGGCTGGCGCAAGTACGACGACGTGCTCCCCGACGCAGTGGTGGCGGCGATCGACAAGCAGGCGCTGATCCCGGCGGGCGCGGAGGCGATTGCGCCTGTCGGCACCGCGCCGGGTGTGGCGGTGGCCGCCACCGACGACGTTCCGGCGATCCTTGTCCTGCCCGGCCCGCCGCACGAGGTGCACGGGATGTGGCCGGCAGCCCTCGCGACCTCCGCCGTCGAGGACGCGATCGCCGGGCGCGACTCGTACGACCAGCACACGATCCTCGCGTACGGGCTGTCGGAGGCGGACCTGGCGGTGTCGTTGCGACGCGCCGAGGGAGTGGTCGAAGGCTTCGACGAGCTCGAGATCACCACGTGCATGCGAGGCGGCGAACTCGAGATCGTCACCCGCTTCGAATCCAGTGCCGCGCAATCGTATCGGGATCTGGAAGAACTCATCCTGACCAGGCACGGCGACCGCGTGTTCTCGACCGACGGCGAGCCGATCAACGAGGTTCTCGCGCGGCTGCTCGGGTCACGCACCATCGGTACGGCCGAGTCGTGCACCGGCGGAATGGTGGCGGCGGCGCTCACCGACCGTGCGGGATCCTCGGCCTACATGCTCGGCGGCGTGGTCTCGTACGCGAACGACGTGAAGTCGGGCGTGCTCGGCGTCCCCGAAGACCTCATCGCCGAGCTCGGGGCGGTGAGCGAACCCGTCGCCGCCGCGATGGCCGAGGGCGCGAGGCGCGTCCTGCGCTCCGACATCGCCGTCTCCACCACCGGAATCGCCGGGCCCGGCGGAGAACGTCCCGGAAAGCCGGTCGGGACGGTGTGCTTCGGCCTGGCGATCGACGGTCGCCCGACCGTCACCGTCACGCGGAAGTTCCCAGGCGACCGCGGTGCGGTGCGGCGGCTCGCCACCTCCGCGGCGCTGCACATGGTGGCCGGCGCACTGCGCGAGTAGCGCCGACGAGACCCGCGGCCGGAACCGGCCCAGTCACGCACCCAACAGGGCGATCGCGACCAGAAGGTAGAACAGCGTGACGGCGACCAGGAAGACCCGCTCGGCCGTGCCGAAGAGTCTGCGGCGCAGGGGTGTGATGACCAACGCCGCGATCGCCGCGATCAGGGCGACGAGCGTGACGATGTGAAGGACCTGGCCGGCGACCGCCAGGCTGCCGCCGACCGCGTCGGTCATCCAGCGGGAGAAGTTCCCGGTGAGCGAGTACGCGATGGCGAACCAGGCGATCGCCAGGACGTAGTGGACGATGCCGATACGCGTGATCGTCTGGCCTTCGACGTCGGTCGGGACCAGCGGAAGCACAGTGAAGATCGCCGTGAGAATCAGCAGGAGGACGACCGTCAGACCGCGGTCGGGCCAGTCGGTCAGGCCCCACCACACCGCGCCTGCGAGAGTGAGCCAGCCCAGGGCGGTGGTCCAGGTCATCGCGGCGGAGAGTCGCTTGGTGGGACCGACGGCGTAATCGCTGACCGCGTGCTCGATCGCGTTGTAGGGGCTCGCAACCATGTGCAGCCCGGCGAACATGCCGAGGCGCGCAAGCCACAGAATCACCGAGATGACGGCCAGTACGGAACTCATCTCTGCATTCTTGCGCGTCGGAGCCGACGCCGCTCGCCGAATCTCAGACGGTCGGTTGCCACGACCGCGCGAGCGCGCGGTACCCGCGCTCGGACAACGCGTGTTCCGATGCGCGCAGATCGGCTAGCTGCGGATCGTCGTTGACCGCTCGTTCGACGACGGCGAGCTGCTGAGACAGCTCGTAGTGGAGAGCCACGCGCGCGCGATGGCCGTCGGGCTCGAAGGCCCGGCCGGCACGGTTGACGGCGTCGACGGCGTCGATGGCTCGGGCGGTTCGCCGCGACTGGGTCAGAGCGAGCTTCCTCGGGAACCGGTACGAGGTGAGCCAGGTGACGGCGAGCGCGGCGAGCGCGCCGACGATGGTGTCGAGGAAGCGGTCGGCGGACACGAGTTCGGCTCCGGCACCGGTGACCGACTCGACCATCACCAGTGCCATCGGCGTGATGAAGATGAGGGCGATCGCGTAGTTCAGCGCGAGCAGCGCGTACATGCCGGTCATGCACGCCAGAACGATCACGATCGACCACCACTCGTTCGGGTGCAGCAGCGAGAGCAGGTACGTCGCACCGACGCCGATCAGCGTCCCGACGGTGCGTTGACCGGCTCGCCGGATCGACGTCGCGCGGTGGGACCACTGGTTCAGGATGATGACGCCGGTGAGGATCGCCCAGTACGGGTGTCCGGCGCCGGTGCTGAGCGCTACCAGTCCGCCGAGGGCGGCGACGAAGCCCATTCGCCATGACGTGAACCACTCCACCGAGGTCCAGTGCAACGCGTGGGAGGCGAGGTACGCAGTGGCGGGCCTGCGTTCGACGAGCGCGGCGCGGGGGACGTCGTCGCGCGGCGTCGGGTCCTCCCCGAGACGGGTCAGCATCTGTGAGTACAACGCTGACTGCGCCTCGTACGGTGTGTCCGCGAGTTCGTGGTGCCGTGCGTTGCGGGTCGCCGGCCATGCTGATCGGAGAGTGACGAGGGCGCTGTCGCACGCCGCGAAGGCGGTGTTCCGGATCTGGCGGCGCATCTCGTCCGGGACGTCGTCGGGCAGACCGACGTACGCGGCCACCGCTGCCTTCGCTCGCGCCACCGCACGCTCCTCAGGCCCGTGCGGCTCGAACAGGAGGGGGACGGTGAGCAATGCCGCCGTGATGGTTCCGGCCAGTGCGGTGAGACCGACCAGACTCCAGCCGAGGTGCTGGTCGACACCGAAGAACGCGCCGACGATGCCCGCGTACATCGGCAGCACCGGTGACGGCCCCCGGCCGAGCATGAAGGTGTTGTACAGCATCGAGAAGACCACCACGATGAGTACCGCCGCCGGAACGAAGGCCCAGCGGTGCGGCGCGATCGCCACACCGAAGGACATGGATCCCACGATCAGCGCCGTGACCAGAAGGGTGTTGCGCACCCGGGGCCACAGCGGGCGATCGGTCTCCCAGAACGTGACGAAGGCGCCGAGCATCCCGAAGATGCCGAGTTCAGGGCCGAAGAGCGCACAGCAGATCAGGACTGTCGTCGCGGTGATCGCGGCCTTGACGAGTGCCGGCCGGATGGTGCCCGGGATGTGCTGCACCGCGAAGAGGCCCAGTAACCCGCGGGTCACGCGACGCAGTGCGGGGGAGCGTACGGGACCGTTCTCATTCACACCGTTCGACGTTAGTCGAACGCTCGAGCCGATGATGCGGCGGGAGTGTCCAAGAAATCGAACAGTCGGCAACTCTCATACGGCCCTAAATTGACGTCCATGAGAATCCGTGTAGCACTCGTCACACTGTGCGTCGCCGCCGCATCCCTCGTCGGGAGCGGAAGCGCCGCGGGGCCGTCGATGGCCGATCCGCCCCCGTCGGGCGGCGTCTCCGGGTCGAAGCCGTACAACCTGTACACGCACGGCTTCCTGAGTTCGCCGACCGTGGGCTACCGGGTCACCGACCACGGGCCGGTGCGCAAGATCGGCGGCAACCCCGTCGCGGGAATGGGCTCGTGGCCGAAGACAGCGTCGCCCGACGGCAGGCATCTGCTCGTCGCATCCGGTGTGCCCGCGGTCCTGCGCAACTACGACATCGACAACGTCGGCCGACTGCACCTGCGGCAGGAGACGCCGCTACCGGACATTCCGGTCGGTCTCGAGTTCACTCCGGACAGTAAGAACTTCTATCTCACGATGGGCGTCGCCAACGCCACGATTCAGCCGTACCGCATGACGGACGACGGCTCGGCGCGGCCGTTGGGCCGGCGGGTTCCGGTGGGGCAGCCGCTCGACGGTCTCACGACGGTGATGGTGACGCCGAACACCCGCCATCTCATCGTCGGCAGCTACCTGCGCCACGAGTTGCTCCGCTTCGACATCAAGGCGGACCGCACCCTCACCCCGGTGCGGCAGCGCGTGCCGACGCAGTCGGGCCCGATCTTCCCGGTCATCACGCCCAATGGCCGGCACGTGTACATCATGAACGAGACCGGCAACAGCGTGTCCGGCTACAACATCCTGGGTGATGGGCGACTGGTGCCGACCGGGCAGGCTCCGATGCCGACGGGTCTGTTCCCGCATGTGGCCAGCGTGACTCCCGACGGCCGATTCATGTACGTCCCGAATCTGGCGTCGACGTTCATCAGCGTGTTCGCGATCAATTCGAACGGCACACTCCGCGCGCTGCCGAATGCGCAGACCGGCACCAGCCCGCTCGGGCCGATGCCCGAGTCCTCCACGCTCTCGCCGAGCGGCAAGGTGCTGTGGACACTCGGCCAGGACATGGCGCGCGGCAACGAGTGCATCATGCAGCGGTTCTTCGTGATGCCCAACGGCACGCTGCGCCACGACCGCTCCACCTATGTGCGAACTGGAACGCTGATCTCCGACGGAAAGATGATCACAATGGCCCCCGGCCGGTAGTCACCCCCGGCCGGTGACCACGGTCGCGGTGGACCGTGGACGCGACGTCGGCGCAGGCGACAGCCTGCGCCGACGTTGTCGTTCGGTCGGCCGGAGGTGTGCGTACTGATCTCTGCAACTGCGGATGTGACCGCGAATATCGGGTGCCCCCACCGGGATTCGAACCCGGACTGAGCGGATTTTAAGTCCGATGCCTCTGCCGTTGGGCTATGGGGGCGCGTGACAAGCATGCCAGGCCGCCGGAGGCCGGGTGTCTGCCGGTCTCCGCCGAACCGGTGGAACCGGACTTCAACCATGGCGCCTGCCGCAGAAACGGAGTACGCTCATTAATGGGCGTGATCGACGATTGCGGGAGGTGGCAGGTGGTCGAGAACGAGACGGCTGCCGGCGGGCGCCGCGACCGCAATATGCGTCAGAAGCGCGACCGTATCTTCCGCGCGGCGACGGAACTGTTCGCCGAGAAGGGATACGACGCCGTCACCACGCGCGAGATCTCCGAACGTGCCGACGTCGCCGCCGGGACCCTGTTCCGGTACGCGTCGTCGAAGGTCGAACTGCTGCTGATGGTCTACAACGAGCAGTTCCGTCGATCACTGGAAACCGGCGTCGAACGTTCCGCCGAGTCGGACGACGTGGTCGACGCGCTGCTCGCGGTGGTCGCGCCCATACTCCGGAGCGCCGCCGTGCGGCCGGAGAACGCGGCCGCCTACCAGCGGGAGTTGGTCTTCGGAACCCGATCCGAACGATATCGAGCAGAGGGCGTCGGCCTGGTTCGACAGACCGAGGCGGCGCTGGCGGACGTGCTCGCCGCGGAGGCGCGCCGACGGGGCGTCGTCACATCCGCGGACGCGGTGCGCGCCGCCGGCCGCTCGGTCTTCGCCGCGGTCCACCTCGACGTCGCGCGCAGCGCCGCGACACTCGACGACCCCGAGTCCGACGCCCCCTCCGACCCCGCCGATCTGCGCAGGCAACTCCGGCAGATCGTCGATGGATTCTTAGCCGATCACGATGAGAGGAACTGACAATGTCCGACATCAAGAAGGTAGTGGTACTGGGAACGGGCGTGCTGGGATCGCAGATCGCGTTCCAGTCGGCCTACAGCGGGTTCGAGGTCACCGCTTACGACATCGACGACGACGCCCTCGCCAAGGCGAAGGAGCGGTTCGCCGGACTGGTCGAGACTTACAAGAACGAGGTGCCGGGCGCCGCGGACGGGAAGGCCGAGGCCGCCCTGGCCCGGCTGGCGTACTCCTCGGATCTGGCAGAGGCCGTCGCCGACGCCGATCTGGTGATCGAAGCCGTTCCCGAGGTGCTCGACCTCAAACGCGACATCTATCAGAAGCTGTCCGCCGTGGCGCCGGAGAAGACCATCTTCGCGACCAACTCGTCGACCTTGCTGCCCAGCGACATCGTGGGGTCCACCGACCGCCCGGACCGGTTCCTGGCATTGCACTTCGCCAACCGCGTGTGGCAGTTCAACACCGCCGAGGTGATGGGCACCGCACAGACCTCGCCGACTGTCTTCGACACGATCGTCGAGTTCGCGGGCGAGATAGGCATGGTGGCCATCCCCATCCACAAGGAGAAGGCCGGCTATGTGCTCAACTCACTGCTCGTTCCCTTCCTCAACGCGGCGCTCGAACTGGCGGCGGGCGACTACGCCGAACCCAAGGACGTCGACAACACCTGGCGGATCGCAACCGGAGCACCGATCGGGCCGTTCCAGATGTACGACGTGATCGGTCTCAACACGCCGTACAACATCATGGCCAACGGTGATGAGCACGCCCAGCAGCTGGCCGCCTGGCTCAAGGAGAACTACATCGACAAGGGCAAGCTGGGGATCGCGGCGGGCGAAGGCTTCTACAAGTACCGGTGACAGGTCCGCACCGGCTCGCGTCGCTTGCCACGGTGGCATCTGCTCTACCGTGAATGTGATCGGATGTGCGCGAGCCGGTGAGGGCGGTGGGCTGTTGTTCCCGCTGATGACGTCGATTCTGGTGGCGGCAGGCGGTGGTCGCGCGATGGGCCGGCTCGTGGCACTGGTGAGTCTGGCCGACCGCGCTCGGCCCGATTCTGGGTCCGGTGATCGGCGGCGTGATCCTGCACTGGCTCGACTGGCAGTGGCTCTTCGTGGTGAACGTCCCGGTCTGTCTGGTCGCGCTGGCGCTCTCGCACCGGATCCCGGACGACCGTGCGCCCGACTCCGACCGCGCCCGTCTCGACGTGATCGGCCTGTGCCTGCTCGCACCCGGTCTGGTCGGAGTGCTCCTCGGTCTCTCGAACACCCACCGCGGTGTGATGCGAACCGACGTCCTGCTCCCGATGCTCGCCGGTGTCGTGCTCCTGGCCGTCTTCGCGTTCCGCTCCGCTCATGCCACTGGAGCCACGCTCGTCGACGTGCGGGTGCTGGCCCGGCGCGCGGTGTCGGCGTCGTCGATCGGGCTGTTCTTCTTCAGCGTGGTCTCGTTCGGTGCGATGCTCGCGCTGCCGTTGTATCTGCAGAGCGAACGTGACGAGTCGGTGCTCATGGCCGCCCTCGTCCTCATTCCGCAGGGAGTGGGTGCCCTGATGTCTCGGTCCCTCGCCGGTGCATTGACCGATCGCATCGGGGCTCGCTGGATCGCTGTTGCGGGCTGCGGCATCGTCGCCGTGGCCACCGTCCCGTTCGCGCTCGCGGACGCCTCGACGAATCTGGTGTGGCTGATGGTCGCGCTCTTCGTTCGCGGTCTGGCTGGGAACACTGCTGAGTCCGCTGATGGCGGCGGGCTTCGAGGGGGCCGACGGTTCGGAACGCAACGACATCAGTGTCGTCACGCGGTCGTTCCAGCAGGTCGGCGGCTCATTCGGGACGGCGGTGATCGCCGTCGTCCTGACCGCCGGCGCCACCATGACCATCGGGTTCCGCTACTCGTTCTGGTGGGCCACCGGCCTGGCGGTCGCGGGCGGTGTGCTGGCGCTGCTGCTCCCGGGCCGAGCCTCGGTGCCGGCGCCCACTGTCCGGCACGAAGGTGTCCGGGCCTGAGGCACGAAAGGAACATCGACGCCGGCGCTGGTGTTGGACCGAGACGACATCAATTCTTGGAGGCGCGCTCATGCAGGTCGAGATCTGGACCGACGTCAACTGTCCCTTCTGCTATCTGGGAAAGAAGCGATTCAACGACGCGTTGGCCGAGTTCGACCACGCCGAGCAGGTGCAGGTGGTGCACCGCTCGTTCGAACTGGACCCGACGGTGCCCGCGGGAACCTCGGGCGACGTAGTGCAGCATCTGGCGGAGAAGTACGGGCGCACCCTGGAGCAGGCCGCGGAAGGCGAGCGACGGCTCGGCGACGCGGCGCAGGAGGCCGGGCTGGAGTACGTCACCGACGGGCGCGACTACGGCAACTCCTTCGATATGCACCGGCTCCTTCACTGGGCGAAGGAACTGGATCGGCAGGAGGCGATGCTGGACGCGCTGTACCTGGCCAATTTCGCGGAGAGCGAGCCGTTGTTCGGCGACACCGAGCGCCTCGTCCGGGTCGCAGTCGGTGCCGGTTTCGACGAGACGAGTGTGCGAGAGGTTCTCTCCGACGAGCACCGATACGCAGACCTGGTCCGCGCCGACGAACGGCAGGCGCAGGAGTTCGGCGTCAACGGAGTGCCGTTCTACGTCTTCGACCGCAAGTACGCGGTGTCCGGGGCGCAGCCGGCGGAATTGTTCACCCAAGTCCTCAACAGGGCATGGGACGACCGTCCTGCTCCGACGGTGCTCGCCGACGGCGACGCCTGCGGTCCCGAGGGTTGTGCCGTCCCACAGGACTGATCTGGTCTGTGCCGTCGTCTACGGCGCCACATCCGTGTAGTCGGTGAATCCGTACTGATCGTGCGGACCGATGACGGAGAACTCGAACAAGCCATCGCCCCGCACGGTGCGATCCCCCTCCGACAGTTCGAAGGTCGCGAGATGGTCGGCAGGACAGAACAGCTTCATGGTCGCGTCGAGTTCGGAGACCTTCAGGTGCAGCGACTCCACCTTCTCCTCGCCCTGCCACATGCCGTGCCGCCAGTCCTGTTCCAGTCCGTAGCCCGTGCCGAATCCGATGAAGTTCGCCAGCCGTGGCGCGCAGCGCACCACGATCTCCTCGCCTCCGGGGCGGATGAACCGCAGGATGGCCGACGCCGGCTCGCGCCCGCCCGAGACGAACGTGACGTCGTGCTCCACGCGGCCGAGCCATTCCGGCTCGCGCGCCGGATCGTTCCAGATCCGTCGCGCATCGCCCAAGACCCGCTCGCCGGTGCGCAGTTCCTGCACGATCACCGTGACCGCGTAATCGTCGAACCGCATCACCGAGTAGATCCAGAAGAACGACGCGGCATCGGTCTCGGCGGCGCGTCGCCCCGGCGGCTCCGCTTCGCCGACCGGGCGCACACCCCACGACCGGTCGCGGTTGCCGCGCCAGGTGTGCGGCTCCACCGCGAAATGAGTGCCGTCCACTGTCATCGATCCGGTCCATCGGCCGGTCTGGACGAATCGCATGGTGTCGAAGGTGACGCGTTCGAGCTGTCGCTGAAAGTGGCGCGGCTCCAGAGCAGCAGGAGAGTCGGCGTCGAAGACGAGATCGAAGGAGAGGTCTCCGTGGCCCGGCGCGAGTCGCACGTGCAGCTTCTGCAGACCATCCACCACCTCGACGAGGAAGGGGCCCACGCGCAGGTCGTTGCGGTTGGCGCCCAGCGCCCGTGATCCTCGCACCACGATGTGCTCGTCGCGATACCGCACCACGGCGAAACAATCGGTGACGCCGAGATTGGGATACACGCCGAGTCCGACGATCAGCCACGGGTCGTCGGGATCGCCGTGATGGCAGTTGAAGTAGTAGCGATCGTAGAAGTTGCGGTCGGAGGTGCCGACGTGACGGATCACCTCGGCGACCTGGTGAATCGGGTAGTCGTCGATCTCCGAGAGCATCATTTCACCTGTTCCCAGTAGGTACCGGCCAGCATCGCTTCGAGAGTCGCCCGGTGCATGATCAGTTCGTCGGGATCGGCGGGTTCGGCTGCTTGACCGAAATGGATCGCGCGACATTGGATTCGGAACATCACCACCGCGTGGATCAGGGCCGCGTACGTGGTGTAGAAGTCCAGATCGGCGGGTGCGTGTCCGGTCTGCCGCCGGTATTCGGCGGCGACGTCCTCGCGTCGCAGGAAGTGGGGCAGTCCCTCGATTCCCGCCATCTCCGCGAGGTCCTGAAAGAAGCGGTGGAGAAAGATCATCCACCCGATGTCGAGTTCCCTCGGGCCGAGGGCGGCCATCTCCCAGTCGAGAACGGCCACCGGTTCGAAATCGCGGTACATGATGTTGCCGATGCGGGCGTCTCCCCAGGTGAGCACGTTCTCGGCCGGCTCCGGCCTGTTCTGCTCGACCCAGGCGAAGGCGCGTTCGATGAGTGGCGACCCCGCCCGGCCTGCGCTGGCCCAGCGGTAGAAGTCGCGAAGGCGCCGGATGTGTGCGGCGAGCGGAGACTCGCCGGCGGCGGGCTGCGCGATGAACACGTCCGGCACCGGTACGCGGTGGATCTCGGCGAGGACTCGGACCGTCGCACACATCATCGACGATCGCTGTTCGGGCGTGGCCTCGGTGACCCAGGAGCCGAAGTTGTACGGCATGACATCCGGCGGCACCTGTCCGTCCACGCGGTCCATCACGAAGAACGGTGCGCCCAGCGCCGCCGATCCCGTCTCCGACCACCAGAGCCGGGGCAGCGGAATGTCGGAATGAGTGCGGACGTGATCAATGAGCCGGTACTGCCCGTCGAGGTCGTAGGAGGGGAAGACCGGATCGCTCTCGGCTTGCGGCGCCACGCGGATCACCAGGGACCGCTCCTGACCTCCCCACGACGCTTCGGCGAGGAGCGTCTCGCTCGACATCCCGTTCGACTCCGGCACCGTCACGGCCGTGACACGTGCGTCGGGACCCTCCTGCCGACGCAACCAGTGACCGAGTCGTTCGCGGAGCCAGTCCGGATCGCGCCGGGATTCGCTCGGTCGTGCCACCTGCGCGCTGCCTTCGTGATCGATCGCATCCGCCATATGTCGATTGAAACACGTTCTATTTCAAACGTGTGGTGAATCACCCGGCGGCGGTCGGGGCTTCCTCGAGTGGACGCCCAGTTGCTAACTTAACGCTGATAAGTGATCGCGATCAGGGGACTCGGAGATGCTCACTGGATTGACACGACGTGTGGTCGGCGCGCCCAGACTGGTACTGGGAGTAGCGGTGGTGCTGCTCGCGCTGTGCGGCTTCTACGGGCTCGGTGCCGCGGACAAGATGCTCGCCGGCGGATACGACGACCCGCATGCGGAGTCGTCCCAGGCCCGCGACGTCCTCGATCGGGAGTTCCATCGGGGCGGTGCCGACGTGGTGGTGAAGATCGACGGGCCCGCGGGTACCGATATGGCGACGAGCGGCGCGGCCGCGGAGGTCGGCCGGAAGATCGTCGGTGAGCTCGAGGCGGCGGGCTACGTACAGAAGCCCATCCTCTCGATCTGGTCGAATCCGGGGCTGGCCGGAGAACTCCTCAGCAGGGACAAGTCCTCCACGCAGATCATCGCGGGCCTCGACGGCGGTGACGAACTGGCTCCGAAGCATGCGGCCGAACTGTCCGATCGGCTCACCGGGAAAATCGACGGCTTCGAGGTGAAGGTCGGCGGCCAGGGGTTGATGTACAGCCAGGTGAATCAGCAGACGTCGAAGGATCTCGCGGTGGCGGAGGCCATCGCGATCCCGATCAGCTTCCTGCTCCTGATCGTGGTGTTCGGCGGGGCGGTGGCCGCGGCACTGCCGATTCTGGTCGGCGTGGCGGCGATCGCCGGAACGATGGCGTTACTGCGGGTCATTGCGGGATTCGCCGACGTGTCGATCTTCGCGCTCAACCTCACCACCGCGATGGGGCTGGCGCTGGCGATCGACTACACCCTGTTGATCGTCACCCGATACCGCGAGGAGGTCGATCGCGGGTTGAGCCGTCGCGACGCCGTGCTCCGAACGATGGACACCGCCGGGCGCACGGTGTTCTTCTCCGGCATCACGGTCGGACTGTCGCTCGCGGCGCTGGCGATCTTCCCGATGTACTTCCTCCGTTCGTTCGCCTATGCGGGCGTCGGTGTGGTGGTCGTGGCGGTGGCCGCGGCCCTGATCATCACGCCCGCACTGTTGGTGGTTCTCGGCGATCGTGTCGACGCGCTCGACGTCCGGGCGTGGATCCGGCGGCGGCGCGGCCGTCCCGAGCCGGAACCGAAGCCGATCGAGCAGACGGGCTGGTACCGCATGGCGACGGTGGTGCTGCGACGCGCCGTCCCCGTCGCGATCATCGTTCCCGCAGTGCTGCTGCTCCTCGGAGCACCCTTCCTCGGCATCAAGTTCGGCTTCCCCGACGACCGCGTGCTGCCGTCGACGGCCACCGCCCACTCGGTGCAGCAGGAGATCCGGGACGAGTACGACCAGGACTCGGGCGGCACGGCGACCGTGGTGGTCGAGGGGGCGGTCTCCGACCACGCGATGTCGGACTACGCGGCGGCACTGTCGAGAGTCACCGGGGTCGGCGCCGTCACAGCCCCGGTCGGCGTATTCCTGGAAGGGCGTCAGGTGGCGCCCGGCGACCCCTCGGCCGGGTCGGGCGAGTACTCGGTGGTGACGGCGTCGAGCGACGTCGATCCGCTGAGCGAGGCAGGTCAAGATCAGGTGTCGGCGCTGCGCGCGGTCCCGGCCCCGCAGGGTTCAGTGGTCCAGGTGACCGGCCTCGCCGCACTCAACCACGATGTGGTCGCGGCGTTGCTCACCTATCTGCCGTGGGTGCTCGGTGTGATCGCCGTGCTCACGTATGTCCTGCTGTTCCTGTTCAGCGGGAGCGTGGTGCTACCGCTCAAGGCCGTCGTCCTGAACGTGCTGTCGCTGTCGGCCACGTTCGGCGCGATGGTCTGGATCTTCCAGGACGGTCACCTCGGGGGCCTCGGCACCACGTCGACCGGCTACCTGGTGGCGACGATGCCCGTGCTGATGTTCTGCATCGCCTTCGGGCTCTCGATGGACTACGAGGTGTTCCTGCTCGGCAGAATCAGGGAGGAGTGGCTCAAATCCGATCGGACCAGAGCAGCCAACGACCACGCCGTCGCCGTCGGCATCGCCCGAACCGGGCGCGTGGTCACGGCAGCTGCCCTGCTGATGAGCATCGTCTTCGCCGGGATCGCCGCGTCGGAGGTGTCGTTCATGAGAATGTTCGGAGTCGGTCTCACCATCGCAGTGTTGATGGACGCGTCGTTCATCCGCATGCTTCTGGTTCCCGCGTTCATGCGGATCATGGGAGTGGGAAACTGGTGGGCGCCGGCACCGCTTCGTGCGCTGCACGACCGGTTCGGATTCAAGGAGGAGTGAACTGCGGTCATGAACGATCATGTGTCGCCCCGTCCGCGCTCACCGCGAGGATCGGGCGATCAGCTCGCCGAGGAGATCATCTCGGCCACCACCGACCTGCTCATCGAGTCGGGCAGTGAGGATAAGGTGTCCATCCGGGCGGTCGCGGGCCGTGTCGGGGTGACGCCTCCGTCGATCTACTTGCACTTCGAGGACAAGGAAGCGCTGCTCGACGCCGTATGCGCCCGATTCTTCGAGCAGTTCGACGAGGTGATGATGCGGGCGTCGGAGGGGATCGACGACCTCTTCGACCGCGGCTTGGCGCAGGGGCTGGCCTACGTCCGGTTCGCCATCGACAGTGCCGTGATGTACCGCATCACCTTCGCCCGCGTCACCCCGCCGGGGGAGCCGACGCTCACCGACGAGGTCTTGCTCTCGTCGGCGTTCGTGCACTTCTCCGACACCGTCGAAGAGATGATGGACCAGGGACTGATTCCGCGTGCGGACACCGTGCAGACGGTCCTCACGCTCTGGGCCACTGCGCACGGTCTCGCATCGCTGATGATCGCCAAGCCGGGCCTGCCGTGGGGTGAGGGATACGAGCTGGCGGAGTCGGCGCTGCGCGCCGTGTGCAACGGCCTCGGTCAAGAATAGGTAAAGTCGGAACCGAATCGGCTCGAGGATCGTTGAACCCGTGAATCAGCCAAGTCAACTGATGCGCACAACTTTCTAAAGGAGCACCAGTGCGAGAGAGCAGTAACCCGATCATGCGTGGCGTGGTCCGTGACAATAAGAAGGAGGCGGGCGGTTACGCCTCCTTCGGTCAGGGACTGGCGGGCGCCGGCCAGGCGTCGATGGCGACCGGCCAGCAGCAGTACACCGACCAGTACACCCAGGGATACGTGCCTCAGGCCGACACCCGCCCGATGACGATCGACGACGTCGTCACCAAGACCGCAATGACGCTCGGCGTCCTGATCGTCGTCGCCGCCGGCGCCTACTTCGCGATCTCGCAGCAGGCCTCGCTCGCCGCGCCGCTGATGGCTGTCGGTGCGATCGGCGGTCTGATCCTCGTCCTCATCGCGAGCTTCGGCCGCAAACAGGACAACCCCGCGATCGTCCTCACCTACTCGGCATTCGAGGGACTGTTCGTCGGTTCGATCTCGTATGTGTTCGGTAACTGGGTCATCAGCGATGACACCTCGGCCGGTGCGCTGATCGGGCAGGCGGTCCTCGGCACCCTCGGTGTGTTCGTCGGCATGCTGGTGGTCTACAAGGTGGGCGCCATCCGCGTCACCCCCCGATTCACCCGCATGCTGATGGCGGGCATGGTCGGTGTGCTCGTCCTGATGCTCGGCAACCTGGTCCTCGGACTGTTCGGCGTCGACAGCGGCCTGCGGAGCGGCGGACCGATCGCGATCATCTTCTCGCTGGTCTGCATCGCCCTCGCGGCTTTCTCGTTCCTGCTCGATTTCGACCAGGCCGACGAGCTCATCCGCGCCGGCGCGCCGTCGAAGGCGGCATGGGGTGTGGCGCTGGGGCTGACCGTCACCCTGGTCTGGCTGTACGTCGAGATCCTGCGACTGCTGAGCTACTTCAACAGTGACTAGTCAATAGACTTGGCTGGTCGGCTCAGAGCCCGGTGTGCACCGAGAGATCGGTTGCATCACCGGGCTCTTTGTTGTTCGGTGGATACAGGCGCGACGACGGGAGTCGGACATGATCGAACAAGGTCTACGGCGGCGGTTGACGCTTGCGGCGGCGGTCGCGGGCTCGGTTGTGGCGGCGACGGTGGGCGCGGGGACCGCCTCGGCGGCGCCGGTACAGCCGTTCGCGATCCAGCCGGCATCCTTCGGGAACCCGAACGGCAGTTTCGATGTGCCGCCCATCCACTGCGGGCTCGAGAGCGGCCCCGGGGCGGGCCAGGTGACCGTGACCGGAACCCTCTCCGAACGGTGGGGCTGTCTGCCGTTCGGGCGCGTGTGGTGGCTGAACACGGCGACCGGCGCGACCGGCGCCGCACGGATGTCGGCCGGGCTCAACGACCACCCGGCGCAGGCGGTGCTGCACACCGGGCGGGGCCGGATCGTCGTCACGCTGATGGCCGCGGGCGGGGTCGTCACACCGGGATTCGCGACGGTCGACGTTCGCTGAACTGCGAGCGGCCCCGCGGACGCAGAACGGGCGGGTCCGAAGAAGATCTCGGACCCGCCCGTTCGCGGTCGTGTGAGGGCTCGCCGTCAGAGACGCTCGAGCACCATCGCCATGCCCTGGCCACCGCCGACGCACATGGTCTCGATGCCGAACTGACCGTCGTAGGTGTTGAGGTTGTTCAGCAGGGTGGTGGTGATCCGGGCGCCGGTCATGCCGAACGGGTGACCCAGGGCGATCGCGCCGCCGGAGACGTTCAGCTTGTCATGGTCGATGCCGAGCTCGGCCGCCGAACCCAGGACCTGGACGGCGAATGCCTCGTTGATCTCGAACAGATCGATGTCGGAGATCGACATGCCTGCGACGCGGAGAACCTTGCGCACGGCCTCGATCGGGCCCAGCCCCATGATCTCGGGCGACAGGCCGGTGGCCGCGGTCGCGACGATGCGGGCCAGCGGCTTGAGACCGAGCGCCTTCGCTTTGTCATCGCTCATGACGACCAGCGCGGCGGCGCCGTCGTTCAGCGGGCACGCGTTGCCCGCCGTCACCGTGCCGTCCGGACGGAAGACCGGCTTGAGCTGCGAGATCTTCTCGTAGGTGGTGCCGGCGCGCGGGCCGTCGTCAGTGGTGACCTGGGTGCCGTCGGCCAGCGTGACCGGGTCGATCTCGCGGGCGAAGAAGCCGTCGTTGATGGCCTTCTCGGCACGGTTCTGGCTCAGGACGCCCCAGCGGTCCTGATCCTCGCGGGAGATGCCGGTGTACGAGGCGACGTTCTCGGCGGTCTCGCCCATCGCGATGTAGACGTCGGGGAGCAGCCCGGCCTCGCGGGGATCGTGCCACTTTCCCGCGCCGCCCTCGGAGGCCTTGGCCGTACGAGCGATGGCCTCGTCGAAGACCGGGTTCTTCGAGTTGGGTGCCCCGTCGGCGCCGCCGGAGACACCGAAGCTGGAGACGCTCTCGACGCCGCCGGAGATGAAGACGTCGCCCTCGCCGGCCTTGATGGCGTGGAACGCCATGCGAGTGGTCTGCAGCGACGACGAGCAGTAGCGGTTGACGGTGACGCCGGGGACGTGGTCGAGACCGAGCTCGACGGCGACCACGCGGCCGATGTTGTAGGCGCCCTGGCCACCGGGCTGGCCGATGCCCATGTGGATGTCCTCGATGTCGGCGACGTCGAGTTCGGGAACCTTGGCGAGTGCGGCGGCGACCATCTGGCGAGCGAGCTCGTCCGGACGAACGTCCTTCAGAGAGCCCTTGCCGGCGCGGCCGATCGGGGAGCGTGCGGTGGAGACGATGACAGCTTCAGACATGTGCGCCACGTTACTCCAGGGCGTCACTGCGCATTTCGGACGATCCATTGACCGCCCGATCGGGCGGGGCGTGGTCGTAGATGGGACCATGGACGGTATGCGCATCGCCAATCACGTTGTAGACCTGGTCGGGAACACTCCGCTCGTCAAGCTCAACAAGGTCGTGCAGCCGGGGTCCGGCCTGGTCGCCGCCAAAGTCGAGTACCTCAACCCGGGCGGCAGTTCCAAGGACCGCATCGCCACCCGCATGATCGACGCGGCCGAGGAATCCGGCGAGCTCAAGCCCGGTGGCACCATCGTCGAGCCGACGTCGGGCAACACCGGTGTGGGTCTCGCGTTGGTCGCGCAGCAGCGCGGTTACAAATGCGTCTTCGTCTGCCCGGACAAGGTGGCCGAGGACAAGCGCAACGTGCTGCGCGCCTACGGTGCCGAGGTGGTCGTGTGCCCGACCGCCGTCCCGCCGGAGCACCCCGACAGCTACTACAACGTCTCCGATCGCCTCACCCGGGAGATCCCGGGAGCGTGGAAGCCGAACCAGTACGCGAATCCGAACGGCCCGCTGAGTCATTACGAGACCACCGGTCCGGAGATCTGGCGCGACACCGAGGGCAAGGTGACCCATTTCGTCGCAGGCGTCGGCACCGGCGGCACCATCACCGGAACCGGCCGCTACCTCAAGGAGGTCTCCGACGGGCGCGTGAAGGTGGTCGGCGTCGACCCCGAAGGCTCGGTCTATTCGGGTGGATCGGGGCGTCCGTACCTCGTCGAGGGCGTGGGCGAGGACTTCTGGCCGGACGCCTACGACCCCACCGTCCCCGACGAGATCGTCGCGGTGTCCGACGCCGACTCGTTCGAGATGACCCGGCGGCTGGCGCGTGAAGAGGGCCTGCTGGTCGGCGGCTCGTGCGGTATGGCGGTGGTGGCCGCGCTGAAGATCGCCGAGCGTGAGGGGCCGGACGCCGTGGTCGTGGTGCTGCTTCCGGACGGCGGTCGCGGCTACATGTCGAAGATCTTCAACGACGATTGGATGAGCAGCTACGGGTTCCTGCGCACGCCGCTCGACGGCACTCCGCGCACGGAATCGCGTGTCGGCGATGTGCTCCGAGGAAAGGGCGGCACGCTGCCTGATCTGGTGCACACGCATCCCCAGGAGACGCTCCGCGACGCGATCGAGATTCTTCGCGAGTTCGGCGTCTCGCAGATGCCGGTTGTCGGCGCCGAACCGCCCATCACCGCCGGCGAGGTCGCAGGCGCGGTGTCCGAGCGTGACCTGCTCAGCGCGGTCTTCGAGGGGCGCGCCAATCTGGCCGACCCGGTGTCGGCGCACATGGGCGAGGCGTTTCCGCTCATCGGTGCGGGCGAGCCCGTCTCGGCCGCGATGGAAGCTCTCAGCACCTCCGACGCGTTGATGGTGGTGGACGACGGCAAGCCGGTCGGCGTCATCACCCGGCACGACCTGCTCGCCTTCGCGAGCACGCACCCGATCGCCATCCGTCAGCAGGAGGAGAAGTAGTGTCCGAGCAGGGATTTTCGACCAAGGCAATTCACGCGGGCTGGGATCCGGATGAGCGCACCGGTGCGGTGAACGTGCCGATCTACGCGAGCTCCACGTTCGCGCAGGACGGCGTCGGCGGGATGCGCGACGGGTTCGAGTACGCGCGTACCGGCAACCCGACCCGCCGGGTGCTGGAGGCCAATATCGCGGCCATCGAGGCCGGACGGTTCGGTCGCGGGTTCGCGTCGGGCATGGCGGCCACCGACGCGCTGCTGCGCGCCACGCTGCGTCCCGGCGACCACCTCGTGATCCCGAACGACGCGTACGGCGGCACCTTCCGGCTGATCGACAAGGTATTCACCGAGTGGGGTATCACCTACTCGGTGGCGCCGGTCGTCGACGTCGAGGCGATCCGTGCGGCGATCACCCCCGCGACCAAGCTCGTCTGGGTCGAGACGCCCACCAATCCGCTTCTCAACGTCGGCGACATCGCGGCTGTCGCCGAGGTCGCGCACGCGGCCGGCGCCAAGCTCGTCGTGGACAACACCTTCGCGACTCCGTACCTGCAGCAGCCGCTGACGCTCGGCGCCGATGCCGTCGTGCATTCGACGACCAAGTATCTCGGCGGACACTCGGACGTGGTCGGCGGAGCGATCGTCACCAACGACGAGCAGCTCGACTCCGACATCGCCTTCCTCCAGAACGGCGCGGGCGCAGTTCCGGGGCCCTTCGACGCCTACCTGACGATGCGAGGCATCAAGACACTCGCCGTGCGAATGGACCGGCACTGCGACAACGCCGAGAAGCTCGTCGAGTTCTTCTCGGCGCATCCGAAGATCGAGAAGGTGCTCTATCCGGGGCTGGCCGACCACCCGGGGCATGCGGTCGCGGCCAAGCAGATGCGGCGCTTCGGCGGCATGATCTCCGTTCAGCTGACCGGTGGTCGTGAGGCTGCGCTCGACTTCTGTGCGCGGACTAAGGTGTTCACCCTCGCCGAATCGCTCGGCGGCATCGAGTCGCTGATCGAGCATCCGGGAGCGATGACCCACGCGTCCACCGCCGGCTCTCTGCTCGAGGTGCCCGACAACCTCGTCCGACTGTCGGTCGGAATCGAGGACGCCGACGATCTTCTCGAAGACGTGCGCCAGGCGCTCGCGTAACGGGGACGACGCCGTGAGCCGTGGCGAACGGCTCGCGGTGTCAGCCGTTGAAGGTCGCGAAATGCTTGACGGTGTCGGTCTTCACCGTGCCGAAGGCGCCGTTGGCGATGGGACCGGACAGGAACGGCGGCAGCCCGGTGCCGCCGAGTTCCATCGCGAACTTCCAGACAAGGCGTGAGCCGTGCTCGGTCGGCGACACCCCGGTGTATTCGCCGAACTTCCTGAGTCCGGGGATGTTCGCCCGCACGCCGTGGAAGCCGTGTTTGTACGTCGACGTCTCGGAGTCCTCGTCCCACAGGAAGAAGTACTCGTCCATCTTCACGACGCCCGGGGCGAGTGCCACCGAGCGTGTGGTGCCCACGCCGTACGGCGCGGGCGATGTGTACGTGACCGAGTTCAGTGCACGGCACCAGTCCAGGGTGTTCTGGCGCGTGAACTCGGCCCACGCGGTCTCGGGAGCGACGGGGATGTGCACATCGATGGTGTACTTCATCGGCGCGGTGTCGAAGTAGAACTCGTCGAACGGTTGCAGGTCGTAGGCCATGGGTACGCAGTGTAGCCGTGCGCCGACACGCCGGTGCGGTTCTGGCTGGTCTCTTGACCAGCGAAAACGGTTGCTGGAAAAGAACTCTCGCGCAAAGTGGAACCGATCGGGCGTTTGGTGCGTCTAATTCATGAACACGAAAACAGACTTGATGGCGAAGGGGATTCCGGAGCGGAGACCGTCTCGATTTGGGGGGTGACGGTCTCCGCTACGGAATGTCGTTCCATCGCGTCGGCGCACCGGAGGGCATAGTGAGCGAACTCGTCTACGTGCAGGAACTCTGGCGAAAACGGGCGGAGGTCGCGCAAGAGTGCGCCGATGAGTTGGGGGAGTTGGCAGCGGCGCTCGGCAGTGTTATCCGAACGAACTACTTCGGAACGGGTTGTGTGGAGGGCGAGGGACTCTTCCACAGTCTTCAAATACTGGTCCGTGATGGTGTTCAGTCTCTGAATGGCCAGGCGGACTCTGCAGCGGGGCTGGCCGAGACTGCTACTGCAGCAGAGCTGCGTCTTAGGGAAGCGGATGATGTGGCGATCCGACATGTGTCCTAGCGCATGCACAAGGGGAGCGAGAGTACTCGGTGCTCTGCTGCTCACGTTCGTCGCCGGCGGTTGTGCGCACATCCGTGAGGCAAGCGAAGAAGTGCGATCCGCTGGAACGGTAGGGGTCTCTCAACAGCAGACAAAGACTGGGGCGCTCCCTTTCGAGAACGCGTTCCCCCATCGGTGGAACGAACGGAACGACGGCACCACCTATGAACCGTGTGCGGCCGTGTCGCATGAGACCCTGGTTGACCTTGGTCTCGACCCATCGACGGTTAACGACTCTGCAGGGACGGACGGCCAGTCTTTGCGAGGCTGTCGATGGAAGTCGACGGCTCTCGGTCGAGCGGATTGGACGGTGAGCCAGTTCGTAGGGAATTCCGTGAGCCTTGCGGCCAACCAGGCGAGATACTCTTCAGAGGTTGATTCTTGGCTACCGGACGTTCAGATTGGCGGTCGCACTGTCGGAGTTCATTACACATCTTCGGGTCAGGATTGTGACACCTACGTCCAATCTGGCCGAGCAGGTGTGATCACGTTGGTCATGTTCCATGTAGTCCCACCGCCGCCGCCCTCCGAGATCTGCGACCGTGCACTGGCCTTCACTCGCGCGACGATCTCGAAAATGCCTTTGTGACAACCAATTTCGCCGCGTAGCCGCAGGTCACGGCACTCGCACACGGTGGTGTGCGGACATTCTGGTGTGCAGTCGTCAGATTGGTTGTTGTGCTGTCGGCCGACCGTGGATCCCTCGAGTGGGATACCTATGCGTTCGCGTTCGGTCATCGTCTGGTGACCGTCCGGAAGGCGCGCGGCCTGTCCCAGGAAGAGCTCGCGGAGCGGTGCGGGTTGCACCGAAACGCGGTATCGAATCTGGAGCGAGCGACCAGCAACAGCGCGTCGGGGATCGCCGACCCGCTGATGTCGACGGTGTACCGCCTCGCTCGGGCGCTCGACGTTCCACCGACCTATCTGATGCCCGGCGCTGATACGCGGCCGGGGATGCGGGCGGCCGAGCAGGAGACCAACCACGCGCTCTCCGACGTCGAGGCGGAGCTACTGAGGCTGCTGGCGGATGAGTTCGCGCAGTCGGACGAGACGACGCCCGACCGGCCTGATGAGCCCCGCCCAGACGACTTTCCGGGCCGGCGGTACTGACGTTCCCTCGGAGTGGGTCCAGACATGAGAAAGGGCCGATCCGCTGTGCGGATCGGCCCTTTCCGGCCTGAACTTACGGCTGGTACGGCTCTGCGCTGACCAGCGTCACACTGATCTCGGCGCCGCTGGGGACCGTGTACGTCCGAGTCTCTCCGACCTTCGCATCGATGAGAGCCGCGCCCAGCGGCGAGCTCGGCGAGTAGATCTCGATGTCGCCCGAACCCTCCTCGCGGGTGGCGATGAGGAAAGTCTCCTTGTCCGACTCGTCGCCGTCGTAGTAGACGGTCACGACCGAGCCGGGGAGCGCCACACCCGACTGCTTCGGGGCTTCGCCGACCTTCGCCTTGTTGAGCAGATCCTGCAGCTGGCGAATACGCGCTTCCTGCTGGCCCTGCTCCTCGCGCGCTGCGTGATAGCCGCCGTTCTCCTTGAGGTCGCCCTCTTCGCGGCGCTCGTTGATCTCGGCGGCAATGACCGGCCGATTCGCAATAAGCGAATCGAGCTCACCCTTCAAGCGCTCGTACGACTCCGGCGTCAACCAAGTCACACCCGCATCGGTCATTGTGGTCTCCTTTGCTGTCCGCTACTGGACGATCTGTCCGCTTGGACTGCTCTAAATGCAGCAACACGGCCCCTCGCGGAGCCGTGCACAGCCAATGATAGCAGCGCCTGTGTTCTAAGGCACATCCGAGGTGACTCGGCTAACATCGGCGAGCGCTTCGGCATAGCTCGGCTCGGCCCGCTTGAGGTAGCGGACCACGGCGTACGTGATCGGCATGACGACCACTTCCACCAGCGTCTTCCACACGAAACCGATGACGACGTAGTTGATGAAGTCCGACCACGTGCTGATTCCGATCGCCGTGGCGGCAATGGAACAGAACACGAGCGTGTCGAAGAACTCGCCGACCACGGTGGACCCGATCAGCCGGGCCCATAGGTGCCGCTCCCCGGCCCGCTCCTTCATCTTCACGAGCACGAAGGAATTCAGCAGCTCGCCGACGACGTAACCGGCGAGCCCGGCGGCGACGATCCGCGGAACCGTGCCGAGGACCGACTCGAACCCGGACTGGCCGTCGTAGAAGTCTGCGGCGGGCAGTTCGATCGCCACCCAGAAGCACAGGGACGCGAGGACGATCACAGCGAAACCGGAGGCGATGGTCCGGCGCATCGCGCGGAACCCGTAGACCTCGCTGATGACGTCGCCGATGACGTAGCTCAGCGGGAACAGGAAGAAGGCCCCGTCGGTCACCAGGCCGTTGACGTGAAGAGGGCCGAGGTCGAAGTGCAGCCAGTCGTCGAACAGGACGACGGCCTTGGTGGCGGCGATGTTGCTGATCAGCATGATGCCGACGAACAGCGCCGTCAGCGCCGGGTAGTACGGACTGGCGAGTTTGGCGAAGACCGCCTGCCCGGCGTGCGTCATGCGTTCGGGGAGAGGTAGGGGGGTACGTTGAGCGTGCAGCCGAACACCTCGCCGATCACCGGCGGCCGAGACGTCGCGACCTCGGTGCGGGCGCCGACCTGCACCTCGGTGCCCGCGGGGACCAGCACCTCGCGGCGGCCCACTTCGGCGCCGTCCTTGGCGCGCGCGCGGACGATGCAGACGACGGCGTCGTCCGGGCTGTTGCGGTTGACGGTGTACTGAACGGCGACGCGGTCGGACGAGAGGAGCTCGTAACCCGTCGCCTGTCCAGAGACGTCCGGATCGCCGAACTGACGGAAACCGAGGTATGCGATCCCGACACCCGCGACGACGACGAGCACGGCGAGCCCGTAGAACCAGCGGCGCTTGCTGCTCCGCGACCGATCTGCCGGATAGGTCGCCCGCGGGCCACTGCGCGGCTTCTGCTGGTCGGCGCCCCCGTCTGATGTGCTCACGCGTCAATACCTACCATGTTGGGTAGGAGCTAAGCGAAGGTGAGGAAGCGTGACCGAACGCGCGAACGGGCTGCGGCTCATGGCTGTGCACGCACATCCCGACGACGAGTCGAGCAAAGCGGCGGCGACTCTGGCCAAATACGCAGCGCAGGGGCACGAGGTGATGGTCGTCACCCTCACCGGCGGGGAGCGCGGCGACATCCTGAACCCGGCGATGGACCGCCCGGGAGTGATGGACAACATCACACAGATCCGGCGTGACGAGATGGCTGCCGCGGCCAAGGCGCTCGGCGTGCAGCACCGGTGGCTCGGCTTCGTCGACTCGGGTCTGCCCGAGGGCGACCCGCTGCCTCCGCTGCCGGAGGGATGCTTCGCGCTGGTACCGCTCGAGGAGGCCAACGAGCGTCTGGTGAAGGTGATCCGCGAGTTCCGTCCGCACGTGATCATCACCTACGACGAGAACGGCGGCTACCCGCATCCCGACCACATCAAGTGCCACGAGGTGTCGATGGCGGCGTGGGACTCGTCCGGTGATCCGGAACAGTTCCCCGAGGCCGGCGATCCGTGGACGCCGCTCAAGCTCTATTACACGCACGGTTTCATCCGCGATCGGATCCTCGCGTTCTCGGACGAGTTCGAGAAGGCCGGTCAGGAGAACCCGTTCAAGGAATGGCTCAGCAAGTGGCGCCGTAACCAAGGCGACATGATGGGCCGCGTCACCACCCAGGTGGAGTGCAGCGACTACTTCGTGCAGCGCGACGACGCACTCCGCGCACACGCGACGCAGATCGACCCCAACGGCTTCTTCTTCGCTGTCCCGCTGGAATGGCAGCAGCGACTGTGGCCGACCGAAGAATTCGAGCTGGCGCAGACCCGGGTGCACACAGACCTCCCGGAGAACGATCTCTTCGCCGGAATTGAGCAGCAATGAACGTCCTGTCCCTGTCCTCTGACGCGGTGATGCTACTGGCCGACGAGCCGGCGAAAGGCCCGGAATTCGGCAAGGCGTCGCCGATCGGCCTGCTGATCATCATCCTGCTGCTGATCGCCGTCTTCTTGCTGATCCGGTCGATGAACAAGCAGCTCAAGAAGCTGCCCGAGAGTTTCGACGCCGACAATCCTGCACCGGACCAGGCCTTCGACGACGGCACCGACCGAGTCGACGACCCGGCCGGGCTACCCGAGTCGACGACACCGGCCGAGGCCGAGAACGGCGCCGGTGACGGACACCGGAACAACACGGGCCACGACAATGGAGGCCAGAACAGTGGAGGATCCACAGACCGCGGATAGCGCTCGTAATCGGCTCGGTGAATCGTCGAGCCCCTATCTGCGCCAGCACGCCGCCAACCCGGTTCACTGGCAGGAGTGGGGTGAGGAGGCCTTCGACGAGGCGCGCCGCCGCGACGTCCCGGTGCTGCTGTCGGTGGGGTATGCCGCGTGCCACTGGTGTCACGTGATGGCGCACGAGACCTTCGAGAACGAGACGCTGGCCGCGCAGATGAACCGGGACTTCGTCTGCATCAAGGTGGACCGAGAAGAACGTCCCGACATCGACGCGATCTACATGGCCGCGACGGTCGCGATGACCGGCCAGGGCGGGTGGCCGATGACCTGCTTCCTGACACCCGACGCCGATCCGTTCTACTGCGGCACCTACTTTCCGCCCACGCCCCGCAACGGGCAGCCCGGATTCTCCGAGGTGATGGACGCGATCACCCGGACCTGGGATCACCGGCGCGACGAGGTGATCGTCGCAGGAACCAAGATCGCAGAACACCTGCGCGCCAACGCGGCCTCACTGCCGACCGGGCCGCCGCCGGACGCACAACTGCTCGCCGACGCGGTCCGCGCGATCTGTTCCGACGAGGATCCGCGCTCGTCCGGATTCGGCGCTGCGCCGAAGTTCCCGCCCACCGCCCTGCTGGAAGCACTGTTGCGCGCCGATGAACTGCTGGGTCTCGGCGAAGCAGGTGCCGTGGCCACGCGCACCGCCCACGCGATGGCGCGCGGAGGCATATACGACCAGCTAGCGGGCGGTTTCGCCCGCTATGCCGTCGACGCAGACTGGGTGGTTCCGCACTTCGAGAAGATGCTCTACGACAACGCTCTGCTGTTGCGCGCGTACGCCCATCTAGCGAGGCGCGGTGACGCGCTGGCGCTGCGGGTGGCGGAGGAGACCGCCGACTTCCTCGACGAGCACCTGTGGACCGGGTCGGGATTCGCCTCGTCGCTCGATGCCGACACCGAAGGCGTCGAAGGGCTCACCTACGTCTGGCGCCCCGGCGAACTCATCGACGTGCTCGGACCCGACGACGGCGCGTGGGCCGCGGCGCTGTTCACCGTGACCGATCGGGGGACGTTCGAGCAGGGGGCTTCCACGCTGCAGTTGCTCCGCGACCCGGGCGACCGGATCCGTTACGCCTCGGTGCGGTCGCGTCTGCGCGCCGCACGGGACCGGCGACCGCAGCCCGACCGGGACGACAAGGTGGTGACCGCGTGGAACGCGATGACGGTGACGGCTTTGGCCGAGGCCGGCGCCGCGCTGGCAAGACCGCGGTGGGTGGCGCGAGCCGCCGAATGCGCGCGGGTCCTCGCCGAGGTGCACTTGGTCGGGGACGAGTTGCGACGGTCGTCGCTCGACGGGACGCCGGCGGCGCCCCTCGGCGGTCTCGACGACTACGCGGCCTTCGCGACGGCGCTGCTGACGCTGCACCAGGTGACTGGTGAGATCGGCTGGCGCACAACGGCGTCGGCGGTCATCGAGAAGATGATCGAGGTCTTCGCCGACCCGGATTCGTTCGGCGCCTGGTACGACGCCCATCCGACCGGCCTGCTGCTCCGTCCGCGCGATCCGGTGGACGGGGCCACCCCGGCGGGTGCCTCGCTGGCCGCCGAGGCGTTGCTTCTGGCGTCGACTCTCGTCCCCTCCGTCGACGATGCCGCACGCTACGGGGAACTGCTCGACGCGACCCTGAGCCGCTCGGGACTCATTCTCGCCAAGGCGCCGCGCTCGGCCGGGCATTGGCTTTCGGTGGCGATCGCGCGAGTGGCCGGGCCCGTCCAGGTGGCGGTGGCTCAGTCCGCCGACAGCGCGGGCGAACTCGCCGCGCAGATCCGGCGCGGCGTGCCGGGCGGCGTGGTGGTGGTCGCCGGCGAACGGGATTCGCTGCCGCTGTTGGAGGATCGAGGACCGGTCGGCGGGTTGGACGCCGCCTACGTGTGCCGCGGAACCGTCTGCGATCTGCCCGCCGTCGACGCGGAGACCGTGCTGGCCGCGATCCCGTGACCCCCGACCGCCGATTTGGCGGCCGGGGAAGCGGTTGTGCTAGCCTCGGTCGCGTGATGCAGTCCGCACGCTATTGGCGTTTCTTTATCAAGGCTCCGGGTGGGGCCGAGATGAAGCGATAACGCGCGCACGCATCAACCTTCCCGGAGCCTGAGCAGTGACCTGATGGTCGCTGCTCTCGTCGTTTCGGGAGTATCTCAGAGCGCCTCAGGCGTGAATCCGGAAGCGGCGGACCAGCCCGATTCGCGGATGACACCTGAAAGGCATTTCCTTGACTACCACCACCGACGCCGCAACCACCGACAGTGGGCAGAGTTCGTCCACCTCCGACCGGCGGGTGACGGCGTTCTCGCCGATCCCGTCTCCGGAGGCTCTCCGCAGTGAGCTTCCGCTGACCGCGCGTCGCGCCGAAGCCGTGCAGCGCGATCGGGAGGAGATCGCGGCGATCCTCGCCGGCCACGACGATCGGATGATCGTGGTGGTGGGGCCCTGCTCGGTCCACGATCCGGTCGCCGCGCTCGACTACGCCCGTCGCCTCGCGCCGCTCGCCGAGCAGTACCGCGACGCGCTGAAGATCGTGATGCGCGTGTACTTCGAGAAGCCGCGCACCACCGTGGGATGGAAGGGACTGATCAACGATCCCGGGATGGACGGATCGTTCGACGTCGAGCGCGGACTGCGGACGGCCCGCGCGCTGCTGCTCGACGTCATCGATCTGGGACTGCCGGTGGGCTGCGAATTCCTCGAGCCGACCAGCCCGCAGTACATCGCGGACACCGTCGCCTGGGGCGCGATCGGCGCTCGCACCACCGAATCGCAGGTGCATCGCCAGCTGGTGTCGGGACTGTCGATGCCGGTCGGTTTCAAGAACGGGACCGACGGCAACGTCCAGGTCGCGATCGACGGCGTCAAGGCCGCGGCGGCCGAACACGTCTTCTTCGGGGTCGACGACTTCGGTCGCGGCGCCGTTGTCCACACCTCGGGCAACGAGGACTGCCACATCATCCTGCGCGGTGGCACGCCCGGCCCGAATTACGACGCGGCTTCGGTGGACTCCGCGGTTCAGACTCTCGCGGAGGCCGGTCTGTCGCCGAAGGTGATGGTCGACTGCTCTCATGCGAACTCGGGCAAGGATCACGAGCGGCAGGCGGAGGTCGCGGTGGAGGTCGCGGAGATGTTCGCCGCGGCTCGTCGTGCGGGCGAGGACCAGGTGCTCTCGGGTGTGATGCTGGAGAGCTTCCTGGTGCCGGGAGCGCAGTCGCTCGGCGGCGACCTGGTGTACGGGCAGTCGGTCACCGACAAGTGCATGGGATGGGACGCGTCGGCCGAAGTGCTCGCCCGGTTGGCGCGCGCCGCGCGGTAGGGGTGCCGAGCGGCACCCCTACCCTCAGCGGCGACTACCCGGAGCGGGGTACGGGCGCGCCATGCCTCGCCGCCTTTCGCCCGTTCCGGGTAGACGGAGAATCAGCTATGCGGCTGATTCGAGACCGCGTGTGCGGACGGCGCCGATCACTGTGTCGACCACCAGGAATGCCAGCAGTGGCCAGCCGAGCAGCGGGATGAACCAACCGATGGCCACCGCTGCCACCGCGATCGCGAGCGTGAGGGGCAACGGGAGCTCCCGCAACGCGCCACGTGCCGGGGGCGCACCGATCCGGCGGGTGCGCGACCGCCGCTGCCACCACGACCGGTAACCGAGCACGATCGCGACGATGAGCGCGATCATCACCGCGAACAGCAGGAGCTGATTGGCCAGGCCGAACAGCAGCCCCATGTGCAGCTGGATGCCCCACGCGGACAACTTGGCGGCCAGCGGCCAGTCGGAGAAGTCGTTGACGTCGACCACGGCGTCGCGCGACGGATCGACGGCGATGGAGCTGGTCGACATCCGCCACGGGACGCGATTCTGGGCCACGACGAAGGCTGTCGAGGCGTTGTCGGGGATCGTCACCTCCACCGGCCCGCCGATGCCGTTGGCGCGCGCGATAGCGATGGCGCCGTCGATTCCCGCGACCTCGTCGGCCGAGGACATGGCACCGGACATGGAGCCCGATCCGCTCATCTGATGATCGGCGTGCTCGCCTCCGGCGGCCTGCGGTGTGCCGGTGAGGGACGAGTCGACGGTCGGAGTGGTCCAATTCAGCGCCGACCGCAGCTCGGTGACGTGTTCGCCCGCGTAGGTCGACCAGGTGAGGCCGGTGGCCGACAGGAACAGCAGCGCCACGGCGATCCAGGTGCCGATGACGCCGTGTCTGCTGATGGTTCGGCCTCGGCCGCGCATGCGGGGAAGGCCGCGCAGCATGGAACCACTGCCGGTCGCACGGCGGCGCTTGCGGACCTGGACCGCCCACATGACCAGACCGCCGAGCGCGACGACCCACAGCCACGACGCGGCCAGCTCGGAGTACATCCTGCCCGGTTCGCCGAGGTGCAGACTGCGGTGGAGTTGGTCGATCCACGTACGGACCGGGAGCGCGCCGGACGACCCGTACGACGCGAGCTGGCCGAGCGACTCACCGGTCACCGGGTCGATGAAGACGGCGAGTCGCTCCGACTCGCCGAGCGACGGGTCGGAGAAGAGCACGCGAGTGGTGGCACCGGGTTCGGTGGCCGGCTGCACCGCCGTGACCTGGAGATCGGGGCGTACGGCCTGGGCGGCGCGGACCTGCTCGGCGACCGACTTGGCCGGACCGGACGAGTCCGTGTGCAGTTGGTGCCGGTAGATCAACTGCTCGGCCGACGGGGAGACGGCGTAGAGAGCGCCGGTGACGGCGGCGATGAGCAGGAACGGAGCGATCAGCACGCCGGCGTAGAAGTGCAGTCGCTGAACGAGGCGGATGAGGGTCGCGCGGGTGGATGCGGGTCTCGGCGGCGAGTCCGGAGTTTCCGGGGTCGCCGAAGACAGAGTGGTGGACAACGGTGTGCCTTTCGGTCAAGCAGAAGTCATCGCGCGCCGTCGACGGCACGCGATGTGATGACGTGGGTTGCTAGACCGAAAAGGGCGGGCCTCGGCGTCCGACGGCGCCGAGGAAGACGAGCGCGGCCGGTGCGGCTTGCGGGGGAGCGGGAACGACGACGGCGGCGTAGCCGGTCCGGGGCCGCAGCCGCAGACTGCTCGCGCGAACGGCGAGCGCAGAGACGGCCCGCACCAGGATCTCGGCTCCGCACAGCAGCAGCAGTGCGGCTATGGTGCCCGCGGTGTGCATGACGGCCATCGGCGCGGTGAACAGGTCATGGTGATGACCCGAGGTGAGCACGAGCAGCAGGTGGACCAGTGCCTGGCCGGCCACGAGTGCGGGCAGTGCCCGAACGCTGGGCGCGGCGCGGACGCCGATGCCCACGGCCACCGCGGCCGCTCCGACCATCAGAAGTACCGACGTCTCGGGGAGCATGCCCTGCGCGGTCGCGTGGGCGAGCACGCCGGTGACGGCGGACGTTCCGCCGACCACTGCGCCACGCAGGCGCGAGAGGCGGATCGGCGTGTTCACCCGCTCAGATTAGCCCGGCGGCCTCAGCCGATCACCACCAGCCAGACGGCGATGTAGTGCAGGGTCGCTGCGATGGCGGTACAGGCGTGGAACACCTCATGATGGCCGAATACTCCGGGCCAGGGTTCGGGCCAGCGCAGGGCGTAGAGAACGCCGCCGAGGCTGTAGAACACGCCGCCGACGGCGAGCAGCACGATGACCGCGACGCCGGTGTTGTGGACCAGCATCGGCGAGACTGCGATGATCACCCACCCGAGCACGATGTAGAGCACCACTCCCAGCCAGCGCGGCGAGGCGGGCCAGATCATCTTGAGAGCCACTCCGACGACGGCGCCGGCCCACACGACGCCCAGCACCCACCAGCGTGTCGGCGAATCGAGACCCATCACGCAGAACGGGCTGTAGGTGCCGGCGATGAAGACGAAGATCATCGAATGGTCGGCGCGTTTCATGGCGATCCTCGCCCTGGGGGTCCGCCAGTCGATCCGGTGGTACACGCTGCTGGTGCCGAACAGCCCGCAGATGGTGATCACGTACACGACCACTGCCACCACCGCGGGGGCGCTCCGGTGCATCGCCGTGCCGACGATCAGCACGACGCCGACGGCCGCCGCGACGAAGGCGGCGTACGTGTGGATGACTCCGCGCAGCACGGGCTTGACCCCGGCGGCGGGGCCTGCGGGCCTGGTAGGCGTCGAGGAGTCCGTCATGAAACCTACGGTACCGTAAGTTTCGCTCCGGTAACTTACCGGCGGAGTAGGATCACGGCTGTGAAACTGCTCCCAGACCGGCTACGCGGAGGCATGCTGCGCGTCTACGAGCATCGGCTTGTACAGCTGATGGATCCCGAGCGCATTCCGCGGCACGTGGCGATCATCTGCGACGGCAACCGGCGGTGGGCGCGGGAAGCCGGCTTCGAGGACGTCAGCCACGGGCACCGGGTGGGCGCACAGCGCATCGCCGACATGCTCGGGTGGTGCTCGGAACTGGGCATCGAAGCGGTCACCATCTACCTGCTCTCGACCGAGAACCTCACGCGCGACTCGGACGAGCTCGATGCGCTCATGGAGATAGTCCCCGACATCGTGGACGAGATCTCCGACGTCGACGCCGACTGGCGCGTCCGGATCGTCGGAAACCTCGATCAGCTCCCGACCGCGGTCGCCCAACGGCTGCGCGAGGCGTCCGATCGCACCGAGGGCGCGGCCGACATGACCGTGAACGTGGCCGTCGGCTACGGCGGACGGCAGGAGATCGTCGACGCGGTACAGCAATTGCTGATCGAGGCCCTGGCGGCGGGCGCGTCCTCCGAGGAACTGGTGGACGCGGTGACCGTCGAGGGCATCGACTCCCACCTCTACACCAGTGGGACGCCCGATCCGGACCTGGTGATCCGGACTTCGGGCGAGCAGCGCCTCAGCGGATTTCTGCTCTGGCAGTCCGCGTACTCGGAGATCTGGTTCACCGACGCCTACTGGCCTGAGTTCCGGCGCGTCGACTTCCTGCGCGCCTTGCGGGACTACACGGCACGTAACCGCCGCTTCGGCAAATGAAGTCGATCGGCGGCGAGAATCCACGAGAGGGTTGAGAGCATGCGAGTCACCGTCGTCGGCGCCAGCGGGGAGTTCGGTTCGGTGCTCAGCGACATACTGCAACGCCGCGGTGCGCAGGTGACCCGAGCGCATCGGGCGACCGGCGTGGACGCGGTCACCGGTTCGGGCCTGGCGCAGGCGTGCGAGGGCGCCGACGTCGTGGTCGACGCCACCAGCCTGCTGTCCCGAAGCGCTGACGAATCCGTGCGATTCTTCGGTGCCGTGGCCCGGAACATCTCGATCGCCGCGGAGGCTGCGGGCGCGGCAGTGGTGTTCCTGTCGATCTACGGTGCGTCCGACCCGGTCGTCAACAGGAAGATGGGGCACTACCGCGGCAAGGCGGAGCAGGAGACGGTGTACGCCGAGACCCTCGGCGGCACGGCCACCGCGGTGCTGTCGACGCAGTGGTACTCACTGGCGCAGAAGTTCCTCTCGATGCTCACCTTCGGTCCGATCGGTGCAGCACCCCGGATGCTCAGCCGTCCCGCGGCGGTCGAGGATGTGGCCGAGGTGTTCGCCGACGTCGTGCTGGACACTGCGCGACCGGCCCGTGTGACGGTGGCCGGACCGGCCGTCATGGATCTGGCCGACGCCGCCAAAGCGATAGCCGCGCAGAAGGGTTCGCCGAGATTCGTGTTCGGCGTCAACTACGGCGGACCCGGTCTGCGCTCGGGCGGCCTGGTCCCGGACCACCCGGATGCGATCACCGAGACGACTTTCGATCAGTGGCTGGCGAGGCGCTGATGGCAGCGGCGACGCCGGCCATCGCGGCGCTGGAGCGCGCGGGCCTGCCCTTCGAGGTCCACCGGTACAAACACGACCGCCGACGCGGCGACTACGGCGACGAGGCGGTCGCCGTCACGGTGTCGACCCTCGGCGTCGACGCCGCGCAGATCCTCAAGACCCTGGTGGTGGACCTCGGCGGCGAACTCGGTGTGGCGATCCTGCCGGTGCCGGAGAAACTGTCGTTGAAGGCGGTGGCCAAGGCGTTCGGAGCGCCGAAGGCGGAGATGGCGCAGGCGGCGAGAGTGACCCGCTCCACCGGCTACGTCCTCGGCGGTGTGTCGCCGCTGGGCCAGAAGACCGCGCTGCGGACCGTCGTCGACGAGTCTGCGCTGCAATGGGATTCGGTGCTGTGCAGCGGGGGCCGCCGCGGCCTGGAGATCCGGCTGGCTCCCGCCGACCTGGTGACCGCGACGAACGCGGAGATCGCGCCGATCACGGCCTGAGGCCGCGCTCGTCGGCATCGGGCCGGCGTCAGAGTTTGCGCAGCCGCACCCGGTTGATCGCGTGGTTGCCGTCTTTGCGCAGCACGAGGGTGGCCCGCGGTCGCGTCGGCAGGATGTTCTCGATCAGGTTCGGGCGGTTGATGGAGGTCCAGATGTCGCGCGCCGCGATCGTCGCCTGCTCGTCGGTCAGCGACGAGTAGTAGTGGAAATGCGACTCGGGGTCGGCGAACGAACCGGTGCGCATCTGCAGGAATCGGGAGATGTACCACTTCTCGATGTCGGAGGTCTTCGCGTCGACGTAGATCGAGAAGTCGAACAGATCCGAGACGGTCAGGGTGGGACCGGTCTGGAGGACGTTGAGGCCCTCGACGATCAGGATGTCGGGCTGGCGCACCGAGTGCACCACGCCGGGCACGATGTCGTAACTGACGTGGTCGTAGACCGGTGCCGTGACCTCGGGCGTGCCCGACTTCACCTCGGTCACGAAGCGCAGCAGCGCGCGGCGGTCGTACGACTCGGGAAAGCCCTTGCGGTGCATGATGCCCCGCCGCTCCAACTCCGCCGTCGGCAGTAGGAATCCGTCGGTGGTGACGAGGTCGACCTTCGGGTGGGTCTCCCACCGCGACAGCAGCGTCGCCAGGACGCGGGCGGTGGTCGACTTGCCGACGGCCACCGAACCGGCGATGCCGATCACGAAGGGCACCTGTCGATTCCGCTGACGTTCGCCGAGGAAGGTCGACGTCGCCGCGAACAGTCGCTGTCTGGCCTCCACCTGCAGGTGGATCAACCGGGACAGCGGAAGGTAGACCTCAGCGACCTCGTTGAGATCGACTTGCTCACCGAGGCCGACGAGTTTGTCGAGTTCAGACTCGTTCAGCACCATGGGCATCGACTGCCGCAGCTCACGCCACTGCTTGCGGTCGAGTTCCAGGTACAGGCCGGGGTCGCGGTCGTGGGATAGACGCGCCATGGAGGGTAAGGCTACAGGGACGCCGATGTCGCGGAGACGATAGCCGGGCGTCGCCGGTAGCGTTGGTCACATGACAGGTGGCATGTCCGCGGATCCGGTGACCGAGTACCTGCGGCTGGGGCTGGCGTTCGACCGCCTCGAAGAGGGATTCGTCGACGCCTACACCGGTGATCCCGCATTGCGCGTGGAGGTCGAGAACGCGCCCGCGCCGCACCCGGCCGGGCTGGCGGACCGCGCCCGCGCGCTGCAGCGCGAGTTGCCGGCCGGTCTGCCCGCCGAACGGGCCGAGTTCGTCGGGGCCCACTTGCGTGCACTCGAGTGCTCGGCCCGCAAGTTCGCGGGCGAGGAGGTCGGGTTCGTCGACGAGGTCCAGGCGTACTTCGACGTCCGGATCGAGCCCGGCGACGAGGCCGTCTACCGCGAGGCCCACGCCGGGATGGCCGAGGCGCTCGGGGTGCCGGGGGCGACCGGCGACCGGCTCCGCGAGGCGTACGCCGCCTACCGTCGGGCCGACGAGATCCCGGCCGCCGCGGTGGCGCAACTGATCGCGGAGTTCTCGGGCAGTCTGCGCGAGACGGTGCGCACCGCCTTCCCGCTGCCGGATGCGGAGACCGTCGAGTTCGAAGTGGTCGGCGACAAACCGTGGTCGGGCTTCAACTACTACCTGGGCGGTTACCGTTCCAAGGTCGCGGTGAACACCGATCTGCCGCAGTACATGTCCTCATTGCCGGGGCTGATCGCTCACGAGGCCTACCCGGGACACCACACCGAGCACTGCCGCAAGGAACAGGGTCTGGTCGGATCGGGACAACTCGAACACACCGTGTTCCTGGTCAACACGCCCCAGTGTCTGATGGCCGAGGGGCTCGCCGACCACGCGCTCGCGGCGGCCAAGGGCACCGGGTGGCACGAGTGGGCCGCGGAGATCTACGCCGACTTCGGGCTGCGTTTCGACCCCGAGCGGGCGCGCGCGGTCGGGGCCGCGGCCGCCGGTCTGATCCGGGTGCGTCAGGACGCGGCCCTGGCGCTGCACGATCGCGGCGACGACATCGACGATGTCGCGGCCTTCCTCCAGCGCTGGCTGCTCGTGGCTCCTGACCGGGCCCGCCAGATGCTCCGGTTCCTCACCTCGCCGCTCTGGCGCGCGTACATCTCCACCTACGTCGAGGGCTACGCCTTGCTCGAGACCTGGCTCGATCGGGCCGGCCCCTCGGGTCCGGAACGTCTGGCACGGTTCGGCCGACTGCTGGACGAGCCGCTGATCCCGGCGTCGCTGCGCAGGGAACTCGCCGCGTAGCGGGCCGCCGGTTCGCCCGTGAACCCGACGCGGTGGAGAGCGGAGACACGCAGGTAGAATCGGGCGCCATGAGCCTGTTTTCGCAGTCCCTTGCCGACCTGGATCCCGATGTAGCCGCCGCCATGAACGGCGAGTTGTCGCGTCAGCGCGACACCCTGGAGATGATCGCGTCGGAGAACTTCGTTCCCCGGGCCGTCCTGCAGGCGCAGGGCAGCGTGCTGACCAACAAGTACGCCGAGGGCTACCCGGGACGCCGCTACTACGGCGGCTGCGAACACGTGGACGTGATCGAGGACATCGCCCGCGACCGCGCCAAGGCTCTCTTCGGCGCCGATTTCGCCAACGTCCAGCCGCACGCGGGTGCGCAGGCGAATGCCGCGGTGCTGCAGGCTCTCATGGAACCGGGGGAGACGCTCCTCGGACTCGATCTGGCGCACGGCGGCCACCTGACCCACGGCATGCGGCTCAACTTCTCCGGCAAGCTCTACGAGAACGCCTTCTACGGCGTCAGCAAAGAGGACTTCCGCGTCGACATGGACGAGGTGCGCAAGATCGCGCTCGACACCCGTCCGAAGGTGATCGTCGCCGGATGGTCGGCGTACCCGCGCACCCTCGACTTCGCCGCGTTCCGCGAGATCGCGGATGAGGTCGGCGCACACCTCTGGGTCGACATGGCGCACTTCGCCGGTCTGGTCGCGGCCGGGCTGCACCCGAGCCCGGTGCCGCACGCCGACGTCGTCTCCACCACCGTCCACAAGACTCTCGGCGGTCCGCGCTCGGGCATGATCCTCGCCAAGCAGGAGTGGGCCAAGAAGCTCAACTCCGCGGTGTTCCCCGGCCAGCAGGGCGGACCGCTGATGCACGTCATCGCGGCCAAGGCCGTCGCGCTGAAGATCGCCGCGAGCGAGGAGTTCGCCGAGCGCCAGCGCCGCACCCTGTCGGGCGCCAAGATCCTCGCCGAGCGCCTGACGGCCGACGACGTGACCAAGGCCGGCGTCTCGGTCCTGACCGGCGGCACCGACGTCCACCTCGTGCTGGTGGATCTGCGCAACTCCGACCTCGACGGCCAGCAGGCCGAGGATCTGCTGCACGAGGTCGGCATCACGGTCAACCGCAATGCCGTGCCGTTCGACCCCCGCCCGCCGATGGTGACCTCCGGGCTGCGCATCGGCACCCCGGCGCTCGCGACGCGCGGATTCGGCGACGCCGAGTTCACCGAGGTCGCCGACATCATCGGCACCGCGCTCGCCGCGGGCAAGGGCGCCGACGTCTCGGCCCTTCGTGCACGCGTCAGCAAGCTCGCTCTCGATCTGCCTCTGTACGAGGGCCTCGAGGACTGGGGTCTGATGAGCGCGCAGGCCTGATCCGAGCCGAAATCCAGGCGACGCCGGTCCCGTAGCGGCCGGCGTCGACCTGGTTTCGGTGGGGGCCGTCCGTCGTTTAGGGTGGGTGTCGTGGCTGTACTGAGCAATGACGAGTTGATCAACGCGCTGGAGAAGGCGCTCCCGGAGATCGCGGAGGAGCACGCCGAAGGTGCCATCTCGTGGACGCCGTCGGATTGGATCCCCTGGGACCTGGGCCGCAACTTCGCCTTCCTGGGCGGTGACGACTACGTGCCGTCCGATTCCACGCTGCCCGAGACCGCCGCGGCCGGACTCCAGGCGCTGCTGCTCACCAAGGACAATCTGCCCTCGTTCCATCGCGTCCTCGCGATGCACTTCCCCGCGTTCTCCGATTGGCGACAGCTGGTCGGCGTGTGGACCGCCGAGGACAATCGTCACTCGATCGTCCTGCGCGACTACCTGGTGGTGACCCGGGCGGTGGATCCGGTGGAGGCCGAGAACCGTCGTCGCATCCATGTGGTCGCCGGCTGGCGGCAGTCGCCCGAGGCCATCGAGAACCTTGGACCGATGGACGTCCTGGCCCTGCTCGCGGTCCACGAGAACCAGTGCGTCACGTTCATCGAGAAGCTGCTGGGCTACGTCGACGACGAGAACCTGACTCAGATCCTGACCAAGATCCAGACCGACGACGCCGTGCAGGCCGCGACGTTCCAGGCCTTCCTGATGGCGGGCGTGGTAGCGGACCAGGAGTCCACCGTCCTGGCCGTCGACAAGGCGCTCGCCGGGATCGAGCACATCGGTTCCGACATCGCCGACTTCGACGCGCAGCGCGATTTCATCTCGGACTTCGAAGACGTCTCGACCGACGCCGCGATCGCGGCGAAGCTGGCCTCGGAGCTCAAGCTGGAGAGCCTTCAGGAGCTCAGCGCCGAGGCCGAGTCCGCGCGTGCCCGGATTCTCGCGAAGGCTGCCGGGCACTGACTCCCTGCAGGCCCCGGAATCGGGTCCGGGAGATCGTCGTTCCCGGCCCGAGCCGATTCACAGACACCCGCGTCCGTAAGGCTTCGCGCGGCGAACCGCCCCGCACCTCCCGGCGGCGGTCGATCCACCATTGGTGACCGGTCGACGGGCGCGACGCCCGTCGACCGCTGTCGTGGTGCTGAAGTTGCCGCTGATCCGTGGTGTGACGAGAGATCGCTCGGCGTCGTCGTTCGGTAACTCAACCTTCACCGACGCGCCGACTGCGCTTGGCCACTCGGAGATGTGACGCAGCGTACGTTGGGCCTTAACGGGCCGCGGGGAAGCGGTTCGTTCGGGAGGTTCGATTCGTGAACGACACAGGTGTCACGAGAGGGCCGGCCCCGGCTCTCGCCGACTTCGGTTGACCGCCGGCAGGTGGAGATCGAGCAGGCACGAGCCGACCGGCTGCTCAGACAAACTCGTTCCGTGCGGGGCTGCACGGGCGACTAGGAGTCCGACGTGACCGTTCGCACCTACGTCCTCGATACCTCCGTCCTGCTGTCCGACCCGTGGGCGGTGACCCGCTTCGCGGAGCATCACGTAGTGCTCCCGCTGGTCGTCATCAGCGAACTCGAGGGCAAACGCCACCACAGCGAACTCGGCTGGTTCGCGCGTCAGGCACTTCGCCTGCTCGACGACCTGCGAGTCAGACACGAACGTCTCGATCTGCCGATCTCGATCGGCGACGAGGGCGGAACCGTGCAGGTGGAGCTCAACCACACCGACCCGACGGTCCTGCCCGCCGGTTTCCGCAACGACACGAACGACTCGCGGATCCTGGCCTGCGCGCTCAATCTGCGTGCGGAGGGCCGCGACGTCACGCTGGTCTCGAAGGACACCCCGCTGCGCGTCAAGGCGGGCGCGGTCGGCCTCGCCGCCGACGAGTACCACGCCCAGGACGTGGTGGTCTCGGGATGGACCGGAATGGACGAGATCGACGTCGCCGACACGGCGATCGACGCCCTGTTCGCCGACGGGCTGATCGATCTCGACGAGGCGCGGGAACTGCCCTGCCACACGGGCGTGCGGATGGTCGGCAACGGGCAGAGTGCGCTGGGCCGCGTCACCGAGACCAAACAGGTACAGCTCGTCCGCGGCGACCGCGAGGCGTTCGGCCTGCGCGGCCGGTCGGCGGAACAGCGCGTGGCGCTCGACCTGCTGCTCGACGAATCCGTCGGGATCGTCTCCCTGGGCGGCAAGGCCGGCACCGGCAAGTCGGCGCTGGCCCTGTGCGCGGGTCTGGAGGCGGTGCTCGAGCGTCGCACTCAGCGCAAAGTGGTCGTCTTTCGCCCGCTGTACGCGGTCGGCGGTCAGCAACTGGGCTACCTGCCCGGAGGCGAGGCCGAGAAGATGGGGCCGTGGGCGCAGGCCGTCTTCGACACGCTGGAGGGACTGGTGTCGACCGAGGTGGTCGACGAGGTCCTGTCGAGGGGCATGCTCGAGGTTCTGCCGCTGACGCACATCCGCGGACGGTCGCTGCACGATTCCTTCGTGATCGTCGACGAAGCGCAGTCGCTCGAGCGCAACGTGCTGCTCACGGTGCTCTCGCGGCTCGGGTCGGGGTCGCGCGTGGTGCTGACGCACGATGTCGCGCAGCGCGACAACCTGCGCGTCGGCCGCCATGACGGTGTCGCCGCGGTGATCGAGAAGCTCAAGGGCCATCCGCTGTTCGCACACGTGACCCTCACCAGGAGCGAGCGGTCGCCGATCGCAGCGCTGGTGACCGACATGCTGGAGGAGTTCGCGCCGGGCGCCGGGGTGTGACTCCTGGCTCGCGCACAGCATTGACCGATTCGGCGGCTTCCGGCCGAGAAGTTCGGGCGACACGCGTGAGCGGTCAATGCTGTGCGCGCTGCGCCGGACGCATGTGAGTGCCGTTGCGGACGGCCCGGATGATCTTCGCGAGGGTTGCCGTCCATCGGAAGACGATGTCGTCGTAGGTGAAGCGGAGCGTGTGATAGCCGAGGTCGAAGGCGGTCGCGTCGCGCGTCCGGTCGGACTGGAAGTGCGGCCGGTCGCCGTGGATCTCCCAGCCGTCGATCTCGATGATCAGGTAGTCGCCGATGAGGAGGTCGACCCGGCCGACTCCGTCGATCTTCACCTGCGTTCGCACGGGGACGCGGTGAGTGCGCAGTCGTCGGCGAGCCATCGACTCCGGGCCTGACTCGGCGTTCGGATCGCACTCATCGATCAGCAGTCGGACGGACTTCGGAGCGTCGCGGAACAGGTACTCGAGCTCCTCGATGTGCATCAGTCGCAGGTTCAGCACCGAATCGCAAACGACCACAAATCCCTCCGCATCGAGGCAGCGAGCCGCGTGTCGCAGTGCGGTCGGGAGGTCGTCGACTGCGTCGGCCTCCGGAACGGGCCGCCCGAACTGCCTGCAGAACGGTCCTCGAAGGTGCTGCACCGCCCACGAGTTGCCGCGGACGTGGAGCCGGTCGTCGGCGGGAACCCAGACGCCGTGGCGTCTGAGGGCCGACATGCAACTCACTACACCGCCGCGGCGGACCGCGGCGACGTCGTCACTGCGCGCCTCACCGATTCGGTACCAGCCCCGACGGAGCTGTTCGGCGTGGCCGCGCCGGATCAGGTCGTTCAAGCGGGCGCGGCCGATCATCCGTTCGATCTCTCGGTACGGGTACACCCCGGATCTGATCGCGTTCATGCGCAGATGATGCGCACTTCGGGAACTGCGTTCCGGGTTTCCTCCGCGCGGGAGCGCGAGTGTGGATCGATTGCTCCTCGTCTACAGGCGTCAACCTCATGCGCGCCGCAGAATCGACACGGCGAAGTCGGCGTCGTCGTGCCACGGGCGGACGTCCCAGGTCGACAGCCGGAGGTCGAGCGACAGGTCGGTCTCGGTCAGGGCGGCGTCGAAGGTCTCCACCGCCAGTTTCGCCGTATGGAACCCGACGGCGACGAAGCCGTCGGGCAGCAGATGGTCGGACAAGCGCTGCAGCACGACCGCCTCGGTGTTCGGCGCCACGAAGGCCAGCACATTGCCCGCGCAGACGATTGCGTCGAACTGCTCGCGCGTTCCGTCCGGCCGGCGGAGATCGAGTTCGGCGAGATCGGCGACGCGCCAGCGGGGGCCGGGGTAGTCGGTCTGCGCTGCCTCGATGAGCTTCGGATCGACGTCGACGCCGGTGACCCGGTGACCGACGCCGTGCAGGTAGCCGCCGACCCGGCCGGGTCCGCAACCGGCGTCCAGGACCCGCGCCGAGCGGGCGACCATCGCATCGATGAGTCGACCCTCCCCGAACAGATCGTCGCCGTTCGCCGCCATCTCACGGAATCGCTGGATGTACCACTCACTGTGGCCGGGCGCGGTGTCGGTGATCCATCGGGGAGCAGGGGTCATGGCCTCCACCGTAGCCGGAGCCACAGGTCAGCGGCATGGGTGCGGGGCCGGGCCTCGGTGCGGACGCCGTCGGCGAACCCTCCGCAGGCAGCTCACAGAACAGTTGCGGAAAGGTGACGATGGTCTCCAGGTGTGGCAGCCACGAGCGAACGACTGGCACACTGGCATGGTGCTGAAGTTACTGATGAGGCGAATGTTGCAAGTGGGGTTTGCGCTTACTGCGCTCCTCGGAGCACTCGTCGTGGGTGCCGGACAGGCGTCCGCGGTCCCGCAGACCGCGCCGCAGACAGGGTCTCCGCAGACCGGATCCGACAGCATCACGACGTTGATCGACAACCTGCTCAAGGGGATGAAGGAACCGGGTACCCCCGCCGTGCCCGGTGCGCAGGAGACGAGCCAGATGATCGTCGTGACGGCGCCGGTGGCGTCGTCGCAGACCGCGACGCTGACCGCGTTCGAGAAGGATGCGGCAGGTCAGTGGAAGCCGGTCATCGGCCCGACCAAGGCCTTCCTCGGCGAGAAGGGCATGGGCAAGGCGCAGGACAACGTGCACCGGACTCCGGAGGGCACGTTCGGACTCGACCAGGCCTTCGGTCGCCAGGCGAATCCCGGGACCAAGATGCCGTACTTCCAGGCGACCACGCAGGACTGGTGGGACTCCAACGAGAAGTCGCCGACCTACAACACGCACGTCAAGTCGGCCACCAGCCCGGGCGGCGACAGCGAGAACCTGTACAACAGCGGACCGGTGTACGACTACGCGGTCAACATCAACCACAACCCGACCAACACACCGGGCGACGCGTCGGCGATCTTCCTGCACGTGACCAACGGCGAACCGACGCAGGGCTGCGTCGCGATCGACCGCGACAAGATGGTCGAGATCCTCAAGTGGCTCGACCCGGCCAAGAACCCGAAGATCACCATCGGCGTCAACGTCAACGCGCCGAAGGAGGCTCCGGCCGAGCAGAAGATGCCCGGTGCCGATCTCATCGGCGGAGTCCTGGGCAATCTCGCCACGCTGATCCCGAACCTGCTCAGCGGCGCGATGCGCTGACACGCACCCAAGCCACATCGGTTGGACCCGGGGCCGCATGCGACGACGCGTGCGGCCCCGGCGCTTGTCTCGGGGGCACCACAGGCCGGTTCAGCGGGGCCGGATCTGTTCGAAACCCGTGGCGTGCGCGGCGTCGAACCCGTCGATCGCGGCGGTGAACGACTCCACCTGATTGCGGGCCTGATCGGCCACCGGTGTAGACGGATTGAGCACCTCGAGGTACACGCGGTGGCACGACAGCGACTCGACCGCCGCCTCGACGAAGCCCGTCACGTCCACCGCGTGCGTCGGGTGCGGGCCGTTCCAGAACAATCCCGAGGGCGGGTCAGCGAGCTCGTCGTAGGCGTCGACCACCGCCGCCGCGAACTCCATGTGATCGCGCTGATTGGGGAAGCCCGGCGCCCACTCGGGGCCGCCGTACGTCGCCAGGACGACGTCGGGCGACACGCGCTCGATCGCCTCTGTGATCTTCGCGCGCAGCTCCGGAGTGTTTTGCAACTCGCTGTCCGGGAAGCCCCAGAACTCCACCTCATCGACGCCGACCACGGCGGCCGAGGCGATCTGCTCACCTTCTCGCAGCGGCCCGGCCTCGGCCGCGGCCATCCCCTCGATGCCGACCTCTCCGCTGGTCGCCAGGCCGTAGACGACGCGTCTGCCTTCGGATGTCCAGCGCGCGACGGCCGCGGCCATCCCGTACTCCGGGTCGTCGGGATGTGCGACGAGCACGAGGGCGGTGGACCAGTCCGTGGGAAACGTGGTGAGGCTCATGCGAGTCACGCTACGCGGAACCGGCGATCCCGTCCGGCGGGTGCGCTCAGCCGATCAGTCCGCGCTGACGTGCGACGGCAACCACCTTGCTGCGGCTCGAGACGCCGAGCTTGTCGAAGATGTGCACCAGATGCGACTTGACGGTGGCCTCCGAGATGAACAGACGCTTGGCGATCTCGCGGTTGCTGAGGCCGAGGTCGAGATGCTCCACGATCTCGAGCTCTCGTGCCGTGAGGGCCGGCCTGCTGTCGGTGACGCGGGTCAGCAGTCGCGCCGCCACCGCTGGGCCGAGGACCGTCTCGCCGGCGGCAGCCGACCGGATGGCGCTGATCAGGGTCTCGGGCGCGGCGTCCTTGAGCAGGTAGCCGACGGCACCGGCACTGACCGATCGGACGATGTCGGCATCGGATTCGTAGGTGGTGAGGATCAGCACCTGAGGCGGATCGGCCAGCCGGCGGATCGATTGGGTGGCGTAGACGCCGTCCGCGTCGTGCGTCTCGGTCCCGTGCAGGCGCAGATCCATCAGGACGACGTCGAGGGAGAGTTCGCCGGCGAGGGCGATCGCCTCGTCGGCGGTACCGGCCTCGGCCACCACGTCGAGATCGGGGGAGGCGCCCAGGACGGCGCGCAGACCTGCGCGGACCACGGGGTGGTCGTCGACCAGCATGATGCGGATCACGGTTGCCCTCCGATCGGGAGCCGGGCGTGGATCACGGTACCGTCGTCGGGCTCCGATTCGACGCTGACGCTCCCGCCCGCCTCCGACACCCGATTCTGCATGGCGCGCAGGCCGAAGCCCGAGCCGTCGGACCTGCGCGGGGGTCGCCGGCCGGCCGGGAAGCCGACTCCGTCGTCGACGACGTCGAGATGCACCTCGTCGGGCAGATAGGTCAGGGTCACGGTGGCCCGGGTCGCGTGGGCGTGGCGGGCGGCGTTGGTGAGCGCCTCCTGCGCCGTTCTCAGCAGCGTGTTGCGGGTCTCCGGCCGGAGCGCGACGGTGTCGCCGTGCACTCGCAGTTCAGCCGGCAACCCGCTCTGGGAGACCCGATCCACCTCCTCGCGCAGGGCGTCGGTGAGGCCGTCCGGGCGCAGGTCCGGCCCGTCGAGCCCGCGAAGGAAGCGTCGCGACTCGGTGAGCGCCTTCTGTGCGGTGTCGAGCGCGGTGCGGACCTGGACGTCGCGCTGATCGCCCGGGGTCTCATCGTTGGTGGCCGAGCGCAGCAGCAGCACGATGCTCGCCAGGCTCTGCCCGGTGCCGTCGTGGATCTCCCCGCCCAGGCGCTCCCGCTCGGCGAGGATCCCGGCCTGACGTTCCTTGGCGGCCAAAAGTTCTCGGGTTGCGAGGAGATCGGCGACGAGCTCGTCGCGCTCGTCCACCATCGCGATGATCCGACGGAAGATCTCAGTCACGGCGACCGCGGTGGCGATGCCGAACGCCGGACCGATGATGCCGCCGACCATCAGCTCGGGACTGTGGAGCAGCGTGGAGCCGATCGACGTCGTCACGATCACCACCTCGGCGACCACCGAGACCGGCGGTTCGAGGAAGTACCAGCACAGCATGGCCAGGACGAAGGCCAGCCAGACGAACCCGGGGGAGAGCAGCACCAGTGCGACCCACAGCAGGGTGAGGATCACCACCCAGATGCCCGTGTCGAGGCCCCGGCCGCGCGTGTGCGACCACACGCCGAGCAGGTACCACCCGCCGACGACGGCGACACCGGCGATCACCGCGGCGGCCCCGCCGAACACGATGGGCGCCGAGCCGGCCAGAGCTTGAGCCATTCCGGCGAGCAGAAGCGCCAGGAACAGGATGTGGCCGCCCCATTCCGCATAGCGCTCGGCCGGTCGATCGTGCGTCATAGCCTCCAGTATCACCGCCCCGCCGCCACCGACCATGGCGTCTACAACTTTCGATGGATGCCCGCGCGCCGCCGGATGGATGCAGATCTGAGGTGCCCAGACGATGTTCCGGCGCCCGATTCCCGACAGGCTGGAAGCACGTTGGTCGAGCGGTTTCGCACCGCTGTTCACAGGAGGACGCGTGTATCTGGGATTGCGGGAGTTCCGCGCTGCAGCAGGGCGGTTCGCGCTCGTCGTCGGGGTGGTGACACTGCTCGCGTTCATGGTGGTCGCGCTGTCGGCGCTGACCGAGGGGCTCCGCCAGCAGTCGGTGTCGGCCGTGGAGAAGCTCCCCGGAGCCGCGTTGCTGGTGCAGGAGGACGGCGACAAGCCCGCGCTGCTGTCGGACAGCGAGATCACCCGCACCGCCGGTGAGGGCACCGAACTGGGGGTGGCGACGCTGCGTGCCAGCCATGACGGAGCCAACTCCACGGTCGCGGTGTTCGGCCGCGGCGACGTTCACGAGGTGGCGGTGTCGCCGGACATCGCGAAGACGCTGGGCGTGGTCCCCGGCGGCTCGATCCAGCTCGGATCCACGACGGTGCGGGTCGACCGCGTGGCCGACGTCGGTCAGTACGCCCATCAGCAGGTGATCTCCATGCCGGTCGGCGAATGGCGCGAGGTGACGCACCGCGATTCGGTGAACGCACTGATCGTCGACTCCGATAGTGCGGCTCCGGCGGGCCTGGTCCGGGTGGCGCACGCCGATCTGCCCGACCTGGTCCCGGGCTTCTCGTCCGAACACATGTCGCTGCTGTTGATCCAGGGGCTGCTCGTGGTGATCTCGGCGGTCGTCGTCTGCGGATTCTTCGCCGTGTGGACCGGTCAGCGCATCGGCTCGCTCGCGGTGGTCCGGGCGATGGGCGCGGGACGCTGGTACCTGCTGCGCGACGGCCTCGCCCAAGCCGGTTCGGTCCTGGTGGTCGGCCTGGCACTCGGCGCGGCACTGGCGGTCGGTTTCGCCTCGCTGCTGTCGGGCAAGGCGCCGGTGGTCGTCGACCCGGCGGCCGGGGCGACGGTCCTCGCAGGCATGGCCGTCCTGGGACTGGTGGGCGCGGCGCTGGCGCTGCGGCCCCTGGTGAAGGTGGACCCGCTGGTCGCCCTCAACCGCTGACACTTCTCCGATCCGACCGATGACTACTGATGGGAACTGACATGGGATCTGCAACTGACACGGGACTGACACTCACCGACATCGATCTGACCTACCCCGACGGCGACAGCGTGGTGCGCGCGGTGCGCGGGGTGAGCCTGCACGTGGAGCCGGGCACCACCGTCGCGCTCACCGGCCCCTCCGGATGCGGGAAGTCGAGCGTGCTCGCGGTGGCCGGCGCACTGATCCGGCCCGACTCGGGGACGGTGCGGATCGGCGACCGATGCCTCGACGGCCTCGACGCGGAGGCGCTGGCCCGCGTCCGGCGCGAACGGATCGGACTGATCTTCCAGAACGACAACCTGGTACCCGGACTCACCGCAGAGGAACAACTGCTGCTCGCGGCGCATGTGGCCGGTCGCCGGCCGTCGCGGCACCGCGCCCAGGCCCGCGAACTCCTCTCGGCCGTCGGGCTCGACGGAGCGTTCGGACGCCGGCCCGGACAGCTCTCGGGCGGAATGCGGCAGCGGGTCAACATCGCCCGGGCGCTGATGAACGGACCGCAGGTGCTGCTGATCGACGAACCCACCTCCGCGCTCGACTCGACACGGGGAACGCAGATCGTCGAACTGCTCACCGAACTGGCGCGAGACCGCGTCATCGCCTCCCTGCTGGTGACGCACGATCTGCAGACGGTGACCGGGGTGGACGGAGTGCTGGAGATGAAGGACGGCGCCCTGCTGGCCGGTGTCGGGGTCTGACACCGCTGCCGTTCCCCACCGAACGCACCGATGCCCCTCGACTCATGGAGTCGAGGGGCATCGTCGGTCCTCGGTGCGAGGCCGGGGTCAGTCGATCGCGGGGGTCGATCGCGGGGATCAGATGTCCAGGCGCGCGTACTCGCGCAGCTTGGACGTCTGGTGGACCGCCTCGATGGTCCGGATGGTGCCCGACTTGGAGCGCATGACCAGCGAGCGGGTGGTGGCCCCGTTGGGACGGTAGGTGACGCCGCGGAGCATGTCGCCGTTGGTGACGCCGGTCGCGCAGAAGAAGGAGTTCTCTCCGCGCACCAGGATGTCGTTGGTCAGGACCATGTCCGGGTCCAGGCCCGCGTCGACGGCCTTCTGGCGTTCGGCGTCGTCCTTGGGCCACAGCTTGCCCTGGATCTCGCCGCCCATGCACTTCATCGCGACGGCACTGATGATGCCTTCGGGGGTGCCGCCGATGCCCATGAGCATGTCGACGGTGCTGTAATCGCCGGCGGCGGCGATGGCGCCGGCCACGTCGCCGTCGGAGATCAGCCGGATCTTGGCGCCGGCCTCACGGATCTCGTGGATCAGCTCGGCGTGGCGGGGACGGTCGAGGACGACGACGGTCAGGTCGGCGACGTCGATGCCCTTGGCCGCGGCGACCGAATTGATGTTCCACTCGGTGGACTGGTTGATGTCGATCGCGCCCTTCGCGGCCGGGCCGACGGCGATCTTGTTCATGTAGAACACCGCCGACGGGTCGTACATGGTGCCGCGTTCGGAGACCGCGATGACAGCGATCGAGTTCGGACGTCCCTCGGCCATCAGCGTGGTGCCGTCGATCGGGTCGACGGCGACGTCCACCTCGGGGCCCTCGCCGTTGCCGACGATCTCGCCGTTGTACAGCATCGGGGCCTCATCCTTCTCGCCCTCGCCGATCACGACGGTTCCGCGCATCGACACTGTGGAGAGGAGTTCGCGCATCGCGTCGACCGCGGCGCCGTCGCCGGAGTTCTTGTCGCCGCGCCCGACCCACCGACCAGCGGCCAGCGCCGCGGCCTCGGTGACACGGACCAGTTCCATGGCCAGGTTGCGGTCGGGTGCTTGCTTGGTCATGCGGACTCCACTTTCGTTGCGAACCTTGATGAGGTCTAGACCTCGATTCTTTCATGGCCGGGACCGGCGATTGGCTGGGGGCGGCGCCCGACTGCGATAATCGAAGCCATGGCCCAGAAACCCCGGATCCTGCAAGACGGACGAGACCTCGTCTGGTCGCTCATCCCGCTGCTGGTGATCGCACTGATCGTGGCCGGGGTCAGCGGCAGTTGCTCCTGGGGCTTCGGCAACTCGGCGACCGAGCAGAAGATTCCCAGTTTCAACGTCAGTGCAGGTCTGCACGCCGATGCGGAGTCGATGCCGTTCCCGATCCGGGAGCCGAAACTGCCCGCGAACTGGAAGGCCAACTCGGGTTCGACTCAGGAGATCGGCGCCACTCTCTCCAGCAACGTCGGCTGGATCACCCCCAACGGCGTCTACATCCAGCTGACGCAGACCGCCGCGACCGAGGAGCAGCTGGTTCCGAAGCTGCTCGGCGACGGCGCGAGTGGCGGTGGCGTGCGCGAGATCTCGGGCCAGCGCTGGGTCACCTACTCAGGCGACGATCACCGCAAGGCATGGATCGCCGACATGGGCGACGTGCGAGTGGGCGTGGTGAGCCGCGGCGCGGACTCCGACATGCAGACCCTCGCGAAGGCGGTCACCGAGGCCGAACCGCTGCCGTCCAAGCGTCCCTGACCCGAGCCGGTCGCCGGATCGGCCACCGGGCCTGCGGGGAAGTTAATCTTCCAGTCCTCGTCCGCCAGCCCTCGTCCCTCAGTCCTCGTCGTCGGTCTCGGCGTCGTCGTTCAGTGCGGCCTCGATCCGTGATCGAGCTCCCTCGAGATGCTCGGTGCACCGCTTGGCCAGCGCCTCGCCGCGCTCCCAGAGCGCCAGCGACTCGTCGAGACCCAGTCCACCCCGCTCGAGTGCGGTGACCACCTCCGACAATTCGTCACGAGCCTGCTCGTAGTCGAGTTCGGCGACGGGCGTGAAATCGGCTCCGGGATCGGTCACTGTCGGCTCTCCTTCGTGGTCGGCGAGATCACTGCCGCGGCCGATCCGTCGGCGACGCGGATGCGCACGGCCGCTCCGGCCGGCAGGTCGTCCACCGAGCGGACCGCGTGCGGCTGGTCGGAGTCGGTGCGCTGCACCACGGCGTATCCGCGGGCGAGCGTCTGCGCTGGTCCGAGGGTCGACAGCTGCGATGCGAGACGTTCGGTGCGATGCTCCTCGACAGTCACCAGGTGCCGGACACTGCGGCGGATGTCGCGCACTGCGCCGTCGACACGGTCCTGCCGGTCGTCGACCATGCGCAGCGGGTTCGCGAGCACGGGCCGGGCCCGGAGCCCCTCGACCACCCGTTCCTCCCGGTGCACCCAGTTGCGCAGCGCGTGGGCACTGCGCCGGCGCAACTCGGCGATTCCCTGCAGTTCGGCCGAGACGTCCGGCACCACACGCTTGGCGGCATCGGTCGGCGTCGCGGCGCGGACGTCGGCCACCAGGTCGAGCAGCGGACTGTCGGGTTCGTGGCCGATGGCGCTCACCACGGGGGTCCGGCAGGCGGAGACGGCGCGCAGCAGCGTCTCGTCGGAGAAGGGGAGCAGGTCCTCGACGCTGCCGCCCCCGCGCGCGATGACGATGACCTGGACGTGCGGTGCGGCGTCCAGCGCCGCGAGGTGCTCGACGATCGCAGGCACCGCGGTCGGTCCCTGCACGGGCGAATCCCGGACCTCGAACCGCACCGCGTCCCACCGGGCGGTCGCGACGGCGATCACATCGCGCTGTGCGGCACTGGCGCGGCCGGTGATCAGTCCGATCGTGTGGGGGAGGAACGGCAGCGGCCTCTTTCGGCGGGCGTCGAAGAGCCCCTCGGCGGCGAGCAGGGCCCTGACGCGTTCGATCCGGGCGAGGAGTTCGCCGATGCCGACCGGCCGGATGTCGGTGATCCGCAGCGACAGAGTGCCCCGGCCGGTGTAGAAGTTGGGCCGGCCGTACACCACCACCCGGGCGCCCTCGGTGAGCGGCACCGGACTCCGCTGAAGCAGACCCGGGTCGCAGGTCACCGAGATCGAGATGTCGGCGGCGGGATCGCGCAACGTCAGAAAAGCGGTGCGCGTGCCGCGGCGCAGGCTCAGCTGGGTGATCTGACCTTCCACCCACACCTGCCCGAGCCGGTGGATCCAGTCCGCGATCTTGAAACTGAGCGTGCGCACCGGCCACGGATTCTCGGCGGTGTTCCCCTGCTCGGGCGTCATCGCGGAACCCCGGTGCAGAGCCGGGCCGGGTCGATCACTGCGCCGGTTGTCACTGCGCGGTTGCTCACTGCGCGGATTCGGCCTTCTTCTGCTGGCTGACGATGCGGTTGTCGAGCATCGTGACGAAGGGCGTGCGATTGCGGTTCGCCTTCTCGAACTCGAGGATCTCGGTGAGTTCCTCGGTGCCGAGCCCGCGGACCTTGGCGCGCAGCTGGGCCAGCGTCAGCGTCGGGTAGTCGAGGGCGGCGACGGCGGCCGGGAGATGCTCCGGCGACGCTGCGGCATCCGGCGTCGTAGAGGTGGGGCCCGCGGCCACGTCGGCCGGAGCCGAGCTGTAGAGCGCGAAACGTCCGGCGTTGGCCGGGGGCGCGGCGCTGTCGGCGGCGGACTCGTCGGGGCTCGCAGCGGGGGCCTCGGCGGCGCTCGTCTCAGCGTGGTTTGTCGCGGAGTTCATCTCAGGGGCGCGGGCCGGGGCTTGCGGAACAGTGGCCGGCGCGTCGGCACGCAGCGGCCGGCTCGCCGCCTCCGCGTCGTCGTCTTCGTCGAACCGCGCCCACTCGGGCTGTTCCTGAGACTTGTCGCACAGCGGCGCGAGCAGCTCGTCGCCCTTGATGGCGAGCTCGGCGATGTTCTGCTGAAGTCGCATGCCGGCCTGCAGACTCCGGCTCACCGCACCCATCGGCAGAGTGATGACTCGCGTCGGCAGTTTGCGGGTTTCCTCGATGGTGGTGGCGACCAGACCGGCGACCACGCGGGCAGCGTATGGAGGACGACTCATGTACTAACTCTCTCACAGCCGTACCCTGGAGTTCATGGCTGATAGTAAGCGCGTCCTTCTCGCGTCGCCCCGTGGATATTGTGCAGGCGTCGACCGGGCCGTGGAGACTGTCGAGCGGACCCTCGACAAGCACGGTGCGCCGGTGTATGTCCGCAAGGAGATCGTGCACAACCGGCATGTGGTCGACACGCTGACCGAGCGTGGCGCGATCTTCGTCGACGAGACCGACGAAGTGCCCGAGGGTGCGATCGTGGTCTTCTCCGCCCACGGAGTCTCTCCCGAGGTGCACCAGAGCGCTGCGCAGCGCAGCCTCAAGACCATCGACGCGACGTGCCCGCTGGTCACCAAGGTGCATCAGGAGGCGAAGCGGTTCGCGCGCGACGATTACGACATCGTGCTGATCGGCCACGAGGGCCACGAGGAGGTCGAGGGCACCGCCGGCGAGGCCCCGCAGCACATCCAGGTGGTCGACGGACCCGACGCCGTCGACGACGTGCAGGTGCGCGACGAGTCGCGGGTGATCTGGCTGTCGCAGACCACGCTGTCGGTGGACGAGACGATGGAGACGGTGTCCCGGCTCCGGGAACGGTTCCCGCTGCTGAACGACCCGCCGTCGGACGATATCTGCTACGCCACCCAGAACCGCCAGGTAGCTGTCAAGGCGATGGCGCCGCGGTGCGAGCTGGTGATCGTGGTCGGTTCGCAGAACTCGTCCAATTCGCAGCGGCTGGTGGAGGTGGCGCTGCAGAACGGCGCCGAGGCGTCTTACCTGGTGGACTACGCCCGCGACATCGACCTGGCCTGGCTCGACGGCGTCACCACGGTCGGCGTCACCTCGGGTGCCTCGGTCCCGGAGGTCCTCGTCCGCGGGGTGGTGGATCTGCTCGCCGAGCACGGTTACGCGGACGTCGAGACCGTGACCACCGCCGAGGAGACGCTCACCTTCGCGTTGCCGCGCGAACTGCGGCCCGCCCGCAATCCCCGCTGACCGCGGCGCCCATCGCCTCGGCAGCGATCATCGGCGGCGGCGCAGCAGGCGTCCGCCCACGACGGCGACAGCCGCGAAACCCGCACCCGCGAGGATGACGCCCGCACCGGAGCCCGACTCGGGCTCATCGTCGGGGAGAGCCAACGGCCGCAGACCCGGAGCGGCGCGCACCTCGGGGTCGTCGGTGAGTGCGGCGAGCGGATCGATCACCCCGCTGCCGACGGCGTCGTCCCGGCCGCCGCCGTGCGCCGTGTCGACGATGCGGTCGATCACCTCAGCGGCCGACAGTCGCGGGTACCGGGACCGGATCAGCGCCGCCAGGCCCGACACGTACGGCGCCGCGTAGCTGGTGCCGGCGAGCGGGGCCACCCCGTCGCCGGTGCGCAGGCCGCCGGCGAGCCGCGGGCCGCCCGAGCCCGGCATCACGCTGACCACATCGGTGCCCGGCGCCGCCACGCTCACCCACGGCCCGCGCAGGCTGAAGTCCGCCGCTGCGCCGTCGGCGGCCGCGACGGCGCCCACCGTCAGCACCAGCGGCGCGAATCGCGCCGGGGTGACGGCCGTGCGCAGTCGCGCCCACGCCTGCTCGACCGAGGCCGCACCCGACGGGTTCTGCTCCCGACACGCCGTGGTCTCGGTCAGGTTCCCGGCTGCCACGACCACCACCACGTCCCGCTCACGCGCGTAGGCCAGCGCGGTCCCGACGAGACCGTCATCGAGCGGACCGGCGGCGGGTGCGCATGCCACCTCTGAGATGTTGATCACCCGTGCACCCAGGTCGACGGCCCGTACCACCGACCGCGCGAGAGTGGTGAGCGGGCCGTATCCGGCTCCCACCACGGCGTCGTCGGCTCCGCTGCCCCGGGCGCTGAACGCTCCGCTCGACTGCCGAATCGAGATGATGGTCGCCTCGGGCGCCACACCGACGAAGTCGTCGTCGGCGGAGGGCTGTGCTGCGATGATGCCCGCGACCAGCGTTCCGTGGGCGTCGCAGTCCGACAGTCCGTCGCCGGTCCCGACGTAGTCGCCGCCGGCGACGAGGCGCGGCAGCCTGGTGTGCGGGCTCACACCCGTGTCGATGACCGCCACGGACACGCCGGCGCCGCGACTGAACCGATGGGCCGCTGCCACGTCGAGCAGTCGGTGGCCCGCGGGTTCGCCTGCGGTGTCCGCGTCGGCGGTGGTCGCGCAGCGGGCGCGCTGCTCGGTCGGCTCGGGCGGGCCCAGCGGTGCGGCCGAGACCGTCGCCCGGGCGATCACCGGCGCCGGGACCGCCACGGCGGCACCCGCGCCGGAGAACCAGACGACCGCCGCGACCGCCGTGATCGCGCCGATCCGCCGGATCACAGGGTCCGGACCGCCTGATAGACGTCCAGGACCCAGAGCAGCAGCGGAATCACCGCGGTCAGCGCGGCGTATTCGGCGATCTCGACGGCGCGCACGGCGGGCGGAGAGTAGTCGCGGCCGGATGCGACCGTGCCCAGCAGCAGAGCGCCGACCGCCCAGCCGATCGTCCCCGCGAACACCCAGACCGGTTCCGGGCCGGACCCCGCGACGGCGGCGAGCGCGGCGACGACTCCGATGATCCCGGCCGCCCCGACCAGCAGAGCCGACTGCAGCCGGTCGGCGTGCGTCCGGCCGCGGGCGGCGAGTGCCACCACGATGCACGCGCAGTAGCCCAGCGCCACCGGCGATCCGCACGCCGCAGCGGCGACGGCCGCGGTCGCGACCCCGGTGACCAGGACGGCACCGGCGAGTGCGCCCGTCAGAATCGATGCGGTCACGGCGGCGCGGCGCGCGAGCGCGTCGAGGTCGCCCAGCGCGAGGTCGGCGATTGCGCCGAGCGGATCGCGGGTCGAGAGCCGGACCGCGTCCACGCCGTCGACCACCGCGGGATCGGTCCCGTCGGGTGCCGCCGGCGCAGTGTTCGGCACCGACGGCAACGGCAGACGTCCGGCGGCGATCGCGATTCGCGGCGCGCAGAGCACCAGGCCGACGCCCGCCGCCGCGACGACTGCGGCCAGATCCCGCACTGACGGCGCCCACACCGTGGCGAGCAGCCCGGTCGCCGCGGTTGCGCCGCCGACCACGGCGATCGCGGTGTGGGCCGCCGCGGCCCGGCCGGTGCCCTGGTATCCGATCACCGCACCGGCCAGGGCAGCGATGCCCGCTAACGCGAGCTGGACTCCGCCCGCCGCGCCGGGCACGACGAGCGAGGCCGCGACGGCGCCGAGGACGCAGCCCGCGATGCTGAGGACGGCGGAGGTCCGCGGGTCGCTCTCCAGGCGACGGCCGGACAGTGCCGCCCCGAGTGAGACCGCCGCACCCAGGGCCGAGACCGCGAGGACCACCGGAGCGTCGCCGGCGGCCGCCGCCCAGCGGCCGGCCGGGACGGCCCCGACCACCGCGACCAGGAAGACCAGATAGCTCACCATGCGTGAGGCGTCCGACGACCAGCCGAAGCGGTCCCGCTGCAGAGCCGCCGCCACACCGTCGGCGACGTCGTCGATCAGCACCGTCCCGGCATCGGCCGGCGCAGTGCGGATCACCAGCAGATCGCCGTCGCACACCCCGCACTGCGCGAGAGTGTGCTCGGCGGCCAAGGCGGTTCCGTCGATGCGGGCGAGTGTCCAGTTCGCGGGTTCAGCGCTGTCGTCCACCCGGACCCGCAGAGCGTCGAGAAGATCGGGCATCAGCGCCGCGATCGGCACGCCGGCCGGAAGGCCTGCGTCGAGTTGAGTGCTCCCACCCACGATCGATGTCCGGATCATGTCCGGTTCGGTCAACACGGTCATTCGGCAAACCTTCCCCCAAGGTTCCTGATACAACCTCTTCCATCGCCCGTGAGGCGAGGACGTCGTCGAGATAACCATGTCGGGAGTCGTCGCGGTCAGCGATTGGGGGAAATCGCTCAACCGGCCTCACGCGGCGGCCGAATCAGAGCTGGGGGGCTCGAATGGGCAGTGCAACAATCGGTTTCGCGCGTCGTCCGCGGATCGTCGTGGAGGCTCCGCCGGACGGGGAGATCGAGCTGACCGCGCCGCCGGAGCTGTCGCGCGCAGTGCCGCCGAATCTGCTGGTGCGGCTTCTGCCGGCGGTCATGGTGGTCGCCGTCATCGGCATGGTCGCCATGATGGTGATGACCGGAGGCGCTGGGGCACTGGCGAATCCGATGTTTCTGATGTTCCCGCTGATGATGGTGATGTCGATGGTGGGAATGCTGGCATCCGGCGGGCGCGGCGGTCCCGAGCGGGCCGCCGAGGTGAATGAGAACCGCAAGGACTATCTGCGCCATCTCGGTCAGCTTCGCGACGATGTCGCCGAAACGGCTGCAGCGCAACGAGAATCGGCGCAGTGGCGGCATCCGGATCCGGGAGCGTTGATCGGCCTGGTCGGGGGCCGCCGGATGTGGGAGCGCAGATTCACCGACGACGACTTCGGCCATGTCCGCGTCGGCCGCGGGACACACCGCCTCGCGACCGCGTTGGTGCCGCCGGAGACGCCGCCGGGCGACGACCTGGAGCCGGTGTCGGCGGTGGCGCTGAGACGTTTCGCTGCCGCGCATGCGGCCGTCGACGGACTGCCGACGGCGATCGCGCTGCGCGGATTCCCGGCGGTCAGCCTGCTCGGGGATCCGGTGCAGGTGCGCGCCCTGCTGCGGTTCATGCTGTGCTCGCTGGCCGTACTGCACGGTCCGGACCACCTGAGGATCGCGGTCGTCGCCGACGATCCGCTCGACGCCGAATGGGATTGGGTCAAGTGGCTGCCGCACATCGGCCATCCGGCTCGTCGGGACGGGCTCGGTGCCGTGCGCATGGTGTACCCGACGCTCGGCGCCCTCGGCGACGACCTCGCCGCCGATCTCGCGGCCCGCGCGGGTTTCAGCCGGACGGCCGACTCTCCGGCGACGTCCCATCTGTTGATCGTGGTCGACACCGATCGCGTCGATGTGGACGACGAATTGATCGGCGGCGTAGGCCTCGACGGCGTGACAGTGGTGAGTCTGGGCACCGCACCGAGCCCGCTGGCGGTGCGTCGCGGGCTGCAGCTGACGGTGTCCGGCGGTCGTGTCGCCGCCCGCACCGCCGCCGGACTGGAGGAGTTCGCCGTCGCCGACCGGCTGTCCGGGCCGTGCGCCGAAGCCGTCGCGCGCAGGCTCGCCCGGTACCGCCCGGCGTCGCTCGACGCCCTGCTCGATCTCGACACGCCGGTTCTCGCGAGCGATCCCGGACTGCCCGCACTGCTGGGTCTGGGAGACGCGGGCCGCGTCACCCCGGAGTCGGCCTGGCGCGGGCGCCTCGGTGCCGAACGACTGCGCGTGCCGATCGGCTACACCCCGGAGGGCGCTCCCGTGCACCTTGACCTGAAGGAGAGCGCGCACGGCGGAATGGGGCCGCACGGGCTGTGCATCGGCGCCACCGGCAGCGGCAAGAGCGAACTGCTGCGCACCCTCGTCCTCGCGCTGATCGCGACGCACTCCCCGGACGAGTTGAACCTGGTCTTGGTCGACTTCAAGGGCGGGGCCACCTTTCTCGGTCTGGAGCAGGCCAAGCACACGGCCGCGGTGATCACCAACCTCGAGCAGGAACTCGCGATGGTGGACCGGATGGGCGACGCACTCTCCGGCGAACTGAACCGCCGTCAGGAACTGCTGCGCGCCGCAGGCAACTTCGCCAATGTCACCGACTACGAACAGGCCCGCCGGGCGGGGGCGCCGCTCGACCCGCTGCCCGCCCTCTTCATCGTCGTCGACGAGTTCTCCGAACTGCTCGCGCAGAAACCGGAATTCGCGGACCTGTTCGTGGCGATCGGCCGGCTGGGGCGCTCCCTGCACATCCACCTGCTGCTCGCGTCCCAGCGTCTCGAGGAGGGCAGGCTGCGCGGGCTCGACAGTCATCTCTCGTACCGGATCGGATTGAAGACCTTCTCCGCCAACGAGTCCCGGACTGTGCTGGGCGTCCCCGACGCCTATCACCTGCCGAGTGCGCCCGGCGCGGCCTACCTGAAGTGCGATTCGTCGGCGCCGACACGCTTCAACACGTGCTTCGTCTCCGGCCCCTATCGACCACCGGCGGGGCCGTCTGCCGGTTCCGCGTCGTGTGCGCAGACCCGGCCGGTCGCGTTCACCACCGCGGAGGTCCCGCTCGCCGAACCGGCCACGGAGCAGCCGGACGGCCAGGCCGACGAGGGTCCGTCCGCGACGGTGCTCGAGACGGTGGTCGCGGCACTGGCCGGGCACGGCCGCACCCCGCATCGGGTGTGGTTGCCGCCGCTGGAGCGGGCGATCACCCTCGATGCGCTGGCACGCGACACCGCACCCGGCACCTTGACCTTTCCGTACGGGGTCATCGACCTGCCGTTCGAGCAGCGGCGCGACACCGCATGGCTCGACGTCGCGGGTGCGGCCGGGCACGTCGCTGTCGTGGGCGGTCCGCAGTCGGGCAAGTCCACCACGCTGCGCACCCTGATCTGCGGAGCCGCCACGACCCACACCCCCGAACAGGTGCAGTTCTACTGTCTGGACTTCGGCGGCGGCACGCTCGCCGCACTCGATGGTCTGCCGCACGTCGGCTCGGTGGCCACCCGAGTCCAGCACGACCGGATCCGCCGCACGCTCGCCGAGATCCTGGCGGTGAAGACGAGCCGGGAGGCGTGCTTCGCCGAGGACGGCATCGAGTCGATGCGGGAGTACCGCGCGGCGCGCGCTGCGGGCCGCTTCGCCGACGACCGGTACGGCGACGTCTTCCTGGTCATCGACGGGATCGGCGTGCTCCGGGCCGACTTCGAGGCGCTGGAGGAGAAGGTCGACGCCCTCGTCTCGACGGGGCTGGCGTACGGCGTGCACGTGGTGGTCAGCGCGTCGCGGTGGGGCGAGATCCGGCCCGCCATGAAGGACCTGATGGCCGGTCGCGTGGAACTGCGGCTCGGTGACGCCCTCGATTCCGAGATGAGCCGCCGCGCCGCGGCCGGAGTGCCGGAGGGACGGCCGGGCCGCGGGCTGACCGCGCAGGAGAAGCACCTGCTGGTGGCGCTGCCGCGGGTCGACGGCGTCGCCGACGCGACCGATGTGTCCGCCGGAACGGCGAAGCTGGTCGAGGCCGTCGCGCGGGAATACGGCGATCGCCGGGCTCCGGAGGTGCGGACTCTCGCACGAGTGGTGGACGGTTCCGTGCTCGCGGAGACCGTCGCCGCGCAGGGAGCCGGGACGCGGGCCGGTACGGTAGCGCTCGGGCTGTCGGAGACCGACTTGGGGCCGTGCGTCCTCGACTTCGACGCCCAGCCGCACCTGCTGGTGTTCGCCGACGTCGAATCGGGCAAGACCGAGACGCTTCGCACGCTGGTCCGCGGACTGGTGGCCGGCGGAGATCCGGACGAGGTCAAGCTCGTCCTCGTCGACTACCGTCGCGGACTGCTCGGAGAGGTGCCGGAGACGCATCTGGGCGGCTACGCCAGTTCCGAACGCACGGCGCGGCCGATGATGGCGCAACTCGCCGAGTACTTCGCCGCGCGGCTGCCCGGCGACGACGTGACACCGCAACAACTCGTCGACCGCAGCTGGTGGTCGGGGCCCACCGTCTATCTGGTGGTCGACGACTACGACCTCGTCGCCACGGCGTCCGGGAATCCATTGTCGCCATTGATCGAGTTGCTCGGGCACGGTCGCGACATCGGTTTCCGGCTGATCCTCACGCGCCGATCCGGCGGTGTCGGCCGAGCGCTGTTCGATCCGCTGATCGCCTGTCTGCGCGACCTCTCGTGCGATGTCCTCCTGATGAACGGCGACCCCGACGAGGGCTACGTGGTGGGCAGGCACCGCCTGCAGCGGCTGCCGGCCGGCCGCGGCGAACTGGTGTCGCGCAACCGGTCGCCGGAGATCGTCCAGGTCGCGCTGGGAGAACGGGCGTGAGCGGCCCGGTGATCGATCTCGCGTACGGACGTGTGACCGGTCCCGGCGGCACCGTGGACCTGACGACGCTGCTGGAGGACATCGACTGCGCCGAACGGCGGGCCCTCGCCCGGCAGGCGCTGCGCGAGGTGATGCGGCGCGCCGCCGGCGCCTCCCGGATCCTGCTGCCCACCGTGTGGGGACCGGTCCGCACCGAGGCTCTGGTCGGCGAACTCGCCTCCGTGGGCGCCGCCGCCGAACCCGTTCCACGGGCGGTGGCGATCGCCGCTTCGCACGCCGACGCGACCGTGCACCGCTGCGCCGTGGTGGAGACCCGGATGCTGCCGGCCACCGGCGGACACTGGAGCGTGCACACGGTGACTCGCACCGACGGCCGGTGGTCGCTGGGGCGGGGCGCGGTGGACCTCCCGCGCCGGATATCGGCCGAACCCGGGTGGTCGGCTCCGTTGCGCGCCGCCGACGCGGTCTTCGTCGACGGTCCCGATCCGGAATCGGTCGCCGCCGCCCAGCGGTTGCTGCTCGAAGCCTTCGGTGTCCGCGCGATGGCCGTCGACAGAACGGTTCTGACCAGGCACGGAGGTCGGCTCGGCCCGGTGAGTGCCGCGGAGTTGCTCGCCGGCCTGCCCGCGCCGCCGATCGCCGCGTCGCGCCGGGGACTGCGCGCGCCGGCAGCCGTCGCCGCGGTGCTGGTGCTGGCCGCAGCCGCGACCGCCGGGTGGGCGCATTGGCCGCGGCCGGAGCGGTCCGTGCAGCAGACGGTCCGGGTGGGCCGGGCCGAACTCGCCGTTCCGGGCCAGTGGCGGCGCAGTGACGGGGACGATGCGACCGCCGGAAGCCGCACGGTGTTCGCGGCCCCCGACGACGGCAGGCGGCTGATCGTCGTCGTCTCGCGGCTGCGGGGCGGTTCCACCGTCGCGACAGTCGCGGAGAGCCTGCGGAACCGCATCGCGCAGCGCGGGGACGACGCGGTGGCCGAGTTCGCGGCCGACGTGAGCTATGCGGGCCGTCGCGTGATCGGGTATCGCGAGACGCCGGCGTCGGGTTCTCCCGTGGCCTGGTACGTGGCCGTCGAGAGCGGCACGCAGATCAGCATCGGTTGTCAGACGGGCACGGGGGAGGAGTCGGTGGACGGTCCGTGCCGCGGGGCCGTGGGTTCCCTGCGTGTGGTGAGCGATTAGGAGACGGTGACCGACGCCTCCAGCGTCACGACCACCTCGTCGGCCACCTTCAGGGCGCCCATCATCAGCGAATACGGCTTGATCCCGAACGCCGTCTGCGTCACCGCGGACTGCCCGGAGACGGTGCTGCCGTCCACCGCCACGTCGACGGTGTGGGGCTCGGTGACTCCACAGATCGTCAGATCGCCCGACAACCGGTAGCCGTCGCCGCTCGCCGACACGCCGCCGGCTCGGAAGACGATCTCGGGGAAGGCGGACGATTTCAGCGACTTGAGAGCGTTGGCGCGCGCGACCAGCCGTTCCGGACCGGTCATCGGAGTCAGCCCGCCCTCGCCCGAGAGCACCTGCAGGGAGTCGACGTCCACCCGCAGCGCCACGGAGACCGGAGTGTCGCCGTCGAAGGCGATGTCGGCTCGCCACGCGTCGAACCCGATCGTCAAGCTGTGGCCGGTCCGCGCCGCCCGCCCGGCGACGCCGGTGCGCAGGGTGAGGGCGCCGTCGCCGGGACCGATGCTGATCACTGAAGTCATGCTCTCGACGATACGGACCCAGCCGGACGCGCGTTTTGACCCGCGTCGACGAGCCCGCGTAAGCTAGATCGCTGGTGCCCTGCGTCAACAGAGTGCCCGGGTCCCCACTGGTCGCCGGGAGCACGCTCTGCAGAAGTGCCTGACCAGCAGCAAACGAGTTCAAAAGAGGACTACTGTGCCTACCTACACCCCGAAGGCCGGTGACGTGACCCGCGAGTGGTACGTCATCGACGCCACCGACGTGGTGCTCGGCCGCCTCGCCGTCGCGAGCGCCAACCTGCTCCGCGGCAAGGGCAAGCCCACGTTCGCCCCGCACGTCGACGGCGGCGACTACGTCATCATCATCAACGCGGAGAAGGTCGCCGTCAGCGGCAACAAGCTGACCGACAAGCGTCTCTACCGCCACTCGGGTCACCCGGGCGGCCTGAAGTCCCAGAGCATCGGTGAGCTCCTGGCCACCAAGCCCGAGCGCGTCGTCGAGAGCGCCGTCAAGGGCATGCTCCCGAAGAACAAGCTGGGCAACGCCATCGCAGGCAAGCTCAAGGTCTACGCGGGCCCCAACCACCCGCACACCGCGCAGAAGCCGGTCAACTACGAGATCAAGCAGGTGGCCCAGTGACCAACGAGAACCTGAACGACGTCGACGTCGAGGTCATCGAAGAAGAGACCCTGAACGAGGACGGCAGCTACACCACGGAGTCCGTCGAGGTCGTCGAGACCGAGACCGCCACTCGCGGACCGGTCGTGCTCGACCGCCCGATCCAGACCGTGGGCCGCCGCAAGGAGGCCATCGTCCGGGTCCGCCTGGTGCCCGGCACCGGCGAGTTCACGCTCAACGGCCGCACCCTCGAGGACTACTTCCCGAACAAGGTGCACCAGCAGCTCATCAAGGCTCCGCTCGTCACCGTCGAGCGCACCGACGCCTTCGACATCCACGCTCGTCTGGTCGGCGGCGGCCCGTCGGGTCAGGCGGGCGCGCTGCGTCTGGCCATCGCGCGCGGCCTCATCGAGGTCAGCCCCGAGGATCGTCCGGCACTGAAGAAGGCCGGCTTCCTGACCCGCGACGCGCGTGCTGTGGAGCGTAAGAAGTACGGCCTGAAGAAGGCCCGCAAGGCCTCGCAGTACAGCAAGCGCTGATCGCTTCGGCTACTGTGGCTCGCCTTTTCGGCACCGACGGCGTCCGAGGCCGGGCCAACGACCAGCTCACCGCAGAGCTGGCGTTGGCCCTGGCCTCGGCCGCCGTTCGCGTTCTCGGTGCAAACGCTCGTTCCCGTCCGCGCGTCGTCGTCGGACGTGACCCCCGCGCCTCCGGCGAACTCCTGGAGGCCGCGCTGTGCGCCGGTCTGGCCGCGGCGGGCGCCGACGCCATCCGGGTGGGAGTGGTCCCCACCCCGGCCGTCGCCTTTCTGACGGCTGACTATCGGGCGGATTTCGGAGTGATGATCTCCGCCTCGCACAATCCCATGCCCGACAACGGCATCAAGTTCTTCGCCGCGGGCGGCCACAAACTCCCCGACGACGTCGAGGACGAGATCGAGGCGGCGATGCACGCCGACCAGCCCCGTCCCACCGGCGCCGGTGTGGGCCGGATCCGCGACGCCCAGGACGCCGCCGAACGCTACCTCGCTCATCTGGCCGAGTCGGTCCCGACCTCGCTCGACGGGTTGACGCTCGTGGTCGACTGCGCACACGGTGCGGCGTCCCATGTGGCTCCCCGCGCGTATGAGGCCGCCGGCGCCAAGGTCATCGCGATCCACGCCGAGCCCGACGGCCTCAACATCAACGACGGGTGCGGCTCCACGCACATGGACAAACTGCAGGCCGCCGTCCTGGAGTACGGCGCCGACCTCGGCCTGGCCCACGACGGCGACGCCGACCGCTGCCTGGCGGTCGACTCGACCGGTTCGGTGGTCGACGGCGACCGGATCATGGCGATCCTGGCGCTGGCGATGCACGAGGCGGGCCACCTGACCGACGGCGTCCTCGTGGCCACCGTCATGAGCAACCTCGGCCTGCACCTGGCGATGAAGAGCGCGGGAATCGAGCTCAAGGTGACGGGCGTGGGCGACCGTTACGTCCTCGAGGAACTGCGCTCGGGCGGTTACGCCCTCGGCGGTGAGCAGTCCGGCCACATCGTGGTCCCGGCCGTCGGAACCACCGGCGACGGAGTGCTCACCGGCCTCATGCTCGCCGCGCGGGTGGCGCAGACCGGACAGCGCTTGGCCGATCTGGCCGGGGTGATGACGGTTCTGCCGCAGGAGCTCATCAACGTCCCCGTCTCCGACAAACACGCCGTCGCGGTCGCCGAAGAGGTGCTCAGCGCGGTAGCGGCCGCCGAGTCCGAACTGGACGGATGCGGGCGCATCCTGCTGCGTCCGTCGGGAACCGAGCAACTCGTCCGGGTGATGGTGGAGGCGCAGACCCCCGAGTCGGCGCGCGGAATCGCCGAACGCGTGGCCGCTGTGGTCGCGGGCGTCTGAACAGGCCCCGCGACAGACACGCCCGACCGGTCGGGGACGCGACGTTTTCGGCGTGTCGCGGAACCGTGCGGGCGGCGCGTGCGTCCAATAGGCATGGACGCCGGAAGCAATGACTCGATCCACGTCGATCTGGACCAACTCGCGGACTTCACCGCCGCCCAGCAGCACATCGTGACGACGCTCGCGGAATGCGCCGCGGAACTCGACGGCGGCGGGATGTGCGACTGGGCCGATCACGGTCCGCCGCGTCGTGCGGCGGACGCCACGCTGGACCGGCTCCTCGATCTCGCCGCCCGGCTCCGTGGCTGCGGAGTCGCGGTGGACGCGGTGGCCGCGGATCTGGGGCGGGCCGGTGCGGCGTTCGCCGACGCGGAGTCGGCCGCGGCGTCGTGGGCGACGGGCCGGCCGGCATGACGGGCTCGTGCGCGGACGGTTTCGCGACGGTGATCGCCGTCTGCCGGGAACTGGGCCTGACCGCGGTGGACGAGGCGGCCGTACGCCGGCCTCATTCAGCGGTGGACGAGTTTCGGATGCCGGCATTCGTGGCGGATGCGCAACGGTTGAGCGACCTGGCAGACCGCCTCGCCCGCGCGGAGGGAGCAGCGGGTGCGACGGCGACGACGGTCGGGGAATGGTCCGGCAGATCCGGACACGCGGCGGGCAGCGCGGTACGGGTGGTGGCAGGCGACGTCGCCGATCTGCGGAGCCGGCTGACGCAGGGGGCGGCCGTGACCACCCACGCCGCTCAGGTCCTCGAAGAGGTGCTCGCACGCCACGCAGCGGTACTGGAGACGGTGTCCCGTCGCAGGCTGGGCGGGGTGGACCTCGACGCGGTACCTGCCGCTCTGAATGCCGGCGCGGTCACCGAAGGCGAACTGCGAGCCGAAGTGCATTCGCGTCTTGACTACGCCGACTCCGCGGGGGAGCTGGCCGCCGACGCCATCGCCGCAGTCCTCGCGGAGGTGGCCTCGGCATGGACGACCGACACCGGTTCGGCAGGCGAGCTCGTACTGGCGGATCTGCGGTGACGTCTCCGGAGAACCGACTCGAGGCATTGTCCGCCGAATCCGCGAGCGGGTTCGAACAGGCCGGCCGACGCTACCGCGACCGTTTGGCAGCGGCGGCGCCCGCACCGCGCGAGGATCCGGTGCGCGTCCAGCGGCTCCGCGCCCGGCTGCGCGCCGACGCCGATGCGGCCGACGCCGTGCTCGGGCGGCTGATGCTGGCCGCAGGACTCGACGCGGCGCGGCCGCGCACGCGCGGACGGTGATCGGTCGGCACCGAGTCCCTATCCGCGATCGATGTCATAGGGTGGGAGCCGTGTTCGGGAACAACAAGGTCGTGGCGCCTCCGCCCGACAAGCTGATGAAGGAACTCGCGCGCCGCGGACCCAACAAGGTCGATCGCGGCGATCTCGGGATAGTCGGCATGTCCGGTCAGATCTTCGCACCGCGCACCGGCAGCGACCTTCCGGCAGTGGCGTTCGCGCACGGCTGGCTGGTGGGAAGTGCCCGCTACCGGGATCTGCTGTTCCACCTCGCCTCATGGGGCATCGTGGCGGCCGCGCCCGACGGCAGCCGGGGCCCGTTCCCGTCCGACATCTCCCTGGGCACCGACCTGCGCGCCGCGGCGACCGTCGCCGGCAGCGTGCAACTCGGCACCGGCCGGGTCCGCGTCGATCCGAACCGGATCGGGCTCGCCGGACACGGGTTCGGTGCCGCCGCCGCGGTCCGGGCCGCATCCGACGCCGTGCTGCTGGGCAGGCCGCCGATGAACGTCAAGGCGCTGGCGACCGTGTTCCCCGCGCCCACCACCGCCGACCTGCCTGCCGCGGCCGCGACCGTCCGGGTGCCGTCGCTGGTGCTGGCAGGCAGCGGACACCTGGCGTCGATGACCGGCAACGCACTCGACCTGGCGGAGAACGTCGCAGGCGATGTGGTGTTGCGCACACTCCCCGGAGCGGACGCGGGCGACCTCGTCGAGACGCCCTCGGTCAAGTCCCTCATCGGCATCAACGGCGCCGATCGAGCCGTCCACAAGGCGGTTCGGGCGCAGCTGACCGGCTTCTTCCTGCATCGGCTGACCGGCGACGAGAAGTACGCCGCCTTCTCCGACCCCGAGCTCACCATGGGCGACGCGCTCGCCGTCGACCTCGAGTCCGCCGACCGTCCCGAACTGGACACCGTGTCCCAGTTGCTCGGCGCTAAACCACGCTCCGCCTGACGCTATTCTTGGTACCCATGTGTGGAATCGTGGGATATGTAGGCAAGCGCGACGCGCTCGACATCGTCGTGGACGCCCTCCGCCGGATGGAGTACCGCGGCTACGATTCGGCCGGCGTGGCGATCCTGGACGGCAACGGTGCGGTGACGGTCGAGAAGAAGGCCGGCCGGCTGGAGAACCTCGACAAGCAGATCGCTGAAGTCGGCCGTGCGGCGCTCACCGGTCACACCGGTATGGGCCACACGCGCTGGGCCACGCACGGTCAACCGACCGATCGCAATGCGCACCCGCACCTCAGCACCGACCACAAGATCGCCGTCGTGCACAACGGGATCATCGAGAACTACGCGCCGCTGCGTGCCGAGCTCGAAGACTCCGGCATCGAATTCTCCTCCGACACCGACACCGAGACCGCGGTGCATCTGATGGAGCGCGAATACGCGTCGGGCCGGCACGCGGGCGACTTCGTGGCCGCCGCGTACGCCACGCTGCGGCGTCTGGAGGGCGCCTTCACCCTGGTCTTCACCCACGCCGACCACCCGGACACCATCGTCGCCGCACGCCGGTCCACCCCGCTGGTCGTCGGGGTCGGCGACGGCGAGATGTTCGTGGCCTCCGACGTGACGGCGTTCATCGAGCACACCCGCGACGCGATCGAACTCGGCCAGGACAAGGTCGTGGTCATCACCGCCGACACCTATGCGGTCACCGACTTCGACGGCAACCCGACCGGCGGCACCCCGTTCCACATCGACTGGGACCTGGCCGCCGCGGAGAAGGGCGGCTACGACTACTTCATGCTCAAAGAGATCGCCGAGCAGCCCGCGGCGCTCTCGGACACCCTGATCGGTCACCTCCGCAACGGCCGGATCGTGCTCGACGAACAGCGCCTGAGCGATCAGGACCTGCGCGACGTCGACAAGGTCTTCGTCGTCGCCTGCGGCACCGCCTACCACGCTGGACTGATCGCCAAGTACGCGATCGAGCACTGGACCCGACTGCCCGTCGAGGTGGAACTCGCCAGCGAGTTCCGCTACCGCGACCCGGTGCTCGACCGGTCGACGCTGGTGGTGGCGATCAGCCAGTCCGGCGAGACCGCCGACACCCTGGAGGCCGTACGCCACGCCAAGGACCAGAAGGCCCGCGTCCTGGCGATCTGCAACACCAACGGCGCGCAGATCCCGCGCGAATCGGACGCCGTGCTCTACACCCACGCCGGCCCCGAGATCGGGGTCGCGTCCACCAAGTGCTTCCTCGCGCAGATCGCCGCGGCCTACATGGTGGGCCTCGCACTGGCTCAGGCCGTCGGTACCAAGTACGCCGACGAGGTGACACGCGAGTTCGAGGCACTGGAACAGATCCCGGCCGCGGTCGAGAAGGTGCTCGAGCAGATGGAGCCCGTCCGAGAGCTCGCCCGCGGCCTCGCCTCGGCCGACACGATCCTGTTCCTCGGCAGGCACGTCGGCTACCCGGTGGCGCTGGAAGGCGCGCTCAAACTCAAGGAACTCGCGTACATCCACGCCGAGGGTTTCGCGGCAGGCGAGCTGAAGCACGGCCCGATCGCCCTGATCGAAGACGGGCTGCCGGTGATCGTGGTGATGCCGTCCCCCGAGGGCCGGGCCCTGCTGCACTCCAAGATGATCAGCAACATCCGCGAGATCCAGGCGCGCGGTGCCCGGACGATCGTGATCGCCGAGGCCACGGACACCGCGGCGGCGGAGGTCGCCGACCATCTGATCCCGATCCCGCACACCGCGACCCTCCTGCAGCCGCTGGTCTCGACGGTCCCGTTGCAGGTGTTCGCAGCCACCGTCGCCCAGGCGCGCGGCTACGACGTCGACAAGCCGCGGAACCTGGCCAAGTCCGTCACCGTCGAATAGCGATGAGGACCTCGTGGTGACCGGCTACTACACCGCCGCGCAGATCCGGGACGCCGAAGCCGCGACCGGCGATCTGCTCAGCGGCGGTGTGCTGATGGCCCGCGCCGCGAACGCGGTGGCGGCGCAGGTGAGCGCCGAACTGCGCGAGCGGACCGGCGGCGTCTACGGCCGGCGGGTGCTGCTGGTGGTCGGCGCGGGAAACAACGGCGGCGACGCGCTCTACGCCGGCGTTCGTCTGCGGCGGCGCGGCGTCCGCGTCGACGCACTCCTGCTCGATCCCGATCACGCGCACGGTGCGGGCCTGGCGGCGTTCCGGCGCGCCGGCGGCCGCGTGAGCGCCACCGTGCCGGACGAACTCGACATCGCCGTCGACGCCGTGGTGGGGCTCGGCGGCCGCGGCCCGCTGCGACCGCCGGCTGCGGAGGTCTTCGCGCGGATCGCGGACACGGGCGCGGCGGTGCTCTCCGTCGACCTTCCGTCCGGCGTCGATCCCGACACCGGCGTGGTGAACACACCGTCGGTGCGGGCCGACGTGTGCGTGACCTTCGGGGCGCCGAGGCTCGCCCACCTGCTCGCCGCGCCGGCCTGCGGCCGGGTGGTGGTGGCCGACATCGGCATCCCGGTACCGGCTGCACAGGTGACCAGTCCGAGCGATGCGGAGGTGGCCGCGCTGTGGCCGCTTCCCGGGCCGGGCGACGACAAATACTCGCAGGGCGTGGTCGGCGTGATCGCCGGGTCCGCGGTGTTCCCGGGGGCTGCGGTGCTCGCCACCTCGGCCGCGGTGGCTGCGACATCGGGCATGACCCGCTACGTCGGTCCGGCGGTCGACGAGGTGCTGGCGAAGTCGCCGGAGGTGGTCGCGGCGTCCACCGTCGCCGATGCCGGGCGAGTCCAGGCGTGGGCGATCGGCCCCGGAATCGGCACGGGTGAGCAAGCACACGATCTACTGGCAGATGTGCTCGGGACCGACCTTCCGACACTGGTCGACGCCGACGGGCTCACCGTGCTGGCGCGTGCGCCCGAGCTTCTGGCGGATCGGACCGCACCGACGCTGCTGACGCCGCACGCCGGGGAGTTCGCCCGGCTCGCCGGAGCCGAACCGGGGCCGGACCGGCTGAGCGCAGTGCGCGGCCTGGCCGAGAGGCTCGGGGTGACGGTGCTGCTCAAGGGCCGGATCACCCTGGTGGCCGACCCGGACGGTCGGGTCAGCGGCAACGACGCGGAGTCGTCCTGGGCCGCGACCGCCGGGGCGGGCGACGTGCTCACCGGCATCGCCGGATCGTTGTTGGCGGCGGGACTCCCCGCTCGTTCGGCCGGCGTCTGCGCGGCCCGGGTGCACGCGCGCGCCGCCGCGCTCGCGAGCGGGGGAGCGCCGATCAGCGCCGCCGCGTTGCGCGACGCGGTCGCGCCGACGCTCCGCCGTCTGCTGGATTTGCGAGAATAGGTGCGATGGACTCGCACGCTAACCTCTACGCCACTGTCGATCTCGACGCCATCGCCCACAATGTGGGCGTCCTGCGGGAGCGCTCGGGCTCCGATGTGATCGCGGTGGTCAAAGCCGATGGCTACGCGCACGGGGCGGTCGCCGTGGGCCGCACCGCGCTCGGAGCGGGTGCCATCGCGCTCGGTGTGGCGCAGATCAGCGAGGCCCGCGCACTGCGCGCCGCCGGCATCGACGGGCACCTGATCGCCTGGCTGCACACCGCGGAGGCCGATTTCGCCGGGGCGATCGCCGACGGGATCGACATCGCCGTCTCCTCGCCTCGGCAGCTGGAGCTGGTGCTGGCGCAGGCGCGCAGACTCGGCCGGACCGCCACGGTGACGGTGAAGCTCGACACCGGGCTCGCGCGCAGCGGCGTCAGCCCGGAGGAATGGGCGCAGACCGCCGACGCGGTGGCTGCCGCATGTGCGGAGGGCGCGATCAGCCTGCACGGTGTGATGTGTCATCTCGCCTTCGGCGACGTGCCCGACCATCCGCTCAACTCACAGCAGGCGCAGCGTGTCGACGATGCCGTCGCCGACCTGCGTGCGCGCGGCGTACGGCCGCAGCTGGTACACATCGCGAACTCTCCGGCGGCGCTCACCCGGCCCGACCTGGCGCGCGACGCGGTCCGTCCGGGACTGTCGATCTACGGCTACTCGCCGGTCCCGGACATCGGCGACTTCGGGCTGATTCCGGCGATGACGCTGGAGACGCGGATCTCGCTGGTCAAGAAGATTCCGGCCGGGCAGGGCGTCTCCTACAACCACACGTGGGTCGCTCCCGCCGACACCGTTCTCGGCGTGGTGCCCGCGGGCTACGCGGACGGAGTTCCGCGCCTGCTGTCCGGCCGGTTCGGCGTGCACGTGAACGGCCGGATCTTCCCGAACGTCGGGCGGGTCTGCATGGATCAGCTGGTGATCGACCTCGGACCGGACGGCGGCGGCGTCGCCGAGGGCGACCGGGCCGTGCTGTTCGGACCCGCGGGCGCCGCGGGCGGCGCGCCGGTGCCGACCGCGACCGACTGGGCCGACACCATCGGCACGATCGACTACGAGATCATCTCCCGAATCGGTTCGCGCGCGGTGCGACGGTATGTCGGCGGTCCCGGGGGAGACGTCGATGCCTGACCGCGAGCGTGCGAAGCCGCGACGGAAGGCCGCATGGCGCTCGGGACTGTCGGAGGCGCGCTCGCTCGGCGCGGTGACGGCGGGCGGCGCCTTCCGCCGCCGCAAGCTCCGCAAGGCCGACGGGCGGATCGATCCGCACGCGGGCGTCGATTTCAAAGCGATCTACGCCGACGAAGCTGCGACGGTCACCGCCGACGACGGTGTGTGTCTCGCGGTCCGCACGGTGCTCACCGGCGGTCCCGACGTGCGCAGCGACCGCAAGTGGGGGCGCACCGCGACGCCCGAGCTGACCGTGGTCTTCGTGCACGGGTTCACCCTGCGGATGGCGGCCTGGCACTTCCAGCGGTTCGGTCTCGCCGAGCGCTGGGCGGGCCGGCACATCAAGATGGTCTTTTACGACCAGCGCGGCCACGGAGCGAGCGACCCGGCGTCCGCCGAGAGCTCTACGATGGCGCAGCTCGGCGACGACCTCGCCGCGGTGATCCGCACGATGGCGCCGACCGGACCGGTGGTTCTGGTGGGCCATTCGATGGGCGGGATGTCGATCATGTCGTTCGCGCGACGTCATTCGCGGATGTTCTCTCACAGCGGTCGCATCGCGGGCGTCGCACTGGTCTCCACGGCGGCCAGGGGCATCACCGAGGCCGGGCTCGGCGAAGGACTCAACAACCCGATCGTCGATGCGCTGCGCCTGTCGGTCCGCTACATCCCGGGCGCCGTGCAGGCCGGCCGGGGGATCACGCGCCGGGCGGTGGAACCGGTGCTCGTCGCGGCGAGTTTCGGCCACGACCACTACAGTCCGCGCGCCGGCCACGCCGTCGAGTCGATGATTCAGAACACGTCGATCGCGACCATGGTGAACTTCCTGCACGTCTTGGAGAGCCACGACGAGGCGACGGCGCTGCCGGTGCTCGCTCAGGTACCGACGGTGGTGATGTGCGGCGACGAGGACCGGCTGACGCCGCTGCCGAACTCACTGAGCATGTACGGACAGCTCGGTCACGACTCCCGCATGGTCATCGCGGAGGGCTGCGGGCACATGCTCCCCATGGAGGACCCGGAGCTGGTCACCGACGCCATCGACGACCTGGTCTCGCGGTCGCGCCTGGCGCTGGGCCGGCCGGTGCTGCCGTGGCGGCTCTCCGGCCGCGCGCGTTCGGACAAGCACGCACGATCGGAGCGACAGGGATGACGCCGCAGCGCACCTCCGGAACCCGCGACCTGCCCGAGGTAGCCGACACCGAAGACCTCGGCCGCGAGCTCGCCGCCGACCTCGGCCCGGGGGATCTGGTGATCCTCGACGGTCCGCTCGGTGCGGGGAAGACGGCGCTGACGCGCGGTATCGCCGCCGGGCTCGGGGTGGCCGGCCGTGTCTCGTCGCCGACCTTCATCATCGCCCGTCAGCACGCTCCCGGCGTGCCCGGCGGCACCGGCCTGGTCCACGTCGACGCCTACCGGCTGGGCGGCCTGGACGATCTGGACGCCCTCGATCTCGACACCGACCTCGACGACAGCGTGGTCGTGGTCGAATGGGGCGAAGGCGTCGTGGAGCGACTCGTCGACGAATACCTCATCGTCCGGCTGCGCCGCGACGACGACACCGAGACACGACATGCGACCTGGGAGTGGGTGAACCGATGACCGCGCAGCCGCCGATTCGGGCTCTGGCGCTGGACACCGCGACTTCCGCCGTGGTGACCGGCGTGGTGGAACTGCGCGACGAGGGGCCCGTGACGCTCGCGGAGCGGATCGTGACCGATCAGCGCCGTCACGCCGAAGTGCTCACGACGCTGATGCGGGACGTGCTCGCCGAGGCGGGTGTGGCGGGCGACGCCCTCGACGCCGTGGTCGTCGGTTGCGGTCCCGGACCGTTCACCGGGCTGCGCGTCGGAATGGCCACCGGAGCGGCGTACGCCGACGCGCTCGGCCTTCCCGTCTACGGGGTGTGCACGCTCGATGCGATCGACCGCGGCACGCCTGCGCCGGAGGCGGGGACGCGACTGGTACTCACCGATGCCCGTCGCCGCGAGGTGTACTGGGCGCTGTACGAGGCCGGTCGGCGTGTCGCGGGACCGGCCGTCGACTCACCCGACACGCTGGTCGCCGAACTGGCGGGCCGCACGCTCTCCGACGTGGTGGGGGAGAGCAGATTCACCGAGCGCTTCGGCGCGGCGGGCGCCGACCTGGTCACACCGACTCCGGCCTCGCTGGTCGCCGTCGCCGCCGAGCGACTCACCGCTCGGGCTCCGGCCGAGCCTCTGACGCCGTTGTACCTGCGCCGCCCGGACGCCGTCGAACTCAAGGACCAGAAGCGCAAGTCGCTGCTGCCCTCGGCGACACATGAGTGAGGGCCCCGGCCCGGTCGTCGACGAACTGACTCCCTCCGACCTGGCCCGATGTGCCGAGATCGAGCGGGAACTCTTCGCCACGGATTCGCCGTGGCCGCTGACCGGCTTCGTCGCCGAACTGCGGGCGCCGCACAACACCTACTTCGCGGTGCGCACCGCCCCGGGCGCCCCGGTCTCCGGCTACGCGGGTATCAGCGTGCTGGGCCGTGCCGGCGACCACGAGTGCGAGGTGCACACCATCGCGGTCGACGCCGCCTGCCAGGGGCGCGGCTACGGGCGGGCTCTGCTCGACGCGTTGCTGCGGGTTGCCGACGCCGTCCACGCGCCGGTATTCCTGGAAGTGCGCACCGACAACGTCCCGGCGATCGCGCTGTACGAGCGCAGCGGATTCGAGGTGGCGGGAGTGCGACGCAATTACTATCAGCCGTCCGGCGCGGACGCGTACACGATGGTGCGCGCCGCGCGCCGGGACGGCGACGAACACAGCAGCGACGAACACAGCAGCGACGAACACAGTAACGACGAACCGGGCAATCACCGGCCGGAAGGGCACGCGACCTCATGATCGTGATGGGTATCGAGAGCTCCTGCGACGAGACCGGAGTCGGTGTCGTCGAATGGGACGGCGAGACGGCGACGCTGCTGGCCGATGAAGTGGCATCGTCGGTGGACGAGCACGCGCGGTACGGCGGCGTGGTCCCGGAGGTCGCCTCGCGGGCCCACCTGCAGGCGATGGTCCCGACGATGCAGCGGGCGCGTGAGGCGGCCGGGATCGACCGGCCCGACGCCATCGCGGTGACGATCGGACCGGGACTCGCCGGAGCCCTGCTGGTCGGCGTCGCCGCGGCCAAGGCGTATGCGCTGGCCTGGGATGTGCCGCTGTACGCGGTCAATCACCTCGGCGGACATGTCGCGGTCGACACCCTCGAGCACGGTCCGATGCCGCCCGCGGTGGCGCTGCTGGTCTCCGGCGGGCACACGCATCTGCTCGGCGTGCAGAACCTGTCACAGCCGATCGTCGAAATGGGCACCACCGTCGACGACGCCGCGGGGGAGGCCTTCGACAAGGTGGCGCGGCTGCTGGATCTCGGCTACCCGGGGGGTCCCGCACTCGACGCGGCCGCCCGTGGCGGCGATCCCGCCGCGATCGCGTTCCCGCGCGGCATGACCGGGCCCCGCGACGCGCCGTACGACTTCTCCTTCAGCGGTCTCAAGACGGCCGTCGCGCGATACGTGGAGGGCCGGGTCCGGTCGGGTGCCCCCGTGTCGGTGCCCGACGTCGCCGCGTCGTTCCAGGAGGCGGTCGCGGATGTGCTGACCGCCAAGGCGCTGCGCGCATGCCGTGATCGCGGCGTCGACACCCTGGTCTTGGGCGGCGGTGCGACCGCCAATTCGCGGATCCGGTCGCTCGCGGCCGAGCGGACCGCCGCCGCGGGTATCGAACTGCGCGTGCCGAAGCCGAGGTTGTGCACCGACAACGGCGTCATGGTCGCCACCCTGGGAGCCCACGTGATCGGTGGCGGCGCCCCTCCGTCGCCTCTCACCGTGGCGACCGATCCCGGGATGAGCGTGCAGATCAGCAAGCTCTGAGCTGCCGCGACCGGCTCGGACACCGGGGCCCTTGATGTGCTGGCACTCTCATGGGTAGAGTGCTAGTTGGCATCCGAAATGCAGCGCCGCGGCACCCGCGACGACGTGGCAAAGCGACCCGGTGCCGCGAACTTCCCATCAGTTACATGAAGGAAAAGGAACTGACATCGTGGCGAGCGTGAACATCAAGCCGCTTGAGGACAAGATCCTCGTTCAGGCCGTCGAGGCTGAGACCACCACTGCTTCCGGCCTGGTCATCCCGGATTCGGCCAAGGAGAAGCCGCAGGAGGGCAAGGTCATCGCTGTCGGCGAAGGCCGCGTCACCGATCAGGGCAACCGTATCCCGGTCGACGTCAAGGAAGGCGACGTCGTCATCTACAGCAAGTACGGCGGCACCGAGATCAAGTACGCAGGTCAGGAATACCTGATCCTGTCGGCCCGCGACATCCTCGCGGTGGTCGGCTGACGCCAGTCGGCGGACAGACACAGATCAGCCCCGGTTGAGTCCGATCTCAACCGGGGCTGATCGCTGTCTGAGGCTCGATGTCCGGGGCGTTCGGGGCCTCGTACAGGGACCGGCGCTCCGGGACGCTCAGCCGGCCAGGCGCCGGGGATTGCGTCGCCGCATCAGATTCCGCTCCGACTCGGTGAGGCCTCCCCAGATCCCGTACGGCTCGTCCACACGCAGGGCGTGCGCACGGCACTGCTGCAGCACGGGGCAGTCGGCGCAGACCTGCTTGGCACGCCGTTCGCGCTGCATCCGCGCCTGGCCGCGCTCACCCTCGGGGTGAAAGAAGACCGACGATTCGAGCCCTCGGCATCTGCCTTGCATCTGCCAGTCCCAGAAGTCGGAGTTGGGGCCGGGCAGTCTGTCGATTGTGGTCGTCAATCTTCGCTCCTGAATGAGAAACGCTCTTACCTACGACGCTCACGGTATGTGCGTCCGGAAAAGCGAGTCAACTCGTTCTCCGGTCTCGAATCACTGCGATTAAAAGCGAACAAGTGAACGCCCGGTGACGTGACGGGGACCATGGCGGTCTCGGCGGGCGACGGATACTCCGACTCTATGTCGCCCTTTACCTGCGATTTTGTTGATCGAGGGCGGAGGCGCTGGGCCGGTCGAACGGCGCGGCGCCTCGGTGGGAGGATGGACTGCAATCGTACGAAGGTTACGTCGGAGATAACGGGAGTTGTCGACTGCGGCAATTCTGCTTCCACGTGATCATCTTTTGTTAGTCGAAATGAAATCTTCATTCTGCGCGCAGGCGCCGGTAGTGAAAGGTGAATTGCGAATGTCGGATCAGTGGAACGACGCATTCGGCGTCGACGCACCGCCGGACTGTCCGCCGGGGGGCGATCGCTGGGCGCGTGCGGTTCGGCTCGGAGCGCTCGGCAGGGCCGCCGCGGCGCGTGCGCTGATCGCCGACCTGCTCGCCGATCCGGCCACCGGCGCCGGGGTCACCGCACTGGCACTGGCGACTCGCGCGTCGCTCACGCGGCAGGCCGGGGGTCACGGGTACGCGCGAGCCGATGACGGTGCGGCACTGCGCGTCGCGGTGAGCGCGGGAGCGGAGGAGAGCCGCTGGGCCGCCGTCGCTCGAGTGGACGCCCTCGTCGGGCTGGCCGCGGACGGGTTGGGGATCGGCGACTTCGCCGGCTCGGCCCGGCTCCTGGAACGCGCGGCGGCAGAATCGGCGGGCACAGTATCGACGGCGGCCCGCGGGAACTGGGTGCTCGACGGCCGTCCGGCACTGCGCCTGGCGTGGGTGCGTACCGAACTGGCCCTGTACACCGGCCGGTCCGACGCCGCGGACCTCGCGGCGCGGGCGCTCGAGTTGTCCGCCGGGGCACCGTCGGTGCGCCATCGGCTCAAGACCGCACTGATCGCCGCTGCCGCCGACGCGGCCTCGGGCCGGGTCGAGGCGGCGGCGCAGACTGCACGGAACGTCGCAGGCGACTGCGCGGCGGCCGGACTGGCGCCGCTGGAGTGGGCAGCACGCAGCATGCTCGCCTCGTTCGCCGCCGACCGGAACGAGCAGAGCCGGGCGGCGGCCGCCATCCAGGAGAAACTCATCGGCCTGGGCATGGGCTTCGCGCCCTTGGCGGGTTCGGCGCACGCGGCTCGGTACGCTTGATTGATGACTGATCTAGGCGAACCACACGGCGCACCGCGGTCAGTAGTCTCCCGAATGCGTAACACCCGGGCACCTAAGCGGCGATGAAACTTACAGGTGATGCGTTGGGCCAGGCGGTCCGTGCGGCGGCCGATGGTGACCGCGCTGCGCTGACCTCAGTGCTCGACAGTGTGCGGGAACCAGTCCTGCGCTACTGCCGAGGACGAATCGGTGCCGGAGAACGACACTTGTTCTCCGCTGACGACGTGGCTCAGGAGGTGTTGATGGCGGTGATGACGGCGTTGCCCCGGTACGAAGACCAGGGGCGTCCCTTCATGGCGTTCGTATATGGCATCGCCTCGCACAAGGTCGCCGACGCGATGCGTTCGGCGGCCCGCGTGAAGTCAGATCCGGTAGAAGACGTCCCCGACTCGCTCGACTTCTCGAACGGGCCGGAACAGGCTGCCCTCGAATCAGATGCCTCGAGGCAGATGCGAGATCTTCTCGGCACCCTTCCCGAGAAGCAACGCGAGATTCTGGTGCTTCGGCTCGTCGTCGGTCTCTCCGCTGAGGAGACCGCGGACATGGTCGGCAGCAGCCCGGGAGCGGTGCGAGTGGCACAGCATCGGGCGCTCACCAAGCTCAAGAAACTCATGACCCCAGGAGGTGAACGTCGATGACGGAGGACGAAATGCCTACCGGTCCCATCGACGTGGGCGCGGTGCACCACGACGACGAATTCATCGACGATCTCGCGGCAGGCAGGGCCGCCCGGATCGGCGACGACGCCGAGTACCGGCTCGCCGGTCTGCTCGCGCAGTGGCGCGCGGAGTCGTTGGCCGGGCCGGTTCCGAGCACGCCGACGATCGCCGACATCGAGACCGCCATCGCTCGGGCCAACGAGCGGGAGCGTCGCGGCGGACTGGCGCGCAGGCTCCGGGTGGTCTCGGGTGCCGCCGCCATCCTGGCGGTCGCCGGTGCCGGCCTGCTCGTGCTGTCGGAGGGATCGCAGCCCGGTGATCCGCTGTGGTCGGTGAAGCAGGTGGTGTTCTCCGAGCAGGCGCAGCAGACGCAGTCGCGGATGAACGCCGAGCAGAACATCGCCGAGGCCAAGAAGGCGCTCGCCGCGGGCGACACCGTCAAGGCCCGCGAATTGATCGCGAAGGCCGAGAAGGACATCGGCCCGCTCAAGGACAAGTCCGAGGCCGATCAACTGCGCAGCCTGATCGAGGACGTGCGCAGGCAGGACCCGAGTGCGCTGATTCCGCCGCTGTCGTCCCTGCCGTCGCTGCCGTTGCCGACCTCCGCCACCAGCCCCGACGTCCCGGACCCGACCGTGATGCTGAAGCCGCCGGGCTCCTCCAGCGGTTCGAGCAGCCCGAGCACCGCGCCGTCGACCACGCAGGAACCGTCCACGAGCAAGACGGACACGGACAAGCCGACGACCACCACGTCGTCGGCGACGGCGTCGGCGTCGGTGACGACCACCGCGCCGTCGGAGAGCATCCGCTGACCCGAGGGGCCGCGAGGTAGTCCGAACAGCGAGAGGGACCGTGATCGACGATCACGGTCCCTCGCGTGTGTTAGGAGTTCGTTCCCCTGCGGATCAGTAGCGTTCGTGATAGCGCAGTGAGGCGTCGGCGTACCCGCGGCAGTAATCCCAGGTGACGTAGTCGTCGGGCTCGGGATCCACTGCGGGCTCGTGCGGTCGGACCGTGCCGTCCACGAGCAATTGGCGCAGATTGGAGCGCAACATGTCCCAGTCGTGGTAGTGATCTTCGCGACAGTCCTCGCACATCACTACCAGGCCCCGCACACCGCGCGGCGCGAGGAGGCGTTCGTACACATCGAGGTCGGCGAGATCCTCTTCCACCGCGGTGCGTTCACCCTCGTCAAGAGGGATTCCCGGGTCGAGCGCGTCCAGGGCCGACGCAGGGTCGTTCGGGTCATCGGCGAAGGGGTCCGGCGGGAGTCCGGGGAACTGGTCATGCACGTCCTCCACCGTAGCCGATAACCGGGCGGACAGGCTTCCTCAATCCACAGCGGATACGATGTGCAGATGACGCAGGTTCGCACTGGTGGAGATGATCCCGACAAGGTCGCAATGCTCGGCCTCACCTTCGACGACGTACTGCTGCTCCCGGCGGCGTCGGATGTCGTCCCGAACGCCGTGGACACCTCGTCCAGGCTGACCCGGGAGATCACCCTCCGGGTCCCGCTCGTCAGTTCGGCGATGGACACCGTCACCGAGGCCCGGATGGCGATCGCGATGGCGCGCGCCGGCGGTATGGGCGTGCTGCACCGCAACCTCTCGATCGAGGCGCAGGCCGCCGCCGTCGAGACCGTGAAGCGCTCGGAAGCGGGCATGGTCACCAACCCGGTCACCTGTCTGCCGACCAACACGCTCGCCGAGGTCGACGCGATGTGTGCGCGGTACCGGATCTCGGGTCTGCCCGTCGTCGACGCGTCCGGCGATCTGGTCGGCATCATCACCAACCGCGACATGCGCTTCGAGGCCGACGAGACCCGGCCGGTGTCCGAGGTGATGACTCCCGCGCCGCTGATCACCGCGTCCGAGGGCGTCTCCGCCGAGGCGGCGCTCGGTCTGCTGCGCAGGCACAAGATCGAGAAACTGCCGATCGTCGACGGCAACGGCAAGCTGACCGGACTGATCACGGTCAAGGACTTCGTGAAGACCGAGCAGCACCCCGACGCCACCAAGGACGCCGACGGCCGGCTGCTGGTGGGCGCGGCCGTCGGAGCGGGCGACGAGGCGTGGAATCGCGCGCTCGCCCTCGCCGAGGTCGGCGTCGACGTGCTCGTGGTCGACAGCGCCCACGGCCACTCGCGCGGGGTGCTCGAGATGATCGCCAAGCTCAAGGCGGAGGTCGGCGGCCGCGTCCAGCTGATCGGCGGCAACGTCGCGACTCGGTCGGGTGCGCAGGCGCTCATCGACGCGGGCGTCGACGCGGTCAAGGTCGGCGTCGGCCCCGGCTCCATCTGCACCACCCGCGTCGTCGCGGGCGTCGGCGCGCCCCAGATCACCGCGATCCTCGAGGCCGTCGCCGCGTGCAAGGCGGCCGATGTCCCGGTGATCGCCGACGGCGGTCTGCAGTACTCGGGCGATGTCGCCAAGGCGCTGGCCGCCGGTGCCTCGACCGCCATGCTCGGCTCGCTGTTGGCGGGTACCGAGGAGTCGCCGGGTGAGTTGATCCTCGTCAACGGCAAGCAGTTCAAGAGCTACCGCGGCATGGGCTCGCTGGGTGCGATGCAGGGGCGTGGCCAGGGCAAGTCGTACTCCAAGGACCGCTACTTCCAGGACGACGTGCTCGCCGAGGACAAGCTGGTCCCCGAGGGCATCGAAGGTCGGGTGCCGTTCCGCGGACCGCTGTCACAGGTGATCCATCAGCTCACCGGCGGCCTCCGCGCGGCCATGGGCTACACGGGGTCGCAGACCATCGCCGACCTGCAGAACGCGCAGTTCGTGCAGATCACCGCGGCGGGTCTCAAGGAGTCGCACCCGCATGACATCACCCTCACCGCCGAGGCGCCCAACTACTATGCACGCTGAGCCGGTTTGCGGCGCGACCGCCGCAGCCCGCTCGCCTGAGTTTCCACTAGAAAGGCGCAATGGTGCGTGACCTCGTCGAATTCGGCATGGGCCGGACGGCTCGCCGAACGTACGAACTGGAAGACATCTCGATCATCCCGTCCCGGCGGACGCGGTCGTCGAAGAACGTCTCGACCGCATGGCAGATCGATGCATACCGCTTCGAATCGCCGATCCTGAACCATCCGACCGATGCGCTCGGCTCGCCGGAGTCGGCCATCGCGATGGGGAAGCTCGGTGCGCTCGGCGTGCTGAACGGCGAAGGCCTCTGGGCCCGCCACGAGCACGTCGAGGACAAGATCGCCGAGCTGGTCGAGATCGCGGAGAAGAATCCGGACCCGTCCGCGGCGATCCGTCGCCTGCAGGAGCTCCATCGCGCCCCGATCAACCTCGACCTGCTGTCGCAGGCCGTCGCCCGAGTGCGGGAGGCCGGTGTCACCACGGCGGTCCGGGTGAGCCCCCAGCACGCCCCCGAACTGACACCCGCGCTGATCAAGGCGGGCGCCGAGATTCTGGTGGTGCATGGCACGATCATCTCCGCCGAGCACGTGGTGCTGGTCGACCGCGGCCACGAGGACGGACTCGTCGCCGAACCGCTCAACCTGAAGACCTTCATCTCCGACCTCGACATCCCGGTGATCGCCGGAGGCGTGCACGACCACCGCACGGCACTGCATCTGATGCGTACCGGCGCCGCGGGCGTCATCGTCGGATACGGCTCCACGGAGGGATCCACCACGACCGGTGAGGTCCTCGGCATCGGGGTCCCGATGGCGACCGCGATCGCCGACGCGGCCGCGGCCCGTCGCGACTACCTCGACGAGACCGGTGGACGCTATGTGCACGTGATCGCCGACGGCGACATCCACACTTCGGGCGACCTCGCCAAGGCGATCGCGTGCGGTGCCGACGCCGCGGTGCTGGGCACACCGCTCGCCGCCGCCGACACCGCTCCGGGCCGCGGCTGGTTCTGGCCGTCGGCTGCGGCGCACCCCGACACTCCGCGCGGTGCGTTGCTGCAGGTGGCGATCGACGAGGAGCGGCCTTCCCTCGAGACCGTGCTGAACGGACCGTCCGACGATCCGGACGGCCTGCTGAACCTGGTCGGCGGCCTCCGCCGGTCCATGGCGAAGGCGGGTTACTCCGATCTCAAGGAGTTCCAGAAGGTCGGCCTCTCGGTCCGAGCCTGACCTCGCGACGCCAGGCGTCGCCCACTCGGTGAGCCGAGACCCCGGAGTACCGGGGTCTCGGCTCTCTTGGTCTGCGACATGGTCGTGAACCGTCCTGAGTCGTTTCGGGCTGATACCGATCAGTTTCGGTGCCGGCGGCTGTCAATACTGGTGACAGCATCCGACGACAGGAGAACCGTCATGTCATTCCAGGCATACCTCGACACCATCGAGATCAAGACCGGGCACACCCCACGCGAACTCGTCGAGCAGGCAGCCGAACGCGGTTTCGGCCCGGGCACCAAGGCCGGGCCGATTCTCGAATGGCTGAAGGACGAGTACGGGCTCGGCCGTGGACACGGCATGGCGCTGGTCCACGTCATCACCAAGGGGCCGAAGATCAGCGCGAAACACGTCGGGACGTCCGGCCCGCACCGCGATGCCGGCGACACGCTGTGGCTCGACGGGGCGGCGACGAACCCGTCACGCTGACGCGGGCGGGAGGCGGAGGCATCGTCCGTCGTTGACAATATGTGTGAACTGTCTCATAGTTGGGACATGAAGAACGATCTGTCTCCGGAGTTCACCTTGCGGTCGGGTCCGTCCTGGCGCGATCCGTTCGAGATGTACGCGCTCCTGCGCGACCGCGACCCTGTCCATCACGTGGTGCCCGAGGGGGATCCGGCGGCGGACTACTACGTCCTCACTCGCCATGCCGACGTGATGGCCGCCGCGCGGGACTGGGAGACCTTCTCCTCGGCGCGCGGATTGACCGTGGCGTACGGCGAACTGGAGAGCATCGGCCTGCAGGACAACCCGCCGATGGTGATGCAGGATCCGCCGCGGCACACCGCCTTCCGTCGCCTCGTGGCGCGCGGCTTCACGCCGAGACAGGTGACGACGTTGGAGCCCGAGGTTCGCGAGTTCGTGATCGAGCGGCTCGACGACCTTGCCTCCCGCGGCGGCGGAGACATCGCCGCGGACCTGTTCAAACCGCTGCCGAGCATGGTCGTCGCCCACTACCTCGGCGTGCCGGAGTCCGATCGCGGACAGTTCGACGCGTGGACCGACGCGATCGTCGCGGCCAACCCGGGCGCCGACATGGCCTCGGCCGTCGAATCGGCGTCAGAGGCGGTGATGGGGCTGATGGCGTACTTCGCCGACCTCATCGAATTCCGCAAGCGCAGTCCCGGCGACGACACGGTGTCGCATCTGGTGGCCGCCGGCCTGACCGACGACCCGGCGGACCAGTCGGGCGTCCTGTCGGTGCTGGCGTTCGCCTTCACAATGGTCGCCGGCGGAAACGACACGACCACCGGCATGCTGGGCGGCTCGTCGGCGCTGCTGACCATGCATCCGGATCAGCGTGCGATTCTTCGGCGGGAACCCGAGCTGCTGCCGTCGGCCGTCAACGAACTGCTGCGGCTGACCTCGCCGGTGCAGGGGCTGGCCCGTACGGCGACGCGCGACGTCGAGGTCGAGGGGGTGACGATCCCGGCGGGCCGCAAGGTGCTGCTCTGCTACGCGTCGGCCAACCGTGACGAACGCATGTACGGGGAGGACGCCGCCGACCTGGACGTCCGCCGCGACCCCGCGAACATCCTCGCCTTCAGCCACGGATCCCACCACTGCCTCGGCGCCGCCGCCGCACGGATGCAGGCGCGGGTGGCGCTCGAAGAACTGCTCGCGCGGTGCCCGGACTTCCACGTCGACGTCGACGGAATCGAATGGGCGTCCGGAAACTATGTGCGGCGACCGGTCTCGGTACCGTTCTCGGCATGACCGACGATCAGGATCTCCGAGTGCGCGGGGCGGATTGGATGCGCGGCACCCGGCGGCCCGCCGTACAGGACGCGATCCTCGAGATCGCGGGCGAGGTGTTCGCCACGAAGGGGGCCAACGCCTCGATGGGGGACATCGCCGCCGCGGTGGGGTGTTCCCGGGCGACCCTGTACCGCTATTTCGACGGCCGGCGCCAGTTGCAGCTGGCGTACATCGAACGGGTCGCTCGCCGTATCGGCGCCGTGGTGGCCGAGACCGTCTCCGACCGACCGGAGCCTGCGGACCGGCTGACCGAGTCGATCATCGTGGCGCTGACGGAGGTCCGCCGGGATCCCGCGCTGGCCGCCTGGTTCACCGCGGCGGGTGCGGGGGTGGCCGGTGAACTGGCGCTGTCGTCGGAGTTCATCGAGACGGTGGCGACGGCCTTCCTCGGCGCCGGCGGTGAGGACGGGGGAGAGGCGGCGCGATGGGTGGTCCGGGTGATCGTGTCGCTGCTCGCGGTGCCAGAAGGGTCGCCGGAGCGAGAGCGCGCCGTGATCGCTCGTTTCGTCACGCCGACCGTGCTCGGATTCACCGAGACCAGAAGTTAGCGTAGCCTACACTGGCTTTCGATAATGAGACAATGATCATTAGTATGGTCGGCTATGGCGCAGACTGATTTCGACGTCCTCATCATCGGTTCCGGATTCGGCGGCAGCGTCAGTGCGCTCCGCCTCATCGAGAAGGGATATCGCGTCGGCATCGTCGAAGCCGGTCGCCGCTTCGAGGACGACCAGTTCGCCAAGACGAGTTGGCGTCTCAACCGGTTCGTCTGGGCGCCGAAGTTCGGTTTGATGGGCATTCAGCGCGTCCACATGCTCAAGGACGTGATGGTTCTCGCCGGCGCCGGCGTCGGCGGCGGATCGCTGAACTACGCCAACACGCTCTACAAGCCGCCCACACCGTTCTTCACCGATCCCCAGTGGAACCACATCACCGACTGGGAATCGGAGCTGACGCCCCATTACGAGCAGGCTCGCCGGATGCTCGGTGTGGTGACCAACCCGACGTTCACCAACTCGGACCGCATCATGAAAGAGGTGGCCGACGAGATGGGCGTCGGCGACACCTTCACCTCCACCCCGGTCGGCGTCTTCTTCGGAGCCAAGACCGGCGGCGAGGGCGCCCCGGGCCAGACGGTGCCCGACCCCTACTTCGGCGGCGCGGGTCCCGAACGCACCGCCTGCACGGAGTGCGGCGCGTGCATGACCGGCTGCCGCGTCGGCGCCAAGAACACGCTGATGAAGAACTACCTCGGTCTGGCCGAGCGGAACGGCGCGACGATCATCGACCGGACCACCGTCGATCGCCTGGAGCAGCGGGCCGACGGCTCATGGCTGGTGTCGGCGCACGGGTCGTCGTCCTGGGGCCCGTTCGGCGCCCGGCGGCGGCAGTTCACCGCCGACCAGGTGATCGTCGCCGCGGGCACGTTCAATACGCAGAAGATCATGCATCGCGCCAAGGGCTCGACCCTGCCGAGGCTCTCGGACGCGATGGGCGTGCTGACACGCACCAATTCCGAATCCATCCTCGGGGCGCAGGCGCGGTCGTACGATTCGAGCCGCGACTTCACCGAGGGCGTCGCGATCACCTCGTCGTTCCACCCCACGTCCAACACTCACATCGAGCCGGTGCGGTACGGCAAGGGCAGCAACGCGATGGCCTACCTGCAGACGCTGCTCACCGATGGCGGCAGCGTTCCCAACCGGCTCGGCCAGTTCCTCAAGAACGCCGTCACCAACCCGCTGATGCTGCTGCGGCTGTTCTTCGTCCGCAAGTGGAGCGAGCGGACGGTGATCGCGCTCGTGATGCAGAACAACAACAACTCGCTGACGACCTTCGTCCGCAAGCGCGGTCCGTTCAAGTACGTGACGAGCAAGCAGGGCATCGGCGAGCCGAATCCGACCTGGATTCCGGAGGGCAACGAGGCGACCCGCCGGATCGCGGCCAAGCTGCCCGGCGGACTGGCGGGCGGCACCTGGGGCGACATCTTCAACATGCCGCTCACCGCGCACTACCTCGGCGGATGCGTCATCTCCGACGACCCGGCCACCGGCGTCATCGACCCCTACCACCGCGTCTGGAACTACCCGACGCTGCACATCACCGACGGCGCGGCGATCACCGCGAACCTCGGCGTGAACCCGTCGCTGTCGATCTGCGCGCAGGCCGAGCGTGCGATCTCCCTGTGGCCGAACAAGGGTGAGGCCGACCCGCGTCCCGCACAGGGCGACGTTTACCGGCGGCTGACTCCGGTGGCGCCGAAGGCGCCGGTGGTTCCGGCGGACGCGCCCGGCGCGCTGCGCTTGCCGATCACCCCGGTGGAGAAGGCCTGACCGACCTGAACGCTTATGCCGTTCTCCGTGACCCGAATCGGGTCACGGAGAACGGCATAAGCGTTTGAGCAGGAAGAATCAGATGTAGATCGCCGGGTCGGCGTACGGATCGTGCACCGGTGCGCCGGCCGCCCGTGTCGTCGCGGCGACGCCCACTGCGACGAATCCGGCCGGAACGTCATGCACCACAACGGCATTGGCGCCGATCTTCGCGTCGTCACCGAGAGTGATGGGACCGAGGACCTTGGCGCCGGCGCCGATCAGCACGCGGTCGCCGACGGTGGGATGACGTTTGCCCTTCGACATGCTGACGCCGCCGAGGGTGGATCCGTGGAACATCACGACGTCCTCGCCGACCTCGGCGGTCTCGCCGATCACCACACCCATGCCGTGGTCGATGAACATGCGGCGGCCGAGCCTCGCGCCGGGATGGATCTCGATGCCCGTGACGAACCGGCCCAACTGCGAGAGCAAGCGCGCGGGTAGACGCGCCGCCCCGCCGGAGTTCCACAGTCGGTGAGCCACCCGGTGGAACCAGAGTGCATGGACTCCCGGGTAGGCGAGTGCGACCTCAATCATCGACCGGGCCGCCGGATCCCGCTCCTGCGCGACGCGCAGATCTTCGCGCAGCAGGCGAAGTAGCGGAACCGGCTCGGACATCAGTCGACCAGCCCTTCGAAGAGCAGCGTCGACAGGTAGCGCTCGCCGAAGTCGGGGAGCACGACGACGATGGTCTTGCCCTTGAGCTCCGGACGCTTGGCGACGTCGACGGCGGCGGCCAGCGCGGCACCGGACGAGATGCCGACGAGCAGGCCCTCCTCGGTGGCCGCCCGGCGGGCCCACTTCACGGCGGTGTCGACGTCGACGTCGATGACCTCGTCGTACACGGTGGTGTCGAGGACCTCGGGGACGAAGTTGGCGCCCAGGCCCTGGATCTTGTGCGGTCCGGGCGCGCCGCCGTTGAGGATGGGCGACTCGGCGGGTTCGACGGCGTAGATCTTGATCTCGGGCTTGCGCTTCTTGATGACCTGGCCGATACCGGTGATCGTGCCGCCGGTGCCGATGCCGGCCACCACGGCGTCGACCGCGCCGTCGGTGTCGTTCCAGATCTCCTCGGCGGTGGTGCGACGGTGGATCTCGGCGTTGGCCTCGTTGGCGAACTGGCGGGCGAGGACCGAACCGCGGCGCTCGGCGGCGATCTTCTCCGCGGCGTTGACGGCGCCGGCCATGCCTTCGGCGGCCGGGGTCAGGACGAGTTCGGCGCCGAAGGCGCGGAGCAGGGCGCGGCGCTCCTTCGACATCGACTCGGGCATCGTCAGGACGACATTGTAGCCGCGCGCCGCGCCGACCATCGCCAGTGCGATGCCGGTGTTGCCGCTGGTGGCCTCGATGATCGTGCCGCCCGCGGGCAGTTCTCCGGAGGCTTCGGCGGCGTCGACGATCGCCACGCCGATGCGGTCTTTCACGGAGTTGGTGGGGTTGTAATACTCCAGCTTGGCCAGGATCGTGGCGTCCACGCCGTCGGTGATGCGGTTGAGGCGCACCAGCGGGGTGCGGCCCATGAGAGCGGTGACGTCGTCGAAAATGGTGGGAGACATGACTTTTCCTTTGCGAAATGGGTCCGTGAGGGTCGGTTTGCAGACACTGATGGCCTGGATCCGGTGCTCAGGTGCCGACCCTGAGAACGGGACGGCACGGTGCGATGAGCCCTACTGACAGTGATCGGTGAGGAAGTACACCGAGTGGGCGAAGAGGGCGCGCGACAGGTGCGGGAAGGGGTCCACCGCATCCTCCTTGAAGTCGTCAAGCCGTCTGATTGAAGGCTAACAGACCGCGGTGACCGACAGATCGGGGAAGGGCTGCTCGTCAGTCCATTCCGCGTGCGGCGAGGGTCTCGGCGAAGCCGTCGGCCGTCTGCAGGGCGGCGAGCACCGTCGGTGCCAGGAGAACGCGCGGGCCGGCGCGCAGTCCGCGGGCGCGACGCGCCTCGTCCACCTGGGCGAGCACTTCGGCGATCAGTGGGATGCTGCGGATGGTGAGCGCGAACGCCATGGCGATGAGGTCGGTCCGCACGCCGAGCCGGCGCAACGGGGAGAGTCCGGTGATGATCGCGTCGAGCATGTCGGTGGTCCGGGTGGTGAGTGTGACGACGGCGGCCAGCCCCACCGAGGCGAGCAGGACCGCGCACACCACGAAGGCTCGCGCGGCGTCGGTGATGATCCACTGGAAGACGAAGAGCGCCGCCAGTACCCAGACCACGCCCTTGATCTGCGACCAGGCGTGGCGGGGCGGAATCCAGGCGAGGGCGAACGTCGCGACGGTGACCGCCAGGGCGATCCCGGCGGCGATCGGTGTTCGGACCACCACGGCGAGCGTGATGATCGACGCCATCAGCGCGACGATCTTGAACCCCGCCGGGAGCCGGTGCAGCAGGGAGCGGCCGGGGACGTAGACGCCGATCATCGGCTCATCAGGTCGCGGTAGAAGGCGAGTGCGGGGGCCGGTTCGTCGTCGGCCACCACCCGGCCGTCGTCGAGGACGAGCACGCGGTCGAAGTCGTCGAGCATGTCGAGGTCGTGCGTCAGCACGATCAGCTGTTCTGCGAGGTCGGCGAACACTCCCCGGAGCATGAGCGCGTTGCGGAGGTCGAGCATGGTGGTGGGCTCGTCGGCCACCAGAATGGTCGGTCCGACCACCATCACTGCGGCGAGCGCGAGCAGTTGCTTCTGGCCGCCGGAGAGCTGATGCGCGGGCTGGTCGGCGTGGCCGTCGAGGCCGAAGTCGGCGAGTACCTCGCGCGCCCGGGCGCGACGCTGGGCCTTGTCGGAGACGATGCGCGAGAGCGAGAGCTCGATGTCCTCGGCCACGGTCGGCATGATGATCTGCCGGTCCGGATCGGAGAAGATGAAGCCGACGTCGCGCCGGACCCTGCGCTTGTTCTTGCGGACGTCGAGCCCGTTGACCGTGACCGTCCCGCGGTCGGGGAGGACGAGCCCGTTGATCATCCGTGCCAGCGTCGACTTGCCGCTGCCATTGGCGCCGACGATGCCGACGCGGCGTTGCGAGATGGCCAGGTCCACTCCGCGCAGTACCACGCGGTCGCCGAAGGCGTGCTCGACGCCGTCGAAGACGATCGACGACGGGGCGGGCTCAGGCACGGCGGAGGAACGACGGCCGCAGCGGCGCGATGAGACCGGGACGGCCGCGATGCACGGGGGCCGCGACGAGAGCGGTCACGAGCGCCTTGAGCACGTCGCCGGCGACGAAGGATCCGTTGGTGGCGATGGCCGCGCCCAGCGACATGTCGGTGCGCAGGAGCAGGCCCACGATGCCGCACGCGTAGATGATCAGGACGCCGCCGAAGAGGTTGATCACGATGCCCGCCACGATGTTGTACTTCGGCATCATCAGCGCGGTGAGCAGGCCGATCACGATCACCGCGGGCAGGAAGCCGACGAAGTAGCCTGCGGTCGGGGAGCCGAGCGCCACCATGCCGGTGCGTCCGCCCGCCAGGATCGGCAGGCCGGCGATGGCCAGCACCATGAAGATGACGACCGCGAGCGTGCCCTTCTTCGGTCCGAGTACCGCCCCCGCCAGCATCACGCCGAGCGTCTGCAGGGTGATCGGGACTCCGCCGGCGAGATTGATCTGCCCGGGGAGGCCGAGGACCGCGATGAGCGCGGCGAAGACGGCGGACTGAGCCAGGTCGGCAATGGTCAGCGACCAGCGCGAGCGGCGGCCTTCGGTGTCGGAGGAAAGGTGCGTCACAGGGTCAAGGGTATTTGGCGAGTGGCACAGATACCTATTGCGGGCTGGGCGGCAGCGTGGTGCGGGAGCGAAACGGGTGGGGTGGCGGGTTGGGAGAGTTGTCCGCTGATGTACAGAATGGCTCACTCAGCGTGGTTCATCCCGAGCTTCGGGGCCCAACGTTCGCGCGGGGAGGGCGGACTGTCCAGACCAGTCTCGTGTCTGAGATGCGCTCGGCTGTCGAGCAATCGAGCGTTCGGGCAACGCTCCGCGAGAAGCTGAAGTTGGCTTGACTCGGTTCCTGTCGCACCTGAATCCTGCGACCATTCGCGCTCGCGCGGGGAGCACATCCGCACAGGTCGGCTCGCCACGCGCACCACCGGACTCCCCGTCCGCGCCGGGGAGCACCGCTCGCCGTTCTGGTCGGTACAGACGCCATATTCACCACCACTATCCAAGTCCAACGCCCTCTCGCCACTTCGTCGGGGGAGGAATCCGCAAGACCCTCAGCCCGCCTCGCCGCGCACGTGTGGTGCTGCGGGATCGGGCGGGTGCCACTCGCACTTCGCAACCGACCCGATCAAGAGGCTGTCGCGGCTGAACACCCTCGACTGCCTCGAGAGGCACCTGAGCGACTGGGTCGAAACCTGCGGTAGCCGCGGTATTCGGGCGGCGACGGTGCGGATGAGGCTCGACAGCGACCTCGTCCTCCTCTTGGTCGGCGCCGATGACTCTGATTGCGAGGGAGCGAGGGACCAGCGGTTGGCCGAACCCTCACGAGTGATCGGTGCGTGGACCGGAAGCAACGGTTGCGTCGTCGTATACCGAGACGAGGTCCGTGCGGCGGTCGCCGCAGGCGAGCCCCTGTTCGATGAGCTGGCCAACATGGCTGACCGCTGCGGGACGCAACCTGGCTCGACGCTCAGCTGAGCTCATCGGGGAGACCGTGATCGCGGTGGCTACTATCACTTCTGGAACCGGTTGAGAAAGAAGGCATAGCGAGCGTGGCTAAGGAACCAAGTAGATCAATTGGGCTCGGCTTCGGTAACGGCGGTTTGGTCGACTACGGCGACAGTGTCGAATACCGCCCGACGGGCAAACTACTGCCAGCGTTCCGGGTGAACGTTGCCGACATCGTCGGGTTCTCGGTGCGAAAAGTGACGCGCGATGACAAGAAGCGGCTGGGCGCATCCGGGATGCAGCAGGTGTTCGTCGTGCAGGGCTCTGGGACGACGCTGGCCGAGGTCGCGGTCAACTACGGTGCGGCCGACAAGATCGAACAGGCGCTGCGCGCCCACCCGATGTTCGGCACCAAGACGAGCCGCCCTGAGCCCGTCCCGACCGCGGCGCCGTCATCGCCATCGACCTCGTGGGTCGACGAGTTGGCGAAGCTCGCCGCACTGCGGGACGCCGGTGCACTGACCACCGAAGAGTTCGAGACCGCCAAGAACAAACTGCTGCAGTAGTCGCCAGACGGGTTGGCCGATCGCTCTTCGAGGGACTGCCAGCTGCCGCGCCCGTGGCGGCCTCGCCTGCGGCGAGCGGGTCTCGGCCGACTGGCGCACATTCGAGGCCGGGCCGACGAACCTTCGCGGCGGGGGCATGGTCTACGGAAGGGTGATCGGCTGCTGCCGAAGGTCGTCAGCACTTCGCCCGAGCAGGTGATGGGCCCGATGAAGGGGTGGGCATCGAAACACCAGATCAGTCGGCGATTCGGGGGTTCCTGGGGGATGTGTGCGTTCCTTGATAATCGCCCGAAGAACGGGACGTCTGCGCTGCTAGGTTAGATTCGAAGGTGCTCTCGCGGACGCCGGTTGCGCCGCAGGGGACATCAGTGCGAGGGACGGGCTGGATAACCGGCGGGCAAGTACCATCCCCGCTTGCGCGGGGAGCACGGCACCCACGCCGTCGTTCCCGAGTTCGACCATGGGCCATCCCCGCTCGCGGGGAACACATTCGCGGGGAACACAAAGCGTCCTAGTCTTCCAAACTAGCTACGCGGGGAACTCGCTTCCGGACTTCCATCGTCCAGTCGAGGAACCGCGATCCGATCATTCTAGTCGACCGCGACGGTCGCCGCAGGGCTCCCGAACTGCCTCGCTGGTCCGGACCACCAGCGACGATCGTGCGCAAGATAGACTTCACGTCGTGACGGAAACATCCCCCGACCACCCGCGTCCCGTACTCGTCGTCGACTTCGGAGCCCAGTACGCGCAGCTGATCGCTCGCCGCGTTCGCGAGGCCCGCATCTACTCGGAAGTGATCGCGCACGACGCGACGCTGGAAGAGATCAAGGCCAAGAATCCGGCCGCGCTGATCCTGTCGGGCGGACCGGCGTCGGTGTACGCCGACGATGCGCCGACCATCGACGAGAAGCTCTTCGACCTCGGCGTTCCGGTATTCGGCATCTGCTACGGATTCCAGAAGATGACGGCCGCTCTCGGCGGCACCGTCGCGAACACCGGCGGACGCGAGTTCGGCCGGACAACGCTCACGGTCGCCGACGGCGGCAAACTGCACCGCGGACTGCCGGAGTCGCAGCCGGTGTGGATGAGCCACAACGACGCCGTGCAGGTGGCCCCGGAGGGCTTCACCGTCACCGCGTCCACGCCGGGCGCGCCGGTCGCCGCGTTCGAGTGCGCGGAGCGGCAGATGGCCGGCGTGCAGTACCACCCGGAGGTCCTGCACAGCCCGCACGGACAGGAAGTGCTGGCCCGCTTCCTCTACGAGATCGCGAACCTCACGCCGACGTGGACCGCGGCGAACATCGCCGAGGCGCTCATCGCCGACATCCGGGAGCAGGTCGGCGACGAGGGTCTCGCGATCTGCGGACTGTCCGGCGGCGTCGACTCGGCGGTGGCGGCAGCACTGGTGCAGCGCGCGATCGGCGACCGTCTGACCTGTGTTTTCGTCGACCACGGACTGCTGCGCGCCGGTGAACGCGAGCAGGTGCAGACCGACTTCGTCGCGGCGACGGGCGCGCGGCTGGTGACGGTGGACGCCGAGGACGTCTTCCTCGGCCACCTCGACGGCGTCTCCGATCCGGAGACCAAACGCAAGATCATCGGCCGCGAGTTCATCCGCTCCTTCGAGGGCGCGGTGTCGGAGGTGCTGGGCGACCAGGCCGCCGCGGGCAAGAAGGTCGACTTCCTCGTTCAGGGCACCCTGTACCCGGACGTCGTCGAATCCGGCGGCGGCAGCGGAACCGCGAACATCAAGAGCCACCACAACGTCGGCGGCCTGCCGGAAGACCTCGAGTTCAAGCTCGTCGAACCGCTGCGCCTCCTCTTCAAGGACGAGGTCCGTGCCGTCGGCCGTGAGCTCGGCCTGCCGGAGGAGATCGTCGCCCGACAGCCGTTCCCGGGCCCCGGTCTCGCGATTCGCATCGTCGGATCGGTCACCAAGGACCGGCTCGAACTGCTGCGCAAGGCGGACCTGATCGCGCGCGAGGAACTGACGTCCGCCGGCCTCGACGGCCAGATCTGGCAGTGCCCAGTAGTCCTGCTGGCCGACGTCCGCAGCGTCGGGGTGCAGGGCGACGGTCGTACGTACGGCCACCCGATCGTGCTGCGCCCGGTGTCGAGCGAAGACGCGATGACCGCCGACTGGACGCGCGTGCCGTACGAGGTCCTGGAGACGATCTCGACCCGCATCACCAACGAGGTCCCGGACGTGAACCGCGTGGTGCTCGACGTGACGAGCAAGCCGCCGGGCACGATCGAATGGGAGTGACCTCCCGCTGAACCGCGCCGAGTGCCGCCCGCATCTGGATGTGGGCGGCACTCGGTGGTTTCGGGGCGGGTGGTGTGTGGCGGTGGGTGGTCTCGACTCGCTCCGTCGCTGCGCTCCGGTGCGGCTCGACGAGCCTGTGGTAGCGCTTCGTTCCGGTGCGGCTCGACGAGCCTGTGGTGGACGGCGAGGGACGGTTCGACGGGCCTGGGCCGGTGGCGGTGGGTGGTCTCGACTCGCTCCGTCGCTGCGCTCCGGTGCGGCTCGACGAGCCTGGGCAGACGGCGAGGGTCCTACTTTCTTCGGAATCCGCTCGCGATCAGGCCGACGCCCACCACGATTCCGATCGCGAGCAGTGCCCAGGGCAGGTAGGTCGTGTCGAGGAGGAAGGGGCCGTCGGCCAGGCACCAGGCGGCCACCAGGAGGGTCACCAGCGCCGAGAGACCCATCACCACTGAGCGGTGGCGCTCGGGTTCGGCGGTGCCGGTCTGGTCGGGAGTCTCGTCGATCAATGCTTCATCTCCACGGTTCCGAGGTTGAGGTTCGCCTTCACCGTCAGCGTCGGTGTCTTGGCGTCGGGGTTGACGATCCCGTCGGGGCACGTCTGATCACCGACCACCGTGCTGCACTCGGTCTTGACGCGGATGTCGTCGGGCAGCCAGACCGTCATATCGCCGATGCCCTGGTGGATCTCGATGGTTCGGTCGTGGTCGAGCCCGCCGAGATCGCGGAGGTCGAGGCTGGTGGTGCCGATGGTCAGCTGGTAGGTCTCGCTGAGCTGCTCGGCGCTGCGCGGATGCCAGGAGCGGTCGCCGATCCCGCCGGAGGCGAAGGCCGGCCGATCGCCGGAGAACGCGGTGGCGGTGACTGCCACGACGCCGACGATGATGGCGAGCGGCACCAGTCCGGCCGCGCGCGTATTGCTCTGCCTGCGCTGCAGCGCGTCGATCGCCATTCCGACACCCAGCACCGCCAGCGCGAGTCCGGCGATGCGGCCCACGGTGAACCACTCGACGTCGCCGAGTACGCGGGCGGCGGTGCCGACGGTCGCGGCGATGAGGGCGAGACCGGCGAAGACCGACGTCAACGGAGACCGGGGCGGCTTCACCACGGGCGGCTCGGGCGGTGTCGGTTCCGGCAGATCCCAGGCGAACCTCGCGGTCCCGAGCGGATCCCACGACGGCGGTGCGTCGGGCGGGGCGGGCGCCGGCGGTTCAGCGGCCGCGAACGGGATCGTCTCGGACGCGGGCCGGACGGCGGTGTCGGCGAGAACGTCGTTCGTGACCACCTCGTCCGCGATGAGCGTCGGCGCGGGCGTCGCGGTCGTCGATCCGTCGGACGGCCTCAGCTGATCCGCGCTGGTTCCGGCGGGCGCGGTCGGGGTGCGCTGATAGAGCAGCCACCAGCCGCCCAGCATCAGCACGAGTCCGAGCAGTCCGCTGGTGCCCCAGAACGGCGACGAGCCCATGTTGCTGAAGACGATGACCGCGATGACGGCGACCACGATCCAGTACCAGGGCATGTCGTGCCGCACGCGGTGATGTGCGCGATGCGACTGATGGATCTTGCGGGGTGCCGTCTCGTCTTCGGCGGGAAGAGCGATCAGCGCGGCGATGTAGAGCAGGATTCCGCTGCCCCCGAACAACGCCGCGACGACGAATGCGACCTTCACCAGCGTCGGATCGACCCGGTAGCGCATGCCGATGCCGGTGCAGACGCCGCCGACGGACTTTCCGGTCCGGCGGCGGACCGGCCGGGTGTTCCAGATGTCGATCAGAGTCTTGGTGTCCATGCAGTCAATCTTGGACGCCTGATCAGCGAGGCAAATCGGGTTAAACCCTGAGATGCTCCCTGATGTGCACGCGGTCCGGTTCGTGCCACTATCGAATCAATGACTCACGTGACGCAGACCCCGCAAGTCGACCGTGTGCGCCGGCGCAACGGAGGCAAGGTCGTGGGCGGAGTGTGCGGCGGCATCGCCGACCACCTGGGCGTCGACGTCTTCCGCGTCCGCGTGGTCTTCGTCGTGCTCGCCGCGCTGGCGGGGGCGGGCGTGGCCGCCTACGGACTGCTGTGGTTCTTCTGTCCGACGGGCACCGACGTGGAGCGGCCCGCTCCTCGGGAGCGCCGGCAGGCGCAGGGATTGATCGTCATCGGCGTGGTGGCCTTGCTGCTCAACGGTTTCGCAGCCTCGAGCGCGCCGGCGTCCACGCTGCTGGCACTGGTGGTGGTACTCGGCGGTGCGGCGCTGGTGTGGCGCGAGGTGGACGTCACCGGCGTCTCCTCGCGCGGGGGCGTGGTGACGTGGCTCCGACTGGCCGCCGGCGCCGTCCTCGTGGTCGGAGGACTGGTGGTGCTGGTGACCGCCCCGGACACCGCGCTGGCCGGAATGAACCCGACCCTGCTCGCGGTCCTCGGGACGCTGTTCGGCGTGTTGCTGCTGACCATCCCCCTGTGGATGCGGATGTGGCGGACGCTGAACGCCGAGCGTGCCGCGCGGATCCGGAACCAGGAACGCGAGGAGATCGCCTCGCACCTGCACGACTCGGTTCTTCAGACGCTCGCGCTGATCCAGAAGCGCGCCGACCAGCCCGACGCCGTCGCACAGCTCGCCCGTCGCCAGGAGCGCGAGCTGCGGCAGTGGCTCTTCGGCGACCAGGCGCGCAGGCGCGAGTCGCTCGCCGCGGCCGTCTCGGCGGTCTCGGCGGAGGTGGAGGACGCGTACGGTGTCGAGATCGAGACGGTGACGGTCGGCGACGTGACTCCCGACGAACTGCGCGACGAGACGGTCTCCAACGGGTTGCAGACGGTGGTCGCGGCCGCTCGCGAGGCATTGGTGAACGCCGCCAAGCACTCCGGCGCCGACAAGGTGGACGTCTACTGCGAGGTGGACGACGACCACGTCGAGGTCTTCGTCCGCGACCGCGGCAAGGGGTTCGATCCCGACGCGGTGAGCCAGGACCGCCAGGGCATCGCGCGGTCGATCCGCGCGCGCATGGAGCGTGTGGGAGGGTCGGTGCGAATCACCTCGACACCGGGCCGTGGTACCAATGTGGCGCTGATGCTGCCGCGTGGCCGGCGGCACGGGCCGTCGGCGTCCATCGATTCGGAAACTCAACGGACACAGGAGCTCTCATGACCGCCGACAAGACCTACCGGGTGTTCCTGGTCGACGACCACGGGGTGTTCCGCTCGGGGGTGCGCACCGAGCTCGCCGGCGAGGCCGGACTCGAGGTGGTCGGCGACGCGGGCAACGTTCCCGAAGCGGTCGCGGGCATCGTCCAGGCGCGTCCCGACGTGGTGCTGCTCGACGTCCACATGCCGGGCGGCGGAGGTGTCGCGGTGCTCCGCGGGGTGACCGACGCGCTGGGTTCGGAGGCGCCGGTGTTCCTCGCACTGAGCGTCTCCGACGCCGCCACCGATGTCATCGCCACCATCCGCGCCGGCGCGCGGGGGTACGTCACCAAGACCATCGACGGCACCGAACTGGCCGACGCGGTCCGTCGCGTCGCCGAGGGCGACGCGGTGTTCAGTCCGCGACTGGCCGGATTCGTCCTCGACTCCTTCACCGGGCGGTCGCCGGTGCCCGAACCGCAGCTCGATCCCGAACTCGATTCGCTGACCCGCCGCGAGATGGAGGTGCTGCGCCTGCTCGCGCGCGGCTACACCTACCGGGAGATCGCGGAGGAACTGTTCATCTCGGTGAAGACGGTGGAGACTCACGCGTCGAACGTGCTGCGCAAGACGCAGCAGTCCAACCGCAACGCCCTCACCCGCTGGGCGGTGAACCGCCAGATCGGATGAGGCGGGCGCGGGTCACATCACCAGGATGATGATGCCCGCGGCGATCGCGGTGAGCAGTGCGAATACGGCGAAGACAGCGGCCGCGAGACCGGCGTGACTGCTCGGCCCCTGCTGCTGGTAGTAGGTGGGCGGGGGCGTGTACAGGCCCGGCGCCGACGAATACTGCGTGGGAGCGTAGGGCACCGGTTCCGGCGTGGTTCGTGGCGCGTAATAGCCGGAGGCGACCTGAGTCGGGTTGTGGGGCGCCGAGCCCTGCGACGTGTCCGGGGCCGAGTGCGTCTGCGGGGCGGACGTCTGCGGAGTGGACGGTTGCGATGTGGAGTGACCGCTGATCGGGGGCAGTGTGGCCGACCGGTTCCGCGCCGACAGCGGTTTGGTCGCCACCAGCCCGGTGAGCACGTTATCGGTGGTGCCGAGGGTGTCGGCAGCGTACTTGGCGAGCAGATCTCGGGCCTGGGCCATCGTCGGCCGATTGGCGGGATTCGGCTCCAGCAGCCGCAGGAGGATCGGCGAAAGCGCGCCCGCCCGGGTGATCGGATTGATCTGACCGAGCGCCACCCGGTGCAGCGTGGCGATGTAATTGTCCTCGCTGCCGAACGGGGGACGCCCCTCGATCATCGTGTACAGGGTGGACCCCAGCGAGTAGACGTCCGAGGACTCGCCCGGTTCATCGCCTCGGGCCACTTCCGGTGCGAAATACGCGGGCGTGCCGGTCACGACACCGGTCTGAGTGATGGATACGTCGTCCTTCGCGCGGGAGATGCCGAAGTCGGTGATCTTGACCAGGCCGACGTTGCGGCCGGTGTTCGCGATCAGGATGTTGGCCGGCTTGATGTCGCGGTGGACGATGCCGGAGGCGTGCGCTTCGGCGATGGCGTCGGCCACCTGCGCGCAGATCTGCGCGGCCTCGACCGGATCGATCGTCCCGTTCTCGTGCAGGACGTCGGCCACGCTGTGGCTCGGCAGGTACTCCATCACCAGCCACGGCTCGTTGCGATCGAGCGCGACGTCGTGCATCGCAACGGCGTTCCGGTGCGAGAGCCGAGCTGCCAACCGGCCCTCACGCAGCGCTCGGGCCCGGGAGGTCTCGGCGACTGATTCGTCCATCCCGCTGGTGGTCAGGACCTGTTTCACCGCCACCTCGCGGTCGAGGAGTTGATCGTGCGCCAGCCACACCGCACCCATGCCGCCGTGTCCGATCCTTCGGATCAGCCGGTAGCGTCCGGCCACCAGATACGACGGGCCGGGTGTGGCAGGAGAGGTCATGGCCCGATGATAGCCGCAGGCGGTGACGGCGATCGGGGCCGCACTCACTGTGCGCGCCGGCCCTTGACGAGTCCATCGCACGTATGTTCGGATAGGTGGCATGGCAGCGCTGACCGAACTGGTGTGCGGCGACTTCATGCGATCGACCATGATCCCGGAGGCGCCGGGCGTCCGGGTGCACGAGGTGCTGGCGCGGACAGTGCTGGAATCGGTCACCGGCGACCGGAGTCATCGGCACTCCTTCGCGGCCTCGGCTCTGCGGCGGTCGGGCGAGGCGATGCAGGTGAAGATGAACGCCCCGGCGGTGCTCCGGAGGGAGCTGCGGCGTCGGTCGTGGCGTCGCGACACCGTGGCGATCGGAGTGGCCGAGGATCCCTACGATCCGGTGGAAGAGCACTACCGGATGATGCCTCAGGTCCTGTCGGTCCTGTCGGAGTCGCAGACGCCGATCGCTCTCTACACCGCGTCGACGCTGCTGCTGCGCGATCTGCCGTTGCTGCGGTTGATCGGGCGGGCGGTGCCGGTGACGGTGTCGATCTCACTGGCCACCCTCGATCCGGGACTGTCGGCGCGGGTCGATCCTTCGGCATCGTCGCCACGGGCGCGACTGGACATGGTGGCGCGGCTGTCGGAGGCGGGACTCGCGCCGCATATTCGGATCGCGCCGCTGCCGCCGTTGCTCGCCGACGGCACGGCGCAGCTCGACGAACTCCTCGCGGCGTTGTCGGCCGCGGGTGCCGCCCGGGTGTCGGTGTCTCCGCTGCAGTTGGGCGGTGACGACGGTGCTGACTTCCTCGGCTGGCTGGGAAATGAGCACCCTGCGCTGGTGCGCAGGTACCGCTCCCTCTACGGCCGACGGAGCTTCGTGTCGGCGGAGTATGCGCTCGGTCTCCGGGCACGGATGACGCCGCTCGTGGAGAAGTACGGTCTGGGCAGTGACCCGGAGTCGGAGAGTGTGAATCCGGCCGAACCGTCGGTGCTTCCGCCGGCGGGGACGGCTCCCTCGCCAGATCTGACGTTGTTCTGATCAGGTTCGGATCGGGTCTGCGGCTGCGGTCGCTGCGTGCGGAATCGAGGTACCGCCAGGAAGTGGGCCGGGTCAGGCTCCGGAGTCGTCGATCAGGTTCTGTTCGCTGCGGTCGATGAAGAGTGCGCCGCACAGTGCGGCCAGGATCAGCAGTATCACAATCAGGCCGATGAGGATCGCTTTGCTGACGGTGACGAGCTCCTGGGCGTCACTCAATCCGAGTCCGTCGAGGAACCCGGCGAAGTACCAGGACGGCCAGATCCACACCGCTACGGGGACGAAGGCGGCGGCAGTGGATCCGACGGCGGCGACTCCGGCCAGGACTCGGCCGATGCTCTGGGCTTTCGCGGCGGGCAGCAGTGCGACGATTCCGGCGAGGGCGGCCAGCGCGCATGCGGCGACGATCAGCCAGCCGCGGCCGGCCGGTGCCACGCCGAGGTCGCTCTGGCTCACGGTGCCGATTCCGAGTCCGTTCCATGAGGCGTCCATGCCCAGTCGGCGCAGGTCGAACCACGGCAGCGCCGTGACCGCGATTCCGGTGACGGCGGCGGCGATGACGGCGAATGGAAGGGCTCGGGACTGCATGGATCCGAATGGTAGAGCATGGTGCGCCGACGGTCGCTGTTGCGACTGAAGGGACGCAGATCCTCGCGTGTGGCGGGTGTTTCCTGCTCCGTTGACGGTTGTCAGAGGGCGGACTTAACATCGAACACAAGTTCGAACACCGGCATCTTCCCTGCCGCTTCGGACGAGAGGTGAGAACACGGGCGCAAGCCCGGAACGACGAGGGGAAGCGCCATGAATGCAGCGGAGAAGGCCGAACTGGAACACCTGCGTCGCAAGCTGAGCCGGCTGTCCGGCCAGTCGGGCGCTCGTGCGGGAACGGCCTCGGGAGTGGTGTCGTCGGGAGTGATCGCCGTGCCGGAGTCCGTGGCGTCGTTGTTTCCGAAGCGCGGGCTCCCGCGTGGCTCGGTGGCCGCGGTGTCCGGTGCTTCGGTGGTGCCGATGTCGATCATCGCCGAGGCGAGTCGGACGGGGGCCACGGTGGCTCTGGTCGGGCTGCCGCGACTCAATCTGGCCGCGGCGGTGGAGATGGGGGCGGATCTGAGCCGGATCGCGGTGGTCGCCGAGCCGGGAGCCGATCGACTGGAGGTGGCTGGGGTGCTGCTGGACGGAATGGACCTGGTGGTGCTGGGATTCGAGGATCGACTGGGTCCGACGGGGTCGTCGGTGGCACCGGCCCGAGCCCGGGTGCTCGGGGGCCGGGCGAGGAAGCAGTCGTCCACGCTGCTGGTCCTCGGTGACTGGCCGGGGACGGCCACGCGTGTGCAGGGGCGAGTGCGGGAGTACCGGCATCTGCCGGTACGGCGAAGCGGATACGGCCGCATCGGGGGTTTTCGGGTGGAAGTTCAGGTGTCGGCGCCGGGGGCTCGCCCAGTGAGCGACGTGTTCGACCTCGTGGTGCCGGGACTGGGAGAAGAAGGAGTGATGCGGCTGGTCCGGCCGACGATGCCGAAGGCGGGGTCAGGTGCAGAACACGGGGCCCGGGTGCCGGCGGCGCTGGCGGTGGCGAATTGACCGCCGATTCTCCCGGCAGGCGAGTGCTGGCACTGTGGTGTCCGGACTGGCCGACGACGGCGGCCGCCGCGGCGGCCGGGCGAGTTCCGGGCGATCCGGTGGCGGTGCTGCGGGCGGGACGAGTGGAGGCGTGTTCGCATGCGGCCCGCGTCGACGGGGTGAGACGGGGGATGCGCAAACGGCAGGCGCAGTCGTCGTGTCCGCGGCTGACCGTGTACGACGCCGACCCGGCACGCGATGGGAGATTGTTCGAGCCGGTGGTGGCGGCGGTGACCGGCGTGGTCCCGATGACCGAGGTGCTGCGGCCGGGACTGCTGGTGGTGGCCGCCGATCGTGCGGCGCGCTTCTTCGGCGGGGAGGAGCAATTGGCCGAACGGCTCACCGATGCGGTGGCCGAGGTCGGCAGGGGCCGCGACGCAGATGGTCTCGGAAGGACGGTGGTCGGGGGAGTCACGGCCAGAGTCGGGGTGGCCGATGAGCTGTTCACCGCGGTGCTCGCCGCGAGATCGGGGCAGACCGTCCCGCCGGGGACGGATGCCGCCTATCTCTCGGCGAGGCCGGTCGCCGACCTGGTGGCAGAACCCGCGCTGAACGGCCCGGGACGTGAGGATCTGGTGAGTCTGTTGTGGCGCTTGGGGATTCGCACCCTGGGCGCCTTCGCTGCGATGGATCCCGCGGATATCGCATCACGTTTCTCCGGCGATGCGATCACCGCGCATCGGCTGGCCCGAGGTCTGCCGGGCCGGCGGCCCAGCCGGGCACCGATCCCGCCGGGTTTGGCGGTGGAGCACAGCTGTGATCCGCCGGTCGATCGGATCGACGCCGCGGCCTTCCTGGGACGGCGAATGGCGCAGGAGCTGCACGAGCGACTGTCCGCAGCCTCGCTGGCCTGTATGCGACTGACGATTCACGCGTTCACGGAGCGAGGGCAACGGCACTCACGGACCTGGCGATGCGTGGAGCCGCTCACGCCGGAGGCCACTGCCGACCGTGTGCGCTGGCAGCTGGAGGGGTGGCTGACCGGCCGGGCCGGCAGCGTCGAAGCGCCTGACTCACCGGTCGTCCGACTGGTGCTGGAGCCGGTCGAGGTGGTGAATCCGGGAACGCTGCAGTCGGCGCTGACGGGCGCCGGGCTTCCGGGCGACACCGGTGGCGGTCTCGGCGATCAAGCACGTCGGGCTCTGGTCCGGGTCCAAGGGCTGCTCGGCGGCGAGTCGGTGCGGGTGCCGGTGCGCAGCGGTGGTCGGGGACCGGCCGAGCAGGTGGCGCTGGTGGCCTTCGGCGACGAACTGCGACCGCCGCGCGATCCGGCGGCCGCCTGGCCGGACCGCCTTGCCCGGCCGACGCCCTCGCTGCTGGTGCAGGCCACAGCGGAGGTCCTCGACGCCGAGGGGCGGTCGGTCGCCGTGAGTCCGCGCGGTGCGTTCAGTGCGGAGCCGGTGACCGTGCGGCTCGGGGCGCGGTCGCATCGTCTGCACTGGTGGGCGGGACCGTGGCCGTTCGGTCCGGGGAACGCTCGGGCACAGGCACTGCTGGAAGACGGCCGCGCACTGCTGCTCTGCTGCCGGGAGGCGGTGTGGGTTGTGGAAGGAGTCTATGAGTGAGGCGAACCCGTTCCGGCGATCCCAGAGGAGGACTCAGCTGTTCGCGCCACGCGCCGCGACCGGCCATGATTCGAGTTCACCGTACGGGTCCGGACCGGCGAACAGTTCGTCGACCAGGTTCACCGCGGTACAGACGTGGTTGGGTATCACCCGTACCCGGTCGCCCACCTCGGGCACGACGGCAGCCGGTGGGAACTCGGCGACGGCATGATGCTCGGACAGCGAGACGAGACGGGCGTCGAGATGATCGGCGAGCCGGCCGAAACCGGTGGTCCAGCCGGGGCGGTCCGCCCCGAGGATCTTGCTGCCGGCGTCGAGCACCACCCGGGAGCCGGATGCGCTGACCACCGTGGACACCGCGGTCAGTGCGATGTCGTCGATACCGCAGCTGCCGAGTTCCAACTGCTGGGCGTCGTTGAAGACGTAGACGCCCGGACGCAACTCGGTGACCACGCCGGGATCGGCGAGTCGTGCGGTCGGCGTCGACCCTCCGCTCACCACGGAGACGTCGATACCGTTGTCGCGCAGAGCGTTCGCAGCGACGGCCAGGGATCGGGCCTCCTGCTCCGCGGCGTCGGCTCGCGCTGTGTCGAGTCCGTAGCCGTGGCCGGGGAAGGTGAAGACACCGGCCACGGTCAGTCCCGCGTCGCGAGCCGCGTCGGCGACCGAGACCACGCTATCGGCGGGTACACCGCTGCGGTGCATGCCCGAATCGATCTCCACGAGCACTCCGACGGGAGCGCCGCCGAGTCCTTCGGCGAGACGGCGCACGCCCTCGACGGAATCGGCACCGACGGTCAGCGTCACCCGACCGGCGAGTGCACGCAGGCGGCGGGCCTTGTCCTCCGACAACCACAGCGGATAGGCGACGAACAGATCGTCGAACCCGGCGTCGGCGAAGACCTCCGCCTCGCCGATCGTCGCGACGGTGAGTCCGACGGCACCGGCGGCGAGCTGCCGCTGCGCGACCCGAACGCACTTGTGCGTCTTGGCATGTGGTCGCAAGCGCACGCCGTGCCGTTCGGCCCACCCGGCCATCGCGGCGAGATTGCGGTCGAGGCGAGCGGGATCGACGTGCAGGAACGGAGTGTCGGGCATACCTGATGGTGGCATGGACGACGGCTTTCGTCGTCAGCCGGTGCGGCCGAGCGCGGCGTCGGACTCCTCATGCAGAAGGAAGTCCTGATGGAGCAGCCGGTTGGTGAGCCGCGGTGCGGCGTGATGACCGAAATCGATGAGGTCGCCGAGTAGCGTGTTCACCCGCTTGGGGCGCTCGACGATCGCGTGCAGCACCCGGTGGGCGGCCTTGTCGACGCTCCAGATCCCCCGAGCGCTGTCGTAGGCGTTGGTCGGAACGATCATCCGCGTTCGGGTCAACGGGATGCGCACATTGCTGAACGTGACGTGATCGGAGAGGGTCTCGGCACCGGTGGCGTCGCTGAACGCCTCCAGTGCGGCCTTCGACGCGGCGTACGCGCCGAATCGTGGTGCGCGGCTTTGGACTTCGATCGAGGACACGTTGACGATATGTCCGGACTGCCGCTCGATCATGTGCGGCAGCAGGGCGAGCGTGAGATAGACGGCGCCGAAGTAGTTGACGGCCATCATCCGGTGATAGTCGTGCGACCTGGTCACCGCGTTCGCGGTCGCCCGTCGGATGGACCGGCCTGCGTTGTTGACCAGCACGTCCACATGGCCGTGCTCGCAGATCACCGACTTCACAAGGGTCTGCACCGCGGCCTCATCGGTGATGTCGACGGGATAGGCGTACGCGCGTCCGACGGGCAGCCCGGGTTTGGGAACCTCCGCGTCGAGTTCGGCGGCGGTCTCGATCAGCCGATCGGCGTCGCGGGCCACCAGGAAGACGTTGGCGCCGCGCCGCACGCACATGCGGGCGGTCGCGCGGCCGATTCCCGACGACGCCCCGGTGATCAAGATGTTCTTGCCGACCAGCGGGCCCCGCGAATCGTTGCGGCGGTGACGGGCCGGATCGAGATTCTCGTACCAGTACCGCCACAGTCGGGGTGCGTACTCGTCCAGATCGGGCAGTCTCACACCGAGCGTGTCGAGTTCGGCGGCGGTCGCGTCGCTGCGGAACACCACGGGAAGGGAGGCGACGTCGAGGATCGCGGGTGGGACGCCGGTCTGTTCGGCGATCAGGTCGCGGCCGGGCCGCAGCAGTCCGCGACCGCTGGCGGCCAGCATCGGCCTCACCAGCCCCGAAGGCAGTGCGGTGAAGGCCCACGGTCCGTCGAAGGCCGGTGACAGGGCGTTGAACAGGTCGGTGATCGAGCGTGGGTCGGGGTCGGCGAGATGGAACACGAGCCCGCTCCGGCCGTCCTGCACATCGATCAGCGCGACCATCGCCTCGGCGACGAAGTCGACGGGGACGACGTTGAGGGGCCCCGGATCGGGGATCGGCAGCGGCAGGAACGAGGGCAGCTGACTGAGCACGGCGAGGTGACCGAAGAAGTAGTAGGGGCCGTCGGCCCTGTCGACCTGTCCGGTGACGGAGTCGCCGACGACGGCCGACGGCCGATACACCCGCCAGCGCAGGCCCTCGGTCTCCCGCACGACGCGCTCGGCGTCGAACACGGTGCGGTGGCATTCGGTCGGCAGGCCTTGGCCGAGGTCGAAGTCGGTCTCGGTGAAGTCGCCGCGATGGTCGCCGGCCACCGCGATCGAGGAGAGATGGTGCAGGAGCGCGCCGCGGGCGAGAGCGAACTCGGCGACCCTTCGGGTGCCGTCGACGTTGACCGCCCGCAGGTCGGCCTCCTCGGCGGTGAGGTCGTGCAGTGCGGCCAGGTGGATCACGTGGTCGACCTCGTCGACGTCGGATCCGTGCAGGCCGAGGTCTTCGTGTGTGAGGTCGCCGGCGACGGCGACGACGCGGTCGCCGCCGTCGATCCCCTCCATGGCGGCGGCGAATCGCTGCAGTGATCCGGTGCGCACGAGCGCGTACACCCGGGCCTGCTCGTCGCGGGCCAGCAGGCGCGCGACGACTCGACGGCCGATGAAGCCGCTGCCGCCGGTCACGAAATAGCTCGTCACCGACCCAGAGTCTCACAGAGAGATACCGATGTGAATGATTGACAGCGGTAATTCGTGCGTCGGTCCGGTCTCTGGCACGCGTCTGGGGTGTGGCCGGGGCGGGCCACGGCAAGGCAGATATCGAACATATGTTCTATCATCGGTGTGTGGGATGGAACAACGGGCCTCCGACCTGGTCGGAGATGGAGCGAGTGCTGTCGGGGCGTGCGCCTGCGCGCGGCGACCGGCTCGGTGAGACGTTTCCGCCCACGTTCAACGGCGCGGGGCCGCCGGGGGACGGCGGCGATTCGCCGGCATGGTCGCGTAAGCGGGGCCCGTACCAGGCCACCGACATCGAGTTCGGCGCATCGACGGTGCCGTACGCCGAGTTGCACGCGCACAGTGCCTACAGCTTCCTCGACGGCGCGTCGATGCCCGAGGCCATGGTCGAGGAGGCGCAGCGGCTGGGGCTGCGCGGGCTCGCGCTGACCGATCACGACGGCTTCTACGGTGTCGTCCGATTCGCCGAAGCGGCCCGCGAGTTCGGCATGCCGACGGTGTTCGGCGCCGAACTCTCGCTGCAGCGAGACAGTGCCCGCGCCGGTGCGGTGGACCCGCCGGGGGAGCACCTGTTGGTCCTCGCACGCCGCGCCGAGGGCTACCGCCGGCTCTCCCGTGTCATCGCCGACGCGCATATGAGCGGTGGCGAGAAGGGGCTGTTGCGCTACGATGCCGACGCGATCACCGAGTACGCCGCCGACGGCGACTGGCTGGTTCTGACCGGGTGCCGCAAGGGTGCGGTGCGCCGGGCGCTCGACCGCGGCGGCCGGCGGGCCGCCGACACCGCGCTCGGGACGATGATCGACCGTTTCGGGGCCGGGAACATCGCCGTCGAGCTGAGCCCCGGTGCCGGGTCGGACGACGACGAACGCAATGCGATTCTGGCGTCACTGGCCGCATCCCATCGGGTGCCGACAGTCGCGACCACTGGCGCGCACTTCGCCGCGCCGGAGAACGGCCGACTCGCTACGGCGATGGCGGCGGTGCGCGCCCGGACCGATATCGCGACCATCGACGGCTGGATGCCCGGGGTGGGCGGGGCGCACCTGCGCAGCGGAGACGAGATGCTCCGGCTGATGCCCGCCCACCGTGAAGCCATCGACAACGCCGTCGCCTTCGCGGAGGAATGCGCCTTCTCGCTCGGGCTGATCGCCCCGAACCTGCCGCCCTTCGCCGTCCCCGACGGCCACACCGAGGCCAGTTGGCTCCGCGCACTCACCGAACGGGGAGCCCGCGAGCGTTACGGCACCAGGGAGCAGCGTCCCGACGCGTACCGGCAGATCGACCACGAGCTGGCGATCATCGAGACGCTGACCTTCCCCGGCTACTTCCTCGTGGTGCACGACATCGTCTCGTTCTGCAAGGACAACGACATCCTGTGTCAGGGCCGGGGCAGCGCGGCGAACTCGGCGGTCTGCTACGCGCTCGGGATCACCAACGTCGACCCGGTCGCCAACCATCTGCTGTTCGAGCGATTCCTCTCACCCGAGCGGGACGGTCCGCCGGACATCGACGTCGACATCGAGTCCGACCGCCGTGAGGAGGCGATCCAGCACGTCTACGCCAAGCACGGGCGCAGTCACAGCGCACAGGTCACCAATGTCATCACCTACCGCGGGCGGTCGGCCGTGCGCGATATGGCCCGGGCGCTCGGGTACGCCCCCGGACAGCAGGACGCCTGGAGCAAGATCCCCGACTCCGCGCCCGACGACGTCCGCGAGCTCGCCGCGCAGATCTCCTCGCTGCCGAGACATCTGGGGATTCACTCGGGCGGAATGGTGATCTGCGACAGGCCGATCGCCGACGTCTGCCCCACCGAATGGGCCCGGATGGAGAATCGCAGCATCCTGCAGTGGGACAAGGACGACTGCGCGGCGGTCGGCTTGGTGAAGTTCGATCTGCTGGGCCTGGGCATGCTGTCGGCACTGCACTACATGATCGATCTCGTCGCCGAGCACAAGGGCGTGCGGGTGGATCTGGCACGGCTCGACCTGGCCGAGGAGGCCGTCTACGACATGCTGTGCCGCGCCGATTCGGTCGGCGTCTTCCAGGTGGAGTCACGGGCGCAGATGGCGACCCTGCCGCGGCTGAAGCCGCGGAACTTCTACGACCTCGTCGTCGAGGTGGCGTTGATCCGGCCGGGGCCGATCCAGGGCGGTTCGGTGCATCCGTACATCCGCCGGCGCAACGGGCTGGAGGAGCCGCACTGCGATCATCCGTCGATGGAGGACGCACTCGGGCGCACCCTCGGCATTCCACTGTTCCAGGAGCAGCTGATGCAGGTGGCGCGCGATGTCGCGGGTTTCGGCGCCGCGGAGGCCGACCAGTTGCGTCGTGCGATGGGATCCAAACGGTCGCCGGAGAAGATGCAGCGGCTCCGCACACGGTTCTACGACGGGATGCGCGAGAGACACGGCATCACCGGCGACCTCGCCGACCGCATCTACGAGAAGATGGCAGCGTTCGCGAATTTCGGTTTCCCGGAGAGTCATTCGCAGAGTTTCGCGTCGCTGGTCTTCTACTCCGCGTGGTTCAAACTCCATCACCCGGCGGCGTTCTGCGCGGCGCTGCTGCGCGCCCAGCCGATGGGCTTCTACTCGCCGCAGTCGCTGGTCGCCGATGCCCGGCGGCACGGCGTCCAGGTGCACCGACCGGATGTGAACTCCTCGCTCTCCCACGCGAGTCTGGAGAACGACGGGCTCGACGTGCGGATCGGCCTGAGTGCGGTGCGCGGACTGTCCGACGACCTCGCGACGAGGATCGTCGAGGAGCGGACCTCCGGCGGTCCGTTCGTCTCGGTGGCGGATCTGTCCCGGCGTGTGAATGCGACGACGGCGCAGCTGGAGGCTCTCGCGACCGCGGGCGCGTTCGAGAGCCTCGGTCTGGATCGCAGACAGGCGCTGTGGGAGGCCGGTGCCGCCTCGGGACTGCGCGACGACCAGCTCGACGTGCCGCCACCGCGGGCGACCCCGACGCTGCCCGGCATGTCGGAGGTGGAACTCACGGCCGTCGACGCGCTCTCCACCGGCATCTCACCCAAGTCCTATCCCACCGAATACCTGCGGCCCCGGCTCGATGCGATGGGTGTGGTCCCGGCCGCCCGGCTGCTGTCGGTGGCCGACGGCAGCCGGGTGCTGGTCGGGGGAGCGGTGACGCATCGGCAGCGGCCGGCCACCGCTTCGGGTGTCACGTTCGTGAACCTCGAAGACGAGACCGGCATGGTGAACGTGGTGTGTTCGGTGGGGTTGTGGGCACGCTATCGGTCACTGGCGCAGACGGCGTCGGCGTTGCTGATCCGGGGCCGGGTGCAGAACGCGGAGGGAGCGGTGACCGTCGTCGCCGATCGGCTGCAGCGACTGGATCTGAAAGTGGGAACGCGGTCTCGGGACTGGTGCTGACGACTCGCCGCACCACCGGCCGAATCGGGATATCGTCGCGGTGACGACGGAGGCGCACAGAGAGCGGGGAGACGCATGGAGGTCGTGATCGTCGATCGTCCGGAGCTGGTGATGGCCGACATCATCGCCGAGGCGATCGAAGGCGGTGCATCGACGCTCGGCCTCGCGACCGGATCGTCGCCGCTGGCCACCTACACCGAGCTGATCCGCAGGCACCGCGAGAACGGGCTGTCGTTCGCGGGCGTCGACGCGGTACTGCTCGACGAGTACGTCGGGCTTCCGCCCACGCACCCGGAGTCGTACGCCCGGTTCATCCGCGACAACTTCACCGATCACATCGACATCGGCACGGTGCACTCGCCGGACGGCATGGCTCCCGATTTCAAGGCCGCCGCCGAAGCCTACGACGCGCTCATCGGCCGCCTCGGCCCGGTGGACGTGCAGATCCTCGGCATCGGCAGCAATGGGCACATCGGATTCAACGAACCGTCGTCGTCACTGACCTCACGCACCCGGATCAAGACGCTGACCGAGAAGACCAGGCAGGACAACGCCCGATTCTTCGACTCGTTCGACGAAGTGCCGATGCACGTGATCACCCAGGGGCTCGGCACCATCTGCGATGCCGAACGGCTCGCGCTGGTCGCCACCGGCGAGGGCAAGGCGGACGCGATCGCGGCGGCGGTGGAGGGACCGCTGTCGGCGTCGTGCCCGGCATCGATCCTCCAGTGGCATCGTCACGCGACGGTGGTGATCGATCCCGCGGCCGCGAGCAAGCTGGCCGACGCCGACTACTACAAGTACGTCTACGCCCACAAGCCTTAGGCGTCCGCAGTGGTTCGCGAACTCGCGGTGCGGCTCGGCTCCGGTCCCACGTAGCGGGCCACCGGACGGATGATCTTGCGCTCGGCGGCCTGTTCGAGGATGTTCGCGGTCCAGCCGACGATTCGCGCGACGCCGAAGGTCGGCGTGAACATCTCCGGCGGCAGACCGACCTCGCTCATCAGCACACCGGCGTAGAACTCGACGTTCGCGTACAGTCGCCGACCGGGCTTGAATTCGTTGATCGCGGTTTCGATCTCGGCCTCCACCGCGGCCGCCTGCCGGACCAGGGGTGAGTCGTAGCGCGTGGTGACCACCTCTTTCAGCAGTTCGGCGCGGGGGTCGTGCGTGCGGTAGACGGCATGACCGAAGCCCATGATGACCTCGCCGCCGGCCACCTTTCCCCGCACCCAGTCCCGGGTGTTCGACGGATCGCCGATCTCCTCGAGCGCCGCCAGCGCCCGTCCGGGCGCGCCGCCGTGCAGCGGGCCGAGAAACGCACCGAGCGCGCCCAGGATCGACGATGTCATGTCCGACCCCGATGAGGCGACCACGCGCCCGGCGAACGTCGAGGCGTTGAAGCCGTGGTCGATGGTGGTCACGAGGTAGGTCTGCAGGGCGCTGACGGCGTCGTCGGCGGTGTTCCCGGTCGCCATCCGCAGGTAGTCGGCCGTGTGTCCGGCGGCGGGGTCGGCGTCGACGACGTCGAGTCCGCGCGCGAGCCGGTGCGCGGCGGCGATCACGGTGGGAGCGATGGCCGCGTAGCGCAGCGCGGCGTGGATGCGGTCGGCTTCGGGCAGGTCGAACAGCGGGCGTTCGGTGATCCCCGCCGTCGCCAGTGCCACGCGCAATGCCGCCAACGGCTCCACATCGGGGGTGACGACGCTGCGCAGCAGATCGACGGTGGTGCCGTCGAGGACGCGGAGTTCACCGATGCGGCGCGCGAACCGCTCCGACGCCGCCGCGTCGGGAAGCTCGCCGTAGATCATCAGATGCCAGACGTCCTCGAAGCGCGCCGTGCGCGCCAGCTCCGTCGCGTCGTACTGCCGGTAGTGGTAGAAGCCCTCCTCGCCGCGCACGTCGCCGATGGCCGTGTCGGCGACGATCACATTCTTCAGTCCGCGGGGAACGGTGATGGGCGTGCTCTGAGTCATGCGGCCGAGTCTGCGCCCATTGATCAACATCTGCAATGTTGATTGAATCAACCCGTGGACCAGTGGATTACCACGTCGGAGGCGGCGGCCCGGCTCGGAGTCAAGCGCGGGACGCTGTACTCGTACGTCAGTCGCGGCGTCCTGTCCTCGCGGCGGATGCCGGGCCAGTCGGAATCGCTGTTCGACCGCACGCAGATCGACTCCCTGGCCGCCGCCAAGCACGACGGACGCCGGGCGGGCGACCGACTGCTGCGGTTCCGCGCCGTCGCCAGCGGCGTGTCCGCGATCCGCGACGACCGCCTGTACCTGCGGGGCCGTGACCTCGCCGAACTGTGCGCGGAGACCGATTTCGCGGGGGCGGCGAAGTTGGTCCTCGGAGCCTCGTCGGTCGTGACCCCGCCCGACGTCGACGGTTCCGTGGTGTCGGGCGTGCCCGTCGAGCGCCGCATCCCGTTGACGGTGGCGTTGATCGCCGCGGCCGACCCGCTGCGGGCCGATCTGTCGGACATCGGCGACCGCGTCGTGGGACTGCTTCCGCGTCTTGCCGCATCAGTGCCCGAAATCGACTTCACGCACCCGTGGATCGACCTGCTCGCGACCGTTCTGATCGACAACGGGCTCGCCGCGTCGACGACGGCGGCCCGGGTCGCGGCGTCGGCACGCGCCGGGGTGTTCGACGCGCTGCTCGCCGGATACGCGGCGCTGTCGGGTCCGCTGCACGGTGGGGCGCCGGCCACTGCCCGGGTGCTGCTCGACGCGGTGGTCGGCGGGACGGCAGTCGATCGCGCGCTGGCCGACGCGGTGGTCGGAGGCCGTGTGCCGGGGTTCGGGCACGTGATCTACACCGGGGTGGATCCGCGGGCGCGGATCGTGCTCGACCGTGTCCGGGCCGACCGGCCCGACTCGCAGGCCCTGGCTGCGGCCGAGTCGATCGCCCGCCGGGTGGGGCGGCCGATGAACATCGACTTCGCCGGTGCTGTCGTCACCCACGAGCTGGGGCTCCCGGTGCGGTCGGGGGAGGTGCTGTTTCAGTACGGGCGGACGGTCGGGATGGCCGCGCACGCGGTCGAGGAGTACGGCGAGGCGCCGCTGCGGTGGCGAGGCAGCAGGACGGGGTGACGAGTGGGACGTGCCGGACGCGACCTCGTCACCGGCGTCACACCGCGCCGTCGAACCCGTGCTGACGCCACGCCTCGTACAGCGCGACGCTGGTGGCATTCGCCAGGTTCATCGAACGCCGCCCCTCCAGCATCGGGATGCGCAGCCGGTCGGTGATCCGCGGATCGGCGAGGACCTCGTCGGGCAGTCCCGTGGGTTCCGGTCCGAACAACAGCACATCGCCGGTCTCGTAGGCGACGTCGGTGTAGAAGCGGGTGGCGTGGGCGGTGAAGGCGAACACCCGTCGGGGAGCGAGCCGTTCCCACGCGGTGTCCAGGTCCGGGTGGACGGTCACATTGGCCATCTCGTGGTAGTCGAGACCGGCACGGCGCACCTGGGCATCGGTCATGGTGAACCCGAGCGGCTCGATGAGGTGCAGTTCGCAGCCCGTGTTGGCCGCGATCCGAATCGCATTGCCGGTGTTCGGAGGGATGCAGGGCTGGTAGTAGACGATTCGGAACACACGAGGATCCTATGCTCCGGCACCTCGCAAGCCGGAGTCGAGGCACGGGCGCTTGACGCGTCTCGAATGAATGTGCGAGGATGTTGTATCCGCGATTCGCTGGCGTAGACCCTCTCACGGTCCGCCGGAAGCGATCCGCGAATCTCCCGAGGAACTCTGGGTCAAGGATCGGCGCATCGATGCAGCCGAACCACGAGAGCCTCATGAAGTCCGTGACTGGGCCGATATCGGAGCCCCAGACCCATGACATCTCCCGCGACGGCGTGAGCCGTTGCCATCTACCCGAATGCCAGGAGGCATCACATGAACAGCACTATCGACAACAACAACACCACCATCACCTCGATCGCGGGACGGGCCGGGCTCGATCCGAAGCAGACCGTCTGGTTTCAGATCGACGACGCCACCGGCTTCTACGTGACGGTCGAGGAGTTCCTCGCCGTCGCGCGGTCGCAGCAGATGGCCGCCGCCTGACCTCTGTTCGCGGCAGGGACCGGGCGGTTCAGCACAGGCTGGGTTCGCCGATCTTGACGACCGACAGAACGGCGTCGCCCTCACCGATCGGCGTCCCGGGGGACGGAGTCTGAGCGACGACCACCCAGTTCCGATCGCGGATCTGGTGCCGGCCCCTGCCGGTGGCGTCGTTGCTTCGCGAGTAGAAGACACCGGCCCGCTGGATCTCGTTCTGAGCCTCTTGGAGGTTCATGCACACGACGTTCGGCATGATCGCGTTCGCGGCCGAGCTGACTGGTGCCGCAGCGTGCTGGGTATTCATCTCGGTCGTCTCCGGCGCCGTCGCGCCTCCGGCGGAGACGTCGCCGGTGGAACAGCCGACGAGCAGGCCGGCTGCGACGACTGCCGCAACGACACCGGTCACAGAGCGAAACATGGGGCGCCTCTCATTCTGATGAATGGGACGATACCGACTCATATCGGGCGGCGGCGGGGAACCACCCCGCGTCCGCCGCCTCAGATTCGTCGCGACAGCACCACGCGCCCGCCTCGTGCGGGCGCGTACGCGACGCCTCGGGAGTGCCAGCGTTCGCCCTTCGCCGCGGTCGGCTGGACGGTGAACGTGCGCAGCAGTTCTCGGAGCACCACATCCATCTCCATGTGCGCGAACGCTGCTCCGATGCAGCGCCGGGTGCCGCCGCCGAAGGGCAGCCACGCCTGCCCGGGCTTCGCGTCGACGAAGCGCTGCGGGTCGAACCGTGCCGGGTCGGCGAACTGCCGGCTGTCGTCGTGCAGCAGTGAGATGGCCACCACCGCGTTGTATCCCTTGGGGATTCGGTAGTCGCCGAGTTCGAGACCGTCCTCGGCGATGACGTGTCTGCCGAACAGGTCGATCACCGGCCGGCTCCGCTGGACCTCGTGGATCGTCGCGATCCGGAGTGTGTTCTCCTCCGACCGCGCCTCGGCCGCGAGGTCGGCGAGAATCCGCGGGTGCCGGCTCAGACGCTCCATCGCCCACGCGAGCGTGGTCGCGGTGGTCTCATGACCGGCGGCGAGCAGGGTCAGCAGTTCGTCGCGGATCTCCGCGTCGGACATGACCGTGCCGTCGTCGTAGCTGCTCTGCACCATCAGCGCGAGGATGTCGTTGCGCTCGGCGAGGTGGGCGTCAGCGCGGGCCTGAGTGATCAACGGCGAGATGACTGCGTCGTACTCGGCGCGCTCGGCGTCGAATCGGTTGCGCGGGTTGGCCTTTCCTCCCAACCGCGGCAGTTCGGGAAGCGTGGCGAGCCGCGACCCGTTCGTCACCAACGGAGGCATGAGGTCGGCAAGCGCGTCGAGTCCGCTGCCCTGCGCCCCGAACACCGCGCGGAGGATGACGTTCAGCGTGATCCGCATCATCGGCTCGAGCGTCGCGAAGGGACGTCCGACCGGCCAGCGCGACGCCTCCGAGGCGAACTCCTGCGCGACGATCGCCTCGTACTCCTTGATTCGCCGCCCGTGCAGCGGCGGAGTGAGCAGACGCCGCCGGCGCCGGTGCTCGTCGCCGACGAGTGCGAACATCGAACCGCGGCCCAGGGTGCGCCCGAGGTTGGGCCGGACGTTGACGACGGTGTCCGACTTCGCCATGCACAGTTGCTTGGCCATCGCCGGATCGCTGATCAGCACGGTCTCGCCGAAGAACGGAAGGGCCAGCGCGGCGGCGTCGCCGTAGCGGTGCGCGATCCAGCGCAGGGATCGACGTCGGTCGACGAGGAATCCGGCACCCTGCACCGCGCGCGGCAGCCGAGGGCCGGGTGGAAGACGGTGCGGCCCGTCGGCGCGTGTGCGTTCCGGATCGGAGACTTGGAGATCCACGACATCGTCCTTTCTCGGGAGCGGGCACCGGCGGAACGCGGCCGCGTCACCGCCTGGTACCGGTCGGTACCAACGGTACGATGAAGTACCGAACTTGCCAAGGGGACCCGTGAGGTGGGAGATGCCGACGACCGCGCAGGAGAGCCCGACCGTCCGCGGACGGCTGCTCGACGCGATGCGCCAGTGCCTGACCGATCGCGGCTACCAAGCGACCACCATCGCCGACATCGTGCGTGTGGCACGCACGTCGAAACGTTCCTTCTACGCCGAGTTCGCAGACAAGCAGGAGTGCTACGTAGAACTGCTGGGCGCCGTCAACGTGGAACTGCTGGCGGCCATCGAGACGGCCGTCGACCCGGCGTCCGCGTGGCCGGCGCAGGTGCGACAGGCGGTGCACGCATACATCACGGTGTGCGAATCGAATCCCGGCACCACGCGCAGCTGGATTCGGGAATTGCCGGCTCTCGGTGACGCGGCCCGTGCGGTGCAGCTCGCTTCGCTGGAGGCGTTCACGGCTCTGATGGCACGCCTGACCGGCACGGACCGGTTCCACGCCGCGGGCATCCCGCCGATGTCTCGCGAGACCGCGGTGATCGTCTGGGGCGGCATTCGGGAACTCGCGGCATCGACGATCGAACGCGGCCTTCCGCTGAGCTCGCTCGAGGAGCCGGCGGTGGCGGCGTGCGTCGCCCTGGTCGGCGGCACGGCCGCTGCGCGCGCCGTCGACTAGGGGGTACGCGCGATCGGCGGGGATAGTGGAACAATAGAGACCCGTGACGGCGATTCGACTGGACGGCAAACTCACCCGCGACGAGATCTTCACCGATCTGAGCGCCCGCGTGGCGCGGCTCAACGCAGCCGGGATCACTCCCGGACTGGGAACCGTGCTCGTCGGCGACGACCCGGGTTCGCACTCGTACGTGAAGGGCAAGCACTCCGACTGCGCCAAGGTCGGCATCGCGTCGATCCGCAAGGATCTCCCGGCCGACGCGACCACCGAGCAGCTGAACGCCGCGATCGACGACCTCAACGCGGACCCCGCGTGCACCGGCTACATCGTGCAGCTGCCGCTGCCCAAGCACCTCGATGAGAACGCGGCGCTCGAGCGCATCGCACCGGAGAAGGACGCCGACGGTCTGCATCCGATCAACCTCGGCCGCCTCGTGCTCGGTAAGGAGTCGACCCTGCCGTGCACGCCGCGCGGCGTGATCCACCTGCTGCGCCGCTACGACATCCCGCTCGACGGCGCGCGCGTCACCGTGGTCGGCCGCGGCGTCACCATCGGCCGGCCGATCGGCCTGCTGCTGACCCGCCGGAGCGAGAACGCGACGGTCACGCTGTGCCACACCGGTACCCGCGACCTCGCGGCCGAGGTGAGCCGCGCCGACATCGTGGTCGCGGCAGCCGGCGTGCCGCACCTGATCACGGCCGACATGGTGAAGCCGGGTGCCGCCGTCATCGACGTCGGCGTCAGCCGCACCGAGGCGGGACTCACCGGCGACGTGCACCCCGACGTCTGGGAGGTCGCCGGCGCGGTGTCGCCCAACCCGGGCGGCGTCGGTCCGCTGACGCGCGCATTCCTGCTGGCGAACGTCGTCGAGCGCGCCGAAGCTCAGCTGGCGGACCTCGAGAGCAAGTGATGGCGGCCGAGGCGTCCGGGGGTGCCGCGCACGACGGGCCCGTCCCGGTCGACTCGGCACGGGTGGAATCGATGCGCCGTGCCCGCAAGCTGCACGGCTTCATCGCGAACGTGCCCTACTACACCGTTCTGGCGGTGATCGCCGTCGCGGCGCTGCTGGTGCTGATCGACCGTTGGCGCCGCGGGGCATTCGTCTTCGGCTCGGCGATGCTCCTGGGCGCGGTGTTCCGTGCGTTCCTTCCGGCGAATCGCGTCGGCCTCCTGCAGGTGCGCAGCCGCGTCTTCGACATCTGCGCCATGGCGGCGCTCGGCGGCACCGTGCTCTGGCTCGCCACATCGATCGACTCGCTCGGAACCGCATAGCACCTCCGCCGGGTCGGCGCCGGGATGTGTCACGGTTGAGGCATGACCGAATCTGCCGACGCATGCGATCTGTATCGCCGCTGGATCGATGAATTGTGGAACGGGCCGACCGACCGTGAACGTCTCAAGGCGGTCGCCGAGGAACTGGTGAGCGAGGACTTCCTCGGACACTGGCCGAGCGCGGAGGTCGCCGGTCCCGGCAAGCTCGCCGCACTGGTCGACGCCACGAAAGCCACCTACCGGGACCTGGTCTTCGAGGTGGAGGTCGGGCCGTTCGCCGCCGACGGCTACGTGGCCGGGCGGTGGGCAGGTCAGGGTACGACGTCCGACGGCCAGATCTCGTATCTGACGGGCAACGACATCCTGAGCGTCCGTGACGGACGGTTCACCGAGTACTGGGTGGCCTCGACGGAACTGTGAGAGTGAGCGCTGCGGGGTGCGGCTCAGTCCGCCGACCGCCGCAGGCGCGCGACGTCCATCGTCTTCGCGAGGAGTTCCCGGATCGGCTCGAACTCGGTGAGGAATCCGTCGTGGCCGGCGTCGGAGCGGATCACGTGCAGCCCGCCGACGCAGTCGCCGAGCTCGCGGGCGATCTCCTCGAGCTGGTACAGCGGATACAGCCGGTCGGAGTCGATCGCGCCGACGACGGTCGGCACGCTGCATCCGGCCAGGGCCGCCGCGACGCCGCCGCGGTCGCGGCCGACGTCGTGGTTGTTGAGGACATCCGAGAGCACCACGTAGGCGCCCGGATCGAAGCGCCGCTTGAGCTTCTCGGCCTGGTGCTCCAGATAGCTGGCGATGGAGTAGCGGCCGTCGACCAGCGGGTTCTCCTCCCCCTGGGGGCGGTTCTCGAAACGCTGGTCGAGTTCGCGGTCGCTCCGGTAGCTCAGATGCGCGATTCGGCGCGCGATACCCATTCCGATGCTGGGGGAGCGGCCGGTCCCGTAGTAGTCGCCGCCCTGCCACGCGGGATCGGACTTGATCGCCTCGATCTGGGTGGTCTGCGTGCCGATCTGATCGGCGCTGGCGCGTGCGCCCACCGCCAGCACCAGCGCGGCGCCGACCGCGTCGGGGTAGGTGACGGCCCATTCGAGGGCACGGGCACCGCCCATCGAGCCGCCCGCGACGGCGGCCAGCCGGCTGATGCCGAGTGCCTCCAGCGCGAGCGACTCCGACCGGACGAGGTCGCGAACGGTGAGCCGCGGGAAGCGTGACCCCCACGGCCTGCCGTCGGGAGCGAGGGAGCCGGGACCGGTGGAGCCGAAGCAGCCGCCGATCGCGTTCGGCGCCAACACGCACCATTCGTCGGTGTCGACCGCGCAGCCCGGCCCGATCAGTCCGTCCCACCATCCGGTCATCGAGAACTGATCGTCGGCCGGGCCGGCGACGTGCGAGTTACCGGTGAGCGCGTGCAGCGCCAACACGATGTTGTCCCGGGCCGCCGTCGGCGTGCCCCACTTCTGGAAGGCGACGGTGACGTCGGCCAGCGTGGCTCCCGAATCGAGAGTCAGATCGCCGATCGAGACGCTGACCTGAGCTCCGTCCGGACGGGTGGCCCAGTCGGGGTCGCTCACCGTCGTGGCCGGGTCGATACTGACCGACACCTGGCCTCCCTTCAGTGGACGAGACAACGGCAGTGGACGAGACAACGGCTACTTGACTCGCGCTGCCGCGGCGAACCCGGTGGTGAGGTCGGCGAGGATGTCGTCGATGCCCTCGATGCCCACGGCGAGCCGGACCAGACCCGGCGTCACACCGGCGGCCAGCTGCTCCTCCGGGGAGAGCTGGCTGTGCGTGGTGGACGCGGGGTGGATCACCAGCGAGCGGACGTCGCCGATGTTGGCGACATGGCTGTGCAGGGTCAGCGCGTTCACGAAGGCCTTGCCCGCCTCGACGCCGCCCTCGATCTCGAATCCGATGACCGCGCCGGCGCCCTTCGGCAGCAGCTTCTGCGCCCGTTCGTAGTACGGCGACGACTTGAGACCGGCGTACGAGACCGAGGTGACCTGGTCGTTGGCCTCCAAGAACTCGGCCACCTTCTGTGCATTGGAGACGTGGCGCTCCACGCGCAGGCTCAGCGTCTCGATGCCCTGAGCCAGCAGGAAGGCGTTGAACGGGGAGATGGCCGCGCCCGTGTCGCGCAGCAATTGCGTGCGCGCCTTGAGCGCGTAGGCCGGAGCCCCCAGGTCGGCGAAGACGACGCCGTTGTAACTCGGGTCCGGGGTGGTGAAGCCGGGGAACAGGTCTTCACCGTCGCGCTGGACGCGCCAGTCGAAGGTGCCGCCGTCGATGATGACGCCGCCGATCGCGGTGCCGTGACCGCCGATGTACTTGGTGGCCGAGTGCACGACGATGTCGGCCCCGTGCTCGATGGGATTCAGCAGATACGGCGTCGCGACCGTGTTGTCGACGATCAGCGGGAGGCTGTGCGCGTGTGCGACGTCCGCCACTCCGGCGATGTCGAGGACCTGATTGTGCGGGTTCGCGATGGTCTCACCGAACAGTGCGCGGGTGTTGGGCCGGATCGCCGACTTCCACGACTCGAGATCGTCGGGATCGTCGACGAACGAGACCTCGATGCCGAACTTCGGCAGCGTGTAGTGGAAGAGATTGTATGTGCCGCCGTAGATTCGGGGGCTGGAGACGACGTGTCCGCCGGCCTCGACGATGTTCTGAATCGCGTAGGTGGTGGCGGCCTGGCCGGAGGCCACCAAGAGGGCCGCGACGCCGCCGCCGAGAGCCGCGAGGCGCTGCTCGACGGTGTCCTGCGTCGGATTCATGATCCGGGTGTAGATGTTGCCCGGCTCGGCGAGCGCGAACAGGTTCGCCGCGTGGTCGGTGTTGTCGAACACGTACGACGTGGTCTGGTAGATCGGCAGTGCGCGTGTCTTGGCGGTCGCGTCGACTACCTGCCCGGCGTGCACCTGGGTGGTCTCGAAGCTCCAATTCGCGGCGTCAGACATGAGACGTCATTCTCTTTCTTCGGTCGGCGGCCCGGGGCGGGCCTCGTATGTTGGGTCCGACCCTCGGACCCGCGCTTGCTGCGGCGACTTCCGTCGCAGCCAGGTCATCACCCGGAGCACCCCACCGCGGATGGAGGGTTGCCGGTCAGCAAGCCGGGGCTGTGCGCTGACACTCATGACCTGTTGCTGAGGATATATCAACTCGATGCGGCTGTTGAAACGGCTTCACCGCCCCTGGTCGTAAATCTGTCGACTCGGTGGGCGATGTGGTAGGACCGCGCAAAAGCGGCGACCGGTGCGAGCGGTCGGTCTCGGCGCGTCGGCGCTGTGTTCAAGGAGAACTGCTGCCGCACAGGGCATTCGGCGCGGATCTGCGGAGGCGCGGCGGTGCTTGCACGATCGCTCGGTCGCTGAGCTGCTCATGGGATATGCTGGTTAAAACAGTACGCGCGTTCTGTTTGGAGCCCGCCGCGCCGAACGACCGTCCGTATTACGTTTGAGGACGAGTGGCCGGCGGTCTACTGCTGAGGAGGGCACAGAGCCATATGGGCAAGATCAAGGTCGAGGGCACCGTCGTCGAACTCGACGGCGACGAGATGACGCGAATCATCTGGCAGTTCATCAAAGAGAAGCTGATCCACCCCTACCTCGACATCGATCTGGATTACTACGACCTCGGGATCGAGAACCGCGACGCGACCGACGATCAGGTCACGGTGGACGCCGCGCACGCGATTCAGAAGCACGGTGTCGGCGTCAAGTGCGCCACCATCACCCCCGACGAGGCCCGCGTCGAGGAATTCGGTCTCAAGAAGATGTGGCGATCGCCTAACGGCACCATTCGGAACATCCTCGGCGGCACCATCTTCCGGGCTCCGATCCTGATCTCGAACGTGCCTCGGCTGGTACCCGGCTGGACCAAGCCGGTGGTCGTCGGGCGTCACGCCTTCGGCGACCAGTACCGCGCCACCGACTTCAAGGTGCCCTCGGCGGGCACGGTCACCATCACCTACACGCCCGACGACGGAAGCGAGCCGATCGAGCACGAGATCGTCCGAATCCCCGAGTCGGGTGGCGTCGTGATGGGCATGTACAACTTCAACAAGTCGATCGAGGACTTCGCGCGGGCGTCGTTCAACTACGGACTGCAGCGCAACTATCCGGTGTACCTGTCCACCAAGAACACCATCCTCAAGGCCTACGACGGCGCGTTCAAGGACATCTTCGCCGACGTCTTCGAGCGTGAGTTCAAGGCCGAGTTCGATGCCGCGGGGCTGCACTACGAGCACCGGCTGATCGACGACATGGTCGCCTCGTCGCTCAAGTGGGAGGGCGGCTACGTCTGGGCGTGCAAGAACTACGACGGCGACGTCCAGTCGGACACCGTGGCCCAGGGCTACGGCTCGCTCGGACTGATGACCTCGGTTCTGATGACACCCGACGGCCAGACCTGCGAGGCCGAGGCCGCGCACGGTACCGTGACCCGGCACTACCGGCAGCACCAGCAGGGCAAGCCGACGTCGACCAATCCGATCGCGTCGATCTTCGCCTGGACGCGTGGTCTGGACCACCGCGGCAAGCTCGACAACACCCCCGAGGTGCGCGAGTTCGCGGAGAAGCTCGAGGACGTCGTCATCAAGACCGTCGAGTCGGGGAAGATGACCAAGGACCTGGCACTGCTGGTCGGCGGCGACCAGGCGTACCTCACCACCGAGGAGTTCCTGGGCGCCCTCGACGACAATCTGCAGGCCGCGCTGCGGTAGTCCTCTCCTCCGGGTGTCGGAGGTCACCGCGGGTCTGTGGAATGGCGCTCGGCGTGCGGGTGTTGCGCATCGGGTGGACACCGAGACTCAGGACGTGGCGGCATCGTGCGACGGCGAGCATCCGGCTCGGCGGGTGGGCTGGGTGGTCGGAGCACTCGCGCTCGGCGGGTTCGGCATCGGAACCACCGAGTTCGTCGCGATGGGGCTGCTGCCGAACATCGCGTCGAGCCTCGGCGTCAGTGAGCCGACCGCCGGGCACCTGATCTCCGCCTATGCGCTGGGCGTGGTGGTGGGCGCTCCGCTGATCGCGGTGCTCGCGGCCCGGGTGTCGCGACGGACGCTGTTGATCGCACTCATGGTGGCGTTCACTCTCGGCAATGCGCTGAGTCTGGTGGCGCAGAACTATCCGACGCTGATGGCCGCACGCTTCGTCGCCGGGCTGCCGCACGGGGCGTATTTCGGCGTGGCCTCGTTGGTCGCCGCCCACCTCGCCGGCCCCGGCCGCCGTGCGCAGGCGGTGGGGCAGGTGATGATGGGACTGTCGGTGGCCAACGTCCTCGGGGTGCCGGCGGCCACCTGGCTGGGCCAGGCGCTCGGGTGGCGCGCCGCCCTCGCCCTCGTCGTGGTGATCGGTGCTGTGACGGTGCTCGCGCTGTGGCGCGTGGTGCCCGATCTGCGGTCGATGCGCACCACCGATCCCGCCACTGAACTCGGCGGACTCCGCCACGGGCAGATCTGGCTGACGCTGCTGGTCGGCGTGGTGGGATTCGGCGGCTTCTTCGCCTTCTACACGTATCTGAACACCGCGCTCACCTCGCTGGGCGGACTGTCGGAGGCCGCGGTGCCGATCGCGCTGATGCTGTTCGGCGCGGGAATGGTGAGCGGCAATTACCTCGGCGGCCGTCTCGCCGACCGCCTGGGCGACAAGGCCATCGCCATCGGCATGGCGAGCGCAGCGTCGGCGCTGGTGCTGTTCGCGCTCCTGGTGTCCACCGGGTGGCCGGCCGTGATCATGACCTTCTTCGTCGGCTGTTCCGGATCGGCCGCCATCCCCGGGCTGCAGACGCGATTGATGGACGTCGCGCACGATGCGCAGACGATCGCGGCCGCGCTCAACCATTCGGCGCTGAACGTCGCCAACGCTCTCGGCGCATGGGTCGGCGGACTGGTGATCGCCCACGGTCTCGGCTACCGGGCACCGTCACTGGTCGGTGCGGTCCTCGCGGTGGGCGGCGTGCTGGTGCTCGCGGCGGCGGTGGCGGCTGCGCGGCGGTCCGGCGAGGAGATGCCTCAGCGGGAGGTCGCGGTTCCGGTCGGAGACGAGCCCGTGGGCGATGTCCGAAGCGGTCGCTAGGGTGGTCCCGTGACCACACCGTTCTCCATCACCACGATCAACGTCAACGGGATCCGTGCCGCTGTGAAGCAGCGCTCGGACGACAATCCGGGCATGCTCCCGTGGCTCGAGGACGCCGCACCCGACGTGGTGCTGATGCAAGAGGTGAGGGCCGGCGACGCGATCGCTCGCAAGGCGCTGCAGCCCGCGCTGGATGCCGGGTGGCACTTCGTGCACACGGAATCGTCGGTCAACGGCCGCGCCGGCGTCGGGATCCTGTCTCGCCGCGCACCCTCGCAGGTGCGGGTCGGTTTCGGCAGCGACGAGTTCGACACGGCGGGACGCTATATCGAGGCGGACTTCGACTTCGGCGGTGAGACGGTGACCGCGGCGAGCCTGTATCTGCCGACGGGGGCGGCGCCGACCGAGCAGGAGAAGGACATCGAGAAGTACGAGGAGAAGCGGCGCTTCCTCGAAGCGTTCCGGCCCTACCTCGACAAACTGCTCGGCACCGGGGGACTGGCGGTGGTGGCGGGCGACTGGAACATCGCGCCCGACGAGCGTGACATCAAGAACTGGAAGGGCAATCTCAAGAACGCGGGTTTCCTCCCGCACGAGCGGGCATGGGTCGCCGGGCTGCTGGAGGCCGGCTGGGTGGACGTGGCGCGCGAGCATCACGGCGACGTCGCTGGGCCGTACGCGTGGTGGTCGTGGCGGGGCAAGGCGTTCGACAACGACGCCGGCTGGCGTATCGACTACCACCTCGCGACGCCGGCATTGGCTGCACGAGCGCAACGGACGTGGGTTGATCGAGCCGGCGCGTACAACCTTCGGTGGTCCGATCACGCCCCGGTGACCGCGGTGTTCGGCTGAGCGGTCCGCGGCCTCCGGGGCGCATCCGTCAGCTGGCCGATTTGCTTCCGCTGCCGATGCCGCCGATCACGCCGCCGACCAGTCCGGCCACCACCTCGCTGATGATGTCCTGGGTGGACCCGGAACTGGACAGATCGCCGCTGACGCTGCCGATCGCCTCGCCGGGAGACATCGGGCGAGTCAGGAAGCACGCGGTGAGACCGGGGAAGGTGCCGTCGACGCCGACAGTTCCGGTGACGGCGATGCCGCCGCTGGTGACCGGGAAGCCGGGAATCTCCGACAGCGGCATGTCGTAGGTGAACGACGCCGTGACGGGATGGCTCGAGGTCACCGACCAGCCCGTGTTCGAGACCTTCCAGCCGGTACCGGACGCAGTCACCGGAACCGCCTCTTCTTTGAGGCCGGTGAGGAAGTGGTACGCCCTCACCTTCGCCGTCGGCTTCCCGAATCCGGCGGGCGGGGTGTCGGTGATCGAGTTGACGTACGGATTGCCGGCACCGGAGGTGCCGACGTCGATCGTGTAGGTCACCTTCGCGAGCGCACCGGCGGTCTGGGTCACCGACTCGGAGTAGTTATGCGTCGCTAGGGTGGCCTTCTTGGTGGTGCGGCTGGCCGACGAGCAGGTCGCGGCGTCGGCGCCACCTGCCGCGCCGACGGAGGCGGCGGTGAGGCCACCGCAGATCAGGGCGGCTGCGGTGACGAGAGAAGTCGTGCGGGACAAGGGGATTCGCTTCATGCGGGACCACCGTTCAGAGAGAATCATCAGTGACTGCGCCAAGGGCGCTTCGGTGCGATCCTGGCACGCACACAGCCGAGGAGCCGATTCGCGGCGCGGGCGATGGCACGAATCCGAGGTCGGCGGCGGGCGCTTCTCCGCGGTCCCGACTACGCGGAAACAAGCGGGTCCGCTTCCCGTCACGGGAAGCGGACCCACTGGATGAATCGTGTGGGATCAGCCGGCCATGTCACCGACGATGCCGCCGATGACGCCCGGCAGCACATCGGAGAGTGAACCGGTGCTCGACAGCTGTCCGTCCGAGGAACCCAGACCCGCGGAATCCAGGCTGCCGGTGATCGCCTCGCCGGCGTTGGGTGCGCGCACCGTGGTGCAGGCGGTCAGGTTCGGCATCTGCTTCGAACCGATCGACCAATCCGGCGTTCCTCGCACGGCGGCACCGCCGCTGGTGAGCTGCTTTCCGACTCGAACGCTGCTGGGGAGCTGGTAAGTGAAGCTCGCCGTGTATGCCTGACCAGCGAAGATCGCCCACCCGGTGTGGCTGATCCGCCAGCTGGCGTTGTCTTTGGTGACGTCGCCGGGTGCGACGGCCCGTTCCTGGATGAGTTTGTCGAACGCACCGCCGCCGCCGAGAATGCCGCCGAGCAGGGTGAACGCCTTGACCTTGACCGTCGGCTTCACATCACGTAGTTCCGCCGGCGGGGTGTCCCAGACGCCCTGCACGTACGGGTTACCTGCGCCGGTTGTGCTGACGGAGATCGAATAGGTAATCGATGCACCCTGGCCGACCTCGGCGGGTGCCGACTTCTGGAAGATGTACTTGATGCTGGGAATGATGGCGTCGCTGACAGTCTCGGTCGACTCCGACTTGCAGGTGGCGGCCGAGGCGCCGCCGACGGCACCGGTGACCGCGGGGGCAGCGGTGAGTCCGGCGCCCGCGACGGCGGCGGCAGCAGCGACGATCGCGCCGCGCTTGACGAGGGACAGCTTCATGGGGGCTCCGTTGTTCGGAAGGGATTGACCAGGAGGGAGAGGCCGGTGCGGTGACCGGTTGAAGCCTGAAGCTAACAGTGGTGGTGACCACGTGACGATCCAATGACCGGACATGTCACATATGGCGACACGATTTCGGTGTTTCGTCGGCCGATCGACCGGCGCGGAAGCCGGTCCGCGACCGTCGGAAACTCGATTGTCCGGGTCTGAAACAATTGAGGTCATGACATCGCCTGTATCGCGGCCCGCACCGCGCCGCCGCGTCCTGTCCGGAATCCAGCCGACCAGCGACTCGTTCCACCTCGGGAACTACCTCGGCGCGGTACGGCAGTGGGTGCAGTTGCAGGACGAGTTCGACGAGGCCTTCTACTTCATCCCGGACATGCATGCGATCACGGTTCCGCAGGACCCGAAGGTGCTGCGGGAGCGCACCCGACGCAGCGTCGCACAATTGTTGGCGGTCGGCGTCGACCCGAAGCGCGCGACCATCTACGTGCAGTCGCACGTGCCGGAGATCGCACAGCTGACCTGGGTGCTGTCGTGTCTCACCGGGTTCGGCGAGGCCAGCCGGATGACGCAGTTCAAGGACAAGTCGGCGAAGTCGGGAACCGATGCGGCCGGCGTAGGCCTGTTCACCTATCCGATCCTGATGGCGGCCGACATCCTCGCCTTCCAGGTCGACAGCGTTCCGGTGGGCGAGGACCAGCGGCAGCATCTGGAACTGACGCGCGACCTCGCCCAGCGCTTCAACAAGCGATACGGCAAGACGCTGACGGTGCCGAAGCCGTACATCGTCGAAGAGTTCGCCAAGATCTACGACCTCCAGAACCCGACGGCGAAGATGAGCAAATCGGCCGACTCCGACTCGGGTCTGATCTCTCTGCTCGATGAGCCGAAGCGGTCGGCCAAGAAGATCCGCTCGGCCGTCACCGACAATGACAGGGTCGTCGCCTTCGACCGCGAGAACAAGCCGGGCGTCTCCAACCTCCTCACCATTCAAGCGGCGCTGACCGGGCGTGCGATGGACGAAATCGTCGCGTCGTACGAGGGCAAGGGATACGGTGAGCTGAAAGTCGATACCGCCGACATCCTCACGGAGTTCGTCACGCCGTTGCGCGGTCGCGTCGAAGAGATCCTGGCCGATCGGGCTCACCTGGACGGCATCCTCGCCGACGGAGCCGCACGCGCTCGGGAGATCGCGTCGGACACCGTCGCCGCCGTCTACGACAAGGTCGGATTCCTGCTGCCCGGCTGATCGCCGGGTAGGGTCCGAGCGACGGCGCCGCGGGGAGTGACGTGGCCGAGACGAAGGGGAGCATGGACCGCATCAAGGAGATCATCGCCCGGCTGAAGGCGCTGTACGACGCGTCGATCGACCGGTGGGGCCTGCTGCGCCACGTCGTCGCGACGCTCGACCGGTACAACGAGCGTCGCGGAAATGCCTACGCCGCGGCGATCAGCTTCATCGGCATCCTGGCTCTCGTCCCGATCCTGATGGTGTCGTTCGCCATCGCAGCCTTCGTGCTGGTCTGGAATCCCGCGCTGCTGACCGATATCACCGATGCGATCGTCGAACACGTGCCCGGCGAGCTCGGGGATCAGCTGAACTCGGTGATCGACTCCGCCATCGCCTCGCGCCGCACGGTCGGTGTGATCGGTCTGGTGACCGCGGCGCTGACCGGTATCGGCTGGATGACGTTGATGCGCAACGGTCTCACGGAGATGTGGGGCGGGCGCGTCAAGAACAACGCGATTCTCGGCAAACTGTACGACCTCGGCACGTTCGTGGCGCTCGGACTGCTGTTCCTCGTCACCATCGGACTGAACATCGTGTCCACCGGGCCGCTGGGCTCGCAGATCACCGACTATCTGGGTCTGCCCGACAACTGGCTCATGACGTTCCTGCTGCGCGCGGCGTCGGTGATCGTCGGGGTGGCCGCCACCTGGGTGCTGTTCATCGTGGTTCTCGCGTGGATGCCGCGCTGCACGGTGTCGGCACGTGCGATCCTGTGGCCGGCCCTCGGCACGGCGGTCGTATTCGAGATCCTGAAATCGGTGAGCAGCCTGTATCTGCAGAAGGTGTTGGGGAGCCCGGCGGGCACCGCGTTCGGCCCGATCATCGGTGTGATGGTCTTCGCCTATCTCGCTTCCCGGATCGTGCTCTACGCGGCCGCCTGGAGCGCCGCCGACCCGAACAACGAGCGGTTCCTGATCGTCGACGAGCTCGAGCACCCGGAGGAGCCGGAAGCCGAACCCGTGGTCCTGGCGCCGGTGTATGAGGCGGAGCCGGAGAAGCAGGCGCGCCGTCTGATCGCCGCGGCCGGGATAGGCGCCGCGGCGGCGGGGCTGGCCGGCTGGCTCGGCCGTCACGACCGCTGAGTCAGCGCCGTGATCGCTTCCGCCACAGGACCGCCGCGGCGGTGAGACACACGGCGGCGAAGGCCACGAGCCCTGCCGTCCAGACCGAGGCGGGCGAGGGATCGTCGTGGCCCGGCTCGGCGGTCGTGGCGGCGGCCGATGGCGGATCGGCGACATCGAGTGTTCCGACGGAGGTGTCGGGCGGGGCCGCGAACCCGTAGTCGAACATCCGCTCAGCCTGCTGCGAGTACATGTTGTCGGCTTCGTTGAGCCCGTACATCTGAGTCACGATCACCCTGCGGCCGTCGCGCTCGGCGGCGCCGACGAAGGTCTTCAGGGCGTCGTCGGTGTACCCGGTCTTGCCGCCGAGCATGCCGGGCCAGCCGTCGCGGAGCAGGGTGTTCGACGTGTGCATCGTCCATGCCGGATGGTCGACGTCGCCGGGAACGTCCGGCCGTTTCGGATAGCCGGGGAAGGTGAAGGTCCTCAGTGCGACGATCTGACGGAACACCGGATTCCGCATCGCCTCTCGGAAGATCACCGCCAGATCGAACGGCGAGGTCGACATCCCCGGTGCGTCCAGGCCCGACGGGCTGGCCGCACGGGTGTCGTCGGCGCCCAAGTGGGCGGCCTTCGCGTTCATCTTCGCCAGCGCCGCGTCATGCCCGCCGAGACGCCCGGCCAGCGCGGAGGCGCAGTCGTTGCCGGAGACGACCAGCAGGCCGGTGAGCAGGTCGCGCACCGCGTAGCGGCCGCCCGGGCCCATCCCGCAGGAGTCGCCCTCCATCGACCAGTCCGCGGGCGTCGGTTCCACAGACGAGTCGAGGTCGAGTTCGTCGAGGACGACGAGCGCGAGCAGGACCTTGATGGTCGACGCCGGGCGGTACCGGCCGTGCGGATCCTTCGCGGCGATCACTCGACCCGAGTCGAGGTCGGCGATCAGCCAGCCGGAGGAGTTGAGACGGTCGGGCAGCGGGCCCGCCGCGGGGTCGGCGACTACGCCGCATCCGCCGAGCGCGTCACCGCCGACTGGCCGCTGGGGCACCGGCAGCGGCGAGGGCGAGGGGACGCCGGGAGCGACCGCTTCGGATTCGTCGACCGCGGGCGGCGGATCGGTGCGATGCGGGCATGCGTCGGTGTTCGGGGTGGTCATCGGCACCGGAGGAGTGACCGCCACGGCCGGATCGGCCGACGAGGGCGGTGCGCACAGCGCCGCGACGACGCCGAACGCGGCGACCGTCGCCCCGGCGCGCTTCAAGACGGACATGCTCATGACGAGCGTCACCCTACAGGGCGGTCGTCGGGCGGTCCGCGCTCGGCGTCCGGGTGCGGGTGGTTTCGACTCGCTCCGCTCGGCGTCCGGGTGCGGGTGGTTTCGACTCGCTTCGCTCGCTCAACCAGCCTGGGGGAGCGTTCGACAGTCCCAGGCCTTCTGCAGGCCAGTTGAGCGAGCGAACTCCAGGCCAGTTGAGCGAGCGAACTCCAGGCCAGTTGAGCGAGCGAAGCGAGTCGAAACAAGCGCTGCCCGCGGCGCAGACGACGAGGCCCCCGGAAGTAACCGGGGGCCTCGTCGGGGCTGCAGAGAAAGGTCTGCTTCTAGCGGGCGAACATCAGGGCGCGCTTGACTTCCTGGATCGCCTGCGTCACCTGGATGCCGCGGGGGCATGCGTCGGTGCAGTTGAAGGTGGTGCGGCAGCGCCACACACCGTCGACGTCGTTGAGGATGTCGAGACGCTCGGCGGCGCCCTCGTCACGGCTGTCGAAGATGAACCGGTGAGCGTTCACGATCGCGGCCGGTCCGAAGTACGATCCCTCGTTCCAGAACACCGGGCAGCTCGTGGTGCAGCACGCACACAGGATGCACTTGGTGGTGTCGTCGAACCGGGCGCGGTCGGCCTGGCTCTGGATCCGCTCGTACGTCGGCTCGTTGCCCGAGGTGATCAGGAACGGCTTGATGGCGCGGTACGCGTCGAAGAACGGCTCCATGTCGACCACGAGGTCCTTCTCCACCGGGAGGCCCTTGATGGGCTCGATGGTGATGGTGATCTCCTTGGACGAGTCCTTCGGCAGCAGATCCTTCATGAGGAGCTTGCAGGCCAGCCGGTTGACGCCGTTGATCCGCATCGCGTCCGAACCGCAGACGCCGTGGGCGCAGCTGCGGCGGAAGGTCAGCGAGCCGTCCAGGTAACCCTTGACGTACAGGAGCAGGTTGAGCAGGCGGTCGGTCGGCAGCGCCGGGACACGGAAGCTCTCGAAGCCCTGGGCGTCCGGGTTCTCCGGGTTGAACCGGTAGATCTTCAGCGTGACCATCGTCGCCTCGGCCGGAACCGGAGGCAGCGGGGGCTCATTGGTCGCCGGGGTGGATTCGAGTGTGGCAGTCATCAGTACTTACGCTCCATCGGCTCGTAGCGGGTCTGAACGACGGGCTTGTAGTCGAGCTCGATGTCGGCGAGCAGGCCGTCGCCCTTCTTGTACGCCATGGTGTGCACCAGGTAGTTCTCGTCGTCGCGCTTCGGGAAGTCCTCGCGGGCGTGACCGCCGCGCGACTCCTTGCGGTTGAGCGCACCGGCGACGGTGACCTCGGCCAGTTCGAGCAGGAAGCCCAGCTCGACGGCCTCGAGCAGATCGCTGTTGAAGCGCTTGCCCTTGTCGTGGACGCGGATGTGGTTGTACCGCTCCTTGAGTGCACGGACATCGGCGAGCGCCTTGTTCAGGGTCTCGTCGGTGCGGAACACGGACGCGTTGTTGTCCATGGTCTGCTGCAGTTCGGTGCGGATGTCGGCCACGCGCTCGTTGCCGTGCTCGGACAGCAGGCCGGCGAGCCAGCCGTCGACCATCGCCGTCGGGTTCTCCACCTGCTCGGTGAAGTCGGTGGAGTTGGCGTACTCGGCAGCGGCGATTCCGGCGCGGCGACCGAAGACGTTGATGTCGAGGAGCGAGTTGGTGCCCAGGCGGTTCGCGCCGTGGACCGACACGCAGGCGCACTCGCCGGCGGCGAACAGACCGTGAACGATCTGCTCGTTGTTCGCGAGCACCTGGCCGCGGACGTTGGTCGGGATGCCGCCCATCACGTAGTGGCAGGTGGGGTACACCGGGACCAACTCGGTGACCGGGTCCACGCCCAGGTAGGTGCGCGAGAACTCGGTGATGTCCGGGAGCTTCTCGTTGAGCACGTCCTCGCCCAGGTGACGCACGTCGATGTAGACGTAGTCCTTGTTGGGTCCGGCGCCGCGGCCTTCGAGCACCTCGAGCACCATCGACCGGGCGACGATGTCACGCGGGGCGAGGTCCTTGATCGTGGGTGCGTACCGCTCCATGAAGCGTTCGCCGTCGGCGTTGCGGAGGATGCCGCCCTCGCCTCGGACCGCCTCGGAGATCAGGATGCCCAGACCGGCCAGACCCGTCGGATGGAACTGGTGGAACTCCATGTCCTCCAGCGGCAGGCCCTTGCGGAAGATGATGCCCATGCCGTCGCCGGTGAGCGTGTGCGCATTGGACGTGGTCTTGTACATGCGACCCGAACCGCCGGTGGCGAAGACGATCGACTTGGCGTGGAAGACGTGGATCTCGCCGGTGGCCAACTCGTACGCGACGACACCGTTGGCGACGGGCTCGCCGTTCTCGTCGGTCGTCATGTTGACGTCCAGAGCGTAGAACTCGTTGAAGAACTCGACGTCGTGCTTGACGCAGTTCTGGTACAGGGTCTGAAGGATCATGTGACCGGTGCGGTCCGCGGCGTAGCAGGCGCGGCGGACCGGCGCCTTGCCGTGGTCGCGGGTGTGACCGCCGAAGCGGCGCTGGTCGATGCGGCCCTCGGGGGTGCGGTTGAACGGCAGACCCATCTTCTCCAGGTCGAGCACCGCGTCGATGGCCTCCTTGGCCATGATCTCAGCGGCGTCCTGGTCGACGATGTAGTCGCCGCCCTTGACCGTGTCGAAGGTGTGCCACTCCCAGTTGTCCTCTTCGACGTTGGCCAGAGCGGCGCACATGCCGCCCTGTGCCGCGCCGGTGTGGGAGCGGGTGGGGTAGAGCTTGGTCAGGACTGCGGTGCGGGCCCGCGGTGCGGCCTCGATGGCAGCGCGCATACCGGCGCCGCCGGCGCCGACGATGACCACGTCATAGCGGTGTTCCTGCATGGGTTTCTAGTTCTCCTTAGCTGGCGCTGCCGAAGGTGAGGATCGCGTAGGTGCCCAGCACGAGGATCAGGATCATCGACAGGGCGAGCAAGGTGTTCAGCCAGAAGCGGGTGGAGTCCTTGCGCGAGTAGTCGGCGATCACCGTGCGGACGCCGTTGCCGCCGTGCAGCTGCGCGAGCCAGAGCATGAAAAGATCCCAGACCTGCCAGAACGGCGACTTCCAGCGGTCTGCGACGAACGACGCGTCGATGCGGTGCACGCCGCTGTCCCACATGAGCATGATGAACATGTGGCCGAACGTCAGGACGATGAGGGCCAGGCCCGAGAAACGCATGAACAGCCACGCGTTCTTCTCGAAGTTGCCGCGGCTGCGGATGCGCGGGGCACCCGGCGCGTCCAGGCTGGCGGGGCGGTCGTAGGCGGTGCCGAGGGTCTTTGCTTCAGTCATTGTTTCTCAGCTCCCTTAAAGCGCGTGCGTGATCAGGATCTGCAGCATGCGCACGGCAGCCGCGATGAACACGATCGCGAAGACGGTGAGGATGGCCCACAGCATCTGGCGCTGGTACTTGGCGCCCTTCGACCAGAAGTCGACGAGGATGACGCGCAGACCGTTGAGGGCGTGGTAGAGCACGCAGAAGACGAGACCGATCTCCATGAGGCCGATGATCGGCGTCTTGTAGGTGTCGATGATCTCGGTGTACGTGTTCTCGTTGACCCGGATGACGGCGGTGTCGAGCACGTGCACGAAGAGGAAGAAGAAGATGGACACGCCGGTGATGCGGTGCAACACCCACGACCACATGCCTGGGTCACCTCTGTAGAGAGAGCGCTTGCGCACCGGTGCCGGTGCAACCTCTGTGGGGGTGCTCATCGCGAAACTACGCCTCCGTTGTCGTGGACTTGGGGTGGGACCGCAAGCGCACGCGTAGGTCGCTGCAAGACCCAATGCTCCTGACTTTAAACCTAAGCTGAGTGTTGTCGTAAATTGCCGGAGCAATGTGACCAAGGTCCACCGATTTAATTAGGTGTGCCTTACCTACGGTGATTTGTGTGGAGAGGGGATCAATTGACTGCGGGAATCGACTTCGATTCATTGCGAAACGCGGCGTCGACGGCGATGACCAGGGCATACGCCCCCTACTCCGGCTTTGCGGTCGGTGCGGCGGGAATCACACTCAGCGGCCAGATCATCACCGGAAGCAATGTGGAGAATGTCTCATACGGCTTAGGGCTCTGCGCCGAGGAGTCGATGGTCGCGGCGGGCATTTCTCTCGGTCGTATGGACGCCGATCGCGCCTCGCGCGAACGACTGATAGCGGTGAGCGTCTGTGACGCGCGCGGCAGCGTGCTGACCCCGTGCGGCCGCTGCCGACAGGTGCTCCTGGAGTTCGGCGGCGAGGAGCTTCTCGTCGACTCGGCCGGGGGGCCTCGGCCGCTGCGGGAACTGCTGCCGGACGCCTTCGGCCCGGGCCACCTGGAGGCGATCCGGTGACCGCATCGCTCGAGCCGGTCGACGCGATCCTGGCCAAGAAGGACGGCCGCGAACTGACCGGTGAGCAGATCCGCGGGATGATCGCCGGATTCACCGCGGGCGACGTGGCTCCGGAGCAGATGTCGGCGCTGCTGATGGCGATCGTCCTGCGCGGGATGACCCGTCGCGAGATCGGAGACTGGACCGCCGCGATGATCGACTCCGGCATCACGATGGACTTCTCGGACCTGCGGCGCGGCGGCCGGCGGGTGCCGACCGTCGACAAGCACTCCACCGGCGGCGTGGGCGACAAGATCACGCTGCCGCTCACGCCGCTGGTCGCGTCGTACGGAGTCGCGGTGCCGCAGTTGTCCGGCCGCGGGCTCGGTCACACCGGCGGCACCCTCGACAAGCTCGAGTGCATACCGGGATGGCGGGCCGAGGTGTCCGTGGACGCGATGCGCAGTCAACTGGGCAGGGTCGGTGCGGTGATCTGCGCGGCGACCGCCGACCTCGCGCCCGCCGACCGCAAGCTGTACGCACTGCGCGACGTGACCGGGACCGTCGCGTCGATCCCGCTGATCGCCAGCAGCATCATGAGCAAGAAGATCGCGGAGGGCACGCAGTCGCTGGTGCTCGACGTCAAGGTGGGCTCCGGCGCGTTCATGAAGGACATGGCCGACGCGCGGGAGCTCGCCGAGACGATGGTGGCGCTCGGTGCGGACGCGGGCGTGCGTACCAGCGCCCTCCTGACCGACATGGCGACGCCGCTGGGCCGCACCGCGGGCAACGCCGTCGAAGTCGCCGAGTCCCTGGAAGTGCTGGCCGGCGGCGGTCCCGCGGACGTGGTGGAACTGACGGCGGCGCTGGCGTCGGAGATGCTCGACGCCTCCGGGATGCACGACGTGGATCCGCTCCGCAACCTGGCGAACGGCAAGGCGATGGACACCTGGCGCTCGATGATCGAGGCGCAGGGCGGAGATCCGGATGCCCCGTTGCCCGTACCGCGCTGCACGCACGAGGTGATCGCCGACCGCGACGGCCGGTTGGCGAGGCTCGACGCGCTGGCCGTGGGGCAGGCGGCCTGGCTGCTCGGTGCCGGGCGCAGCAGGCCCGGTCAGGCCGTGTCGGCGACCGCCGGCGTCGTGTGGCACGCCGCCATCGGCGACCAGGTGCGCCGCGGGCAGCCGCTGCTCACCCTTCACACCGACGACGAGACACGCATCGAGGGTGCGCTGGCCGCCCTCGACGGCGGGGTCGACGTGCGCGTCGAGCCCGTGTCCCGGCCCGCTTCACGCATTCTCGACCGGGTTCCGGCCGCCGGGTGAATCGACGAGCGGGGACTGGCTTTCGGCGCTACGTTGGATCGCATGGTCGACAAGCGGATTCGCATCGGATACCAGATTCCCAACTTCACCTACCCCGACCCGCTCGAGCCGGAGAACGCCGGACCGGTCGCGGACATCTTCCCGACCGTTGCGGCGCAGGCGCGGGAGGCCGAGGGCTCCGGCTTCGACACCGTCTTCGTGATGGATCACTTCTACCAACTGCCGGGACTGGGTGCGCCGAGCGAGCCGATGCTGGAGGCGTACACCACGCTCGGTGCGCTGTCGGGCGCGACATCCGAGATCAAGCTGTCGGCGCTCGTCACGGGCAACACGTATCGCAATCCGGCGATGCTCGCCAAGACCGTCACCACCCTCGACGTGGTCAGCGGCGGCCGGGCGGTGTGCGCGATCGGCGCGGGTTGGTTCCAGCTCGAGCACGATCAGATGGGTTTTGAATTCGGGACCTTCACCGATCGGTTCGAGCGGCTGTCGGAATCGCTCGAGATCCTCTCGCCGATGCTGCGCGGCGGGCGGCCGGAGCTGACCGGCAAGTGGTACTCGGCGCACGACACGCTCAACCAGCCTCGGTTGCGCGACGACCTGCCGATCATGCTCGGCGGCGGCGGGGAGAAGAAGACCTTCGGTCTGGCCGCGCGCTACGCCGACCACCTCAACGTCATCTGCAACGCCTCCGAACTGCCGCGCAAGATGGACGCGCTCGCGGCACGGTGCGAGGAGGCCGGACGCGATCGCGACACCCTGGAGACCAGCTTCCTGAGCTTCGTGATCATGGACGTGGACGGCGACCGTGCCCGGAGCCTGGCGCACGACTACCTCCGCAAGACCGGCGTGGACCCGGAAGTGATCGACGACGAGACCTACGCGCGCGCCACCGACCGGATGTTCATCGGTACTCCGGACGACGTCGCCGACCAGTTGCAGCGGCGGGTACTCGACCAGGGGATCGACGGGCTGGTGATCAACATGGTCCCGAACGGGCATCTGCCCGGGAAGGTGGCTGAGGCCGGGGCGATGCTGACGGCGCTGCTGAACTGAGCGGTCGCGCTCATCGCGCGCGGCCGCCGGATCGGCGCTACCGTCGAGGCCATGGTCACTTCCGCCACGATCACCGTCGAAGAATGCCGGTTGGCGCCGAAGGTGCTGCTGCACGATCACCTGGACGGGGGACTGCGCCCGGCCACCGTCGTCGACCTCGCTCGCAGGGGCGGCTACGACCGCTTGCCCGCCGATGACGCCGACGAGCTGGCGGAGTGGTTCGCCACCGCCGCTGACAGCGGATCGCTGGAGCGCTACCTGGAGACGTTCGCGCACACCGTCGCCGTGATGCAGACCGCCGACGCCCTCGAGCGGGTGGCCCGCGAATGCGTGGAGGATCTGCACGCCGACGGTGTGGTGTACGCCGAAGTGCGGTTCGCTCCCGAGCTCCATCTGGAGCAGGGACTGTCCCTCGACGAAGTGGTGGAGGCGGTGCTGCGCGGCTTCGCGGCGGGGGAGGCCGCGGCGTCGTCGGGAGGAGGCCGGCCGATCATCGTCCGATGCCTCGTGACGGCGATGCGGCACGCGGCGCGTTCTCGCGAGATCGCCGAACTCGCGGTCCGCTTCCGTGGCCGCGGTGTGGTCGGGTTCGACATCGCGGGCGCCGAGGCCGGGAATCCGCCGAGCCGACATCTCGACGCCTTCGAGTACCTGCGCGGCGAGTGCTCGCACTTCACCATCCACGCCGGCGAGGCGTTCGGGCTACCGTCGATCCACGAGGCGGTCGCGTTCTGCGGCACCGACCGGCTCGGCCACGGGGTGCGGGTGATGGACGACGTGGTGCTCCCGCCCGGCTCCCGGCCGACCGACTCATCCTTCGACGGCGCGAAGCTGGGCCAAGTCGCCGACTACGTCCGCGACAAGCGGATTCCGCTGGAACTGTGCCCGAGCAGCAATGTGCAGACCGGTGCCGTCGCGTCGCTGGCGGATCACCCTTTCAACATCCTCGCGAAACTGCGGTTCCGGGTGACGGTGAACACCGACAACCGCCTCATGAGCAACACGTCCATGAGCCGTGAGTTCATGGTCCTGCATCGTCAGTTCGGCTACGGGTGGGCCGATTTCGAGCGGTTCACCGTCAACGCGATGAAGTCGGCGTTCCTCCCGTTCGACCAGCGTCTGCGCCTGATCGACGACGTGATCAAGCCCGGGTTCGAGGTGCTGATGGGGTGAGGGGGGTGGAGTGGGGTGGGTTTCGACTCGCTTCGCTCGCTCAACTGGCCTATTAGGAGGGGAGGCTCGCTCAACTGGCCTAGGAGGCTAGGAGGGAGGCTCGCTCAACTGGCCTAGGAGGGAGGCTCGCTCAACTGGCCTAGGAGGGAGGCTCGCTCAACTGGCCTAGGAGGGAGGCTCGCTCAACTGGCCTAGGCGGGCGTAGAGGCGTGCTCGCGTTACTGGCCGTGGGGCGGGGCGGCGGCTAACCCCGCCGTACCAGGCGGTCCTCGAAGTCGTGGACCAGCGCGCGCCACACCTCGGCCTCGTTGTCGAACGGGCCCGACGGGGCGAGCCGCTTCGGGTCGGGATTGATGGCGTAGTCGACGAACCAGCCGAGCGGCGTGGTGGTGGCGAGCGCCTCGTTGACCGTGTCGATGCCCGCGTAGTCGGCGGCGTCGGTGAGCAGTTCGACGGCCAGATCGAGCTGGCGGCTGTCGATCCGGCGCGGGCCGTCCAGGATGTCCTCGCCGATGCCCTGGAGCGCGTAGACGTTCTCGGGGAGGACGTCGTACTCGATCTCGTTGGTGTCGGCGGCGGCCTGCACGTCATTGAAGGTCGACAGCTTCGCCAGATCGTGGTCGTCGTTGTCGGCCAGGAAGCGAGTGAGCGCCCGTTGCGATCCGAAACCGTAGATGGTGCCCTTACGGCCCAGGAACACCGGATCGTCGCCGAGGTAGCAGCGCAGGGTCAGGAACTCGCCGGCGTCGGTGTAGATGCGGATGGGATCGATCCCGACGCCGGCCCAGAAATCGTCCTCGTCGATCTCGTCTTCCTCGTCGTCGTCCTGCTCGTCATCGTCGTCGGCGTCGTCGAGGACCACCTCTTCGGCATCGAAGTCGGGCTCGTCCTCGTCCTCGGCGGAGGCCGCCGCGGCCAACTCGTCCTCGGCGATCGTCACCGCGTCGGCGTCGACCTTCGGCACGGTGATGACCGCATCGAGAGCGTCGATCACATCGTCCCAGTGCTTGGCGATGAGACGCCCGATGCGGACCCAGAGGTCGACGCCGTCGCGGCCCTCGAAGTTGTTGGTGCCGACCGTGACGGCGCCCAGGATCGGGTTGCCCGTGAAGAACTTGGTGACCGGGGCCAGTTCGCAGACCTCGCCGATGATGCGGACGATCTCCAGCGCGTCCTCGAGCTCGCCGAGGACCTCCGGTCGCGGGTCCTCGGCGGCCAGCTCGGGGACGCCGATGAGGTCGTAGCTGTGCCGGTCGTCGGGGACCAGCTCGGCCGCCTGCACCTTCTTGATCGTCTCCCACGCGGGGTGATCGACGAGGTCGTTGTCGTCGTCTGTGCGCACGAAGGCGACGAGTTCGGCGACGCCGGGCAACGCGTACAGGTCGTCTTCCAGACCCAGGAACGCTTCCCACTCGTCATCGCCCTCGCGCCACCGCGGAGCCCACAGTGTGAAGAGGTTGCCTTCGGTCAGTCCGAGTTCGATGGGAACGATGTCACCGGCCATGGTCACTGAGCCTAATCAAGAACTCGTTCGCGTGCTGCACGGGGCCGGTCGACGTCGTGAATTCGGGTCAGTGGCCGGTCATGGCCGGACCGTTCTCGTCCGTCATCGCACCCGGCGGAGTCATCATCTCGCTGGTGGCCGGCGGCGCCATCGTCGGCGACATGGGTGCCATCTGCGAGGACATCGGCGGTGACATGGGCGTCTGGGACATCGGCGGGGACATCGGGGTCTGAGACATGGGTGCGGGGGACATCTGCGAGGACATGGTCGACGGGGTGGTCGGAGTCTTGTCGTTGTCGTCGCCGCACGCCGAGAGCACTGCGACCAGGGCGGCGGCGCCCGCGAGCGTGACCACGGCGGTGCGACGGGTGGAGGTGGAGATCATCGGAGTTCGTTTCGTCGACGGGGTGGCCGGCTCGGCCGCCCTCGCTGATGATTCGTCGCCGAGACGGCCGAGTATTGGTTTCGATCGAAATCGGCAGTGACACCAATCCGTGACGCATCGGGTGTCGAATGGTTGGTGTGGACCACACGAATCAGTCTGTCGTGACCGGCACGGTGTCGTTCGACGACCTCCTCGAAGCGGTCGGCGAAGGCGACCGCGACGCCTTCGACGTGCTCTTCGACGAACTCGGCCCGCGCACGTTGGCGCTGGCTCGACGCGTGGTCGGCAGCAGCGCCCGCAGCGAGGAGGTGCTGCAGGACGCGTGGCTGCAGGTATGGCGCACCGCAGGCGCCTACGACCGCGGCCGCGGCAGCGCGCGGGCCTGGATCACCACGCTCGTCCACCGCCGCGCCGTCGACACCGTGCGCCACGACGTGGCCGAACACCGGCGTGACGAGCGGTTCGAGGCCGCGCGCGTCCCGGACTTCGACTCGGTCAGCGACGACGTGGTGGCGCGTGACGAACGGATCCGGGTGCGGGCCTGCCTGGACACGCTGACCGTCAAACAGCGCGAGGCGATCGATCGCGCCTACTTCGGCGGACTGCCGTACTCGGAGGTCGCGGCGGCCCTCGCGCTGAGTCCGGCCACGGTCAAGACACGTATCCGTGACGGGCTGCAACGGCTCCGGACCTGCATGGGAGGACGGTGACCATGAGCGATCCACGATCTGGAAGCACCCGCGACCACCCGCGTGATCTGCTGCCCCTGCACGCGCTCGACGCGCTCGACGAACTCGACAGGCGCCGGGTGGAGGCGCATCTGCAGACGTGCCCCGAATGTGCGGCCGCATGGGCCGCCTGGCAGGAGACCGCGGCAGATCTGAGTACCGACGCGGACCCGGTACCGCCGCCGGTGCGGGCCGCGCTCATGCGCGCCGTGGACGGTGAGGCGTCCGCCGCGCCGTCCGCCGGCCGCTCGCGCCGCTCGCGCCGCTGGGTGCGCGCGGCGGCAGCGGCGTGCATCGCGGTCGCGGCCGCGGGCGGCGTCGTCACCTGGCGGGTCGTCGCCGACCACCGGCCGTCGGCGACGTCGACCTCGGGGACCTCGATGGACGACGTGCTCGCCGCACCCGACATGGAGAAGGCCACCGGTGCCGTCGGCGACGGCACGGTCAAGGCGATGTACGCACCGTCGCAGCGCGCCACCGTGGTGAGTGTTGAGAACCTGCCGCCGACCGACCACCGGACCGGATACCAGGTGTGGATCACCGTCGACGGGCGGAAGAAGTCGGCGGGCATGGTGCACGGTGCCGACACGTCGAGCGTCATCATGACCGACATGAGCCGGCCGGCCGGCGTCTCGCTGTCGGTGGAGCCGATGACCGGTTCGCCGCAGCCGACCTCACCGATGGTGGTCCAGTTCCCGATTCCCTGAGATCTGTCCCGCGATCCAATCCCCGCCGCGCTCGGCGTCGAATCAATCGTGAACAGACCGGTCGAGAGGAATGGATCCGCGATGCTGACGATGATTCTGGTGGGGTTGGCCGGAGGTCTGGTGACCGGGGTGTCGCCGTGCGTGCTGCCGATGATTCCGATCATCTTCGTGACCGGCGGCGCCCAGACCGGGACTCGCGAGACGTCGGCGTCACCGGGCCGGGCGATCGCGATCATCGGCGGAATCGTGGTCAGCTTCAGTCTCATCACGCTGCTCGGGACTCTGGTGCTCGCCGCGCTGGGACTGCCGAGCGGACTGCTGCGATGGACCGGCATCGTCCTGCTGGTGTTGATCGGACTGGGCATGCTGATCCCGTCGGTGGCGCATGTGCTGGAGCGTCCGTTCGCGCGACTGCCCGGGTGGACGCCGAAGGGCCGAGGCGGGCGGGCCGCGCCCTTCCTTCTGGGCCTGGGACTGGGCACCCTGTACGTGCCGTGCGCCGGCCCGGTGCTCGCCGCGATCTCGGTGGCCGGCGCGACCGGCGACATCGGGTGGCGGACCGTGGTCCTGACCGTCTCGTTCGCCGTCGGCGCGGCACTGCCGCTGGCCGTGTTCGCGGTCGCGGGGGCGTCGCTGGCGAAGCGGCTGGCCGCGTACCGGCGGCGGCAGCGCACCTTCCGCGCGGTGGGAGGGGTGATCCTCATCGGGCTGGCGGTGGCACTCGTCTTCGACGCCCCGGCCCGGCTGCAGGCGGCGATTCCCTCGTACACCGCCTCGGTCGACCGTGCGCTGTCGCAGTCGGACGCGGTCAACCGCGCACTCGGACGGCAGACGGGCGGTGCCGCGGCGTGCACGGGCGGCGACGGGCTCGCCGACTGCGGCAGTGCGGCCGACTTCACCGGAGGCGGTCGCTGGTTCAACACGCCCGGCGGCGCCCCGCTGACGGTGGCCGGGCTCCGGGGCAAAGTGGTCCTCGTCGACTTCTGGACCTACTCGTGCATCAACTGCCTGCGCGACGGCCCGCACGTGCGCCAGTGGTGGGACGCGTACCGGACGTCGGGACTGGAGATCGTCGGAGTCCACACGCCGGAGTTCGCGTTCGAGAAGGACTCGGGCAATGTGGCCGCCGCGATCGGCGACGAACACATCGGCTATCCGGTGGTGCAGGACAACGACTACGCGATCTGGAACGCCTACGGCAACCGCTACTGGCCGGCGAAGTACCTGATCGACGCGCACGGCACCGTGCGTGCCGTCTCCTACGGTGAGGGCGGCTACGAGGAGATGGAACAGCGAATCCGCACTCTGCTCCACGAGGCCTCGCCCGAGCGTGCGCTGCCGGCACCGGTCAGCGGCGCCACCGTGACTGCCGGCGACCTCGGCGGCGGACCGGCCTCCGGACCGATCTCGCCGGAGATGTACGTGTCGGCGTCGCGCTCGGAGGGCTCCTACGCGGGCGGTGCGCTGACTGTGGGACGCCGCACCTTCTCATTCGGCGCCGACTCGAAGCCCAGCACATACGCGCTAGCGGGCGAGTTCGACGTGACCGACGAATCGGTGCGCGCGGTCGACGCCGCCCGTATCCGCCTCGACAGCACCGCCTCATCGGTCAACGCGGTTCTCGGCGGCACCGGCCGCGCGGTCGTGCACACACCCGGAGCCCCGGACCGGACGATCGACGTCTCGGGCCCGCCGCGGCTGTACAACCTCGCCGACGACGGTTACCGCCACCGTGACACGACGATCGATCTGAGCGACGGACTCGAGGTCTACAGCTTCACCTTCGGCTGAATCCGGACCGACGGCCGCCCGCCTCGACCGTCATCGGGGCCGGTAGAAGCCCTCGAAGGTCTGGTCGGCGTTGGAGGTGCGCAACGGCGTCACTCCGACCGGATCGCCGCCGGTCTCCACGAGCTGGCCGTTGCCGATGTACATGGCGACGTGCCCGGACCAGACGGCGAGGTCTCCCGGCTGCAGGTCGTCCTGTGACACGGCGAACCCCGCGGTGTCCTGGTCCTGGGCGAGCCGAGGCAGCTCCACTCCCGCCTGCCGGTAGGCCCACTGGGTGAAGCCGCTGCAGTCGAAGCCGTCGGTGGTGGTTCCGCCCCAGACGTACGGGGTGCCCTGGACGCTGAGCGCAGCGCGGACCGCGGTCGCGGCGCGCTCGTTCTCGGCGTACGACACGGAGCCGTCGGGGAGGGTGATCGGGATCCGTCCGCCGCCCGACGACGGAGCACCGGCCGACGGGGCACCGGAGACGGCCCGCGCCGTGCTCGGATCGGCCGCCGCCTGCCCCTCCAGGGCGGAGGCGTCGCGCGAGAGGTCGACCTGCGCTCGCTGCACCACGTGGACCCCCCGCGCCAGATGGCTCAGCGCGAGCGGGACCAGCGCGGCCAGCCCTGCGGGCGAGGCGATCGCCGGGACCGTCGCGGCAGTCGCGACGAACGATTCGACGAGAGCATTCAGTTCGGTGTTCGCCTCCTTCACCCGCCCGGCCGCGTGCTCGATGATGGACGTGATGTCGCTGCCGGCGGTGCCGATCGAGTCGTCGACGGCCGCCAGACGGCGTGATGCGGTCCCCGCGCGGTCGCCGCCCGCGCCGCGCCAGCCCGCTGCGGTGGCGGCGACACTCCGGTCCGACAGTGTCGAAGCCTCGGCCAGTGCGGACCCGGTGTCGGAGTACACCGCCGTCGCCCCGGGCGGGAGCACTCCGGTGCCGAGTGTCGCCACCAGCGCTTTGAGTGGCGCGATCAAGAGTTCGGCACTCATGCCGGCACCCCGGCGACGGCCTCGGCGTTGGTGCCGTCGCAACACTGGTAGGCGGTGCGGGCGGTGCTCGCGCAGTCGGCGGCCGATGCGTGGCGCGAGGCGAGAGCGTCGAGTCGGTCGGCCCGCGCCGCGCCCAGCCGTTCGAGCGCGGCCAGGAACTCGACGCCGATCAGCCCGAAAGTCGGTACCAGCGTGCTCGTGCCGGATCGCTCGGCCGCCGTGCGCGCACGGACGGCCTCTGCCGCTCCCGACTGGTTGGCGGCGACGGCGTGGACCGCGGCCGGATCGACGATGACCGGTGTGCCGGATTGGACGTTCATACCTAATTGGACGCACCCGGCCGCCGAACGGTTCCGCCGCCGTCGGCCACGGCGTGTCACCGACTGCCCGACATTACGATGAGCGCATGACCGACACCCCCTCGTCAGGCCTGCACGTCCGCATCGTCGATCACCCGCTGACCCGCGCGTGGCTGTCGGTTCTGCGCGACGAGGCCACCGACAACGCGGCCTTCCGGAACGCGCTCGCCCGACTGGCCCAGATGCTGGTCTACGAGGCCTTCGCGGATGTTCCGGAACGCCCGTTGCAGGTGCGGACTCCCGTCGGGGACGCGTCGTGCAGCAGGCTCGCGTCCACGCCGCTGTTCGTTCCGGTCCTGCGCGCCGGTCTCGGCATGCTCGACGCCGCGCTCGCAGCGGTGCCCGAGGCCGGGATCGGTCTGGTCGGCGTGGCCCGCGACGAGACCACGGCCATGCCCACCGAGTACCTCGCATCGCTGCCGCAGGACCTCACCGGGCGTCCGGTGTGCGTGCTGGACCCGATGCTGGCGACCGGCGGCTCGCTGGTGCACACGCTGGATCTGCTCGTCGCCCGCGGCGCCACCGATCTCACGGCGATCTGCGTGGTCGGGGCACCGGAGGGGCTCGACGCGCTGCGCGCGTGGGGCGGATCGCTGCGCCTGGTGATAGGTGCGGTCGACGAACGGCTCAACGAGGCCAAGTTCATCGTTCCCGGGCTCGGCGACGCGGGCGACCGCCAGTTCGGTCCGCGCTGAGCCCCCGGATCATCCCCGGGTCGCCGGAGGCAGTCGCCGCGGCCCCGGCCCCTGTTCGCCCAGGACATCCCCCGGGTTGACGTACGGACACTCGGTGAGCGACAGGCAGCCGCAGCCGATACAGTCGGCCAGATCGTCTCGCAGGGCCACCAGACCGGCGATGCGGCGGTCGAGGTCGGCCCGCCAGTCCTGAGCCAGCCGTGCCCAGTCCTGCCTGGTCGGCGGCTTCTCATGCGGGAGTGCGTCCAGTGCGGCCTTGATGCGGGCGAGCGGAATGCCGAGTGTCTGCGAGGCGCGGATGAAGGCGACCAGCCGCAGCGTGTCCCTGCGGTACTCCCGCCTGTTCCCGGCGGTGCGGCGGCTGGTGATGAGCCCGATCTGCTCGTAGTAGTGCAGCGTCGAGACGGCGACCCCCGCACGGTCTGCGACCTGTCCCGGTTTGAGCCACGCTCCGCGCGGCGAGCTCTCGGCCATCGGCCCTTTCCTTGACATCAAGTGCACTTGATGAAGTGCACTGTAAGTCATGAGCACCGAACGGGGCGATCTGCGATGAGCATGGAATCGGTCGCATGGGACGTCATGTACAAGTCGATGCACGCCGCCGACGCGAAATCGGCCCGGGCGGACCGGCGGGCGACACTGCGCCGGATCAGCGGTTTCGCGCGCCCGCACCGGCGGCGCATCATCACCTTCCTCCTGCTGTCGGTGGTGACCGCGGTACTCACCGTCGTCACGCCGCTCCTGGCCGGCCGGGTGGTCAACCTCATCGGATCCGGAGGCTCGGCCGCCGGCCGGGAGATCGTGATGCTGGCGCTGTTGATCGCGGCGATCGCCGTCGCCGAGGCTGCGGCCTCGATCGGCACGCGGTGGCTGTCGTCGAACATCGGTGAGGGGCTGATCCTGGACCTGCGCCGAGCCGTGTTCGACCACGTCCAGCAGATGCCGGTCGCGTTCTTCACCCGAACCCGGACGGGTGCGCTCGTGAGCCGGCTCAACAACGACGTGATCGGCGCGCAGCGCGCCTTCAGTGACACCCTCTCGGGGGTGGTGTCGAATGTGGTGACCCTGCTGCTGACCCTGGGCGTGATGGTCGCGATCAGCTGGCAGATCACCGTGCTCGCCCTCATCCTGCTCCCGGTGTTCGTGGTGCCGGCGCGACGCATGGGCAGCCGGATGGCGGGGCTCGCGCGGGAGAGCGCGGATCACAACGCGCGGATGTCGACGCAGATGACCGAGCGCTTCTCCGCTCCGGGCGCCACGCTCGTGAAGCTCTTCGGGCGCCCGGAGATCGAATCGAAGGAGTTCGGCGACCGCGCCGACGCCGTTCGAGACATCGGAGTCCGCCAGGCGATGCTGCAGAGTTACTTCTACACCGCGCTGATGCTCGTCTCGGCACTCGCTCTGGCTCTGGTCTACGGTCTCGGCGGTTGGCTGGCGGTGCATCAGCATCTGTCCGCCGGAGCGGTGGTCTCACTGGCTCTGCTGCTCACCCGCATGTATGCGCCGCTGACCGCGCTGGCCAATGCGCGCGTGGAGGTGATGAGCGCGCTCGTCAGTTTCGAGCGGGTCTTCGAGGTGCTCGATCTGCGGCCGCTGATCGTGGACCGCCCCGGGGCCGAGACCGTACCCGACGCCGCGGACGGCGTCACGGTCCGATTCGAGAACGTCTCATTCGGGTACCCGTCCGCGGACAAGGTGTCCCTGGCCTCGCTGGAGGATGTGGCGCAACTGGACTCCCGCACCGGCGGCACGGTCCTGCACGAGGTCGACTTCGAGGTCCCCGCCGGCTCGATGGTCGCTCTCGTCGGGAGTTCGGGCGCGGGCAAGTCGACGGTCGCGTCGCTGGCCACCCGGCTCTACGACGTCGATGAGGGCGGCATCTCGCTCAACGGTGTGGACCTCCGCGACCTGCGGTCGGATGCGATCCACCGCACCGTCGGCCTGGTCACGCAGGACGGGCACCTCTTCCACGACACCGTCGGCGCCAATCTGCGGCTGGCCCGGCCGGACGCCTCCGACGACGAACTCTGGGAGGCGTTGGCGCGGGCGCGTCTGGACGATCTGGTCCGCTCGCTGCCCAACGGTTTGGACACGGTGGTCGGCGAACGCGGCTACCGCCTCTCGGGCGGCGAACGCCAGCGGCTGACCATCGCGCGGCTGCTGCTCGCCCGACCGTCGGTGGTGATCCTCGACGAGGCCACCGCGCACCTGGACTCGACGTCGGAGGCCGCCGTCTCGGCGGCCCTCGCGGAGGCGCTGACGGGGCGGACGTCGCTGGTCATCGCCCACCGGCTCTCCACGGTCCGGGCGGCCGACGAGATCATCGTGCTCGAATCAGGCCGGGTGGTCGAGCGCGGCGACCACCGATCGCTGCTGGAACGCGGCGGCCGCTACGCCGAGCTCTACCGGACGCAGTTCGCGACCGGTCCGACTCCGAGCACCACGACCGCGAGCGGAGGAGCGGGCCGCTAATCCACCCAGCTGGAGACCATCGGCTCCACGGTGAGCGTCGAGCCGTTCTCCCGGATCGTCAGCGAGCTGGGGGAGACCACGTAGTCGACGCTGCCGTTGGTCGCGACGAAGGTGTCGCCGCTGCGGGTCGGATACCCCACCTCGACCGTGTCACCGTCGGCCTCGCCCTTGTAGTAGTAGCGGCCGGTCTGTGTGCCCACCTGGCAGATGACGACGCGAGAGCGCTCGGTGTATCCGACGAACACCGCGTCGTCCTCTGAGGCGTTGCAGCGCGGCCCGGACAGGAAGCCCTGGCGGTCGGCGCCGGGGACGGTGACCGGACCTGAGCCCGGCGCGGTGGTCGGGATCGTCGGCGCGGTGGTGGTGGGCTGCGCGGTGACGGTGGGCGGCGTCGGAGTGCCGGTCGCGGTATGAGTGACGGTCGTCGGTGGACTCGACGACGAGACCGGGGCCGCGGTGTCCGACTTCCTCCCCTGCGAGTACAGGACGGCGGCGGCGATCCCGCCGATCAGCAGCACCACGCCGGCGATGATCGCGACCAGCACCGCCGGCGACGACCAGGGCGACTGGTTGCGGGGTGGCTGAGGACCGGTCGGGGGCCCGCCCTGCGAATACCCCGGATCCGGATACTGCGGATAGCTCATCGTCGGATCTCCTCCCCGCGACGACCGGCCGGAAGCTCGGCCAGGACGTCGTCCAACAGCTGCGACAGCTCGTGGTGCACGGTGCTGACGCTACCGTCCGCGACCGGCGCGCTCAGCTGTCCGTAGTACTTGAGTTTCGGTTCGGTTCCGCTCGGACGGGCGAAGACGCGCAGAGCGACGCCGTCCGGCCGCCGACCGGTCAGCTCCACGCCGTCGGTTCGCAGGCCGTCGGTGCGTTCGGCGTAGTCGGCGGCCGTCACCGGGATGCCGGCGAGCGCCGCCGGCGGCGCGGTGCGCAGACCGGCCATGATCGCAGCGATCTCGGACGGATCGTCGAGCCGGAGCGACCGCGGTGCCGTCACGTGCACGCCGTTCTCAGCGTGCAGCGCGCCGAGTGCCGCGGCCAGCCCGCCGCGCCCGATCCAGGACGACGCGAGGAAGGCGGCGGCCACCGCCGCGCTGATTCCGTCCTTATCGCGGACGGCAGCCGGGTCGACGCAGTGCCCGAGCGCCTCCTCGTAGGCGTAGACGAGCGGTTCGCCCGCCCGAACGAGCCATTTGAACCCGGTGAGGGTGCGGCGGGCGTCGGCGCCGCGACGCAGCGCCGCGGCGTGCAGCAGCGTGCCGGAGACGATCGAGCTGGCGACCACCGGGCGGTCGCCGTGCGGCACCGCCGACTCGGCGACGGCGTCGAGGACCCAGGTGCCCAGCAGCGCCCCCGTCTCGTCGCCGGTGAGCATGCGCCAGCGGTCGCCGTCGCGGATGCCTACCGCGCAGCGATCGGCGTCCGGGTCGAGCGCGACCGCGAGATCGGCGTCCACGTCGTCGGCCAGTGCCAGCAGCAGGTCGGTGGCGCCGGGTTCCTCGGGGTTCGGGAAAGCGACCGTGGGGAAGTCCGGATCGGGAGCGAACTGCTCGCCGACCACGTGCACGTCGGAGAATCCGCAGCGGGCGAGCGCCTCCACCGCGAGGTCGCCGCCGACGCCGTGCAACGGTGTCAACGCGATCCGCAGGGGCCGCGCAATCGCCCCCTCGAAGCGTGCGCAGATCCGCGCCAGGTAGTCGGCGCGCGCGGCGCGGGCTCGTCGGTCCGGAGCCACCGGTCTCCGGGGAATCGTCTCCGCCGGTCCGGTCGCGGCGATCGCGGCCTCGATCTCCCGATCGGCGGGGCCCACCAACTGGGCGCCCGGGCACGGCGGATCGCCCAGGTACACCTTGTAGCCGTTGTCACGCGGCGGATTGTGTGAGGCGGTGATCATCACGCCGGCGGCGGCGCCGTGCACGCGGGTCGCGAAGGCCGTCACCGGCGTCGGCGCCGGGCCGGGCAGCGCGATCACGTCGAATCCCCTCGCGGCCAGGACCTCGCGCGTCGCCGCGGCGAACTCCTCCGAGCCGTGGCGGGCGTCGCGGCCCACGACGACGGGCGCTCCGGCGTGTCCGCGCGCGATCAGCCAGTCGGCCAGGCCCGCCGTCGCGCGGGTCACCGTGGCGACGTTCATCCCGTCGGGCCCGGGCGCCACGGGGCCCCGCAGACCGGCGGTTCCGAAGGTCAGCATCGGCTCACCGTTCGGCGAGCGCGCCGATGACCGCGCCGAGCAGCCGGCCCATCCGCTCGGCCGACTCGCGGCCCACGGCCAGGACCTCCGCGTGGTCGAGCGGCTCCCCGGTGATTCCCGCCGCGAGATTGGTGACCAGCGACAGTCCGAGGACGTCGAGGCCGGCCGCCCGGGCCGCGATCGTCTCGTGCACGGTGGACATCCCCACCAGGTCGGCCCCCATCACGCCGAGCATGCGGATCTCGGCGGGCGTCTCGTACTGGGGACCGGGCAGTCCCGCGTATACGCCTTCGGCCAGTTCGGGGTCGACGCGGCGGGCCGCCGCACGCAGCGCCGGGCTGTAGGCGTCGACCATGTTCACGAAGTGCGCGCCCTCCAACGGGGACCGGCCGGTGAGGTTGATCTGGTCGGCGATGAGCACGGGTCGGCCCACCTCGAGTCCGGGACGGATGCCGCCCGCCGCGTTCGTCAGGACGACGGTGTGCGCGCCGGCGGCGGCCGCGGTCCGTACCGGGTGCACCACGCGCGCCAGGGCATGGCCCTCGTAGGCGTGGATCCGGCCGAGCAGGACGAGCACGCGGGTTTCGCCGAGCTGAATCGACTCGACGGTGCCCGCGTGTCCCCGCGCGGACGGGGTCCCGAAGCCGGGGATGTCAGCCATCGGCAGTCGCGCGACCGGCGTGCCGAGCGCCGCCGCAGCCGGTGCCCACCCGGATCCCAGGACGACGGCCACGTCGTGGCGGGGACAGTCGGTAGCGGTGGCGATGACGGCGGCCGCGGCGGCTGCCGCGGCGTCATGATCGACGGTTGGATCCATGAGGCAACCGTAGTGTCTCACCCGTGCCTGCTCCTGCCGAGGTGTGCGGCGATAAGGTTTCTGCCATGCCGTACTTGACTCTCACCGAAGACGCCGCCGAGTTGTACCTGGGTACCGAGGGCATGGAACTGGACGAGGCGAATCCGGAGAACCGCTTCGGCCGTGAGTGGATGGCCCGGGTGTCGGAGCTGACCGATGAGGCCGTCGCCGCGAAGAAGCCGCTCATCATCAGCGCCACCGGCAAGTTCTTCACCAACGGCCTCGACACCGATTACATCTTCTCCGGTGCGGAGCCGCTGCCGGCGTATCTCGATGCCGTCCACGCCCTGTACGCGAAGGTGGTGACGGCCGCGACGCCGACGATCGCGGCGATCAACGGCCACGCGTTCGGCGCCGGAGCGATGCTCGCCCTCTGCGCCGACTACCGCATCATGCGCTCCGACCGCGGGTTCTGGTCGCTGCCGGAGGCGGCGCTGAACATGCCCTTCCCGCGCGGGATGGCGGGTCTGCTGCGCACGCGTGTTCCCGATGCGACCCTCACCGAGGCGATGCTGACCTCCCGCCGCTACGGTGCCGCCGACGCCGTCGCCGGCGGGATCGTCGACGAGGCGGTCGAGGCCGACCGCCTGCTCGACCGCGCCCGCGAGGTCGCCCGCGAGCGCGCGTCCTTCGCCGGCGACAACCTCGGTGCCGTCAAGCGCGCGCTGCGACTGCCGCTGTTGGAGGACCTCACCGCCCCGACCCCCGAGACACTGCTGTGAGTTCTCCCGTGATCGACGCCTGGCTCGCATCGAATCTCGGCCGCGTGGTGGCGTGGCGCCGGGAGATCCACGCCGAACCCGAGCTGTCGATGGCCGAGTTCGCGACCACGGCGAAGGTTGTGCAGATCCTGAGCGATGCGGGCCTGTCCCCGAAGATCCTGCCGAAGGGCACCGGGGTGGTCTGCGATCTGGGGCCGGCCGACAAGCCGCGCATCGGGCTGCGCGCCGACCTGGACGGGCTGCCGATCCCGGAGCAGACCGGACTTCCGTTCACCTCGCGGGTGGAGGGTGTCTCGCATTCCTGCGGGCACGACGCGCACGCGGCCATTCTGCTCGGCACCGGGCTGCTGCTGTCCGAGTTCGCCGAGACCGGCGGCGAACTGCCGTTCGGGGTCCGGCTCCTGTTCCAGGCGGCCGAGGAGGTGATGCCCGGCGGTGCGCTCGACGCGATCGATGCGGGAGTCACCGACGGACTCACCAGGATCTTCGCGCTGCACTGCGATCCGCACCTGGCGGCCGGAACGGTCGGTCTGCGCGCGGGTGCGCTGACCTCCGCGGCCGATCGTGTGGAAGTGCATCTGCGCGGGCCCGGCGGGCACACCTCGCGTCCGCATCTGACCGCCGACCTCGTGTACGCGATAGGCACCGTCATCACCGGGCTCCCCGGACTGCTGTCGCGCCGGGTGGACCCGCGCTCGGGCACCGTGATGGCATGGGGTGCCGCGCATTCCGGTGACGCCCCCAACGCGATCCCGCAGGAGGGACGCTTGCGCGGAACGGTCCGGACCGGCGACCGCGACGTGTGGCAGGACCTCGAGCCGCTGGTGCGGAGCATCATCGGCGAACTGGTGTCGCCGCTGGGAGTCACCTACGACTTGACCTATGTGCGCGGTGTGCCGCCGGTGGTCAACGACCCGCACAGTGTCGCGATGCTGCGCCGCAGCGTGGAGGCCATCGGTCCGGCGGCAGCGGTCGACACGCCGCAGTCGCCCGGCGGCGAGGACTTCGCGTGGTATCTGGAGTCGGTGCCCGGCGCCATGGCCAGGCTCGGAGTGTGGACCGGCGTCGGCCAGCAGTGCGATCTGCACCAGCCGAACTTCGACATCGATGAGCGCGCGCTCGGCGTGGGCGTCGCGACGCTCGCGGGAGTCGTGCTCTCCGGAGAGCTGGACTGAGCGGCCGAAAAATTTTGGCTCCCGCAACGGCCTCTCAGACCGCTCCGGGAGCCAAAATTCTTCCCGACCGCGGTCAGCCTTCGTTGTCCATCGGCTCCGCGGGCCCGGGACCCACGTTGCGCGCCTCGTGCAGGCGCAGCCGCTCGACGTAGTCCGCGGGCGCGCCGGCGATCTCGGCCGCATCGGCCATCACGCCGAGATACCGCGCGGACGGCAGACCTCCCTCGTAGCCGTCGATGACGTACAGCCACGCCAGTACCGGTCCGTCGGCGGTGTCGACTCGCGCACGGATCTTGCGGTGCACGCCGAGCTCGGTGCCCTCCCAGCGGTCGAGGTTCTTCTCGTCCTCTGCGGTGACGTCGTAGAGCACCACGAATACGCGCGCGTCGGGATTGTCGCGGTCCTCGGTCACGGTGGCGAGCGAACCCTCCCAGCCGATGTCGTCGCCCGCGAAGGTCAGCCGCCAGCCGTTGAGCCATCCGGTCGAGGCCATCGGCGAGTGCGGAGCCCGCTCCAGCATCTGGGCAGGGTCCATGTTCGACGCGTAGGCGGCATAGATCGGCACGTCGCCAGCCTATTCGGTCGGTGGCCGATGAGGGAACACCGGCCGGTCCGGGCGGCGCGCGCAGCAGCCAGGGGATAAGTTTGTTCACGGAGTCCAGAGTCGTGTCTAAGGAGTGTGCACAGTGGCGAAGATCGTGATCATCGGTGGTGGGCCGGCCGGCTACGAGGCGGCCCTGACCGGTGCGGCCTACGGCGCGGAGATCACGGTCATCGATTCGGACGGGATCGGCGGCGCGTGCGTGCTGTGGGACTGCGTTCCGTCGAAGACGTTCATCGCGTCCACCGGAATCCGCACCGAGGTGCGCCGTGCCGTGGACCTCGGCATCAACATCGCCACCGACCAGGCGATGGTGACCCTGCCGCAGATCCACCAGCGGGTGAAGGATCTGGCCTTCGCGCAGTCGGCCGACATCCGTTCACGTCTCATCAGCGAGGGCGTGACGATCGTCAATGGAACCGCACGGCTCGGTCGGACGGGAACCGGAATCGGAGCGCACGAAGTGGTGGCGACGCTCGCCGACGGCAGCACCGAGACCTACGAGAGCGACGTGGTGCTCATCGCCACCGGGGCGTCGCCGCGGATCCTGCCGACGGCGCAGCCGGACGGGGAGCGGATTCTCAACTGGCGCCAGCTCTACGACCTGGCCGAGCTGCCCGAGCATCTGGTGATCGTCGGATCGGGTGTCACCGGCGCCGAGTTCGCCCACGCGTACACCGAGCTGGGTGTGAAGGTGACGCTGGTGTCGAGCCGGGACCGCGTGCTTCCGCACGAGGACGAGGATGCCGCGCGCGTCCTGGAGGAGGCCTTCTCCGAGCGCGGAGTGACCCTCATCAAGTACGCGCGCGCCGACCGGGTGACGCGCGATGAGGACTCCGCCACCGTGCACCTCGCGGACGGCAAGGAGGTGACGGGCACCCACGTGCTGATGACGGTCGGTTCGGTCCCCAACACCGGTTCGCTGAACCTGGAGGAGGCGGGCGTGGTGACCGATCGGGGCGGGTACATCACCGTCGACCGGGTCTCCCGCACATCGGCGCCCGGCGTGTACGCCGCCGGCGACTGCACGGGGGTGCTGCCGCTCGCCTCGGTGGCCGCCATGCAGGGACGCATCGCCATGTACCACGCGCTCGGCGAGGGCGTGAGCCCGATCCGGCTCAAGACGGTGGCGTCGGCCATCTTCACCCGGCCCGAGATCGCCAACGTCGGTGTCTCGCAGAAGGCCATCGACGCGGGGGAGTACCCGGCGCGCACCGTGATGCTGCCGCTGTCGACCAATCCGCGCGCCAAGATGAGCGGTCTGCGCCGCGGCTTCGTCAAGATCTTCTGCCGCCCGGCGACCGGCGTGGTGATCGGCGGCGTGGTGGTCGCGCCCAACGCTTCGGAGCTGATTCTGCCGATCGCGATCGCCGTGGAGAACAAGTTGCAGGTCTCGGAGATCGCACAGACGTTCTCGGTGTACCCGTCCCTGTCGGGATCGATCACCGAGGCCGCCCGCCAGCTCGTCCGGCACGACGATCTGGATTGAGCACCTGGCGGGAACTGCTGGGGCGCGACAACCGCGCGCCGATGGTGGTGATGGCGGGCGGCGTGGCGCTGTTCGCGATCAACGTCTACCTGACCACCTCGCTGCTGCCCAGTGCGGTCGCCGACATCGGCGGTCAGGACCTGTACGCCTGGACGATGACCGTCTTCCTGGTGGTCTCGGTGATCTCGTCGATGTTGGTGAGCCGCTGGCTGGCCGGGCTCGGGGCCAGGCGGTCGTACGTGTGGGCCTTCGCGCTGTTCGCTGCGGGCACGGTGGTCGCCGGCGCGTCGCCGACCATGACCGTGATGCTGGTGGGCCGGGCCCTGCAGGGATTCGGGGCCGGTCTCCTCGGCGGCCTGGGCTTCGCGGTGGTGCGGTTGGTGCTGGCTCCTCATCTGTGGCAGCGGTCCATCGCCCTGATGTCGGCGATGTGGGGAGTCGGCAACTTCGTCGGACCCGTGGTCGGCGGATTCTTCGCCCAGATCCACTTCTGGCGTGGGGCATTCGGCCTGCTCACCCTCCTGGCGCTGGCGCTGATCGCGATGACGCTTCGGGCGCTTCCCGCACGGCGCACATCCGGTGAACCGGCCGCCGCGGTTCCGTGGATGTCGCTGGCGTTGCTGACGACGGCGGTCGGAGCGATCAGCGTGGCCTCGCTGGTGCACGGGATCGCGACGTGGACGCTGCTGGCCTTCGCCGTGCTGGCGGGCCTGGGCTTCGTGGGCTGGGAGCGGCGGGCGAGTTCCCGAGTGCTGCCGGAGACGACCTATCGGGGCCGGTCGCCGCTGCGATGGATCTACCTGGCGATCCTGGTTCTCGCCGCGGTGTCGACGGTGGAGACCTTCCTGCCGCTGTTCGGGCAGCGGATCGGCGGGCTCGGGCCGCTCGCCGCCGGTTTCCTCGGAGCGGCACTGTCCTGGGGATGGACGGTCGCCTCGATCTCCGCGAGCGGAATCGAGAGCGAGCGCGGGCGGCGAGCGGTCCGGATCTGCGGTCCGCTCCTGCTGGGGTCGGGGCTGATCCTGTACGGCCTGCTGCAGATGCGCGACCCCTCGCCCGGCGTGATCGTGGCGTGGTACGCGGTGCTGTTCGTCGGCGGCTGCGGCATCGGCATGGCGATGGCGCACTGGTTCACCGCGGGTCTGCGGGTCACCGATGACGAAGCGGAGGCCGCCCAGGCGTCGGCGGGACTGAACACCAGCCAGCTGATCGCGAACGCCTGCGGCTCGGCGCTGGCGGGTCTGCTGGTGGCTCTGGGCGGCCCCGACATCGTGGGATCGGCCAGGGTCCTCAGCTTCGGTTTCGCCGCGTTGGCCTTCTGCGGCATCGCGGTCGCGCTGCGGGAGTTCGCCGTCGACCGCCGCATGCGCGAGCCCGATTCGCCTACGCGGCGAGGAGGTCGTCGATCTGGTTGATCGCCGCCGAGGCTCCCTCGATGATGCCCATCTCCAAGACCTTCTGGAGGTTCTCGGCGCTCTCGTAGGTGGAGGTGAAGACAGCGCGCGTGCCGCTGTCGGTGGCCTCGAAGACGTAGCGGTTCTGCGACACCGGCATGCCGTCGAGCGGCTTGAGTTCGGCATCGGCGAAACCGTCCTCGAAGGTGAACGACGACATCGGGTCGATTGTCTCGAAGCGCCACCAGCCCCCGAACTTCTCACCTTCGGGACTGGTCATGTAGTAGGTGGCGCGTCCGCCGGGAGTGAAGTCGTGCTCGACGAAGGTCGCCGGGTACTCGGGCGGTCCCCACACCTTCTCGAGTCGGCGCGGGTTCTCGTACACCTCCCAGACGCGCTCCACAGGCGCGGCGAATTCGGCGGTGATGGTCAGGGTGAGAGCGTCCGTGTCGGTCTGGACGTCGATGACAGGCATGGCTGGTCCTCAGGGTCGATGGTCTCGTGGGATGTCAGAGGGATCGGTGGTGTCGGTCGTCGGGGCCGGGGATGCGGCGAGCAAGTCGTCGACGCGGGCGATGCGGCCCCGCCAGATCTGTTCGATGTCGGAGAGCATCGCCGACACCGAGCGCACAGCGTTCACGTCGCCGGACGCCATCTGCTGGCGGCCCGCACGGCGTTTCACCAGCAGACCGGCCCGTTCGAGGACGGCGACGTGCTTCTGTACCGCGGCGAAGCTCATGTCGTACTTCTCCGCCAACGCGGTGACCGAGTGCTCGCCGGCCAGCACCCGCCGGAGGATGTCCCGCCGTGTGCGGTCGGAGAGGGCGTGGAACAGCGCGTCAGCGCGGTCCTCGTCGTCCTCGGTCACCTCTCAAACATACAACTAATCGGTTGTATGTCAATGGCTCATGCCAGATCGAAACTGTGCGTCACCGCGCGGTTCCAGCCCTCGAAAAGCCGTGTGCGGTCGGACTCCGACATCCGCGGTTCCCACCGCCCGCCGCGCGCCCAGTTGTCGCGGATCTCATCGGTGCTCGACCAATAGCCGACGGCGAGGCCGGCCGCGTATGCGGCGCCCAGCGCGGTGGTCTCGTTCACCACCGGCCGCACCACGGGGACATCCAGGATGTCCGACTGGAACTGCATCAACAGCTCGTTGACGACCATGCCGCCGTCCACCTTCAGCGTCTGCAGGTGCACGCCCGAGTCGGCCTGCATCGCCTCGATCACCTCGCGCGTCTGGTACGCGGAGGCCTCCAGGACGGCGCGTGCGATGTGCGTGCGGTCGGCGAACCGCGTGAGCCCGACGATCACGCCGCGCGCATCCGGTCGCCAGCGGGGCGCGAACAGCCCGGAGAACGCCGGGACGAAGTAGACGCCCCCGTTGTCGTCGGCTCGGCGGGCCAACTCCTCCACCTGGGCGGCCGTGTCGATGATCCCGAGGTTGTCGCGCAGCCATTGGACCAGGGAGCCGGTGACCGCGATCGATCCCTCCAGCGCATAGCGTGCCGGCTCATCGCCCAGTCGATAGCAGACGGTGCTCAGCAGGCCGTGTTTGCTGAGCACTGCCTCGGTGCCGGTGTTGAGCAGCAGGAAGTTGCCGGTGCCGTAGGTGTTCTTCGCCTCGCCGGGTTCCAGGCAGGCCTGGCCGAACATCGCGGCCTGCTGGTCGCCCAGGATGCCGCCCAGCGGCACATCTGGGAGGGAGCCCGAGGTCCGCAGGCTCCCGATCACACCGGAGCTCGACCGGATCTCGGGAAGCATCGACATCGGGATGCGCAGGTCCGCGCAGATCTCCGGATCCCATTGCAGCGTATGCAGATCCATCAGCATGGTGCGGGACGCATTCGTCACGTCGGTGACGTGCAGCCCGCCGTCGACGCCGCCGGTCATGTTCCACGCCAGCCAGCTGTCCATCGTTCCGAACAGCAGGTCGCCGGCCTCGGCGCGATCGCGGGCGCCCTCGACGTTGTCAAGGATCCACGCGACCTTCGGCCCGGCGAAGTACGTCGACAGCGGCAGCCCGGTCCGCTCGCGATAGCGGTCGACGCCGTGCTCGCCCGCGAGTTCCTCGCACAGCGCATCGGTGCGGGTGTCCTGCCAGACGATCGCGTTGTGGATCGGAGTGCCGGTGTGCCGATCCCAGACGACGGTGGTCTCCCGCTGATTGGTGATCCCGCATGCCGCGATGTTCCCCGGATGCAGCTGCGCCGCCGCCAGCGCGGCGGCGGCCACGCGACGGGTGTTGCGCCAGATCTCCATCGGGTCGTGCTCCACCCAGCCGGCGCGGGGAAAGATCTGTCTGTGCTCCACCTGCTCGCTCATCATCACAGACCCCTTGCGGTCGAAGATCATCGCCCGGGTGGACGTGGTTCCCTGATCGATTGCGGCGACGTACTGAGCATCCGATTTCACGCCGTCAAGTCTGGCATGACGGCCGGTTACCCTCGGGTAGTCTTGCGAAATATGGAGAGCGAGTTCAATCCGGATCGGCCCGCCGACCTCAGCCCCGCCTATCGCGACGAGGCCTGGCGCAGACTGGGCTCTGAACAGTTCGACATCGTGGTCGTCGGCGGCGGAGTGGTCGGCGTCGGTGCGGCGCTCGACGCGGCCACTCGCGGTCTTCGTGTGGCGCTCGTGGAGGCGCGCGACATCGCGTCCGGCACCTCGAGCCGCTCGTCGAAGATGTTCCACGGCGGGCTCCGCTACTTGGAGCAGTTCGAGTTCGGCCTGGTTCGGGAGGCGCTGCGTGAGCGCGAGCTGTCGCTGCGCCTGCTCGCTCCGCATCTGGTGAAGCCGCTGCCCTTCCTCGCTCCGCTCACGCGCCGCTTCTGGGAGCGCCCGTACATGGCCGCCGGCCTCTTCCTCTACGACCGGATGGGCGGCGCCAAATCGGTTCCGGGACAACGGCATGTGTCGCGGTCGGGTGCGCTGCGCGTGGCGCCGAGCCTCAAGCGCGATTCGCTGATCGGCGGTATCCGGTACTACGACACGGTCGTCGACGATGCCCGTCACAGCCTCACCCTCGCCCGCACCGCGTCGCAGTACGGTGCGGTGATCCGGACCTCGACGCAGGCCGTCGGCTTCCTCACCGAGTCCGATCGGGTGATGGGCGTGAAGGTCCGCGATTCGGAGACGGGGGAGACCACCGAGGTGCGCGGGCACTGCGTCATCAACGCGGCCGGCGTGTGGACCGACGAGGTGCAGGCGCTCTCGAAGCAGCGCGGTCACTTCAAGGTGCGTGCGTCCAAGGGAGTGCACATCGTGGTCCCGCGCGACCGGATCGTCTCGGAGACCGCGATCATCCTGCGGACGGCCAGTTCGGTGCTCTTCGTGATCCCGTGGGAGACGCACTGGATCATCGGCACCACCGACACCGACTGGAACCTCGACCTCGCGCACCCCGCCGCCACGCGCAAAGACATCGACTACCTCCTCGACCGGGTGAACCAGGAACTGGTGACCCCGCTGACGCACGACGACATCGAAGGTGTGTACGCCGGGCTGCGACCACTGCTCGCCGGTGAGGACGACGAGACCTCCAAACTCTCGCGCGAGCATGCGGTGGCCGTCGTCGCGCCCGGCCTGGTGTCGATCGCGGGCGGCAAGTACACCACCTACCGGGTGATGGGGGCCGACGCCGTGGACGCCTGCAACGATTACATCCCCACCCGTGTCGCACCGTCGATCACCGAGCGGGTGCCGCTGGTGGGGGCCGACGGCTACTTCGCATTGATCAACCAGTGCGAGCACCTGGGCCAGCGGTTCGGCCTGCATCCCTACCGGATTCGCCGGCTGCTGAACCGCTACGGCTCACTGCTCGACGACGTTCTGTACTACGCCGACGCCGATGAATCGCTGCTGCAGCCGCTACAGGCGGCACCGCAGTACCTGCGGGTCGAGATCGTCTACGCGGTGTGGGCCGAGGGCGCACTCCACCTGGAGGACGTGCTCGCCCGTCGCACGCGGATCGCGATCGAGTACAGCCACCGCGGAGTCGACTGCGCGCAGGAGGTGGCCGAGCTGATCGCCCCGATCCTGGGATGGGACGAGACGAGGGTCGCCACCGAGGTGGCGACGTACAAGGCGCGGGTGGACGCCGAGATCGCCTCGCAGCGCCAGCCCGACGACGCCTCCGCCGATGCACTGCGTGCCGCGGCACCGGAGGCGCGCCGCGAGATCCTCGAACCGGTTCCCGTTCCGGATTAGCGGCGAATCCGACTCACGTCGCCCGGCTCACAGACCAAGTGCCCTGTACAGCCCGGGGGGTCGTGGGCCAGACTGGGGCCATGAGTACGGAGCCGGTGGAGAACCTGAGCAACGAACAGTCGTGGGAACTGCTGGAGGGCAGCGTCCTCGGCAGGCTGGCGGTCTGCGTCGACGGGCAGCCGGACGTGTTCCCGGTGAACATCTACGTGTCGAACGGCAAGATCCTGTTCCGGACCTCGGAGGGCACCAAGCTGGCGGAGCTCGCCGTCAACGACCGAGCAGTGATCGAGGTGGACGCCTTCACCAGCCGGATCGGGTGGAGCGTGGTGGCCAAGGGGCGGGCCCGCATCCTCCGAGACTCCGCGGAGATCGAAGCGGCCGACCAGACCCCGCTCAACCCCTGGATTCCCACGGTGCGGACGACATACGTGGAGATCGCCGTGGAGGAGATCACCGGCAGGCGGTTCGTCTTCGGGCCCGAGCCCGACCACGAGATCCGCTGATCCGGTTCACCCGGCCGACTCGGCGGCGAAGGCGCCCTCGGTGATGATCGCCTCGGTGTCGAGTGGGCGTGTCACCGACCAGGTCTCGGTGAAGACGCACTTCGACATCTTCCATTCGCCGTTTTCGACGACGTACTCGTCGTCGTATTCGCCGGTGGCGATCGTCTCGGTACGGTCCGACAGGTTGAGCTGTCGGAATCGCAGCGTCCACCGGCCGGTCGCAGACGCCTCACCGGTGAGCCGGATCTCCGGGTGCATCCCGTGATGCATGTCGAGGATGACGTGGTGACCGTCCACTTCGTGCAGTGCCACCTGAGTGAAGATCCGCGCCATCGGCTCGACGTCGTCGAACGCGCCGAGGCGGCCGTAATCGATCCGGGCGCCGGAGGCGATGAAGGCGTCACGGAATCCGCGGGGATCCTTGGCGTCACAGGCGCGCCAATAGCGGTACTTGAGTTCCTTGATCGCTTCGATCTTCTCGAGTGCGGTCACGCGCTGTTCGATGTCCATTCGTCCTCCTGACGTCGCGATGGGGGTCGACGCCCGGGTCGACCGGCCTTGCGCCCGACCCTAGGGGTTCGATGCATCCGCGTCACCGTGTCTGGCATCGCGGGCACACATAGATGCTGCGCTCGGCCGGCGGCTCGCCCAGCATCCCGCGTTCGACGGCGGTACCGCATCTGCGGCACGGACGACGGTCGCGGCCGTACACCCACAGTTCCCGGCCGCGGCCGGTGGCGCCCGTGGTGACGCGGGTGACGCGCAGGCGGTTGGCCGTCAACAGTCGGTGCGCGAGGTCTACCAGTGGCGGCAGGTCGACCGCGGCCGTCGGTGTGGCCGGGTGGACGCGCCGCATGAAGCAGAGTTCGCTGCGATACACGTTGCCGACACCCGCCAGACTGCGCTGGTCGAGGAGAGCGATGCCGATCGGGGTATCGGGGGCGGCGGCCAGATTCTCGACGGCGCGAGCCGCATCCCAATCGTCGCCGAGCAGGTCCGGGCCGAGATGGGCGACCGCGGGGCCGGGATCGGCGAGCAGTTCCAGGACGCCGAGATCGAAGCCGACGGCCTCGATGTCTCCGGCACGCAGCACCACACGTGCGGTGTGCCACGGCCGGCGCCACTTCGCACCGATGGTGTGCACATCCCACAGGCCCTCCATCATCAGATGCGAGTGGATCGAGACCGGGATGCCCGAGGGACGCAGCAGGTCGATGAACAAGTGCTTTCCCACCGACCGCACGGACTCGACGCGCGCACCGGACAGGTCGGTGGTGGCGTAGCGAGGTATTCGGAAGTCGCTGTCGCTCAGGGTTTTTCCGGCAAGCGCGGTGCGGAGGCGATGCACTGCACGGAACACGGTGTCGCCTTCGGGCACCGCTACCGGCTCCTCGGGTCGTAGTTCATCCGCAGTCCCCGGGGCGTGGTCGCGAAGCCGGAGGCGACCAGTCGCTCACCCAGCGATGTGCGGCGTACCGGCTCGCCGTCGACCTGATCGATGTGAATGCGCGGCACCGCCCCGGTGGTGACCGCGTGCGACAGCGCCGCCGCGGCCGCCTCGAGGAGCTCGGTCTCGGCGGTGAAGGTGAGCACCGTCTTTCCGCCGCGCTCGATGAACACCGCGGCGCGTCCGCCCACCAGGATCACGACCGCTCCCGGCTTCCGGCCGGGCCGATGCCCCGATTCGACGGCTCGCTCGGGCCAGTCGAGGGCCGCGCCGTACGGATTCGCCGGATCGGTGGCCGCGAGCACCACCGCCGCGCACCGTTCCTCGCGTGAGACGACAGTCGACTCGCGCAGGATGTCGACGGTGTGGCCGGCGGCGAACTGCGCGCCTCCCAGCCCGTCGATGTAGTACCCGCGCCGCACCTGGCCGTTGTCCTCGAAGACGCCGAGCGCCTTGTAGATTCGCGCGAATCCGCCCTCGGTCGATTCGGCGGTCACGGCTCCCTTCGTCACCACGCCGTAGCGGTCGAGAAGCACGTCGCAGGTGGCAGCGGCAGCAGTGGTCGGATCGACGGGGATGCGACGGATCACCGACCATCGCCCCCCGACCGTGGGCGGCGTGGCTGCCGTACCCGCAGCACCCGCCAGATACTGCGACGACAGCCGTGCGGCGCGCAGACGCGGCGGCCGACCGCGAGTCCGGTGGGCGGAGGTGGCCGACGATCGTGCGCTGCGCGGCGGGTTCAGCGCGGCGCGGACCACCGAGAACGAGTCGTTCGTGATGATTCCGGCCCACACGAGATCCCACAGCAGGTCGGGCAGTTCACCGTCGGGGATCGCGTGTTCTGCGCTGTTCAGCGCGTCGGACAGTTCGCGGAAGCGCAGGGCCCCGCCCCGGTCGAGAGCGGTCCGGACCGCTTCCTGAGCGGGAGTCGGTTCGGCGTCCTCGGCGGGCCGGAGGGTGAGTGCGGCGGCGTCGGCCAGATGCAGGGCCACCCAGCCGTCGGCCCCGCCGATGGCCCCGTGTCCGGACCAGATCACCTCGCCGGAGGCGGTCAGCTCATCGAGCATCGACGGCCGGTAGTCCTCCACCCGCGCCGGCAGCACCAGCGTCTCCCACGCCGACGCCGGTATCGGCTGTCCGGCGAGCTGTTCGACGACGGCCGCGACGCCGGCGGCGCCGCGCAGCCGTGACTTCCCGGTGACGTGCTGCCAGCCGAGCAGGAATCGGGTGTACGCCTCGGCGCTGACCGGCTCCACTTCGGCGCGCCCGGCCGCCAGCGATCCGCGGCGGAGCTGGGTGAGGACGTCGGAATGGCACCACTGGCTCGGGGTGCGGCCGGTCTGCGGTTCGGGCGGGAGCGGAATGAACTCGCCCTCGATCACAGTTCGTCGCGCCGCGAGCTCTTCGAGGGTCCGCGTCACCACCGCGGGTGCCATGCCGAGAGCTTCCGCGACATCGGCGGTGGTGAACGGTCCGTGGGTGCGGGCATAACGGTGCACCAGGTCGGCCAGGGGATCGGCGACAGCCTGCAGATAGGCGACCGGGACGCCCAGCGGCAGCGGTATGCCGAGGCCGTCGCGGAGTCGCGCTGCGTCGTCGACCGAGGCCAGAGCGGTCGCGCCGCGGAAGGGCACCTCGATCAAGCGGCCGTCGGCGAGGAGTCGCTCGAGCACCTCGTCGAGCGGAACGGCGAGTGGGTCGTCGCCCCGGTAGCGTTCGGCGATCTGTCGGGGTGTGCACGGTCCCAGCCACCGCAGCAGGTCCACCACATCTTGATCGTCGCGCGCACGCCGTTCCGGAGCCGTCCGCTGGAGCCGCGCGACGACCTCCGTGATCACTGCGGGATCGAGCAACTCACGTAGGTCGACGCGGCCGAGGAGCTGGGCGAGCAAAGCGGTGTCGAGGGACAGCGCGGTCGCCCGGCGTTCGGCGAGCGGGGCGTCGTCGTCATAGATGAATGAGCCGACGTAGCCGAGCAGCATCGAGGCCGCGAAGGGCGACGGGGTGGACGTTTCGACCTCGGTGATCCGCATCCTGCGCTGCATGATGCGGGTGAGGACGTCCACCAGCGAGGGCAGGTCGTAGACGTCGGAGAGACATTCGCGGACCGTCTCGAGAATGATCGGGAAGTCGCCGAAACGCGACGCCACCGCCAGCAGTTGGGCGCTGCGCTGCCGCTGTTGCCACAGCGGGGCGCGTTTTCCGGGATCACGGCGCGGAAGCAGCAGCGCCCGCCCGGCGCACTCGCGGAACCGCGACGCGAACAGCGACGAATCGGCCAGCGCGCGTGTGACGTCCGCTTCGATGTGCTCGGGGTCGAGGAGGAAGACGTCGGCTCCCGGCGGATCGTCATCGGTGTCGGGGAGGCGCACGATGATGCCGTCGTCGGTGGCAGTGGTGGCCCCGTCGATGCCGAGACGTGCCGAGAGCTGCGCGGCCACGGCACCGGCCCACGGTGCGTGGACCCGCAGGCCGTAGGGGGAGTGCAGCACCAGCCGCCAGTCGCCGAGCTCGTCGCGGAAGCGTTCCAGTACGAGGGTGCGGTCGGTCGGGAGCACGCCGGTGGCATCGCGCTGCTGGGCGATCAGCGCCGACAGGTTGCGCTCTGCGTTGGCGCTGAGCCCGAGTTCGGCGGCGAGTGCGGCGAGCTTCTCCGCATCGCCTGCGATCCCGATGAACTCACCGATCGCCGCACCGAGTTCGGCCGGACGACCGACGGCGTCGCCGATCCAGAACGGCAGCCTCCCCGGCATGCCGAACGCGGGCGAGACCAGCACCCGATCGTGTGTGATCTCCTCGATTCGCCAGCTCGACGCGCCGAGGGCGAACACGTCGCCGACCCGTGACTCGTAGACCATCTCCTCGTCGAGCTCTCCGACCCGGCGGGGCTGGCTGCTTTCCGCGCGGTCGGTCCCACCCACGAGGAAGACGCCGAACAGCCCGCGGTCGGGGATGGTTCCGCCGGAGGTGACCGCCAGGCGCAGGGTGCCGCGCCGGGCGGTGAGCCGCCCGGCTGCGCGGTCGTAGTCCACCCTCGGGCGCAGTTCGGCGAATTCGTCGGACGGGTACCGGCCGGAGATCAGATCGAGGACGGCGTCGTACACGTCGCGGGTGAGGGTCCGATACGGCATCGCGCGCCGGACGGTCGCGTACCATTCGTCGACGTCGAGATCGTCGACGGCGGTGGCCGCGATGGTCTGCTGGGCGAGGATGTCGAGCGGGTTTGCCGGGACCGAGAGCTCCTCGATGCGGCCGGCGAGCATTCGCTGCGCCACCACCGTGCAGTGGATCAGGTCGGTGCGGTGCTTCGGAAACAGCACGCCGCGACTCACCTCGCCGACCTGGTGTCCGGCGCGGCCGATGCGCTGCAGCCCGGCCGCGACGGACGGTGGGGCCTCCACCTGGATCACGAGGTCGACGGCACCCATGTCGATGCCGAGTTCCAGTGAGCTCGTTGCGACCACGCACCGGAGCGTGCCGGATTTCAGATCGTCCTCGATCTGTGCACGCTGCTCTTTGCTCACCGAGCCGTGGTGGGCGCGGGCGAGGACGGCAGGCGCGCCCGCCGTGTCTCCACTGGCCGAGACGTAGGCGGGCATCCCGCCGGGCACCGTCGGATTCGGTCGGTCCGGGTCGAACTCGATGCCCGCGCGTTCGGCGCCGATCTCGTTCAGCCGGGCGGTCAGACGTTCGGCGAGACGACGAGAGTTCGCGAAGACGATCGTCGAGCGATTCTCCTCGATGCGGTCGACGATCGCCGACTCCACATGGGGCCAGAGGGAACCGGCGGTCGGGGAGAAGGCGTCGTCGAGATCGTCCGTCCCGGTGTTCGGCGGCGGGATGGCGGTCATGTCCTCCACCGGCACGTCCACGGAGAGGTCGAAGGTCTTCGCCGCGGGCGGCTTCACGACGGTGCAGTCGCCCTCGCCCGCCAGGAACTCGCCGACGAGTTCCTCGGGCCGCACGGTCGCCGACAGCCCGATGCGCTGCGCGGGCCGCTCGAGCAGCGCATCGAGCCGTTCGAGCGAGAGCGCCAGGTGCGTGCCCCGCTTGGTCGCTGCGACGGCGTGCACCTCGTCGACGATCACCGTCGTCACCGTGGTGAGGGTCTCACGCACCGAGGAGGTCAGCATCAGGTAGAGCGATTCGGGCGTGGTGATCAGGATGTCGGGTGGATGAGTCTGCAGCCGTCGGCGGTCGGCCGCCGCCGTGTCCCCGGACCGGACTCCGACCGTGATCGACGGTGCGTCGAGTCCCATGATCTGCGCCGCGTGCGCGATGCCCACCAGTGGTGCCGACAGGTTCCGCTCCACGTCGACGGCGAGTGCTTTGAGCGGTGAGATGTAGAGGATCCGGACGCCCGGAGCCGTGCTCGCACTGCCGCCGGTCGCGGCGTCGATCCGCTCGCGGTACAGCGAGTCGATGGCCCACAGGAAGGCTGCGAGGGTCTTGCCCGACCCGGTCGGAGCCACGACGAGCGTGTTCTCGCCGCGGGCGATCGCCGTCCACGCTCCGGATTGGGCTCGGGTCGGCGCGCCGAACGCGTCACTGAACCACCGCTGCGTGGCCGGATGCATGCTCCGAAGGATCTGACTGCCCGATGCCACACTCCCATTCAAGCGCACACCTGTGACACTCGGCGGATTGCGGCCGGCGGTACACTCAGCGGGCCGATGCGGTTAACCCGGTGCGAATCCGGGGCGGTCGCGCCACTGTGAGCGGTCCGCCGACGACGCCGTCGGACCGCGAGCCAGACAGTCGCATCGGTGTGAACAATTCCGACCCCGGGCGCGTGATCCGGGAGAACAGGACGTCGACGATGACCGCATCCACCGCAACGCAGGGCCTACGATCCCTCGCCGTGCCGAACCTCTCCGCCGCGAGCGCGGCCCTCTGGCTCACCGCCACCGTGGCACTCGCGGCGCTCGCCTACTACTTCCTGGGATACGACCAGGGCGCGGTGTCGGTGTTCGGCAGCGACACCCATGTCCACGAGTTCGTGCACGACGCACGGCACTTCCTCGGCTTCCCCTGCCACTGAGCCGGGGAGACAACAGAACAATGGAGCGCAGATTCACCGGCGCAGGCGTGCTCGCAGGCCTGATCGCCGGGCTGGTGTCGTTCGTCTATGCGCGGATCTTCATCGAACCACAGGTGCGGCTGGCCATCGACTACGAGGAGGAGCGGTCGCACGCCGAGTCGATGCTGTCCGGCGAGCACGCACATGAGCACGAGATCTACAGCCGAACCGTCCAGGAGAACGTCGGTGCGGGAGTCGGCACGGTCGTCTTCGCCGTCGCCATGGGCGCCCTGTTCGCCGTCGCGTTCACAGTTCTGTGGGCCTACGTGGGACGCCGGTGGCCGGCCGCGGACCCGCGGGCGGTCGCAGCGGGGCTGGGGGCCGTGGCCTTCGTGGCCGTGATCGGCGTCCCCTACTTCGTCTACCCGCCCAACCCGCCCGCGGTCGGCGAGGAGGACACCATCGGAGCGCGGTCGGGCGCCTACCTGACGCTGACGCTGGTGTCGGTGGCGCTGATGGTCGTCGCGGTGATCCTCGGCTGCCGGCTCGCGGACCGGATCGGCGGACTGTGGTCGGGTGTCACCTCCGCGGTGATGTACCTGGCCGGTGTGACCATCACGGCCGCGCTTCTTCCCGAGTTCAAGGAGATCCCCGGTCCGGTGATGGACGGTGACCGGATCGTCGGCGCCGGATTCCCCGGGCAGGTGGTGGCCGATTTCCGGGTGTACGCGATCGCGAACCAGGTACTCCTGTGGACGGTCCTGACCGTGGCGTTCGTCGCGCTGCTCGGCGTGATGATGCGCCGGTCCAAGGCTTCCGACCGCACGCTCGCGGAGGTCGGCGCCTGACGTCGGTGCATCTGGTGGTCGCCGCGCGGACCGCACCCAACAGAGCGGTCCGGTTCGGCGGCGAGCACGACGATCTCGACTCCCGCGGCCGCCGGGATGCGGCGGTGCTCGCATCGCGGCTGCCCCGGGCCGGACGGGTGATCGCCGGACCCGAGAGATCGGTGACGCAGACCGCACGCCTGGCGTGCGGTCTGTTCGGCGTCGACCCGCGACTGGCGTCGCTCGACGTCGGCCGCTGGCGGTCGACCGCGCCGGAGTCGGTCGACCCGGCGCAGTTGGGCTCCTGGTTCGGTGACCCCCTGTGGTCGGGCCACGGCGGTGAGTCGGTCGGCGCGTTCGTGGGTCGGATCCGCGGCGTCCTCGCAGCGCTCACCGCGGGCGGGCCGGCGACGCTCGTGGTCGCGGGCCCGGTCGCACAGGCCGTGCTCTGCGAGGACGCCGCGAGCTTCTTCGCGGCCGACGTGTGCCCGGGCGGGCTGTACACCGTCACTCTCTGACGCCCACTCTCTGACGCCCACTCTCTGACGCTGCGGAACAGGTGCGACGTCGATGTCAGAGGGCCGTGCCACTATCGGCCGCATGGACGACAGTTGGAGCGGCGACGGCGCGGACGCGCACCTGGTGATTCCGGCGGACTGCATCGCCTGGTGCCGGAATCAGCCCTACGCCGAGACGGTTCTCGAGGATGTCGTCGAAGTGGATCTGGATTGGTGGAACGAGCGCCTGGCGCAGTGCGAGATCCCGGCGCAGGTCAGCGGGCGCGATGCGGACGGAACGCAGGTGTGGAAGGGCGCCGCGTACCTGCGTCGGGGCGATCTCGAGCCGGGTGTGCACGGAATGGGCCTCGGCGACGAACCGGAACTCGATCGCCTGTACATGTGTGCCGCCTGGCTGGCCGAGCACCCGCTGCGCGGCGGTGTCCGCCGATTCGTCGACGTTCGGTCCGGGCGGGATGCGGGCAAGCCGTTCGCCGCGGTCGAGCGTGCGCTCGTCGCCTGCCGGCGCGCTCCGGCACTGATCGACGCTGCGGCGTATCGGGACTGGTCGGGATGGCCGGTCGCTCCCGGAGTGGGCCACGTGCTGATGTCCCTGTACTGCTGGGCGATCCACTCCGGGGCACCCGACCGTCCGCAACTGCTGGATGCTGCCAGCGCCGGCAGCCTCACGTGGAACGGCTGGCTTGTCGCGTCGTCGGTGTCACACTACTCCGTCCGCAGATACGTGCGGTACAACGCCCTGCTTTACCGGTGGGCCGCGCAGGCGGCCGTGGCGCCGGAACTGGTCGAGATGTGGCTCAATCGGCAGTGGCACAGTCGGCTGGCCGAGGCCGCCCTACGGGACGGATCGGCGCTGTGACGAGCCGGTCGGCCGCGGGCGTCGACCTACCGGGTTGGTGACACGATGCGCTACCGTCAGAGCTAAGTGAAACGTGTTCCAGTTTGGAGGCTTGATGTTCGAGTGGTCTGAGGAAGATGTGATGGTCCGCGACGCTGTGCGCGGCTTCATCGACAAGGAGGTCCGGCCCAATCTGGAGGGTCTGGAGTCGGGGTCGCTCCCGCCGTACGACATCCTCCGCAAGATGCTGGCGACCTTCGGGATGGACTCGATGAACGCCGAGAGCCTGGAGAAGGAGCTCGCAGCCGAGGAGGCGGGCGAGCCGCGATCGTCGGGCGGCGGATCGAACAGTCTCGCCAACTCGATGTTCCTGATCCTCAACATGGAGATGGCGGGAGTCAGCCTGGGTCTCATCGCGTCGATGGGCGTCTCAATGGGTCTGACTGTCTCGACGATCCGCAGTCGCGGCACCCTGGCGCAGAAGCGTCGCTGGCTTCCGGAGTTGGTGACGATGGAGAAGGTGGGGGCGTGGGCCATCACCGAGCCCGACAGCGGCTCGGACGCGCTCGGCGGGATGAAGACGACGGTGCGCCGCGACGGCGACGACTACATCCTCAACGGCAACAAGACCTTCATCACCAACGGCCCGTACGCCGACACCATGGTGGTCTTCGCCAAGCTCGACGAGGGCGACGGCACGCCGATGCGCGATCGCAAGGTGCTCACCTTCGTCCTCGACAAGGGCATGGAGGGACTCACCCAGGGCAAGCCGTTCAAGAAGATGGGCATGATGAGTTCGCCGACCGGCGAACTGTTCTTCGACAACGTCCGGGTGGGCCGGGATCGTTTGCTCGGAGAGACCGAGGAGACCGGATCGGACAAGCGGGGCGGCGACAGCGCGAAGGCCGGATTCACCGCCGAGCGGATCGGCATCGCCGCGCTGTCGCTGGGCATCATCAACGAATGCCAGCGGCTCTGCATCGACTACGCCAAGACGCGTACCCTGTGGGGGCAGGAGATCGGAAAGTTCCAGCTCATTCAGCTCAAGCTCGCGGAGATGGAGATCGCGCGGCTCAACGTGCAGAACATGCTCTTCGTCGCGATGGAGGCGGCCAAGGCCGGCAAGCCGCCGACACTGGCCCAGGCGTCCGCGATGAAGCTGTACTCGTCCCGGGCGGCGACCGAGGTCGCGATGGAGGCGGTGCAGCTCTTCGGCGGCAACGGCTACATGGCCGAGTACCGCGTGGAGCAGCTGGCGCGCGATGCGAAGTCGCTGATGATCTACGCCGGGTCGAACGAGATCCAGGTGACCCACGTGGCGAAGGGACTGCTGGCGCAGTAAGGCGCGCGACCGAACCACACCGACTCCGACCGATGCCCGCAGGGGGAACCTGCGGGCATCGGTCGTATCCGGGGGCGGTGCGCCGACCACCAGTCCGTGCCGGACCGTCCTACGAACGGCTGATATGTCGCAGTTTTTGTGCTGGCAGCACGTAATTCGGGACGTATCGACTGCTCGATGAAGCGATCGCTCTCGTGGGGTCCATACATTTATCGGACGCTGTCGCGGTGCCCTCCCACCTGATCCCGCGCCGCGAATCGAGGAGGCTGTGTTGAAAACCAAGATCGTGCTGCGACGACTCGCAGCAGTAGGGGCGATCGCTGCGCTGGGCGCGGTCGGCGTGATGTCCGGATCGGGTGCGGCGGACGCCGACACCGTCGGTCCGGCGAAGGGCAGCAGCAGTGCCGTGAACTTCTCCCGCGAGATCAGCGGACTCAAACTGGTCGACGGCAAAGTGCCCAACGGTGAGGTCGTCACCGTCACCAACCGGCTCGACCGCAAAATGGCCTGGCTCATCTACTGGGTGAAGGACAAGCACCCGATCTGCATGGAGGCCGTGCCCAACACCTCGGTGTGGAAGGTGAGCGGTAAGACCTACACGAACAACCCGAATGTCTCCGGCACTCAGAAGCCGGGCGAGTTCTCCGCCGGCCCGGGATGGGCGATGATCGACCCGCCCGCGGCCAACTCCTGGGAGAGCATCGCCTGGTCGCAGGACTATCTCCTCAAATGCGACGTCGGGACGCTGAACACCGGCGGGCTGCAGTACTCCACCACTTGGGTCGGCGACAGCGGCGATCACCCGAACATCGGTCCGAACATCGAGGTGACCCGCGGCGTTCCCGGGATCTCGGTGAACCCGAAGGACGCCATGGCGAACAACGACGTCGAGATCACGATCAAGAACCCGGACGGGCGCCCCGGCGACAAGGTGGTCCTCACCGCCGACGGCAAGCCTCTCGACGGCTGCGGGAACCTCGAGCTCGACGGTGACCGCCGCGTCACATGCACCTGGGTGCCGACGAAGGCCGGGTCGTACCCGCTGCGCGCGGTCATCTCCAGTGCGGAGCCGATCACCGTCGCCGAGACCGTCTATGTCTCGGCCAGCCCGGCCGGCGGCGGCAGCCTCGGCGGGAGCCTCGGCAGCGGGAGCGCCGGAATGGACACCGGCAGCATCTATACGGGCAGCCTCGGATGAGCGCGCAGAACACCACTTCGAGAAAGCAGACGAACATGTCGACAATCAGACGGACGATCGCGATCGCGGGCAGTTGCGCGGCAGCCGCCACGCTTGCGGCGCTCGGCACCGGGGCCGCCGCAGCCGACACCGTGGGCCCGGCCACCGGCGGCAATGACACGGTGAGCTTCCAACGATCGGTGGAGGGCGCCGGCCTCGTCGACGGCAAGGTGAAGGTCGGCGACCGGGTGACCGTCACGAATCGGATCGACCGCAAGATGGCGTGGCTGGTGTACAACGTGCGCGACAACCATCCGTCCTGCATGCAGGCCGTGCCGAATACGTCGGTGTGGACCGTCTCGGGCGGAACGTACACGAACAACCCGGACGGTCCCGGAACGCAGAAGCCGAGTGAGGTCACCTCCGGAGACGGCTGGGTCAAGATCGACGCGACCGGTGCCGGTTCCTGGGCGGCGACGCCGCTGATCTGGACGCAGGACTACACGATCACGTGCTCGCCGGGGGAACTGAACACGGGCGGTTTGCAGTGGTCGACGACCAACGCGTTCGAGGCGAACAACAACAAGCCGGACGTGGGTCCGGTCATCACGGTGATCCCGGCGTCGTCGCCCGGTGGCGGGGACGGTTCCGGCGGAGACACCGGCAGCGGTGGCACCGGTTCCGGTGGTGACGGCTCGGGCGGCGACGGCGCGGGCGGTGCCGGCGGCGGTTCGGGGTCGGGTAGCTCCGGGACCGGCAGCCTCGGGTCGGGCAGCCTGTCGAACCTCTTCGGATGATTCAGGAGTAGTCAGATGAGCAGACTCAACAGATCTGCGGTCCTCGCTCTCGCGGCGTCGTCCGCGGCGGTCGTGGCAGGGACGGCGGGCATCGGTGCCGCGTCCGCGGAGACGATGACCCCGGTGACCGGTAGCAACGACACCGTCAGCTTCTCGCGAACGGTCGGCGGCGCCGCCCTGGTCGGCGGCAAGGTGACGGTCGGCGACAGGGTGACCGTCACGAATCGGATCGACCGCAAGATGGCGTGGCTGGTGTACAACGTGCGCGACAACCATCCGTCCTGCATGCAGGCCGTGCCGAATACGTCGGTGTGGACCGTCTCGGGCGGAACGTACACGAACAATCCGGACGGGCCCGGAACGCAGAAGCCGAGCGAGGTCACCTCCGGAGACGGCTGGGTCAAGATCGACGCGACCGGCGCGGGATCCTGGGCGGCGACGCCGCTGATCTGGACGCAGGACTACACGATCACTTGCTCGCCGGGGCCGCTGAACACCGGCGGTCTGGAGTGGTCGACGACCAACGCGTTCGAATCGAACAACAAGCGCCCGAACGTGGGCCCGACCATCACGGTGGAAGCACCCGCCCCCAAGACCGCGTCGGCCACGGCCGTGTCGGTGACGCCGGCGCCCAAGGCCGGTGAGACCTCGACTGTGAAGGCGACGGTCACGGCCGGCGGCAGCGGTGCCACCGGCGGCACAGTCGAGTTCTTCAACAACGGCGCCTCGATCGGGACCGGCACCGTCGCCGCGGGAGTCGCGACGACGAACTGGAAGCCCGCCGCGGGTGGTGCCTACTCGCTGAAGGCGGTCTATTCGGGAACGGCGACCATCGAAGCGTCCAACGCGACGATCACGGGCACCGTCGCGGCAGCCGACCCCGAACCCGAACCCGGCGCGCCGGTGATCGCGGTCAACGGATCGCCCAAGGTCGGCACCGCCACCCCGGTCGTGGTGACGTCCGACGCATCCGAGGGCAGTGCGGTCACACTCACCGCGAACGGTGCCGCGATCTGCTCCGGGCTCGTTCTCACGAACGGCAAAGCCACGTGTCAGTGGACTCCCACGACCGCCGGTGCCGTGGAGTTGAAGGCAGTGGTCGGCGCGAAGTCGTCGATCAGGAACCTCGTCGTCGAGGCCGCCGGCGGTGGCGACCCCGGTGACGGCGGTGGCGACCCGGGCGGTCCCGGTGACGGTGGCGACCCCGATCCCGGCACCGGCACCGGCGGCGGCTCGGGCAGCCTGGGCGGCGGCAGCCTCGGTGGCCTGTTCGGCGGCAGCCTCGGCGGGCTGCTCGGCGGCATCACCGACGCGGTCGGCAGCAGCAACTGATCGACGCCGACCACCGATAGACACGAGTGCCCCGGACCATGAGGTCCGGGGCACTCGTGCTCGAAGGGGAAGCCTCAGGCGTCGACGGTGGCGGCGACCTTCCGGTAGTCCAGGAAGGCGTCGTCGACCTCGCCCTTGCGAAGCTGCTTGACGTCGGCGGAGACCGCCATGGTCATGGTCCACGGGCTCTGCGTTCCCTGCTTCGGCAGACGGTCGAGGGCCCGCTTGACGTATCCGGCGCCGAAGTCGAGCAGCGGCCGGGTCTCCATGCCGGGATCGGCCACCGGCCGCACCGAGCTGTAGCCGCCCTGGTCCATGTGGGTCAGCATGCGACAGAAGTACTCGCACAGCAGGCCGATCTTCAGCGTCCACGACGAGTTCGTGTAGCCGATCGCCAGCACCCAGTTGGGCACGCCGGACAGCATCACGCCACGGTAGGCGACGGTCTCGGACAGGTCGATCGGCTCGCCGTCGCGGCTGAGCTCCATCCCGCCGAACAACTGCAGGTTGAGACCGGTGGCCGTGACGATGATGTCGGCCTCGAGCACCTGACCGGACTCGAGTTCGATGCCGTCGGCGACGAACCGCTTGATCCGACCGGTCTCGATGGACGCGGTGCCCTTCTTGATCGCCTTGAACAGGTCGCCGTCCGGGACCACGCACAGCCGCTGATCCCACGGGTTGTAGGGCGGGTTGAAGTGGGTGTCCAGGTCGTAGTCGCGGGGGAGGAGCGCCGCATTGGAGGCGCGGATGACCTTGCGCGCGACGCTCGGATAGCGCTGGCAGAACTGGTACACCAGCTTCTGCTGGAAGATGTTCTTCTGACGGCTCAGCCGGTAGCCGCGCTCGGCGCCGAGCGTCTTCTTGAGTGCGTTGGAGATGGCGTCCTCGCGGGGAAGCGGGATCACGTAGGTCGGCGTGCGCTGGAGCATCGTGACGTGTGCGGCATCGCCCGCCATCGAGGGGACCAGGGTGACGGCCGTGGCGCCGGAACCGATGACGACGACCTTCTTGCCCCGGTAGTCGAGATCCTCGGGCCAGTGCTGCGGATGGACGATCTGCCCCGCGAAGTCGTCGCTGCCTGCGAACTCCGGAGTGAAGCCCTCGTCGTAGTTGTAGTAGCCGGTGCCCGCGAACACCCAGCGGGTCTTGACCTCGGAGGTCTCGCCGGTGTCGTTGTGCTTGACGGTCAGGGTCCACAACTGCTCGGCCTCGGACCAGTCGGCCGACACCGCGCGGCGGTTGAACGCGATCTTCGACTCCAGGCGGTCCTCGGCGACGGCCTCACGCAGGTAGTCGAGGATGCGGGGTGCGTCGGCGATGGCCTGGGGATCGCGCCACGGCTTGAACTCGTATCCGAACGTGTTGAGATCGGAATCGGAGCGGATGCCGGGGTACCGGAACAGATCCCAGGTACCGCCGATGGAGTCGCGTGATTCGAGGATCACGAAGCTCTTTCCGGGATGCTCGGTGGTGAGGTAGTGCGCGGCGCCGATTCCGGAGATGCCTGCGCCGAGGACGACGACGTCGAGCGGCTGCTCGCTCAAAATCGAGTCGGCGGTGGCCGATGTGCCCGTCGATTCGGTGGTCATGGTGTTCCTTCTCGTCAGGAGGGCTGAACCTTCGATACCAATGATCGTTGTAACCGTCGATGAAAAGCAAGGATGAATCGCACCAACATCGCCGTAGTCGGGGTGCATAATCGACCATATGGCGTCTGACGAGGCAGAACTGGCCGAACCCAGTCGTGAGGTGGCCGACCTCATCCTGGCCGGTGTGGAGACGGTTCTGAACGCTCCGCCCGAATGGGTCGCCGATATGAACCACGCCGCGATGCACCCCGCCGGGATGGAGCGCGTCCTCGTGGATGCGGATCTGCGAGAGGTCGCCCTGCGGATCAACGAGGGCAATCTGAACCACTGGGCTCGAAGCAACCTGGCCGACCCCGGCGCACGGGTGAGCGTCAACCTCAACGAGGAGACGATCGGCTTTGTCCGCGATCTGGTCAGGCGCGGATTCGACGCCGGTGCGCTCGACTCGTTCCGCACCGCGCAGAACACCGCCTGGCGGCTCTGGATGCAGATCTGCTTCGGGCTGACCTCGGACGCGAGACTGCTGCGGGAGCTTCTCGAGGTGACCTCGGTCTCGATCGCCACTTTCATCGACGACACGGTGGCCGAACTGACGCACCAGATCGACGTCGCCCGCGCCGAACTCGCGGGCGACAACCACGCCCAGCGGCGTGCTGCGGTCGCGCTGATCCTGGAGGGTGCGCCGATCGCGCCGGCCCGCGCCGACCTCGCTCTCCGATACTCGATCGAAGGACCGCAGTCGGCGATGGTGATCTCGGGGGACGCCGGGCTGGCACCCGACGATCTGGAGGCCGCCTGCGAGGCGATCATGGTCGCCTCCGGCGTCGGTCGCCGTCTCACCGTCCTGGCCGGGGCCTCGGAACTGTGGGTGTGGCTGCCGACCGATCGGCTGGTGGTGGACGCGGCACTCGCGGCGCACCCGCATGTACGGGTGACGGCCGGCTCGCCCGGCGCGGGTCGAGAGGGGTTCCGCCGCAGCCACTTCGAAGCACTCGAAGGACAGCAGTTGCTGACCAGGCTCGGCTCGACGGCGCGGTTCGCCGCATACGACGACCTCGCGTTGCTGGCGGCGATGACGCGCGATCTGACACGGCTGGACGCCTTCGTCGCGCACACCCTCGGCGATCTGGCGTCCGCCGACCGCGGTCTCCACGAATCGGTTCGGATGTGGTTCGCCTGTCAGTGCAACGCGAGCGCGGCCGCCGCGCGCCTGTACACGCATCGCAATACCGTGGTCCGGCATGTGGCGCGTGCCCAGGAGTTGCTGCCGCGGCCGCTGGAGACGAACGCCGTCGCCGTGGCGGCGGCGCTCGAAGCTCTGCGGTGGCGCGAGTAGGTGCGCGGCGGGTCAGACGTCGGCGAGGACGTCGTCGGTCCGATGAGTGAACGGCTCCTTGGACCGGCTCAGCTCCACCGCACGCGTGAACTCGGCATCGATCTCCGGGTCCGCGCGGAAGGTCAGCAGACTGACGACCACGGTGACGATCAGGCTGGCCGCGAAGCCCGGGATGATCTCGTAGAGGTCGTCGCTCAGCGAGGTCTGACCCCACACGTAGGCGACGACCGCGCCCGCGACGATGCCCGACAGGACTCCGACGGTGCTGACCCGGCGCCAGTACAGGCAGAGGATCACCGCCGGGCCGAAGGCCGACCCGAAGCCCGCCCAAGCGAAGGCGACCAGATCCAGAATGCTGTTCGACGGCGAGATCGCCAGCAGCGCGGCGATCACCGCGATCGTCAGAACACCGAGACGGCCGAGCATGACGTAGGTCTTGTCAGTGAGTTCACGGCCCCTGCCGGTCTTCTCGGCGACCAGCTTGTACAGATCCTCCACCAGAGCTGACGAGCAGACGACGAGCTGGGAGGAGATGGTGGACATGATGGCCGCGAGGACGGCGGCCAGCACCAGGCCCGCGATGAAGGGGTGGAACAGCAGCTGCGACAGGGACAGGAACACGGTCTCGGCGTCCTTCGGGGCCTGCGCGGTGTGCTCGGCGAAGTAGGCGATGCCGACCAGTGCGGTGCCGACGGCGCCGAGCGCGCACAGCAGCATCCAGCCGATGCCGATACGGCGGGCGACACCGGCCTCGGACGGGGACCGCAGCGCCATGAAACGCACGATGATGTGCGGCTGCCCGAAGTAGCCCAGCCCCCACGCGGCTGCCGAGATGATGCCGATGACGGTGGTCCCGGCGAAGAAGCTCAGCCCGTTGTCCATCGCGGCGTTCACTCCGTCGATGGTGGCGCCGACGCCGCCCAGGTCGATGATGCCGATGATCGGTACCGCCAGAAGCGCGACCACCACCAGCAGCCCCTGCGCCACGTCGGTGAGCGACGCGCCGAGGAACCCGCCGAACAGCGTGTACAGCATGGTGATGCCGGCGACGATCAGCATGCCCGCGGTGTAGTCGACCCCGAAGGAACTGTCGAAGAACTTTCCGGAGGCGACCATGCCGCTGGAGACGTAGAACGTGAAGAACACCAGGATGATGACGCCGCAGGTGATCCGGAGGATGCGCGAGTCGTCGTGCAACCGCGATTCGAAAAAGCTCGGAATCGTGATCGAGTCGCCTGCCACCTGCGTGTATGCGCGCAGTCGCGGCGCGACCAGCTTCCAGTTGGTCCACGCGCCGATCAGCAGTCCGATCATGATCCAGGATGCCGAGAGACCGGAGAGATACATCGCGCCCGGCAGGCCCATCAGCAGCCAACCCGACATGTCCGACGCACCAGCGCTGAGTGCGGCGACCCACGGCTTGAGTCCGCGGCCGGCGAGCATGTAATCGTCCAGACTGTTCCGCGTGCGGCGGTACGCGTACCAGCCGATGCCGAGCATGGCTGCGAAGTACAGCGCGACCGCGACCAGCTGGATGGTCTTCTCGTCGGGCGCGACGGTCATAGGTCATCTCCTAGAGGTGGGTTCAGCCGGAAGCAACACACGCGTCAAATGTGACACAGGTCTCCCGCTCACGACGATTCTTCCCGGTGACCGACCCGGCACAGCATGTGGGGACGTACAAGATGTACGTCCCCACATTGTGGCGATCTATGAAGACTTGAGGTCTTCGGCCAATTCGACGAAGGCGCGGTCGAGGTTCCCGAATCGATGCAGGGTCATCGAGACCGACTGCTCGGCGAGCCAGTACCGCAGTTCGACGCGTCCGGACGCGGTGACGGTGTCGTCGAGCACCGCGAGTTCGGGTCGTCCGAGGGTGAGATCGCGCAGTGTCTGCGTCGCCGGAGAAGCCAGGCGGACACGGGCGATGCCCGCCCGTCCGATCCGGTCGACGAAGGCCTGGTCGTCGCGGGCGGGATCGATCGGCACGCCCAGCGCGGCCGCGGCGTCGAGCACCGCGCGCAAATCGTCGCCGATGTCCGGCGCCGGTGCCGCCACCACGCGCGCACCGCTCCGGTGCGCGGCCGCGAGGAGTCGTGCCACCTTGACGGGCGTCGACTCCGCCGTCACCCGCAGCGCCACCGCCGCGGGGCGATAGCGGAAGATGTTCGCCTCGCCGGCCAGGCCCGTCTCGTCGCGCGGCGTCCCGAACTCGGCGGCCCACGCGGTGTCGTCGTCGCTCACCGCCGCTCGCAGCCATGCCGTCTCACCGGCGGTGAGCACCGGCGAGACCGAGTCGATGAAGGCGCCGACCTCGGCGAGCGCGGCCGGCGCGGCGTCGGGCAGGCAATCGCGGTCGGCCCACGATCCCATGAGCATCAGGTAATTGGGACCGCCCGCCTTGGAACCCAGACCCACCGACGACCGCTTCCACCCGCCGAAGGGCTGCCTGCGGACGATCGCGCCGGTGATGCCGCGGTTGACGTACACGTTTCCCGCCTCGACGCGGTCGATCCACGAGCGGACCTCGCGCGGCTCGAGGGAGTGCAGACCCGCGGTGAGTCCGAAGTCGGTGGCATTCTGCAACTCGAGGGCCTCGTCGAGCGTCTCAGCGCGCATCAGTCCGAGAACCGGTCCGAAGCACTCGGTGCGGTGGAAGAACGATCCGGGCGCCACACCGTCCTTGATTCCCGGTGACCACAGCCGGTCGTCGATCCGCCGCGGCTTCAGGAGCCAGCGTTCGCCGGGCTCGAGGGTGGTCAGTGCCCGCAGCAGCTTGTCGCTCGGATCCTCGGTGAGCGGTCCGACGGTGGCCGAGAGATTGGTGGGCCAGTCGACGATGAGTGAGGCGGCCGCGTCCACCAACTGACGGCGGAACCGCTCCGAGGAGTACGTGCTGCCGACGAGGATCGCCAGCGACGCCGCCGAGCACTTCTGGCCCGCGTGGCCGAAAGCGCTGTGGACCAGATCGGCGATGGCGAGGTCGCGATCGGCGGACGGGGTGATGATCAGCGCGTTCTTACCGGAGGTCTCGGCGTTGATCCGCAGGTCCGGACGCCAGGACGCGAACAGGGACGCGGTCTCGGAGGCGCCGGTGAGCACGACGCGGTCGACGTCGGGATGACTGATCAGTCGTCGCCCGGCCGGGCCCTCGTCGGGAAACACTCCCTGGCACGCCTCGCGCGGAACACCTGCCTCCCAGAGGGCTTCGAGAATGGCCATCGAGCAGTGCGGTGTCGGCTTCGACGGCTTGTGGATCACCGCTGCGCCGGCGGCCAGGGCGGCGAAGGTGCCGCCCGCGGGGATCGCGATCGGGAAGTTCCACGGCGGTGTCACTACGATCACCCGGTCCGGAGTGAAGGCGGCCGCGGCGACCTCGTCCAGTTCCAGTGCCCTGTGCGCGTAATAGCGGGCGAAGTCGATGGCTTCGGAGATCTCGGGATCGGACTGGGCGACGGTCTTGCCCGCCTCTGCCGCGGCCAGCGAGACGAGGTGTCCGCGCCGGCGGGAGAGGATGTCCGCGGTGCGGTAGAGGATCGCCGCGCGGTCGGCGGCCGGGCGTGCGCTCCACTGTGCGGCGGCCGACCGGGCGCGTTCGACCAGCGCGTCCACCTCGTCTTCGGCGACCCGGTCGGGAACGGGCTGGGAGGCGAGCCACTGCGGTGTCGCGGTGGCGAGCGCGTCGCGCGCCCATCGCTGATTGGCGGGCAGGGCGGCGTTGGTATCCGGTTCGTTCGCGAAGGCCGGAAGCGGCAGTGCCGGATCGAGGGCAGTCTCGGCGGACTGGTCGAGTGTTCGGTCCTGCCGGTCATTGGGCAGGGGAGGCGCATAGCCGTCGGTGGTGAGGATGCGGCCGAGTTCGGCGAGCGCATCGCGGAACCGCCCCGACTCCCGGTGATAGATCGCGCTTCCGGGCGCGAGGTCGAAGATGCCCGACATGAAGTTCTCAGGCGCGGCGTTCTCCTCGAGACGCCGTACCAGGTACGAGATCGCGACGTCGAATTCCTTCGGCTTCACCGTCGGCACGTACAGCAGCAGCCGGCCGACGTCGGCGCTGAGGACATCGGCCTGCTCGGTCGCCATGCCCTGCAGCATCTCGAACTCGACGCGGTCGGACACACCGCGGCGATCGGCCAGCAGATGGGCGAAGGCGATGTCGAACAGATTGTGCCCGGCCACACCGACGCGCAGGCCCCGCATGTGATCCCTGTTGAGCAGCCAGTGCAGCACGAGTTTGTAGTTGGCATCCGTCGCGGTCTTCGACGAGCAGGTCACCTGAGGCCATCCGGCCACCTCGGCGTGCACGGACTCCATAGCGAGGTTGGCGCCCTTCACCAGCCGGACCTTGATCCCGGCGCCACCGGCCGCCACCCGGGCGGCAGCGAAGTCCGACAGGCGCGCCATCGCGCCGAGTGCGTCCGGCAGGTAGGCCTGCAGCACGATCCCCGCTTCGAAGTCCTTGAGTTCGGGGAGGCTCAGGAGCCGGGTGAACACCTCGATGGTGAGCTCCAGATCGCGGTATTCCTCCATGTCGAGGTTGATGAACTTGGTGCCCGCGGGCGCGGCGGCGGCCTGGAGGTACATCGGCGTCAGTCGGTCGATGATGTACTGCGCCGTCTCCTCGAACGCCCACATCGAGATCTGGGAGGCGACGGAGGAGACTTTGATCGAGACGTAGTCGACGTCATCGCGCCGCAGCAACGCCCGCGCGTCCGCGAGATGGTTGTCGGCCTCAGCGTCACCGAGCACAGCCTCGCCCAGCGGGTTGATGTTGAGCCGATGGCCGCTCTCGCGGAGCTTGGCGACCGCCCGGCGGAAGGGCCGCTCACGGGCGTCGACGATCATGTGCCCGACCATCGAACGCATCCGTGCGCGGGCGGCGGGGATGACGACCCCGGGCAGCCTCTCGGCCAGGACGCCGCCGGCCTTGATCTGCAAGCGGTCCCACGCGCCCAGTGTGGCCGGGGTGCTCGCCGCGAGTTCGGCGAGCGCTTGGGCGGCCGCCTTCTGGTCCTCGGTGCCGATCACCCGGTCGACGAAACCGACGGTGAAATCGAGCCCGCGCGGATCGGCCAGGACCGAGGCGAGACGGCGAGCGGACGCATGCGGCTCGGTCTGCGCCGCCGCGGCGGCGCGCAGCCAGTCGGTGACGAGTTTCTCGGAGGCGTCGGCGAGCTCGTTCAGTTCGGTGAACACTTCGGTGGGCGCCGGAATCGGATCGGTGGCGTGTGCGGTGGTCATGATGCCAGTACACGTCGGCGCGCCGCGGCGGTCGTCGGACAATACTACGAACGATCACGTGGTTTCTTGTACGATTCTCCAGCTGACCTGACAGACTCTACTGCCATGACCACTGGTGACGAGGATTCCGGAGCGACGAACGACGATGTGTCGGCGACGCATCCGTCGGTGCTCCTCCGAGACGTCGTCTCGGCCCTCGACACCGCCGTGGCACACGTCCTCGCCGACGCCGATCCGGAACGGCGGATCACCTCGGTGTCGATGATCGATGCCGACGATCTGGCCGGCGGTCTCGATGCGCCGACGGACGCGGTGCTTCTGGTGGGACTCGGCGCGGCCGCGGTCCTCGAGTGGATGCGGGGGCGCCGCACGGAGGAGATGCCCGCCGAGGGGCCGCGTGTGGTCTTCACCAAGGCGAATCCGTCCGGGCTGGCAGAGGTCGCCGCCCGGGCGGGGATGGCCGTGGTGGTGGTCGATGCCCGGGCGCGGTGGGACCGGGTGCTGACGACGGTGCAGGGTTGTCTGGACCGGGTTCGGGACGATGACTCCGCGGACCTGACGCCGCCCGTCGACGTCGATCTCTTCGGTCTGGTGGCGCTGGTTGCGAACGGTACCGGGGGACTGGTGTCCATCGAGGACGCGACCAGTGCGCGGGTCCTCGCGTACTCGCCGTCGAAGGGCGAGGCCGACGATTTGCGCGTGCAGACGATCCTCGGTCGGGCCGGGCCGCCCGCGTACTTGGATCTGCTTCGCCGCTGGGGTGTGTTCGACGCGATCCGCCGCGGCGGCGAGGTGGTCGACGTGCCCGAGCATCCGGAACAGGCGATGCGCCGCCGCCTGGTCGTCGGCGTCCACGCCCGATCCGGCAGGCATCTCGGCTCCATCTGGGTGCAGGAGGGCGCCCGACCGCTGGCCGACGACTCCGCCGACGTGATGCGCGGGGCCGCCGCCATCGCCGCGCGCATCCTGACCCGGGAGATGCGTGCGCCGTCCACCGAGGGGCAGTTGGTGCAGCGTCTGTTCGGCGCGCACGGGGGCATCGACGTCTCGTCGGCGGGCGCGTACCTGCGGTGGCCGGTGGACGAGGCTGTCGCGGTGATCGGGATCGCGCCCACCGGCGGCGACCAGGCCGTCTACGAGGACGCGATGGCCGCAGTCGGCGGTGCGCTCCGGTTGCACGCCAGCGCCTTCGCCGCCGCGGCCGTCACCACGGTGCTCGACGGTCGCGCGTATCTGCTGCTGCCGGCGGTCAACACGGCCGCGATCATGCGTTGGGTCGGCGGACTCGTCACGAAGTTCGACGGGGACGCGGCGCTGGCGGGCGCGGTGCTGCACGCCGCAGTGGTCAGCCCGCTCGCCGGGCTGGCCGACGTTCCGGCCGGGCGGGCCGAAGTGGACCGCGTGCTCACGGCCACCGCGTCGGCCCCGGGCGCGGCGCGGGTGACGAGTCTGGCCGAATCGCGGACCGCAGTGCTGCTCGGCGAGATTCTCGACGTGGTCGCTGCGCGCGAGGACCTCGTGGACCCGCGGGTGGCCGCGCTGGCGGACTACGACCGCAAGCACTCCGCCGACCTGGTGGCGACCGTCCAGGCCTATCTCGACGCGCACGGCAATGTGCGCGATGCGGCCGCCGCGGTGGGCGTGCACGCGAACACCCTGCGCTATCGGATCGAGCGGGCTCAGCAGCTCTCGGGCCTGCGCCTGGAGGACCGGGACGACCGGCTCCTCACCACCATCCAGCTCGCGTTGCTCCGCACCGCCGTCCGCCGCTGATCCGCTCTCAGGCGAACGACAGGAACAGCTTCTCCATCTTGGCCTGATCGACGCTGTCGGGGCCCTCGGTACTGATGCAGTGGATCAGGCCCGTGGAGACCAGGGCGTAGCCGCTGCGCGCCAGCGCCTTGTCGACCGCGGCGAGCTGGGTCAGGGCGTCCTCGCATTCGGCACCCTCTTCGAGCATGCGGATCACCGTCGCCAGATGGCCATGGGCACGTCGCAGCCGCGTGAGCACCGGCTTGAGCTTCTCGTCGGGCAGTTGCATGTCGACTCCTCTCGTCTCCTCGATTATTGCATAACCCCCCGGGGGGATGTACGGTCTCCCAGTAACCCCCCAGGGGGATACGGAGGAGGACGAATGACATGAGAAGTGAAGAACTGGAACCGACGCGGGCGTCCGCCGCGTCCGCGGACACGGTGGAATCGCGGCCCGGGCCGCTCGGTCGGCTCGGCGTCTGGGTGAGTGCCCACGGCCGGTTGGTCGCGGCGGCGTGGATCCTGATCGTCATCGGGCTCGGCGTCTTCGCACCGTCGGTGGAGAAGAATCTCTCCGGCGCCGGCTGGCAGGCACAGGGATCAGATTCGGTGGCCGCGCGCGATCTGGCGGTCGAGCACTTCGGCGGCAACGCCTCGTCGGCCATTCAGGTGGTCGTGACCAGCGAACGTCCGCTGACCGAGGGCGACGGACCGGCGGTCGTCGCCGCGGTCGGCGACATCCTGCGCGCGGACGGGCGGATCAGCCAGGTGATCGAGCCGGCACCGGGGGCCACGCTCTCCGCCGACGGTCGGACGGCGATCATCATCGGCGGAGCGGGTGCGGACACCAACGAGATGGTGCGCGCCGCGACCGATCTGTCACCCGAACTCAAGGCGCTCTCACGCGACGGCGTCGAGGTCGCGCCCACGGGCGCCTCGGTGATGTGGTCGGACTTCAACAAGGCCAACCTCGAGGCGATGCTGACCTCGGAGATGATCTCGTTTCCGGTGACGCTGTTCATCCTGGTCGTGGCGTTCGGTGCCCTCGTCGCCGCCGGGCTGCCGCTGCTGCTGACGATCGCCGGACTCGTCGCGTCGGCGGGCATCCTGGTCCTGGTCAACGCCGTGGTCCCGGTGTCGATCTGGGCGATGAACTTCGCAATGATGTTCTCCCTCGCGCTCGGCATCGACTACGCGCTGTTCCTCGTCGTCCGATTCCGCGCGGCGCGGATGGGGCAGAAGCTCCCCATGCGAGCGGCGATCGCCCAGACCATGGACACCGCGGGCAAGGCGGTGCTGCTCTCCGGCGCCACCGTGCTGGTCTCGCTGTCCGCGGTGATGCTGGTGCCGTCGCCGTCGTTCCGGTCGATGGCGGGCGGGATCATGATCTCGGTCGTCTTCATACTCGCGGCCACCCTCACGCTGTTGCCGCTGGTGCTCTCGAAGTTGGATCATCGCATCGACAAGTTGCCGCTGCCGTGGGTGAAGGCAGGCGAACATCGGTCACCGCGATTCGAGGCGTGGGCGCAGCGACTGTGGCGGCATCCGCTCCGGTGGGGAGCGGCGGCGCTGGCGATCCTCGTGGTGCTCGCCATTCCGCTGGTCGGTCTGACCACCGCCATGCCGTCGATCAAGGTGCTGCCGGAGGACGCGAGTGCGCGCGTCGGCTACCACCGGGTCCAGGAGGCCTTCGGCGCCGGCGCGCCCGGCATGCTGACCGTGGTCGCGCCGACGGCGGTGGCCGACGAGGCCCGCACGGTGCTGGCTCAAGACCCGGGCGTGGCCGCGGCGACCCCGCCCGCGCCGCCCACCGATGGTGCCGACTACCGGATGATCCAGGCGATGCCGACGGTCGATCCATCGGACCCGGCACTCGCGCAGACCGTCGACCGATTGCGCGCCGACCTGCCGTCGGGTGTCCTGGTGGGTGGTGCGGCCGTTGAGAATCTGGACCTGAAGGCCCAGCTCGACCGGAGCACTCCGGTGGTGATCGCGGTGGTCCTGACGCTCGGGTTCCTGCTCCTGCTGTTCGCGCTGCAGGCGCCGCTCATCTCGTTCCTCGGGACGCTGGTCAGTCTGCTCTCGACCGCGGCTGCGTTCGGCGTGGCGCGGCTGGTGTTCCAGGACGGACTCGGCGCCGGACTGTTCGGCTTCGAGTCGCAGGGCTTTCTGGACGCGTGGGCTCCGGTGTTCTTCTTCGCGATGATCTTCGCCATCGCGATGGACTACACGGTGTTCCTGCTCGCCTCCGCCAAAGAGCACTGGGAACGTGACGGCGACGCGAGGTCGGCGATGGTGGGCGCGGTGGCGCACTCGGGGCGGGTGATCTTCGCCGCGGGCGGAGTCATGGTGGCGGTGTTCTTCACCTTCGCCCTGTCCGGACCGCTGCCTCCCAAGGAGATGGGAGTGATCCTCGGCGTCGCGGTGCTGCTGGACGCCTTCCTGATCCGGCTGGTGCTGCTCCCGGTGCTGTTGCGGCTGACCGGACGGGCGGCCTGGTGGACGCCGGCCTGGATGCGGAAGGTGCTCCCGACCGTGAGTTTTGCTCACGACTGATCGGCACGACCGCCCGTCGTTGATTCGATCCCGTACCGCCCGGTTCACTGCGCCCGGCGGTACGGGATCGAGTCGCTGATGCGTTCGTCGATGTGTATCCCGCCGCCGAGCATCGGGAAGGCGCGCTGGGAGCAGTCCGGCCGCGGACACACCTTGCAGCCGACGCCGATCGGAACCACGGTCCGGTCCTCGGTGAGGTCGACGCCCGTCGAATAGATCAGTTCGTCGGCGTGCGCCAGATCGCAGCCCAGCCCGATCGCGAAGTCGGAGGGCGTTGCCAGGTGACCGCCCGAACCGGAGTCGATGGTCCGCGCCAGCCAGAAGTAGCTGCGGCCGTCCGGCATCTGAGACACCTGGGTCCGCACCCGGCCGGGCGTGGCGAAGGCGTCGTGCACCACCCACAGGGGGCAGCTGCCGCCGACGCGGGAGAAGTGGAACGCCGTGGCCGACTGCCGTTTGGAGATGTTGCCCGCCTTGTCGACCCGCACGAAGATGAACGGAACGCCCCGGTCGCCGGGTCGCTGCAGGGTGGACAGCCGGTGGCAGACGGTCTCGAAACCGACCTCGAACCGCCGGCTCAGCAGATCGACGTCGTACCGGAGTTCGCGCGCCGCCGCGGCGAACTCGGTGTAGGGCAGGACCAGCGCGCCCGCGAAATAGTTCGCGAGGCCCACGCGCGCCACGGGTACCGAGGCCTCGTCGAGGGTGTCCGCGGACGCCACGAGTGCATCGATGGCCGGGCGTTGCGCGAGGAGCGCGAGCTGAGTCGCGAGCTGAAAGGCACGCTGGCCCGCGGACAGCCGACGGGCCAGGGTCACCGTCGCCGACTCCGGGTCGTACACCCGCTTGGGTCCGGTGCCCCGGCCGGCGGGGGCGATTGCGACCCGGACGCCGAACCGGTCCGCCAGCAGTTCCGCCAACTGCAGATCCAGTCCGCCCACCGACAGACCCGCGTCGGCGAACAACCGCTCGGCCGCCAGATCGAGCTCGGCGATGTAGTTCCGACGGTCGTAGAAGTAGTCGCGGACCTGTTCGAACGGGGTGACGTGGGGGTCTGCGGATCCGTCACCGGACCGCGCTCGCAGCGTCTCCAGTTCGGCGGTCGCCGCGGCCAGCCGGCGATGCATGCCGACGAGGGCGCGTCCGAGTCCCGGCATGCGCGCCACCATCTCCGACACCTCGGTCCGACTGACCTTCTCGCCCTGCTCCAGGATCACGTCGGCCAGGTCTGCCGCGAGCCGGGCGTCGCCCGACGCCGCGAAGAAGTCCGGTGCCAGATCGAAGGCCGACGTGATCGTGAGCAGCACCGGAACGGTGATCGGGCGCTGATCGTTCTCGAGCTGGTTGACGTACGTGGTGGACAGGCTCAGCCGCCGGGCGAGCGCCGCCTGCGACAGCCCGAGTTCCTCGCGCAACCGGCGCAGCCGGGCACCCACGTATGTCTTGGCCATGCGGTCAACTGTATCGGCAGCAGGATCCGCAACATTCGCAATCTGCGTCGGTACGGTACGCAGAAATACGCATTTGCCAGGGCTTTCGGTGGGGACTCCGGTCTGCGTACGGTGCGAACATGATCAACCACGAAGTCCGCACCCGCCGCAGCGCCGAAGAGTTTCCGTTGAGCGAGCATCTCGCGTACAAAATCGCTCAGGTGGCCGCCGACCCCGTCGGTGTGCCCGACGAGACCGCCGAGATGATCGTCAACCGCATCATCGACAACGCGGCCGTGAGCGCCGCGTCGGTGGTGCGACGACCGGTCGTGAGCGCGCGCAGGCAGGCGCAGACCAGGCCGGTCGCCGGCGGCTCCACGGTCTTCGGCGTCGACGGCTCGTACGCACCGGAGTGGGCGGCCTGGGCCAACGGCGTCGCGGTGCGCGAACTGGACTTCCACGACACCTTCCTGGCCGCGGAGTACTCGCACCCCGGCGACAACATCCCCGCTCTGGTGGCGGTGGGGCAGCGAGTGGGCGCCGACGGCGCCGATCTGATCCGCGGACTGGCCACCGCGTACGAGATCCAGATTGATCTCGTGAAGGGCATGTGCCTGCATGAGCACAAGATCGACCACGTCGCGCACCTCGGTCCGTCGGTCGCGGCCGGTCTCGGCACCATGCTGCGGCTCGATGTGCCGACGATCTACCAGGCCGTCGGCCAGGCCTTGCACCTGACCACCGCCACGCGGCAGTCCCGCAAGGGACTCATCTCCAGTTGGAAGGCGTACGCCCCGGCCCATGCGGGCAAGATCGCGGTCGAGGCAGTCGACCGGGCGATGCGCGGGGAGGGGGCGCCGTCGCCGATCTGGGAGGGCGAAGACGGGGTGATCGCCTGGATGCTCGGTGGGCCCGAGGCGCGCTACACGGTGCCCCTGCCTGCGCCGGGTGAGGCCAAGCGGGCCATCCTGGACAGCTACACCAAGGAGCACTCGGCCGAGTACCAGAGCCAGGCGCCGATCGACCTGGCCCGGCGGATGCGCGACCGGGTCGGCGACCCTTCGCAGATCGCGTCGATCGTGCTGCACACCAGTCACCACACCCACTACGTGATCGGCACCGGGTCGAACGACCCGCAGAAGTTCGACCCGACCGCGAGCCGTGAGACGCTCGATCACTCGGTCATGTACATCTTCGCCGTCGCTCTCCAGGACGGCGAATGGGACCACGAACGCTCGTACGCGCCCGAGCGCGCCGCCCGCCCGGACACGGTGGAACTGTGGCGCAAGATCTCCACCGTCGAGGACCCGGAGTGGACGCGCCGCTACCACTCCACCGACCCGAACGAGAAGGCCTTCGGTGCGCGCGCGGTCATCACCCTCGCAAGCGGCGAGGTGATCGAGGACGAACTGGCCGTCGCCGACGCCCACCCGCTCGGCGCCCGTCCATTCGCCCGCGACCAGTATCTGGCGAAGTTCGCGCGCATGGCGCAGGGCGTGATCGACCCCGCCGAGCAGGAGCGCTTCACTGCTGCGGCGACCGGCCTCGCGGACCTGCCCGCCGGCGGTCTCGACACCCTCAACGTCCGCGTCCTGCCGGACGTGCTGGCGTCCACGCCCGAGACCGGGAAGGGAATCCTCTGAGATGACCGCCACTTCCGGAAGCGTCTTCTCCTCCGGCCGTAGCGACGCCGACAAGCGGCGCGGCCTGCGCGACGCCCTGAACTCCGGCGAACTCCAGCGCTGGCCGGGCGCGTTCTCACCGTTGGTGGCCACGATGGTGGCCGACGCCGGATTCGAGGGCGTGTACGTCTCGGGCGCCGCGCTGGCCGCCGATCTGGGGCTGCCCGACATCGGCCTCACCACCCTCACCGAGGTCGCCGCGCGCGGCGGAGCGATCGCGCGAGCCACCGACCTGCCGACGCTCATCGACGCCGACACCGGGTTCGGCGAGCCGATGAGCGCGGCCCGGACCGTCGCGACACTCGAGGACGCCGGGCTGGCCGGTTGTCACTTCGAGGACCAGGTGAACCCCAAGCGCTGCGGACACCTCGACGGCAAGGAAGTGGTCCCGGTCGACGACATGCTGCGCCGGCTGGGAGCCGCGGTCGGTGCGCGTCGGGACGAGAACTTCATCGTGTGCGCCCGTACCGACGCCCGGGGCGTCGAGGGTCTCGACGCGGCGATCGACCGGGCGAAGGCGTACGTCGACGCCGGAGCCGACCTCATCTTCACCGAGGCCCTGGCCACCGCGGCCGAGTTCGAGCGTTTCCGCGCGGCGATCGATGCGCCGCTGCTGGCGAACATGACCGAGTTCGGCAAGTCGGAACTGCTCACCGCCCAGCAACTCCGGGATCTCGGCTACAACGCGGTGATCTATCCGGTCACCACACTGCGTATCGCGATGGGCGCCGTCGAGGCCGGTCTCGGCGAACTCTCCGAGACCGGTACGCAGCGGGGCCTGCTCGAGCGGATGCAGCACCGGGCCCGCCTCTACGAGCTGCTTCGATACGCCGACTACAACACCTTCGACGATCAGCTGTTCACCTACACCCGACCGGGGGATCAGACATGACAGACACACCCACCGCGCAGACCGCTGCCGCTTCACCGAGCGGGACCGACGCCATCTACAAGGGATTGGCCGGCGTCGTCGTGGACACCACCGCGATCTCGAAAGTGGTCCCGGAGACCAACTCGCTCACCTATCGCGGCTATCCGGTGCAGGAACTCGCGGAGAAGTGCTCGATGGAGCAGGTCGCGTACCTGCTCTGGTACGGCGAGCTGCCGGGGGATCACCAGCTGCAACAGTTCACCCAGCGCGAGCGCGCCGCCCGGCGTCTGGACCGATCGGCACAGGCGGTGCTGGCCCGCACTCCCGAGACCTGCCACCCGATGGACGTGGTCCGGACGATGATCAGCTATCTCGGCACCGAGGACCCCGACGAGGACGTCGCCGCGCCCGCGTCACTGCTCGACAAGGCTCAGCGGATGTTCGCGGTGCTGCCCACCATCGTCGCCGCCGACCTGCGACGCAGGAGGGGGCTGGACCCGATCGCCCCGCACCACGGGCTCGGCTACGCGGAGAACTTTCTGAACATGTGCTTCGGAGAGGTGCCCGATCCGGTGGTCGTCCGGGCCTTCGAGAAGTCGATGGTGCTCTACGCCGAACACAGCTTCAACGCCTCCACCTTCGCTGCCCGCGTCGTGACCTCGACCGGATCGGACATCTACAGCGCGGTGACCGCGGCGATCGGCGCGTTGAAGGGACCGCTGCACGGCGGCGCCAACGAGGCCGTGATGCACGACATGATCGAGATCGACCGCCCCGAGCGGGCGCGCGCCTGGCTCGACGCGAAGCTGTCCGCCGGAGAGAAGGTGATGGGTTTCGGCCATCGCGTCTACAAGCGGGGAGACTCCCGGGTGCCCACCATGTACCGCGCGCTGCGGGAGGTCTCCGAACACCTCGGTCAATCCAGATGGCTCGCCGTCTACGCCGAGCTCGAAGAGGAGATGGTCTCGCGGACCGGGATCCGGCCGAACCTCGACTTCCCGACCGGACCGGCGTACTTCCTCATGGGTTTCGACATCCCGATGTTCACGCCGCTGTTCGTGATGAGCCGCATCACCGGGTGGACGGCCCACATCATCGAGCAGACCGAGTCGAACGCCCTGATCCGTCCGCTGTCCGCGTACTCGGGCCCGCAGCAGAGGTCCGTTCCGGCGTGAGCATCTCGAAGATCCTGGTCGCCAACCGAGGCGAGATCGCGGTCCGGGCCTTCCGTGCGGCCCGCGACCTCGGCCTCGGAACGGTGGCCGTGTTCCCGCACGAGGACCGCGGCGGCATCCACCGATTCAAGGCCGACGAGTCGTATCAGATCGGCACGCCCGGCCACCCGGTCAAGGCCTATCTGTCAGTCGACGAGGTGATCGGGGCGGCGCTGAGATCGGGGGCCGACGCGGTGTACCCGGGCTACGGCTTCCTCTCGGAGAACGCCGGACTGGCCCGCGCGTGCGACGAGAACGGACTCGTCTTCGTCGGACCGTCGGCCGCGGTGCTCGACCTCACCGGCGACAAGAAGCGCTCGGTTCAGGCCGCCCGCGAGGCGGGCCTGGCCGTGCTCGCCGGGTCGGCGCCGTCATCCGACCCCGACGAGCTGGTAGCGGCGGCGGCCGAGCTGACGTTCCCGGTATTCGTCAAGGCGGTGGCCGGCGGCGGGGGCCGCGGGATGCGAAGGGTGGAACGGATCGAGGATCTCGCCGATGCGGTGACGGCGGCGGGCCGGGAAGCCCATGCGGCATTCGGCGATCCCACGGTGTTCCTGGAGCAGGCGGTGGTGCGACCGCGACACATCGAGGTACAGATCCTGGCCGACGCCGGCGGTGACGTGGTGCACCTGTACGAGCGGGACTGCAGCCTGCAGCGGCGGCATCAGAAGGTCATCGAGATCGCGCCCGCCGTGGGCCTGGACCCCCAGGTGCGCAACCGCATCTGCCGCGACGCCGTCGCCTTCGCTCGGCATATCGGGTACACCTGTGCGGGCACCGTCGAGTTCCTGCTCGACGAACGCGGCCGGCACTACTTCATCGAGATGAACCCGCGGATTCAGGTGGAGCACACGATCACCGAAGAGGTGGTCGAGGTGGATCTGGTGTCGGCCCAGCTGCAGATCGCCGGCGGTGCCTCGCTCGCCGGGATGGGGCTGCACCAGGACGCGATCACCGTCCGCGGTGCGGCGCTGCAATGCCGCATCACCACCGAGGATCCCGCCGACGGCTTCCGGCCGCAGACCGGCCGCGTCCGCGACTACCGCGCGCCCGGCGGGGCGGGGGTCCGGCTCGACGGCGCCGCCGCTCTGGGCAGCGAGGTGACCGGCCACTTCGACTCGATGCTCGTCAAACTCACCTGCCGGGGCCGCGATTTCGCGACCGCGGCCGCGCGGGCCCGGCGGGCGCTGGCCGAGTTCTCGATCCGCGGCGTCACCACCAACATCGGGTTCCTCCGCGCGGTCCTGGAGAACGACGACTTCCTCGCGGGCGGGACCACCACCTCGTTCATCGACGACCACCCGGAACTGCTCACCGGGCACGCACCGGGCGACGACGTCGGCAAGCTGCTGGCGTATCTGGCCGACGTGACGGTGAACCGGCCGCACGGTGAGGCGCCGTCGACCGTCCGTCCCACCTCCAAACTGCCCGCCGTCCCGGCGAGCCTGCTGGCGCGGCCGCCCGCGGGCTCACGGCAGCGTCTGCTGAGTCTGGGGCCGGACCGGTTCGCCGAGTCGCTGCGGACTCAGTCCGCCGTCGCGATCACCGACACCACCTTCCGCGACGCCCATCAGTCGCTGCTCGCCACCCGGCTGCGCACCAGCGCCCTCGACGCCGTCGCACCGTACGTGGCGGCACTGACCCCGCAGCTGTGGTCGGTGGAGTGCTGGGGCGGTGCCACCTACGACGTAGCGCTCCGCTTCCTGAAGGAAGATCCCTGGGAGCGGCTCGAACGACTCCGGGAGGGGTTGCCGAACGTCTGCCTGCAGATGCTGCTCCGCGGTGCCAACACCGTGGGCTACACCCGGTATCCGGACGACGTGTGCCGCGGCTTCGTCGCGGAGGCGGCGGCCACGGGCATCGACGTGTTCCGGATCTTCGATGCGCTCAACAGCGTCGAAGCCATGCGGCCCGCCATCGACGCGGTACGCGAGACGGGGACGGCGGTGGCCGAGGTGGCGTTGAGCTACAGCGGCGACCTGTCGGATCCGAGTGAAGATCTGTACACCCTCGACTACTACGTGCGTCTGGCCGAGCAGGTGGTCGACGCCGGCGCCCACGTGCTCGCGATCAAGGACATGGCCGGTCTGCTTCGTCCGCGTGCCGCGACCGCCCTGGTCGGCGCGTTGCGCCGGGAGTTCGACATCCCGATCCACGTCCACACCCACGACACCGCGGGCGGTCAGGTCGCCACCTATCTCGCGGCGATCGCCGCGGGAGCAGACGCGGTCGACGCCGCCAGCGCTCCGCTGTCGGGCACCACCAGTCAGCCATCGCTCTCCGCGGTGGTGGCGGCGCTGGAGAACGGCGAACACGACACCGGGCTGGATCTTCGCAGCGTGTGCTCCCTGGAGCCCTACTGGGAGGCGGTGCGCCGCGTGTACGCGCCGTTCGAGTCCGGGGTGGGAGCCGCGACCGGACGCGTCTACGAACACGAGATCCCCGGGGGACAGCTGTCGAATCTGCGGCAGCAGGCCATCTCCCTCGGCGTCGGCCACCGCTTCGAGGAGGTGGAACGGGCCTACGCCGACGCCGACGCACTGTTGCGGCGGCCGATCAAGGTGACGCCGTCGTCGAAGGTGGTCGGCGATCTCGCCCTGGTGGCGCAGCAGATCACCGCTGCCGAGTTCGCCGCCGACCCCGCATCGCACGATGTCCCCGACTCGGTGATCGGCTTCCTCGCCGGCGATCTCGGAGAGCCCGCCGGCGGTTGGCCGGAACCGTTGCGCACGCAGGCCCTCGCGGGCCGGACCCACACGCCGCCGACCGCCGCCCTCGCGGCCGACGATCGCGAGGCGCTCACCCGATCCGGGCCGCGCAGGCGGCGGGTTCTGGACCGGCTGCTGTTCCCCGGTCCGGCGGCCGAGTTCGGCGACCATCGGGCGACGTTCGGCGACACCTCGCGGCTGTCGGCGACGGAGTTCTTCTACGGTCTGCGGCCCGGCGAGGAGCATCGCGTCCGACTGGGTCCCGGCACCGAGATGCTCGTCGGTCTCGAAGCGGTCGGCGAACCCGACGACCTCGGCCGCCGCACCGTGTTGTTCACGGTGAACGGGACACTGCGGCCGGTGCCGGCCCAGGACCGGTCGGTGGAGCCGTCGGCAGCTGTCGCCGAACGCGCCGACCGCAGTGATCCGCGCCAGATCGGAGCGCCTTTCGCCGGCGTCGTCACCGTCACCGTGGCCGAGGGCGACAGCGTCACCGCGGGATCGACCGTGGCGACGATCGAGGCGATGAAGTTGGAGGCCTCCATCACCGCGCCCGTCGGTGGGGTGGTCGAGCGGGTCGCCGTCGACGCGGTCGCCGAGGTGGCGCCCGGCGACCTGCTCGTGGTGATCGGTTAGCCGCCCTCGGGACGCCGCACCGGGTAGAGATGACGGCATGGAGATCACGCGGCAACTGGCACGGGAGCGGATCGGGAGCTGGGCCCGCCGGACCATCGACGACCCGGCGGGCAGGCTCCGGCACTCGGCGGTCGCCATCACCGTCGTCCGTCACGGCGGGGAGTACGGGATCTGGATCGCCCGGCGGCCGTCGTCCCTGCGCAACCACTCCAATCAGTTCGCGCTCCCGGGCGGACGCCTCGATCCCGGCGAGACGCCGACCCGGGCCGCGTTGCGCGAACTGCACGAGGAGATCGGGATCGAGCTCGGTGAGGAGACGGTGCTCGGCCTTCTCGACGACTACGAGACGCGGTCGGGCTATCTGATGACACCGGTGGTGTGCTGGGTGGACGACGACCCGCCCGTCCATCCGAGTCCGGCCGAGGTGGACAAGCTCTTCTTCGTGTCCTTCGACGAATTGCGCAGGCCGGCGGTGTTCAGCCGGATACCGGAGTCGCCGCGCACCCTGGTCGCGCTGAACATCGCGGGCGCCCGGATCCACGCGCCGACGGCCGCGGTCGTGTATCAGTTCGCCGAGGTGGTACTGGCCGGCCGGGACACCCGCGTTCACGATCTCGAACAGCCGGTGTTCGCCTGGCGCTGAGAACGCCGCGAGCGGGGCTACACCGCGAGCGGATGCTGGGTGCTGCCGTGGCTCGGCGGCCGGTGTGACGGATCGGGTTCGTGTGCACTCGTGAGGACGAAGGACTCCGCACTCGCGTACTCCCAGTCCTCGCGCCACGACTCCGGCGGGCGGGTCAGCAGTTCGCCCGGCGCGAGCCACTCGTAGATCTCCGCGTACGACTTCGATCTGTTCGGCCCCACCGTCCGCATCAGCATCGACGGGTGGAGATCGTCGAAGCTCGTCAGCCCCATCGACGCGACGAACTGCTTGGCGTTGTCGACGACGTGGCGCTGCAGGTTGTAGACCCGTTCGGTCTTGTCGGGCACGTCGAGTGCGCGGGCTCGCTTCGGATCCTGGGTGGCGACGCCGACCGGGCACTTGTTGGTGTGGCACTGCTGCGCCTGAATGCATCCGACGGCCATCATCATCGCCCTCGCCGCGAGGGTGAAATCGGCGCCCTGGATTACGCGCTTGACGATGTCGATGCCGTTGGTGATCTTGCCCGACGCGCCGATCCGGATCTGGTCGCGCAGACCGGTGCCGACCAGTGCGTTGTGTACCGTCATCAGGCCTTCGGTCAGCGGGGTCCCGACGTTGTCCTCGAATTCCACCGGCGCGGCCCCGGTGCCGCCCTCGGCCCCGTCGACGATGATGAAATCGGGTGCGATCCCGGTCTGGCGGATGGCCTTGCAGATGCCGAGGAGCTCACTGCGCGAACCGACGCACAGTTTGAAGCCGACCGGCTTGCCGCCCGACAGGTCGCGCAGACGGCCGATGAACTCGCACAGCCCGACGGGGGTGTGGAAAGCGTTGTGCGAGGGCGGTGAGACGACGGACCGCCCGGCGGGGACACCCCGAATCTGCGCGATCTCGGCCGTCACCTTGGGGCCGGGCATCACTCCGCCGAGACCGGGTTTGGCCCCCTGGGACAGCTTGATCGAAATGCACTTGACCTGCGGGTTCGATGCCTTGGCACGGAACTGCTCGGGGTCGAAGTGCCCGTCGGGGGTGCGGCAGCCGAAATAACCCGTGCCGATCTCCCAGATCAGATCGCCCCCGGGCCGCAGATGGTAGGAGCTGAGCCCACCCTCACCGGTGTCGTGTGCGAAGCCGCCTTTGGCGGCACCGCCGTTGAGTGCCAGGATCGCATTCGCCGACAGCGCGCCGAAGCTCATCGCGGACACGTTGTACATCGCCATGTCGTACGGCTGAGTGCACGCCGGCCCGCCGATCCGCACGGTGGGGGTCTCGTCGGTGGCGGAGTGCGCGACGATCGAGTGCCGCACGTACTCGTATCCGATCACCGTCGGATCGCGCTGGGTGCCGAACGGGTCGACGTCCTTGACGTCCTTGGCGCGTTCGTAGATCGTGGTGCGCGTCTCCCGGTCGAACGGGGTCCCGTCGGTGTCGCGTTCGATGAAGTACTGCTGGATCTCCGGCCGGATGCTCTCCATGAGGAAGCGGAAATGCCCGAGCACCGGATAGTTCCGCAGAATGCTGTGGCGGGCCTGCACCAGGTCGTACGTGCCGACCAGCGCGATGAAGGCGAGGACGCCGGTGACGAATAGCCACCACGGGGAGACCAGGACGAGCGTCGAGGACACCGCGGCGAGAACCCACGTCGCGGCAACAGCCAACCATCTGAGCATCGTCTCCACCTCTTGTCGCGGGAACCGCCGGTCGGGGAATCGGGCGGCTCCCACTGTAGTTCGGACGCGGCGGTACCGGAGGCAGGACGGGCCGCACCGGATCCATCGGTCACCGGTGAGCGGTGTCCGATGGATCCGGTCGCGATCAGGTGGCGGGCACCGTGGCCCGATCGGCGGCGATCTCCTCGCGGACCCGGCGGGCGGCGTCGACCATGTTCCGCAGCGCGGCGGTGACCTCGTCGGTGCGGCGGGTCTTGAGCCCGCAGTCGGGATTGACCCACAGCCGGTCGGCGCGCACCGCGTCGAGCGCTTCACGCAGCGACGCGGCCATCTCATCGGCGGCCGGCACGCGTGGCGAATGGATGTCGTAGACGCCCGGACCCACCTGGGCGGCGAAGCCTGCCGCGTCGAGGTCGTCGAGGACCTCCATATGGGAGCGCGCCGCCTCGATGGAGGTGACGTCCGCGTCGAGCGCGGCGATTGCACCGATCACCTCGCCGAACTCCGAGTAGCACAGATGCGTGTGGATCGCGGTGGCGTCGCCGACCCCGCCGGTGGCGATACGAAAGGCGGTCACCGCCCAGTCGAGGTACGCCGCGCGGTCGGCGGTCCGCAGCGGCAGCAGTTCGCGCAGTGCCGGTTCGTCGACCTGGATGATCGGTACCCCCGCGCGCTCGAGATCGGTGGTCTCGTCCCGGATCGCGAGAGCCACCTGACGCGCGGTCTCGGCGAGCGGCTGGTCGTCGCGGACGAACGACCACGCGAGGATCGTCACCGGGCCGGTGAGCATGCCCTTGACCGGCTTCTCGGTCAGGGACTGCGCGTAGGTGATCCAGCCGACCGTCATCGGCGACGACCGCCGGACGTCGCCGAACAGGATCGGCGGCCGGACGCAGCGTGACCCGTACGACTGGACCCAGCCGGCGGCCGTCGCGAAGAAGCCGTCGAGTTGTTCGGCGAAGTACTGGACCATGTCGTTCCGCTCGGGTTCCCCGTGGACGAGGACGTCCAGACCCACCTGCTCCTGCAGGGCGATCACCGCGGCGATCTCCTGCTCCATCCGGGACCGGTAGGCCGCCGAGTCGATGGTTCCGTTGCGCAGCGCGAGGCGCGCCTTGCGGATCTCGACCGTCTGCGGGTACGAGCCGATGGTCGTGGTCGGCAGGACGGGCAGGCCGAGCGCGGCGTCCTGCGCCTCACGGCGGTCGGGCGCGGGCGAGCGGGTCCAGTCGGCCGGAGTGAGCCCGGCGAGGCGTTCGCGGACCGCGGCGACGTGTACGCGCGGGTCCGCTGCCCGGGACGCCAGTGCCGCGCGCGCCGCCTCGAACCGGCACGCCTGGTCGTCCCGGCCGTGCGCCAGGGCCCGAGCGAGCGCGGCCACCTCGCCGAACTTCTCTTCGGCGAAGGCCAGCCATCCGTGCAGCACCGGGTCGAGTTCGAACTCGCCGCGCACGGTGTACGGGACGTGCAGTGTGGAACACGAGGTCGAGACCGCGAGGGCACCGGCGTGCGCGCGCAGCGACTCGAGCGCGGCCAGCGCCGCGTCGAGGTCGGTGCGCCAGACGTTGCGGCCGTCCACCACGCCGGCGACTACCAGTTTTCCGGTCAGATCGGCCGTGCGGACGGTGTTCGGAGAGCCGGTCACCAGGTCCACTCCGACGCCCTCCACCTCGGTCCGCGCCAGTGCCGCGAGACGGTCGCCCGCATCGCCGAAGTACGTCTGCACCAGGATCCGCGGGCGCGTCCGGACAGCCGACAGCACACCGTAGACGCGTTCGGCCAGGTCGGTGAGACCGTCGGCCTGATCGGTCACCAGCGTGGGTTCGTCGATCTGGACCCAGTCGACACCGGTCTGGGCCAGGCGGCCGAGGAGCTCGGTGTAGAGCGGCAGGAGATCGTCGATGCGGGTCAGCGGTGTCGGGCCGCCGTCGACCGCCTTGGCGAGCGCGAGGAAGGTGATCGGTCCGATCACCACGGGACGGGCGGGCACGCCCTGAGCCTGCGCCTGAGCGATCTCATCGAGGACTGTGCCCGGGTCGAGGGTGAACTCGGTGTCCGGACCGATCTCCGGAACCAGATAGTGGTAGTTGGTGTCGAACCACTTGGTCATCTCCAGCGGTGCGATGTCGGGGCCCGGGCCGCCGGCGGTGCCGCGGGCGGCGGCGAAGTAGCGGTCCAGCGGATCGTCGATCGCCGCCACTCGCGGTGGCAGCGCGCCGAGCATCACAGCGGTGTCGAGCACCTGGTCGTAGTACGAGAACGTGTTGACGGGCACCGAGTCGAAACCGGCGTCGATCAGTCTGCTCCAGCTGTCGCGGCGGATGCCCGTTGCGACCCGGGTGAGTGCGGCGGCGTCGATCCGGCCCGCCCAATAGGCTTCGACCGCGCGCTTGAGCTCCCGGTTGGCGCCGATCCGGGCGACGCCGGGGACGGTGGCCGTGAAGCCCGCCGAGTCGGTGGTTCTGGTGTCGGTGGTGATAGTCGTGTCATCGGACATGACGTGTTCTTCTCCTGCATGAGTAGTTCGAGCCGTCGCCATACCGGGCGCTGCGAACCGCAGTTCGTCAGTCGCCCGTTTCCTCGAGGCGGACAGCCACCGGGCGCGGATGCGCTCGATACATCCGGCAGGTCTTCGGGCTCGTCGGCGCGCGGGCCAGGAATGGAGCCCGCTTCTACTGGCCGTCGCTTCCCAGGCGCCGCCGCCGGTGAGCCGTGGCTCGGGCGGGGCGGTCCCAGTGCGTGTGACGGCGGTCGTTCCGACATACCGCTGCGGGTCAGCTCCGGAGTCTCACCGGATTCCCTCTTCGCGGGCGGTCGCTGCCGTCGGCAGCGAACTCGCGTCGACGCCCGGCGGGAAGCAGGGGCTCCATAGTGATCCCGGCCGGGCGAACCAGTTGCAGTTATCGATGGTAAAGGACCGGGTACCATTGGGCAGCATGGGATCCGGCGGTGATTTTAACTCCGGCGGACCGGCTCATCCGGTCGCTGGGATCATCCTCGTAGCCCGTGGAGACGAGCGGAATCCCGCAGGTGACGGCGATGTTCCGACAGAACAGCGACTGATGGCCTGCGTGTCAAGTCTGGGCGCCGGCGGCTGCAAGGACATCTATGTGGCGCTCGGCGCCCGCGTGGTTCCGGCGCCCGACACCTCGTCGACGACGCTCTATCTCCCCGAGTGGTACGACAGTCTCGACGCCTGCTCGAGTGCGGCGCTGAAGTTCGTCGATCAGCATCCGAGTCTGGCGGGGGCGGTGATCCAGACCCTCGACAGCCCGGATGCCGGTTCGATCGCCGTCGCACGCGTCATCGAGGCCGCCGCCGACTGCCCGACGAGTCTGTGCCGCGCGGCGTTCGGCGGCCGTCCCGCCCAACCCTTCTACCTGGGAGCCGAACGCGTTCGCGAGGCCATCGCGGAGCTGGGGGCGGGACTGCCTGCCGTGCGGTATCTCGTCGCGCACCGCGACGACATGGTGCTGGTCGACTGCACCGATCTCGGGAACCCCGCCGACTCGCCCCTCTGAGCGCCGGCCTGAATGCGCGGCGACCTGGATGCGCGGCGTCCGGGTCAGCGGCCCGGCAGTCCGGAGCGCAGAGCCGCCGCTTCGACGTCGAGCAGTGCGCTCGCGCAACGGGTGGCGGGATCGACCGCGGCCGCGAGCGCGGCGTCGTAGCCGTCGCGGGCGAGGCTGGCCACCGACCCGGCGGCGTCGACGCCGATCAGCGCCGCGAGTTCTCCGGTGGTGGGGACGCACACCGCCCACGTGAGACGCGACTCGTCGGCCCACGCGGCGTCGGCGGCTCGGATGTACTCGACCGGATCGCCGACGCCGAGGAGCTCGAGCGCGGGCACATCGGACAACCGCTCGTCGTGCCGCAGGGCGCGAAGATACCACGCACCGGCGTTGATCTCGACAGCTTCCATGACGGGTCCTTCTCGTTCGCTCACGAATCGGCCGGATCCGGGCGCGTGCACGGCTCCGAAAACGGGCTGTGCCGTTCCTCCTGACTCCACATCGGTCAGGCGGAACGGCACAGCCGGAGGTGTATCCGGTTCTACTTGATCTCGAGCAGCACCGTGCCCTGGGTGACCGCGGCACCGGCCTCGGCGGACAGGCTGGTGATGGTGCCGGCCTTGTGCGCAGTGACCGGGTTCTCCATCTTCATGGCCTCCAGGACCACGACCAGGTCGCCCTCGGCGACCTCGTCGCCCTCACCGACGGCCACCTTGACGACGGTGCCCTGCATCGGCGCGGTCACGGCGTCGCCGGAGGCAGCGGCGCCGCCGCCCTTCTTGCGCGTGCGCGACTTCGGCTTGCGGCGGATGGCGCCGTTGGTGCCGCCACCGCCGCCCAGGTTGAGATCGCCGGGCAGCGAGACCTCGACGCGGCGGCCGTCGACCTCGACGATGACCTTCTGGCGCTGGGTGTCGTCCTCGTCGTCGAGCGGCTCACCGCCGGTGAAGGGCTTGATCGGGTTGTCCCAATCGGTCTCGATCCACTTGGTGTAGACCTCGAAGCCCTCGACGCCGTTCTCGTCGGTGCTGCCGATGAAGGCGGGGTTCGACACGATGTGGCGGTGGAACGGGATCACGGTGGCGAGGCCGTCGACCTCGAACTCGGCCAGTGCGCGGCGGGCGCGCTCGAGTGCCTGGGTCCGGTTCTCGCCGGTGACGATCAGCTTGGCCAGCATCGAGTCGAACTGACCGCCGATGACGTCGCCCTGGCGGACGCCGGAGTCGACGCGGACGCCGGGGCCGGAGGGCTCGCGGTAGACGGTGATCGGGCCGGGCGCGGGCAGGAAGCCTCGCCCGGCGTCCTCACCGTTGATCCGGAACTCGAAGGAGTGACCACGCGGGGTCGGATCCTCGGTGATCTCCAGGGGCTTGCCCTCGGCGATGCGGAACTGCTGGCGCACCAGATCGATGCCCGAGGTCTCCTCGGTGACCGGGTGCTCCACCTGGAGTCGGGTGTTGACCTCGAGGAACGAGACGGTGTCACCCTGGACCAGGTACTCCACGGTGCCCGCGCCGTAGTAGCCGGCCTCGCGGCAGATGGCCTTCGCGGAGGAGTGGATGCGCGCCCGCTGCTCGTCGGTCAGGAAGGGAGCGGGGGCCTCCTCCACCAGCTTCTGGAACCGGCGCTGCAGCGAGCAGTCACGGGTTCCGGCGACGACGACGTTGCCGTGCTGGTCGGCGATGACCTGGGCCTCGACGTGTCGCGCCTTGTCGAGGTACTGCTCCACGAAGCACTCGCCGCGACCGAATGCCGCGACGGCCTCGCGGGTGGCCGACTCGAACAGCTCGGGGATCTCCTCGACGGTGTGCGCGACCTTCATGCCGCGGCCGCCGCCGCCGAAGGCGGCCTTGATCGCGACCGGGACGCCGTACTGCTTGGCGAACTCGACCACCTCGTCGGCGCCGGCGACGGGATCCTTGGTGCCGGCGGCCATCGGCGCCTTCGCGCGCTCGGCGATGTGGCGTGCGGTCACCTTGTCGCCGAGGTCACGGATGGCCGACGGGGGCGGGCCGATCCAGGTGAGACCGGCGTCGATCACGGCCTGTGCGAAGTCCGCATTCTCCGAGAGGAAGCCGTATCCGGGGTGGACTGCGTCAGCGCCGGACTTGGCGGCGGCGTCGAGGACCTTGTCGAACACCAGGTACGACTCGGCCGACGTCTGGCCGCCGAGTGCGAACGCCTCGTCCGCCAGCTGCACGAACAGTGCGTCGGCGTCCGGTTCGGCGTACACGGCGACACTGGCGATGCCTGCGTCCTTCGCGGCGCGAATCACGCGAACGGCGATCTCACCGCGGTTGGCGATGAGGACCTTCTTGATGGTCGTCTGACTGATCTCAGCGGAACTGGTCACTGGCACTCCTGTGGCACCACCGGTCAGGCGGTGCCGTTGTCGGGGACGGCTCTCACCATCCGGGGTCGACGGGCTGCGTCTCGCGCGGGATTCTCCCGCTCGTGGCGTCCTACACGTGGCTCGCATCAGACGGGCAACGTGATTTCCGCGACTCAGATTAACGCACCGATCAATTGCTCGGTACGACGCATCTCACGCAGGTCAAGAAAATTGTCTACCCGGCTTCGGCTGTACGCGCGAGTAGGTCCGCGAAACGGTCGAGGAAGACGGGAACATCACCTGCGGTTTCGGCGGGATAGCGAGCGTGCATCCGCAGGCCGCCGGGCGTCCGGTTGACCCACACGTAGACCTCGTCGTCGGCATAAGAATGGCTGCGCAGGACCCGTGCGGCACCGTCGTCGGCGGCCTGGGCACGCGGTGCCCCGCGCGTGTCCATGTACGAGACCACCGTATGCGGCGAGCCGGTGACGCCGATGAGATCCGCCACACGAAGGAACGGAAGCTCGCTTCCGTGCCGCGAAGCGCTCAGTTCCGCGGTGCTCCGCCGCGACGCCTCGGCGGGCGTGGGATCGTCGGAGACGTCGATCACCAGGGGCGCCAGACCGACGAACCAGCCCAGCGAGTGCAGCCACGAGCGGTCGGTCCGCGTATGCCGGGGCATGATCACGGCGAAGTCGTCGGCGCCGCTGGTCTCGCGGAAGGCCACCGCCATCGCTCCCAGGATCCCGCCCACCGGGGACGCGCCCGAGGCGGCGCAGAAGGCCTCGAAGCGGGTCGCGCCGGCGTCGTCGAGGAGCAACCGGGTGCGCGCGAGCTGGACCGGCCCGGTGCCCTCCTCGGCGGGCCCCGCCCGACCGGGGGTCAGCAGGGGGTTCGGTGGCAGTCGGCCGCCGAACCGGGCGACGAACTCGGCCCATGTGCGCACTGCGCGGTGCTCGGGGTCGGCGACGTCGGCGGCGCGGCGCTGGGCGTCGCTGAAGTCGAGGTAGCTGCCCGTGGGCTCGAGAGCCGGTGGACGACCCTCGCGGGCCGCCCGGTACAGCTCCGACAACTCGTGATGCGCATTGACCAGGGAGTAGCCGTCCACCAGCGAGTGGTCGGCGGCGAAGAACAGGGTGAAACTGTCCGGTCGCGCCACGGTCGCGAACCGGTACGCCGGCCAGTGCAGAGGGGCGGTCGCGCGGTCGAACGATCCCGCGATCTGCTCGAGGAGCAGCGGCGTCTCGGTGTACCAGCCGATGCGTGCCATCTTGACCCGGACGGTGTCGGGCTCGGTGGTGTAGCGCTCCGTGCGGTAGCGGGCGTCGCGGTCGGCCTTGAGCACCACGTGCGTCCGCAGCACCTCGTGGCGATTGATGTACGCCACCAGCGCGGAGCGGACCGAGGGCACCGACATCGGTTCGTCGAACTCGATCGCGAGCCCGAGCCACGATTCGCGGCCGCCCTCGCGATGCGTCAGCGCCCGGTACTCGAACGCCGACCGCAGATGCTCCTCGTGGTTGTGCGAGGTCTCGCGTACGTCTCGGCTCCAGCTGCCCAGACCGCCCGGCACAGCCGGAATCCACTCGACCAGGCCGCCGGGCTGAATCGGGGCGTCGAGGATCTGCAGAAAGTCCATTGCGCTGCGACGGCGTTCAGCGGGAGGTCTGCTCGCGCACCTGACGCTTGATCCGCGTCAGCATGCCCGCCATCCCGTTGAGACGCAGCGGACTGATCACCGACGACAGACCCAGCTCGTGGAAGAAGTCGTCGGGCACCGCGGTGATCTCCGAAGCACTGGCGCCGTCGAGCCCCTCGTGCAGGATGGAGGCGAAACCCCGGGTGGTGGGTGCCTCGGGCGGAGCGCTGAAGTACAGGCGCACGGCCTCGGCGTCCGAGGCGTCCACAGACAGGAAGATCGGCGACTGGCACTCGGGAACCGGCTCCATCGACTCGGGCTTCAGCGACTCGGGCAGCTCGGGGAGCTCGCGGGAGAACTCGAGCAGCAGAGTGACCTTGTCCGAATCCGCCAGATCGGCGAAATCCGAGACGATCTCGGCGAGAGGGGCGGGCAGCGTCATGGAACTGTTTCCGGCGTCAGTCGGCGACGCCCGTGCCCGGCTCGTCGCCGACGGCGATCGGAACCCGGACGCGGTTGCCCCATTCGGTCCAGGAGCCGTCGTAGTTGCGGACGTTCTCGAAGCCGAGAAGATGGGTCAGCACGAACCAGGTGTGGCTCGACCGCTCGCCGATCCGGCAGTACGCGATGGTCGGGGTGGCCGGGTCGAGACCGGCGTACACGTCTTCCAATTCGGCCCGGCTGCGGAACCGGCTGTCGGGGGCGGCGGCCTTGGCCCACGGGATCGAGACGGCGGTGGGGATGTGACCGCCGCGCAGCGCACCCTCCTGCGGGTAATCGGGCATGTGCGTGCGTTCGCCCGTGTACTCCTGCGGCGAGCGCACGTCGATCAGCGGAGTCGAACCGATCTCGGACAGCACGTCCTCGGCGAAGGCGCGGATCTTGGAGTCGTCGCGCTCCACGACCGGATAGTCGGTCGGGCGGTAGACCGGGACGTCGAAGGAGGTCTCGCGCTGTTCGTCCATCCACGCGTCGCGGCCGCCGTCGAGGAGCCGGACGTCCTCATGGCCGAAGAGCGTGAAGACCCAGAGGGCGTACGCGGCCCACCAGTTGCTCTTGTCTCCGTAGATCACGACCGTGTCGTCGCGGGAGATCCCCTTCTCGCTCATCAGCTTCGCGAACTGCTCGCCGTTGATGTAGTCGCGGGTGACCGGATCGTTGAGGTGAAGGTGCCAGTCCACCTTCTGGGCGGTGGGAATGTGGCCGATGTCGTAGAGGAGCACGTCCTCGTCCGACTCGATGATCTTCAATCCGGGCGCGCCGAGGTGCGCGGACAACCACTCGGTCGTCACCAAGCGCTCCGGATGTGCGTATGCGGAGAAAGCCGGATTCGGATCGAATTCCACAGTCACTGAGGGTCTCCCGCCTCTGCTGATGTCGGAGGCGACCGGAACCGGCCGCGGATACAAGCATACGGACGACCGCGCCGAGGCGTTTCGCCGGACCGGTCTCAAGTTCGTTCCGATCCGCGGTCCGGCCTGCGCAATCGTCCGAATGACGTCGGGCACGTCGCCGGGGGCGACGGTGTTAGCGTTCCCGTCATGCCGAGAAGGGGATCGGGGCGCGGGCTCCGGACAGTGGTGGGTACGGCCCTGGCGGTCGTGGCCGCGCTGACGATGAGCGCATGCGGGGTGGACGGAACGGCGCATCGCGCGGCGCCCACGCCACCCGCGCACTGTTCGGCCGCTCGGTGTCCGGAACTGGCCGCCGTCTCGGCTGAGCGGCTGGCGGCCTCCGGGGTCGACGAGACGAATCAGTCGACCGCGGTCCCGGCGTACATGTCGGCGGTGCTCGACGACTTGGACTCGGTGTGGCAGGACTGGTTCGCCCAGTTGGCGATCGAGGGGTCGACGGCGGGCCGGGTGCTGATCGCCCCGGGCGATGCCTTCCACAGCGCGTGCCTGGACTCGGGTGAACTGCCCGACGGAATCCCGAGCGATTTCCCGAACGCCTTCTTCTGCCCGCTCGACCGCCGGCCGGACGGCGGCGGCACCGACAGGCAGGGGTCGGTGATCCTGCCCGTGCAGACCTTCGCCGACATCTGGAACGGCAAGCTCATGGGCTCGTCCGGCATCATGCTCGGTGACTTCACCGCGGCCACCATCATGGCCCACGAATACGGCCACAACGTCGTGTACCGCCTCGCGAAGGCGTACGGCATGGGCGACGCGGCCGGGCCGCCCGGAGACGACCGCGAGTTGATCGCCGACTGTTTCGCGGGCAACTGGGCGGCCACCGTCTTCGAGCGCAAAGACCTGTCATTCACGTCGATGCTGCAGGCCGCAGCGCTGATCGTCAGTGTCGGCGACGCCGCGCCCGGGCAGGGCCACGGAACCTCCGTAGCGCGGGCGCGGGCCCTCTGGCGCGGATTCACCGACAACCTCAGACGGCAGGGACAGCCCGGCGACTGCCTCAAGGCGTACTGGCCCGCCGTACTCCGGCAGTGAGGTCTCAGCGCTCGGCGGACCACAGGTCGGCGACGTCGACGCCGACCTGCGTCAGCAGGCGCCGGACCAGCGGCAGGCTGATGCCGATCACCGACGACGGGTCGCCGTCGATGCCGTCGATCAGCCAGCCGCCGATCCCGTCGAGAGTGAACGCGCCCGCGACCTCGAGCGGCTCGCCGGTCGCCGCGTAGCGTTCGATGACCTCGTCGGAGACGTCGGAGAAGAATATCGCCGTCGACTGACTGTGACTGGCGGACGCGACGACCTCGCCGTCACGCAGGCGCCGCACGCAGTGTCCGGTGATGAGATGACCGGTGGTCCCGCGCATCCGTCTCCACCGCTCGGCGGCGGCCGCCGCAGTGTGCGGTTTGCCCGCGAGCGACCCGCCGGTGAGCAGCATCGAATCGCAGGTCACGACCACGCCGTCGGTCGCCGCACCCGCCGCCTGCGGTGCGCCGTCACCGAGGACGGCGGCGACCACCGCGTCGGCCTTCGCCTCGGCCAGCCGGGTGACGATCTGCGCGGGCGGGGCGCCCGCCAGCTCGTCGAGCAGGGCGTCCTCGTCCACGTCTGACACGACGACCGCCGGCCGCAGTCCGGCGTCTCGCAGCACGCGCAGGCGTGCGGGCGAGGCCGAACCGAGGACGACGGTCGTCGCGGTGGAACGGTGTGCGGGGCTCACCAGCCGCCGCGGTTGGTGAAGCTGCCGGGCTGGCCCCAGTTCACCCGGAACATGTCGACGGGGCGGCCCCAGTCGTTCCGGATCTGCGGTCCGGTGTCGGCGGTGCCGCCGCTCGCCGCGGCGAAGACACCGACCAGGGCGGCCAGTTCCGCGTCGGTCGGCTTGCCGTCGACGATGGTCAGGAACGGGCGGGCGGGCTGCTCTTGGCTGCCCGCCGAGGTGACGTCGTCACTCATGTCGTCGCCTTTCTGGATCGGGGAGCGGACTACAGCGGGATGTTGCCGTGCTTCTTCGGCGGCAGCTGCACCATCTTGCGCTCCAGCAGCTTCAGGGCATTCGCGATCTGGCCCCGGGTGTGGCTCGGCGGGATCACCGCGTCGACATAGCCGCGCTCAGCCGCGACGTACGGGTTCACCAGGGTGTCCTCGTACTCCTGCTGCAGTTCCAGGCGCAGTGCGTCGACGTCCTCGCCGTTCGCCTGCGCCTCCTTGAGGCGGTTGCGGTAGACGAAGCCCACCGCGCCCGAGGCGCCCATGACCGCGATCTGAGCGGTCGGCCAGGCCAGGTTCACGTCGGCGCCCATGTGCTTGGAGCCCATGACGTCGTACGCGCCGCCGTAGGCCTTGCGGGTGATGACGGTGATCTTGCCGACCGTCGCCTCGCCGTAGGCGTAGAGCAACTTGGCGCCGCGGCGGATGATGCCGTTGTACTCCTGCTCGGTGCCGGGCAGGAAGCCGGGGACGTCGACCAGGGTGACGATCGGAACGTTGAAGGCGTCGCAGGTGCGCACGAAGCGCGCCGCCTTCTCCGAGGCGTCGATGTCGAGACAGCCGGCGAACTGGGTCGGCTGGTTCGCGACGATGCCGACGCTGCGGCCGTCCACCCGTCCGAAGCCGACGATGACGTTCATCGCACGCTCGGCCTGCACCTCCAGGAACTCCTCGTCGTCGAGGATGTTCCGGATGACGTTGTGCATGTCGTACGGCTGGTTGGGCGAGTCGGGGATGATCGTGTCGAGCGCGAGATCGTCCTCGGTGAGATTGTCCTCGATGGCGCCGACGCGCTCCGGTGCGGGCAGGCGCGGGGCCTCGGCGCGGCAGTTGCTCGGCAGGTAACCCAGCAGTTCCTTGACGTAGTCGAGGGCGTCTTCCTCGTCCTGGCCGACGTAATGGGCGACGCCCGACTTGGTCATGTGCGTGTGCGCGCCGCCCAGGTCCTCCTGAGTGACGTCCTCACCGGTGACGGTCTTGATGACGTCGGGACCGGTCACGAACATCTGGCTGGTCTGGTCGACCATGACCACGAAGTCGGTGAGAGCGGGGGAGTACACGTGGCCACCGGCGTTCGGGCCCATGATCAGCGAGATCTGGGGGATGACGCCGGAGGCGCGGACGTTGCGGCCGAAGATCTCGCCGTACAGGGCGAGGGAGACCACGCCCTCCTGGATGCGGGCGCCCGCACCCTCGTTGATGCCGATCAGGGGGCGGCCGGTCTTGATCGCCAGGTCCATGACCTTGACGATCTTCTCGCCGTACACCTCGCCCAGGCTGCCGCCGAAGACCGCGGCGTCCTGGCTGAACACGCACACCTCGCGGCCGTCGACGGTGCCGTAGCCGGTGACGACACCGTCGCCCATCGGGCGCCGCTCGGCGAGCCCGAAGTTGGTGGACCGGTGACGCGCCAGCGCGTCGAGTTCGACGAACGAACCCTCGTCGAGAAGGTGGGTGATGCGCTCGCGTGCGGTGAGTTTGCCCTTGGCGTGAACCTTCTCCGCAGCGGCTTCGCCGACCGGGAACTCGGCCTCGGCGAGGCGGTTGCGCAGATCGGCGAGCTTGCCCGCCGTGGTGTGGATGTCCGGCGCAGCGCCGTCGTCGCGTGAAGCAGTCGTCATGGGATCCGATGCTAACGACCGACACCTATGCGAGGTCAACCGCGCCGATAATGTGAGAATATCCTCACATTCGAGATCACTGCGGAAGCGGTGCTGTGAGTGTATTCACTCGCGGGCCCGTAAAGTGCTCGTACATGAGCAACGACGTGCCCGATCAGGAAATCCTCGCCGAACAGCTGTCGGACACGCGGTGGCGCGCCGTGGAGGTGATCGCCGAGACCGGCTCGACCAATGCCGATCTGATTGCGCGAATCGATGCCGGGGAAGACGTCGACGGCATTGTTTTGATCGCCGCGCGGCAGACCTCGGGCCGCGGCAGGCATGCGCGGGTATGGGAGACACCGCCCGGACAACTCGCCGTCTCGGCTGCCATCGCGGTCGACGCCGATGCGATTCGCAGCCTCGGCTGGTTGTCGTTGCTCACCGGCCTCGCCGTCCACGACGCCGTCTCCGCACTCACCGGAACCGGTCTCGAGCTCAAGTGGCCCAACGATGTCCTCGCACCCGGTGGCGGCAAGCTGTCGGGCATCCTTTCGGAGTTCCGGCTCACCGGCGACGGCGGGGGCGTGGCGGTGATCGGCACCGGACTGAACCTGGATCTGCCCGCCGGGTCGGCGCCCGACACGGCGGCCTCGATCAGTGGCCTCGCCGACGCGCCGGTGGACCAGACCCGAGTCGCGGCCGCGTATCTGCGGGCGTTGTCCGAGCGGCTCGCGGACTGGCCCGACCGCATCGACGTCCTCGCCGGGAACTATCGCAGCGTCAGCGCCACCCTGGGGTCACGGGTCCGGCTGATCCTGCCCGGCGACGTCGAGGTGGTCGGTATCGCCACCGACATCGACGACGAGGGGCGGGTGATCGTCGACGGTCCGGACGGTCCGGTCACGGCGTCGGCGGGCGACGTCACGCATCTGCGGCCCGTCGACTAGCGCCGGACACCTCTAGCTGCGTTTGCGGTCGCTGCTGGCGCGGCCCATCGTCGGGATCAGCGTCAGCACCGGCAAGCCGATGATCAGGTGCAGCACCGCGGTGCCGATGCCGGACGAGATCTGCTCCGACAGCAGCAGCGGAAGGATCACCGCGGCGGCGATCAGCAGCCCGACGATCCATCGGTAGAACTGATTGGGCGCAGGCGTACCCACCTGCAGCAGGTACCACAGGGCGCCGGCGACGATCGCGGCGACGAACCCGGTGACGGCGAACCACACCTCGTCCTGTGCGAGCGGATTCCAGATGCCGAACCGGCCCGACTCGTTGATCTTCTGGGTGACGGCGCGGATCACCCAGGCGGCGAGCCAAGCGGCCAGCCCCGTGACCACTCCGGTCATCAGAACGCCTCCGCAGAACATCAGCGGGTCGATGTCCGGGCCGCGGCGGCGGGGTGTGGCGGGCGGCTGACTGTACTGGGCGTCGTACCCGGTCTGGCCGTAGTCGCCGGCCTCGGTGTACTGCCCGTAATCGTTCGGCCGGCTGTAGGCACGCGTCGCCGGCGGCTGAGGCGGACGGTGGTTCGGGTCGCGCGGATCGTTGTACGTCATGGTCCTTGCCTGTTGTTGCTGCTCGGTATCGCTGCGGTCGTGAGGCCAGATCCGCCCCAGTGTAGCGCCGATATCAGGCCCTCCTAAGAATCCGGCACTAAGGTGAAACGCCATGGGTTACCCGCGCGAGAACCTTGCGCCCGGCGAGGTGGTGGTCATACACCGGCATCCGCACTGGAAGAGCCTGCTGGTGCCGGTGCTGATCTTCTGGGCGGTGACCGCTGCCGCGGGAGTCGCGGTCGGTTACGCCCAGACGTCCGCAATGGCCGACCGGGCCGCGTTGTGGGTCACCGCCGTCGTCGTCGCGATCTGGGCGGCGGCCGTGGCGTGGTTCCTCATCCGGCCGCTGATCTCGTGGAAGACCACTCATTTCGTCGTCACCGACCGTCGGGTCATCTACCGCAGCGGCGTCCTGACCAGGTCCGGAATCGACATTCCGATCCGCAGGATCAACACCGTCGAGTTCCGGCACGGGGTGATCGACCGGATCCTCCGCACCGGCACTCTGGTGATCGAATCGGCATCCGACGAGCCGCTCGCCTTCCATGACATCCCGCAGGTGGAGGCGGTGCACGCTCAGCTCTACCAGGAGCTGCTCGACGAGGACGACGACGCGCTGACGGGCCGCGTCGACGAGTGGCGCCGATGATGAGGTCGCGAGCGGTGCTCCTGGCCGAGGACGACGCGGCCATCGCCGAGCCGCTGGCCCGAGCGCTGAGCCGGGAGGGCAACGACTGCGAGATCGCGGCCACCGGTCCCGAGGCGCTGGAGAAGGTGCGCAGCGGCGACTACGGACTGCTCATCCTCGATCTCGGCCTGCCCGGGATGGACGGTCTGGAGGTGTGCCGCCGGATCCGCTCCGAACTGCCGCAACTGCCCGTGCTGATGCTGACCGCTCGCACGGACGAGGTGGACTTCGTCGTCGGTCTCGATGCGGGCGCCGACGACTACGTCGGCAAGCCCTTCCGCCTGGCCGAGTTGCTCGCGCGCGTGCGCGCGCTGATGCGGCGCAGCGTCACGGCCGTGGAGGGGGAGGAGATCCTCGACAGCGGCGACATCCAGCTCGACCCGCGGGCTCGGCGCGTGGTGGTGGACGGCGAGGATCTGACGCTGGCGAACCGGGAGTTCGATCTGCTCCGCTTCCTGATGGAGCGGTCGGGCGAAGTGGTGTCGCGCGACGAGATCATGGACGCGGTGTGGGGGTCGACGGATCTGCGGTCGTCGAAGACGCTCGACATGCACATCTCCTGGATCCGGCGGAAGATCGGCGACGACCGTCCCAAGAATCGCAGACACATCGTGACCGTGCGCGGTGTCGGCTTCCGGTTCGACCCGTAGGAGCCGTGTGCGTCGTCGAATCCTGAAGATGATGATCGCGTCCCTCGTGGCGATGGGCGTGATGTTCGGCGTGCCGATGACCATCATCACCTGGGACTGGTTCTCCACCTCCGCTCACCAGGACCTCTCCGAGCGGCTCAAACGCATGAGCGAGCACGTGCTCGCGGAGGAGGCCGCCGGCCGCGCCGTATCCCCGCACGATCTGGATCTCGAACAGTTCCGTCTGCTGGTGCCGCCGAACGGTCGCCTCACGCTCACCTATCGCGTTCGCGATCGGGACGCGCCCGGCGGCTACCAGCGCGGGATCCGCCAGATCGGCCATGTCTTCGACGGCGCGGCGGTTTCGGAGTCGGTCAATCTCGGCCGCGACGTGGACCTGACGCTCGCGATACCGCAGGAGGACGTCCGTCCGACCCAGTTGCTGGCGGTGCTGACCCTGCTGCTGGCGATCCTGGTCGCCGTCGTCGGCGGTGCGGTGGTGGCCGTCCTCACGGCGCGGCGGCTGTCGGAGCCGCTGTCGGACGTCGCGCGCCGCGCCGCCGCGATGGGTCGGGGCGACTTCTCCTCCGACTGGCCTGCATACGGCATCGATGAGCTCGATCGGGTCTCGGCGGCGCTGGCTGACGCCAATGACGAGATCGTCCTGCGGCTCGAGCGCGAGGGCGAGATCATCGGGGACGTCTCCCACCAGCTGCGCAGCCGGCTCACCGCGATCGGGCTGCGGCTCGACGAGTTGACCCTGCACCGCGATCCGGCAGTGGTCGCCGAGGCCGAGGCGGGACTGGCGCAGGTGGAACGGCTCGCCGACGAACTGGACGAGATGATCGCGGCCTCGCGTGCGGATCCCAAGGCGCGGGTCGCGATCGACGTCACGTCGGTCGTTCAAACCCTGGTGCGCGATTTCGAGCCCGCGTATCGAGCGGCCGGGCGGTCGGTGCGGATGGCGGTCGACGAACCGGTCCCGCACACCTACGGTCGTCCGGGCCGCCTCCGCGAGGCGCTGAGCGTGCTCGTCGACAACGCACTGGTCCACGGGGGCGGGGAGTGCGTCGTCCGGGTCGGGGTGCTGACATCGCGCGAGATGGTCCGCGTCACGGTGTCGGACGCCGGCGCCGGCGTGCCCGACGAGGTGGTACCGGAGATGTTCCGCCGGGGTGTGTCGGGCGGGGGACGGAACGGGCTGGGTCTGTCACTGGCCCGCGCCCTGGTGGAGGCCGACGGCGGTCGGCTCGATCTGGTGTCGCGGCGGCCCGCGGTGTTCGCGGTGGTGGCGCCGCTGCATCCGGCGAGCGGTGCGTCCTACGGCGAGGAGTCAGACGCCGGCGGCGGTGCCGGTGCGGACGGCGGTGGGGCAGATGGCGACGGGACAGGCGGCGACGGGTCGACGCTCACGCATGTCCGAGTTCCTCATCGCTGAGTTCCTCGGACGTGGGGTTGACGTCGGTGGATCCGCCTTCGCCGCCGCGCGGCTGCTCGTCGGGGAAGGCGAACCGCCGCAGCGCCCAGAACCGGAAGACCATCTGGAGCAGGTTGCCGATCACGAAGGCGAGCAGGAAGTCGAAGATCGCGAGTTCGAGGCCGACCAGGTTCTCGCGCATGTTGAAGACGTTGTTCGCGATCCAGATCGGCGCGGCGGCGATCAGGACGGCGATGCCGCTGATGGCGAAGAACAGGAGCGCCTCGTGGTGCTTCTCGCGTCCGCCGCGGTTCTTGAACGCCCACTCGCGGTTGAGGACATAGCTCAGGATCGTGGCGACCACGCCGGAGATCACCTTGGCCACCGTCGGCTTCGGTTCGAGAACGCTGAGGGCGAGTGCGTAGTAGACCGCCATGTCGACCACGAATGTGGTGCCGCCGACGATCGCGAACTTGATCAGTTCGCTGTGCTTGAGCACCAGCCGTCGCACGGGCTCCGGCAGTCGCTTCACTGCCCCGTCAATTGTCGGCACAAGGTTCGAGTGTACGTAATCTGGCCCGCCGAATTGTCACCGACCGGCCGGGGTGCGCGTGTCCGCGGCCGGGCATGACAACATTGAACGGTGACTTCCAGCCCAGACCGACGTTCCAGCGGCATGCCCACCGTGACCATGATCGGCGGTGGTCAGTTGGCCCGAATGACCCATCAGTCGGCCATCGCCCTCGGTCAGTGCCTGCGGGTTCTGGCGGGCAGCGCCGACGAGCCGGCCGCGCAGGTGAGCGCGAACGTGGTGCTCGGCTCGCACGATGATCTCGACGCCCTCCGCGCCGCCGCCGAAGGGGCGGTCGCGCTCACCTTCGATCACGAGGGAGTTCCGCTCGCTCACCTCGAAGCGCTCGAGGCCGAGGGCGTCGCGGTGCGCCCGCCGTCGAAGGCGCTGCACTTCGCACAGGACAAGCTGGCCATGCGGACCAAACTGTCGGAACTGGGCCTCCCGGTTCCCGACTTCGTCGACCTGTCGGGCGAGGTCGGCGCGGCGCGCTCCGCGCTGATCGCCTTCGGCGAGTCCCACGACTGGCAGGTGGTTCTGAAGGCGGTCCGAGGCGGTTACGACGGTCGCGGAGTGTGGCTCACCGACAACCGCGACGAAGCGTTGCGCGTCTTCGACGACACCTCCTCGGGCGACACCGTGCTCATGGCGGAGCAGAAGGTGGCGATGGTGCGCGAGCTGTCGGCGATGGTGGCACGGTCGCCGTACGGACAGGGCGCCGCGTGGCCGGTCGTCGAAACCGTCCAGCGCAACGGCCAGTGCGCCGTCGTTCTGGCTCCGGCTCCGGGCCTGGACGCCGATGTCGCTCAGCAGGCGCAGCAGATGTCGCTCACGCTGGCCGAGGAACTGGGCGTGGTGGGCGCCATGGCGATGGAGCTGTTCGAGACGACGGACGGCGAACTGGTGGTCAACGAGCTCGCGATGCGCCCGCACAACAGCGGTCACTGGACCATGGACGGCGCCGTCACCTCGCAGTTCGAACAGCATCTGCGCGCGGTTCTCGACTATCCGCTCGGCGATACCGCGGCGCGCGCCGACGTGATCGTGATGGCCAACATCCTGGGGGCGCCGGAGGCTCCGCAGATGTCGATGGACGAGCGCCTGCATCATCTGTTCGCCCGGATGCCCGAGGCCAAGGTCCATCTGTACGGGAAGGGCGAGCGGCCCGATCGCAAGATCGGACACGTCAATGTCGTAGGACGTCCGGGTGAGGGCGTCGACGACGTCCGCGAACGGGCCGAGCGCGCCGCCCAGTGGATGAGCGCGGCCGTGTGGACCGACGGCTGGGATCCGCACGCGGGCTAGTCGGACGTGGTGACACCATCGTGACGCTGCGGTCTCGGTGCGTGAACGAGGGTGTGAAGCCGCCACGGGGTTGAATTGACACCATCGTGGTGTCATGATTGATGTCATGGACCTCGATCAGTACGTCGACGACCTTCAGCGCCGGTTCGGAGCCGCGGCGGAACGTGACCTCTCCGACGCCGCTGACAACGGGGTCGACGACGTCCGCGCCGCCGCGGAGCGTCTCGCGAACAGTATGGACGCCACCATCCGACTCGCCCTGCTCGATGTCCTGTCCGCGGCGGCCGGCGAGATCACTCGTGACCTGGTTCCCGGGTCGGTCGACCTCCGCCTGCGCGGGCGCGAGGTGGACTTCGTAGTCGCAACGCCGCGCACCACCGACGATGCCGACTCGGAGTCCGCGATCGGCGTCGACTTCGACGACACCACCACCTCACGCACCACACTGCGACTCCCGGATGTCCTCAAGGCGCAGGTGGACGAAGCCGCGGCCGCCGAGGGCGTCTCGGTCAACACCTGGCTGGTGCGCGCCGTCGCCTCAGCCCTGAATCCGCGGCGGCGACGATCCGTGCAGCGCGCGTTGCGCACCGGCGGCGACTTCGCCGGCTGGGCGCGCTGACCACTCTCCACACCTTCGCGAACGATCCCATCACCCCGTCTCGACCACGGGGTCGGTCGACTGCACTCTCCGGAAGGCTCTCCCATGCCCACCTACCGCACCCCAGAACCCGTCGATCTCGCCGTGAACCTGCCGCTCGGCCACATCGACGTCATCGCGAGCGACCGCACCGACGCCGTCGTGACCGTATCGCCCAGTAACCCGGACAAACCCGCCGATCAGCGCGGTGCGGCAGCGACCACCGTCGAGTTCGACGGCCGCCGAATCACCGTCCTCGGACCGCGTCCCAGGTTCCGCTTCCTCGGCCCCTCCGAGTCGGTGGACATCACGGTCGAACTCCCGGAGGGCTCGCGATTCACCGCCGAATGCTCCACGGGAGGTGTCCGCGCCACCGGCAGGCTGGCCGCGACCCGGGTGAAGGCGTCCGTCGGTGCCGTCGACCTCGACGCCACCGGCGACCTGTGGCTGCACGCCGCGTACGGCAACGCCACCGTCGGCACGGTCGACGGGTCGGCCGAGGTCGTCGCGGGGCACGGGCAGATCCGGATCGGCACCGTCGCCGGCGACGCCGCACTGAAGTCGTCGTACGGCAGCGTCCACCTCGGCACGGCGCACGCCGCCGTCGAAGCCACTCTCTCGTACGGCGACCTGCACATCGACGGTTCGGCGTCGTCGGTCACCGCGCGCACCGCGTACGGAAGCGTCACCGTCGGTGAGGCGCGCGGCGGCGCTCTCGACCTGGAGAGCAGCTTCGGGACGATCGTCGTCGGCGTCGCCGACGGGGTTCCCGCCTGGCTCGACCTCTCGTCCACTCAAGGACAGCTGCGCAACCGTCTCGACGGTTCCACCGTCCCGTCGACCGGTGAGCATGTGTCCATTCGCGCGCGAACGTTGTACGGCGACATCGAGATTCGGCGCGCCCACTCGGTTTCAGACAGCGCTCGCTCAGTCGAAGACGAAGGAACACGGTCATGACCACGACCATCGCTCCGCCCGCGATCAGGATCCGCGGAATCGAGAAGTCCTATGACGGCCGTTCTGTGCTGCGCGGGGTCGACCTCGACGTCGAGGCGGGCAGCGTCGTCGCACTCCTGGGCGCTAACGGTGCAGGCAAGACGACGCTCGTCCGCATCCTCTCGACGTTGACGCGGCCCGACGCAGGCACCGCCGTCGTCGGCGGCCACGACCTCGCGACCGAGCCCCTCGAGGTTCGCCGGTCGATCAGCCTGACGGGTCAGTTCGCCGCCGTCGACGAGGTACTGACCGGCCGCGAGAACCTGATGCTCATCGCCCGCCTGCGCCACGAGCACGGCCCCGGCGCCGTCGCGGACGGCCTGCTCGAGCGCTTCCGGCTCACCGACGCCGGCGGACGCGCCGTCGCCACGTACTCGGGCGGCATGAGGCGTCGTCTCGACATCGCCATGAGCCTGATCGGTGATCCGTCCGTCATCTTCCTGGACGAACCGACCACCGGACTGGACCCCGAAGCCCGCATCGACGTGTGGGACACCGTCCGCGAACTCGCCGGCCGCGGCACCGCGATCCTCCTGACCACCCAGTATCTCGAGGAGGCCGAACAACACGCCGACCGCACCGCCGTGCTGCACGACGGCCGGATCATCGCGAACGGCACACTCGCCGAACTGAAGCGACTGCTTCCGCCGACCAAGGTCGAATACGTCGAGAAGCAGCCCACCCTCGAGGAGATCTTCCTCGCGCTCACCAGACACCGCACCGAGAACGAAGGCCGGTCATGACCACACACGTCCTCAGCGACACCGGCGCCCTCCTGGGTCGCTCGCTCAAGCACGTCACGCGCAGTGTCGACACCATCGTCACCACCGCGCTCACCCCGATCGCCATGATGCTCCTGTTCGTCTACGTCTTCGGCGGAGCCATCAAGGCGAGCACCGGAACTGCGAGTTACGTCGACTACCTGCTTCCCGGAATCCTGCTGATGGCCATCGCCTCGGGCGTCGCGTACACGGCACTGCGCCTGTTCAACGACCTTCAGAGCGGGCTGTTCGAGCGCTTCGGATCGATGCCGATCGCTCGCGCCGCCGTCCTCTGGGCCCACGTCCTCACCTCGATGGCGGCGAACGCGGTCACGGTGGTCATCATCATCGCGGTCGGACTGGCGATGGGTTTCCGATCGTCCGCGGGACCGCTCGCCTGGCTCGCAGTCGCCGGCATCCTCGCCCTCTTCACGCTGTCGTTGACGTGGATCGCGGTCGTCGCGGGACTGGCCGCCAAGACCGTCGACGGTGCGACCGGGTTCTCGTACCCGCTCATCTTCCTGCCCTTCGTCAGCTCCGCGTTCGTCCCGACCGACACCATGCCCACCCCGGTGCGGGTCTTCGCCGAGCACCAGCCGGTGACCTCCATCGTCGACACCGTCTCCGCGCTGCTCGGCGAGCAGCCCGTCGCCACCGCCGACCTCGTGGCCGCGCTCGCGTGGTGCATCGGGATCGGCGCCATCGCCTACGCGGCGGCGATTCGCCTCTACCGCCGCAAGATCCGGTGATCGCGAAGACGCCGGCCGCCGGCCTTCGAGCCGCTTTCACACCGTGTCGGGGACGACAGCCGGCGTCACCGCGCACGGTTGCCTCGCCTACGCTGTTGAGAATCAGCCCCCGAGAACCTTGGAGACGTCGATGACCGCACCCGCCACCGTGCCCGCACCCCTCGTCGGCCTCATCATGGGCAGTGACTCCGACTGGCCGACGATGCAGGCCGCGGCGGAGGCGCTCGCCGAGTTCGGCATACCGTTCGAGGTCGGCGTGGTCTCGGCGCACCGCACCCCCCAGCGGATGCTCGACTACGCGAAGAACGCCGCGGGACGCGGTATCTCGGTGATCATCGCCGGTGCCGGTGGCGCCGCTCATCTGCCGGGCATGGTCGCGGCGGCCACACCGCTACCGGTGATCGGGGTGCCCGTTCCCCTGAAGTACCTCGACGGGATGGACTCACTGCTGTCGATCGTGCAGATGCCGGCCGGCGTGCCGGTCGCGACGGTGTCGATCGGCGGCGCCCGGAACGCGGGTCTGCTGGCCGCACGCATCCTCGGAGCCTCCGATCCGGCCGTTCAGAGTGCGATGGCGAAGTTCCAAGCCGGACTGGAGGAGATGGTCCTCGAGAAGGACGAGAAGCTGCGCAGGACCCTGCTCGACGGCTGACCGACCGCTACGGGCTCAATGCGGCCACCACGTCGGCCGCCGGGACCGCCTGAGCAGCCCGGAAGCCGGTCCCGGCCCAGAGATTGATGACGTCCGGGTCGGTGGAACCGGCCCGGCGTATACCGCCGGTGAGAGTGTTGACCTGGGGATACACCGGCGGTGCCGCATCACTGTAGGCGGCGATGAACTCGTTCACCAGGCCACGCGCCAAGCGGCCCGAGTACGCCCGGGTGGTGACGGTCTCGGTGAAGCGCGGGTCGGCGAGGGCGTCCCGGTGCGCCTGTTTGGTGCCGGCCTCGGGGCAGCGGAGCAGAAGCGTCCCCACCTGCACGGCGGCGGCGCCCGCCTCGAGCAGTGCGATCGCGTCGTCGCGGGAGGCGACGCCGCCCGCAGCGATCACCGGCAGGCCCGCCGCGTCAGCAACACCGGTGAGGAGGGGCAGCGTGTCGATGCCCGGGTCGGCGTCGAGGATGCCGAACGTGCCGCGGTGTCCGCCCGCCGACACGCCCTGGGCGCAGAGCGCGTCCACTCCGGACTCTCGCGCGATCAGCGCCTCGTCGACACAGGTGACGGTCCCGACCACGAAGACCTCCGCGGCGTGCAGTCGTGCCACCGTGGCGGCGTCGGGACAGCCGAAGGTGAACGAGGCGACGGGCACGCGCTCGTCGATCAGCACCTGGACCTTGGCGTCGAAGTGGTCGTCGGTGAACGGAACGTGCTCGGGCAGCGGTGCGCCCAGCCGCTCGGCGAGCGGGGCGAGCCGGTCGCGGTACTCGGCGAAGGCCGCTTCGTCGAACGGGATCTCCTCGGGCACGAACAGATTGACGCCGAACGGCGCATCGGTCAGCGCGGCGATCGCGCGGATGTCCTCACGGAGTCGTTCGGGCGTGAGATAGGCGCCACCGTAGAAGCCGAGACCACCCGCGCCGGAGACGGCTGCGGTGAGTTCCGGCGTCGACGTGCCTCCGGCCATCGGAGCGCCCGCGATCGGAACGCCGAGCAGACCGAGATCGAACATCATTCACTCTCCTTTCGGAACCCGGACGATCTCCAGGCTCACCTCGCTGCGCAGGACGAATCCCATCGCCTCGTACAGGCTGCGCGCCGGATTCTCCGCCGTCGTGTGCAGAAAGGGCAGGTCGCCGTCGTCGACGATGACCTGAGCCACCGCGGCGACGAGTCTGCGTGCCAGTCCGCGTCCGCGTGCCTCCGGATGGGTGCACACCGCGCTGATCTCCACCCAGCCGGGAAGCCGCAGCCGCTGACCCGCCATGGCGAGCAGCCGGCCGTCGCCGTCCCGGTAGCCGAGGTAGACGCCCATCTCGACGGTGCGCGGGAGAAAGGGCCCGGGCTTGGTCAGTGTCACCAGCTCGGTCATCTCGGCCACGTCCGGCGGGCCGAGCCGGACGAGTTCCGGGTCGGGTCGCCGTTCGGTGTCCTCACCGGAGTACTGCACCAGATCGAAGGTCTCGACGTGCCGCCAACCCGGGGGCGCCGGGGTCCGGCAGTCGCGCAGGCCGACGGTGTTCCCGGGTCCGGCCAGCGCTGCCATGTCGACCCAGTCGGCGTCGGTCATCTCGCGCGGATGACCGAAGAACACCGAGACCTCCGGCTCGAACGCACTGATGCGGCCGCGCCGCCGGGCGAACCGCTCCTGCCGCCCGGTCAGAGCGCAGGTGAACGGATCGTCGAGCGGCGTCAGATCGACGGTGCCCGTCATTCGACTTCCAGCTTCCGGCGGAAGAACGCGATGACCGCCTCGAGCGTGTCGTGCGTCGGCTGTCCGGGTTGGTCGATCAGGTGCTCGGTGAGCACCGAGTGCGGCGGAATCAACGCGTCCGGGGCAGCGGCGTCGTCGGGCAGGTCGACGCCGATGAAGGCGTCGCCGAGCTGTTCTCGCAGAAAATCGAAGCGGCTGCCCGGGACCAGCCGGTCGCCCTCGAACCGGGCACCCATCACCTGCAGTCCCCGCGCGCAGCGGACCTTAACGGTCTCCAGATCGCCGGGCGAGATGTCGATGGTCCTGCGCCGTGCGGGCGTGAGGCCCACCGGCAGCGAGGGCTGCGACAGCACGGGCGCCAGCATGGTGTCGTCGACCGCCATCGCGAGTGCGAAGCCGCCGGTGACGCACATGCCGACGGCGCCCACGCCGGGGCCGCCGCACTCGGCGTGGGCCCGTCGCGCGAGGGCACGCAGCCAGGACACCACCGGCGACGACCGCCCCGTGGCGAAGACGGTGAACTCCCGGCTGACGCATACCCGGCCGAGCGCTCGGGCCATCAGCGCACCGGTCCGGGCCGGTCCGGTCACACCGCCGGGGAACGGATCGGCACCGTCGACGCCGAACAGCGAGGGGACGTACACCGTGCAGCCCGCGTCGCTGACCCGGCGGGCGAAGGCGGCGACCTTCGGTGTGATGCCGGGGATCTCGGGGATCACGATCACCGCCGGGCCCGATCCGCGGCGGTAGTACCGGTGGGTGACGCCGTCGTCGGTGAACTCTGCGCGGTCGAAGCCGTCGAGTGCGTCGGTCATGCTTCGACGAGGCGGCCGTAGAGCACTGATTCGGACAGCTTGGCCGGAATCCGAGCGGACTTCACGACGTCGGGGGAGTCGGACGGGATCACCCGCACGCCGGCCACCTTCAGCTCCCTACCGCTGCGGACGAGCGTGAACTCGCCGGCGGCGAGCACGTTCTTGACCCAGTCGGAGTCGGCGCCGTAGTTCAGTGCGATGCTGATGCGGCCGGCGTCGACGAAGGCCAGGACCGGCGTGCGGTAGCGGCGGTTCGACTTGCGCCCGACGTGTTCGACGATCGCCCACGGTGCGATCCGTCCCGCCCACAGTCCTTGGATCGGATTGGTCACGTACTTGTTGACGAGCGCCACGGCATGCGGAACCTTCATGTTCTCCAGCTTGCCGTATCGACGAGCGGTCGGCGAGGCCGAGGCATGAGGCGAGGGGATCTGCGCGATAATGTCGGCATGGCGACGACCGACCAGGTGCACACCGATCCCGCGGAGTTCGCCGCGCACGTGGTGGCGGAATCGATCCGCCTGTTCTCCGAACGCGGCTACGAAGCCACACCGGTCGACGAGGTCGCCGCCGCCGCCGGCGTGTCGCGCCGGACCCTGTTCCGGCAGTTCCGGTCCAAAGAGGACCTCATCTTCGCCGACCACGAGTCCCTGCTCGAACAGGTCACCGACTTGCTGCGAGGCGAGGAAGAGGCGGGCACCGATCCCTGGTGGGCGGTGTGTGCCGCGGCCGAGCTCGTCTTCGCGCACTTCGCGACGCTCCGCGATCTCGCGGTCCGGCGCTATCAGGTGGTGGCGCGGGTGCCTGCCTTGCGCGACCGGGAGCTGGTCACCACCTACCGCTATCAGCGCAAGTTCGAGGAGTTCCTCCGCCGCGCTCTGCCGGATGTGCCGCGGGTGCGGATCGTGGCCTTCGCCGCCGCCGTGACCGGCGCCCACAACTATCTGTTGCGGTCGATGGTCCGCGGCGACGAGAACGCCACCGCCGAGACCCTGCGGCGGGAGTTGCTCGCGATCTACGGCGTGGTCGGTGAGTACGCCGATCCGTCGTCGGCCTCCGCTCCCGAGGTCGCGGTGGTCAGCTTTCCGGCCGGGACCACGCCCGATGAGGTCGCGGAGGCGGTGCGGAGGCAATTGACGCGGCACCCAGTGCCGTGATGCACTTATCGAGAAGACGATCACGGCACTGAGTGACAGGGCTCGTAGCGCCGGTTTAAGGAGAAACGATGGGCAAGTTCGGGAACCCCGATTTCGACCTCTTCCAGCTCCCGGAGGAGCACCAGGCGCTGCGCGAGGCCATCCGCGCGCTCGCCGAGAAGGAGATCGCACCGCACGCCAAGGACGTCGACGAGAAGGCTCGCTTCCCGGAGGAGGCGCGCGCCGCACTCGTGGCCAGCGGCTTCAACGCGGTGCACGTTCCCGAGCAGTTCGACGGGCAGGGTGCGGACTCGGTCGCGGCCTGCATCGTGATCGAAGAGGTTGCGCGCGTGGACGTCTCGGCGTCGCTGATCCCCGCGGTCAACAAGCTCGGCACCATGGGCCTGATCCTGTCGGGCTCGGACGAGCTCAAGGCCAAGGTGCTGCCGTCGATCGCCTCGGGTGAGGCCATGGCGTCGTACGCACTGTCGGAGCGCGAGGCCGGATCGGACGCCGCCTCGATGAAGACGCGCGCCCGCAAGGACGGCGACAGCTGGGTGCTCAACGGCTCCAAGTGCTGGATCACCAACGGCGGCAAGTCCACCTGGTACACCGTCATGGCGGTCACCGACCCGGAGAAGGGCGCCAACGGCATCTCCGCGTTCATGGTCCACAAGGACGACCCCGGTTTCACGGTGGGCCCGCTGGAGCACAAGCTCGGAATCAAGGGCAGCCCCACCGCGGAGCTGTACTTCGAGAACTGCACCATTCCCTCCGACCGGATCATCGGCGACGAGGGCACCGGCTTCAAGACCGCTCTGGCCACCCTGGATCACACCCGTCCCACCATCGGCGCGCAGGCCGTCGGCGTGGCGCAGGGCGCCCTCGACGCGGCCATCGCGTACGTCAAGGACCGCAAGCAGTTCGGCAAGACCATCAGCCAGTTCCAGGGCGTCGAGTTCATGCTCGCCGACATGGCGATGAAGGTGGAGGCCGCGCGTCTGATGGTCTACACCGCCGCCGCTCGTGCCGAGCGCGGCGAGGGCAACCTCGGCTTCATCAGCTCGGCGTCCAAGTGCCTGGCGTCGGATGTCGCGATGGAGGTCACGACCGACGCCGTTCAGCTCTTCGGCGGTGCGGGATACACCACCGACTTCCCGGTCGAGCGCATGATGCGCGATGCCAAGATCACCCAGATCTACGAGGGCACCAACCAGATCCAGCGCGTCGTCATGAGCCGCGCGCTGCTGCGCGGCTGAACCCGGCCGGACCGTCGAATGCGCGGGCCGGCCGCCGTCCCGACCGAGAGGTCAGCGGGTGGCGGCCGGCCCGCGCATTCGTGTCGGTCAGGTCCGGACGACGGTGGCCTTCTCGGTCTCGGCGATCGCCCGCAGACGGGAGTCCTCGACGTCCCCCGCGACGACGACGAGAGACGCCCCGGACAACAGCGGAGCGGCGAGGTTCGCGACGACGTCGGTCACGGTGCGCCATCCGCGGGTGGTGAGCAGTCGGTCGGCCGGATCGAGCCCGCCGTCGGCGGCCGAGAGCACCTGCGCCACCGTCACCTCGTCGACGGCGTCCCGCCCGGAACCCGCCGGGACGAACTGGTCACCGTGCGCGCGCACCGACTCGCCGAAGTCCTCGACGCCGACCGGGAGGTCGCGCACGCCCATGGCGAACGGATCCAGGGGAACCGCGATCACCTCGTCGGTGTCGTGCTCGTCGACCCGCTCCCGCGAGGTGAAGGTCGCGCGGTCGTCGGCCGCGTCGTCGCTCAGGTCGACGGCGACGCCCGCCCACCACGCACCGAGCAGAACGGCCGCGGTCTGCCAGTGTTCCGGCAGATCCACCCGCACGCGGTCGCCGGGCGCCAGGCCCAGCCCGTCCCGCAGGTAGTTCGCGATCTTGGCGGCCCAGTTGCCCAGCGTCGCACCGGAGAGCTCGGTGCGCTCGCCGGTCGACTCGTTGTAGTAGGTCAGCATCGGCCGCGCATGGTCGGGCACGGCCGCGAAGATCGCGCCCGTGACGGTGTCGTGGCTCATCGAGTGTCCTCGCTTATCGTGTCCGGCTCCGGCGACCGCCGGAGCTAGTTGACGCAGACCGGTCCGTCGCCGTCGGCCTTGATGACCGGGGACGGGCGCTTGGACGACGGCGCCGACGACGACCCCGAGTCCGAACCGCTGTCGCCGCCGGTGTCGGAGACCGCACCGAGACCGTAGTTGTAGGTGTTCGTCAGCACCAGCCGGAGCTTGTCCTCGGGGAGCGACGAGTCCTCGCGGATCTCGATGGGGCCCGCCTTGAGGTCCTTCACCAGTTGCTTGGCGCCCTCGTTGTCCTTCGAATCGGCGAAGATCAGCGAATCGAATTCGTTCATCGGTTTGCTCGACGTGGCGCCCTGCTGGTAGCCGAGGCCGCTCAGCAGCCGCATCACGTTGGACGCCAGACCGTCCACGGTGCCCGCGTTCACCACGTCGACGGTGTAGTCCGAGCGGGGATTCTCCGATCCGGCCTTCGATGTGCGGCCGAGCTGCCGGTCGACGAAGGCGTGGACCGCCTGCGGGTCGACCTTCAACACGCTCTGCGTCCCGTCATCGCTCCAGGCCTGATCGTCTTCGATCGGGATCGTCGTGAACTTCACGTTGCCGCCGGTGAGGTCCTTCAGATTCTCTGCGAACGAGAGGACGTCCCAGCCGTCGTCGATCATCACCGAGCGCGACACGGCATCCTGCAACTCCTGGAGTTTGCCCGCGTTGGTCAGTGTCTGCGTCGAGAGGATCTTCTGCGCCAGCGAAGCCATGTACACCTGCTGTCGCGTGATCCGGTCCAAGTCGCCGCGAGGGAGATCGTGGCGCTGCCGGACGAAGCTGAGCGCCTTCGGACCGTTCAGCGTCTGCCGGCCGGCGCGGAACTTGGCGCCCGAGAAGGGCTCGTCGACCGCATTCTTGAGACACACGTCCACTCCGCCGACGGCATCGGTGAGCAGCGCGAATCCCAGCAGTCCCACCTCCGCGTAGTGGTCGACGGTGATGCCGGTCAGATTCGCGACGGAATCGATCAGGGCCTTGCGCCCGGCCTTGGTCCCGTCCTTCTCTGCCTGCTCCTCGCTGGTGCCCTGCTCCACCTCGCGCTCGCGGACGCCCTCCTTGGTGGCGCCGTAGGCGGCGTTGATCTTGCTCATGCCGATCCCGGGGACGTCGACGTACGCATCGCGGGGGATCGAGATGGCGGTGGCCTTGGACCCGTCGGTCGGGATGCGCACCAGGACGATGGTGTCGGTGCTGGTGCTGACGTCGCCGCCCACCCGCAGCCATTTGAGCTCCTGCTCCGAGAGCGGGTTGCCCTTCGCATCCACTCGGGAGTCGGTGCCGACGAGGAGGATGTCGATGGCGCCGTCGTCACCGCCGCCGAGGCCGAGGTCTCCCAGCAGCGTGACGGCCCCGTTGAGGCTGCGCACTTTCGCCCAGCCCAGCCCCGTGACGACCAGTGTCATCACGGTGACGAGGGCGATCAGTGCCCGGCCGATGTTCTTCGGTGCGATCCCGGCGATCGGGCGGGTCGTCCAGAGTTTGAGGGCGGCGCGGAAGCTGCCCGGCGGTGGACCGGAGGGCCGCGTGCGCGTCCGGGCGCCGTGGCGCGCGGCCCGGTCCGTCTTGCTGCGGGGGTCGGTGCTGCGGGGGCGTCGGCGGGGCCGCGTGTGGATCTCCTCGGAGGTCCGGCGGGACCGGGTGCCCGCACCCGTGCGCGTCGGCACGGACCGCCGCGTCGAGGGCTCCCCGGCACGGCCGCCGGAAACGGCGCCGGCGTCGGTGTCCTCGGGCTCTGCCGAGCCGTCGCGTCGTGACTCCACCTGTCGCGATGTCCCTTCCGGTCGTCTCGGCTGCTGGTCTTCCGCAAGAATACTGATCGGGAGAGCCGTTGCCGGGGAGGCGCAGCCGGTGCCGGGCCCGGTGATCTGCAGCACTGCCCGCGACCGTGAGCTCCCGGCGGAGGTCCGGATGCACCAGGATGGTCACTCATGGGTTCGAATCGGGTGTACATCGTCGGCGCCTCCGGGCAGGTGGGATCGGCGCTCGCGTCGACGCGCGGCGGCCGGGAAGCGGTCATGCTGACCTCGTCCGATGTCGATGTGCGCGACGAGCGATCGGTTCGCGACGCGTTCGGTGGCCTTGCGCGAGGCGATGTGGTGATCAACACCGCGGCGTACACCGCCGTGGACGCCGCCGAGACCGACTGCGAGGCGGCGCACGCGGTGAATGCACTCGGTCCGGCCCATCTGGCGGCCGTCACCGGCGCGTCGGGGGCGCGACTCATCCATCTGTCCACCGACTACGTCTTCGCCCGCGACGACGCGGGCTCCGGCGACGCACCGCGACCCTTCGAACCCGGTGACGTCTCCGGTGAGCCGCCGACGGTGTACGGCGCCACCAAGCTCGCCGGCGAACGCGCCGCGCGCGAGGCCGATCCGCGGACGATCGTCGTGCGCACCGCGTGGGTGTTCACCGGCGGGTCCGCGGACAGCGACTTCGTCGCGACGATGGCCCGACTGGAGGCCGAGCGCGACACTTTGCGGGTGGTAGACGATCAAGTGGGATCGCCCACCTACGCGCGCGATCTCGCGGCCGGCCTGTGGGAACTCGCCGAACGGTGCGACGGGCCGAATCTGCGCGACGGCGCGACTCTGCACGCCACCAACGCCGGAACGGCCAGTTGGTGCGATCTGGCCCGCGCCGTGTTCGTCGAGCTCGGTGCCGACCCGGCCCGGGTCCAGGCGTGCACCACCGCAGAGTTCCCGCGCCCCGCGCCGCGGCCCGCGTACTCGGCGCTCTCCGGCGCGAGTTGGGCTGCCGCGGGTCTCACACCGCTGCGGAAGTGGACGCTCGCCCTGCACGATGCGATCGCGGTCCGCACCCGGACGCTCGGTTAGTCTGAGCGCGTGACTGCCAGCTTCGCCGTCGTGACCGTGACCTATTCCTCGGGCGACTACCTCCACAACTTCCTTCGCACGCTGACGCGCGCATCGCGTGAGACGCCCGAAGTGATCATCGCCGACAACGGGTCCACCGACGGCGCACCGGAACAGGCGGCGGCCGACCACGACAACGTCACCCTGGTGCACACCGGCGGAAACATCGGCTACGGCGGCGCCGTGAACCGGGGAGTCGCGCAGATAGACGAGGACATCGAGTTCGTGGTGGTGGCCAACCCCGACGTCGAATGGTCGGAGGGCGCGATCGACGGACTGCTCGAGGCGGCGCGCCGCTGGCCGCGGGCCGCGAGTCTGGGGCCGCTGATCACCGAGCCCGACGGCACCGTGTACCCGTCCGCGCGCCGCGTCCCCGATCTGATCTCGGGAACCGGCCACGCGGTGCTCGGCACGGTCTGGAAGTCGAACCCCTGGACGGCTGCGTACCGCAACGACGACGCCGACCTCACCGAACGGCCGGTCGGCTGGCTCTCGGGCTCGTGTCTGCTCCTGCGGCGCGCGGCCTTCGACGCCATCGGCGGCTTCGACTCGCGCTACTTCATGTTCATGGAGGACGTCGACCTCGGCGACCGGCTGGGCCGGTCGGGGTGGCTCAACGTCTTCGTGCCGTCGGTGTCGGTGATGCACGCGAAGAGCCATTCGGTCAGCAGACATCCGGAGAAGATGATTCCGGCTCATCATGCGAGCGCCTATCGTTTCACCGCCGACCGGAATCCCGGTCCGTTGCGCGCGCCGATCCGCCTGGCGTTGCGGGCCGGGCTGGCGGTGCGGTCGAAGATCGCGGTCGCCGCGGCCCTGCGTGAACAGCGCCGTACGGGAGGGCCCGCGTGAACAGCCGCGACACGAGTGTGGATAAGGAAGGAAACTCTGTGACCTCATCAGTTCAGGCACTGATCCTCGTCGGAGGAAAGGGCACGCGGCTGCGTCCGCTGACCCTGTCGGCGCCCAAGCCGATGCTCCCGACTGCGGGGACCCCGTTTCTGACTCACCTGCTGTCGCGGATTCGGGAGGCGGGGATCACCGACGTGGTCCTCGGCACCTCCTACCAGGCGCACGTCTTCTCCGACCACTACGGCGACGGTTCCGATCTGGGCCTGAATCTGACCTACGTCACGGAGAGCGAACCGCTGGGCACCGGCGGCGGGATCCGCAACGTCTACGACGAGCTGACCGCCGACACGGTGCTCGTGTTCAACGGCGACGTCCTCGGCGGCACCGACATCCGCGACGTACTGTCGACGCACGAGCGCTCGGGTGCCGAAGTGACCCTGCACCTGGTCCGGGTCGGTGATCCGCGCGCCTTCGGCTGCGTGCCGACCGACGCCGACGGGCGGGTCACGGCGTTCCTGGAGAAGACTCAGGATCCGCCGACCAATCAGATCAACGCGGGCACCTACGTCTTCGACCGCAAGGTGATCGGCGAGATCCCGGCCGGTCGGCCGGTGTCGGTGGAGCGCGAGGTGTTCCCGTCGCTGCTCGCGCAGGGACGGCACATTCAGGCGCACGTCGACGACGCCTACTGGCGCGACATGGGGACTCCCGAGGACTTCGTCCGCGGTTCGGCGGACCTGGTCCGCGGCATCGCGCCGTCGCCCGCGCTGGCGAAGCCCTGCGGGGAGTCGCTCTCGCTCGACGGCGCCGACGTGGCGTCCGACGCCGTGCTGATCGGCGGCACCGTCGTCGGCCGCGGCGCGCGGGTCGGGTCGGGGGCACGGCTGGACGGCGCGGTGATCTTCGACGGCGCGTCGGTGGAGGCAGGAGCGGTGGTCGAGCGCAGCATCGTCGGGTTCGGCGCCACCGTCGGCGCGCATGCGCTGGTGCGCGACACCGTCATCGGCGACGGTGCACAGGTCGGTGCCCGATGCGAGCTGCTGCGCGGCGCGCGCGTATGGCCGGGAGTGCAGATCCCCGAGAGCGGAATCCGGTTCTCGACCGACGTGTGATCCCGAGCGCGATCGGCCGGCCGCTCAGGCCTTGGCGGCAGCGAGCAGACCCGTTCCCACCGGAATCACAGCGGGCAGCAGCCGGTCGTCCTCGGCGATGATCGACGCCGCCTCGCGCGCGGCCAGGGTCCGCGGATCGTCGGCCTCACGGTCGGCGATCGTGCCGTCGGCCGAGGCGTTGTTCACGACGACCAGTCCGCCCGGCCGGAGAATGCGGATCGCCTCGGTGACGAACAGGGGATAGCTCAGCGGTGCTCCGTCGACGAAGACGAGATCGTATGTCTCGTCGGCGAGCCGGGTGAGCACGTCGGTCGGCGCGCCGTTGATGAGCCGGGTGCGGCCGGGACCGATGTGCGCGTCGGCGAAGGTCTCGCGGGCGGCCCGGTGATGCTCGGGCTCGGGATCGATCGTGGTCAGGACGCCATTCTCGGGCATGCCCGCCAGCAGCCAGAGCCCGCTGACGCCGACTCCGGTGCCGATCTCGACCACGTGCGTCGACCCGGCGACCCGGGCCAGCAGCGACAGCAGCGCTCCGGTGGCGGGGGAGATCGCCGTGGCGCCGAGCTCCTCGGCGCGCATGCGGGCTTCGATCAGGGCCTCGTCCTCGATGATCGCGGCTTCGGCGTACTCGCTCAGGCTTGCGGCCGCGGCCGCTGTGTCACTCATGACATCGAGGGTGCCATACGGTCGTTGACCTGCGGTTGCGGGCACGCCGTCTGCGGGCCCGGTCTTCCTTATCAAACCCTCAGGACAGTTATAGGGGCACCACATTCAGGTGCGACAGGGTAGAGCGCAATGGTCCGGAATATCGATCGCGCCGGGCGCGTTGATCGGGGAGAATAGCCCTGACAGGCCCGGAGCGAGGAAAGGAACTGGCACCTACACGATGACCGTCCCGATGATCGGCAAAGCAGACCCCGACACCACCACCGGAGCGTTCCGCGGAACCGCGGGCTTCGACGCGACCGGCGATCGAGATCTGATGCCCTCGTGGGACGAGTTGGTGTCAGAGCACGCGGACCGGGTGTACCGGCTGGCGTACCGCCTCTCCGGAAATCAGCACGACGCCGAGGACCTCACCCAGGAGACCTTCATCCGGGTGTTCCGGTCGCTGACCAACTACAAGCCCGGCACCTTCGAGGGCTGGCTGCACCGCATCACCACGAACCTGTTCCTCGACATGGTCCGACGCCGCGCCAAGATCCGCATGGAGGCGCTGGAGCAGGACTACGACCGGATCCCCACCGACACCCCGGACCCGCAGCAGGCCTTCGCCGACGCCAACCTCGATCCCGATCTGCAGACGGCCCTCGACTCGCTGGCGCCGGAGTTCCGCGCCGCCGTGGTCCTCTGCGACATCGAGGGACTCTCGTACGAGGAGGTCGGCGCCACGCTCGGGGTCAAGATGGGCACCGTCCGCAGCCGGATCCACCGCGGACGCCAGGGCATCCGCCAGTACCTGGCGGCTCGCGGCCACACCGACAGCCGCTCGGTCGCGGCCGCAGAGTGACCTCCGCGACCCTCTCCGGTTCTGTCGGCTACGCTGGACCGTGGCTCTGAATCGAGTTCGAGTGCATCTGAGGAGAGGGGTGACGCCGGTGGGTCTGGGCCAGACAGGACGTTCACGCGGGAGTCGGTGGTCGCCGTTTCCGACGTCGATCGCACCGAACCCCGAATACCGGCGCCCGACCGTATTCGCGTCCACCGAGCATCTGAATCCCGAGGCGGTCGTCGCCTACGTCGACGACGAACTCACCCGTCAGGCGTCGGCGCGTGCCGACGCTCATCTGGCGCTCTGCCCCGACTGCTCGCGCGAGGTCGCCGCACAGGCGCGTGCGCGGTCGATGCTGCAGACCTGCCAGACCGACCTCAGCGTGCCCGACTCGCTCCGCGCGCAGCTCAGCCAGATCCCGACTCAGGAGATCGACTTCCGCAGGGATCGACGCACCAACCGCTGGGGCCGCTGACTCGTGACCGACAGCTCTGCTTCGTCCGACGACCGGCCGACCGATCCGGTGCTGCCCGCGAACGAACCGGCGTCCGACCTCGCCGCCACCTTCGGCAGGCCGGAGGGTGTCGACGGCTCGTTCGCTCCCGAGGCATCACCGGCGGAGCGCCCGCAGCCCACGATCGCACCGCCCGATCCGGTCCTCGCGGAGGCCTTCGGCCGGCCGGAGGGCGAGACCCAGACGCTGCAGCGCGACCCGTACGCCCAGCCCGCCACGGACGACGTGCCGGAACCGGATCCGTGGCGTGATCCCGACAGCGCCGCGCACCTGTCCGCACCGGCTGTCGGCGTCGACCCGGAGTCGTCGCCGAGGGAGAAGGGGCCGCTACTGGGGATACGCGAGCTGCTGTTCGGCGGCCGGGTGCACTGGTGGGCTCTGGCGACTCTCGGACTGCTCGCACTCCTCGTCGGACTCTTCGGCGGGCTCGTCGGACGATGGACCGCAGAGGTCGTCACGCCGCTGCACGCCGACACCGTTCACCTCGAGGGCGACAGCCCCGACTCCGCGACCGGCGGCACCGATGTGGAGCGGGTCGCCAAGGCCGTTCAGCGATCGGTGGTCACCATCGAGGTCCGCACCGCGGTCGACGGCGGCTCGGGTTCGGGATTCATCGTCGACAAGGCCGGGTACATCGTCACGAACAACCACGTGATCTCCAAGGCCGCCAACGACTCCAAAGCCAAGCTCGAAGTCGTCTTCTCCGATCGTCAGCGCGTGCCCGCGCGGCTCGTCGGACGCGACGTGAAGACCGATCTGGCCGTCATCAAAGTGGACGACGTCGCCAATCTGACGGTCTCCAAGCTCGGCGACTCCGCCGACCTTCAGATCGGTCAGGAGGTGATCGCCTTCGGTTCGCCGCTCGGGCTGGACAAGACGGTCACCAGCGGCATCATCAGTGCACTCGATCGGCCGGTGCCGCTGAGGCCGGACGCCGACTCCGATACCGACGCTGTGATCAACGCCATCCAGACCGATGCGGCCATCAACCCGGGCAACTCGGGCGGGCCGCTGCTCAACGACGACGGCCAGGTGATCGGCGTCAACACGGCCGGCGCGATGACCGGCGGCGGGTCCATCGGTCTCGGCTTCGCGATTCCGATCAACGAGGTCATCCCGATCGCGAACACCCTGATCGCGGACGGAAAGGTGAAGCACCCGTCGGTCGGCATCACCGCCGCCACCGTCCGTAACGACCGCATCTTCGGTGCGCAGATCAAGGACGTCGCCGGGGGCAGTCCGGCGGCCCAGGCCGGTTTGCGCGAGGGCGACGTGATCACCAAGTTCAACGGGCGCCCGATCGAGAGCTCGGACGAGTTGACCGTCGCGGTGCGGACGTCGAAAATCGGTGAGCAGGTGAAGTTCACGTATTGGCGCGACGGTCGATACTTCGACGGCGAGCTCACCCCGGTCAGCGATTAGCGCCGGAAGCGTCGGACCAGTCCAGAGAGCGGCGAGGAATCATGTTCAGCAGTGTCGGTTGGGGTGAACTCCTCATTCTGTTGGCCGCAGCGCTCATCATCCTCGGCCCCGAACGTCTGCCGGGCGCGGTCAGCTGGGCGATGGGCGCGGTACGCAAGGTGCGCGACTATGCGACGGGGGCGAGTTCGCAGCTGCGTGACGAACTCGGGCCCGATTTCGATCAGCTCCGTGAGCCGCTCACTCAGCTCAACGAACTCCGCCAGATGAGCCCGAAGAGCATCGTCACCAAGCACATCTTCGACGGTGACTCGTCGACGATCGACGATCTGGGCAAGTCGGTGCGTGAGACCCTCGACGTGAGTCGGCCGCTGGCGAAGCCGGATGGGGAGCGGCAGGTGTCGCGCGAATCGCCGCAGCCGCCCGCACCTCCTGCCCGCAAGTACGACGTGACCGACTGGGACGCGACCTAGCCGGACCGGTCGGGTCCCGGCGGGTCAGTGCCGGGTGGTGTCGATTCCGAGGCTCATGCCGGCGAGCCCGCGCCGGCGGACGGCCAGCTTGTCGGCGATGGCGCGCAGCGCCGAGCCGGAGGCGGATTCGGGTGCCGAGAGCACCACGGGAGTGCCCACGTCGCCGCCTTCGCGGAGTTCCTGTTCCAGCGGGACCTGCCCGAGCAGTTCTACGGGAGATCCCACGGCACGGGTGAGCCGCTGCGCCACCAACTGGCCGCCGCCCGAGCCGAAGGGCTCTATCCGCGTGCCGTCCGGGAGCTGCATCCAGGACATGTTCTCGACCACGCCGAGGATCTTCTGCCGAGTCTGCAGGGCGATCGCGCCCGCGCGTTCGGCGACCTCTGCGGCGGCCTGCTGCGGGGTGGTCACCACCAGGATCTCCGCACCCGGAATGAGCTGGGCGATCGAGATCGCGACGTCGCCCGTGCCCGGCGGCAGATCCAGGAGCAGCACGTCCAGATCGCCCCAGTAGACGTCGGCGAGGAACTGCTGCAGCGCCCGGTGGAGCATGGGGCCGCGCCACGTGACCGGCGTGTTGCCGTCGGTGAACTGGCCGATCGAGATGAACTTCACGCCGTGACTCTGCGGCGGCATGATCATCGACTCCACCTGGGTGGGCTTCGCGTCGCTGCCGAGCATGCGCGGAACACTGTGACCGTAGATGTCGGCGTCCAGGACGCCGACGGACAGACCGCGGTCGGCGAGTGCGGTCGCCAGGTTCACGGTGACACTCGACTTGCCCACACCGCCCTTGCCGGAGGCGATCGCGTACACCCTGGTGAGATTGCCCGGCTTGGCGAACGGGATCTCCGGCTCGGCACGGTCGCCGCGCAGCTTCTTGCGGAGTTCGGTGCGCTGTTCGTCGTCCATCACGTCCAGTTCGACGCGCACGGCGCCCACACCGGGCACATCGGCGACGGCCGTCTCGACGTTGTCGGAGATCTTGGTGCGCATCGGGCAGCCCGCCGTGGTCAGGTACACCCCGACGTCGACACTGCCGTCGGCGGCGACCGCGACGGACTTGACCATGCCGAGGTCGGTGATCGGCTTGCCGATCTCCGGGTCCATCACTTTGCTCAGTGCGGAACGGACGGCGGACTCAGTGGGTGTGGCGGGGGTGGTCACACCTCAACCATATCGCTGCCGAGACGGACTCGGCTTCTCGCCTCAGCGGTCGGCGGTCTTCGCCGGGCCGGCGGGAGCCGGCGCCGGCTTCTTGGGCGAGGGCTTGGGGGCAGGCGCCGGGGCCGGACCGATGCCGGGCGGCAGGCAGATGATGCCGAGGCAGGCCTGCGGAGGCTTGCTCGGTGACGGCTTACTCGGCGGCGTGGACGATTTCGGGGTGGACGGCCGGGTGGACTCGCCGGGCTTCTTGTCGCGGTCCCCGTTCTTCTTGTCGCGGTCCTTGTCCTTCTTGTCTTTGTCCTTGTCGTCCGGAGTCGCCGACATCTCCGGGATGGGTGTGGTCGGCATCACGCCGGTCGAGTACGCGGCCGCCCATGCGAGCACGTTGTTCACATAGGCCATCGAGTGGTTGTAGCGCAGGACCGCGTTCACCTTGTTCTGGCCGGCCATGATGTCGGTGAAACCGGCGCACAGGTAGCGTCCGGCCGAATAGGTGGCGTCGAAGATGTTGTCCGGGTCGGCCTTGCCGTCGCCGTTGGCGTCGGCGCCCCAGGCCGCCCACGTGCTCGGGATGAACTGCATCGGACCCATCGCGCGGTCGTGCCCGCCGTCGCCGTCGAGCCTGCCGCCGTCGGAGTCGTGGATGACGGCGTTTCCGGCGAGCGAGCCGTCGAGTACCGGGCCGCGGATCTTGGTCAGGGTGTTGCCGTACGCGTCGACGTTCCCGTTGCCCGCGTGGCCGGACTCGATGCGTCCGATGCCGGCGAGAAGGAACCAGGGCAGCTTGCACTGCGGCGACTCGGCGGCCACCCGGGTGGCGGCGAGCTTGTACGCCTTGAGGACCATCCCGGGAATGCCGAGGGGACCTGCGGGAAGGTCGGCGGCGAGCCGGAACTGCGGGTCGCCGCCGCCGGCGGCCGTGGGGTCGGCCGGGGGAGCGAATCCGACGAGTTGGCTGCTGCCGGAGGGCACGGTCTCCGCGACCGCGCGGGCGGCCACCGCGCTCTGGGCACCCGCGAGATCGATCGAGGGTCCCGGCTGGACCGAGGACACCGGATCGGCCGCGACACTCGACACCGTTCCGCCGAGCACCAGCGCGCCGAGTGCGGCCGCGGTGGTCCCGACCGCCAGGCCGCGGCGCGGCACGTGAATCCGGTTCGGGCGGCTGCGCCAGAAAGTCATCCCATTGGTCCCCATCGACTCTCACTGCATTCGGCGTGTCGTTCACGTCGAATCAGGGGGAGTCTGCGATCATCCCCCCGACGACTGTGAGCCAGCATACATGCAGCGTTTCCTCCGGTCATGTCGGATCCGGTTCTTCACCCTTGCCCGCGCGTGCCGAAATCCGTTCCACCAGTTCGTCGACCAGATCGTCGAGTTCGCGGCGCAGATAGTCGCGGGTGACGGTATCGCCGACCGCGAGCCGCACGGCGGCGAGTTCACGGGCCAGGAACTCGGTGTCGTCCTTGGTCTGGGCGGCGCGGGCGCGGTCCTCCTCGAGCGAGACACGGTCCCGGTTCTCCTGGCGGTTCTGTGCCAGCAGGATCAGCGGCGCGGCGTACGCGGCCTGAGTGGAGAAGGCCAGATTGAGGAGGATGAACGGGTACGGATCCCATTCGAAGGCGAACAGGCCCACGTTGAGAAGCACCCAGATCACCACGATCACGGTCTGGATCAGCAGGTACCGGCCGGTGCCGAGGAAGCGGGCGATCCGCTCGGAGTACACGCCCACCACGTCGGAGTCGAGATTGACGTTGAACCGGCTGCGACGAGGGCTCGGAGTGTCGAGATGGCGTCCGGAAGGACTCATGGAGCGGTCCCTTCGGGGTCGGTCTCGCGCCAGTCGCGCGGGAGCAGGGCATCGAGGAGGTCGTCGACGACGACGGCGCCGAGGAGGTGATCGGCTTCGTCGATCACCGGTGCGCAGACCAGATTGTAGGTGGCGAAGAACCGGGTCATCTTCTCCAGCGAGTCGTCGGGGAGCAGTCGCGGCATCTCCTTGTCGAGGATGCCGCCCACCAGATTGGCCGGCGGCTCTCGGAGCAGTGCCTGCGTGTGCACCGCGCCGAGGAACTTCCCGGTGGGGGTGTTGGTCGGCGGGCGGACGACGAAGACCATGCTCGCGGCCGCCGAGTTCACGTCCGGGTCGCGCACCCGGGCCAGTGCCTCGGACACCGTCGCGTTCGCGGTGACGATCAGGGGTTCCGGCGTCATGACGCCGCCGGCGGTGTCGGGGGAGTGCAGCAGCAGCCGCCGGACGGATTCGGAGTCCTCCGGGTCCATCCGGGACAGGAACGCCTCGGCCTCGGCCTGGGGCAGTTCACCCATCAGGTCGGCGACGTCGTCGGGGTCCATCGCTTCGAGGACGTCGGCGGCGCGGTCGGGCTCCATGCTGCCGAGGATCGCGGTCTGATCGTCGGTGGGCATCTCCTGCAGCACGTCCGCGAGACGCTCGTTGTCGAGCGCCGCGGCGATCTCGTCGCGCCGCTTCACCGGCAGTTCGCGAAGCGCGTTGGCGACGTCGGGCGCGCGCATGTCCTCGAACTGCGCCAGGGCCATCTCCACGCCCTGTCCCGGGCGAGAGAGTTCGAGACGGTTCATGCCGCGGACGTGGCGCCACTGCACGACGATCGTCTCGCCGCGCCTGCGCAGGCCCTTGCGGGTGGTGCGCAGCGCCACGCGGCTGACCATCCAGTCGCGGCTGCGGTTCTGCTCGATCGCCAGATCCACCACCGTCAGGTCCACATCGTGCAGTTCGGGGTAGTCCGGATCGTCGGTGCGGACCCGGGTGTCGAGGATCTGACCCACCGCCAACGCCTCGTTCGGGCGCACCCGCAAGCGTCGCAGATTCACATGTCCGGTGGTCAGGGTGACGGCGTCGGGCTCGATGCTCGTCACACGCAGCATCGGCACGAAAATGCGTCTGCGCGTGGTGAGTTCGACGGCGAGCCCGAGCGCGCGCGGCTGTTTGCCCGGCATGTGCATGGAGATCACGACGTCCCGGACCCGACCGATTGATTCACCATCAGGGCCGAGAACGGCGAGGCCGACTAGTCTGGCGACGAAGACCTTGAGGGCGGGCGTCATACGTCAAGCCTAAAGTGAGCCGAGCTCAGGAGCCGAAGTGACGAACCCAATGCGACCGATGCCGGGATTGCCGACGCCGCCGAAGGGCTGGCCGGTAGGGTCCTACGACACCTACGCGCAGGCCCAGCGCGCGGTGGACTACTTGTCCGACAACGAATTCCAGGTCGACAATCTGACGATCGTCGGCGTCGACCTGATGCAGGTCGAGAAAGTCCTCGGACGACTCACCTGGGGCAAGGTGATCGCGGGAGGCATCGGGTCCGGCGCCTGGCTGGGCCTGTTCTTCGGCGCACTCGTCTCACTGGTGGTCGGGACGTCGTGGACGCCGATCCTCTTCGGCGTGCTCGCCGGCATGGTGTTCGGGCTGATCAGCGCCGCCATCCCGTACGCGGCCACCCGCGGCCAGCGTGACTTCACCTCCACCATGCAACTGGTCGCCGGACGGTACGACGTGCTGTGCGATCCGCGCACCGCGGAACAGGCGCGCGACATGCTCGCCAAACTGGCTCTCTGACCGCTCCTCCGTCGTCTCGGGCGCGCCGATGTGCCATCGTGTGCGCTATGTCACCTGTCGTGGGATAACCTAAGGCCCGCATCAGCTTTCACAGCTGATTCTTAGACGAGGCCGACAGGCAGGAGGCTGGCAGCGAGATGAGCAAGGGTAGATCCGCGCCGAGGGGACGATCTCTGGCCAGGCGGCTGTCGGCAGTGGCGGTGGCGGCGGCGGTCGCCGCGCCGATGCTGGCCGGTTGCTCCACGGGCTACGAGCAGGGTGTTCTGAACATCTATGCGCCGGCCGACGGCTTCGATTACATCAAGCAGTTCGCGCAGACCTGTACCGAGGAGTCGGGCGGGCGCTACAAGCTGCAGGCCAACGTCCTGCCCAAGAGCGCCGACGATCAGCGACTGCAGTTGGCCAGGCGGCTGGCCGGAAACGACCACACCCTGGATCTGATGGGCATGGACGTCGTGTGGACCGCGGAGTTCGCGAACGCCGGCTGGCTCGTGCCGGTCCCGGACGACACCGCGGCCGAGATCGAGAAGACCAATCTCGGCGGCCCGGTGGCCACAGCGATGTGGCAGCGGCCCGACGACGCGGCCAAACGCATGTACGCGATGCCGATCTGGACCAACACCCAGTTGCTCTGGTACCGGCCCGACCTGATGAAGGACACGCTCGGCAGCCGGCGGGCGCCGGCGACCTGGGATGAGATGCTCAGCGATACGCAGGCCATCAAGAAGGCCGGCGGACCGAGCTGGATCATGGTCCAGGCCAAGCAGTACGAGGGCCTGATGGTCTGGTTCAACTCGCTGCTCGCCAGCGCCGGTGGTTCGGTGCTCGATCCGAACGACGCGTCCAAGGTGACCCTCAGCGACACCCCGGAGCACCGGGCGGCGACGCTGAAGGCGCTCGAGGTGATGAAGGCGGTGGCCACGGCGCCGGGGCACGACCCGTCGATCACCCAGTCCGACGAGGGCACCGCCCGGCTCGGGATGGAGACGGGCAAGGCGGCGTTCGAGATCAACTGGCCGTTCGTGTGGGCTTCGGCGCGCACCAACGGTGCGACCGGCGACGTCGCCTTCCTCCAGGACGTTCTCTCGCCGTACAAGACTCTGCTCACCGACGAGGACAATCCGCCGACAGACGCGCAGCTCGCTCCGATCAACGCCAAGATGCGTAAGCACTTCGACTTCGCGCTCTACCCGGGTGTCTTCCCCGGCAAGACCGCGAAGTCGACGCCCGGCGGGCTGAACCTGGCCGTTGCGTCCACTTCCCGGCAGCCGGAGCTCGCCTTCGAGGCGGCGAAGTGCATGACCAGCGAGAAGGCGCAGAAGGTGTACGCGATATCGGGTGGAACGCCGCCGACCATCGCGTCGATCTACGACGACAAGGACTTCAAGCTCGCGTATCCGATGGGCGACGTGATCCGCACACAGCTCGAATCCGAGCACTCGGCGCCGCGGCCGGCGTCGCCGCAGTATCAGGCGATCTCGACGCTCGTGACCGCCACCCTCGCGCCGGTGGGCGCCTGGGATCCCGCACAGATGGTCGACAAGCTCACCGAGCAGGTCCAGAAGGCCATCGACGGCGAGGGGATCATCCCGTGAGCGACGACAAGCACGACGACCAGCGGTCGCCGGAACCCCGTGACGGGGACGGCGTCTCGGGGGACGGGCACGGTCAGCACTCCCGCGACGGCGCCGAGCCGGTGCACTCCGACGTATGGGTGCCGCCGGAGGCCGCCGCACCCCGACCCGATGAACCCGCCCCGCCACCGCCGCCCCCACCGATGCCGCAGGCCGTGCCCGAGACCGCGATGGCCGCGGCTGCCGCCGGAGCGACTCCCGCCGGGCCTGGAATGAACGGAGGTTCGATGTCTGAGATCCTCGACACCGGTCCCACTCCGGCGCAGCCGGCGCCCCTGGCGCCGAAGGCGACTGGACGCAAGTCGTCGGAGCGACGTCTGGCGTACTGGCTCATCGCACCCGCCGCGATCGTCATGGCGCTGGTGACCGGTTACCCGATCGTCTACGCCTTCTGGCTCTCGCTCAACAAGGCGACGCTGACCGCGCCGGACGAGCAGAAGTTCATCGGCCTGTCGAACTACGGCACCGTCCTCTCGGACGGCTACTGGTGGTCGGCGCTGGGCGTGACCGTGTTCATCACCCTGGTGTCGGTGCTGATCGAACTGGTGCTGGGCATGGCGATCGCCCTCGTCATGCACCGGACCCTGTTCGGCCGGGGCGTGGTCCGCACCGTGGTCCTCATCCCGTACGGCATCGTGACGGTCGCCGCGGCGTTCTCCTGGTACTACGCGTGGACGCCGGGCACCGGCTACCTGGCCAACCTGCTCCCGGACGGCTCCGCGCCGCTCACCCAGCAGTGGCCGTCGCTGTTCATCATCATCCTGGCCGAGGTGTGGAAGACGACGCCGTTCATGGCGCTGTTGCTGCTCGCCGGGCTGGCGTTGGTGCCGGACGACCTCCTCAAGGCCGCCCAACTCGACGGCGCGGGCGCGTGGACCCGGCTCTTCCGCATCATCCTGCCGCTGATGAAGCCGGCGATCCTCGTCGCGCTGCTCTTCCGCACGCTGGACGCGTTCCGCATCTTCGACAACATCTACGTCCTGACGGCCGGCTCCAACGGCACAGGGTCGGTGTCGATGCTCGGCTACGACAACCTCTTCAAGGCCTTCAATCTCGGTGTCGGCTCGGCGATCAGCATCCTGATCTTCCTGTGCGTCGCCATCATCGCTTTCGTGTTCATCAAGGGGTTCGGCACCGCCGCCCCCGGCTCCGACGACGAGGGGAGGTGACCACCGATGGATGCGAGCATTCGCCGTAAAGTCGGCTGGACCGTCGCCAATGTTCTGGTGGTCCTCTACGCGATCATCCCGCTGTGGTGGATCATCAGCCTGTCGTTCAAGCCGACCGGCAGTGTGACCGACGGCAGCTTCATCCCGAAGCAGTGGACCTTCGACAACTACAAGGGAATCTTCGACACCAGCCTGTTCACGTCGGCGCTGATCAACTCGATCGGCATCGGCCTGATCACCACGGTAATCGCCGTGCTGCTGGGAACCATGGCCGCCTACGCGGTCGCGCGGCTCGAGTTCCGCGGGAAGAAGCTGCTCATCGGAGCGGCCCTGCTGATCGCGATGTTCCCGCAGATCTCACTGGTGACGCCGCTGTTCAACATCGAACGCCGGCTCGGCCTGTTCGACACGTGGCTCGGTCTGATCCTGCCCTACGTGGCCTTCGCGCTGCCGCTGGCGATCTACACTCTCTCGGCGTTCTTCCGGGAGATCCCATGGGACCTGGAGAAGGCCGCGCAGATGGACGGAGCCACGCCGGCTCAGGCGTTCCGCCGCGTGATCGTCCCGCTGGCGGCGCCGGGCGTGGTGACCGCCGCGATCCTGGTCTTCATCTTCGCGTGGAACGACCTGCTTCTGGCGTTGTCGCTGACCTCCACCGAGAATGCGGAGACGGCGCCCGTCGCGATCTCGCAGTTCACGGGCAGCAGTCAGTTCGAGGAGCCCACCGGGGCCATCGCCGCAGCGGCCGTCGTCATCACCATTCCGATCATCATCTTCGTGCTCTTCTTCCAACGTCGTATCGTCGCCGGCCTCACCTCCGGCGCGGTGAAGGGATAACCCATGGCCGACATCGTTCTGGAGAACGTCTCCAAGCAGTACCCGGACGGCTCGATCGCCGTGCACGGGGTGAACCTGAACATCGCCGAAGGCGAGTTCGTCATCCTGGTGGGACCGTCGGGCTGCGGCAAGTCGACGACGCTGAACATGATCGCCGGTCTCGAGGACATCACGTCCGGTGAGTTGCGCATCGGCGGCAAGCGGATGAACGAGGTGGCTCCGAAGGACCGGGACATCGCGATGGTCTTCCAGAGCTACGCGCTGTACCCGCACATGTCGGTGCGTCAGAACATCGCCTTCCCGCTCAGCCTCGCGAAGATGGACAAGGCCGAGATCGCCCGCCGCGTCGACGAGGCCGCCGCGATGCTCGACCTCACCGAGTACCTCGACCGCAAGCCCGCCAACCTGTCGGGCGGTCAGCGTCAGCGCGTCGCGATGGGTCGGGCCATCGTCCGCACGCCCAATGCGTTCCTGATGGACGAGCCGCTGTCGAACCTCGACGCGAAGCTGCGTGTCCAGATGCGTACCGAGATCGCCTCGCTGCAGGCCCGGTTGGGGACGACGACCGTGTACGTGACCCACGACCAGACCGAGGCCATGACGCTCGGCGACCGCGTCGTGGTGATGCGCGCGGGCTACGTCCAGCAGGTCGGCGCGCCGCAGGAGCTCTACGACCGCCCGGCCAACCTGTTCGTGGCCGGATTCATCGGCTCGCCGGCCATGAACTTCCTCCCGGGCAGGCTGACCGCGACCGGCGCGGACACCGCCATCGGCCACATCGAGTTCCCCGACTACAACGAGATCGCCGGCCGTGCGCGCCAGGCCGACAGCAACGGCGAGGTGCTGCTGGGCATCCGGCCGGAGCACCTGGTGGACGCGGCGCTGACGCACGAGGCCGAGTTGGCCGGCTTCCTCAGCTTTCCGATCACGGTCGACCTCGTGGAGTCGATGGGGTCGGACAAGTACGTGTACTTCGGCTGGCAGGCGCCCGACTCGGCGACGCAGGTGCTCTCGAAGCTGGCAGAGGACCTCGGTTCCACCACCGCGGGCGGGCAGAAGGTGGCCCGGCTGTCGCCCTACACCCAGGCCCGCAGGGGCGAGACGCTCACCCTGGCGCTGAACCCGGCACGGATGCACGTCTTCGACACCGCGAGCGGCGTCAGCCTGCGCTGAGGCCGTGCGCCGGGCACGGCCCCGCACCGATCCGACTCACCCCACCGGTGTTTAACTGGTGGGGTGAGTTCTGTCAGCGATCGGGTGATCGCCCACGTGTCCGCCGCCGTCGGCAGCGAGCCGCAGCGGGCGTCGGTCACCTTTCTCGGCGTCGAACCGATCGACGTGCTGCGGTTCGCCGACGGCGACCGAGTGGTCTACGTGACGGTGGGGTGCGCACGCCACCCGATGCACGATCCGGCCGACTTCGCTCCCGACCCGGTCCGCGGACCGCGAGCCGAGGTGACGGTGACCCTGCGCGCGAGCATGCCGCTGCAAGGACTGCACAAGTCGCTGGCCATGCTCGCCGCGGCGCCCGCCGTCGAAGGGCTGATCCTGGCGGAGGACTCGCTGATCGACCTGCAGGAGCCGCTGTGGGCCGGGGCGATCTGCTCGGCCTTCCTCCTCACCGGCGACGACCGGTTCGCCGATCTGCCGCTCGACGACCCCGCCGATCCGGTGCGTTTCCTGCGTGCGGTGCCGATCACCGCGAACGAAGCGGCATGGGTGCGGCTCAAGGGCGCCGATGAGCTGCGCGCGGCGTGGGCCGAGGCCGGCACGGATGTGACCGACCCCGGCCGGGCCGCGGTGTCGCCGTAGCGTCGCTCACAGCCAGTGGGAGCGGTGAAAGATCCGCCACAGGGTGAAGCACACCGCGAACAGAGTGAGCAGCAGCAGCGGGTAGCTGTACCGGTAGTGGAGTTCGGGCATGAAGTCGAAGTTCATCCCGTAGATCCCCGCCGCCGCGGTGGGGACCGCGGCGATGGCGGCCCACGCCGAGATCTTCCGCATGTCGGTGTTCATCTGGGTGCTGACCTTGGTCGCGGCGGCGTTCAGCAGTGCCGTCAGGCGCTCGTCGTACTCGACGACCAGGTCGTTCGCCGTGGTCAGATGGTCTGCGACGTCGCGGAAGTGCCGTTGGATCTCGGTGTCGTGCGGGGTGAGCGCCGCCGATTCGAGTGTGCCGGAGCTGCCCGACAGCAGTGAGAGCGGCACCGCCAGCGGCTGGACCGCGCGGCGCAGCTCCAGCACCTCGCGTTTGAACAGGTAGACCACGTCGATGTCGAGATCCCGTGACGACGCCGCGAAGACGCGCTCTTCGAGCCCGTCGACGTCCGCCTCCATCTCGCGCACGACTCTCAGGTAGGAGTCGACCACCCGGTCGGCGATCGCGTGGACGACAGTCGCGGGGCCGAGCCGCAGATGCTCGGGTGTCTGCTCGAGGCGCGCGCGTACGCCCGCGAGATGTGTGTGTTCCCCGTGGCGGACGGTGATGACGAAGTCCCGTCCGGCGAGCACCATGATCTCGCCGGTCTCGACGATGTCGTTGGCGACCTCGTCGTCGTCGTGGTCGATGTACTTGACGGTCCGCAGAACGAGGAACAGAGTGTCGTCGTAGGTCTCGAGCTTGGGACGCTGGTGGGCGTGGACGGCGTCCTCGACCATCAGCGGGTGCAGCCCGAAGGTCTCGGCGACGTCGTTCATCTGCCGCTCGTCCGGTGCGTGCAGACCGAGCCACACGAAGCCGCTTCCGGTGGTCCGCACGAATGCGAGAGCCGAGCGGATGTCGGGCGGGGTGGGCTGCCGGATGCCGTCGACGTAGACGCCGCAGTCGACGATCGCGCGAGCCACGGGGACCGGGGGCGTTGCGACCTCGGGGTTCTTACCCGGCCCGCGGTTACCCGGCTGCAGCATTCTCGGCATGGACGGCACACGTCGACCTTAGCGAGCCGCCGGGCCGCCCGCTTACACTCAGTCCGTGCCATTCGACGTCTCCGTGTACACGACGACCGCGATCACCCTGCTCGTCATCATGGACCCGCCCGGGCAGGTTCCGGTGTTCCTGTCCCTCGTCGGCCGGCGCTCAGCCGAGTACCGGCGTAAGGCCGCCTGGCAGGCACCGCTGGTGTCGCTGCTCGTCATCAGCCTGTTCGCGGTCGGCGGCCGCGCCATCCTGGCCTACCTGCACATCGGCATACCGGCGCTGCAGGGCGCGGGTGGACTGCTGCTGTTGTTGGTCGCGCTGCAACTGCTCATGGGACTCGGCGGTTCGACCGCCGCACAGGTGTCCGACGACGTCAACGTGGCGCTGGTACCGCTCGGCACACCGATGCTCGCCGGCCCCGGAGCCATCGCCGCGGTGATCGTCGCCGTCAGCCAGGTACACGGAGATGTGCCCGGGTACACGGCGATCGCCGCGGCCATTCTCACCGTCCATGCCGTGGTGGCGCTGGCGCTGTTCTTCTCGACCGGCATCATCAGGGTGCTGCGGGTCAGCGGCATCACGCTGCTCGCCAAGATCGCCGGTCTGCTTCTGGCGGCCATCGCGGTCCAGTTGATCGCGACGTCGGTGATCGGTTTCGCGGCCACGGCGTGAGCGTCGATTAGTCTGGTCGGCGATGTCTACTCGACGATTCTCCCGCCGCGCCGCCGCTCTCGCGGCCGCGATCGGCGCGGCTGCGACCCTGATCACGGCGTGCGGATCCGATGTACCGGCACCTCTGCGCGTCGGTACCGACGGCACCCCCGAGATGCAGGTGGCAGCGCAGATCTACGCGGGAGCGCTCGCGCGCACCGGCGTCCGAGTCGACGTCGGCGGCCGGGCGTCGGCCGACAGACGGCTCCTCGACGAGGCGGCGCAGGGCGATGTGGACCTGTTCCCGGCGTTCACCGGCGAACTGCTGACCGCGTTGATGCCCGGGCCCGACGCCGTGTCGAGTGAAGACGTGGAGGAGGCGGTGAACCGCGCTCTGCCGCAGGGCGTGACGATCGGCGATCCGGCAGCGGTGAACGACCGCAGGCAGTTGATCCTCGCCCAGACCGTCTCCGACGCCGATCACCTCACCGACCTGGCGCAATGCGGGGCGGTGCCGCCCGGACTGCCGTTGGTGAGCACCGGCGAGCTGACCGCGGAGGAGAAGCAGGCGTTCAGCGTCTGCCGGTTCGGTGCGATCACGGAGCGCCTGACGCCGCAGCAGGTGGCCGACCGCGTCCGCGGCGGGCAGGCGCTCGGAACGCTGACCGGGCTGGAGGCGGCGACGGCGCTAGCCGGCCGCGACGACGTGACGGCCCTGCGGTCGGCCGAATCCGGGCCGATGGCGCAGGATCTCGTGCCCGTATTCCGCGCATCCCTGATCGGCAAGCCGCAGATGAAGGCGCTCAGCCGTGTCGCCGGTGAGTTGACCACCGCGGATCTGGCCGAGCTCGCCGCGCGCGTGGAGCGGGGCGCAGACCCCGCGGCCGTCGCGAACGAATGGATCGGCACGCACGGCGTCTGATCCGCCGGGCTCGTACACCGAGACGGGGCCGGAGCGACGATCGTCTCGTCGCGGCGGCCCCGTCCGTGGTCCGGGAGGCTACTTGGTGCGCTTGAGCGCCCAACCGGTGACGCGGGCGCCGATGCCCTGGTAGCCGGAGGCCACCAGACGGACGCACAGATCGAGAACCTTCGCGTCCGCGCCGACGAGGACGCGTGCGCGGTCGCGCTCGACCGCCTTGATGATGATGTCGGCGGCCTTCTCCGAGCTGGTGTTCGCCAGGTACTTGTCGAACAGCTCGGCGGTCTTCGCCTGGTCGTGATCGCCCGACGTGGTCGCATTGCGGGCGATCGCCGTCTTGATTCCGCCCGGATGCACGCAGGTCACCTTGACCGGGTGCTTCGCGATGATCATCTCCTGATTCAGCGCCTCGGTGAAGCCGCGGACGGCGAACTTGGCGGAGTTGTACGCGGCCTGACCCGGTTCGGCCAGCAGGCCGAACAGCGACGAGGTGTTGACGACGTGGCCGTCGCCCGACGCGATCAGGTACGGCAGGAACGCCTTGGTGCCGTTGACGACGCCCCAGTAGTCGATGTCCATGACACGCTCGATGTCCTTGAACTCCATGGTCTCGACCTCACCGTGGTGCGCGATGCCGGCGTTGTTGAAGATCGCGTTGACGGTGCCGAAGTGGCCGGCCACGGTGTCGGCGTACGCGAGGACGGCCTCTCGCTCGGCGACGTTGAGCAACTGGCTGTGCACCTGCGCACCGGTCGCTGCGACCAGCCGCTCGGTCTCCGCGAGACCGTCCGGGTTCACATCGGAGATGGCGATCTTGGCACCGCGCTTGGCGAGCTTGACCGCCAGGTCGCGGCCCATCCCGGAGCCGGCGCCGGTGATGACGATGACCTTGTTGTTGAAATCCTTCATAGTTCTCTCCTGAAGTCGGGAAGTTGCGGTGTCGGGAAGTCGGGTGTCGGTCGGGTCAGGCGTCGGTGCCGACGGGTTCGGCCGGGGCCTCGTCCGCGGTCTGCACGGGCTCTGCGACGACGGCGGGCCGGTCCGCGGTGCGCACGTCGTACGCGTCGAGGTCGAACGAACGCGTCTGATTGCGGAAGTTGAAGGTGAACCCCGGCCACAGGACGGTGATATCGCCGTTGTGATCCTTGTACCAGGAGGCGCACCCGCCGTTCACCCAGACACTGGACCGCAGCGTGCGCTGGATCCCCGCGTTGAAACGGTCCTGCGCGTCCTTGCGCACGTCCACTCTGGTGATGCCGTGGGCGCGTGTCTTGCGCACGTAGTCCACCAGGTAGTTCAGCTGTGACTCGATCATGTACACCATCGACGTGTGGCCCAGGCCGGTCGACGGTCCGATCAGCAGCATCAGGTTCGGGAAACCGTGGACGAACGAGCCCTTGTAGGCCTGCATGCCCTCGCGCTCCCAGACCTGTGCCAGGCTCTCGCCGTTCGCTCCGACGATGGTGTCGAAGACAGGGGAGTCGGTGACGTGGAATCCGGTCGCGACGACGATCACGTCGACGTCGCGGGCGGTGCCGTCCGCGGTGACGATGCCGGTCTCGGTGATGCGGTCGATGCCGTCGGTCACCAGTTCCACGTTGTCCTGGTCGAGGGTCGGGTACCACTCATTGGACTTCAGGATGCGCTTGCAGCCCACCGCGAACCGCGGGGTCACCGCCTTGCGGAGCTCGGGATCGCGGATACCGCGGAAGATGTTGGCTCGGCTGAGCGCCTCGACGGGCTTGAGCGCCTTCGGGGCGTAGGTCATCCCGGCCGCGACCACCTCGTTGAACGAGTAGATGCCGCCGCGGATGGCCGCCTGCAGACCGGGGACGTTCTTGAACGCCCAGTTCTCCACGCTCAGGTACGGACGCTCGTTGCGCGGGATGATCCACGGCGCGGTGCGCTGGTACACGTCCATGTGTCCGACCACCTTGCCCAGCTGCGGCACGATCTGGATCGCCGAGGCGCCGGTGCCGATGACGGCCACGCGCTTGCCGGTGAAGTCGTAGTCGGTGTCCCAGCGGGCCGAGTGCACGATCTTGCCCCGGTAGTCGCCGAAGCCCTCGATATCGGGGAGGTTCGGCTCGCACAGCGGTCCGACGCCGCCGATGAGGGTGCGCGCGGTGAGGGTGTGGCTCTCGCCGTCCCGCTCGTAGTCCAGCTTCCAGCGTCCGGCGGTCTCGTCCCACTCCGCACGGCGCACATCGGAGCCGAACAGAGCGTGCTCGCCGATGCGGTGCTCGTCGGCGACGGCGTTGATGTAGCGGTGGATCTCGGGCTGATGAGAGTACGACCGGGACCATTCCGGATTGAGCGCGAACGAGTAGGAGTACAGGTGCGACGGGACGTCGCACGCGGCACCCGGGTACACGTTGTCGCGCCAGGTGCCGCCGAAGTCCTGGCCGCGGTCGAGCAGGACGTAATCGTCCACACCCTCCTGGCTGAGCTTGATGGCTGCACCGAGTCCGGAGAACCCGGCTCCGATGATCGCGATCTCTACATCATGCGTTGTCATGGTGCCTACGATAAGCGCGTGTTGACCGCGAGTCAATAGGCAATTGAATTCAGGTCAATAAGCGCTTACGGTTGGTGCATGACCACCGCCAGAACCCGTTTGAGCCCTGCTGCACGCCGTCGTCAGCTCATCGATCTGGGCGTGCAGATGGCACGCGACCGTCCCCTGGAGTCGGTCACGATGGAAGCGGTCGCCGAAGCGGCGGGAGTGTCGAAGGCACTGATCTTCCACTACTTCGAGTCCAAGGCCGATTTCCATCTGAGCGTCATCACCGAGCAGGCGGAGGAGATGCTCGCCCGCACGGAGCCGCAGGCCGAGCTCGGCGATCCGATCGCGATGCTCCAGGCCTCGATGACCGCCTACGTCGACTACGTCGCCGACAACGGGCGCGGGTTCGTGGGCGTCATCCGCGGCGCGGCGAGTGCGGACGACGCGATCAGAGCGGTCGCCGACCGGACGCGCGCGGCGATGACCGAGCGGATTCTGACGCACGCGCCCGCCATCGGGATCGAACGGAGCCCGGCGATCGAACTGTCGGTGGCGGGCTGGATCGCCTTCGTGGAGGAGACGCTCGTCCGCTGGCTCGACGACCCGGTGATCACCCGGGAACAGCTCGTACAGATCTTCGTCGCCGCTCTGCCCACCCTAGCCGGGCTGGTCGGGAACGTGACTCAGACATGAGCCGGCGCCGGCGATGCCGGCCGCGGACACACGAGAGGGGCCGCCTCGCCGAAGCGGGGCGGCCCCTCTCGTGTGTCGTGTCAGAGTCGCATCAGATCAGCGGAAGGCCTGATCGATGATCTCCTGCTGCTCCACCGCGTGGACCTTGCTGGAGCCCGACGACGGCGCGGACATCGGCCGGCGCGAGATCCGGCGGAGGCCGCCGAGCAACTCGGGGAGCATCTCCGGCAGCCAGAGACCGAGGAACGGCCACGGACCCTGGTTCGCCGGCTCCTCCTGAACCCAGACGAAGTCCTTCGCGTTCGGGTACTGCTCCAGCGTGCGCGCGAGCCTGCGGTAGGGCACCGGGTACAGCTGCTCGACGCGGATGATCGCGACGTCGTCGCGACCGTCCTTCGCCTGCCGTGCGGCCAGCTCGTAGTAGAGCTTGCCGCTGACCAGCTGCACACGCTGCACCTTGTCGCGGTCGCCGCCCTGCTTGGCGAAACGCGGGTCGTCGATCACGGAGAGGAACTTGCCCTCGGTGAAATCCTCCACCGGCGAGACGGCCGCCTTGTTGCGCAGCATCGACTTCGGGGTGAAGACCACCAGCGGCCGGCTGATGCCATCGTGCACGTGGCGCCGCAGCAGGTGGAAGTAACTCGCCGGAGTCGAGGGCAGCGCGACGGTCATCGAACCCTCGGCGCACAACTGCAGGAAGCGCTCGATGCGGCCCGAGGTGTGGTCGGGACCCTGGCCCTCGTGGCCGTGCGGCAGCAGCAGCACGACGTCGCTGCGCTGACCCCACTTGGCCTCGCCGGAGCTGATGAACTCGTCGATGATCGACTGCGCACCGTTGACGAAGTCGCCGAACTGCGCCTCCCACAGGACGAGTGCGTCGGGGTCGGCGAGGGCGTAGCCGTACTCGAAGCCGAGCACGCCGTACTCGCTCAGCGGCGAGTCGTACACCAGGAAGCGGCCGGTCGCGTCGGGCAGGTGGTTCAGCGGTGTGTACTCCGAGCCGTTCTCGCGGTCGATCAGCACCGAGTGGCGCTGAGTGAACGTTCCGCGGCGGGAGTCCTGACCGGACAGCCGCACCGTGCGGCCTTCCTGAACCAGGGTGCCGAAGGCGAGGATCTCGGCGAACGACCAGTCGATGTCGCCCTTGACCGGCATCTCGTGGCGCCGCTTGATGACCGGCTTGACGCGCGGATGGGCGTTGAATCCCTCGGGCAGATTGCCGAAGGCGTCGCCGATCTCCGCGAGCTTCTCCTGCGGCACCGCGGTCACCAGCTTGGTGAGCAGCGTCTGCTCGCCCTCCACCGACGGCGACGCCTCGGGTGTGAACCGTTCGAGTTCCTTGACTTCGACGAAGACGCGCTCGAGTTGTCCCTGGTAATCGCGCAGTGCGTCCTCGGCCTCCTTGGTGGAGATGTCACCACGGCCGATCAGCGCTTCGGTGTAGCTCTTGCGGACGCTGCGGATGTTGTTGATGACGTCGTACATCGCCGGCTGGGTCATCGACGGATCGTCGCCCTCGTTGTGGCCCAGGCGGCGGTAGCAGACGAGGTCGATCACGACGTCGCGGTGGAACGCCTCGCGGTAGTCGACGGCGAGCTTGGCGGCCCAGACGCAGGCCTCCGGATCGTCGCCGTTCACGTGGAAGACCGGTGCGCCGATCATCTTCGCGATGTCGGTGCAGTACTGCGTTGAGCGCGAGTGCTCGGGTGCGGTGGTGAAACCGACCTGGTTGTTCACCACGATGTGGACGGTGCCGCCGGTGCGGTAGCCGTTCAGCATCGACATGTTCAGCACCTCGGCGACGATGCCCTGACCGGCGAAGGCGGCGTCACCGTGCAGCATCAGCGGCAGCACGTCGAACTCGCGGTCCTCCGACATGCCGTCCTGCTTGGCGCGGACGATGCCCTCGAGGACCGGGTCGACGGCCTCCAGATGGCTGGGGTTGGCGGTGAGCGAGACGGTGATCTCGTTGTCGCCGAACATCTGGTAGTACTTGCCCTCGGCGCCGAGGTGGTACTTCACGTCGCCGGAGCCGTGCGCGTCAGCGGGGCCGAGATTGCCCTCGAACTCGGTGAAGATCTTCGAGTACGGCTTGCCGACGATGTTGGCCAGGACGTTCAGCCGGCCGCGGTGCGGCATGCCGATGACGACCTCTTCGAGCTGGTGTTCGGCGCTCTGATCGAGAACCGCGTCCATCATCGGGATGACGGCTTCGGCGCCCTCGAGCGAGAAGCGCTTCTGGCCGACGTACTTGGTCGCGAGGAAGGTCTCGAACGCCTCGGCGGCGTTCAGCTTGCTCAGGATGTACTTCTGCTCGGCGACCGACGGCTTGGCGTGCTTGATCTCCACCCGCTCCTGGAGCCAGCGCTGCTGCTCCGGGTCGAGGATGTGCGTGTACTCGACGCCGACGTGGCGGCAGTAGGCGTCGCGCAGGATCGACAGCACGTCGCGCAGCTTCATGTTCCGCTGTCCGTGGAAGCCGCCGACGTTGAAGGTGCGGTCCAGATCCCAGAGAGTCAGGCCGTAGGTCAGTACGTCGAGGTCCGGATGCGAGGCCTTGGCGGCCGCGTTCATCATCAGCGGGTCGGTGTCGGCCATCAGATGACCGCGGCTGCGGTACGCGGCGATGAGCTCGAGGACGCGCGTGTTCTTGTCGACGAGTCCGGCGGGGACGTCGCGACGCCAGCGGACGGGCTCGTACGGGATCTGCAGCGAGGTGAACAGCTCGTCCCAGAAGGAGTCGTCGAGCAGCAGCGTGTGGACCTTGCGGAGGAAGTCGCCCGATTCGGCGCCCTGAATGATCCGGTGGTCGTAGGTGGACGTCAGCGTCATCAGCTTGCCGACACCCATCTCGGCGATCTGCTCATCGCTCGCGCCCTGGAACTCGGCCGGGTACTCCATGGCTCCGGCGCCGATGATGGCGCCCTGGCCCTGCATCAGCCGCGGCACCGAGTGGACGGTGCCGATGGTGCCGGGGTTGGTCAGCGAGATGGTGACGCCGGCGAAGTCCTCGGCGCCGAGCTTGCCGTCGCGGGCTCGGCGGACGATGTCCTCGTACGCCGCGACGAACTCGGAGAAGTTCTTGGTCTCGCAGCCCTTGATCGCGGCGACGACCAGCGTGCGGTTCCCGTTCTTTCCCGGCAGGTCGATCGCGAGACCGAGATTGGTATGGGCGGGCGTGACGACGTTCGGCTTACCGTCCACGACGGCGAAGTGGCGGTTCATGTTCGGGAACGCCTTGATCGCCTGGACGATCGCATAGCCGAGGATGTGCGTGAAGCTCACCTTGCCGCCGCGGGTGCGGGCGAGGTGGTTGTTGATCACGACGCGGTTGTCGATCATCAGCTTCGCGGGAACCGCGCGGACGCTGGTCGCGGTCGGGACCTCGAGCGAGGCCGACATGTTGCGCACGATGGTCGCGGCGGGGCCGCGGAGCACCTTATTCGTGTCTGTCCCGGCATCGGCGGCAGGCTTGGCGGCGGACGCCGCCAGGCTGGTGCCGGATGCGGCCTTGGTCGCGGCCGACTCACGTGCCGGTGCGGGGGCGCGGGTGGGCGCCGGTGCGGCCTTGGTCGGTTCGGTGTCGAGCGTGACCGCCTGCTTCGGAGCCACCCGGGTCGCCTGGGCCGCACCGTTCGAGGACGGGGCGGTCGCCGTCGAACCCGGGCGATAGTTCTTGAGAAGCTCGTGCCAGCTCGGATCGACTGATTCGGGGTTGGTCTGGAATCGCTGGTACATCTCCTCGACCAGCCATTCGTTTTGTCCGAAGTCGGATTCGGAAATCGAACTGCTCACAGCGCTGTCTCGCCTCAATTCACCCAGGTGTTCTTCGATCGCGTGGCGGGTGAACCGCTGGTCTCGTGAACCGCGGCCGACCTGCCATCAATCGATGGTACGCGGACCGCTCGCGGCTCGGGCGCTGTGTGCCGCACAGACGGTGACACGCCGCGGTAAGTGGTCAATCTCACGTGCTGACCACCGTGTGACAGCGGGGATCGTCTCGGTCAGCGGAACGCCGAGCGGCTCAGCCGACGCTGGAGCGGTCGGCCGGGCGCGGCCCGGCAGCCGGCGCCTCGCAGTCGTCGGGGGAGACGCCGGCGTCCCACAGACGCCGGTACTCGCCGTGTGCCGCCAGCAGTCGGTGGTGCGTGCCCCTCTCCACGATCCGGCCGCCCTCGACCACCGCGATCACATCCGCTCGTGCGGCGGTGGCGAGGCGGTGCGCGACGATCACGCTCGTGCGGCGCCGGGAGAGTGCCTCGCCGGCCGCGAGCACCTGCGCCTCGGTGGCCTGATCGAGAGTCGCTGTGGCCTCGTCGAGCAGGATCAGATCCGGCTCCACCAGTTCGGCGCGGGCCAGCGCGATCAACTGGCGTTGCCCGGACGAGAGTCCCCGCCCGCGTTCGGACACGCCGAACTCCATGCCTCCGGGGAGACCGGCGATCATCTGCGCCGCGCCCACTCGTCGCGCGGCTTCGGCGATCCTTTCGCGCGAGGCACCGGGCCTGCCGTAGGCGATGTTGTCGGCAACGGTCCCCGCGAACAGGTGGGGTTCCTGTGGGACCACGCCCAGGCGGCTGCGATAGCGGTGCAGATCGATGGTCCGCAGATCGATACCGTCCATCCGCACGCTGCCGGCCGTCGGGTCGTAGAAGCGCGCAAGCAGTTTGACGATGGTCGACTTGCCCGCGCCCGTGGTGCCGACCAGCGCCAGCGAGGTGCCCGCCGGGATGTGCATCTCGATCCCGCTCAACGCGTCGCGGTCGGCCCCGGCGTAACGGAAGTCCACGCGGTCGAGCCGAACGTCGCCGTCGAACGCGGGAGCCGCCAGTTCGGCGGGCGAGGCCTCCGAATCGGCCTGCGGTGCGTCCACCAGGGAACTCGGGGTCAGCAGCAGATCGCGGATGCGACGCAGACCGACCGCCGCCTGCTGATACGAATCGAAGACCGTCGTGAGCTGCTGCACGGGCCCGAACAACATCGCGAGGTAGAGCACGAACGCGATCAGGGTGCCCGAGGACATCGCGCCGGAGGCCACCTGATGGGCGCCGAACCCGAGGACGACGGCGGTGGCCGCGTCGGAGCAGAACGTGATGAAGGGGAAGTACACCGAGATGGCGCGCTGGGAGTCCATCCGAGCGTCGACCCACTCGTCGCTGCGCCGGCCGAACTCGGCCCGTGCCACCGGGATGTGCCGGTACACGCGTGTGGTCGCCAGACCCGCGATGTTCTCCTGGAAGTCCGCGTTCACCGCAGACACCAGTTCGCGGGTGCGGGTGTAGGCGCGCGAGCTGATCCGGCGGAACACGACGGTCGCGATCAGCAGGACCGGGAACACCGGAGCGATCACCAGACCGAGCTCCCAGTCGGTCGCGATCAGGGCGCCGAAGACACCGACCAGGGTCAGCACCGCGACCACGGCCGACGACAGCCCGTTCTGGACGAATCCGGAGAGGGCATCGACGTCCGTGGTCATCCGCGTCATGATGCGGCCCGAGAGTTCGCGCTCGTAGTAGTCGAGGCCGAGTCGTTGCAGGTGGGCGTAGCTGCGGATGCGGAGGCCGTACAGGACGCGTTCTCCCGCGCGGGCCGCCGCCACCACGTTCACCGCCCCCGCGATCCAGGCGGCGGCGACGAGCGCGAAGCCGGTGAGCGCGGCGACCCCGATCACGTCGGCATCCGAACGCGAGGCGGCGTCCAGAACTGTGCGCGCCAGCGACGGGAAGGCCAGTCCGATCAGCGTGTCCGCAGCGATCGTCGCCAGCACCACGGCGAGCAGACCGGCCACCGGACGCAGAATCTGTTTGAGACTGAAGTCGGTGCGTTCGGCGCGGGCGGCCTCGACGTCCACCTTCGGATCGTCGTCGGCGGGCGGCAGTGCGGCCACCGCGGCACGGATCTCGTCGGTGGCGGGCATGGCGCCGAGCACTCCGGCCCGACCGCCGCCGCCGGGACCGATGCGCATCGGGGGCGCGGCCTCACGGCGGGCTTTCGGAGCCGGCGCGTCGACGCCGCCGGGCCACAGCTCCTCGATGCCGATGTCGTTCTGCGCGCGCACGCTCGCGGAGGCCGCCGCCCGCTGTTCCGCGGTGTCGGTCGGCGACATCAGCGCGCGGAAACGCGCACTGCGTTCGGTGAGTTCGGCGACCGTTCCGACGTCGCTGACCACGCCGTCGTCGAGGACCGCGACCCGATCGGCGATCGCCAGCGTGGAATCGCGGTGCGCCAACACCAGCATCGTGGTCCCGAGAGCGCGGAAATGAGCGAAGATCCGCGCCTCGGTCGCGGCATCGACCGCCGACGTCGCGTCGTCGAGGACCAGTACCCGGCTGCCCTGATACAGGGCTCGGGCGAGGGCGACTCGCTGTCTCTGTCCTCCGGACAGAGTGAGGCCTCGCTCGCCCACCTCGGTGGCGTATCCGTCCGGCAGTTCCGCGGCGAAGTCGGCGGCCGCCGCGCGTGCGGCGGCCCGGATGGAATCGTCGACCCCGTCCGGCGGCACCGGTTGCGGGCCGAGGCCGATGTTCGCGGCGATCGTCGTCGAATACAGGAACGGGTCGTCGAAGGCGAACGCCACTGCTCGGTACAGTTCGTCCGGCGCCAGCTCTGTGACGTCCAGACCGCTTCCCTCGGCGCCGATGAGCGCGACCGTCCCCGACTCGGCCCGATAGGCGCCGGTCACGAGTTCGGCGAGGGTCGACTTGCCGGATCCGGGCGCGCCGACCACGGCGACGCATTCCCCCGGCGCCACGCGCAGGTCGACGCCGCGGAGAACCCGGCGTCCGCCGAGCGTGAGTCCGACGCCGTCGAAGCTCAGGCCGAGCGGGCCGTCGGGAACGGTCGTCGTGTTCTCGAAGGCGCGATCGCGCGGGTGGTCGGCCACCTCGTACACGCGAGTCACCGCCGATGCGGCGAGCTGCGCGTTCACGACCAGGTTGGTGAGGATGCGCGCGAGGCCGGTCATGGTGGCGAGATAGGTGGAGAAGGCGAGGAACGTGCCCGCGGTGATGTCGCCGGCATAAACGAGGTATCCGCCGAGACCGATGACGGCGACCATCCCGAGTTGCGGAATCGATGCCATGGTCGGCGTGAAGCGCGCGCTCAGGTTTGCGGCGCGCAGTTTGAAGCGGTACAGCCGCTCGCCCAGGGCGGCGAGTTCGTCGGTGGCCCTGCGTTCCTGGCCGAAACCCTTCACCACACGCACGCCGGTCACCGTCTCCTCGACGTGGCCGGCCACCTCGGCTGAGGCCTGCTGCGCCGCCCAGGTGGCGGCGAACAGCCGTTTGCGGCTGCGGTACACGATCACCGCGATGAGCGGGACGATGGCGATCGCGACCAGCGTCAGCAGCGGCGACAGCCAGGCCATCACACCCAGCGACAGCACCACCTGGACCGCGCCGCCGAGCGAGAGCGGTGCCATGGCCAGCAGTGACTGGACCACCTGGAGGTCGGAGATGGAGCGGGACACCACTTGGCCGGTGCGAATCGTGTCGCGCGCCGGTCCGTCGACGTGATGGAGGGTGTCGAGCAGCCGGCGGCGCAGACCGTCTTGGACCGTGACCGACATGCGACCGGCGGTCATCCGTCGGCCGAACTGACACGCGTAGCGCAGTGCCGCGGCCACCAGCAGGGCACCGATGAGGACGGGAAGTCCCACACGGGCCGCCTGCTGACCGGTGGCCGAATCGATGGCGGCCTTGGTGATGAGTGGAGTGACCAGATCGACGGCAACGGCGCCGAGGGTGACGGTGACCAGCACCACGGCGAGGCGGCGGTGTCGTCCGCACTCGCCGACCAGGCGGCGAATCCAGCCCTGCGCGGCCGGCGCCGCGCGGCCGGTCAACCGGCCTCGATCGTGCGCTGGTGCGCGAGAACCTCCCCGTCGACGTCCCAGAAGCGGGGCGGGGGACCGAAGGCTTCGCGCGCATTGCGGACCACGAGCGACCCCAGCGCCCGGTTGCCGACGCCGCCGACCACCGCGCCGATGCCGCCCGGAATGAGCTTGCCCATCACGACGGGTGCCTTGCCGATCGTGAACTTCTTGATGAACCGGTTGCCGAGCGTCTTATTGAGCGTCGAGAGGTTGACCCCGGGCATCCCGGGCACGCCGAGCTTGGCGATCGCGTCACCGCCTCGCGCTCCGAGCGCTTTCCCGACGACAGACGTGCCCTCTTCGCCGAGCGCGACGGCGAGCACCAGCGTCTTGCGGCGTTCGGTGTCCGCAGGCGAGATGCCGTGGACTTCGGCGACCGCCAGGGCCAGCAGGGCGGACGCCTCGATGAACACGGCGCTCTCCGCGGTGATCGCGCCGAGGGCGGTCAGGGTGCCCACGCCGGGAATCGCCGCGGCCGCGCCGACCGCGCCTCCCGATGCGGTGACCGAGCGCAGGTAGTGCTTCTCCAGCCGTCGGATCACCTGCTCGGGACCCTCGTCGGGATGCTTGCGGCGCACGCGGCGCACGTACTTCGCCACCGCCGGTTGTTGAAGTCGCTGGGCCTTGTCGACGAGCACGGTCAAGATCGCCAGCGACGACTTGCCCGCGTTCTGGGCGGCCCGGCCGTCGACGTACGTCACCGGAGCGGGCGCGCCACTGCGGCGGTTGTCGTCGCTGTGCGCGACGGATTTCGACTTGCGCATGTGTCGATCCTCCCTGTCGGCCGGGCTGTCGGCGCGGACGTGTACTCCGATTCCGCGCGAGGATTCCGCGCGACCGGTGCGCGACGCGATGGCCGGGCGACGACTCCACAATATGCGCGACCACTGACATCGGTGGTGCGCCGAGCGTCCGCCAGAGCGCCCGGCGGCGTCCGGAACAGGTCGGTGAGCGGTGTTAACCTGATGCCCTCGCTCGGCCTCGCGCCGATGTCCGGATCCGAAAGGACGCGCACGTGACCACAACCCTGCAGACTCCGGTGTTCAAATCGGTCACCGATCGGCCGTGGGCGGCGTTGATGGCGCTGTGCGTCGGCTTCTTCATGATCCTCGTCGACATGACGATCGTCGCGGTCGCCCAGCCGCAGATCATGGAGGCGCTCGACGCCGATGTGAACGGGATCGTCTGGGTGACCAGCGCCTATCTGCTCACCTACGCGGTGCCGCTGCTGGTCGCCGGCCGTCTCGGCGACAAGATCGGGCCGAAGCGGGTGTACCAGGCCGGCCTGTTCCTGTTCACCGCTGCGAGCGTGTGGTGCGGACTGTCGGGAAGCATCGGCGAACTCATCGCGGCCCGCAGCGTGCAGGGACTCGGCGCGGCGCTGATCACACCGCAGACCATGGCGCTCATCACCCGCATCTTCCCGCCCGAGCGGCGCGGTGCGGCGATGGGCGTCTGGGGCACGGTCGCCGGTGTCGCCACACTGGTCGGTCCGCTTCTCGGCGGCGTCCTCACCGACTCGCTGGGGTGGGAGTGGATCTTCTTCGTCAATCTCCCGGTCGGGCTGGTCGGACTGGTGCTCGCCCAGATGCTGGTGCCCAGGGTGGAGACCCACGACCACAAGTTCGACTGGGTCGGCGTCGCGCTGTCCGCGGTGGGTCTGACGGCGCTGGTCTTCGGCATCCAGGAGGGAGAGTCGTACCACTGGGCGGCATGGATCTGGGTGCTCATCGGCGCCGGAGTCGCGGTGATGGGGTGTTCGTCTTCTGGGAGAGCCGCACGCGGGGGGAGCCGCTGGTGCCCCTGTCGCTGTTCCGCGACCGCAACTTCAGTGTGTCGAACGTGGGTATCGCCACGATGGGATTCGCCGTCTCCGGTTCGATGATCCCGATCATGTTCTTCCTCCAGCTGGTCGGCGGGATGTCGCCGCTGCGGTCGGCGCTCGTCCTGGTGCCGATGGCCGTGCTGACCGGCATCTTCGCGCCGATCGTCGGGCGCGTGCTCGACCGGGTCCATCCGCGAAACGTGGTCGCGCTCGGACTGTTCGTCTATGCGGTGGCGTCCTTCTGGGCCGGAGCCGTGTTCCGGCCGGAGAGCCCCGTGTGGCTCCTGGTCGCGCCCACGCTCCTGATGGGTCTGGCGAGCGCCGGGATCTGGGCGCCGCTGGCGGCGACCGCGACGCGGAATCTGCCCTGGCATCAGGCGGGGGCGGGCGCCGGCGTGTACAACACCACGCGGGTCATCGGCTCGGTGATCGGTTCGGCGGGAATCGGTGCGCTGATGATGTCACGGCTCTCGGCGCACCTGCCGGGAGTCGACACCGCCGGCCACAGCGGCGAGGTTCATCAGCTGCCGGAGTTCTTGCGCGACGGATTCGCGAGAGCGATGGGCGAGTCGATCTATCTCGGCGCCGCCGTCCTGCTGGTGGGTGCCGTCGCCACGCTCTTCCTCGTGCGGACCTGAGTCGGTTCGGCGGACTGAGCCGCGGCCGCGTCTGACCCGGATTGTCGGAGGTGCCTCGTACCATCGTCACGACGGGCCGACTCCGGTCCGACAGACGATCTGGAGGGAGCGGGAGCATGTCACGGCCGGCCTACGACGATTCGGCGCTCGACGGCGCGTCGTGCGTGACGGAACCGCTGTTCGACCTCGAACCGCTGGCATTGTTCGCCGTCCCCGCCGACGCTGCGGAATCGACGCCCGAGCCCGCCGCGGCACGGAGCGTCACCTTCCTGCACACGGCCGACTGGCAACTCGGCATGACCCGGCACTTCCTGTCCGGAAACGCGCAGTCGACGTACAGTGCGGCCCGCGACGACGCAGTGGTGCGCATCGGCGACCTCGCACGCGCCACCGGAGCGGAGTTCGTCGTGGTCTGCGGAGACGTCTTCGACGACCCCCGGGTGTCGACCCGGATCATCCGCCGCACGCTCGCTGCGCTGGGTGAGTATCCGGTCCCGGTGTACCTGCTGCCCGGCAATCACGATCCGCTCGATGCCACCAGCGTGTACCGCTCGCGCGAGTTCGTCGCCGCCTGCCCGGACAACGTCATCGTCCTCGACGAGCCCGGGGTGGTGGCGGTGCGCGACGGTGTCGCATTGGTGGCGGCCCCGTGGACCACGAAACGGCCGTTGACCGACCTGGTGAGCGATCAACTGTCCCAGCTGACCGAGTCCGACGACATTCGGATCGTGGTCGGACACGGCGGGGTCGATTCGCTCAGTCCCAACGACGACCCGTCGATCGTCGGCAGCACCGCCCTGGATGTCGCGGTGGCCGCGGAGCTCGTCGACTACGTCGCCCTGGGGGATCGTCATTCGCTCACTTCGGTCGGCGACTCGGGGCGCGTGTGGTACTCCGGTGCGCCAGAGGTGACCGCGTTCGATCATGTCGAGTCCGCGCCGGGGCACGTTCTGGAGGTGACCCTGAGCCGGGGCGGCGAGTCCTCGATCGAGGTGACCCCGCACCGCGTGGGGCAGTGGTCGTTTCGCACGATCCGCGAGCACATGAACGGCGCTGACGACATCGCGCGGCTGCGCGGACTGTTCTCCGAGATCCCGGACAAGTCGCGCACGGTGGTGCAGTTGGCGTTGACCGGGACCATCAGCGTGACCGACGAAGTCGCACTGGCCGACCTGCTCGACGAGTTCGGCGACCGGTTCGCGGCGTTGAAGATCTGGGAGCGGCACCACGACTTGACCGTCGTGTCCGATCCTTCCGATGTGGCCCAGCTCGATCTCCAAGGCTATGCGGCGCTCGCCGCGGCCGAGCTGGCCGAGCGGGCGGCGTCGGATTCCGACATCGCGGACGCCGCCGACGCGCGCGCGGCCCTCGCCCTGCTGTACCGGCTGGCGGGGGCGGGCCGATGAGACTGCACCGACTGCGAGTGGCGAACTTTCGCGGAGTGGCCGCCCGTGAGGTGGAGTTCGCCGACACGGGCGTCACCGTCATCGAGGGCGACAACGAGGCGGGCAAGTCGTCGATGATGGAGGCCTTCGACCTGTTGCTGGCAGCGCAGGCGAGCAGCAAGGCGAGGAACGTCCGTGCCGTCCAGCCCGCGGGGCGCGACGTCGGTACCGAGGTTTGGGCCGATATCTCTTGCGGCTCTTGGCGTTTCGAGTACTTCAAACGTTTCAATCGGCAGCCGGAGACCACCTTGACGATCACGCAGCCGGTGCGTGAACAACTCACCGGGCGCGAGGCGCACGAGCGTGTGGACCAGATTCTCGCGGAGGCGCTCGACAAGACGTTGTTCGGGGCGCTCCGATTGCTGCAGTCGGCCGACCCGCGGTTGGGCGACCTCGCGAACAGTTCGGCGCTCTCGCAGGCCCTCGACCGTGCGGCGGGACAGTCCGAGTCGGACGGCGGCGAGACGCCGCAGACCCAGGAACTGGTCGCGGCGGTGGCCGCGGAGTACAAGAAGTACTTCACCCTCGCCCAAGGACGGCCGACCGGTGAACTCGCCGCGGCCGCCGATGCGGCCGATCGGGCAGCCGCCGCGGTCGCCGAGCGCGAGGAGATCCTGGCGCGGGTTCAGGACGCCGCTGATCGGCTTCCCCGCGTGGCCGAGACCATCCGAGGGTTGGTGGCGCAAGAGCAGTCGGGCAACGTCGAGGTCTCCACCGCGGCCGCGGCGCTGGCGGAGGCCGAAGCGGTGAGCGAGCAGGTCAAGGCGGCTCGGGCCACAGTCGAGAGCAGGAAGCTGTCGCACCGGGTCGCGGCCGACGCGTTGCGAAGCCGTCGGCGCGACCGGGAACGAGCCGCGGCGCTGCGCGAGTCCCTCGCGGAGAATCGCCGAGCCGTGAGTCAGGCGCGCGCGAAGGCCGAGGCCGCCGCCGGCGAGGCGGCCGAGCTTGCGTCGGCGCTCGCGGAATCGCAGAAGCGGCGAGACGACCTCGGCGCGGAACTCCGGGCGGCCGAGAGGGCGGCGGTGGTCGCATCGGATCGGGCCCGTCTGGCCCGCCTGGACAACTCACTCGACGAGGTCCGGCGGCTGCGATCGGAATTGGCGTCGGCGCGTGCCGAAGCCGCAGCCGTCCCGGTGAGCGAGGACGACGTCCGGCTCGCCGCCGCACTCGAGCGCGATCTCGCCGCCACCGCGGCTCGGCTCGACGCGGCCGCACCCACGGTCACGATCACTCGCCTGGGCGCGGACGAGGTCCTCCTCGACGGTGAGACGGCGGCGGACGGTGCGCAGGTCTCGGCGGCGCGGCCCACAGTCGTGGAGGTGCCGGGATCGGTGCGCGTCGAGGTCCGGCCGGGCGCCGATTCCGCTGAGCCGGCCGCAGAACTGGAGACGCTCCGCGAGCGGGCCGCAGAGCTTCGTCGCCGGTGCGGAGTAGCCGAACTGTCGCTCGTCGCGTCGGCGGCCGCGCGACGAGCGGAGATCCTTCGGCGGATTCAGGACACCGAGCGTGCCCTGGCGCGTGAGCTCGGCGGAGCCGAGGCGGAGGACCTCGAGCGGCAGCGCCTGGACCTGCTGTCTCGCCTCCCTGAGCAGGCGGGAGCAGACGCCGGCAACGGGCACGAGGGGGAGCGCGCTCACGCCGACCTCGCCGAGCTCCGGCGGATCGAACGTGACGCGTCCGATCTCGCCGCGGAAGCCGACCGAGCACGGCAGGCGCGGCTGGCAGCGGTGCGTGAGTACGAGTCGCGGGCATCGGCGCTGGAGGAGACCGGCGTCCGCATCGCCGAAGAGTCGGCCGCACTGGAGTCCGAGCTCAGCGCCTCCGCCGCGGCGGCCTCCGACGAGACGCTAGCGGAGCGGGTCTGTGAGCACGCGGCCGAGGTCGACGACGCGGAGGCGGATCTGGCTCGGCTGACGCAGCGCCTCGAGCAGCTGGATCTGAACGGATTGCGCGAGAAGCTCGCGCAGGCCGAGGCCGCGCAGGACCGGCTGCGCAGGCAGGTGTCGGAGCAGAAGCGAATCCAGACCGAGCTGTCGACCAGACTCGAGGTGTGCCGAAGCGACGGACGTCTCGATGAACTGTCGGAGGCGGTCGCGGCGAACGACGCCGCGCAGGCACACCTGCAACGCGTCCGAGAGCGCGCCGCAGGAGCGCGTGTGCTGCACGAGACGCTGCAGCGCAAGCGCAACGAGAGCCGCGCGCGGTACGTGGATCCATTCGCCGAGCGTCTGGAGGAGCTGGCGGCCCCGGTCTTCGGCTCCGGTGTGTCGTTCCACATCGACGACGACTTCGTCATCGCCACCCGCACCCTCGACGGTGTGACGGTCGACGTCGACTCGCTCTCGGGCGGTGCCAAGGAGCAGCTCGGTCTGCTCGCCCGGCTCGCCTGCGCCACTCTGGTCGACAAGGCCGACGGGGTGCCGTTGATCCTCGACGATGCGCTCGGCTACACCGATCCGACGCGCCTGGCCTCGATGGCCCATGTGCTCGGCACTGCGGGTGGCGATGCGCAGATCATCGTCCTGACCTGCACGCCCGACCGGTACCGGGAAGTGGCCGGCGCCAAGCTGATCGCCGTCTGACGCGCTGCGGTGACCCCGGTGTTGGGCGGTGAGGTCCCTGTGCGCTAATGTTGCTTTCGCCCGATGAGCCCCCCTAGCTCAGGGGATAGAGCGTCTGCCTCCGGAGCAGAAGGTCGTAGGTTCGAATCCTACGGGGGGCACCAGATCTGTCAGCGCTGATCATCCAGATCTGTCAGCGCTGATCATTCTCAGCGGTCTTCCCAGACCTCGCCCGGCCTGCTGAATCCCTGCCGAACGTCGCAGTGTGTCAGTAGCCTACCGACCATGCCGACACAGCTCGATCCGCGCCCGAACGGTGTCCTCTCGTCCGTGACGGAGACCGACTGGGATGCGATCGCGGCGTGGACCGACGACAAGTACATGTCGTTCGACGTCCGGCCGTCTGGCCGTTCGACGTCGCCCTGCTCGTCGATGTTCTCGATCGACGTCGGTGAGATCACCATGACTCACTTCCGGTACGGCACCGAGGTGGCACTGCGGGACTTCGACGCCGAAGCGGGCAACGTGCTGGTTCTGACCACGCTGCGCGGACGGACGCGGCACCGGGTGGGGCGCGCCGAGGGGACCGAGCTCGGGGCCGGGCAGACGTTCGTCGCGGACTGCAGCCGCACCGACTTCCGGCTCGCCGCCGACGACGACCATCTGCAGCTCAATCTCACGGTGCCGCACCGACTGCTCGCCGATCTCTCGCTGCAGTGGTGGGGCCACGTCCCCGACGACGCCCTGTGGTCCCGCGGCGCCGTGATCGGCGGATCGGGGAGCCCGTGGTGGAATCTGCTCGGGTATGCGACGAGTACGGCGGCCATCTCGCCCGAGGCAGTCGCCTCGGGCAGAATCGGGCTCCATCTGCAGGAGCTCATCGCCGCGCAACTCCTGCACGATTGGGCGCTGCGAGCCGCCGTCGACCTCGAACGTCGGCCCGCCGTGGCGGCACCGGGCTATGTCCGCACCGCGGCGCACTTCATCGACGCCCACGCCCGCGACCTGCCGACGGTGGCCGAGATCGCGGCCGCGGCGGGCGTGAGCGTGCGGTCGCTGAGCGGTGGATTCGCTCGTTATCTGGGAACGTCGGTGCGCTCCTATCTCGTCGAGCAGCGCCTCCAAGGCGTCTACCGCGAACTGCGCTCCGGCGCCGAGTCGGTGACGGCGACCGCCCACGCCTGGGGTTATGTGAACCTCGGCGTCTTCGCGGCCTCCTATCGACGCAGGTTCGGCGAGAATCCCTCCGAGACGCTCGCTCGCGCGCGGTCGTGACCCGCCGCCGGTAGGGACGAGTCTCCGCTACGAGAAGCTCGCCGCTCGGAGACGGTGCCTGCCGTTCGCAGACGTACCCGGCCGTGAACACCGGCCAGGATCACTGGTGCCATCAACTGCTGCACAGGAGATCCCGATGCCCGACCTCACCCGCCTCGACGACATTCTGAACCGAGCCGCCTCCGCCGACGACGCCCAGTGCGTGCCCGGCGTCGTCGCGACCGTCACCCGCAGCGGCGGCGACGCCTACCTCGGCACCGCGGGCGTCCGGTCCGTGGACGACGGTCGGCCGATGACCGCCGACACGGTATTCGCGATCTTCTCGTGCACCAAGGCGCTCACGTCCACCGCCGTGCTGCAATGCGTGGAGGAGGCGCTGGTCGACCTCGACGCCCCGGCTGCGGACTATGTACCGGACATCAGCCGGCTGCAGGTGCTCGAGGGCTTCGCCCCGGACGGCTCACCGCGACTGCGGGCACCGTCGACGCAGATCACCACCCGGATGCTGCTGCTCCACACGGCGGGCCTGTCGTACTCCTTCTTCTCACCGGAGTACGCCCGCCTGCTCGAGTCGACGGGACAGCCGGACATTCTCACCGCATCCCGCGAATGCCTCACCTCGCCACTGCTCTTCGACCCCGGGACTCGGTGGGGATACGGAACCAACATCGACTGGGCCGGGCTGGTGGTGGAAGCCGTTCGGAGACAACGGCTGTCGCAGGTGATGCGGGAGCGGATCTTCGAGCCCCTCGGCATGGACGATTCGGCCTTCGTCATGAGCCGGTCGATGGCGGATCGTCGCGCGGAGGTCCACCAGCGCGTCGACGACGGGTCATTGGTCGCCACCGGCCTGGTGCTTCCGCAGGACCCGGAGGTCGACATGGGCGGACAGGGGGTGTACGCCACGATCCCGGACTACACCCGCTTCCTGCGGATGTGGTTGCGGGACGGCGAGGGCGAGCGCGGTCGGGTGCTCGCGCCCGAGACCGTGCGGGCGGCATCCCGGAACGGGCTGGGCGAGCTGAAGGTCGGAAAGCTCGTCGGGTCGGCGCCGGCCCTGACCCACGACGCGGAGTTCTTCCCCGGGCAGTCCAAGTCGTGGGCCTACTCGTTCATGGTCAACGACGAGCCCGCACCGACGGGCCGGTCGGCGGGCTCGCTCGCGTGGGCCGGACTGGCCAACCTCTACTACTGGATCGACAGGGAGGCGGACGTCGCCGGGATGTGGGGCTCGCAAGTGCTGCCGTTCGCCGATCCCGCGTCGGTCGCCGCCTTCCTGGACTTCGAGACCGCGGTGTACCGCTCGATCCGCTGAGGCGCGGTCACCGTCCCTCGCCGCGGCGGCGGACACGCAACCGGTCCCATTCGGCGATGCGCTCGCGGACGGAGGCTTCGAAACCGTTGGCCGTCGGCCGGTACAGCGGTTCGTGCTCCAGGCCTTCGGGGAAGAAGTCGGCCCCGGAGAATCCGTCCTCGGTGTCCGGGTCGTAGCGGTAGCCGGCACCGTAGCCGAGCTCGCGCATCAATCCGGTGGGCGCATTCAGAATGTGCTTCGGCGGCATGAGCGATCCGGTGCGCCGGGCGAGGGCCCGGGCCGCCCCGAACCCCCGGTAGACGGCGACCGACTTCGGCGCGGTGGCCAAGTACACCACCGCCTGTGCGATGGCGAGCTCACCTTCGGGTGAGCCGAGCCGCTCGTATGTGTCCCACGCGGCCAGCGCCTGCGCGAGCGCCCGGGGATCGGCCATGCCCACGTCCTCGGCGGCGAAGCGCACGATGCGCCGGGCGATGTAGAGCGGATCCTCTCCGCCGTCGAGCATCCGGGCCAGCCAGTACAAGCCGGCATCGGCGTCGGAGCCGCGCATCGACTTGTGCAGGGCCGAGATCAGGTTGTAGTGCCCTTCCTGCGACTTGTCGTACAGGGGAGCCCGCTGCTGCACCAGCCGGACCAACTCGTCGACGCCGATCGGCGTGCTGATGTGGCCGAGTTGCTCGACGAGGTTGAGCAGATAGCGTCCGTCGCCGTCGGCCATCGCGATCAGCGCCTGCCGGGCCTCGCCGTCGAGGGGCAGCTCCCGTCCCGTCAGAGTCTCGGCTCGTTCGACCAACTCGACGAGCGCGGCCTCCTCGAGTCGTTTGAGAACGAAGACTCGGCAGCGGGAGAGCAGGGCGGCGTTGAGCTCGAAGCTGGGGTTCTCGGTGGTCGCGCCCACCAGGACGACGGTGCCGTCTTCGACGTAGGGAAGGAAGGAGTCCTGCTGCGCGCGGTTGAACCGATGCACCTCGTCGACGAACAGCAGGGTGCCGCGGCCGAGCTCGCGGCGCTTCTCCGCCGCGCGGAACACCTTCCGCAGATCGGCGACTCCCGCGAATGTCGCCGACAGCGGTTCGAAGACGAGGTCGGTCTGTTCGGCGAGAAGCCGCGCGATCGTCGTCTTGCCGCAGCCCGGGGGACCCCACAGGATCATCGACGCCAGCCGCTTCTCGGCGACCATCTGGCCGATCGCTCCGTCCGGGCCGAGGAGGTGGTCCTGCCCGACCACCTCCGTGATCGACCGAGGCCGCATTCGGTCGGCGAGCGGACGGCCGGTGTCGTCGGGCTCGAAGAGTGACGGCTGTTGCACGCTGTGCTCCTCGTCGCGCGGATGCTGCCCGATTGTAGGTGCGCCCTCCGACATCCGGCCGTCTGCGCCGGTGGCCGTCAGCTCGTCACACGGTCGGCCGTGGGTTGGGATTCGAGGTAGCGCTCCCGGGAGTCGTCGAGCTCGTCGATCCAGCGGGTGTGGTGAACGGCGGCCATCGTTCCCGTCATCACCGACGGGTACACCTGATCCCGGTAGGTGAGGATGTTCCGCTTCTTGTCGGCCTTCCATTCGAGGAAGATCCGCACCACCTCGTCGAGGTCGAACATCGGGTAGTCCGTCTGCTCGATCAGATCGCGGATGTAGTCGGCCTGGAAACGCACCGCGGCGGCGTCGTCCTCGACGCCGCGGTAACGATCGGCCCACTGACGCATGTGCGCGGCGCGCTCAGCGGCGGACGGGAGCTGGGCTCGACCGAGGATGAGGTCCCGGACATACCAGGCCTGCGCGTCGAACATGTTGAACGTGAACCACTGATTCTGCGCGCCGAGGTAGTGCAGGTGCGGGTTCGCCTGCCACGTCACGCCCCGGTAGAGACCGCCGGGGTAGAGGTTGTTGGGCGAACGCAGATGCAGATGCTCCGGGAGGAACGGGTAGTGGTGCAGGTACCCGGTGCAGAGGATGATCGCGTCGAACTCTCCGGATGAGCCGTCGATGAAGGTGGCGACACCGCCGTCGATCCGGTCGATCTGCGGTCTCTCGTCGACACCGTCGGGCCACGCGAATCCCTGCGGCCGCGACCGGCAGCTCATCGTCACGTGCCGGGCCCCCATCTTGTGAGATTGGATGCCGATGTCCTCGGCGGAGTACGACCCCCGACGAGCAGCAGGCGCTGACCGGCGAATCGCTCGGCGCCGCGGAACTCGTGCGCGTGGATCACCTCGCCGGGAAAGGTTTCGATTCCCGCGATGTCGGGGACATTGGGAAATGAGAAATGACCCGTCGAGACGATGACTTCGTCGAAGACCTCGGTGGAGGTCACATGCTCGCGCAGATCGTCGACGGTGACGGTGAACTGTTCGGTCTCATCGTCGAATTCCACCCGACGCACCACGTGAGCGAATCGGACGAGTTCTTTCACACCCGACTGGACGGCACGGCCGTTGATGTAATCCCAGAGGACTTCGCGAGGAGGATAAGAGGAGATCGGACGGTTGAAATGCTCGTCGAATGTGTACTCGGCGAACTCGAGCGCCTCTTTGGGGCCGTTGGACCACAGATTCCGGTACATGCTCGAATGCACGGGTTCGCCGTACCCGTCGGTTCCAGTGCGCCAGGTGAAGTTCCACTGTCAACCCCAGTCGTCCTGCTTCTCGTAGCAGACCACTTCGGGGATCTCGGAGCCGGACTTCTCCGCCGATTTGAAAGCGCGCAGGGCTGCCATTCCACTGGGCCCCGCGCCGATGATCGCAACTCTTTTCACACTATTCAACATTTTACCTTTCACGCCAGACTGGACTGAGGGATGTCGTTGGAATCCGCTGGTCCCGGGCCGTGTACCGACCCATCTGTGGTCAAACGATCGATGGTCGTCCCAAGGGTCACGATGGTGAATTGTCCGACCGATGTCAAACTCGTCGGGAGTGATTTCAGCGGCGTGATAGAATTGCGCGTTTCGCATTCTTCAGAGCGAATCGGTCGCCGGCTCGGTGGCTCGTGGCACCGGCTGCCCGCTACGGTCGGTCCATGACCGCCCCGCATTCCCGCGCTCTCAACCGAAACACCGTGCTGTGCGTCTCGCTGGCGGCGCGGCCGTCCGACATCGGGACCCGCTTCCACAACTATCTCTACAACCGGTTGGGCCTGAACTTCGTCTACAAGGCCTTCGCGCCGACCGACATCGCCTCGGCGGTGGCCGGGATCCGTGGCCTCCCGATCCGCGGTGCCGGGGTGTCGATGCCGTACAAGGAGGCGGTGATCGACCTGATCGACGTGATGGAGGAGTCGGCCGCGGCCATCGACTCGGTGAACACGATCGTCAACGACGACGGCGTGCTCCACGCGTACAACACCGACTATCAGGCGGTCGCCGACCTGCTGGCCGCCTCGCGCTTCGATCGCACCGCGCCGGTGGCCGTCGCCGGAAGCGGCGGAATGGCGAAGGCGGTGGTCGCGGCGCTGCGTGCGACCGGCTTCACCGATGTGACCGTGGTCGCGCGCAACCGGGCCGCCGGTGCCGTGCTCGCCGCGCGATACGGCTACCGGCATGCGGTCAACGCAGCGGGACTCGCCCCCGCAACTCTCGTCAACGCGACGCCGATCGGCATGGCCGGGGGACCGGACGCCGACGCGCTGCCGTTCGACGAGGCTCTCGTCGACGCGGCGACCGGTTGTCTCGACGTGGTGGCGATGCCGCCCGACACGCCGATGGTGCGGGCGATGCGGGCACGCGGACTCGAGACGATCAGCGGAGACGCGGTGATCGCCGGCCAGGCCGCGGCGCAGTTCGCGCTCTACACCGGAGTGACGCCGACGCCGGAACAGATCCGGGAGGCGTCCGAGTACTCACGTGCCGGCGATGCGACACTGACCGGGTGACTTCGACTACCGGCGCGCCCTCGGTGAAAGTGATCGCCTTCGACACCTTCGGGACGGTGGCCGACTGGCATACCGGGGTCAGTCGTGTTCTGGCTCAGATCTTTCCGGAGATCGACGCCTCGGCGCTGGCGCGTTCCTGGCGACGAACCTACGCGCCGGCACTGGCCGAGGTGGAACAGGGGAGCCGGGACTGGACGCTGCTCGACGATCTGCATCGCGAATCACTCGACCGGCTGCTGCGCGAAGAGCACGGAATCCGGGCCGGTGCCGATCAGCTGGACGCCGCGGTGCACGCGTGGCACGTCCTCCCGGCGTGGCCGGATTCGCCCGAGGGACTCCGTCGCCTCAAGGAGAGGTACACGATTTGCGCCCTGAGCAACGGCAACGTGGCACTCCTGACCGAGATGGCCAAGTCCGCGGGTCTGCCCTGGGACTTCATCGGCGGCTCGGACCTCTGGCGCCACTACAAACCGTCCGGTGAGGTGTACCTCGGGCTCGCGCGGCTGATGCGGGTGGATCCCGGTGAGGTCCTGATGGTCGCGACGCACGTGACCGATCTCGCCGCGGCGCGTGGATTCGGCCTGCAGACGGCGTATGTGGAGCGGCCCGCGGAATGGGGTCCGGAGCCCAAGCCGGAGGCGCGCTGCCCCGACGATCGCTTCCACGTTCGCGGCATCGACGAACTCGCGACCCTGCTCGGCTGCTGAACCGCGCTACCGCCACTACGCCCGCGTCATGACGCAGATCCGTCCGTTCCTCATGTTCCAGGGGGCCGTCGCCGCCGACGCGATCGACCTGTACCTCTCCGCATTCCCCGGCGGACGCGTGGTCACGTCCACGCCGCACGCCGACCCGGCCCAGGGCATCATGCTCGCCGAACTCGATCTCGCCGGTCTGCGGGTGCTGGTCAGCGACAGCGCCGTCGGCCACGCCTTCGATTTCACCCCGTCGAGTTCGCTGTTCGTCGACGTCGACGATCGCGCCGAGCTCGAGCGTCTCGCCGCACTTCTCGGCGAAGGCGGCGGGGTCTTGATGCCGATCGGCGACTACGGCTTCTCGCAGGCCTTCGCCTGGGTCAACGACCGATTCGGAGTGTCCTGGCAGCTGAACCTGCCCTGAGCACTTCGCCCGGCGGGTGGGGCCTCGGACAGCGCCGATTCCCGGCACCGAGGTCCGATTGTCGTGAACCGCACCTGGGACAATAAGATAGGTTCCCGTGACTCCCACCGAACTCGCTGCTCTGCTTCGCGCTGCGACGCAGAAGGTCTTCCACGCTCATGACCTCGATACGTCGTTGATTCCGGAGACCGTGGTCGTGGAGCGTCCGCGCAGCCCGGAGCACGGCGATTACGCCACCAACATCGCCCTGCAACTGGGCAAGCGCGCGGGAGCCAATCCGCGCGAACTGGCGACGTGGCTGGCCGACGAGTTCGCGACCGACCCCGGCATCGACTCCGCGGAGGTCGCCGGACCCGGATTCGTCAATCTGCGCTTGGCTGCGGCCGCACAGAATCAGACGGTCGCCGCCGTCCTCGCACAGCGGGATGCGTACGGCCGCGGTGATGAGCTCTCGGCGCTGAACGTGAACCTGGAGTTCGTGTCCGCCAATCCCACCGGCCCCATCCACCTCGGCGGCACACGCTGGGCCGCGGTGGGCGACGCACTAGGGCGCGTGCTCACCGCACGCGGCGCGAAGGTGACGCGCGAGTACTACTTCAACGACCACGGCGAGCAGATCAACCGGTTCGCGAACTCGCTGCTGGCCGCGGCCAAGGGCGAGCCGACCCCCGACGACGGGTACGCCGGCGAGTACATCGACGAGATCGCCGCGACCGTCGTCGAGAAGTCGCCCGGAGTCCTCGAGCTGCCGGTCGCGGAGGCGCGGGAGGTCTTCCGTGCCGAGGGCGTGGAGCTCATGTTCGCGCACATCAAGCGGACGCTGCACGAGTTCGGCACCGATTTCGACGTCTACACGCACGAGAACTCGATGTTCGATCGAGGCCTCGTCGAGCAGGCGATCGACGAGCTCAAGGCCAACGGGAACCTGTACGAGGCCGAAGGCGCCTGGTGGCTGCGGTCGACGAATTACGGCGACGACAAGGACCGCGTCGTCATCAAGAGCGACGGGAACGCCGCCTACATCGCCGGCGACATCGCCTACCTCAAGGACAAGCACGACCGCGGCGCCAATCACCTCATCTACATGCTCGGCGCCGATCACCACGGCTACGTGGTTCGGCTGAAGGCCGCAGCCGCCGCGCTGGGATACGACCCCGAAGCCGTCGAGGTCCTCATCGGGCAGATGGTGAATCTGGTGAGGGACGGACAGCCGGTCCGGATGTCCAAGCGCGCGGGAACCGTCATCACGCTCGACGACCTCGTCGAGGCGGTCGGAGTCGACGCCGCCCGCTACGCGCTCATCCGCTCGTCGATCGACGTCAACATCGACATCGACCTCGATCTGCTGCGCAAGCAGTCCTCCGACAACCCGGTCTACTACGTGCAGTACGCGCATGCCCGGCTGTCGGCGCTGGCCCGTCACGCGGCCGAGCTCGGGTTGTCGGCGAGCACCGCGCGTCTGGAGCTTCTCGACGACGAGTCCGAGGGCGATCTGATCCGCACCATCGGCGACTTCTCCGAGGTGGTCGCCACCGCCGCCGCACTGCGCGAACCGCATCGGGTCTCCCGCTACCTGGAGTCGCTGGCCGGTGCCTATCACCGGTTCTACGCGCGCTGCCGCGTCCTCCCGCAGGGCGACGAGGAGGCGGGCGATGTGCACGCCGCCCGGCTCGCGCTCTGCGAAGCCACCCGCCAAGTCCTCGCCAACGGCCTCGAGCTGGTCGGCGTCAGCGCTCCGGAGAGAATGTGATGGCACACCCCGCCGGCCCCCGCCACGCCGAGATCCTCGCCGCTCCGCATCTCGCGGAGCGCCCCAACCGCCCCGAAGAGCTCTCCCGTATCCCGGAGAACGTCTACCCGCGTGGGACCGTCCGCGACGAGGACGGCGTCGTGACGATCGGCGGAGTCCGGGTCGACCGGCTCGCCGAGCAGTACGGCACCCCGCTGTTCGTGTACGACGAAGCGGACTTCCGGTCGCGCTGCGCCGACATGCAGCGGGCGTTCGGGCCGTACGGCCGCGTGCACTACGCGTCGAAGGCCTTTCTCTCCTCGCAGGTCGCGAAGTGGATCGAGTCCGAGGGCCTCTCGCTCGACGTCTGCTCCGGAGGCGAACTGGCGGTGGCGCTGCACGCGGGATTCCCCGCCGAGCGCATCGCACTGCACGGCAACAACAAGGCCGAGGACGAACTGGCGGCGGCACTCGACGCCGGTGTCGGGGACATCGTCCTGGACTCGATGATCGAGATCGAGCGTCTGGACCGTCTCGCCGGTGAACGGGGAGTGGTCGCCGACGTGCTGGTCCGGGTGACTCCGGGCGTCGAGGCGCACACTCACGAGTTCATCTCGACGGCGCACGAGGACCAGAAGTTCGGTTTCGCACTCGCCGGCGGTGTGGCGCTCGACGCGGTTCGCGCGGTCTTCGCCGCCGACAACCTGCGTCTGGTGGGGCTGCACAGCCACATCGGCTCGCAGATCTTCGAGATCGACGGATTCGAGCTCGCCGCACGCCGGGTGATCGGCCTGCTCGCCGACATCGTCGCCGAGTTCGGGGTCGAGAAGACCTCGCAGCTCAAGGTGCTCGACCTCGGCGGCGGTCTCGGCATCTCGTACCTGGAGAGCGACGACCCGCCGCCGGTCAGCGTGCTGGCCGAGGCGCTGGCGGAGATCGTCCGCCGCGAGTCGGCCGCGCTGAACCTGCCGATGCCGACCATCGCGGTCGAACCCGGTCGCGGGATCGCGGGGCCGGCGGGCGTGACGCTGTACCGGGTGGGAACCGTCAAGGACGTCGCACTCGACGGGAACACCGTGCGCCGGTACGTCTCGGTCGACGGCGGCATGAGCGACAACATCCGCACGGTGCTCTACGACGCCGAGTACGACGTCCGGCTCGCCTCGCGGGTCTCGGACGCGAAGGCCGTCGTCTGCCGGGTGGTGGGCAAGCACTGTGAGAGCGGCGATATCGTTATCCGCGACTGCTGGCTGCCGGACGACCTGGTCCCGGGCGATCTGCTCGTGGTGGGCGCCACCGGCGCCTACTGCTATTCCATGTCGAGCCGCTACAACATGGTGCCGCGTGCGGCGGTCGCGACAGTCAATGACGGCCGGTCCCGGCTCATGCTGAGGCGGGAGACGGTGGAGGACTTCTTGAGCCTGGAGGTGGACCCGGAATGAGCGAATCATCCCGTCCGATCGGCGTGGCCGTGTTGGGCATGGGCAATGTCGGCACCGAGGTCGTTCGGATTCTGACCGAGAACGCCGCCGACCTGCGGGCTCGGATCGGCGCGCCGCTCGTGCTCCGGGGCGTCGCGGTGCGTGATGCCTCCCGCGCGCGCGAGGGCGTCGATCCGGCGTTGCTGACCGACGATCCGCACAGCCTCGTCGCCCGCGACGACGTCGACATGGTGGTCGAGCTGATCGGCGGCATCGAGCCGGCCCGCGCGCTCATCAAGACCGCCCTGGAGTCGGGCAAGTCCGTCGTCACCGCCAACAAGGCGCTGATCGCCGCGCACTCGGGCGAACTGGCCAAGGCGGCCGAGGACAACCGGGTCGACCTGTACTTCGAAGCGGCGGTCGCGGGCGCGATCCCGGTGATCCGCCCGCTGACCCAGTCGCTCGCGGGCGACTCGGTGAATCGGGTGGCCGGAATCGTCAACGGCACCACCAACTACATCCTCTCGGAGATGGACGAGACCGGCGCGGGCTACGGCAAGGTACTCGCCGAGGCCGGCCGGCTGGGCTACGCCGAGGCCGATCCCACCGCGGACGTCGAAGGGTACGACGCGGCTTCGAAGGCCGCGATTCTCGCCTCGATCGCCTTCCATTCCCGGGTCACCGCGTCGGACGTCTACCGCGAGGGGATCACCAAGATCACCTCGAAGGATCTCGAGGCGGCGAAGAAGTTCGACTGCACGGTGAAGCTCCTGGCCATCTGCGAGCGCATCCAGACCGCCGACGGGGAGAAGATCTCCGCCCGCGTCTACCCGGCGCTGGTTCCGTTGGAGCACCCGCTCGCCACCGTCAACGGCGCGTTCAACGCCGTCGCCGTGGAGGCGGAGAATGCCGGCCGCCTGATGTTCTACGGTCAGGGCGCCGGCGGCGCACCCACCGCATCGGCGGTGCTCGGTGATCTGGTGATGGCCGCCCGGAACCGGGTGTACCACGGGCGCGGTCCGCTGGAATCCACCTACGCCTCGCTGCCGATCGCGTCGATCGACGAGGTCCCGACGCGCTACTACGTCTCGATGAAGGTCGCCGACAAGCCCGGAGTCCTTCAGCAGGTGGCGGGCGAGTTCGCGGCGCGCGACGTCAGCATTGCCGCGGTACGCCAGGAGGGCGCGGGCACCGACGCCCGGCTGATCGTCGTCACACATCGCGCCTCCGACCGCGCACAGTCGGAAACCGTTGCCGCACTTGAACAGATGGACTCCGTAATCAAGGTGTCCAGCGTGCTCCGTCTGGAGGGAACCAATGACTAACGCCGAGTACCAGCCCGTCCACCGCGGATGGCCGGGCCTGATCGAGGCCTACCGCGACCGCATGCCGGTGCGCGACGACTGGAAGATCGTCACCCTCCTGGAGGGCGCGACGCCGCTGGTGGCGGCTCCGGTGCTCTCGGAGATCACCGGCTGCGAGGTCTACCTCAAGGTGGAGGGGCTCAACCCCACCGGGTCGTTCAAGGACCGCGGTATGACGATGGCCGTCACCAATGCCGTCAACAACGGCAAGAAGGCGGTCCTCTGCGCCTCGACCGGCAACACGTCGGCGTCGGCTGCGGCGTATGCGACGCGCGCGGGAATCACCTGTGCGGTGCTGATCCCCGAGGGCAAGATCGCGATGGGCAAGCTCGCTCAGGCCGTCATGCACGGCGCGAAGGTGATCCAGGTGCAGGGCAACTTCGACGACTGTCTGGAGCTCGCGCGCAAGGTGACCGCCGACTACCCGGAGATCGAGCTGGTCAACTCGGTGAACCCGGCCCGCATCGAGGGCCAGAAGACGGCGTCGTTCGAGATCGTCGACGTCCTCGGCAAGGCCCCCGACGTGCACGCACTCCCGGTCGGTAACGCGGGAAACATCACCGCGTACTGGAAGGGTTACCGCGAGTACCACTCCGACGGGATCATCGACTCCCTGCCGCGCATGCTCGGCGTCCAGGCCGCCGGTGCCGCGCCGCTGGTCAACGGAGCCCCGGTGAGCGACCCGGAGACCATCGCGACCGCGATCCGCATCGGCTCGCCGGCCAGCTGGAACCAGGCCGTCGCCGCCAAGGACGAGTCGGGCGGCATGTTCCGGGCGGCCACCGACGAGAAGATCCTCGAGGCGTACAAGCTGGTCGCCGGACGCGAAGGCGTCTTCGTGGAGCCGGCCTCGGCCGCCAGCGTCGCCGGCCTGCTCGCGAGCCGCGAGGAGGGCTGGGTGAAGCCGGGGGAGACCGTGGTGTGCACCGTGACCGGCAACGGTTTGAAGGACCCGGACACGGCGCTGCTCGGCATGCCGAAGGTGGATGCGATCCAGGTCGATCCCGTCGCCGTGGCGACTGCGCTGGGTGTGAACTGACGACGTGGAAACGGCGATGACCAACGACGCGCTGATCGGGCATCCCGACGCGGAATGCATTCTGCCCGAGGGGCTTTCGGTCCGAGTGAAGGTCCCGGCGTCGAGTGCGAATCTGGGTCCGGGGTTCGATTGCCTCGGCATGGCCCTCGCGATCTACGACGAGGTCGCGGTCACCGTCACCGGAACCGGCATCACCGTCGCGGTGACCGGCGAAGCCGCCGACCAGGTTCCGCTCGACGAGCGCCACTTGGTGGCGCGCGCGGTGGTCCGGGGGTTCGAGAGCGCCGGCGTCGCAGTCGGCGGTTTCCACCTCGAATGCCGCAACGCGATCCCGCACTCGCGCGGGCTGGGGTCGTCGGCCGCGGCAGCGGTGGGCGGACTCGCGGCGGCGTCGGCGCTGGTGGCCCTCGACGGTCGGCGCCCGGCCCTCGACGACGCTGCGCTGGTGCAGCTCTCCAGTGAGTTCGAAGGCCATCCCGACAATGCGGCGGCGTCCGTGCTGGGCTCGGCGGTGGTGACGTGGTCGCACGGTCAGGAGTCGTTCTACGCCCGCCGGTTGGAGTTGCATCCGGCGGTGGTGGCCACGGTATTCGTGCCGCAGACCGAGTCGTCCACCGAGACCACGCGCGGCCTGCTTCCCGACGCGGTGCCGCGAGCGGACGCGGTCTTCAACGTCAGCCGCGCGGCACTGGGAGTCGTGGCACTGACCACCGATCCCGCCTGGCTGATCGACGCCACCGAGGACCGTCTGCACCAGGGCTATCGCGAACAGGCGCTTCCCGAGACGACTCGCCTGGTGCATTCATTGCGCGAACGCGGACACGCCGCTACCGTATCGGGTGCTGGGCCTTCGGTTCTGGTGCTGGGAACGAGTCCCCTCGGAACGCACGAGGCAGACCTCGCCGCCGATCTGGGTTTCGCGATGATCCCCGTCGCGGTGGCGGACGGCGTCGAGGTGGTCTCCTGACGCAGCGGCTACCCGGTGGTACGCTGAGAGTGCTTCACCGGGACCCAGGGCGTGTCTGATCTCCACCCGATTGTCCGGCGAACCAACAATTTTTGCTCCTCCACCCGTGTTCTGGGTGGGGCCCCCGGCATCTGAAGCCGGGGAACGAAAGGAATTCCGTGACCGAAACGGATGTGCAGGCACCCAAGCGGGCCCGTACCGGACTTTCCGCCATGCTGCTGCCCGAACTCCGCAGTCTGGCTGCTGAGCTGGGCATCAAGGGCACGTCGGGAATGCGCAAGGGCGATCTGATCGACGTGATCAGGGCTCATCAGCACGGCGGAGCAGGCTCCGCCAAGGGCGCAGAGAAGGCCGCAGCGGACAAGCGTGCGGAGAAGCCCGCAGAGAAGTCCGACGCAGAGAAGTCCGACGCAGCGAAGTCTGCGCCGGAGAAGCCGCAGGCCGGCGAGCATGCCGCGAACGATCAGCAGCCCGGGGGACGGCGCAACGCCCGGCGCGGCGCCGATGCTGCGGGCGATGATGGATCGTCGCGGGCCGCGAAGGCTCCGGAGACTGACAGCTCTGACCACAAGAGCGCTGACCAGAAGAGCTCCGACCAGAAGGGCTCCGAGCAGCGCAACACCGAGCAGGGCCGCGACGAGAAGCCCGCCCAGCAGCGCGGCGAGCAGGACGGCGACGGCAACCGGCGCAACCGCAACCGGAACCGCGGGGGAGAGCGGAACCAGGGCGACAAGAGCCAGGACGGCGGCGATAAGTCGGGTCAGGGCAATCAGAACCAGGGCGGGAACCAGAACCAGGGTCAGAAGAACCAGGGCGGCAACCAGGGCCAGGGCGGCAACCAGGGCGGCGGTCAGAACCAGAACCGCAACAACAACGATGACGACGACGGCGAGGGCGGTGGTCGTCGCCGCGGACGCCGGTTCCGCGAGCGTCGTCGCGGACGCGACCGCGACGGCGGCAACGCGGGGGAGCCCCAGGTCAACGAGGGCGACGTCCTCGCGCCGGTGGCGGGCATCCTCGACGTGCTCGACAACTACGCGTTCGTGCGGACGTCCGGCTACCTGGCCGGACCCAACGACGTCTACGTATCGATGAACATGGTCCGCCGCAACGGACTGCGCCGCGGTGACGCGATCACCGGTGCCGTGAAGGTGCCGCGCGAGGGCGAGAACCCCAACAACCAGCGGCAGAAGTTCAATCCGCTGGTGCGGCTGGACACCGTCAACGGCACCGACGTCGACTCGGCGCGCAAGCGTCCCGACTTCACCAAGCTGACTCCGCTCTACCCGAATCAGCGACTGCGGCTCGAGACCACGCCCGAACGGATCTCCACCCGCGTCATCGACCTGATCATGCCGATCGGCAAGGGGCAGCGTGCGCTGATCGTCTCCCCGCCGAAGGCCGGTAAGACGACGATCCTGCAGGACATCGCGAACGCGATCACCACCAACAATCCGGAATGCCACCTGATGGTGGTGCTGGTGGACGAGCGTCCCGAAGAAGTCACCGATATGCAGCGGAGTGTGAAGGGCGAGGTCATCGCGTCGACCTTCGACCGCCCGCCGTCGGATCACACCAGCGTCGCGGAGCTCGCGATCGAGCGTGCCAAGCGGCTGGTGGAGAACGGTATGGACGTCGTCGTGCTGCTCGACTCGATCACCCGTCTCGGCCGCGCGTACAACAACGCATCGCCCGCCTCGGGCCGCATCCTCTCCGGTGGTGTCGACTCCCAGGCGCTGTATCCGCCGAAGCGATTCCTCGGTGCCGCGCGCAACATCGAGAACGGCGGATCGCTGACGATCATCGCTTCGGCGCTGGTCGAGACCGGGTCGACGGGCGACACGGTGATCTTCGAGGAGTTCAAGGGCACGGGCAACGCCGAACTGAAGCTCGACCGTAAGATCGCCGAGCGGCGCGTCTTCCCCGCGGTCGACGTCAACCTGTCGAGCACGCGCAAGGACGAGCTCCTGCTGTCGCCGGATGAGTTCGCCATCGTCCACAAACTGCGCCGTCTGCTCTCCGGACTGGACTCGCAGGCCGCGATCGACCTGCTCGTCGCGCAGCTCAAGAAGACGCGGAGCAATGTCGAGTTCCTGATGCAGGTGAGCAAGAACGCGCCCAGCGTCGTCGACAACGACTGAGGCCTCCACCGCGGAGTGGTGCACTGTGCCGTATTCCGTGACCCGAATCGGGTCACGGGGTACGGCACAGGGGCGTTTCGGGAGAGTGCGGCGTCAGTAGACGTCGCGGCGGTACTGACCCGACTCGCGCAGCCGCTGGAGTTCGGCGCGTGCTCCCTCATCGTCGAAGCCGCCGTACTCGCGAATGATCGCCACCAGGGTCTCCTCCACGTCGCGTGCCATCTTGGTGGCGTCGCCGCAGACGTAGAGGACCGCGCCGTCGCGGATCCAGCTGTACAGTTCTTCGCCCCGTCCTCCCATGAGGTGCGAGACGTAGACCTTCTCGTCCTGCTCGCGGGAGAAGGCGACGTCGAGCCGGAGGGTCCCGTCGGCTTCCATCGCCCACATCTCGTCGCGGTACAGGAAGTCCTGGTCGCGATGTCGAGCACCGTGGAACAGCCAGTTGCGTCCTCGGCCGTTGTCCTGGCGGCGCTCGTGCAGAAAGGCACGGAACGGGGCGATGCCCGTGCCCGGGCCCACCATGATGATGTCGGTGTCCGGCTCGGGCAGCCGGAACGACTTGTTGGCCGTCACGTAGATCCCCACGGTGTCGCCGGGTTCCACGCGGTCGGCGAGATAGGTGGACGCGGCGCCGCCGCGGTCGCGGCCATCGCCCCAGAACTCGGTCGCGAAATGTCGCACGGTGGCGGGCGTCAGGTGCAGGGTTCCCTCGTGGACGGCAGGCGACGACGAGATCGAGTACGTGCGGGCGGCGAGGGGGCGCAGTTCGCCGAGGAAGGCCTCGGGCGTCGGAAACCAGGTGGGGTCCAGGTTGAGCAGGTCCAGGACGTCCCTGCCGCGCGACCATTCTTCGAGTGCGGCACGGTCGCCGGCCAGCAGGTCGGCCACCTCTCCGACGCCGCGGGCGTTCGCGAGGTGATCGAGCAGGTACGGCGAGACCGAGGTGATCTCGAAACCGTGTGTGAGTGCATTGGTGAGCGTCCGCTCACCCTTGCGGTCGGTGATCACCGTGTCGCCCGGAACGCCGAGCCGGTCGACGATCGCGGCGACCAGCGCCGGCTCGTTGGCGGGGGTGACGTTGACGGCATCGCCTGGCAGGTACTCCAGCCCGGAGCCGGAGATGTCGAGTACGAGGTGGCGCACCTCCTTGTCGCTGTCGGGTGCCGTCAGGAGGCTGTTGCGCACCACGGTCGCAGGGTACGGATTCCGGCGGGACCAGCGAGGCCGTTTCGAGGCGCGGGCGGTTGCGGCATCACTCGTCGGATTCGCGGTCGTCATGTGTACTCGGTGCTCCCGGAGGCTCGCAGGGACGTGGTGCGGGGTGGACGGCGTCCTCGACCGGGCCGGTCCGAGTACGAGGGTAGACCGTCCGGCGGTCGGCTCCGGTTGGGCCCGACAGGAAGAGAGACCGGTCTCACTGCGATCTGACTGCTGTCGCGCTGGAGGACCGCCAGGCCTCGCACCTGCGCGATTGGCCGGGGTGACCGGGGTTGTGGAATAATTCTTCGGTCAGTCCGGTTCCGGTTCACACCACTGAAAAATCAGAGGTGACCCGGCGACCATGATGAAGGGACATCAATGAAGCAGGGAATCCATCCCGACTACGAGGTGACCACCGTCAACTGCGGTTGCGGCAATGAGTTCACCACGCGCAGCACCGCCAAGGGCGGCCACATCACCGTGGAAGTCTGCTCCAACTGCCACCCGTTCTACACCGGCAAGCAGAAGATCCTCGATACCGGCGGTCGTGTGGCTCGCTTCGAGAAGCGTTACGGCAAGCGCGTCAAGTAGCTTGCATCCGGCGCCCGGCGAGAGATCCCAGCGGATCTCGAGTCGGGCGTCTGTCGTTTAACGCCCACCGTCGTTTAACGCCACCGTCGGTTAACGCCCGCTGTCGTTCGACGCCGCCGTCTGGCGCGGCGCGGCACGCCGGAGTGTCTGGGTGGAGCCTCCTAGGACGAAAGAGAATCATCAGGTGAGTACGCAGGAACCGTCCGCGATCGACGACATCCTCGCCGAGCACGCCGGACTCCAGACTCAGTTGTCCGACCCGTCGTTGCACGACGACCCGGCCAACGCGCGCCGCGTGGGCAAACGGTTCGCCGAACTCGCACCCGTGATGACCACCTACACCAAGCTCACGGCCGCGCGCGACGACCTCGAGGCGGCCAGGGAACTCGCCGAGGCAGATCCGGGATTCGCCGAGGAGATCCCGGCGCTCGAGTCGACCGTCGCCGAGTTGGACGCCGCGCTGACCGACCTGCTGGCGCCCCGCGATCCACACGATTCCGACGACGTCGTGCTCGAGGTCAAGTCGGGAGCGGGTGGCGAGGAGTCGGCGCTGTTCGCCTCCGACCTCGTCCGCATGTACCTGAAGTACTGCGAGAAGCGCGGCTGGAAGGCGACGGTCCTGGGCGTCACCGAGTCCGATCTCGGCGGCTACAAGGAGGCCACCGTGTCGATCAAGGCGCGGGAGACGCTCCGCGACGGTGTGTGGTCGCGGCTGAAGTTCGAGGGCGGTGTCCACCGGGTTCAGCGGGTTCCGGTCACCGAGTCCCAAGGCCGGATCCACACATCGGCCGCCGGGGTGCTGATCTACCCGGAGCCCGACGAGGTGGAGGAGATCCACATCGACGAGTCCGACCTCCGGATCGACGTCTACCGCAGTTCCGGGAAGGGCGGTCAGGGCGTCAACACCACCGACTCGGCGGTCCGCATCACGCACCTGCCGACGAACATCGTCGTGACCTGTCAGAACGAGCGCTCGCAGTTGCAGAACAAGGCCCGTGCCATGCAGGTGCTCGCGGCGCGGCTCAAGGCCCTGGCGGAGGAGGAGGCCGAGGCCGAGGCCGCCGCCGGCCGGCAGGCGCAGATCCGGACCGTGGACCGTTCGGAGCGGATCCGCACATACAACTTCCCGGAGAACCGCATCACCGACCACCGGATCGGCTACAAGGCCAACAACCTCGACTCGGTGCTCGACGGTGAGATGGACGCGCTGCTCGACGCGCTCGTCGACGCCGACAAGCAGGCACGCCTGCAGCAGTGACGGCACCCGAAGGCGGTTCGGCCGACGCTCTGCGCCGGTGGGCGGCGGTGCGGCTGGCCGAGGCCGGGATCGACTCGGCCGGTGCCGAGGCCGCCGAACTGGTGGCGCAGATGCTCGGGGTGGATCCCGGACGGCTGCTTCTCGTCGATGAGGTGCCTGCCGAGATGCGCAGTCGCGTCGTTGCCGCCGTGGAGCAACGCTGCTCGCGGGTTCCTTTGCAGCACATCACTTCTCGCGCATTCTTCGCGGGCCTGGAGTTGACGGTGGGACCGGGAGTCTTCATTCCGCGGCCGGAGACCGAGTTGCTAGCGGAGTGCGCACTGGCCCGCATCGCCGAACTCCGCGAGAGTGCGGGCGACCCGATCCGCGTGGTCGACCTGTGCTCCGGGAGCGGCGCGCTGGCCCTGGCGATCTCCGCCGGCGCACCCGACGCGACGGTGACGGCCGTCGAGCGCTCGGAGCGGGCGCTGTCGTATCTGCGACGCAACCTCGAGGCGACCGGACTCACGGAACGGGTCGCCGTGGTGCGGGCCGACGTCACCGATGTCGCGGCGGTCGCGCCCCTGCTGGCTTCGGCGCACGTCGTCGTGAGCAACCCGCCGTACGTTCCGTCCGGCGCCGAGGTCTCACCGGAGGTGGCGCACGATCCGCCCGAGGCGGTCTTCTCCGGCGACTGCGGAATGGACCTGATCGATCAACTGGCGCCGATCCTCGCCTCGGCTCTGCGAGTGGGCGCGTTTGTGGCCGTCGAGCACGACGACACGACCGCCGATCTGGTGCGCGACGCGCTGACGGCGACCGGCGGATTCGCCGCCGTCCGCACCCATGACGACCTCGCCGGGCGACCCCGGTTCGTGACCGCTGTACGAGCAGCCGTCGGTGACCCTGCGCGATCGGGGGCCGACGGCGTGGAAGGATGGAATACGTGAGCGCGGTGTTCGATTGCAGTGATCCAGACGAGCGGGAAGCCGGAATCCGGGCGGCGGTGGGAGCCGTGCGCGCCGGGCGGCTCATCGTGATGCCGACCGACACGGTCTACGGACTCGGGTGCGACGCATTCGACAGCGAAGCGGTCGCGTCGCTGCTGGCGGCGAAGGGCCGCGGGCGGGACATGCCGGTACCGGTCCTGGTGGGCTCGTGGCACACCGTGGACGGTCTCGTCAGGTCGGTGTCGCCGCAGGCCCGAGAGCTGGTGCAGGCCTTCTGGCCGGGCGGTTTGAGCCTGGTGGTGGAGCAGGCCCCGTCTCTCGCCTGGGATCTCGGCGACACCTCGGGCAGCGTGATGATCCGCATGCCACTGCATCCGGTCGCGATCGAGCTGCTGCGGGAGATCGGGCCGATGGCCGTCTCCAGCGCCAATATCTCCGGCCATCCGCCGGCGGTGCAGGTGCACCAGGCCCGCGAGCAGCTGCAGGAGAAGGTGTCGGTCTATCTCGACGGCGGTCCGGCCGACCATGCCGTCGCCTCGACGATCGTCGACCTCACCGGCCCGGACCCTCGCATTCTGCGTGAGGGCGCGATCACCGCCGAGGACATCGCCGAAGTGCTCGACGTGGACGCGGATGAGCTCCGGGGACGGCCGTGACCGATCCGCTGGCGAGTGATCCGGAGATCGCCGAACTGCTTCGGCGCGAGGAGACGCGCCGGCGCGGCAGCCTGCAGATGGTGGCCGCGGAGTCGACGGCCACCCCCGCGGTGCGGGCCGCGGTCGGATCGATTCTGGCGGACAAGTACGCCGAGGGCTATCCCGGCCACCGGTACCACGGCGGAGCGGAGGTGGTCGACGAGGTCGAGCAGCTCGCGATCAGCCGCGCGCACACGCTGTTCGGCGCCGATTACGTCAACGTCCAGCCGCTGTCGTGGGCGCTCGCGAACTTCGCGGTGTACGCCGCGTTCTCGCAGCCGGGCGATCAGGTGCTCTCCCTGAACCTCAAGCACGGCGGCCACCAGTCACACGGCTCGCGCGCGAACCTGTCGGGACGCTGGTTCAGTGTCCTGAACTACGAGGTCCGCCGCGACACCGAGCGGATCGACTACGACCAGATCCGGGATCTGGCCCTGATCCACCGGCCGCGGATTCTCGTCGCGGGCGGTACGTCCTACTCCCGGTCGTGGGACTTCGCGGCGATGCGCACCATCGCCGACGAGGCCGACTGCATCCTCTGGGTCGACGCGGCGCATCTGGCCGGTCTCGCCGTCGGCGGGGTGCTCGACTCGCCCGTGCCGTACGCCGACGTGGTGACGGTCGCCACCAACAAGGTGATGCGCGGACCGCGCGGCGGACTGCTGCTCGCCAGGTCCGAACACGAGGACTCGCTCTCGCGGGCGGTGTACCCGTTCATGCAGGGTGCTCCGGCGATGCACTCGATCGCGGCCAAGGCGGTGGCGTTCGGCGAGTGCCTGCGCCCGGAGTACGCGGCCTATGCCCGCGACGTGGCAGACGACGCCGCCACCCTGGCCACCGAACTGGGCGCCCGCGGGCTGCGCACCGTCTCGGGCGGCACCGACACGCATCTGGCGGTGATCGAGGTCTCGTCGCTCGGCATCACCGGACGGGAAGCGGCCAAGCGGCTGGCGGCCTGCCGGATCATCGTCGACAAGGCGGTCACCCCGTTCGACGAGGCGCCGGTCTCCGAGGGCTCGGCCATCCGCTTCGGCACGGCCGTACTCGCCGCCGACGGACTGCGGCCCGCGGACATGCCGCAGATCGCCGACCTCATGCTCGACGCGATGCGGACCGATCCGTCCGACGAGGCCCGCCGCGCGGCGATCACCGCCGCCGTGGCGGCCGTGGGGGAGGGGTGACGGTGCTCGGATACGCGCTGGAGTCGTCCGGCGGCGGTGCTGGCGTGCCCTTGCGCGAACTCGCGCTCGTCGGCCTCACCGCCGCGGGGATCACGTACTTCCTGACCTCGCTGGTGCGGGTCTGTGCGGTCCGCTTCGGCGCCGTCGCCGTTCCCCGGCAGCGTGACGTCCATGTGATCCCGACGCCGCGGCTCGGCGGTGTCGGAATGTACATCGGCATCGTCTGCGCGATCGGCCTGGCCGCACAGTTGCCCGCTTTGAACCGCGGATTCTCGTACACCCACGACATGCTGGCCGTCATCACCGCGGGACTGGTGATCGTGCTCGTCGGCGTGATCGACGACCGCTGGGGCCTGGATGCGCTGACCAAATTCGTCGGACAGCTCACCGCCGCCGGCGTCCTGGTCATCATGGGCGTCAGCTGGTACCTGCTCTACGTGCCGTTCGCCGACATCGGCACGGTGGTCCTCGATCCGCTCCAGGCCGGCCTGCTCACCGTCGCCATCACGGTCACCACGATCAACGCGATCAATTTCGTCGACGGACTCGACGGCCTCGCGGCCGGACTCGGGCTCATCGCCGCCAGTGCGATCTGCCTGTTCTCCCTCGGACTCCTCCACGACCAGGGCGGCGACGTGAGTTACTACCCGCCGGCCCTGATCACCGTGGCTCTCGCCGGCGCGTGCCTGGGCTTTCTGCCGCACAACTTCTCGCCGGCGCGGATCTTCATGGGCGACTCGGGCGCCATGCTGATCGGACTCATGCTCGCCGCCGCGTCGACGAGCGCCTCGGGCCGCGTCGCCCGCAGCGCATACGGCCCCGCGGATATGTTCACCCTGCTCTCGCCGCTGATCCTGGTGGCGGCGGTGATGTTCATTCCGATGCTCGACATGATCATGGCGGTGATCCGGCGGACGCGCGCCGGAGTGGGCTTCTACACGCCGGACAAGATGCACCTTCACCACCGGTTGCTCGAACTCGGACATTCGCAGCGACGCGTGGCGCTGCTGATCTACCTGTGGGTCGGCGTGCTGGCCTTCTCCGTGGCGGCGGGCAGCCTGCTGCCTCTCGAGGTGGTGATGCCGCTGTTCTTCGGTGGTCTGGTCATCGCGCTGGCGGCGACCTTCGCTCCGCGGTTGAGCCGCCGGTTCGCCCGATAGCGGGGCGGCTGGCTAACCTGGTCTCTCGTGTCGACCAATGACGAGAACGAATCACCCGAACCGGCCGCGAGCGGCATCGACTCGGGGGCGCTGGACGAGGCCACCGATCCCACCGCGCCGCTGCGGGCCGGCCTCAAGTACGGCCTCTACGGACTCGGGGCGCTGCTCGTCGCGGGCCTGCTGATCTGGTGGCCCTGGAAGGGCACTCCGGGGTTGTGGGGCGTACTGGTGGGCGCAGCGATCGGCGGCGGCTTCATCCTCATCACGGTGTTGACCATCCTGCTCACCGCGAAGGCGTCACCGAGCGTGGTGATGGGGGCCCTCATGGGTGGATACCTCGTCAAGGTGGTGATCGTGATCGCTGTGACCGCGCTTCTGAAGGATATGACCTTCTACAGCAAAGGCGCGCTGGTCAGCATGCTGATCGGCGCGATCGTTCTGGTTCTGGGCAGCGAACTGTGGGGAGTGTTGACCACCCGGCAGACCTATGTGGGTCCGGACGCCGACTCGGAGGTCTGAATGTGACGAGTATCACGAAGGGTCGCCTGACCAGCTACTACGGCTGATAGTAGAACGATTGCATCGGGACGATATGCAGATATTGTCGCCCCGGATTGGTCGCTGACCATCCTGACTTGCTAGTCTGCTCACCGCGGGTCGATGCGGCAATGTGCAGTTCAATGCACTGCGGCACCTCGCACACTGAACGATGGAACCCGCCGGCTGAGAAGTTGTGCGGGCCCGAGAACGGGAGAGAACGCTGAGCGCCACCCTCGCAGCCGAGTTCCACGCACCGTCCCTGGATGACTTCTACCCCCCGATGCTGTTCGGAGAAGACACCTGGTGGGGAATGGACCGGCTCATGCTGATCCGAGTCGTCGTGGCGGTGCTCGTCGCGGCGTTTTTCGCGCTCGCTCTGCGCAGCCCCAAGATCGTCCCGAGTGGTCTTCAGAACGTCGGTGAGAGCTTCATCGACTGGGTGCGCATCAACATCGCCGAGGAGATCCTCGGCAAGCAGAACGGCCGCAAGTTCCTGCCGATCATCGCCTCGATCTTCTTCGCGACGATCTTCCTGAACTTGACCTCGATCATCCCGTTCCTGAACATCTCCACCAACGCACGCATCGGCATGCCGCTGGTGATGGCGGCGGTCGCCTACATCACCTACTGCTGGGTGGGCATCGCCAAGTTCGGCTTCTTCGGCTTCATCCGATCCTCGATCGTGCTCCCCGGTGTGCCGCTGCCGATCCACTTCCTGCTGGTTCCGATCGAGTTCGTCTCGACCTTCATTCTGCGGCCGTTCACGCTGACCGTCCGACTCATGGCCAACATGCTGTCCGGCCACATCATGCTCGCGCTGTTCTTCGCCGCGACGCAGTTCTTCATCATCGACAAGAGCGGCATCTGGAGCGTCGCCGGACTGGGCTCGCTCGTCGCCGCCGTCGGCTTCACCTTCTTCGAACTTCTGGTCATCGCGCTGCAGGCGTACATCTTCGCTCTGCTGACCGCGGTCTACATCGACCAGTCGATCCACGCAGACGCGCACTGACACGACTCGTCCTGACCAACTGAATACTTCGGGCCGGCACGAGCGCCGGACCGAAACAGACTGACTCGCTCGCCCGACCGGGTGGGGAGCCACCAAGAAAGGGAATCGCAAAGATGAGCTACATCGCCCAGACTCTGGCCGACGAAACCATCACGGGTAAGGGCTTCGGCGCGATCGGCTACGGCCTCGCTGCCATCGGCCCCGGTATCGGCGTCGGCATCGTGGCCGGCAAGGCCATCGAGGGTATCGCCCGTCAGCCCGAGCTGGCCGGTCAGATCCGCACCACCATGTTCCTCGGTATCGCACTCTCTGAGGCTCTGGCGCTGATCGGTATCGTCGCCGGCTTCATCTTCTGATACGAGACCACGACATGATCAACACCAGTCTGATTCTCGCCGAAGAGAGCGAGAGCCATAACCCGCTCCTTCCCGAGTGGTACGACATCACCTGGTCGCTGGTCGCCTTCGCCGTCGTCCTCTTCGTCTTCTGGAAGTTCGTCATCCCGCGGTACCGCAAGGTGCTCGACGAGCGTCACGACACGATCGAGGGCGGTATCGCCCGCGCCGAGGCGGCTCAGGCCGAAGCGGCTCAGCAGCTGGCGGCGTACCGCGAGCAGCTCGCAGGAGCTCGTGAAGAGGCTGCGGCGATCCGCGACGAGGCACGCACCCAGGGTGCGCAGATCGTCTCGGACATGAAGGCTCAGGCAACCACCGAGAGCGAGCGGATCATCGCCAACGGCGCGGCTCAGCTCGACGCCCAGCGTCAGCAGGTCGTCTCCGAACTGCGCGGTGACCTCGGCAAGCTGTCGGTCGATCTGGCCGAGAAGCTGGTCGGTGCGTCCCTGTCGGACGACGTCAAGCAGGCCGGAACCGTCGACCGGTTCCTCGCCGAGCTGGACGGCGTGTCGAACGAGACCGCCAAGTAATCCGATGGATACACCGATGGTGCGGGTCGGCGAGGGGGTCGGAGAGATCTCCGTCCCTCGCTCCGCCGCATCCGAGGCAAGCCGACACCCAGGCGGGGTCCGCCTAGACAAGGAATGTAGCTAGATGTACGCAGCGTCAAGCCGCGAAGCCCTCGAAGGGGCCCGCGTTGAGCTGGAAACCGTCCTTCGTGGAACCTCCGCATCGTCCGACACCGATGCGGTGACTGTCGGCGAGGAACTGCTGTCGGTGTCCGACGCCGTCAGTGGTGACCGCTCGCTGCGCATCGCGCTGGCCGACTCGAGCACTGCGCCCGACACCCGGGCGGCAGTGGCCGACAAGGTCCTGACCGGCAAGGTCTCTGACGCCACCCGTTCCATCGTCTCCTCGACGGCGGCGCGGGCGTGGTCAAGCGATGCCGACCTCGTCGAAGGCCTCCGCCGGCTGGGCCGAGAGGCTCTGCTGCTGGCTGCCAAGGACGCGGGCAAGTCCGATGCCGTCGAAGACGAGCTGTTCCGCCTCGCACGCGTGATCAAGGGCGACACGGCTCTGGAGCAGGCACTGTCCGATCGTGCACGCAGCACCGCCGATCGCACCGCGTTGCTGCGCAAGCTGATCGACGGCAAGGTGGACACCATCACCGAGCGGCTGGCGGTGAACGCGGTCGCGACCACCGAGGAGCTCCCCGGCGACGCGGTCGACGAACTGTCGCAGCTCGCCGCGGCGAGCAACGGCCGCAAGGTCGCCTACGTCACCAGCGCGGGCGAGCTGTCGAGCGATCAGCGCAACGCGCTCGCGGCCAAGCTCACCGAGATCTACTCGGCACCCGTCACCCTGCACGTCGACATCGATCCCGAGCTTCTCGGCGGCGTCGTGGTGCGTGTCGGTGACGAACGCATCGACGGCAGCATCTCGGGCAAGATCGCGACGCTGCGTCGCGGCCTGCGGTAACACCATCGCACGTCACCACAATCGATTCCCAAGACCAAGAACCAGAAAGCCAGGAAGAGCAGGAACATGGCGGAGTTGACCATCTCCTCCGATGAAATTCGGAGCGCGATCGCAAGTTACACCGAAGACGTGGGCAACCAGGCCTCGCGAGAAGAGATCGGCACCGTCACCGACACCGGCGACGGCATCGCTCACGTCAGCGGCCTTCCGGGTGCCATGGCCAACGAGCTGCTGGAGTTTCCCGGCGGCATCCGCGGCGTCGCACTGAACCTCGACCTGGACGAGGTCGGCGCCGTCATCCTCGGTGACTCGGAGAACATCGAAGAGGGCCAGGAAGTCAAGCGCACCGGCAACGTCCTGTCGGTCCCGGTCGGCGACAAGTTCCTCGGCCGAGTCATCGACCCGCTGGGCTCGCCGATCGACGGACTGGGCGCCATCGAGTCCGAGGGCGACCGCGTCCTCGAACTGCAGGCAGCCACCGTCCTCGAGCGTCAGCCGGTCGAGGAGTCCCTCGCCACCGGTATCAAGGCCGTCGACGCGATGACCGCGATCGGCCGCGGCCAGCGTCAGCTGGTCATCGGCGACCGCAAGACCGGCAAGACCGCGCTCTGCATCGACGCCATCCTGAACCAGAAGGCCAACTGGGCCACCGGTGATCCGGAGAAGCAGGTTCGCTGCATCTACGTCGCCATCGGTCAGAAGGGCTCGACCATCGCGGGCGTCAAGACCGCCCTCGAAGAGGCGGGCGCGATGGAGTACACCACCATCGTCGCCGCTCCGGCGTCCGACTCGGCCGGCTTCAAGTGGCTCGCACCGTACACCGGCTCGGCCCTCGGCCAGCACTGGATGTACCAGGGCAAGCACGTCCTGATCGTGTTCGACGACCTGTCGAAGCAGGCTGAGGCCTACCGTGCGATCTCGCTGCTGCTGCGCCGCCCGCCGGGCCGCGAGGCGTACCCCGGTGACGTGTTCTACCTGCACTCCCGCCTGCTGGAGCGTTGCGCCAAGCTGTCCGACGAGCTCGGCGGCGGATCGATGACCGGCCTGCCGATCATCGAGACCAAGGCCAACGACGTCTCGGCGTTCATTCCGACCAACGTCATCTCGATCACCGACGGTCAGGTCTTCCTCGAGTCGGACCTGTTCAACAAGGGCGTCCGCCCGGCGATCAACGTCGGTATCTCGGTCTCCCGTGTCGGTGGCGCCGCGCAGACCAAGGGCCTGAAGGACGTCTCCGGCTCGCTGCGTCTGGAACTCGCGCAGTTCCGTGAGCTGGAGGCCTTCTCGGCCTTCGCCTCGGACCTGGACGCCGCGTCGAAGGCACAGCTCGAGCGCGGTGCCCGCTGGGTGGAACTGCTCAAGCAGGATCAGTACAGCCCGGTCGCCGTCGAGGACCAGATCGTCTCGCTGTACCTCTGCGGCGAGGGCTTCATGGACTCGGTGCCGGTGGCCGACATCCGTCGCTTCGAGGCCGAGCTCCTCGGCGATCTGCGGCACACCGCCTCCGGCGTGTACAGCAACATCGCCGGCGGCAAGAAGCTCACCGACGAGGACAAGGCCGCGCTCGCGACCGCCACGAACAACTTCAAGGCCGGCTTCATCGCCTCTGACGGCAGCCGTGTCGTCGAGGTCGAGGCCGACCCGCTGGCGCCCGAGGACGTCGAGTCCGAGACGATCCGAGTGACGAAGAAGCTGAAGTAACATGGCAACCATTCGGGAGCTGCGCTCACGGATCAAGTCGATTCAATCGACGAAGAAGATCACGAAGGCGCAGGAGCTGATCGCGACCTCGCGGATCACCAAGGCTCAGGCACGGGTGGCTGCCGCCCGTCCCTACGCCCAGGAGATCACCCGGGTCGTCACGACGCTGGCGAACGCCTCCACGTCCCTGGACAGCCCGCTGCTGGTCGATCGGGAGAACCCGCGCCGCGCCGCGGTCCTGGTCGTCACCAGCGACAGCGGTCAGTGCGGCGGGTACAACTCGAACGTGCTGAAGGAGACCGAGGAACTCCTCTCGTTGCTCCGCAGCGAGGGCAAGGAACCGGTCGTGTACGTGATGGGCCGCAAGGGCATCGGGTACTACACCTTCCGTGACCGTCCGGTGGCCGCCGGCTGGTCCGGGTTCTCCCAGCAGCCGAAGTTCTCCGACAGCGCCGACGCGGTCCACCATCTCGTGGACTCCTTCCTGGCCGGATCCGGTGAGTCGGTGGCGCTGCCCGAGGGCGGCGAGATCGAGGGCGTCGACGAACTGCACATCGTCTACACGCGTTTCGTGTCGATGCTGACGCAGAAGCCGGTGGTGCGCCGGATGGCGCCGATCGACGTCGAGTTCGAGATCGAGCAGTTGAACATGGGGGAGGACATCCTCGAGGACTCCGCCAACGCCGAGGTGAGCGCCGAGGTGGAGTTCGAGCCCGAGGCCAAGGAACTGCTCGACGCGCTGTTGCCGAAGTACGTGGCATCGCGGATCTTCGCTGCGCTGCTCGAGTCGGCGGCATCGGAGAATGCGGCACGTCGCACCGCCATGAAGGCGGCGACCGACAACGCGACCGAGCTCGAGAGGAACCTGTCCCGTCAGGCCAACGCGGCCCGTCAGGCGCAGATCACCCAGGAAATCAGCGAGATCGTCGGCGGCGTCGAAGCGCTGGCGAACTGATCGCGACACAAGACACACCTGAAGGAAAGTGAAGAACAATGACTGCAGCAGTCACTGATACGCCGGGGGCCGCGTCCGCGACAGCCGGTCGTGTCGCCCGGGTGATCGGCCCCGTCGTCGATGTCGAGTTCCCGCGCGGCGCCATTCCCGCCCTGTTCAACGCCCTGCACGCGGAGGTCACCCTTCCGGCGGTCGCGAAGACCCTGACGCTCGAGGTCGCTCAGCACCTCGGCGACAACGTCGTCCGCACCGTCTCGATGCAGCCCACCGACGGCCTCGTCCGCGGTGCGGCCGTCGTCGACACCGGCAAGCCGATCTCGGTTCCCGTCGGTGACGTCGTCAAGGGCCACGTCTTCAACGCGCTGGGCGACTGCCTGGATGCGCCGGGCACCGGTCGCGACGGCGAGCAGTGGGGTATCCACCGCAAGCCGCCGGCCTTCGATCAGCTCGAGGGCAAGACCGAGATCCTCGAGACCGGCATCAAGGTCATCGACCTGCTGACCCCGTACGTCAAGGGCGGCAAGATCGGTCTGTTCGGTGGCGCCGGTGTCGGCAAGACCGTTCTGATCCAGGAGATGATCACCCGTATCGCTCGCGAGTTCTCGGGCACCTCGGTGTTCGCGGGCGTCGGCGAGCGTACGCGTGAGGGCACCGACCTCCACCTCGAGATGGAGGAGATGGGCGTTCTTCAGGACACCGCGCTGGTGTTCGGCCAGATGGACGAGCCGCCGGGCACGCGTATGCGCGTCGCTCTCTCGGCCCTGACCATGGCCGAGTACTTCCGCGACGTGCAGCACCAGGACGTGCTGCTGTTCATCGACAACATCTTCCGTTTCACCCAGGCCGGTTCCGAGGTCTCGACCCTGCTCGGCCGTATGCCTTCGGCTGTGGGTTACCAGCCCACGCTGGCCGACGAGATGGGCGAGCTGCAGGAGCGCATCACCTCGACCAAGGGCCGTTCGATCACCTCGCTGCAGGCGATCTACGTCCCCGCGGACGACTACACCGACCCCGCGCCGGCAACCACGTTCGCGCACCTCGACGCCACCACCGAGCTCTCGCGCCCGATCTCGCAGCTGGGTATCTACCCGGCCGTGGATCCGCTGACCTCGACCTCGCGAATCCTCGAGGCCTCGATCGTGGGCGACGAGCACTTCCGCGTCGCCAACGAGGTCAAGCGCATCCTGCAGAAGTACAAGGAGCTGCAGGACATCATCGCGATCCTCGGTATGGACGAGCTCTCGGAAGAGGACAAGGTCACGGTCGCGCGCGCCCGTCGCCTGCAGAAGTTCCTCGGCCAGAACTTCCTGGTCGCCGAGAAGTTCACCGGCCAGAAGGGTTCGGTCGTCCCGCTGTCGGACACCATCGAGGCCTTCGACCGCGTGTGCAAGGGCGAGTTCGATCACCTGCCCGAGCAGGCCTTCAACAGCTGCGGCGGGCTCGACGACGTCGAGGCTGCAGCCAAGAAGATCGCCGGAAAGTAGTCGCTGCTCATGGCTGACAAGACTTTCCGACTCGAGGTCGTCTCGCCGGACTCGGAACTGTACTCCGGCGACGCGACGTTCCTCGTGGCTCAGACCACCGTCGGCGAACTCGGCATTCTCGCGAGCCACGCTCCGATGCTGGCTGAGCTCGCTCCCGGCGGCTGCGTCGTCGTGACCGAGTCCGGTGGAAACCGGACCGCGTTCGCGGTGCAGGGCGGATTCCTGTCGGTGACCGGCGAGTCGGTCACCGTGCTCGCCGAGCACGCGCAGTTCGCCTCCGACATCGATGTCGCCGCCGAGCGCTCGGTGCTGGAGTCGGCCGACGAGGGCAGCGCGGAGTTCCTCCGGGCCAAGTCCCGGGTCCGCGCCGCGGAAGCCGTGGGCTGACCGGGAGACTGCGACATTGCGCGCAGCAGATGTGATTTAGACGACGACAGCCGTCCTGCTCTGCAGGGCGGCTGTCGTCGTCTCAGGAAGGGCTCATCCGCGGTCGTGTATACCTGCATGTGAGGAGGTTGATGCGGTGCCGATGTGGGTATGGGTGATCGTCGGCGTCGTCGTGGCCGGCCTGTTCGTGGCCGCAGGCGTCGTCTACCGGCTGATCGAGGTCCGGCGCGCCGGGACTCCGGTGCTGCTGCGGTCGCTGCCCGCCGACGCCGATCAGGGCTGGCGGCACGGGTCGGTGCAGTACGGCGACGACGCCCTCGCGTACTACCGCCTCAGTTCCCTGCGTCCGGGCCCCACCGTCAGCCTCTCGCGCCGCCGGATCGAGATCGTGGGACGCCGAGCCCCGGTCGGCACCGAACTGGAGATCATGGACGCCGACTTCGCCATCGTCGAGCTGTCGATAGGGCGCTCCGGTGCCGGTGGCCGCTACGAAATCGGCATGAGCCCGGCGGTCTCCACGGCCTTCCAGTCGTGGATCGAGGCGCGTGCCCCGAAGCGGTCCAAGCGGCGTCGTCCGGCCGCCTGATACCGGGCGCGCCCCGCTCCTCACCGCTTCCGGTCGCCTCCCGGAACCCACTTGACGTCGCCGACCCCGGCGCGCACGTTGCTGACCCGTGCCAGGATGAAGAGCAGGTCGGAGAGCCGGTTGAGGTACTTGGCCGGAAGCACGGACGAATCGTCGGGATGTTCGGCGATCGCCGCCCAGGCGGAGCGCTCGGCTCGCCTGGTCACCACCCGCGCCTGGTGCAGAAGCGCCGACAGCCCGGTACCGCCGGGGAGGATGAACGAGTCCAGGGGAGCGAGCTCGGCGCCGAAGGAGTCGCACCAGGCTTCGAGCGCGTCGATGTACTCCGGTTCGATCCGCAGCGGCGGATACTTCGGATCGTCGACGACCGGGGTGGAGAGATCGGCCCCGGCGTCGAAGAGGTCGTTCTGGACCGTGGTCAGGACCTCCGCGATTTCGGGCGGGACGTCCGCGGCGAGCGTGAGAGCGGCTCCGATGGCCGCGTTGGCCTCATCGCAGTCGGCGTACGCGACCACTCGGGAGTCGGTCTTCGGGACTCGTGAGAAGTCGGAGAGACCGGTGGTCCCGTCGTCGCCGGTGCGGGTGTAGATGCGCGTGAGATGGACTGCCATGTCTGTCAACCTACGCGTCCGGCGATAAGCTGTGTGCGTGAGTGATCGCTACTTGGTTACTGGTGGGGCACGGCTGGCGGGAGAGGTGACGGTTGGGGGAGCCAAGAACAGCGTTCTGAAGCTCATGGCGGCGGCACTGCTCGCGGAGGGCCGCACAGTTCTGACCAATGCGCCCGAGATCGCCGACGTCCCGCTGATGGCGGACGTGCTGCGCGGACTCGGCGCCGAGGTGATGATCGACGGCGACGTGGTGGTGATCGACGTGCCCGCCGAGCCCGAGTACCACGCGGACTTCGACGCGGTGAAGCAGTTCCGCGCCTCGGTCTGTGTGCTGGGCCCGCTGATGGCCCGGCGACGCCGGGCGGTGGTGGCCCTGCCGGGCGGTGACGCCATCGGTTCCCGGCCGCTCGACATGCACCAGGCCGGACTGCGCGCGCTGGGGGCACAGAGTGCGATCGAGCACGGCTGCGTGGTCGCCGAGGCCGAGGAACTCACCGGTGCGGCGGTCGCGCTGGAGTTCCCCTCGGTGGGAGCCACCGAGAACATCCTGATGGCGGCCGTGCTCGCCGAGGGCGTCACGACCATCGACAACGCCGCTCGCGAACCGGAGATCGTCGACCTCTGTGAGATGTTGATCCAGATGGGCGCCCGAATCGACGGCGTCGGCTCGCCCACGCTCACTGTCACCGGCGTGCGGTCGCTGAGCCCGACCCGCCACCACGTGGTCGGCGACCGGATCGTCGCCGGAACCTGGGGAGTGGCTGCGGCGATGACCCGCGGCGACATCCGGGTGCGCGGCGTGGACCCTGATCATCTCCGACTCGTGCTGAAGAAGCTCGAAGACGCGGGGTCCACGGTGGAGCGGTTCGACGACGGTTTCCGCGTGGTGCAGGCAGGCCGGCCGGTGGCGGTGAACACCGCGACGCTGCCGTATCCGGGCTACCCGACCGACATGCAGCCGATGGCGATCGGGCTGGCGGCCGTCTCCGAGGGCATGTCGATGATCACCGAGAACGTCTTCGAGGCGCGCTTCCGGTTCGTCGAGGAGATGGTGCGGCTCGGCGCCGACGCCCGCACCGACGGGCACCACGCGGTGATCCGCGGTGTCGAGACGCTTTCGAGCGCGCCGGTGTGGTCGTCCGACATCCGTGCCGGCGTCGGTCTGGTGCTGGCGGGTCTGGTCGCCGACGGCGTCACCGAGGTGCACGACGTGGAGCACATCGACCGCGGGTACCCGAACTTCGAAGAGCAGCTGAGCGCGCTCGGCGGCAAGATCGAGCGCGTCTCCGGCTGAACGCCCCTTCGTCGTTCGCCCTCCTTCAACGCAGAACCTGTCCGAACGGCCAGGTGCGTCTCCCATCCGCTCGGGCTGATCCTCTCGGCGCCGGGTCAGGGCCCCTTGTCGCCATGATGTGACGGGGAACACGCTGGTGGGGACCGTTTCGGCAACGGGGTGCACCGCATCCCGGACAGAAGGAGTTGACCAGCCCATGGCAATCGAGCTGAATCAGATCTGGGACTTCCCGATCAAGGAGTTCCACCCGTTCCCGAAGGCGAAGCTCGGCGTCGGCGCGCACGACATGCTCGGTGTCGAAGCCAAGGAACTCGGCATGACCCGCGTGCTGTTGATGACGACCGGCCTGCGCGGTTCCGGGATCATCGAGGAGCTGACCGGGAAGATCGAGTACCAGGGCGTCGACGTGGTCCTGTTCGACGAGGTGCAGTCGAACCCGAAGGACACCAACGCGATGGACGCCGCGGCTCGCTACCAGTCGGAGAAGTGCGACGGGATCATCTCGGTCGGCGGCGGCTCGAGCCACGATGCGGCGAAGGGCGCGCGAATGGTGATCGCGCACGACGGCCGCAACATCAACGAGTTCGAAGGCTTCTCCAAGGCCACCAATAAGGAGAACCCGAAGCACATCGCGGTCTCGACCACCGCGGGCACGGGTTCGGAGACGTCGTGGGCGTACGTCATCACCGACACCTCCGACATGGACAAGCCGCACAAGTGGGTGGCCTTCGACGACACCTGCCTGGTGGATCTGGCGATGGACGATCCGTTGCTCTACTACTCGTGCCCGCAGGAGTTCACCGCGTACTGCGGTTTCGACGTCCTCGCACACGCCAGTGAGCCGTACGTCTCGCGACTGGACTTCGCGCCCTCGCTGGGGAACGCCAAGTACTCGATCGAGCTGATCGCGAAACACCTGCCCACCGCCGTCTACGACCCCCACAACCTGGAGGCACGGACCGGCATGATGCACGCCCAGTACATCGCGGCCCAGGCGTTCAACTCGGGCGGTCTCGGCCAGATCCACTCGATGTCGCATGCGGTCAGCGCGTACTTCGACCTGCATCACGGACTGAACAACGCGATCGCGTTGCCGCGCGTGTGGGAGTACAACCTGCCGGCGCGGTACGAGCGATTCGCCGAGATCGCGCCGCTGATGGGCGTCGACACCCGCAACATGACGACGGTGCAGGCGGCCGACGCCGCGGTCGAGGCCGCGATCCGGCTGTCGAAGGACCTCGGCATTCCCGACAACTTCGGCTCGGTGCACCCCGACACCTACCAGAAGAACCGGATGAACACGGGCAAGTACGAAGGCCGCGGCTCGTCGATCGACACCTCCGACGAGATAATCCGCACCATCTCCGAGCACATGATGGAGGACTGGTGCACGCCGGCCAATCCGCGCGAATGCACGGTCGAGTCGCAGATTCCGATGATCCGCCACGCGATGACCGGAAGCTACTGATCGCGACGGTCGAGCAGGACGAGGAGATACGTGCCGTGATGGAGATGACGAAGACGAGGAAGCCTGTGCCTGCCGAACCGCGGGACGGCGAACCGATCGCGCAGTTCGAGACGGTCGACGACCTGACCGCGTCGCTGGAGGCGCAGGGTTATCTGATCGAGCCGGACCTCGCGGTGGTGCTGCACCTCGCGACCCTGCTCGACCGTCCGTTGCTGCTGGAGGGCCCGGCCGGCGTCGGGAAGACGGAGCTGGCGAAGGCCCTCGCCGCGGCGTCGGGCCGGGAACTCATCAGGCTCCAGTGCTACGAGGGCCTCGACGACGCGCGGGCGCTGTACGAGTGGGACTACGCACGCCAACTGCTGCACGTGCAGATGCTCCGTGACCGCATCAGCGACGAACTGGCGGCCCACGAGACGCTCTCGGCCGCGTCGTCGGCGCTCGCGCGAACCGACGTCGGCGTGTACACCGAGGACTTCCTGGTGCCGCGTCCGCTCCTCGCGGCCATCATGTCCACGGCGCCGACGGTGCTCTTGGTCGACGAGATCGACCGCACGGACGAGGCGATGGAGGCGGTGATGCTGGAGGTGCTCGCCGAACGCCAGGTGACCGTTCCCGAACTCGGCACCTTCGTCGCGCGGTCGGCGCCGTGGGTGATCCTCACCTCCAACGACACCCGGGAGCTCTCGCCCGCGCTCAAGCGGCGGTGTCTGCACTTCCAGGTGTCGTACCCGACGGCCGAGCGGGAGCAGCGCATCGTGGCGGTGCGGGCGCCCGGGGTGCCCGAGGCGGTGGTCGCCGACGTCGTCGATCTGGCGCGCCGGCTCCGCGAACTCCCGCTCCGCAAGAGTCCGTCGATCGCCGAGGTGATCGACGCGGCGCGGGCCGCGGCACTCCTGGGTGATCGGCGAGCCGGTGACGGCGACCCGGCGTTGATGTCGTTGCTGGTGAAGTTCGGCACCGACCTCGACCAGGTGCGACGGCTCCTCGCGTCCGATCTCGGATCGGGTGCGAAGGCCGGATCGGGGACGGCGGGTTCGGGCGTGACGGGTTCGGGGACCGCCACCGCCTTCGGTGCCGGCCGGGCCCGGTCCGGTGCCGGAGCGCGGCGATGACCGTGCTCGACGGTCTCGCCGTGGCCTTCGGCCACACGCTGCGAGCCCACGGCCTCCCGGCGTCGCCCGCGGAGGTGATCGAGATCCGGCGTGTGATGGACATCGTCGGAGCGGCCGACCTCGATCGCCTCCGGACGGGGCTCCGGTGCGCCAGCGTGAAGTACTCGCACGAGCAGCCGATGTTCGAGCGTGCGTTCGCGACCTACTTCGGTCTCGGCCGGCCCGAGGAGACGGCCGCCGATCGGCCGAAGGTGCGGACCGTCGTCAACGATCTGCCCGACGACGTCGCCTGGGACGAGGACTTCACCGGCGCCGGACGGATGATCGGTGCCGACGAGCACACCGAGGAGATCGGCGATCTGATGATCGACGATCCCGATGCCGCCGAACGGACGGGCGAGAGCTCACACCGCGAGGACGACGATTTCTCGGTCTCGTCCGGCACCGAGGAACTCCAGGTCGCAACCGAATCGGACAACGTGAGCAGCGGCGCCACGTACACGATAGACGTGGACCACGCCGCTGCCGCGGACGTCGGAGAACTGGTCGCGAGCACCGCGCGCGTCCAGGGCGGAGCGCTGTCGCTGGCCGACGCGGCCAGTCTGCTGCGCGCCCTCGGCGCGGGTGACGGCCGGACGGCGTACGAGCAGGACGGCCCGTGCGACCAGGTCGCCGGGCTCGGCGCCGAACGGCGCGAGGCGCTGGAGGAAGCCCTCGCGCGGTTCGTCGACGCACTGTCGGAGCGGATCGAGACGGTGGCGGCCGATCCGGCCGGGACTGCCGTCGAACACCGCGACCAGGCCGATCTCGATCGGGCCTGTCATCGGCTGGTCCAGCGGATGCGAGGAGCTCCGAGACGGGTTCCCCGACTCGCCGACACCGGCCGTCTGGACATGCGGGCCACCATGCGCGCGGCGATCGCGACCGACGGGATTCCCGTCGACCTGTGGCGACGCCGGACCGTGCCCGGGCCGGTGCGACTGTTGGTGATCGTGGACGTCTCCCTATCGGTGCGCCCGGTCGCCGGCTTCATCCTGCGGCTCGCTCAGACCCTGCACCGCTTCGGCGATCGATGCGAGGTGATGGCCTTCGTCGACGATCCGGTGCTCGTGACGCCGGCTCTGCGGGCCGCCGACACCGACGACGCTCTGGCGGCAGTCCTGGCCGCCGACGGTCTCGACCTCGCCGCGACGAGCGACTACGGACGCACCTGGGCCGCCGTGCTCGACCGCTTCGGCGACCTGCTCTCCCGGCGGACCAGCGTGCTGGTGGTCGGGGACGGACGGAGCAACGCCTTCGATCCCCGGGTGGACCTCTTCGCCGAGATCGCGCGCCGCGCTTACCGAGTGGCCTGGCTGACGCCGGAACCCTCCCGATACTGGAACCAAACCGGTTGTGCGCTAGGCGATTACGCCGAACACTGTGCCGGTGTCGTGAGCGCGCGCGACGGTGAAGAGATCCTCACCCGGTGCGATGAACTCGGCGCGGCGCTGCGCTGAGCGGGGTAGCGTCACCGGCGAACAGGAGGTGATCGGTGACCGGTGACCGGACGCCGCGGCGCGCCACCACCAGCGTCGCGAAGTTTCACACGCCGGAGATCGTGCTCGGCCCCGGATCGTTCCCGGAGGCCGCCGTGGCCGTCGCCGGGCTCGGGGTCCGCCGGCCGCTGGTGGTCTCCGACCGCCGCCTTGAGGCCGCGCCCTGGTACGGCGCACTGCTCGACGACCTCCGCGCCCAGGGTCTGAGTCCGGCGTCGTATCTGGACGTGACGCCGAACCCTCGGGCGGGCGAGGTGGCCGACGGCTTCGCCGCGTATCGCACACACGGTGCCGACGGCCTCATCGCCCTCGGAGGGGGATCGGTGATCGACACGGCCAAGGGCGTCGCCGTGCTCGCGTCCAACGGCGGGGTGATCCTCGAGTACGAGGGCATCGACCGTGCGGTGCGGCCGCTGCCGCCGCTGGTCGCGGTACCGACCACGGCCGGCAGCGGGGCCGACGTCTCTCAGTTCTGCATCATCAACGATCCCGAGCGGCGGACCAAGGTCACCATCATCGGGCGCACGTTGGTGCCGAATGTGACGGTGATCGATCCGACGCTGCTCACCACGGCACCGCCGGAAGTGACCGCGCAGGCGGGGATGGACACGCTCACCCATTGCGTCGAGGCGTACGTGTCCCTGGCTCACGGCAGGCTCACGGACTCGCTCGCGCTCGAGTCGCTCAGCGGAGTGTGGAATAACCTGGAACGGCTGGTCGACGACCCGCGCGACGCCGGAGCCGGCGAGGAGATGGCGCTGGCGTCGCTGCGGGCCGGTATGGCGTTCACCAACGCGATCCTCGGCGCCGCCCACGCCATGAGCCACCCGGTCGGCGGATACTGCGACGCCCCGCACGGCACCATCAATTCCGTCCTGCTGCCGCACGTCATCCGCTACAACGCCGTGGTGTGCGCGGACGACTTCGTGCAACTCGCCGACGCCGTCGGGCTGGCGACGTCGGGAGACCCGCGGGCCGTGGCCGACCGGCTGGCCGACGCCGTCGCACGGCTCGCGGCGCGGGTCGGCATGCCCGACACGCTGTCGCCCCTCGGTGTGCGGTCCGGTGACCTGGATCTGCTCACCTCACACGCTCTGGCGGATTCGTGCATGATCACCAACCCGCGGCGGCCGGAGGAGGCCGCGATCCTCGACCTGTACCGGCAGGCGATGTGACCGTGCCCGAGAAGGAACCGGATCTCGCCAGCCTCGTCGGCCTGCGCACCGTCAAAGCCGGGCACTACGCGCAGTTCCGGGGCACGGCGGCGCGCCTGAGCCGGGTGATGACCGCGTTGGAGGGGATCTCGAAGGCGCTGGTGCAGACCGCCGAGGGGCCCGAGGCACTGGTGGTCGCGGTGGTGGAGACGGTACGAGACCATCTCGGCGCCGACTGGGTGCTGTTCGCGCTGGCCGACGGTCAGTTGGGCAAGACCACCCCGCGGCACCTGATCGCGTCGGGGGACGGGCGGATCATGGCCTTCGAGGGCGTCCGGATCGCGACCGAGCCGACGGATCTGCCCGATCAGGTGCTCAACCGGCTCAACGACGTCCTGCGCGGCGAACGCGATGTCCTTCACGGCCCGATCGTCTCCGAGCACCACATCCATGTGCCGGTCGAATTGGACGGGCGAGTGGTGGGCGGACTGTCGGCGTGGACGCCCTCCGACCGCGACGTCGACCCGGCCGATCTCATGGTTCTACGCATCCTCGCCGGTCAGGCAACCGTGGCGATGGTCAATGCCGCGCTGTTCGCGGAGACCGACCGTCGGGCTGAGGAACTCGCGGAGCGGAACTCGGAACTGCTCCGGACCCAGCGCGAGCTGTCCGCGGCCCAGCGCACAGCGCTCTTGGGCGGCGAGCGGGCGCGCATCGCGCGGGAGCTGCACGACTCGGTCGGTCAGTCGGTTCTCTCGGCCGGGCTGCAGATGGAACTGTGCCGCCCGTCGGTGTCGGGTCCGGCCGCCGACCACGTCGACAAGGCGGTCCGGCTCACTCGCGACGCGATGGAGCAGTTGCGGAACGCGATCTACACGCTCGCCGATGCGCGGACACCGGCGCCCAGCATCGCCGAGACCCTCGATGAACTGTGCGCCCTGCACATGCCTGCCGACACACAGACGTCAGTGACCGTCCGTGGGCGGCCGCGCGAGCTCTCCGGCAACCTCCAGCACGCCGTGCTGCGGATCGCGGGGGAGTCCTTGTTCAATGCCGCCGTGCACTCCGAGGCCGAACGGGTGAACGTCACCTTCGGCTACACCGATGAGCGGGTGACGCTGTGGGTGGACGACGACGGGGTCGGAGATCCCGACGACCTGCGTTCGGTTCTGCGGGCAGCACTGGCCGGAGACCGGGCGGCCGGCCGTCATCGGGGATTGGCGAACATGGCGTCTCGGGCCGAAGAACTCGGCGGGACTCTGCGTATCCGCAGGTCGCGGCTCGGTGGCGTGCGGATCGCCGCCGTGTTGCCGCTCGTTCCGCCGGGTTACGGCGACTCGGCGGAGGAGGAGATCTGATGGGCGCACCGATACGGACGGTCCTGATCGATGATCACGCGTTGCTGCGCGAAGGCCTGCGGTCGTTGCTGGAGCGGGACGACGACGTGGTGGTGGTCGGCGAAGCCGGAACCTTCGACGCCGCGCTGGCCGAGATCGCGCACTGTGCGCCCGATGTGGTCGTGGTGGACCTCAAGCTCACGGCGGGTACCGAATACGAGGGTCTGCGCCTGATCCGGGAGATAGCCAAGCGGAATCCCGGGGTCGCGACTCTGGTGCTCACCACGTTCCTCGACGACGATCTGGTGGTGCGGGCCGTCCGCGCCGGCGCCAAGGGGTACGTGGTCAAGGACGTCGACACCACCGAACTGATCCGCGCCATCCGCACCGTCTCGACGGGCGGAAGCGCCTTCGACCCGCGCAGTGCCGCGATCGTGCTCCGCACCGTGTCCGGCGAGCACGAGGCGCCGGCGGATCTCACCGACCGCGAACGCGAGGTGCTCAAGCTGCTGGCGGACGGAAAGTCGAACGCCGACATCGGCAGAACGCTGTTCATCTCGGAATCGACGGTGAAGTTCCACATCCGCAATGTGATCCGGAAGCTCGGGGTCTCGAAGCGCACGGACGCGGTGTACGTCGCGAGCAAGCGCGGACTGATCTGATCGCCGACCCGGGCGGTGAGTGACGGCGGTCTTCGTCTACAGGTCGATGACGAGCCAGCCACCGTGGTCGGCGAAGATCGTCGTGCGGTGCTCACCGACCGCCTGCGCCCACTGCCGGAGGTCGGCCTCGCGGAGCAGTTCGAGGTGGCCGAAGTGGGGACACACTTCATCCTCGTACGGCACCGCGACCACCACGCGACTCCGCGCGACCCGGCAACATTCGGCGATCGCGGTGCAGACATCGTCTGCGGGGAGGTGCTCCAGAAGATGCAGTATCGTCACTGTGTCGAAACTGTCATCAGTGAAAGGCAGGCGGCGAACATCGCCCGGGACGGTCGTCACCGGGAGATTCAGGCTCGACGAGGCGCTCCCGAGGAGGTCCAGGGCGCCCTGGCAGATGTCGGTGGCCGTCACCGCGAATCCGTCGCCGGCGCACTGCAGGGCGAAGAAGCCGAAGCACGAGCCCACCTCGAGGACGGATTCGCCGACGAGAAGGCCGCGCGCGCGGCGATGGATCGGACTGAACGGCACTGAGCCATCACGGAGTTCCCGGACTGAGTTGCGATAGAAGGCGACCCAGGCCTCGTCCGAATCGGCCGCGCACCCGGTGATGAGTTCGACCGCCGCGGCCTCGAACTCCTCCTGGCCGGCGATCGCGCCGGCCGACACCAGCGCAGTGAGTTCGCCGACAACCACCGAATCGCTGATGTCGCGTGGACCGTAGGGGTGCGCCAGCTCGAGCAGATCGCCGGATCGTCGCCACCTCAGCCGACCGGATCCTCGGAAACCGGCGAGTGCCGAGCGGCCGGACACGGTCTCGACGACCAAGCCACGTGTCGGCGCAGATAGAGCGGCTGGGAGTGCGGTGGCGGTGCTCATTCTCCGACGCTAAGACGGTGGCGCCCTCGGGGTAACTGACCCAACGGTCGTGGGAGCTGACCGAAAGTACAGGTCTGCGACCGTCGACCTGCGGAAACCGCCGAATGTTCACTCTCGCGACCTGGCGATTTGACCTTCCGGGCCGCGCTGCGTAACTTATTGCAGGTCAGCGCGTCGGTGCTGGCGAGCGAAATGTCCTTCCGGTCGGTGAGTTGATCTTGCCGGGGTGGTGGGGGTAGAGTAGCGGTCCTGCGTCTGGCGGACTTCCCGTTCTTCTTCGGAGTTCGAGAATGTCGCGGTTGCAGGGAAGATTCCAGTCTGGTAGGCTGGAAAGGTCGCCTCGGAGACGGGGTGGCGGATAATTGCAGATGTCTGCTGGTGTTCGGCCCTTGTTTGTGGGGGTTGGTTCTGGTGGGTGTGTGTTCTTTGAGAACTCGATAGTGTGTTTTGGATTTCTTGTGCCACTATTTTTTTGTTTTGTGGCGTGGGAGATTTTTGGACAGATTGTGCTTGCCGGCCCTTTTGGGGGGTTGGTGAGTGTTTTGGATGAATTTTTTACCATGTCAGTTTTTTGGATTTGGTCAGGTTCTGTTTTCTGGCTTTGTGTTGAAATCTTGTGGTTTCTGCATTTTTTGTTGGAGAGTTTGATCCTGGCTCAGGACGAACGCTGGCGGCGTGCTTAACACATGCAAGTCGAACGGAAAGGCCCAGCTTGCTGGGTACTCGAGTGGCGAACGGGTGAGTAACACGTGGGTGATCTGCCCTGGACTCTGGGATAAGCCTGGGAAACTGGGTCTAATACCGGATAGGACCACTGATTGCATGGTTGGTGGTGGAAAGCTTTTGCGGTTCAGGATGGGCCCGCGGCCTATCAGCTTGTTGGTGGGGTAATGGCCTACCAAGGCGACGACGGGTAGCCGACCTGAGAGGGTGATCGGCCACACTGGGACTGAGACACGGCCCAGACTCCTACGGGAGGCAGCAGTGGGGAATATTGCACAATGGGCGCAAGCCTGATGCAGCGACGCCGCGTGAGGGATGACGGCCTTCGGGTTGTAAACCTCTTTCGCTAGGGACGAAGCGTAAGTGACGGTACCTGGAGAAGAAGCACCGGCCAACTACGTGCCAGCAGCCGCGGTAATACGTAGGGTGCGAGCGTTGTCCGGAATTACTGGGCGTAAAGAGCTCGTAGGCGGTTTGTCGCGTCGTCTGTGAAATTCTGCAACTCAATTGCAGGCGTGCAGGCGATACGGGCAGACTTGAGTACTACAGGGGAGACTGGAATTCCTGGTGTAGCGGTGAAATGCGCAGATATCAGGAGGAACACCGGTGGCGAAGGCGGGTCTCTGGGTAGTAACTGACGCTGAGGAGCGAAAGCGTGGGGAGCGAACAGGATTAGATACCCTGGTAGTCCACGCCGTAAACGGTGGGTACTAGGTGTGGGGCTCATTTCACGAGTTCCGTGCCGTAGCTAACGCATTAAGTACCCCGCCTGGGGAGTACGGCCGCAAGGCTAAAACTCAAAGGAATTGACGGGGGCCCGCACAAGCGGCGGAGCATGTGGATTAATTCGATGCAACGCGAAGAACCTTACCTGGGTTTGACATACACCAGAAAGCCGTAGAGATACGGCCCCCCTTGTGGTTGGTGTACAGGTGGTGCATGGCTGTCGTCAGCTCGTGTCGTGAGATGTTGGGTTAAGTCCCGCAACGAGCGCAACCCTTGTCCTGTATTGCCAGCGGGTTATGCCGGGGACTTGCAGGAGACTGCCGGGGTCAACTCGGAGGAAGGTGGGGATGACGTCAAGTCATCATGCCCCTTATGTCCAGGGCTTCACACATGCTACAATGGCGCGTACAGAGGGCTGCGAGACCGTGAGGTGGAGCGAATCCCTTAAAGCGCGTCTCAGTTCGGATTGGGGTCTGCAACTCGACCCCATGAAGTCGGAGTCGCTAGTAATCGCAGATCAGCAACGCTGCGGTGAATACGTTCCCGGGCCTTGTACACACCGCCCGTCACGTCATGAAAGTCGGTAACACCCGAAGCCGGTGGCCTAACCCTTGTGGAGGGAGCTGTCGAAGGTGGGATCGGCGATTGGGACGAAGTCGTAACAAGGTAGCCGTACCGGAAGGTGCGGCTGGATCACCTCCTTTCTAAGGAGCAAACAACACGTCGATGCTGGTGCCGAATGTGTATCGGGTCGGTGTTTGTTCATGGGTGAAACACAAGAATCCATCATTTGTTTGTCGGTGGCCTGCGAGATGCGGGCGGGCCGGCGGGTGGTCGACCGTGAGTGATTGCGGTTGTGGACGAAGCACACTATCGGGGTTCTGAGGGAACACGCGTTCTGCGCGGGTTGTCTTGGTGCTCACTGTTTTCCGCCCCGAGTGTGGGGTGTTGGGGGTGGTGGGTGTGTGTTGTTTGAGAAGTGCATAGTGGATGCGAGCATCTAGCCCAGCGAGTTCCTTGGTGTTCTTGTTGGGTTGTGTGTTCTGCAATTTCGATTCTGGTTTGTGCGATCGCGTGTTGTGATCGTTGATTTTTGTTTGTTGTCCGCATTCGCGTCTCGGGCACTGTTGTGGTGTGTGGGGTGTGTTTGTGGGTGTTGTTGTAAGTGTTTGAGGGCGTTCGGTGGATGCCTTGGTACCAGGAGCCGATGAAGGACGTGGTAGGCCGCGATAGTCCTCGGGGAGTTGTCAAACGAGCTGTGATCCGAGGGTGTCCGAATGGGGAAACCCAGCACCAGTGATGTGGTGTTACCCACTCGTGAATGTATAGCGGGTGTGGAGGGAACGTGGGGAAGTGAAACATCTCAGTACCCACAGGAAGAGAAAACAAGTGTGATTCCGTGAGTAGTGGCGAGCGAAAGCGGAGGAGGCTAAACCATGCGTATGTGATACTCGGCAGGGGTTGTGCGTGTGGGGTTGTGGGGTGATCGTTCATCGTGCTGCCGTGCGGTGGGTCAGTGATAAATCGACATGTTAGGTGAAGTGGCCTGGAATGGTCTGCCGTAGTGGGTGAGAGTCCCGTAGCTGAAAGCGTGTTGACTGGCTTCGATTGTTCCCAAGTAGCAGCGGGCTCGTGGAATCTGCTGTGAATCTGCCGGGACCACCCGGTAAGCCTAAATACTTTCTGGTGACCGATAGCGGACTAGTACCGTGAGGGAAAGGTGAAAAGTACCCCGGGAGGGGAGTGAAATAGTACCTGAAACCGGACGCTTACAATCCGTCAGAGCCTGCGCACCTTTCGGGGTGGTGGGTGATGGCGTGCCTTTTGAAGAATGAGCCTGCGAGTTAGTGCTCAGTGGCGAGGTTAACCCGTGTGGGGTAGCCGTAGCGAAAGCGAGTCTGAATAGGGCGTGTTGAGTCGCTGGGTCTAGACCCGAAGCGGAGTGATCTACCCATGGCCAGGGTGAAGCAGCTGTAAGAGGTTGTGGAGGCCCGAACCCACTTCAGTTGAAAATGGAGGGGATGAGTTGTGGGTAGGGGTGAAAGGCCAATCAAACTCCGTGATAGCTGGTTCTCCCCGAAATGCATTTAGGTGCAGCGTTGCGTGTTTCTTACTGGAGGTAGAGCTACTGGATGGCCGATGGGCCCTATCAGGTTACTGACGTCAGCCAAACTCCGAATGCCGGTAAGTGAGAGCGTGGCAGTGAGACTGCGGGGGATAAGCTTCGTAGTCGAGAGGGAAACAGCCCAGATCGCCGGCTAAGGCCCCTAAGCGTGTACTAAGTGGAAAAGGATGTGGGGTCGCTGAGACAACCAGGAGGTTGGCTTAGAAGCAGCCACCCTTGAAAGAGTGCGTAATAGCTCACTGGTCAAGTGATTCTGCGCCGACAATTTAGCGGGGCTCAAGTACACCGCCGAAGCCGCGGCACTCACACATTTCATCCATGCCTGCCTGCGGGTGGGTGTGTAGTGGTGTGGGTGGGTAGGGGAGCGTCCTGCATCCGTGGAAGCAGCGGAGTGATCCAGTTGTGGAGGGTGTGGGAGTGAGAATGCAGGCATGAGTAGCGAAAGACAAGTGAGAAACTTGTCCGCCGGATGACCAAGGGTTCCTGGGCCAGGTTAATCCGCCCAGGGTGAGTCGGGACCTAAGGCGAGGCCGACAGGCGTAGTCGATGGACAACGGGTTGATATTCCCGTACCCGTGTATCCGCGCCCAGTGATGAATCATCTGTACTAACCATCCAAAAGCTGTCGTTGATTTCTTCGGATTTCTCTGATGGTGGCTGCGTGGGACCTTGGGTGTAGTAGTCAAGCGATGGGGTGACGCAGGAAGGTAGCCGGGCCAACTGGTGGAATAGTTGGTGTAAGCCTGTAGGGTGAGACATAGGCAAATCCGTGTCTTTTTGAGCCTGAGAGGTGATGCGTAGCCGTTGTGGTGAATTCGGTGATCCTATGCTGTCGAGAAAAGCCTCTAGTGAGTTGGTACACGGCCCGTACCCCAAACCGACACAGGTGGTCAGGTAGAGAATACTAAGGCGATCGAGTGAACTGTGGTTAAGGAACTCGGCAAATTGCCCCCGTAACTTCGGGAGAAGGGGGACCACGACCGGTGATCACTTTTTCGGTGTGAGCTGGTGGTGGTCGCAGAGACCAGAGAGAAGCGACTGTTTACTAAAAACACAGGTCCGTGCGAAGTCGTAAGACGATGTATACGGACTGACGCCTGCCCGGTGCTGGAAGGTTAAGAGGACCGGTTAATCATCTTTCGGGGTGGTGAAGCTGAGAATTTAAGCCCCAGTAAACGGCGGTGGTAACTATAACCATCCTAAGGTAGCGAAATTCCTTGTCGGGTAAGTTCCGACCTGCACGAATGGCGTAACGACTTCTCTGCTGTCTCAACCACAGGCTCGGCGAAATTGCAGTACGAGTAAAGATGCTCGTTACGCGCGGCAGGACGAAAAGACCCCGGGACCTTCACTATAGCTTGGTATTGGTGTTCGGTGCGGTTTGTGTAGGATAGGTGGGAGACTGTGAAGCCGGCACGCTAGTGTGGGTGGAGTCGTTGTTGAAATACCACTCTGATCGTATTGGGCTTCTAACCTCGGACCCTGATCGGGTTCAGGGACAGTGCCTGGTGGGTAGTTTAACTGGGGCGGTTGCCTCCTAAAGTGTAACGGAGGCGCCCAAAGGTTCCCTCAGCCTGGATGGCAATCAGGTGTTGAGTGTAAGTGCACAAGGGAGCTTGACTGTGAGACGTACATGTCGAGCAGGGACGAAAGTCGGGACTAGTGATCCGGCACCGGCATGTGGAAGCGGTGTCGCTCAACGGATAAAAGGTACCCCGGGGATAACAGGCTGATCTTCCCCAAGAGTCCATATCGACGGGATGGTTTGGCACCTCGATGTCGGCTCGTCGCATCCTGGGGCTGGAGTAGGTCCCAAGGGTTGGGCTGTTCGCCCATTAAAGCGGCACGCGAGCTGGGTTTAGAACGTCGTGAGACAGTTCGGTCTCTATCCGCCGCGCGCGTGTAGAAACTTGAGGAAACCTGTCCCTAGTACGAGAGGACCGGGACGGACGAACCTCTGGTGTGCCAGTTGTTCCGCCAGGAGCACTGCTGGTTAGCTACGTTCGGAAGGGATAACCGCTGAAAGCATCTAAGCGGGAAGCCTGTTCCAAGATGAGGTTTCTCACCCACCTTCGGGTGGGGTAAGGCCCCCTACAGATGATGGGGTTGATAGGCCGGAACTGTACGCACAGTAATGTGTTCAGGTGACCGGTACTAATCGGCCGAGGACTTACCAACAACACTCACCAACAATTCTTTTCGGATTCAACGAATCACGACGGATGGGTTGTGTGGGTCGGTTTCGGTGATTGTTACACGCACACAGAATGTTTGCTCGTTCATCCACTATGTACTTCTGAAACAACACACACACCACGATCTGGTTATAGATTGTGGTGTGGATGGTTTCATATTGTTACGGCGGCTATAGCGGTGGGGAAACGCCCGGTCCCATTCCGAACCCGGAAGCTAAGCCCACCTGCGCCGATGGTACTGCACTGTAATGGGTGTGGGAGAGTAGGACACCGCCGAACACAACTTGTTGGGCCCCGATCAGACACCGTCTGATCGGGGCTCAACCCATTTCCCGGGACGTGCCCCCCGGCGAGTGCCGTCTGGATACGGCGCGCCTGACAGACCGCGAACGCACCCGCTTCAGACTGGCTTCAGGCTGGTTGAGCGAGCGAAGCGAGTCGAAACCACCACACGACGGCAGAGTCGTCTCGATACGGCGTGCTCGCTACGCTCACCCGCCTACTCGACAAACCTCGAGGGGCCGTCTTTTCCAGTCCGGTCGAGCGCGCACCCCCTTCAGGCTGGTTGAGCGAGCGAAGCGAGTCGAAACCACCACACGACGGGAGAGTGGTCTCGATACGGCGTGCTCGCTACGCTCACCCGCCTACTCGACAAACCTCCGGGGGAGCCGGCGATTCCAGGCCGGCTGAGCGCGCACCCCTCTTAGGCTGGTTGAGCGAGCGAAGCGAGTCGAAACCACCACACGACGGGCAGAGTGGTCTCGATACGCCGTGCTCGCTACGCTCGCTCGCCTACTCGACAAACCTCGGGCGACGTTCTTTCCGGGTTGGTTGAGCGCGCACCCCTCTTTGGCTTGTTGAGCGAGCGAAGCGAGTCGAAACCACGACACGGCAGGAGAGTGGTCTCGATACGGCGTGCTCGCTACGCTCGCTCGCCTACTCGACAAACCTCGGGCGACGTTCTTTCCAGGTTGGTTGAGCGCGCACCCCTCTTAGGCTGGTTGAGCGAGCGGAGCGAGTCGAAACCACCGCACGGGGGTGCACATTGGTCTCGATACGCCTACTCGACGAACCTCGGGACGAGGGGCAGGTTGAGCGAGCGGAGGGTGTCGAAACGGCTCGTGACTCGATACGGCTCGGCAAGGCTGTTCGGGTGCGTCGGGGGTCTCCACTACACTCGCTGAGGTGCGTCTTGTGATTGCCGATTGCCAGGTCGACTATGTTGGTCGGCTCACCGCCCATCTGCCGATGTCGAAGCGGCTGATCTTGATCAAGTCCGACGGGTCGGTCAGCATTCACGCCGACGACCGAGCCTACAAGCCGTTGAACTGGATGAGCCCGCCGTGCTGGCTCGTCGAGGAGCCGGCGGCAGACGGATCCGACGGTATCGACTCGGTCTGGGTGGTCGAGAACAAGGCGGGGGAGCAGCTGCGGATCAGCATCGCGGCATTCCATCACGACAGCAGCCACGAACTCGGGCTCGACCCGGGACTGGTGAAGGACGGTGTGGAGGCACACCTCCAGGAACTGCTGGCCGAGCACATCGAGACGCTCGGTGCCGGCTACACGCTCATCCGTCGCGAGTACATGACCGCGATCGGGCCGGTGGACATCCTCTGCCGAGACGCGGATGGCCACACCGTCGCTGTGGAGATCAAGCGACGCGGCGAGATCGACGGTGTGGAGCAGCTGACGCGGTATCTGGATCTGCTCAACCGCGATGCGACGATCGCACCGGTCAGCGGAGTGTTCGCGGCACAGGCGATCAAGCCTCAGGCCAAGACTCTGGCCAACGATCGGGGGATCCGGTGCGTGACGCTCGACTACGACAAGCTGCGCGGCACCGAGGACAACGAGTTCAAGCTGTTCTGACGGTCAGGCCGTGACCTGATCGCCCTTCGGTGAGTCCTCCTTACGCGCCGGACCGCCGTAGCGCTCGTCACCGTGATCGTCGTCGTATTCCGCGTCGACGGCGTCGAGCACATCGGTCTTCTCGGCCGGCGGGGTGGAGGCGTCGTCCTGCGGGGTGAATCGATCCCTCCCGAGCAGCGTGCGGTTGAGGAGTTCGAGGTCGTCGGTCTCGGTGAGAGAGACCAGATCCCGCTCCTCGTCCGACAGTTCGAGGGCGCCGGGGAGGTTGGTGATGTGCTCGCGGAGAGCGTCGAGGTGGTCGAGGATCTGCTTGTGTGCATCGTGGGCCGATTCCGCCAGCTCACGAGAGCGTGCGAGGCGGTTCATCGCGACGTTGTGCGCGGCCCCGCGCAGGCGTGCGGCGTCCTCCTCGGCGGCGGCGATGATCTCCCGGGCCCGTTCCCGTGCGGCCTCGAGATCCCGCTTGGACTGTGCTTCGCGTTCCCGCGCGGCCTCGTCGATCTCGGCGGCTCGCTCCTCGGCTTCGGTGATCTTCGCGTCGGCGTGCTCCTGCGCGAGTTCCTTGGTCCGGGTGGCGGCCGCTGCCGCGGACGCACGGATGTCCTCGGCCTCCTGGCGGGCGACGGACAGCGTCTCGTCGGCCTCGTCCTTGGCGTTGGCACGGACTTCGCTGGCCTCGTCGGTGGCCAACTGCAGCATGCGGGAGACGCGCTCGGTCATCCCCGCGACCGTCGTCGGCGGGACGGAGAGAGTGTTCACCTCGTCCTGGAGCTCGCGGATGCGGTGTCGGGCGTCGTCGAGATGCGCCTGGAGTTCGTCCGCGCTGGCATGAGCGGAGTCACGATCGGCGGCCATCATGCGCAATTCGGCTTCGAGCCGCCGAAGGTGATCGGTGACCTGGTCGCGGTCGTATCCGCGCATCACGATGGGGAAGGGGCTCTGACGATGTCCAGGGGCTGACATGATGCCAGTCTAGGTCCGATCGGCGTCCGAATTCAGTATCGAATGCGGGGTGTTGCGAGCGAGCTTGCACAGCGCGGGCGGCCGGCACGGGGCCGGCCACCCGCTCGGCGACGAGAATGCGGTCGTGATCAGTGACCGACGGCCGGTTCCACCAGCTCGAGGAGAACCCCGCCCGCGTCCTTCGGATGGACGAAGTTGATGCGCGAGTCGGCGGTTCCGCGCTTGGGCTGCGGGTAGAGCAGTCGCACTCCCGCCGAGGTCAGACGCTTGGCGACCTCGTCCAGGTCGGTGACGCGGACGGCCATCTGCTGCATTCCCGGTCCGTTGCGGTCGATGAACTTGGCGATGGTCGACTCCTCGTTGAGCGGCATGAGGAGCTGGATCAAGGTGTCGCCGTTCTCGGGGCCGATCATCGCTTCGCGGACGCCCTGCTCTTCGTTCACCTCCTCGTGCTGGTTCGCGAAGCCGAAGTTGTCGAGCCACCAGGCGGCCGCGGCGTCGAGATCCGGGACCGCGAGGCCGACATGGTCGATCGCTGTCACGAGATCGCCGATCGAGGTCAGAGGGCCTCCGTTGGTGGTGTTTGTCACGTCGTTCGATGGGGAGTTGGTCATGCCATAACGGTAGCGTTGTTTGCAGACGGGGTCGCCATCGCGGCTGCCCCGAGCAGTACCGCAGCTACGGCGTGTGCCGCCGTGACGACCGCTGCCCCCACCGCCAAGGAGCTGATACATGTCCGACAACACCACAGTGATCGTTTCCGGCGCGCGCACCGCTCAGGGACGCCTGCAGGGATCGCTGAAGAACTTCTCCGCCGTCGATCTCGGCGCGGTCGCGGTTAAGGGCGCGCTCGAGCGCGGCAACGTGGACCCGTCGCATGTCCAGTACGTGATCATGGGACAGGTCCTCACCGCAGGAGCCGGCCAGATGCCGGCCCGGCAGACCGCAGTCAAGGCGGGCATCGGCTGGGACGTCCCGGCGCTCTCGATCAACAAGATGTGCCTGTCGGGAATCGACGCCATCGCGCTCGCCGATCAGCTGATCCGCGCGGGCGAGTTCGACTGCGTGGTCGCCGGCGGCCAGGAGTCGATGACCCAGGCCCCGCATGTGCTGCCCGGCAGTCGCTCGGGATTCAAGTACGGCAACACCGAACTGGTCGACCACATGGCGTTCGACGGACTGCACGACGTCTTCACCGATCAGCCGATGGGTGCGCTGACCGAGCAGGGCAACGACACCGACGGCTTCAGCCGTGAGGAGCAGGACGCCTTCGCCGCGCGCAGCCACCGGCTGGCCGCTGAGGCGATCGCCAAGGGCGTCTTCGCCGACGAGATCGTTCCGGTCGAGATCCCGCAGCGCAAGGGTGACCCGATCCTGTTCAACGAGGACGAGGGTGTGCGCGCCGACACCACCGTGGAGACCCTCGCGGGTCTGCGTCCGGCGTTCCGCAAGGGTGGCACGATCACGGCGGGCAACTCCTCGCAGATCTCCGACGGAGCCGCGGCCGTGGTCGTGATGAGCAAGGCGAAGGCCGAGGAGCTCGGACTCGAATGGATCGCCGAGATCGGCGCCCACGGTGTGGTCGCCGGCCCGGACTCGTCGCTGCAGCAGCAGCCCGCCAACGCGATCGTCAAGGCCTGCGAGCGCGAGGGCATCACCCCCGCCGATCTCGACCTGATCGAGATCAACGAGGCCTTCGCGGCCGTCGGCCTGGCGTCGACCCGCGCGCTGGGCGTCGACCCGGAGAAGGTCAACGTCAACGGCGGCGGAATCGCGCTCGGTCACCCGATCGGTACCTCGGGCGCACGTATCACGCTTCACCTGGCTCTCGAGCTCGCCCGTCGCGGCGGCGGGGTCGGCGTGGCGGCGCTGTGCGGCGCCGGCGGCCAGGGCGATGCGCTCATCGTCCGAGTCCCGAAGGCGTGAGTGGGATGGGCAACGTGTTCGACGTCTCGACCCCGGCCAAGCGTTTCCGGCTGATCGCCGTCATCGAGGCGATCACCTGGGGCCTGCTCTTGATCAGCATGGGGGTCAAGTACGGAGCCGGAATCGATGCGGCGACGATGGTCCCCGGCGCGCTCCATGGTGTGGCGTTCGTCGTCTACCTGATCATCACCGTGCTCACCGCGCGGTCGTTGAAGTGGAACCTCAAGGTTCTGGCGCTGGCACTCGTCGCCTCGATCCCGCCGTTCTTCACGGTGTGGTTCGAGCAGTGGGCCAGTAAGAACGGTCATCTGGGCGAACTGTCCGACTCGACGTTCAGTGAGTCCGCCGATCGTGACACACTGAAGGTGTGACCAGACCTTCTCGACGCAATGAACCGGCGAACGCCGCCATCGCGATGGCGGGTGCCGTAGATCTGTCAGTTCTCAAGGAGCGGGCCGAGGCGCAGCGGGCAGCTGCGTCCCGGCCCGCTTCTGACTCTCGCCCCGGCGCCGTCGTCCTCGATGTGACCGAACTCGACTTCGAGACGGAGATCGTCGAACGCTCCACCCGGCAGCTGGTGGTGGTGGACCTGTGGGCCTCGTGGTCGGAACTGAGCACGCAGCTGTCCCCGGTGCTGGCGCGCCTGGCCGAGGCAGCCGGCGGCCGGTGGGCACTCGCGCGGGTCGATGTCGACACGAACCCGCGGATCGCACAGGCCTTCGGTGCTCAGTCGGTGCCGACGGTGATCGCACTGATCGGCGGTCGGCCGGTCGCGATGTTCGAGGGGCCGCAGCCGGAGGAGCAGATCCGCGGATGGATCGACGAGATCTTCGCGAAGGCCGGACATCTGCTTCCGGAGACCGCGGCGACGGCATCCGACGACGAGCCCGAGCAGGATCCGCGCATGGCGGCCGCCGAGGAGTTGATGAACTCCGGCGACCTCGACGGGGCGCTGGCCGCCTATCGCGCGATCGCCGAACTCGAGCCGGACAACGTCGAGGCGAAGTCCGTGGTCCGCAACCTCGAGTTCGTCACCCGAGCGCAGGCCCACGACCCCGAGATCGTCAACACCGCCGCGCCCGGAGACGTGGACGCTCAGCTCGCCGCAGCCGACGTGCTGCTGCTCGGTCAGCGGCCGGAGGCCGCGTTCGATCGGATCATCGAGCTGGTGAAGGTGACGCGCGACGACGACCGCACCCGGGCGCGCGCCCGGCTCCTCGAGCTGTTCGAGCTCTTCGACCCCGCCGAGCCCTTCGTCACGGCAGCGCGCCGGAAGCTGGCGACAGCGCTGTACTGACACAGCGCTGTACTGACGCCTCCGACCGTCCGCCGGCCACCGGCAGGGTCAGCGGCCCGGTGTGAAGAAGACCGCGGCGGAAGCGGGGAGGGTGATGGCCGCGCTGTAGGGACGGCCGTGGCTCGGCTCGTCGACCGCGACGATCCGGCCCAGGTTGCCCACCCCGTGACCGCCGTACTCCCGCGCGGCGGTGTTGAGGATCTCGCGCCACGGCCCGGCGAGCGGGAAGCCCAGCCGGTAGCCGTGGAGATCGCGGTCGGAGAAGTTGAAGACGCAGGCGACGATGCGGCCCCCGGTGGCCGCCCCGTCGTCGGCCAGCCGCAGGAAGCCGATGACGGTGTTGGCGGTGTCGCGGGCGTCGAGCCAGGCGAAGCCGCGGGCGTCGCAGTCCATTCGGTGCAGCGCCGGCAGTTCGGCGTGCAGGTGGGCCAGGTCGCGGGCCGCGAGCGCGATGCCGCGGTGGACCGAGGCGTTCGACCCGTCCGGATCGAGCAGGTTCCAGTCGAGCCCGCGGTCGTCGGCCCACTCTCGGGTCTGCCCGAACTCCTGCCCCATGAACAGCAGCTTCTTGCCGGGATGGGCCCATTGGAAGGCCAGGGCGAGCCGCACCCCCGCCGCAGCGTCGGCTGAGACTGGCATTCTCGTGACGAGGGTGCCCTTGCCGTGGACCACCTCGTCATGACTGATCGGCAGGACGTAGCGCTCGGCGGTGGCGTGCGTGAGGCCGAACGCGACACGTTCGTGCAGCTCCGCACGCCGCCGCGGCGGGAGCGAGAGGAACGACAGCAGATCGTTCATCCAGCCGAGATTCCACTTGAAGTCGAAGCCCAGCCCGCCGCGGTCGGTGGAGACTGTCACCCCCGGCCACGCCGTCGACTCCTCGGCGATCATCACGGCGCCCGGACACGCCTCGTGGACGGCGTCATTGAGGCGCCGCAGGAAGTCGACGGCCTCGTCGTTCTCGTGTGTCCCGCGCGCATTCGGCCGCCATTGGCCCGGGCCGCGCGAGTAGTCGAGGTACAGCATGGACGCGACCGCGTCGACGCGCAGCCCGTCGAGATGGAACTCCGAGCACCAGTAGACGGCGCTCGCGATCAGGAAGTCGCGGACCTCGGGCCGACCGAGGTTGAACGCGTACGTGCCCCAGTCCGGCTGGTCCCGCCGCAGCGGATCGGCGTGCTCGTAGAGGGGAGTGCCGTCGAACTCGCCGAGCGCGAAGGCGTCCTTGGGGAAGTGCGCCGGGACCCAGTCGAGGAGTACCGCGATCCCTTTCGAGTGCAGGTGGTCGACGAAGAAGCGGAAGTCGTCGGCGGTGCCCCACCGGCTGGAGCAGGCGAAGTACGAGCCGACCTGATAGCCCCACGATCCCCCGTAGGGATGCTCGGTGATCGGCATCAGCTGTACGTGCGTGAAGCCGCGGTCGGCGGCGTACTCAGCCAGCTGGACGGCGGCCTCGCGATAACTCAGGCCCGAGCGCCACGACCCCAGGTGGACCTCGTAGATCGACATCGGCTCGCGCTCGGGGCGCCGGTCGGCGCGCGCGGCCATCCACGTCTCGTCGTTCCAGACGAACGACGACGGACCGGCGATCACCGACGCCGTCTCGGGTGGTCGCTGAGTCGCACGGGCGAGCGGATCGGCCTTGTCGCGTGTCAGTCCGTCGGCTCCGACCACGCGGTACTTGTATGCCATTCCCGGCCGCGCGCCGTCGACCGTGGCGGTCCAGACGCCGTGCGGTCCGCGCTCCATCGGGTGGTCGGTGCCCGCCCATCGGTCGAAGTCGCCGAAGACGGTGACCGATCGCGCATTGGGCGCCCACACGGCGAATTCGGTGTCCGCGACGCGGGGCCGGGCGCCGAGCCGCTGCCACAGCGGGTCCGTCACGATCGCCCCGTCACTTCTTCGCGGCGCCCGTCGTCAAGCGGGTGAGCGCGGCTCGGACGGCATCGCGGTCGGTGGTCCGCCAGAACGGTGGAAGCCCGGCCAGGAGGTAGCCCGCATACCGCGCCGTCGCCAGACGTGAGTCGAGCACGGCGACCACGCCGCGGTCGTCGGTGGCGCGGAGGAGCCGGCCCGCGCCCTGGGCGAGGAGCAGTGCCGCGTGGTTCGCCGAGACGGTCAGGAAGCCGTTGCCGCCGCGCGCGTCCACATCGCGCTGGCGCGCCGACAGGAGCGGGTCGTCGGGCCTGGGGAAGGGGATCCGATCGATCATCACCAACCGCAACGAGGGACCCGGGACGTCGACGCCCTGCCACAGCGACAGAGTGCCGAACAGACAGGTGGCCTCGTCGGCGGCGAATCTCTCGATCAGTGCCGACGTCGCATCGTCGCCCTGGCACAGGATCGGGAACCCGACTCGGTCGCGGAGCTTCTCCGCGGCCTCCTTGGCGGCCCGCATCGACGAGAACAGGCCGAGGGTACGACCGCCCGCAGCGTTCATCAGATCGACCATCTCGTCCAGCGTCGACTCCGCGATGCCGTCACGGCCGGGCGCCCGCAGGTGCTTGCCGACGTAGAGAATCGCGGCGCGCTGGTAGTCGAAGGGGCTGCCGGCGTCCATGCCGCGCCATCCCGCGGCCTCCACGTCCTTGCCACCGTGGGCGGGCAGCCCCCAGGTGCGTGCGAGGGCGTCGAAGTTGCCGCCGATGGTCAGGGTCGCGGACGTGAGGATCACAGTCGAGTCGGTGAACAGCGAGGTACGCAGCAGCCCGGCCACCGACAACGGCGCTATCCGCAGCGTCGGGCGGACGTTTCCGCGGATCCGGTCGGCGGACAGCCAGACGACGTCGTGCCTCTTGGTGATGTCGGTCTCGGCGAAGACCGTCAGCACTCGCACCACCGAATCGTGCAGCGAGTCGGTGGCCGACAGCGCCATCTGCCTGGCGGCCGCAGCCTCCGGATCGGTGCCTGCCGACGGCGCCGGACCGACCGCGTTCCGCGCGTTCCAGAGGCGGTCGCGCAGCGATGCGAGGACCTCGGGTGCGCCGCTCGGGAGTCGGGTCCACTCGCCCTGGGGTGAGTCCTCCAGCAGCAACTCCAGCTGTTCGCCCGCGCCGACCAGCGCGTCGGCGCTCTCGTCGTCGATCAACTTGCCGAGCCGGCGGGCGACCTGCGAGACGCTCGCGGCCGAGATCTCCTCGGTGGTGACGGAGGTGATCCGATCCACCAGTTCGTGGGCCTCGTCGATGACCACCACGCGGTGCTCGGGAAGGATGGTCGCCGGACTCATCGCGTCGATGGCGAGCATCGCGTGGTTGGTGACCACGACGTCGGAGGCGCCGGCCTTCTTCCGTGCCAGTTCGGCGAAGCAGTCCTCGCTGTAGGGGCAGTTCGACGCCCCGAGACATTCGCGCGAGGAGACGCTCACCTGGCGCCACGACTGGTCGCTGACGCCGGGGGAGAGATCGTCGCGGTCTCCGGTCTCGGTGTCGGAGGTCCACTCGCGCAACCGCGTCACCTCGCGGCCCATGCGGGACAGGTCGAAGGCGTCGAACAGCTCGGCGTTCGGATCCTCGTCGGCCACTCCCGAGTGGATCTTGTTGAGGCACAGGTAGTTGGCGCGACCCTTCAGGATCGCGAACGACGGTTCGCGGCCCAGCGGCTTCGTGAGCGCGCCCGCGAGACGCGGTAGGTCACGTTCGGTCAGCTGGCGCTGGAGGGCGATGGTGGCCGTCGAGACGACGACGGTCTCGTCGGTGTCGACGGCGTGCCGGAGCGCGGGGACCAGGTAGGCCAGCGACTTTCCGGTGCCGGTGCCGGCTTGGACCGCGAGGTGATGGTCGTTCTCGATCGCCTCGCCGACGGCCTCGGCCATCGCCAGCTGACCGTCGCGCCGGGCTCCGCCGAGGGACTCGACGGCGGTGGCCAGGAGGTCGGCGACATCGGGGACGCTCACTCGGCCGCGTCGTCTTCGTGACGGGTACCGGTGTGCACGAGGGTGCCCACCAGCTCGACTCCCGCGTCGCGCATGACGTCGAACGCGGTCGCGGTGGTGGTCTCGGCGACGGCCGCGGTGAAGTCCAGCAGCACACGTGTGGCGAAGCCGGCTGCGGCGGCGTCGACCGCGGTCGCGCGAACACAATGGTCGGTGGCGATGCCGACGACGTCCACCTCGGAGACGTCGCGCGCGGTGAGCCAGTCGGCCAGGCCGTTTCCGTGTTCGTCGCGGCCCTCGAAGCCCGAGTACGCGGCGTCGAACTCGCCCTTGGAGAAGACCGCCTGCACGGGGCCGGTGCGGAAGGCCGGATGGAACTCGGCGCCGGGCGTGCCCACCACGCAGTGCGGTGGCCACGAGTCGACGAAGTCGGGGGTCTCGGAGAAGTGCCCCCCGGGGTCGACGTGGTAGTCGCGGGTGGCCGCCACCACCGGATACGAGCCGGTGATCGCGTTGATCGCGGCGGCGACCGCACCGCCGCCGGCCACCGCGAGGGAGCCGCCCTCACAGAAGTCGTTCTGGACGTCGACGACGATCAGCGCACGATTCCGCGGTGGGGTCTCCTCGGTCATCGACTCTCCGGTTCGGTCAGGTAGCGGGTGGGGACTGCGGGGTCGCCGTGGCTGAGCCCGAGACCCTCCCACGGGAGGGTGACGAGCCCGTGCGCGAGATGCCCGCGGGACTGCTCCAGTGTAGGCAGCCCGGAAACTCGGTCGCCGCCGCGGACCAGTGGAATCTGGAGTTCGGCCACGTCCAGGCCTCCGGTGCCCGGGATCGCCTGATCCGCGGGCGCGTCGGCACGCAACAGGATCTCTTCGACGATGGTTCCGGACGCGCGGGCCGCGCGAACGGCGCGCTTGCGTCCGCCGTGGCTCTCCTTGTGGCTCGACCGCTTCGCGACCGGGACGCCGTCCACCTCGACCAGTTTGTAGACCATGCCCGCAGTCGGTGAACCGCTGCCGGTCACCAGCGAGGTTCCGACGCCGTAGATGTCGACGGGTTCGGCGCGCAGCGAGGCGATGGCGTACTCGTCGAGATCGCCGGAGACGACGATCTTGGTGCCGGTGGCGCCGAGCTCGTCGAGCTGCCTGCGTACCTGGCGGGCGAGGACGCCCAGATCCCCCGAGTCGATCCGGACCGCTCCGAGCGAGGTGCCTGCGACCTCGATCGCGTTCTTGACACCGGTGGTGATGTCGTAGGTGTCCACGAGCAGGGTGGTCCCGACGCCGAGCGCCTCGACCTGCGCGGCGAAGGCGGCCCGCTCGTCGCTGCCGTCGGGATGCGCGAACGAGAGCGTGAACGCGTGCGCCGCGGTTCCCGCACTCGGCACGCGGTAGGTGCGAGCGGCCTCGAGATTGCTGGTCGCGTCGACTCCCGCGAGATATGCGGCGCGCGCTGAGGCGACCGCCGCGTGCTCGTGCGTGCGGCGTCCGCCCATCTCGATGATCGGGCGGCCGGCGGCCGCGCTCACCATACGCGCCGCCGCGGAGGCGATCGCGCTGTCGTGATTGAGGATCGAGAGGATCAGCGTCTCCAGCACCACAGCTTCGGCGAAGCCGCCGCGCACGGTCAGGATGGGCGAGCCGGGGAAGTAGAGCTCGCCCTCGCGGTAACCGTCGATCTCTCCGCGGAAGCGGTAGTCGGACAGCCATGCCAGGGTGTCCTGGTCGACCACGGTCCGGAGCGAGTCGATCTCCTCCGGACCGAATCGGAAGCGTTCGAGGGCGTCGAGCAGACGTCCGGTGCCCGCGACGACTCCGTAGCGTCGGCCGTCGGGGAGGCGGCGGGCGAAGACCTCGAACACGCAGCTGCGCTGCGCCGTCCCGGCCCTCAGGGCGGCCGACAGCATGGTCAGCTCGTATTGATCGGTCAGCAGCGCGGTACTGGTCACCTTCGCTACCCTATTACTCATGGCGCGCGATGAGGCGACACCAGGTACGAGCACCGGTACCGCGGTGGCAGAACCAGAGGTGACTCACGACCGCCCCTGGGTGACGCTGGTGTGGGACGACCCGGTCAATCTCATGAACTACGTCGCTTATGTCTTTCAGCGGATCTTCGGTTATTCGGAGGAGAAGGCCAAGGCGCTGATGATGCAGGTGCACACCGAGGGGAAGGCCGTGGTCTCCAGCGGCGACCGCGTGAAGGTGGAGGCCGACGTCCGCAAACTGCATGCGGCCGGCCTGTGGGCGACCATGCAGCACGACTCCTGATGCGGACCTGGCGCAGAACCGGTGCGGGCGAGGACGTCCGCATCTGCTCCAACCTCGAGAACTACGAATGCCAACTGCTGGCGTCGATGGTCGAGTCCATCACCGATCTGCTCAACGAACGCGCCGAGTCGGCTCCGCGCGACGAACTGTCGGAGCTGACGGGGATCCAGACGGGGCACACCCGCGCACCGGACGATGTCACGCTGGGACGGCTGCTGCCCGATTTCCATCGACCCGACCAGGAGCCGGAACTCGCGGCCGGACCGATCGCCGCGGACCTCAACGGGGGACTGCGCAGCGTCAACGAACCGCAGATCATCGACGCGAAACTCGCCGCGGCACGCACAGTTCTCGAAACACTGCCGAGCGGCGGCGGGGACGTCTCGCTGACCGAGTCCCAGGCCGACCGCTGGCTGACGGCGCTCACCGACATCCGACTGGCACTGGGCGCGATGCTCGGGATCACCGATGAGCCCTCGAAGCTGCCGCCCGACCATCCGCACGCCGCACACCAGGACGTCTACGACTGGCTGTCGGTGGTGCAGGGGCTGCTGGTCGAAGCACTGATGTCGGCGGAGTGGACGCAGCCGGAGGACCCGTCGCAAGGGGAGTGGGGGCACGACGGATGGTGACCGAGCCGAAGTCGTCTGTGTCGCGCCCCGGCAACCGGATCACGGATGTCGCCGGAATCGCAGTGGGCCATCACCACCGACTCGACGACGAGGTGGTGCTCGCGAGTGTCGCTGAACCCGGCAGCGGGTGGGCGACCGGGACCACGGTCATCACCCTGCCGCGCGGGTGCGCGACGGCGGTGGACGTGCGCGGCGGCGGTCCTGGGACGCGCGAGACCGACCTGCTCGATCCGGTCAACACGGTCCGCGGCGCCGACGCGATCGTGCTCTCCGGTGGCAGTGCCTATGGTCTTGCCGCGGCCGACGGGGTGATGCGGGGACTCGAGGAGGCCGGCGTCGGACTGCCGATGGACGGTCAGGGGCACGTGGTGCCCATCGTGCCGGCCGCGGTCATCTTCGACCTCCCGGTCGGCCGGTGGGAGAACCGTCCGACCGCCGAGTTCGGTGCGCGGGCGCTCGCCGACGCCAGGACCGATTTCGCGATCGGATCGGTCGGGGCCGGGACCGGGGCGCGCGCCGGCGCACTCAAGGGCGGCGTGGGCACCGCGTCGATCACGTTCTCCGACGGTCCGGCTCGCGGATTGACGATCGGCGCTCTCGTCGTGGCCAATCCGGTCGGCGGTGTCGTCGATCCGTCGACCGGGCTGCCGTGGGGTGCCGACGACCTCGAACTGCACCGTTTGCGCGCGCCGAAGCAACTCGAGATCAAGAGGCTCGCTGAGCTCACCGCAAAGGGCACGGTACTGAACACGACGATCGGGGTGGTCGCGACGGATGCCACGCTGTCGGTGGCGAGCACCCGGCGTCTGGCGATGTCCGGTCACGACGGCCTCGCGCGGGCGGTCCGTCCCGCGCATTCACCGCTCGACGGCGACACCCTGTTCGCCGTCGCCACCGGCGAGAAGGCCGCCGATCCGGACATCGCGGTCGACGTTCCGCCGGGGATGGACCCGGACACCGCGATCGTCGCGGCACTGGCCGACGCATCGGCGACGGTGGTGCAGCGGGCGATCGTCTCGGCGGTGGTCGCCGCGACCGGCGTCGCCGGGATTCCGGCATACCGCGACGTGCTGTTCTCCGCCTTCGGCGACGCATGAGCGGCGGGATCGCGTCGCCGTCCGACCCTCGTCTCCCGAAGCCGCGTCGGTCGCCGATGCCCAAGTGGGAGCGGTCGGGCATCACGATGGGCGTCATCGCCGTCGCGCTGCTGGTGGTCGAGGCGATCGACATGGCGACCGGTGGGGACCTCGACGAGTACGGCATCGTGCCGCGACGGCTGTCCGGCCTCGACGGGATCATCTGGGCGCCGCTGCTGCACTCGGACTTCGCTCACCTGATCGGCAACCTGATCCCGGGCGTGGTGCTCGGCTTCCTGCTGCTGATGTCGGGACGATTCCTGTGGGTGACGGCGATCGTATGGGTCATCAGCGGTCTGGGAGTGTGGCTCACCGCCCCGACCGGCTCGGTGACGATCGGCGCATCGGGGATCGTCTTCGGGTGGCTGGCGTATCTGCTGGTCCGCGGTCTCTTCAACCGCGACGTGTGGCAGGTGCTCGGCGGGGTGGTCCTGTTGGCGGTCTACGGTGGGATCCTGTGGGGCGTGCTGCCGCACGGAGGTGGAGTGTCGTGGCAGGGACACCTGTTCGGCGCCGTCGGCGGCGTGCTGGCGGCGTGGATGCTCAGCGACCGACGCGATCCGGGCAGCTCCGAGCCCCGACGACCAGAACTCAAGGGAGGCCCCCGATAACCGAGCTGCAAACCGGTCCCATCGGCATCTTCGACTCGGGCGTCGGCGGGCTCACCGTCGCGCGCGCGATCATCGATCAGCTGCCCGATGAGGATGTCATCTACATCGGCGACACCGCGAACGGGCCGTACGGGCCGTTGACCATTCCGGAGATCCGCAGGCATGCGCTGGCCATCGGTGACGAATTGGTGCACCGTGGGGTCAAGGCGATCGTCATCGCCTGCAACACCGCGTCGGCGGCCTGTCTGCGCGATGCGCGTGAACGCTATGCCCCGATTCCCGTCATCGAGGTGATCCTGCCCGCCGTGCGTCGCGCGGTGGTCGCGACCAAGACCGGTCGGATCGGCGTCATCGGCACGGAGGCGACCATCGCGTCGCGCGCGTATCAGGACTCGTTCGCCGCGGCACGCGATGTGGAGATCACGGCCGTCGCCTGCCCGAGGTTCGTCGACTTCGTGGAGCGGGGGATCACCAGCGGACGCCAGATCCTGGGTCTTGCCGAGGGCTACCTCGAGCCGCTGCAGGAGGCCGGCGTCGACACTCTGGTCCTGGGGTGCACCCACTATCCGCTGCTGTCGGGTGTGGTGCAGTTGGTGATGGGCGATCAGGTGACGCTCGTGTCGAGCGCCGAGGAGACGGCGAAGGACACTGTCCGCGTCCTGACCGAGCGCGACGCCCTGCATCCGCACTCGAATCGCGTGGCCCGGCGTCATTTCTCCGCGACCGGCGATCCGGACTCGTTCCGCAAGCTCTCGACCCGGTTCTTGGGACCTTCGGTGGGCCACGTAGAGCATTTCTGACCACTCCCGTGTGGCGTTCGGCACGGTCGATGCAGTGCCAACTCACCGGTCACAGGAGGGCGGATTGATGCCGGATTTCCGGAGCGGCATGGCAGAGTGTGTCCCATGCGTTTGACGGTGCTCGGGTGTTCAGGGAGTGTGAACGGCCCTGGTGCACCGTGCTCCGGATACCTGGTTCAGGCCGACGGACACCCGCCGGTCTTGATCGATTGCGGACACGGTGTCTTCGGTGAACTGCAGCAACACGCGGATCCGAACCAGGTCGCCGTCCTGCTCAGTCATCTGCACGCAGACCACTGCATGGATCTGCCCGCAATGCTGGTGTGGCGTCGGTGGGCGCCGACTCCGGCCACCGAACGTTCGCTCCTGTACGGGCCGGAGGGCACGGCGCTGCGCGTCGGTGCCGGGGCGTCGGAGTACCCGGGTGAGGTGGACGACCTGTCGGACACCTACGACGTGCGCGAGTGGGTCGACCGCGAAGCCGTCGAGATCCACGGCCTCCACATCGAGCCGTACAAGGTGAACCATCCGCCGAGCACCTTCGGGTTGCGGATCGTCGGCCCCGACGGCGAGGTGCTCGCCTACAACGGCGACACCGGCGTGTGCGAGGAGGTGGTCGATCTCGCGCGCGACGCCGACCTGTTCCTGTGCGAGGCGTCGTGGACGCACGAGCCCGGCGTCCGGCCCGAGGGGCTGCATCTCTCCGGGGTCGAAGCCGGACAGGTGGCCGCCCGCGCATCGGTCCGCTCGCTCGCCCTGACTCACGTGGTCCCGTGGGCCGACTCCGCCGCCATCCTCGACGAGGCGTCGGGCGAGTATGCGGGACCGCTGCAACTCGTCCACCAGGGTCAGGTCATCGAGGTCCGTAAGCCGGTCGCATAGATCGCCTCGCTGGTTGAGCCGCGACGGTCGCTGCCGGTCTGCCCGTTCTTGTATCCGCGCAGCTCGACGACGGACGCGCGCTCCCAGCCCGCGCGTTCGTCGCGGAGTTGCGCGGATGTGCTGCACGCTGCCCGGCACCTCCTCGTCGGCGGATATGTCGGCCTGTCCAGTAAGGTCGGGGCGTGACTTCACGAGCAGACGGCCGGGCAGACGACGAACTCCGGCCCATCAAGTTCACCCGCGGTTTCACCTCTCATCCGGCCGGTTCGGTGCTGGTCGAATTCGGCAACACCCGCGTCATGTGCACCGCCAGCGTCACCGAGGGCGTGCCGTCGTGGCGGCGCGGATCGGGGCTCGGCTGGCTCACCGCCGAATACTCGATGCTTCCCGCCGCGACCCACGAGCGCTCGAAGCGTGAGTCGGTGCGCGGCAAGATCGGCGGACGCACGCACGAGATCAGCCGCTTGATCGGACGTTCGCTCCGCGCGTGCATCGATCTGGCGGCGCTGGGTGAGAACACGATCGCCATCGACTGCGACGTCCTGCAGGCCGACGGCGGAACGCGGACGGCGGCCATCACCGGCGCCTACGTCGCGCTCGCGGACGCCGTCACCTACCTCGGCGCGGCGGGCAAGCTGGCCGACCCGCAGCCGCTGTCGTGCATCATCGCGGCGGTGAGCGTCGGTGTGGTGGACGGCCGCGTCCGCCTCGACCTGCCGTACGACGAGGACTCGCGTGCCGAGGTCGACATGAATGTGGTCGCCACCGACGCGGGCACCCTCGTGGAAGTGCAGGGGACAGGCGAGGGCGCGACCTTCGCGCGCGGAACGCTCGACAAGATGCTGGACGTGGCCTGCGCCGGCATTGAGAACATCGTCGCCGCGCAGCGCGAAGTGCTGTCGCAGCCGTACCCCGGATCGCTCCCGGGCAGCGGGCAGTGACCGGGACGGTCCTGCTGGCGTCGAACAACGCCAAGAAGCTGGCCGAGCTGCGACGCGTCGTCGAAGCGGCGGGCATCACCGGGCTCGAGGTGCTCGGGCTGGGTGATGTCACGCGCTATCCGGAACCGGTGGAAGACGGTGCGACGTTCGAGGACAATGCGCTGCTCAAGGCTCGCGCGGCCGTCGCCGCAACCGGACTGCCATCGCTGGCCGACGATTCCGGCCTCGCCGTCGACGCGCTCAACGGCATGCCGGGAGTCCTGTCGGCACGGTGGAGCGGTGGCGCCGGCGACGCCGCCAACAATCGCCTGCTGCTGGCCCAGCTCGCCGACGTACCGGACGAACGACGCGGTGCGGCGTTCGTCTCGGTGTGTGCGCTGGTGCTGCCGACGGGCGCCGAGACCGTGGTCCGCGGAGAGTGGCGCGGCACCATCCTGCGTGACGAGCGCGGCGCGAACGGCTTCGGTTACGACCCGTTGTTCATTCCCGATGACGAGGTGGCCGCCGGGCGCACCTCCGCGGAGCTGCCGCCCGCGGAGAAGGACGCGCTGAGCCACCGTGGCAAGGCGCTGGCGCAGTTGGTCCCGGCACTCCGGGCCCTCGCCGGCGCGGGCGGAGGAGACCGATGATCGTATTCGACGACGCGGTCGTGACCGCTGTGCTCCGGCATATGAACGACGACCATGCGACCGACAATCTCGTCATTGTGCGAGCGTTCGCCGAACCCGACGCCACCGCCGCGGTGATGACGGGCTTCGACTCGGTTGCGGGGAAGTGGACGGCGACCGTCGACGGAGCGGACCGTCCCGTCCGCGTGCCGTGGCCGAACGAGCTCACCGACCGAGCGTCCATCCGTCGCGAGGTGGTCGCCCTCTACAAGGCCGGTGCCGAGCGCCTGGGGATCGAGCTAGACGATCACTGATCGAGCTTGAACTGCTCCTTAACATCGCGAGTGCGAATGTGCTCGAACCAGAAGGACAGGAACGGGATGGTGCCCGCGATCGCGGTCGCCACCAGCTTCGGCAGCGGCCACCGGACCTTGATCGACAGGTCGACGGTGCAGATCAGGTAGATGAAGTAGATCCAGCCGTGAGCGACGCCGACCCAGCCGAAGCCCTCGACTCCGAAGCCGAACTTTGCGATCATCTCGGCGCACAGGGCGAGCAGCCACACGCCGGTGACCCAGGCCAGAACGCGGTAGCGCAGCAGCGCGCTGCGGATCTGGGGGATGGTCGCAGTCACAGTCCCGTCCGGGGCGTCGTCGGCGGTCTTGGCGGATTCGGTCACGTCGTGGTCCTTCATCGGTCGCGCGGAGATTTCAGCTGATGCGTCAGTCGTGCGTCGGGTGTCTGTCGAGTTCGGCGAGGTATCTGTTGTACTCGGCCAGGTCGTCGTCCGGGGCGGCGTCGAGGATGGCCGCGACCGACGGGTCGTGTCGCGTGGGCCGCTCGGGAAGGACCCCCTCGGGTATCTCGGTCGGCTCGGCGCGGTCGCGGTGTTCAGCGTCCGGATCGGCTTCCATCACGACGAAGCGGCGATAGGCGTACACGACGGCCACCGCGAAGGCCGGCCACTGCAGGGCGTATCCCAGGTTCTGGCCGGTGCCCGTCGACGATTCGTAGCGGCCCCACTGCCACCAGGCGAGCGCCAGGCAAGCGCATGCCGCGACCGCCACCAGCGCGATCAGTGCGGGGCGGTGACGTCGTTTGGCGGGCGACGGCAGAGAGGACTTCACAGTATCGAAGGTACCTGGTCGGCTGCCGTGCATCGGGCCCGGTGCGGCCGCCCTCACTGTGCGTTCTGCCACCAGTCTGCTACTAATTAGCCAAGCCTAATCTTAGGTTCGAGTGGTTGACGATGGGGTGGACATGGGCAAGGGCTTCCAGGGAGCGGTGCTTCGCGCTCTCGGAGCGAAGAATCATCCGGCGACGGTCACCGGTGTGCGGTGGATGACCGAACACGTCGTTCGCATCGAGTTCCAGTGCGGCGAGATCCTGCACGCGGGCGGCGAGAAGCCGGCCGCCTGGATCCGTGCTTGGTTCCCGGATGTGAACAACGCGGCCAAGTTCCATCAACGCGGATACACGTTGCTGGATCCGGACCCGGCGGCGGGGACGTTCGCGATCTGCTTCCTCGTCCACGATCCGGCCGGACCCGCGTCCACCTGGGCGCGCAATGCCGTCGTGGGCGATGAACTGCTGATGACACGGCTCGGCGGCGACGGCTACGACATCGCTGCGGACCGCGAGCGTCCGCGCGGATACCTGCTGATGGGAGACGTGGCGGCATGGCCGGCCATCGTGCGGCTGATCGAGGAGATCGGCGATGACATCCCGATCCGGGCGGTCATCGAGCACGAGAACGACGACGACCGCGACCTGCCGCTGCCCGAGCATCCGGGCCTCACCGTCGACTGGGTGCCCACCAGTCCGGACCGCCGGGCGCTGACCGAGGCGATCGGCGAGGACGACTATCGCGGATGGCACACGTGGGTCACGGCCGAGAGCAAGGCGACGCGACTGGCCAAGGGCGCGCTCGCCCTGAACCACGAGCAGAACAAGGCCACCATGCACACCCAGGCCTACTGGATGGCCGGACGTGCGATGGGAAAACAGGTCGACACGGCGACTGAGGACACCGCCGTGTCGACCGCCTCCGAGACGGCGACGGACGATGTCGCGGAGGCGGCTCTGACCCCGCCCCGCGCCCCGAAGGCCGCAGCGCCCGCCGAGCCCGTCCTCAAACCCGCCCTTCCCGCGCTGATCGTCGCCGGTCTGTTCGCGCTCGTGCTCGCGGTGCTCGCGGTGGTTCCTCTGGTGCTCTTCGCGGAGCTGGCGCGCTTGCTGGTGGAGGGGGCCGACCGCCACGAGCTGATCGACGTCGCGGTCACGGCACTGATCGTTCTGGTGGCGGGCGCCGCCGGCAGCGCGGTGCTGATCACCGTGCTGCACTTCTACGACCAGGTGTACGCCGCGGCGCTGCGGCGGCGAGTGCTCCACAAACTCACCCGACTGCCGCTCGGATGGTTCCTCGGCAGACGCAGCGCGGAGGTCAAGAAGCTGGTCGCCGACGACATCTCGTCGCTGCACTATCTGGTGACCCACGCGGTGCCCGATCTCGTGACGGCGATCGTCACGCCGCTGGCGATCCTCGGGTACCTCTTCTCGGTGAACTGGGTGCTCGCTCTGGTGCTGCTGGTGCCGGTACTCGGGTACATCGTCGCAATGGCACGCCTGGCGACTGCCGACAGAGCCCGCCTGGAACAGAAGATGCGATGGGACGCGACCCTGCCGGGCGACGCCGAACGCTACATCGGCACGCAGCAGGTCAGCCGCGTGTTCGGCGACGGCGCGATCACCGACCTGCCCGCCCGACTGCGGCGTCTCACCGAGTTCCTGAAGGACTGGCAGCGCGCCACGATCGATGCGAAGTCGGTGATTCTGCAGCTCAACCGGCCGACGACGTCGATGGTGGTGGTCGCGCTGGCGGGCACGGCACTGATCACCGCCGACCAGATGGACGCGGCCGCGATCCTGCCCTTCCTGATCCTCGGCACCTCGTTCGGCGACCGGCTGCTCGCCGCGTCGTACGCCGTCGGCGGACTGCGCGAGGGGATGAACGGCAAGACCTCGCTCGATCTGTTGCTGTCGAGCGGTGAGCTCGAACAGGCGGAGAACGGCAGCACCGGGCCGGAGCCGAGCGGCCCGGCGCGAGTGGAACTGCGCGGCGTCACCTTCGGGTACACGCCCGGTCGGCCAGTGGTGCGGGACCTGCACCTGGACCTGCCCGCGGGCGGGACGACGGCCCTCGTCGGACCGTCGGGTGCGGGCAAGTCCACCGTGGCGGCTCTGGTCGCTCGCCTGTGGGACCCGGATGCCGGCGCGGTACTGCTCGACGGCGTCGACCTGCGCGACATTCCCGAGGTGCAGCTGCGGCAGCGGATCGCCGTGGTGTTGCAGGACGTCCAACTCATCCGCGGCACCATCGCCGACAACATCGCGCTCGGCATGCCCGACGCGGATCGTGCGGCGATCGCGGAGGCGGCCCGGGCGGCTCACATCGCCGACGTCATCGAATCAATGCCCGACGGATACGACACGGTGGTCGATCGCGACAGCCTCTCCGGAGGCCAGCGGCAGCGGGTCGCGATCGCCCGGGCGCTGCTCGGAGACCCGCGGTTCGTGGTCCTCGACGAGGCGACCGCCGCCGCCGACCCCGACTCGGAGTGGGAGGTGCGGCAAGGCCTGTCGAGGCTGTTGGCGGGGCGCACGGTGCTCATCGTGGCGCACCGACTGCACACCGTCGCCGACGCGGATCGGATCGTCGTCTTCGACGGCGGACAGATCGTGGAGCAGGGGACCGGCCCGGAACTGATCGCGGCCGGTGGACGATACGCGGCGATGACCGCGCAGGCGCAGGAGGCCCTCCGATGAGTTCAGACTCGACCCGAATCCTGCCGACCGTCTTCGCCGACGTCCGCGTCATCACCGGCGCCGCGGGGCGGCCGCACCGCCTCGCCTTCTACGCGCTCACGACGCTGTCCACGGCGCTGCAGGCGGCGGCCGTGCTGCTGTCGATCCCGCTGTTGCGCGCGTTGTTCGGCGACACCCCGTCGGACGCGTGGGTCTGGGTGGCGGCGATGGTCGCGGTGCTCGCGGTCGGCTGGACCGCGGACATCCTCGCGACCCGCGCCGGACTCCGCGTCGGATTCGGCTTGATCGACGCGGCCGAAAGCGCCGGTGTGTCGGCCATCGGCCGGCTCGATCCGGCCGAACTCCACGGCGATCGTGCGTCCCGGCTGCGCGACCTGGTCACCAAGTCCGGCCCGGAGTCGGTCTCGGCGATCGTCCTGCTCTTCTCGCCGCTGATCCATGCGGCCCTGCTGGTGCCGATGCTGGCCGTCGGCCTGCTGTTCGTGTCGTGGCAGCTCGCGGTGGTCGCTCTCGTCGGCGGTATCGTCCTGCTGGGCGCCTTCTACGGCGGACGCCGGGCCGTCGCGAAGTCGGAGGATCGGTTCGCCGAGGCAGGCCGCGCGCTGGACGACCGCATGCTCGAATTCGGCTGGGCACAGCCCACGCTGCGCGCCGCGGGGGTCGGCACCGGGACCGTCGACGAGGTGCTCGCGGATTCGCGGCGGCGCGGTTTCCGGCTCCTCGCCTGGCAGATCCCCGGCGACCTGCTCTTCACCGTCGCCGGTCAGCTCGTTCTGCTGGCCTTCGGCGTCACCACCGGAGCGCTCTACCTCGACGGCACCCTCTCCGGAGTCACCGCGGCGGCGATGGTCGTCGTCCTGCTGCGAGTGGTGGAGACCACCGGTTCGCTCTCGCTGCTGGCCACCCCGATCGCCGGAGTGGAGCGATTGCTGGCACAGCTGCGCGACCTGGTCGTCGAGGATCTGGCTGCCGAACAGAACACAGTGCGGCGACCGACGTCGAACGACGCGCTCCGCGAAGCCTCCGGTGCTCCCGTGCCGGTCCGTCTGAGCGAGGTCGGCTACACCTACCCGGACGGGACGCGGGCCCTCGACGGGGTGGACCTGACCATCCCTGCCGGGGAGATCACGGTGCTGGTCGGAGCGTCCGGCTCGGGCAAGTCGACGTTGCTCGACGTCATCTCCGGGCTCCGCGAACCCAGCACCGGACGAGTCGACTTCGGCGGCGACGAGACGACTGCCGCCGGTCGGCTGCAGAACGCGTCGATGGTCTTCCAGACCACCTCGCTTCGGCCGGGCACGGTGCGCGAGAACGTGGTCACCAGCGCCGAGCCCGATCTCGTCGAGATCGCTGATCTCGCTCGACTCGACGCCGTGCTGGACACCCTTCCCGAGGGCTGGGACTCGCGGATCGGCGACGGCGGCAATACGTTGTCGGGCGGCGAACGCCAGCGAGTCGGGCTCGCCCGCGCGCTGGCGAAGCCCGCCGGACTGCTGCTGGTCGACGAAGCGACGTCGTCACTCGACGTGATCACCGAACGCGCCGTGGTCGATTCGCTGCGGCGGATCCGCGGGACGCGGACGGTGGTGGCGGTGACGCACCGGCCCGCGCTGGTGGCGCTCGCCGACTCGGTGATCGTCCTGGACCACGGCCGGGTGGTGGACTCGGGTGCGGTGGACGACCTGCTCGCGCGCGGCGGGGTGTTCGCCGACCTGTGGCAGCGGTGGCGAGAAGCGGAGGGCTGGCAAGTCTAGGGGTGCGCCCGGGGTGGTTTCACCGCACAGCCGCTCGCGACCGTTGCCAGTCCCGGACGTCGTGTTCGGTGTGATCGCGTGCCGGCCGCGCGTTCCATGCCGGGACCAGCAGATCGACGACCGCCGCGACGGCGACCGCGAGGAGCGCTCCGCCGATGACGTCCGACGGTCGGTGCCATTGCTGGCTGACGACGGTGAACGAGACCACGCCGAGACCTGCCGTCGCGGCGATCGCCGCAAGCGGCCGCGCACGGCGGGGCGTGACCGCGCACAGGGCGATCCCCGCCGCGGCGAACGCGGCGACCGTGTTGGACGGGAACGAGTTGAGCGCGTTGCCGACGTCCAGCGGCGGTCGTTGCAGCTCGGATTTCAGGACGACCGCGAGCACCACGACGGCGCCGATCAGCAGGCTCGCGTGCAGGGCGAGCCGCCAGGATCGTCGCGCGAGACAGATCGCGCCGATCAGCAGGCCGCAGCCGGCGAGCACGGGGACTTGTATCTCGGCGAGCAGACCGCCCGTCGGAGCGTCGTTCCCGGTGCGCGCGCCCATCAGTTCCATCACGTCCTGATCGACCATCTGGCCCGCGTACGAGACGACGAGGAGCTCGTACGTCGCGGCGATGCCGAGCGACGCGAGGATCGCGGCCGCGAGGGCGGCGATCGGTGAAGTGCGATGCGTCATCCTTCGATGGTGCCTCGTGCGGTTGGCAGAACGCTCGTCCCGTACCCCGGGAGTGTCGTAGACCGGGACGCTGCTGACATCAGGCGTGGCAAGGCGCGCCGAGGGCGATATGCCCTCGGTACGCCCTGTAGCTACTGATCTTGACGGGGCAAACGACCGGGGCCGCTGGTGCGCGAGAAGGGACTTGAACCCTCACACCACTAGTGGGTACTGGAACCTAAATCCAGCGCGTCTGCCAATTCCGCCACTCGCGCGTGCAGTGCAACTGTACCGGTACGCTCGTGCGGTGATTCGCTACCCTCTGGACGCTCCGGACATCGTCGACGCCCTCGGGGCGGACCTGCGCGCCGCCGGTTACACCTCCGACGGAATCGCCGACCTCCTCGGCGAGGAGGCCGGCCAAGCGCTGGTGAGCGGTGTGTGGTGGCCCGCTCTGCGTCAGACGCGGCGAGCGGCCCCCGACCGCGCGCCGCTCGCGACTCTGATCCGGCTGTTCCTGCTCGGCGCCACGGAACCGGCCGACGACGTCGCCGCCGCACTGCCCGGCGTCGGACCGGAGGCCCTCGTCGACCAGCAGGTGATCGAGCCCGCGGACGGCGGTGTTCGCGCCGTCCTCGACATCCGGCCGCACGGCAGCGACGACGCCGACCGGCTCGTCGTCGCCGATCAGGACGCGTCGATGCGTCCCGGCGCCGTGGCCCACGACCACGTGCTCGGCATCGGCGGGGCGTCGATGTCATTGGCGCAGGCGGTGATCCGCACGCCGTTCGCGCGGGCGCTCGATCTCGGAACCGGATGCGGCGTACAGGCGCTGCACATGTCGTCTCACTGCGAGACGATCGTCGCCACCGACACCAACGCGCGGGCGCTGGCACTGGCGGCGGCGACGGCGCGGCTGAACGGACTGGACTGGGACCTGCGGGAGGGCAGCCTGTTCGAGCCGGTGGCGGGCGAGAGATTCGACCTGATCGTGTCCAATCCGCCGTTCGTGGTCGGCAGCGGTGCGCAGGACTACATCTACCGCGACTCCGGGATGGCCGGAGACGGCATCAGCCGAAGCCTCATCGAGCGGATCGGCGAACATCTGAATCCGGGCGGCATCGCGCAGATCCTGGCGAACTGGGAGGTGCGCGACCTCGACGCATGGGACGACCGGGTCCGGGAGTGGGTGCAGGCGAGCGGTCTGGACGCCTGGGTGGTCCAGCGGGAACTGGCCGATCCCATCAGCTACGTCTCGCTCTGGGTCTCGGATGCGGGGGAGTCGGTGGTCGACGCGGCCGAGCGGGGTGCGCGGTGGCTCGACTGGTTCGAGTCCGAGGGGATCGTCGCCGTCGGCATGGGTTCGATCACCTTCCGCCGACCCGTCGAGGATCGTCCGGCCGATGTGGTGATCGAAGAGATCACCGCCGCCGGCCAGGAGGTCACCGGCTTCGAAGCGCAGGCCTTCTGGGCGCGGCGCGACTTCCTGCGTGAGAACTCCGACGCCGACCTGCTGGCCTCCCGGCTCAGCACCTCACCGGTGTTTCTGGAGACCCAGGCGCTCCCCGGCGACGACGGCTGGCAGCAGGTGAGCGCCTCGGTGACCCGCCCCGGCGGTCCGGGAGCGGTGCTTCCGGTGGACGAGGTGCTGACGTCGCTTCTCGCCGGCTGTCGCGGCCAGGTGCCGCTGGCCGCGCTGATCTCACTGCTGGCCGACTTCCACGGCGTGGACGCCGACGCGCTCGCCGCGGCGGCGATGCCGGCGATCCGCGAAGCCATCGGGCGCGGGATCCTCTACCGGGCCGACTGAACGTCGGGCCGGTAGCGAAACGACGCCCCGGCTACTCCGTCGCCAGCCTCAGCCCGAAACCGACGAGCGCGAGACCGGCCACCAGATCGATGCGGCGCCGAATGCGGGGCGCACGCATCCAGGCGCCGATCCGGTCGGCGGCGACGATGAGCACTGCGAAGTAGACGCCGGTGAGCGCCAGATAGACCAGACCGAAGCCGAGCGTCGTCCATGCGACGGGCGCACCGTCCGGAACGAAGCCCGGCAGCAGGGTGATGAACATGATGCCGATCTTCGGATTGAGGATGTCGGTCGTGAACCCGGTGAGGAAGCCCGCCCGGCGCGACGACGGCGCCTCATCGACCGACGGCCCGCCGCGCAGGGACCGGATCGAGCGCAGCGTCTGGACGCCGAGCACCACCAGGTAGCAGCCGCCGACGATCTTGAGCACCTCGTAACCGATCTCACTCATCTGCAGAATCGCCGAGAGACCGAGGACGGCGGCGAGGACCCAGACCAGCAGTCCGGTCATCACGCCCAGCGACGTCCGGACCCCGCCGGCCCGGCCGCCGCGGGCCAATCCGCGCATCACCACGAGGGAGTCGGGGCCGGGCAGCAGTACCAGGAGCGTCGACGCGAGAGTGAACGACGCGAGAGACGACAGCATCCGTCAATGGTAGGGCCGCGCGTACTCGTCGACGCAGGCGACGGAGCCGAGTGCGGCGATCGCGGCCATGACGGCGTCGGTGGCGCCGCGGACGTCGTGTGAGGCGCCGAGCAACTCATCGGCCGGCATCGGGTCGCCGATGCGGATGCGCACCGGTCCGCGACCGATCCGCCGGGTGCCGGGCGGATTCACCTCGCGTGTTCCCGAGAGCAGAACGGGGACGATGACGGTGCCCGGGACTCGCGCCGCGACTCGCATCATCCCGGTGTGTCCGCGGTGCAACCGCCCGTCGGGCGAGCGCGTGCCCTCCGGGTAGATGCCCCACGCGCCGCCCCGGGCGAGCAACTGCGCCGCAGCCTCGAGCGCGGCGTCGTCGCCCGACCGGTCGACCGGGATCTGACCGGTTCCGCGGAAGAACGCACGACTGACCGCGCCGCGGACTCCGGAACCCCGGAAGTACTCCGCCTTGGCGAAGAACGAGAGTCGGCGGGGTATGGCCAGCGGGAGGACCAGGGAGTCGATCTCCGCCAGGTGGTTGGCCGCCACGATGACCGGACCACTGGTGGGAACGCGGTGGGCGCCGTCGACGGTGATCGGCACCCAGAGCCGGAGTGCGGGGCCGATCAGAACGTGTTTGCAGAGCGGATACAGCACGGGAGGCCTTTCGTAGACAGTGTCTACTGGACAGTGTGCGGGCGACCGTAGACACTGTCAACGTGGTTGACGATCCGAGTACGCGCGCACGGCTGGTCGCCGCGGGGGTCGACCTCGTCGACACCGCGGGATTCGGTGCGGTGGGCGTGCGTTCGGTGGCCGCCCGGGCAGGCGTCTCGCACGGCGCTCCGCGCCGATACTTTCCGACGCTCGAGAGCCTGCTGGCGGCGATCGCCGCCGAAGGCGTGGCCGATCTCAACGCCGCTCTCGCACCCGCCATCGCGAACGGCATCGGCGACGGCGCCGTCGCCTATTGGCGGTTCGCGCGCGCCCGGCCGGGCATGTTCACGCTGATCTTCCGGCACGACCTGCTCGACTCGGCCGGCGGCCGCCTCCGCGAGACCACGGGCGGCTGGTTCTCGGCCCTGGTCGAGGCGACCGGCGACGAACTGCGCGCCATGTCGTGCTGGGCCGCCGTGCACGGCCTGTGCGTGCTGGCCGCGACCCGCGCACCAGAGGCCTTCGGGTTCGAGATCGACGAGAGCGTGGTGCGGCGAGTGGCCGAGGACCGGGCGCGAGGTTAGCCCGCGGCCGAGTCGAGGGCGGCCGCGAGGTCGGCCTTCAGATCGGCAACGTCCTCGAGGCCGACCGAGAATCGCAGGTGCCCGTACTCGCGGAAGCCCTCCGGGTAGGCGGCGACGCGCGGTCCGCTGGTGCCCACGTGCACGATCAGCGACTCGTCGTGGCCGACGGAGACCGCCGACGTCACGACCTTCAGGTCGTTCACGAAGCGGTTCTGCAGGTCCGGATCGCCTTTCAGTGCGAACGACATGATGCCGCCGAAACCGCCGATGCCGCGGTCACCCGCCCCGAACTGACGCTTGGCCAGCTCGTGCTGCGGGTGGCTCTCCAGACCGGGATAGGCCACGTAGGCGATGCGCTCGTCGGCCTCCAGGAACCGGGCGAGCTCCAGCGCCGACTCCTGATGCTGCCGCAGGCGCAGCGGCAGTGTCACCGAGCCGCGCATGATGAGCCAGGCGTTGAAGGGCGAGATCACGCCGCCGACGTCCACCATCGCCTCCGACCGGATCGGTTCCACGAGATCGGCACGCCCGATCACCGCGCCGCCCATCGCGTCGCCGTGGCCGTTGATGTACTTGGTGAGCGAATGCACCACCAGGCCGGCGCCGTCGTCGAGCGGGCGGTACAGCGGCGGGGGAGTGAACGTGGAGTCGACCATCAGGATGATGCCGCGGGCGTCCGCGATCTCCGCCAGCGCGGCGATGTCGGCGACCTTGGTGGTGGGGTTCGCGATCACCTCCGTGGCGATGAGTTTGGTCTCGGGACGGATCGCTGCGATCACGGCGTCGTGGTCGGTGATGTCGACGAACGTGGCCTCGATCCCGTACTTGCGAGGCAGCAGCGACGTCCAGAGCTTGTAGGTCGCCTCGTAGGTGGTGTCGGAGACGACGACGTGATCGCCCGCGTTGACATGCCCGAAGAACACCGCGTGCAGTCCGGCGACGCCGGAGGCGAGGACGACGGCGTCCTCACCGTGCTCGAGCGCGCAGAGCTTGTCCTGCAGCGCGATCTGATTGATCCCGGTGTTGCGGGTGTAGGTGAGGTGCTCGGGGTTCGACCAGTCCATGGTCGACGGATCGGGCGGCAGGTTGTAGGAGTTCGCCATGATGATCGGCACGCGAATCGCCGCGCCGTCGCCGTCGGTGCCCGTGCCGGAGGCGTGATTGCCGCCGTGAACGCTCAGCGTCTGTTCACCGAGTGACCCGGGGACGCACTTATCGGGCCTGTTCATCTCGTCGTACTCCGTTCCGGGCACCTGCCCACTCGCGGCCGCAGCGCTGCGGCACCGCCAGCGTAAGACCGGGCGAAGCGCGCAGTCCGCGCAGGTCCCCGCGACGAACGGCGGCGCACCGGCATCGATGCCGGTGCGCCGCCGCGGGAGTCGACGTCGAGACGTGCCGCTCAGCTGTACAGGTCGGCGATCGCCTCCTGGTACGACTGGTGGATCACGTTCCGCTTCAGCTTGAGCGTGGGCGTGAGCTCACCGGTCTCGATCGTGAAGTCGGTCTCGAGGATCTCGTACTTCTTGATGGCCTCGGCCTTGGACACGGTCTTGTTCGCGCCGGCGATCGCCGCGTCGATCTCGGCGCGCAGTTCCGGATTCCGGATCAGCTCCGACAACGGCGTCGACGCGGGCAGCCCCTTGCGCTCGAGCCATCCGGGGACCGCTTCGGGATCGAGGGTCACGAGTGCGGCGATGAACGGCTTCTGATCGCCCACGACGAGGCACTGGCTCACCAGCGGGTGCGCCCGGATGGTGTCCTCCAGCTGGGCGGGCGAGACGTTCTTGCCGCCTGCCGTGACGATCAGTTCCTTCTTGCGCCCGGTGATGAACAGGTAGCCGTCCTCGAGGCGGCCGATGTCGCCGGTGTGGAACCAACCGTCGCGGATCGCGTCGGCCGTCGCCTGCTCGTTGCGCCAGTAGCCGGAGAAGACCATCGGCCCCTTGAGCAGGATCTCGCCGTCGTCGGCAATCTTCACCGTGACGCCGGGCACCGGACGCCCCACCGAACCGATGCGGCTGTGCTCCTCGTTGTTGGCGGTGACCGCGGCGGTGGTCTCGGAGAGGCCGTAGCCCTCGTACACGGGCACCCCGGCGCCGCGGAAGAAATGGCCCAGCCGCTCACCGAGCGGGGCGCCGCCGGAGATGGCGCCCTCGCAGTTGCCGCCGAGCGCGGCGCGCAGCTTTCCGTACACCAGCTTGTCGAAGACCGCGTGCTTCACCTTGAGCAGGACGCCCGCGTCGCCGGATTCTACCGCCCGGCTGTACTCGATCGCCGTGTCGACGGCCTTCGCGAAGATCTTGCCCTTGCCTCCGTCGATCGCCTTCTGCTCGGCGGTGTTGTACACCTTCTCGAAGACGCGCGGGACCGACAGCACGTAGTTCGGCTTGAATACGGCCAGGTCGGCGATCAGATTCGGAATGTCGTTGGTGTGGCCCAGTACCACGGCGTTCTCCACGCAGCCCACGGCGACGACCCGTGCGAAGACGTGTGCGAGAGGCAGGAACAGCAGCGTCGACTTCCCCTCCTCGAGGCCGGTGCCGACGGCCTCGGCGGTCGCCGCGCACTCGGCGAGGAAGTTCTCGTGCGTCAAGACGACGCCCTTCGGCCGGCCCGTGGTCCCGGAGGTGTAGATCAACGTGGCGGCGTCGGAGGCCCGGGCCTGCGATTCCCGCTCGTCGAGCACCGAGTCGGGGAGGTCGGCGCCGCGCTTGCGGAGCGCGTTGATCGCGCCGTCGTCGATGACGAAGGTCTCGCGAAGCTCGGGCGCCTTCGCGATCACCTCCTGGTGGGTCGACCGGTTGGCCGCGGTCTCCACGATCAGTATCGATGCGCCCGAATCGGTGAGGATCCACTCCACCTGGTCGGGGGACGAGGTCTCGTAGATCGCGACGGTGGTGGCACCCGCGCGCCAGATCGCGTAGTCGATCAGGCTCCACTCGAACCGGGTGGAAGACAGTAGCGCGACGCGGTCGCCACGGCTCACGCCGGCGGCGATCAGGCCCTTCGCGACGGCGTCGACGTCGTCGGCGAAAGCGCCGGCGGTGACGGTGATCCACTGCCCGGAGTCCGCGCGCCTGCGGAACAGCGGCAGAGTCGGGCGGTCCTTCCGGTAGCGCTGCAGAGCAGTGATCGTGGTGGCGTTCTCATCAACTGTCGTGATGGATGGAGCAGTGAACTCCTGCATGGTGACGTCCCCTTGTGATACGAATTGCTTGATCTGTCTAACGCGATCCAAGTGATGGAACCGTACCGCACATCTCAGTGAGGGGCGTCACAGGGTGTCGGCGGGGTATTATCTACACCCGATGACTACGAATGTTCGCCGATGAGCGAATCCGAGAACACCAGCTCTACCGCGCCCGCGGCCGAGAAGTCCACCGCCTTCGGTGACCTCGGCATCGACCCCGGCGTGCTCAAGGCGCTCGACGACGTCGGCTACGAGACGCCGTCGCCGATCCAGGCGGCGACCATCCCTCCGTTGATGGAGGGACGCGACGTCGTCGGACTGGCGCAGACCGGCACCGGCAAGACCGCTGCCTTCGCACTGCCGATCCTCACCCGACTCGACACCTCGGCCCGCAAGCCGCAGGCCCTCGTGCTCGCGCCCACGCGCGAACTGGCGCTGCAGGTGGCCGAGGCCTTCGGCAGCTATTCGACGTACCTTCCCGAGGTCAAGGTGCTGCCGATCTACGGCGGCCAGAGCTACGGGATCCAGCTGTCCGGCCTGCGCCGCGGAGCCCAGGTGATCGTCGGCACGCCGGGCCGCGTGATCGACCATCTCGACAAGGGCACCCTCGACCTGTCGCAGCTCGAGTTCCTCGTGCTCGACGAGGCCGACGAGATGCTGACGATGGGCTTCGCCGAGGACGTCGAGCGAATCCTCGCCGACACCCCGGATCAGAAGCAGGTCGCGCTGTTCTCCGCGACCATGCCGGCCGCTATCGGCCGCCTGGCGCGCAAGTACCTGAACAACCCGCAGGAAGTCACCGTCAAGAACAAGACGGCGACCGCGCAGAACATCACGCAGAAGTACCTGCAGGTGTCGCACCAGCGCAAGCTCGACGCCCTCACGCGGGTGCTCGAAGTGGAGCCGTTCGACGGCATGATCGTCTTCGTCCGGACCAAGTCGGCCACCGAGGAACTCGCCGAGAAGCTGCGAGCTCGCGGCCTGAGCGCGATGGCGATCAACGGCGACATGGTCCAGGCCCAGCGTGAGCGCACCATCAATCAGCTCAAGGACGGTTCGCTCGACATCCTCGTGGCCACCGACGTGGCCGCTCGAGGACTGGACGTCGACCGCATCTCGCATGTGGTGAACTACGACATCCCGCACGACGTCGAGTCGTACGTGCACCGCATCGGGCGTACCGGCCGGGCCGGGCGGTCGGGCACCGCGCTGCTGTTCGTCTCGCCTCGCGAACGTCATCTGCTGCGGTCGATCGAGCGTCACACCCGGCAGGATCTCGAAGAGATCGATCTGCCGAGCGTCGACGACGTGAACGCGCAGCGCGTCGCCAAGTTCGCCGATTCGATCACCGAGAACCTCGCCTCCGACAATCTGGATCTGTTCCGCGGGCTGGTGGAGAACTACGCCCGCGAGAACGACGTCGCGATGGCTGACATCGCCGCGGCGCTGGCCCTGGAGACCCGCGACGGCGGCTTCCTGATGGCTCCCGATCCGCCCAAGGGCGAGCGGGGCGATCGCGGGGACCGGCGTGACCGTGCACCGCGCGGCGGCGGTCATTTCGCCACGTACCGCATCGCCGTCGGCCGCAAGCACAAGGTGTCGCCGGGCGCGATCGTCGGCGCGATCGCCAACGAGGGCGGCCTCACTCGCGGTGACTTCGGCAACATCAGCATCCGCGACGACTTCAGCCTCGTGGAACTCCCCAACGATCTCGACGCCGAGACGCTCGGGATGCTCAAGCACACCAAGATCGGCAAGCATCCGATCGACCTGCGCCCGGACATGGGTCCGCCGCGCGGTCGGGGAGGCGCTCGCGGATCGGCGCGCGGATACGAAGACCGCGGCCGCAAGGGCGGTTACCGCAAGGGCGGCGACAAGTTCGGCAAGCGACCGGCCCGCGTCGCCGGCCGCGGTCGCGACAGCCGCTAGGCTCACGGCGCACTGCCGCATGAGATTGACCGCTCACGACCCGGGATGCCTGTTCTCACAGGTGCGGGACGTGAGCGGTCAATCTTGTGCGGCTGCTCTGTCCCATGGGGCTTTGCGAGTAGCCTTCCCCCTCAGACGCTCGAGCAGAAGCAGCCCGGCTGGTTCGCGGGAATGGGTCTGGTCGCGCCGCTGCTGATGATCGTCGGCTGAGGTTCTCGGGTTGGCGGGTTGGTTTCGACTCGCTCCGCTCGCTCAACCAGCGGGATGTCGCTGGGGACGCTCAATCAGCGGGGTGTTGCTCCGCTCGCTCAACCAGCGGGGTCGGGGAATCGCTCAACGAGGCGACACCCGACGCCGTCAGAGGATCAGCGGCAGCGTCGCGGCGGCGGTCGTCGGAAGGTACAGGGTCGCCAGAGGGGTGAGCGCGGACGGTTCGGGATTCACCTCGATGATCGGCGTGCCCGCCTCGGCGGCGAGCATCGGCAGTCCCGCGGCGGGGTGGACCACCCCGCTGGTGCCGACGATGATCAGCAGATCGCAGGCCACGACCGTCTGCGACGCTGTCAGCCAGTCGAGGTTCGGAAGCGATTCGCCGAACCACACGACGCCGGGGCGCAGACTCGCGCCGCACTCGGGGCATCGGGGGCGCACCGACTCGAGTGCGACGTCCGGATCCGCGCGATGCGGGCAGGCCTCGCAGCGCGGAGCCTTGAGACTGCCGTGCAGATGAGCGTCGACCGTCGACCCAGCTCGCTCGTGGAGATCGTCGACATTCTGCGTGATGACGCTGACACGACCGCCCGCGGACTCCTTCTTCCGGCCGAGCTCGGCCACCGCGTGGTGCCCGGCGTTCGGCTCCACCTCGCCAAGACGCGCCGCGCGGTCCCGATACCAGCCCCACACGAGGTCGGAGTCGCGCCGCCACGCCTCGGGCGTGGCGAGATCGGCGGGATCGTAGTTCTCCCACAGTCCGGTCAGGGCGTCGCGGAAGGTCGGAATCCCGCTCTCGGCCGACATCCCCGCGCCGGAGAAGACACAGACATGGTCCGCGGCGGCGATCAGTGCGGCTGCCTGCGACAGCGATTCGGGAGTGACAGTCCTGGTCACGACTGCGACTCCAGCGCCGATCGTAACACGGCGGCGGTCGACTCCAAGTCGCCGGCACGACGCGTCAGGAACCCCTTAGCGAAGGTCAGCTTGTCGCCCGCATGCCTGGGCACCACGTGCAGGTGCGAGTGGAAGACGGTCTGGGACGCGGCGCGGCCGTCGTTCATCGCGAGATTCACTCCGTCGGCGCCGATCGCGCTCGACCGCATGGCACCGGCGATCCGCTGACCCGCGCCGAACATCTTTCCGCCGATCTCCGGATCGAGATCGGCGAGACCGGACGAGTGCTTTCGCGGGACCACCAGGGTGTGTCCCCGCGTGATCGGTGAGAGGTCGAGGAAGGCGATCACGTCGTCGTCGGAGTACACGACGTGGGCGGGGGAGACGCCGGAGACGATGCCGCAGAAGACGCAGTCGGTCATGGCACCCGAGCGTAACCGCCCGCAACGACACGAGCGCCGGGACCTCCGATGAGGGTGTCCCGGCGCTCGCGCTTGCTTCGGCTACTGGTGTCCCGAGGTGCAGGCCCAGTCGTGGATGTATCCGCCGCCCGAGTAGTACAGGGCATTCGACTCCGCGGTGTAGAGGTCAGCGCCCCAGGCGTAACCCCAGTACGAACTGCTTTTGGAGATCGCGCCGCAGGCATTGCGCATCTGCACCACCACCTGGCAGTCGCTGTAGCCGCACCACGACAGGGCCGCGTTGGACGCGCTCGACCAGTCGGGATAGTCGATGGCGCGACCGGTGGCTCCGGTGCTGGGTGAGAGCGCGATGGCGCCGTAGTAGTTGGCCGCGTGGGCCGGGGCCGGCGTGATCGCGGCGGGAACGGTGAGCGCCGCACCGACACCGGCGGTCACGAGTGCCGCGGTGGCCAGGCGCTTGCGCAGGCTGATCGGACAAGTCTTCATGGTCTTCTCTTCTCTGGATCGGCGGCGATCAGCCGACCGGGCTGCGGGTCGGTTCACCGGACTTCGGTGCGTGAGACGGCTTGGCACTCGGCGACTTGACGTCGGCCGGCTTCGTGACGGTGACGGTCTTGCCCCAGTCGCTCAGGGTGACGGTCATCGAGGCACCCTTGGCAGGTTCGGAGGCGACGCGCACGACGTTGTTCTTGCCGTCCTTGGTGACCCAGACTGTCACCGGGATGTCGCCGTCGAGGCCCTTCGCCTGAGGTGAGGTTCCCGTCAGGACCGCGAGATCCTTGGCCGGGAGGGTTCCGGTGATCTTGGTGGCCTCGACACCGTCGACGGTCTCGCTGCCCTCCTCCTTCGCTCCCTGAATGCTGCGCAGGACGTGCGGCACGCCCTCGTTGACGTCGAGGATCTTGGAGACGTCGTATATCGACCGGCCGCTGCCGTAGTCGATGTACCCCTTGTCGTCGACGTCGGCGTACATGTGGTCGTCGACGTATACGAACGGCGCCTCGACGGACTTGCCGCCCATGTCGAGTGTCGCGGTGCCTTCGCCGACCATCTTCGGCTTGGTTCCGATGGACGCCTCGACCTCGGAGGCGTTGAGGCCCTGCAGCGAGCCCTCCACCTCGATGTCGACCTTCGCACCGGTCAGGGCGGCGGCGGTGTCGGCGGCCGCATCGAGTGAGGTGGTGGCGGCCGAGTCGGACGTGGTCGTCGAGTCGGTGTCGCCGCTGTCGCTGCTGGAGCATCCCGTCAGCGCGACGGCGGCGGTGACGACGGCTGCCGCCGAGGCAAGCGCGAATCGCTTCGAACGTTTCATGAAGTGGGATCCTCCTGATTTTCTCCCCGCAGCAGGCCCCTCCAGCGGATCTGGACGGCTGTCGCGAATTTCCCTGCAACGGAACTTACAGCGATGAGTGACCTGCGCGAAGAATGAGTCGATCATCGGGATGACACGCGGAGCCCGGACCCGACTGTGATAACGGTCACGAAAATTCCTTCGACGCTGGCCGAGGCGGTTACCCGCCGGTCTACCAGCGGGTATACCTGTCGGTCGCCAACAAACATGAGGGATGCCTCATGTTTCTGTGCGACGATTGGCCACGTTCCAGCGACGGGCCATGTCCGACGTGACGCATCGACAGGAGAGCTTGTGACCCTCGACCAGCACCGCACCGGCCAGCACACCGACAGAATCGATTCCGGAAGTCTGCTCGACCGTCTCGCCGCAGGCGAGAGCTATGCGATCTGCTTCGGAGGACAGGGCGGCGCGTGGCTGCCGACGCTCACCGAACTGGTGAACGACGCCGATCTCGGCGAGACGATCGCCGGAATCGCCGACGACGCGCGCGAGGTCCTCGAGCCGGTCGCCGACGAGCTCGCCGCCGCCGGCGCCGACCGCTTCGAGCCCCTCACCTGGATCCGCGCGCACGACGAGGAACTGCCGGTTCCCAGTGAGACCGAACTGGCCGACGCGCTCGTCTCGCTGCCCGGGATCCTGCTCACCCAGCTCGCGGCCGTGTCGAACCTCGGCAAGCAGGGGCTGGACACCACGGTTCTTCCGCCCAGCGCCGTCATCGGCCACTCGCAGGGGATCCTCGCCACCGAGGCCGTGGCCGCCGACGGCCAGCTGCCGGCAGTCGCGGAGTCCGACCTGCTGGCGATCGCTCAGCTGATCGGCGCGGCGGCCACCGTCGTGTCCCGCCGGACGGGTCTGCTCGGCACCCACGAGGCCGCCCCCATGATCTCCGTCGCCGGCGTGAGCCCCGCGCAGATCGACGAACTGCTCGCCGAGTACGTCGCGGGACAGCCCGCCGACGCCACGGGACTGCCGACCGTCGCGATCGTGAACTCCCGGCGCACCGTGGTGCTGACGGGCTCGCCGCGCCATCTCGCGGCGTTCAGTGCGCTCGCCGAGCTCCGCGCGGCCGCCGCGGCCGACGAACGCAAGCGCAAGGTCACCGGCGGCACGCCCTTCTCGCCGGTCATCGAGGACCTCAACGTCACCGTCCCCTTCCATCACCCCGATCTCGCACCGGCGGTGGAACTGGCCGTCGACTGGGCTCAGCGTTGCGGTCTGGACACCGGGCTGGTCCGCAGGCACGCCGCGGCCGTGCTCGTCGACCCGGTGAACTGGGTGGAGCTGGTGGGGGACACCGTCGACTCCGGCGCTCGCTGGGTGATCGACTTCGGACCCGCCGATCTCGCGTCGCGGCTGTCGGCGCCGAACCTGCGCGGGCAGGGCGTCGGCGTGATCGCCGCGGCCACCCGCGGCGGTCAGCGCAACCTCTTCGTCCCCGGCTCGGCTCCGGAGGTCTCGCGGCCGTGGTCGGTGTTCGCGCCGCGCCTGGTGAACCTGCCCGACGGTCGCACCGTGGTCGACACCGCGTTCACCCGTCTCACCGGCCGCTCGCCGATGCTGCTCGCGGGCATGACCCCGACCACCGTCGACCCCGCCATCGTGGCCGCGGCCGCCAACGCCGGCCACTGGGCCGAGCTCGCGGGCGGCGGTCAGGTGACCGAGGAGATCTTCGAGGGCAACCTCGAGCGTCTGCAGGAATTGCTCGAACCCGGCCGCCAGGTCCAGTTCAACTCGTTGTTCCTCGATCCGTACCTGTGGAAGCTGCAGCTGGGCGGCAACAAGCTGGTCCAGAAGGCACGTGCCAAGGGAGCGCCCTTCGACGGCGTGATCGTCACCGCGGGCATCCCCGAACTGGATGAGGCCGTCGACCTGGTCCACGAATTCACCGAGGCCGGCCTGCACTACGTCGCGTTCAAGCCCGGCACCGTCGACCAGATCCGTCAGGTGGTCCGCATCGCGTTGCAGGTGCCGCACTTCCCGGTGATCGTCCAGGTGGAAGGCGGACGCGCAGGCGGTCACCACTCCTGGGAGGACCTCGACGACCTGCTGCTGGCGACCTACGCCGAACTGCGCGACCGTCCCAACATCGTGCTCTGCGTCGGCGGTGGCATCGGCACACCCGAGCGTGCCAGCGAGTACCTGACCGGCGCGTGGGCCACAGCGCACGGCTACCCGGCGATGCCGCTCGACGGCATTCTGGTCGGCACCGCGGCGATGGCGACCCTCGAGGCCACCACCGCACCCGAGGTGAAGCAGCTCCTCGTCGAGACCCAGGGCTGCGACACCTGGATCGGTGCCGGTCACGCGGAGGCGGGCATGGCCTCTGGCCGCAGCCAGCTGGGCGCCGACATCCACGAGATCGACAACTCGGCCTCGCGCACCGGCCGCCTGCTCGACGAGGTGGCCGGCGACGCCGACGCCGTCGCGGAACGCCGCGACGAGATCATCGAGGCCCTCGCCGCGACCGCGAAGCCGTACTTCGGCGACGTCGCGACGATGACCTACCGCGAGTGGCTCGACCGCTACGCCGAACTCGCCGTGGGCAGCGCGCAGGCGCCCCTCGAGTGGGCCGACATCACCTGGGAGCAGCGTTTCTCCGACATGCTGCGGCGCACCGAGGCGCGCATGAACGAGCTCGATTCGGGTGAGTTCGTCTCCGCCTTCGCCGGCGATGTCCCGAACCCGCACGAGGCGATCGCCGAGCTGGCCGAACTGTACCCGGCCATCGACTCCGACATCCTCCACCCGGCCGACGTCGCGTTCTTCCTCGAGCTGTGCCGTACGCCCGGCAAGCCCGTGAACTTCGTTCCGGTGATCGACAAGGACGTCCGTCGCTGGTACCGCAGCGACTCGCTGTGGCAGGCGCACGACGCCCGCTACTCGGCCGACCAGGTCTGCATCATCCCGGGCACCGTCGCCGTCGCGGGCATCACCCGCGTCGACGAGCCGGTCGGCGAACTGCTGAACCGCTTCGAGGCGCAGGTCACCGCCGACCTGCGGGCCGCCGGTGAGCAGGCACGGGTGGTCGCGGCCCGCCGTCACCGCGACATCGTCCCGGAGTCGGGACCGCTCAGCGTTCTCATCGAAGCGGAGGACGTGCTGTGGGCCGGCCGACAGGTCCGCAACCCGATCGCTCTGCTCGGCGACCGCGACGCCTGGAAGCTCTACGACGGCGAGTACGCCGAACACCCCAGCGGCGCGATGGTCGCCTTCGTCCCCGATGCCGAGACGGCCGACGATGAGATCCGGCTCGACCTGGTGGTCCCGGTGTCGGGCTCGATTCTGCGCATCCCGTTCACCGGCGACCTCCGGGCGACCGACGGCGGCAGCCCTCGGATCACCACGGCCGGCGCGGCGGACGCGATGACCGAACTCCTGACCGTCGCGGCCGGCGGCTCGCTGCTCGACTCGGTCGACGGCGTCGTCACGTCGACGGTCGCCTGGAAGGCCGACTCGGTCGCCGACCACAGCGGAGCGACCGCGTCGAGCCTGCCCGGCCCGCTGACCCCGACCACGCCGGTGGCCCCGAACGGTTTCGCCGTGCCCGACACCCTCGTCGTCGCCTGCTGGCCCAGCGTCTTCAGCGTCATCGGCGCCGCCCGGACCGACGCGGGCCATCCCGTGGTCGAGGGTCTGCTGGACTTGGTCCACCTCGACCACGCGGTCGAGCTCACCGGTGAGATCCCCGCGGTCGACACCGAGCTGACGGTGACCGCCCGCCTCATCGGCGTCTCCGACACCGGCGTCGGCCGAGTGGTCGAGGTGCATGTCGAGGTCGCCGCCGCCGACGACTCTCCGATCGCGGTGCTGCGTGAGCGCTTCGCCATCCGCGGCCGGATCGGTTCGGCCGCGTTGCCCGACCCGGTCCGCGCGGGCGGCGCGGCCGCCGGTGAGCAGCCGGGAACGCGGAAATTCCTGCGCTCGGCCTCGCTGACCGCACCGGCCCGCATGAACGGATTCGCCGTGGTCTCCGGAGACCGCAACCCCATCCACACCGACGCGCTGGCGGCCCGCCTGGCCGGCTTGGGCGATCCGATCGTCCACGGCATGTGGCTCTCGGCCGCGGCCCAGCAGGTGCTGGCGGCGGGCGACCGGGAGAACCCGGTTCCCGCTCCGCGCGCCATCCGCGGCTGGACCGCCCGCTACCTCGGCATGGTCCGGCTCGGCGACACCGTCGACATCCGCATCGACCGCGTCGGCATGGATGCCGGTCGGGAGACCGTCGAACTGACCGCCAAGGTCGACGGCGAACTGGTGATGGCGGCGACCGCGCTGCTGGACGCCCCGCGCACGGTGTACGCCTTCCCGGGTCAGGGCATTCAGCACAAGGGCATGGGCCTGGAGGCGCGCTCGCGCTCGGCGGCCGCCCGCGAGGTCTGGGACCGCGCGGACAAGCACACCCGCGAGGCGCTCGGCTTCTCGATCCTCGCAGTGGTGCGCGACAATCCGACCACTCTGGTGGCGAAGGGCACCACGTACCACCACCCCGACGGCGTGCTCTTCCTGACGCAGTTCACCCAGGTCGCGATGGCGACGCTCGGTGTCGCGCAGATCGCCGAGCTCCGTGAAGCCGGGGCCTTCGTCGAGGGATCCATCACCTGCGGTCACTCGGTGGGCGAGTACAACGCGCTCGCCGCCTGCGCCGGCGTGCTTCCGCTCGAGGCGGTGCTCGAGGTGGTGTTCCAGCGCGGTTCCGCGATGCACCACCTGGTTCCGCGCGACGAGCAGGGCCGTTCCGACTACCGCATGGCCGCCATCCGGCCCAGCCAGTTCGGTCTCAAGGACGCCGACGTCGAGGAGTTCGTCGCGTCCGTCGGCCGCGAGGTGGACGAGTACCTCGAGGTGGTGAACCTCAACCTGCTCGGTTCGCAGTACGCGATCGCCGGTACCGTCCGCGGACTGGAGCGGCTGGAGGCCGAGATCGTCCGCCGCGTCGAGGAGTTCGGAGGCAAGCGCGCCTTCATCCTGGTGCCCGGCATCGACGTGCCGTTCCACTCCACGGTGCTCCGCGCCGGCGTGCCCGAGTTCCGCGGCAAGCTCGAGGAACTCCTGCCCGCCGACATCGATCCCGACATCCTCGTCGGCCGCTACATTCCGAACCTGGTGCCTCGGCTGTTCAACCTGAGCCGCGAGTTCGTCACCGAGATCGCCGGACTGGTGCCGTCCGATCCGCTCGACGCGGTGCTCGCCGAGTGGGACTCGTGGGCCGCACGGCCCTTCGAGCTGACGCGCGTCATCCTGATCGAGCTGTTGGCTTGGCAGTTCGCCAGCCCGGTCCGCTGGATCGAGACGCAGGATCTGCTGTTCACACCGGCTGCCGACGGCGGCCTGGGCATCGACCGGTTCGTCGAGGTGGGCGTCAAGAACGCCCCGACGCTCTCCGGCCTGGCCCGCAACACCCTGAAGCTGCCCGACTACGCGGCAGCCGCCGCCGAGGTGCTCAACGCCGAGTCCGACGCAGCGGTGCTGCGCGCGGAGGACTCCGCACCCGAGCCGGTCGAGGACGACGTGGTGCAGGAGGCGCCGGCGGAGACTGCTGCCGCCGCGGCTCCGGCACCGTCGGCTCCCGCTCCGGCTCCGGCGGCTGCCGCCGGGCCCCGACCGGACGACATCGCGTTCGGCCCGGCCGACGCGGTGCGCGCGGTGATCGCCCTGTGGACCAAGATGACGCCGGCGCAGATCGGCCCGGCCGACACCATCGAATCGCTGTGCGACGGCGTGTCGTCCCGGCGCAACCAGCTGCTGCTCGACATCGGCACCGAGCTCGGACTCGGAGCCATCGACGGTGCGGCCGAGGCCGACATGGGGGCGCTCGCGTCCACGGTCAGCACCCTGGCCCGCGGTTACAAGCCGCTCGGCGACGTGCTCACCGACGCCGTCGGCGACCAGATCCGCAAGATCGCCGGTCCCATCGGCAAGCGCGCCTCGTACATCACCGATCGCGTGACCAACGCCTGGCAGCTGGGGGAGGGCTGGGGTCGGCACACGCTGGTGGCCGTGGCCCTCGGCTCCCGCGAGGGCGTCAGCGTCCGGGGCGGCGACTTGGGTGATCTGCTCGATGGCGCGGTCGGCTCGGCCGCCGACTTCGACGCGCTGATCGACCGCGCGGTCCGCAGCGTCGGCCAGGCCCGCGGCATCGCCGTGGAACTGCCCGCCGCGGCCTCGGCGTCCGGCGGGACGGTCGACGCGGCGGCGCTCGGCGAATTCACCGAGCAGATCACCGGCCCGAGCGGCGTCCTGGCACGCACTGCGCACACGATCCTCGATCAGCTGGGGCTGACCGATGTGGTCGACGCCTCGCAGGCCGAGACCGACCCCACCGCTGAGCTGGCCGACCTGGTCAGCAGCGAGCTCGGCTCCGACTGGCAGCGGACCGTCGCCCCGGCGTTCGACGCCGAGCGCGCGGTGCTGCTCGACGACCGCTGGGCCACCGCCCGCGAGGATCTCGCCCGCCTGTGGCTGGACTCCGAGGAGGACGTCCACGGACGTCATCACGAGCTGGCCGAGGCGATGACCGGTGCGGGCGACCAGGTCGCCGAGCACGCCACCTGGTGGCAGGGCAAGGCCCTGGCCCTCGGATACAGCGAGCACGCCGATGTGTACGGTGCCATCGCCCACGCGGCCCAGCTGCCCGAGCCCGGCCGGTTCGCCGACGACATCGCCGTCGTCACCGGTGCGTCGAAGGGATCGATCGCCGCGGCCGTGGTCGGCGAGCTGCTCGCCGGCGGCGCGACGGTGGTCGCGACCACCTCGCGCCTCAACAGCGACCGGATGGACTTCTACAAGGAGCTCTACCGCACTCACGCACGGCACGACGCCGCGCTGTGGGTGGTGCCGGCCAACCTCGCGTCGTACGGCGATGTGGACGGACTGATCGAGTGGCTCGGCTCCGAACAGACCGAGAACCTCGGTGCCAGCACTGCCGTCGTCAAGCCGGTGATGCGCCCGACGCTGCTGTTCCCGTTCGCCGCGCCGCGGGTGGCGGGCGATCTCACCGACGCCGGTTCGCGCGCCGAACTGGAGATGAAGGTGCTGCTGTGGTCGGTGGAACGGCTGATCGCCGGTCTGTCGGCCATCGGAGCCGACCACGACATCGACGCCCGCCTGCACGTGGTGCTGCCGGGATCGCCGAACCGCGGCATGTTCGGCGGGGACGGCGCCTACGGCGAGGCCAAGGCCGCGCTCGACGCGCTCGTCACCCGGTGGGGCGCCGAGGAGTCCTGGAACAAGCGGACCACCCTCGCGCACGCCCTCATCGGCTGGGTGCGCGGCACCGGACTGATGGGCCACAACGACGGACTCGTCGAGGCCGTCGAAGCCGCGGGCGTCAAGACCTGGAGCACGCCCGAGATGGCCGCGGCCCTCGTCGAACTGTGCTCGGAGCAGGCGCGTGAGAGCGCGGTCGCCGAGCCGCTGATCGCCGATCTGACGGCCGGGCTCGACCCGGAGAAGATCGATCTGCGGGCCCTGGCGGCTGCTGCCGCCGAGGCACAGACCGAGGACGGCCCTGAGGATAACGGCGGTGAGGACAACGGCGCTGCGAGCACCGCGGGCGTCACGGTGGCGGCGCTTCCCGCGCCGGCCCGCGCCGACGTCCCGATCGAGCACGCGTGGCCCGAACTCGATTCGCGCCCCGAGGATCTGGTGGTCATCGTCGGCGCAGGCGAGGTCGGCCCCTACGGCTCGGCACGCACCCGATTCGAGATGGAGGTGGACGAGAAGCTCTCGGCCGCAGGCGTCCTCGAACTCGCGTGGACCACGGGTCTGGTGACGTGGGAGGAGACCCCGAAGGCCGGCTGGTACGACGTCGAGTCCGGTGAGCCGGTCGCCGAGTCGGAGATCGCCGAGCGCTATCACGACGCCGTCGTCGAACGGTGCGGCATCCGCCGCTACGCCGACGAGGGGGCGATGGTCGACAACACCTCGCCGCTGCTGGAGTCGGTGTTCCTCGACCAGGATCTGACCTTCACCGTCCCGAACGAGGCCGCGGCCCGCGAGTTCGTCTCGGCCGACCCCGAACGCACCCGGATCGCACCCAACGCCGAGACCGGCGACTGGACGGTCACCCGCCTGGCGGGCACCGAGATCCGCGTCCCGCGCCGTGCGAGCCTGTCGCGCACCGTCGGCGGCCAGATCCCGACCGGTTTCGATCCGGTCCGCTGGGGCGTCTCTCCGGACATGGCCGAGTCGGTCGACCGCGTCGCCCTGTGGAACCTGGTCGCGACCGTCGACGCCTTCGTCACCGCCGGCTTCTCGCCGTCGGAGCTGATGCGCTGGGTGCACCCGGGTCTGGTCGCCAACACTCAGGGCACGGGCATGGGCGGCATGACGTCGATGCGGTCGCTGTACGTCGACACCCTGCTCGGGGAGTCGAAGGCCAACGACATCCTGCAGGAGGCGTTGCCCAACGTGGTCGCCGCGCACGTCGTGCAGTCGTACATCGGCAGCTACGGCGCGATGATCCACCCGGTCGCCGCGTGCGCCACCGCCGCCGTCTCGGTGGAGGAGGGCGTCGACAAGATCCGCCTCGGGAAGGCACTCTTCTCGGTCGCCGGCGGATTCGACGACCTCGGCATCGAGGGCATCGTCGGATTCGGTGACATGTCGGCGACCGCCGACTCGGCCAAGATGACTGCCAAGGGCATCGACGACCGACGGTTCTCCCGAGCCAATGACCGCAGGCGCGGCGGCTTCGTCGAGTCGGCCGGCGGCGGCACGGTGCTGCTGGCGCGCGGCGATGTGGCAGCTCAGCTGGGACTGCCGGTCCTCGGCGTGGTGGCCTGGGCTCAGAGCTTCGGCGACGGCGTCCACACCTCCATCCCGGCGCCGGGACTGGGGGCGCTCGGCGCGGCCCGCGGCGAGAAGGCCTCGCCGTTGGCGTCCGCGCTGTCAGCCCTGGGGGTGAGCCCGGACGACGTGGCAGTGGTGTCCAAGCACGACACCTCCACCCGCGCCAACGATCCGAACGAGTCCGAACTCCATGAGCGTCTGGCCGAGGCGATCGGCCGCAACACCGGCGCGCCGCTGTTCGTCGTCTCGCAGAAGTCGCTGACCGGTCACGCGAAGGGCGGTGCGGCCGCCTTCCAGCTGATCGGCCTGTGCCAGGTGCTCCGCGACGGCGTCATCCCGCCGAACCGCAGCCTGGACTGCGTCGACGAGAAGATGCGAGAGTACCCGCACCTGGTGTGGCCGCGCGAGACCCTGCGCATGGGCGGACGCTTCCCGCTCAAGGCCGGACTGCTGACCTCGCTGGGCTTCGGTCACGTCTCGGGTCTCATCGCGGTGGTGCATCCGGAGGCGTTCGTCGCCACTCTCGACGAGTCCGAGCGGGCGACGTACCGCGAGCAGAGCGCCCGGCGTCTGCGCGACGGCCGTCAGCGTCTGCTGCAGGCGATGTGCGGCGGCGATGCGATGTACCAGCGTCCCGCCGACCGCCGCCTCGGCGACGGTGACGAGCACGAGACCGAAGCCGGGCTCCTGCTCGATCCGGAGGTCCGCCTCGGTGACGAGGGCGCTTACGCCGTGGACGGTCTCGCCCGGTGAGCATCGTCGGGGTCGGCATCGACATGGTGTCGGTGCCGGAGTTCGCCGAGCAACTCCGCACTCCGGGCTCCTCGTTCGGCGCTCACTTCAGCGTGGGGGAGCGGCGTGATGCGGCCGAGCGCACCGGCGACGAGGCGCGTCACCTCGCGGCCCGCTGGGCTGCGAGGGAGGCGGTCGTGAAGGCGTGGTCGTCGAGCCGGTTCGGCTTGGCGCCGCTCCTTCCGGAGTCCGCGGTCAACGACGTCGAGGTGCAGTCGGACGCTCACGGACGCCCGCGGATCCGGCTGCACGGCGACATCGCCCAGGCACTCGCGGGACTGTCGATCCACGTATCGCTCACCCACGACGGCGACATGGCCGCCGCCGTGGCGATCCTCGAGGATCGAGGCGAGAGCTAGCTCCGGCCGGAGACCTCTTCGAGCATGAGATAGCCGCCGAGCATCCGCTTGAGTTCGTACACGGTCATCTCATGATCGTGACCGTCCTGGACCGAGAAGCTCAGCAGCGAGTACGCGGTGTGGACCAGCACCTGGGCCATCATCGCCCGACGGTCGCGCTGATCCGGCGTCAACGGCGCCAGGATCCGCGCGACCTGGTCGGCGAGGATCCCTTCGTTGATCGAGGCCGTCGCGCGCGTCGCGGGGGTCGACTGCACGGCCAGCCACACCGCGCGGCGCGAGGGATCGGTGCGCCACAGTTCGGCGAGGTGGTCGAGGAACTTCTCCAGCAGCTCCGGCCACTTGAGTGACGGGATCTCCGAGGCGAACGAGGTGAGTTCGTCGCGCACCGCGCTCGAATCGTTGCGGTCCAGTTCGCAGACCACCACGTACTTGTTCGCGAAATACTGGTAGATGGTGCCGATCGGCAGTTCGGCGCGTGCGGCGATCTGCTCGCATGTCAGCGATTCGAAGCCGACGTCGATGAGCACCTCGCGGGCCGCGGTGAGGATCGACTCGAAGGTGCGCCTGCTCCGTTCCTGGGTGGGCCGCTTGCGGGGGACGAGCGGTTCCGGGGAACTGATGTCGGACGTCGAATGCTCGGACATGAAGTGATGCCGGGGTCGATCAGATCGACAGGTCGCGGCGCAGCTTCGCGACATGGCCGGTCGCGCGCACGTTGTACTGCGCGGCACCGATGGTTCCGTCCTCGTTCACCAGGAAGGTGGAGCGGATGACGCCGTTGACGATCTTCCCGTACAGCTTCTTCTCACCGAAGGCGCCCCACGCGGCGAGGACCTCCTTCTCCGGGTCCGACAGCAGCGGGAACGTGAGCTGATCCCGCTCGACGAACTTGGCCAGCTTCTCCGGCTTGTCGGGCGAGACACCGATGACGTCGATGCCCTCGTCGTTCAGTTCGGCCAGGTTGTCGCGGAAGTCGCAGGCCTGTTTGGTGCATCCGGGCGTCATCGCGGCCGGGTAGAAGTACACGATCACCTTGCGGCCGGCGTAGTCCGAGAGCGAGACCGGCTTGCCCGTCGAGTCGGGAAGAGTGAACGCAGGGGCCTTGTCTCCGACCGAAAGTCGTCCATTGGCAGACATACGGCCAGGCTATCGGATTCGGATCGACGTCTGACTCTGTAGGCTCAGAACCGTTGTGTACTCGCGCAGCGTACAGCCGTCTATACGTCCCGACAGATCACGGAGGATCGCAGTGGCCGACGAAACCGCACGCATCGAGCAGGAGATCACGAAGGCCCGCGAGGAACTCGCCGGCACGCTCGACCAGCTCGTGGAGCGAGCTAATCCGCAGCGGCTGGCCGACGACGCCAAGACCAAGGCCGTCGCCATCGTGAGCCGTCCGCCGGTCAAGTACGGACTCATCGCCGTCGGAGCGCTCGTCGCGGTCGTGGTGGTGCGCAAGATCCTCCGCTGAGCCGCGCGTGCTGCAACCGCGGAAGATGACGCGAAACTGCATCTGACCAGCCGATTTTTAATCTCGGCAACCATGGTGTTAATGTTTTCTCCGCAAGGCCGCAGCGGCGCAGACCGCCACGGCGATGCAGCAAGGCCAAGCGCCATTAGCTCAATTGGCAGAGCAGCTGACTCTTAATCAGCGGGTTCGGGGTTCGAGTCCCTGATGGCGCACCGAAAAGCCCCTTACCAGCGGAAACGTGGGTGAGGGGCTTTGGCTTTTCCACGGATACTCTCTAATCTACTCTCCAAACGGCTGATCAGAGACGCTCCGGGACGCTCTTAGTCAGGCGAGCGAGCGCATCGGTTGGTCAGTGAACTGGTCGGAGTGTCGGGCCGGATCGGGCAGGTGCTCTCGGGCAGGATGAGTGGTCAGGCAGTCTATCGGTGAGGGAGTCATCTGCGGTGGGATCGATCCACGAGGTCATCGACGCGTTTAGGCAGGCACCATCGAACTCAGAGCGCGGCACGAAGTTCGAGAAGCTGATGGTCCGCTATTTCGAGCTGGACCCGCTGCTTGCCCAGCGCTTCGAGGAAGTGAGCCTGTGGATCGACTGGGAAGGCCGCGAGGGCAAGCCGGACACGGGTATCGACCTGGTGGCGCGTGATCGGGTGACGGGTGAGTGGACCGCCATCCAATGCAAGTTCTACGAGCCCGAACATCATCTGTCCAAAAAGGACATCGACAGCTACTTCACCGCCCTGGGGAAAGCGCCGTTCACCAACGGGATCATCATCTCCACCACCGACCGGTGGGGTAAGAACGCTGAGGAGGCTCTCAACGACCAATCCAAGCCGGTTCAGCGCATCGGACTCGACGTGTTGGCGCAGTCGCCGATCGACTGGCAGGTCGAATGGGCCGACGACGACTTCACCGTCGGGGTGGAGAAGGTCACGCGGCACAGCCCGAGAGAGCACCAGCAGTTGGCGATCGACAAGGTGTTCACCGGATTCGCCGCCGGCAACGATCGCGGCAAGCTCATCATGGCGTGCGGTACGGGCAAGACCTTCACGGCGTTGCAGATCGCCGAACGCACCGCGAAGGAGAACGGAGGCCGGGCGCGGATTGTGTTCTGTGTCCCGTCGATCTCGCTGCTGTCGCAGACCCTTCGTGAGTGGACAGCTCAAACCTCGATGCCGTTGCGTGCGTTCGCTGTCTGTTCTGACCAGAAAGTCTCACGGGCGGCTGAAGACTCCCGGACATACGACGTCGCGATACCGGTGACCACCGACCCGGCGAAGCTGGCGGAATCGCTGCCCACCGCCGACGACAGTGATGGTTTGACGGTTGTGTTCACCACCTACCAGTCACTGCCCGTCGTTTCGCAGGCGCAAGCACAAGGGTTGCCCGCCTTCGATCTGGTGCTGTGCGACGAGGCACACCGGACCACCGGCGTCACCCTAACCGGCGCTGATGAATCCAATTTCGTGAAGGTCCACGATCCGGACTTCCTGAAATCCGCCCGCCGCTTGTACCTCACGGCGACACCGCGCATTTACGACCAGAAGCTCAAGGACAAGGCTGAGGAGCACTCGGCTGAGGTCGCCTCGATGGACAACGAGGAACTGTTCGGCCCAGAGTTCCACCACCTCGGGTTCGGCGAGGCTGTCGAAAGGGGACTGCTCACCGACTACAAGGTTCTTGTGCTCACCGTCGACCAGTCGCTCGTCGCCGGCCCCATGCAGGAACAACTCGCTGGCCCCGACAATGAACTGAGCCTCGACGACGCCACCCGCATCGTCGGCTGCTGGAACGGGCTGGCCAAACGGGCCGGTGCAGCGATCGACGGTTCGACGTTCACCCCTGGTGAGAACCCGATGCGCCGGGCCGTCGCGTTCGCCAAGGACATCGCCTCATCTCAATCGGTCGCAGCCATGTTCCCCGCCGTGGTCGACGCCTACCGCGACACCCTCGACGACGAAGACAGTGACGACCCCGCCGACAACAACGCCGACCTCTACTGCTCGGTGCGCCATGTCGACGGCACCTACAACGCCCTGCAACGCACCTCGCGGATCAACTGGCTCAAAGGGATCAGCGAACCGCTCTCGGACAACGAATGTCGCATCCTCACCAACGCCCGCTGCCTGTCCGAGGGCGTCGACGTACCCGCCCTGGACGCGGTGCTGTTCCTGCACCCACGCAACTCCATCGTCGACGTCGTCCAAGCGGTCGGCCGCGTGATGCGCCTGTCCGAAGGCAAGGACTACGGCTACATCATCCTGCCCGTCGCGGTACCGGCCGAGATGAGCCCGTCACAAGCCTTGCAGGACAACAAACGGTTCCGAGTCGTCTGGGATGTCCTCAACGCGCTGCGTTCGCACGACGAACGGTTCGACGCACACGTCAACGCCATCAACCTCAACGCTGCGGACACCAAGAAGCTCGGCACCGGCACCGATTCGTTGATGGGTGGCCACATCGGGCCCACGACCGGTGACGAGACCGAGACGATCGGCCCCGGCGGTGACACCACACCACCGGTCGACGACGCTGGCTTCACCACTCAACTCGCGTTGTTCTCCCTGTCGCAATGGCGGCAAGCGATCTTCGCCCGCATCGTCGACAAAGTCGGCTCCCGCACCTATTGGGAGGACTGGGCGCACGATGTCGCCGACATTTCCGCCGCTCAGATCGCACGGATCAAAGCGATCCTCGCCCAAGGTGATCCAGTCATCGAAGCGGAGTTCGGCAAGTTCGTCGACGGGCTGCGCGACAACCTCAACGACTCCATCAGCACCGACGACGCGATCAGCATGCTGTCCCAGCATCTGATCACCAAACCCGTCTTCGACGCCCTGTTCAGCGAGCACGACTTCGCCTCCCACAACCCGGTCTCAATCGTCATGCAACGCATGGTCGACACCCTCGGCGACTCCGGTCTCGAATCAGAAACCGCCAGCCTCAACAGCTTCTACGACTCCGTACGGCTCCGCGCCTCCCAGGTCACCAGCGCTGAAGGTAAGCAGCGCATCATCGCCGACCTGTACGAACGCTTCTTCAAGATCGGTTTCAAGAAGCAATCCGACGCCCTCGGCATCGTCTACACACCGGTCCAGGTCGTCGACTGGATCTTGCACGCCGCCGACACCGTCTCCCGTGAACACTTCGGTAAGGGACTCACCGACGACAACGTCCACATCCTCGACCCGTTCACCGGTACCGGCACCTTCATCACCCGACTCATGCAGACGGGGCTGGTCACCCCACACGACCTGGCCCGCAAGTACACCCAGGAACTGCACGCCAACGAACTCATGCTGCTGGCCTACTACGTTGCCGCGGTCAACATCGAAGCCACCTACCACGCCCTGGCCGGCAAAGCCGACACCGCCGACTACGAGCCGTTCCCCGGGATCGTCCTCGCCGACACCTTCCAGATCAGTGAAGCCGACGACACCATGGACGCCGAAATGTTCCCGGCGAACAACGACCGCATCACCCGTCAACTCGGTACCAAGATCAACGTCATCATCGGCAACCCGCCCTACTCAGTAGGTCAGGGCAGCGCCAACGACAACAACGCCAACATCAAATACCCCACCCTCGACGGCCACATCGAGAACACCTACGCCGCCCGGTCAACGGCCACCAACAAAAACAGCCTGTACGACTCCTACATCCGAGCATTCCGCTGGGCGACCAACCGCATCGGCGACCAGGGCATCGTCGCGTTCGTGTCCAACGGCGGGTGGATCGACGGCAACACCGCCGATGGGATGCGCCTCACCCTCGCCGAAGACTACAACGATCTTTACGTCTACAACCTCCGCGGAAACGCTCGGACCGCGGGTGAACTTCGTAAGAAGGAGAAGGGCAACGTCTTCGGCAGTGGTGGACGGACAACGATCGCCATCTTCATCGGTGTCAAAGACCCCACCCGCACCGGCCCCGCCGTGATCCACTACCGGGACATCGGCGACTACCTCACCCGCGACGACAAACTCCGCATCCTCGACACCGACCCACTCCCGGCCATCGACTGGGACACCATCACCCCGAACACCGCAGGCGACTGGATCAACCAGCGCGACGACACCTTCAGCACGTTTCCTGCCATCGGCGACAAGAAGGCGAACCCGGGGGATGTGACAGTGTTCAGCACGTTCTCGGCAGGCCTTCAGACGAACCGTGATGCCTGGGTGTACAACTACAGCCGCGCCACGCTCGAAGAATCCGTCCAGCGCCTCATCACCAACTACAACGCGGCGGTCGGTGACTTCCAGAAGTACTGCGCAGACAACGACATCACCAAGCCCAAAGAAGCAACTGTCACCGAGTTCCTCAAAACCTCACCAACCGCCGCCGATCCGACCCGAATCAAATGGGCACGAAGCCTACGCAATCACGCTGCACGGAACCGAGTTCTTGAGACATCGGGAGAGTTCACGATAGGGACTTACCGCCCGTTCGATAAGCAGCACGTCTACTTCGACAAATACCTCAACCACGAACGATCCCAGCTCGCAACGATTTTTCCCACCCCACACCACACAAACATTGGGATCGTTTTGACGGCGCCAGCGTCGCACTTCGAGTTTACGCCGTTCGCCACGAGGGAATTACCGAACCTTCACACATTGGACACGGGTCAGTTCTTCCCGCGCTACACCTACCGAAGGCTGGACGAGGACGCCGGGACACTGGACTTCTCGACCTCTGCGGGAGCTACCGATGAGTGGGGATACGAACGCGTCGACAACATCACCGACGAGATAGCGTCGATCTACCGAGCCGGGCTAGGCGACGACGTCACCAAAGACGATATCTTCTGTTTCGTCTACGGCCGGCTGCACTCGCCGACCTACCGCGAGACCTATGCCGCCGACCTCAAGAAGATGCTGCCACGCATCCCAACGCCGGAAAATCGCAACGAGTTCGACACCTATGCCAACGCTGGCCGTCAGCTTCTTACGCTGCATGCCGACTACGAGGACGTCGAACCGTACCCGCTCGACATCACTGTGAAGAAGGGCCACCGCCCCGACGACCCCGATACCTGGCGCGTTCAGAAGATGAAGTGGCGCTCCAAGACAGACCACTCAACAATCATCTACAACCCGCAGGTGACGATCTCCGGCATTCCCGAGGAAGCAGAACGCTACTTGCTTGGGTCACGGACCGCTCTGGGGTGGATCATCGAGCGATACCAGATCAAGCCTGACAAGGACTCCAAGATCGTCAACGACCCCAACGACTGGTGCGACGAACACGACGACCCGACCTACATCGTCGGCTTAATCCGCAAAGTGACCACAGTCGCTGTGGAGACAATGGAGATCGTCGACTCCTTGCCGTAAAGCCGTCCGGCGGGGATCGATCCGGAGGGCGACGCGCAAACTATTGGACCGTCAATAGTCAGGTCCGTCGCGACTGGGGCGCGTCGGCGTCCCTGAGTGCGCAGGGGTCTCCTGGATGAGCGCCTCGACAGCCGTCGGATGCGTCCGCGCCTCTTCGGCGGTACGGAACTTCTTCCATCCCAACTGCATGCCCGGACTCCACTTGTCCCGCGGCGTCGATTTGAACAACGCGATGATGTTCTTCTGCCACTCGGCGAGGTCGTTGTACTTCTCTTCGTACCGAGTCTGGAGTTCATCCACCTTTCGCTTTAGCGCGGCGCGGGCCAGTTCGCGGCCTTCCTCGAACCCGGCCTTCTTGGCGGCTTCGGCCTCGGCGCGTAGCGGTTCGACGGTCCGGGCGACCTCAGCGACGACGCGCTCATCGATGGCGGCCATCTGCCGCCGTTCGTATCCGGCCACCCGGTCGTCGGCATCGCGGCGGGCCTGCTCCTCTTCCTCGGCAAGCCTGGCTCGCAGAGCCGCTTCAGCGGCGTGCTGACGCGCTAGCGATGCCTGAGCGTCCTCTCGGGCCTTTTTGACCTCAGCGAGCGCCTGCGCCGCGGCCTCCTGGGCGACGCCCAGCTGCACGCGGTCACGGTCGAGTTCGGCGCTCTTAGCGTTGATCTGACCCCACGCTGCCGAGACCTCCTTCTCGCGCTGGTCCACAATGACGCCCTTGCGGTCCACGCGGTCCTCGTGCTCAGCGTTCTCGCGGACGGCTTCTGCCAGCTCCTCGCGGGCAGCTTCCAGCTCCTGACGATCAAAGTGCAACCGCGCCTTCTCGGCCGCGTTGCGATCGGCCAATTCACGCTCGGCCTTCTCGCGGTCGCGTCGGGCCTTGAAGACCGGCACCGGCTCGTGCCCGCGCCCGGCGTCGACCCGCTCGAACGTGGCGTCGTAGCCCTCGGCGAGCAGCACCGTGCGCATCTCGTCGTGGCGGGCGGCATAGGCCTGTTTAGACTCGCCCATGATCCTCGCGCCGACGAGTTTGAAGTCCTCCGACAACGGCACCAAGAACATGTGGATGTGCGGATGGTCCTCGTCCCAGTGCTCGGCAACGGCGACGGTGTTGTCAGCACCGGTAACCCGCTGAACCTCTCGGACCATCGCGTGCAGCTTCTCCCGGACGTCGGCCTTCTGCTCGGCCGTCATGTCGACGACCTTGCCGGTGTACTCGGGATCGAGCTGGAGGATGACCTCCAGGCACACCGTCGCGTCCTTGCGGACCGCGACCGGCTTGACCGTGCCGTCCTTCATCGTCTTGGTGTGCACCGCCAACCCGACGCGCTCGTCGATCCAGTCCTCGACAGCGGCGATGGAGTCACCGGGCCCGGCGAGCCGCAGCCCACCGGCACCGTCGGGCAGCCACACCACGTTGTCGTCGGTCCGGGCGTCGTCGATCCGCTCATTGCTGTGTACGTGCTCGATGCCCTCGCGCCGCTCCACCGAACGCAGCGCGTGCGACAGCATCGGACCGATCGCCGGTCGCTTGTCGCGGCCCTTGCCGCGGGCCTTGTCCACGTCGACCTTCGCCCGAGACTCCCACCGGTAGGACGTGCTCCACTGCGACACGGGAACCGCCCTTCGGTCGGTTGCTTAACGGCCAATCCCGGCGGGGCCCTGGACGGTGGCGCGGGGCCCTGCTTCGCCGCCCACACCACCGTCCCGCCCACCAGGCTTACCCGTTAAGCATAACCCACTATGTTCATTCGCTCGCTCCTGAACGTGGTCTCCTGCGGAGGGCCAGCCCCAGGCTACGCCTAGGAGCAGTGCCGGCCAGAACACTCGCTCGCTCGTGTCCAGGCAGGCCCTGCCAGAGACGACGACGCCCCCGGAGCTAGCCTGTTCGGCGCTCCGGGGACGGTCGTCGGGGGAGGCGGTCAGCGGTGCTGACCGAAGTCGGCGGCCACGCCGCCGAGAGGGGCCGGGGCGGCGGCCGCGGCGAGGCCCCGGACCACCTCATCGACGACGCCCTTGGCCAGCAGCGCCTCGACCAGACGCGAGACCGGCTCATCGCCGCACCCGAGCACCTCCACGAGGCCCGAAGCGGTCAGCTCCGGGCACCGATGAGCAAGGGCGGCGAGATTGCGCCCGGCCTTCTGGTTGTCGGCCGCGATCGCCTTGCGTTTGGCGGTGCGCGCCGCGGCGATGGCCTTGTCGAAGTCGTCGTAGTTCGGCATGGTTCGTACTCCTGTTCGTTGCTGTCGGCCGGACCGAGTCTCGGTAGCGGCCGGGATGTGTTTCGGGACTGCGCTTCAAAGACGCTCGCGTGGTTCAGCAGGCGCGTTCAGCGCCCTCATCACCCCCGCCCTCGGACTCGGCGGTCAGATCCCACGGCACGCTCCCAGGAGCCGCGTCGCGGATCACCGACAGGAACGGCTCGCACGCCGACGGCGCGAGCATCTGACCGAGCCGGTCCGGGCGCCGGGCGTTCTTCCAGTCGGACTCCTTGACCACGCCCAGCCCCCAGCCAGAGAGCCACGCCAACCGCGCCTTGACGGTCCCGGCTGACGCGGCCAGGCCCGGCACGTCGAAGCCGAGCACGCCCTGCCGGTGCCCGATCAGGATCGACAGCAGCACCGAGCGATGCGGATCAGCGATCCGCCTTCCCGCGCCGTGGGCCCGGCGCAGCTCCCACTCGCGCCACTCGGCCACGGTCCGCAGGCAGCCACCGGCGTCGGCCTGGTTCTTTGCGACCTCGCGGCCGCGCAGGCAGTCGTCGATGGTCTCCCACGCCGTCGTGTCGAACGTCGCGACCTCGTGGGCGGCTCCGTTCGCATCGAGCGGGTGCGCAGCCCGCATGGTGGCGAAGTCGGGCTGACGCTTGCAGTCGTAGTCCATCGACAGTTCCCGGTCGTTGACCGACGCGATGAAGTCCACCCGGCGACCGTCGTCGTAGGACAGCTCCCGGAAGCTCGGGAACACCTTCACGGGGTTCGGCACCCGCCGCGTCCGCGAGATCACCAGGTCGAAGAAGTGCTGGCGCTCGGCACCGGCCTTGAGAACTTCCACCGGCGTCTTGAAACTGTTCTTGGCGAGCACCCCGTCGTCGTTGAGAGCGACGTTGCCGCGGGTGGTCACGTTCAGGAACGAGCGCTGGCGATGCTTGACCTCCCAGATCGAGCAGTCCCCGTCCGCGATCAGGGCGCGAGCGTCGGCGGCCATCGCGGCCAGCCCGTACAGGTCCAGGCCCACGACGGTTTCGAGGTCGGCGTCGCTGATGAAGCCGTCGGTCGTCACCGAGAAGAACCGGAAGCCCGACGCGTGAAGCTGGTTGGCGGCCGCCAGCAACTCGGCCCGAACGAAGCTCGTCGTCATCGCCGCGTGGTACGGCGAGGTGATGGCCGAGCCACCGACCGCGTCCATCCTCTGCTCATAGGCGTCCCAAGCGTTCTGCTGCGCGACGTCCTGCGCGGTCTTGCCGTAGGTGGAGTTGGCCATCGTCTTGATGGCCAGCTCCTCCAGGGACTTCTTGCCGAACGCGGCCTTGACCGCGGCCCGGTCCTTGACCATCTGCACCACCCCGGCCCGCAGCGCGTGCGACGGCGAGCCGTCGGGCATCGACAGCGACCGCAACCGGTAGCCGATCTGGCAGTGCACGCGAGCACCCAGCTTGAGCGCGAGGTAGACCTCTGGACCCATCACCTGCGCGCCCGGTCGGCCCGCCGACGTGCGCACGTACATCGGCGAACCGTCGGTGAAGATCGGCAGGCACGGGTAGACCACATCTCGCCCGAACTCGAACTCGACCCACCCCACGAAGGGAGTCATCGGGCCCGGCACATCGTCGAGCGTCAACTCGCGGTTGGTGATCACCTCGGCGATCACACCGTCCGCGTGAGCCCAGTCGACGTCGCGCACCAGCGACATCGCGGTCGGATACGCGCCCTGAAGGTCGAAGTCGAACGTCTCGGCTTCTCGGTAGCCAGGCATTGGGCACATGTTCAGGCCACCGTGATAGCCGTTGGCGCAGGCGTCGATCACCGCCCGGGCAGCACCGTCGACAGGGATCTTGCCGCGCTTCTCGTAGTACGAACGGTCGTCCTCGCCCGCCCTGACCTCGGGATCACGCTTGACCAACCCGCCGAATCTGAGCGAGAACACCTCATCGCTCCCGATGTTCCAGTAGCGCTGCACGGAGGCCTTGAAGGCGTTAGCCGCTCCGCCCGACAGGGTGACCGGCGGCCGCACATCGACTCCGTAGAGACGTTCGAGGTACTCATGCACCACCACCGGATCGTTGGCGCTGTAGCGCAGGAACAGGATCAAGTCGTCGCGGCGGAGCAGGTCCATGCGCTCGATGACACCGTCGGGCAGGACGACCTTGGGCTGGCCGCACGCAGCGCCCAGAGCGTCGAGCGTCTTCGACCCGGCCGGCGCGTGGCACATCGTGTCCGAGACGCTGACGCTGAACGGATACAGGTACCGGCGAGACTCGTCGGAGGCGCACACCCGGAACGGTTGCAGGGTGACCAGACCACCGGCCGCACTGGTGAGTGACTTGAGCGGGTCCGGCTGCACCCGGCGGAACACCGTCATGTCGGCCTTGCCGAAGTGGCAGCGAAGGTTCAGCGGCACCGAATGCGTGCGGTACAAGCGATTCCGGCGAGCGCGGGACCGTGCCCGCCCGTCGAGATCCTCGTCCCCGTGCCTGGCGAACCCGCGCACGTCCAGACCGTCGGCGCCCACGGAACCGGCCAGCCGGTGCCGCCACAGCCCAGCCTCGCGCCAGACCTCCCGCAGCGCCGTCGTCAGCCGCAGGCGCACCCGCGACAGCGGCAGGAACACCACCAGCACCATCGCCGACGGGTCGACCGGGTCCGGCGTCGCGAACTGGTAGCTGACGAGCACCCTGCGCCCGTCGGCAGTCTGGACGAACTCGGTGTCGAACGACACCGGAATCGCCGCCATGCCGGTTCCGGCGGCTCGAATCGTCGGCAGGTCGCCGAATGCCAGCGAGGCGCCCGCGTGGCCCCCGGAAGCAACCTCTGAGGCCCCGGCGGGGTCGGGGTCACTGTTGCTCTCCCATGGGCGCTTATGACCCCTATCGCTGACCTGCGGTTTTGCGGCACTTTTTTGGAGCAGAATTGAAATCTGCTCCAAATCCGGGGCCGATTCACCCACTCGCGGCACCCTCTTGGACAGGACCAGAAACGGGGCTCCCGAACCGCCCGCGTCGGCGTCCTGAAGCTCCCGGACCGACCAGCCGTCGGCCTCCAGAACGTCGACGTCCGGGCGGTCAAGAACGACGTCAGTAGCGGTACCCGCCGCGGGGATCGTATGATCCGAGCGAGACGTAGCAAACTCGGAGGCCCCGGAGTCATTGGCTCCGGGGTTTTCGCTCGCGGTCATCAGACATCGACCGCCTCATAACCGGCAGCGAGGCTCACTTGGCACCGCCGAACGGGACGGCCTGGACCGAGCCGGCCTTCTTGACGGCGCGGACCCACGCCTCGATGTCCTCGGGGGTATAGCGCACATCGCTGGCCGACAGGCGCGTGGGGCGGGGCCCGAGACCGGCCAGACGCCAGTTCCGGACGGTCTTGGGAGAGGAACCGATCGCCTTGGCGAACTCGGCGGTTTTCAGAAGGTAACGGTCCTTCGGGAGCGTCACTGAAGACACAAGAAACTCCTGGAGCAGGGCACAGTCGTGCCGTACTTCCAGGAGTCACACCCCGCGCTTCCGGTGCGTCATGTACACCGCGTGCTCATCCAGGCGGAGACTTCCGCAGCGAGGCTGCTCCACCGTTGACCAGTTGCCAGCTCCGCGTTGCACCGTCACCGGTACGCAGCTACGGGATGGACGCCCTGGAGCTATTCAGCGAGGCCGCGAGAACCTCTCACCAGCGGGTCTTTAGTCCGCCTGAGATCGACTCTACCTGTCCCGGCCGATCCCCGGCAACTAGAACCCCAGTTAGTGTCCGAGTCTGGAGCTACTCTCTAATTATGGCAAAGACGGTGCAGCACAAGCCCGGAGACGACTCGATCACCGAGGTCGAGCCCAAGAAGCACGGCGACGTGTGGATGATCCGCTGGCGGTGGTGGCCTTACGACGGCAGCAAGTCAGTGCCTCACCGTCACCAGGGCAGGACCAAAGGCGAGGCTCGCGCCAAGGCCCTCGCCAAGGCGGCAGAGCTGCGAGCGGGCCTGACCGCAACGGGGCCGTGGACCAAGGCGAGCAAGCTGAGCGCCTACATCGACGGAGTCTCGCGCCCGGCAATCGAGAAATCGACCCGACTGGCCGAGTCTTCGAAGCCGGTGTATTACCGCGCCCTGGCGAACATCAGCGCCCAGGCCGGCGCAATCACAATCAACGAGGCCAGCAACCCCGACACCGCCGTCAGGATCATCGAGAACATCGCGGCCAAGCACGGTGCCGAATCCGGGCGCACCGCCCGAAACGTGTTGAGCCGCTGGGTCTACGGGCGGATGGTCAGGAGCCGGATCATTGCGCAATCGCCCCTGTTCGGGGCCGACATCGAGTACGGCGAGGTCAAGACCTCCGCCAAGCCCGCCAACGACGTCGCGCTCAGCGAGGCCGACTACGACCGCCTGCTGACCCACCTCCTCGGGATCGACCCGACGACCGAACCCCGCAAGCCACGCAGCCGCGACACATCGACCGACAAGCGGCAAGCCGTCATCGACCTGACACTGCTACAGATGACCACAGGGATCAGGTTGGGCAGCGCCCGACAGATCGAGCCCCACGAGATCATCGACAACCGGGACGGCGGACTGAACGTCTTCGTCCCCCGGCGCAAGCTCAAAGGCGGCGAGGCCCGCAACAGACGGCCGAAGACGTTCACCGTCCTCGATGAACGCGCCGCCAAGAGAATCCGCCAGCGACGCGACGCCACCCCGCAAGGCGCCTACCTGTTCGGGTCGCCCGCCGATCCCACCGGGTTGTGGGATCGCCGCAACTGCACGCGGGCGATCGAGCGCTTCTACACCGAGATGGCCGAAACGTTGGGGATAACCGAGCTAGAGCACGATGTGCGCAGCCACGGGTGGCGGACGACGCTCAACAGCATCTACTACTGGCTGCCGCCGCACGTGCGCGCCGACTGGTTTGGACACAGCGAATCGGTCAACGAGGCCCACTACATCGCCGAACAGATGGACCTGTCGCCGATGGTGACCGCGGCGCGAGAGCGCCGCGCACGCCGCGGCGAGACCGACGGTGTACACACCGATACTGACGACGCCGAGAGCGAGGAAGGCATTGGAGAGTAGATACTCTCTTATCTACTCTCCAATTCCGGGACAAAGCGGGTATCCAGCGGGACGCCGCGGGACAGGCTGTGCAGCCAAAGGACGGTTTTTCCAGCAGAAAGGGCGTTCAACCAGGGGTCCATCAAGTAGGTGGATCAAACTCAGCGGGTTCGGGGTTCGAGTCCCTGATGGCGCACAGTAGAAGCCCTCGTCTGAACCACTCGGTTCGACGGGGGCTCTTCTCGTTCCCAGGGCCTGCTCCCCCGGTCAGCCGCGCCGGGGTTAAAGGCCAGAATGTGTGTACGGTTCGGGCGTGGCGTCGGGTGGTTTACCGGTTTCGGCCTCCCCCATCCGTGTTGGATGCCGTTGCCGTCTTCCCAGTTGAAGCCTGTGTCGTAGGCGGCGGGCCCGATCTGCTCGTCCTCGACGGGCGTTTCCTTCGGTCGCTGCGGTGGTGGGTTGTGGTGCTCTTCGCGGACCAGGCTCCACGGATCGTGTGGGTGGGCGGTGAGGCTGTTGAGCTTCCATTCGGCGGCTCGGCGGGCGTGCTCGGTCAGAAGTCCTCGGTGAGCACGGAACAGGTCTTTGAGACCTTTGTTGGGGCCGCCTTCGAGCGGTGAGGTGGTCCGCGGCAGGGGGTGCTCTTCATCGGTCAGGCGGGGGTCGATCCAGGTGAACAGGTGCTCTTCTGAGATCAGCCGCCGGAACAGTCCTCGGGTCTTGCGTAGGTCGCGGTGGGTGTACCACCAGGTGCTGGTCTCGGCGACGCCCTTCGGGCGCACAGCGTGCGGGCGGGCGTAGGTCCGGTGCCGGAGGAATCGGTCGTGCTTGATTTCCCAGTCGTTGTAGGCCTGAAGCCAGAGCACGGCCTGCTCGGAATTGCGGATATTCATCAAAGCGGTTGTCAGAGTGACAATTTCACGGGCAGCATCGAGTCGGGGTTTGAAGGTGTGGTGGCGGCGCACGGTCTGGAAGATGTGGAAGTAGCAGCGCTGGACTCGAGTGGTGGGCCAATCGTCAGCGATCGCGGCGAGCAGGCCGCGGCCACCGTCGATGACCGCGACGTGCGGGGCGGGTTGGCGTTGCAGGATTTGCTGCCAGGCGATCTTCTTCTCGCGGTCGCACCATTGCCAGTCGACGACGTGGGTGCCGTCGAAGGCGATCAGCAGGCACCAGGATTGGAAGTAGGTGCCATCGAGCATCAATACCTGGGCCGGCTCAGTCGGGGGTGCAGGTGGTGGGACTTCGATGTTCCAGCACCAGGAGCGTGATCGGCGGAACGTGCGGGCGCTGATGTGGTCGGGTTGTCGGCCGTGCAGGAGCCAGGTGAGGAACGCGGTGAGTTCGGCTTTGCGGGTGATGTCGGGGCGTTTCTGGGTGCTGGAGGCGCCGCAGTCTTTGCAGCGCCAGCGGGTGCGGCCGGCGCTGGTGGTTCCGTTCTTGACGAGCTTGCGGCCGCATACACCACATGAGGGGGAATTCCGAGAACCTGACACCGAACATGCTTTCAAAGCATGTCCGGCGCACTGTCAGTCGAGGTCAGACACCGGAAACCAGCGTATCTGTACACACATTTTGGCCATTAACCCCCGCGCCGATACCCTCCCGAGAGTTCGGTGAGCAGATCGGCGACCAGTGGATTCGGGGCGGCGTCGGTGCGCAGTGCCGCCGAGACCGTCAGCGTGAACGCCGGATTGTGCCTGCAGATGATGCCGGGCTGTTTGAGATCCTCGTACAGCAGAGTCCACGACTCCGGCCGGTTGATGAGATCGAAGGTCACCGGGTGTCCGTCGCGGATCTCGGGACCGAGCAGGGCGGCGACTCCGGCCTTGGCGAAGACTCGCTCGACGAGACGGTGCAGGAGAACCTGCTTCTCGATCGGCGGTAGCAGCAGGGGGTACTCGGCGAGTTCTTCGGGCCGGGGCGGCCTCCCGAGCTTGGCGAGACGGTGACGCGGACTGAATGCGACGACGGGTTGCTCGATCCACAGCGGATCGAGGTAGAGACCCTCGTGGTCGAGGCTGCCGCGGATCAGTGCGATGTCGGCGTCGCCGGCGGCGACGGCCTCGATCCGTTGGGCGAAGGGTTTGATGAGGAAGTCGATCTCTGCGTCCGGATGGCGGTCGCGGATCGCCGACACGGCCGCCAGCGCCGAACCGGCGAACGACATGTTCGCCGCGATCCGGATCCGGTTGGGCTGTGGGCTCACGGCGGCGATCGCGGCATCGCGCAAGCCCAGCAGTTCCCGCGCGCGTGGCAGCAGGGTCTCGCCGGCCTCGGTCAGTCGGACCCGGCGGGTGGAGCGGTCGAAGAGCTCGGTTCCGAGCTCGCGCTCGAGCGCGGCGATCTGGTGACTGATCGCCGACTGCGAGACGAAACACCGTTCGGCGGCCTTGGAGAAGCCGCCGGTGTCGGCGACCGCGGTCAGGTACTCGAGCTGCCGGAACTCCATTCCCTCACTGTATGAGTAGAACAGATAAATGTCATCGGTAAACGAGTGGTCAATCGGGTTGAGGGGCAACGCAGCTATCCGGCACTGTGATCAGTGAAAGCAATTGGCGGACAACGCACAGGAGATGAGGCACATGCGCAGCACCGAGGTCGTGATCATCGGCTCGGGATTCGGCGGATTGGCGGCAGCCAAGCAGCTGGCGAAGTCGAAGGTCGAGACGGTGCTGATCTCCGCGACGCCGGAGCATCTGTTCCAGCCGCTGCTGTACCAGGTCGCCACCGGCGTCCTCCCGGCGCAGGAGATCGCGCCGTCGATCGCCGACGTTCTCGCGGATAAGAAGTCGATCGACGTCGTGGAAGGCTACGTCACCGCGCTCGACGCCGAGCGCAAGGTGATCACCTACAGCACCGACGACGGCAGCGAGCAGATCGCCTACGAGTTCCTGATCGTCGCCGCCGGCGCGAGCCAGGGATACTTCGGCCACGACGAGTGGGCTGAGAGCACCTTCTCGCTCAAGACGCGCGACGACGCGATCGATCTGCGGGCGCACCTGCTGGACTGCTTCGAGGCTCCGCCCGCCGACGAGACCGCGCACACCTTCGTCGTCGTCGGCGCCGGCGCCACGGGTGTCGAGATCGCGGGCCAGATCCAAGAGCTGGGCCTGCGCTATTTCACCGACGCGCCGGCCACCGTCCACCTCGTGGAGGGGGCGGGCGACGTCCTTCCCGTGTACGGGGGCAAGTTGTCGGACTTCGCGCGAAAGACGCTGGAGAAGTCGGGAATCGACGTGATGACCGAGACCGTCGTGACCGATATCGACGGCGACGCGGTGACCGTCCGGGCCGCCGACGGAACCGAGCGGGTTCTGCGGGCGCGGACGGTGGTGTGGTCGGCTGGAGTGAAGGCCACGCCACTCGCGCAGGTGGTGGCCGAGGCGACCGGATGCGAGACCGACCGCGCCGGACGACTGCTCATCAACCCCGACCTCACGGTCGGCGGCCGCGCCGACGTCTTCGCGATCGGCGACATGACGAGCCTCGACAGGCTGCCCGGCCAGAGTCCGGTCGCGATGCAGCAGGGCCGTCACGCCGCCGACATGATCCGCGGTGCCACGGTCCGCGGCACCCGGTTCCGTTACCTCGACAAGGGCAGCATGGCGGTGATCAACCGCCATAACGCCGTCGTCGACGCGCCGTTCGGCATCAAGCTCACCGGCTTCCTCGGCTGGCTCACGTGGCTCGGGGTGCACCTGTTCTACCTGGTGGGATTCCGGAACAGGGTCGGCGCCGTGCTGTCCTGGTTCCGCTCCTTCGCGGGCTCGGCTCGGCCGGGATTCGCGCAGGTGGACCGCTCGGCCGGGCGCGGCGCCGACGGGACCGGCGACCGCCGCCCGCTCGCGGAGTCGGCGGCCTGAGCCGTCCGGGACGACCGCTCGACGCCGGGAACGTGCGCAGGTCGTTCGCGTGAATGATGTGTGGCGATCCACACGCGTCCGAGGTGCAGGCGGTCTGGCGCCTCTCGTACAATGGGCAGCCGGAACAGGCTCCGTCTCTGCGGAGCCCGCTGAATTCTTCTTGGGAGCACAATGCGTTTTCGTCGGATGCGCGGCCGTCGGTTCGGGGCCAAGGTCACTGCCGTTTTTGCCATGCTTGCCGCCATCGCGCTGATCTCGTCCTGCAGCAGCTATGACGGTCAGGTCCACGCGAACGGTGAGTTCGGGGACATGATCAAGCCTGCACTCGCGTTCACCGACGAGTCGGGCAAGCCTCTGCAGAAGGGTGAGGTGGGCGTCCAGCCGGGTGCGCCGATCGTCGTGACCGCGACCGAGGGCACCATCCGCAATGTCAACATCCCGAAGTCGGACGGCACGCCGATCAAGGGCGTGCTGAGCGAGGACGGCACCAAGTGGACCAGTGCCGAGCCGTTCGGATACGACAGGTCGTACACGGTCACCGCGGACGCGATCGGCGTCGGCGGCACCACGACCAGCAAGAGCACTTTCACCACCCGCGCTCCGAACAACGTGACGCAGGCGTACATCAGCCCGCCCGACGGTGAGACCGTCGGTATCGCGCAGACCATCGGTGTGCGTTTCGACGAGGCGATCCCGGACCGCAAGGCGGCCCAGGCCGCCATCAAGATCACCTCGACCCCGAAGGTGGAGGGCGCCTTCTACTGGATCAGCGACCAGGAGGTCCGCTGGCGTCCCGAGCACTTCTGGAAGCCGGGCACCAAGGTGAGCGTGAAGGTCAACACCTTCGGAATCGATCTGGGCGACGGGCTCTTCGGCCAGGAGAACGTCTCGTCGTCGTTCAAGGTCGGTCGCCAGATGGAGTTGTTCGCGGACGACAACACCAAGATGGTCACCGTCAAGCGCGACGGCAAGGTCATCCGGACCATGCCGACCTCGATGGGCAAGGAGAGCGCGCCCACCGACAACGGCATCTACATCATCGGTGACCGTCTCGATCACATCATCATGGACTCCTCGACCTACGGCGTCCCGACGAACTCCGCCGACGGCTACCGCACCCCCGTGGACTACGCGACCCAGATGTCGTACAGCGGTATCTACCTGCACTCGGCTCCGTGGTCGGTGTGGGCGCAGGGCAACACGAACACCAGCCACGGGTGCCTGAACCTCAGCCCGGACGACGCCCTCTGGGTGGTCCGGAACACGCTGCGTGGCGACCCGGTGACGGTGAAGAACACGATCGGGCCCGAACTGCCCGGCACCGACGGTCTCGGCGACTGGAACATCCCCTGGTCGACGTGGTCTAAGGGCAACGCCTGACCTGCATCTCTCGTCCCCGTAAACGCCCGCAACCGCCTGGTTCCGGGCGTTTCCGGTTGTGCGCGGGGTGGCCGGAGCGGCGGTCGGCGTCGCCCCGGACGCGACGTTGACATCGAGCGATGTTAAGCTCGCGAGGCACTCAAAATACGGTACGACTGTATAGTCGCCGGTAGGGCTGGGCGGCACGCTCAGCGTCGAACACCGCACTCGAGATAGGTAGCTCAACTCATGGCACGACGTCCTTCGTGGGAGACCGAGGAACTCACCGCGCTGCGCGACATGGCGCGCGCGTTCTGCGAGAAGGAGCTCGCTCCGAACACCGAACGCTTCATCGAGCAGCACCACGTCGACCGCGATCTGTGGCTCAAAGCGGGCGAGGTGGGCCTGCTCTGCATGTCGATCCCGGAGGAGTACGGGGGCGGCGGCGGCACGTTCGCCCACGAGGCGGTCCTGATCGAGGAGCAGGCGCGGGCCGTCGACTCGTCATGGGGCCAGAGCCTGCACAACGGGATCGTCGCGCACTACCTGCTCGCGTACGGCTCCGAGGAGCAGAAGCAGCACTGGTTGCCGAAGATGGCCTCGGGAGAGGTGGTCAGTGCGATCGCCATGACCGAGCCGGGAACGGGATCGGACCTGCAGAACGTCAAGACCAAGGCGATCAAGGACGGTGACGATTACGTCATCGACGGTTCCAAGACCTTCATCACCAACGGCGGCCAGGCCGATCTGGTGATCGTCGTCGCCAAGACCGACACCAACGAGGGCGCCAAGGGCATCTCGCTAATCCTGGTCGAGACCGACCGCGAGGGCTTCAGCCGCGGCCGGATCCTCGACAAGGTCGGCATGCGCGGCCAGGACACGGCCGAGCTGAACTTCTCGGGTGTGCGTGTGCCGCAGTCGAATCTGCTCGGCGACCAGGAGGGGCTGGGCTTCATCCAGCTGATGACGCAGCTTCCGCAGGAGCGCCTGATCATCGGTGTCGCGTCCGTCGCAGGCATGGAGGTCGCCCTGGAGAAGACGCTCGAGTACACCAAGGAGCGCACCGCCTTCGGCCGTCCGATCTACGGCTTCCAGAACACCAAGTTCAAGCTCGCCGAGGTCGCGACCGAAGCACACGTCGCCCGGGTGTTCATCGACGACTGCATCGAGCAGCACCTGCGCGGTGAACTCGACATCCCGACCGTGGCGATGTCGAAGTGGTGGACCACCGAGAAGGCCATGCAGGTCGCCGACACCTGCCTGCAGCTCTTCGGCGGCTACGGCTACATGAACGAGTACCCGATCGCCCGCATGTGGGCCGACAACCGCGTCCAGATGATCTACGGCGGCACCAACGAGATCATGAAGGAGATCATCTCGCGCGCACTGTAGTGCCCGTCCCGGCCGGCGGCGGATTGGTGAAGGCGGCGAGGAACTCGATGAGCATCTTCGCCGTCACCGGTCGGGGGAGGAGGTCGATGGCGGCGATCACGGCGCCGATGTCGAGCGCCTCCTCCGACCGCGCCGGGTCGGAGTGCGGGTCGATCCCCGCTCCGATCAGCACGGCCTCGGTGGCCGCCGAGTCCAGCCCGACGGCGTCCTCGACCGTGACGGCTCCGGACTCGAACGCCGCGGCCAGCTCGCGGAGCGGGCCCGGTGCGTCGATCGGCGGAAGTGCACGAGCCGCGGTCGCGGCGTCGACCATCGCGGCCGACAGCTCGACGGCCACCGTCCGGGTCACCGGAGTGATCGTCAGATGGGTGCTCGCGGCGAGTTCGGAGCCGTCGGACTGCCGGTAGCGGGGCTGCGCCTGCAGGGTGAATCCACGCGCGTGGACCTCGTCGGCCCACCGGTGGGGGTCGATCGGCCGCGCCGACGCGTGGTCGGCGGCCACCGCGAAGACCGGACCGAAGGGGTCGCCGACCACCCGGAGCCCGTCGATGGCGCAGACCTGCTCGAGGAGCACCGTGCGCGCGGCGGCGATGTCGCCGACGAGTCCGGCGAACCCCTCGGGGCCGAGGAACTGGGTGATCGCCCACGCTGCGGCGGTGCCGGTGGCCGATCGCGACCCGAGCAGCGTCGGGTTGACCACCGGATAGCCCGGCCAGTCCGCGGTGGCGAAGTAGCCGGCGCGGTGCCGATCCCGATCGGTGTGCAACAGGATGGACGCGCCCTTCGGGGCGTAGCCGTATTTGTGGAAGTCGGCGGACAGGCTGGTGACACCGGGCACGGACAGGTCCCACGGATCGGACGGTTCTGGCCACCAGGCGAGTGCGAAGCCGCCGAGACAGGCATCCACGTGCAGCGGCAGCCCGCGTTCGAGCGCCAGCGCGCCGAACTCGGCGATCGGGTCCACCGTTCCGGTCGGATAGTTCGGAGCGGACGCGACCAGCAGGAAGGTCTCGTCGTCGACGTGCGCGGCGACGTCGGCGGCGGACGGTCGAGTGGAGTCGGGATCCACCGGAACTCGTCGTAGATCGACGCCGAGCATTTCGGCGGCCTTGTCGAAGGCGGCGTGCGCTGTCGACGGCGCGACCACATTTCCGTGCCCGCGCGGGAGCCCGGAGGTCCGGCGGGCCGCGGCGACGGCGAGGAGGCAGCTCTCGGTGCCGCCGGAGGTGACCGTCCCGACGGCGTCGGGGGAGCCGAACGCGCTCCGGGAGAACTCGATCAGATCGCGTTCCATCGCGGCGACCGATCCGAAGACCGTGGGATCGAGTCCGTTCACCGGACGGACGAGCTCGGCTGCGTCCGCGGCCAGCCGGTCGAGGACGCCCAGCCCGCTGTCGTACACGTAGGAGAGGATCCGGCCGCCGTGGGTCGGCGCGTCGGATTCGCGCAGTCGGCGCAGTCTGGCCAGTACCTCGTCCGGGTCGCGGCTCGTCACGGGTGTCTCCTCTCGTAGCGGGTCAGCAGCACCAGACTCAGCGCCACCAGGACTGCGGGCAGCACCGAGAATCCCGCGGTGATGCCGATGATCGCGCTGCGCGGCTGATCGGCGACCGTGTCGGCCGTCGACGAGACGAACCCGGTGGCCGCGAGCACCAGCAGGTACAGACCCGGTCCCACGGCCATGCCCAGCGTTTCGCCCGCGGTCCAGAGGCCGGACAGGGCGCCGCCCTGCTCGCGGCCGGTGCGCGCGGAGTATTCGTCGATCACGTCGGGAAGCATCGCGAGCGGAAAGGTCTGCATGCCGGCGTAGCCGACGCCGGTGATCGCCAGGACTCCGAAGACCCACGCCCCCGGCGCCGCGATCGCGAAAGCGAGGATCACGTCCGCGAGCAGGAACAACGCCGACGCCGCGTACAGACCGCGCAGCTTCCCGAAACGTCGTCCCACACGGACCCACAGCGGCATCACCAGCAGCGCCGGTGCCACGAGCGCGACGAACAGCGGGGTCAGCGCGGCGGAGCTGTCGAGGACGTAGGTCGCCAGATACTGCGCTCCGGCGAGCATCACCGCGCTCGCGAGCGCCTGAATCACGAAGACCGACAACAGGACCCGATAGTGGTGATGATCGCGGACGGCCCGGAACGCCGCGGCTCCGCCCACCGCGTGCGTCGCGGTCCGCGCCCGGATCGGCGCCCGACGGCCCGCGGCGCCGGCGACCGCTGTCGAGACGGCCATGCCTCCCGCGATCACGGCCACGGACACCGCAGCCATCACCGCGTAACCGGCGGCGCCGCCCCCGAGCGCATCGCGGACCGCGGGAGCGCCCGCGCCGATCAACAGGATCGCCAGCGCGAGAACCGCGATCCGCGCCGAGATCAGACGTGTGCGCGCGTGATAGTCGGGCGTCAGATCGGTGGGCAGCGCGATGTACGGGACCTGAAAGCAGGCGTAGGCCACGGCAGCGGTGGTGAAGAAGACGAGCACCCACAGTGCGGCCACCGCGGGCGGCGCGGCCGTCGGTGCGGCGAAGGTGAGGATGAATGTCGGCACGATCGCGAGGGTGCCGATCCACATCAACCGCGTGCGGGATCCGGTGGCGGCGAACGCGGTGTCGTTGCGAGCGCCGATCAGCGGGTTCACCAGGACGTCGACGATCTTGGGGATCACCACGATCGCCGAGGCGAGCAGGGCGCCGACCGCGAGAGTGTCCGTGAGGTAGTACGCCAGCACCAGTCCGGGCAGCACGCCGAAGCCACCGGTTCCCAGACTGCCGGCCGCGAAGCCCGCGGTGACCCGGCGTGACACCGGCGGCGCGGAGGTCGAAACACTCACACGATCGAGTAGATCAGACGATCAAGACCGGCGGGAGTGTTTGGTGCCGGCTCGACCGGAATACCGAACGGCATCGAATACCGCCCCGGACCGATCCGCGATCGGCGACAATTCAGTTCCCGCCGGAACTCAGCCGTGTCCGGGGGCAGATCGTCGGACGAGGAGATTCGGTGAGCGCGATCGTACTGGCGCAGGTGCGGACCGGAGTGGAGCAGGAGATCCTCGACGAGTGGGCGGCGAAGCATCATCCGGGTGTCGGCGTGGTCAGGCTCGAGGACGTCGACGTGGCCGCTCTCGATCCGGACACCACCCTGATTCCGGCGCGCGTGGTGTGGTTGCCGCCGGTGCGTCGCGGTGAACGCAAGGTCGCGTTGGCCGACGCGATCGTGCTCTCGAATCCGCGGCGCCCACCGGCCTTCCGGCAGGCGGCCATCCGCAGGCACGGACCGGATCGGGTCCGCGTGGTGCAGGGCGTCCCCGCCACAGTGGCCGAACTCGGCGCTCGCTACGACGAGCGGCAGGCCGAGGGGACGTCGTTCGCAGGCTTCGTCGGCATGCAGGCCGCGATCTCGGCCGAGCGCGCGGAACTCGAACTCGTCGGAACCCGGTACAAGGTGCCGCGACTGGTGGCCGAGCAGATCAGCTCGTCGGCCAGATTCCAGGCCGCGGCCGCCGAACTCGCGGCCGAACTCGGGCGGTCCGCCGCATCGGTGGCGCAGGAGGCCACCGACAAGATGAGCGCCTTCGTCGCAACCCAGAGCAGACTGGTCCGCGACGTCTTCACCTCCACTTTCAGCGGACTTTACGAGCGCGCATGGTCGGTGTCGGCGGATCTGGACACCCTCGGACGTCTGCGCTCGGTCAACAAGTCGAGTTCGCTGGTGTTCCTGCCCTCGCACCGGTCGTACGTCGACTCGCTGATCCTGGCCAGTGTGCTGCATCAGCACGACTTTCCGCCGAACCTCGTGCTCGGGGGTGAGAACCTGGCGTTCTGGCCGATGGGACCGATCGCCCGCCGCGCGGGCACCGTGTTCATCCGGCGCAAGTTCGGCGCCGACCCGGTCTACAAGCTGGCGATGCGCTCGTACCTCTCCTTCATCGTCGAGAAGCGCTTCAATCTGGAGTGGTACATCGAGGGCGGCCGAAGCCGGACCGGCAAGCTGCGGCCGCCGATGCTCGGTCTGCTCGCCTACGTCGCGGACGCTGTGGAGGCGCTCGACGCCGCGGACGTGGTGGTGGTGCCGACCTCGATCGTCTACGACCAGCTTCCGGAGATCGCCGCCATGGCGAAGGAGTCGGCCGGGGGCACCAAGAGTCCCGAGGACCTCAAGTGGCTGCTCAAGTACGCTCGCGCCCAGCGGACGTATCGCGGCGAGGCCCGCGTCCGGTTCGGTGAACCGTTCTCGCTCCGCGAAGCGCTGGCCGAGGCGGGGACCGGGCGGGCACGCCTGGAGAAGGTCGCGTTCAAGGTCATGGACGAGATCAACGCCGCGACTCCGATCTCGGCGACGTCTCTGGCCGGGTTCGCATTGCTCGGCGCCGCGGACCGGGCGTACACGGCGCGGGAGATCGAGGTGATTCTGGCGCCGTTGCTGACCTACATCGACACCCGCGGCCTGCCCGGCCCCGACCCGTCGCTGTGCCGCGGGCTCGGGCTGCTCACCACGCTCCGCGAACTCACCGACGCCGGTGTCCTCGAGACCTTCGACGGCGGCCCGGAGCAGGTGTGGTCCATCGCCCCCGACAATCATGCGGTCGCCGCCTACTACCGCAACGGCGCGCTGCACCACTTCGTCGGCCGGGCGATCGTCGAACTGGGGATGCTCGCCGTGTCGGCGGGCGACGTGGTGGAGGGAGGCCCGGCGCCCGACGCGCAGGCCGGCGCCGACGAGGGGCTGCTCGCTCCCGCGCAGCAGGAGGTGCTCCGCATCCGCGATCTGCTCAAGTTCGAGTTCTTCTTCCCCGCCAAGCAGGAGTTCCTCCATCGGCTCGGAGCCGAGATGGATCTGCTCGCTCCCGGTTGGCGGACCGACCGGCGGACCAAGGAATGGGTGCATGCGGCGCTGCTGGCGAGCGCGGGGCAACTGTTCGCCCGCCGCACGCTGCAGACCTTCTTCGACGCGCAGCTGGTGGTGGCGACCCGGCTGGTCGCCCTCGGATCCGAGGAACTCGACAAGGAGGAGGTGTTGACCGAGTGTCTGGGCCTGGGCCGCCAGTTGTCGTTGCAGGGCGTGGTGCACAGCAAGGACTCGGTGTCCCGGGAACTGTACGACGGCGCGTACCGGCTGGCCGACAACCGTGGCGCGGTGCACGGTGATTCGGCGAGCGAGGTGGCCTCCCGCCGCAGAGCCTGGCTCGACGAGGTGGAGGAGATGCGGTGCAGGCTCGCCCGGATCGCCGAGATCGAAGCGGCGCAGGCCGCAGCGCGGGAGGCGGACGCATGAGTGCGCTGGCGGAGCGGCTGCGGGCGATCCGGTCCGCGCCCGAGGGCGGGCGGGTCTGTGCCTTCTTCGACTACGACGGAACGCTGATCGAGGGGTTCTCGGCCACGGCGATCCTGCGGGCGCGTCTGCGCAGCCTCGAGTTCACGCCCGGCGAACTCCTCGACGGACTGATGATCGCCCTGCGCGGCTGCTCGTCGGAGCAGGACTTCGCCGAGGTGCTCGAAGCCACGCGGCCGGCGTTCGCGGGCAAGACCTACGCCGAGTTGCTGGCGATGGGCGAGCGGCTGTTCAAAGAGGACACGGCCTCCAAGCTGCGGCCGCAGATGTGGCAGATCATTCGCGCGCACCGGTCCAAGGGACACCGCATCGTGATCGCGTCCTCGGCCACGCGCTTTCAGATCGAGCCCATCGCCCGGCAGATCGATGCCGACGACGCGCTCGCGACCGACGTCGAGGTGATCGATGGGATCGCGACCGGCAAGATCCTCGGCAGACCTCTGTGGGGCCCCGGCAAGGCCGCCGCGGTGCGGCGCCTGGCCGCCGAGCACGATCTGGACCTGGCGTCGTCGTTCGCCTACAGCGACGGAAACGAGGATGTGCCCTATCTGGAGGCGGTAGGACATCCGGCGGCGGTGTCGCCCCAGCGGGGGCTGCGGGCGGTCGCCGAATCGCGTGGCTGGCCGATCCTGGAACTGCGGAATCCGTCGCACAACAGGCTCGGCATGCTCGCCCGCACCAGTGCCTTCTACGGCTCGTTTCTCGGCGGCGCCGCCGTCGGATTCGCCAGGGGAGTGCTCAGCGACGACGGCACGCAGGTGATGCAGAAGGCTGTCTCGTCGGGGATCGACACCGGTTTCGCACTCGCCGGGGTCCGGGTGGACGTCCTCGACGGAGGCGGCTATCTGCAGTCGGCTCGACCGTGCGTCTTCGTGTTCAACCACCAGTCCAAGCTCGATCTCCCGGTGATGATCCATCTCATCCGCGGCCAGGCCACGGGGGTGGCGAAGAAGGAGATCCGCGACCTGCCGCTGTTCGGCAGAATCCTGGAGGTCGGGGGTGTGGCGTTCATCGACCGCGCCGACGCCGGCCGGGCGATCGAACAGTTGGAACCGGTGGTCCGGAAGGTGGTCGACGAGGGGTTCTCGCTCGTCGTGGCCCCGGAGGGGACGAGGTCGGCGACGCCGCGGATCGGTGAGTTCAAGAAGGGACCGTTCCACATCGCCATGCAGGCCGGCGTGCCGGTGGTGCCGGTGGTCTTGCGCAACGCGGGCGAGCTGATGTGGCGCGGAGCGCAGTTGATCAAACCCGGCACGGTCGAGGTCCGAGTGCTGCCGCCGGTCGACACCTCCTCGTGGGTGCCCGAGAAGGTCGGCGAGTACGCGAGCCAGGTGCGACAGCAGTTCCTGGACGCGCTGGCCGACTGGCCGGTCACCGCGTTCGACGACGGCCGGATGACCAGGACGATGGGAGTCTTCGAGTGGCAGGAGTCCGAAGGTGACGAGTGATTCCGGCGCACCGCGCGAGCCGGTGGTGGACCGGCCTCTTGCATGGGGCACCGAACCGGAGATGAGTGCGGTCGACACGGTCATGTGGCGCGGCGACGCCGACCGCCGGTTGCGGTCGACGATCTCGATGCTCGAGGTCTACGACTGTGAACCGGATTGGGATCGGCTCGTGGCGGCGCACGACTGGGGAAGCCGGATGGCGCCGCGGTTCCGTCAGCGAGTGATCGAATCGCCGCTGCGCACCGGCACCCCGAGTTGGGAGGTGGACCCCGACTTCGACTTGCACTACCACCTGCGGCGCGTCCGGGTGGCCGGCGACGGATCGATGCGCGAGGTCCTCACCCTCTGCGAACAGCTCGCGATGACACCGCTCGACTCGGCTCGACCGCCGTGGGAGGGCTACCTCATCGACGGGCTGGCCGACGGCAAGACCGCGTACTTCTTCAAGGCGCATCATGCTCTCACCGACGGACTCGGTGCGATTCTCGTTCTCGCGCAGCTGCATTCCACCAGCCGCGAGCCGATACCGGGCAAGCCGCAGCCGCCCGCCCCCGCACCCGGGGATCTGTCGTCTCTCGACGTGCTGAGCCGCCAGATCGGGGAGGAGATCCGCCGGCTGCCGAAACTGGCCGGACTCGCCGTCGCCGGAGTCCGGGCGATCGGTGATCCCAAGCGGACCCTGCGCCGCGTGCTTCGGTACGGCCGATCGGTTCCGAGAGTCGCCGGAATGATCAGTCCGCCCGGATCACCGCTGCTGGCCGCTCGCAGCCTCTCGTGGCGGTTCAGTGCGTTCGAGGTGGACTTCGCCGCGCTGCGCGCCGTGAGTTCGGCGACCGGCGCGTCGATCAACGACGTCTACCTCGGCGGCCTGATCGGCGGCTTCCGGCGGTACCACGAGAGGATGGGGACGGTGGTCGACACGATTCCCGTCGCGATCCCCATCTCGGTCCGTGAACCCGGCGATCCCGATGGCGGAAACCGGATCGCCGTCGGGCGGCTCGCGGGACCGATCGGGATCGACGACCCGTTCGAGCGTGTGCTGACCATCCGGGAGCAGGTCCGCGCGGCGCGCGCCGAGCCCGCGGTCGACATCCTCAACACCATCGGGCCGGTGGCGGCTTGGCTGCCCGGCCCGCTGCTGGCGCAGTTCAGCGGCACCACGTCGCAGAACGATCTGCAGGCCAGCAATGTGCCGGGGATTCCGTGGGAGACGTTCGTCGCCGGCGCCCGCGTGGAGCGGATGTTCCCCTTCGGCCCGCTGCCCGGCTGCGCGGTGATGGCCACGATGATCACGCACAACGGCACGGCGTGCCTCGGCCTGAACTTCGACGCCGCCGCCGTCACCGAGCCGGAATTATTCGCCGAGTGCGTCGTCGACGGCTTCAACGAGGTGCTGGACCTGGGCGATGACCCGGGTGACCGCCTGAAGCGTGTGGTGTAGGCGGTTAGGCCAGATCCACCGAGGCTCCATTCGAGAACATCGAATCGTGCAGTTCCACGGCTGCGGGAACAGCGCCCTTCGGCATATCGAATACGAGCTTGACGTCGACTGCGTTGCCCGGGTTGATGTTGTCCCAGACGGTGATGTCCGACCCGCCGAGCGCGATCTGCGCTGTCGTGTCGGGCTCGAATGTCCGGTCTTCGGAGTCGATCAGCTTCTGGGCGGTCGGAGAGAAGGACTGGGGCTTCTTCCCGATGTTCTTCACTGTGACCGACAGGATGACGAACTGCCCTTGAGCCTGCTCGGTGAGGTAGGGATTGTCACCCACAGAGGGCACGCCCTTCTCGACACCGGTGACAGTGAACTCGAACTTGCCATCCCGGACGGGAGTGTTGAGCCCCGCGTCCTTCGACTTCTTGTCAGACTTCTCGTTCGTTTCATCGTCTGGGACAGCGGTCGCTGTGTCGGCTCGCTGGGAAACGGTCGCCGCGCTCTTCGCAGTCTTGTCAGTGGACTTGTCGTCGTCGCCGCCGCTCATCGCCGCCGCGATGATCACCACTACGACGACGATGCCGACGATCCATGGCCACTTCTTGCGCTGCTTGGCCGGCGGCACGGGCGGTTGCATCCCTGGGCCGACGGGTGGATGGCCATACTGTGGATGGCCATACTGCGGGTAGGGGCCATTCGGTGGAAGGGGTGGCTGGTTGGTCATCGTGCTCCTGAATGTGCGTGTGCGCAATGCGCGGAAACCGTACGAATCTTAGGAGTCGGCAATGTCTTGTTCGGGGATATCAGCGAGCCCGGTGGACGATTAGACCGATCAGCCGACAAGCGTTTGGAAGTTCGCTGTGCCACAACGCACTTCGCCGGCGAGGTGGTGCCTCGCCGGCGAAGTCGTTTTCCGTTGTCTGACCAGGTGATGGGATCAGACGTCTCCGCGGCGAAGCATCCGGCCGCGGGGGTTCTCGAAGTCGACCTTCTGACCGCGAAGCCAGGTGCCCGTGACGACGCCGGCCAGGGCGCGGCCGTCGTACGGACTGATCGGGTTCTTGTGATGCAGGTTGCGGACGTCGACCACCTGCGCCGAATCGGGCTCGAAGATCGCGAAGTCGGCGTCGCAGCCGAGGGCGATGCGGCCCTTGTTGGTCAGCCCGGCCAGAGCCGCGGGCTTGGCCGACATCCATTCCATCACCTGCGGCAGATCGATGCCGCGGCGCTTGGCCTCGGTCCAGATCAGCGACAGTCCCAGCTGCAGTGATGCGACGCCGCCCCAGGCGACGCCGAAGTCGCCGCCCTCGACGTCTTTGAGGTCGACCGTCGACGGCGAGTGGTCGGACACGATGCAGTCGATGGTGCCGTCGAGCAGCCCCTGCCAGAGCAGCTCTCGGTTCGACGCCTCGCGGATCGGCGGACAGCATTTGTACGCGGTGGCGCCGTTGGGGATCTCCTCGGCGAGCAGCGTCAGGTAGTGCGGACACGTCTCGACGGTGAGCTTGACGCCGTCGCGGCGCGCCGAGGCGATCATCGGCAGTGCGTCCGAGGACGACAGGTGCAGGATGTGCGCGCGGGCGCCGGTCCAGCGGGCGCGCTCGATCACCTCGGCGACCGCCACGTTCTCTGCGCCGCGCGGGCGGGAGGCCAGGAAGTTCGCGTACTGGTTGCCCTCCGCGGTGGGCGCGTGGTCGATCGCCCGCGAGTCCTCGGCGTGAACGATCATCAGGGAGTCGTACTTCGCCAGCTCCGCCATATCCGCTTCCATCTCGTCGGCGGTGAGATGCGGGAACTCGTCGACGCCCGAGTGCAGCAGGAAGCACTTGAAACCGAAGACGCCCTCGTCGTGCAGCCCGCGGAGGTCGCCCTCGTTGCCGGGAATGGCGCCGCCCCAGAAGCCGACGTCGATGTAGGTCTTGCCCGCGGCTGCCCGCCGCTTGATGTTGAGCGCCTCGACCGTGACGGTGGACGGAATCGAGTTCAGCGGCATGTCGATCAGCGTGGTGACGCCGCCCGCGGCCGCCGCCTTGGTGGCGGACTCGAAGCCCTCCCATTCGGTGCGACCCGGCTCGTTCACGTGCACGTGGGTGTCGACCAGCCCCGGAATCATCACTTGATTCGACGCGAGTTCGATGACCTCGGCACCCTGCAGGCCGCTGCCGAGCGGCTCGATCGCGGTGACGCGGCCGTCGCGGATGCCGATCTCGCGGGCCACGATCCCCGCCGTCGTCAACATCTGCTCGCCGCGCAGGACCAGATCGAACGCGGTCGCGGGCTCGGCGGACACGGACTGCGCCGTCTCGTTGCTCTCCGGGCTGGTACTCATGTGCGGCTGCTCCTCCACGTGGTCGCCGGACAGATCTGTCGAGGAGAGAATACCGCAGAGTAATTCCTCATGGTGGAATCACATCGTCGTTTTTTGGAACGGCGCCCAGCGGGCGTGCGACGTGCTCGGGGGTTGACATCTGACCGAGCGGTAGGCGTAAATATTCAAAACCACGGAATCTTAATTCCACACAGTGGAATCAGCGGTTGGCGGCAAGGTCCTCCGCGACGAGTGAAAGTCCTGCCATGAGCACCGAATCATCCGGAGTGATCGAGGACGCCGGCCCCGCCGGCCGCACTGAGTCCGCGGTGTCGTTCGACGACGTCGCCGTGCGGACCGAGCAGGGACTGCCGGAATGCGTGAGTCCCGCCCTCTACAACGCCGATCTGGCTCCGACCAAGCGGGCCGGACGACGATGGAGCGCGTACAACATCTTCACGCTGTGGGCCAACGACGTGCACAGCCTCGGCAACTACGCGTTCGCGATCGGCCTGTTCGCGCTCGGCCTGGGCGGATGGCAGATCCTGCTGGCCCTCGGCCTCGGCGGACTGTTCCTGTTCCTGCTCCTGAATCTCTCGGGATTCATGGGCGAGAAGACCGGCGTCCCGTTCCCGGTGATGAGCCGGATCTCGTTCGGCATCCGTGGTGCGCAGATCCCCGCCCTCATCCGCGGCGCCGTCGCCATCGCCTGGTTCGGCATCCAGACCTTCCTCGCGTCGGTGGTGCTGCGCATCCTGATCGTCGCGCTGATCCCGTCGGCCCAGAACCTCGATGCGAACAGTTTCCTCGGACTCTCCACCCTCGGCTGGATCTCGTTCGTCTCGCTGTGGGTGATCCAGCTGGTGATCGTCAGCTACGGCATGGAGATGATTCGCCGGTACGAGGCCTTCGCCGGACCCGTCATTCTCATCACCATGATCGCGCTGGCCGTCTGGATGCTCGGCCAGGCCGACTGGACCATCGCGTGGACGACGCCGGACTCGCTCACCGGCGGTGAGATGTGGGCCAAGATCGTCGGCGGCGCCAGCCTCTGGGTGGCGATCTACGGCACGTTCGTCCTCAACTTCTGCGACTTCACCCGCAACGCGAAGTCGAAGGGCTCCATCGTGCGGGGCAACTTCTTCGGCATTCCGCTGAACATGCTGCTCTTCGGCGGCATCGTCATCACCCTCGCCGGCGCGCAGTTCCGGATCGACGGCCGGGTCATCGAATCGCCGGCCGACATCGTCCAGGCCGTGCCGAACACGTTCCTGCTGGTGCTCGCCTGCCTCGCGCTGCTGATCCTGACGGTCGCGGTCAACATGATGGCGAACTTCGTCGCACCGATCTACGCGCTGAGCAATCTGTTCCCCAAGACGCTGAACTTCCAGCGCGCGGCGCTGGTCTCCGCGGTCATCGGTCTGGTGATCCTGCCGTGGAACCTCTACAACTCGCCCGCGGTCATCAATTACTTCCTCGGCGGACTCGGTGCCGTGCTCGGCCCGCTGTTCGGCATCGTGATGGCCGACTACTGGCTGGTCCGGCGATCGCGGGTCAATGTTCCCGAGCTGTTCACCGAGGACCCCGACGGCGCCTACCACTACCGGGGCGGCGTCAACCCCCGCGCGGTGATCGCACTGATCCCGACGGCGGCGTTCGCTCTCGTCCTGGCTTTCGTGCCCGCCTTCGAAGTGGTCTCGGAGTACTCGTGGTTCATCGGGGCCGCCGTCGGTGCGATCCTCTATCTGCTCGTCGCCGATCGCAAGGGACCGTTCGCCGACGTCTCCGGCGAGGCCATCGCCGTCGCCAGCACGCACTGACGTCCGGCACGCCCCATTCCCGTCCATTCCCCCCGAAGGAGCGAATCCGTGCGGATCCTCGTCGCCAACGTCAACACCACGCAGTCCATGACCGACGCGATCGCGGAGTCGGCCCGGGCCGTCGCCGCGCGCGGGACCGAGATCGTCGGCATCACTCCGCGCTTCGGCGCGGACTCCTGCGAGGGCAACTTCGAGTCGTACCTCGCCGCTATCGCCGTCATGGATGCGATCACGTCCTATCCCGAGCCCTTCGACGCCGTCATCCAGGCCGGCTACGGCGAACACGGCCGAGAGGGACTCCAGGAATTGCTCGACGTGCCCGTCGTCGACATCACCGAGGCGGCCGCCTCGACGGCCATGTACCTCGGTCACAAGTACTCGGTCGTCACGACGCTCGACCGCACCGTTCCGCTGATCGAGGACCGACTGCGCCTCGCCGGTCTCGCGACGCGCTGCGCGTCGGTGCGGGCGTCCGGCCTCGGCGTCCTCGAATTGGAGTCCGACCCGGAGCGTGCCGTGGAGGCGATCGTCGCGCAGGCGCGCGAAGCGGTCGAGCGCGATCACGCCGAGGTGATCTGCCTCGGCTGCGGCGGAATGGCCGAGCTCGAGGAGAAGGTCAGGGTCGCGACCGGCGTTCCCATCGTCGACGGCGTGCGTTCGGCGGTCACCGTCGCCGAGGGGCTCGTCCGCATGGGACTGTCGACCTCCAAGGTGCGCACGTACGCACCGCCGCGTGAGAAGAAGGTCGTGGGCTGGCCGTTCGAGATCTGATCCGCCGACCACCGAAGCATGGAACCGCCCGGCACGCGGTGGGGGAGCTCGCGTACCGGGCGGAGTGCGGGGAGACGATCTGCCTGAAGTCAGAGCAGGATCTGGCGGTTGACGTCCTTGTAGAGCAGATACCGGAAGTTCGACGGCCCACCGGCGTAGCAGGCCTGCGGGCAGAACGCGCGCAGGGAGAGGTAGTCGCCCTCCTGCACCTCCACCCAGTCGCCGTTGAGGTGGTAGACGGCCTTGCCTTCCAGCATCAGGAGTCCGTGCTCCATGACGTGCGTCTCGGCGAAGGGGATGGTGGCGCCGGGCTCGAAGGTCACGACGTTGACATGCATGTCGTAGGCGAGGTCCTGCGGATCGAGCATGCGGGTGGTGCGCCATTTGCCGTCGGTGCCGGGCATCGCGGACGGTTCGATGTCCCGCTCGTTCCCGAAGCGGACCGACGGCGCATGGCCGTCGACGGGCTGATAACGCTTGCGGATCCAGACGAAGGTCGCGTCGGCGTCTGCGTCGTTGCGTGCCGACCACGCCGTGCCCGCGGGGAGGTAGGCGAACCCGCCCTCGGTGAGCGTCTGCGCATGTCCGTCGGCGACCACCGACAGCGCGCCGGAGGTGACGAACAGGAAACCCTCCACCTCGGGCTGCGGCTCGGGCCGGTCGGCGCCTCCACCGGGCTGGACCTCCATGATGGCCTGGAAGAACGTGGTGGAACCGCCGGCGACCGGCCGATTCAGGATCCAGCCGCGCGTGCGGGTCCACTCGGGGAAGACCGACGTGACGATGTCGGAGAGGACACCGCGGGGGATCACCGTGTACGCCTCGGTGACCACGGCCCGATCCGTGAGCAGCGCGGTCTGCGGCGGCAGGCCGCCGCGGGGAGTGTAGTACGACGCTTTCTGCGGTGGGGTCACGACGTCTCCTCTGTGGGGTGTGAGTTCGGTTCAGGCGAGCGGAGTGGTGATGCGACCGAGGGCGACGGCCCGGACCGTCTCCATCGGGAGGTCGGTGGCGGCTTCCACATCGTCGGCGGGGAGTGCGCCGCAGACGGCGCCGCGGTCGATGAAACCGGCGAGTGCGCGGGCCGTGGCCGGCTCGTCGAGAATCCCGGAGTCGATGCGGTGCATGTAGTTCCGCAGACGCGCGGCGGCGGGAGCGAAGCCGTCGCGGTAGAAGGCGTAGGTGGCCAGGAAACGGGTCACGAGCTGGTTCGGGTGCAGATCCCACCCCTGGTAGATGCCGCGCTCCAGGTGGCGGCGGACGAGTCGGGCGTGCAGCCGCCAGGCCGCCGCCCGCTCCCGGTCGTCGCCGACGGGCAGGACGTTGGTGGAACCGTCGGACAGGTGAACGCCGGTGCCGGCGACGGCCAGCTGCATGACGTTCTTGGCGTGGTCGGCCGCCGGGTGCTCCATCGATTGGTACGCCGCCGCGATGCCGAGCGACGCCGAGTAGTCGTAGGTGCCGTAGTGCAGTGAGCTGACCCGTCCGTCGCCCGCGTGGATCAGTCTCGCCACCGGAGCCGTGCCGTCGGGGCCCAGGACGGCCTGCGGCGTTTCCACCTGGACCTCGAACCGGATGCGTCGGGACGGGAGGCCGTGCGCCTGTTCCAGTGCTGCCGCGACCTGGACCATCGCCTCCACCTGGTCCACCGAGGTGACCTTCGGGAGCGTGAGGGTGAGGCCGTCGGGCAGCGGCCCTCCGGCCGCCAAGGCGCCGATGAAGGCGTCGAGCGTGCGCAGCCCGCGGCGCCGGACGGGAGCCTCGAAGCATTTGAAGCGGATGCCGATGAACGGCGGGAGCGCGTCGGAGTCGTTCGCGGAGCGCACCGCTGCGGCGGCGGATGCGACGTCGGCGTTCTCGGCGGCGTCACCGCGGTCGCCGTATCCGTCCTCGAAGTCGAGACGGAGGTCCTCGATGGGTTCGGACCTCAGTTTGGCCGCGACGAGATCGGCGAGCCGTTCCGGTGTGGACTCGGGCGCGGCGCCGAGGCCGATCATCGCCGCGACCGCGTCGAGGCCGCCGGCCGCGCGCGCGGCGTCCAGTGCGGCGGCGCCCCACTGTCGCGGGAGTTCGGGTGCGTAGCGGTCGGCGGGAACGTACACGGTGTGGACCGGCTGGCGTCGACCGTCGTCGCCGGGGTAGCGGCGCGCCAGGTCCTCGTCCGCCTCCGACAATCGGCTGTCGACGTCGGCCAGAAACGAGTCGCTGAGATAGCCGCTGGTCATTCACCCTCCCGGTCGGTCGAATGTGGAATTGCAATTCCGCATCGTGGAGTCTAGTGCGAACTGTGCACTTCACACAAGCGGACACGGATTGTGGAGACGCTTTGTGTTCCGCATGGTGGAAGATAGAGTTCTGGTGTCCCAGACCTGAGGAGCGAGACGGTGGCCGCAGCGGCAAGCGAGGGCAAGACGGGCGGCGTGCAGTCCGTCGAGCGCGCATTCGAATTGATGGAGTTGATCGGCCGAGCCGGCGGCGAGTGCTCGCTCAGCCACCTCTCCGGCGAGTCGCCGCTGCCTCCGCCGACCATCCACCGGCTGCTTCGCACGCTCGTCGGCATCGGATACGTCCGGCAGCTGCCGAACAAACGGTACGCGCTCGGACCTCGACTGATCCGCTTGGGCGAGGTCGCCAACCGGCAGCTCGGCGCGGTCGCGGATCCGGTGCTGGAGGCGCTGGTGGCCGAGCTGTCGGAGACCGCGAGCCTCGCGGTCCTCGACGGAGACATGGTCATCTACACCGCGCAGGTGCCGTCGCCGCACACCATGCGCACCAACAACGAGGTCGGACGACGGGTCAACCTGCACAATTCCGGGGTCGGCAAGGCGATCCTGGCAGAGCTCGACGACGCCCGGATCCTCAAGCTCGTGTCGCAGGCGGGCATGCCCGCGACCACGAAATACAGCGTCACCTCCCTCTCCGGCGTCTTCGCGGAGGTGGAACGGGTGCGCTCGAACGGCTACTCGGTGGACGAACAGGAGCAGGAACTCGGCGTCCGCTGCGTCGCGATGGCGGTTCCCGGGGCGCCGACCCCGATGGCCGTCGGGATCTCCGGTCCGACGTCGCGGATGGACGATGAACTGCAGGAGCGGGCGGTCCTCGCGCTCCGGCGGGCCACCGGCGTGATCTCGGAGGCGTTGATCGGCGCCAGGGAGGCCTGAGCGACGCGACCGGCCGCGGTCAGCCCGGCCAGTACATACTGTCCGGAGTCGCACGTGCGCCGAAGATCGCCTGGCCCACCCGGACACAGGTGGAGCCCTCTTCGACGGCGAGCTCGTAATCGCCCGACATGCCCATCGAGAGTCCGCCGTCGCCGAGGAGATCCGGGTCGACGTCGCGGGTCCAGTCGCGGAGGTCGCGCAGCAGCCGGAAGCACGAGCGCACCCGATCGGTGTCGTCGGAGAAGACCGCGAGCGTCATCAGCCCTCGAACGCGCAGGGCGGAGTAGTTCGGCAGCTGCCTGAGCAGCGCAGGCAGCTCGTCGGGCGCGAGCCCGTACTTGCTGTCCTCGCCCGAGGTGTTCACCTGCACGTACACGTCGAGGCCGCGGCCCGCGGCCTGCAGTCTGCGGTCGAGCGCCTCGGCCACGCGAAGGCTGTCGAGCGCCTGGAACTCGTCGGCGAAAGCGGCCACGTTCTTGGCCTTGTTGGTCTGCAGGTGCCCGATCACCGACCAGGAGACGTCGAGGTCGGCGAGGGCGCCGTGCTTGCGCTTGGCCTCCTGCACCTTGTTCTCGCCGAGGCGACGACAGCCGGCGGCGACGGCGTTGACGATCCGCTCCTCGGGCACCGTCTTCGACACCGGAAGGAGCTGCACCTGAGCCGGATCACGTCCGGCCCGACGCGCGGCGGCGTCGATCCGTGCCTGCACGGCGGCGATGTTGCGCCGGAAGTCCTCGACGGCGACGGCGGTGGTGTACTGACGGCTCTGCGCGGCGGATTCGGTCATGGCACCGATTATCCCGGGCCGGCACGGCACGGCGCGCCGGGCCTGCGCCAGGTGTCAGATCTCCACCATCCGGTGCTCGCGAGCCGGGCGCCGCTGGCCGCGGATCGCGATCAGTTCGCGGGCGTGTCGGTCGAGGGCGACGTCGCCGGGAAGCCTCGGCGTCCACGTCGGTGCCGGCGCGGCGTCACCGTCCGCGTCGAGCGCTGCCAGCACCGTCAGACCGTGGGCCGCGAGGCGACGCGTCTGCCGCCCGTCGCGCGGCCAGTGGGCGTGGACGTGCACCGAGACATGCATGGTCTGGCGGCCGGTGTGGATCAGACGCGCGCTGACCTCGACCACCTGTCCGATGCGGATCGGCTCGTAGAAGCGGACGCCGCCCATGTAGACGGTCACCGCTTCGCCGCCGCACCACCGCACCCCGCAGAGATACGCGGCGTCGTCGATCCAGCCCATCACCCGGCCGCCGTGGGTGTTGCCGCCCCAGTTGACGTCGGTGGGGGCGGCGAGGAAACGGGTGGAGGCCTCGGGTGCGGTCGACGGCGCGCCGTAGTCGGCCCCGGCCATCGCCGCGGTGATCCGATTGCGGACCTCGGTGCGTTCGGCGGCGTACGCTGCGCGGTCGAGGTCGTCGGGCAGGACGGGCCGCCATTGACGGACCGGTGTCGGCGTGCCGCCGTCGTCGACGGCGACGAACACCAGGATGCAGCGACTCGCCTCGGTGAACTCGCCGAGCCGCGGATCGGCCGAGGCCACCCGGCATTCGATGTGCATGCTCGATCGGCCGGTGAGGACGAGAGTGGCCGTCACCTCGACGATGTCGCCGGAATCGATGTCCCGCCCGAAGCTGATGTTCCCGACGTAGGCGGTCACGCTGTAGCCGCCGGACCAGGCCGCCGCGCACGCGTAGGCCGCCTTGTCGACCCATTCGAGGATCCGACCGCCGCGGACACCGCCGCCGAGGGTCGCGACATCGGTCGGGGCCGCCATGAAACGCAGGGTGATCTGCCGGTCGCTGAGGTGCATCGCCTTCTCCTGTTCGTGGATTCGGCAATGCTGGACCACGTGCCGAACGCACCGGCGAGCGGGGTGCCGATGCGAGAACTCCGTGATCCGCGGGTAACGCGGGCGACATCGGCCGGTAGCCCTCAGACGCGCTGGATGATCGCTGCGAGCCCCTGACCTCCGCCGATGCACATGGTGGCCAGACCGTACAGGGCGTCGCGGCGGCGCAGCTCGCGGGCGAGCGTGCCGAGCATCCGGGTCCCGGTGGCGCCGACGGGATGCCCCAGCGAGATGCCCGAACCGTGGACGTTGATCCGCGCGGTGTCGTCGGCTCCCAGACCCAGCTCGCGAGTGCAGGCGAGAGCCTGGGCGGCGAAGGCCTCGTTCAGTTCGATCAGATCCATATCGGCGAGGGACAGACCGGCGCGGGCGAGGGCGGCGCCGGTCGCGGGAACCGGTCCGATGCCCATGTACGCCGGGTCCACTCCGGCGACGGACCACGAGACCAGGCGTGCGATCGGCTCGAGACCCAGCTCCTGCGCCCGCTCGGGGTGCGTCACCAGACAGACCGCCGCCGCGTCGTTCTGCCCGCTGGCATTGCCCGCGGTGACCGTCGCGTCGGGGTCGGAGGCGGCCAGGATCGGCCGGAGCCGCCCGAGGGTCTCCATCGTCGTATCGGCACGGGGATGTTCGTCGGAGTCGACGACGATGTCGCCCTCCTTCGAGGGAACCGTGACGGGCACGATCTCCTCGGCGAACACGCCGGACCGCTGTGCCTCCACCGCTCGCCGATGCGATTCGACGGCGAGGGCGTCCTGGTCGGTGCGGGAGATCCCGTACCGCTCGCGGAGATTCTCAGCGGTCTCGAGCATGCCGCCGGGGACCGGGTGATGGCGCCCGCCCGCGGTCACACGCCCGCGCGCCAAGCCGTCGTGCAGCATCACACCAGGCCCGCGCACGCCCCAGCGCATGTCGGTGCTGTAGAAGGGGACGTTGCTCATCGACTCGGTTCCGCCGGCGACGGCCAGGCCGCACGCGCCGGTGGCCACCTGCATGGCGGCCATGATCACCGAGTACAGACCGGAACCGCAGCGGCGGTCCACCTGCGCGCCGGGCACCGTCACGGGCAGTCCGGCGTCGAGTGCGACCACGCGTCCGATGGCGGGGGCCTCGCTGGTGGGGTACACGTTGCCGAGCACCACGTCGTCGACGGCTTCCGGGTCCAGACCCGTGCGCTCGATCAATGCGCGGAGCGCGATCTCGCCCAGCCGGGCCGCCGACAGCGATCTGAGCGCACCGCCGTACCTGCCGATCGGAGTGCGGACGGGTTCACAGATGACGACATCACGCATATCGGCCAGCCTGTCACGCGGTCGCCTTGACAGAACGCCGAACTCCCCAAAAGATCGGGGTTCCGGCGAAGGAGTGCAGTGATGAACGACGTCAGGGTGGAGCGCGACGGCGACGTGACGGTGGTGATCATGGCCCGGCCGGAACGGCACAACGCGGTCGACGCCGGCATGGCGCGCGAACTCGCCGCCGCCTTCCGCGAATTCGAGGCCTCCGAGGCCCGGGTGGCGGTGCTGGCGGGCGACGGTCCGTCGTTCTGCGCCGGTGCCGATCTCAAGGCCGTCGGCACCGAGCGCACCAATGTGCTGACGCCGGACGGAGACGGCCCGATGGGACCGACCAGGATGGACCTCGACAAGCCGGTCGTCGCCGCGATCAACGGGCACGCGGTGGCCGGCGGGCTGGAACTGGCACTGTGGTGCGATCTGCGGGTCGCCGACGAGGACGCCACGTTCGGCGTGTTCTGCCGCCGGTGGGGCGTACCGCTGATCGACGGCGGAACGGTCCGCCTGCCGCGCCTGATCGGACACAGCCGTGCGATGGACCTCATCCTGACCGGCCGTCCCGTCGACGCCGCGGAGGCGCTGACGTTCGGTCTGGTGAACCGCGTGGTCCCGGCGGGCACCGCACGGGAGGCGGCGGTCGCGCTCGCCCACGACATCGCGCGCATGCCCGCCACCTGCATGCGCGGCGACCGTCGCTCGGCCCGCGCACAGTGGGCGGACTCCGAGGAGGCCGCGCTGCGCCGGGAGTTCGCGATCGGCATGACCTCGCTGCGTGCCGACGGTGTCGGCGGCGCGCAGCGTTTCGCGGCGGGCAGGGGACGCGGCGGGTCGTTCGACGACATCTGACCCGGACACCCTGAGTCGGGCATCCGGCACTCCCGCGCCGGGCCGCGTCGCAGTAGGGTCTCAGACATGGGTGACGCTACGACTCCGGAGACCTTCGCAGCGCCGAGGCTCCGGGCACTGGAACGGGCCGATCTGCAGTTCGTCCACGGCCTTTTCAACGATCCCGAGGTGATGCGCTACTGGTTCGAGCCGGCGCACGTGACCATCACCGACCTCGAGGAGACATTCGCCCGGCAGCAGCGGTGCGGAGACCGTGAGCGCCGCTTCATCGTCGACGCCGCCGGACGCCGGGTGGGGCTGGTCGAGTTGGTGTACATCGACCAGGTGCACCGCAACTGCGAATTCCAGATCATCATCGCGCCCGGCGAGCAGGGACGCGGATACGCCGGCGCGGCGACGCGCGCGGCGCTCGACTTCGCATTCCGCTCGCTCAACCTGCACAAGGTGTACCTGCTGGTGGACACCGAAAACGCCGCGGCCATCCACGTGTACGAGAAGGCGGGGTTCGTCGTCGAGGGGGTGCTGCGCCGAGAGTTCTTCGCCGACGGCGCCTACCGGGACGCCACGCGGATGGGCATCTTCCAAGACGACTACCTGGCCGCCGCGAGGAGTTGAGACGGTGGCGGCGCGGCTTTCACTGCTGATTCTCCTCGTCGCGCTGGCCTGTGTCCCCGGAACCGCGACCGCGGCTCCGGCCCGGCTGCCGGTCCCGTACGACTTCCTCGCCGGAATCCGCGCCGAGCTGGCGAACCCCGGCGGCTCGCTGCCGGGCACCAACAACTTCTCGTGCCGACCGACGCCGCGTCACCCGCACCCGGTGGTGCTGCTGCACGGCAGCGGCGGCGGCCGCCAGACCAATTGGGCCACACTGGCTCCGGTACTCAAGAACGACGGCTACTGCGTCTTCGCCCCGACCTACGGTGCGCTCGCGCGAGTCTGGCCGGTCTCCGCGCTCGGGGGCCTCGGTCCCAAGCTCGACAGTGCTTGGGACGTCAAGCGATTCATCGACCGCGTGCGGGCCGCCACCGGCGCGGACCAGGTGGATCTGGTCGGGCACTCGCTTGGCACCGAGATCCCCACGTACTGGATGAAGTACCTCGGCGGCCGGGGAGAGGTGGCGCACTACGTCTCCCTCGCGCCGTACTGGCGGCAGGGCCCCGACGACGACGATGCGCGCGGTGAGGCGATCGCGTCGTTCCGCCGGAGCCTCGGCATCGCCGAACCCGTGCGGCCGGCCTGCCCGGAGTGTTCGTCGCCGCCGAAGGATCTCGATTTCAACAGAGCCGTCCGCGAGCCGACGCCGTATCTGCCCGGCGTCGCCTACACCAACATCGTGACCCGCGACGATGAGATCGTGACGCCGTACACCGCCGGGCTGCTCGACGGTCCGCCCGGCACTCGGGTGCGCAACATCGTCGTACAGGACGGTTGCTCCCGCGACCGTTCCGACCACATGTCGATCACGTCGAACAGACGCAGCGCGGCGCTGGTACTCAACGCCCTGGATCCGGCGCATCCGCGTCCGGTGCCCTGCGTCGACGTGTCACCGGTGACAGGAGGATGAATCATGACGCAGAAACCGGAGCCCGTGACCCAGGCGGAGGCGCTCGCCCAGACCCCCGATGCCTGGACCGTCGACGACGGGATGCTCGTGGCCGAGTACCGGCCGGGCAACATGGTCCGCGGTCTGGAGATGGTGACCGCCGTGGTGGCGGCGGCCGAGGAGGCCGGTCATCACCCCGACGTCGACCTGCGGTATCCGACGGTGGCCTTCCGGCTGGTGACGCACAGCCTCGGTCAGCTGACCTCCTTCGACGTCGCGCTGGCGCAGCGGATCGACGCGATCGCCGCGGAGAAGGGAATCGAGCGCGCGTAGCCTGACGCTCATGCCGACCCCCGAGTACGTCCTGAAGCTGCGCGAGCACATCGGTCATGACCCGCTGGTGCTGATCGGTGTGACCGCCGTGATCCTGCGGGAGGACGCGAACGAAGTACGGGTTCTCCTGGGACGTCGGTCGGACAACGGCGCGCTGGCGCCCATCACCGGGATCGTCGATCCCGGTGAGGAACCCGCGACGGCCGCGCGGCGGGAGGCGTTGGAGGAGGCGGGAGTCGACATCGAGGTGGAGCGGCTGGCGTGGGTGCACCAGTTGCCCCGGCGCACGCACGTGAACGGCGACCAGGTGGACTACCTCGATCTGACGTTCCGCTGCCGCTGGCGGTCGGGCGACCCAGTGCCGTCCGACGGCGAAATGACCGAGGTGATGTGGCGACGTCTCGACGACCTCGACGATCTCGGCTCGGACGACCTGAGGAAGCGGATCGAGCTCGCAGTCAGTGGCACCGGTGCGACGGCCTTCGGCGGCGCTGAGTCAGCCTCGGTAGAACGCGGCGGCGGAGGTCGCGAGGTCGAGTAGCCACTGGGGAAACAGACCCAGTACGAGGGTCAGCGCCGCCGACAGCGCGATCGGCACCGAGGTCAGCAGACTCGGAGTGACCACCTCGGGAGCATCCTGCGGGGGATCGGAGAAGAACATCGCGACGATGACCCGGATGTAGAAGTACGCGGCGACGGCGCTGCAGAGGACGCCGACGATGACCAGCGGCCAGGCGCCGTCGTCGCCGGCCGCGCCGAAGACCGCGAACTTGGCGATGAATCCGCTGGTGAGCGGGATGCCGGCGAACGAGAGCAGAAACAGCGACATCATCGCCCCGACCAGGGGTCGCCTGCGGCCGAGCCCGGCCCACGAGGCGATCTCGGTGCTCTCGCGCCCGGCGCCGTCGCGGACCACCGACAGCAGCGCGAAAGCACCGAAAGCAGACAACGCGTAGGCGCAGACGTAGAACAGCGTGGCGGCCACGCCGGCCTGCGACATCGTGATCGCCCCGACCAGCGCGAAACCGACGTGGCTCACCGAGGAGTAGGCGAGCATCCGCTTCAGGTCGCCCTGGGTGACGGCCATGAGCGTCGCGACCACCATCGTGAGAATCGCGACCGCCCACAGGGCGGGCCGCCACTGCGGCTCCAGCGCGCCGAACGATACGTGGAGCACCCGCAGCAGTGCGCCGAACGCCGCCACTTTGGTCGCGGAGGCCATCAGCGCGGTGACCGGAGTCGGAGCGCCCTGGTAGACGTCGGGTACCCACGAGCCGAACGGCACCGCGCCCACCTTGAAGAGCAGTCCGACGGCGAGCAGGGTCACCGCGAGCACCGCGAGCGTGCGGTCGGCGGCCGGTTCGAGCTCACCGCCCGCGACGGCGTCGCCGATGGCCGACAGCGACAGCGATCCCGTCGCGCCGTAGGCGAACGAGGCGCCGAACAGGAAGATCGCCGACGAGAACGCACCCAGCAGGAAGTACTTGAGCGATGCCTCCTGCGACAGCAGCCGGCGTCGCCGTGCGAGTCCGCACAGCAGGTACAGCGGGAGCGACAGCACCTCGAGCGCGATGAACATGGTGAGCAGATCGCCGCACGCGCCGAACAGCATCATTCCGCCGACGGCGAGCAGTGCGAGCGGGTAGACCTCTGTGGTGATCGCCCCCGCGCGCCCGGCGACGAGTTCGTCGGGGGAGCCGGGAACGGTGGCGCCGGAGGGAGTGAAGGCGTCGGCGGGGAGATCGGCGTCGGCGGCGTCGCCGCTCGACCCGCCGACCGCGATGCGCTCGCCCGCCGCGGTGCGCACCTCCAGCGGCGCCCACACCCGGTCGAGCCGGCGCTCGCCCATAACCGCGATCGAGCCCAGCGAAACCACCAGCACCGCACCTTGCAGCAGCAGCGCCGGACCGTCGATCACCACGGCACCGGACATCGCCACCGAGGCGCCGTCCGCCATGAAGGACGCGGTGACGAACATCAGCGCCACGAAGGCCGCCACCAGGGCGCCTCCGGCCAGCCACAGCTGGGCACGGTAGCGCCGCTGCTTCGGAGCGAAGGCCTCCACCAGGACCGCGATCACTCCGGCGCCGAAGACGATCAGCATGGGGGAGAGCCGGAAGTAGTCGATGCTGTGAGCGTCGAGAGCACTCGCGAGGGTCATCGATGACCTCCTTCACCGGCACTGACGGCCGGGGTGCTGATCTGGGCCGGGGACACCGCCGGATCGATGTAGTCCAGCACCAGCCGCGGGAAGAAACCGAGCACCAGCAGTCCGACGATCAACGGCGCGACGACCGCCTTCTGCCGCAGATCGAGATCCCGTATCGGCACCTGCGCTCCGGCGTCGACCGTGGCGCTGAGCCGTTCGGGTCCGCCCATCATGCGCTGATACGTCCACAGGATGTAGACCGCCGACAGCACCAGGGCCGACGCGGCGACGATCGCGGCGACAGGATACCGCGTGAAGGTGCCGACGATGACCAGGAACTCACTCACGAACGGCGCCAGTCCGGGAAGGGAGAGGGTCGCCAGACCGGCCACCAGGAACGTGCCTGCCAGCACCGGGGCGAGCTTCTGCACCCCGCCGTAATCGGCGATCAGCGAGCTGCCCCGCTGGCTCACCAGGAATCCCGCCACCAGGAACAGCGCGGCCGTCGAGAGACCGTGGTTGACCATGTACAGCGCCGAGCCGGACTGTCCCTGCCCGGTGAGGGCGAAGACGCCGAGGACGATGAACCCGAAGTGTGAGATGGAGGTGTACGAGATCAGGCGCATCACGTCGCGCTGCCCGATGGCGCACAGCGCTCCGTAGACGATGCTGACGACGGCGAGCGCGGAGATCCACGGTGCGAACCGGGCCGACGCGTCGGGGAAGAGACCGATGCAGAACCGCAGCATCGCGAAGGTGCCGACCTTGTCCATGACGGCCATCATCATCACCGCGACCGCGGGCGTGGTCGACACCGCCGCGTCCGGCAACCAGGTGTGCACGGGCCACAGCGGTGCCTTGACCGCGAAGGCGAAGAAGAATCCGAGGAAGAGCAGGTCGAGCGTCGCCTGGGAGGCGTCGAGGCCACCGGCGGACGCGGCCACGGCGAGGTCGGAGAAGCTGAATGTCCCGGCCCCGTCCGGACCCAGACCCGACCGGGAGCTCACCACGTACAGCCCGATCAACGCCGCCAGCATGATCAACCCGCCGAAGAGGTTGTAGAGCAGGAACTTGACGGCCGCCCGCGACCGGCGTCCCTCGTCAGCGGCGCCGAAACCGCCGATGAGGAAGTACATCGGCACCAGCATCGCCTCGAAGAAGATGTAGAACAGCAGTACATCGGTCGCGACGAAGCTCATCAGCACCATCGACTCGACCGCGAGCATCAGCGCCACGTAGATGTGCACCCGGCGATTGCCGGCATCGCTCACGTCGCGCCATCCGGCGAGCAGCAGGATCGGTGTCAGCACCGTCGTCAACAGGATCAGCGCCAGCCCGACCCCGTCCAGCGCGAGGCTGTAGTGGGCGCCGAACGCCGGGATCCAGCTGACGTCCTCGGTGAGTTGGTAGCCGCCGGTGCCGGACGAGAATCGGGTGGCGACGACGACCGCCCAGCCGAGGGTGAGCAGCGACGCCCCGAGCGAGACCCGGCGGGCGTCGGCGGCCCGGCCGGCGGGCAGGAGCATCACCACGAGCGAGGCCACCGCGGGCAGCAGCCACAGCACGGTGAGCCACGGAACGGTTCCGGAGTTCGTCACAGCGCGCTCACCACCAGGGTCAGGGCGGCCACCGCGACGGTGCCCGCGAGTATCGAGAGGGCGTACGACCGGACGAAGCCGTTCTGTCCGCGCCTGGCCAGGACCGACAGTCCCGTGACGCCGGCTCCGACCCCCGCGGGCACCGCGCCGAGACCACGGTCCTCCGCCCGTACCAGCCCGGCGGTGAGCCGGGCACCGGGGATCGCGAAGACCCGTTCGTTGAAGGCGTCGCCGTACAGGTCGGCGCGCGCCGCGACGGTGAGACCCGAGACGTCGGCCGGTGCCGTCTCCGGGACATCACCCCGCCCGTACTGACGCCAGGCGATCGCCGCGCCGACCACCACTACGGCCAGCACGATCACGGTCACGGACCAGGCGGGCAGCGGACCGCTCTCCTCGGGGACGGCGCCGACCACCGGCGCGAGGAAGTCGGCGAGCGAGCCGCCGATCGCGAGCAGACCGCCCGAGAGCAGGGAGCCGGCCGCCAGCACGATCATCGGCCCGGTCATCGACCGCGGCGCCTCATGCGGCTTGGCGTCGGGTGCCCACCGCTTCTCACCGAGGAAGGTCAGAACCATCACGCGCGTCATGTAGAAGGCGGTGACTCCCGCGCCGACGACGGCCACCCCGCCCAGCAGCCATCCGCGAACACCGCCGTCACCGAAAGCGGCCTCGATGATGTGGTCTTTGGAGTAGAAACCCGCGAACGGCGGGACGCCGATGATCGCGAGGTAGCCGAACCCGAACGTGACGAACGTGATCGGCATGGCGGCCCGGAGCCCTCCGAAGCGCCGCATGTCTGTCTCGTCGTTCATCGCGTGCATCACCGAGCCGGACCCGAGGAACAGTCCGGCCTTGAAGAATCCGTGGGTGAGCAGATGCAGGATCGCGAAGGCGTACCCGGCGGGCCCGAGTCCGGCCGCGAGGACCATGTAGCCGATCTGACTCATAGTGGAGGCGGCGAGCGCCTTCTTGATGTCGTCCTTGGCGCAGCCGATGATCGCACCGAAGAGAAGGGTCACCGCGCCGACGACCACGACGGCGGTCTGCGCGTGCGGAGCCAGATCGAACAGCGGCGCCGACCGGGTGATCAGGTAGACGCCCGCGGTCACCATGGTCGCCGCGTGGATCAGCGCCGAGACCGGGGTGGGGCCCTCCATCGCGTCGCCGAGCCAGGCCTGCAGCGGCACCTGCGCCGACTTCGCGCACGCGCCGAGCAGCAGCATGAAGCAGATCGCTGTCAGCGTCGCCTCACTCGCGGTGGCCGCCGAGCCGAAGACACCGTCGAAGCTCACCGAGCCGAAGGTCGCGAACATGACGGCCAGCGCGATCACCATGCCGATGTCGCCCACCCGATTCATCACGAAGGCCTTCTTGGCCGCCGTCGCGGCACTCGGCTTGTGCTGCCAGAAGCCGATCAGCAGGTACGACGCCAGACCGACGCCCTCCCAGCCCAGATACAGCCCGAGGTAGCTGTCGGCGAGCACGAGGATCAGCATCGCCGCGACGAACAGGTTGAGGTATGCGAAGAACCGGCGGCGGTCGGGCTCGTGACTCATGTAGCCGATCGAGTAGACGTGGATCAGCGCGCCGACGACGGTGATCAGCAGCACGAAGCACATCGACAGCTGGTCCAGGCGCAGCGCGGCGTCGACGCTGAAATCACCGGCGGTGATCCACCGGTAGCTTCCGCTGGTCACTGTGCGGGCCCCGCCGTCGCGCCCGATCATGCCGATCCACATCGCGATTCCGAGCACCGCCGACACCGTCACCAGCGCGGTGGCGGCGAGGTGGCCCCAGCGGTCGGTGCGGCGGCCGGCGATCAGCAGGACGGCCGCGCCGAGGGCGGGCAGTCCGGGGATCAGCCAGAGCAGGGCGCTGGTGAGATCGTGGCTCATCGGTTCACCGCCTCAACAGGTCGGCGTCGTCGACCGAGGCCGACCTGCGGGTGCGGAAGATCATCATGATGATCGCCAGTCCCACCACCACCTCGGCGGCGGCGACGACCATCGTGAAGAAGGCGATCACCTGACCGTCGAGGCTGCCGTGCATGCGGGCGAAGGTGACGAACGAGAGGTTGCCCGCATTGAGCATCAACTCGATGCACATGAACACCACGATCGCGTTGCGTCGAAGCAGGACGCCCGAGGCGCCGATCGCGAACAGCAGCGCCGAGAGATACAGGTAGTTGGCCGGGTTCATCGGCGTTCCTCCAACGTCATCGGTCCTCCAGCGCCGGATCGGACTCCGCCTCCCGCGCGGCGTCGATCTCCCGCGCGGTGATCGTCGCGTTCACCGACAGCTTCGACGGCGATCCGTCCGGCTCGCGCGCCGGAACGTCGACGGCGTTGTGCCGCGCGTACACGCCGGGCGGGGGAAGCGGTGTGACGTGACCGCCGTTCTTGAAGCGCTCCACCGACCGCTCGCGCTGCCCGCGGCGCGGACCGAAGCGCTCGCGGTGCGCCAGGACCATCGCTCCGAGGGTGGCGGTGATCAGGAGTGCGCCGGTGAGCTCGAAGGCCCACAGATAGCGGCCGAAGATCAGTTCGGCGAGCGCGCGGATGTTCTCGTTGCCGCCGCCGGGCGCGGCGGAGTGGCTGTGATCGGGGGCGCCGGCGAAGGTCGCCAGCGAGGCGGTGCCGATCGCGGCGATCAGCAGAACGGCGAAACCCAGGCCGAGCCCCGCGGCCGCGAGTCGCTGGCCCCGGATGGTCTCCACCAGCGACTCCGAGGAGTCGATTCCGATCAGCATCAGCACGAACAGGAACAGCATCATCACCGCGCCGGTGTAGACCACCACCTGCACCACACCGAGGAAGAGAGCGCCCTGCATCACGTAGAAGACCGCCAGCACGATCATGGTCATCGCGAGGAAGACGGCCGAATAGACGGCTTTGGGACTCAGCACCACCCCGAGCGCCCCGATCACCACCACCGCGCCGAGCACCCAGAAGGTGACGGCCTCGGTGCCGGAGGTACGGACGAGTTCCTCGGCCAGCATCGACGTCATGCGTCGGGCCCCACGTCGCCGCGATAGTAGTTCTCCGCGCGGGTTCCCTCGGCCATCGGGTGCGGCGTGGGCCTCATCCCCGGTTCCATCGGAGCCAGCAGCTGGTCCTTCTCGTAGATCATTCCGACGCGCGTCGGCGCGGCCATCTCGTACTCGTTGGTCATGGTCAGCGCGCGGGTGGGGCAGGCCTCGATGCACAGTCCGCATCCGATGCAGCGCAGGTAGTTGATCTGGTACACGCGCCCGTAGCGCTCACCGGGAGAGTAACGCTCGTCGTCGGTGTTGTCGGCGCCCTCGACGTAGATCGCGTCGGCGGGACACGCCCACGCGCAGAGTTCACAGCCGATGCACTTCTCCAGTCCGTCGGCGTACCGGTTGAGCTGGTGTCTGCCGTGGTAGCGCCGGGCGGTCGGTTCCTTCTGCTCCGGATACTGCTCGGTGATCGTCTTGCGGAACATGCCGGAGAAGGTGACGCCGAAGCCGGCGAGAGCGTCGGGGAGTCTGGAATCAGACATGAGGGGCCTCCTTGGACGTCGAGCGCGGAAGCATGGGATCGGGCAGCACCTGGCCCGGCAGCGGCGGGACGGGGAACCCGCCCGCCATCGGATCGAACGGGGCGGCGGGATCCGGACGGTCGGGCGCGGGCCCGGGACGCCGGCCGACCACCCGCGCGATCGTGAACAGCAGCGCCGCCGCGACGACCAGACCGGCGGCCGCCAGGATCACCCCCGCCGTCCACTCGGACGAGTCACGGGTGGCCTCCCGGATCACGGCGACCACCATCACCCAGGCCAGGGCGAACGGGATCAGGACCTTCCATCCCAGACCCATGAACTGGTCGTACCGCAGTCGGGGAAGCGTGGTGCGGAGCCAGAAGAAGACGAACAGGAAGGCCCACATCTTGCCCACGAACCAGAGCAGCGGCCACCATCCCGAGTTGGCGCCGTCCCAGATCGACAGGGGCCACGGCGCCTGCCAGCCGCCCAGGAATAGCGTTGTCGCGAGCGCCGACACGGTGGCCATGTTGATGTACTCGGCGAGCATGAACATCGCGAACTTCAGCGACGAGTACTCGGTGTGGAATCCGCCGACGAGCTCGCCCTCCGCTTCGGGGAGGTCGAACGGTGCGCGATTGGTCTCACCGACCATCGAGATCGCGTAGATGACGAACGACGGCAGCACCAGCAGCACGTACCAGTGGTGGACCTGGCCCGCGACGATCTCCGAGGTCGACATCGTGCGCGAGAGCAGGAAGACCGCCGCGAACGACAGGCCCATCGCGATCTCGTAGGAGATCACCTGCGCGGTGGAACGGAGTCCCCCCAGCAGCGGATAGGTCGATCCCGACGACCAGCCGGCGAGGACGATCCCGTACACGCCGATCGACGCCATCGCCAGCACGTACAGGACCCCGACCGGCAGGTCGGTGAGCTGCAGCGGTGTGTGATGACCGAACACCGACACCTCGGGTCCCATCGGGATCACGGCGAACGCCATGATGGCCGGGACCACCGAGATGATCGGCGCCAGGAGGTAGAGCACCTTGTCCACGCCGAACGGGGTGAGGCCTTCCTTGAGTCCCAGCTTCACACCGTCGGCCAGGGATTGCAGCGCCCCGTGCCAGCCGACCCGGTTGGGGCCGATCCGATACTGCATCCGCGCCATGATCTTGCGTTCGGCGAGGATGGCGACGAGCACGGTCAGAACCAGGAAGACGAAGATGAGGACCGACTTGCCCAGCATCAGCCACCAGGCGTCGTGTCCGAAGCTCGACAGGTCAGGCATGATCGTCCCTCCCGATCGTGACGATCGCGCCCGGCTCCGCCTCGAGTATCGGGCAGACCCGCGAACCGGGGGAGTTCATCGGCAGCCACACCACGCGGTCGGGCAGATCCGTGACCGTCAGGGGAAGGGCGATCGCCCCGTGATCGGTCGAGACGACGACGCGCTCGCCGTCGGCGGCGCCGATCTCCGCGGCGGTGGCGGCCGAGAGCCGCACGGTGGCCGGCCGTGCCGTGCCCGCCAGATGCGGCTCTCCGTCCTGCATGCGGCCGAAGTCCAGGAGCATCCGCCACGACGCGAGCACGGCCTGGCCCGCCTCCGGCGCCGGCGGCTCGCCGCGCTCGGCGGCCGGTCCGGGCGCCGGCCGATGCCGTTCGCCGGTCCAGCCGCCGATCTCCGCGAACTCGCGGTGAATGGTGCCCGGGTCGTCGCACCGCAGGTCGAAACCCATCTCCCGCCCGAGCGCGTGGAGCACGCGGTGATCCGAGAGCGGCAGCGCGGCTCCGTTCGACTGCGCCGGCGGCAGGGCCACGTCGAAGGGACGCGGGCGCCCCTCCCAGTCGACGAACGTGCCCGGCTTCTCGGCCACGGCGGCCACCGGGAGCACCACGTCGGCGTGTGCGGTGACCGAACTGCGGCGAAGTTCCAGACTGACCACGAAACCGGCGGCCGCGAGTGCCGCATCGCCCGCCGACGGACTCGGCAGATCCCCGAGTTCCACGCCGCCGACGAGCGCGGCCGACAGGTCTCCGGTGGTGAGCGCACTCAAGATGTGCGCGGTGTCGCGGCCGGGTGCTGCCTGCGGTTGAACACCCCAGATCGCTGCGACGTCGCGCCGGGCCCGTTCGGAGGAGAGCGGCCGGCCGGCCGGAAGCAGGTTGGGCGCCGCACCGACGTCGAGGGCGCCGCGTTCGCCCGCCCTTCTCGGCACCCAGGCCAGTCTGGCGCCGGTGGCGGCGGCCACCTCGGCTGCGGCGGTCAGCGCACCGGGACACCCGGCGAGGCGCTCCCCGATCAGGAGCGCCGCGCCGGGTGCGGAGAGCAGTTCGTGCACGCGGGGGCCGCGCAGCACCGCGGCCTCTCGCCCCGGCACGCACTGCAGGACGGAGCCGCCGAGCTTGGCGGCACCGGGGCTGGTCCACGGTGCGACGGTGTGCACCGCCTGACCGTGACGCCGGACCGCTTTGCGCAGGCGGAGGAAGAGGATCGGGCATTCCTCTTCCGGTTCGAGTCCGGCGAGGACCACCGTCGACGCCTGCTCGAGCTCGGCGTAGGTCAGTCCGATCCCGCTGCCCGCCACATGTGCCGAGAGGAAGTCATCCTCCTCCGCCGAGTGGGTGCGGATCCGGAAGTCGACGTCGTTGGTGCCGAGCGCCACGCGGGCGAACTTGCCGTAGGCGTAGGCGTCCTCCACGGTGGCGCGGCCGCCGACGAGCACTCCGGTCCGACTGCCCGCGGCACTCAGGCCGCGCGCCGCGGCGGCGAGCGCGTACGACCACGGAGCCGGGTGCAGCTCACCGTCGTCGCCGCGCACCAGCGGTGTGGTGATGCGATCGGGCCGGGAGGTGTAGGTGAACGCCCAGCGGCCTTTGTCGCAGTTCCACTCCTCGTTCACCTCGGGGTCGTCGCCGGCCAGCCGTCGCAGCACTTCGCCGCGCCGGTGGTCGGTGCGCTGGGCGCAGCCGGCCGCGCAGTGCTCGCACACGCTGGGCGAGGAGATCAGGTCGAAGGGCCGCGAGCGGAACCGATACGCGGTGCCCGTCAACGCTCCCACCGGACAGATCTGCACGGTGTTGCCGGAGAAGTACGATTCGAAGGGTTCGTCGGCGTACGCGCTGACCTGCTGCAACGCGCCGCGTTCGGCGAGCTCGATCAGCGGATCGCCCGCGATCTCGTTGGAGAAGCGGGTGCACCGGGCGCACAGTACGCACCGTTCGCGGTCGAGCAACACCTCGCTCGACAACGGAACCGGTTTGGTGAACGTCCGTTTGACGCCGCCGTAGCGCGACTGCGGCCGTCCGGCCGACATCGCCTGGTTCTGCAGGGGACACTCGCCGCCCTTGTCGCACGTGGGGCAGTCGAGCGGGTGGTTGATGAGCAGCAGCTCCATCACGCCCTCCTGGGCGCGGCGGGCGTCGGCCGAGGTGAGCTGGGTGCGGACCACCATCCCCTCGGTGGCGACGATGGTGCACGAGGCCATCGGCTTGCGCTGGCCCTCCACGTCGACGAGGCATTGCCGGCAGGCACCGGCGGGCGCCAGCAACGGGTGGTCGCAGAAGCGCGGAATCGCCACGCCGATCAGTTCCGCGGCGCGGATCACGAGGGTGCCCTTCGGGACCGAGACCTCGACGTCGTCGATCGTCAGGGTGATCAGGTCGGTCGCCGCGGCGGTCATCGCGCGCCTCCCTCGGACTCGGGCGACACGGACGCGAAGACCGTCGACTTCTCGGGGTCGAACGGGCAGCCGCCCGGATGCCCGTCGTGCGGGAAGTGCGCCAGGTACTCGTCGCGGAAGTGGGTCAGCGAGCTCATGATCGGGGCACCGGCGGCGTCGCCCAGAGCGCAGAACGACTTGCCGACCACACTGTCGGTGACGTCGGTGAGCGTGGTGAGGTCGGCTTCGGTGGCGTCGCCGGCCTCCAGGCGACGCATCAGCTGCACCAGCCAGTAGGTGCCCTCGCGGCAGGGGGTGCACTTCCCGCAGGATTCGTGCGCGTAGAACTCCGTCCACCGCAGGACGGCGCGGACCACGCACACCGTCTCGTCGAAGATCTGCAGCGCCTTGGTTCCGAGCATGGAGCCCGCGGCCCCCACTCCTTCGTAATCGAGCGGGATGTCGAGGTGCTCGGCGGTGAACATCGGAGTCGACGACCCGCCGGGCGTCCAGAACTTCAGCTCGTGACCGGCGCGCACGCCGCCGGCCCGCGCCAGCAGCTCGCGCAGGGTGATCCCGAGCGGTGCCTCGTACTGGCCCGGCCGGGCGACGTGGCCGGAGAGGGAGTACATGGTGAAGCCCGGCGACTTCTCGGTTCCGAACTCGCGGAACCAGTCCGGTCCGTTGCGCATGATCGACGGCACGCTGGCGATCGATTCCACGTTGTTCACGACGGTCGGACTGGCGTACAGCCCGGCGACGGCGGGGAACGGCGGCCGCAGTCGCGGCTGTCCGCGACGGCCCTCCAGTGAGTCGAGGAGCGCGGTCTCCTCACCGCAGATGTAGGCGCCCGCGCCGGCGTGCACCACCAGGTCGAGCGCGAAGCCCGACCCGAGGACGTCGCGGCCCAGCAGCCCGGCGTCGTAGGCCTCCTCGACGGCGGTGCGCAGGCGGCGGACCACGCCGGCCACCTCGCCGCGCACGTAGATGAAGGCATGGTGGGCACGGATCGCGTAGGCCGCGATGATCACCCCCTCCACCAGCGTGTGCGGCGAGGCCAGGAGCAGCGGCATGTCCTTGCAGGTGCCCGGCTCCGACTCGTCGGCGTTGACCACGAGGTAGTGCGGTGTCCCGTCGCCGCCGGGTGCCGGGCCCTGCGGGATGAACGACCATTTGGTGCCGACCGGGAAGCCCGCGCCGCCGCGGCCCCGGAGCCCGGACGCCTTGACCTGCTCGATCACCTCGTCGGGCGACAGTCGCAGCGCGGCCTTGAGCCCCTGATACCCGTTCTGGCCCATGTAGCTGCGCAGCGTCCACGACTCCGGCTCGTCCCAGTGTCTGCTGAGTATCGGAACGCGGGCCGGTTCCGGGGTGGACGAGGGCAGGCTCACGGCGATCATTTCGGCGCCTCCTCCACGCCGGCCAGCAGGCGTGCCGTCTGGCGGAACGTGCACAGTGTGTCCGATCCGCGCGTCGGCGATCGCGGCACGCCGGCGCGCAGATCGTCGAGGAGCTGTTGCACCGATTCGGGAGTCTGGTCGTCGAAGAACTCCCAGTTGACCATCACCACCGGCGCGTGGTCGCAGGCCGCATTGCACTCGACGTGCTCGACGGTGACCCGCCCGTCGGCGGTGGTCTCGCCGGGGCGGACGCCGAGCTCATCGGTGATCCGGGAGGCGATCGCATCGCCGCCCATCACCGCGCACAGCGTGTTGGTGCAGATCCCGACCAGGTAGTCGCCGGTGGGTGCGCGGCGGTACATCGAGTAGAAGGTCGCCACCGACGCCACCTGCGCCGCGGTCAGGTCGAGCTGCTCCGCGCAGAAGGCGATCCCGGCTCGGGTGAGGTAGCCGTCGTGACTCTGGACCAGATGCAGCAGCGGAAGCAGCGCCGAGCGCGACTGCGGGTAGCGGCCGATGATCGTGGCCGCGTCGTCGGCCAGTGCCGCGGTGTCCTCGGCCGAATAGTGCTCGGGACCGGCGAACTCCACCGGCGGATGCGGGACTCCGGTCGAGTAGACCGGCGGACCGGCCGACAACTCCAGGCGGACGGGTTCATTCATCGGTCGACGCCTCCCATCACCGGATCGATGCTGGCGACCGCGGTGATCACGTCGGCCACCAGGCCGCCCTCGCACATCGCGGCCACGGCCTGCAGATTGGTGAACGACGGATCGCGGAAGTGGACGCGGTAGGGCCGGGTGCCGCCGTCGGAGACCATGTGGACACCGAGCTCGCCGCGTGGCGACTCGATCGCGACGTAGCACTGACCGGACGGCACGCGCATCCCCTCGGTCACGAGCTTGAAGTGATGGATCAGCGCTTCCATCGACATCCCCATGATCTCGGCGATGTGCTCGGGGGAGTTGCCCAGACCGTCGGGGCCGACGGCGAGGTCGGCGGGCCAGGCCAGCTTGCGGTCGGCCACCATCACCGGTCCCGGCTCTAGGGCGTCCAGGCACTGCCGGGCGATCCGGACGGACTGCTTCATCTCCTCCACGCGAATGAGGTAGCGGCCGTAGGCGTCGCAGCCGGTATCGGTGACGACGTCGAACTCGTAGTTCTCGTAGCCGCAGTACGGATCCGATCTACGCAGGTCGTACGGTAGTCCGGCGGCGCGGAGGACCGGGCCGGTGACGCCAAGCGCCATGGCGCCGGTGAGGTCGAGGTAGCCGACGCCCTGGGTCCGGGCCTTCCAGATGTAGTTGTCGGTGAGCAGTGACTCCACCTCGCCGATCTGGGCGCCGAGCGCGTCGAGGACGGCGGCGATCTTCGCCTCGGCGCCGTCGGGCAGGTCCTGCGACACTCCGCCGGGACGGATGAACGCGTGGTTCATCCGCAGTCCGGTGATGTCCTCGAAGAGGTCGAGGATCGTCTCGCGGGCGCCGAAGCCGAGGAACATCGGCGTCACGGCGCCCAATTCCATGCCGCCGGTCGCGAGAGCCACCAGATGCGAGGCGATGCGATTGAGCTCCATGAGCAGCACCCGGATCACGCTCGCGCGCGCGGGGATGTCGTCGGTGATGCCGAGCAGCTTCTCCACCGCCAGGCAGTAGGCGGTCTCGTTGAAGAACGGCGAGAGATAGTCCATCCGGGTCACGAACGTGACCCCCTGCGTCCAGGTCCGGTACTCGAGGTTCTTCTCGATTCCCGTGTGCAGGTAACCCACTCCGCACCGCGCCTCGGTGACGGTCTCGCCGTCGATCTCCAGGATCAGGCGAAGCACCCCGTGCGTCGACGGGTGCTGCGGGCCCATGTTGACGACGATCCGCTCGTCGTCGGGGGCGGCGGCCGCGCGTTCGCGGACCGCGCTGACGACCTCCTGCCAGTCGCGGCCGGCGACGGTGAACGTGGATTCTCCGGTCATCAGTTGTACCGCCTCCGCTGATCGGGCGGCGCGATCGTCGCACCCTTGTACTCGACCGGGATGCCGCCGAGCGGATAGTCCTTGCGTTGCGGGTGGCCCTCCCAGTCGTCCGGCATCTCGATGCGGGTCAGCGACGGGTGTCCGTCGAAGACGATGCCGAAGAAGTCGTACGTCTCCCGCTCGTGCCAGTCGTTGGTCGGATACACCGGCAGCAGGGAGACCACGTGCGGGTCGGCGTCGGGTATCGCGACCTCCAGCCGGACACGGCGGTTGTGGGTGATCGACCGCAGCGGGTACACGGCGTGGAGTTCGCGTCCGGCCTCGTCGGGGTAGTGCACCCCGCTGACACCGAGGCACAGTTCGAAGCGGAGGGCGGGTTCGTCGCGCAGCGCGGCCGCGACCGGCAGCAGGTGCTCCCGGGTCACGAAGATCGTCATCTGGCCGCGGTCGACGACGGTCTTCTCCACGGCGTCGTCGAACGGGACGCCGCGGCGGTCCAGCGCGGTCTCCAACTCGTCGAGGATCTCGTCGAAGTAGCCGCCGAAGGGGCGGGTCGTGTTGCCCGGCAGTGTGATCGGTGCGACGAGGCGACCGTATCCCGATGTGTCGCCGGTCCCGGTGACGCCGAACAGGCCGTGTCGTGCTCCGATCACCTCGTGCTCGGGCCGCGGCCGCGACACCTCGCCGTTCATCGCAGCAGGCCCTTCATCTCGATGGTCGCCGGGGCGGAGAGGGCGGCGGCCTCGGCGGCGCGGATCGCCTCCTCCCGGTGGACGCCGAGCGGCATCTGCTGAATCTGCTCGTGGAGCATCAGGATCGCGTTGAGCAGCATCTCCGGCCGCGGCGGGCAGCCGGGGAGGTAGATGTCGACCGGGACCACGTGGTCGACGCCCTGGACGATCGCGTAGTTGTTGAACATCCCGCCGGAGGACGCGCAGACGCCCATCGCGAGGACCCACTTCGGCTCGGCCATCTGGTCGTAGATCTGGCGGAGAACCGGTGCCATCTTCTGGCTGACGCGTCCGGCCACGATCATCAGATCGGCCTGCCGGGGAGACGCCCGGAAGGCCTCCATGCCGAAGCGCGCGAGGTCGTAACGGCCGGCTGTGGTGGCCATCATCTCGATCGCGCAGCAGGCCAGCCCGAAGGTCGCGGGCCACAGGGACCCCTTGCGCATGTAGCCCGCCAGCTTCTCGACTGTGCTCAGCAGGAACCCGCCGGGGAGTTGCTCTTCGAGTCCCATTGCCCGCCTCCTTCGGTCGTGCTCGTTCGCAGTGCTCTCAGTCCCAGCGGAGTCCTCCGCGACGCCATTCGTAGGCGTAGGCCACTGAGACGTTGACGAGGAAGAGGGCGACGGCGATGAGCCCGAACCACCCGAGACTCTCGGAGGCCACCGCCCAGGGGTAGAGGAAGACGATCTCGATGTCGAAGATGATGAACAGCATCGCGGTGAGGTAGTACTTCACCGGGAATCGCTGGACGACGCCGGCGGTCGGGGGCAACGGTTCGATGCCGCATTCGTAGGCCTCGAGTTTGGCGCGGTTGCGGCGGCGAGGGCCGATCACGGAGGCGATGACCACGGAGACGAGTGCGAACGCCAGCGCGATGGCACCCAGTACGAGGATCGGTCCGTAAGCGTTCATGCCGGCGTAGCCTCCACTTCCGCAGTGCTGGTCGAGACGGCCATCACGTGCCAGATGATCTGTGACTCAACCCACACCCTACTCACGTAATTGCGTGTGCTGTGGGACTTCTCGGTGAAGTCGCGAGTCCGCGAGGGCTACCGCAACAGCGCGACGACGGTCCGCGGCAGCTCCAGCGGATCCACCGGGAGATCGGCGGTGGCGTCGGCCCGCGACCAGTCGGCGAGCCAGCGGTCGGCCCGGCGAGCGATGAGCACGAGCAGCGGGGGGCACGGGTCGTATTCGTCGCGGATCTGCTTGGCCAGACCGAGCCCGCCGGTGGGCGCGGACTCGCCGTCGAGCACCGCGAGATCGACCGTCCCCTCGTCGAGGTGAGCGAGCACCATCGGCGCGGTGGCCACCTCGATGTACTCCAGATCGGGAAGGTCGGGGTGGAGGCGTTCGCCGAGTGCGCTGAGGACCTGGCGGCGGGTGCCGGAGTCGTCGGAGTAGACGAGGACCCGCGCAGTGACGCGATCGTCGGCCGGAGAACTGTTCGAGCGGCTCACGGTGTCGACCCTAGTGCGATGCGGTCGCCGTCTGGGTGCTTTCGCCGAGCGGGTGCTCGGTCACCGGTGTTCGATCGCGTACCGGACGCGAGCCGCCGCGGCGGCGACCGCGGTGTGAACGTCGTCGCCGGTGATGAGGCGGGTCACCAGTGCGGCGGTGAAGGTGTCGCCGAGTCCCTTCGCCCAGGTCGCGATCTCCGGGCCCGACACGGTCCGGTGCTCGTCGGCGGTCACGATGAGGTTGTCGATCACGCCCTCGTCGGTGTGCACGCCCGTCACGATCACGGTGCAGTGATCGGAGGGCGCGCGGCCGGCGGGGAGGAGGAGTCTGCGTGCCAGGCCGGTGATGCCGGAGTCGGCCTCATCCGAGGCTTCGCCGGCGGGGTGTCCGGGGCCGACGAGGTGCTCGAGTTCGAATCGGTTCGGCGTGAGTACCGCCGCCAGCGGCACCAGCGCGTCGCGGAGTGCCGGGGCGACGGCGGGGTCGGTGTAGAAGCCGACGTCCGAGTCGCCGAAGGTCGGATCGAGGATCAGCGGCGGACGCTCGCGCTCGTCGAGTGAGCGGTACCACGCGGCGATGGCGTGCGCCTGTCCCGGCGACGCCAGATAGCCGACGGCTATCGCCTCCACCGCGCGCAGGGCGCCCGTGGCGCCGAGGTCGCGCAGGGCGGCGTCGATCCATTCCGGCGTGACCTCGACGGTCTGCACCGACGGGTAATGGGGGAGATTGCTCAGGACGAGTGTGGGAACGGCCGCACAACGGACACCGGCCTCTTCGTAGACGGGCATGGCCGCGTTGAGACCGACGGAGCCGAAGACCAGTTGCGACCCGAAGGCGACCACTCGTGCCGGGCGCGGATCGAGTTCGAAGTCGCGGGCGTCGTCGGTGGTGTACATGGCGCTCGACACCTTACCGGTACGACACACATGATCGACGCCACTGGGACCTCACACTCGGCGTCGCCAGAACGTCTGCTCTATGAATGGAAAGCGAGGTGAGTGCGATGACGAGACGACACGCGGTGGTGGACACCGAACTGGGCCGGTTGACCATGGTCGCCGACGGCTCGGCACTGACAGCCGTCTACTTCCCCCACCACTGGCATCTGCCGCCCGAAACGGAGTACGGGGAGCCGACCGCCGCCGACGACCCGGTGTTCGTCCAGGCGGCCCGGGAACTCGACGAGTACGTCGCCGGCGACCGGCGTGAGTTCGACGTCGAGATCGCGACCTCCGGAGACGATTTCTCCGAACGGGTGTGGGCGATGCTGAGAGAGATCCCGTACGGGGAGACGACGACGTACGGTGAGCTCGCGCGCAGGCTCGGCAACCCGCGCCTGGCACAGCGCGTCGGTCAGTGCGTGGGCCGCAACCCGATCAGCGTGATCATTCCGTGCCACCGCGTGATCGGCGCGGACGGCTCGCTCACCGGGTACGCCGGCGGGCTGGATCGCAAACGTCGGCTGCTGGAGATCGAAGAACCGCCGGAGGTGTCCGATGCCCGCCTGTTCTGACGATCCACGATGAGGGAGCCCTTCGACCGGATCGTCGCGCAGCACGGAGCCGTTGTGCTGCGCGTGTGCCGCGGTGTGCTCGGTGCCGGCCCGGATGCGGACGACGCGTGGTCGGAGACCTTTCTGGCGGCGCTGCGAGCGTGGCCGGATCTGGAGGAGGGCACCGACGTCGAAGCCTGGCTGGTCCGGGTGGCGCAACGGAAGGCGATCGACGTCATCCGGGCGCGTGCGCGGAACGCGGTGCCGATCGACGAGGTGCCCGAACGGGAGTCGCAATACGGGCTGCCGGGAACCGGGGACGCGGACGTGTGGGACGCGGTCGCCGACCTCCCGCCCCGGCAGCGTCTGGCGGTCGGCTACCACTACCTCGCTCGGCTCAGTCACGTCGAGACGGCCGAGATCATCGGCGGAACGCCCGCGGCGGTCCGGCGCGCCGCCGCCGACGGCATCAGATCCCTGCGCAAGACCTACGGCACCACCGGCACCTGCTCGGAGAAGGGAGGCCCGCGATGACGGACCTGTTCCCGGTCGCACCGGACGACCTCGGCCGGCTGCACGCCCGGCTCACGACAGCCGCTGACGAGAACGCGCTGCTGGACGTGGCGTATCGGACGGTCGAGACCCCGATCGGGCCGCTGCTCCTGGCCGCCACCGAGGCCGGATTGGTCCGCATCGCGTTCGAGAGCGAGGACTTCGACGCGGTGCTGGACGTTCTGGCCGCGAAGGTGAGTTCCCGGATACTTCGCGCGCCGCGTCGGCTCGACGTCGTCGCAGCACAGTTGGACGAGTACTTCCGCGGCCGGCGCCGGCAATTCGACGTGGCGCTGGACTTCCGGCTGTCGTCCGGCTTCCGGCAGACGGTGCAGCGGTATCTGCCGCACATCGGGTACGGGCACACGCAGTCGTACCGGGAGGTCGCCGAGTCGGTGGGTAACCCGGGGGCCGTGCGCGCGGTCGGCACCGCATGCGCCACCAACCCGTTGCCCGTCGTCGTCCCATGCCATCGGGTGCTGCGCGCCGACGGGAGCCTCGGCGGCTATCTGGGGGGCGTCGAAGCGAAGACGGCACTGCTGACGCTGGAGCGTGTCGCGTGAACGGGAGCCCGAACTCGCTCTTCGGCGACGACGATCCGGGGCGGCCGCCGCCCGAGCTCCCGGACGGCGCGGCGCTGGTCCGCGGGTGGCTCACGCCGCACCAGCAGCGGTGGTTGGTCGCGCAGTACCGCCGGTGGGCGGCCGGACCGGTGCCGCCGCATTCGGCGCGCATCGGGGAGCATCGGATGAGCGTGCGGACCGTCTGCCTCGGCTGGCATTGGCGTCCGTACCGGTACTCGCGCGACGCCGTCGACGTCAACGGGCGCCGGGTGCTCGGCTTCCCGGACTGGATGGTGCGGCTGGGGCGCCAGGCGCTGACGGCGGCCGGCGATCCGAGCGCCGAGCGGTACACGCCCGACACGGCGCTTGTGAACTACTACGACGCCGGCGCGAGGATGGGGATGCATCAGGACCGGGACGAGGTGTCGCGCGAGCCGGTGGTCTCGCTGTCGATCGGCGATACGGCGCGTTTCCGGTTCGGCAACACCGAGAACCGGAGTCGACCGTACCGGGACTTCGACCTGGAGTCGGGGGACCTGTTCGTCTTCGGCGGACCGTTGCGGCTGGCGTATCACGGCGTGCAGCGCATCCATCCGGGCACCGCGCCGGACGACTGCGGTCTCGCGGCGGGCCGGATCAACATCACCATGCGGGTCACCGGGCTGTCGGAGTGATGGCGAGCCGAAGCCGGTGACGGGCGAGTGAGGATTTCAGGAAGGACACCATGACTGCAGAACCCGAGGACGTCACCGGCTCCGGCCTGGTGGTCGGCGACGACGGCCTCGCGCGCCCGGTGTGGGCGAGCACCGATCCGCTCCTTCGCGAGTACTACGACACCGAGTGGGGTGTGCCCGTGCGTGATGAGCAGGGCCTCTACGAACGACTCAGTCTCGAGGCCTTCCAGTCGGGGCTGTCGTGGGCGACGATTCTGCGCAAACGCCCCGCGTTCCGCCGGGCCTTCGACGGCTTCGATCCGGAACGCGTGGCCCGCTACGGCGAGGCCGACGTCGCCCGACTGATGAACGACGCCGGGATCGTGCGCAACCGAGCGAAGATCCTCGCCGCGATCACCAACGCCGGGGCCACCCTGTCGCTGCGCGAGAAGGGCGGTCTGGCCGAGTTCATCTGGAGCTTCCGGCCCGACGAGACGCCGCGTCCGCGCACGCACGCGGACGTGCCCACCCAGTCGCCCGAGTCGAAGGCGCTGGCGAAAGCGCTGAGACGCGAAGGCTTCTCCTTCGTCGGACCGACCACGATGTACGCGCTGATGGAGGCGGTCGGAATCGTCGACACCCATCTGCTGGGCTCTCATCGCCGGGGGACGTCGGGGGTATGGCCGGACTGACGCCGGCGCCGTGTGGGCGAGGGTTTGTGCCGCTTACTACAGCTAGCGACGCAGGTCAGCGGAATCAGAAGTGTGTGCAACGTCTCGCATTCGCGAGTCGAGTCGTTTTGAATCACCGGCAGCGGGACAATGGATGCGACTAAATATCAGAGAGTTCCACAAGAACGACGATCAGATAAGAGGTTTCCACCTATGGCCTCCACGGACCAGACGATCATCTACACCCTCACCGACGAGGCACCGCGACTCGCGACCTCCGCGTTCCTGCCGATCATCCGCACGTTCGCAGAACCCGCCGGCATCGACGTCCAGACCAGTGACATCTCGGTCGCAGCGCGCATCCTCGCCGCGTTCCCGGACTATCTGACCGACGAGCAGAAGGTGCCCGATAATCTCGCCGAGCTCGGTCGGCTGACGCAGAAGCCCGACACCAACATCATCAAGCTCCCCAACATCAGCGCATCGGTTCCGCAGCTGAACGCGGCCATCCACGAGCTGCAGGCCAAGGGTTACGCGGTCCCGGACTACCCCCAGGATCCGAAGACCCCGGAGGAGGAGGAGATCCGCAACCGCTACTCGGCATGTCTGGGCAGTGCGGTCAATCCCGTTCTCCGCGAAGGTAACTCCGACCGGCGCGCGCCGAAGGCCGTCAAGGAGTACGCGCGCAAGAACCCGCACAGCATGGGCAAGTGGTCGATGGCCTCGCAGTCGCACGTGGCGCACATGACGCACGGCGACTTCTACGCGGGCGAGAAGTCGATGATCATGGACCACGCGTGCGAGGCGCGCATGGAGGTGGTGACCGCCGACGGCGAGACGCACGTGATGAAGACGGTGCCGCTGGACGAGGGCGACGTCATCGACAGCATGTTCATGAGCAAGAAGGCGCTGCTCGAGTTCTACGAGGAGCAGCTCAACGACGCCAAGGAGACCGGCGTCATGTTCTCGCTCCACGTCAAGGCCACCATGATGAAGGTCTCGCACCCGATCGTCTTCGGCCACTGCGTCAAGGTGTTCTACAAGGACGCCTTCGCCAAGCACGGCGCTCTCTTCGACGAACTCGGCGTCAACGTCAACAACGGCCTCGTGGACCTCTACGAGAAGATCGACACACTGCCCGCGTCCAAGCGCGAGGAGATCATCGAGGATCTGCACCGCTGCCACGAGCATCGCCCGGAGTTGGCGATGGTCGACTCGGCGCGCGGCATCTCGAACTTCCACTCGCCCAGCGATGTGATCGTCGACGCGTCGATGCCTGCCATGATCCGCATCGGCGGCAAGATGTACGGCGCCGACGGCCGCAAGAAGGACACCAAGGCGGTGATGCCGGAGTCGACCTTCGCGCGGATCTACCAGGAGATCATCAACTTCTGCAAGACCAACGGCGCGTTCGACCCCACCACCATGGGCACGGTGCCGAACGTCGGACTGATGGCGCAGAAGGCCGAGGAGTACGGCTCGCACGACAAGACCTTCGAGATCCCGCAGGACGGCGTCGCCAACATCGTCGACGCGGGCACCGGCGAGGTGCTTCTGTCGCAGAACGTCGAGGCCGGCGACATCTGGCGCATGTGCATCGTCAAGGACGCGCCGATCCAGGACTGGGTCAAGCTGGCCGTCACGCGTTCGCGCGCCTCGGGGATGCCCGCGGTGTTCTGGCTCGACCCGTACCGTCCGCACGAGAACAACCTGATCACGCTGGTCAAGAAGTACCTGAAGGACCACGACACCGAGGGCCTGGACATCCAGATCATGTCCCAGGTGCGCGCCATGCGCTACACCCTCGAGCGCGCCTGGCGCGGTCTCGACACCATCTCGGTGACCGGCAACATCCTGCGCGACTACCTGACCGACCTGTTCCCGATCCTGGAGCTGGGCACCAGCGCCAAGATGCTCTCGATCGTGCCGCTGATGGCCGGCGGCGGACTCTACGAGACCGGTGCGGGCGGCTCCGCGCCCAAGCACGTCAAGCAGTTGGTCGAGGAGAATCACCTCCGCTGGGATTCGCTGGGCGAGTTCCTGGCGCTGGCCGCGAGCCTGGAGGACATGGGCCGCAAGTACGACAACGAGAAGGCCGCGGTCCTCGCCACCACGCTCGACGCGGCGACCAGCAAGCTGCTCGACAACCGGAAGTCGCCGTCGCGCAAGACCGGCGAGCTCGACAACCGCGGCAGCCAGTTCTACCTGGCGATGTACTGGGCACAGGAGCTGGCGGCGCAGACGCAGGACGCGGAACTGGCCGCGCACTTCGCTCCGCTGGCCGAGAAGCTGGCCGCCGACGAGCAGCGGATCGTCGACGAGATCGCCGCGGTCCAGGGTCACTCGGTGGATCTCGGCGGCTACTACCTCGCCGACTCCGCGAAGCTGGAGAAGGTGATGTGCCCGAGCGAGACGCTCAACACGGCACTGGAGCAGGCGCGCGGCTGAGGTACGCGCCCACCCCGGTGACGACCGACGGACGGCCGATGGTCATCGACCATCGGCCGTCCGTCGTCTGCCGGTCATGACGGCGCGCCGGAACCCTCGCGCGGGATGAGGGCGTCCGCGGTCGACAGCGGAACCGGAGTGAACATCGCGGGCTCGTCCTCGGGATCCAGGGCCGTGGCGCGTGACTCGCCGTCCAGGTGCCAGAGCTCACCCCAGGCCCGGGACGTGGTCAGTGCCCGGCGGCAGTGCTCCAGACGGACCGCGTTGTACCCGGCGAGCGCGGCGTCCCAGTCGACGCCGCCGTCGGCGCGCCGGTGCCGGGCGCAGTGCGATACGGCCGTGCACCCAGTCGTCGAGCGGTTCCCGGTCGAACATGCGCCACCACTTGTCGCGCCACATGTGGGCCACTTCGTCGCGGACGAAGTCGACGGTGTGCTCGAAGGCCGCGTCCAGCTCATCGGGGGTGCCCCAGTCCTCTTCGCCGGCGAGGGCCTTCGGCGACTCGAAGACGTACACCTGGTTGAGCATCGCTCCGCCACGCAGGCCGTAGTGCACGAAGTGGCCCCGAGGCCCTACGTAGACGTCCACTTCCGACAGATCGACGCCCGCGGCGCGCGGGGTCTCGGCGGGGACGGTCCCGCGATCACCACCTCGGCGCGCTCCACGGTGCCGTCGGCGAGGTCGACGTGCGCGCACGTCTCCGCGGTGCGGTAACCCACCGCGTCTCGCAGACGCCGATCGACCGAGAGCGCTGGAAGAACTGGGCCTCGAATGGCTACGGCGGCGAGGTGGTGATCGGCCAGGACCTGCAGCGGGTATCGATCACCTGACCGCTGGGCATCTGTGCTCGATACGGGCGCGGTGAGCCACGGCACTGCGAAGTTCGCAGATCTGTGAGATGCTCTATGAAGCGGGTGGGCAGATTTTGCCCCCTGCAATCTGAAGAAAGCAGTAACACAGCATGGCACAAGGAACCGTCAAGTGGTTCAATGGCGAAAAGGGCTTCGGCTTCATCGCTCCCGACAGCGGTAGTGAAGACGTCTTCGTCCACTACTCGGCTATCTCCGGCGGAGGATTCCGCAACCTGGAGGAAGCACAGCGGGTCGAGTTCGACCTGGAGCAGGGCGCCAAGGGCCCCCAGGCGACGAACGTGACAGCAGTCTAAAGACTTAGACACACGGAACGCCCCGGATCTCTCGCGAGATCCGGGGCGTTCTGCATGCCGGGATGTTCTTGCCCGTGGGGTGAGGAGTCCGTGCGATATGCGACGAGGGCCCGGTCGGCGTTCTCGCCGTCCGGGCCCTCGTCGTTCTTCGGGGTGAGTGACGGGACTCGAACCCGCGACAGCCAGGATCACAACCTGGTGCTCTACCAACTGAACTACACTCACCATCGGCGCAGCTGCACAGCGTTCACACGTTGTTTGCCGAGCCAGGCTCATACTCTAGCCGGTTTTCACCCAGAAACTCCAATCGGTTCCTGACCAGCGTGTTTACGCGGGGCCAAGCCGTTCGACGACCTCTTCGAGGGTCTTCGCGTCGGGGCCGGGGGCGGGAACGAAGGCGGTCTCGCGGTAGTAGCGCAGTTCCCGGATCGATTCGCGGATGTCGGCGAGTGCGCGATGGGCGAGCCCCTTCTGCGGCTGACCGAAGTAGATCGGCGGGTACCAGCGACGGCACAGCTCCTTGATCGAGCTGACGTCCACCATCCGATAGTGCAGGTAGGCGTTCAGCTCGGGCATGTCCCGGGCGATGAAGCCGCGATCGGTGCCGATGGAGTTGCCCGCGAGCGGGGCCGCGCCGGCCGTGGTGATGTGCTCGCGCAGGTAGTCCAGAACCGCCTTCTCCGCTTCGGCGAGCGTGACGGTGGAGGCGCGCACCTCTTCGGTGAGCCCGGAGTCGGCATGCATCTTGGCGACCACCTCGGGCATGCCCGCGAGGGCCTCGTCGTCGGCGTGGATGACGAGGTCGACCCCCTCGCCGATGATGTTCAAGTCGCTGTCGGTGACGAGAGCGGCGATTTCGATGAGCTTGTCCGAGCCGATATCCAGTCCGGTCATCTCACAGTCGATCCACACGAGTTTGTCTTGCACTCGATCAACTGTAATCGGGACGGCGTGCCGCCGTCTGTCCGCGTGCGCGGTACGAGCTACTCGCCTTCGCCGAGCTTGCTGTAGAACTTGCCGACGATCGGCGCGACCACGGCACGCGGCGAATAGCCGCCGGCCACGGACATCGCCTTGCTCAGTGTCCCCGGAACCACGCGCATCTTGTTGCGGCTCAACGCATCCAGGCTCATCTCCGCTACCTTCTGGGAATCGTGCCAGAGGAAGCCCGGGACCAGCTTGTCGACGATCGACGCCTCCTCGGCGGTGGGGGTGTGCGTGCGGACCGGTCCCGGAGCCAGCAGTGTGACGTGCACCCCGGTGTCTTTGAGTTCCCCGCGCAGCGACTCGCTGAAGGTGTTGACGAAGGCCTTCGTCGCCGCATACGTCGCATTGTTGGGAATCGGCATATTGCCTGCGGCGGAGCCGACCATCAGGATGCCGCCGGAGCCGCGTTCGACCATCTGCGGAAGAACCGCGAGAGTGAGATCGTGCACGGCGTTCGCGTTGAGCCGGACCTGGGCGCGCTCGTATGCGGAGTCGAGGCCGGCGAGCGGCCCGAAGGTCGCGATCCCCGCGTTATTGCAGAGGATGGAGATCTCGCGACTCGACAGTTCGTCGCACAGTGCGTCGACCGCGTCGAGATCGGAGAGGTCCGCCGCCCGCACGTCCGCGTCCACCTGGAATCGCGACCGCAGTTCGATGGCGAGCTCATGAAGTACGTTCTCCCGCCGCGCCACCAGGATCACCGAGTGGCCGCGAGCGGCGAGCGTCCGCGCCAACGCCATTCCGATGCCGGAGGACGCTCCGGTGACCACGGCGCGGGCAGACGAACGAGGCGGCATCAACATGGGCCACATCGTATCGACGGCCTCGGACATCGGCCGAAAGGTGTCGGCTACTTGCCCGCGACGAGACCGTGGATTGCTCGCACGCGGGATTCGAGTGCGGCGTGCAGGTCCGCGGGGAGCGTGCCGAGTACGTCGATCTCCACCCCGCCCCCGAGCTGAGCCAGCCGCGGAAGGACCTCGGCCACATTGCCGACGTGTTCGACCACCGCCGCCGCGTCTCGGTAGCGCTCCAGCACCACGCATCGGCTGCGGTCGTCGTCCATGAACCAGTCGTACTGCAGGTTGCCCTTCTCCGTCCGCACCGCGTCGAGGGACTCGGCGACGGCCGCCGTGAACGCGGCGACGTTCTCCTCCGGGATGTTCGGGAAGGTGGCGATCATGACGATCTCGTTCTCGTTCATTCGGGCTCTTCTCTTCTGGTTGCGGGCGCCGTCGTTCCGATGCGGGTACCGAGTCATCGTAGAGAGCAGCACCTCACGGCAAGCCCGCGGCGACCTCCGTGCCCTGCCGGATGGCGCGCTTGGCGTCGAGTTCGGACGCGAGGTCGGCACCGCCGATGACGTGGGTGATCACACCGGCCGCGGTCAGCGGGTCGACCAAGTCGCGCACCGATTCCTGACCGGCGCAGACGACGACGTTGTCCACCTCGAGCAGGCGCTTGCCGACCTCGTTGCCCTCCTTGTCGTGCAGCGTGATGTGCAGGCCGGCGTCGTCGATCCTGTCGTAGGTGGCGCCGGAGATCTGTTCGACGCCCTTCATCTTGACCGCGGCACGATGCACCCAGCCGGTGGTCTTGCCGAGCGACTTGCCCTGCTTGCCCGGCTTGCGCTGCACCATGTACACCTCGCGCACGGCGGGCATCGGCCTCGGCTCGGTCAGGAAGCCGGGAGTGTCGAGGTCGTCGGTGACGCCCCACTCCTGCTCCCATTCCTTGAGGTTCAGTGTCGGCGACTCATCGGTGGTGAGGAATTCGGTGACGTCGAATCCGATGCCGCCCGCACCGATGACGGCCACGCGCTTGCCGACCTCGCGGTGGCCGAGGACCGCGTCGGCGTACGACATGACCATCGGGTGGTCGATGCCGTCGATCGCAGGCACGCGCGGGACCACGCCGGTCGCGACGATCACCTGGTCGTACCCGCCGTCGATGAGCTCCTGTGCGCCCACCCGGGTGTCGAGGTGAACGGCGACGTGGTTGATCTCGAGCTGGCGGGTGAAGTACCGGATGGTCTCGTTGAACTCCTCCTTGCCGGGGATGCGGGCGGCGATGGAGAACTGCCCGCCGATGGCCGGCCCGGCCTCGTAGAGGTCGACGCGGTGGCCGCGCTGCGCGGCGGAGACGGCCGCCGACAGCCCGGCGGGACCGGCTCCGACGACGGCCACCCGCTTGGCCGTGCGGGTGGCCCCCAGGGTGAGGACCGTCTCGCGGCCGGCGCGCGGGTTCAGCAGGCACGAGACCTTCTGACCGACGAAGGCGTGATCCAGGCACGCCTGATTGCAGCCGATGCACGTGTTGATCTCGTCGGCGCGGCCGGTGCGCGCCTTGTCGACGAACTCCGGGTCGGCCAGCAGCGGGCGGGCCATCGACACCGCGTCCACCTTGCCGCGCTCGAGGATCTCCTCGGCGAAGTCCGGGGTGTTGATGCGGTTGGACGCGATCAGCGGGATGTCCACCACATCGCGCAGCCGCTCGGTGAACTTGACGAACGCGCCCCGCGGTACCGACGTCACGATCGTCGGTACCTGGGCCTCGTGCCAGCCGATGTCGGTGTTGATGGCGTCGACGCCGTGTTCCTCGGCCCGCTTGGCGAGCAGTGCGATCTCGTCGAAGGTCTGTCCGTTCTTCACGAAGTCGGCGACGCTCTGGCGCAGGATGACCGGGAACTCGCGCGGCACCTTCCTGCGCACGTCCTTGATGATCTCGACGAGGAAGCGCTGACGGTTCTCGGTGCTGCCGCCCCACTTGTCGGTGCGGTCGTTGGTGTGCGGGCAGAGGAACTGGTTGATCAGGTATCCCTCGCCGCCCATCAGCTCGATCGCGTCGTAGCCGGCTCGGTGCGCGAGCTGCGCCGCGGTGCCGAATGAGCGGATCACATGCCAGATGATCTGCTCGGTCATCTTGAGGTGTTTGAACGGGTGAATCGGGCTCGGCTCGCTGCCGGCGGCGACCTTGAAGGGCGTATACCCGTAGCGCCCCGCGTGAATGATCTGCAAGGCGATCTTTCCGCCCTCGGCATGGACGGCCTTGGTGAACTCGCGGTGCCGGAGCACATCGGCACGGTTCGTCATCTTGCCCGCGAAGGGCAGCAGCTGTCCGGTGCGCGACGGTGCGAAACCGCCCGTGATGATGAGCCCGACGCCGCCGCGGGCGCGTTCGGCGTAGTAGGCGGCGAGTTTGGGCGTGTCCCACAACCGGTCCTCCAGGCCGGTGTGCATCGATCCCATGACGACGCGGTTGTCGAGCGTGATCCCGCCGATCCGAAGCGGTTCGAACAGTCTGGGGAAGTGGGCGTTGGGCGCCGTCTGGGCTGTCATTGGGCGACCTTTCTCGTTGTGGGTATCGGTGGGATGCAGTGGTTTCTGTGGAATTCAGTGCTGCGGGGCGGCGACGGCGGCAGAGCGCTCGAGTTCGCGCTGGAAGCGGTCGAGCACCTCGTCGCACCAGTCGACGGTCTGCTCGCTCATCCGGACCCCGCCGCGGAGCACCAGGTACTGGTTCAGCTTGCGTCCGGACAAGGCATCGGGATCGGGGTAGTACTGCTCCACCCATCCCCGATACACCTCGAGCATCGCGGCGGCCTCGTCGCGGTGGGCGCGGAGTTCGGCCATCACCGTCGGCAGGTCGCCGAGATCGGCGGCGCGCAGCTTGACTCCGAGATCGCTGCGCAGCGGCGGGAGCGGCGTCGGGCTGTTCACCCACTCGGCGAGCATGTCGCGTCCCGCCTGCGAGAGCGTGTACACCTTCTTGTCCGGGCGGCCGTCCTGTGCCACGGATTCGAAGCTCACCAGCCCGTCGGAGTGCAGCTTCTTGAGCGTCCGATAGATCTGCTGGTGCGTAGCCGACCAGAAGTATCCGATCGACCGCGAGAACTGCTGCCCGATCTCGTACCCGGTCCCGGGCCGCTCGGAGAGCGAGACGAGGATCGCGTGCTCGAGTGCCATGCGTGACACCGTAGCAATGCACCTTAGTTCTATGCAATAGGGTTCATATGAACTCCGATGCATATAAAGCGGCGGGTCGGACACACCGCCGCCGATTTGCTGCTAAGACTTGGCCGTGACCTCGTTTCGCCGCATCGCCCTTCCCGGAACCGCACCCGAGGACGTGATCTGCCTGCCCGACGGGCGGGTCGTGACCGGACTCGACGACGGTCGTCTGCTGTCGGTGGAGCCGTCGACGGGGGAGATCAGCGTGCTGGCCGACACCGCCGGGCGGCTCCTCGGCCTCGACTACGGTGCCGACGGTTCGATCTACATCTGCGACCACGATCGCGGGCTGCTCGTCCTGGATCCGGATCGCTCGCGCGCACGAGTGCTCGTCGACACGGTGGACGGCAGGCCGCTGCGGTTCGCCAGCAACGTCGCCCACGCCTCCGACGGAACGCTGTACTTCTCGTCGTCGTCTCAGAACTTCATGTTCGACCGCTGGCGGGCGGACATCATCGAGCACTCCGGGACCGGCAGGCTCATGCGACTGTCGCCGAGCGGTGAGGTCCAGGTGCTGCGCGACGATCTGCAGTTCGCGAACGGCGTGGTCCTGGGCCCCGCCGAGGACTACGTGCTGGTCGCGGAGACGGGGGCCTCCCGGATCTCGCGGTACTGGCTCACCGGACCGGCGGCGGGCACCTCCGAGGTCTTCCTCGACGGTCTGGGCGGTTATCCGGACAACATGTCGATCGGCAGCGACGGGCGACTGTGGGTGGCGCTCGCCTCACCGCGGAATGCTGTGCTGGAGGGCATCTTCCGGCTTCCGCTGCGGGCCCGGAAGGTGCTCGCGCGGGTCCCGCAGGGTGTCGGTCCGACGCCGGAGGAGGTGGTCTGGGTACAGGCCTTCGACTTCGACGGCACGATGGCCCGCGAGGTGCGGATCGACGACCTCGATTTCGGTTTCGTCACCGCCGTCGCGGAGCGCGACGGGGTCCTGTATCTCGGCACCATCCTCGGCAACGCGCTCGGCGTGCTCGACCTGCGCAGCTGACACCCGGCGGATTCGTCCGTCCTCGAGTCGCACCACCTCGTCGGCGATCGCGGTCAGCCGCGAATCGTGAGTGATGAGCAGGGTGGTGCGTCCGCGGGCCAGTCGGCGCAGCGGCCCGATCACTCCGGCGACCGACTCGTCGTCGAGCGCGGCCGTCGGCTCGTCGAGGATCAGGACGGGCGTGTTCCGGAGCATCGCCCGCGCGATGGTGATCCGTCGGCGCTGTCCGCCGGACAGTTCCAAGCCGTCGCCGGCGAGCACGGTGTCGTATCCGTCCGGCAGCGCGGCGATGAACCGATGGGCGCCGGCGTCGCGCGCCGCCTCGATGATCTCCTCCCGGCCTGCCGTCGGACGGCCGAACGCGATGTTGTCGGCCACCGTCCCCGGCCGGATGTGGGCCGTCTGCGGCAGCAGCGTGACCTGTTCGCGGACCGACGCGCCGGTCACCTCGGACACGTTGTGGCCGCCGACGGTGACGGTGCCGGACTCCGCATCCTCCAGCGCGCAGATCAGCGATGCGAGCGTCGACTTGCCGGTGCCGCTGGGGCCGATGAGAGCCGTGATGGCACCCGGCCGCAACTCCAGGTCGACGCCTCGGAGGATCTGCCTGCCGTCGTACGCGAAGCAGACGCCGTCGAGCCGCACGGGCACGGGGGCGCCACTCGGGACCGGTGGCAGCGGCCGCGCGTCGCCGAGTTCGGCACGGTGCACCGGTTCGTCGAGGATCTCCGCGATCCGCTCGGCGCTCACGCATGCCTCGGCCACCGCGAGCCGCACGTCGGCGATCTGTTGGAGCTTGGGATACAGCATCGCCAGGTAGCCCGACAGTGCCAGCAGCTGGCCGACGCTGAGTGCGCCCTCACGCACCTGCCAGACGCCGACGAGGGTGACGGTGAGTGACAGACACACCTGCGCGAAGCCGAGCACTCCGCCGAAGCCGGCTTCGATGCGGGTCTGCGACACCCGGGTGCGTGCCCATCGGCGGCCGTGGCGCTCCAGCTCGTCGGCCTCGTCGCGCTCGCGGTTGTACGCGACGGTGGTCTCGTGGCCGGCCAGCGCGGAGTAGACGGCATCGGCGATGTCACTGTTCGCGGCGCGCTCGGCGTGCGTCGTCCGGCTCTGGCGCCTCCCGAAGAACGACGAGACCGCCCACAGGGCCGGGCATGCGGCCAGTGCGACCCCCGCGACGACCGGGCTCATGACGAACGCGGCAACGATCAGACCCAGCGCGTTGGCGGCCGCCACCGCCAGGGACATCATCCCGGTGCCGATCAAGTGCTCGACGGCTTCCAGGTCGCTCGAATGCCGCACGACGAGGTCGCCGAGCCCGCGGCGCCGATGCGTGATCGGCGCCAACCGCTGGACGTGCGCGAACAGAGCGGTGCGCAGCCGGAGCACCACACCTTCGGAGGCCACCGTCGACAGGAGGGTGCCGACGTAGTCGGCACCGACGCTGACCGCGGTCACGGCGAGCCACAGTGCGGCGAGACGCGCGAACGACTGCCAGTCGGAGGAACCGAGGGCACCGTCGACGACATCGGATAGGAAGAACACGCCGACGGCGTCGCATGCGGCTGCGACCAGTAGAAAGAATGCGGCACCGCTCAGTGCGACGCGATGTCCGGAGGCGAAATGGGAGAATCGGCGCATCGCGGTGAGAAATGTCATTTGGGTGATCTCCTGTAATCTTTCGAATCGGACCGATTCTTCTTCAAAAGAAATGCCGAGGCGCCGGTCCCGGAATACATTTCCGGGACCGGCGCATCCGAGGGTGTGGAACCCGATCAGTTCACACCTGGTCAGCGGACCCAGATCCAGTACCAGCGGTGATTGCGGGCATCCCAGCGACGCTCACGACGCCGACGCGGAGCGGGGTGCGCGAATCCGAAGTTCTGACGGTTGTTCTGCTCGGGGCGGCGGTTGTTGTCGAATGCCATGTCATTCTCCTTATCCGGTCGGCTCGGCGGCTATTTCCGCTCGCGTATCTCGCGTCCGACACAGATGAATTTATGGACCCCGTCTGTGGAGGATCTGGCGCGCGACTGGCAGCATTCTGGGAACATCTCGGAACCGTCGGAACTGCGGCATTCCGCCGTGTTTCAGGCTGCTCACACGGCTCCCCGCATGTCGGTGAGGGCTTCATTACGCGCCCGTGATCGCCGCGGCGACCGCCCGCAACACCGCCTGCCTAGCGTCGATCGCGACCCGGTCGAATGCCCGGGCGGACGAAGGAGGCACCGCGTGCGGATGGGACCAGCTCACACCCGACCCCGAGAACGACGAGCAGTATTCGCGTCGAGGACGATCACCGACTGGGATCCGGAGGACACCGCGGCATGGGAGGCGGGCGGATCGGCGATCGCGCGGCGCAACCTGATCTGGTCGGTGGTCGCCGAGCACGTCGGATTCTCCGTCTGGACGCTGTGGTCGGTGATGGTGCTGTTCATGCCGTCGGACGTCTACGGCATCTCGGCGGGGGACAAGTTCCTCATCGGAGCCGTGGCCACCCTCACCGGGTCTCTGCTGCGTTTCCCGTACACCCTGGCGACATCGCGATTCGGCGGCCGCAACTGGACGGTCTTCTCGGCCGTCGTGCTGACCGTGCCGGTGACGGCGACGATCGTCCTTCTCGCGAATCCGGGTCAGCCGCTCTGGGTGTACCTGCTGTGCGCCGCACTCGCCGGGTTCGGCGGCGGCAACTTCGCGTCGTCGATGACGAACATCAACGCTTTCTATCCGCAGCGCCTCAAGGGCTGGGCCCTCGGTCTGAACGCGGGCGGCGGCAACCTCGGGGTGCCCGCGGTGCAGTTGGTGGGACTGCTGGTGATCGCGTGGACCGGGGTCGGCGAACCGTACTGGGTGTGCGCGGTCTACCTCGTGCTGCTCGCGGTGGCCGGGCTCGGCGCCGCGCTCTTCATGGACAACCTCGAGGGGCCGGGCGTGGACCTGTCCGCGATGCGGTCGGCGATCACCGACCGCGACACGTGGCTGATCTCGCTGCTCTACATCGGGACTTTCGGCTCGTTCATCGGGTTCTCTTTCGCCTTCTCGCAGGTACTGGCGCTGAACTTCCTCGACCGCGGCGACACCGCGGCGCAGGCCTCACTGCACGCCGCGCAGATCGCCTTCATCGGCCCGCTCCTCGGGTCGGTGGCACGGGTGTACGGCGGCAGGCTCGCCGACCGGATCGGCGGCAGCCGAGTGACGCTCGGGGTGTTCGCCGGCATGGTCGGCGCCGCGGCCGTCCTCCTGGTGGGCTCGTCCCTCGAGGTTCAGGTGGTGGGCTTCGTGGCGCTCTTCGTGCTCTCCGGGATGGGGAACGGCTCGGTGTACAAGATCATCCCGTCGGTGTTCGACGCGAAGTCCCGCGCGCTGCCGCTCGACGAGGACGGGCGGGCGGCGTACTCGCGAGCCATGTCTGGAGCGGTGATCGGGATCGCGGGCGCGGTCGGCGGACTCGGCGGCGTCGGGATCAACATGGTGCTGCGACAGTCGTATCTGAGCTCCGGGTCGGCGACCGTCGCGGTGGTGGTCTTCGCCGCCTTCTATCTCGTCGCCGCGGCCGTCACCTGGCGGGCGTACGTCGGAGTGCCGCGCGCGGCGGCCGATGCGCCCGGCGCACCGCAGTCTGCGAAGCTGTCTTCATGAGTTCTGCCACCACCGGCGACCGGTCGGCCCCGCCCTCGCTGGCGGGGTTCACCGTCGCCGTCACCGCAGCGCGCCGAGCTGAGGAGCTCGGCGCGCTGCTCATGCGACGAGGCGCACGAGTGGTCGCCGCACCGGCGATCGAGATGGTGCCGCTGGCCGACGACCCGGCGTTGCGCGCGGGCACCGATGCGGTGATCGCGAAGCCGCCGGATCTGCTGATCCCGACGACCGGAATCGGCTTCCGCGGGTGGATCGAGGCCGCGGACGAATGGGGGCTGGCCGACGAGCTGATGGGCGCCTTCGCCGGCGCGCGCATCCTTTCGCGCGGGCCGAAGGTGACCGGGGCGTTGCGTGCGGCGGGATTGCGCGAGGAATGGTCGCCCGAGTCGGAGTCGTCGGCCGAAGTGCTGGCGCACCTGAGCCCCGACGACGTCGCCGGTCGGCGAGTGGCGGTTCAGCTGCACGGTGCGATCGACGGTTGGGACCCGAACCGCGACTTCGTCGACGGTCTCATCGCGATGGGAGCCGATGTCGTCTCCGTGCCGGTCTACAGCTGGCGCCGGCCCGCCGATCTCGGCGACTTCGATGCGCTGATCCACGACGTCGCCGCCCGCCGGCTGGACGCGGTGACCTTCACCTCCGGTCCGGCCGCCGTGTCGATGCTGACGCGATCGACTCAGCTGGGCGTGCGCGAGCCGTTCGTCTCCGCACTCCGGGAGGCGGTCGCCGTCTACTGCGTGGGCCCGGTGACCGCCGCGCCGCTCGAGCTGGCGGGGGTCGCCGCGCGCTGGCCGGAGCGGATGCGGCTCGGCGCGCTGGCGCGGCTCGTGGCCGAGGATCTGCCGGTCCGGGAGTCCGAACTCGCGGTGGCCGGGCACCGCCTCGGCGTGCATGCCTCGGCGGTGGTGGTCGACGGAGAGGTCCGTGACGTGCCCGCGTCGGCGCTGCGTCTGCTCAAGGCCCTCGCTCAGCGGCCGGGCACGGTGGTGTCGCGCACCGATCTGCTCGCGGTGATCGGCGCGGGTGACGAACATGCGGTGGAGGTGGCGATCGGCAGGCTCCGGACCGCGCTGGGATGCCGCGAGATGATCGCGACGGTCGTCAAACGCGGCTACCGGCTGGCACTGGACGAGCAGTGAACTCGCCGGCCGAGTCGATCCGGCCGCAGGCCGCGTCGACGACCGGTGCCGCGAGGCCGAGGGGGCGGGCGACGACGTCGGCCCCCGAGTCGTCCAGGCGCTGCTGAAACAGCCCGTCGGCGAGCAGGTACGACGCCACCGCGATCCGGCGTCCGGGTGTGTCCGCACGGAGGGCGGCGACGGTGTCCGGGACCGATGCGTGAGGCGAGTCCGCGCGGGTGCTCGCGAATGCGATGCGGACCGGTGTGGCCAGCCGCGCGGACAGCAGGTGCGCGGTGGTCTCGATGTCCCGCTGCGCCACCGGGTCCGCGGAGCCGGCCGCGGCCAGGACGACGGCGTCATCGCTCGTCGCCCCGGCCTCGGCCAGGCGGATCGTGAGCGCCCGGGTCAACAGCTGAGACGGTCCCAGTGCCGGGGCCAGCCGCACCGGCCGGCGGGCCGCGGCCAGGTGCGCGGCGATGTCGACCCGCACGTGGTGTCCGCGCGCCAGGAACGCGGGCAGCACCGTGACCGGGCCGTCGGGCAGATCGGGGAGCAGGTCGCTCGGCGAGGGCCCGACGACGTCGACGAAGCTCACCGCCACCGGCTCGTCCCGGCGGCGTCCGATCTCGTCGGCGAGCCGATAGATCAGTTCCACGCCCCGTGGGTCGCGGGTGCCGTGCGCGACGAGCAGGACGGTCATCGCGGGCTCGCCGGCGAACTCGTGGCGGCCCTGAAGCCCTCGGGCCGGAAGCCGAACCGGATGTCGGGGGAGTTCGCCACGAATACGGTCCCGTCGAGCCCGATGCGGGTGCCGTACACCGGGATCCGCACTCCGGGGGAATCGAGGCAGCGTCCGTCGATGAGGCTGAACGCCTCCTTCTTCAAGGGCGAGGCGACCACCGGGAAACCGTTCCGGTCGCCGACGATGCCGCGCGACATCACCGCGGCACGCGCGATCGGATCGATGTTGCCCACCGCGCGGAGCGTGTCGTCGGCGAGCCGGAACAGCGCCACCTGCGCGCCGTCCGGCAGCAGCACGGCCACGCCGCGCAGGCGGTCGAGCCGGTCGATGTGGCACGCGGCGGTCCAGTCGCGGGTCCAACGGTGGAGGTCGAAGGCGAGGGTCATGACAGACCTTTCAGGTGTGTTCGGGGGGCGGGCGGAACGGGCCGGTTCACGACTGCGGCAGCGCGGGCGAACCGAGCAGGACCGGAACTCGGCGCCCGTGGCTCTCGCCGAAGGCGACCGTCGGGTCGGGAACGCCGGGCGCGTTGACGAAGGAGACGAACCGCCGGAGCTTGTCCGGGTCGTCGAGGACGCCCTTCCATTCGCATTCGTAGGCGTCGACGTGGCGGGCCATGTCGGCTTCGAAGTCGTCGGCCAGACCCAGCACGTCGTCGACCACGACGGCCTTGAGCCGATCGATGCCGCCGTCGAGTCCGTCGAGCCAGGCGGCGGTGCGCTGAAGTCGTTCGGCCGTGCGGATGTAGTACATGAGGAAACGGTCGATGTAGGCGACGAGGGTGGCATCGTCCAGGTCGCCGGCCAGGAGCTGCGCGTGCCTGGGAGTCATGCCTCCGTTGCCGCCGACGTACAGATTCCAGCCCTTCTCGGTGGCGATGACGCCGACGTCCTTCCCGCGGGCCTCGGCGCACTCGCGGGCACAGCCCGAGACGCCCATCTTGATCTTGTGCGGCGACCGCAGCCCGCGGTACCGCAGTTCCAGATCGATCGCCATCCGAACGGAGTCCTGCTGACCGTACCGGCACCAGTCGGAGCCGACGCAGCTCTTCACGGTCCGCAGCGACTTTCCGTAGGCGTGGCCCGACTCCATCCCGGCGTCCACCAGGCGCCGCCAGATCAGCGGCAGCTGGTCGACGGTGGCACCGAACATGTCGATGCGCTGACCGCCGGTGATCTTGGTGTACAGACCGAAGTCGCGGGCGATCTCGCCGATCAGAATCAGCTGTTCGGGCGTGACGTCGCCGCCCGGCATCCGCGGGACCACCGAATAGGTGCCGTTGCGCTGGATGTTCGCCAGGAAGTGATCGTTCGAATCCTGCAGCGAGGCCTGCTCGCCGTCGAGGATGTGGCCCGAGCCGATCGACGCCAGAATGGACGCGACCGTCGGCTTGCAGATGTCGCAGCCGGTGCCGGTGCCGAACCGTTCGACGATGCCGGAGAAGGTCCGGATGTCGCAGGCCCTGATCGTCTCGAACAGCTCGGCGCGCGACTGCGCGAAGTGCTCGCACAGGGCGGTCGACTGCTCGACTCCCTCCTCGGCCAGGATCTGCGACAGCAGCGGAACGCACGAGCCGCACGACGTGCCCGCGCCGGTGCAGCCCTTGAGGGCCGCCACATCGCATGCGCCGTCGGCGATCGCGGCGCACAGCGTGCCCTTGCTGACGTCGTTGCACGAACAGATCTGCGCGTCGTCGCCGAGCGCGCCCACCCCGAGGGCCGGTGCGTCGCCGGCCGGGCTGATCAGACTCACCGGGTCTCCCGGCAGGCTCGATCCCACCAGCGGGCGCAGGAGGCCGTATGCGCTCGCGTCGCCGACGAGCACGCCGCCGAGCAGGGTGGACGCGTCGTCGGACAGCACGAGCTTGGCGTAGACGCCGCCGATCGGGTCCGAGACCACCACGTCGAGCGCTCCGGGAGTGGCGCTCAGCGCGTCGCCGAAGCTGGCGACGTCGACGCCGAGCAGTTTGAGCTTGGTGGACATGTCGGCGCCGGGGAACACCGCAGAGCCGCCCAGCAGCCGGTCGGCGACCACCTCGGCGGTGGCGTAGCCGGGGGCCACGAGGCCGTAGCAACGACCGTCGATCGCCGCGACCTCGCCGATCGCGTAGATCGACGGGTCGCTGGTGGCACAGCGCTCGTCGGTGAGGATCCCGCCCCGTTCGGCAACCGCGAGACCGCAGTCGCGGGCGAGTTCGTCGCGGGGACGGACCCCGGCGGCGAACACCAGGAGTGCGGCGTCGACCACCGTGCCGTCGGCGAGTGTGACACGCACGCCGGCGTCGCCGGGCTCGATGGACTCGGTGCCCGACGAGAGGGACACCTCGATCCCGAGTTCGCCGATCATCCGGGCCAGGTGCTCGCCGCCCCCGGCGTCCACCTGCTGAGGCATCAGCCTCGGGTTGATCTCCACCACGTGAGGCGCCAGACCCATCAATCGAAGAGCGTTGGCGGCTTCGAGTCCGAGGAGCCCGCCGCCGACCACCATGCCGACCGGCGCGGTGCGGGCATCGCGCGCGAGGGCCCGCTCCGCGTCGGCGCGGATGGCGTCCAGATCGTCGAGGGTCCGGTAGACGTGGCAGCCCGGCGTCTCGTGTCCCGGGACCGGCGGCACGAAGGCTCGCGATCCGGTCGCCATCACCAGCGCGTCGTAGGCGATCTCGGCGCCCGAAGCGGTTCGCACCACGCGACGGTCGCGGTCGATCGCGACGACGGCGTCCCCGACCCGCAACTCCACGGCGTCGTCGCCGTCGTAGCGGTTGCCCGCCAGCGCCAGCTCGGCCCGCTCCCAGGAGCCGACGTATCCCGAGAGCCCCACGCGGTCGTACGCGGGGTCGGTCTCCTCGCCGAGCACCACCACTCGCCATCCGCCGTCGACGTCCCGGGCGCGAAGTGCCTCGACGAAGCGGTGCCCGACCATTCCGTGTCCGATGACCACCACGGTTTCGCTCATCGACTCCAGGTCCTTCCACTCGAGTTCGCAGCCGATCCGTTCGGCTCGGAAGCGACGTTACGAACGGGGTGTTGCGATGCCGCTCGGGTCGCGTTGCGGTCAGATGACGAGTCCCGCACCGGGTTTCGAGCATGTTTCGAGTCGGGGGGGGCGACGGGGGTGCGGCTTCAGTACACGTCGCGGACGTACCGGCCTTCGGCGGAGAGCGCCCGCAGATAGTTCTCGGCGCCGGACGGCGCGAGACGCCCGTGTTCGGCCACGATCTGCTTGAGGGTGTCGTCCACGTCGCGCGCCATGTGCTTGGCGTCGCCGCAGACGTAGACGTGCGCGCCGCGCCGCAGCCACTCCCAGATCTCCGGGGCGCGCTCGCGCATCAGATGCTGGACGTACACCTTCTCCGGCTGGTCGCGCGAGAAGGCGGTGTCCAGTCGCGTGAGGACCCCGGCCTCCCGGAACCCGGCGAGCTCGTCTTCGTAGTAGAACTCGGTGGCGCGGTGGCGTTCACCGAAGAAGATCCAGTTGTCGCCGGCGGCCCCGGACGCGGCCCGCTCGTGCAGGAAGGCCCGGAACGGAGCGATTCCGGTTCCGGGACCGATCATGATCGCCGGAGCCTCCGGGTCGACGGGCGGGCCGAACTTCTTGTTGGGCGTGATGAAGATGCGCGCGAGGTCGGCGGGGCCGCGATCGGCCAGGAATCCCGAGCACACGCCCCGGCGCGGCGCGGACTCGTCGCCGAACCGCACCACCGAGACGGTGGCCTCCACCCGTTCCGGGTGCGCGGACGGACTGGAGGAGATGGAGTAGAGGCGGGGGCGCAGCCGTCGGCACACCGAGAGCCACTGCGCCGCGGTGGCCGAGACCGGATGAGTGGCCAGTAGGTCCACCGACTGGCGGTTCCACGCCCAGTCGGCGAAGCCGGCCGGATCGTCGAGGAGGGCGCGCAGTTCGGAGTCGCCCGTCCGCTCGGCGACGAAGGCGACCAGATCGCGGGAGCAGTCGGCGATCTCGTAGTCCTCGGTGAGCGCCTGCCGGAGCGGGACGGGGGCGCCGTCGACGGTCACCGCCTCCGCGCCGTCGAGCCCCGTGCGCGCGAGCCATTCGTCGACCAGCGTCTCGCTGTTGCGCGGCCACACGCCGAGGGCGTCTCCGGCGGTGTACTCGAGGGAGCCCGGCGGCAGATGAAACGCGATGCGGCGCACCTCCTTCGCTGTACCCGTCGTCAAGACTGCGTTCTCCAGCACGCGCGCGGTGAACGGGTTCTTCCGTGAATAGCCCGGAGCCGGAGGGGATTCGGCGCAGGTCCGGGAGTCGGCAGCGGTGTCGGGGTCGTCCGGCGAGGCCGGTGAGTCCAGCACGGCGACCACCCCGGCGAGCCATGCGGCGGCCGCGGTGTCGTAGTCGGGCTCGCAGTATCCGGCGGGCGCGATCCGCTGCGCGTCCAGCGTCGCCAGCCGTGCGTCCAGTTTGCGGGCGAAACCGCAGAAATCCGCATACGACGAGTCGCCGAACCCGAGAACTGAGAAGCGCAGTCCGTCCACGTCTTGCGCGCACGCGCCGGCGAGCGCGTCCCACAGTCCGACGGCGGCATCCGGTGCGTCGCCGTCACCGGTGGTCGAGACGATGAACAGGACGTCGCCGACCAGGTCGCCGAGTCCGGTGCGTTCGGCGCTCGCATCGATCACGTCGAAGCCGGCGTCGCGCAATGCGCCGGCGCATTGCGCCGCGTACTCCTCCGCGGTGCCGGTCTGCGACGCCCATACGAGCCGGATTCTGCGCGCCGGTGAATCGACGACGGACGCGGATCCGGGTCCCGTCATCGGAACCCGGGAGAAGTATCCGGCCAGCACTCCGTCGACCCAGATCCGGGCCGGCTCCGAGAGCGGCGCCTGTGACGGGACCGTCGGAACCGCGTCGCGGGGCGGATTGGCGGTCAGGCCGCGCAGCAGACCCGCCAGATAGCCGCGCTCGGTCTCGGTCAGCACGGGCTCGCCGGCGTCGACGCGCAGGGCGACGGCCAGCGACGACGATTCGGTCGCGGTCGGATCGGCGGCGGTCGGATCGGCGGTGGTCATGGGCGGCTCCTGGTTATCGGGCACCGGTCCGGAGAGCCGGGTGAGCGCCACGGCGCACGCCTTGAACTCCGGTTGCAGCGAATCGGGGTCGACGGCATCGGTGGTCACGGCGTTCACCGCGAGCATCTCGCCGAAGGCGTCGGACCAGTGCATGGGGACGAAGCAGACGCCGGCGCTCACCGCGTCGTCGACGCGCGCGGGTACCCGTACCGCGCCGCGGCGGGATCGCACCTCCACCATGTCTCCGTCGCCGATACCCGCCGGGCGTGCGTCGTCGGGATGGATCTGCACGAAGGAGCCGGGGTCGAGCCGGCAGAGTTTCGCGACCCGGCCGGTCTTCGTCATGGTGTGCCACTGGTGCGCCAGCCGACCGGTGGTCAGGACCATCGGATAGTCGTCGTCGGGGAGTTCGGCGGGCGGCATGTGCGGGCGGGCGAGGAACCGCGCGCGCCGGTCCGGGGTGGGGAAGAGGGGACCGGGCTCGGCCGGGTCGTCGCTGAGGTAGCGGATCGGATTGCGCGCCGGTCCGCCCGGCGCCGCCGGCCACTGAACGGGTCCTTCGCGCAGCCTCGCGTAGTCGACGCCGCGGAGGTCCCAGCCGGTCCGCGGATTGTGGAAGCCGCGGATCTCGTCGAACACGGCCGCCGCGTCGGCGTGCGAGAACCCGTCGCGGAAGCCCATGCCGCGGGCGATCTGGGAGATCAGCTCCCAGTCGGCCCGCGCCTGGCCCGGCGGCGCTACGGCGGGGGAGGTGAGACTGATGCTGCGTTCGGAGTTCACCATCGTCCCCTGCGCTTCGGTCCACAGTGCGGCGGGCAGCACGATGTCGGCGTATTCGCAGGTCTCGGTTCCGGTGAAGGCCTCCTGGACCACGACGAAGTCCGCGCGCCGGAGGGCCTGCACGACGGTCGAGCGGTTCGCCACCGAGGCCACCGGATTGGTGCAGATGATCCACGCGGCGCGGATGCGGCCATCGGCCATCGCCTCGAACATGTCGACGGTGCCGCCGCCCGGATCGGTGCTCAGCGTCCCCGGTTCGAGACCCCAGGCTGCCTCCACGTCGGCGCGGTCGCCGGCATCGAGCGCGCTGCGCTGCCCGGGCAGGCCCGGACCCATGTAGCCCATCTCGCGACCGCCCATCGCATTGGGCTGCCCGGTCAGCGAGAACGGGCCGGATCCCGTCCGGCAGATGGTTCCGGTGGCGAGATGGAGGTTGCAGACGGCATTGGTGTTCCACGTCCCGTGCGTCGACTGATTGAGCCCCATCGTCCACAGGGTCATCCAGTTCTCGGCGCCGGCGAGGATGCGGGCCGTCTCCCGCAGGGCGTCCTCGTCGACGCCGGTGAGTTCGGCGACTCGTTCGGGCGGGTAGTCGTCGAGCATCGCGGCGAGCGCGTCCCACCCCCGCGTGTGCGCGGCCACGAACTCCTCGTCCAGCCCGCCTTCGTCGACGATGAGCCGCAGCAGGCCGTTGAGCAGTGCGAGATCGGTGCCCGGCCGGACCGGGAGATGGATGTGCGCTTTGCTGGCCGTGGCGGTCCGCCGCGGATCGACCACGATCAGCCGGGCGCCCGCGGCCACCCGGTCGAGGAGGCGCAGGAACAGGATCGGGTGGCAGTCGGCCATATTGGAACCGATCACCAGGAAGGCGTCGGCGTGGTCGATGTCGTCGTAGCTGCCGGGCGGTCCGTCGGCACCGAGCGACTGCTTGTAGCCGGTCCCCGCACTCGCCATGCACAGCCGGGAGTTCGATTCGATCTGGTTGGTGCCGAGGAAGCCTTTGACCAGCTTGTTCGCCAGATACTGTGCTTCGAGTGACATCTGGCCGGAGACGTACACCGCGATGGATTCGGGGCCGTGGCGGTCACGGATCCGTGTCAGTCGGCGGGCGGTCTCGGCGATCGCGTCGTCCACGTCGGCGGGTCGGGCGTCACCGTCGCGCCGCTCCCGGATCAGAGCGGTGGTGAGTCGTCCGGGGGCGCGCAGCATGTCGGCGGTGGTGGCGCCCTTGGTGCACAGCCTGCCCCGATTGGCCGGATGGCTCTTGGTGCCCCGCGCCCCGGTGACGGCCCCGTCCGCGACGTCGAGGGTCAGTCCGCAACCCACGCCGCAGTAACCGCACACGGTGTCGACGGCAGTGGGAGCCAGCGGTTCCAGGGACATGCCAGTCACGGTTCCGTGGAACTGTTTCGGCGCGTGCAGAGCGGCGTTACAGCCAGGTCAACTATCGGGACGCCTCCTTCCCAACCGAGCGCTTGTTAGGGTATGAAGGACGGCATGCGAGATGCAGTGATTGTCGATGCCGTCCGTACTCCGATCGGTAAGCGGAACGGCGGCCTGTCCGAGATCCATCCCGGCGACCTGAGCGCGCACGTGCTGTCGGCGCTGGCCGACCGCGTGGGTTTCGATCCCGCCGGCGTGGACGACGTGATCTGGGGGTGCGTCAGCCAGGTCGGCGACCAGGCGGGCAGCATCGGCCGGGTCGGCGTGCTGGCCGCGGGCTGGCCCGAGTCCGTTCCGGCGACCGTCGTCGACCGTCGGTGCGGCTCGAGTCAGCAGTCGGTGCATTTCGCCGCCGCCGGCGTGATCGCCGGACAGTACGACATCGCCGTCGCCGGTGGCGTGGAGTCCATGTCGCGCGTACCGATGGGTGCCGCACGCGGTGACGGTGCTCCCTATCCGGCGTCCGTGCTCGACCGATACGGCGTGGACGGCTTCAACCAGGGCCTCGGCGCCGAGATGATGGCCAAGCGCTGGAACTTCAGCAGGCAGCAGCTCGACGAGTACTCGGCCCGCTCGCACGAGCGCACCGCCGCCGCGCAGGACGCAGGCGCCTTCGATGCGCAGATCGCTCCGATCCCGGACGGCCTCGCCGTCGACGAGGGGTTGCGCCGCGGCACCACGGCGGAGAAGCTCGGCGGGCTCAAGACCCCGTTCGACCCCGAGGGCGTCATCACCGCGGGCAACGCCTCGCAGATCTCCGACGGTGCCGGCGCCCTGCTGGTGACGACCAGCGAGATCGCCGCGGCCAACGGCTGGCGGCCGATGGCGCGGGTGCACACCGCGACCCTCGCCGGCGACGACCCGGTCATCATGCTCACCGGACCGATCGCCGCCACCGCCAAGGCGCTGGAACGCTCGGGACTGGCGGTGTCCGACATCGGCGCCTATGAGGTGAACGAGGCCTTCGCGCCGGTCCCGATGGCCTGGCAGGCCGAGATCGGTGCCTCCGACGACGTCCTCAATCCGGTCGGCGGTGCCATCTCGGTGGGCCACCCGCTCGGCGGGTCGGGCGCGATTCTGATGACCCGGCTCGTCCACCACATGCGCGACAACGGGATCCAGTACGGTCTGCAGACCATGTGCGAAGCTGGAGGTATGGCGAACGCAACGATTCTGGAACTTCTGTGAGCGGCGACGTGCTGCTGGTCGAGCGCGACGGCGACGTCGTGACCTGGACCGTCAATCGACCCGAGACCCGCAATGCCATCTCCGAGGACGACGCCATCGATGCACTCGTCGATGCGGCGACGGCGGTGAACCGGGACCAGTCGGTCCGGGCGGTGATCCTCACCGGCGCCGGTTCGGCCTTCTCGGCCGGCGGCAACGTCAAAGACATGGCGGCCGCGGCGGGTCTGTTCGGCGGGGCTCCGCACCAGCAGCGCGTCGGTTATCGCGAGGGCATCCAGCGGATACCGCGCGCGATGTACGCGCTCGAGGTGCCGGTGATCGCGGCCGTCAACGGCCCCGCGGTGGGCGCCGGGTGCGATCTGGCGCTGATGTGCGACATCCGGATCGCCTCGAACACGGCCTTCTTCGCCGAGAGCTTCGTGAAGCTCGGGCTGATCCCCGGCGACGGCGGCGCGTGGCTGCTGCCCCGGGCGATCGGGCCGGCGCGGGCCGCAGAAATGGCACTGACCGGCGATCGCGTCGACGCCGCGACGGCGCTCGAGTGGGGCATCGTCTCGCGCGTCGTCGAACCGGCCGATCTGTTGCCGACCGCTCGTGAGATCGCGTCGCGGATCGCCGCGAACCCACCGGTGGCGGTGCGCATGACCAAGAAGCTCCTGCGGGAGTCCTCGCAGCAGACCCTCGACCAGCTACTCGAGCTCTCGGCGACCATGCAGGCGGTGGCGCACCACACCGAGGACCATCGGGAGGCCGTCGCCGCGTTCCTCGAGAAGCGGCCCGGACGGTTCACCGGGGTGTAGTCGCCGTGCGGGTGGTCGTCGTGGGTGCGGGCATCGCCGGGTTGACCGCTGCCGCGGCCCTGGTCCGCGACGGACATGACGTGGTCGTTCTCGAATCTCGACGGCAGTCGACCGGCGGCGCGGGCATCAGTCTCTGGCCGAACGCGCTGGCAGCACTGGACTGGATCGGCCTCGGCGACGCGGTCCGGTCGCAGTCGGCACGCGTGGGCGGCGGAGCACTGAGGTGGCGAGACGGAACGTGGATCCGGAAGCCTCCGCCGGGCGCGCTCGCCGCGGCGGCCGGCGAGGAACTCGCCGTCATTCTGCGGGGAACGCTGCACGAGGTGCTCGCCAGTGCGCTGCCCACCGACTCCGTGCGCACCGGTGTCGCCGTGCAGACCGTGCGCACCGTGGGCCGCGAGGCAGTCGTGACCCTGGCCGACGGTGCTCAGATGCGAGCCGATCTCGTCGTCGGCGCGGACGGAACGCATTCCCGTATCGCCCGCGGTTTCAACGACCGTCTGTCGAGCAGGTACGCCGGGTACACCGCGTGGCGTGGCGTGGCCGACATCTCGATCGATCCCGATCTCGCGGGCGAGATGATCGGCCCGCGGTCGCAGTTCGGCGCGGTGCCGCTTCCGGCCGGGCGGACGTACTGGTTCGCCACGGCACAGGCCCCGGAGGCCGCGGTCTTCGACGACGAGCGCGCCGAGGTCGCTCGCGTCGGCAGAGGCTGGCCGGAGCCGGTCGACGCGGTGATCGCAGCGACGCCGTCTTCGGCGCTGATGCGACACGACCTGTACGACCGGCCCGTCGCACGCCGGTGGCACGACGGTCGTGCGGTGATCATCGGCGACGCTGCTCACCCGATGCGTCCGCATCTGGGGCAGGGCGGATGTCAGGCGATCGAAGACTCCGTCGTACTGGCGGCCGCTCTCCGCACGAGTGCGGGTCCGGAGGATGCACTGCAGCTCTTCCATGACGTGAGGCGTCGCCGAGTGCGGCGGGTGGTCCGTGAATCACAGATGATCGGCCGCATTGTGAATGCGCCGCAAACCCTGTTCTGGGGCCGCGTCATTCGGGTAAGTCGAATTCTTCCGGATCGCATCCTCCTGCGCCATTTGTGCGATATCGCGGGCCGTGACGCATTCACGAGGCAATTGGCGCCAGTGCGTTCTGCTCGATGACTCGACGGCCGCCTGAACTCCGCCTCACCCGATCATGACGTCGCCGTGGAACATGTTCGGAGTCGCGCCCGGCGCGCAACCGTGGAACGACGAGGTCGCCATCGGACCCATCACCCCGACTTCGTTCATCATCCCGCTGCCCTTGCGGACGGAGATCTTCACCGCGTACGCGCCGCTGAGCTGGGCGGGGACGATGTTGGGGGAGGTCTCGGTGATCGGGTAGACGAGCGAGGCGGTGTCGCCGTGTGTCCAGATGCACGTCACCGGGCCCTTCACCTGGAACGGAGTCTTGTGCATACCGTCCATGATCGTCGCGACGTAGGTCCCGTGGGTCTTGCCGTCCATGTCGCGTGCACCTTGCGCCTCGATGTTCAGCAGGTGGACGCCGGGGGCGATCATCAAGTCGCCGTCGATCGCGAGTTTCGCCGGATCGGTCATGTGCGGTGCGGCAGCGGCCATGCCGGGCGCCGCGGCGGCGCCGAGCAGGGAGAGGGCGCCGATTCCGGCCACCGTCGCCGTCCGAACGATTCGATTGTTCATGTCGGTATCTCCTTTGACTGCATGCATCTGACGACGAATACGACGCTACGCCGAAGTCGTCGTTGTGAGAACAGCTGAATGCTGTCGCAAACGAAAGGAAGTCACCGAATTTCGCGGTGGCACCGGATTCGTCGGAAATGCGCGTGAATCTCGGGTGTGAGTGACTGTTCTCGAGCGGAGGGGCGAGCGTCGACGAGAGTCTAAGAATATCGAATTACACTATTGCCATATGAGATTCAATCACATAATATGGGTACATACGTTCGATATGTGTTGCAGGGGAGGCGGACATGACGAACCCGAGCATCGACGCTGCGGGGGTGGGTGGCGTCGACACGTCTGACGCTGCCGCACAGGATCTCGCCGACATCACCGCGGTCGCGGAGATCGCCCGTCAGGAGTCCCACCTTGCGTGGTTGCGGCTCGGGCACCTGTATGCGATGCAGCGGCGTCGTGCCGCGGGCTCGGCCGGTGACGTCGAGTCCGCACGACTGCTGGCCGATGCCACCGCCATCGTGGGCGCTGAGGCCGCTATCGTGCAGGCGGTCTCGAAGGACACCGGTATCCGACAGGTCACCCTCGCCGTCGAAGCCTCCGAACGTCTGCCGCAGACCGCACGCCTGCTCCGCGACGGAGTCATCAGCGCACGTGCATTCGGCGCCATCGTCCTGCAGTGCGGCGCGGTCACCGACGCCGCGCTGATGGCAGCCATCGACGCCGAGATCGCTCAGGACCTCCGCGGGCACGGCGCTGTGTCGATGAGTGTGGCCGAGCAGACCGCGCGCCGGTTCGTCGCCGAGTACGACGCCGACGGGGTGCGCGACAAACGCCGCGCCAACACGCCCGGCGTCACCATCGCCCACGACGTCGACCAGTCCGCCCTCACCGTCGCCACCCGCGCGGAGGACGTGACTCTGATGGACAAGGCCACCAGGGCGCGCGCCGCCCGGGTGTGCGAGGCGGACTCCCGCACCGTCGGCCAGCGGCGCGCCGATGTGGTCGTCGCCGCCGTACTCGGCACCCGGTTCGGCTGCGACTGCGGCCGCGATGACTGCCGGCACGTGCGGCCGAGGAAGAGGTCCGGGCGCAGTTCGCCAAGATCGTCGTGCACGTCGTCGTCGACGCGTCCACATTGTCCGGCGGCGGGGACAAGGCCGCCTATCTCGACGGTTTCGGCGTGATCGACGCACATCACGCGAGGGAGATCGCCGCTCGCGCGGATGCGACGGTGCGGCCGCTCGACATCGCAGGCTTGGCCGAGCAGACCGCGCAGGCAGGCAACCCGTACCGCCCGACCGCTGCCTGCGACGCCGCCGTCCGCGCCGTGCACGGCACCTGCTCGGTGCCCGGCTGCAACCGGTCAGCGTGGGCGTGCGATCTCGATCATGTCTGCGAGTACAACCATGCCCAGCCGGCAGCTGGCGGGCAGACCTGCCCGTGCAACTTGAATCCGAAGTGTCGTTTCCATCATCTGATCAAGACCTACGCCGACGGCTGGCTGGATGATCAAGTCGTCGATGCGAATGGCGTGATCTGGACCGAGACCACCACGCCGTCGGGCTACACCGTCCGGGCCCGCGCCAGGAACCACTGGCTCCTGCCCGACCTCGGTTCGGTGCCGTGCCTGCACGGCGCACCCGTCGCGCCCGGATTCGTCGACACGACGACGCAGCCGGGACGGTCACGGACCCGTACTCAGGCCAAACACGCGTACCGAATGCGGCTCCGGTCGCAGCGCCGCTGCGGTGAGAGTCCTGTCCTCGACAGTCCGGGCGAACCGCCCTTCTGAGTCGGTCCCGGACTCACCGTCGCCACCGGTGAGATTCCGGCCACGTCCCTCTCGTCGGGACGAGGCTCCACCTCGTCGTGCGGCGAACCAGCGTCTCTGCAGGTCAAAGCGCCCCCAGCAGGACTCGAACCTGCGACCTAGAGATTAGAAGGCTCTTGCTCTATCCATCTGAGCTATGGAGGCTTGCCGGCCCTCGACAGGTGCCGGCGAAGGACTACTATATCCCGTCCTACAGTGGACACCATGACAGTGACGTCCGCCGGGCCGGCGGAGCAACCAGTGCGCGATCGGCTGACCGACCCGTCGGGGGTGCGGTCGGTCCTCATCGCGCTGCTGGCAGTCGTCGGATCGATCGCCGCGGTCATCGTGACCGCGGCGTCGGCGGCGACGGCGTTGCAACTGACCGGTGTGCCCGATCCGGGGTGGCTCACCACCTACGGGATGCCGGTGATGACGGTGATCGGCCAGCTCAGCGCCGCCATCGGTCTCGGCTGCGTGGTGTTCGCCGCCTTCTTCGTGCCCTCGCAGGACAACGGGGCGCTCGACGTCGGCGGCTTCCGCGCCATGCGCTGGGCGGCCACGTCGATGACTGTCTGGGCGGTGTGCGCCTTGGCGATGATCCCGCTGTCGATCTCCGACGTCAGTGGCTCACCGCTCTCCGAGACCCTCGTCCCGAAGAACCTGATGACCGCCTACGGGGTGGTCGCCGACGGCCGCTACTGGCTGTGGACCGCGATCTTCGCCGTGCTTGCGGCGGTGGTGGCGCGGGTGGCGATGCGCTGGGGATGGACGTTCCTCGCGATGGCGCTGGCGCTGCTGTCGCTCATGCCGTCGGCGCTGCTGGGGCATTCGTCGGCCGGCGGTGCGCACGATCTCGCGACCAACAGCTTGATCCTGCACATCGTGGCGGCCGCCCTATGGATGGGTGGGCTGATGGCCGTCCTGGCGTATGCGTTCGGTGACGGCCGGTGGCGGACGCTCGCCGTGGCCCGTTACTCGCGGGTGGCGTTCTGGTGTCTGCTGGTGGTGGCGCTCAGCGGCATCATCAACGCGCTGGTCCGCATGTCCCTGGGGGATCTGCTCACGACCACCTACGGTCTGGTGGCCGTCGGAAAGTTCGTCGCGGTGGTCCTCGCCGGACTACTCGGCGGCCTGCACCGCAAGGTCACGATCGACGAACTCGCAGCCACCGACGAGCCGCGCAAGTCGCTGTTCGTGCGGTTCGCCGTCGTCGAACTGGTGGTGTTCGCGGTCGCCTTCGGCCTCGGCGCCGGGCTGTCGCGCACGCCGCCGCCGGTGTTGGGGACGGCGAACGTCTCGCCGATGGAGTTGAAGATCGGATACGACCTCGACGGTCCGCCGACCTTCACGAAACTGTTCGTCGACTGGCGCTTCGACCTCATCTTCGGCACCTTCGCGATCGTCGCGGCCATCGTCTACCTGCGGGGCGTGTACCGGCTGCACAAACGCGGAGACAAGTGGCCGGTGGGCCGGACGGTGTCGTGGCTGCTCGGCTGCGCGGCGCTGTTGATCGCGACCTCATCGGGTTTCGGCCGGTACGCGCCGGCGATGTTCAGCATCCACATGATGAGCCACATGATGCTGTCGATGCTGGTCCCCGTACTGCTGGTCCTCGGCGGCCCGGTGACGTTGGCGCTGCGCGCGATCCCGCCCGCCGGACGCGGCAACCCGCCCGGGCCGCGTGAATGGATCCTCACCGCGATCCACAGCCCGTACTCGCGCTTCATCACCAATCCGTTCATCGTGGTCACACTCTTCGTCGGCAGCTTCTACGTGCTGTATCTGGGCGGACTGTTCGACGCGGTGGTCGAGAACCACTCCGCGCACCTGCTGATGAATCTGCACTTCCTGGTCAGCGGGTATCTGTTCTACTGGCTCGTGATCGGGATCGATCCCGCACCGCGGCAGATCAGTCCGGTGGCCAAGCTCGGCGTCGTGTGGGGATCGCTGCCGTTCCACGCCTTCTTCGGCGTCGCGCTGATGATGACCGGCTCGATCATCGCTGAAACCTACTACCGCTCGCTGCAGCACCCGTGGAATTTCGACATGGCGGCCGATCAGCGGATGGGCGGTGGCATCGCATGGGCGACCGGTGAGTTCCCGCTGGTGGTGGTGATGCTGGCACTGCTGATCCAGTGGCACCGGCAGGACGATCGCGCGGCCCGCAGGTTCGACCGCAAGGAGGAGCGGGACGACGACGCCGAGTTGGAGAGCTACAACCAGATGCTGCGGCGGATGAACGCCCCGGCACCCGTGTCCGCCGAGGCCGAGACGGGAGCCGAGGATCTCGCAGCGCAGGGCGACGGCGAGAGATAACCGCCGCGGCCGGGCCCGCCCGGCGGGCGGCTATGCGATCGCGAGTTGGAGTTGGCCGAGCTGAAGCGCACGCTGATGCTCGATCCAGCTGCGGAAATACACCAGGCCCGAGTGGTAGTCGAGGTGTCCGGCGGTCCACGTGCGCGCGGCGTGTGCCACGTCGGCGGTCATCTCGCCCGCCTTGTGGAGCAGTCTGCGCATGAACGAGGTCACGCGGTGCGCCCATTCGAACTCGGTGGACAGGACGCCGAGGCCGAGGAAGAAGGTCACCCAGCCGGGGCCCGGGATCGGCAAGGGGATCATCACCAGGCCGGCGAGCACCAGAAGTGTGCCGACGAAGCCGACGCCGATGCGGTAGAAGCGGTTGAGGACCGGTTGCTGACGGATCGCATAGCGTCGTCGCCGGTGCCAGATCTTCAACCGGAGTCGCATCGTGGACAGATCCCCTCGTCGTCGTAGCGGTTACCCACAGGTAACGGGTGGCCCCGCAGGGCGGTTCCCAGTGTGACACACCACACTGTGGATCGTCAGGTGCGCAGCCGTGTGTCACGTATTCGACCCACGGCCCGGGGCACGCATCGCCGCGGCGGCCGGGTACCGCGGCCGTCCGGAATCGGCCCGCGCCGGGACCGATAGGATGGACCACAGAACCATGCGCCGGCGCAGAGGCGTTCGGCCAGCATGTCCGAAGAGCAGTCATTTTCAGAGCAATCATTTCGTCGCAGCGAAGGCTGCAGGCAGGAGCTGTAACCGGTGGCCGGTGAGTTCATTTACACGATGAAGAAGGTGCGCAAGGCGCACGGCGACAAGGTGATCCTCGACGACGTCACCATGAGCTTCTACCCCGGAGCCAAGATCGGTGTCGTCGGTCCCAACGGCGCGGGCAAGTCGTCGATCCTGAAGATCATGGCCGGGCTCGACCAGCCCAGCAACGGCGAGGCCTTCCTCGATCCGGAGGCCACCGTCGGCATCCTCCTGCAGGAGCCGCCTCTCAACGAGGAGAAGACGGTCAAGGAGAACGTCGAGGAGGGCATGGGCGAGATCAAGGTGAAGCTCGACCGCTTCAACGAGATCGCCGAGCTCCTGGCCACCGATTACTCCGACGAGCTGATGGAGGAGATGGGCAAGCTCCAGGAGGAGCTCGACAACGCCGACGCCTGGGACCTCGACTCGCAGCTGGAGCAGGCGATGGACGCCCTGCGGTGCCCGCCGCCGGACTCTCCGGTCACGAACCTCTCGGGCGGTGAACGCCGACGGGTGGCGCTCTGCAAGCTCCTGCTCCAGAAGCCCGACCTGCTGCTCCTCGACGAGCCGACCAACCACCTCGACGCAGAGAGCGTGCTGTGGCTGGAGCAGTTCCTGGCGAACTACCCGGGCGCCGTGCTCGCCGTGACGCACGACCGCTACTTCCTCGACCACGTCGCTCAGTGGATCTGCGAGGTGGACCGCGGCAAGCTGCACGGCTACGAGGGCAACTACTCGGCCTACCTGGAGAAGAAGGCCGAGCGCCTCGAGGTCCAGGGCAAGAAGGACCAGAAGCTGCAGAAGCGCCTCAAAGAGGAGCTCGCGTGGGTCCGCTCGGGCGCCAAGGCCCGCCAGACCAAGAACAAGGCCCGCCTGGCCCGCTACGAGGAGATGGCGGCCGAAGCCGAGAAGCACCGCAAGCTCGACTTCGAGGAGATCCAGATCCCGACCCCGCCGCGGCTGGGCAACGTGGTGGTCGAGGTGAGTCACCTGGACAAGGGCTTCGACGGTCGCGTGCTGATCAAGGACCTCTCGTTCACTCTGCCCCGCAACGGCATCGTCGGCGTGATCGGCCCCAACGGCGTCGGCAAGACGACCCTGTTCAAGACGATCGTCGGGCTGGAGCAGCCGGACTCGGGCGAGGTGAAGGTCGGCGAGACCGTCAAGCTCAGCTACGTCGATCAGGGTCGCTCGAACATCGATCCGAAGAAGACGGTGTGGGAGGTGGTCTCCGACGGTCTCGACTACATCGAGGTGGGCCAGAACGAGATGCCTTCGCGCGCCTACGTCAGCGCCTTCGGCTTCAAGGGCGCCGATCAGCAGAAGCCGTCCGAGGTCCTCTCGGGCGGTGAGCGCAACCGGCTGAACCTGGCGCTGACCCTGAAAGAGGGCGGCAACCTGATCCTGCTGGACGAGCCGACCAACGACCTCGACGTCGAGACTCTCAGCTCGCTGGAGAACGCGCTGCAGGAGTTCCCCGGCTGCGCCGTCGTGATCTCCCACGACCGCTGGTTCCTGGACCGGACCTGTACCCACATCCTGGCGTGGGAGGGCAACGTCTCCGAGGGCCAGTGGTTCTGGTTCGAGGGCAACTTCGAAGCCTACGAGGCCAACAAGGTGGAGCGTCTCGGTGCCGACGCGGCCCGCCCGCATCGCGTGACGCACCGTCGCCTCACTCGCGACTGAACGGTCCGCCGCCGAACCGCGGCACCGAACCCGAACAGAGCCGATCCGGAACGTCCGGATCGGCTCTGTCGCTCTCGCGCGGGATCCGAACACGCGGCGCCACGGCGCGGTAACGTACGAGCCGTACGACGCTAGCAAGGTGGATCCCCGGCCGCCGGTCGGCTCGTGTTGCGCTCTGCCTTGGTCCACTAGGGAGGCAGATCAGAGTGACCGTCCCATTCGCTACGGAGTTCGCGGCCTACTATTTTCCCGATTTCTCCGACGGCGCCGCCGTCGCGTCGTCGGCCTGGGACCGCCTCGAGCGTCATCTGCGCCTCGGCGAGGTCCGTGAGCCGGGGGAGACCGCGGTCGCGACCACCGATCTGCCGGACGGATCGATCCAGATTCAGATCGTCGCCGACGACGCCCCGCTGCTCGTCGAATCGACGCTGGCGGTGCTGGACAGCCGTGGTCTGACGATCGTCGCGAACGACCATCCGGTGCTCGCCGTCCGCCGCGATGACCAGGGGCGGATCGTCGGCCTCGACGATGTGGTCGTGGTCGGCGGCGACGAGGCGGGAGCCGAGTCGTGGATCAGCGTCACCACAGCCCCCGCGTCCGGCGTCGACGGTGACGAACTGTGCGCCGATGTCGGCGCGGCACTCACCCGGGCACAGGCGGTGCACGCCGACGCCGCCCAGATCCATCGACGGCTGCTGAGCTTCGCGGACGCGTTGAGCGCGGACGACGAGGACGCGGACCTGCTGAGCTGGTTCGCCACCCGCGACAACTTCCTGCCCGTGGGCGCCCGCACCGCCGGCGGGCACGCGGAGAACGGCCTCGGGGTGTGGCGCGATCCGGACACCGACCGGCCGGAGCCGGTGGCGGGCGAGGAGCCGGTCGGCGTCGACCAGGTGTATCTGCCGACCGGTCTGCTCCGCAGCCGCTTTCCGATCATGGTGCGCGTCCGACTGGACGGCGTCGAGCACCAGGTGGTCGGCACCATCACCTCGATCGGCCTGTACCAGTCGGTGCGGTCGGTGCCCGGAGTCCGCGGCCGGGTGGCCGATGTCCTGCGTGGACTGGGTCTGAGCGAGGACTCCTACAGCGGACTGGCGGCGCTGGAACTGCTGCAGACGTATCCGCTCGCGGACCTGATGGCCGGCGACAGTGCCGAGCTCACCCGCCGGATCGGCGAACTCCTCGAGGCCCAGACCTCGCGCAATCCGCGGTTCTACGCCAGGACCGGTCCCGCTCGCGGTTTCGCGAGTGTGCTCATCTTCATTCCCCGCGAGACGTACTCGACCGCGGTGCGGTCGAGGGTTGTCACGTTGCTCGAGGAGGAACTCGGCGGCAGCCGTACTGAGTTCCTGACCCGCCTCTCGCACTCGCCGCTGGCCCAGCTGCAGGTGCTGATGCGCACCGATCCCGAGGCGCGGCACCGGGTCGACGACCGCCTGCTCGACCGGTTGAACGAGGCGGTCCGCTCGTGGCCGGACCGGGTGCGCGCGGTGCGGGAGGCCGACCCGGAGGTCGCCCGGCTGCTCGGCACCGTCAGCGAACGCTACCGGGACGAGCGGGATCCGCAGGATGCGGCCGTCGACCTGCCGATCGCGGCGGGCCTGGCCCCCGGCGGACTGCACGTCAGACTCGACCGGACCGATCCGGAGGCCTGGCGGTTCGTCCTCTACCTCGCCGACCAGCGTGCCGCGTTGACGCAGATCCTCCCGATGCTCCAGAGCCTGGGCCTGACCGTCCTCGACGAGCATCCGCACGTGGTGGACCGCCCGGACGGGGTGCAGGTGGCCGTCTACGACTTCACGGTCCGGCCCGCGCCGCACGTCGACGTCGCCGAGGCCGGCGACGTGGACGCGCGGATCGCCGAGGCGTTCTCCGACATGTGGCTCGGCGTCACGGAGGTGGATGCGCTCGGCGAGTTGGTGCTGCGCGCGGGGCTGACGTCCCGGACGGTGGCGATGATCCGCGCGTATGCCCGCTACCTCAATCAGTGCGGCGTCGGATTCGCGATGACCCACGTGGCCGCGGTCCTCGGCAACCATCGCGGTGTCACCAACGGGCTCGTGGAGTTGTTCGAGGCCAGTTTCGATCCGGACGGCGCGGAACCCGGACGGCGCGACCGTGCGCTCGAGGATCTGCGCGCGCGCATCGCGGAGATCCTGAGCTTGGACGCGGACCGAGTGGTGAGCGCGCTCGCATCGGCGGTCGAGGCCACCCTGCGGACCAACTTCTACGCAGACTCCGGCGACCCGGCGGCCGGCATCGGACCGACGATCGCGATGAAGCTCGACACCGGCGCGATCCCGCAGGCCCCGCAGCCGAGGCCGAAGTTCGAGATCTACGTGTACTCACCCAGGGTGGAGGGGGTGCATCTGCGGTTCGGCGATGTGGCGCGCGGGGGACTCCGCTGGTCGGACCGTCGTGAGGACTTCCGCACCGAGATCCTGGGGCTGGTGAAGGCGCAGGCGGTCAAGAACGCGGTGATCGTGCCGGTCGGCGCCAAGGGCGGTTTCGTCCTCCGTCACCCCCCGGTGGCGACCGGCGACGCGGCCGTCGATCAATCGGCTCTGCGGGAGGAGGGAATCGCTTGCTACCGGGCGTTCATCGCGGCCCTGCTGCAGATCACCGACAACCTCGATCCGGCCACCGGCCGGGTGCGGCCGCCGGCGCGCGTCCTCCGGCGCGACGCCGACGATCCGTACCTGGTGGTCGCCGCAGACAAGGGCACGGCCAGCTTCTCCGACATCGCGAACGAGGTCGCCGACCACTACGGTTTTTGGCTCGCCGACGCGTTCGCCTCGGGCGGCTCGGTCGGCTACGACCACAAGGCCATGGGCATCACGGCCCGTGGAGCGTGGGAGTCGGTCAAGAGACACTTCCGCGAAATGGGAGTCGACACGCAGACCCAGGACTTCACCGTGGTCGGCATCGGCGACATGAGCGGTGACGTCTTCGGCAACGGCATGCTGCTCTCGCGGCACATCCGGCTGGTGGCGGCCTTCGACCACCGGCACATCTTCATCGACCCGGATCCCGTGGCCGCGACCTCCTACGCCGAGCGGGCCAGACTCTTCGCACTGCCGCGGTCGACCTGGGACGACTACGACCGCAGCCTGATCTCCGCAGGCGGCGGCGTGTGGTCACGCGAACAGAAGTCGATCGACGTCACACCGCAGATGCGGGACGCCCTCGGGCTCGACGACGCCGTGGAGAGGATGTCGCCGCCCGACCTGATCCGCGCAGTGCTCCTCGCGCCGGTCGACCTGCTGTTCAACGGCGGCATCGGGACGTACGTGAAGGCGTCGGACGAGGCCGACGCGGAAGTGGGAGACAAGGCCAACGACCCGATCCGGGTCACCGGCGGGCAGCTCCGGGTCCGGGTGGTCGGCGAGGGAGGCAATCTCGGCGTCACCCAGCGCGGCCGGATCGAGGCCGATCTGGCGGGAGTGCGCATCAACAGCGACGCCCTGGACAACTCGGCGGGTGTCGACTGCTCCGACCGCGAGGTCAACATCAAGGTGCTGTTGGGCTCGCAGATCTCGGCGGGCGTGCTGGACGCCGACGACCGCAACGACCTGCTGTTGTCGATGACCGACGATGTCGCCGAACTGGTCCTCGCGGACAACATCGACCAGAACGCCGAACTCGGTCTCGCGCGCGACACCGCGGGAGAGGACGTGGAACTGCACGCGCGGATGCTCGCCCACCTCGCGTCGACCGGCGTCGATCTGGAACTCGAGGCCCTCCCGACTCCGGAGCAACTGCGCAGACGCCGCGCGGGCGATCTCCAGCGCGGACTCACCAGCCCCGAGCTGGCGACGATGATGGCCCATGTGAAGCTCGACGCCAAGAGCAGGCTGCTGGAGTCGGGTCTGCCGGACAACGACATGTTCGACGCGCTGGCGTCGGGCTACTTCCCCGAACCCCTGCGCGCCAGGTTCGCCGCGGGAATCCGGACTCACCGTCTCCGGCGGGAGATCGTCACCACGGTGCTGGTCAACAGGATCGTCGCCGACGGAGGCATGACACACCTGTACGCGCTGGGGGAGACCTCCGGAACCGAAGTCGAGGATGCGACGCGTGCGACGGTGGTGGCGATGCGGGTGTTCGGTGCCGCCGCGCTGCTGGAGGAACTGAGGACCGAGCAGGTCTCCGCCACGACGGTCGACGACGCGACCCGCCGGATCCGCAACCTGCTCGCGGCGGGGTCGCGCTGGTTTCTCGCGCACCGTCCGCAACCGCTCGCGATCGCCGCCGAGACCACCCGGTACGCGCAGGTCGCGGATCTGGGAGGACGCCTGGACGAATGGCTCACCGGTACGGCCGAGCGCTCGGTGCGGGAACGGGCCGCGGCCCTCGCCGACAGCGGCGTCCGGCCCGCACTGGCGCAGGCGGTGGCGATCAGTCCCTACCGGCTGCAACTGCTCGACGTGCTCGACATCGCCGAGATCTCCGACCGCTCGCCCGACGAGGTGGGCGAGCTGCTGTTCGCGGTGGTCGAGCGGTTCGGGATCGACGAGCTGGTCTCCCAGATCGCCGAACTCGGGCACGCCGACCGGTGGACCCAGCTGGCACGGTTGTCGTTGCGCGACGAGGTGTTCGCGGTGCTGCGCTCGCTGACGCGTGCGATCCTGACGATGTCCGAGCCCGAGGAGCCGGCCGCCCAGAAGATCTCGGACTGGTCGCAGGCGAGGTCGGCGATGATCGCGCGGACCGAGTCGACACTCGCCGATCTGGCCGCCACCGGCCGGTGGGACCTCGCCACCCTGTCGGTGGCGGTGCGCTCGTTGCGTAGTGTGGTCGGCTAGGAGGCACACAGCGCATGGCAGATCAAGAATCCCTCGCCGTAGACGAGAACGTCGACAAGCGAAGGCTTTTCGCGGATAACGGTTGTCGGACCGACCGGGGGTACGAGGTGTCGGTCCCGGTGCGGTGGTCGGATATGGACGTATTCGCGCACATCAACCACGCGCGCATGGTGACCCTGCTCGAGGAGGCGCGGATCCCCTGGCTCTTCTACGATGACAAGCCCACCGCGCTGATGCGCAAGGGCTGTCTCGTCGCCGACCTGCACGTCAAGTACCAGGGACAGATCCGCCACGACGAGTCGCCGATCCGCGTCACCATGTTCGTGGAGCGACTGCGTGCGGTCGACTTCACGGTGGGCTACGAGGTCCGGCCGTACGGAGCCGATCCCGAGTCCCGTCCGTCGGTGGTCGCCACCACTCAGCTGGTCTCCTTCGACATCGACACGCAGCGGCCCCGGCGCATGACCGCCGACGAGAAGGCGTATCTGCAGAGCTTCCTCCGCGAGCCGGTGAACAGGTGACCGACGCGGCGGCGGGGGAGCGGGTGCTGGTCCCGCACGGGCCGGCCGACCGAACCGATCTGGCGGCATTCCTGGAACGGGCTCGCCGGGTGGACGACTCCGGCGTGCTGCGGGTTCAGCAGCGGCCGGACGGGCGCGTCGGGTTGTGGGTGCGCACCGGCTTCGACATCCTCGCGACCCGCTCGGTGTTCGGTTCGGTGACTCCGGCCGACGTGGTCGCCGACGTCGGCGCGATGTCGGCGGCGGTGGGCGGCGACGGTCCGCTCCCGCTCGGCTTCGCACTGCCCGGAGCCTGGCAGGGCGCGCTGCCCCCGTCGGACGGCTTCGACCACCTCGACGACGTCCCGGCGCGCGAGCTGGTGTCACTCGCCCGCAGGGGCGCCGACGTGGCCCGCACGGAATCCGGCGCGCTCGGCCCGGCGTCGTCGTTGCTGGATCAGACGGTGATCGAGGTGAGCGGGCCGAACGGATCGGGCGCTCGGGCGAAGGTGTCGATGCGTGCGGTCTTCGCCCTCACCGCGATGGGCTTCGTCCGCGACGCCGCCGGCCGCGAGATCACTGCCGACTCACCGATCGACGCGATCGCGCCGGACGAGCCGGTGCGGGTCCGTCTCTCGTCCAGCTGGGTGCGGGTGGACGCGCGCTTCGGCTCGGTCTACCAACGGCGCTCGGTGCTGAATCTGGCCGTGCGCAGCTAGGCGGACACGCCGCTGCCCACGTTTCCGGCCGACATCGATTCCTGCCGGTGGTCGGTGCCGAGAAGAATGTCGGTGGTGTGGCTGATATGCCGCGCCAACGCCTCGACCGCGGCATCGGCATCTCGCGCGAGTGCGAGTTCCATGAGTTCGCGGTGTTCTGCGATCACGTCACGGTCCGGGTGCCTGAAGTGCTGCTGGGACCACGATCGGTAGAGCTCTGCGGAATCACGCAACGATGTCGCGATCCCCAGCAGTCTGGAGTTTCGGCAGCCGGCCAACAGCGCATGATGGAAATCGGCATGCGCCCGCGACCACGCGTCGCCCACGCGTTCTGGATCGTCCCGGTCGTACTGCGGAGTCCTCTCGAGTGTGTGGTGCTTCGCGACCAGATCCGACTCCCACGGAGTGTCGCCTTCAGCCAGTGACATGCGGAACACCAGGCACTCGATCGCCACGCGCGCCGTTGTGAGTTCGATCAGGTCCTCTGCGGACAGCGGGGTCACCTGAAACCCCTGGTGCGGTTGAGACCGGACGAGGTCCTGTTCGACCAAGCGGGTCAGAGCTTCGCGAAGCACCCCTACGCCGACGCCGTATCTGGTGCTCAGTTCCGGGAACTTCAGCTTCTCGCCGGGTGTCAACCTGCCGGCCAGAATGTCGGCTCTCATCGTCGCGAACGTGTCGTCCGCGCGGGTCCCATACGTGGATCGCGCCATGCTTCGACCCTAGCAGGAAAGGAACTTCTGTATAACTTTCTACTTTCTCTTAACGGATGGAAAGTTGCGGCGCATGCTGAAACGCACACCGCAGAGTGGCGCCCGTCACTCTGGAAGAGGAGGATGACGATGAAGCTGGCGAATCTTGCAGGACGAGCGGTACTGGTGACCGAAGACGGGGCGGCCGACATCGCCCGCGACAGCGAAGGGCGTTTCGGGCCGGATCCGGAGTCTGTGCTCGCACGCTGGGATGAGTTCCGCGAGTGGGCGCGGGCAGCTGCATTGACGCCGCAGAGTTTCGACGAGACGTTGCTCGGACCGCCGGTGTCGAGGCCGCGGCAGATCTTCGCCATTGCGCTCAACTATCGGGAACACGCCGCCGAGTCAGGATTCGAAATCCCGGCCAGGGCGTCGGTGTTCACCAAATTCGCCTCATCCCTGACCGGACCCTTCGGGGACATCGCCCTCGTCGACGGGAACGTCGACTGGGAAGCGGAGTTGGTGGTGGTGATCGGTCGGGAAGCACGCGGAGTGCATGTGGAGAACGCGTGGGACCACGTCGCGGGACTGACCAACGGCCAGGACATCTCGGAGCGATCCCGTCAGCTCGCCGGACCCGCACCGCAGTTCAGTCTCGCCAAATCGCATCCCGGCTTCGGCCCGATCGGGCCCTGGGTGGTCACTCCGGACGAACTGGAGAATCCGGACGATCTGGAGATCGCTTGCGCGATCGACGGAGAAGAGGTCCAGAAGAGCTCGACCTCCGACCTGATCTTCTCCGTACCCGAACTGATCGCACAGCTCTCCGAGGTCGTCACGCTCTACCCGGGCGACCTGATCTTCACCGGGACCCCGGCCGGAGTCGGCCTCGCCGCGGATCCGCAACGCTACCTCGCCGCCGGCGAGGTGCTGACTACCAGCATCGAGGGGCTGGGTCAGATGAGCCATCGCCTCGTCGCACCCCGCGACTGACGAGAAGGAGATAAGCCATGAGAGTCGTCGAGACCGATGTGCTCGTCGTGGGTGCCGGGCCCTCCGGACTGACAGCTGCGGCGTTCCTGGCGATGCACGGCGTCGATGCCGTCACGGTCACCAAGTACCCGCGTACCGCCAACACGCCGAGGGCACACATCACGAACCAGCGCACCATGGAGGTCATGCGCGACCTCGGGATCGAGGATCAGGTGCGCAGCGTCTCCGTCCCCAACGAGTTGATGGCCGACAACGTGTGGGCCACCAGCATGGCGGGCAAGGAGATCGCCCGGGTGAAGACCTGGGGGACGAAGGTCGACCGTAAAGCGGATTACGAGGCGGGAAGCCCGTCGGCCATATGCAACATGCCCCAGCACCTGTTCGAGCCCTTGATCTTGCAGGGTGCGCTCGACCGCGGGGCCGACATCCGGTTCTCCACGGAACTGACCGAGATCTCGCAGGACGCCGACGGGGTCACCGCGACCGTTCGATACAGCCACACCGGTGAGACCTATCAGGTGCGGGCGAAGTACGCGATCGGCGCCGACGGCGGTCGCTCGACGGTCGCCGAGCAGTTGGGATTCTCACTCGAGGGAGAAACAGGGCTCGGCTACGCGGTCAACATCTGGCTCGAAGCCGATCTGTCCAAGTACCGCGCTCACCGGCCGGGCGTGCTGTTCTGGACCGCACAGCCCGGCAAGGACTTCTGGCTCGGCTCCGGAGTCTTCATCACCGTGCGGCCGTGGAACGAGTGGGTGCTGGTGTTCATGTACGACCCGGACACCGAAGAGATCGACACCAGCGAGGAAGCCATGCTGCCTCGCATCTACAAGGCCATCGGTGACGACAGCATTCCGGTCACGATCAAGAACGTCTCGACCTGGCAGGTCAATCACGTACTCGCCTCCGAGTACCAGCGGGGGCGGGTGTTTCTGGCCGGCGACGCCGCACACCGCCACCCACCGGCGAACGGGTTGGGGTCCAACACCTCCATCCAAGACGCGTACAACCTCGCTTGGAAGCTCGCCGCGGTCGTCAAGGGGCAGGCCGGACCATCTCTGCTCGAGAGCTACCACCAGGAGCGTCATCCGGTAGGCAGGCAGGTGGTGGACCGCGCCTTGAAGAGTGCAGACATCGTCGGGCGGGTCCCGTCGATCCTCGGCATCCGGCCGGGCCAGACCGACGAGGAAGGGTGGGCGGCGATCGACGAATTCTTCGCCGACACCGATGACGGACGCAAGCGGCGCAAGGCGCTTGAAGACTGCATCGACGAAAACGCCTACCATTTCCACGCGCACGGTGTCGAACTCGGCCATCGGTACACCTCGACGGCGGTGGTCGGCGACGGGACCCCGTTCCCGGCTCACACTCGCGATCCCGAGCTCTACTATCAACCGACCACTCATCCAGGCGCATATATGCCGCATGTCTGGATCGAGCGGAATGGCGAACAGATCTCGACACTCGATGCCGTCGGTCACGGCAGATTCACAGTGATCACCGGAATCGGCGGCGAGGCGTGGGTCGCGGCTGCCGAGAAGATCGGTGCGGAGGTGGGCGTCGAGATCGCGAGTGCCCCCATCGGTTACCGTCTCGCCTTCGACGACGTATACGGCGACTGGGCGCGAGCCCGCGAGATCTCCGACGGCGGCTGCCTGCTGGTCCGGCCCGACCGTCACATCGCCTGGCGGAGCCACGGCATGGCAGACGACCCGCTCAGCGCGCTGCGTGAAGCGATCGACGCCGTCCTGTCCCGAGTCTGACTCCGCTCCATCTGATGAAGGAGGCTTCCAATGACCATCACGACCGGCACCATGACCGACGAACAGCGTAAGTCAGTCGCTCTGGAGTTCCTCAAACGCGTCGATACCGGTGGCGGCGTCATCGAACTCTTCGCCGACGACGCTCTGTTCTGCTTCCCCAAGTACGGCATGGTTCGAGGCGTCGAGAAGATCGAGGAGTTCCTCGGCGAACTCGGCGGAATCATCTCGTCGATCGAACACCACTCCGCCTACTTCAACTACATCGTCGACGGCGACAGGGTCGTCGTCGAAGGCACCAGCCACGCCGACGCCGACTCCGCCCGCTACCCGTGGCTCACCAGATAACCGCTCCCGATCTACTGTAAGGACCCTCACTCATGACGACCATGCGCCCGGACGCAGAACTGTCCCGCGACGAGATCATCGCCCGTAACCTCGCGGTGGTCCAAGAGCACTTCCACAATGAGAACCCCGACGACGTCGACAAGGCGATCGCCCTCTACGCGTCCGATATCTCCTGGGAAGCCCCGAACCGCGGCCTCGTTTACACCGATGCCGCCGAGGTGCGCAGCGCCTACATGAAGATCTTTCGCACGCTGCAATTCCATTCGCTCACCACGTTGCGACGCTTCGGCACGGAGCAGTTCGTGTTCGATGACGCGGTTGCCGACGTGACCGTGATCGGTGACGAGATGCCCAACCTGCCGTTCCCCATCGGCACTCGGATCAGCCTGCGGCTGGTGCACTGTTTCGAACTCCGAGACGGTGAGATCACCAAGGAGATCGCATACGAGATGTGGCGTGACGCCGCCGATCCGCTGGTCAACGACGCCGTCCCGCCGGGGTCGTCGGTGGAGTACTCGTCGGCCGGCAGCTTCGATCCAGCCGACTATCTCGCCCTCGCCCAGTCCGACCGGGTCACCCACGGAGCGTTCCTCGCGCCCACCATGCTGCGTCGTCTCACCGACGAGGTCCGAGGGGGTTCGGCACCGGCGGTTCCGCACCTGCGCAGCCTGGTCATCGGCGGAGCCGCGCTGTATCAAGAAGATCTGCAGGACGCGCTCGATACGTTCGGTCCCATCATCACCCAGATGTACGGACAGGGCGAGTGCCCCATGACGATAGCCGTGATGAAACCGGACGAGGTTCCCCACGACAGCGCCGATCCTCGGCGCAGATCCTGCGGCCAGCCGTTCACCGGCGTCGAGGTGCGGGTGGTGAACGACGACGGTGCCGACTCGCCTGCAGGTACAACCGGAGAGATCCAAGTCCGCGGCGATGTCGTCATGGCGGGGTACTGGTCAGATCCGAACGCGACCGCGGCCGCCATCAGCGACGGGTGGCTGCGCACCGGAGATGTCGGGCACTTCGATGAGAACGGGTTCCTCTACCTCACCGACCGGTCCAAAGACGTCATCATCAGCGGTGGCTCCAACATCTATCCCCGCGAAGTGGAAGAGGTCCTGCTCGCTCATCCGGCTGTCTACGAGGCCGCAGTGGTCGGCGTCCCCGACCCCGAATGGGGCGAGAACGTATGCGCGTTCGTCGTGACCGGCCCGGGCGCCGACGTCACCGAACCGCAGCTCATCGCTCACACCCGTGCGCACTTGGCGTCCTTCAAGAAGCCCAAGTCCGTCACATTTCTCGACGAGCTTCCCAAGAATGCCAACGGAAAGGTCGTCAAACGGGCCCTGCGGAACCTCCGAACCGGAGCGAACGGCTGACCGTGATCCCCGGCCCGGACCTTACACCAGCCAGGCGGCGGCGCCGGGGAGCAGCAGACCGCCCTCCAGCGGGGTACTGACCAGGAGGATCTGTCCGGGCGGAAGCGGTACCGGGCGATCGGAGGCGTTGAGCGCACAGATGAGGCCGCCGGGCCGGCGGAAGGCAAGGCAGCCCTCGGGGGCGCCGTACCACTGCACGGTGTCACCGGAGAACTCCGGACGTGCGTAGCGCAGTTCGATCGCCTGCCGGTACAGAGACAGCATCGAGTAGATGTCCTCGAGCTGAGACTCCACGGTCAGTGCCGCCCAGTCGGCGGGGATCGGCAGCCAGGTGTCCGACCGGCTGCTGAATCCGAAGGGCGGCTCGGTGCCCTCCCACGGCAGCGGAACCCGACAGCCGTCGCGACCGCGGTCGGTGTGACCGGAGTTCTCCCAGACCGGGTCGACGAGTGCGTCGTCGGGCAGATCGACGTTGGGCAGACCGAGTTCGGCACCGTTGTAGATGAAGACGGTGCCCGGCAGCGCCAGCTCCACCATGATCATCGCCCGCGCTCGGATGGTGCCGATGGCGAGGAGGTCGTCGGGCGTGCGCCCGTCGGCCGCCTCACCGGTGGGCTGGTAGCGCGTCACCTCGCGCGGCACATCGTGGTTCGAGAGGGTCCACGTCGGCACCGCGCCGACCGAGGCGGTGGCGGCCAGCGACTCGGTGATCGCCTCCTTGATCTCATCGGCGTCGAATCCGGCGGTGGCCAGCCGGAAGTTGAAGCCCAGATGCAGTTCGTCCGGCCGGACGTACCGTGAGAAGGCTTCGTTGGAGCGGACCCACACCTCGCCGACGTTGAAGGTTCCGGGGTATTCGTCCATCACCGACCGGATCGCGCGGTGGATGTCGTGGACGGCCTCGTTGTTGAACCGCGGATCGTCGTCGGAGTGCAGCAGCACCTCGGCCGGGTGCTCCAGGTCGGGCAGGCCGTCGGGCTTGGCCATGCCGTGCGCGACGTCGATGCGGAAGCCGTCGATGCCGCGGTCGAGCCAGAAGCGCATGGTCGTCTGCAGGTCGGCGAGGACCTCCGGGTTGTTCCAGTTCAGATCGGGCTGCTCGGGAGCGAACAGGTGCAGATACCACTGGCCGGGGCGGCCGTCGGGCTCCACGATCCGCGTCCACGCCGGACCTCCGAAGACGCTGGTCCAGTTGTTCGGCGGCAGCTCGCCGTCATCGCCGCGTCCGTCGGCGAAGATGTAGCGCTCGCGCTCGGGGCTGCCCGGGGCCGCTCCCAGCGCGCCGGAGAACCACGGATGCTGGTCGCTGGTGTGGTTGGGGACGAGATCCATCGTCACCCGGATGTCGCGGTCGTGGGCCTGGCGAATGAGCTCGTCGAAGGTGTCCAGGTCGCCGAAGAGGGGATCGATCGCGCGGGGGTCGGAGACGTCGTATCCGTGGTCGGCCATCGGTGAGCGCATGATCGGCGAGAGCCAGATCGCGTCCACGCCGAGCAGTTCGAGATATCCCAGCTTGTCGATCAGCCCGGCGAGGTCGCCGACGCCGTCGCCGCTGAGATCCGAGAACGATCGGGGATACACCTGGTAGACGACGGCCGACCGCCACCACTGGGCGTCGTCGGTCGCGGGGACGTTCGCCATGCTCTGCTCACTCACCGTCTTCTGTTCCCTCTCCTGCCTTCACTGAATCGTTCATACCCGCGCGGTGGGTCAGAACGGGCTGTTGACGAGCGTGTCGGCCGCCATGGTGACGTAGTCGGTCAGAGCCCGGCGATGCTCATCGTCCAGAACGTCCGATTCGATCGACTCGATGGCGATGTTCATGCACCGTAACCACGCGTCCCGTTCGATGGGGCCGATCTTGTAGGGGACGTGACGCATTCGCAATCGCGGGTGGCCGCGCTCCTCGCTGTAGGTGTGCGGCCCGCCCCAGTACTGCTCCAAGAACATTCGCAGACGTCGCTCGGCCGGGCCGAGGTCCTCCTCCGGGTACATCGGCCGGAGGATCTCATCGGCCGCGACCTCCTCATAGAAGCGTGCGGTGATCCGGCGGAACGTCTCGTGACCGCCGGCTTCCTCGTAGAACGTGCTCACGCTCACCATTGTCCACTATCGCCCCCGTGGCATCTACGACACTGTGTAGGCCCTCCGGCGACAGCGCCGCACGCGGTGCGATAAATTGAACCAGACGATCTGCACACGGCAGGTCTCCGCGCTTAGCTCCGAGCGCTAGTCGAAAGGGTGGGGTGTGGATCAACTTCTTGTCCCCGTCGGAATGACCGTCGTGGTGCTGTGTGTGATCGCAGTGGCGCTGTGTGTGGTCTCGATGGTGTTCTCTTTTGGAATGAAGCGGCCGAAGGTCACCGAGTACACGCTCGATCAGCCGTGGGAGAACGGTCCCACTCTGTTCAGCGCGACCGACATCGAGCCGATGGCCCTGAGCCGGCACTTCGAGCCGGGTGATGTCGAGGGAGGTTCGGCAAGTGGCAAGTGGTGATGTGACTCAGCAGAGCACGGCGGTCGCGCCGTCGAACGGTCTTCCGCTCGGCACCGTCGTCACCAGCAGCGGCCGCATCTCGGCCGCGCTGTTCCCGGGCGACGGCTTCGGCACCCCGCCCTTCACCCGCGACGAGTTGATCATGCTCGACGACGCTCTCAGCCAGGCCAGCGAGGTCGCCCTCGTGCGCTTCTCGGTCTACATCGGCGAGTTGGGATCCGACCCGGTCGCCGGCGCCCGCGAGATCCTCGCTCAGGCGCCCGAGCCCGCCCACGGCGCGCTCATTGCGGTGTCGCCGAACTCGAAGGACGTCGCCGTCGTGTCCGGTGCGCTGGTCGCGGGCCGGGTCAACGACCGCGTCGCGGAGCTCGGCGTCTCGGCCGCGCTGTCGTCGTTCAAGCGGGGCGACCTGATCGACGGACTGGTCTCCGCGCTGCGCGTGATGGCCACGGCTGTCGACCGTCCCTGAATCCGACTCACCGACACAGGCCCCGCCGAACGGCGGGGCCTGTCTCGTTTCGCTGGGCTGATGCCCGCGGGCGCGCTACTCGGACGAGCGGCGGTCGCGGTCCCGGGCGCGCAGTGCGCGGGCGGTGGAGTCCCGGCCTTCGGCGATCAGACGCGCCAGGGCGGGCGGATGGTCACCGGCCAGGAAGGCGTCGGCCTTCTGCAGCGCCGCGTCGGTGATGTCCCAGGACGGGTAGAGACCGATCACGACCGTCTGCGCCACCTCGCTCGTGCGCCGGTCCCACAGCGCCGCGACATCGTCGAAGTAGCGCTGCGTGTAGTCGGACAGCAATGCCGACTGGCCGGGACGCACCAGACCCTCGACGATCGACCGCACGGTGACGTTGGCGATGCCGTCGTCGTCGAAGGCACGCGTCCACGCGGTCGCCTTGGCCTCGGCGTCGGGTCGCGCCGCGCGCGCCGCCTCGGCGTGCCGTGCACCGGCCGCGGTGTTGTCCCTGCGGGCCTCCGCGTCGATCACGTCGTCGCCCACGATGCCGTGGGTCGCGAGGGCTTTCACCAGCTTCCAGCGGAGTTCGTCGTCGACGACGAGGCCCGGCAGTCCGTGATCGGCCGGCTCGTCGCCGTCGAGGAGCGCGCGCAGCAGCGGCTGCTGGTCGTCGCGGGTGACGCCGCCCAGCAGCGCGTTGACGAAGGCGAGCTGATGGTCGGAGCCGCTCTCGGCGTTCTGTGCCAGAGTCAGCAGGCGCCCGGCGAACGTGGGCCATCCGGTCTGCGCGGCCCAGGCGGGGTCGGCGTACGACTCCAGTGCGGTGACCGCCTGCAGTAGGACCCGCTGGACCACGCCGACTTCGGATTCGGCTCCGATGCCTTCGCCGACGAGCGTCAGGAAGTCGCGTGCGCTCATCTCGGCCTGCCTGGTCATCTCCCACGCGGCCGACCAGATGAGCGTCCGGGGCATCGGGTCGGCGATGTCGGCGATCCGAGCCGTCGCGGTGGCCAGCGAGTCGGCGTCGAGCCGTACCGACGCATAGGTGAGGTCGTCGTCGTTGAGCAGTACCAGTCGGCCCCGCTCGACGCCGATCAGGTCGGGAACGTCGGTGCGCGGACCCTCCACGTCGAGCTCGACGACGTGGCTGCGGACGAGCTTGCCTCCCTCGTCGGCGTACACGCCGATCCGCATGCGGTGCACGCGCGTCTCTCCGGCACCCGGCGCCGCGCCCTCCTGCAGCACCGCGAAGGAGGTGAAGCGACCGTTCGCGTCGGTCTCGAATTCGGGGCGCATGACGTTGATGCCCGTGGTCTTGAGCCACTGCGCACCCCAGCCCGACAGGTCACGGCCCGACGCCCGTTCGAGCGAGCCGAGCAGGTCGGCGAAAGTGGCGTTCGCGAAGCGGTGCTCGGCGAAGTACTCCCGCAGGCCGGTGAGGAAGGGTTCCAGCCCCACGTAGGCGACGAGCTGCTTGAGCACCGACGCGCCCTTGGCGTAGGTGATGCCGTCGAAGTTGACCTCCACCGCGGCGATGTCGGGGATGTCGGCGGCGATCGGATGGGTGGACGGCAGTTGGTCCTGCCGGTATGCCCACGATTTCTCGACGTTGGCGAAGGTGGTCCACGCGTTGGTGTACTCGGTGGCCTCGACCTGGGAGAGGACCGAGGCGAAGGTCGCGAACGACTCGTTGAGCCAGAGGTCGTCCCACCACTGCATCGTGACCAGGTCGCCGAACCACATGTGGGCCATCTCGTGGAGCACCGTCTCGGCGCGCCGCTCGTACAGGTAACGGGTCACCCGCGACCGGAACACGTAGTCCTCGAGGAAGGTGACGGCGCCGGCGTTCTCCATGGCGCCGGCGTTGAACTCGGGGACGAACAGTTGGTCGTACTTGCCGAAGGCGTACGGAACCCCGAAGACCCGGTGGTAGAAGCCGAATCCCTGCTTGGTCTCGGCGAAGAGGCGCTCGGCGTCCATGTGCTCGGCGAGTGATGCTCGGCAGTAGAGGCCCAGGGGGATCGTCCCGTGCTCGTCGGAGTACTCGTCGTTCCAGACCGCGTACGGTCCGGCGATGAGGGCGACGAGGTAGGTGCTGAACCGTTCCGTGGTCGCGAACCGGTGCACCAGCGCGCCGTCGGCCGCGGTGCCGGGCTCACCGGTGGGGGCGCCGTTGGAGATCACCTGCCAGTTCCCCGGTGCGGTGACCGTCACCGAGTAGGAGGCCTTGAGGTCGGGCTGGTCGAAGCATGCGAACATCCGCTTGGCGTCGGCGGTCTCGAACTGCGAGTAGAGGTAGACGTTGCCGTCGGCCGGGTCGACGAAACGGTGCAGCCCCTCGCCGGTGTTCGAGTACGCGCATTCGGCGACCACCTCGAGAGTGTTCTCCGCGGCCAGCCCGGGGAGCTCGAGGCCGGTGGACTCGTCGAAGGCACTCACGTCCAGTTCTTCGCCGTTGAGCGTCGCAGACACCAGCTTGGGCGCCACGAGGTCGATGAAGGTGGTGGCGCCTGCAGTCGCGCTGAAGGTCACGGTCGTGGTGGAGCCGAATCGCTCGGTGCCGGGGGCGCCGGCGCCGTCGGTGAGGTCGAGTTCGATCCGGTAGTTCTGGACCGAGAGGATGGCGGCGCGCTGCCGCGCCTGGTCACGTGTCAGATTTGGTGCGCTCACGGTGTCAACAGTAGTGGCGGGTGGCCTCCGACGCCGCCGGCCGCCGCCTCGGCGGTGGTTGAATGGGTGCATGGCTGAGAACGCTTCCTCCACCGACCGCGTCGATTTCTGGTTCGATCCGCTCTGCCCGTGGTGCTGGATCACCTCCCGCTGGATCCTCGAAGCCGAGAAGGTCCGCCCGATCGACGTGAACTTCCACATCATGAGCCTGGCGGTTCTCAACGAGAACCGGGACGTGCCCGAGAGCTACCGCGCAATGCTCGATACGGCGTGGACGCCGGTTCGAGTGCTCGCCGCGGCCGCCGCGCGCCACGGGGAGCAGGTGCTGCCGCGCCTGTACACCGAGATGGGCACCCGGTTCCACAATGAGGGCGTCAAGGATTACGACATCGTGATCCCGGCTGCGCTGCAGGCCGCGGGTCTGGAGGCCGACCTCGCCGGTGCCGCCGATTCCACCGAGTTCGACGGCGCGATCCGGGTCAGTCACCACGCGGGCATGGACAAGGTCGGCGACGACGTCGGGACTCCCACCATTCATGTCAACGGCGTCGCCTTCTTCGGCCCGGTGCTGTCGCGGATTCCGCGCGGCGAGGACGCCGGCCGCGTCTGGGACGGCACGGTGGCGTTGGCCTCGTACCCGCACTTCTTCGAGCTCAAGCGCACCCGCACCGAGGATCCCGAGTTCGGCTGATCGGTTCGCGCGCCTCAGTAGGTGCGGGTCTGTTCGAGCTGGTTGGGCAGGCTGCCGGGAGCGGTCGAGGCCGGTGGCGCCGGCGGCGGCACGGGCACCACGTTGCCGCTGCCCGAACCGCGCACGAACTGCCTGGGCCGCAGCAGAATCGCACCGGCGCGTGTCCGGTCGCGCAGTGCCGCCGCACGCCAGGTGAGGACCGGATGCGACGCCACCGCGTTCGCGAGCGTGACGAAGAAGCCCTTCTCGTGGACCGCGCGGTCGGCGAACTGATCGAAGTCGACGGCACTGAGCAGGTACTTGCCGCCCGCCAGGAGGCCGATCGCCGCGTGCGCGCCGTCGGGCCGGGTGTAGTAGCCGTAGTTGTCCGCCGTGTACTCCTGCGAACGTGAGAGAAGCGATCCCAGTAGGGGGAGCCCCATGATGAGACTGCTGAAGAGCTGTCGCCAGTAGGAGACGTGACCGGCGGCGATGTGTCCCACTTCGTGGCCGATCACGAACTCGAGGGCCTCGGGACTGCGTGCCCGGCCGCCGACTTCGAACAGGTCCGAGTACACCACCACGTAGCGGCGGAACCCGTGCCCCGAGGCGAAGGCGTTGATGGCGCCGTTGCCGTTGACGACGTATCCGTCGGGCACGTACTCCATTCCGTAGCGGGCGGCTGCCTCCACCAGCATGCGATAGCCGTCGGGGAACTGCGTCGGGCTCAGCTGCACCGCGTTGACCCGCACGTTCGCGTAATTCAGACCGCGTCCGAGGAACACGAGCAGCGGAAGCGCGAGCGCGAGCAGCAGCCATTCGGAGACCGCACCCACGGCGACCAGCACGACAACCACCGCGTACGCCGCTACCGCCATGAGCACGCCCACCACCAGCACCGGGATCTCCCACGGGTGACGCCGCGGCGCGCCCGCGTAGGCGGCGGGCGGTCGCCACACGGCACCGGGGCCGGGCAGATCGACGGGCGGTTCGACGATCAGCGGATCGTCGACGCCGGGGACTGAGGGAATGGGCCCGTGGGTATCCACGACCACCAATCTACTGGCCTCCCCGTGCCGGTCCGCCGTCGCGCAGGCCCTAGACTGACGCCATGCGGATTTATCTCGGTGCCGACCACGCGGGCTTCGAACTCAAGAACCAGATCTCCGAACATCTCACCGCGGGCGGCCACGATGTCGTCGACTGCGGTGCGCACGAGTACGACGCCCTCGACGACTACCCGGCGTTCTGCATCGCGGCCGCGCAGCGCACGGTCGCCGATCCCGGCAGCCTCGGAATCGTCTTGGGCGGCAGCGGGAACGGTGAGCAGATCGCCGCGAACAAGGTTCCCGGCGCGCGCTGTGCGCTCGCGTGGAGCGTCGAGACCGCGCAGTTGGCGCGCCAGCACAACAACGCGCAGCTCATCGGCATCGGCGGACGCATGCACTCCAAGGAGGAGGCGCTGGCGATCGTCGATGCGTTCATCTCCACCGCGTGGTCGGAGGAACCGCGTCACCAGCGTCGTATCGACATCCTCGCCGAGTACGAGCGCACCGGCGAGGCACCCGCGCTTCCCGGCGAGTAGCAGGCGGTGCCCGAAGGGCATGCGCTGCACCGGCTGGCCCGGCGGCAGCAACGTCTCCTCGGCGGGCAGCGACTATCCGTCTCCAGTCCCCAGGGCCGCTTCGCTCACGAAGCGGCCCTTCTGGACGGCATGGTCTTCCGCCGCGCCGAGGCGTGGGGCAAACATCTGATCCACCGCTACGACGACGGTCGCCGCGGCACCGCAGCCACCCGGCGGATCGTCCATATCCACCTCGGCATCTACGGCACCTTCCGCGAAGAAGCGCTGCCGATGCCGGAGCCGACGGGACAGGTCCGGATGCGGCTGATCGGCGACGTCCTCGGAATCGACTTGCGCGGGCCCAATGCGTGTGAGCTGTACATGCCTGACGATCTCGACGCTCTCGTCGCCCGGCTGGGACCGGACCCGCTGCGCCCGGACGCCGATCCGGAGATCGCGTGGCGCGCCGTATCCCGGTCGCGCCGGGCCATCGGTTCGCTGCTCATGGACCAACGGGTGGTCGCGGGCATCGGCAACATCTACCGCGCCGAGGTCCTGTTCCGCGCCGGTGTCGACCCGCATCGCCCAGGTGTCGCGGTGAGCCGCGACGAGTTCGACGAGATGTGGGCCGATCTCCTCCATCTGATGCCGATCGGGGTGCGGCGCGGCCACATCCACGTGGTACGGCCGTCCGACGATCACGGCGCCCCCGCGTATGCGCCCGACCGCCCGCGGACCTACGTGTACCGCAGGGCGGGGGAGCCGTGCCGGTTGTGCGGTACCACCGTCGCATCCGAGCAGATGGAGGGCCGGAACCTCTTCTGGTGCCCGAACTGTCAGCGGTGAGTACCCACCTCGGGTGAGCCGGTCGAAGTCCTCAGCGTTTCCTCATCCTCCACCGGATGCGACTCAAAGACTCATGGCGCATGCTCGAAGACATGGGTGCGACACTGAAATTCACGGTTCTGGTCGTGGGTGGCACGGGGGAGTCGTTCGACGGCGACACGCGGACCGAGGTCACCGGACTCCTGCGGGCGGTCACCGACCGCCTCGACGCCCGCTTCGAATCCCGCTGGGTGGGCTACCCGGCCAGCTATGGTCCGGCACCCGCGCACGACGGCGTCAGCTACGTCGAGAGCGTGTCGGCCGGCGTGACCAACCTGGCGCGGGCCATCGCCGCGGCGGAGCGGCCCGTGATGCTGATCGGCTACTCGCAGGGAGCCGCGGTGATCAGGACGTTGCTCGCCCACCCGGCGAGTCTGCGCTTCGCGGGCGCGATCGCGGCGGTCGGTTTCGTCGCGGATCCGAATCAGCCGCCCGGCGTGATCGACGGCTGCAACGGCTGGGGTGTCGCCGGCCCCGGCGCGGATCTGCCCGACGATCTCCCCGCGTACTGGGTGGGAGCGCCGTCGGACATGATCTGCAATGCCAGTGACGATTCGTTGATCCGGGACATCGCCGACCTCACCGACTCGTTGTCGCTGACCGCGCTGCGACAGTGGGTGGTCGACGCGACGGCTCGGGTGATGAGCCGGCGCATGCAGAACGCGGATGCCACCCGCTTCTCGCCGGCTCAGTGGCGCCGGGATGTGGTGCGGCTGCGCACCGCGGCCCGCGAGATCCGTGGATACCTGCCGCCGACCGTCGAACTCGGCCGCTGGCGGGTGCGCAATCCGCTGGGGGGACGTCACGTCTCGTACGCGAGCGAACCGTACCGTCGCGCCCCGATGACGGCGCCCGACACCACCGGATGCGAGACGCTGGCCCACTGGCTGCAGTTGCAGGCGACCATGGGAGAGCTGAGCCGCGCCGGGTGACGCGCACACGAAGCCGGGCCTCCCCGATCTGATCGGGGAGGCCCGGCTTCTGATGTGTCTCTGACAGTATTCGTCAGTGCACGCCGACTAGTCGCCGGTGTACTGACCGCCGACGGTGCCGCGGACGACGATCGGGGTGCCCTGACCGATGTTGTCGTACACCCACTTGCCGTTCTCGGTGCTCACGTTGATGCAGCCGTGGCTGGCGTTCGAGACGCCCTGCTGAGCGACCGACCAGGGAGCGGCGTGGATGAAGATACCGTCCCACGACATGCGCGTGGCGTATTCGACGTAGGTGCGGTAGCCCTCGGGCGAGTCGACCGGCACGCCATACGTGGAGCTGTCCATGTACATGTCCCGGTACTTCTCCTTGGTGTGGTACACGCCATTGGGAGTCGGGTGCTTGTCGGTGCCCATCGAGATCGGCATCTGCTTGACGAACTCGTGGTTCTTCCACCAGTAGATCTGGTGGTCGCCGTCGACTGCGAGCGCGACCCAGCCGGTCGGGCTCTTGACGTTCGGCTCGGCAGGCACGGCCGGCTTCTCCGGCGTCGTGGTCTGCGGCTGAGGCTTGGGCTTCGGCTTCGGCGCGGGCGCCTGCGGCAGCCCGGGCACGGTCGGCAGATCGGGGACCTGGACCGGCGGAAGGCCGGGAACGACGGTGACCGGCGCTGCCTCGGCCACTGCGGGCGCCCCCATCGCCAGCGCAGCCGCACCGGCTGCCACAGCAACGACTCGAGCGGTCCGGCTCACCCGGCGGCTCGAAGACTTGGTGGAAAACACGTGGTCTCTACCTTCATTTCGTGGTCGTGAACTAGCGCCACCCCCGTGGGCGCTCGAAGAGTATCGTTACACAACCGTTGTACCCGCGCCAACACATTCCGGGTGAACTTCACCTGTGAATCGGGCGAATCGGCAGCTCAGTGGGGTGTCATCGGTCACAGGTGGTGGAGTGGGTGGTGATCACGACGACCGCCTCGGCCGAACCGTCCGGCGCGGCGAATACGTGTTCCCGGTCGCTGGTCCACGCGTGACATTCTCCTGCGTGCACCGTCGCGGGACGGTCGGCGACGCCGACGATCAGCGTCCCCGAGACCACCGACAGCTGTTCGCGCACCCCTTCGCCGTGCGACGGCGACACATGGCGCGCCCCTGCGGGGAACTCGAGGCGGAACACCTCGATGGTCGCGCCGTCGAGATGTCGCGTCGACAACAGCACCGTCACCATGCCGCCGGCCGCGGTGCCGTGTGCGCCGGGAGTCTCGCCCAGCATGCCGGTGAGGGGGACGTCGAGCGGCTCGCACAGGGCGTAGAGGGTTTCGATGTTGGGATTGCGGCGGCCGCTCTCGATCTCCGACAGCGTGGCCTTGCCGATGTCCGCACGGCGCGCCAGCTCCGACAGGCTGAACCCGCGCGCGAGCCGAAGCTCGCGCAGCCGGTCGGCGATTCCGAGGTCGTTCACGTCTGCCGATGGTACGGCGGGAACACCCTCAGGACCGTTCGGTTTACAGAACGTTCGGTTTATGGAACGGTAGTCCCATGACTGAGACCACTCGGAACGCCGAGGTGCGCGGGCGCGAGCGGGTATCGATCGCGGTACCCGTCGGAGCAGGGGTGGTCTGCGCGCTCGTCGGCTTTACCTCGTCTTTCGCGGTGGTCCTGGCCGGGTTGCGGGCCGACGGGGCCGATGCCGCGCAGGCCGCGTCCGGTCTGTTCGCGGTGTCGGTGGCGATGGGTGCCGCGACGGTCCTGCTGTCGTGGCGGTTCCGGATACCGGTCACCTCGGCGTGGTCGACGCCGGGGGCGGCGCTGCTGGCGACCACCGGGGCGGTCGCCGGCGGGTGGTCGGCAGCCGTCGGGGCATTTCTGTCGTGCGGTGTGCTTCTCGTCGTCACCGGCTGGTGGCCCGGACTCGCGAAGCTGGTGCGGCGGATTCCGGTGTCGATCGCGCAGGCGATGCTGGCGGGCGTGCTGCTGCCGCTGTGCGTGGAACCCCTCCGCGGGCTGGCGACGAACCCGGCGGCGGTCGGACCCGTGCTGGCGGTGTGGCTGGTGCTGCTGAAGGTGCGACCGCGGTGGGCGGTGCCCGGGGCGTTCGGGGCCGCGCTCGTGGTGATCGGAATAGCACTCGCGCGTGACGGCGGCGGTCCGGGACTGGCGGACTTCGTTCCGCAGTTGAGTGTGACCTCGCCGTCGTGGACCGTCGGCGCGTCGATCGGGGCGGCGGTGCCGCTGTATCTGGTGACAATGGCCGCGCAGAACATACCGGGCGTCGCGGTGATGGCCGGCTTCGGCTACGACGTGCCCTGGCGTCCGGCGATGACGGTCACCGGCGTGGGATCGATGCTGGCCGCGCCGTTCGGTGGACACGCGATCAACCTCGCCGCGATCAGCGCGGCCCTCGCCGCGGCGCCCGACGCCGATCCCGATCGGGAACGACGGTGGGTCGCCGGACTGAGCGCCGGCGTCACGTACCTCGTCCTCGGACTCACGTCGACCGGGCTCGTGGCGGTGGTGCTCGCGGCGCCCGACGGGGTCGTTCAGGCGGTCGCCGGCGTCGCACTCCTCGGAGCCTTCGCGAGTGCCTGCGCGGCAGCGATGTCGCAGGTCGACGATCGGCTGCCGGCCGCGGTCACGTTCGTGGTCGCTGCATCGGGGATCGCGGTGGTCGGGGTCGGTTCGGCCTTCTGGGCGTTGCTCGCCGGGATCGTGCTCCGCGGGCTGGGTGTCGGCAGGCCGTGAGCGGCCCGTCGTTCTCGGCTAGCGTGAACGGCGATATGAGCATCGACCTGCAGTTCCTTCGGGCGTTCGGCGACGAGGCTCCGCTCGTCACCAGTCTCTGGCGCGTCGGGCCGGGACGTCGCGGTGTCTCGTCGGCCATGCTCGGCGGCGGTATCGGAGCGGTGGAGTGGGTGCTCAACGTGCAGGTCCCCGGCGACTATCGGCGGATGGACCCGGTGGCGCATCTCCGGGAGGTCGCCGCGGGCAGCGGACTGCGCGGACGCGGAGTGGGCATGCTGACCGCGGCGGCGGTGGATCGGACCGTGACATGCGCCGACGGCGCTGTCACCGCGTCGGCGACCGTCGGGCTGAGGGTGCCGACCTGGGCGGCGGCGCCCGTCGATGCCGCGGATCCGGAACTGGCGCCGTTGCTTCGGTCCGACCGGCCGGTGCCCGGGACCGTTGTGCCGGGGACCGTCAACATCACCGTCGACGTTCCGGTGGCCCTCACCGACGCGGCATTGGTGAACGCCGTCATCACCGTGACGGAAGCCAAGACCCAGGCGTTGCTCGAGGCCGGGTACCCGGCGACCGGAACCGCATCGGACGCCGTCGTGGTGGTCTGCGATCACGGCGGAGAACCCGAGCCCTTCGCGGGGCCGCGGTCGCACTGGGGCGGGGCGCTCGCGCGGGCCGTCCACGCCGCGGTGCGCCACGGCGCTCAGGACTACTCCCGGCGTCTCCGCGACGGCGGGCTCTGACCGTTCGGACGGGACGAGACGCTCACGACGCTTCAGTGCCGGCCTCCTGTGTCGGAGACCGGCCCTGAAGCGTCGTCTGGAGCGGGTGACGGGAATCGAACCCGCGTAGCTAGTTTGGAAGACTAGGGCTCTACCATTGAGCTACACCCGCGTGCGGCTGACGTGCCGGGAGTCCCGGCCGCGCTGCGCGCTTGCAGAACTCTACCGAGCCTCGCGCCGATTCACAAAACGGGAGGCGGGTTCGTCGTGGCGGCGCTTCGGCCCGTACTATGTTCCTTTGGTCCCGCCGGTGTTCGGCGTGGCCCGACGGGATGTGGCGCAGCTTGGTAGCGCATCCGCTTTGGGAGCGGAGGGTCGCAGGTTCAAATCCTGTCATCCCGACGAAGATGTCGCAGGCCCGACGGCACCGCCGGAGAACGGTCCGACAGTACGAACTGCCAGCACGAACCGACAAGGAGTACCAACACCGTGAAGAGCACCGTCGAGCAGCTGAGCCCGACCCGAGTCAAGCTGAATGTCGAGGTTCCGTTCGAGGAACTCTCCGGTGACTTCGACCGCGCGTACAAGTCGCTCGCCCAGCAGATCCGCATCCCCGGCTTCCGCCCGGGCAAGGCTCCGGCCAAGCTGATCGAGGCGCGTGTCGGCCGGCAGGCGATCCTGGAGCAGGTCGTGAACGACGCCGTTCCGGCGAAGTACTCGCAGGCCGTCACCGAGGCCGAGATCAAGGCCATCAGTCAGCCCGAGATCGATCTGGCCGAGCTCGTCTACGGCGAGCCGGTGAAGTTCACCGCCGAGGTCGACGTCCGCCCGGAGATCGAACTGCCGGAGTTCTCGTCCATCGCCGTCGAGGTCGACCCGATCGAGATCGCCGACGCCGACGTGGAAGAGGAGCTCGACAACCTGCGGGGCCGGTTCGGCACCCTCGTCGGAGTCGACCGCGGCGTCACCGGCGGCGACTTCGTGTCACTGGACCTGTCGGCGACCGTCGGCGGTGAGACCGTCGAAGACGCCTCCACCGAGGGGCTCTCGCACGAGGTCGGCAGCGACACCCTGATCGAGGGCCTGGACGAGGCGCTCGAGGGCGTCAAGGCCGGCGACTCGGCCACCTTCACCTCCAAGCTGGTCGCCGGTGACCATGCCGGCGAGGACGCCGAGATCACGGCCAAGGTGAACTCGGTGAAGGTCCGTGAACTGCCGGAGCTGGACGATGAGTTCGCTCAGATGGCCTCGGAGTTCGACACCGTCGACGAACTGCGCGACAGCGTTCGCGATCGGGTCGCCGACTCGAAGAAGTACGAGCAGGCGGGCGCCATCCGTGACGCCGTCCTGGAGCAGCTGCTCGACACCGTCGACTTCCCGCTGCCCGAGTCCGTCGTCGCCGACGAGGTCGAGGCCGTTCAGCACCAGCTGGTCCACGCCCTCGGACACGACGACGCACAGGTCGACCGCTTCCTCGAAGCGCAGGGCAAGACCCGCGAGGAGTGGGACGCCGAGAGCAAGGCCGACGCGGAGAAGTCGGTGCGCACTCAGCTGCTGCTCGACGCCATCGCCGACGCGACGGAGGTGGAGGTCGCTCAGGACGAGCTGACCCAGCAGATCCTGATGCAGTCGCAGCGCTACGGCATCGCGCCGCAGGAGTTCATCCAGCAGCTGCAGAACGCCAACCAGATCGGCGCGCTGTACGCCGACGTGCGCCGCAACAAGGCGCTCGCCGAGGTCATCGGCGAGGTCAAGGTCACCGACACCAACGGCGAGACCATCGACACCAAGGCCTTCTTCGGATCGGCGGACGACACCGAGAGCGATGAGGCCGAGACCGACGAGGCCGAGGACGCCTGACCGCCGGCCTCCGACACCACCGCGACAGCCGGGACGAGTGATCGTCCCGGCTGTCGCGCTGTCAGAGGGCCTTCGACCGGATCGAACATCCGCCGAGCCGTTCCGCTGTAAGCGAATAAGGGGTGTCGGAGGAACAACCCCGGGGGTGGAATTGATTAATCTCGGTGACAGCTTCTCCGAAGGACGGGCGCGATGCGTCCGATGGACTCGGTCGACGAGACCTTCCGGGGAGATCCGCACCGTTAGACAGATGGGACATCTCAGTGAGCAATCTGTACACGCCCTCGATGAGCTCGGGCGCAGTCGGCCTGAACCTGACCGACTCGGTCTTCGAGCGTCTGCTTCGCGAGCGCATCATCTTCCTGGGCACCCAGGTCGACGACGACATCGCGAACCGCCTCTGCGCGCAGATCCTGCTGCTCGCGGCCGAGGACCCGACCAAGGACATCAACCTCTACATCAACTCGCCGGGCGGCAGCGTGACCGCGGGGATGGCCATCTTCGACACGATGCAGCTCGCGTCATGCGATGTCGCCACGTACGCGATGGGCATGGCCGCCTCGATGGGACAGTTCCTCCTGGCCGCCGGCGCCAAGGGCAAGCGTCACGCGCTGCCGCACGCGCGGATCATGATGCACCAGCCGTCGGCGGGCATCGGTGGCACGGCCGCGGACATCGCCATCCAGGCCGAGCAGTTCGCCGCCACCAAGCGTGAGATGAACCGGCTCAACGCCGAGTTCACCGGCCAGCCGCTGGAGAAGATCGAGGCGGACGCCGACCGCGACAACTGGTTCACCGCCGAGGAGGCCAAGGCCTACGGCTTCGTCGACCACGTCGTGACCAGCGCGGGCGCGGTCGCCTGATCCCGTCGCCACCCACGTTCACCTCACTTCACCGGTTACGGAGAGAACATGACTAACCTGCTTCCCGCCGACGTCCGCGCGGGCATCCCGGATGCGGCCCTGGCGCTCAAGAGCATCGAGGCTCGGTACATCCTGCCGTCGTTCATCGAGAACACCCCCAACGGCCAGCGCCAGTACGACCCGTACGCCAAGCTGTTCGAAGAGCGGATCGTCTTCGTGGGAACGCCCATCGATCAGACTGTCGCCAACGACGTGATGGCCCAGCTGCTGGTCCTGGAGAGCCAGGACCCCGACCGCGACATCACCATGTACATCAACTCGCCCGGCGGCAGCGTGCCCGACATGCTCGCCATCTACGACACCATGCAGTACGTGCACTGCGACGTGATGACCGTCTGCCTCGGCGAGGCGGCCTCGGCCGCGGCGATCCTGCTGGCCGGCGGCACGCCGGGCAAGCGTGCGGCGCTGCCGAACGCGACGGTGCTGATCCATCAGCCGCGCACCGGCGGTGCCTACCAGGGCCAGGTGTCGGATCTGGAGATCCAGGCGGCGGAGATCGAGCGCATCCGCAGGCGGCTGGACGAGATCCTCGCCTCGCATACCGGCCAGGACCCGGAGAAGATCCGCAAGGACACCGACCGCGACAACATCCTCACGGCCGACCAGGCCAAGGAGTACGGAATCGTCGACGAGGTGTTCGACTACCGCAAGAAGTCGGCGCGGAGCTGAGCGAGCGTCGAATCTCAGCGACTGCCGCATTTCGGCTCGTCGAAGGCATCGTGCGCGGGTACCGTCGAGGTTGTCCGCAGATAGGGAAGTAGGTGGGGCGTAGTGGCGCGAATGGGAGACGGTGGTGACCTCCTGAAGTGCTCTTTCTGCGGCAAGAGCCAGAAACAGGTCAAGAAGCTCATCGCAGGTCCGGGGGTGTACATCTGTGACGAGTGCATCGACCTCTGCAACGAGATCATCGAGGAGGAACTCGCCGAGACCAGCGATGTGAAGCTCGACGAGTTGCCCAAGCCCGCGGAGATCCGGGACTTCCTGGACAACTATGTGGTGGGCCAGGATTCGGCCAAGCGAACCCTCGCGGTGGCCGTCTACAACCACTACAAGCGCATCCAGGCGGGTGAGAAGAAGTCCGGCGACAAGCGCTCGTCCGCGGTGGAGCCCGTGGAACTGGCGAAGTCGAACATCCTCATGCTCGGCCCCACGGGCTGCGGCAAGACGTACCTGGCGCAGACCCTCGCGAAGATGCTCAACGTCCCGTTCGCGATCGCGGACGCCACCGCGCTGACCGAGGCCGGCTACGTGGGCGAGGACGTCGAGAACATCCTGCTGAAGCTGATCCAGGCCGCCGACTACGACGTCAAGCGGGCCGAGACCGGCATCATCTACATCGACGAGGTCGACAAGATCGCCCGCAAGAGCGAGAACCCGTCGATCACCCGCGACGTGTCGGGCGAGGGCGTGCAGCAGGCGCTGCTGAAGATCCTGGAGGGAACGCAGGCCAGCGTGCCGCCGCAGGGCGGCCGCAAGCATCCCCATCAGGAGTTCATCCAGATCGACACGACCAATGTGCTCTTCATCGTCGCGGGTGCGTTCGCCGGCCTCGAGAAGGTGGTCGACGAGCGGATCGGCAAGCGCGGCATCGGCTTCGGCAACGACGTCCCGAGTAAGGACAAGGTCGACACAACCGATCACTTCGCCGAGGTGATGCCCGAGGATCTGATCAAGTTCGGTCTGATCCCCGAGTTCATCGGGCGCCTGCCGGTGGTCGCATCGGTCGCGAACCTCGACAAGGAAGCGCTGGTCTCGATTCTGTCGGAGCCCAAGAACGCGCTCGTCAAGCAGTACGTGCGCCTGTTCGAGATGGACAACGTCGAACTCGAGTTCAGTCAGGACGCGCTCGAAGCAGTGGCCGACCAGGCGATCCACCGGGGAACCGGAGCGCGTGGTCTGCGGGCCATCATGGAAGAGGTACTGCTGCCGGTGATGTACGACATTCCGAGCCGCGACGATGTGGCCAAGGTGGTCGTCACGGGGGAGACGGTGCGCGACAACGTGCTGCCGACCATCGTGCCGCGCAGCGAAGACGAGGGGCCGCGCGAGAAGTCGGCCTGACCGAGAATCACGACACGGCCGGTGTCCCGTCGAGACGGGGACGCCGGCCGTCGTCGTGCCCGGCTCCCGTGCGATGCAGCCCGCGGCCGACCGTTTGAACCAAGACGGACCCGGTTCCGCGGAGTCTTTGGGACACTGGGCAGATGACGCGCACGGGCGAAGACAGACTGGCCGGAATCATCCTCGCGGGCGGGCGTTCTCGCCGCATGGGGCAGGACAAGGCGGCGATGGAGTGGGACGGCGCGCCGATGCTCAGCCGGATCGCATGGGCGATCAGCGCCCGGTGCGAACCGGTGCTGGTCGCGGCGCCGCGGACATCGCAGGCGTACCTCGAGCTGAGCGACGAGACGGACCTCGACTGGGTCACCACGGAGAAGGCGGGCAGCGGCCCCCTCGGTGGACTGGTGGCGGCGTTGCAGGCGGCGGCGGACGCCGGTGCCGAGGCGGCCTTCGTCTGCGCCACCGACATGCCGCTCGTGGACACCGGGCTGATCGACGAACTCCTGGACGGGCTGACCGAATCGACCGACGTCGTCGTCGCGCACGAGGGTGGGCGCGATCACCCGATGGCCGGCGTCTACCGCACTCGCTCCGCGCAGCAACTCGCCGACCTCGTGGAGAAGGGCGAGCTCCGGATGGGTGCGGCCCTCGATGCGCTCGTCACACGCCGCATCGGGGTCTCGGACCCGGACTGGCTCACCAACGTCGACGCACCCGAGGACCTGCATCGATTGCGCAGTTCGCGCGCATCGTGAGGGCCGGTCAGCCGAAGACCATATCGGCTATGGCGAGTGCGGTACCCGCTAGCGCGATGACGACCACCACGCCAACGGTCGCGACCATCGTCGGCCAGACCGAACCGGTCCCGGCGACGCGGTCCGGCCCCTTCGGAAAGTGCCGGACTGCGACGTGGCACAGGACGACACCGGCGACGAACGTGCAGAGGGCCGCCGCCGGGAATCCGTGACGCAGGGCGGCGAAGCCGGCGGCCGCGCAGGCGAGCAGGACGGAGAGGCCGGTCCGCTGCCAGGCCAATGCGGTGCGCTGCGGTTGGAGGCCCGGGTCGATGCTCACGAGAGACGCAGAATCGACACGACGCCGAAGCCGACGAGCCCAGCGGCGACGACCGCGATGCCCATGACGAGCCAGGGCAGCGGCAGCGGAGGCGGCAAGGGCAGGCCGAGTCGCAGGGCCCGCTCGTTGCGCCGCCACGAGAGCAGTGCGACGATAGCGAGCGCGCCGCCGGCGACGCATGCCACCAGAGACAGCAGGTGGACGACCATCGGAGACGAGGTCAGGCCGGCGACGGTCGTCAGCGTGATACCGCCGGCGATCAGGGCGAGAGCGGTGCGGACCCAGGCCAGTGCCGTGCGTTCGTTCGCGAGGGAGAAGCGGACGTCCGGCTCCTCACCGACGGAGTAGACGGCGGCGGGTCGGCGTTGCGGGAGGGTATTGCTCATTGATCTCAATCGTCGTGGCCGGTGCCGGGGTACCGGCGCGGAGGCGTGTCGACATGAACAGCGTCGACGTAAATAGTTCTGTAGCAGACAGAAGTAGATTAACATGACTGAAACCGAGCCCGGTGTGGACCGGGTCACAGAAGACGACGGCGCATGGGAGTTGACCGCTGTGATCACGCAGCTGCGCCGGTCGCTGCGGTCGAGCGTGCGCGAGGACTTCGCGTGGGAGTCGCTGCCGATGGCGCAGGTCGAGTTCCTGCAGCGCCTCGCGCGGGAGCCGGGACTGCGGATCGGCGAGCTGGCCCGCAAACACCGGATGGCGACCAACACGGTCAGCACTCTGGTGAATCAGATGGTGAAGAACGGGCTGATCGTCCGAGAACCGGTCCCTGACGACCGCCGCGCTGTCCAGGTACGGCTCACCGAGGTCGGGCGCACCCGGCTGGACGAGTGGACGCGGGCGAACGAGCGGCGGATCTCGGAGGCGCTGGCCGGGCTGGACGGCGACCAGCGCGCGGCGATCAGGGTCGCGGTGCCCGCGCTCGCAGCGCTCGCGGCGCGACTCGACGACCTCGGCTGACACCTGGACCGGGGCTCGGGGAGTGAGCCAGGCCGCTTACGGCGACATGGCGGCGACGGCGGTGCGCGGTGTTCTCTAGAATCACCCAGGTGACCAGTGCGCAATCCCGTGACCCAGAGACCACCGCCGAAGCCCTGCCGAAGAGCTGGGACCCGAGTGCGGTAGAGGCAGACCTCTACCAGGGCTGGGTGGACGCCGGGTACTTCACGGCCGACGCCTCGAGTGCCAAGCCGGGCTACTCGATCGTCCTGCCGCCGCCGAACGTGACCGGCTCGCTCCACATGGGCCACGCTCTCGATCACACCCTGATGGACACGCTGACGCGCCGCAAGCGCATGCAGGGCTACGAGGTGCTGTGGCTGCCGGGCATGGATCACGCGGGAATCGCGACGCAGACGATCGTCGAGAAGCAGCTCGCGGCGGAGGGCACCAGCCGCGAGGAACTCGGCCGTGAAGCCTTCATCGAGCGCGTGTGGCAGTGGAAGGCCGAGTCCGGCGGCACCATCGCCGGCCAGATGCGCAGGCTCGGCGACGGCGTCGACTGGAGCCGCGACCGCTTCACCATGGACGAGGGGCTCTCCCGCGCGGTCCAGACGATCTTCAAGCGGATGTACGACGACGGGCTGATCTACCGGGCCGAGCGCCTCGTGAACTGGTCGCCCGCCCAGCAGACCGCCATCTCCGACATCGAGGTCAAGTACGAGGACGTCGAGGGAGAGCTCGTCTCGTTCCGGTACGGATCGCTCGACGACGCCGAGCCGCACATCGTCGTCGCGACCACCCGCATGGAGACGATGCTCGGCGACACCGCCATCGCGGTCCATCCCGACGACGAGCGCTACCGCGATCTGATCGGCGTCGAGCTCGATCACCCGTTCCTGGATCGGAAGATCCCGGTCATCGCCGACGACTACGTCGACCCGGAGTTCGGATCCGGCGCGGTCAAGATCACGCCGGCCCACGACCCGAACGACTTCGCCATCGGGCAGCGGCACCATCTCCCGATGATCACGATCATGGACGAGACCGCCAGGATCGAGGGGACCGGGACGCGGTTCGACGGACTCGACCGCTTCGAGGCCAGGGTCGCGGTTCGCGAGGCCCTGGCCGAACAGGGGCGCATCGTCAAGGAGGTGCGGCCGTACCTGCACAGCGTCGGGCACTCCGAGCGCGCGGGCGAGCCGATCGAGCCGCGGCTGTCGATGCAGTGGTGGGTCAGCGTCGAAGCCCTCGCCAAGGCCGCGGGCGACGCCGTCCGCGATTCGGAGACGGTGATCCATCCGGCGAGCCAGGAACCGCGCTGGTTCGCATGGGTCGACGACATGCACGACTGGACCATCTCCCGGCAGCTGTGGTGGGGGCATCGGATCCCGATCTGGTACGGCCCGAACGGCGAGGTGGAGTGCTTCGGTCCGGACGACACCGTGCCCGAGGGCTGGGAGCAGGACCCGGACGTCCTCGACACCTGGTTCTCGTCGGGACTGTGGCCCTTCTCCACCATGGGATGGCCGGACAAGACCGCCGAGCTGGACAAGTTCTATCCCACCTCGGTGCTGGTGACCGGTTACGACATCCTGTTCTTCTGGGTGGCCCGGATGATGATGTTCGGCACCTACGTCGGCAAGCTCGACGCGAGCGGGTTCTCCGGCCGAGACGCACGGGTGCCGTTCCACGACGTCTTCCTGCACGGTCTGGTCCGTGACGAGCACGGGCGCAAGATGAGCAAGTCGAAGGGCAACGGCATCGACCCGCTCGACTGGGTCGACCGATTCGGCGCCGACGCACTGCGCTTCACGCTCGCACGCGGCGCCAATCCGGGCAGCGACATCTCGGTGGGCGAGTCCCACGCGCAGAGCTCGCGCAACTTCGCCACCAAACTGTTCAACGCCACCAAGTTCGCCCTGATGAACGGTGCGCGCGTGGGCGAACTCCCCGCCGGCGAACAGCTGACGGTCGCCGACCGCTGGATCCTGTCCCGGCTCGACGAGGTGCTCGCGGAGGTCGACGAGGGCTTCGAGAGCTACGAGTTCTCGAAGGCGTGCGAGGCGCTCTACCACTTCGCGTGGGACGAGGTCTGCGACTGGTACCTCGAGCTGTCGAAGGTCCAGGTGGCCGAGGGCGGTGAGCGGGCCGAGCGGACCGCGCTGGTCCTGGGCACCGTTCTCGACAAGTTGCTGCGGGCGCTGCATCCGGTGATGCCGTTCGTGACCGAGGTGCTGTGGAAGACGCTCACCGGGTCGGAGTCGGTGGTCGTGGCGCAGTGGCCGACGCCGTCGGGCGCGCCCGCCGACGTCGACGCCGCCCGCCGCGTGGAGGACCTGCAGAAGCTGATCACGGAGGTCCGTCGGTTCCGCAGCGACCAGGGTCTCAAGCCGGGGCAGCGGGTCGCCGCGACCGTCGACGGACTCGACGCCGCGGGGCTGGCCGAACTGCGCCCGCAACTCGATTCGCTGGCCCGGCTCGAGGGCGCGGGCGACGGCTTCGCGGCCACCGCGACCGTGGAGGTCCGCCTCTCCACCGGCACCGCGACCGTCGCGATCGACACCTCCGGGACGGTCGACGTCGAAGCCGAGCGCAAGCGCGCCGCCAAGGATCTGGCCGCCGCGGAGAAGGAGCTCGCGGGCACGTCCGCCAAACTCGGCAACGAGCAGTTCCTGTCGAAGGCGCCCGACGCGGTCGTCGAGAAGATCAAGACGCGCCGGGATCTCGCCGAGGCCGAGGTGGCGCGGCTGAAGGCCAAACTCGAGGGGCTGGCCGGCCGGTGACGCGCTCACGCGATTCCGCCGACGATCTCGCCGAACTCCACGCGCTCGAAGCCGAACTCGACACGCGTTGGCCCGAGACCCGGATCGAGCCGTCTCTGACCCGGATCAACGCGCTGATGGAACTGCTGGGCAACCCGCAGCACGCGTACCCCTCGATCCACGTGGCGGGAACCAACGGCAAGACCTCGGTGACCCGGATGATCGATTCGCTGCTCCGCGCCTTCCATCGGCGTACGGGCCGGATCACCAGCCCGCATCTGCAGTCGGTGACCGAACGGATCGCCATCGACGGCGCGCCGATACCGGCGCGCACCTACATCGACACCTATCGCGACATCGAGCCGTACGTGACGATGGTCGACGACTCGTCGACGGCCGGCGGCGGACCTCGGATGAGCAAGTTCGAGGTGCTGACCGCCATCGCGTACGCGGCCTTCGCGGAGGCCCCGATCGAGGTGGCCGTCGTCGAGACCGGTATGGGCGGGCGCTGGGACGCCACCAATGTGATCGACTCGCAGGTCGCGGTGATCACCCCGATCGCAATGGACCACGCCGACTATCTGGGCGATACCCTGGCCGCCATCGCGGGCGAGAAGGCCGGGATCATCAAGCCGGGGCCGTCGGACGCGGTGATCCCGATGGATCCGGTCACGGTGATCGCACCTCAGCAGCCCGAGGTGACCGATGTGCTGCTGCGGGCCTCGGTGGAGGCAGGCACCATCGTCGCCCGGCAGGACTCGGAGTTCACCGTCCTCGAGGCCACCACCGCCGTCGGCGGACAACTGCTCACGATCCGAGGTCTCGGCGGCGTCTACGACGAGATCTTCCTGCCCCTGCACGGTGCGCATCAGGCGCAGAACGCGGCACTCGCACTCGCCGCGGTCGAGGCCTTCTTCGGTGCGGGCGCCGACCGCAGGCTCGACGTCGACTCGGTGCGAGCCGGTTTCGCCGATGTCGCCAGTCCCGGCCGTCTCGAGCGGGTGCGCAGCGCCCCGAGCGTCTTCGTCGACGCCGCGCACAATCCGCACGGCGCCCGCGCGCTCGCCCGAGCGCTGGTCTCGGAGTTCGACTTCCGCAGGCTCGTCGGGGTGATCGGCGTCCTCGGCGACAAGGACGCGCGCGGTGTGCTCACCGAACTCGAGCCGGTGCTCGACGTCGTCGTCCTGACCAACAACGGCTCGCCCCGAGCGCTCGACACCGACGCGCTCGCCGACATCGCGAACGACGTGTTCGGAGCCGAACGCGTGGTGGTGGAACCGTTCCTTCCGGACGCGGTCGAGGCCGCCGTCTCGCTCGCCGAGGAGGGCGAGGGGGGAGCGGTCTCCGGAGCCGGTGTGATCATCACCGGATCCGTCGTCACCGCGGGCGCGGGCCGTACACTCTTCGGCAAGGAGCCGTCATGACCGAGAAATCGATTCCGGAGAACGCCGCGCAGTTCACCCCGCCCGCCGCCGACCCGTGGAAGGGCTTCCGAGGGGTCATGGCGGGGACGTTGATCCTCGAGGTGATCGTGGTCGCGCTGGCGTTCCCGGTGGTGGCGAAGCTGGCCGGCGGCGTCACCTGGGCGTCGGGACTCTACCTCGGCATCGTGACGCTGATCCTGCTGCTGTTGTCCGGCCGTCAGGGCAGGCCCCGCGCGCTGGAGGTCAACCTGGTGATGCAGGTGTTCGTGATCGCGGGAGGATTCTTCCACTGGTCCATCGCGATCGTCGGCGTCATCTTCCTGATCGTGTGGATCTACATCGCGTACATCAAGCGCGACGTCGAGAAGCGGATCGAGCAGGGGCGGCTGCCGGGCCAGCACCCGATCTGATCGGCGGACGCGCTCGGCTCCCGCGGAATCGTCGATTTCTGCGACCGTCGGTTACACTCACTCACCACTGTGTCGTACGACACGGCAGCAATCGAATCGATGGAGGCAGTGGATGGGGAGGACCGACAGGGTGACGAGTCGCGCAGGCCGGGTGGGGATCGTAGTCGGGGCCGTCGCTGCGGCGACGGTGCTGGCGGCGCCGATCGCGAGCGCGGAGCCTTCGTCGCAGCCGTCGCAGCCGTCGCAGACACCGGAAGCGAGCATTCCGATGCCGGTGCGCGAGGGGGCGCTCGGCTATCTCGCGACGCGGTCCTCGACCCTGTGGCTCGCCGACCGCGGCGTCGACCAGGTGATCGCCAACCTGCCCGCGCCGCCCGCGTACTCCAGCGCCAACCGGCAGATGGCCAAGACGCTCAAGCAGGAGCTAGATGCGGCCGTCGACACGCCGGGCGCGTGCCTGCAGATCATCGTCGACGGTCCCGGCCAGACCGGCGGGGTGTTCAACTACGGGTTCTTCGCCGTCGAGAAGCAGTACTGCCCGAAGTGACTCGGGCACGGTGAACCCGCCCGCGGGGGTGGGACGGTGCGGGCGGTGTCGTGCATCGCTACAGTGTCCTGCGTGACTGAACAGACTCTCGTCCTCATCAAGCCCGACGGCGTCCAGCGCGGACTGGTCGGCGAAGTGATCGCCCGCATCGAGCGCAAGGGACTGCGCCTGGCTGCCCTGGAACTGCGTGACGTGACCGTCGAGGTCGCGAGCGAGCACTACGCCGAGCACGCCGAGCGGCCGTTCTACGGCTCGCTGCTCGAGTTCATCACCTCGGGTCCGGTCGTCGCGGCCGTCGTCGAAGGTCCGCGGGCCATCTCCGCATTCCGCCAGCTCGCCGGCGGCACCGATCCCGTCGAGAAGGCCACGCCGGGCACCATCCGGGGTGACTTCGCGCTGGAAACGCAGTTCAACATCGTGCACGGATCGGATTCGCCCGAATCCGCGGCGCGTGAGATCGCTCTCTGGTTCCCCTCTCTGAACTCCTGATTCGACGACGCCGACACGGCGCGCGGGAGCCTTTTCGTCACTCGTGTGCGGGTTACGGCCCGTGATGTGGGATACTTGCCTAGTCGTCGGAGTCACGCTTTGGCACCGACGATCGACGCACAGCCGTTTTGAGTACCCGGTTCCGTCCGACCCCAGCCCGGGGTCCGGCTTCGGTCCCAGGCCTGCGTCACGCAAGGCGTCTTGACGACGCGAAGACCACATAACACCCGGCCGTGGAGGCCGGCACACATTGGAAAGGCCCTCGCGTGGCCGCGTTGTCGAGTTCATCTGTGCGACGCGCCCGGGGGTCTTGAGGAGACCACGTGACAGATAACGGGTCGTCGGCTGATGCCACTTCGGCAGATCAGCCAGCGGAAAAATTCCCCCTTCGACTCCGCGTGCATGCGCTCGCCCGCACGCTCGGACTGACCAGCAAGCAGGTGCTCGCGCACCTGCAGGAGATGGGGGTGACGGCGCGCACCGCGCAGTCGTCGATCTCTCGAGCCGACGCCGAAGCCGTCGAGCTCCGTATCAGCGGCGCCGTCGAGGATGCGGCGGATGAGGCCGGAGAGCCGGGGGCGCCGTCGCTGTTCTCAGCGGTGGAGACGCCGCAGCCGGTGCCGACGGCGAAGGCCGAGGCGACCGCGCCGCTGTTCCTGGCGGCAGACGCCGATGAGACCGCTCCGGCCGGTGAGAAGACGGCCGGTGAGAAGACGGCCGGTGAGAAGACGGACGAGAGCGCCGAGAAGAACACCGAAGCCAAGAAGGCCGAAGGCAAGAAGTCGGACGGCAAGAAAGCCGACAGCAAGAAGTCGGACGGCAAGAAAGCTGACGGTAAGAAGACCGAGGGCAAGAAGGCCGAGACCACGGACATCCCGGAATCGGATGGGTCCGAGAAGCAGGCCGACAAGAAGCCGGGCAAGAAGAAGGCGTCGGCCAAGAAGCCCAAGAAGTCCGAGGTCGACGAGGCGGGCACCGGTGACGAGACGCCGGCCGCTCCGGAGACCGCCACAGCGCCCGTCGAGCCCGAGTCGGAGGTTCCGGCAGCCGGCGGGGAGGATGACGAACAGACGTCCGGCGAGAGCGAGAGCCGGTCCCGCAGGCGCAGGCGCGGGCGTCGCGGTCGCGGTCGCGGACGCGGCGATCAGGGCCCCGAGGGATCCGACAGTGAGTCGGACGATGCTCAGGACGGCGTGGAGTCGGACCAGAACACCGCCGAGACAAGCGGTCCCGAGAAGAACGGGCCGGACGACGACACGGCCGATGCGGACCAGGCACAGGCCGATGCGACCGGATCGGCGTCGGACGAGGAGACCGAGGCGGACTCCGAGGCAGCGGTCCCGTCGAGCAAGCGGCGTCGCCGCCGGCGCCGCCGCCGTGGCGGGTCCGACTCGGATGAGACGGTCTCGGCGGACGATCCGCCCAACACCGTGGTCCACGAGCGTGAGCCGCGCGCCAAGAAGGTGCGCGACGAGGTGCAGGGCATCTCGGGTTCCACGCGGCTGGAGGCGAAGCGGCAGCGCAGGCGAGACGGTCGTGACGCCGGGCGGCGTCGTCCGCCGATCCTGACCGAGTCGGAGTTCCTGGCGCGCCGGGAATCGGTGGAGCGCGTGATGGTGGTGCGTGAGCGCGCCGCCTCCGGTGCGGGCGACGGCCACGATCAGCATGCGGCGCCGGTGGAGGACTACACGCAGATCGCCGTCCTGGAGGACGGCGTGCTGGTGGAGCACTTCGTCACCACCGAGACCTCGCAGTCGATGGTCGGCAACATCTACCTGGGGCGCGTGCAGAACGTGCTTCCGGGCATGGAAGCCGCCTTCGTCGACATCGGCCGCGGACGCAACGGCGTCCTCTACGCCGGCGAGGTCAACTGGGAGGCCGCCGGCCTCGACGGCGGTTCGCGCAAGATCGAACAGGCTCTCAAGCCGGGCGACCACGTTCTGGTCCAGGTCAGCAAGGACCCGATCGGGCACAAGGGCGCACGGCTGACGACGCAGATCTCCCTCGCCGGCCGGTACCTGGTGTACGTGCCGGGAGGGACGTCGACGGGTATCAGCCGCAAGCTCCCCGACACCGAGCGCAAGCGTCTCAAGCAGATCCTGGCCAAGCTCGTCCCGGACGAGGCCGGCGTCATCATCCGGACCGCGTCCGAGGGCGTCAGCGCCGAGGAACTCGGCGCGGACATCGAGCGCCTCGAAGCACAGTGGAAGAGCATCGAGGCGGCGGCCGACGAGCACCGGTCGAAGGCACCGGGCACTCCGAAGGCGCTGTACGAAGAGCCGGATCTGCTGGTTCGAGTGGTCCGTGACCTGTTCAACGAGGACTTCCGCAAGCTGGTCGTCGAGGGCGAACGCGCATGGTCGCAGGTATCGGGGTACGTCAACGACGTCGCTCCCGACCTCGCCGAGCGGCTCGAACGCTTCACCAAGGCGCATGCCGACGCGCCCGACTCGTTCACCGTGCACCGCATCGACGAGCAGCTGGCCAAGGCGCTCGACCGCAAGGTGTGGCTGCCGTCCGGCGGCACGCTGATCATCGAGCACACCGAGGCGATGACGGTGGTCGACGTGAACACCGGCAAGTTCACCGGCTCGGGCGGCAACCTCGAGGAGACCGTCACGCGCAACAATCTCGAAGCCGCCGAGGAGATCGTGCGGCAGATGCGCTTGCGCGACATCGGCGGCATGATCATCGTCGACTTCATCGACATGGTTCTCGAATCGAACCGCGACCTCGTTCTGCGACGGCTCACCGAGGCCCTGGCCAGGGACCGGACGCGGCACCAGGTCTCCGAGGTCACCTCGCTGGGACTGGTGCAGATGACCCGCAAGCGACTCGGCACCGGTCTCCTCGAGGCGTTCTCGACCACCTGTACCGCGTGCTCCGGTCGCGGGGTGATCGTGCACGCCAATCCGGTTGAGGTACGCCCGGCTGACGACGGAAGCCGCAACGGCGGCGACGGAGGTTCACGCAAGTCGCGCCGCTCGCGTCGGCGCGGGGGAGACCAGCAGCCTCAGCAGGAGGCGGCGCCGGCCAAGCCCGCACCGCACAAGCCGGCCGCCGAGCATCCGCTGTTCCGCGCCATGGCTCATCCGGACGACCACGACGAGCACGACGCGGCGGCCGAGCCGGCCGCCGATACCTCGGTGCCCGATGCGAAGGCGCCCGAGGTCGAGAATGCCGAGGTCGAAATCGCTGAGGTGGCCGTGGCCGAGGTCGCTGCCACAGACGGTGCAGTGAGCGAAGTCGCGGCGGAGGTCGTCGTCGAGACGATGACGCAGACACCGGAGCCGCCGGTGGCGGTGGTGACGCGTCGACGTCGTCGCGCAGTACGCCGTGCGGCCGCACCGACGACGGCCGTCGAGTCGGTGGACGAGGTCGTGGAGCATGAGCCGGTGACGACGGTGGCCGAACAGTCCGCCGAGCCGGTGGTCGCGGTCACGCGCTCGCCCCGGCGGCGCAGTGGTCGCCGCGCCGCGGGGCCGCCGCCCGCGCAGCAGTGACCTTCCTCTCGGCGCGCGGCCCGCGCGCCGAGAGTTTGACCTGGACAGGCCCGGTACCGTAGCCTTGACAGGTCGCCTCCCGCAGGCGCGTAGACAGTTGCGCGCATCGGCGGGAGAGGTTCGAGGGCCTTGAGGCCGCGGACCGCACACACCAGATTATGTCGGACACGCAGGATCGGCCTGCGCACTCCGGCCCGATGAGACGAGTTAAGAGGACAGCGGGAATGGCAACGTACGCGATCGTCAAGACCGGCGGTAAGCAGTACAAGGTCGCCGAGGGCGACATTGTGAAGGTCGAGAAGATCGACGGAGAGCCTGGCAGCACTGTGCAGCTGCCGGTTGCGCTGGTCGTCGATGGTGCGAATCTGACCACCGACGCCGACAAGCTCGCCGCTGTCTCGGTCACCGGTGAGGTCGTCGAGCACACCAAGGGCCCGAAGATCCGGATCCACAAGTTCAAGAACAAGACCGGCTACCACAAGCGCCAGGGCCACCGTCAGCAGCTGACGGTCCTCAAGGTCACCGGTATCAAGTAGAACTCGCTCTTCAGCATTTCAGGAGGACAGTCAGATGGCACATAAGAAGGGTGCATCGAGCTCGCGCAACGGTCGCGATTCGAATGCTCAGCGACTCGGTGTGAAGCGTTTCGGCGGCCAGGTCGTCAGCGCCGGCGAGATCCTGGTCCGTCAGCGCGGCACCAAGTTCCACCCGGGTGTGGGCGTCGGCCGCGGTAAGGACGACACGCTGTTCGCTCTCGCGGCCGGTGCGGTCAAGTTCGATGTGAAGCGCGGTCGCAAGACGGTGAACATCGTCCCGGAGCCGGTCGCAGTCTGACCTGGCATCCGAACTCATAGCTCTTTTCGACAGGGCGGGCAGGGTCTCTAGACACCCTGACCCGCCCTGTCGGCTTATCTGGACCCATTCGAGGAAGGCTGGAACATGTCACGCTTCGTCGACCGCGTGAAGATCGAGGTCGTGGCGGGCAACGGCGGCCACGGCTGCACGTCCGTGCATCGCGAGAAGTTCAAGCCGCTGGGCGGCCCCGACGGGGGCAACGGCGGCCGGGGCGGCGACGTCCGGCTGGTCGTCGACCCGCAGGTGCACACCCTCCTCGACTTCCACTTCCGGCCGCATGCGCGGGCGACCAACGGGAAGCCCGGCATGGGCGGCAACCGGAACGGCGGCGCCGGTGAGGACCTGATCCTCAAGGTGCCCGACGGGACGGTGGTGATCGACGAGGACGGCGAGATCGTCGCCGACCTGGTCGGTGCCGGTACCGAGTTCATCGCCGCGCAGGGCGGCCGGGGTGGTCTGGGCAACGCGGCGCTGGCCTCGCGGGCGCGCCGGGCGCCGGGATTCGCGCTGCTCGGCGAGCCCGGAGACGAGCGGGAACTGACCCTCGAGCTCAAGTCGGTCGCCGACGTCGGGCTCGTCGGCTTCCCGTCGGCGGGCAAGTCGTCGTTGGTGTCGGTGCTCTCCGCGGCGAAGCCGAAGATCGCCGACTACCCGTTCACCACGTTGGCTCCCAACCTGGGCGTCGTGACCGCCGGTGCCGAGGTATTCACCGTCGCCGACGTGCCCGGCCTGATCCCCGGAGCGTCGCAGGGGCGCGGACTGGGACTGGACTTCCTCCGGCACCTGGAGCGCTGCGCCGTCCTGGCGCACGTCGTGGACTGCGCGACCCTCGAACCGGGACGCGACCCGGTGTCGGACATCGACGCGCTCGAGGCCGAACTCGCGGCGTACCAGCCGGCGCTGGACGCCGACCACTCGCTGGGCGACCTCGCCACGAGGCCGCGCGTGGTCATCCTGAACAAGATCGACATTCCCGAGGCGGCTGAGCTGGCGGATCTGGTGGAAGCCGACATCGCCGAGCGAGGCTGGCCGGTGTTCCGCATCTCCGCTGTGGCCCACCAGGGACTGTCGGAGCTGACCTTCGCGCTCGCGGAGATGGTGGCGCGGTACCGGGCCGAGCACGCCGAGCCCGTGGCCCGCCGCGCCGTCATCCGGCCCAAGGCAGTCGATGAGTCGGAGTTCACCGTGGTCGCCGATCCCGATGTCGAGGGCGGGTTCATCGTGCGCGGGGCCCGTCCGGAGCGGTGGGTGCGTCAGACGCAGTTCGACAACGATGAGGCCGTCGGCTATCTCGCGGATCGGCTGAACCGCCTCGGCGTCGAGGACGCGCTGGTGAAGCGGGGTGCCAAGCCGGGCGCGCCGGTGACGATCGGCGAGATGACCTTCGACTGGGAGCCCACGACTCCGATGGGCGTGGCCGTGCCGATCACCGGCCGCGGCACCGACATCCGTCTGGAGCGCAACGACCGAGTGGGTGCCGCAGAGCGCAAGCTCGCGCGCAAGATGCGCCGCCAGGCTTCCGATGAGAACGAGCTGGGTTGGGGCGCAGGGGATCTCGGGCAGGAGGAGTCGGACGTCGATGACGAGTGATGTTCGGCAGTTCCTCGCGACGGCCCGCAGCATCGTCGTGAAGATCGGTTCGTCCGCCGTCACCGACATGGTGACCGGTATCGACCACGCCAGGCTCGACGCGCTGGTCGACGCACTCGAAGCACGGATGCGCGCCGGATCGGACGTCATCGTCGTGTCGTCGGGGGCCGTCGGCGCGGGAATCGCGCCGCTGGGCCTCAAGAAGCGGCCCCGCGACCTCGCGACCAAGCAGGCGGCGGCGAGCGTCGGCCAACTCCGCCTGGCGCACGCCTGGGGGACGTCGTTCGCTCGTTACGACCGTACCGTCGGCCAGGTGCTGCTGACCGCCGACGACGTGTCGAACAGGTCCCACCACGCGAATGCGCAGCGAACTCTCGACCGGCTTCGCGCGCTGCATGCGGTGGCCGTCGTCAACGAGAACGACACGGTCGCCACCAACGAGATCCGCTTCGGCGACAACGACCGGCTGGCCGCCCTCGTCGCGCACCTGGTGCACGCGGACGCGCTCGTGCTGCTGTCGGACGTCGACGGGCTGTACAACGGCGATCCCCGCAGACCCGGCCCTGACGGCCAACCGGCGCGGCTGATCGAACAGGTCGACGGACCCGACGACCTGGACGGAGTGATCGCAGGCAACGGCGGTGCGCTGGGAACGGGCGGCATGGCATCGAAGCTGGCGGCGGCGCGGCTGGCGGCCGACTCGGGTGTCCCGGTGCTGTTGGCCGCGGCCTCGGCCGCCGGTGAGGCGCTGTCGAACGCTTCGGTCGGCACCGTCTTCAAAGCCCGGCCGACCCGGATGTCGGCCAGACGGTTCTGGGTGCGCCACGCAGCCGAGGCGCGCGGCACGTTGACGCTCGACGACGGTGCTGTCGCCGCGGTCTGCGGTCGGCGACGGTCGCTGTTGGCCGCGGGTGTCACCGCGACGGTCGGCGACTACTCCGACGGCGACGTGGTGGAGCTGGTTGACGCGGCCGGAACAGTTCGCGCCCGAGGCGTCACATCGTATGACGCCGACGACGTCGCGCAGATGATCGGCCGTTCGACGTCCGAGCTGCCCGCCGATCTGCGCCGTCCGATCATCCACGCCGACGACCTGGTCCCGGCCTGACTCCGGGTTTCGTCGGAGGGGAGTGTCGAGGCGGTGGTGTCTCGATACGCTCGCTCACTTCGTTCGCGTGCGACTCGACTGGCCTGGGGCGCGGCTTGTCGACTGGCCTGGGGGCGCGGCTTGTCGACTGGCCTGGGGCCTGGGGGAGCGGCTTGTCGACTGGCCTGTGGGGGACGGCCCGGCAGGGTTGTCGAGTAGGCCCGGAGCGCAGCGGAGGGGCGTATCGAGACCGGGCGGACACGGAACCGAAAGCGCCCACCCGACCAGCGGTCGGGTGGGCGCTTTCGCTGCGGAAACAGTCAGTCGGCTCGGTGCTTGCCCTCGCCGGCGGGGACCGTGACGAGCGGGTAGACGCCGTTCTCGTCGTGGACCTCGGTGCCGACCACCGGCGGGTTGAAGACGCACAGCATCCGCATCTGCTCGTCGACGGTCACGGTGTGACGCTCGTGGCCGTCCAGCAGGTACATGCTGCCCGCGCGGAGCGGGTAGATCTTCCCGGTCTCCCGGTCGAGCAGGGTGCCCTTGCCCTCGACCAGCCAGACGGCCTCGACGTGGTTCGCGTAGTGGAACTCGTTGATCGAGCCGGCCGCGATCGTGGTCTCGTGGAACGAGAATCCGACCCCGTCGCCACCGAGCACGATCCGCTTGGAGACCCAGTTGCCCTTCGGGTCGGCCACCTCGCGGTCGGTTCCGGTGATCTCTTCGGTGGTGCGGACGATCATGCTTCGGCCTCCTCGGGGGCGGTGTCGGCAGCGAAGGCCTCGTCGACCGATTCGCTCAGGATCTGCAGACCGTGGGCGAGATCCTCGCTGCTCATGGTGAGCGGGGGAAGGAGTTTGACGACCTCGGAGTCAGGACCCGACGTCTCGGCGAGCAGGCCCTTGGAGAACGCGATCTCGCACGTCCGGCCGGCCAGCTCGGGCTTGTCGAAGGCGAGGCCCTGGACCATGCCGCGGCCCCGGTGCGACAATCCGTCGTGGCGCTGGCACAGGTCCTCGAAGGACTGCGCGATCTCCATGCCCTTCGCCTTCACCTGGACCGAGAGCGCATCGTCGGACCAGTACTTGTTGATGGCGGCGGTCGCGGTCACGAACGCGGGGTTGTTGCCGCGGAACGTGCCGTTGTGCTCGCCGGGCTCCCAGACGTCCAGCTCCGGACGGAGCAGGGTCAGTGCGAGCGGCAGTCCGTAGCCGCCGATCGACTTCGACAGCGTGACGATGTCCGGCACGATGCCGGCCTCCTCGAACGAGAAGAACTCGCCGGTGCGGCCGCAGCCCATCTGCACGTCGTCGACGATCAGCAGGATGTCCTTGCGCTTGCAGAGGTCGGCCAGGCCGCGCAGCCACTCGGGACGCGCCACGTTGACGCCGCCCTCGCCCTGAACGGTCTCGACGATGACGCCGGCGGGCCGGTTGAAGCCCGAGCCGGAGTCCTCGAGAACACGCTCGAACCAGGCGAAGTCTGCGACGCTGCCGTCGAAGTAGTTGTCGAAGGGCATCGGCGTGGTGTGCACCAGCGGTACGCCGGCGCCGTTGCGCTTCATGGCGTTGCCGGTCACCGCCAGCGAGCCGAGCGTCATGCCGTGGAAGGCGTTGGTGAAGTTGATGACCGCTTCGCGGCCGGTCACCTTGCGGGCCAGCTTGAGCGCTGCCTCGACCGCGTTGGTCCCGGTGGGGCCGGGGAACTGGACCTTGTAGTCCAGCCCGCGGGGCTCCAGGATCTTGGCGGCGAAGGTCTCGAGGAATTCGCCCTTCGCGCGGGTCGACATGTCGAGTCCGTGAGTGATTCCGTCACGGACGATGTAGTCGACGAGCGCATCCTTCAGAACAGGATTGTTGTGGCCGTAATTGAGAGCGCCTGCGCCTGCGAAGAAGTCAAGATAGCGATTCCCGTCGACGTCTGTCAGCCAACTGCCCTGAGCAGTGTCGAAGACGGCGGGCCAATCACGGCAGTAGGAGCGGACTTCGGATTCGTGCTTGGTGAAAGTTCGGTCGTCCAGTGCAGTTTCGATTGTCATTTTCGAGAGTTTCCTCGTTTGAGTTCTGCCGGTTCCGCTATTGAGCGGAGCCCGGCGTCAGCAGATACAGGTCCTCGGGCTCATGGGAGTCGATGAACAGTTCCGCGCTGAAGAACGGTTCGCGTGTCAATTGCAAACCGAGGGCTCGGGCAGCGCCTGCGAACAGTCGCTGGGACGCCTGATTGTCGGGGCTTATCGTGGTGTTGATGGCGACGACACCGGCTTGAGCGCAGTGCCGGAACAACTCGCAGACCATCCGCTTGGCGATCTGCTTCCCGCGTTGCGTCTCGTCGACGGCCACCTGCCACACCATGAGGGTGTCGGGTGCCGCTGGTCGACGGTATCCGGTAGCGAAGCCGACGACGTCTCCGTCGAATTCAGCCACGATCGACGTCTCGGAAAAATCCTGTGACCAGAGAACGTAGGCATAGGGCGAATTAACGTCCAGCACGCGCGAATCGCGAGCGATCTCCCATATTCTCTTTCCGTCACGGGCCCGCGGTCGCCGGAAGGTGACCGTGTTTCCGTTGTCTGTCTCCGGTGAAGGATCATTCGGGTTCATGACGTGACCGAGGCTATCGGCCGTTCATAGGAAAGTCACCGCAGATCGAATATTGCCTGCGCGGAACCCCGCCTTTGTGCAGTTCAAGCAAACAATGTGGTGTACGTCACAGTAACGTTGAACGTGCGGCAGCGATGCGGTCTGCGACCGCGGGAAGAATGACCTCGCACCGGTGGTCGATCTTCAGGGTCGCCAGGTCGTCGCCGCGCGTTCGGCCGCGGTTCACGATCGCTACCGGCTTGCCCGCGGCCACCGCTCTGCGGACGAATCTCAGTCCGGACATCACGGTCAGCGACGACCCGGCCACGAGCAGCAGATCGGCGTCGTCGACCAGGGAGAACGCCTGAGCCACCACATCCGGGCCCACCGTCTCCCCGAAGTAGACGATGTCGGGCTTCAATACTCCGCCGCACCTCTCGCAGTCGAGCATCACGAAGTCGCCGATGTCCTCGAGCGCGGCGTCGGCGTCGGGGGCCACCTCGATCGCGCCTCGGGAGGCCACCCGATCGGCGTAGCCGGGGTTCGCCGCCTCCAGAGCCTCGGCGAGCCGGTGGCGGGAGACCTGTTCGCCGCAGCCCAGGCAGCGGACGCGACCGTAGGAGCCGTGCAGATCGACCACCGGGCGCGACCCGGCCTTCATGTGGAGCATGTCGACGTTCTGTGTGATCACCCCGGAGAGGACTCCCGCGTCCTGCAGGGTGCGCAGTGCCCGATGGGCGGCGTTCGGCGCGGCGGCGTCCATATGCCGCCATCCCAGATGGTTGCGGGCCCAATACCGGCGCCGGCTCTCTGGGGAGGAGAGGAAGGCCTCGATCGTCATGGGACGCCGCACGGGGGAGTCGGGGCTCCGGTAGTCGGGGATTCCGGAGGGCGTCGACAGTCCGGCGCCCGTCAGCGCCACCGCGCGGCGGCCGTCCATGAGTTCGGCGAGTTGCTCGGCACGGCCGTCCGGGTCCGGATCGGCCACCGTGGGCGCTGCCGGGGTCCAGGCCGTCGTGCGGATGCGCATGCCGACAACGCTACTGCGGGCGGGTTCGCGGCCGCGACCATCCACTACCATGGGCCTCGATATGACCAGAATCATCGCCGGTGACTTCCGCGGCCGTCGGCTCGCCGTTCCGGCCGACACCACCCGGCCGACCTCCGACCGCGTCCGCGAAGCCCTTTTCTCCATGCTCGGCTCCCGGATGGACCTGTCCGGAGTCCGGGTGCTCGACCTCTATGCCGGCACGGGTGCGCTCGGACTCGAGGCGGTGTCCCGGGGAGCGGCGTCGGCGGTGCTCGTCGAGTCCGACCGCCGGGCTGCCGGGGTGCTGCGGGACAACGTCGCCGTCTGCGGCGCAGCGTCGCGGGTCCGGATCGTCAACCGCCCGGTGGAGTCGTTTCTGGCGGCGCCGTCCGGAACGTTCGATCTGATCCTCCTCGATCCGCCTTACGAGGTGCCTTGCGAAGAGGTCGACCGAATGATCTCGGCATGCGAACCGGTTCTGGCGTCCGACGGCTGGGTGGTGGTGGAGCGCGGCCGTCGCAGCGCCGCCGTCACCTGGCCCGACGGACTGGAGGAAGTGACGTCCAAGCAGTACGGCGACACGGTGGTCGTGCTGGGCGGTCGCTGACCGCGGCCGTCGCCGCGGCGCCGGAGACGGCGTCGCGTAGATTCAGCAGACATGAGTGCTGCAGTCTGTCCCGGGTCGTACGATCCGTTCACTCTCGGCCACCGCTTCGTCGTCGAACGCACGGCTGCCCGGTTCGATCGGGTGGTCGTGGCCGTCGTGGTGAACCCGAACAAGCAGGGGATGTTCACCGTCGAAGAGCGCATCGCGCTCATCGAGCGGGACTGTGCCGACCTGGAGAACGTCGAGGTGCGCAGCTGGACCGGTCTGGTGGTGGATCTGCTGGTGGCAGAGGGCGCCGACACGATGGTCAAGGGGCTGCGTTCGGAGAGCGACTTCGCCTACGAGATCCCCATGGCGCAGATGAACCGGGAGCTGACCGGGTGTGAGACGTACTTCATGCTCACGGATCCGCGGTACGCGCACGTCTCCAGTTCGCTGGTGAAAGAGGTCGCCAAGCTCGGCGGCGACGTGACGCCCTATCTCTCCGAGCACATTCACCAGGCGCTGGCCGACCGTTTGTCGCAGACGCGCAGTGTCTGACGGATACGCCCACTGATAGTCCGGGGCCTGACGGGGCGACACGCCCGATGCGGCCCTCCGGCGTCACAGTCGCAACATTCGGCACAATGGCCTCAGTGATATCAAAGGCCGCCGAACCTACGGCTGTGCCGGATCGGAGATTGAATCGTGTACCGCGTATTTGAAGCGCTTGACGAGCTGGTCGCGATCGTCGAAGAGGCGCGCACCGTGCCGATGACCGCGGGGTGTGTGGTTCCCCGGGGCGATGTGCTGGAACTTCTCGACGATCTGCGCGATGCGCTGCCCGGCGAGCTCGACGACGCGCAGGACGTGCTCGACGAACGCGACACCCTCGTGTCGAACGCGCGTGAGCAGTCCGATCGCCTCATCACCGGTGCCGAACGCGACTCCGAGGCGATGCTCGCTCATGCGCGGGCCGAAGCCGATCGGATCCTCGCCGAGGCGAAGGCTCGAGCCGACCGGATGCTCGACGAGGCGAACGGCAACGCGCAGGCCGTCATCGCCGACGCGAACGACGAGGCCCAGCGGCTCGAGCACAGCGCCGCACGCGAGTACGAGGCCGTGACCGGCCGAGCCCGCGCCGAGGCCGGACGCGTCGTAGAGGCGGGCAACGCCAGCTACAACAAGTCCGTCGCCGACGGCATCGCCGAGCAGCAGCGGCTGGTGTCCGAGTCCGAGGTGGTCTCGGCCGCCAAGCAGGAGGCCGAGCGGATCATCGATGCGGCGCACGCCGAATCGGACCGGCTGCGCGGTGACTGCGACATCTACGTCGACGACAAACTCGCCGACTTCGAGGAGATCCTCACCGGCACGCTGCGGTCGGTGAACCGCGGACGCCAGCAGTTGCGGACGGGCGCGGGCATGCACGATTACGTCGAGTATCCGCACGGCATGGACGAGGGACCGCAGCCGGGTCCGGCGCAGATGGCGGGCTGAGGTCGCGCTCGATCCGGGACGCGGCCACTGAACTTCGTTCGAGCAGGGACTACTGAGTAACATCGTTCGGGTGACTGATTCTGGATTCGTGATCGATGTCCGGTCGGTGCCCCGCCGGGCCGGTTCGATGATCGAGAAGGCGTGGACCCTCGAAACCCCCGACCGCATCGGTGCGGAGATGATCGGCATTCCCGCCGGCGGCGAGGTGGCTTTCGACCTGCGTCTCGAGTCGGTGACCGAGGGTGTCCTCGTGACCGGTACGGTCACGGCCGTCGCCGAGGGCCAGTGCGGCCGCTGCCTGGACCCGCTGACCCAGGACGTCTCCGTGTACCTGACGGAACTGTTCGCGTACCCCGACAGTGAGACCGACCGCACAGCGGAGGACGAGGAAGAACTCGAGCGCATCGTCGACGAGCGGATCGATCTCGAGCAGGTGGTGATCGACGCGATCGCGACGGAGCTGCCGCTGTCGCCGCTGTGCACGCAGGACTGTCCGGGACTGTGCCCGATCTGCGGAGTGAAGCTGGCCGACGCCGAGGAGGGCCACGGCCACGACATCATCGACCCCCGATGGGCGAAGCTGGCCGACCGGCTGACCGAGACGGACGGGGACGCCGGCGAGGACGGTGACCGGTGAGCAAACGGCCCGACCCGTCGCTGCTCACCGATGTGCTCGGCGTCACGATCAGGAACGATCTGCTGAACCTGGCGCTGACCCACCGCTCGTACGCGTACGAGAACGGCGGGCTGCCGACCAATGAGCGCCTCGAGTTCCTCGGCGACGCCGTCCTAGGCGTGGTCGTCACCGAACGGCTGTACGTCGGCTTCCCGGACCGTCCCGAGGGCGAGCTGGCGAAGATCCGGGCGAGCGTGGTCAACATGCACGCCCTCGCGGACGTCGCCCGCGGCTTGGGCGACGGCGGGCTCGGCGCACATCTGCATCTCGGCCGCGGTGAGGAACTGACCGGCGGCCGCGACAAGGCGTCGATCCTCGCCGACGGCCTGGAATCGCTGTTCGGGGCGATCTTCCTCGACCACGGCATCGAGGTCGCGAAAACGGTCATCATGAAGCTGTTCGAGCCGATCATCGAACGATCGGGCCGGCTCGGTGCCGGACTGGACTGGAAGACCTCGCTGCAGGAGCTCTCGGCCGAGCGGAGCCTCGGCCAGCCGCAGTACCAGGTCACGTCGACCGGACCGGACCACAACAAGGAGTTCACCGCGATCGCCGTGGTCGGCGGCACTCAACTGGGCACCGGTACCGGCAGGACCAAGAAGGAAGCCGAACAGAACGCGGCCGAACTGGCGTGGAAGGCACTCGAGGAACAGCCGCGTTGATCGGACCGTCCGGTGCCTGAACTTCCCGAGGTCGAGACCATCCGTCTCGGCCTGTCGACCCATCTCTCCGGTCGGACGGCGCGCGAGGTCGAGGTGCTGCATCCGCGCGCGGCCAGACGCCACGTCGGCGGACCCGTCGATCTCTCGAATCGATTGCGCGGCAAGACCTTCGAGGCCGTCGAGCGGCGCGGTAAGTACATGTGGCTGCTCGCCGCGGACCGCGCGGACGAGGTGGCCGTAGTGGTCCATCTCGGCATGAGCGGGCAGATGCTCCTCGCCGAGCAGGGTGCCGCCGATCCGGTGCACCTGCGCATCCGCGTGCCCCTCGACGACGGGAACGAACTGCGTTTCGTCGACCAGCGGACCTTCGGCGGCTGGCATCTGGACGAACTCGTCGACGCCGGGCCGCGCCGCGTACCCGAGTCGGTGGCGCACATCGCACCGGATCCCTTCGAGCCGGCTTTCGACCGCGACGGCGTGGTCACCGCGCTGCGGCGTCGGGACACGGAGATCAAGCGCGCGATCCTCGACCAGACCGTGATCTCCGGTGTCGGAAACATCTACGCCGACGAGTCGCTCTGGCGCGCCGGCCTGCACGGCCGGCGACGCACGCGCGGCATTCCGCGCGCCCGGCTGGGAGAACTCGTCGATCACGCAACCCAGGTGATGCGGGAGGCGGTCAAGGTCGGCGGCACGTCGTTCGACGACCTGTACGTGAACGTGAACGGGCAGTCGGGTTATTTCGAACGATCGTTGAACGCCTATGGGTGCGAAGGACTTCCGTGCCGTCGCTGCGAGACGCCGATGGTGCGCGAAGCATTCATGAACCGGAGCTCGTTCTTCTGCCCGACGTGTCAGCGGGTGCCGCGGCGCCGGAGGGTTGCCTGACCGACTACTCGCAATGTATTGGTGCCTGCTGTCGGTGTACGTCGCCTTCTATCGGGCGGTCCGTTCAGAATCCTTCCTTGGAACCTGCCGCGCTCGTGTGCGTCACTCGATGTCGGTACCGGCCGATAGGGTGTAGCCATCGAGTAGAGGCCAGCAGTCGCGGGCCGACAGGAGGGAGTAACTGATGAAGTCCAGGCACCGTGTGAAGGCCCACGGTGAGGTCTTCACGCCGCGCCACATGGTTGAGCGGATGCTTGACCTGGTGCGCGAGGACCTGGAGACCGGCACTGACTTTGTCGACAGGACTTTCCTCGAGCCTGCAGCCGGCGATGGCAATTTCTTGGCTGCGAATCGACAGACAGCGGTGAGGTCAGGGTAGATACGAGCGTCATCTGCCTCGTCGGCATGAACGACTCCAGCAGGTCGCCACCAGCGAAACCAAAGCCTCGTGGAACACCTTCCTCGCCGACCTGGTCGCCCGCGGCCTCGGCGGAGTCCGCCTGGTGACCTCTGACGCCCATGCCGGGATTGGTCGAGGCGATCGCCGCGACCCTGCCCGGCGCCGCTTGGGAGCGCTGCCGCACCCACTACGCCGCAAATCTGATGGCGGTGTGCCCGAAATCGATGTGGCCGGCTGTGAAAGCGATGCTGCACAGCGTCTACGACCAACCCACACCAGAGGCGGTGAACGCCCAGTTCGACCGGCTGCTCGAATACACCGAAGACCGGCTACCCGACGTCGCCGAACACCTCGGCGACGCCCGTGAAGACCTGCTGGCGTTCACCGCGTTTCCGGAAGATGTGTGGCGCCAGATCTGGTCCAACAACCCCACCGAACGGCTCAACCGCGAGATCCGCCGCCGCACCGACGTCGTCGGCATCTTCCCCAACCGCGACGCCATCATCCGGCTCATCGGAGCAGTGCTCGCCGAGCAGACAGATGAATGGGCCGAAGGCCGCCGCTACCTCGGCCTCGAGGTGCTCAGCCGTTGCCGCCTGACCGTCACCGACCACACGCCGGAGGTGAACACCGACCCACTGATCCAACTACCCGCCTGACCACCTACGAAGGACCACAACCAGTTACACCACTACCCGGGACTTGACCGATCAGCGGTGTGGCCGGTCGAGCTCGGCCGCGAAGAAAGCCGACGCTGTCTTCAGAATCGGCGGATTCAAGCGGTCAGTGCAACGAGTCCTGTGAGATGAGGCAGTCACTGATCACAGGAGGATCCGGATGCAGGGCAAGCACGGTCATCTCAGTCGGGAGCAGAAGCGGCTGGCACTCAGGCTGCATGCGAGGGGTTGGCGGCTGGTCGACATCGCCAAGGAGATCGGCTGCAGCGCGCCGATGGTCGGGATCATGGCCCGCACCGGCAGGCACGCCGACGCCAAGCCGTTCGGCTGGGAGCCACGCCAGGGCTGCCTGACGATTGACGAGCGCGAGCAGATCCTGGTGGGGATCAATCGTGGCGACACCTTCACCGCGATCGCCGAGCACCTGGGGCGCGCGGTGTCGACCATCAGCCGCGAGGTGAAGCGCGGCGGTGGTCGCTGCGGCTACTCGGCATGGCATGCGCACGAACGCGCTCGCGATCAAGCTCGTCGGCCGAAGTCTTTCAAGCTCGCGTCAGGCCGGTTGCTCGAGGAGGTCTCCAGCCGGCTGGAGCAGTTGTGGTCCCCCGAGGAGATCGCGGCGCGCCTACGGTTGGATCACGCCGATGATCCGGAGATGCGCGTGAGCCACGAGACGATCTACCAGTCCCTGTTTGTCCAGGGCCGAGGCGAGTTGCGCCGCGAGTTGGCGCGGTGTCTACGGTCCGGAAGAGCGGCCCGAAAGCCCCGCGGCACCACTGACGGCCGCGGCCGGATCCCCGGCATGGTGATGCTCAGCGAACGCCCCGCAGAAGCCGACGACCGCGCCGTGCCCGGACACTGGGAAGGCGACCTCATCCTTGGCGAGGGCAGCCGCAGCGCGGTCGGGACGCTCGTCGAGCGATCGACGCGGATGACGCTGCTGTTGCACCTCCCAGATGGCAAGACAGCCGAGCAGGTCGAGGCAGCGATGCGCGCCGCGATCAGCAAACTACCGTCCTCGTTGGCCAGAACGATCACCTGGGACCAGGGCGCGGAGATGTCGCAGCACGCGGCGTTCACCACTGCCACGGGTATCCCGATCTACTTCTGCGATCCCCACTCGCCCTGGCAGCGCGGGAGCAACGAGAACACCAACGGCCTGTTGCGTCAGTACCTGCCCAAGGGCACCGACCTGAGCGCCGTCACCCGCGAGGAGTTGGACGCGATCCAGGACAGCCTCAACAGCCGACCGCGCAAGACTCTGGGCTATCTGACACCATCAGAGAAGCTCGCAGAGCTTCTTGCGCCCACCGCTTGAATCCGCCATCTCGTTCGCCCGACGCAGCTCTCGAACTTCCTTCTCCAACAAGCGGATCCGCTCGATATCTGAAACTGTCTCGACCCAGGCGCTTCGGCTTGGCCGTCTTCGACGCGGCGGACCCAGGTCCGCAGGGTCTCGGGGTTGACGTCGAGTTGCTTGGCGATCCGCGCCAGAGCTCCGGGCGCGGTCTCGGGATCCTTCCGAGCATCGATGGCCATCCGTGTGGCACGGTCCCGCAACTCGGGTGAGTACTTCGGTGGGCGAGGCACGAAACAAGTGTCCCTTCCGGTCAAACCTGTCTCCATCAAACCCGGGACGATTCAATCGTCACTGACCTCATGCAACTGTTGCTGACCGAGGTGCTGCGTCTGCATCTGGACACGGCTCCCGCGGCCGGTCACGGCTGGTTGACCGCCCTCCGCGACCCGGTTCTCGGCCCGGCACTCGAACAACTGCATTCGGCGCCGGATCGCAAATGGACCGTCGCCGAACTCGCCTCAGCGGCGGCCGTCTCACGATCAGTGATCGACGAGCGATTCCGAACCGTCCTCGGGCGATCGTCCATCCGGTACCTGCACGACTGGCGCATGCACATCGCGCAGAATCTGCTCGCGTCGACGAGTCTGCCCATCGGCTCGGTGGCCAGACGGGTGGGGTACGATTCGGAGGAAGCGTTCAGTCGTGCGTTCAAACGCGCCTTCGGTGAGGCCCCGAGTCTGTGGCGATCGACCGGCTCCGCCGATGCCGCTGGACTCAGAACGGCGGCTCGCCGTCGGTGACCGTCGCGATTTCCCGCTGTCGGCGGTTGGCGGCGCGCCTCTGGGTGCGGTAGCGGTGCTTGGCCTGAGTGCGGGTCAGTCGCCGTTCCGGTTCATTCTCGGCGTGTCGGTTCTCCGGGCGCGTCGCGGGCGAGTCCGACATGCCGAACGACACGCCGTGCCGGCACTGAATGTGCCCGAGCTCGGGCAGCAGCCACAGGTTCATCGCCTGTCGGCGGACGGTCATCCCGTCCGGCGTGGTGACTTCGGTCCAGATGACGCCGTTGGCGTCGACGATCTGATCATCGACCCACCCTTCGGCGTGGGTTTTCACGCCATGATGGAAACGGCACTTCGGATTCAGATTGCACACGCACGTCGGCCCGCCGTTGCCCGGATCGCGGTGGTCGAATTCGACGACGTGATCGAGGTCGGACTTCCACGCCGGGCGGTCGCAGCCGGCGACGGTGCAGGTGCCGAACAGGGCGCGGACGGCTGTGTCGACCGCCGCCGAGGGGCGGTACCGACCGGCGTGTCGCATGCAGTCGGCGATCACCGTGTCCAGATCCAACTCGCGAATCACCGCGTCGGGACGACGCACCAACTCCCGGGCGTGGCGGGCGGAGATCGGACCGACGCCATCCTCGTACGCCGGTAGCTGCGACACGCCGTCGAGCGCCTCCTTGCGCACCACGACGTGAACCATCACCTGGGCGCGCCGCGCGTCGATCTGCGCGGGCGCCAACTCCGAGACGCAGTCGTCCCGCTCGCACAGGCAGGTGAACTGGCTCTGCTGCAGCAGTGCGGTAGCGGCGTCGGACCGGCGGGCCTGCTTGGTTCGCGGGTCGAACGGGCACACGCCGTCGGCGAGCGCGTTGATCGCCCCGAGGGAGATCGCCGCGTCCTCGGTGGAGCCGACGATCACCATCTCCGACACGCCGTCGGCGACCGGCGTCACCGACACCTTCTTGCTCGACGCGACCTGCTCACGAGTCAGGGTCGCGGCGTCCGGGTCGTGCTCGGCCACGATCGCGGCGACGGTCGACTCCACCCGGTTCGCCGACAGTCCACCCATTCCGGCCAGACGATGTGCGATCTCCGCATCAATGAAGGCGAGCAGGTCGCCGTCGTCGACCAACGCGGTCTGCTCCACGGCTCGAACGAACCACCCCGGAGTGAGAACCCCGTAGCGCATCAGTCGGCCGATCGACGGAATCCGCTCGAAACACGCGATCGCCCGATCGACGAACAACTCACCCGCGTACTGCCGGACCCCGGCCGCTGTCGCATACGAGGCCGCCATCTGGCACTGCGGATCAAACAACCGCGTGTACGCATCGACCGACGCGTCGGCCTCTAATTCCGCTTGCTTCGCCCGATACAGCGAGTACACCGCCTGATAGCGATGCCACATCACCAACCCCTGATAGCAGTCAGCCCGCGCTGCGAAGGTCAACAACGCGGCACGATCAGCCCGCGACACCGCAGCCGCATCCGAACCGGACCCGTCGGTCGAACCTGCCGGACATCCGATCCGGATCACGATCGACCCGTCGTCGACCACCACCGACGAGCCGGAATGCTCCCTCACCTGCATGTTCACGCCTCCCCTTCGAGTGCCTCGAACTTACATTCGATGATATCGGCAGGGTCTGACAAATCACTCGAACGGAACGAGGCGGATTCAGCGCACCGTTCTCGGCGACGCGCTCTCGTCGACGTCCTCAAGCCGATCCGCAGGGCGAGCCGGCCACCCGGTAGGTTGAACAGTCTTGGAACGCCGACGGCCGGGAAGGTCTGCGAGGCCGGCGGCGTTCGACCGGGGGAGGCGTGAACACCGAGACGTGAACACCTCCACGAACGGCAGATGAAAGGCACGACGACATGACTGAACTGTGGGTCCAGCGGACCGGAACCCGGAGGTACACCGGGCAGAGCTCGCGCGGGGCGCAGGTCCTCATCGGCTCGGAGGACGTCGAGGGCGTCTTCACCCCGGGTGAACTCATGAAGATCGCACTCGCCGCGTGCACGGGGATGTCGTCGGACCGGCCGCTCTCGCGCCGACTGGGCGACGACTACGACGCCACCGTGCGGGTCTCGGGCGACGCCGACCGGGAGAACGAGCAGTACCCGCAGCTGGACGAGGTCCTGGAAGTGGACCTCTCCGAACTCGACCCGGAGGCCGCCGAGCGCCTGCTCGTGGTCGTCGAGCGCGCCATCGACAAGGTCTGCACGGTCGGCCGCACCCTGAAGGCGGGAACTCAGGTCTCGCTCACCATGGAGACCGAGTGATGCAGCGCCTCACCGCGTGGGTGCACGGGCGAGTCCAAGGCGTCGGATTCCGCTGGTGGACCCGGTCGCGAGCGCTGGAACTCGGTCTGGTGGGATACGCCTCGAACCAGCCCGACGGTCGGGTGCTCGTGGTCGCCGAAGGTCCGCATGAATCGCTGACGGCACTGCTGGCCGCGCTGCGCTCGTCCGACACCCCCGGCCGAGTCGATCTGGTGGTGGAGTCCTTCGAGGCGGCACGCGGTGGTTTGACGGGCTTCGTCGAGCGCTGATCCGGGTAGGCTGTCAGGTCGTGCACTTGAAGAGCCTCACCCTGAAAGGGTTCAAATCGTTCGCGTCGTCGACGACGCTGCGGTTCGAGCCCGGCATCACGTGTGTGGTGGGGCCCAACGGGTCGGGCAAGTCGAATGTCGTCGACGCCCTGACCTGGGTGATGGGGGAGCAGGGGGCCAAGGCCCTGCGCGGCGGAAAGATGGCCGACGTCATCTTCGCCGGGACCTCCGGTCGCGCCCCGCTGGGCCGCGCGGAAGTGACCCTGACCATCGACAACTCGGACGGCGCGCTGCCGATCGAGTACTCCGAGGTGTCGGTGACGCGGCGCATGTTCCGCGACGGCGCGGGCGAGTACGAGATCAACGGCAATTCGTGCCGCCTGATGGACGTTCAGGAACTGCTGTCCGATTCGGGCATCGGCCGCGAGATGCACGTCATCCTGGGGCAGGGCCGGCTGGCGGCGATCCTGGAGGCCCGGCCGGAGGAACGGCGCGCGTTCATCGAGGAGGCCGCCGGGGTCCTCAAGCATCGTCGCCGCAAGGAGAAGGCGGTCCGCAAACTCGACGCGATGGCCGCCAACCTGGACCGTCTCACCGATCTGACGACGGAACTCCGCCGCCAGCTCAAGCCGCTCGGCCGGCAGGCCGAGGTGGCGCGGCGCGCGGCGACCGTCCAGGCCGACCTGCGCGACGCCCGCTTGCGGCTGGCCGCCGACGACCTCGTGAAGCGACGCGAGGAGATGGCGCAGCACAGCGCCGTGGAGGCCGACGTCCGGCGACAGCAGGACGAGGTGGCGGCCGCGCTGGACGCCGCCACGGAGGCGCTGTCGGCAGCACAGGAGCATCTGGCGCAGGTGGCGCCCGCGGCGAGTGAGGCCGGACGCGTCTTCTACCAACTCGGCGCACTGTCGGAGCGGGTCGGCGGCACGTTGCGGCTCGCCGGTGAACGCGCGGCGAACCTGGCCTCGCCGAGCGTCGCCAACTCCGGTCCCGATCCCGAGGAACTGGAACGGCAGGCCGAACGCGCTGCGATGACCGAGGCCGAGCACACCGAGGCGGTCGAGGAGGCCGCCGAGCGGCTGGAGTACGCGACCGCCGCGCTGCAGGCCGCCGAGCAGGTGGCCAACGAGGCCGAGCGCGCGCACCTGGCCGCGGTGCAGGCCGTCGCCGACCGCCGCGAGGGTCTGGCGCGGTTGGAGGGCGAGGCCGCGAACCTGCGAACCAGGGTGGAGTCGGTGGACGCCGAGACCGCCCGGCTGACGGCGTCGATCGAGGCGGCCGCCGAGCGGGCCGACACCGCGCAGGCGGCCCTCGATCAGGAGGTGGCGCGGGTCAGGATCCTCGAGGACGCCGAACGCGGCCTCGATGAGCACCACGAACGATGTGCGGCGGCGCTGGCCGAGGCCACTGCGACCGTCGAACGGCTCCGCCAGAGTGAGCGCGAGACCGCCAGATCGATCGCGTCGCTCAGCGCGCGGATCGAAGCGCTCTCGGTCGGTCTGGAACGCGGTGACGGCGGGGCCTGGCTGATCGAACGCGGAACCGAGGGCGTCCTCGTGCCGCTGTCGGAGCTGCTGACGGTGAAGCCGGGCTACGAAGCCGCCATGGCGGGAGCGCTGGGGCCGGCCGCCGATGCGATCACGACGGTCGACGCGCTCGCCGCGGTGCGGGCCCTGCGCGAACTGCGCAGCGGCGACGGCGGGCGAGCGGCCCTCATCGTCGGGGGACTGCCCGGCGTCGACCCCGACCGTCGGCCGTCGCTGCCCGACGGTGCGGTGTGGGCCCGTGACCTGGTCACCGCACCCGACGAGGTGGCGGGCGCGCTCGACGTGCTGCTCGCCGAGACGATCGTCGTCGACGATCCCGAGACCGGGCTGGACCTGGCCCGTGAGCTCGGAGTGGTCGGCGTCACGCGCGACGGCGACCGCATCTCCTCGGCCAGCGTGGAGGGCGGATCCGCACGACGGCCGTCGACCATCGAGGTGCAGTCCGCGATCGATACCGCGACACACGACCTCGCGGCCGCCGAGGAGACGGCACTGCGTCTGGAATCGGAGCTGGCCGCGGCCATCGCCGAACAGGAACGGGCGCGTGAGGACGCCGAGGGGGCGCTCGCTGCCCTCCACGAGTCCGACGCGAACCTCGGGGCGGCCTACGAGTCGCTCGGGCGTCTCGGTTCGGACATCCGTGCTGCACGGGATGAGGCCGACCGGCTCGTGCGGCAACGCAACTTCGTCGAACAGGGCCGCGCGGAGAATCTCGAGAAGCTCACCGAGGTGGAGGAGCGCCTGGCCCGCGCCGTCGACGGTGCAGCCGAAGAGCCGGTCGCCGACGGCGACAGAGCGATGCGCGATGCCGCCGCGGCGGAAGTCGCGTCCGCTCGGTCCGCCGAGGTCGAGACGCGTCTGACACTGCGGACCGCCGAGGAACGCCTGGCGTCGGTGCGCGGCAAGGCCGAGAGTCTGCGTCGCGCGGCGGCCAACGAGCGGGCCAATCGGGAGCGCCAGCGGCGCCAGGACGCTCTCCGCAAGTACGCGGCCGGCGTGGCGAGTGCGGTGGCCGACACCGGAGAACGACTCGCGGACGCGGTGGCCGCGGCCGTGACCGACGCGGCGCAGGCTCGCGACGAACTCGAAGCCATCCGTTCCCAGCGCACGGCCGAGGTGGACGCCCTGCGGGCGCAGGTGGACCAGCTCAGCACGGTGATGAACAAACTGCGCGACGCCGTCCACCGCGACGAACTCGCCAGAGCGCAGGCCGCCTTGCGCATCGAACAGCTCGAGGAACAGGTGCTCGAACAGTTCGCGATCGCGCCGGACGACCTGGTGGCCGAGTACGGACCGGATGTCCCGATGCCGCCGTCGGATCTGGAGATGCGCGAGTACGAGGACGCCAAGGCTCGCGGCGAACAAGTGGTGGCCCCCGCGCCGATGCCCTTCGACCGCGCCACCCAGGAGATGCGTGCGCGCAAGGCGGAGAAGGACCTCAAGACACTCGGCCGCGTGAACCCGCTCGCCCTGGAGGAGTTCGCGGCCCTCGAGGAACGCTACAACTTCCTGTCGGCGCAGCTGGAGGACGTGAAGGCTGCGCGCAAAGACCTGATGGACGTCATCGACGACGTCGACGCCCGGATCCTCCAAGTCTTCACCGATGCGTACGCCGACGTGGAGCGAGAGTTCGTCCAGGTCTTCGCGACGCTGTTCCCCGGGGGCGAGGGCCGGCTGGTCCTGACCGATCCGGACGACATGCTCACCACCGGGGTGGACGTGGAGGCGCGGCCGCCGGGCAAGAAGGTGAAGCGACTGTCGTTGCTCTCCGGCGGCGAGAAGTCGTTGACCGCCGTCGCCATGCTCGTCGCGATCTTCCGGGCGCGGCCCTCGCCCTTCTACGTGATGGACGAGGTGGAGGCCGCCCTCGACGACGCGAATCTGCGCAGGCTCATCTCCCTGTTCGAACAGCTGCGGGAGAAGTCCCAGCTGATCGTCATCACCCACCAGAAACCGACCATGGAGATCGCGGACGCGCTCTACGGCGTGAGCATGCGGGGCGACGGGATCACCCAGGTGATCTCCCAACGACTGCGCGGGGTGGACGTGACCCCGGCCGCCGCCGCACCCGATCCTTCGACTTCACCAACCGACTCCGCTCCCACGAGCTGAAGGGACAACTTCTCCAGTGGACACCCAACTCATCGTCGGCATCGTCATCGCGATCGTCGTCATCCTCGCCCTGGTCGCCGGCGCCGGCTACGCGTTGAATCGCCGCCGCCGGATCTCGCTCCGGGACGAGCCCGCCGCCGGGACCGATCAGGTCACCGACGGATCGCAACGGCAAGTCGATCGTTCCGGGGGCTACAAGGCCGGTTCCGGATTCTCCTTCAGCCAGGGCGGGGCGGGATCGGCGACCCTCGACCGTCCGGAGCCGCCGACGCCGCCCACACCGGAGCCCGTCGCCGAGCCCGAGCCTGCCGCTCAGGTCGAGCCGGAGACCGACGAAACCACCGTCGTACAACCGCCGGCGGCCGAACCGGAACCGGTCGTCGAGCCCGAGCAGGTCGTCGAGCCCGAGCCGGTCGCAGAACCCGAGCCCGTGGCCGAACCCGCACCTGTCGCCGAACCGGCACCCGTCGACACCGCTCCAGCGCTCGACGAGATCGCGCCGACCGCGGGACGGCTTTCCCGCCTGCGCGGGCGCCTGTCGCGGTCGCAGGGTGCGATCGGCGCGAGCGTGCTCGGGCTGCTCGGCGCGGGCGATCTGGACGAGGACAGCTGGGAGGAGATCGAGGACACGCTGGTGATGGCCGATCTCGGCACCGCCGCCACGTCGACGGTCACCGAACGGCTCCGTGAGGAACTGGCGACGGGCAAGGTCCGCTCGGCCGAGGACGCGCGCGCCGCCCTCAAGCGGGTCCTCGTGGAGCAGTTGCATCCCGAACTCGATCGCTCCGTTCGGGCCCTTCCCCATGCGGACCGACCGGCGGTCGTGCTGGTGGCCGGGGTCAACGGCGTCGGCAAGACCACCACCACCGGCAAGCTCGCGCGCGTGCTGGTGGCCGACGGCCGCCGCGTGCTGCTGGGCGCCGCCGACACCTTCCGTGCCGCCGCGGCCGACCAACTGCAGACCTGGGGTGAGCGCGTCGGCGCAGGAATCGTCCGCGGCAAGGAGGGTGCCGACCCGGCCTCGGTCGCCTTCGACGCCGTCAGCACCGGAATCACCGAAGGCGTGGACGTGGTGCTGATCGACACCGCGGGCCGTCTGCACACCAAGGCGGGCCTGATGGACGAGCTCGGCAAGGTCAAGCGAGTGGTCGAGAAGAAGGCCGTGGTGGACGAGGTGCTGCTGGTCCTGGACGCCACGGTCGGCCAGAACGGTCTGATGCAGGCCAAGGTGTTCGCCGAAGTGGTCTCGCTGACCGGCGTGGTGCTCACCAAACTCGACGGCACCGCCAAGGGCGGCATCGTCTTCCGCATCCAGGAGGAGCTCGGCGTCCCCGTGAAGCTGGTCGGGCTCGGCGAAGGCGCCGACGACCTCGCTCCGTTCGAGCCGGAGGCATTCGTCGACGCGCTGCTGTAGCGCGCTGCTTTTTCGAACCGACGTCTGTACCGAACCGGCGTCTGTACCGAACCGGCGTCTGTACCGAACTGAGTCGCCAGGATCGTCCCTGTGACGGACGGTCGAGGACATATCGCCCTCGCCGGTCCGTCACAGGGACGATCTTGTTTTCCGACCCCCTTGTGACTTCGGTTGAATCGTGATTCAATTCTTCTAACCGTTGAATCGCGATTCAAAGTTTGCCCCCGGGCTGAGAGGTGACGATGGCGTACCGACCGACCGCGGCCACCCGACGGAGTGCGGAGGCCAAACGTGCCTCGATTCTCGCGACGGCGCGCCGGATCGTGGCCGACTCCGGTTTCTCCGGCGCTACCGTCGCGGCGATCGCCGAGGGGAGCGGAGTCAGCGTCGGATCGGTGTACTCGTACTTCGCCAACCGAGAGGCGCTCCTGGCCGAGGTCTTCCGGGACGCCGCCGGCTACGAGTTCGACCAGGTGCGTCGCGCGGTCGAGGCGGTCGGCGGCGATCCCGGCCGGGAGCTGGGCACGCTCATCGACGTCTTCGCCGACCGCGCTCTTCGCGGCCGCCGCCTGGCGTGGTCGCTGCTCTTCGAGCCGGTGATACCGACGGTGGAGGCCGAACGTCTGCATCTCCGGCAGTCGTACCGCGAGCTCGGCGAGCGGATCATCGCCGACGGCGTCGCCGCCGGAGTGTTCGTCGACCAGGACGCGCCGGTCGTGGCGTCGGCCGTGATGGGAGCGATCTCCGAAGCGCTCGTCGGAGCGCTCGACCCGGACACGGCACCGCTTCCGCACTCCGACCCGGCCGAGCTGGTGGCGACCATCCGCCGATTCTGCTTTCTGGCGCTGGGTGCCACCGCGCCGGTCTGAACCGAACCGACAGACCCCGATCGATCAACCGAAGGAGCCCGCCGCCATGCCCGCCACACACGAGGTCTTCAATCAGGCGCCCGCCCGCGTCGACGTCAACGAGTTCACCAGTCACACCGCGCTGGTGGAGGCGGTGAACGTCTACGGCGCCGGATGGGCCGCCGATGCGCTCACCGAGGCAGGCGCCCTGGTGGGCCGGGCCGATTTCCAGCGCGACGCCGAACTCGCCAACACGATCACCCCCGAACTGCACACCCACGATCGCTGGGGCAACCGGATCGACGACATCGAGTTCCACCCGGCCTATCACCGCATCATCGGCGACGCGATCGCCCACGGCGCCCACACCAGCTGCTGGTCGGAGCCGCGCGCGGGTGCCCACGTGGCGCGGGCCGCGATGTTCATGCAGTTCGGGCAGATCGAGCCGGGCCACGCCTGCCCGGTGAGCATGACGCATGCCGTCGTCCCGTCGCTGCGAGTGGACGAGAAGCTCGCCGAGCAGTGGCTTCCGCGTGTCTTCTCGCGCGAGTACCGGCACGACCTCGGTTCCGGACAGAAGACCTCGGCGATCTTCGGTATGGCGATGACCGAGAAGCAGGGCGGCTCCGACGTCCGCGCCAACACCACCCGCGCGGTGGAGCTGTCGGACGGCATGTACTCGATCACCGGCCACAAGTGGTTCTGCTCGGCACCGCAGTCGGACGCCTTCCTGGTGCTCGCCCAGACCGCTCCGGGCGTCACCTGCTTCGTGGTGCCGCGCGTGCTGCCCGACGGCACCCGCAACGTCTTCAACGTCCAGCGGCTCAAGAACAAGCTCGGCAACAAGTCGAACGCCTCGAGCGAGGTGGAGTTCGACGGCACCGTCGGCTGGCGCCTCGGCGACGAGGGCTCGGGCGTACGGACCATCATCGAGATGGTGAACCAGACCCGGCTCGACTGCGTGATCGGCAGCGCCGCGGGCATGCGCCAGTCGGTGGCCGAGGCGGCGTGGCATGTGCGCCACCGCTCGGCCTTCGGCGCGAGGCTCGTCGACCAGCCGGCGATGACGGCCGTCGTCGCCGACCTGCAGGTGGAGGCCGAGGCCGCGATCTGGACCGCGATGCGACTGGCTGCCGCCTATGACGACGACGCCGACGAGTCCGCGGCCTTCCGCAGGCTCGCGACCGCCGTCGGCAAGTACTGGGTCTGCAAGCGCGGCCCCAACCACGCCTACGAGGCGCTCGAATGTCTCGGCGGCAACGGCTACTGCGAGAACGGTTTCCCGCTCTCGCGCCGGTACCGGGAACAGCCGGTCATGGCGGTCTGGGAGGGGTCGGGCAATGTCATCGCACTCGACGTCCTGCGTGCCATGATGCGTGACCCGATGTCCGTGGAGGCGGTCGACAACGAGTTCGAGCGCGCACTCGGGGTGTACCGCGAGTACGACCTCCACGTCGAGAAGACCCGCAAACTCATCGCGCAGGCGTCCGCCGACCCCGCGGGCGCTCCCGCAGTGGCCCGCCGGCTCACCGAATCGATGGCGATCGCGCTGCAGGGCTCGATCCTCATCCGGCAGGCGCCCGAGTCGGTGACCGACGCATTCGTCGCCGGACGGATCGCCGATCCGGGTCACATGTACGGCGTCCTCGACTCGGCACTCGACCTCGCGGAAATCGTCGCCCGCGCCTGAATCCGGCGCGACCGGCCCACGGTCCACACCACCGCACCCTCCATCCCCGGCCTCCCGAGGCCGTCGTCTTTCGAAAGAGCGTCTCGATGCATCTGACCGCCACTCTGGAGCGCAGCGCGCGCCTGAATCCGACCAAAGCCGCCGTCGTCCACGGCGAGGAGGAGATCACGTACAGCGAGCTCCTCGACCGGGCGCGACGTGCGGCGTCGGTGCTCATCGGCGCCGGTGTCGGGCCGGGCGACCGGGTGGCGGTCATGACGTACAACACGCCGGGGTTCGTCGTGGCGGCGTTCGGCGCCTGGTTCGCGGGTGCCGCGCTGGTTCCGGTCAACCACAAGTTCGCCGCGCCGGAGGTGGCCTACGCGCTCGAGCACAGCGGCGCGGTCGTCGGCGTCGTCTCCGGATCCCTCGCCGAGACCGCGGTGGCCGGCGCGCCGGGGTTCCGGTGGTTCACCACCGAGAGCGCTCACGACGGCCTGCCCGACTTCGACGAGTCGGTCCGCGCCGCCGCTCCTGTCCCGGGCGCCGTCGACTCGGACCTCGACTCGGTGGCGCAGGTGCTCTACACGTCGGGGACCACCAGTTCGCCCAAAGGCTGCCTGCACACGCATCGCACCCTGTCCGGCCTGGCGCCGGCGCTCGCGGCCACCCTGGGGTTCACGCAGGACGAGCGGTTCCTGCTCGCGATGCCCATCTGGCACGCCGCGCCGCTCAACGACTGGCTGCTGACGATGATCGCCCTCGGTGCGACGACTGTTCTGATGCGTGAGTTCCATCCGGCCGAACTGCTGCCCGCCGTCGAGCGCTACCGGATCACCGCCTTCTTCGGCTCGCCGATCGCATACCTCCTGCCGGTGCAACTGGCCGACGCCGGCGCGCTCGACTTCGCCGACCACGACCTGTCGACCGTGTCGAAGTGGCTGTACGGCGGCGCGTCGCTCGGCGAGGCCACGGCCCGCAGGCTGGTGGCGGCCTACCGCAGCGACCGCTTCTTCCAGGTGTACGGCATGAGCGAGATGGGGCCGGCGGGCACGGCCCTGTATCCCCACGAGCAACTGGCGAAGGCCGGCTCGATCGGCCGAGGTCCGATGGTCGGCGTCGACCTGCGCTTGGTCGACGCCGACGGACGCGACGTCGGTCCCGGCGACACGGGCGAGATCTGGCTGCGCGGCGACACCCGGATGATCGGCTACCTGAACAACGAGACCGCCACAGCCGACTGCTTCGTCGGCGACTGGTTCCGCACCGGCGACGTCGCACGGATGGACCGGGACGGCTACCTCTACATCGTCGACAGACTGAAGGACGTGATCATCGTCGGGGGCGAGAACGTCCACTCGCAGGAGGTGGAGGAGGTGCTGCGCGCGCATCCCCGCCTGGCGGACGTCGCGGTGATCGGCCGTCCGCACCCCGAATGGGGCGAGACGGTCGTCGCGATGTGCGTCACCGTCGACGGGACCGAACTGACGCTCGACGAGGTGCGCGAGTTCCTCGCCGACAAGCTCGCTCGCTACAAACTGCCGCGCGAGGTGGTGACGGTCGAGACACTGCCGCGCAATCCCAGCGGAAAGATCCTCAAGCACGTACTGCGCGGACAAGTGTGACCCGGCCGCCGCGCAACACCCGCGAAACATTTCCGCGGATTCCTTGACGGCCCCGAAACTTCTGCGCGACGCGGCACGCAACACCAGCGTTGCACTCTTATCGCGAGACGTCGATCGGCGACGTCTCGCGAGGAGGTGCGAGGAGTGCAGACTGCATTGCCGGACAACGTGTTCGGAACCGTTGATGCGGGTAATACCGCTTGGGTGATCGTGAGCGCATCGCTCGTGCTGTTGATGACACCCGCGCTGGCGTTCTTCTACGGAGGGCTCTCGCGTGCCAAGTCCGTGCTGAACATGATGATGATGTCGTTCGCGGCGCTCGGCACGGTCACGGTGATCTACGTGCTGTGGGGATTCTCGATGTCCTTCGGGAACTCCTTGACCGGCACCGGCGACATCGGGGGACTGTTCGCCAATCCGTTCTCACTGTTCGGGTCGGACCAACTGATGCAGACCAGGTCGGTCGGCGATGCGACGCAGTTCGTGGTGTGGGGGAGCACCCAGATTCCGGCGACCGTCTTCATGGCGTTCCAACTGACCTTCGCCGTGATCACAGTCGCGCTCATCAGCGGTGCGATCGCCGAACGCGTCAAGTTCGCCACCTGGGTGGCGTTCACCGTGCTGTTCGCGACCATCGTCTACTTCCCGCTCGCCCACATGGTGTGGGGCGGCGGACTGATGTCGAACGCGAAGGACTCGATCGCCTCCTGGCTGTTCGGCGTCGCCGACGGAGTGGCGAAGGTCGCGCCCATCGACTTCGCCGGAGGCACCGTCGTCCACATCAACGCCGGCATGGCCGGCCTGGTGCTGGCGCTGGTGGTCGGCAAACGCCGCGGGTTCGGCCGCACCTCGTACCGTCCGCACAACATTCCCTTCGTGATGCTCGGCGCGGCCCTGCTGTGGTTCGGCTGGTTCGGCTTCAACGCCGGCTCCGAGCTCGCCGCCGACGCCACCGCCGGCCTCGTGTGGATCAACACCGCCGCGGCGACGGCCGCCGCGATGATCGGGTGGCTGGCCGTGGAATGGATCCGAGACCGCCACCCGACGAGCGTCGGTGCGGCCTCCGGCGTCGTCGCCGGACTGGTGGCAGTCACGCCCGCCTGCGGCGCCCTCACCCCGGTCGGCTCGTTGTTCCTCGGTGTGGTCGCCGGTGCGCTCGCGGCCGTCGCGATCGGGCTGAAGTACCGGCTCGGCTTCGACGACTCGCTGGACGTGGTGGGCGTGCACCTCGTCGCCGGTCTGTGGGGCACGATCGCGATCGGTCTCCTCTCCAAGGACTCGGGTCTGTTCTACGGCCATGACTACAAACAGCTGGTGGTGCAGGCGGCGATCGCCCTGTTCGCGCTCGTGTTCACCGGAATCCTGACCTTCGCGATCGCGATGGTGCTCAAGCCGCTCGGCTGGCGTGTGGACCGGGAGGCGGAGTTCACCGGCATCGACAGCGCCGAGCACGCCGAGAGTGCGTACGAGCCGGCATGAGTTCAGCAGACACTAGTCTCGATCGGGAGAGAAGGGTTTATCCATGAAACTGATCACCGCAATCGTCAAGCCGTTCACCCTCGAGGACGTCAAAGCCGGTCTGGAGCACATCGGGATCGTCGGGATGACCGTCAGCGAGGTACAGGGCTACGGGCGGCAGAAGGGGCACACCGAGGTGTACCGCGGCGCCGAGTACGCCGTCGACTTCGTCCCGAAGGTCCGGGTGGAGGTCGTCGTCGACGATGAGGCAGTGGACCAGGTGGCCGAGGTGATCGTCGAGTCGGCCCGCACCGGGAAGATCGGTGACGGGAAGGTCTGGGTGACACCGGTGGAGTCGATCATCCGGGTGCGGACCGGTGAACGCGGACCAGAGGCCATCTGAGGCCGGGCGGGCGCCGGGGTCCACCTCCGGCGCCACGCTCGGTGCGGCGAGATCGGTGCTGCTGCAGGACGATTCCCTGGTCGGAGCGCGTCAGCGCGAGGCGATCGGCGCACTGTTCGAGGACTGGCTCGTGGAGCGGGCACGGTCGCTCGGGATCGTCGAGCGCAGCGGATTCGCCGTTGTCGCGGTCGGCAGCCTGGGTCGCCGGGAGATGGTCGGCTACTCCGACCTCGACCTGATCCTGGTGCACGACGACCGGTACCCCGAACGACTCTCGGAGGTGGCGGACGGACTCTGGTACCCGCTGTGGGACGCGGGAATCTCCCTCGACCACAGTGTGCGATCGGTGCCGGAGGCCATGCGGGTGACGCGCGAGGACGCCACGGCCGCGCTCGGGCTCCTCGACTCCCGGTTCATCGCCGGCGACGAGGACCTCGCCCGGTTGATGACCGTCTCGGTGCGCAACCTCTGGCGGTCGGAGGCGCGGATGCGGTTGCCGCAGGTGATCGAAGCCGCGGAAGACCGCTGGCGGCGCACCGGCGACATCGCCCACCGCGCCGAGCCGGATCTGAAGAACGGCCGCGGGGGACTGCGCGACATCCAGTTGCTGAATGCGCTCGCGCTCGCGCAGTTGACCGACGGGCTCGCCCGTCTCGATCCCGGCACCGAGGGTTCGCCGCTGCCGCGTGCCTACGACTTCCTGCTCGCCGCGCGCGGCGAGGCGCATCGGATCGCCGGCCGGGCACGTGACCAGATCCGCGCCCAGGATGCCGACGACATCGCCGCGGCACTCGGTGTCGCCGATCGCTTCGAGCTCTCCCGGCGGATCAGCGATGCCGGACGGACCACCTCGTACGCTGTCGACGCCGGTTTGCGCACCGCCCAGAACGCCGTGAGCCGACGCGGGTTCTCTCGGTTGCGCCGCGCCGCGGCATTGCGGCGCCCGCTCGACGAAGGGGTGGTCGAACAGGGCGGCGAGGTGGTACTCGCACGCTCGGCCATTCCCAGCCAGGATCCGGGTCTGGTGCTGCGGGTGGCCGCCGCGGCCGCCCGGAACCGGCTGCCGATCAACGGCCCGGCGCTCGAGCGCCTGGCCACCTACGGTGCGCCGATGCCGGAGCCGTGGTCGTCGGAGGCCCTCGCCGATCTGCTGGTGCTGCTGGCGTCGGGGCACGACATGGCCGGCCCGATCGAGGCCCTCGACCGGGCCGGACTGTGGGGCGCACTGTTCCCCGAATGGGATCGGGTCCGCGACCTGCCGCCCCGCGACGGCATTCACACCTGGACCGTCGACCGGCATCTCATCGAGACGGTCGCCGCGGCGGCGGAACTGACCACCAGCGTCTCGCGTCCCGATCTGCTGCTGCTCGGCGCGTTGCTGCACGACATCGGCAAGGGGCGCGGCGGCGACCACTGCGCCGTCGGCGCCGAACTCGCCGAACACATCGGGCGGCGTCTGGGCCTGTGGGAGCCGGATCGGCGCCTGCTCGCCGAACTCGTCCGCCACCATCTGCTGCTCCACCGGGTGGTGACGCGTCGCGACCCGGCCGATCCGGAGGTCGTGGCGCACGTGGCCGACGTGCTCGGCGGGAGCGCGGTCCTGGCCGAACTCCTGGGAGCCCTCTCGGACGCCGACTCCCGCGCCACCGGCCCGGGGGTGTGGGGGGAGTGGAAGGCCACCCTGATCTCCGGGTTGGTCGAACGCGTCGTCGCGCACATCGGCGGAGCGCCGGTGCCCGCACCCGACCCGATCCCGCCGGACCTGCGTGAGCTGGCCGACCGCGGCGGTCTCCACGTGAGCCTGCGTCCCGGGGACGGTCCGAACATGACGATCGTCACCATGATCGCGCCCGACCGGCCGGGACTGCTGTCGAAGATGGCCGGTGTGCTCGCACTGTCGGGCCTGCACGCGCACTCGGCGACGGTCGCCGGTCATGCCGGGCACGCCGTCGACTCGTTCGTGGTGATGCCGACCTTCGGCGGTCCGCCCGATGCGCCGCTGCTGCGGCAACGTCTGGCCGCGGTGCTCGACGGCGATCGGGACCCGGTGGCCGAGCTGGCGGCGCGGGCGGCAGCCCGCCTGCCCGAGGCGGGGGTCTCCGGCCGACCCGCGGTCCCGGTGAGCCGCACCGCGGCGCCGCCGCGGGCACGCTGGCTCGCGGGCCCGCACGGGCGTCCGCTGCTGGAACTGCGCGCGGCCGACGACGAAGGCCTTCTCGCGCGCGTCGCCGCCGAGCTGGAGAAGGCGCGTGCCGACGTCGCCTGGGCGAAGGTCTCCACCCTGGGTGCGACGGCCGTCGACACCTTCTGCCTCAGCCTCCCGGACGACGGACCGGCGGCGCGCCACGCGGTGGCGGCGGCGGTCCTGGCGGTCTGCGCGCCCACGCGGTGAGGCCCGGCCCGGAGCCGATCACGATCCGCGCGACATCGCCGTGCCCGGACGTGGAAGGATGGAGGAATGTTCGAATCCCTCTCTGACCGGTTGACCGGTGCTCTGAAGGACCTGCGCGGCAAGGGACGGCTGACCGACGCGGACATCGACGCGACCGCGCGCGAGATCCGCCTCGCACTGCTCGAGGCCGACGTCTCGCTGCCCGTGGTCCGCGCCTTCATCAGCCGCATCAAGGAACGCGCGAAGGGCGCCGAGGTCTCCGGCGCCCTGAATCCGGCTCAACAGATCGTCAAGATCGTCAACGAGGAACTGGTCGGCATCCTGGGCGGCGAGACGCGGCGCATCCGCCTCGCAAAGAACCCGCCGACGGTCATCATGCTCGCCGGTCTGCAGGGCGCCGGTAAGACGACCCTCGCGGGCAAGCTGTCGGCGTGGCTGGTCAAGCAGGGTCACACGCCGCTGCTCGTGGCCTGTGACCTACAGCGCCCCGGCGCCGTGCAGCAGCTCCAGATCGTCGGTGAGCGGGCCGGAGTGCCGGTCTTCGCGCCGCATCCGGGCACCTCGGTCGGCGGCGAGGGCGAACTCGGCGTCGACGGCTCGGCCGATCCGGTCGCCGTCGCACGGGCCGGCGTGCAGGAGGCCCGCGACAAGCAGCACGATGTGGTCATCATCGACACCGCGGGCCGTCTGGGCATCGACGCGGAACTGATGCGGCAGGCCTCCGACATCCGGGACGCGACCGACCCGGACGAGGTGCTGTTCGTCCTCGACGCCATGATCGGCCAGGACGCGGTCACCACCGCCCAGGCCTTCGCCGACGGCGTCGACTTCACCGGCGTGGTCCTCACCAAGCTCGACGGCGACGCCCGGGGCGGCGCCGCGCTCTCGGTCCGCGAGATCACCGGACGGCCGATCATGTTCGCCTCGACCGGTGAGAAACTCGACGACTTCGACGTCTTCCATCCGGACCGCATGGCCAGCCGCATCCTGGGGATGGGCGACGTCCTCTCGCTCATCGAGCAGGCCGAGCAGCACTTCGACCAGGCCGAGGCGGAGAAGACCGCTGCCAAGATCAGCCAGGGCGAGCTGACGCTGGAGGACTTCCTGCAGCAGATGCTGATGATCCGCAAGATGGGACCGATCGGGAACCTGTTGGGCATGCTTCCCGGCGCAGGCGACATGAAGGACGCGCTCTCGCAGGTCGACGACAAGCAGCTCGACAAGATCCAGGCGATCATCCGGGGCATGACGCCCGCCGAGCGCGACAACCCGAAGATCATCAACGCCTCCCGACGGATCCGCATAGCGAACGGCTCCGGCGTCACGGTGACCGACGTGAACCAGCTCGTCGACCGGTTCTTCGCCGCACGCAAGATGATGTCGCAGATGTCGGGCCGGATGGGCATGGGCGGCGGCCGCAAGAACGCGCGCAAGGGCAAGAAGGGCAAGAAGGGGAAGGGCAAGGGTCGCGGACCCACGCCGCCCAAGGCGATGCGCGGCGGATTCCCGGGCATGCCCGGCATGCCGCCGGGCATGGGACTGCCGCCCGGTCTGGATCTGAGCAACATGCCTCCCGGCCTCGACGAACTGCCGCCCGGTCTGGAGGGCATCGACCTCAACGACCTGAAGTTCCCCAAGAAGTAGGTTTCCCGAGAAGTCAGCGGTCGCCGGCCGTCGCCGAATCGCGAACGGCTCGGCCGCGAAAGGCCCTGTGATGACTCAAGCGCTCGAATTCACCGGTACCGATCCGTTCACCGGCGAGGCCCTGACCTGCTGGGTCGTCGACGGAGCCGTCTCGACCGAGCCGGTCGCCGGCGCTGAGAAGGCCGGGGGCGGATGGATCGTCCCGGGTCTGGTGGACGCGCACAACCACGTCGGCATCGCACCCGGGCTCGGGGTCACCATCGACCGGGCGCGCGAGTACGCGAGGGCCGACGCCCGGGCCGGTGCGCTGCTGATCCGCGAGGTGGGATCGCCGCTCGACACCCATCCGCTCGACGCCGACCCGACCGGGCCCCGTTTCATCCGGTCGGGCAAGCACATCGCCCGGCCCAAGCGCTACCTGCGCGACTACGGTGTGGAACTCGAGAACCCGGACGATCTGGCGGACGAGGTGGCACGTCAGGCCCGCGACGGAGACGGATGGGTCAAGCTGGTCGGCGACTGGATCGACCGCGAGGTGGGCGATCTGGCTCCGCTGTGGACCCGCGATCAGCTCGACGCGGCCGTCGCCGCCGCGCACGAGAACGGTGCCCGGATCACCGCCCACGTCTTCGGAGCGGACGGGCTCGACGACATCATCGGGGCGGGGTTCGACTCGATCGAGCACGGCACCGGTCTGAGCGAGGACCTGATCGACGAGATGGTGCGCAAGGACATCGCGTTGGTGCCGACCCTGATTCAGCTGGAGAACTTCCCGGAGATCGCCGACGGTGCGGACCGATTCCCGAGGTACCAGGCCAACATGCGGGCGCTGTACGCCGGTCGAGGCGAGGTCTTCGCCCGGGCCCGCGAGGCGGGGGTGCGGATCTACGCGGGCACCGATGCGGGCGGGTTCATCGGGCACGGCCGGATCGTCGACGAGATCGAGGCCCTCGTCGGTGTCGGTTTCAGCCCGCTCGACGCGCTGGCCGCGGCCTCGACCGCCCCGCGCGAGTGGCTGGGAGCGTCCGGGCTCGAGCACGGTGCACGCGCCGACTTCATGGTCCTCGACGCCGATCCGGCTGCCGACCTGACGACGTTGCGGCGACCGCTCCACGTGGTCTGCGGCGGCGAGAAGATCGCATAGCCCACGGCGTGAGCCGCGCCGGTCAGCCGAGGATCTGCAGCACGCCGATCACGATCAGCAGCACCGTGACGAACCAGCCCGCATAGCGGGTCACCACTTCGCGGTTGCGCCGGCCGTAGGCGAACACCCGACCGATCCACCAGTGTGGGCGGGCACGCACCACCACCAGCGCCAGGCCGGCGAGCAGGGGCAGGCTCAGGGCCACCGTGGCGTACAGGACCACACCGAGATACCGCTCGGTGAGCGGGATGTCGGTCGCCGACAGGACCGCCAGGCCCGCGTAGAACGGCACGGACGTGGCCGACTGGACCACGCCGAGCACGAATCCGACCAGCAGGGTCAGAGGGGACGGCGCCCGCAGCGGCGTGAGGATCTTGTCGACGAGGTCCGACGAGTCACCGCCGCGCCAGGTGAGGAATGCGGTGAGCAGACCGGTCAGGATCAGCAGGATCCCGAACAGCGGCGAGGAGATCACGGCGTCGACCACCGATTGGAGGCCGTCGAACACCAGCATCACGGCGATCGCCAGAACGAGAACCCCGAGCCAGTCGCCGATCAGCACCAGCGGCGCGATCCGCCGGTACTGGCCGGGGCCCAGTATGAGCGCCAGCGTGACGAGAACCCCGATCAGGAGCACGTTCACCGAGTCGACGAATGCGAGCGACAGGGCGTGCAGCATGGATTCTCAGGTCTCCGGGGCGTCGTGCGGCGGCCGGTGCGGCCGCCGATGTCCGATGTCACGCTACCGGCTGCACGCGCCGGGACCGATTTCCGGTGGTCGGGACCCAGTGAGCCGGCGCTCCGGTTTGGGTGGCGGCTCGTACCTCTGGCAGAATGAGTCGCTGGTTCGCCGGAGCCGGCCACGGCCGACCGGCGGTCACCCCGATAGAGAACGCAAAACCGGGCTCGTCGCCGATCGGCGGGCCGCTGAATTGCGCTGTGACACAAGGAGACGCCCACATGGCTGTCAAGATCAAGCTCACCCGGCTCGGCAAGATCCGCAACCCGCAGTACCGCATCGTCGTCGCCGACGCCCGCACTCGCCGCGACGGCCGCGTCATCGAGACCATCGGCAAGTACCACCCGAAGGAAGAGCCGTCGCTGATCGAGGTCGACTCGGAGCGCGCTCAGTACTGGCTGGGCGTCGGCGCGCAGCCGACCGAGCCGGTCGCCGCCATCCTGAAGATCACCGGTGACTGGCAGAAGTTCAAGGGCCTGCCGGGCGCCGAGGGCACCCTGAAGGTCGCCGAGCCGAAGACCTCCAAGCAGGATCTGTTCAACGCCGCCCTCGCCGCTGCCGAGAACGAGCCGGCCGCCGCCGCGACCACCGCCAAGAAGAAGGCGAAGAAGGCTGACGAGAAGGCCGACGACGCCGCTGCCGAGGCTCCCGCCGAGGAGGCCGGTGACGCCAAGGCGGACGCGTGAGCGCCGTCGTCGCGGACGCCGTCGAACACCTCGTTCGCGGCATCGTCGCCAACCCGGACGACGTCCGGGTCGACCTCATCACCGGCCGTCGCGGCCGGATGGTCGAGGTTCATGTCAACCCCGACGATCTCGGCAAGGTGATCGGCCGCAACGGCCGCACCGCCACCGCGCTGCGCACCCTGGTCTCCGGCATCGGCGGCCGCGGTGTGCGCGTGGACATCGTCGACACCGATCGCTGATCGAAAGCAGGACTCGGATCTGATGGATCTGGTGATCGGTCGTGTCGTCAAGACGCACGGAGTCCGCGGTGAAGTCGTCGTCGACATCCGCACGGACGATCCCGCCGGACGTTTCGCGGTCGGCACGCGCCTGCGCGGCCGTGCCCCGCGGACTGCCGGCGGCGGGGAGACCGAGTACGAAGTGACAGCCGCCCGGATGCATGCCGGGCGGCTGTTGCTGTCGCTTGCCGGCGTAGGCGGTCGCGACGAGGCGGACCGGCTGCGCGGCACCCTGTTCGTCATCGACGCCGCCGACGTCGACTCCGGCGACGACCCGGACGAGTTCTACGACCACGAGCTCGAGGGACTGCCCGTCGCGACGGTCGGCGGTGAGAGCGTCGGCACGGTCAGAGAGGTGCTGCACCTGCCCGGTGGCGAACTGCTGTCGGTGACCACCGGTGACGGTCGCGAGGTGCTAGTGCCGTTCGTGCGCGAGATCGTCCCCACCGTGACCCGCGAGGGCATCGAGATCGATCCGCCCGACGGCCTGATCGACCCAGTCGAGGACTGACATGCGCATCGATGTCGTGACGATCTTCCCGGAGTACCTCGAACCGATGCGGGCGGCACTCCTCGGAAAGGCGATCGACGCCGGACTGATCGAGGTCGGCGTCCACGATCTGCGGCAGTGGACGTACGACGTCCACCACAGCGTCGACGACGCGCCCTACGGCGGCGGTCCAGGGATGGTGATGAAGCCACAGGTGTGGGGCGAGGCGCTCGACGCCGTCTGCCCGGACGACGCGCTGCTGGTGGTGCCGACGCCGGCGGGCGTGCCCTTCACACAGGCCACGGCCCAGCGCTGGAGTTCCGAGCGGCATCTGGTCTTCGCGTGCGGCCGTTACGAGGGGATCGATCAGCGGGTCTTCGACGACGCCGCCCGCCGGGTGCGTGTGGAGGAGGTCTCGCTCGGCGACTTCGTGCTGATCGGCGGCGAGGTGGCGGTCCTCGCCATGGTCGAGGCCACCACCCGTCTGATGCCGGGTGTGCTCGGCAATCCGCAGTCGCACCAGGAGGATTCGTTCTCCGACGGGTTGCTCGAAGGTCCGAGTTACACCCGTCCCAGGGTGTGGCGCGGACTGGAGGTGCCCGCGGTGCTCCTGTCCGGAGACCACGGCCGAGTCGCGCAGTGGCGGCACGAGCAGTCGCGCGAACGCACGCGTGAGCGGCGCCCGGACCTGCTGGAGGACTGATCCGGGCGGGCGGACGCCGTGTGCTGCGGCGTGTCGCGGAACCGGTGCGGCCGCCGCTGCGTCCAACGAGTATGAGCACCACGTGGACGGTGGCCGCCGAGGAACTCCTCGCCCGGCTCGATTCGATGGATCCCGGCGCAGCCGCGGCCGACGCCGCGGAGATCGCCCGCATCGTCGACGCCGCGCGGGCGATCGGGGAGCGGATGGCCGCCGTGTTCGGCACCGGTTCGCTCGTCGGTGCGGCCGCGGACGGCGGGGCGCGGGCCGGTGTCGATCTCGCGGAGCGGATCACTTCCACCTCGGATCGTCTCGCGAGCGGCCGTAGCTCGCTGGCCTCCGCCTCGGGCGTGCTGGCCGGAGCGGTGGCGTATCGGCCCAGGATCGTCGCACTGAGCGTCGTCGGCACCACCCAGCCCGCAGTGCTGTCGGCGCTGCTCGGCGTCGGCACCGAACTGGCCGGGGTGTACAACGCTCCGATGGACTCCTCGGCCCGCGGCCTCCTCTCCGGCGGTCCGGACGCGTCGCCTGCCTCGCACGGAGCACCCGCGGCCGCCGACACGGCCGACCGAGCGGCAGTTCCGGCAGTGGCCGGACCGATGGCCGTGGACGTCCCGTCCGGCGACGGACCGCCGGTCGGGGACGGTCCGGTCGCCGCCGCACCCGATCAGGGCGCCGGCGCCGCGCCCGCGGCCGGCCCTCCGCGACCCGGTGTCGCCGCGGATGCGGGCCCGAAGCAGTCGTCGGCGGGTCCCGGACCCTCACCGGGAGCGGCTCCGGCCGCTGCGAGAGGCCCGACCGGCCCCGCCGCGGGCGACGACGGTACCGGCCCGCCGGGCAGAACGGCCCGCCCTGGCCCGTCTCGTCACACGTCTTCGGCTCGGTCGGCGGAGCTCTCAGCCGCGCCTGGCGTCCTCGGCGCCGTCCCGCCGCCGGTGCGGGCCGCCCCGTCGGTGCCGGCCGCGCCGAGGTCGGTCGTGTCTGAGACGACCGCGCAGACGACCTCGTCCGCGTCGCGAGCGGCGTCGGTGCCGGCAGGGCGCACGGCGACGGCAGGCAATGCCTCCGCCTCCCGGCCGGGCGGCGGGCCGTACGGAGCCGCACCGTCGGCGCGACGCTCCGAGGACGAGGACGGCCACAGGCCCGCCGACTATCTGCGCTCGGCGACGGAGGGAATCCTCGTGCTGGGCCCGCAGCCGCTCGTCGCGCCGGCGGTCATCGGCGATCTCGAGGAAGGCGTCCCCGAGGCCGGGCCCGGCACCGACGTGCAACCGCCCGGCGACGATGACGACCAGGAACTCGACCTGACGCTGTGATCGCGGATTTCCCTCATGCCGGGTGGAGGTGGCACAATGTTTCAGGTTGCCTGCCGGAGACCTCGCGTCGACCGCTGCAGCGCACGGACCCCATGCCACGGGCATGAACCGGTCGAACCCCGCCGAATTCGCGTCGGGGCCGCCAGGTTCCTCTGTCCCCGCCCAGATTGGACGAGAAATGAACACCCTGGACCTCATCGACAAGCAGTCCCTTCGCGACGACATCCCCGAGTTCGGCCCCGGCGACACCCTCGACGTGCACGTCAAGGTCATCGAGGGCTCGAAGGAGCGCGTGCAGGTCTTCAAGGGCGTCGTGATCCGCCGCCAGGGCGGCGGCATCCGCGAGACCTTCACGGTCCGCAAGGTCTCGTTCGGTGTCGGTGTGGAGCGCACCTTCCCCGTGCACAGCCCGAACATCGCCAAGATCGACGTCCTGACCCGCGGTGACGTCCGTCGCGCGAAGCTGTACTACCTGCGCGATCTGCGCGGCAAGGCTGCGAAGATCAAGGAGAAGCGCTGAGCTTCTGCTCGCCCCGGCGAGAAACGAACATCCAGACCCCGTCCCGCACGGCGCCGACCACCTCGGCCCGCGGGGCGGGGTCTGTTCGTGTCGGCCCGGCGGCGCGTCGAAAGTGAACCGGGTGGTCGGGAGCGGTGACGGACATCAGTACCCTGTTCTACGTGGACGACAACACCCGCGGGGACGACCCGTCGCAGGCTAACGACGAGCGCGGCAGCAGTGGGGGCGCCGAGTCCGATTCCGGATTCACCTTCCGGGACGACGCCCCCGAGGACGAGCAGAAGGGCAAGAGCCGCTGGCTCCGCGAACTGCTGATCATCGTCGGCATCGTGCTGGTGCTCATGTTCGTGTTCACCCAGTTCTTCTTCCGGCAGTACGTGGTGCCGTCGGAGTCCATGGAACCGACCCTGCACGGCTGCTACGGGTGCACCAACGACCACATCGTGGTCGACAAGATGGTGTACCGGTTCAGTGACCCGAAGCCCGGTGACGTGGTGGTCTTCAAGGCCCCGACCAGTTCGTGGGACGAAGGGTGGTCGTCGCCTCGCTCGTCGAACCCGGTGGTGCACAAGATCCAGGACGTGCTGTCGCTGTTCGCTCTCGCGCCGCCGGACGAGAACAACCTCGTCAAGCGGGTGATCGCGGTCGGCGGGCAGACCGTCCAGTGCCGCGAGGCCGACGGCAAGGGTGTCACGGTGGACGGCAAGCCCCTCCACGAGCCGTACATCGACAAGCAGTTGCAGGCGCAGACCTACCAGCAGTCGGGCGGGGTGCTCGGTCAGGGCTCGTGCTACGGCAGCGACTTCGGCCCGATCAAGGTGCCCGAGGGCAATCTCTGGGTGATGGGCGACAACCGCAGCAACTCCGCCGACTCACGGGCTCACATCGACGACGAGTTCCACGGCACGGTGCCGGTCTCCGACGTCCGCGGCAAGGTCCGGTTCATCATCTACCCGTTCTCCCGGATCGGGGGCGTGGGCTCGGTCGACCCGCAGAGCTGATGCCCGGATCGACTCGATGGCCCCCGCGGTCGCCGGTTCGGAAGGCAGCGGGATTGCGGACACTGGAGTTCACCCTGGCCCGCCAGGGGCTCGGCCCGGTGGCCGGCGTCGACGAGGCGGGCCGGGGTGCGTGCGCCGGCCCGCTGGTGGTGGCGGCGTGCGTGCTGAGCACTTCGCAACTGAAGTCTCTCGCTGCGCTGGACGACTCGAAGAAGCTCTCGGAGCCGGTGCGCGAGAAGCTCTACTCGGCGGTCGTGCGGCATGCGGTCAGCTGGAAGGTGGTGGCGATCCCGGCGGCCGAGGTGGACCGACTCGGGGTCCACGTCGCCAACATCGAAGGCATGCGGCGCGCGGTGGCCGGACTGTCGGTGCGGCCCGGGTACGTCCTGTCCGACGGATTCCACGTGCCGGGGCTGCCTGCGCCGTCGCTACCGGTGATCGGGGGCGACGCGAACGCTGCGTGCATCGCCGCCGCCTCGATCCTCGCGAAGGTGACTCGCGACCGGATGATGGTGGCACTCGACGACGAGGTGCCGGGCTATCAGTTCGCGGTGCACAAGGGCTACAGCACGGCCCTGCACATGGAGTGTCTGGACGCGCGCGGTCCCTCGGCGGAGCACCGTATGTCGTACCGGAACGTCCGCGATAGGCTGGCCTGATGAGCGCTGAGGATCTCGAGAAGTACGAAGCCGAGATGGAGCTGTCCCTGTACAAGGAGTACAAGGACATCGTCGGTCAGTTCACCTACGTCGTGGAGACCGAGCGCCGCTTCTACCTCGCGAACGGTGTGAATCTGGTTCCGCGCAATGCGGACGGCGAAGTCTATTTCGAGATTCACATGACCGATGCGTGGGTGTGGGACATGTACCGGCCCGCTCGCTTCGTCAAGCAGGTTCGCGTGGTGACGTTCAAGGACGTCAACATCGAGGAACTGGAGAAGCCGGAACTGCGGCTGCCCGACGAGCCCTGAGCCCGGGCGGGTGGTCGCGGACTGTGCAGAACACCCGCGGTATGCACACTCGCCGAGGAACGGGTGATCGGGACCTGTCACGGGTCGCCGCAGCGGCGCATCCTGTCCCGCATGGGGGAACAACGGGAGCAGCGAAAGCGGGAGAAGCGGGGCGTGGACCGCCGCGGTCTGATCGGGCGGGTCGGCGAGGATCTGGCCGCGGCGCGCCTGGCGGATCTCGGCTGGCGGATCCTCGACCGGAACTGGCGGACGAGGTACGGCGAGCTCGACATCGTCGCCGCCGACGGTCGGACTCTGGTGATCGTGGAAGTGAAGACGCGGGCCAGCCGGACGTTCACCGATCCGCTCGGTGCGGTGACCCCCGACAAGCTGCGCCGGATGCGGCGGCTGGCACAGCAGTGGCTGGCTCAGCAGGACGCGTTCTGGGAGGTCGTCCGTTTCGACGTGGTCTCGGTGCAGTTGGACATGACCGATCCGGAGGACCTCGAGCGCGCGATGTGGTGGCACCACGTCGGTGTGTGCGAGTAGCGCCCGATGTCCGGACTGGGGAGAGTGCACTCGGTGGGGCTCAACGCCTTCGCCGCCGATGTGATCGAGATTCAGGCCAACATCAGCGCGGGGCTGCCCGGGCTGACCATCAGCGGGAGTGTGGACACCTCGCTGCGTGAGGCGAAGGAGCGCGTGCGGGCCGCGATCGCGAACAGCGCGATACAGTTCCCGACCACCAAGGTCACGATCGCGCTGGCACCGGCCCGACTGCCCAAGAGCGGGCCGGGCTTCGATCTGCCGATGGCGGTCAGTGTGCTGATAGCGGCGCAGAAGGTGCCCACCACGAGGCTGCCGGGGACGGTGATGCTCGGCGAACTGGCGCTCGACGGCCGGGTGCGTCCGGTGCGCGGGGTGCTGCCACTGCTGCTGGCAGCGCGGGAGGCCGGGTTCGAGCGGGCGGTGGTGCCGGCCGAGAACGTCGCCGAGGCGGCTCTGGTGTCGGGGCTCGACATCGGCGGGGCGCGGTCGCTGTCGGACGTGCTGTCGTGGTTGAGCGGAGATCGCGCGCTCGACACCGTCGACGGCGAGACCGCGGAGCCGGCGCCGCCGGAGATCCCCGACATGGCCGACGTGGCCGGCCAGGCGACGGCACGGCGCGCGCTCGAGATCGCCGCGGCCGGATCGCATCACCTGCTGATGACCGGTCCGCCCGGCATCGGCAAGACGATGCTGGCGTGCCGGTTGCCGGGTATTCTGCCGAGCCTCACCGAGGAGGAGTCGCTGGAGGTGACCGCGATCCATTCGATCGCGGGAACGCTGCCCGAGCATCGGCCGTTGATCACCCTGCCGCCGTTCGTGGCACCGCACCACAGCACGAGCATCACCGCGCTGCTGGGCGGCGGGACCGGGATCGCGCGGCCGGGATCGGTGTCGCGGGCGCACCGCGGAATCCTCTTCCTCGACGAATGCGCGGAGATGGGACCGAAAGTCCTCGATTCGCTGAGGCAGCCGCTGGAGGAAGGGGAGGTCCGGATCTCGCGTCGCGACGGGACCGCCCGCTATCCGGCGCGCTTCCAGTTGATCCTCGCGGCCAACCCGTGTCCGTGCGCGCCCGCGAAGGACGTCGACTGCATCTGCACGTCCATCCAGCGCCGCCGCTATCTGGGCCGGCTGTCGGGCCCGCTGATGGACCGGATCGACATCCGCGTGGCCATGGACCCGCCCGGCGACGTCACACTGCTGACCGAACGCGGTGAGCCGAGCGCGGCGATCGCCGAGCGGGTGCTGCGGGCGCGCGAGGCGGCGCGGGAGAGGTGGTCCGAATTCGGCTGGCGCACCAACGCCGAGGTGCCGGGCAGCGCGCTGCGGCACCGATTCCGGCCGGGGCCGCAGGTGCGCCGGCCGCTGGAGGCGGCGTTGCGCACCGGACGGATCACGGCGCGCGGCGCCGATCGGGCGCTGCGTCTGGCCTGGACGTTGACCGATCTGCGGGGCGGCGACGCGCCGGGGGAGGACGACATCGTGTCGGCGCTGCTGTACCGCGACCGGGGAGGGCGACCGTGACCGACGACAAGGCGGCCCGCGCGTGGGCATACCTCGCGGCGGTGGCCGAGCCGCCGTGTGCGGCACTGATCGCGTTGGTGGCCGAACTCGGCCCGCTGGACGCCGCCGCGGCGGTTCGTTCGCGGAAGGTTCCCGCCGCGCACCGCGGCGTTCTGGCACCCACGCAGGCGCGCGCCGCGACCGACACCGCGGCGGAGGACCTGGCCAGGTGTGAGCGCATCGGTGCGCGCCTGCTCACCAGAGACGATCCGGACTGGCCCGGATGGCAGCTGCTGGCGCTCGATCAGGCGGACAGTGCCGCGCGGGGCGGAGCTCCGCTCGCACTCTGGGTGCGCGGGCCGGCCTCGTGCGGTGACGCGGTGGGCAGGTCGATGGCGCTGGTCGGCTCGCGCGCCTCATCGTCGTACGGCGATCACGTCGCCGGAGCGATGGCGGCCGCGCTGGCGGACGAGGGCTGGTCGGTGGTGTCGGGTGGGGCGTACGGGATCGACGGGGCAGCGCATCGAGGAGCGCTCGGTGCGGGAGGCACCACCGTGGCTGTCCTCGCGTGCGGCATCGACCGCACGTATCCGTCCGGGCACGCGCAGTTGCTGCACCGGATCGCCGAGACCGGGCTCGTCGTCAGCGAGTATCCGCCGGGCACATCCGCGGCCAAACATCGATTCCTCACCCGGAATCGTCTGGTCGCGGCGTTCTCGTCCGCGGTGATCGTGGTGGAGGCCGGACGGCGGTCGGGCGCGGCCAACACCGCGGCGTGGGCCAAACGGCTGGGCCGGCCGCTCGGGGCGGTGCCCGGGTCGGTCACCAGCGCCACCTCGGTGGGTGCCAACGCCATGATCGCCGACGGCGACGCCGTGCTGGTCGCCGATTCGGGCGCCGCGATCTCGCTCGCGAGCCCGGACGGATGCGACACGCGGGAGGCGGCACCGCGCCGCCGCACCGACGATCTGCGTCCGGATCAGCTGCGCGTGGTGGAGGCGCTGCCCGCGCGCGGCGGTCTCACCGTCGACGAGATCGCGTTCGCCGCGGGGCTGCCGATCGACGACGTCCTTCGGGCCCTCGCGGCGCTCGACCTGTCCGGTCATGTCGCCGGCTCCGACGGCACGTGGCGGTTGGGAGCTCGATGAGTGGGACACCGCCGGTGGTGGGAACGTCGGGGGACGCCTACGATGGAGCGAGCATCTTAGGATGCCCTAATCTTGTTGTGCCGAAAGAGGAGACCAGATGGCGAAGCCGGTGACCACGTTGACGGTCCTGCGGACAGAGCGGCTGACCCCGCACATGGTGCGCGTGTGGCTGGGCGGTGACGAGTTCGCCGCCTTCCGCCCCGCGGGCGGACAGGACGGTCACTACGACACCGACATGTACGTGAAGATCGTCTTCGCACCCGAGGGCGTCGATTACCCGCGGCCGGTCGACATGGACGCGATCCGGGACACGTATCCCGCCGAACAGCAGCCGATCCTGCGCACGTACACGGTCCGTCACTACCGGCCGGACGCCGCGGAATTGGCGATCGACTTCGTGGTCCACGGTGACGAGGGCGTCGCCGGACCGTGGGCCGCAGGCGTGCGGCCGGGCGAATCGGTGACCCTCCTGGGACCGGGCAGCGGCTACCGGCCCATGGCCGACGCGCCCTGGCACCTGCTGGTGTCGGACGAAGCCGGCCTGCCCGCGCTGGCCGCGGCGCTCGAAGCGATGCCGCAGGACGCGGTGGCCAAGGTGTTCATCGAGGTCGCCGGCCCCGAGGACGAGGTGGAGCTGACCGCTCCCGCCGGTGCCGAGATCACCTGGGTGCATCGCGGGGCGCCGTCCAACGAGGCCCCCGACGACCGGTCGGGCGACAACGCGCCGGTCATCGCCGCGGTGCGCGCCGCGCAGTGGCTCGACGGTGAACCGCAGGTGTTCATCCACGGCGAGGCACAGGCGGTGATGAAGAATCTGCGCGGCTACGTGCGGAAGGAACGTGGCGTGAGCGCCAAGCGCGCGGCGTCGATCTCCGGCTACTGGCGCCGAGGCCGCACCGAAGAGGGCTTCCGCCAGTGGAAGGCCGAACTGCGCAAGGCCGAATCGCACGTGTGACGGGCGGGCGGCTCAGACGACGCGTTCGTCGCGGAGCCGGCTCGCGGGCACGCCCAGCGCGGCGACAGTCGCCAGGGCACACGTGACGAGCGCGACGATCGACGCCCACACATAGGCGTCCGTGGAGGGTACGGCGACGGCCCCGCCGGTCGTCGAGACGGTCTCGACGGACGCGGCCAGGATCATGCCGATCACGGCCGTGGCAGTGGACGTGCCGACCGATCGCATCAGTGCGTTGACGCCGTTGGCCTCCCCGGTCTGCGTCACCGGGACCCAGTCCATGATGAGGGCGGGCATCGCCGAATACGCGACGCCCAGGCCGGCACCGACGAAGCAGTTCACGATGACCATGAATCCCCACGTCGGATGCCAGGGCCCCGCGATCATCAGCAGGAAGCCCAGGTAACCGACCCCGATCACCACGCCGCCGGAGGCCAGTGAGACCCGTGCGCCGAAGCGCCGCGTCATCCACGCGCTGACGTAGGAGAACGCGAACATCACCAGCCCGGAGGGCATCAGCACGAGGCTGGCCTCCACGATGGTCAGTCCGACGCCGGTCTGGGTGGAGGTCGGGGCCTCGAGCACCTGGATCGGCATGATCTGCATGGCGTAGAACGCGAAACCGGTGGCGACGGAGGCGATGTTGGTCAGCAGGATGGGACGTCGAATGCTGGTGGCGAGGTCGATCAGCGGATTGTCCACGCGCTTCTCCCATCGCCACCACAGCGCCGAGGAGACGACGAACGCGGCGAACAGGCCGAGCACGGCCGGGCTCGACCAGCCCCAGGCGTCGCCCTTGGAGAGAGCGAGCAGAATGCAGCTCAGCAGGACGGTGAGCCCGATCGCGCCCACCAGGTCGAAGCGCCCGCCCGTGGCGATCGAACTGCGCGGGACGGCCGCCGCGACGGCCGACGCGGCGATCACGCCGACCGCCGCGCTCACCCAGAACAGTGCGTGCCAGCTCACCTGCTGGGCGATCACCGCGGCGAACGGGAGGCCGAGTGATCCGCCGACGCCGAGCGAGGCCGACATCGCGCCGATAGACGAGCCGAGGCGCGCCGGGGGCACGATGTCGCGCATCAGGCTGATGCCGACCGCGATGGTGCCGATGCCCAGACCCTGAACTCCGCGTCCGATGAGGAACAGTGCCAGCCCCGACGAGAGCGCGCAGACGACCGATCCCGCCGCTACCGCGCCGAGACTGGCGATGAGGACCAGCCGCTTGCCGATCATGTCGCCGAGGCGGCCCGAGATGGGCGTCACCACCGCACCGACGAGCAGCGTGATCGTCAGCGCCCAGGACGCATTGGTCGGTGAGGTGCCGAGGATGGCCGGCAGGTCGGGGATCAGCGGCACGATGATCGTCTGCATCAGCGCCACCACGATTCCGGCGGCGCAGAGGATTGCGACGGCCAGGCGCGGGTGTTCGGTCGTGTCGTGGTGGTCGGCGGAGGTACTGGGGGATGTCACGGGGCGGTGGAGCTTTCGAAAGAAGGATGACGCCAGGCCGGGGAACGCGAGGCATCAGGAAACTTAGCGTGAAATAGGTAACCGAGGTTAAGTAGTTTTCGCACGAGTGGGGGATACCACACCGGCATCCGCTGCTAGCTTCCTTTACGGACCGCTTTGTCTCGTCGACGGTCGCCCAGTCAACGCATGTTCTGAATAGTCAACGCATGTTCTCAGCGAATGGTGGAGTGTTCATGATTTCCGCGCCCGCGCGGCGGGGAGCCGTCCTGGCGACGGCCTTCGCCTTCCTGGTCACGATGATGGGGACCACCCTTCCCACCCCGCTGTACTCGCTCTATTCGCAGCGGCTCGACTTCACCGAGTTCACGGTGACGATCCTGTTCGCCGTCTACGCCTTCGGCGTGATGTTCGCGCTCATCGTCTTCGGACGGCTGTCCGATCAGATCGGCCGCCGCCCGATCCTGCTGACCGCCCTGGTCCTCGCCGTGATCAGTGCGGTCATGTTCTTGCTGCCGCTGTCGCTTCCGCTGCTGATCGCGGCCCGGATCGTGTCGGGACTGAGTGCCGGACTGATGAGCGGCACCGGCACGGCCGCGGTGATCGATCTGTTCGGTCCCGCAGACAAGGCGCGCGCAGGAATGCTCGCGATCGCCGTCAACACCGGCGGCCTCGGTGTCGGCACCCTCTTCGCCGGGGTCGTCGCCGATCTCTCGTCGGCTCCGCTGACGCTGCCGTACGCGGTGCACCTGGGGCTGTCGGTACTGGCGTTCGTCACACTCCGTGCGTTCACGCCGGCCCCGGCCGACCCCGCGCCGCTGCGACTGCAGGCGCCGCGACTGACCGTTCCCGCACCGATCCGCGGAGCGTTCGTCCGGGGCGTCCTCGCCGCGGGCGCGGGGTTCGCCGTGTGCGGTGTCCTCACCGCGGTGTCGGCCCTGTTCCTGGTGCGCTACCTCGGCATCGGTTCGCACACTGTGGCGGGTCTGGTGGTCTTCCTCGCATTCGCGTTCATGGTCGTCGGTCAGTTCGTCGCGCGCCGGATCTCGTCGCGCGCAGCCATGCAGGCCGGATGCGGCGGACTGGTGGTCGCGGCCGCCGTTCTCGCGGTGGCGCTCTCCGCCGAATCGCTCGCCGCGCTGCTGATCGCGCCGATCGTCCTCGGCGTATCCGCCGGTCTGTGCGTCAACGCCGGGCTCGCGGCGACCGTGGAGCGCGTCGATCCCGCCCAGCGCGGTGCGGTGTCCTCGGCCTTCTTCGCGGGCCTGTACCTCATGCTCGCCGTGCCGGCCATCGGTGTCGGCGCACTGTCGCTCGCCATCGGACTGCGGGAATCGGGCCTGGTGTTCGCGGGACTCGTCGCGCTCCTGGCCGCGGCGGTGGGAGTCGCGGACATCGCCGCGCGGGGCTCCGCCGCACGGGCGACCCCGCTGCCGTGATCCGCCCGCTGATGCTGCTGAGGTCTATGTGGTGCATGTGGTGAGACTTTAGGATCGAGTCATGGCCGACCTCCTCGATCGCTTCGCAGCGCACCTGCGATACGAGTCCGGGCGCAGTGAGCACACCGTTCGTGCCTATCTCGCCGACATCCGCGGCCTCACGGCGTTCGCCGGTGCGCGCGGAGTTCGGCTCACCGACGTCGATCTCGACCTGCTCCGCGCCTGGCTGGCGGAGATCTCGCGCCGCGGCGCCGCGCGGACCACCGTCGCGCGCCGGGTGTCGTCGGTCAAGACGTTCTGCGAATGGGCCACGCGCGAAGGCGAGATGTCCGTCGACCCCGCGGTGCGCCTCCAGGCGCCCAAGGCGCGCCGGGTGCTGCCGGCGGTGCTTGCTCCCGAGGAAGCCGCGGACGCGATCGAGGCGACGGTGCGACGGGTCGACTCCGCCGCGCCGGACGGACCCTCGTCCGACGACCCGGTATCGCTGCGCGACCGTGCGGTTCTCGAACTGCTCTACGGCTGCGGCATCCGTGTCGGAGAACTGTGCGGGCTCGACGTCGGCGATGTCGACGACGATCGCCGCGCGATCCGGGTGATCGGCAAGGGCGACAAGCAGCGGGTGGTGCCGTACGGTGCGCCTGCCGCATCGGCGCTGGACGCCTGGCGCCGCCGTGGGCGCCCGGCGCTCGCGACCGCCGCCTCGGGGGAGGCCCTGTTCGTCGGCGTCAGGGGAGGACGGCTCGATCAGCGGATGGCGCGCACGGTGGTGCATCGGGCCACCGAGGCTGCGGGACGGTCGGTGGGCCCGCACGCACTGCGTCACAGTGCGGCCACCCACCTGCTGGAGGGAGGCGCCGATCTGCGGGTGGTGCAGGAACTGCTGGGGCACTCGTCGTTGTCAACCACGCAGCTCTACACGCACGTCAGCGTGGAACGACTGCGCGCGGTCCACAAACAGGCGCACCCGCGGTCGTGAATGAGACCGGCCGCATCACCGACCCGGCAGCGTCAGCGGGGTGGTTTGAGCCGCACGGTCGACAACCCGAGCAGGCTCAGCGGGTTGAGGTAGCGGACGCTCCGCCCGCTGCCGCGACGAGCGCCCCAATGAAGGCAGGCCGTCGCGGAGCACCCCTCGTGACCGGTTTGCAGCACACCGACCAGCTGACCGGTTCGGATGTGCTCGCCGCGACGCACGCGGGGCACCACCGGCTCATACGTGGTGCTGATCCCGTCGGGGTGCAGCACCGTGACGGTGGAACGGCCGGCGACGGGTCCGGCGAAGGTGACCGTTCCGGCGCGGGCCGCGACCACCGCGGACTCGGCGGGTGCTGCCAGGTCGACGCCGCGGTGCCCGGCGAGCCAGCGCTCAGCCGGCGGATCGAATCCGCGGACCACGGGCGGGCGCGGGGCCAGCGGCCAGTGATACGCACGCTGCGCGGACGCCGCGCCGGGGCCGGCAGGCAGCGCGCTCGCGCACACCAGCGCGATGGCGGTGGCGCGACGCCGGGTATTGAGACTCCCCATAGGACCTCCTCATAGGACTTAGACGCACGGCGCGGAGGTTCGGCTCCATCGGCGTGTCGCGCGGCCGTCGTCGCCCGAGACGCTGATTTGGCTGGTGATCGCGCATCGGAGTAGTCTGGCGACGCACCCAGGCATGTCTTGGGTGACTTCGCGCGCCCGCGAGAAGCTACATCGGAACACGCGGTCCCGGATACCTCCGGGTGTGTTCGCCGATGGCGGGCGCCAGGACCGGAGCTCGACCCGAGCGCCGGTGACAACTGCGAGAGAGGACATATTCATGGCTGTCGTGACCATGAAGCAGCTGCTTGACAGCGGCGCACACTTCGGGCATCAGACCCGCCGTTGGAACCCGAAGATGAAGCGTTTCATCTTCACCGACCGCAACGGCATCTACATCATCGACCTGCAGCAGACGCTGTCGTACATCGACCGCGCCTACGAGTTCGTCAAGGAGACCGTCGCCCACGGCGGCACCATCCTGTTCGTCGGCACCAAGAAGCAGGCTCAGGAGTCGATCGCCGCCGAGGCCACCCGCGTCGGCATGCCGTACGTGAACCAGCGTTGGCTCGGTGGCATGCTCACCAACTTCAACACCGTGCACAAGCGTCTCCAGCGGATGAAGGAGCTGGAGACCATGGAGCAGACCGGTGGCTTCGAGGGTCGCACCAAGAAGGAAATCCTCATGCTCACGCGTGAGAAGAACAAGCTGGAGCGCACGCTCGGCGGTATCCGCGACATGGCCAAGGTTCCCTCGGCCGTGTGGATCGTCGACACCAACAAGGAGCACATCGCCGTCGGTGAGGCTCGCAAGCTGAACATCCCGGTCATCGCGATCCTGGACACCAACTGCGATCCGGACGTCGTCGACTACCCGATCCCGGCGAACGACGATGCGATCCGCAGCGCCGCTCTGCTGACCCGCGTGATCGCCTCGGCCGTCGCCGAGGGCGTTCAGGCGCGTGCCGGCCAGACCGCGGGCGACGCCAAGCCGGAGGCCGGCGAGGGCGAGCCGCTGGCGGAGTGGGAGCAGGAACTCCTGGCTGAGGCGACCGCTCCGGCGGCCGCACCGGCCACCGATGGCGCCACCGAGGCTCCGGCCGCAGAATAAGAACTGCCGAGAAGCAGGAAACGGGCCCCGAGCACGATGATCCGGGCCCCTTCTCCGGCGGGGTGATCACCCCGCCGGAGAATCTTGTCTCTCGATCACAAATCGACAAAGGAGGGTCGCCACCTATGGCGAACTACACCGCGGCGGACGTCAAGCGTCTGCGCGAAATGACCGGTTCGGGCATGCTCGACTGCAAGAACGCCCTCGCGAACAACGACGGCGACTTCGACAAGGCGGTCGAAGAGCTGCGCATCAAGGGCGCCAAGGACGTCGGCAAGCGTGCCGAGCGCTCCACCGCCGAGGGTCTGGTCGCCGCCCGTGACGGCGTCATGATCGAGCTCAACAGCGAGACCGACTTCGTCGCCAAGAACGACGAGTTCCAGAAGCTCGCCGACGACATCCTGGGTGCGGCCATCGAGCTGCGCAGCAACGACGTCGACGCTCTGCTCGCCGCGAAGCTCGGCGACGGCACCGTCGCCGACGCCGTCGAGGCGCTCTCGGCCAAGATCGGCGAGAAGCTGGTCCTGCGCCGCGTCGCGTCGTACGACGGCCCGGTGGCCGTCTACCTGCACAAGCGTGCCTCGGACCTGCCGCCCGCCGTCGGCGTCCTGGTCTCCTACACTGGCGAGGGCGACACCGCCGCGGAGGCCGCTCGCGGCGCCGCCATGCAGGTCGCCGCGCTGCGCGCCAAGTACGCCAGCCGCGAGGAGGTCCCCGCGGACGTCGTCGAGAACGAGCGTCGTATCGCCGAGGAGACCGCCAAGGCCGAGGGCAAGCCCGAGCAGGCGCTCCCGAAGATCGTCGAGGGCCGCGTCAACGGCTTCTACAAGGACGTCGTCCTGGTCGACCAGCCGTCGGTCACCGACTCGAAGAAGACCGTGAAGGCGATCCTGGACGAGGCCGGCGCCACCGTCGTCGCGTTCACCCGCTTCGAGGTCGGCCAGTCCTAGTCCGCTAGGCCGCATACGCACTCCGGCCCCGGAATCGACCCGCGAGGGCGACTCCGGGGCCGGAGTGCGTATGCGGGACGATCGACGCCCTAAGATGGAGAGAGTTTGTGCCGACACTCGAGCGAAGGAAGAGATGAGCGAATCGCAGTCGACCGCCGAAGAGGGCAGAGCAGGTTTCTCCCGGGTGCTTCTGAAGCTCGGCGGTGAGATGTTCGGTGGCGGTTCCGTGGGGCTCGACCCGGACGTCGTGGGCACCGTGGCCGACCAGATCGCCGAGGTGGTCTCCTCGGGCGTCCAGATCGGCATCGTGATCGGCGGCGGTAACTTTTTCCGCGGCGCCGAACTGCAGCAGCGCGGTCTGGACCGTTCGCGCTCGGACTACATGGGGATGCTCGGCACCGTCATGAACTGCCTCGCGCTGCAGGACTTCTTGGAGAAGCGGGGGATCACCACCCGCGTGCAGACCGCCATCACCATGGGTCAGGTCGCCGAGCCGTACCTGCCGCTGCGCGCCGTACGTCACCTCGAGAAGGGCCGCGTGGTGATCTTCGGTGCGGGTATGGGCATGCCCTACTTCTCCACCGACACCACCGCTGCGCAGCGCGCGCTCGAGATCAAGGCCGAGGCGGTGCTGATGGCCAAGGCCGTCGACGGCGTGTACTCCGACGACCCGCGCAGCAACCCGGACGCGGAACTGTATCGCGAGATCAGCCACCGCGAGGCGATCGAGAAGCAGCTCAAGGTCGCCGACGCGACCGCGTTCAGCCTGTGCATGGACAACAACATGCCGATCCTGGTGTTCAATCTCCTCGAGCGCGGCAACATCGCCCGCGCGGTCGCGGGTGAACCGATCGGCACGCTGGTGCGCACCCCGCAGGCCTCCTGACCACTGCCGATCCCAGACTTCCACCGCGACGAAAAGAAGGAACGAGACTCATCATGATCGACGAAGCGCTGCTCGACGCCGAGGAGAAGATGGAGAAGGCCGTCGCCCACCTGCGCGACGACATGGCCTCCATCCGCACCGGGCGTGCCAACCCGGCGATGTTCAACAAAGTCGTCATCGACTATTACGGCGCTCCCACTCCGATCACCCAGGTGGCGGGCATCAACACCCCGGAGCCGCGGCTCGTCGTCATCAAGCCGTACGAGCAGTCGACGATGAACGACATCGAGACCGCCATCCGGAACTCCGACCTGGGCGTCAACCCGACCAACGACGGCACGGTGATCCGCGTCGCGATCCCGCAGCTCACCGAGGAGCGCCGCAAGCAGCTCGGCAAGCAGGCGCGCGGCAAGGGCGAGGACGCCAAGGTCGCGATCCGCAACGTGCGACGCAAGGCCGTCGACGAGCTCAAGCGGATCCAGAAGGACGGCGACGCGGGCGAGGACGAGGTGACGCGCGCCGAGAAGGAACTCGACAAGACCACGCACACCTACACCGATGCGGTCGACGAGCTCGTGAAGAACAAAGAAGCTGAGCTGCTCGAGGTATGACGAGTACACCGGAGCAGGCTGAGAAACCCTCCGGGGGGAGTTCCCGGGCCGGCCGGAACCTCCCGGCAGCCATCGGCGTCGGCTGCATCCTGGGCGGTCTGCTCATCGCCGTGCTGCTGCTGGCCCCGGACGGCTGGTACGGCGTCGTCGCTGTCGCACTGGCGATCGCGACCTGGGAGGTCGTCAAGCGGCTGCGGGACGGCGGTTTCGCGGTCCCGGTGATCCCGCTGCTGGCCGGTGGACAGGCGATGATCTGGCTGTCGTGGCCGTTCGGACTGGCCGGGACCTTCGTCGCGATGGCGGCGACGATCCTGGTGATGATGGTCTGGAAGCTGTTCGCACAGGGTCTGTCGAACGCTCCGGTGAACTACATGCGCGATCTGTCGGTCGCGATCCTGGTGCTGGCGTGGCTGCCGATGCTCGCGACCTTCGGCACCTACCTGGTACGCCAGGAGGACGGTGCGCTCCGCGTCTTCACCCTGATGATCGTGGTGGTCTGCTCCGACGTCGGCGGTTATGTGGCGGGCGTGCTGTTCGGCAAGCATCCGATGGCGCCCGCGATCAGTCCCAAGAAGTCGTGGGAGGGACTGGCCGGATCGGTTGTCGTCGGCACCCTCGGCGCACTCGCCTGCGTCGTGTGGATCCTCGACACCTCGCACTGGTGGATCGGTTTCGTGCTCGGTCCGCTGCTGGTGGTGGTCGCCACCACCGGCGACCTCGTCGAGTCCCAGATCAAGCGCGACCTCGGCATCAAAGACATGGGCACGCTGCTGCCCGGTCACGGCGGCATCATGGACCGTCTGGACTCGCTGCTGCCCTCGGCGTTCATCACCTGGGCAGTGCTGGCCTGGCTGCTGTGAGGAGCGGGGCGGCGAGCGCTACCCGTGCTTGCGCGCCTTCTTCAGCGCCCGGTTGAGCTGGAAGATCCTCGCGCCGCCGAGCAGTGCGGTGATCAGGGCGCCCGCGATGGCGGCGATCAGCAGGCTCACGCCGAGTGGCAGGTCGGCCTTGAAGAAGATCAGGTCGATCTCCACCGAGTCGGGGTTCATGACGATGAACACGATCAACAGGATCGTGACCAGCACCCCGAGCACCCATCCGACGTACGTCGCCTGAGTACGTGTGCCGGATGCGGCGGAGGCCGCAGCGGCCACCCGTCGGCGTTCGGCTTTCACCGGATCGACGGTGCCGTACTGCTGCGACCCCTCGACCGGAGCGACCTCGTGTGGCTCCGCGCCGCCGGACGTCTCGTCGAATCGGTCCCCGTGCTTCGGATCAGGTGTGGTCATGCCTCTATCGTCGCATGAGACAATGGTCGGTGTGAGCTCTCTGCCCCTCGTTTTCGACGCACCCAAGCGCGGCCTGCCGCCGAAGCATTTCGCCGACCTCGACGAGCAGGGCCGCATCGAGGCGGCCGCCGAGCTCGGGCTGCCCAAGTTCCGGGCGAATCAGCTGGCCAAACACTATTACGGCCGGCTCACCGCCGACGTTCAGGAGATGACCGACCTGCCCGCGGGCGCACGCGAGGATGTCGCGCGCACGCTCTTCCCGACGCTCATGACACCCGTCCGGCACATCTCCTGCGACGACGACAGCACACGCAAGACGCTGTGGCGCCTGCACGACGGCACGCTGCTGGAATCGGTCCTGATGCGCTATCCCGAGCGGAATACTCTGTGCATCTCCTCACAGGCCGGGTGCGGTATGGCGTGCCCGTTCTGCGCGACCGGTCAGGGCGGACTCGACCGGAACCTGTCGACCGCCGAGATCGTCGACCAGGTCCGGGCCGCCGCCCGAGCACTGCGCGACGGTGAGGTCGGAGAGCCGGGCCGGCTGTCGAACATCGTCTTCATGGGCATGGGGGAGCCGCTCGCGAACTACCGGCGCGTGGTGGACGCGGTCCGCAAGATCACGTCCCCGGCGCCCGACGGCTTCGGCATCTCGGCGCGGTCGGTGACCGTGTCGACGGTGGGTCTCGCGCCGGCGATCCGCCGCCTGGCCGACGAGGGGCTGTCGGTGACCCTCGCGGTGTCGCTGCACACCCCCGACGACGAACTGCGCGACACCCTGGTGCCGGTCAACAACCGGTGGTCGGTCGCCGAGGTGCTCGAGGCCGCGCGCTACTACGCGGACACGACCGGCCGGCGCGTGTCGATCGAGTACGCGCTCATCCGGGATGTGAACGATCAGCCGTGGCGCGCCGACCTGCTGGGACGCAAGCTCCGGTCCGCGCTCGGTTCGCTCGTCCATGTGAATCTCATTCCGCTGAATCCGACGCCCGGATCCGAGTGGGACGCCAGCCCCAAACCGGTGGAGGCCGAGTTCGTCCGCCGGGTGCGCGAACACGGGGTGTCGTGCACGGTCCGCGACACCCGCGGGCAGGAGATCGCCGCGGCGTGCGGTCAGCTCGCCGCCGAAGAGAAGTAGGCGCGTCATACACGGACAGAGACGAGAAAGACCCGGACGACGTGGCGTCCGGGTCTTTCAGGTATTCCGGTGACTGTGCCTGCGCAGCCGGGTCAGCGCTTCCAGACGCCCTTGCGCGGAATCATCTCGTAGACGGTGTAACCGATCAGTGCCACGGCGATGACGATGAGGAAGATGTCCTCGATGTGGCCGACGTGATTACCCTTGAGCATGCCGAGCAGGATGATCGCGGTGACGAAGGAAGCGATCGCGATCGAGCGGCGGGCCACACCGTGCCAGCCGAAACGAGCCGACGGGGCGTCGGCGGGCTCGTGAACCCATCCGGTATCGATGGTTTCGACCTCAGTGCTTGCCACGTTCACTCCTTATGACGACCGGTAGTAGTCCGGCCTACAGCATAACCCGACCCGCGTGCGCGACAATGTCGGGTGTGACGACGCGTGTTTTGATTCTCGGATCCACGGGATCCATTGGCACCCAGGCCCTCGAAGTGGTCGCCGAGCACCCGGACCGGTTCCAGGTGGTCGGCCTCGGGGCCGGCGGGGGGAGCCTCGAACTGCTCCAGCGGCAGGTCGCCGAAACGGGGCTGGCGCCGCAGCGGGTGGCCGTCGCCGACGCCGACGCCGCCGTCGTGCTCGGCGACCGGCTGGGCGGCCCGGTGCTCGGCGGACCCGACGCCATGGTCCGGCTGATCGAGTCGGTGGAGGCCGACGTGATCCTCAACGGAGTGGTCGGAGCGATCGGTCTGCGCCCGAGCCTGGCCGCCCTGGAGTCGGGGGCGCGGCTCGCACTGGCGAACAAGGAGTCGCTGGTGGCCGGCGGCGCCCTGGTGCTCGACGCCGCGGCGCCGGGTCAGATCGTGCCGGTCGACTCCGAGCACTCGGCGATCGCGCAGTGCCTGCGCGGCGGCACCGCGGACGAGGTGGAGCGACTCGTCCTGACGGCGTCCGGGGGGCCGTTCCGCGGGTGGACCGCCGAGCAGGTGCGCGGTGTGACGCCCGAGCAGGCGGGCAGGCATCCCACCTGGTCGATGGGTCCGATGATCACCCTCAACTCGGCGACGCTGGTCAACAAGGCCCTCGAAGTCATCGAGGCGCACCTGCTGTTCGGCGTCGACTACGACCGCATCGACGTCACCGTTCACCCGCAGTCGATCGTGCACTCGATGGTGACCTTCGTCGACGGAGCCACCATCGCGAAGGCGTCGCCGCCGTCGATGAAGCTGCCGATCGCACTGGCCCTCGGCTGGCCCCACCGCGTCCCCGGCTCGTCGTCGGCGTGCGACTGGACCACCGCGTCCACGTGGACCTTCGAGCCGGTGGACGACGAGGTGTTCCCGGCGATCCGTCTCGCACGCAGCGCCGGAAAGGCAGGCGGCAGCCTCACGGCGGTGTACAACGCCGCCAACGAGGTGGCGGCGGAGGGATTCTTCGCCGGCGCCATCGACTTCCCGCGGATCGTCGGCGTCATCGCGGACGTGCTGGCCGACGCCGATCAGTGGTCATCGCGGCCGGGTACCCTGGACGAGGTGCTGGCCGCCGACCAGTGGGCGCGGCGGCGTGCCGCGGAGCACGTCACGGCGCGCTCGTAGTCGGGAAGAACACACTCGGCACGGACGCGGCCGGCACGAACACAGTCAAGCGGGGCCCGGTGCTCCCACGGGTCTGAGGGAGACGATCAGTGAGTCTGGTGCTCGGCGTCGCGCTCTTCGCGCTGGCACTGCTGATCTCGATCGCCTGGCACGAGCTCGGTCACATGTGGGCCGCGCAGGCGACGGGAATGAAGGTGCGCCGCTATTTCGTCGGCTTCGGTCCCACGGTGTGGTCAACCCGGCGCGGGGAGACCGAGTACGGCGTGAAAGCGGTGCCCCTCGGCGGCTTCTGCGACATCGCGGGCATGACGCCCCACGAGGATCTGACCGACGAGGAACGCGAACGCGCGATGTACGCGCAGCCGACCTGGAAACGGCTCGTGGTTCTCGCCGCCGGACCCGTCCAGAACTTCATCCTCGGCTTCGCGCTCGTCGTGGTGCTGGGTCTGGGGTGGGGCCTGCCGATCATCGGCGATCAACCGGTGTACGTGAAGTCGCTGGAGTGCGTGGCCACCACCACCGATGCGCAGGGAGTGCCCGTGGCGTGCACGGGAACGGCCCCGGCTGCGGCAGCCGGACTGCAGGTCGGCGATCAGGTGCTCGCTGTGGACGGCCACACCGTCACCGACCGGTCCGACATGATCCAACGCGTCCAGCAGTCCGCCGGCACCGTCGCCCTCACGGTGGAGCGCGACGGCCACCGGATGGATCTGACGGTGCCGGTGACCCCGGTCCAGCGGATGGTGGAAGGCGACGGCGGCGCGCTGCGCCCCGCACAGGTCGGCGCCATCGGCGTGGGCCTGGACACCGCCTACGTCGAGCACTACGGCGCGGGCAGCATCTGGGGCGGCGCGCTGCGCTTCACCGGCGACATCTTCAGCGAGACCTTCAAGGCGCTGATCTCGCTGCCGTCCAAGGTCACCGGCCTGTGGCACGCGGTCACCGGCGGCGAGCGCGCCGTCGACAGTCCGGTCAGCGTGGTCGGCGCATCGGTCCTCGGCGGACAGGCCGTGGAGCACGGTTACTGGGACATGTTCTTCGGGCTGCTGCTCAGCGTGAACTTCTTCCTGGGCGCCTTCAACCTGATCCCGTTGCTCCCGCTGGACGGCGGACACATGGCGATCGCCCTCTACGAGAAGATCCGCAACACCGTGCGCCGCCGCTTCGGCAAGATCGCGGCGGGTCCGGTCGACTACTACCGGCTGCTGCCGATCACCTACGCGGTGGTGGCCGTGATGGGCGGGTTCATGATCCTCACCGTGACAGCCGACATCGTCAACCCGATCAAGGTGTTCTGACGCCGTCACCGCCAGGCGCCCCGAGCGCGTCCGGGCCGGGGCGCCCGCCGTCACGCCGAGGGACGGATGGTGAAGGCGGTGTCGCCGTCGGTGAACACCAGGCCGGTGTCGGCGGAGGTGCCGGACTTCGCCAGACGGCCGCCGGACAGGCGGCGGTAGGCGCTCACGTGCGAGGTGAGCCCGGTCAGCGAGGCGACGTCGATGACGTAGAGCCACTTCTGGTCCTGGCTGAGGACCACTCGGGCCGGCGGGCTGGTGAGCCCGGTCGGCGTCGACGCGACCGTGTTGAGCGTCCCGTTCCGGCCGATCCGGAACGAGGCCACATTCATGCCCATCGTCATCGGCGCGTAGGCGTACCTGCTGTCGGAGGTCACCGCCATGCCGTGCGGCACGAGCCCGACGAACGGGGCGCCGATGGGCGTCAGCGTGCCGTTCCGGTTGATGCGCCAGCCGTTGATGTTGTGCGACTGCTCGTTGCCGATGTACAGGTATTTGCCGTCGGGCGTGACCTGGCCGAGTGCGGGCATCAGCCCCGCGGCCTGAGTGGTCCCGATGTGGGTGAGCTTGCCCGAGTCGCTGAACGAGTACGCGTCCATGGTGCAGGCCACGAAGCTCGGCACGTAGACGTGCTTGCCGTCCGGTGTGAAGAGCGGATGGCCCAGGGCGCTGACGGGGTTCGGCTGATCGGTCCGGCTGACGGGCGTCAACCCGCCGGTGCTCGAGACCCGGTAGGTCACCAGGGTGGTGCGCACCGAGCCAACGGTCGCGACCAGGTAGCGGCCGTCGGGACTGAAGCCGAGGCCGGTGACGGGACCGCCGGCGTCGGTGATGCCGCCGCCCGCCAACGGGACCAGCCGGCCTGCGGAGGTGAGGTGCCACGCCTGGATGTTCGACGAGGCCACCCCGGCGCTGTAGACCCACTTCCCGTTGGGATGCGGCCGGAGGGAGAGGGAGAACGAGGTCTTCGTCGGAGCGGTGCTCACCTTCGTCAGCCGCGGCCCCTGGGCCTTCAGGACGGTGACGCCGGGCGTGCCGCTCGCGCCGACGACCAGATACTCCGGACTGCCCGACGACGCGGGATCGGCACCCGCTGCCGGCGTCGTCGCCGACTGGGCGGTCATCGCCAGTGCGAGGGCGCCGGCGACGAGCGCCGCCTGTCGGCCGGCGTTCTTCGCGGAGGTGCGGTGCGGGGGCGTCGGGATGGTGATTCTCGGGGTGGTGGTCGTCATGGGCGGTTCCGTTCGGCAGAGGTGGCGGACAGGGACGGGTGATTCGGACGTGCGGACAGGGGCGCAGACAGTGATCTGCAGCACTGATGCTGCCGTGTCCGCAGGCCGCTGAACTGTCCAAATCCCTGGACATCGGCCCGGTCGACGCGGTGCGCACGGTGGCGCCGGGGTCGGTAGACTCGAGGGGTGACCGCGCCGGCGCGCCCGCCGATCACGGTGCCAAGGAGAGGAAACATGACTCAATCGATCGGTCTCGGGATTCCCGCCGGACCGCCGCCGGTGCTCGCTCCCAGACGCAAGACGCGGCAGATCCACGTCGGCGACGTCGGCGTCGGCAGCGACTTCCCGATCTCCGTGCAGTCCATGTGCACCACCAAGACCCACGATGTGAACGCCACGCTGCAGCAGATCGCGCAGCTCACCGCCTCCGGATGCGACATGGTCCGGGTGGCGTGCCCCCGCCAGGAGGACGCGGACGCGTTGCCGGTGATCGCGCGCAAGTCGCAGATCCCGGTGATCGCCGACATCCATTTCCAGCCGAAGTACATCTTCGCCGCGATCGACGCCGGCTGCGCCGCCGTGCGAGTCAATCCGGGGAACATCAAGGAGTTCGACGGCCGCGTCAAGGAGGTCGCCAAGGCGGCAGGCGACGCGGGCATCCCGATCCGGATCGGCGTCAACGCCGGATCCCTCGACAAGCGACTGCTGGAGAAGTACGGGAAGGCGACGCCGGAGGCTCTGGTGGAGTCGGCCCTGTGGGAGGCGAGCCTGTTCGAGGAGCACGGCTTCGGCGACATCAAGATCTCTGTGAAGCACAACGACCCGGTGGTGATGGTCGAGGCCTACCGTCAGCTGGCCGCGCAGTGCGACTACCCGCTGCACCTCGGCGTCACCGAGGCCGGACCGGCGTTCCAGGGCACCATCAAGTCGGCCGTGGCCTTCGGTGCGCTGCTGAGCGAGGGCATCGGCGACACGATCCGCGTCTCACTGTCGGCGCCTCCGGCCGAGGAGATCAAGGTCGGCGACGCGATCCTGCAGTCGCTGAACCTGCGCCCGCGGAAGCTGGAGATCGTCTCGTGCCCGTCGTGTGGCCGCGCGCAGGTCGACGTCTACAAACTGGCCGACGAGGTCAGCGCCGGACTGGAGGGCATGGAGATCCCGCTCCGCGTGGCCGTGATGGGCTGCGTGGTGAACGGACCGGGCGAGGCCCGCGAAGCCGACCTCGGCGTCGCGTCGGGTAACGGCAAGGGCCAGATCTTCGTCAAGGGCGAGGTCATCAAGACCGTTCCCGAGGCACAGATCGTCGAGACTCTGATCACCGAAGCGCTGCGTATCGCCGAGGAGTCGGGGGAGACTGGAAGCGGCGCCCCGGTTGTGACCGTGACGTAGCGATCCGCTGTCACGTCGGGATGCTGCTGAACTGAAGTGAGCAGGGAGGTGGGCCGTGCTGGGGATCCTCGGTGACCGGCCGCTCGGCGCCAAAGACGCCGACGCGGTGGCCCGCGCACTCGACCTCGACCCGGTGGCGTCGTGCATGGTCGCGGCACGGGTGGAGGCGTACGGGCTCTCGCCCCGCTTCCTCGGAGGCGAGATGTGGACCGCCTCGCAGCCGAGCGAGTCACTCGCCTTCTCGGGTGCGAATCTGATGCCGCTGATCGGCGGCGCGACCGATCTCGACGTCTTCGCCGACCGCGCACTGGCGTCGCCGCGTCTGTGCTCGTCGGTGGTGGGATCGGCCGACCTGGTGCTCGGACTGTGGGACCGCGTCGCGGCGGCATGGGGTCCCCCGCGGGAGATCCGCGACGACCAGCCGCTGCTCGCGCTCACGGGCTACCCCGAGATCGCGCCCGATCCGCAGGTCCGCCTGGTGACGATGGCCGATCTGGACGCTTACTTCCCGGCGGCCGTCGAGATGTTCATCGGCGAGGTCGGCGTCGATCCGCGGGCCGGGGACGAGGGCAGGTCGTACCGGAGGCGGCTCGCGGCGCTGATCTCGGCGCGGCGCGTATTCGCCCGATTCGACGGAGACCGCGTGGTGTTCAAGGCCGAGATCGGTTCCATGTCCCGCAAGGTGGGCCAGATCCAGGGCGTCTGGGTGGATCCTGACTGGCGCGGCAGGGGATACGGCGTGGTGGGCACCGCGGCGGTGGCCGCGGCGATCGCCCGCCAGGGCCGGATCGCGAGCCTGTATGTGAACAGCTTCAACGCCGCCGCCCGGCACACCTACGAACGGGTCGGATTCCAGCAGGTCGGCACCTTCGCGACCGTCCTGGTCGACTGACGGCCGCCGCCCGCTCGTCCTCTATGATCGGGCCGATGCCCAGTACACTCCGAGCGCGCGTGCGTCGCTCTCATCGCAGCCGGTCGACGGTGCCGTGCCTCGTCGTGGTGCTGGCGCTGCTGGCGACTCTGACGGCGTGTGCGACGCAGGACGACGGTCCCCGGTCGGCTGTTCAGACCTTCCTCGACCGGTTCGCCGACCGCGACTTCTCCGGCGCGGGGGCGGTCACCACCGATCCGGACCGGGCTCGCGATCAACTCGCGCAGACGTGGACCGGACTGGCGGCGGACTCGATGTCGGCGACCGCCGGGCGGGTACGGATCGATCAGGACGTCGCGGACGTGCCCGTCACCTACACCTGGACCCTGGCCGGCGACAGATCGTGGGAGTACTCGGCGACCATCGCGCTCGGCCGCGGCGACACCGGCTGGTCGGTGCGGTGGAAGTCGTCGGCGATCCATCCCAAGCTCGGCGCCGACCAGCGGCTGGCGATGTCGCAGACCAGTCCGCCGCGGGCGGCCGTCAACGAGTCCGACGGTTCGGAGGTGATGGTCGACGGCACCGTGGTCGGGGTGTCGTTCGACGCCGCGAAGGCCGCGGCCGGGGGAAGCGTCAGCGATTCGGCGCACCGTCTGGTGGACGTCCTGGGTCCCCTGATCCCCGGACTCGACCCGCAGGCGATCGCCGAGAAGTCGACGGCGCGGAGCGATCCGCTGCCGATCGGCCGGATCCAGACCGCGGACTTCGACCGGCTGCGCGACCGGCTGGCCGTGCCCGGAATCGTGACCGAGGACCAGGCCGTTCTGGTTCCGCGGGACCCCGGATTCGCACCGTCGGTGCTCGCGAAGGTCAAGGACGAGGTCTCCGGCGGCCTCACCGGGGCCAGCGGGTGGCGGGTCTCGGTGCTCAACCCCAACGGACTGGTCGCCGACGTGGTCGCCGACGAGTCGGGCACGCCCGCGCCCGCGGTCCTGCTGACCCTGTCGCGGTCGGTGCAGGACGCGGCGCAGCGCGCGGTGAACGCCGTCCAGGGGAAGCAGGCGATGCTCGTGGCGTTGCAGGCGTCGACCGGCAAGATCCTCGCGATCGCCCAGAACCGCGACGCCGATCGTGACGGCCTCATCGCCACCTCCGGTCTGTACCCGCCGGGTTCGACCTTCAAGATGGTCACCTCCGCGGCGGCCTTCCACGACAAGATGACCGATCCCGACGCGATCGTGCCGTGTCCCGGCGAGATCCACATCGGTGAGCGTTCCATCCCGAACTACGACGGCTTCTCGCTCGGGGCGGTGCCGCTGCGCTCCGCCTTCGCCCACTCCTGCAACACCACCTTCGCCGACCTGGCCAGCCGGATGGGGCCCACCGATCTCACCCACGCGGCCGCCGCGATGGGGCTGGGAGAGGTGTACCGGGTGCCCGGTCTGGACGTGAAGTCCGGCTCGGTGCCCGTCGAACCCGGGCTGGTGGCCCGCAGCGAAGACGGTTTCGGACAGGGCCGGGTGCTGGCGAGCCCGCTCGGCATGGCGCTCGTGGCCGCGGCCGCGGCCACCGGCAGGGCTCAGGTCCCGCAGCTCATCGACGGACGCGAGACGACGGTGACCGGCCCGCAGGCCGCGCTGTCGGACGAGGTGTACCAGCGGCTGCGGCCGATGATGCGCGCGGTGGTCACCGAGGGAACGGCGACCTCGATCGCCGGATCGGGCGAGGTGTACGGCAAGACGGGCGAGGCGGAGGTCGCGGGCGGATCGCACGCGTGGTTCGCGGGCTATCGCGGCGACATCGCGTTCGCGACTCTCATCGTGCTCGGCGGCGACTCCACCAATTCGGTGAATGTGACGCGCGACTTCCTCGACGCGATCCCCGCGGGCTACCGGCCGTAGCCTGCGGTTCACCGCGCGGGTGTGATGATCCGTTCGCCGGTGTCGGGGTGGTCCCAGATCAGGACCGGATGATCGTAGGTCTCCGACAGCAGGTCGGCGGTCATCACCTCGTCGACGGCGCCGGTCGCGAGCAGCCGTCCGGCCTTCATCACGGCGACGCGGTCGGCGTAGGCGGCCGCGAGCGTCAGATCGTGCACCACGAGGATCACCGTGGCGCCCGCCGCCGCACGGCGCGACAGGATCGTCAGGACCTGTTCGGTGTGCCCGATGTCGAGTGCGGCGGTCGGCTCGTCGAGCAGCAGGACCGGTGTGTCCTGCGCCAGCGCACGGGCCAGCGAGACCCGTGCCTGCTGCCCGCCGGAGAGCTGCGGGAACGGCCGATTCAGTAGATCTTCCAGCCCGCATTCGGCGATCGCGGCGTCGATCAGTTCCTCCGACTGCACCGCCTGCGGGGTGCGGGTCCACGGGAATCGGCCCATCTCGACCACTTCGCGCACCGTGAACGGTGTGTCGGCTCGGTTCTGCTGCGTCACGAGCGCGCGGGCGCGGGCGAGAGTGAGCGAGTCGGCCCGGTGGACGTCGATGTCGCCGATGCGCACGGTCCCGGACTCCGGTGCGCGGACTCCGGAGACCGCGGACAGCAGGGTGGACTTCCCGCATCCGTTCGGGCCCACGAGGGCCAGGATCTCGCCGGGGTGCGCGGCCAGGTCGACGCCGTGGACGATCTCCCGGCGGCCGATCCGGACGGTGACGTCCTCGGCGACGACTCCGCCGTGCACGGCGGTCTGCCCGGTCACCATCGTGCCGCCGCATTCCGCCGGCGCAGCAGGAGGAAGAACACCGGGCCGCCGATCAGCGAGGTGAGCATGCCGAGCGGCAGTTCGCCGCCGGTGAGTGTGCGCGCGGCGAGGTCGGCGGCGGCGATCACCAGTGCGCCGCCCAGTGCGCTCGCCGGAAGCAGCAGCGCGTGCCGCGGGCCCACCAGCAGGCGCATCACGTGCGGGACGATCAGGCCGACGAACATGATGATTCCGGTGAACGCGACGCCCGCCGCGGTGAGCATCGCGACCAGGACGATCACCTGGCGTCGCACGGCCTCCACGTTGACGCCGAGGGCGGCGGCCTGCACTTCGCCGAGGGCGAGCAGGTCGAGCTTCTTGACCAGCACCATTCCGCCCGCGAGGCCGGCGAGGGCGAGCGGTGCGACGATCTTCACCTGCGTCCACGAGACGTTGCCCGCCAGCGAACCGAGTTGCCAGAAGACGATCTGCTCGCGGGCTGCGGTGGAGGCGACGTAGGTCAGATAGGCGATGATCCCGAGCGCGAAGGCATTGACGGCGATACCCGTCAGGACCAGCATGATCGTCGACGACGCACCGTCACGGATGCTCAAGACGTAGACGCCGGCCGTGGTGAGGAGCCCGAAGAGCGCGGCGGCGCCGGCGACGGCCCAGCCGTTGGTTCCGGTGCCGCCGATCACGATCATCAGGCAGGCGCCGACCGCGGCTCCGGACGAGACGCCGATGATGCCCGGCTCGGCGAGGGGATTGGCGAGCACTCCCTGCAGCAGGCAGCCCGCCGTGCCGAGAGCGAGCCCGACCAGCAGCCCGAGCAGGATCCGCGGGAACCTCGAGACCCACAGCGCGTTCTCGCCCTGCGGATGCGTGGGCAGGGGACCGATGTCGAGGTGCCAGTGGTGCGCGATGGAGCCGAGCACCTCCAGAGGCGGAATGTGTACCTGTCCGGTGCCCGCGGAGACGACGACCACCACGCCGAGCAGGACGAGCGTCGCCGCCATCACCCACAGTGCGCGGCCGCGGAAGACCGACAGCGCGGCCGTCAGCCGATACCGCAACCCGGGAGCGCTGCCGGACCGCGGGTCCCGTGGTGCAGTGTTCCCGTGTCCGGTGTCACTGTGCCGCGGCTCGGCGCGGTCGGCGAGATCAGACATAGATCGCCTTCGCCAGCGCGCTGAGGACCAGACCGGTGTCGGGACCGAACATGAGGATCTGCGTCTCGTCCATCTCGACGATGCGCCGGTTGCGCCCGGCGGAGGTGTCGGCCACGGCCGGCAGCTGAAGGACCTTGTCGAGGCCGCCGACCGAGTCGGCGCCCTGGGTCATCACGAGCAGTACGTCGGGATCGGCCCGGATCATCGATTCGGCGCTGACTTGCGTGAACGGCGCGGTCAGGCCTGCCTTGGTGCCGGCGTCGCGACCGCCGAGCGCTTCGATGAGATCGTCCGCACCGGAACCCGGACCCGCGAGCAGGATCAGATGTTCGCCGCGGATGTACAGAAAGCCGATGGTCGGATCGCCGGTCGGGCGAGGGAGGAGGGCGCGGGCGTCGGCGATCTGCTTCTCGGTGCGCGCCACCAGTTTCTCGCCCTGCGCGGGTACGCCGAGCGCGGCGGCCACATCGCGGATGAGCGCGGGGCTGCCGGCCACCGACCGCTGGCCGGTGAAGACCGACACCGGGATGCCCGCGGCACGGATCTGGTCGACCGCACCCGCGGGTGTGGCGTCGTCGGTGACCAGGACGATGGACGGATTCTGCGCGAGGACGCGTTCGGGGTTGATCGCGTGGCCGGTCTCGGTCACGTACGGCAGCCGCGAGGCCGACGGAAAGGTGGTGGAACGGTCGCGGCCCACGACGTGCGTGCCCAGGCCGAGCGAGAAGACGATGTCGCCCAGCGTGCCGTTCCGATCGAGCGCGATGATCCGGTCGGCGCGGGGGCCCGGCACCACGGCGGAGTCGACCGGGACGACGTCGGCGTCCGGGAGCGCCGCGGTGGCGGGGCCGGAGCGCAGTGTCGCGCTGGTCGCGGTGGCGGTCGCGCCGGTGTCGATGGGCTCGGTGGTGCATCCGGATACGAACAGTCCGACGACCAGCAGCAGGGCCCAGACAGGGGCGATCGACATCGCGGACCGGGTAGGAGCCGTCACCTGAATCCGCCTTGTCATGCTCACAGTTCTGTTAGGCACACCTTACTGGTTGGTACCTCCTCGACGCACATCGGTGCGATTCCGGCCGAGCGGTGTCCGCGGCGGAGGCGTCCGTAGAATTTCCGTCATGACAGTTCGCGCACCACTGGTTCCCGGCGTCGTGGCTCCGACGCTGCCCGTCCCCGACTCGATCGAACGTCCCGAGTACGCGTGGAAGGACTCGGTGAACGAGGGCCACGAACCGTGGGTGCAGACCCCGGAGACGATCGAGAAGATGCGCGTGGCGGGCAGGATCGCGGCCAACGCCCTGGCCGAGGCGGGTCGGGCCGTCGCTCCGGGAGTCACGACAGCCGAACTCGACCGGATCGCCCACGAGTACATGATCGATCACGGCGCCTACCCGTCGACGCTGGGCTACAAGGGATTCCCGAAGTCCTGCTGCACCTCGCTGAACGAGGTGATCTGTCACGGCATCCCCGATTCGACGGTGATCGAGGACGGCGACATCGTCAACATCGATGTGACGGCCTACATCGACGGTGTGCACGGCGACACGAATGCGACGTTCCTCGCCGGCGACGTCTCACCGGAGGCGCGGGATCTGGTGGAGCGGACCAGGATCGCGACCGAGCGCGCGATCAAGGCCGTCAAACCCGGTCGCGCGCTCAACGTGGTGGGCCGGGTGATCGAGGCGTACGCGAACCGCTTCGGGTACTCGGTGGTGCGCGACTTCACCGGCCACGGGATCGGTGAGACCTTTCACAACGGTCTGGTGGTGCTGCACTACGACCAGCCGAGCGTCGACACCGTCCTGGAACCGGGGATGGTCTTCACCATCGAGCCGATGATCAATCTGGGCGGCCTCGACTGGGAGATGTGGGACGACGGCTGGACCGTGGTGACCGCCGACCGCAGGTGGACCGCGCAGTTCGAGCACACCCTCGTCGTCACCGACACCGGTGCCGAGATCCTGACGCTGCCCGACGAGAGCTGACTTCGGGGGTGAGCGGCGCACTTCTGGTCGGTGGCACGAGCAGCGACGCGGGCAAGAGCCTGATCGTCGCCGGACTGTGCCGGGCGCTGGCGCGTGACGGGATCACGGTGGCGCCGTTCAAAGCGCAGAACATGTCGAACAATTCCGCCGTCACCCTCGACGGCGGTGAGATCGGCCGGGCGCAGGCGCTTCAGGCGCAGGCCTGCGGGCTGGAACCGGACACGCGATTCAACCCGGTGCTGCTGAAGCCCGGCGGTGACCGGCGCTCGCACGTGGTGGTGCGCGGACGCACGGTCGGCGAGGTCGGGGCCGCCGACTATCAGCTCTGGCGTACCCGGCTGGCGGGTGTGGTCGCCGACGAACTCGCGTCGTTGCGACGGGACTTCGACGTGGTGATCTGCGAGGGCGCGGGCTCGGTCGCGGAGATCAACCTCCGCGCCACCGACATCGCGAACATGGGATTGGCCCGGGCGGCGAACATGCCGGTGGTGCTGGTCACCGACATCGACCGCGGCGGATCGCTGGCCCATCTGTTCGGCACCACGGCGGTCCTCGACGCGGACGACCAGGCGCTCGTCGCCGGATACATCGTGAACAAGTTCCGCGGCGATCCGGCGATCCTCGCTCCCGGACTGGAGATGGTGCGCGAGCGCACCGGGCGACCGACCTTCGGCGTGATCCCGTTCGCCGACGGTCTCCGGCTCGATGCCGAGGATTCGCTGGCCGCATCGGTCGGCGCCCGCGTGGGCGGACCTCGCGGCGTGGGCGGCGCCGGACGGGAACGGCTGTCGGTGGCCGCGATCCGGTTGCCCCGCATCTCCAACAGTACCGATGTCCTGGCTCTGGCGTGCGAACCCGACGTCGACGTGACGTGGGTCGACGACCCGTCGGCGGTCCGGGCCGCGGATCTGGCGGTGCTGCCCGGGACCCGCGCGACCCTCAGCGACCTCGCGTGGCTGCGGACCACCGGTCTGGCCGATGCGCTGATCGAACGTGCGCAGCGCGGCCGGCCGGTGCTCGGGGTCTGCGGCGGCTTCCAGATGCTGTGCCGGAGCATCGTCGACACGGTGGAGTCCGTCGGCACAGCGACGTCGGGTGTCGCCCGGCCCGTCGAGGGGCTGGGGCTGCTCGACGTCGACATCGAGTTCGCCGAAGACAAGACCCTGCGGACCTTCGACGGTCACGCGGCCGGTGAGCCGGTGCGCGGATACGAGATCCATCACGGGGTCGTGGTGCGCAGCGAGGAGCAGCCCTGGCTCGACTCCGCGGCGACCGGCCCCGAGGGCGCCCGCAGGGGAGCGGTCTACGGCACCCACTGCCACGGCGTGCTGGAGAGCGACGGCTTCCGCCGCGTCTTCCTGGCCGAGATAGCGCGGCGGGCGGGCCGGACGGCCTTCACCGCCGATCCGCGGCTGTGCGTCGCGCAGGTGCGCCGGTCGCAACTGGATCTGATGGCCGATCTGGTGTGCGAGCACCTCGACATGCCGAGTATCCACGGGTTGATCGAGGGCGGCCCGCCCGCGGTGCCCACCGTCCTATCCTGGCTTGGTGAACACCGCGCACCTGACCGTAGAGCATGACGGACTGACCTTCGACGTCGAGGAGAGCGGGCCCGCTCGAGGACCGTGGGTGGTGCTCCTGCACGGGTTCCCGGTGAACTCGCAGTGCTACGACGACGTGGTTCCGCGCGTGCACGAGGCCGGGCTCCGCACCCTGCGCATCGATCAGCGGGGCTACAGTCCCGGCGCCCGGCCCGAGGAGGTCGACGCCTACCGTCTCGACACGCTCGTCGGCGACGTCATCGGGATCCTCAACCACCTCAACATCTCGTACTCGATGGTCGTCGGCCACGATTGGGGCGGGATCGTCGCCTGGCATCTGGCGGCCAAGCATCCCGACCGCTTCACCGGCCTGGTGGCCGTCAGCACCGGACACCCGTCCGCGATGCGCGATGCACTCGCGGCGGGCGGCGATCAGCGTGAGCGGTCGGCCTACATCAAGGATTTCATCGCCGACGGCGCGGAGGAGAGGCTGAGCGCCCGAGACGGCGTCCTGCTCCGGCGTGCCGGCGTGACCGGCGAGGAACTCGCGCCGATCCTCGAGCCGGGTGCGCTGACCGGTCCGCTGAACTGGTATCGCGCCAACTTCACCGGCGACGTCGCGGCCACCCTGGCCTGCCCGCCGGTCGAGATCCCGACCACCATGGTGTGGAGCGACGGCGACGCGGCTCTGGGACGCGAACAGGCCGAGTTCAGCGGCCGATACGTCTACTCCGACTTCCGCTTCTCCGAACTCCACGGCGTCGACCACTGGATTCCCGAGAATGCGGCGGCCGCTCTGGCGAGCGAGATCTCCCTGCGGTCCTCGCGCTTCTGAGAACCCGCTCGGGCCGCCGCCGCCCTCACTCCAGGTCCAGGCCGAGGAGTGCGTTCTCGAGCACCTCCGGCATGGCGGGATGGATCCAGTACTGGCCGCGGGCCATGTCCGGCACCCGGAGACCGAAGCTCATCGCCTGGATGACGGGCTGGATCACGGTGGACGCCTGCGGACCCATCAGATGCGCGCCGAGCAGTTCACCGCTGCGACGATCGGCGATGAGCTTGCAGAATCCGGTCGTGTCCTCCATCGCCCAGCCGTAGGCGACGTCGCCGTACTCCTGCACCTTGACGGCGATGTCGCGCCCGGTTTCGCGGGCCTGCGCCTCGGTGAGTCCGACGGTGGCGATCTGCGGATGGGTGAAGACCGCGGCCGGCACGTACCGGTGGTCGAACGAGGCCAGCTCGTCGGCGTGCCAGCCGAGCAGCAGATTCTCCTGGACCACACGCTGCTCGTGGTTGGCGACGTGCTTGAGCTGGAACGGTGAACTGACATCGCCGAGCGCCCACACCTCGGGAGCCGGTGTGCGGCCGTGTGCGTCCACCGGCACGCGGCCGTCGGCGAGCAGCTCCACACCGATCGTGTCGAGGCCGAGGCGGTCGCCGTTGGGGGTCCGGCCGGTCGCGACGAGCAGGACGTCGGCATCGACGTGCCGGCCGTCGGTGAACGAGAGCCGGACGCCGTCGTCGCCGAGGTCGATCGCACCCGCGAGCGTGCTGTCGAGCCGGACGTCCCACTGCCGGCGGGCCACCGCGGTGAATCGCTCGCTGACGTCGTCGTCGAGCCGGCGCAGCAGCCGTCCGCTGCGGGCGACGACGGTGACGTCCACGCCGAGAGCGGAGAAGACGTGGGCGAACTCGGCGGCGATGTATCCGCTGCCGAGGATCGCCATCCGCTTCGGCAGGGCGGGCAGGCGCATCACGTCGCTGTTGGTGTAGTGATGAACGCCCGAATCGGCGATCACCTCCGGAATCTCCGACCGCGAGCCCGCGGCGACGACGACCTTGCGGGCCAGCACCAGGTCGCCGTCGTCGGTCACCAGGCGGTATCGGGCCGACTCGTCGTCGCGGCCGTCGAAGCGGACGTGGCTGGAGTAGACGGTGACGTTGTCGCAACGCTCCACCCGGTACTCCTTGCCGCCGGCCGAGATCGGGTCGATGCGGCCGAAGACCCGGTCGACGATGGCGGGCCAGTCGACCGATTCGACGCTCGCCTCGACGCCGTACCGGGCCGCCGACCGGACGGTGTCGGCCACGTCCGCGGCGTAGACGAACATCTTCGTCGGAATGCACCCGACGTTGAGGCAGGTGCCGCCGTAGACGCCCTCCTCGAAGATCGCGATGCTCATCGCGTCGAAGCGTTCGTCCGGGATGGAGTTGCCGCTTCCCGAACCGATGATCGCCAGATCGACCTGCTGAGCGCTCATCGCCGCGCCCCCTCGCCGAAGATCGTGTGCAGCCAGTTCTGCACTTCGTCGTAGGCGATGCGCCGGGGCGTCTCCAGAGAAAGGAAGACGTCGTGGCGGGCGTCGGGCACGGCCACCGCCCACACGCGACGGCCGATCACGCCGGACCACTGCGCGATCTGCTTCACGTCGAGCACGCAGTCAGCGGTGTCGACCGCAGGCTCGTAGGCCCCGGTGAAGCGGGTCTTGTCCGATCGCAGGACCAGGGCGGGCACGCCGATGTCGAGCCCCCGGTGCAGGCGATGCTGTCCCGCGCGGACGGCGGCCAGCCAGCCGAAGGTCACCGGGAAACCGCCGAGCGGCTTGCGCCGCAGATCGTAGGTCCACTCGCCGTGGGCGTCGGCGGACAGGCTCTCGCCGTACGCTGCCGAGAGTTTCTGCGGCAGCACGGCTTTGGCCCGAACTCGGCCGACTCCGCGGATCAGCAGATTGACGGCGTCGGTGCGCAGCAGGGGATCGCCCTGCAAGTCCAGCCAGGGGCTGTTGAGGACCAGCCCCTTGATGCGGCGGTGCCGGTCCGGATCGGTGCGCCGGAGTCGGTCGAGCCAGAGCGGCGTGATCAGTCCTCCGGTGGAGTGGGCGACCACGATCACCCGAGCCGGCTCGTCGCCGGACCCGGATTCCTCGGTCACGACATCGAGTGCCGCGTTCAGCTCCTGGTCGTAGAACTCGAGGTCGGTGGTGAAGTGCGGTTGCTGCCCGTCCAGGAGCGACCGCCCGCACTTGCGCAGATCGAGCGCGTAGAAACCGTAGCCCCGATCGTGGAAGAACTCGGCCAGCTCCTCCTGGAAGAAGTAGTCGGTGAAGCCGTGGACGTACAGGACCGTCCCGGCGGTGGCCGGTTCCGCTCCGGCCTGGCGGATCAGGGTGGCCTCCACGGCGCCCTCGCCGTCCGGGTCGTCGCCGAGGGGGATGGTCAGCACTTCGTATCGGTCGAGGAGTTCGTCGGGACGCCATTGCCGGCTTTTCACGCTGCTCACGCCGACCAGCTTAGGCCGCACCCGTCGGTGCGCGGATCGGGCGTCGGCGTGGCACCCGGTGTCGCACACCCCACACTTGCGCGCACCGATGCTGCCTCAGACAACGCGATGGTGAACAATGATCCGCGATACAGGTCGTGAATGCCCTATGGGTGGAGGAGTTCAGCAGCGTGGCCAAGGTGATTAAGACAGACGTGGCGCTCGTCGGTGCCGGAATCATGAGCGCCACGCTCGGCGCGCTGCTGCGCCGACTGGAGCCCAGCTGGTCGATCAGCCTGTTCGAGCGCCTGGAGGCGGCCGCCGCCGAGAGCAGCGACCCGTGGAACAACGCCGGCACCGGCCACTCGGCGCTCTGCGAGCTCAACTACACGCCGGCCGACGCCAACGGCGACATCGACATCACCAAGGCGCTGAACATCAACGAGCAGTTCCAGGTCTCGCGGCAGTTCTGGGCCTACGGCGTCGACAACGGCCTGCTCGGTGCGCCCGACGAGTTCATCAACCCGATCCCGCACGTGAGCTTCTGCCACGGCGCCGACGGCGTCGAGTACCTGCGCAAGCGCCATGCTGCGCTCTCGAGCCACACCCTGTTCGAGGGCATGGAGTTCATCGACGACGACGCCGAGTTCGCGGCGCGGCTGCCGCTGATGGGCGCCGGCCGCGACTACTCCGATCCGGTGGCCCTGAACTGGTACACCCAGGGAACCGACGTCGATTTCGGCGCGCTCACCCAGCAGCTGCTGAACTTCGTCGGCCGTGACGCCGACCTCTACTTCGGGCACGAGGTCCGCAACCTCACCAAGCAGTCGGACGGCAGCTGGGTGATGAAGATCCGCAACAACCGCACCGGCGAGAAGGTTCGCGTCGAAGCGAAGTTCGTCTTCGTGGGCGCAGGCGGCGGCGCACTGCACCTGCTGCAGAAGTCGGGCATCTCCGAGGCCAAGGGCTTCGGCGGCTTCCCGGTCAGCGGCGAGTTCTTCCGCTGCACCAACCCCGACGTGATCGCACAGCATTCGGCGAAGGTGTACGGCCAGGCCGCGGTGGGCGCCCCGCCGATGTCGGTGCCGCACCTGGACACGCGCGTCATCAACCACGACAAGGGCCTGCTCTTCGGCCCGTACGCGGGCTGGTCGCCGAAGTTCCTCAAGACGGGCGGCGTCATGGACCTGCCGAAGTCGGTGAAGCCGGGCAACCTGCTGCCGATGATGTCGATCGCCCCGCAGGAGTTCGGTCTGCTCAAGTACCTGATCTCCGAGCTCGCCGCGAGCCCCGCCGACCGCGTCAAGACGCTGCAGGACTTCGCGCCGCGCGCCGTCGGCGAGGACTGGGAGCTGATCACCGCTGGACAGCGCGTCCAGGTGATCCGCAAGACCGGTGTCGGCGGCAGCCTCGAGTTCGGCACCGCGGTGGTCGCGGAGGGCGACGGCACGCTCGCCGGTCTCCTCGGAGCGTCGCCGGGCGCCTCGACCGCGGTTCCCGCGATGATCTCGGTGCTTCAGCAGTGCTTCAGCGGTCGTTTCGAGGGCTGGACGAGCACCCTGACCGAGATGATCCCGTCGTTCGGCCAGAAGCTCGACGAGAACCCCGCCCTGTACCGCGAGTTGTGGGACTGGACCAACCGCAGCCTCCGGCTCACCGCGCGGCCCGACGCCTGATTCGATGAGTGACGCCGGCGTTCGCTTCCCGTTCAGCGCGGTGGTCGGACAGGATCGCCTCAAGCTCGCACTGATCCTGTCCGCCGTCTCGCCGGGGATCGGCGGTGTCCTGATCCGCGGTGAGAAAGGGACCGCGAAGTCGACCATCGTCCGCGGGCTCGCCCCGCTGCTCGGCGAGGATTCGCGCGTGGTCGACCTGCCGATCGGCGCCACCGAGGACCGGGTGATCGGGTCGCTCGACCTGACTCGGGTGCTGCGCGACGGTGAAGCCCGGTTCACGCCGGGTCTGCTGGCGCAGGCCGACGGCGGCGTCCTGTACATCGACGAGGTCAACCTCCTGTCGGACCATCTCGTCGACGTCCTGCTCGATGCGGCCGCGAGCGGCCGAGTCACCGTTGAGCGTGACGGCGTCTCGCACACCCAGGCGGCGGCATTCGTGCTGGTCGGGACGATGAACCCGGAAGAGGGCGAACTGCGTCCGCAGTTGCTCGACCGGTTCGGGCTGGTGGTAGACGTCGCCGGTGCCCGTGACGTCGACGAGCGCGTCGAGATCGTCACCTCACGGCTGGCCTTCGACGCCGATCCGCAGGGCTATGCGGAGCGGTTCGCCGACGCCGAGGCCGATCTCGCGCAACGGATCGTCGCGGCCCGCGACCGCGTCGCGACCGTCCGGATCCCGCAGCGGGAGCTCCGCCGGATCGCCGGCGTCTGCTCTCACCTCGACGTCGACGGTCTGCGCGGCGACATCGTCGTGGCCCGGACCGCCGCCGCACACGCCGCATGGCGCGGCGCCGACGAGATCGACGCCGACGACGTGCGGGTGGCCGTGGAACTGGCACTGCCGCATCGACGGCGCCGCAATCCCTTCGACGAGTCGAGCATGACCGACCAGCAGCTCGACGACGCCCTGGACGCCGGTGAGCAGGCCGCGGGCCCGCGGGACGAGTCCGAGTCCGGGCCGCAGCAGCCGGACGGACCCGACGACAGCGGCCCGAACTCAGACGGCCCAGACTCAGGCGGCCCAGACTCGGGTGGCCCGGAACCGGACGACGATCCGGACGGACCCGACACGGATCCTCCCGACACCGATCCGCCCGGCGGTTCAGGAGCGCCGACCGGCCCGGACTTCGGTTCGGCACCCGGTGGTGCCCGCATCCGCACCTTCCGCGCCGAGGGCGTCGGTGACGGTGATGTGGGCCGCCGTTCGCGGGCCCGGACCAGCCGCGGCATCACCACCCGGGCCGTCGACTTCGGTCCGCGGACCGGGGTGCACCTGTTCGGCACCGTGCTCGCCGCCGCCCACCGCAGCAGCGGCGACGGGCTCCCCGCGCTCATCGCCGACGATCTCCGCGGAGCCGAGCGCATCGGCACCGAAGCCAATCTCGTGGTCTTCGTCGTCGACCTCTCCGGATCGATGACCGCCCGCGCCCGGCTCACCGCGGTGCGCAACGCCTGCGTCGACCTCCTGCGCGACTCGTATACCCGGCGTGACCGGGTGGCGGTGGTCGTGGCCTGCGGAAGGGATGCCTACGTCGCGGTTCCGCCGACCCGGTCGGTGGACCTGGCGGTGGCGCGCCTGGCACAGGTGCGCACCGGCGGACGCACGCCGCTGGCCGAGGGACTGCACCGGGCGCTCGAGGTGATCGAGCGGGCCCGCCGCACCGACCCGGAGCGCAGGCCCCTGCTGGTGGCGCTCACCGACGGCCGAGCCACGGCCGGGGCCGACGCGCCGCGCCGCGCCGACGCCGCCGCGGACGAGGTCGCGCGCAGGGGAGTCTGCGCCGTTGTGGTGGACTGTGAGCAGGGCCTGGTCCGTCTCGGTCTGGCCGCCGACCTGGCGCGCCGGCTGGGCGCGCAGTACGCGACGATGGATTCGCTGACCTCGTCCGGACTGGCCGAGCACGTCCGCGGCGTCGCGTGACGCCGGTGGCTGAACTGGAGGATGCACTGTGCCCAAGGGCGTACCCGAGACCGTTCCCGACGACGGACTGACCACCCGGCAGCGACGCCGGCTGCCGGTGCTCGCCGTACACACCGGGGCAGGCAAGGGGAAGTCGACAGCCGCGTTCGGCATGGCGATGCGCGCCTGGAACGCCGGTCTGGACGTCGCCGTCTTCCAGTTCGTCAAGAGCGCGAAGTGGAAGGTCGGTGAGGAGAACTCCATGCTCGCCCTCGGCGGCCTGAATCGGGACACCGGCGCCGGCGGCCCTGTGCAGTGGCACAAGATGGGGCAGGGATGGTCGTGGATTCAGCGCGGTGACGACGCCGTCGAGGACCACGCCGAATCGGCGCGGGCCGGATGGGCGGAGATCACGCGGCGCCTCGCCGCGCAGGAGCACGACTTCTACGTCCTCGACGAGTTCACCTACCCGCTGCACTGGGGCTGGATCGACACCGACGAAGTGGTCGAGACCCTCCGCAACCGCCCCGGGACGCAGCACGTCGTCATCACCGGACGGTATGCGCCCCAGGCGCTGATCGAGGCCGCCGATCTGGTCACCGAGATGACGAAGATCAAGCATCCGATGGATGCGGGCCGCAAAGGCCAGAAGGGCATCGAGTGGTAGTCCCGGCGGTCGTGATCGCCGCGCCGGCGTCCGGCAGCGGAAAGACGACGATCACCACCGGCCTGATCGGCGCGCTCGTCGCCGCCGGGCACCGGGTCGCGCCCTTCAAGGTGGGCCCGGACTACATCGATCCCGGATACCACGCCGTCGCGGCGGGCCGGGTCGGCCGGAACCTCGACCCCAACCTGGTCGGCGCCGACGTCATCGCACCACTGCTGGCCGCGGGCTCCGCCGACGCCGACATCGCCGTGGTGGAGGGCGTGATGGGCCTGTTCGACGGCCGCATCACCGACGATCCCGACCCGCTCGGCGTCGGCTCCACCGCGCACGTCGCCACCCTCATCGGCGCACCGGTGATCCTGGTGGTCGACGCCGGCGGGCACAGCCAGTCGCTCGCCGCACTGCTCCACGGCTTCTTCGGGTACGACGCCCGGGTCCGCGTGGCGGGCGTGATCCTCAACCGCGTCGGCTCACCGCGGCACGAACAGGTCCTCCGACAGGCCTGTGACCGCGTCGGACTGCCGGTGCTCGGCGCGGTGCGGCGCGACGCCGACCTGACCGTGCCGTCGCGGCACCTAGGACTCATCCCGGCCGCCGAGCGCCGGCGGGACGCGCTGGACTCGGTGGCCGCGATCGTCGCCAAGGTGGGGGCGGCGCTCGACCTTCCGGCGATCGTCCAGATCGCACGCCGGGCCCGACCGCCCGCGGCGATCGCCTGGTCGGCGGCCGACGCGATCGCCGCCGCGGACCCGAGCGCGGTGACGGGCCCACACCGGCGGCCGGTGGTGGCCGTCGCGGAGGGCGCCGCCTTCACCTTCGGGTACGCCGAGCACGCCGAACTCCTGCGCGCGGCGGGAGCCGAGGTGGCCGGCTTCGACCCGCTGCACGACCCGCTTCCGGAGCACGCCGCGGCGGTGGTGATCGGCGGCGGCTTCCCCGAGGCCCACGCGGACGAGCTCGCCGCCAACCACTCCCTCCGTGCCGGACTGCGCGATCACGTGGCCGCGGGACGGCCGGTGCAGGCCGAGTGCGCGGGCCTGCTGTACCTGCTGTCCGCGCTCGACGGCGTCCCGATGGTCGGCGCACTGCCGGGCACCGGGGCCTTCGGGCCGCGGCTCACGCTCGGCTACCGCGACGCCGTCGCCGTGGCCGATTCGGTTCTCTATCGCACCGGTGAACGGGTGACCGGCCACGAATTCCACCGCAGCAGCGTCGATCTCGCCGCTGACGTGGTGCCCGCCTGGGGGTGGCACGGTGGCGACGGACCGGCGACCGACGGCGTGATCCACCGCGGGGTGCACGCGTCGTATCTGCACGTTCACCCGGTGGGACAGCCGGCCGCCGTGGCACGATTCGTGTCGGCGGCCGCGGCCGCCGACATTCCGACCCCTTCGCCGGAGGAGGCGGTCCGATGACTCGCAGGCGCGATCTGGCGGAGGTCCACGCGGCACTCGACGCGCTCGCCCACGCCAGCGTCGAGGACCCGACCGCGCTCCGCGACCTGCTCGAAGCGGTCCTGCTGGTGGGTCGCGGTCTCGAACTCGACCAGGCGCTGCAGCGGATCGTCGAGGTGGCGGCCGACGTCCTCGACGCCCGGTACTGTGCGCTCGGGGTCCGCGGGCCCGAGCTCGGTCTCCAGGCGTTCGTGTACACGGGCATCGAACCGGAGGTCCGCGCTCGGATGGGGCCGCTGCCGGTGGGCCGCGGCGTCCTCGGCGAACTGCTGCACCGTCCCGAGGTGCTGCGCATACCGAAGCTGTCCGATCATCCGGCCTCGGTGGGGTTCCCGCCCAACCATCCGCCGATGGACACCTTCCTGGGCGCGCCGATCATCGTCCGCGACGAGTTGTTCGGCAGCATCTACCTGACTGAGAAGCAGGGTGCCCCCGAGTTCACGCCGCTCGATGAGAAGATCGTCGCGGTCCTCGCGGTGGCCGCGGGCATCGCAGTCGACAACGCGCGCGCCTTCGAGCGGGCCCAGGCCCGGCTGCGCTGGATGCAGGTGATCGCCGACCGCGGATCCGAACCGCTGGCGGGCACGGCGCTCGAAGACACCCTCGACGGACTGTGCCGCGACGTCTCCGCGCTCACCGGGGCGGTGGACGTGTTCATCGTGACCGGCAGCGTCCTCACCGGACACACCGGTACCGCGCCCTGCACCGAGGACCTGTTCGAGGTCGTCGACCCGGACAACGAGCGCGCCGACGGCAAGCTCCTGGTCCGCGAGGTGCGAACACACACGGTGCCGTGGCTGCGGCACGGAGCGCGGTGGGTCTCGATGCAGCCCCTGCAGCCGACCAACGGCCGGAGCGCGATCGTCCTCACCCACCCCGAGCGACGGGTCTGGACCGGGGAGGAGGTCGCGGGCCTGCAGGGTGTCGCGCGCGTGGCCTCGCTGGCCCTGGCCTACGCCGACCAGCAGGAACTGGCGCGCGATCTGCAGTTGCTCGAAGACCGCCACCGGATCGCCCGCGACCTGCACGATCTGGTGATTCAGCGGCTCTTCGCGATCGGGATGTCGCTGCAGACCATGCAGGCCGGGTCCGCCTCGGCCGACGACGCCCGGATGGAGCAGGTCATCACCGACCTCGACGCCACCATCGCGCAGATCCGCACCTCGATCTTCGATCTGCAGGGCCTTCCCGGTCATGGCGAGGCGGCGACGCTGCGCAGGCGCGCGCTCGACGTGGTCGCCGAGTTGGCGACCCATGCGCCGATCGTGCCGAGCGTCGCGTTCATGGGGCCGGTCGACACGCTCGTCCCCGACGCCCTGGCGCCGCACATCGAGGCAGTGCTGCGGGAGGGCATCTCCAACGCGCTCCGGCATTCGGGCGCCGAGCACATCCGGGTGCGCATCGCGGCCGACGACGTCGTGACCGTCGAGATCTCCGACGACGGATGCGGTATTCCGCCGACCGCCCGGCAGTCGGGACTGGCGAACCTGACCCGCCGCGCCGACGACTGCGACGGCAGCTTCACGATCACCTCGAGCGCGGCGTCGGGCACCACGTTGACGTGGACCGCGCCGTTGCGCTGACGCCGTCGACTACCGTTCGCGTTCGCGCAGTTCGGTGGCCAGCACCGCCACCTGAGTGCGGCGCTGCATGTCGAGCTTCGAGAGGATGCGCGAGACGTAGTTCTTGATCGTCTTCTCCGCCAAGAACATCCGGTCGGCGATCTGCCGGTTGGTCATGCCCTGGCCGATCAGGGTGAAGACCTCGCGCTCCTGGCCGGTGAGCCGGGCCAGGGGATCGGACGGTTCACCGTCGCGCAGGCGAGCCAGCAGCGCGGCGGTGCTGCGGTCGTCGAGCAGCGATCCGCCGGCGCCGACCGTCCGCACAGCGGCGATCAGATTGTGGCCGAGGATCTGCTTGAGTACGAAGCCGGAGGCCCCGGCGAGGACTGCGGCGAGGAGGGCGTCGTCGTCGGCGTAGCTCGTCAGCATCAGGCAGTGCACCGACGGCTGCGCACTCCGCACGCTTCGGCACAGTTCCACGCCGTTGCCGTCGGGCAGCCGCACGTCGAGCACCGCGACGTCGGGTTTCGTCGCAGCGATGCCGACTCCGGCTTCGGCGACGGTGGCCGCCTCGCCGACGACCTCGAGATCGTCGGCGGTGCTGAGCAGATCGCGAAGGCCACGGCGGACGAGCTCGTGGTCGTCGACGAGGAACACGCGGTACTTACGAGGCGACTCGACCATGCCTCAACGCTACAACAGGGCGGCGGGCGACTCGGGGCCTAATCGCCACGGGACCTTCGCCCCCTGAAATCGCTGGTCGTGAGCGAGATCGTAGGAATATGACCAGTTTGATCGGCAAGCCCATGAGCGGCTCGGACCTGCTTCGCGAACTCCTGCCCGTCTGCGAGACGGAGGTGGAGCGCCACATGAAGATGACGAGGGACTGGAACCCGCACGACTACGTGCCGTGGGACGACGGCCGGAACTTCGCGGCGCTCGGCGGCGTCGACTGGGATCCGGAGCAGTCGCAGCTGTCGGAGACCGCCAAGGCGGCGATGATCACGAACCTGCTGACCGAGGACAATCTGCCGTCGTACCACCGGGTGATCGCCGAGAACTTCAGCCTCGACGACGCCTGGGGCTTCTGGGTGGGGCGCTGGACGGCCGAGGAGATGCGGCACTCGATCGTGATGCGCGACTACCTCGTCGTGACGCGGGGCGTCGATCCGGTGGAACTCGAGCAGACCCGGATGACGCACATGATCGGTGGGTTCAACCCGCTGCCGGACGACGACGGACAGCGCGACCACAGCTACGACATGCTCTTCGCGGTGGCCTACGTCTCGTTCCAGGAGCTCGCGACGCGCGTCAGCCACCGCAACACCGGCAAGGCCTGCGGCGACCCGATCGCCGACCGGATGCTCCAGCGAGTCGCTGCCGACGAGAACCTGCACATGCTCTTCTACCGGAACGTCGTCGCCGGGGCGCTCGATCTGGTGCCCGACGAGGCGATGGTGGCGATCTACACGATCGTCTCGAACTTCCAGATGCCCGGTGCGACGATGCCGAACTTCCGCAGGAACGCGGTCCTGATCGCCAAGGGCGGCATCTACGACCTGCCGCAGCACATGGCCGATGTCGTGATGCCCGTGCTGCGCAAGTGGCGGATCTTCGATCGCGACGACTTCGGCCCGGTCGGCCAGATGTACCGCGACAAGCTCGCCGCCTTCCTCGCCGAGATGGACATCAAGGTCGCCAAGTTCGAGGACGCCCGCGAGCGCGCGATCGAGCGGGAGCGCAGGCGCGGACTGCACGTCTAGCCGCCGGTGCGGTCCCGGTAGGCTGATCGCTCATGCAAGCGCATTACCTCGCGGGGCTGGATCTGCACGGACGCAAGGTCGTCGTCATCGGCGGCGGGAGCGTCGCGCAACGGCGCCTGCCGAACCTGATCGCCGCCGGCGCCGACGTCCACGTCGTCGCGCTCGACCCCACGCCGGCCGTCGAGTCGGAGGTCGCGATCACCGTGCATCGGCGTGCGTACGCCGACGGCGACCTCGAGGGAGCCTGGTATGCGATGGCCTGCACCGACGATCCCGACGTCAACGCGGCGGTGGTGGCGGAGGCCGAACGCAGGCGAGTGTTCTGCGTGCGCGCCGACGACGCCCGCCGCGGAACCGCCGTCACCCCGGCGTCCGGAGTCCACCGCGATCTGCAGTTCGGGGTGCTGGCGGCCGGCGACCATCGTCGCTCCGCGGCCGTGCGCGCCGCGATCACCGAGGCTCTCGCGGACGGCACCTCGCTGCGCATCGACGACGACCGCAGGCACGCCGCGGGCGTGGCCCTGGTGGGCGGAGGTCCCGGCGACGCCGATCTCATCACGGTGCGCGGCCGCAAGCTGCTCGCCGAGGCGGACGTGGTGGTGGCCGACCGGCTCGCGCCCATCGCACTCCTCGACGAGCTCGGTCCGCAGGTGGAGATCATCGACGCGGCCAAGGTGCCCTACGGCCGCGCGATGCGTCAGGAACAGATCAACGATCTCCTCGTCGACCGCGCGCGGGCGGGCAAGTTCGTGGTCCGCCTCAAAGGCGGCGACCCATACGTCTACGGCCGCGGATTCGAAGAACTCCAGGCCTGCGTGGCGGCGGGTGTGCCGGTCACCGTGGTCCCCGGCATCAGCAGCCCGATCGCGGCTCCCGGCCTGGCCGGAATCCCGGTGACTCACCGCGGCGTGACGCACGAGGTGGTCATCGTGTCGGGCCACGTGGCTCCGGGGCACCCCGACTCGCTCACCGATTGGGCGGCGCTCGCGCGGCTGCGGGGCACCATCGTGCTGATGATGGCGGTCAAGCGCATCGACGAGTTCGCGACGGCCCTGCTCGAGGGCGGGCGACCGGCCGACACCCCGGTGGCGTTCATCGAGAACGCCTCGCGGCCGGATCAGCGTCTCCTGCGCACCGACCTCGCGCACGCCGCGCAGACCGCTGTCGACGAGAAGCTGATCGCCCCGGCGATCGCGGTGATCGGTCCGGTCGCCGGTTTCACCGACGCCGACCGGGCTCTGCGGTTCTGAGCGGGTGGTCGAGATGAACGCACGCACAGCCGCAGGACTCTCCGGACTGATCCTGCTCGTCGCGGCCGTCGCCTCCTGGTTCGTGCCCCCGTCGGTCACGGCGATTCTCGTCGCGCTGGCCGTCGTCGTCATGTCGGCCTGGCAGATCCATCGCCGCCGCGCGGGCATCGCGCCCACACCGCCGAGCACCATGACCACCTTCGTCATCCCGCTCACGTTCGGAGCGCTGGCGGTCGTCGCGCTCAACGGCTGGATCTACCGGATCTCGGCGGAGGCAGGCGATTCCGGCGAGCTGCAGACGATCGGCCTGGTCACCGGCGTCATCGGCATGGCCGCCGCGTACGGGTACGGCCGCCTCCGGGCACAGAAGGCACAGCTCGACGAGGTGGTCGAGGTGAATCCGGCCGACGACACTCCGGAGACCGACGACGACCAGTGGTTCTTCCCTCAGGCCAAGTGACCGGCTCTCGCGCCGTGCGAGTCGCGGTGCGGACCGCCGATCAGGGTTCGGATCAGCCGGTGACGACCGTGATCTGCGACTCAGCGGTGATCTCGACGCGCTGGCCGGCGTCGGACAGGACGGCGGCGAGCGCGTTCACATCCCGGGCGTTCCGCCGGGTCCGGACCAGTTCGCGCGCCACCAGTCCCTTGAAGTGCTTGTTGAAATGGCTCACGACCTTCCGCGAGCCGTCCGCGGCCTCGGTCACCACGGTCGCGGTCACCGCACCGTCGACGGGACCGAGTTTCTGGTAGACGCCCGAGCGCAGATCGACGACGAAGTCGTCGATGCGGTCGAGAGCGGGGGACAGCACCGGCTTCCACAGTGCGCCGAGGGTGCCGAAACCGGGCAGCCGGGACCCGCCGGAGAGCCGGTAGGCCGGGATGCGGTCGTCGGCCCGGACCACGCCGAACAGCGCCGAGCCGATCATCAGTCGGTCGCCGGCCTTGGTCTTGGCCGCGCGGGTCATGCCCGGATAGTCGAGGGCGTCGTACAGGACGCCGGTGTACCGGGTGATCGCGGTGCGCGTCGGCGACTCCCAGAGATCGGCGTTGCGCTCGATCTCGGCGACGGCCGTCGCACCCAGACCCAGCGCTGTGCGGGATGCGTCGAGATCGGCGGAGAGGTCGACGATCGCCTCGGCGAGCTTGCGCCGGACCGGATTGAGCTCCGGCAGAACCAGCGAGTCGAGATCGAGCGGAGCGGCCTCGCCGCCGTCCGACTTGGTCTCCGAGGGAGGCAGGATGACGAGCACGCGACCACCCTAACGAACCCGCCGGTGATCCCATTAAGCTGGTACATCGTGATCACACGGATGTCGAACCTGTTCCTCCGCACCCTCCGCGACGACCCGGCCGATGCCGAGGTGCCGAGCCACAAGCTGCTCGTGCGCGCGGGCTACATCCGGCGTGCCGCCCCCGGCGTCTACGAGTGGCTGCCCTTGGGGCTCAAGGTGTTCCGCGCGGTCGAGAACCTCGTTCGCGAGGAGATGGACGCGATGGGCGCGCAGGAGATCCTGTTGCCCGCGCTGCTGCCGCGCGACCCGTACGAGACCACCGGGCGCTGGACCGAGTACGGGCCGGCGTTGTTCCGCGTCAAGGACCGCAAGGGCGCGGACATGATGCTCGGGCCCACGCACGAGGAGATCTTCACGCAGCTGGTCAAGGGCGAGTACAGCTCGTACAAGGATCTGCCGGTCACCCTGTACCAGATCCAGACCAAGTACCGCGATGAGGAGCGCCCGCGGGCCGGGCTGTTGCGTGGCCGCGAGTTCGTGATGAAGGACTCGTACTCGTTCGACCTCGACGAGCGGGGTCTGCAGGCCTCGTACGACGCTCATCGTGCCGCGTACCAGCGCATCTTCGACCGTCTCGGCATCAAGTACGTCATCGTCGCGGCGACCTCCGGCGCCATGGGCGGCAGCGCCTCGGAGGAGTTCCTGGCCGAATGCGAGGTCGGCGAGGACACCTTCGTCCGCAGCACCGAGTCGGGCTACGCGGCCAACGTCGAGGCCGTGGTGACCCCGGTTCCCGAGGCGATCCCGCTCGACGGGCTCCCCGAGGCGGTGGTCCACGACACCGGCGACACCCCGACCATCGAGACCCTGGTCGACTGGGCCAATCGCGAGCTCGACGGTGAGTACACCGCCGCCGACACCCTCAAGAACGTGATGGTCAAGATCCGCAGGCCGGGAGGTGAGTGGGAGATCACCGCGGTGGCGGTGCCGGGTGATCGGGAGGTCGACTTCAAGAGGCTGGAGGCCTCGGTGGAGCCGGCGGAGGTGGAACTGCTCACCGACGCGGACTTCGCGGCCAATCCGCAGCTCGTCAAGGGGTACATCGGACCGAAGGCCGTCCAGGCGGCGGGCTTGGCGTACCTGGTCGACCCGCGTGTGGTCAGCGGCACCGCGTGGATCACCGGGGCCGACGCGCCCGGTAAGCACTACGTCGATCTGGTGTGCGGCCGCGACTTCACTCCCGACGGCGTCATCGAGGCCGCCGAGGTGCGCGCCGGTGATCCGTCCCCGGACGGCAGAGGTGTGCTCGAGGCCGCCAAGGGCATCGAGATCGGTCACATCTTCCAGCTCGGCCGCAAGTACACCGACGCCTTCGAGTTCGACGTGCTCGGCGAGAACGGCAAGCCGGTGCGCCCCACGATGGGCTCGTACGGTCTCGGCGTCTCGCGGATGGTCGCGGTGCTCGCCGAGCAGTGGCACGACGAGAAGGGCCTGCGCTGGCCGCGCGAGGTGGCGCCGTTCGACGTCCACCTGGTGATCGCGAACAAGGACGAGGCCGCGGTGGCCGGTGCGCAACAGTTGGCCGCCGATCTCGACGCCGCCGGACTGTCCGTGCTCTTCGACGACCGCAAGGCTTCGCCCGGCGTCAAGTTCAAGGACGCCGAGCTGCTCGGTATGCCGGTCGTGGTGGTCGTCGGCCGCGGCTGGGCCGACGGCACCGTCGAGATCCGCGACCGGCTCACCGGAGAGACCTCCGCGGCGCCGGTCGACGGAGCCGTCGACGCGGTGGTCACGGCCGCGCGCGGCTGACCGCCGGCTAGAACGGCGCGCGGTCGAGGCAGACGCAGAACGGATGCCCGGCGGGGTCGAAGAGAACTCGGCACAGGTCCGGCGCGGCCTGCTGTGGCGACAGCCGTGCGCCGAGGCGGACCGCCTCGGCCGCACCCTCGTCGAGATCGGCGACCACCAGGTCGAGATGGATCTGCTTCGGCACCGCACCGCCGGGCCATTCCGGAGGCCGGTGGTCGGGCACCCGAAGCGCGGTGATCACGATGGAGCCGGCCCGCACACAGGCATATCTCGTGGACGTGTGCGTCACGGTCCCGTCGAGCATCGCCGACCAGAAGCGGGCGAGCTCGACGGGATCGTCGCAGTCGAGGGTGATCGAACCGATGCGCGCTGTCGCCATGGTGACGACCCTAGGCGGGTGACGCGGGCCAGGCGCCCTCTCCGGTCCTACTGACCGGGAAAGGCCACCGTCAGCGGTTTCTCGCCCGCGATCGAGCGCCAGTACGAGGATCGCAGGGCGCAGTCGGTGAGCCCGTCGACGGCGGTCCGGCGCACCGCCTGCGAATCGGCCTGCTCCAACAGCGCCCGGTAGGCCTTCGCGCAGTCGTTCTCGGCGGCCAGCGCGGCCTTCGCGGCGGTGGCCTGGTCCGTCACGTCGACGGGCAGCAGGTATCCGGCCGCCGGGGTGCGCTCGGGCTGCCCGGCGGCGAGCAGTGCCTCGTTCAGCTGGTCGCGTCGCACCCGGTGCGCGGCGATGTACTCCGCGACGGTGTCGCGCACCTCTCCGGTGGTGAAGGCGGTGAGCACGCCGTAGGTGAAGACGGCGGTGTTCTCCGCGTCCGCGGCGGTGTCGAGAGCGGCGTTCTGGCTCATGCGAGTTGCACTTTCGCGAGGGTCTGGCAGGAGGCGCTGATCGAGCCGAGGAGCCCGGCGCTGAAGCCGGACAGACCCACGCACGCATCCGCTGCGCTGGTGGCCGACCGTTCGATCGAGACGCCGAGGGCCGCCACTGACGCCGTGGGCGCGGCCGGTGGCGAGTCGATCCGGTCGGCAGTCGAGGAGTGCAGCCGGCTGATCTCGTCGCGCAGCGCCTTCAGGTGCGCGCCGCGCTGATCGGCGACGGTCCGCAGGGCCTCGGTGTACGCGGTGTTCCGCGGCGCGAGCGCGGTGGCCGCCCGCTGCTGCCGCAGCGCCGCCTGGGCGTGCGGGAGCAGCGTCTCGGCGTCGAGCTGTCGCTGCGTCGGCCCGGTATCGCATGCGGTCAGCGACCATCCCGCGACTGCGGCGGCACCGGCGAGGACGCCGCCGCGGAGCACACTGCGGCGCGGCACCCCCGTGGCGGGGCGACCGGCTTTCGGAGGCTCGGGGGCGGGGGGATCCTGGATCGGCACTCGTGTCACGGTGGACGATTCTGCCAGTCGGACGAGTCGACTACACTCGAAGCCCGGCCCGGCGGCCGACGGGAACCGCGGCAGCGGTTCCCGATACCGAAACCCAGGAGGACGCGCACGATGACTGCGGAGGCTCTGACCGGCGGCATCAGCGACCTGGTGGCTTCGACCCTCGATCGGCTCGGATTCGATCTGGAGGAGGTCGCGGTGCTGACCCCGCCGGGACGCCGCGAGATCCGGATCGTCGTCGATCGTGACGGCGGAGTGTCGCTCGACGCGGTCGCCGAGCTCAGCCGGAGCCTGGAGGCGGTGTTCGACGAGTCCGACCTGCTCGGCGAGTCCCCGTACGACCTCGAAGTCACGACGCCGGGGATCGGCCGGCCGCTGACGCTGCCGCGCCACTGGCGCCGCAATCAGGGACGCAAGGTCCGCGTCGAGTACACCGACGAGGGTGTGGACCGCACCGTCGAAGCCCGGGTGGGCCCCAGCGACGAGGGCCGCGTCACCCTGGTGACAGTCGACAAGAGCCGGATCCGCTCCTTCGAGGTCGAGCTGGCCGATATCGCGCGCGCGGTGGTCGAGGTCGACTTCGGCAGGCCCGGCGAAGCGGCCCTGCGTGCCTGCGGCCTGGACGACGACGAGATCGCGCGTCGTCGCGAATCGTGACGCCCGCCAACGACATTCACTTCACCCGCCGACAACTCAATCCGAAAAGCGAATAGGAGTCGCCACCATGCACATAGACATCAGCGCGCTGCGTTTGATCGAGGCCGACAAGGGCGTGCCGACCGAGACCGTGCTCTCGGCGATCGAGACAGCTCTGCTCACCGCCTACCGGCACACCGACGGGTTCGCACCGAACGCCCGCATCGACATCGACCGCAAATCGGGTCAGGTCCGCGTGATGGCTCAGGAACTCGACGAGAACCGCACCGTGGTCCACGAGTGGGACGACACGCCGGAGGGATTCGGCCGCATCGCCGCGACCACTGCGCGCCAGGTGATCCTGCAGCGTCTGCGCGACGCCGAGAACGAGAAGACGTACGGCGAACTGGTCGCCCACGAGGGCGAAGTGGTCGGCGGCATCGTGCAGGCCGACGCCAAGGCGAATGCGCGAGGCATGGTGATCGTGCAGATCGGCACCGACTCCAACGCCACCGAGGGCGTGATCCCGCCCGCGGAGCAGGTGCCCGGTGAGAGCTACAAGCACGGCGAGCGGATCAAGTGCTACGTCGTCGGGGTGGCGCGCGGGGCCCGCGGACCTCAGATCACGCTCTCGCGCACGCATCCCAACCTGGTCCGCAAGCTGTTCTCGCTCGAGGTACCCGAGATCGCGGACGGGTCGGTCGAGATCGTCGCCGTGGCCCGCGAGGCCGGTCACCGTTCCAAGATCGCGGTCCACACCGGCGTGGCCGGACTGAACGCCAAGGGCGCGTGCATCGGTCCGATGGGACAGCGGGTGCGCAACGTGATGAGCGAACTGTCCGGCGAGAAGATCGACATCATCGATTACGCCGCGGATCCGGCGGTCTTCGTCGGCAACGCGCTGTCGCCGGCCAAGGTGGTCTCGGTCACCGTGATCGACAAGGAGACCAAGGCCGCGCGCGTCATCGTGCCCGACTACCAGTTGTCGCTGGCGATCGGCAAGGAGGGGCAGAACGCCCGGCTGGCGGCCCGGCTCACCGGGTGGCGGATCGACATCCGGTCGGATGCGGGCGACGGCGGTCCCCGCGACGCCGACGGTGGCGCCGTCGAGTCCTCCGATACGCTAGACTGACCTGTGGCCCTTCGAACGTCGACATCTCCGGTGCGTACCTGTATCGGCTGTCGCCGGCGTGATCAAGCTTCACACCTGGTCAGGCTGGTGGCTGTGCGAGGCGCGGACAGCGCATCGCAGGTGGCGATCGACGAACGGGGGAGACTGCCGGGACGAGGCGCCTGGCTGCACCGCGATGAGAGATGTCTCTCGCTTGCGGTGCGGCGCAACGCCTTCGGCACGGCGCTACGGGATCGCGGCGTCGCCGTGAGACCAGAGGATCTGGCCGAGCACATCGGCGGGATCATCAACAGTGAGGGCTCCGCAGGGAGTCAGGACAGGTAGCAGAAGACATGAGCACACCGTGAAGTCTCCACGATGAGCACGTTTACTGAATAAACCGAGGTCGTTGCGGGCAGCCCGCTCGACCTCCAAGTGAGGAGAGCAGTGGCAGGCAAGGCCCGCGTTCACGAACTGGCCAAGGAATTGGGCGTACCCAGCAAAGCAGTGCTGGAGCGGCTCAAGGAGCAGGGCGAGTTCGTCAAATCCGCATCGTCGACTGTCGAGGCCCCGGTGGCCCGTCGACTGCGTGAGTCTTTCGAATCCGGCTCCGGTTCCGCTTCGGCGAAGCCGGCGGCCAAGGCATCCGGCGCCAAGCCGGGTCCCAAGCCCGGTCCGGCACCCAAGCCGGCAGCGGCGAACTCCGCTCCGGCCGCCGAGGCGGCCCCGGCGGCACGAGCATCCGCCCCGGCTCAGCCGGCGGCGGGCGGCCCCAAGCCGGGCCCCAAGCCCGCACCGAAGGCGGCTCCGGCACCGCAGGCTCCGGCCGCACCGGCGGCCGAGTCTACCGAGCCGGCCGGCAAGCCCTCGGCACCGGCGGCGCAGTCGGGTCAGGCACCGGCGACGCCGGGTCCCCGTCCGGGTCCGCGCCCCGGTCCCCGGCAGCCCCGAGTGGGCAACAATCCGTATTCCTCGGCCCCGGCGCCCGCGCCGCGTCCGATGGGTCCGCGTCCGGGTGCGGCGGGTCCGCGTCCGGGCGGTCGACCCGGTCAGGGCGGTCCGCGTCCCGGCGCCGGTCAGGGCGGTCCCCGTCCGGGTGGCGGTCAGGGCGCACGCCCGGGTGCCGGCGGCCCTCGTCCCGGCGGTCAGGGCGGCGCACGCCCCACGCCGGGCAACATGCCTTCGCGTCCCAGCCCGGGAGCGATGCCGCAGCGTGCGGCGCGTCCCGACGCTCGGCCCGGTGGCCGCGGTGGCCCAGGCGGCCGCAGCGGTGGTCCCGGCGGCGGCGGTGGCTTCCGTAACGGCGGCGGTGGCGGTGCGGCTCCGGGCGGCGGCTTCCGCGGTCGTCCCGGCGGCGGTGGCGGCGGTCGTGGCCGCGGCGGAACCGCGGGAGCGTTCGGTCGCCCCGGCGGCGCACCCCGCAAGGGACGCAAGTCGAAGCGTCAGAAGCGGCAAGAGTACGACTCGATGCGCGCACCCGAGGTCGGCGGCGTCCGGTTGCCTCACGGCAACGGCGAGGTCATCCGCCTCGCTCGCGGCGCCTCCCTCTCGGACTTCGCGGACAAGATCAACGCCAACCCGGCTTCGCTGGTCCAGGCGCTGTTCAACCTCGGCGAGATGGTCACCGCGACCGAGTCGGTCAACGACGAGACGCTGGAGCTGCTCGGCGGCGAGATGAACTACGTCGTCCAGGTCGTGAGCCCGGAGGACGAGGATCGTGAGCTCCTGGAGAGCTTCGACCTGACCTACGGCGAAGACGAGGGCGGCGAAGAGGACCTCGCGCAGCGTCCGCCGGTGGTCACCGTCATGGGTCACGTCGACCACGGCAAGACCCGACTGCTCGACACCATCCGCAAGGAGAACGTCGGCGCGGGCGAGGCCGGCGGCATCACGCAGCACATCGGCGCGTACCAGGTGAACACTCACCTGAACGACGAGGACCGGTTGATCACCTTCATCGACACCCCGGGTCACGAGGCGTTCACCGCCATGCGTGCCCGCGGTGCGAAGGCCACCGACATCGCGATCCTCGTGGTGGCGGCCGACGACGGCGTCATGCCGCAGACGGTGGAAGCCGTCAACCACGCGCAGGCGGCCGACGTGCCGATCGTCGTGGCGGTCAACAAGATCGACAAGGAGGGCGCGGACCCGGCCAAGATCCGCGGCCAGCTGACCGAGTACGGCCTGGTTCCCGAGGAGTACGGCGGCGACACCATGTTCGTCGACATCTCGGCCAAGCAGGGGCTGAACATCGACCAGCTGCTGGAGGCGGTCCTGCTGACCGCCGACGCCTCGCTCGATCTGCGGGCGAACCCGGACATGGACGCTCAGGGTGTCGCCATCGAGGCGCACCTCGACCGCGGCCGCGGCCCGGTCGCGACCGTCCTCATCCAGCGCGGCACCCTGCGCGTCGGCGACTCGATCGTCGCCGGCGACGCATACGGCCGCGTCCGTCGGATGGTCGACGAGCACGGCGACGACGTCGAAGAGGCGCTGCCGTCGCGTCCGGTGCAGGTGATCGGCTTCACCTCGGTTCCGGGTGCGGGCGACAACCTCCTGGTGGTCGAAGAAGACCGCATCGCCCGGCAGATCGCCGACCGCCGTAATGCGCGCAAGCGCAATGCGCTGGCGGCACGCAGCCGCAAGCGGATCAGCCTCGAGGATCTGGATTCGGCGCTCAAGGAGACCAGCCAGCTCAACCTGATCCTGAAGGGCGACAACTCGGGTACCGTCGAGGCGCTCGAAGAGGCGCTCCTTCAGATCGAGATCGACGACGAGGTCTCGCTGCGGGTCATCGACCGCGGTGTCGGTGGCATCACCGAGACCAACGTCAACCTGGCCGCGGCGTCGGACGCGATCATCATCGGATTCAATGTCCGCGCGGAGGGCAAGGCCACCGAGCTGGCCAACCGCGAGGGCGTGGAGATCCGGTACTACTCGGTCATCTACAAGGCGATCGAGGAGATCGAGGCCGCGCTCAAGGGCATGCTCAAGCCGATCTACGAGGAGTCCGAACTGGGCCGGGCGGAGATCCGTGCGATCTTCAAGTCGTCCAAGGTCGGCAACATCGCCGGTTGCCTCGTGCAGTCGGGCATCATGCGGCGCAATGCCAAGGCACGCCTGCTGCGCGACAACGCGGTGGTCGCCGACAACCTCACGATCAGCTCGCTCAAGCGTGAGAAGGACGACGCGACCGAGGTGCGCGAAGGCTACGAGTGCGGTCTGACGCTGACCTACGGCGACATCAAGGTCGGCGACGTGATCGAGGCCTTCGAGATGGTCGAGAAGGCACGGGACTAGGTCATGGCAGATCCTGCACGGGCCGCTCGGCTCGCCAAACGGATCACCACCATCGTCGCCTCGGCGATCGGTGGGGAGATCAAGGACCCGCGCCTGGCTCATGTGACGATCACCGATTGCCGGGTCACCGGCGATCTGCACGACGCCACCGTGTTCTACACGGTGCTGGGCGACTCGGTGGATGCCGAGCCGAACGTAGCGGAAGCGGCGGCCGGTCTGGCCGCCGCGACCGGCGTGCTCCGGTCGAAGGTCGGCGCCGGCACCGGAGTCCGGTTCACCCCCACTCTGCGGTTCGAACTCGACACGGTGCCGGACGCGACGCGTGCGATGGACGAACTCCTCGCCCGCGCCCGCGCCCGGGACGAGTCGGTGGCCCGCGCCGCGCGCAATGCGCGGCCGGCGGGCGACGTCGACCCGTATCGGCACGACGAGGAAGAGTCCGCGTCGGACGAATCCGGGGGCGCGCTCGGGTGAATCCCGCTTCGAGCGACTCCGTGGCTGCCACGCTGCTCGGCGCCGATTCGGTGTCGATCATCAGCCACGTCCGTCCGGACGCCGACACCATCGGCAGTGCACTGGGACTCGGGCTGGCGCTCACGGGGCTGGGGAAACGCGTGCACTGCGCGTTCTCCGGTCCCGAGGCGCTGCCCGGTCCGCTGCGCGAACTGCCGGGAGTAGACCTGCTCGTGGACGAGGCGGGGCTGCCCGTCGCCGATGTGACGGTGGCGGTCGACGCGGCCACCGTCGAACGTCTCGGCGGGCTGGAGCAGGTCTTCACCTCCGGAAGCACCACCGTCTGCATCGACCACCACGTCTCCAATCCGGGATTCGCGGATCTGGATCTGGTGGACCCGCAGTCCGATTGCACGGCGTCGATCGTGCTCCGGGTGATCGATCGGCTCGGCGCGAGCCTCACCGCGGACATCGCGACCTGCCTGTACGCGGGCCTGGTGACTGATACGGGCTCGTTCAAATGGGCGCGGCCCGCGTCGTTCGGTGTGGCGGCACGACTTCTCGAGGCCGGTGTCGACGGTCCGCGGTGGAGCCGTCTCCTCCTCGACGCCCACCCGTACTCGTGGCTGCAGATGCTCTCGGAGGTGCTCGCCGATTCCGTGCTCGATGAAGGCGCACTGGACGGGCGCGGACTGGTGTACGCGGTCGTGAACGCCGATCAGATGTCGGATATGAACTGGGACGAGTCGGAGAGCGTCATCGACGTCGTGCGCACTGCGCGGGAGGCCGAGGTAGCAGCCGTCTTCAAAGAGGTGCGGGCGGGCGAATGGACCGTGTCGCTGCGGAGCAAGACCGACGTCGACGTGGTGCCGATCGCGAGGTCGCTCGGCGGTGGCGGCCACGTGCGTGCGGCCGGGTACAGCGACACCGGAGACGCGGCAGAGGTCGTCGGGCATCTGCTCGCCGCCCTGCGCAGGTGATCGGCGGCGTCGAGAGTGCTGAGACTCGCCGGGTCGGCACTGGTGGTGCTCATCGCGCCGCCGCTGTACCTGATGCTCGATCTGGCCGTTGTCGGCCGCCTCGGCGCGACCGAACTCGCGGCCCTGACCGTGGCGACGCTGGTCCTGTCGGTCATCAGCACTCAGCTGACCTTCCTCTCCTATGGGACCACCGCGCGGTCGGCGCGCGCCTTCGGTGCGGGTGATCGACGCCGGGCCGTCGACGAGGGAGTGCAGGCGAGCTGGATCGCGGTGGGCGTGGGGGCGGCGATCGTCGTCGTCGCGTGGCTCCTGGCGCCCGCGGTCACCGGCGCGCTGGTGCCCGACCACCAGGTCGCGGCCGAAGCGGCGTCCTGGTTGCGCATCGCCGTGTTCGGCGTGCCGCTGATCCTTCTGGCGATGGCCGGCAACGGTTGGATGCGCGGAGTGCAGGACACCCGGCGGCCGGTGTACTTCGTGGTCGCGGGACTGGCCGTGGCCGCCGTGCTCTGCGTCGGTCTGGTGCACGGGGTCGGCGGACTCCCGCGACTCGGCCTGCAGGGCAGCGCCTGGGCGAATCTCGTGGGGCAGTCGCTGACGGGGATCGCCTTCGCGGTCCGGCTGATCGGCGAGAGTCGTGGCCGGCTGCGCCCCGACTGGCCGGTGATCCGCGCCCAGCTGACGATGGCCCGCGATCTGGTGCTGCGGAGCCTGTCGTTTCAGGTGTGCTTCATCTCCGCGGCGGCTGTGGCCGCGCGCTTCGGCGTCGCGCAGGTGGCCGCGCATCAGGTGGTACTGCAGCTGTGGGAGTTCACCTCGCTGCTGCTCGACTCGCTGGCGATCGCGGCTCAGCAACTCGTGGGCGCGGCGCTGGGCGCGGGTGCGTTCCGGGTGGCCCGGCGTGCGGCGACGCGGGCCACCGCCGTGTCGGTGGGGATCTCGGTTCTTCTCGCCGCCGTGCTGGCGGCCGGGGTCGCGGTGATTCCGCGGATCTTCACCGACGATGCGGCGATCCTTGACGCGATGCGCACGCCGTGGTGGTTCTTCGTCGCGATGCTGCCGATCGCCGGCGCGGTGTTCGCGCTCGACGGCGTGCTGCTGGGCAGCGGCGACGCCGCATTCCTCCGGACGGCGACCCTCGCGGGCGCGCTCGGCGCGTTCCTGCCGCTGATCTGGCTGTCGTGGGCCTTCGACTGGGGGCTGGCGGGAATCTGGAGCGGACTGCTCGCGTTCATGTGCACTCGGCTCGCCGCGGTGGTGTGGCGGGTGCGCAGCGGCGCGTGGGTGAAGTAGTCGTGTCGATGGAACCGAGGAGCGTGCCGCTGCGTCCAATAGGACATGGGGGACTCGGGCGCGCTGGCCGCGTTGATCGCTGAACAGGATGGACTCATCACCTCGGCGCAGGCACTCCGGGCCGGTCTCTCCCGCAAGGAGATCCGCGGCCGACTGGACCGGCGGGAGTGGTGCGCGCTCGTCCGCGGAATCTATCGATCGAGTTCGCATCCGCTGACTGAGAGCCTGTTGGTCCGCGCAGCGGTGGCCGCGCACCATGGCGTGGCTGACCGCACCACGGCGGCATGGTGGCACGGAATGCTCGATTCCCTGGCGTATCCGTTGACCGTCGCGACAGCCAACACGACCACTGCCGACCGGTGGTCGCTCGGCCCGCTGGGCCTCACTCGTCGGCACTACGACGATGCGGACCTGACCACGGTCCGCGGGCTCCGCGTGACCACGCCGCCGGCGACGGTGGTGTTCGGCGCGGCAGCGATGCCGGACGGTGGTCGATTCCTCGACCGGGCGCTGCAGCGCGGTGTCGTCACAGTCACCGAACTCGAGGCCGTCGTCGAGCGCTACGCGGGCAGTCGCGGGATAGGTGAGGCACGGCGGCTCGTGCGCATCGCCTCGCAGGACTCGGAGTCAGAGGCCGAACGGCTCTTCGTACGTCTGCTTCGAGAGGCGGGCGTCACCGGGTGGGTGCAGCAGCTCCGATTCGGACGGTGGCGTATCGACTTCGGCTGGCCCGATCTCCGCGTCGCGATCGAGATCGACGGACTGGCCTTCCACTACCAGCATGACCGGTTCCAGGCGGACCGGGCGAAATACAACGCGCTCGACGCCGCCGGGTGGCGCAAGAAGGTGTACACCTGGCACGACCTGACGGATCGGCCGGGAGAGGTCGTGGACGAAGTGCTCGAGATGCTCAACGCGCGGGTATGACCTCACCGCGATGAATCTGTGCCCGCACCGGGCGCAGATTCATCGCAGCCGGATCACTCCTCGGCGACGACCGGCTGATACTGCGGGAAACGCTTGAGGAACGACTGCACGTACGTGCACACCGGGACGATCTTCGTGCCCTGCGCGGAGAGTTCGTCGAGCACCGAGGCGACGAGCAACCGAGCGAAGCCCGCCCGGCCGTACTTCTCGGTGACGACGGTGTGGAGCAGGACGAGGGTGTGCTCGTCGCGGCGTTCGTAGCCCTCCACTCCGACGAGTTCATCACCCGACCAGAGCTCGTAGCGGTCCCGATCGGGAAAGTTGCGCAGTGTCGGCGCCGGAGTGAGCTCGACCGTCGGCGGCGGAACGGGGACTGATGCGGTCATGTCGTCGACGCTACTACCGGATCGGTGCAGGTCGACGCCGCCACGCCCCAAGCGTGCCACTCCCGGTGACCGCTCAGCGGTGATCACGGAGACGAACTGCGGCACCGTGAATTCGGCGATCACCGCGCCCACCTTCTCGCCGAGGACGTCGTCGCCGGTGTGGAGCCGAAGCCGGGTTCGTCGCCGAGCGGGCTCGTGGCACCATGGTCCCCATGCCAACGCTCTGGGCGGTCAGCGACCTGCACGTCTCACACCGCGGCAACGAGGCGATCCTCGATCGGATCAAGCCGGCCGAACCGGGGGACTGGCTGATCGTCGCGGGCGACGTCGCCGAGCGCACCGACGACATCATCGACACCCTCCGCCGGCTCAAGAACAGATTCCGCACGGTGGTGTGGGTGCCCGGGAACCATGAGCTGTACACCACGGCCAAGGACCCGCTCCAGGTGTTCGGCGTCGCACGGTACGACTACCTCGTGCAGGCCTGCCGTGATCTCGGCGTAGTGACTCCCGAGGACCGGTATCCGCTGTTCGATCCCGGGGACGGGACACCGCCGGTCCGGGTGGTGCCGATGTTCCTGCTCTACGACTACACGTTCCGGCCGGAGGGCACCTCGACGGCGCTGCAGGCGCTCGCCGTCGCACGCGAGGCGAACGTCGTCGCCACAGACGAATTCCTCCTCTCGCCCGAACCGTTCGGCACGCGCGACGCCTGGGGGCGCGCCCGGATCGAGGCCACGCGGTCGCGACTGGAGGCGCTCGACCCCGCCGAGAAGACCGTGCTGATCAACCATTGGCCGCTGCGGCGGGAACCGTGCGATGCGCTGATGTATCCCGAGTTCGCGCTCTGGTGCGGCTCGGAGCTCACCGCGGACTGGCACACCCGATTCAACGCGGCCTGCTGCGTATACGGGCATCTGCACATCCCGAGGACCACGTGGTACGACGACGTGCGCTTCGAGGAGGTGTCGGTGGGATATCCGCGTGAGTGGAGCAGACGCGGGTTGCCGTCGCCGCTGCTGCGGAAGATCGCACCGGACGAGGGACTGCATCCGGCCGATCTCAACGAGTTCGGCGCCCGGTTCGACCTGCCGCCGGACTACCGGGAGCGTGCCGCCGAGTTCCGGGCGCGAGTGGAGCGCACCCGCGCGCGCCGTGCTGAAGCAGAGAAGGACAGGGCCGAGAAGAACAGGAAGGACGGTCGATGATCGACGACCTCATGCCCGCGGGAGTCGGGACCGCCGAGTCGTTCGGCGACCCCGACGGGCTCACCGTGCTTCCCGCCGAGGAGGCGTTGATCGCCAAGGCCGTGGAGAAGCGCCGCCGGGAGTTCACCACCGCCCGGCACTGCGCACGGCAGGCGCTGGGGCAGTTGGGAGTCGCGCCGGTGCCGATCCTGCGCGGTGAACGCGGGATGCCGCTGTGGCCCCGTCAGGTGGTCGGCAGCCTGACGCACTGCGACGGCTACCGTGCGGCCGTCGCGGCATATTCGATGCAGGTTCGCTCGCTGGGTATCGATGCCGAACCGCATCAGGCCCTGCCCGACGGCGTCCTCGACCACACCAGCATCGAGGCCGAACGCGAGGTCCTCGCCGACCGGGACCACGACCTGCACTGGGACCGGCTCCTGTTCTGCGCCAAGGAAGCCACCTACAAGGCCTGGTTTCCGCTCACCGAGCGGTGGCTGGGTTTCGAGGACGCGCACATCACGTTCGAGCGAGACGACTCGATTGGCACCGCGGGCGCGCCTGCGGGTACTTTCACCTCGACCATCCTGATCGACGGAGCGGTGATCGACGGCGGACCGCCGCTGCTGACGCTGCCCGGCCGCTGGCAGATCTCCCGCGGTTTGATCCTCACCACGATTGCACTCACCTGACATGGCAGACGCCTCCATCGAGAACGCCGGACTCCTCGTCGTAGACAAGGCCGCCGGCATCACCAGCCACGACGTGGTGGCCAAGTGCCGCAAGGCGTTCAACACCCGCCGCGTCGGACATGCGGGCACCCTCGACCCGATGGCGACCGGGGTTCTCGTCATCGGCATCGAACGCGCGACCAAGTTGCTCGGGCTGCTCTCGCTGACCACCAAGTCGTACGCTGCGACCATCCGGCTGGGGCAGTCGACGTCGACCGACGACGCCGAGGGCGAGGTCATCGAATCGCGGGACGCCTCGGGGGTCCGCGACGAGGAGATCGCGGCGGTCGTCGCGTCGCTCACCGGCGACATCGAGCAGGTGCCCGCCAAGGTCAGCGCGATCAAGGTCGACGGTCGTCGCGCCCACGCGCTCGTCCGCACCGGGGCCGAGTTCGAACTGCAGGCGCGGCCGGTCACCGTCGACCGTTTCGACGTGCTCGATACTCGCCGGGACGGCGAGTTCATCGACCTCGACGTCGAGGTCGACTGCTCGTCGGGCACTTATATCCGTTCTCTGGCAAGGGATCTCGGTGCCGCGCTCGGCGTCGGCGGGCACCTGACGGCGCTGCGACGCACCGCCGTCGGGCCGTTCACCCTGGAGCACTCGCGAACGATGGCCGATGTCGACGAGAATCCCGGTTTGAGTCTCGGCATCGACGACGCGGCCAAGTTGTGCTTCCCGCATCGCGCGATCTCCGACGACGAGGCCGAGTCGATCAGCCAGGGCCGCTGGCTGGAGCCGGTGGGCATGAAGGGTATCTACACGGTGGTCGATCCGCGCGGGCAGGCCATCGCTCTCGTGCAGGAGAAGGGCAAGCGGGCGAGTTCGGTGATGGTCGTGCGACCGGCGACGCTGCGCTGAGGGCGGCCGAAGGTCTGGTCAGGTCCGCCAGAGGGGGCAGGCAGGCTCATCGAGTAGCGAGCGCATCGGGACTCGAGTCTGAACGTGGTGCAGGTCTCGATAGGCCGCGGCGCTGCGCGCCGGGGCTGCTCGAGGAGCCTGTCGGGAGGGGGTTTCTGGCAGGCTCATCGAGTAGCGAGCTCATCGAGACTCGAGTCTGAACGTGGTGCAGGTCTCGATAGGCCGCGGCGCTGCGCGCCGGGGCTACTCGAGGAGCCTGTCGGGAGGGGGTTCATGCAGGCTCATCGAGTAGCGAGCGCATCGAGACTCGAGTGTGAACGTGGTGCAGGTCTCGATAGGCCGCGGCGCTGCGCGCCGGGGCTACTCGAGGAGCCTGTCGGGATGGGGTTTCTGGCAGGCTCATCGAGTAGCCGGCGAACGTAGTGAGCGAGCGTATCGAGATTCGAGTGTGAACGTGGTGCAGGTCTCGATAGGCCGCGGCGCTGCGCGCCGGCATCTCAGCCGTCGACGAAAATCGCGCGGGCGGCGATGTCACCGAGATGGATCGGGTCCGAATCGTCGACGCAGACGGTGATGGTGCCGGCGAACGAGCGCTTCTCGGTGACCCGCACCCGGCAGTCGAGATTGACGCCGATCTCCTCGAAGTACCGCAGCATCTCCGGATCCGAGTCGGAGATGCGGGTGATGACCCCGGTCTGGTCCACGTCGAGGTCGGCCAGCTGCACGGCGCCGGCCTCGGGCACGGTGCCGTCGGACGCCGGGATCGGGTCGCCGTGCGGGTCGCGCTTCGGGTGGCCCAGCTTGGCGTCGATGTGCGCCAGCAACTGCTCCGAGACCGCGTGTTCGAGGATCTCGGCCTCGGCGTGCACCTCGTCCCAGCGATAGCCGAGCTCTCGGACGAGGAAGGTCTCGAGCAGGCGGTGCCGCCGGACCATGCCGACGGCGGCCACCCGCCCCGTCTCGGTCAGGGTCACCGCGCCGTAGGGCGCATGGTCCACGAGACCTTGATCGGCCAGTTTCCGAATGCCCTCCGACGCGGTGGACGGTGAGACGCCGAGCTTCTCGGCCAGCAACTTCGTGGTGACCTTCGTGTCCGACCACTCCTGCGAGGTCCAGATCACTTTCAGATAGTCCTGGGTTACCGAGGTGAGTTCGTTCACCGGGCGAGAGTCGGGCATGCGTACGACCTTACCCACCGAACGCGCAGCGGCTGCTGGCGAGTCGTAGGCTTAGCGTGTGTTGCGTTGGCGAGGTTTGGACGACATCCCTGCGGGCTGGGGCCGATGCGTGGTCACGATCGGCGTGTTCGACGGAATCCATCGCGGGCACGCGCAGTTGGTCGCCGCCGCCACGAAGGCGGCGGCCGAGCGCGGTGTGCCCTCGGTGCTGATGACCTTCGACCCGCACCCGTCGTCGGTGGTGCGGTCGGGTGCTTACCCGCCGCAGTTGTCGACGCTGCGGCGGCGTGCCGATCTCGCCGAGGAGATGGGGATCGACGTGTTCTGCGTGATCCCGTTCTCCGCGACCCTCGCGGCCCAGTCGCCGGAGGATTTCGTGCACTCGGTCCTCGTCGAGGAACTGCACGCGGCCGAGGTGGTGGTCGGCGACAACTTCACCTTCGGCCACAAGGCGCTCGGCGACGTTCCCAAACTGCGCGAACTGGGGGAGCGGTTCGGCTTCGAGGTCACCGCGATCTCCCTGTTCGGTGAGCATGCCGTGACCTTCTCGTCCACCTACATCCGGTCGTGCATCGCGGCGGGCGACGTGGAACTGGCCGCCGAGGCGCTCGGCCGGCCGCATCGTGTGGAAGGCGTCGTGGTGCACGGCGAACGCCGGGGCCGCGACCTGGGTTTCCCGACCGCCAACGTCGCGCCGCCCGAGCACACCGCGATCCCCGGCGACGGCGTGTACGCGGCATGGTTCACCGTGCTCGACAGCGCCACGCAGCCCGACGGGGTCACCATCGGCCGGCGGTACCCGGCCGCGGTCTCGGTGGGCACCAACCCGACCTTCTCCGGCAGAGTCCGCACGGTGGAGGCCTACGTGCTGGATGTGGAGGCCGACCTCTACGGTCAGCATGTGGCGGTCGACTTCGTCGCACGGCTGCGCGGCATGGAGCCCTTCGACAGCGTCGACGCACTGATCGCGGAGATGAACAACGACGTCGAGCGCACGCGCACCCTGCTGCGGGCGGAGTGACCCGCCCGAGCGCTCCATGCGCCGGCGCTGATTTCCGGTCGGGGGTCGAGCGCTGGTAGTCTTGGCCGCCGGTGTCAGCTGCGGTCCGTGGCGGCGCACCCCCTGCTGGTTGCAGGGCCTGGAGCACGGAACTGAAAATCAAGGAGATCTCTCATGGCTCTGACCGCCGAAGAGAAGAAGGCCATCCTCAGCGAGTACGGTCTGCACGAGACCGACACCGGTTCGCCGGAGGCGCAGGTCGCACTGCTGACCAAGCGCATCACGGATCTGACCGAGCACCTCAAGTTCCACAAGCACGACCACCACAGCCGTCGTGGTCTGCTGCTGCTCGTCGGTCGCCGTCGCCGCCTGCTCAAGTACGTCGCGAGCGTCGACATCAACCGCTACCGCTCGCTGATCGAGCGCCTGGGTCTGCGTCGCTGACGCCCCCTGATTGCTTCTGTGGCCGTCGTTCCCACGCGGAACGGCGGCCACAGCTGTCTGTCGGGCACGGCGGCATCGGGATTCGTCGGCGAGGACGCCGCGGACACGCCCGACGGTCGCCGCAGACGACAGCCGCCGTCCCAGCAGGGAGAATGTTAGGCTGGTAGCGGACGAAGGCCGCTTGGCGGCAGTTCGGTAGTGATCGTCGGATCGGTCCTCGGTAGTGGCCGCCGGAATCCCCAAGCGATTCCGGCCGCTTCGATCGAAGGCCGTCTGCTCACGGCGCAGGTGCGCCGTCCACTTCCGGCGCGAGACTCGCGCCCATCGTCTGTCGGTTCGCCGCGCCTTGCGCGAACCGACCGCTGAATACAGGCCGCAGGCGCCGTCGTGGTGTCGTCGCGGCTGCCACGAAAGGTAAACACTCTTGACTGACGTCAACGCCGACTTCGATGATTCGATCACCGAAGTCTCCGCCGTCATCGACAACGGAACGTTCGGCAAGCGCACGATCCGCTTCGAGACCGGCCGCCTGGCTCTGCAGGCCGCGGGTTCGGTGACCGCGTACCTCGACGAGGGCACGATGATCCTCTCGACGACCACCGCGTCCAAGTCGCCGAAGGAGCACTTCGACTTCTTCCCGCTCACGGTCGACGTCGAGGAGCGCATGTACGCCGCGGGTCGCATCCCCGGCTCGTTCTTCCGCCGCGAGGGCCGCCCGTCGACCGACGCGATCCTCACCTGCCGCCTCATCGACCGTCCGCTGCGTCCGTCGTTCGTCGACGGCCTGCGCAACGAGATCCAGATCGTCGAGACCGTCCTGTCGCTCGACCCCAAGGACCTCTACGACGTGGTCGCGATCAACGCGGCGTCCGCATCCACGCAGATCTCGGGTCTGCCGTTCTCCGGTCCGGTGGGCGCCGTGCGCGTCGCGCTGATCCCGACCGAGCAGAACAAGGCCGGCCAGTGGGTCGCATTCCCCACCGTCGAGCAGCTCGAGGGCGCGGTCTTCGACATGGTCGTCGCGGGACGCCTGATCGACGGCGGCGACGTCGCGATCATGATGGTCGAGGCCGAGGCCACCGACAACGTCCTCGCGCTGATCGCCGACGGCGCCCAGGCGCCGAGTGAGGCCGTCGTCGCCGAGGGCCTCGAGGCCGCCAAGCCGTTCATCGCCACCCTGTGCGAGGCGCAGAAGCAGCTCGCCGCGGCCGCCGCGAAGGAGACCCGCGAGTTCCCGCTGTTCCCGGCCTACCAGGACGACGCTTACGAGGCGGTCGCCGAGTTCGCCACCACCCGCCTCGGCGAGGCGATGGCGATCGCCGACAAGCAGGAGCGCGACAACGCGACCGACGCACTCAAGGGCGACGTGCTCGAGGCGCTCGGCGAGCGCTTCGAGGGCCGCGAGAGCGAGCTCGGCGCAGCCTACCGGTCGCTGACCAAGAAACTCGTGCGTCAGCGCATCCTCACCGATCACTTCCGCATCGACGGTCGCGGCATCACCGACATCCGTGCGTTGTCCGCCGAGATCGGCGTCGTTCCGCGCGCACACGGCAGCGCGCTGTTCGAGCGTGGCGAGACCCAGATCATGGGCATCACCACCCTGGACATGGTCAAGATGGCCCAGCAGATCGATTCGCTCGGCCCCGAGACCAGCAAGCGGTACATGCACCACTACAACTTCCCGCCGTACTCGACCGGTGAGACCGGCCGCGTGGGTTCGCCCAAGCGCCGTGAGATCGGTCACGGTGCGCTCGCCGAGCGGGCCCTGGTGCCGGTGCTCCCGAGCGTGGAGGAGTTCCCGTACGCGATCCGTCAGGTCTCCGAGGCCCTCGGCTCCAACGGCTCCACCTCGATGGGCTCGGTGTGTGCGTCGACCATCTCGCTGCTGAACGCGGGCGTTCCGCTGAAGGCGCCGGTCGCAGGCATCGCGATGGGCCTCGTCTCCGACGAGGTCACCATCGACGGCAAGACCGAGACCCGCTACGTCGCCCTGACCGACATCCTCGGAGCCGAGGACGCGTTCGGCGACATGGACTTCAAGGTCGCGGGCACCAAGGACTTCGTGACGGCTCTGCAGCTCGACACGAAGCTCGACGGCATCCCCTCCAAGGTCCTGGCCGGTGCGCTGAGCCAGGCCAAGCAGGCCCGTCTCACCATTCTCGACGTGCTGGCCGAGGCCATCGACGAGCCGGACGAGATGAGCCCGTACGCGCCGCGCATCACCACCATCAAGATCCCGATGGACAAGATCGGTGAGCTGATCGGCCCGAAGGGCAAGACGATCAACGGCATCACCGAGGAGACCGGCGCCAACATCTCGATCGAGGACGACGGCACCGTGTTCATCGGCGCCGCAGACGGCCCGTCCGCGCAGGCGGCGATCGACAAGGTCAACGCCATCGCCAACCCGCAGCTGCCGAAGGTCGGCGAGCGCTTCCTGGGCACCGTCGTCAAGACGGCCGCCTTCGGCGCCTTCGTCTCCCTGCTCCCCGGCCGCGACGGACTGGTCCACATCAGCAAGCTGGGCAACGGCAAGCGGATCGGCAAGGTCGAGGACGTGGTCAAGGTCGGCGACAAGCTGCAGGTCGAGATCGCCGACATCGACGAGCGCGGCAAGATCAGCCTCGTTCCGGTGCGCGACGGCGCCGATGCGGCCGAAGCCGCGAAGGACGAGGTCGCGGTCGACGCCTGACGGCGACCGCACCTGTTCGATCTAGACGAGCTCGGCCCGGGACGTGTCATGCGTCCCGGGCCGAGCTCGTCGCGGTAGGCATCCGGTCCGCGCCGGAGTGGGGGTAGTGCGGGCACTACCCCGAAGACTCGCGGCCGCTCCCGTGCCCTGGACCGACGGCGATCGATAGCGTTCTTGCCATGACATCAGACGACGCCTATCGGCTCTCACCCTGGCGAATGCTCTCGGGATCGCCGCTGCGCTTCCTCTTCTCCTCCTACCCGTGGCGCGCGGTGGCGTACACGATCATCTCGCTGGCACTGGGCTGGACGGTGTTCATGGCGTACGTGGTGATCGTGCTGCTCCCGTTCGCTCCCGCCTGGTCGATCCTCTTGGGCCGCATCGAGCGGCAGCGGGTCCGGATGCTCCGGATGGCGGCCATCGCCGACCCGCATCCGGCGGTGACCGGATCGTTCGGCGCCCGCGCGCGAGCCCGACTCGCCGAGCCGGTCACCTGGCGTGAGGTGGTGTACTCGCTGGCGCTGGCGGCCTTCGCTCCGTTGGCGACGCTCGGTCTGCTGATCGCCTGCGTGCTGACCGGCGGATTCGCTGCGGCGCCGCTGGTCGTCGCGGCCGGCGGTCAGATGTCGATCGGGCCGTGGCAGCTGGAGACGCCGCAGGAGGCCTGGCGCGTGGTTCCGGTCGCGCTGCCGTTGTTCATCCTCACCCTGTATCTGTTCGGCGCGGCGGCCGCGATCGTGGCGTCCATCGCGGCCGGGCTGCTCGGTCCGCGAGAAGAGGAACTGGCGGCGCAGGTGGCCGACCTGCGGTCGTCGCGAGGAACGCTCGTCGGATCGTTCGAGGCCGAGCGCCGACGGATCGAGCGCGATCTGCACGACGGTCCGCAGCAGCACCTCGTCGGTGCGGTGATGCACCTCGGCGAGATCGCGCAGGACAGTGACGATCCGGCCACGCGGGCCCATATCGAGACCGCTCAGGCGCGTGTGGAGCGGGCGCTGGCCGAACTGCGCGACACGGTGCGCGGCGTCAATCCACGGGTGCTCGACGACCACGGAGTGGAGGCGGCCTGCGCCGAACTCGGCGGACCGGTCCTGGTCCGGGTGATCCGGGGTCCGGGATGGATACCCGGCCGGCGGCTCCCGGGAGAGACCGAGCGCGCACTGTTCTACACCGCCAGCGAAGCGGTGACGAACGCGGCCAAGCACGGCGGCGCGTCGACGGTGACGATCGAGTTCGCCGAGGCGGCGGGCGTCGTCAGCATGACCGTGACCGACGACGGCTGCGGGGGAGCGGTGCCCGCAGCCGGACGCGGGCTGGCGGGCCTGGTGGAACGGGCGGCGACGATCGGGGCGAGTCTCACCGTCGTCAGCCCGGTCGGCGGGCCGACCGTCCTTCGCTGGTCCGGGTCGGTCCGCGGGTGACCCCGTCGGCGTGCCCGGCGGGCCGTCGGCCACACTGACAGGCGTGAGCGTGCGAATCGTGGTGGCGGAGGACTCGGTGCTGCTGACCGAAGGTCTCGTGCGGATTCTCGAGGGCGCCGGGCACCAGGTGGTCGGCACCGTCGCCGATGCCCCGGCGCTGCGCGAGATCGACGTGGATTCGATCGACCTGCTGATCACGGACGTACGGATGCCGCCCGGTGACGGGGACGACGGCCTGCGGGCGGCGCTCGATCTGCGTCGCCGCCGGCCCGACCTGCCGGTGCTGGTCCTGTCCCAGTACGTGGCGGCGGCCTATGCGCGGCGACTGCTCGGAACCGAAGGCGGGGGTCGGGTCGGCTACCTGCTCAAGGAGCGTGTGGGGCGGATCGCCGACTTCCTCCGGGCGGTCGAGACGGTGTGCGCGGGCGGCGTGGTGGTCGACCCGGAGGTCGTCTCGGCGCTGTTCGCCACCGCCGCGCTCGACCGGCTCTCCCCGCGGGAGTCCCAGGTGCTGGCACTGATGGCGCGGGGTGCGAGCAACTCGGAGATCGCGGCTGCCCTGGTGGTCTCGGACGCCGCGGTCGCCAAACACGTCGCCAACATCTTCCTCAAACTCGACCTGCCCCCGGAGACCGACAACCGCCGGGTGCGCGCGATCCTGCTGTATCTCGTTCAGAGCTGACTTCGCCCGCGAGCCGACGGATCCGCGTGCTGTCTCAGCCGACTTTGATGCGGCCGGTCGCGCCGCTGATCGGGCGGAGCGCTCCCGAGGCGCTCTTCACATCGCCGTAGTACCGCACCCGGTAGTCGCCCTCCGCGCCCCGCGGCACACGCCACGTGACGGTCACCTTCGACGCCGACGGGCTGCCGCCGGGACGTTCCCACGTCATCTCGGTGGTCTCGTGATCGTCGTCGTAGGCGACGGTCCAGCCGCGGGCGGTGAGCTTCTCGACGGCGAAGTACCCGGTGGTCGATCCGCCACGACGGATCCGGTTGCTCGGGTAGGCGCCGCAGAAGGCCACCCGGAGCGTGGTGCCGGGCTTCGCCGCGGCGGGCACCTTCGAGATCACCTGGCCGAACCGGCGGCCGGGTATCGGGGTGTCGGCGGGCTGTGAGCCCAGTAGATCCGGCTGCAGGCCCGAGGTGTCGGCCGGACGGCGCCCGGCGGCCAGCCGGGTTCCGCGGGCCATCGCCCGCGCCATGGCGTCGAACTCCTGCATGTAGGCGCACAGCGTCCATCGGCCGAACATCGTCTCGCCGCCCTCGTACTGCTGGGCCACGTACTCCTCCGGCGTCACGGTGTACTGGCTGTAGCCGTTCGAGTAGCCCTGCAGCAGGACGTTCTCCAGCGGGACCTTGAGGGCGTCGGCGACGATCCGGCGGATTCGGAGGCCGGCGACGATCGTCGACTCGCTCGGCAACGCGGCGAGCACGAGGTCGCCGATCCGGATCAACTGCACCGGAAGAGTCTGTTCGATCCACGGCCGCGGCGGGAGGATGCCGAGCGGGAACAGAATCGCCTTCGGCGCCTGGTTGTCGACGATCCACGGATCGGGCGTCGGGGCCGTACCGGCGCCGAGCGCCATCGCGAACTCGTTCCGCACGCCCTCGTTGAGGAATCCCAGTTGGCTGCGGGTGTTGTCCTCCTGGCTGGTGGCCGCCGCAGCGGCGCCCATCATGGCGGGTGAGGTGCGAGCCGCCTTGCCGTGCGGTGTGTAGTGGCCGTCGATGGAGACGTTCGCCATGTCGACGTACCGGGTGGCGGAGTCGACGCCGCCGGCGGTCATCGGGCGCGCCGCACGGAAGGCCGCCTGCGCGGCCTGATCCTGGCGGCGCCCGATGATGATGCGATTGGCCCGGTGATCGGCGGTCGGACCGCCCGGATGCATCTTGCGCAGCCACAGGTTGGGGCTCATGTCGCCCGCGTTGGTCTGCGCGTGGGCGCTCACGACGTTCGGGTCGCGCTGTTCGGCCAGGTATGCGGCATAGCCCTTGTTGTCGGCACTGATCAGGAAGTTCGCGTCGGTGAGCGAAGTGCCGTGCGTGGCGAACCAGGTGATCTCGCCGATGACGGCTCCGCCGCGGCGCAGGCGGATGGCCGTCACCTGCGGGTCGATGGCGTCGGGGAAGTGCTTGCGGTCGGCGGCGGGATTGAGCTCGAACGCCGGCATCGACCGGTTCGCGCTCGCGTCGTGGAGTTCGGCGTGCCCGAGTTCGACGGTCCCCGGCCCCAGCGAGGCGTGCGCGGCCGCGACGGCGTCGAGCAGCCCGTCGATCTCGGCACGGAAAGAATTGTGCCGATGGCCCCTGGCGGCGAGGACGTAGGCGTAATCCCATGCGGTGCCGCCGCAGGAGTTGTGGTTGTGCGTCGCGTTGATGTTGACGTTCTGCGCGGTGTACGTCGTGCCGTACCGCTTCGCGAGTTCGGCGAGCAAAGTCTGATGGTGTGAGACGAAGACGCACGCGATGTCGGCGGTGATGAACAGGACGCGCTTGCCGGTGGCCGCGTCGGCGATGATGTACGCCCGCGCCCAGGTGCGCTGCAGCAGTCCCTTCGCCACCTGTTCCATGTCGGAGTAGCCCATCATGCCCTGACCGGCGATCGCTCCCGTCATGTCACCCTTGCCCGCGCCGACGAGATAACCCGACGCGGCGGAGGCCGGTCCCGTCTCGCCGAACGATGCGGCGCCGAGCGCCGTCGCCGCAGTGGCCCCTACGGCCGCGGCTTGCAGGAAGGTTCGGCGTGAGACGGAACTCATGGGACTCCTCGTGTGACTGGTGCTTCAGCGCAGATCGGGTGTGACCCTAGCCCGCTGTTGATCGAACGATCAACAGATGGCTCGGGATTGGCGCACGTTACGGCTCGAGCGGCCGGAGCGGTGCGTTCGGGCGCCTTCTAGACTGGGGTGGATTCACGAGACGAAAGGGTCCCTCATGGGCAACGGCATCCGCGTGGGTGTGCTGGGCAGTAACGGCAAGGTCGGCAAGGCGATCGTCGAAGGCGTCGAGGCGTCGGCGGAGACCGTGTTCACCGTGGGCGTCGACAAGGGCGATCCGCTCTCGGCTTTCGTCGACTCGCAGACCCGCGTCGTCGTCGATTTCACGCACCCGGACGTCGTGATGGACAACCTCGAGTTCCTCATCGAGAACGGCATCCACGCCGTCGTCGGCACCACCGGCTTCACCGCCGAGCGGCTCGACACCGTCCGCGGCTGGGTGGAGCAGAACCCCGGCGTCGGCGTGCTCATCGCTCCGAACTTCGCGATCGGTGCGGTGCTCTCGATGCACTTCGCGCAGCAGGCCGCGCGGTTCTTCGAGTCGGCGGAGGTGATCGAACTGCACCACCCGCACAAGGCCGACGCGCCGTCCGGCACCGCTGGGCGCACCGCGCAGCTCATCGCGACGGCGCGCGCGGAAGCCGGGCTCGGCGCGAGTCCGGACGCGACGTCGACCGGACTCGAGGGTGCCCGCGGCGCCGACGTCGACGGGGTCCGCGTGCATTCGGTGCGTCTGGCCGGTCTGGTCGCGCACCAGGAGGTGCTCTTCGGCACCCAGGGTGAGACCCTCACCATCCGTCACGACTCCATCGACCGGAACTCCTTCGTTCCCGGGGTGCTGCTGGGTGTCCGCGAGATCGTCGACCGTCCCGGGCTCACGGTGGGGCTCGAGACCTTCATGGATCTGTAGTCGTCGGTGGCTGCGAAGAAGAAGGCCGACGCCCGGCCGATCGTCGCGCTCATCGCCTTCCTGGTGGTCGCGCTCTGCGTGTACTTCGTCCTGCTGAGCCGGACCGCGATCGGCCTGATCTCCGACGGCGGTGTCGTCGGCATCGGGCTCGGCGTCGGTGTGATCGTGCTGCCGCTGCTCGGCGTCTGGATGGTGGTGTCGACGCTGCGGTCGGGGATCGAGCATCAGCGGATGGTGGCGGCCGCGCAGGATCTGGGGCGCGACCTCGACGTGGACGACTTGCCCCGGCGGCCCTCGGGGCGGATTGAGAAGGACGCCGCCCTGGAACTTTTCGAGCAGGTCAAAGTGGAATGGGAGGCCGACCCGTCCGACTGGGTGAGCACCTATCGCATCGCTCGCGCATACGACTACGCGGGCGACCGCTCGCGGGCGCGCGAGATGATGCGGCGCGCCGCGGAGCAGTATCGGGCGGCGAAGGCCGAGCAGCGGTCGTGATCGCGCGATCGGGGGCATGATGGCGTCATGGCTCGATTGCTGATCGTTCACCACACGCCCTCGCCGCACTGCCAGGCGATGTTCGAGGCGGTGGTCGCCGGCGCCACCGATCCCGAGATCGAGGGGGTCGAGGTGGTGCGCCGCGCGGCGCTGTCGGTGTCCACGAGCGACTTCCTCGACGCGGACGGGTACGTGCTCGGCAGCCCGGCGAATCTCGGCTCCATTTCAGGTGCTCTCAAACATTTGAGTTGCGATAACCCCGCTATTAGATGTTCTTGGAGGTCGGCGGCATGAAGCGCTTGCTGATCATCCACCACACGCCCTCGCCACACTGCCAGGCGATGTTCGAGGCGGTGGTGAGCGGTGCGACCGATCCCGAGATCGAGGGCGTCGAAGTGGTGCGCCGCGCGGCGCTGTCGGTGTCGACGAGCGACTTTCTCGATGCGGACGGCTACGTGCTCGGCAGCCCGGCCAACCTCGGGTCGATTTCGGGTGCTCTCAAGCACGGGTTCGACTGTTCCTATTACCAGATCCTCGACTCGACGCGGGGCCGCCCGTTCGGGCTGTACCTGCACGGGAATGAGGGGACTGAAGGTGCGGAGAATATGGTTGACCGGATCACTGCCGGGCTCGGCTGGGAGAAGGCCGCCGAGTACGTCATCGCCTCGAACAAGCCGGACAAAGCGGTGCTGGAGGCGTGCTGGGAACTGGGCGCGACCGTCGCCGCCGGTCTGATGGAGCAGTGACCGATGGGTGCAGACAACTCATGCGTCGTCACGTTCACGGGTCTTGTCCATCCTCAAGGCGGGTCGTGGTATTTCGACGGAGTGCGGTTCGTCGAGGCGGAGGGTCGGCGATTCGACGTCGTTCTCCGAGAGTCCACCTTCAACGTGAAGGTCACCCTTGGCAGTGATCCATTTACTGGCGACCCCATTGCGGACGCGGCGACCCTGAATCCGCTTTGGGGTGAGACCGAGGCCGTGTTGCGCGGGATGTTGGATTCGTTGGGTTTCCACCTCGGGGCTAAGCTGGAACCCCAGTTCATGACCGGCACGATCGCCGACAGAGCAGCAACCGGTGCTAGATCGTCGTTTCCCGAGATCGCACTTGTTGAAGATCAGGCAGTCGCGGCGGAGACCATGAATCGCTATGCGCAGCTAGCGGCGAACAATGCCAATATCCGGCACGCTCTCGCGGACATGAGGTCGGCGCTTAGCTTGTCCGACGACACCCCTTTCTACTGCTACCGAGCGCTGGAAAGTCTGCGTGAGGAGTTCGTCGACGAGCGTGACTCACGAAACAATCGGGAAAAGCGGGCGTGGGGGCGCCTGCGTGCCGCGCTTTCAATTGACGAAGGACGGGCAAAAGAGCTTGCCGCGCTGGCGAAGCCGAGGCGACACGGCGGGAATCCACACGTCGACCATGATGAAAGAGTCAACTGGTTGAAATGGACGCGAGCGATCGTCGCGACGTTCATCGATGGCTATCCAGACTCTCTGCACGGCCCTGGTGACGATGGACTTGAGGGAGAAGCGGGGTCTGCGTAGACCGTTCTCTCGCTGCAATCGAGCGTTTACTGCGGCTGCCACCCGTCGTCGAGATCCTTTTCGTGGGCGGAGACAAGGTAGCCGACTGCCTCGACGACCGCCGGGCACACGGCATTCATCGCCTCGCCGAGCTGTAACCAGCGCTCCGCCCCGGTGGGGTCAACGTAGTGAAAGACCTGCTCGAACGCGAACACCGGCATGAGGTCGACAGCACCGCTGTCAGCGGGTCGCGCGAACTCAACACGCGCGAGGACTCCACCCGCCTCAACGACTCCCTCGTACACGCTCGACTTCACGCCGCCGGGTGGTCGAGGTGATACGCGCACCTCGGCCATCCGAACTGCGTTGTTGGCCACCACGTTCAGCAGTCGATGCTTGTCAGTGTTCGAGAGGTGCTGGAGCACGTGAAGCGGGTGCAGTTTGTCGGCGCCTGCGTGGTACGGCTGTTGGGACTCGAACACTTCGGTGACGGTCGGGCCGTACCACTTCTTGCGTTTGCCAATCCATTTCTTGAAAGACTCGGCCGAGCGCTGGAGTGGGAACGCTACGTCGAGGGGGTTGTTGGTCTGAATCCGTGGCGGTGTGACAGCCCAGACCGCGTGGTCTATTGCGGCTCTGAGGTTGTGGATGACGTCGCCCATGAGCAGCGACGACCTTGTGTAGTCGGGGACCTCATCGAGCGTCCATTCAGCCCACACGGTGGGTTCGGACGCCTCCGACATGTTGCTGCGCCGGGAGTACTTCTTCTCGGCGGTGAGCAGTTCTTCGAGTAGGTCCCGCAGCTCATCTCGAATCTCGAATGCGCGCTCGATTTTGTCCTGGCCCGGCAGGCGCGCGCTCTCGCTCTCACTCATGCGCAGAGCGTATCTGCTGCGGCTGCCCCCACCGGCGCTATCGTCGCCGGTGGGTGTCGAGGCCATCCATCGTCACCTTCCGCACCGCCCCTGGTGCTCGCTCTCCCACCGGGGGCGTGTGTCGTTTCAGGCCAATCTGTCAGCGCACGTCGATACATTTCGACGATGACCACACCGCCCCCGCCCTCGATCCTCATCGAGGTACGCGCACGCACTGACTACCTCGAACCCCACCACCGCGAGGCGCTGGAGTCTCTGCCCGACGTGCTGCGATCGCAGGGCGTCGAGACACAGTTGGTCTATCGCGAACTCGGCGGCATGGGAGCGCCGCCCCTCGACATTCTCACCGCCTATCTCGTCGGAGTCGGCGGCGGTCTGACGGTGGAGCTGGCGAAGGCCACGATCAAGGGCCTGATCGAGTGGGGCCGCAAGCGGATTCGCGAGCAGCCGCCCGAGTACGAGAACCACGAGCCGCCCGAGGGGTGGCGGGTGCGCACAAAGCTCTATGGACCGAAGGGCGAACTGCTCAAGGTCATGGACGTGAAGCGCGATAGCGTCGATGCCGAGTACACGCACCCCGACATCGACGACGAGCAACGCCGTTAGCGCAGTCGGGTCGAGGCGATGCAGCTGGTCGAGGATCTGGCCCTCGATGGTCGTCTCGGTGGTGGTCATGGTCGGTCTCCTCAGATCTCGGATCGAGGGGTCGCGGATGGAGGCACGGCGTTCATGTCATCGTGCCCACCGCCTCATCGAGCAGATCGTTGGCGCGGTCGGCGTCGAGGTACCCGGCGGCGACTTCGCGGTCGAGGGCGGCGCGCAGCCGCCACCACGACAGCTCAGCGCGGCACTCGCCGACGCGGGGGCCGGTGGTTTCACCTCGGGACGCGAGGACACCGAGCCGAGATCTCCATGCGGCCATGGTCCGTTCGCGGGGGTGGGTGATCGCCGTGGTGCTCATGCTTGTCAGTCAAGCAAGTAGGGTGCAAAGCCACTCGGGGCGAAAGCGTCGGCAATCTCGAAGGCACGGAAACTGTATTGCCGGTGTTGTCGAGGCGACTGAAAGGCGTTGTGGACGGTGCAGATATGACTCGACCGCCCTGCGGATCGACCGGAACCCGGCTACGGGACTTGCGAAGGTTCCGGTCGACCCGCGAGGCGGTCGATGTGTTGATCATGCACCGCTGGGGTGCAGAGGCGGTCCGGTCAGGTGGGCGTCTCGTTGAGGCGCGTCCACGCGGCCTGCATCTCGGCGGTGACGTCGGTGCCGAGCGAGCGGACCCAGCGCAGGGTCGGCTGCCGTCCGTTGACGTGGGCGACGACTTTGGTCTGCTCAATGTCGGCGGCGTCGACCTCACGCGCTTCGACCAGGTGGAAGTCGAGGTCGCACACCAGGAACACGGCGGTGGTGAAGTCGGTCGAGCGGAACGCGCTGAACTTCGCTGCGAGGCCCGCGGATCGCACACCCATCGCCTTGACCTGGATGCGCTGACCACCCGGCGCGGTGATGTCGTGGGACTTGGTGCTGTTCGGCTCCAGTACACCGCCGCGTGCGGCGTGGACCACCGCCTCGGCGACGTCGCCGAGCGGCTTGTTGCTGGTGCGTACGAGGCCGCGTCGACGTAGCTCAGCGATGATGGCGGCGTCGAGCCGGAGCAGGTCTTGCACTCCGTCAAGTCCGTTCAGTCGGCAGGCCGATTCCTGGTCGGTGGCCTCTCGCTGATCGGCGACCGACTGGCTCTTGCTCATACTGCATTTCTGTGAGCCATCCAGTTCTTGGATCAAGAATACGCAGGCGGAGAGTCGGAAGACGGTTCCGATGGATGGGTGGGCCGGAACCGCCGATCTCGCCGCTGCGACCGGGACCGGCGAACGCTCGCTAGACTCGACGACGTGAGCGCGTCGATCCCGACCCCGTACGAGGACCTGCTGAGACTGGTGCTGGAGACCGGAACCCCGAAGGCCGATCGCACCGGGACCGGAACACGCAGCGTGTTCGGCCACCAGATGCGCTTCGACCTCTCGCAGGGCTTTCCTCTGATCACCACCAAGAAGGTGCATCTCAAGTCGATCATCTACGAACTCCTGTGGTTCCTGCGCGGCGACTCGAACGTCCGGTGGCTGCAGGAGCACGGGGTGAGCATCTGGGACGAGTGGGCGTCGCCGAACGGGGAGCTCGGCCCGGTCTACGGCGTGCAGTGGCGCAACTGGCCCACGCCGTCGGGTGAGCACGTCGACCAGATCGCCCTGGCGCTGGAGACGCTGACCACCGACCCCGACTCGCGGCGCAACATCGTATCCGCGTGGAACGTCGGAGAGATTCCGCAGATGGCGCTGCCGCCGTGCCACGCGTTCTTCCAGTTCTACGTCGCCGACGGGCGGCTGAGCTGCCAGCTGTACCAGCGCAGCGCCGACCTGTTCCTCGGCGTTCCGTTCAACATCGCGTCCTACGCCCTGCTCACGCACATGATGGCGCAGCAGGCCGAGCTGGAGGTCGGCGAGTTCGTGTGGACCGGCGGCGACTGCCACATCTACGACAACCACGTCGACCAGGTGCGCGAGCAGCTCTCGCGCGAACCGCTGCCGTATCCGACGCTCAAGTTGCGCAGGGCCGACTCGATCTTCGACTACCAGTACGACGACTTCGAGGTCGTGGGATACCGGTCGCATCCGGCGATCAAAGCGCCGGTCGCGGTCTGAGCCGGTGACACCCTCCTCGGGAACGGAGCGGACATGACAATCACCCTGGTGTGGGCGCAGGACCGCGCGGGAGCCATCGGCCGCGCCGGCGTGATCCCGTGGCGCGTCCCGGAGGACATGCGGCGCTTCAAGGAGATCACCGGCGGCTCGACCGTGATCATGGGTCGCAAGACCTGGGAGTCGTTGCCGACCGCGGTGCGTCCGCTGCCCGGGCGGCGCAACATCGTGATCACGCGGGCGCGCGACTACCGCGCCGACGGTGCCGAGATCGTCGCCGGCCTCGAGGCGGCGCTGGACGCGGCGGGCGAGGCGGCCGCGGTGATCGGCGGCGGGGAGATCTACGCCGCGGCCATCGACCGGGCCACACACCTGCGGGTCACCGAGATCGACGTGCTGGTGGACGGCGCCGACGCCTTCGCACCCGTCGTGGATCCCGACCGATGGGAGTCGGTGACCGTCGGCGAGTGGCTGTACTCGTCGACCGGCACGCTGTACCGGTTCATCGACTACCGGCGACGGTGAGCTGGTTCAGCGCGGGCGGTGACGACTACGCCCGCTATCGGCCGACGTATCCGGCCGCACTGGTCGACGCCCTCGCCTCGGCGGCGCCGGACACTCGCCGCGCGGTCGACGTCGGCTGCGGAACCGGCCAGCTCACCGCGCTGCTTGCCGAGCGCTTCACCGGCGTCGTCGGACTCGATCCGGCGGGCGAGCAGATAGCTCACGCGGTGACCGCGGGCAACATCGACTACCGCGTCTGTGCGGCCGAGCACCTCGCCGTCGAAGACCACACCGCGGACCTGGTCACGGCCGCGCAGGCCGCGCACTGGTTCGATCTGAGCGCGTTCTACGGCGAGGTGCGCCGGATCGCGGTCGACGACGCAGTGCTGGCCTTGATCACCTACGGGGTCCTCGTGCTCGACGACGACCTGGCGGACCGGTTCGGGACGTTCTACCGCGAGGAGATCGGACCCTACTGGCCGCCCGAGCGCCGGCACGTCGACAACGGCTACGCCGAACTGGAGTTCCCGTTCGAGCGTCTCGACACACCCGCGTTCACCATCGAACGATCGTGGACGCTCGAGGAGTTCGTCGGCTACCTCGGCACCTGGTCCGCGGTCCGCCGCGCCGGCGAGGCCGATGCCGGCGGGCTCGTCGACGCACTCGCCGCCGACCTCGCGCCGCGCTGGGGCGACGACCGCCGCGTCGTGCGATGGCCGGTGACGGTCATCGCCGGGAGAGTGCGCTGACATGCCCGGTCCGTCCACCCCGCAGTCTCCGGAGACGCTCGCCCACCTCCGTCGCGCTCGGGACCTGATGGATCGCGAATACGCCGAACCCCTCGACGTGCCGACGATGGCGCGCCGGGCGCTGATGTCCACGGCGCATTTCAGCCGGGAGTTCAAGATCGCGTACGGCGAGACCCCGTACGGCTACCTGGTCACGAGGCGGGTGGAACGGGCGATGGCGCTGCTCCGGTCCGGTATGAGCGTCACCGATGCGTGCGTCGAGGTCGGGTTCACCTCGCTCGGCTCGTTCAGTTCCACGTTCCGGCGCCTGACGGGGGAGACGCCCAGCGCCTACCGGGCGCGCTCGCACGAGCCTCTCGAGGGGCTGCCGTCGTGTATGACCAAGATCCTCGCGCGTCCGATGCCGTTCGGCTGACGCCCCGAGGAGCACGGCCGTGGGAACCGAGCAGTTTTCGAGAAGCACGGCGACGGCGGGACCTCTAGCGTTGTCCGCATGACGAACATCGAACTGACCTACTGTCCCATCACCGTCGACGACATCGACGCCGCACTCGGCTTCTACCGCGACGCCCTCGGTCTGGAGGTGACGCGCGACGTCGCCAACGGCGACCACCACTGGGTCACCCTGCGCCTGCCCGATCAGCCGTCGGTCGAGGTGGTGCTGTCGCAGCCCGGAGGCGGCCGCTCGCCCGAGGACGCCGAGGCGATCCACCGTCTCGTCGCCAAGGGCATGATGCCGCCGATCGTGTTCCGCTCCGACGATCTCGATGCGATCTTCGAGAAGGTCTCCGCGTCCGGAGCCGAAGTGCTCCAGGAGCCGATCGATCAGCCGTGGGGGCCGCGGGACTGTGCGTTCCGCGACCCCGCCGGGAACATGGTCCGCATCAACGCCGCCGGCTGACGCGCGGGCGCGGCGCGGTTAGGCTCGTCGAGATGAACACGTTTCAGCGAGTCGCGCACGGTGTCAACAGGCTGGTGGCCCCGATTCTGAGGGCGCCCGTGGTCGGTGGGATGCTGTCGAGATCGATGACCGAGATCACCTACACCGGCCGGCGGAGTGGGAAGCAGTTCTCGCTGCCGGTCGCATACCGCCGCCGCGGCGCCGACGAGGTGATCGTCGGCGTCGCGATGCCGGACAAGAAGAACTGGTGGCGCAACTTCGATCCCGGACCGGCGCCGATCGGGATCCGGCTCGAGGGCGTCGACCGCACCGGCACGGCTGTCGCGAAGTCCACGGACGAGGGCACCGCGGTGTACATCACCCTCGACGCCGTACACTGATGACGGCGATGCGCGCCGAACTCTCGGTGGCGCAGGCCCGCCGCATCGCCCTTGCGGCGCAGGGATTCGCGGATCCGCCGCCGGCGGGCGAGCCGACCCGTAGACATCTGCGACGAGTGCTGAGCCGCACACGGCTGCTTCAGCTCGACTCGGTGAACGTCCTCGCGCGAGCGCACTACCTCCCCGCGTTCAGCCGGCTCGGAGCGTATCGTGACGGGCTTCTCGACGGCGCGGCCTGGCGCCCGAGGGCGCGGAGCCCGCGGCTGCTCGCCGAGTACTGGGCACACGAGGCGGCCCTGGTTCCGGTCGACGACTGGCCGCTGTTCGGCTGGCGGATGGACGAGTACCGCGACGGCCGCTACCGCCATACGCGAGAGGTGCTGCAGCGCAACAGGTCCCGTGCGGCCGACGTGCTCGCCGTGATCACCGATCAAGGTGCGATGACCCCGCGCGAGATCGAGGACGCGCTCGGCATCACGCGGGCTCCGGCCGAGCGCGGCTCCTGGTGGATGCGCGGTGAGGTGAAGCATCTGTGCGAGGCGATGTTCGCGGCCGGTTCGCTGTCGGCGGTGCGGAGCCCGCACTTCCACCGGCACTACGACCTCGCCGAGCGCGTCGTCGGCGCCGAGCGCGTCGGTGTCACGGTCGGCCGGCGAGATGCGCACCGCGAGCTGGTGTCCCGCGCCGCGGCCGCGCACGGGGTCGCGACGGCGGCCGACCTGGCCGACTACTACCGCTTGCGGACCGCCGAGGTCCGCGACGTGCTGGGCGACCTCGTCGACGCCGGAGTGGTGACGCCGGTGCGGGTCGACGGCTGGAGCGAGCCCGCCTATCTGCACCGCGACGCGCGGCTGCCGCGCCGAGTACCGCATTCGACGCTGCTGTCGCCCTTCGATCCGCTGGTGTTCTACCGCCCGCGCACCGAGCGGCTCTTCGGCTTCCGCTACCGGATCGAGATCTACGTACCCGAGCACAAACGGGTGCACGGTTACTACGTGCTGCCGTATCTGATGGACGAGGAACTGACGGCTCGCGTCGACCTCAAAGCCGACCGCGCCGCGGGCGTCCTCCGGGTGCTCTCGGCACACGCGGAGCCGGGCGCCGACACCGCGCGGGTCGCGCGGTCGCTGGCCGTCGACCTGGCGGCGCTGGCCGACTGGCGCGGCCTCGACCGGGTTGAGGTCACCGGACGCGGCGACCTCGGTCCCGCCTTGCGCTCCGAAGCCGCCCGCGGCTAATAGGCTGGCAGGCGTGAACTCTCCACAACACCAGCGGAGGCTGCCGCTCGACGGGGTCCGGGTGCTCGAGCTCGGCAACTACATCGCGGCGCCGACCGCCGGGCGCATGCTGGCCGACTTCGGCGCCGAGGTCATCAAGATCGAACGTGAGACCGGCGACGAACTCCGCAACTGGCGCCTGTACGACGGCGAGACGTCGATGCTGTTCCGGACGATCAACCGGAACAAGAAGTCCGTGGTGCTCGACCTCAAGACCGAACAGGGGCGCGAGGACGTCAAAAGCCTTGCCGCGCACTGCGATGTGGTTCTCGAGAACTTCCGTCCCGGGACTCTGGAGCGATGGGGGCTGGGCCCCGAGGCGCTCAGCGAGGCGAACCCGGACCTGATCTTCGTCCGCATCTCCGCGTTCGGTCAGACCGGCCCCTATTCGGAAAGGCCGGGCTTCGCGGCGGTCGCCGAAGCCTACGGCGGGTTCCGCGAACTGGTCGGCGACCCCGATCGGCCGCCGGTGCGCGTCGGGGTCTCGATCGGGGATTCGATCGCTGGACTCTACGGAGCCTTCGGCGCCGTGATGGCGCTCTACGAGCGTCTGCGCAGGCGCGACGAGAACCGCGGCGGCGACGGTGAGCCCGGACTGCCGTTGGCCGATCGGATCGTCGACGTCGCCCTGAACGAGGCGATCTTCTCGATGATGGAGTCGCTGGTGCCCGACCTCGGGGCGTACGGGGTGAAGCGAGAACGGACCGGCGGACGCATGGAGGGCATCGCACCGTCGAACGGCTATCTCTGCCGGGACGGCAGTTCCGTCGTCATCTCGGGCAACGCGGATGCGATCTTCCCCCGCTACATGAGAGCGATCGGCCGCGACGATCTCGCCGACGACCCCGATCTGGCCACCAACGACGGCCGGTGGCGGCGGCGCGACGAGATCGACGCGGCGATCGGGGAGTGGACCGGCGCGAGGTCGCGCGACGAGGTGCTCGCCGTGCTCGACGACGCGGCCGTCCCCGCGGGCCCGATCTACACCGCCGCCGACATCGTCGCGGACGAGCAGTACCGCGCACGGAACATGATTCAGGAGTTCGACGTCGACGCCGGCGGCCCCGAGCCGCGCCGGGTCGCGTTCCCGGGCATCGTCCCGGTACTCGGCGAGACCTCGCTGCCGATCCGCTCGGTCGGCCCCGACCTGGGTGAGCACACCGACGAGATCCGCGCGCGTTTTCTGGGAGGACGGCGATGAGCGCGCAGTCGGCCTCCGGAGCCACGGACTATTCGCAGGTCGCCCTCCGGGACGTGACCCTGCGTGACGGACTGCAGCTCACCGGCAAGGTGCTCGACGTCGAAGTCCGCGTGGCACTGGCACGCACCCTGTTGGCGGCGGGTGTGCCCGAACTCGAGATCGGTTCGATGGCGCGACCCGATCTGGTTCCGCCGATGGCGGGCACCCTCGACATCGTCGCGCAACTGACGCCGGACGAACTCGACCGCTGCTGGGTGTGGGTCGCCACCCCGAGACACGTCGAGAAGGCCGCCGCGGCGGGCGTCCGGAACTTTCAGTACTGCCTGTCGGTGTCGGACGCGCACAACAAGGCGAACATCGGCCGGTCCGCCGAGGACAGCATCGCCGCCATGCCGCGAGCCGTCGCGGCGGCCAAGGAGGCGGGCGGCCGCATCCAACTCTGTCTGGCCACCGCGTTCACCTGCCCGTTCGACGGTCCGGTGGACCCGGATCGTGTCCGCGGCATCGTCGCCGACCCGCGCACGGCGGACGCCGACGACGTGGTGCTCGCCGACACGCTCGGCCAGGCCCACCCCGATCAGGTGCGCGACCTGTTCGCGACCGTCGGCGCGGGCGAACGCAGGCTCGTCTTCCACGGACACGACACCTGGGGGATGGGCGTCGCGAACTCGCTGGCCGCCGCCGACGGCGGCGCCCGACTGGTGGACGGTGCGCTCGGCGGACTCGGCGGCTGCCCGTTCGCTCCCGGCGCCAGCGGCAACACCGCGAGTGAGGACCTCCTCTTCGCCACTCGCCCCGGATACCTGACGCCGGCCGTGCTCGCGGACCTCGTCCGTGCGGGTGAACGGCTGCTCGCCGAACTCGGTGAACGGTCGCGGTCGAAGGCCGCGCAGGGAGCGCGGTCCAAGGCGCAGGCCTTCGACTGGGTCATCGCCGGGGACTGACCCGCACCGGCCCGGGACCGGCGCCCGGCTACACTTCTGCGCGCACACTTAACGGAAGGGTGGACACGTGTCCGTCACGCACAACGGCAAGACCTACCGACTCGTCATGTTCGATCTCGACGACACCCTGGCGCCGTCGAAGACCGCGATGAGCGACGAGATGGTCGGGCTGTTCCGGGAACTGCTCGCCGGAAGCATGGGCTGCATCATCTCCGGCGGTCAGTACGGGCAATTCCAGTCGCAGGTCCTCGACCGGCTCGGCGACTTCGCGGACCGCGGCAACCTGCACCTGATGCCCACCAACGGCACCCGCTACGTCCGGTGGTCCGGCCGGGATTGGGAGACGGTGTACGCCGAGGACCTCTCCGACCACCAGAAGGCCGAGGCCATGCGGGTGGTGGAGGCCGGCGCACGTGAGCTCGGGCTCTGGGAGGAGAAGACCTGGGGCCCGATCCTGGAGGACCGCGGCAGTCAGGTCACCTTCTCCGCGCTCGGCCAGTCCGCGCCGGTCGACGCGAAGGCGGCGTGGGATCCGGACGGGCGCAAGAAGGAGTCGCTGCGTGCGTACGCCGCCGAGCGGCTGCCCGACCTCGAGGTCCGCAGCGGCGGATCGACGTCGGTCGACATCACGGCGAAGGGGATCGACAAGGCCTACGGGGCGCGCCGTCTGATGGAGATCCTCGGCCTGGGCACCGACGACATCCTGTTCTTCGGCGACCGTCTCGACGAGGGCGGCAACGACCGTCCGGTGGCTGAACTCGGCATCGACGCGGTCGCCGTCCACGGCTGGCAGGACACCTACGCGAAGCTGGGCGCCATCGTCCGCGGCTGACGCGCCGCGCCGGCCACCGGGGCCTCAGCTCAGCAGGCTGCTCCGGAGCGAGTCGACGTCCTCATCCGTCAGGCGCAGCCCCTTGCGGAGGTAGCCGTCCATCGAGCCGTAGACGCGATCAGCGGCCGCGAAGGCCGAGTTCAGCATCGAGATGTCCACGCCGTTGATCGGGTCGGTGGCCGATGCACGCCGATAGTGGTTGGAGGCGAGATAGTCCGCCTCGATCGTCGCGCGGTCGACACCGAGGACGGTCAGCAGGACGGCCGCCACCCAGCCGGTGCGGTCCTTGCCCGCCGAACAGTGGAAAAGCGTGGTCCGGCCGGTCTTCGCCGTCTTCGCGATCTCGAGGACGGCCGTGCGGAGCTGAGCGCGCGCGTTGGCGTCGGTGACGAATTCCGGATACGCCGACGCGACGTCGATCAGACTCAGCGGCGACACCTGTCCGAGGACGTCCGCACTCACCTGGCGCGTGCCGGGCACGCGACGGTCGGGTTGGACTGCCCGCTCGATACCGGTCCGCAGATCGATCACCGTCGCCAGACCGCGGGCGCGCAGCGCTGAGATGTCGGATGCGGTGAGCCGCGAGAGATTGTCGCTCCGCAGCACGAGTCCGTTGACATGCCGACCGTCGGCGGCGCGATAGCCCTCGAGCGTCCTGGTGTTGATCGTCCCCTCCAGCCCGATCTCCCGTCCGGGCGTGATCGCCGAGTTCGTGACGGCGGCCGTGGCCACCGGTGATGCGGCGGCAGGTGCGGCCAGGGCCGGAGAGGAGGCCGTCGGAACGACCACGGTGACGGACAGGGCGGTGACGGACAGGGCGGCGGACAGGGCGAGGGCCGCGAGGCGACGGCGGCGGATCGAAGAGCTCACTGGACCGATGATGCACCACCGGCCCGGATGCCGCAGGACGAACCGGATGCGAGACAATCGAGGCTCGAGGCTGTCCGGGTGCCATGACCCGCAGAGCCCGTCATGAGCCGCTGCAGTGCCGAGGAGTTGCGACGTGTCCGAATTAGTGCCGCTGAAGGTCCAGCTGGTCGCGGCAACGCAGTTCATGCCGCCGGAGGTGGACTGGGATACCGACGCCGACGGTGGTGAGGCCCTCATCGAGTTCGCCGGTCGCGCCTGCTACGAGAGCTGGCACAAGCCGAATCCGCGCACCGCCACCAACGCCGGCTATCTGCGTCACGTCCTGGAGGTGGGCCACACGTCGTTGTTCGAACACGCCACGTGCACCTTCTACATCACCGGGATCTCCCGGTCGTGCACGCACGAGCTGATCCGTCATCGCCACTTCTCCTACTCGCAGCTCTCGCAGCGCTTCGTCCCCGAACACGATTCCAACGTGGTCGCGCCGCCGGCGATCCGCGGTGACGAGCGCCTCGAGGAGTTGTTCGTCGAAGCGACCGACGCGGCGCGGCGCGCCTATGCCGACCTCCTGGCCGAGCTCGAGGCCAAGTTCGCCGACGTCCCGAATGCGATCCTGCGGCACAAGCAGGCCCGACAGGCGGCCCGCTCGGTGCTGCCGAATGCGACGGAGACGCGGATCGTCGTGACCGGCAACTACCGGGCCTGGCGCCACTTCATCGGAATGCGGGCGACCGAGCACGCGGACGTCGAGATCCGCCAGCTGGCCGTGGAATGCCTGCGCCGGCTCCGCGAGGTGGCACCGACGGCGTTCGGGGACTTCGAAATCGGCGAACTCGCCGACGGAACCGAAGTCGCGACCTCGCCCTTCGTATTCGAGGGCTGAGCGCGGCGATCGGCCCGTCAGACGGTAGCCTGAGCGGCATGAACTCGGCTGACGCAGGAATTGCGGAACACCCGTTCGGGACGGTTTCGGTGGCAATGGTGACCCCCTTCACTCGGGAGGGGAAGGTCGATCTCGACAAAGCCGCGGAGCTGGCCGCTCACCTGGTCGACGGGGGCTGTGACGCCATCGTCGTGAACGGCACCACCGGTGAGTCGCCGACCACCACGGTGCAGGAGAAGAACGACCTTCTGCGGGTCGCGCTCGACGCGGTCGGCGACCGCGCGAAGGTCGTCCACGGGGCCGGCAGCTACGACACCGCCGAGTCGGCGCGGCGCGTCCGCGAAGCGGAGGAGATCGGCGCGGACGGCGTGCTGATCGTCACCCCGTATTACAGCAAGCCGCCCCAGTCGGGTGTCCTAGCACACTTCCGCACCATCGCCGACGCGTCGAGTCTGCCGGTGATGCTGTACGACATCCCGCCGCGGTCGGTGATCCCGATCGAGACCGAGACCATCCTGCGCCTCGCCGAGCACCCCAACATCAAAGCCGTCAAAGACGCCAAGGGCGATCTGCATGCGGCGTCGAAGATCCTGGCGGCCACCGACCTGGAGTACCTGTCCGGGGAGGACGCACTGAACCTGCCGTGGCTGTCGATCGGCGCCACCGGTTTCGTCAGCGTCATCGGCCATCTCGTGCCGGGCCGGCTCCGCGATCTGCGGGCCGCCGTGCTCGCCGGCGACCTCGCGCAGGCGCGCCGGCTCGCCGACTCGATGGCACCGCTGGTCGACGCGATGGGTCGGCTCGGCGGAGTGTGCATGGTCAAGACGGCCCTGCGCATCACCGGTCTGGAAGTGGGGGATCCGCGGTTGCCGCAGGTCGCGGCCGAACCCGCCCAGATCGAAGCACTCATCACGGATCTGCGCGCAGCCGAGGTGATCTCCTGATGGCCGACAACAGCAACAACACCGCCGGCGACAACAGCGGTAACGGCAACGCCGACGGGGGCGGCCGCAAGGGCGGCGGTCGTCGGCGGGCCTCACGCAAGGCGGGCCCGCCCGCCGACCACCCGAACAAGGCGCGGGCGGCCGATTCAGGCGCCGCGAAACTGCCTCCGCAGGTGGCCGCGGCCACCGGATCGAGCGTCACGGGCGACGTCATCGACCGGCTGCCCGCCCCGCCGAAGCTGCCCAAGGGCGGACTCCGCGTCGTCGCGCTCGGCGGCATCGGTGAGATCGGCCGCAACATGACCGTCTTCGAGTACGACGGCAAGCTGCTCGTCGTGGACTGCGGCGTGCTCTTCCCCGAGGACCAGCAGCCCGGCGTCGACCTGATCCTGCCCGACTTCGGCTACATCGAAGACCGCGTCGAGGACATCGAAGCAGTGGTCCTGACGCACGGCCACGAAGACCACATCGGCGCAGTGCCCTTCCTGCTCAAGCTCCGCGGCGACATCCCGATCGTCGGTTCCCGGTTCACGCTCGCACTGGTCGCGGCCAAGTGCCGCGAACACCGCCTGCGGCCGAAGCTGGTCCAGGTGGCCGAGGGCGATCGCCTCTCGCACGGCGGATTCGACTGCGAGTACTTCGCGGTGAACCACTCGATCCCCGACGCGCTCGCCGTCGCGATCCGTACACCGGCCGGTCTGGTCCTGCACACGGGCGACATCAAGCTCGATCAGCTGCCGCTGGACAACCGTCTCACCGACCTGGCCGGCTTCAGCAGACTCGGCGACGAGGGCGTCGACCTGTTCCTGGTGGACTCGACCAACGCCGAGGTCCCCGGTTTCGTCACCCCCGAGCGTGAGATCGGCGGCGTCCTCGACACCGTCATCGGCAAGGCCCGCCAGCGCGTGATCGTCGCCTCCTTCGCGAGCCACGTCCACCGGATCCAGCAGATCGTCGACGTGGCACACCGGCACGGTCGGCGCGTGACCTTCGTCGGCCGGTCGATGGTCCGGAACATGCAGATCGCGCAAGACCTCGGTTACCTCACCGTGCCGGACGGCGTGGTGGTGGACATGGACACCGCGGCCACCCTGCCCGACCACCGGCTGGTGCTCATCTCCACCGGCTCGCAGGGAGAGCCGCTCTCGGCCCTCTCGCGCATGGCCCGCGGTGAGCACCGCCAGATCAACATCCGCGCCGACGACCTCGTGGTCCTCGCGTCGTCGCTGATCCCGGGCAACGAGAACTCCGTGTTCGCCGTGGTGAACGGTCTCGCCAAGCGCGGCGCCACCGTGGTGACCCAGGCCAGCGCCAAGGTCCACGTCTCCGGCCATGCCTCCGCGGGCGAGTTGCTGTACCTCTACAACGCGGTGCGCCCGTCGAATGCCATGCCCGTGCACGGTGAATGGCGCCACCTGCGCGCCAATGCCGCGCTCGCCGAGGCCACAGGGGTTCCCGCCGACCGGATCGTCCTCGCCGAGGACGGAGTGGTCGTCGACCTGGTGGACGGACGCGCCAGGATCACCGGCCGCGTGCCGGTCGGATACGTCTACGTCGACGGACTCTCGGTCGGCGACGTCGGGGAATCGACGCTCTCGGACCGCCTCGTGCTCGGCGAAGGCGGCTTCATCTCCATCTCGGTGGCGGTGGACGCGTCGACGGGTGCCGCGGTGAGCAAGCCGACGGTGTCCGGCCGCGGCTTCTCCGACGATCCCGGCGCCCTGAACGACGCCGCCGAACTGGTGAACAAGGCGCTCGTCGAACTGGCCAACGAAGGGGTCACCGACACCCACCGGATCGCTCAGGGCGTGCGGCGCGCGGTGGGTCGATGGGTGGCTGAGAAGTACCGGCGCCGGCCGATGATCGTCCCGACCGTCATCGCGGTGGGGGAGCGGCGGTGAATCTCGCCCGATCCGAGCGGGCGGCGCTCGTCGAGACGATGCGCCGGACGGGGCCCGACGCCCCCACGCTGTGTGCGGGCTGGGACAACCGTGATCTCGCGATCCACCTGATCCTGCGGGAACGCAGGCTCGATGCGACAGCGGGCATCTTCATCGGCCCGCTGGCCGGACACACCGCTGCCGTCGCCGACAGCTACGCCGACAAGCCCTGGGACGAGCTGCTGGCCATGTTGTCCGACGGGCCGCCCTGGTACTCGCCGTTCCGGGTGGCCGACCGCTTCCTCAACCTCGCCGAGATGTTCGTTCATCACGAGGACGTGCTGCGCGGGGGCGCCGATCCGGCCGGTCCGTTCCTGCCGCGGCAGGTGTCGCCGGATCTCGAGCGGGCTCTAGAGCTTCCGCTGCGGACGGTGGGACGCCGGATCATGGCGGGCTCTCCCGTGCGGGCCACCCTGCGCACCGGGGACGGTCGGGAGGTGATGAGCGTGGGCCGCGGCCAGCCGGTGGGAGTGTCCGGCTCGGTCGGGGAACTGCTGCTCTTCGCGTTCGGCCGTGCACCGGTCGACGTGGAGTTCTCCGGTTCTCCGGCAGCGATAGCGAGCCTGCGCAGTGCCCACCGGACGTTGTGAACCGGTCACGAAATCGACACGACCGTGATCTCTGCGGTGTTGCCAGTGTGACTGATGTGATTGGCGGGCATTAGGCTGGAGGCCATGGCTTCCAATGCATCAACGCGCAGCCGCTCATCCGAGACTTCGGGGAAGCCGAAGTCGTCGGCCGGCGGCCGGTCGCGCAGCGGCGCCTCACGTGGGGGGACTCGGGCCACGGCGACGGCACGGCCCAAGTCCGGACAGGGCGGCCGCGGCGGTGCGCGCAAGCCGCCCGCAGACCGGGCCGGAACCGCGCGCCGCCCGGCGCACTCGCAGGATCTCAAGCGCCGGCCGGCGGAACGGTCGTCGGTGGCGCGGGGGATGGGCCGGGCCGCAGCGGCGACCTGGAACCTCGCCGCACGCGGTCTGGGCGGCGTCGCACGCATCGGTGCTCACCGGGACGAGGCGCCGTCGCAGGGACGCGACAGCGCGGGTCTGGCTCTCACACTCGCCGCAGCGCTGGTCGCGCTCGGCGTCTGGTTCACCGCACTGGGGCCGGTCGGGGCATTCGTCGACACGCTCGTCCGGGCCGGTTTCGGCGCGCTCGCCTACGGCGTCCCCGTGTTCCTGGTCGCCGTCGCGGTGCTGGTGATGAGGTTTCCGGCCAACCCGGAGCGTCGTCTGCGCAATGTCGCCGGGACGTTGCTGATCGCAGTTCCGGTGCTCGCCCTCACGCACCTGATGCACGGCGCACCGACCGGCTACGACGCCCGCGCCCGGTCGGCGGGCTTCGTCGGCTACGTACTGGGTTCGCCGCTGACGAACGCGGTCACGGTCTGGGTCACCGTCCCCCTGTTCCTGCTTCTGGCCGCCTTCGGCGTGCTCGCCCTCAGCGGACGGACACTGGGCGAGGTGGTCGCCGCCACGTCGGACTACCTGGGCCTGGGGGCGGAGTACGACTACGAGTACGACGACTACGAGCAGGACGACTACGGGCCCGACGACTACGGGCCCGACGACGAGTACGACGAGTACGGACCGGACGAGTACGGCGACGAGCCGAAGCCGGATGCGGTGGACGAGCGCCGTGCCGATCCGGACGCGGCGATCGACTACGGCGACCCGTACCGGAACTACCCGCCCGATACGCGGCGCCGTCCCCGCTCCGGCGGTGCGTCGCCGCGCAGGCGCAGGACCGCCGGGCAGGACCGCGACTCGCACATGGCCGATCTCCTGACCGAGCCGTTGATCGACGCGCCGCTGCCGGCGTCCGCACGCCGGTCCGGGCCGGGGGAGCCTCCCTTCGACGTTCCCGTCGACGACAATCCGACCACGCCGCTGGGCGACCTCAGCGATGTCCTCGGCGACGACGGTCTGGACGGCGGCGCTCTCGACTCCGGTGCTCTCGACAGCGATGCCTTCGAGGCCGACGACCACGAGTCGGACGAGCCGACTCCCGCGGCGCGCCCCCGCCGCCGGCCGGCGCCCGCTCCCGCACCGGCGGCCGCTCGCAAGCCGGTCACGACCGCTCCTCCCGCAGCGCCGTCGGGCGGTTCGTTCCTCGATCAGGACCCCGAATCGGGATATCTCCTGCCGCCGGCCGACCTGCTGGTGCAGGGCGAGCCCGCCAAGCTGGGGACCTCTGCCAACGACGAGATGATCGACCGCATCAACAGTGTGCTCGAGCAGTTCAAGGTCGACGCCGCGGTCACCGGATACACCCGGGGTCCGACGGTGACGCGGTACGAGGTGGAGCTGGGCCCGGCCGTCAAGGTCGAGAAGATCACCCAGTTGCAGCGCAATATCGCCTACGCCGTCGCCACCGACAACGTGCGTCTGCTGGCGCCGATCCCGGGCAAGTCGGCGGTCGGCATCGAGGTGCCGAACTCCGACCGTGAGATGGTGCGCCTCTCGGACGTCCTCGCGGCGCCGACGACGCGCAAGGAGAATCATCCGCTCGTCATCGGTCTCGGCAAAGACATCGAGGGCGACTTCGTGAGCGCCAACCTCGCGAAGATGCCGCATCTGCTGGTGGCGGGTTCCACCGGTTCGGGCAAGTCGAGCTTCGTGAACTCGATGCTCGTGTCGCTGCTGACCCGCGCCACACCCGAAGAGGTGCGGATGATCCTCATCGATCCGAAGATGGTGGAACTCACGCCGTACGAGGGCATTCCGCATCTGATCACACCGATCATCACCGAGCCGAAGAAGGCGGCGGCCGCGCTCGCCTGGCTGGTGGAGGAGATGGAGCAGCGCTACCAGGACATGAAGGCGTCCCGGGTGCGGCACATCAATGACTTCAACGCCAAGGTCCGATCGGGTGAGATCACCACTCCGCTCGGATCGGAGCGGGTGTACAAGCCGTACCCGTACATCGTCGCGATCGTCGACGAGCTCGCCGATCTGATGATGACGGCGCCGCGTGACGTGGAGGAGGCGATCGTCCGCATCACGCAGAAGGCGCGTGCCGCGGGCATCCACCTGGTCCTCGCCACGCAGCGACCGTCGGTGGACGTGGTCACCGGCCTGATCAAGACGAACGTCCCGAGCCGACTGGCCTTCGCCACCAGTTCGCTGACCGATTCCCGGGTGATCCTCGACCAGCCGGGGGCGGAGAAGCTGATCGGCATGGGCGACGGTCTGTTCCTCCCGATGGGTGCGAACAAGCCGATCCGCATGCAGGGCGCGTTCATCACCGACGAGGAGATCTCGGCCGTCGTCGAGTTCACCCGCGAGCAGTCCGAACCGGACTACACCGAAGGCGTCACGACGGCCAAGGCCGGCGAGAAGAAGGACATCGACGCCGACATCGGCAACGATCTCGACGATCTGCTGCAGGCCATCGAGCTCGTGGTGTCGAGCCAGTTCGGTTCGACGTCGATGCTCCAGCGGAAGCTGCGCGTCGGATTCGCCAAGGCAGGCCGGTTGATGGACCTGATGGAGACGCGCGGCATCGTCGGCCCCAGCGAGGGATCGAAGGCCCGCGAGGTCCTGGTCAAGCCCGAGGACCTCGCCGGTGTCATCGCCTCGATCACCGGGGGAGGCGGCGAGGACGCCGATCCGTTAAACTGACGGAGATCTTGGAGGGGAGTATCCCCGCCTCGCAGGCGTTCCCGTCAGTACGGAACGGTGGTGCGGCATCCGCGGATCGGATGCCGTGCACCGCTCCCGGGGCCGCCGCCGGCGCCGCCGGTGGGAGAGACCTCCAGCATCGTCGCTTCGTGCTACGTGTTGGAGGAATTCATGAATGCCACTGTCGTGACCTGGTTGGTCACCGGGGCGGTGATCCTGGGCCTGTTCGTCTTCGACTTCTTCGCCCACGTCCGTACCCCGCATGAGCCCACGCTCCGCGAGTCCGGATTCTGGTCGGCGGTCTACATCGGCATCGCCGTCCTGTTCGGCGGATTCGTCTGGTGGAAATGGGGCGGAACCTACGGCGGCGAGTACTTCGCCGGTTACGTCACCGAGAAGGCGCTCTCGGTCGACAACCTGTTCGTGTTCGTGGTCATCATGACGTCGTTCGCCGTACCGCGCGTCTACCAGCAGAAGGTGCTGCTCCTCGGCATCGTGATGGCGCTCGTCATGCGCGGCGCCTTCATCGCGGTCGGCGCCGCCGCCATCAACGCCTACAGCTGGGTGTTCTATCTGTTCGGGCTCATCCTGCTCGTGACGGCGGTGAAGCTGCTCAAGGAGAGCGACGAGCCCGCCGTGCACGAACGCGAGCGCGAGAGCCGCCTCGAACGGTTCGTCAAGAAGTGGTTCCGCGCCACCGACGTCTACGACGGTGACCGTCTCACCACCAAGATCGACGGCAAGCGCTACATCACCCCGCTGCTGGTGGTGCTGATCATCATCGGTTTCACCGACGTGCTGTTCGCCCTCGACTCCATTCCGGCGATCTACGGACTCACCCAGGAGCCGTACCTGGTGTTCACCGCCAACGCCTTCGCGCTGATGGGTCTGCGGCAGCTCTACTTCCTGCTCGGCGGCATGCTCGACAGGCTGATCTACCTCTCGTACGGTCTGTCGCTGATCCTGGCCTTCATCGGCGTGAAGCTGGTCCTGCACGCGCTCCACGAGAACACGCTGCCGTTCATCAACGGCGGCGAGTCCGTTCCGGTGCCGGAGATCGGCACTCCTCTGTCGCTGGGCATCATCGGCGGCACCCTGCTGGCGACCACGGTGGCCAGCCTGGTGGTCAGCCGCAAGCGCAGTCGCGACGCGGCCGACGTCGGACCCTCGCGTCAGTAGGGGCCGAAGACCTGCGTCAGCTCTTTGACGGAGACGGCGGCGACGGCCGACTCGCGCGCGAACGGGTCCTGCGCAAGCAGGTCGCGAGCGGCGTCGGCGTCGTCGGCCGTGATCATCAGGAGCGCGCCGCTGCCGTCGGAGTACGGACCCACGAACTGGAGACGGCCGGCCTCGTGCTGTGCACTCAGCCAGGTCCGGTGCTCGGGCCGGAACCGGTCCCGCACCGCCGCGGCCTCCGGGGCGTAGGTGTATTCGACGGCGAAGAAGCCGGCCATGTCCGATGTCCTTCCGTGGCGGTCACAGATGCGCGAGCATCCGGGTGTTTCCGAGGGTGTTGGGTTTGACGAAGCTGAGATCGAGGAACTCGGCGACACCTGTGTCGTACGACCGGCACATCTCCTCGAAGACCTCGCGGGAGACCGGGGTGCCGTCGATCTCCACGAAGCCGTGCCGGGAGAAGAACTGCGTCTCGAAGGTGAGGACGAAGACCCGCTCCAATTCGAGTTCGCGGGCCACATCCATCAACCGGTCGACGATCTTGTGCCCGATGCCGCGACCGGCGTGCGCGGTGTCGACGGCGACCGTGCGGACCTCGCCGAGGTCCGACCACATCACGTGCAGGGCGCCGCAACCGACCACCTCTCCGCCGTTTTCGGCGACCCAGAACTCCTGGACCGACTCGTAGAGGGTGACCAGGTTCTTGTCGAGCAGGATCTTGCCGGCGTAGATGTCGATCAGTTCCTTGATGCGGGGAACATCCGATGTCCGGGCACGGCGGACGAGGACCGATGAGGGCTCGCCGGTGCGGGAATCGGGTTGTTCGCTCAGCATGCCATCGAGAGTAGCCGCAGGTCCGAGCGCGCCCTTCGGGAGTCTGAGAAAAGCGTGACGTTAGGCTTGATCACGTGACTGAGCCTGTGCGCCGTGTGTTCGGCGAGGATGCGGCCCCGGTGCCCGTGGTGAACATCGCCAACGCACTGACGGTGTTCCGCATCGTCCTGGTCCCGGTGTTCGTGGTCCTGCTCTTCGTCGACGACGGGGAATCGGTGAGCTGGCGGATCGCGGCCTTCGTGGTCTTCGCGGTCGCCGCGTTCACCGACCAGCTCGACGGCCGCCTGGCGCGCGGCATGAACCTGGTCACCGACTTCGGGAAGATGGCCGATCCGATCGCGGACAAGGCGCTCATCGGCGCGGCACTGATCGGCCTGTCGATCCTGGCGGAGCTGCCCTGGTGGGTCACCGGGGTGATTCTGGCGCGGGAGATCGGAGTGACGCTGCTGCGCTTCTGGGTGCTGCGCCACGGAGTGATCCCGGCCAGCCGGGGCGGCAAGCTCAAGACCCTGCTTCAGTCGGTGGCGATCGGACTGTTCGTGCTGCCGCTCTCGGGAGCGTGGCACACCGCCGCGTGGGCGATCATGGCAGCCGCGCTGGTCGCGACGGTGGTCACCGGACTCGACTACGTCTGGCGGGCCGTCGTGCTGCGCCGCGGCGCGGAATAGACCAGGGGCCCACGGCGTTGAGATCCGAGTGTGCCGGGCGTGCGCGGGAGCGCCGCGGCGTGCGGTATGTCGGCGGCGGTCGGTCGGGAATTCGGCTAGGGTCGACGGCACAGGCTATTGATGGAATCGACGGCCCGACCCCCGGGCTCCTGGAGAATCGTGAGGAGGTCCGCGCGTGACTCTGCTCTTGCGTGAGGCGATCGGCGATGAGCTGCGCCGTGTTCGGAACGGTCAGGGACGCACATTGCGTGAAGTCTCGACCGACGCGAGGGTGTCGCTCGGTTACCTCTCCGAGGTCGAACGCGGGCAGAAGGAGGCCTCCAGCGAGCTGCTGGCGTCGATCTGCGAGGCGCTCGACGTGCCGATCGGCGAGGTGCTCTTCCAGGTCGCGGGCCTGATGCAGCCGGCGGGCCGGCCCGTCGGAGCGTCCGATAGCCTTGTCGAAGTCATTGCCCCCCAGGAAGATTCGGTGGACGACGCGGGTGTGCCCGCGGCACTTGCCGCCGCGTGATCGATCGAACGACGACGCGACCCGCGCAACGAGGAGTTTGGAAGACCGATGGCCAATCCGTTTGTGAAGTTCTGGAACTACATGATGGCGCTGGGCAATTCGAAGATCGACGAGCACGCCGATCCGAAGGTGCAGATCCAGCAGGCGATCGAGGACGCGCAGCGGCAGCACCAGGCGCTCTCCCAGCAGGCGGCGGCGGTCATCGGCAACCAGCGGCAGCTCGAGATGCGGCTCAACCGCCAGCTCGAGGAGATCGAGAAGCTGCAGGGCAATGCGCGCCAGGCGCTCACGCTCGCCGACCAGGCCGCGGCCGCCGGTGACAGTGCGAAGGTGGGCGAGTACACCAACGCCGCCGAGGCCTTCGCGGCGCAGCTGGTGACGGCCGAGCAGAACGTCGAAGACCTCAAGGTGCTGCACGATCAGTCTCTGCAGGCCGCAGCGCAGGCCAAGCAGGCCGTCGAGCGCAACGCCATGGCGCTGCAGCAGAAGCTCGCCGAACGCTCCAAGCTCCTGAGCCAGCTCGAACAGGCGAAGATGCAGGAGCAGGTCAGTGCTTCGCTGAACCAGATGAGCGAGCTCTCGGCTCCCGGCAACACGCCGAACCTCGAGCAGGTGCGCGACAAGATCGAGCGTCGCTACGCCAATGCCCTGGGGTCGGCCGAGCTCGCCAAGGGCACCGTCGCCGGACGCATGCAGGAGGTGGAGGCCGCGGGCGTCCAGCTCGCCGGCCACGCCCGGCTCGAGCAGATCCGGGCCAGCATGAACGGTGGATCGCTCGCGCCGGGGCAGACCGCCGGCGCACAGGACGCCCCGGCGGGCCAGGTGGAGCAGGGCGGCGCTGCGCCCGCCCCGCAGACCCCGGAACAGAACTGAGCACCCTCGACAGTTCCGGCAGCCGTGACGACGGGTCCGAGACGGGCCCGTTGCGCATCGCGATCGTGGCCGGGTCCGACGCCGGACACGCATTTCCGGCGCTGGGCCTGGCCACATCGCTGCGTACGGCAGGCGACCGCGTGGTCGTCTACACCGGTGAGCGGTGGACCGCGGCGGCAGCGCGCCGGGGCCTCGAGGTGCGTCCGCTGCCGGGACTGGCGGCTCTGCCCGATGAGGACGATGACGATGCCGGAGCCAAACTGAGCGTACGGGCCGCGCGGATGGCGACGGCCCTGGCTCCGGAACTGGCGACCGGCGGATTCGACCTCGTCGTCAGCGACGTCATCACGGTGGCCGGGGCCTGGGCGGCCGAGCTGGTCGGTCTGCCCTGGATCGAGCTCTCGCCGCATCCGCTCTACGAGCAGTCGGCCGGCCTGCCGCCGATCGGCGCGGGACTGGCCGCCGGCGAGGGAATCGGCGGGCGGCTGCGCGACGCGCTCCTGCGTGCGAGCGCCGCACCCGCTGTGGCCAAGGGCCGTCGGCAGCGCCGCGGCGCCCGACGGAGCATCGGCCTCCCGGATGAGTCGACGCCCCTCGCACGATTCGTCGCGACCCTGCCCGGACTGGAGGTTCCCCGCCCGGACTGGCCTGAGCGCACCCACCTGATCGGACCGTTGCTGTTCGAACCGACCGACGACTGTTTCGTTCGGCCCGAGGGCGACGGCCCGCTCGTGGTGGTCGCGCCGTCCACGGCGGCCACGGGGGCGGGCGATCTCGGCGCCGCGGCACTGGCCGCGCTCGCCGACCTGCAGTCCACGCGACCGCTGCGGGTGGTGTACTCCGCCCTGCAGCCACCGCATGCCGAGGTGCTGCCCGACCGGCTGGTCGCGGCGACGGGCCGTCAGGACGAACTCCTCCCGGACGCCGACCTGGTGATCTGTGGCGGCGGTCACGGCATGCTCGCGAAGTCGCTGCTCGCGGGAGTGCCCGTGGTGACCGTGCCCGGCGGCGGTGATCAGTGGGAGCTCGCCAACCGGGTCGCGCGGATCGGCTGCGGACGGCTGGTGCGCCCGGCCACCACCGCCGCACTGGCGGAGGCGATCGCCGGAGTGCTGGACGATCGGCGTCACGCCGACGCCGCCCGGCGCGTCGCCGCCACCGTCTCGGGCGTCGTCGATCCGGTGCGGGTCGCGCACGCCGCGTATCGGCGATGGACCGGGCCGAGGTGAACACCTGCACGTCCGGACCGTCGGTGGCGGCGGTCGGGCGATCGTGGAGAATGGAACCATGCGTCTGACGGAGTTCGCCGAACTCACCGAGGCAGAGTTCGGCAGAAAGCGGGCCGACGGTCTGCTGACCGATCTGGTGCTGATGGAACTGGGCGGCCGCACGGGCCGGGAGGCCATCGAGCAGGGAGTGGATCCGAAGCTGGTGTGGCGGGCACTCTGCCGCGAATTCGACGTACCGCCGGAACGCTGGTGATCGCCGGATCCGGCGTGTCGGATTGCCGTCGAACATCTGTTCGCTATCCTGTAATGGAACCGGAGCGCGCTCTGGTGCGTCCAATTTAATGACCGTACGAACGGGCCCGGGCGGAAATGTCACACCCGTCTCCTACCGTGTGGTCACGAAAGCGGAAGACGTTCGTATCCACAGCAACGTTCCAATACAGCAGAGCACCCGGAGGAGAGACCGATGGCACCCGTGACTGATCGGCAGAAGGCACTGGATCTGGCGCTGGCTCAGATCGACAAGAATTTCGGCAAGGGCTCGGTGATGCGTCTGGGTGAGGACGCCCGCCCGCCGATGGAGGTCATCCCGACCGGCTCGGTGGCCCTCGACATCGCACTCGGCATCGGCGGCCTCCCGCGCGGCCGGATCGTGGAGGTCTACGGCCCGGAGTCCTCGGGTAAGACCACCGTCGCCCTGCACGCCGTCGCGAACGCTCAGGCCGCAGGCGGCATCGCCGCGTTCATCGACGCCGAACATGCACTCGATCCCGAGTATGCGGCGAAGCTGGGTGTCGACATCGACGCGCTGCTGGTCTCGCAGCCGGACACCGGAGAACAGGCACTGGAGATCGCGGATATGCTCATCCGCTCGGGTGCGCTCGACATCCTGGTGATCGACTCGGTGGCGGCGCTCGTGCCCAAGGCGGAGATCGAGGGCGAGATGGGCGACAGCCACGTCGGACTGCAGGCACGGCTCATGAGCCAGGCCCTGCGCAAGATGACCTCCGGTCTCAACAACTCCAACACCACCGCGATCTTCATCAACCAGTTGCGCGAGAAGATCGGTGTGATGTTCGGTTCGCCGGAGACCACGACCGGCGGCAAGGCCCTCAAGTTCTACTCGTCTGTGCGACTGGACGTCCGGCGGATCGAGACGCTCAAGGACGGCACGGACGCGGTCGGCAACCGGACGCGCGTCAAGGTCGTCAAGAACAAGGTGGCGCCGCCGTTCAAGCAGGCGGAGTTCGACATCCTGTACGGGCACGGCATCAGCCGCGAGGGTTCGCTGATCGATCTCGGCGTGGCCGAGGGCTTCATCCGCAAGTCGGGTTCGTGGTTCACCTACGAGGGCGATCAGCTGGGGCAGGGCAAGGAGAACGCCCGTAAGTTCCTCATCGCCAATCCCGATGTCGCGAACGAGATCGAGAGCAAGATCAAGGACAAGCTCGGCATCGGTCGTCCCGCCGCGGACGCCGACGAGATCGCCCCCGAGCCCGTCGACTTCTGATCCACCTATGTCCGACGATACGGCGGCCCGGTCCGGCCCGTCGCCCTGGGATGCTGCGCTGCGGCTCCTGGGGACCCGGGCCCGGAGCCGGGCGGAGATGCGTGACCGTCTGAACGCACGCGGCTTCACCCCGGACGAGGTGGAGCAGACTTTGCGCCGGCTCGACGAGTGGAAGCTGCTCGACGACGCCGACTTCGCCGCCGAATGGGTTCGATCGCGGCATGCGCACTCCGGTCGCGGGCGGCTGGCTCTCAAACGCGAACTGCGGACCAAGGGGATCGACGATGAGACCGCGGCGCAGGCACTGGACCAGATCGATCCCGAGGACGAGCGGGAGATCGCCGTCCGGCTCGCGGAGAAGAAGCTGAACGTCTCCGGCGAACAACTCGGTGACCGCGAGATCCGGGCCAAGGCGTATCGGCGGCTCGCAGGGGCCCTGGGTCGCCGCGGCTATCCGCCGGAGATGGTCGGATCGGTGGTCAAGGAAGTCCTCGACCGCGCTCGACACTCCGCCTGACTCCCGGCTTCACCGGCCGATACCGGTGAAGCCGGGGATGTTCTCCATCGCTTCCAGATCGGCGACGTCCGGATCGGGAGCCGCGGTCCGGCGCCGGCCGCTGCGCAGACGGCGTTCGAGGTAGTTCGCCAGGCCCGTCAGACAGAAGTTGATCGCGATCATGATCACCGCCACCACGAGCAGTGACGGCAGGTAGTTGCCCCAGTACGACGCCGAGACGATGCCCGACCGCACCACCTCGATGTATCCGAAGGCGTAGCCCAGAGCGCTGTCCTTCAGCGCGATCACCATCTGCGAGATCAACGCGGGCAGCATCGCGGTCACCGCCTGCGGCAGCAGGATCATCCGCATCATCTGCGACTTGCGCATGCCGATCGACAGGGCGGCTTCGGACTGGCCTTTGGGAACCGACTGGATTCCCGCCCGCAGGATCTCCGCGATCACCGAGCCGTTGTACAGGGTGAGACCGAAGACCACGGCGGCGAACGAGAGCTGTGACGACGGCACGACCGCGTACTTGGCGAACAGGTAGTACGCGAAGAACATCAGGATCAGGACCGGGATCGCACGGAAGACCTCGACGATCAGACCGCAGACGGCACGCACCGCCCGGTGGTCCGACAATCGTCCGATGCCGAGCAGCGTACCGACCACCAGCGCCAGGATGATCGAGGCGAACGCCGCCTTGATCGTTCCCCACAGACCCGGCAGCAGCCAGGTGGTCCAGGTCCCGGCGACGGTGAACGGTCGCCACATGTCCGATTCGAACTGGCCGTTGTCGGCCAGCACTTTGATGATGTACGCGGCGATCGCGATCAGGATCACGACGAAGACGACCGCGGTGATCAGGTTGCGGCGCCGGGCGTGCGGCCCGGGCGCGTCGTAGAGGACGGTCGACTGATCGCTCATCGCTTGACCGCCCATCGCTTGGCGGCCCATCCGAAGACCGCACCCTCCGCGAGGGTGATGATCATGAATCCGATGGCGATGATGGCGAAGATCAGCAGGATCTGGTCGCCGTGGGTCTCGAGTTCGGACTTCATGAGCAGTGAGGCCTCCGCGACGCCGATCACCGAGGCGATCGTGGTGTTCTTGGTGAGCGCGATCAGCACCGATCCGAGCGGCGCGATGACGGTGCGCAGCGCCTGCGGCAGGATGATCAGTCCGAGAACCTGGGTGAAGGTGAGCCCGAGCGATCGAGCGGCTTCGGCCTGTCCGATCGGAATGGTGTTGAACCCGGCGCGGAGGGTCTCACAGACGAACGTCGCCGTGTACAGGACGAACGCGAGCACCGCGAGCCGGAAGTTGTTGGTGGCGATGAAGTTCGAGCTCTCCGTCGCCAGCGTGAGACCGAGGTTCTGGTACAGGCCGATGGAGCAGAAGAGCACGATCAGGGTGAGCGGGGTGTTGCGCACGACGTTCACGTACACGGTCGCGAAGCCGCGCATCACCGGAACCGGCGAGACCTTCATGGCGGCCAGCAGGACACCCCAGATCAGTGCGCCGATCGCCGAATAGACAGTGAGTTTGATGGTGATCCAGAACGCGGGCCAGATCTGCGGACCCATGCTCTGCCATAGGTCGGACATCTACGCATCTCCTTCGCAGGGCGTCGACGGGGAGGTGAGGAAGTCGAGATTCCCGACGTCCGGGAAGAGCTTGTACTGCGATCCCGGCGCGTCGGCGCGGGCGATCCACGAATCGATCGTCTCGTTGCCGAGCGCGTCGCGGAGATCCCGGCTCCAGACGGACTGGTCGGAGCCGGGCAGCGGGGCGAGCATCGCTTCGAGCGCCTCGTTGACCTTCGCGACCGAGTCGGGATAGTTCTTCGCCATGCCGATGCCGTAGCGCTCGGTCGAGAACGGCTGGCCCTTCTTCTTCAGCTTCCCGCCGACGCAGGCGTCCTTGGGATAGGTCATCGACACGAGCTTGAACTCGCCGGGGTAGCGGTTGGCGTACCCGGCCAGAATCGTCTCGTCGGTGGTGAGCGCGTCGACCTTGTCACGGCGCAGCGCCTCCACGCACGAGGAGTAGGAGTCGTACTCCTGGAGCTGGACGCCCGGCAGCTGAGCCTTCACGTTCTGCGCCGGTGTCGAACCGCTCACCGAGCACAGTTTCTTGCCGTTGTTGAGGTCCATCAGCGAGTTCAGGGACGAGTCATTCTTGCGGACCAGGAGCCCCTGGTAGGTCACGAGGTAGGGGCCCGCGAAGGCCACCTTCTTCGCGCGCGCCTCGTTGATCGAGTACGTCGCGGCGATCATGTCGACCTCACCGTTGCCGATGAGGGTCTCGCGCTGAGCGGAGGGTGTCTCGCGCCAGGTGATCTCCGGATGCGGTACGCCGAGCCGGTCGGCGATGTGGTCGACGACGTACTCGGAGACCGACGGATCGAAACCGACCACCGAACCGTCCGGCTGCTGCACACCGAGCCCGGGCTGGTCGTACTTGGTGCCCAGGACGACCTTGCCGGACTTGATCGACTCGACGAGGTCGCGCGGTTCGGTGCTGCCGCACGCGGCCACGGCGGGCAGTGCCAGGGCGATCGCGAGGATCAGCGCCGGCAGTGCGCGGCGTCGGCGTGACGGGCGTCTGAGGGAAGTGGTCGCCATGTCAGCCTCCCAGGATCTTCGACAGGAAGTCCTTCGCACGGTCGGACTTCGGCGCGGTGAAGAACGTCTCGGGATCGGTGTCCTCGACGATCTGACCGTCGGCCATGAAGATCACGCGGTCGGCGGCCTTGCGGGCAAAGCCCATCTCGTGCGTCACGACCACCATCGTCATGCCCTCCTTGGCGAGGGCGACCATCACGTCGAGGACCTCGCTGACCATCTCCGGGTCCAGGGCCGAGGTCGGCTCGTCGAACAGGATCACCTTCGGATCCATCGCCAACGAGCGGGCGATGGCGACGCGCTGCTGTTGACCGCCCGAGAGCTGAGCCGGGTACTTGTCCTTCTGAGCGGCGATGCCGACGCGGTCGAGCAGTTCCTCCGCACGTTTGCGGGCATCCGCCTTCGAGGCCTTGCGCACCTTGATCGGTCCGAGCGTCACGTTGTCGAGGATCGTCTTGTGCGAGAAGAGGTTGAACGACTGAAAGACCATGCCCACGTCGGCGCGGAGCCGGGCCAGGTCGCGGCCCTCCGCGGGCAGCAGTTCGCCCTCCACCCGGATCTCGCCGCTGTCGATCGGCTCGAGTCGATTGATGGTCCGGCAGAGGGTGGACTTGCCCGAGCCGGAGGGGCCGAGGACGACCACCACCTGACCGCGGGGCACTTCCAGGTCGATGTCGCGGAGCACATGGAGGTCGCCGAAGTGCTTCTGCACGTTCTTCATCGAGATCATCGGTGTGACGTTCGTGTCGGGCATGACTAACAAACTAGTTGTGACGCGCGTCGCCGCACGGGTTCTTTCGCATGTTCCCGCGTGTCGCCGCGCGGAACCGGACATGCCGGCGATGCGGTACGTGTGACGCGGACGGATTTGCCCCGCCACGTAACCTTGAGATGTGAGTGTTGAGGCCCTGGGAGAGACGACGACCGAGGATGCGGCGACGGCGCCGCGCTCCTATTCGGTCCGTACCTACGGATGTCAGATGAACGTGCACGACTCCGAACGGATCGCGGGCCTCCTCGAAGACGCGGGCTATGTGGCCGCCGACGACGGCGACGACGCCGATCTGGTGGTCTTCAACACCTGTGCGGTGCGTGAGAACGCGGACAACAAGCTCTACGGCAATCTGTCGCATTTGGCGCCGGTGAAGGCGCGGCGACCCGGGATGCAGATCGCCGTCGGCGGGTGTCTGGCGCAGAAGGACAAGGACACCGTCCGCAGCCGCGCACCCTGGGTGGACGTCGTTTTCGGAACCCACAACATCGGCTCGCTGCCGGTGCTGCTCGAACGGGCCCGCCACAACGACGAGGCGCAGGTCGAGATCCTGGATTCGCTCGAACGATTCCCGTCCACCCTGCCCGCGCGCCGTGATTCGGCGTATTCGGGTTGGGTGTCGGTCTCGGTCGGCTGCAACAACACGTGCACCTTCTGCATCGTGCCGTCGCTGCGCGGCAAGGAGGTGGACCGGCGTCCGGGCGACGTTCTCGCCGAGGTGCAGGCACTGGTGGACCAGGGCGTGCTCGAAGTGACCCTGCTGGGCCAGAACGTCAACGCCTACGGGATGTCGTTCGCGGATCCGGACATCCCGCGCAACCGCGGGGCGTTCGCCGATCTGTTGCGCGCGTGCGGCGGCATCGAGGGACTGGAGCGGGTGCGCTTCACCTCGCCGCATCCGGCGGAGTTCACCGACGACGTCATCGCGGCGATGGCCGAGACCCCCAACATCTGCCCGCAGCTGCACATGCCGCTGCAGTCCGGCTCGGACCGAGTCCTCAAGGCCATGCGACGCAGCTACCGCAGAACCAAGTTCCTCGGCATCCTGGACCGCGTCCGCGACGCGATGCCGCACGCCGCCATCACCACCGACATCATCGTCGGTTTCCCCGGCGAGACCGAAGCTGACTTCGCGGAGACGCTCGACGTGGTGGAGCGGGCGCGCTTCTCGAGCGCGTTCACCTTCCAGTACTCGCCGCGACCGGGCACCCCGGCCGCCACCATGCCCGATCAGGTTCCGCCGGAGGTGGTGACCGAGCGGTACCAGCGGCTGATCGCGCTCCAGGAGCGGATCTGTCTGGAGGGCAACACGGCGCTGGTCGGGACCGAGGCGGAACTGCTCGTCGTCGCCGACGAGGGACGCAAGAGCTCCTCGACCGGGCGGATGACCGGACGCGCCCGCGACGGACGTCTGGTGCACTTCCTATCGACCGGCGATGCGGACGGTCGGACCGGCGGCATCCGTCCGGGTGATGTCGTGACCACCGTGATCACCGACGCCGCCCCCCATCATCTGATCGCCGACGCCGGGGTGCTCTCGCACCGTCGTACCCGCGCCGGCGATGCGCACGAGGCGGGCACCCTGCCCACCACACCACCCGTCGGCGTCGGGCTCGGGATGCCGTCGATCGGAGTGCAGTCCGTTCCTGAGCCGACGAGCGCATGCGGAACTGGAGGCTGTTCATGAGTAAGAACGATCTGGATACTTTCACTCGATACGAGCGCGAGCTCCGAAAGACCGAGAAGAAGGTCGCGGGGGAGATCGACCCCGGTGCCCGGGCCGTGGTGGTCGCCGTATGCGTGCTGCTCGCAATGGTCTCGCTGGTTCTGCCGCATGCCGGCGACGCCACGGGTCTCGACGTGCTGATGATGACCGACAAGGCCACCGCCGAGCACATCAAGCTGCCGTCGGAGATCTTCGTCTACATGCTGGCGATCTTCGGCATCGGCTTCTCGACGCTCGCGTTGATCACCCGTCGCTGGGTGCTCGCCTGGATCGCGCTGGCCGGAACCGCGGTCGACGCGGTGGCGGGCATGCTCGCGATCTGGACCCGGAACACCGTCGGAGTCGACGAGACGGCGTCGCCGTCGGGTGCCGGCGCGGGTCTGCTGCTGGGTTGGGCCGTCGCGATCGTTCTGGTGTTCCACTGGGCCCGAGTGGTGTGGAATCGCAACTCCTACCACCTCGCGCTGGAGCAGGAACGTCGCGCCGAGGCCGCCAACCGCGAAGCCTTCGGACTGTCGCTCCAGCGACCGGTGGCGCCCAGCGCGAAGGCCGCGAGAGCCGACGAAGCGGATTCTGCGGAAGCGGACTCGGCGGAGAATGCCCACACGCAGGGCGACCAGACTCGGGGCGACCAGACTCCTGAGGGGACCGCGTCGGACGACTGAGTTCCGGGCCCGGGCTCGGTGCGAACGCACCGCGCCCGGGCCGTCGGGACCTGGTGGGCGTCAGCGATCGGTGAGCGCCGAGTGGGCCGCGCTGGCCCACTCGCGCCACTGCGCGGCCTGTTGCCGCAGCTCCGCGGCCTCACGGTCGCGTCCCGCGGCGGCGGCCTTCTCGGCCTGCTCGTCGAGCTTGTCGGCGCGCTCGGTGAACTGCGCGGCGCGCGCCTGCGCCTCCGGGTCGGTGCGTGCCCAGTCGGCGTCCTCGGCGTCGCGCAGCCGCTTCTCGAGCGCCCGCGCACGGCTCTCGAGTCTGTGCATCTGTTCGCGCGGGACCTTGCCGATCTCGTCCCACTTCTCGCGGAAGGTACGGAACTCGCGCCGCGCGGTCTCCAGATCGGCCGCCGGATCGATCTTCGCCTCGGCCTCGTCGAGCAGTGCGGTCTTGGCCTTCGCGTTCTCCGCGAATTCGGCGTCACGCTCGGAGTTCACCGCGTTGCGGGCCTGGAAGAAGACATCCTGTGCGGCCTTGAACCGGAGCCAGAGCGCCTCGTCGGTGTCGCGCGGTGCGCGACCGGCGGCCTTCCATTCGGCCAGGAGTTCGCGGAACTTGGCCGCCGTGGGGCCCCAGTCGGTGGAGTCCGACAGCGCCTCGGCTTCGGCGATCAGTTCCTCCTTGCGCGCCTTGGCTCCCGCCCGTTCGCGGTCGAGTTCGGCGAAGTGCGCACCGCGACGCCGGTTGAACGCGTCCCGCGCTTTCGAGTAACGCCGCCACAGCGCATCGTCGGTCTTGCGGTCGATGCCCTTGATCGTCTTCCACTCGTCCAGGATCGCCCGGAGCCGGTCGCCGCCCGCCTTCCACGAGGTGCTCTCGCTCCCGATGTGCTCGGCTTCGGCCGCCAGCGCCTCCTTGCGTTCGATCGCCGAGACACGGGCCGACTCGCGCAGGTCCTTGACCTCCTGCGCCACATCGTCGGCGCCGGAGACGATCACCTCCAGACGGGCCGCCAGGCTGTCGACGTCACCGATGACCTGTGCGTCGGGGAGTTCGGCGAGCAGATGCGCCGCCGACGCCTGAGTCTTCCTGGGGTCGCCGGAACGGGCGGTGAGACGCTCCTCGAGGATCTCCACTTCAGTGGCCAGGTCGGCGAACTTCCGGGAGAAGTGCGCGAGGCCCTCTTCGACGGTCCCGGCCTGCCACGAGCCGATCTGGCGCTCGCCGCTCGCAGTCTTGAGCCACACCGCACCGCTCGAATCGATCCGGCCGAACTCGTTCGGATCACCCACCGGCACCGGATGGACCGGTACCGCCGGGGTCGGGCCGCCGACTGCGGGCCGGGGGACCGGACGCGGCCGAGGGCCAGGCTTCGGTCCCGGCTTCGGGCCGGGCTTGGGGGCCGACGGGCCGTTCGAGGCCGGGTTGCTCGAGTCGGGCGAGTTGATCATGCGTGTACCTCTTGAATCGTCTTCGCCGCGCGTCACGGCTGCCAGATCACTGCGTGGTTCATTCACGTGGTTCATTCACTACGAGGTTCATTCAAGCAGGCACGGCGACGGTTGTGGGCGCGGCCTGCAACATTGCCTCCCACATCGAGGCCGGGACGCCGCCGGTGCCGGGCCCGAACCGATGTTCCGCGCGCGCACCGGTAGCGTCGAGACCGTGCTAGCCCTGGTTGCGATAGTCCCGAGCGCTCCGCTGCTCGTCCCCGAACTGGCCGGTCCGGCCGCCACCGACACCGAACCCGTACGCGCGGCCGTGCGTGCGGTGGCGAAGCGGCTCGGCAGCGCGGCCGATCGGTGGATCGCACTCGGCGCAGCCGATCGCGCCGGCTCCGCCGGTGCCACGGACTACCGCAGCTGCGGCGACTTCGGCGGATACGGTGTGCCGCACCCGGTACGACTCGGCGGTCCGCCGACCGAGGGCGCGCCGCTGCCCCTGTCGATGCTGATCGCGGGGTGGGTCCGCGGTGAGGCCGACGGCGGCGGAGAGCGGATCACGGTGACGCCGTGGGTGGTGGATCCGGAGTGGTCGCCGGACCAGTGCGCGGCAGCCGGACTGGAACTCGCGCGCGCCCTGTCCGACGGCGGCGATCCCGACAGCGACGATCCCGACAGCGGCGATCCCGACAGCGGCGACCGGGTGGGACTTCTGGTGGTGGCCGACGGCTGCACCGCGTTGTCGCCGGGCGCTCCGGGCGGCGGCGAGCGGCCCTCGGCGATCGCGCTTCAGCGGCGGATCGACGACGCGCTCGCCCGCGCGGACACCGGCGCACTGGCCGCCCTCGACGCGGACGCGTGCGCCGCGGAGGGAGTCGGAGGCAGGGCCGCATGGCAGGTCCTGGCGGCCGCCTGCGGCGGTCCCGCGGCCGATGTCGCTGTGTCTGATGTCGCAGCGGCAGAGGTGTTGTATCGCGATGCCCCGTTCGGGGTCGGTTACACCGTCGCCGTCTGGTCGCCGGGGGCGCCGCGGTGACCCTCGCACCCATCGCCGTCATCGGCCCGACGGCCAGCGGCAAATCAGAACTCGCCCTCGATCTCGCCGAACACTTCGGCGGCGAGATCGTCAACGTCGACGCGATGCAGCAGTACCGCGGGATGGACATCGGCACCGCCAAGCTTCCCGTCGCCGAACGGCGGGGGATACCGCACCACCAGATCGATGTCCTCGACGTCACCGAGACCGCCACCGTCGCCCGCTACAAGTCCGCGGCGACGGCAGACGTCGAAGCGCTTCTCGCATCGGGCCGGCTGCCGGTCATCGTCGGCGGGTCGATGATGTACATCCAGGGCCTGCTCGACGATTGGGAGTTCCCGTCGACCGATCCCGCGGTGCGGGCGAAGTACGAGGCGCTGCTCACCGAGATCGGGCCGTTGGCTCTCCACCGCAGGCTGGCCGAGGTCGACCCGGCCGCCGCGGCCACCATCCTGGACTCGGACGGCAGGCGCATCGTGCGCGCCCTCGAGGTGGTCGAGATCACCGGGGAGCCGTTCGCGGCGTCGGCGCCGTCGATCGGTGAACCGCGGTGGGGGACCCGCATCCTGACCCTCGACCGAGAGAAGGAGGCCCTCGACGAGCGGATCCGGTTGCGCACCGCGGCGATGTTCGACGCCGGCCTTGTCGACGAGGTGCGAGCACTGTGCGAGAGCGGCCTGCGGGAGGGACGGACGGCCTCGCGGGCGATCGGCTATGCACAGGTCATCGAGTATCTCGACGGCGTCTACGACCTCGATCAGGCGCAGGAGCGTACTTTCTTCGGCACGCGACGGTACGTGCGCCGGCAGCGGTCGTGGTTCCGGCGCGACCCGCGCGCGGTGTGGCTCGACGCCGCCGATCCCGCCCTGCTGGAGAATGCGCTCCGCGCGCTCCGCGTAGCCTGATGGGAGTGAAGAACTCTCCGGCGCTGACCTTCGTCAAAGGGCATGGCACCCAGAACGACTTCGTGATCCTGCCCGATCCTCAGGCACAGATCGAACTGACCGAGGACCTCGTCGTCGCCCTCTGCGACCGCCGGCGGGGACTCGGTGCCGACGGCGTTCTGCGCGTCGCGACCGCCGGATCGCTGGTGGCCGAACAGGTGCTGGAACGGCTACCCGAGGGCGTTTCGGGCGTGGACTGGTTCATGGACTATCGCAACGCCGACGGTTCGATCGCGGAGATGTGCGGCAACGGTGTGCGCGTGTTCGCGCACTACTGCCGGACCGAAGGGCTCGTCGACACCGATGCGTTCACCGTCGGTTCGCGCGCCGGGGCCCGTCCGGTCACCGTGCACTCGGCCGACGACGCCGACGCCGACGTGAGTGTCTCGATGGGACCGGTGGCGCTGCGCGGTCCGAGCGAGGTCCGCATCGCGGGTACGACGCTGACGGGCGAGGCCGTCGACGTCGGCAACCCTCACCTGGCCTGCGTGGTCGACGGACTGACGCCCGAACGGCTCGCGACACTGGATCTCACCACCGGCGCCGAGCTGGACTCGGCGCTGTTTCCGGACGGGGCGAACGTCGAGATCCTCACCCCGCTGACCCCGGGCGGCCCGACCCCGGCCGACGAGGCCGACTTCCATGCGCACATGCGAGTGTTCGAGCGGGGCGTCGGGGAGACCCGATCGTGCGGTACCGGCCTGGTGGCCGCCGCAGCGGCTGCGCTGTCGGGGGCCGGCAGAGACTCGGGGTCGGTCGCGGTCACAGTGCCGGGCGGCGACGTGCTGGTCACTGTCGGCGACGGCTCGGCCGTCCTGCGCGGCCCGTCTCGGCTGGTGGCCCGCGGCCGGCTCGTCGCGGGCTGGGCCGACTGAGCGGGCACCCGCGGGAAATCCGGATGCGTTCCGGTGCCGGTCGGGGGCACAATGGATGTACATATGACTGAACTGACCAAAGAATCTGCATTGGACGAATCCGCCGACGACCGGTCCGCCGAGGAGGTCCCGGGGCTCTCGGAGCGTGGACGCCCGGGCGAACCCACGGTGGGCGAACTCCAGCTCGACGAGCGTGCCTCGCTGCAACGCGTCGTCGGCCTGTCGACCGAACTCGAGGACGTCACCGAGGTCGAGTACCGCCGCCTCCGGTTGGAGCAGGTCGTCCTCGTGGGCGTCTGGACCACCGGGAGCGTCGCCGCGGCCCGCGCCAGCATGGCCGAACTCGCCGCGCTCGCCGAGACTGCCGGATCGCAGGTGCTCGACGCCCTGATCCAGCGCCGTGGCAAACCTGATCCGGCCACCTATCTCGGCTCCGGCAAGGCCGAGGAACTCCGCGAAGTGGTGGTCGCCAGCGGAGCCGACACCGTGATCTGCGACGGTGAGCTGACTCCCGCCCAGCTGACGGCGCTGGAGAAGGTCGTCAAGGTGAAGGTGATCGACCGCACCGCGCTCATCCTCGACATCTTCGCCCAGCACGCCACCTCGCGTGAGGGCAAGGCGCAGGTGGCGCTGGCGCAGATGGAGTACATGCTTCCCCGGCTGCGCGGCTGGGGCGAGTCGATGTCGCGCCAGGCAGGTGGCCGCGCCGGCAGCAACGGCGGCGTGGGCCTGCGTGGCCCCGGTGAGACGAAGATCGAAACCGACCGCAGGCGGATCCGCGAGCGAATGGCCAAGCTGCGCAAGGAGATTCGCGGGATGAAGACGGCTCGGACGGTGAAGCGCGCGGCGCGCCGCCGGGGCGGTGTACCGGCCCTGACGGTGGTCGGCTACACCAATGCCGGCAAGTCGAGCCTGGTGAACGCGATGACCGGCTCGGGAGTCCTCGTGCAGGACGCACTGTTCGCGACGCTCGATCCGACCACCCGCCGCGCGCAGCTCGCCGACGGGCACGAGGTGGTCTTCACCGACACCGTCGGCTTCGTCCGGCATCTGCCCACCCAGCTGGTCGAGGCGTTCCGGTCGACACTGGAGGAGGCCGTCGACGCCGATCTGCTCGTCCACGTGGTGGACGGGTCAGACCCGTTCCCGGCCAACCAGATCTCGGCCGTCCGCCAGGTGTTGGGGGAGGTGCTCGCCGAAGAGGACCGCCCCGCGCCGCCGGAGATGCTGGTCGTCAACAAGATCGACGCCGTCGACGGCGTGACCATGACGGCGCTGCGGGCCGAGTATCCGGATGCGCAGTTCGTCTCGGCCCGGACCGGTGAGGGGCTCGACGGGCTCTTCGCCGCGATCACCGACTTCCTGCAGCGAGACGATGTGGACGCCGTCCTGCAGGTGCCGTTCGCCCGCGGAGAGGTGATCTCCCGGCTCCACCAGCACGCGCACGTGCTCGACACGGAGCACAACGCCGAAGGCACCCGCCTGCATGTGCGGATGCCTTCTGCGCTCGCGGCCGAGTACAGCGATCTGACCGTCGCCTGACGGTCTCGCCCGGCTACTCGGCGTCGAGATCCTTGGCGACCAGTGCCGCGATCTGATCGACCGCGGCCTGGTCGTCGCTTTCGACGGTGACCGAGGCGCCCTTCTCCGCGCCGAGGGTCATGATCATCAGCGCGCTGCCCGCGTCGACCGGATCACCGCCGGCGGCGAGCGTCACCGGGACGCCGAGAGCGGTGGCCGCGTCGGCGATGATGGCGGCGGGACGAGCGTGCAGACCGACGGCCGATCCGACGGTGACGGTGGTGCTGGGCATGGACGTGCCTTTCTTTCGGTGTGACGGCCCGAGCTGCGTGCTCGGGCCCGGGTGTTTCAGGCGGCCTCGGCGGGGATCGGCGTGCGCTCCCGGCTGGGCTGGTACTGCTTGGCGGCGAGGACGGCGACGGCGGAGACGATCACGCCCGCCACGATAGCGATCAGGAACTTCCACCACGTGCCGTTCATCGCGAAGAGGACGAACACGCCCCCGTGGGGTGCCCGGCACTGGACGCTCAACGCCATCGACAGCGCTCCGGTGACCGCACCGCCCAGCATCATGGACGGGATCACGCGGAACGGATCGGCGGCGGCGAACGGGATCGCGCCCTCGGAGATGAACGACGCGCCCAGCAGCCAGGCGGCCTTGCCGTTCTCGCGCTCCGGTTCGGTGAACGTCGACGGTCGGAGGGTGGTCGCCAGCGCCATCGCCAGCGGCGGAACCATGCCTGCGGCCATCACCGCGGCCATGATCTCCCACTGTGCGACGCCCGCGCCGGCGAGTCCGAGGCCGGCGACGCCGAAGGCGTACGCCGCCTTGTTGACCGGTCCGCCCAGATCGAAGCACATCATCAGGCCGATCACGATGCCGAGGATCACCTTGGAACTGCCGGACATCGAGTTGAGCCAGTCCTCGAGCGAGGTGTTGATCCACGACAGCGGACGGGCCAGCAGAGCGAACATGATGAAGCCGGTGACGAGCGTGCCCACCAGCGGAATGATGACGACCGGTTGCAGTCCGCGCGCCCACTGGGGCAGCGGCAGCCGGGAGAGCCAGAGGGCGACGACGCCGGCCAGCAGACCGCCGACGAGACCGCCGATGAAGCCGGCGTTCACGGCGACGGCGATCAGACCCGCGGTGAATCCGGGAGCGAGACCGGGCCGGTCGGCGATCGCGTAGGCGATGTAGCCGGCCAGGACCGCCACCATGAGCCCGATCGCCAGATTGCCGATCGCGAAACTCACTCCGCCGAGATACTGCATGAGCCCGCCCGGCGGCAGATCCCAGAGACTGTAGTGCAGTGCGTAGTACAGTCCGTCCGAGGTGCCCTCCTGCACCGTCGAACTGCCGATCTCGTAGCCGGCCAGCAGGAAGCCGAGCGCCATCAGCAGACCGCCCGCGGCGACGAACGGGATCATGTAGCTGACACCGGTCAGCAGAGCCTGCTTGAGCTGACCTCCGATGCCCACCCGCGAGGCCGCGGGCGCCTGCGCGCCGGCGTTCGCGTCCCCGGCGACGGTGGCGGCCCGGGGATCTCGCGCCGTGCGGACCGCCTCGGCGATCATCGCATCGGGTTCGTTGATCGCGCGTTTGACGCCGGAGGCGACCACCGGCTTGCCGACGAACCGGTCGCGGCCCTTGACGCCCACATCCGTCGCGAAGACCACCACGTCCGCGGCAGCGATCACATCGGGGGCGAAGGGCGTCGAACCGGTCGACCCCTGGGTCTCCACCGCGAACTCCACGCCGGCGCGTTCGGCGGCGAGCTTGAGGGCGTCGGCGGCCATGTAGGTGTGCGCGATCCCGGTGGGGCACGCGGTGACGGCGACGATCCGAGTGGTCCCGGGCTCGGCCGCTGGGGATTCGGTTGCCGGGGTCTCAGTTGCCGGGGTCGCTGCGGGGGTCGCTGCGGCCGGGGCAGGGGCCGGCTTGCCCTCGACGGCCTCGTTGACCAGATCGACGACGGCGGCGGCGTCGGGCGCCGCGCGCAGGGCGGCGACGAAGTCGGGCCGCACGAGGGCGCGCGCCAGCGAACTGAGCACCTTCATGTGCTCGCCGGCGGCTCCCTCCGGTGCCGCGATCAGGAAGACGATGTCGGCGGGCCCGTCCGGAGCACCGAATTCTGCCTTTCGCGTCAGGCGTGCCATGGCGAGGGTGGCGGTGGTGACGGAGGCGACGCGTGCGTGCGGGATCGCGATGCCTCCGGGAAGCCCGGTCGCGGATTTGCGTTCGCGTGCCATAGCGGCCTCGGCGAGCTCGGCCGGGTCGGTGCAGCGGCCGGCGTTTGCGACCAGACCGGCGAGCGCGGCGATGACACTGTCCGCATCAGCGCCGGCGTCACCGTCGAGCAGGACCAGCTCCGGCGTGATGATCTGTTGGGACATGATGGCTCCCTCGGTGATTCTGGGGGGTCGGGATTCTGGGGGTCGGGGATTCGGGGACTCGGGGATTCTGGGTGTCGGGGTTCTTCGCGGACGGATCAGGACAGCCGGGAGACAGACACACCCGCTTCGTCGAGCAGATCCGGAGTGGGCGGCGTGGTGCCCGGCAGTGCTGCGGCCGCCGAGCCGTGAGCGACGGCACTGCGCAGGAGCCCGGCCTCGTCGGCACCGCGCAGGTGCGCGATCAGATAACCGGCGAGTGAGGCGTCGCCCGCGCCGACGGTGCTGCGGACCGCGACAGCCGGCGCGGTGGCGAACCATATGCCGTCCGGGGTGGTCAGGAGGGCGCCGGCCGCGCCCAGCGTGGTCAGCACCGTCCCGCCGGTCCGGTCGGCGAGTGTTCGGGAGGCGGCCGCTGCGACGCTGGGATCACCCTGCGCCGCAGACCTCTCCATGCCGGCCGGATCGTCGCCGGTGAGTTCGGCGAGCTCATCGGAGTTCGGCTTCAGCAGTGCCGGACGGGCGGCGGCCACCGCGGCCAGGGGTGCACCGGACGTGTCGACGGCCACCCGACAGTGCAGCGACGCCGTCGCGGCGAGTACCTGCGCGTACCAGTCCTCGGGGAGGCCGGGCGGCAGCGAGCCGCACAGAGCGAGCCAGTCCGCTCCCTCGGCACGGGCCAGGATCGTGGTGCGCAGCGCGGCCCCGGCCTCGGCGGAGACGGCCGTTCCGGCGTCGTTGATCTTGGTGGTGGTGCCGTCCGGTTCGGCCACGGTCAGGTTGGTCCGGACCGTCCCGTCCGCCGACACCGCCTGGTGCGGAAGGGCCACGGCGCGCAGGCTGTCGATGAACGGGTCGTCGGCGCGGGCGGGCAGGACGGCCAGTGTGGGAAGGCCGGCAGCCCGCACCACCCGTGCGACGTTGATTCCCTTGCCGCCCGGTTGGTCGACGACGCGGGCCGCACGGTGCACCTCGCCCCGCCGGAGCGGTCCGGCGAGCTCGATCGTACGGTCGGTGCTCGGATTGGCGGTGACGGTGACGATCATGCGATCACCACCTCGATCTCGTGGGCGCGCAGTTCGTCGGCGAAGGCCGAGTCGATCCCGGCGTCGGTCACGAGGACATCGACGTCCTCCAGGGTTCCGAAGCTCATCAGTTCCTCCCGGTTGATCTTGGACGAGTCGGCGAGGACCACCGTCGTCGTGCAGGCCGCGATCATGGCGCGTTTGGTGGCGGCCTCGTCGGCGTCGGGTGTCGACAGACCGTGCTCGAGCGACAGACCGTTGGTGCCGAGGAAGCCGACCGACGCACGGATGCGCGAGAGTCGCTCGATCGCGTCGGCGCCGACGGAGGCACCGGTCTTGGGCCGGAGTCTGCCGCCGGTCAGCAGCACCCCGGAGCCGGGCAACTCCGCCACCACCTCGGCGATCTGCACGCTGTTGGTGACGCAGGTCAAGCGGGCGTCGGCGGGGATGGACAGAGCCAACTGCAGAGTGGTGGTCCCGGCGTCGATCACGATGGAACCGCCGTCGGCGGGCAGGAATGCCAGCGCAGCGGCACCGATGGCGCTCTTCTCGCCTCGGTGGGTCTCCTCCCGAACCACCAGATCGGGTTCGTCGACCACTGCGGCGACGTCGAGGCGTACGGCTCCGCCGTGGACGCGCACCAGATGGCCGCTGCGAGCGAGAATAGCCAGGTCGCGGCGCACGGTCTCGCCGGTCACGGAGAAGCGCGCGGCGAGATCGGCTACGGAGACGCGGCCGCGCAGGCGGACCTCGTTCGCGATCGCCGACTGGCGTTCCTCCGCGTACATCTGCTCTCCCGACTGTCCGATCTCATGCAACGATGGGGATCGTGCAAAGATGTGGATCTGTGTTGATTTGGTTGGTTACACATCTTTGTTTACATGGGTACGTGTTGACACGTCAAGGACTTTCTGTAATCTCTCTCACATGACCGAGGTGACTTCTCCCGTGCCTGCCGAGAACCCGTTCCGCGCCGACGTCATCGTCTCCGGTACTCCGGTGGTCGGTGGCCTCGCGTACGGACCGATCATCAGACCCGCACCGCGACCCGGCTTCGACGCCATCGATGACTCTCCCGTTCCGGAGGAGCTCCGCGACGCAGAGATGGAGCGTTTCACCGCCGCCGCCGGAGTGGTGGCCGACCGGCTGGCCGACCGGGCCTCCCACAGCACCGGCGTCGCGGCCGAGGTCCTGACTGCCACGGCCGGTCTCGCGCGCGATCGCGGGTGGGCGACGGCCGCGGGCAAGTCGATTGCGCAGGGCGTTCGAGCGCCGCTCGCCGCGATTGCGGCCACCGAGCAGTTCGTGGAGATGTTCACCAAGCTCGGCGGCCTCATGGCTGAACGGGTCACCGATCTGTTGGACGTCCGAGACCGCGTCGTCGCCGAACTCCTCGGGCTCTCGGAGCCGGGCATCCCCGTGCCGGACGTACCGTCGATTCTGCTCGCCGACGACCTCGCGCCCGCCGACACCGCGGGTCTGGACCCGGCACGCGTCATCGGGCTGGGCATGCGGCTCGGCGGCCCCAGCAGCCACACGGCGATCATTGCTCGCCAACTCGGTATTCCGTGCGTGGTCGCCGCCGCTGAACTCGATGAGATCCCCTCCGGAGCCATGGGCTACGTGGACGGGGACGCGGGAACGGTGGGGGCCGCCCCGGACGCCGGACTCATCTCGGACGCCGTGACGGCCGCGGCGACGCGGGCAGCCGAGACGGCGGCCTGGCGTGGGCCGGGCCGCACGGCGGACGGGCACGCGGTCGCGATCCTGGCCAACGTGGCCGACGGCGTGTCCGCTCGGTCGGCGGCGCAGGCGCCGGTGGAGGGCGTCGGACTGTTCCGAACCGAACTGGCCTTCCTGGACCGCGCGGCCGAGCCCACCGTCGCCCAGCAGGTAGAGCTCTACCGGGAGGTGATCGACGCCTTTCCCGGGCGCAAGGTGGTGATCCGCACCCTCGACGCGGGCTCGGACAAGCCACTGAAGTTCGTCGCCCACTCCGACGAGCCGAATCCGGCGATGGGAGTCCGCGGCAACCGCATCGTGCAGACGTATCCGGACATCCGCAACAACCAGCTCGATGCGCTGGCGGAGGCGGCGCGCGACGACGGCCGTGCGACGCCGTGGGTGATGGCACCGATGATCGCCACGGTCGACGAGGCGCGCGAATTCGCCGCGCGGGTTCGGGAACGCGGTCTGGTGCCGGGGGTGATGATCGAGGTGCCGTCGGCGGCGATCCTCGCCGACGCGATCCTCGCCGAAGTGGACTTCGTCTCGATCGGCACCAACGACCTGACCCAGTACACGATGGCGGCGGACCGGATGTCGCCGGAGCTGGCGGCGCTCACCGACCCGTGGCAGCCGGCGGTACTCGCGCTGATACAGCGGGTCGGGGACGCCGGTCGGGACCAGGGCAAGCCCGTGGGCGTATGCGGCGAGGCGGCTGCCGATCCGTTGCTGGCATGTGTGCTGGTCGGGATGGGTGTGACGTCGTTGTCGTCCGCGCCTGCGGCGTCGGCCGCGGTGGGACTGAAGCTGGGTACCGTCACCATGGATCAGTGCCGCGATGCGGCGTCCGCCGCGATCGCCGCGACGAGTCCGTCACAGGCGCGCGAGGCGGTTCGCGCGGTTCTGGCCGGCGAGGTGTGATGTCCCGCTGAGGCCGGCCGGGCGCCTCAGATACGGCGCATCACCGTGACGACCTTGCCGAGGATGGCGGCGTCGTCGCCGGGGATGGGCTCGAAATGCTCGTTGTGCGGCATGAGCCAGACGTGACCGTCGGTGCGCTTGAAGGTCTTCACGGTGGCTTCGCCGTCGATCATCGCGGCGACGATGTCACCGTTCTCCGCCACGTTCTGCTGGCGCACGACCACCCAGTCGCCGTCGCAGATCGCCGCGTCGATCATCGATTCGCCGACCACGCGAAGCATGAACAGGGAACCGTCGCCGACCAGTTCGCGCGGCATCGGGAAGACCTCCTCCACGGCCTGTTCGGCGAGAATCGGTCCGCCGGCGGCGATCCGGCCGAGCACCGGAACGAAGGTCGGCGTGGGGAGTGACTCTCCGTCGGCCTCGGCACCGCCCGAGGGCGGTGTCCGCTGATCGTCCCGAACGTTCACCGCACGCGGACGGTGCGGATCGCGCTTGAGAAGGCCGCGGCGCTCGAGCGTGCGGAGCTGATGGGCCACCGACGACGTGGAGGTGAGTCCGACGGCCTCGCCGATCTCACGGATGCTCGGCGGGTAGCCGCGCTCGCGGACCGACTGACGGATGACCTCGAGCACCTCGCGCTGACGCTGGGTCAATGAGGCCTCGAGCGTCGCGGTGGAGAGCATCGGATCGGGCGTGTCGGTCACGGTCGGGCCTTTCGTCAGCTGTGTTCGATCGATGGTCCAAAGGCTAGTTGAGTAGGTCACAAAACTCAAACAATTGTTCGACGCGTGTCGGCGTTTGTCGGACCCCTCGTGTTAACTATCGAACAAGAGTTCTTCGAACACGCGATCGATTGGAGACGAGTCATGAGCACGAGGACGGCACCCGCCCCGACCGGACGCGCCACCGCTGTGCACTCCACTGCGTCGGCGATGACCTGCGACATCCCGGTGGTCCGTGGCTCGCTGGTCCGTGATCGGGGAGTACGCGGAGCGGGGCGAGGCGACTCGAGCGGAACGTGCTTCCCGACCGGCCGCCCCGAGCGGCGTCGCCCGGTCGCGGACCGGCGAGTGATGTTCGATGCGCCGCCGGCCGGCCGGACCGCGCTGTCGCCCGCGGTGTACCGCAGGCGCCGGTGGGCCGGGGCCGCGGTGGTCGGCGGCACCCTCGCCGGCATGGTGTGGCTGCTCGCCCTCGTCGGAGCGGGCTACCAGGATGCGGCGACGCCGGAGTCGCCGGCGGCGACGCACGTGGTGTACGTCCGGTCGGGGGAGTCGCTCACCGCGCTCGCTGAGCGGATCGCTCCGGAGTTGCCGTCCGCGGGCGTCATCGCCCAGCTGCGCGACCTGAACGGCCTCGAGACATCGGGACTGCATGTCGGACAAGCGCTTATCGCCCCGCAGTACGGCTGAGGCGGGCGGGTATTGTCATGGCATGCGCTGCCCGTTCTGCAAGAACGACGACACCCGTGTCGTCGACTCCCGAGTCGCCGACGACGGCCAGGTGATCCGTCGCCGCAGGTCGTGCAATGAATGCGGGCGGCGGTTCAGCACGGTCGAGACGGCTGTGCTGTCCGTGGTGAAGCGCAACGGCATCTCCGAGCCCTTCAGTCGCGAGAAGGTGATGCAGGGCGTGCGCCGCGCCTGCCAGGGCCGTCAGGTGGACGAGGACGCACTGGCGAAGCTTGCGGTGCAGGTGGAGGACACCGTGCGCTCGTCGGGTTCGGCCGAGATACCGAGCAATGAGGTCGGTCTCGCGATCCTCGGTCCGCTGCGCGACCTCGACGAGGTGGCCTATCTGCGGTTCGCCTCGGTCTACCGGTCGTTCGAGTCGGCCGACGACTTCCAGCGCGAGATCGATTCGCTGCGCCGCGACCGTCACTGACACTCACGGCACCGGCGCCACCGGTCCGAGCAGTCAGCCACCGCCCCGAGCAGTCAGCTGAACTTGTCGATCGCCTTGATTATCCGCTGCTCGGAGACTGGACCGTTGGTGCCGAGCTGCTGAGCGAACAGGCTCACGCGGAGTTCCTCCAGGCGCCACTGCACCAACTCGTTCAGCGCCTCGTGGCGTGCGGCCGGAAGCTGGGCGAGGCGCCTATTCCAGACCGCCACCACCCTGTCGATGGCGCCCATCGCCTCGTTGTCCCGGCCGGCGGCGGTGTTGAGGGACTCGAGGCGCAGCCGCGCGGCGGTCAGATAGCGCGGCAGCGAGCGCAGATGCTCCAATGCCGTCGCGCCGACGAAGCCGTCGAAGATCAGATCGTTGACCTGATCGGAGACGTCGTCGGCGGCGAGAGTCCCGGACCGGGCGTCGACGGCCCGGCGCACCGGGGAGTATTCGGCGAGCGCCGCGACGGCGGCGTCGAAGTACTCGGGTGCGCGCGACCGGATCACCGGCCCCAGCCGCGCCGAGAGCGCGCCGAAGTCACCGGGACTGCGCAGGGCGGCCAACTCCGGCTCCCGTGCCAGGGTGTCGGTGACCGCCCGTGCCGTGCAGTCGGCCAGCAACGCGTCCACGTCCGGATACGGGCTCTGGCTCAGCGCGAGCTTGGCCGGCGGCGGCAGAGTCGACGCCAGCTTGCGGCTGGGCGGCGCGATCGCGAGTCGCAGGAGTTCTCCGGCGGCGGCGGCGATGCCGGCGTCGCGCTCGGTGGAGGTGGCGGCCTTCGCGATGCGTACGCCCTGTCCCGGCACGGTCGCGAGCGTGGGATAGCGGGTGATCGTCTGTCCCGCAACGGTCGCCGTCTCGGAGTCGGCGAGGGTGCCCAGACCGTCGGCGGTCCATTCGCGGTGCAGGGGCGCACGGCGGTCGCGGTCGGCGTCGGCAGACAGGTCGGTGCGAAGCGCGGCGAGCCGGTCGCCGCGCGCGATGATCGCGCCGTCTGTGCCGGTGACGGCGAAGTGCATCCGCAGATGCGGGGGGAGTGCCGACGGATTGAAATCGCGCGGAGCCAGGGTGACCCCGCTGATCGACGACAGCTCGCGAGCCAGGCCGGTGAGCAGTGGCTCGCTGCGCACCGAGAGTCGGCTGAGAGCGAGTTCGGCGTACCGGGACGCCGGGGACATGGACTTGCGCAGGCCCTTGGGCAACGACTTGATCAGCTGCGTCGCGAGTTCGGCGCGCATCCCGGGTACGAGCCAGTCGAATCCGGTGTCTCGCACATGTGCCAGGAGCGGCTCGGGGATGATCGCGGTCACGCCGTCATCGGGTGCGCCGGGCTCGAAGTGGTAGCGGAGCTCCAGGCGGGTCTCGCCCTGCTGCCAGGCGGCCGGATAGTCGGCGGCCGTGGGGACGTCGTCTCCGAGCAAGTCCTCGGGCCGGAGGTTGAGCAGCGCCGGATCGGTGCGGCCCGCCTTCTTCCACCACGAGTCGAAATGCCGTGTCGACACCACGGTGGACGGTATGCGCGCCGCGTAGAACTCGAAGAGCTCGTCGTCGGAGATGCGCAGGTCCCTACGCCGCGCGCGATGTTCGGTCTCGGACGCGTCGCGGAGCAACTCGGCGTTGTGGGCGAAGAACGCATGACGGTTACGCCAGCGTCCGGCGACCAGTGCCTCCTGGATGAAGATCTCGCGCGAGGTCTTCGGGTCGATCGACCCGTAGTTCACGCGGCGCTGTGCCACCAGGGGAACTCCGTACAGGCTGACCTTCTCGTACGCCATCACCGCGCCGCGGCGGGTGGACCAGTGCGGCTCGGAGTAGGTGCGCGTCACCAGGTCGCCGGCCAACTCCTCGACCCAGGCCGGATCGATCGAGGCCACGGTGTGTGCGAACAGGCGCGAGGTCTCGACGAGTTCGGCGGCCACGACGAAGGCGGGCGGTTTGTTCGCGAGGAAGGATCCGGGGAAGATCGCGAACTTCGTGCCTCGGGTGCCCAGATAGTCGCGTGAGTCGCCTTGCCGCGCACCGATGTTGGTCAGCAGGCCGGAGAGCACGCTGCGATGAACGGCTGCCGGGTCCACCTCGGTGTCCGGGATCTGCCACTTGAGGTCGCTGACGGTGCGCCGCAGCTGCCGGTGCAGATCGATCCATTCGCGGATCCGCAGGAAGTGCAGGAACTCTCGCTCGCACATCTTGCGGAACTGGCTGCTTGAGAGTTCCGCGCGCCTGGCCGTCAGATACTCCCAGAGCTTGAGGTGCCCGAGGAACTCCGACCCCGGCACCGCGTGCCGGCGATGGGCGGCGGTGGCGGCCTCCCGCTTGTCGCTGGGGAACTCCCGAACGTCGGGCAGGGCCAGCGCCGCAGTGATGACGAGCAGGTGATCGAGGCAGCCGTTGTCGTGTCCGGCAACCAGCATCCGGCCCAACCTCGGGTCGACGGGCAGCCGCGCGAGCTGCTTGCCGATCTTGGTCAGCCGCGCGGACGCGGAATCGGTGCCGGTGACCGCTCCCAGTTCGGACAGCTGTGCCATGCCGTCGCGGACCGCTCGCGGGTCGGGCGCCTGCACGAACGGGAAGTCGTTGATGTCGCCCAGCCGCAGCGACAGCATCGACAGGATGACGGCGGCGAGATTGCTCCGCAGGATCTCCGGGTCGGTGTACTCCGGACGAGCGTCGAAATCGTCTTCCGAGTACAGGCGGATGCAGATGCCCGGCGCCACCCGGCCGCAGCGACCCGCGCGCTGACGGGCGCTGGCCTGTGAGACCCGTTCCACGGGAAGACGAGTCACCTTGGTGCGGGTCGAATAGCGGGAGATGCGAGCCGTACCCGCATCGATCACGTACCGGATGCCGGGAACGGTCAATGACGTCTCGGCGACATTCGTGGCCAGCACGATCCGCCGACCGTTGGACGGGGCGAACACCCGTTGCTGCTCACCGACCGACAGCCGGGCGAACAGCGGAACGATCTCGGCCTCGCTGCGTCGGCGGAGGGCATCGGCCGTGTCGCGGATGTCGCGCTCGGTCGGCAGGAACACCAGGATGTCGCCCGGGGCGTGCGACCACAGCTCGCCGACCGCCGCGTCGATCGCCGCGATCTGATCGAGGTCGTCGTGGTCGGAGTCGTCGCTCTCGCGCGGCCGATACCGGATCTCGACCGGGTACGTCCGCCCCGAGACCTCCAAGATCGGCACCGTGTCCGCGGTGGTGGCGAAATGCCGGGCGAAGCGGTCGGGCTCGATGGTCGCCGAGGTGATGATGAGCTTGAGATCCGGTCTGGTCGGCAGCAACTGCTTGAGATAGCCGAGCAGGAAGTCGATGTTGAGGCTGCGCTCGTGCGCCTCGTCGATGATGATCGTGTCGTAACCGGACAGCCGCGGATCCCGGCCGATCTCGCGCAGCAGGATGCCGTCGGTCATCACCTTGATGCGGGTGTCCTTGCCGACCTTGTCGGAGAAGCGCACCTGATACCCGACGGTCCCGCCGATCTCGGTGCCCAACTCGTCGGCGATCCGCCGGGCCACCGACGTCGCCGCGATCCGCCGAGGCTGCGTATGACCGATCGAGGTGCGGCCGAGTTCGAGGCAGATCTTCGGCAACTGGGTCGTCTTGCCCGAACCGGTCTCGCCCGCGATCACGACCACCTGGTGTGCGGAGACGGCCTCGGCGATCTCGTCGCGGCAGGCGCTGACCGGGAGTTCCGGCGGATAGGAGATCGTCAGGGCGGACAGGTCCGGAGACGGGATCGCGGAAGGCATGATGACATCGATTCTACGGTGGGCCACAATGCGGTGATGACACCCGGAACAGAGTCCTCCGCACGCGTCGTCTCCGCCGAGCGGATCGTCGCCGCACCGCGCAGCCGGATCTTCGAGCTCATCGCGGACCCCGCCCGTCAGCCCGAGTGGGACGGCAACGACAACCTCACCGCGGCCGAGCGAGGCCGGCGGGTGCGCCGCGTCGGCGACGTCTTCACCATGCGGCTCACCAAACCCGGTGCGGTGCGCGAGAATCACGTCGTCGAGTTCGACGAGGGAAGTCTCATCGCGTGGCTGCCGTCGGAGGTGGGGAAGAATCCGCCCGGCCATCTCTGGCGTTGGGAACTCTTCGAGCACGCCGACGGCACTCGTGTGGTGCACACGTACGACTGGACGGAACTGCACGACCCCAAGCGCGAAGCCCGCGCCAGGGCGACGACGAGCGAACGGCTGGCGTCGTCGATCGACCGTCTCGCCCGGCTCGCGGAGTCCGGCTGAGAGGGAAGCACAACCCGGGGTGAAGTGCGATATTCAAGGCATGGGTTCTCTCTGGCACGGCTTTGCAGACATGGGTGCGGTGACCGCGGACGGACCGTTCATCGTGACGCGCGGACGCGGGACGCGTGTCTACGACGACAGCGGCAGGGAATACATCGACGCCACCGCGGGTCTGTGGTTCGCCAACATCGGTCACGGTCGCACCGAGGTGGCCGACGCGGTGGCGCGGCAGCTGTCGACGCTCGCGCACTACTCGAACTTCGGCGACGTGGCGTCGGAGATCACCGTCGAACTCGCCGAGCGCATCGCCGCGATCGCGCCGGTACCGGGTTCGAAGGTGCTGTTCACCTCTGGCGGCAGTGATTCGGTCGAGTCGGCGGTCAAACTGGCGCGCCGGTACTGGGTAGAGCAGGGTGCGCCCGACAAGACGATCGTCGTCGGACGCAGCCGGGCGTATCACGGGATGCACGTCGCGGGCACTTCGCTCGCGGGCATAGACGCCAACGGCGAGGGCTACGGCGAGTTGATGTCCGACACCGAGACCGTCGCGTGGGATGACGCGAAGAGTCTCCTGGGGCTGGTCGAGCGGATCGGACCCGATCGCATCGCGGCCTTCATCGCCGAGCCGATCCTGGGCGCGGGCGGAGTGTATCCGCCGCCGGAGGGCTACCTGCGCGAAGTCCGCGAGATCTGCCGCGACCACGACGTGCTGTTCATCGCCGACGAGGTGGTCACCGGGTTCGGCCGTATCGGGGCCCGGGAGTGGTTCGCCTCCTCCCGATTCGGTCTCGATCCCGACATGATGACCACGGCCAAGGGACTCACCAGCGGGTATGTGCCGATGGGCGCATTGGTGGTCGCGCCGCGGGTGGCGGCGCCGTTCTTCGCCGGCGGCACGTGGTGGCGCCACGGATACACCTACGGCGGCCACGCCGCAGCGGCAGCGGCCGCACTGGTGAACCTCGACATCATCGAGCGCGAGGGACTGCTCGAGACGGCGAGCCGTCTCGAGTCCGACCTCGCCGCGGCGTTCGCGCCGCTCGCGGAGCTGTCTCAGGTCGGCGAGGTCCGCACCGGTCTGGGAGCGGTGACGGCGGTACAGCTCGCCGACCCGTCGAAGGGAGCGGCCGCCGTGACGAAGCTGCGCGAGCACGGTGTCAGCGGCCGGGTGGCCGGTCAGGGCGCACTGCAGATCTCGCCGGCGTTCATCATGACCGCGGACGAGGTGGGGGAGCTCGCCGATCGGGTGGCGAAAGCCGTGCGGGAGCTGTAGCCACCGATATCGACGGCCACCACATCGATACCCCGAAGTCGCCTCGGAAAACCCGTTGCGGCCGCTCCGGGCATCGGCGTAGCGTTCTGCTCGTCAACAGGGAAGGAGGTGGTCCGGGAAATGGTGAATTTCAGGACTGAGGAGGTGGCCGCCGCCTGACCGACTGACTGACGTCAGACGGCGGTTGCCCACCTGAAATGACGGCAGGCCCCGAGCACGTGAAGTTCACGCGCTCGGGGCCTGCCCGCATGTGGCCCGCAGTGGTGCGGGCGGCAGTCCGTCAGACTCCCGCGGCGGCGAGTGCCTCGGCGGAGGTGATCGCCTGGCCGACGCCGGCCACGATCGACGCGGCCTTGAGGGCCTCGAACACGACCTCGCGGTCCTGCCCGCCCTCACGGACGACGTTCTCGTGCGCGCCGACGCAGTGCTCGCAGCCGTTGATCGCCGACACCGCCAGCGACCAGAGCTCGAAGTTCACCTTGTCCACGCCCGGGTTGCCGATGATGTTCATCCGCAGACCGGGACGCAAGTCGTCGTACTTGCCGTCGAGGAAGCCGCGGCCGCGGTAGAACACGTTGTTCATGCCCATGATCGAGGCGGCGCCGAGGGCGGCGTTGTACGCCTCCGCCGACAGGTTGTCGGCGGCTTCGTCGGCGATCTCACGCAGCACGGTGGCGTTGCGGGTCGCCGCGGCGGTGGCCAGCAGCGTGCCCCACAGCTGCTCCTCGTTCAGCACCGTGGTGCGGCTGATCGAGGAGAGGTTCAGCTTGAGATCCTTGGCGTACTCGGGGAGTGCGTTCTTCAGGTTGTCGATGCTCATATCGCTCGATCCCTTCGAGTGTGAGGTGGCGTGGGAGATCCGGGAACGGCCGGAATCAGACGCCCGCGCTCATGAGCTCGCCCGCGTTGATGGTCGGGTCGCCCTTGCGCCAGTTGCAGGCGCACAGCTCGTCGGACTGCAGGGCGTCGAGCACGCGCAGGACCTCGTCGACGTTGCGGCCGACCGAGCCCGCGGTGACCGACACGAACTGGATCTCGTTGTTCGGGTCGATGATGAAGGTGGCGCGATCGGCGACGCCGTCGGCGTTGAGGACGCCGGTGGCCTCGACCAGCTCGCGCTTGAGGTCCGAGAGCATCGGGAAGGGGAGGGTCTTGAGGTCCTCGTGCTGGGCGCGCCACTGGAAGTGGACGAACTCCGAGTCGATCGAGGCGCCGAGCACCTGGGTGTCGCGGTCGGCGAACTCGTCGTTCAGCTTGCCGAAGGCGGCGATCTCGGTGGGGCAGACGAAGGTGAAGTCCTTCGGCCAGAAGAAGACGACGCGCCACTTGCCCGCGTGGTCGTCGCTGGTGACCGTGGTGAAGTAGTCGTCCGGCTGCTGCGCGTCGACCTTCGAGAGGTCGCCGCCGATGACGGCGGTGAGGTTGTAGGCCGGGAACTGGTCGCCGATGGTGAGCAGAGCCATGTGTGTACTCCTTCAATTCGGATTCATGTTGCGGGAGAGAAGATTCCGGCGGAGAAACGGTCGGTTTCCCGCCTGGAGTCCATTCTGCCCGAAACCCAGTGAAAAGCAAATGCGATAGTAGTCACTATATTGATAGGCATGACCGATCAAAGTTATCAGCCGCCCATCACCGCACTGAGGGCGTTCGTGTCCGTGGCGAAGCACTTGCACTTCGGCTCCGCCGCAGCCGAACTCGGGGTCAGTCAGCCCTCGCTGTCACAGGCGCTGGCCGGACTGGAGGCGGGGCTCGGACTCCGGCTCGTCGAACGGACCACCCGGCGGGTGATGCTGACGGCGGAGGGCCGCCGGCTGCTCGGGTCGGCGATCGCGGTGTGCGACGCCGTCGACGACTTCCTGCTCGATGCCGCCGGCGACCTCGACCCGCTGTCGGGGACTCTCCGGTTGGGATTGATCCCGACGATCGCGCCCTACATCCTGCCCCGGGTGTTGCAGGGGCTCGCCGAACGCCGACCGGCGCTCGATCTGCTGGTGGTGGAGGATCAGACCGACCGTCTGCTCGGACAATTGCGCGACGGAGCCCTCGATGCGGCGGTCCTCGCCCTGCCCGCCGGCGCACCGGGGATCGGCGAGATCCCGATGTACGCCGAGGACTTCGTCCTCGCGCTGCCGCAAGGACATCCGCTCGCCGGACGGAAGCGGCTGTCGCCGAAGATGCTGGAGGATCTTCCGCTGCTGCTGCTCGACGAAGGACACTGCCTGCGCGATCAGGCTCTCGAGGTGTGTCAGCTCGCCGGCGTCTCGCCCGATCTGCGTCAGACGCGGGCCGCGTCGCTCACGACCGCGGTGCAGTGTGTCGAAGGCGGGCTGGGAGTGACGCTGATCCCGCAGACCGCGGTGGCCGTCGAGACCGCGGCGGGTGGACTCGCCACGGCCGAGTTCGCGCGTCCGCGGCCCGGCCGCACGATCGGCCTCGTGTACCGGGAGTCGTCGGGCCGGGGCGAGGCCTACCGCGCGCTGGCCGCCGACATCGCCGAACTGGTGGCCGACGGAGGCGCGGTGACCCCGGTGGGCACGCGGTCCGGCGGCACCGACGACACCGCCGTCGGCCTCACGCCTGAGCGGTGAGCTGCTCCCACTCGTCGATGAGGCTGGAGTCGACGTCGCGGATCAGATCGCCGAGTTCGTCGGTGATGTCCTCGATCTCGTCGGTGACCGCCGACATCGGCAACCCGCTGTTCAGTGCGCGGTAGCAGTCGGTCAGGTACCGCAGGACGACGCCTTCGCTGCGCGCGAGCCCGAGGTCGGAGATGAGCTCGGTGAAGGTCATCGACCGCTCCCGCATGTACCGCAGGACGGATTTGGGCGACGGGGGAGTGTTCGCCAGCCAGGGATGGCCCCGGCGATAGGTCTCGTATGCGAAACCGATCTCCTCGGCGAGCGGCTGCGGCCACGTGATCTGCTCGAGTCGCTCCATGCGCTCCTCGTACTCGATCCCGTCGGCCTTCATCTCGGCGACGGCGGCGTCGCGCGCCTGCTTGCGCTGCGCGACGAGCACGGGGCGCGGATCGTCGAGGGTGCATTCGAGTATCGAGATCACATCGAGCGCGTAGGTGTCCGAATCGGTGTCGAGGAGTTCGAACGCGGCGACCGCGAACGCCGAGAGCGGATTGGTGAGGGCGAAGTTCTCCGGCAGGTCGATGGAGAGTTCCACGTGCTTCCCGTCCGCCGCGGGCCGGTCGAGCTTCGTCACGATCCCGGTCTCGCACAGGTCGCGGTACAGCGCGATGGTGTGCTTGATGTGGCGCAGTTGCCGCGAGCGCGGTTCGTGGTTGGTCTCGAGCAGATGCCGCAGCGCCGCGAAGCAGTCGCCGGGCCGTTCGAGCACTTCCATCAGCATCGCGGTGGTCATCCGGAAATGCGACTTCAACTCTTCGTCGGGAGCGTCGATCAGCGTTTCGAAGGTCTTCTCGCCCCAGCTGACGAACCCCTCGGGGGCTTTGCGGCGCACCACCTTCCGCAGCTTCTTGGGGTCGTCGCCCGCCTTCGCCACGGCGCGCGCGTTCTCGACGTCGTGTTCGGGTGCCTGGGCCACCACGTAGCCGACGGTGTCGAAACCCGCCCGGCCGGCACGGCCGGCGATCTGGTGGAACTCCCGCGCTCGCAGCCGGCGCACCCGGTGGCCGTCGTACTTGGTCAGGCCCGCGAACAGCACGGTGCGGATCGGCACGTTGATGCCCACGCCGAGGGTGTCGGTTCCGGCGACCACCTTCAGCAGGCCGGCCTGCGCCAGCCGTTCGACGAGCCGCCGGTAGCGGGGGAGCATGCCCGCGTGATGCACGCCGATGCCCGACCGCAGGAGTTTCGACAGGGTGCCTCCGAAGCCGGTCTGGAACCGGAAGTCGCCGATCGCCTCGGCGATGGCCGCCTTCTCCTCCTTGTCACAGATCTTCACCGACAGCAGCGCCTGGGCGCGTTCGACGGCCTGCTGCTGCGTGAAATGAACCACGTAGACCGGCGCCCGGCCGGCGTCGATCAGCTCGGCGATCGTCTCGTGGATCGGGGTGATCGCGTATCGGTACTGCAGCGGCACGGGCCGCTGCGCACCGGTCACCGGCACGGTGGTGCGACCGGTGCGGCGAGTGAGGTCGTCGACGAAGAAGTCCATGCTGCCCAGCGTCGCCGACATCAGCAGGAACTGCGGCTGCCGGTCGACAGCGGTCTCGGGCGACGGATCCGGCAGTTCGATCAGAGGGACCTGCCAGGCCCAGCCGCGGTCGGACTCGCCGTAATAGTGGAATTCGTCGGCCACCAGGACGCCGACGTCGGATCCGGCGCCGTCGCGCAGGGCGATGTTGGCGACGATCTCGGCGGTCGCGCACACGATCGGCGCGTCGGCGTTGACCGACGCGTCGCCGGTGAGCAGACCTACATTGGCGGCACCGAACTGATCGCACAGATCGAAGAACTTCTCGCTGACCAGGGCTTTGATCGGCGCTGTGTAATACGCGCGCCGCCCGCGGCAGAGCGCGAAATAGATGGCGCCGGAGGCGACGAGCGACTTGCCCGATCCGGTCGGCGTCGCCAGGATCACGTTGCTGCCCGAGACGAGCTCGAGGAGCGCCTCCTCCTGATGCGGGTACAGGTCGAGCCCGCGAGACGCCCACCACGTCGTGAACCTCTCGAATGCGAGATCTTCGTCAGTGGTGGGCGTCAGCGGAACGGTGTCGCTCGGTTCCGTGGCCGGCGTCGTCAGCTCGGATCACGTCCTTGTGTGTCGTCGGGCCCGGTGTCGCTCTCGTCGTCCGGCTCCGGGAAGGCGCCATCGCCGAGTCCGTCGAACTCCGCGGCGTGTTCGGCCAGGAACCGCTCGAACTCCGCACCCAGTTCGTCGCCCGAGGGGACATCCTGGTCGGCGGCCAGCAGCGAGGCCTGCTCGTTCTTCGCGCGCATGTAGGCGTCGTACTGGTTCTCCAGCGACGTGACGACGGCCGCGACCTCCGCATTGGACGCCACCTCGCCGTCGATCTGCTCGCGCATCTGCTCCGCGGCGTTCTCGAGCGCCGCGACCGGCAGTTCGAGACCGGCGACCTTTCCGATCGCCTGGATCAGTGCGGCGGACGCGCCGGGGTAGTTGGCCTGCGCCAGGTAGTGCGGAACGTGCGCGGACAGGCCCGCGGTGCGGTAGCCGGCCTGGCCGAGCCGCAGTTCGAGGAGCATCGACGCGCTGGCGGGCAGCTTCATCGGGTTGCCCCAGCGGTTCAGGTCGCCGAGAGCGTCCGAATCGTTGCCGTGCGCGGTGATCGAGGCAGGCCGCGTGTGCGGAACCGCCATCGGGATCGAGTTCAGACCGACCACTCGCGAGACGCCGAACCGCTCGGCGAGTGCGGTGATCGCGGTGGTGAACTGCTCCCAGCGCAGGTCGGGCTCGGGTCCGTCCAACAGCAGGAACGGAACCCCGGCGTTGTCGCGCACCGCGTGGACGGTGAGCTTGTGCATGTCGATCCCGTCGAACTCCACACCGCTGAAGGAGATCATCGGCCGCCGCGACCGGTAGTCGATCAACTCGTCGGTGTTGAACGTCGCGACCAGTTCGGAGTCGAGGGCCTCGCGCAGGTGCGTCGCGGCCAGCGCGACGGCGTGTCCGGCGTCGGCGTAGCCCTCGAGGGCGTGGATCAGCACCGGTCCGTCGCCGTCGGCGCCGTACACGGCGGGAGCCGGGAACTCGAGATCGTAGAGCTTGCGGGGGTCGTCCTGCCGCTCATCCATGGTCTCTCCCTTCGAATGTGACATCTCATTGTCCCGTACGGGACTCATCGCGTTCAACACGGCTCTGCGGCGGGTCATTCCCGTGTCGCGGCCGCGCGGATGGCACAGTGGTGGTGTGCGACTTGTTGCTGGAGTGAAGTCTGTGGCTGCCGTGTTGATGGTGGCCGGGGCGGCGTCGGCGTGCGCCGTGACGGGAGAGGCAGTCCCGTCACTGGATCTCTCGTCGAAGTCGGTACCGAGTTCGGCGTTCCCCTACGGCCCCGGGCAGCAGGTCCCGTCCGCCCAGGTCCCGGGCATCCTGGCGGACATCACGTTCCGTCCGCTCCGCGGTGAGAACACCCCGGCCGACTGCACTCCGGCGCCGGTGGATGCGCCGACGGCGAGGGTGCTCGTGGGGCCGGGAGGGCCCGCGCAGGGGACGCTGACCACGATGGTGGTGCGCGCCACCGACAGCTTCGACGACTTCGTCGCGCGGGCTCGCCGGTGCGGGGAGTTCGCTCTCGGCGGAACGGTCGGCACGTCGGTGGCGACCGAGGTCACTCCCGTCGACGGCGGTGTTCCCGGAGTCCGGCTCGAGCGCCGCATCCGAATGGGACCGGCCGATCAGCCCGCGCCGCCGCCGACGAGTTCGGTGACCGAGTTCGTGGCGCAGCAGGGGGACATCCGCGTCTACGTGCAGAATCGGCGTCCGGGCGGCGACGATCTCGGCGCCGAGGAACTGGGCGCCACTCGCACGCTGTTCGACGCCGCACGGACACGCGCGTTCGGCGGCTGACGCACCACCGACGGGCAAACGCCCAGGTCGATCTGTGCATCGACGCCTTGTCGGTCAACATCGGCCGGCGGGGTCTTCCCGGCCGGCCGCGTCGAGGCCAGCGTGGGTGCATGACCAATTCACTCAGCATTCCCGCAGGCGGCCACACCGACGGTCGCTCCGATCCCGACAAGTTGCTCGCCGCGGTCCCGGGACTGCTCGGCTTCGTGCCCGAACAGTCGATCGTGCTGCTGGTGTTCGGTGCCGACCGCACTGTCGTGGCGACCATGCGGCACGATCTGTGCCTGACCAAGAACGGTTCGCCGTCCGCCGGCATGCGGCAGCTGTTCATCCGGTTGGGGACGCTCGCGGCCTCCTACGGGGCCATCGGCACCGTCGCGGTGATCGTCGACGACCGCTACCGGCCCGACGACGACCGCTACCGCGCCGTCGCGGCGGCTGCGAACAAGGGCTTCGGCCCCGCGGGCGGACTGTCCGCGGCGTTCGCGATGGCACAGGCCGCCTCGGGCAGCCGGTGGCACACCGTGTGGCGACCGGCCGGGGGCCGAGCGGCGCCCTATCCGTTCACCGCGGCGGTACCGGCCACCGGAGTGCTGTCGGACCCCAACGCCTCGCCGACCGCGCTGGAGCGCGCGGTCCACTCCGGCAGACGGATTCTGGCGCGGCGGTCGGAGATGCTCGCGCTGCTGTCGCCGGAACCGCACTGCGCCCGGGCGGGCTGCCGCGGCGTGTCACCGGTTCCGGTGCGGCACGAACCCGGCCGCGTCGACGCGCAGGGGCTCGCATTCGCGCTGGGAACGCTGGCCCGTTTCAGCGCCGGCGACACCGATCTGACGTGCGCGGACGTGAACACCCTCGCCGAAGCGCTGGTGTCGGTGCATGTGCGCGACGCGCTGCTCGGACTCTCGCTCACCGAACAGCGCGGCGCGGCGGAGGATCTGTGGCGCACCCTGACCAGACGGCTCGACGGCCATGCCCGCGCGGCGGCGGCCACACTGCTCGGGCATCTGCACTACATGGCCGGGGAGGGCGCGTACGCGGGCGTGGCGTTCGGCGTGGCGCACGACGCCGACCCCGACTACCATCTCGCGAACCTGCTCGACACCGCACTGATCAACGGCATGCGACCGAGGGAACTGCGCGGACTCGCCGAACTCGCATACGAGATCGCCGAGAGCCTCGGCGGCCCTCTGCCCGCCCCGGTACACGAGCCGGCCGGCTGACCGTGCGGTGATCAGGTCTTGTTGACGAAGATCGCGTGCGAGATCTCCGAGGACAGCGTCAGCCCCTCGTGTCCGGGAGTGTTGATGATGACCGCACGGGGTGTCACGTTCACCGACACGCGCGCGTTCGGCACCACGCCGGCCTGCCGCAGCTCGGAGATCAACTCCGGGTCGGCCTGCGCGTGCTCGGACATACGCGTGATCACGACGGTGCTCTCACCCTGGGGGAGGTCGACGAGCCGCACCGAGGTGTCCTCGCGCGCACTGGCCTCGACCCCGAGCTGCTCCAGCCCGGGAATCGGATTGCCGTACGGCGACGTGGTCGGGTTGTCGAGGACCTCGACGATGCGCCGCTCGACGTTCTCGCTCATCACGTGTTCCCAGCGGCAGGCCTCGTCGTGCACCTCGTCCCACGGCAGACCGATCACGTCCACCAGCAGCCGCTCGGCCAATCGGTGCTTGCGCATCACTGAGATGGCCAGATTGCGGCCCTTGTCCGTGAGTTCGAGATGCCGATCGCCCGCGACGCGCAGGAGCCCGTCGCGCTCCATGCGGGCCACCGTCTGCGAGACCGTCGGTCCACTCTGTTCCAGGCGCTCGGCGATGCGAGCGCGCAGCGGGATGATCCCCTCCTCCTCAAGGTCGTAGATCGTCCGCAGATACATCTCTGTGGTATCGACAAGATCGTTCACGAAGCCTCAGTCCTTTCGCCTCAGTTCAGGTTACCTGTAAGGCGGGGCGTCAGGGGCACCTGATGCAGTCCCCGAGTGGCGTGAAACCGTTAGCGTGACAGGGTGATGCGAAAAGAGGCGAGGCGATGAGTGCGGCGATCATCTGGAGCGAGCACTTCATGGAGTACAAGTGGGCCTACACCCACCCGATGAGTCCGGTGCGCCTCGCCCTCACGATGTCGCTGGCGCGCAGCCTCGGTGTGCTCGACGACGTGGACACGATCGAGCCGCTGCCGGTGGACGACGGGCTCCTGACCACTGTCCACACGCAGGGTTACGTCGACGCGGTCCGGGCCGTCAGCTACGGCACCGCGTCGCTCAACGGCCCGGTCCTCGAGCGTCTCTTCGGCCTCGGCAGCGCGGACAACCCGATCTTCGAGGGCATGCACGATGCGGGAGCGATGCTGGTCGGCGGCTCGGTGGCCGCGGCCGCGGCGATCGCGTCCGGAAGCGTGCGCCGAGCGGTCAACATCGGCGGCGGCATGCATCACGCGATGAAGGGCCACGCCGCCGGCTTCTGCATCTACAACGACTGTTCGATCGCGATCCGCTGGCTGCTCGAGCACGGCTACGACCGGATCGCCTACATCGACGTCGACGCGCACCACGGAGACGGCGTGCAGGCCGAGTTCATCGGCGACCCGCGGGTGATGACGGTGTCGCTGCATCAGCACCCCGCGACGCTGTGGCCCGGCACCGGCTGGGCCACCGAAGTGGGCGAGGGACCGGCCACGGGCACCGCGGTGAACGTCGGACTGATGCCCGGGCTGCCGGACTCGTTGTGGCTGCGCGCCTTTCACGCCGTCGTTCCGTCGATGGTGGAGGCGTTCAAGCCGCAGATCCTGGTGACGCAGATCGGTGTCGACAGCCACCGCGACGACCCGCTCACCGACCTGGCACTGACCGTCGACGGCCACGCCGCCGCGGTCCGGGCGTTGCGCGAACTCGCCGACCGGTACTGCGAGGGACGCTGGCTGGCCGTCGGCGGCGGGGGATACGGTGTGATCAACGTGGTCCCGCGCAGCTGGACGCATCTGATCGGCGCGGCGCTCGATCGCGACGTGCCCGCGCAGACCCGCATCGGGGACGACTGGCTCGCCGGCGCGCAGGATCTGGCGAAGACGGTTCACCCCGACTACGCGCGGCCGCCGAAGGCCACGATGGGAGACGGCGGCGTCACCGACTTCGTCCGCTGGGACGGCGACGGCAGCGCAGAACCACCCGACGGCGTCTCGGAGACCGCCCAGCGGCAGACCGACAAAGCCATCATCGCCACCCGCCGAGCGGTGTTCCCGCTGCACGGCCTGGACCCGGAGGATCCTCGTGACTGACACGCCCGACACCGGATCGACGGACACCGCGAGCGATACGGAGGACACGCCGACGACCGAGGACGCGCTCCCGCGCGAGTACCCGCGGCAGTGGAGCGCCGACGTCCTCGCCTCGGACGGAGGCGTGGTTCACATCCGGCCCATCATGCCCGCCGACGCCGACCTGCTCGTCGAGTTCCACAACGGTCTCAGCGAACGCACCCGCTACATGCGGTACTTCGGTCCGACGCCGACGCTCCCGCCGCGCGAAGTGGTGCGCATGACGACGGTGGACTACCGCAACCGCGTCGCCCTGCTGGCCTTCCTCGGCGACCGGGTGATCGCGATGGGGCTGTACGAGGGGCTCGCGGCGGACGGTAAACCGACGTCCGCCGAGGTGGCCTTCGTGGTCGCCGACGATCACCAGGGCCGTGGGTTGGGTCCGATCCTGCTCGAGCACCTGGCGGGTGCGGCGGCGGAGAACGGCTTCACCCGGTTCGAGGCGGAGGTGCTGTCGGAGAACCCCAACATGGTGGCTGTATTCCGTGATGCGGGATATCAGATCAGCCGGGCCTTCGACGGCAGCACCGTGCACGTCGAGTTCCTGATCGATCCCACCGAGGCGCTGACGGCGGTGCGCAACGCCCGCGAGCGTGCCTCGGAGGCACGCAGCATCGCGAATCTGCTGCGTCCTTCGTCGGTGGCCGTGATCGGTGCCTCCGCCGACCCCAAGAAGGTCGGCAACGTGTTGCTGGCGAATGTGCTCGCGGCCGGCTTCACCGGGCCGGTGTTCCCGGTGAACGGTTCGGCGGTGGCGTCCGAACCGGACGACGCCCAGCCGCGCCGCGGTCCCGGACGACCGCCGCGCACCGCACCGCCGTCGGTGCGCGGGATCCGCTCCTATTCGACTGTGCGCGACATCCCCGACCCGGTGGATCTGGCCGTCATCGCGGTGCCTGCCGCGCGCATAGACCAAGTGCTCGACGACTGTCTCGCCAAAGGCGTGCGGACCCTGGTGGTGGTGTCGGCCGGCTTCGGTGAGAAAGGCGAGGCCGGGCTGGAGAACGAGAAGCGGCTCGCCGAACAGGTCCGCGCCCACGGAATGCGCCTGGTGGGGCCCAACGCGCTCGGCGTGGTCAACAACCATCCCGACATCGCGCTGAACGCGTCACTGGCTCCCCGCATTCCGGGGGCGGGCCGTGTCGGATTCTTCTGCCAGTCCGGTGCGCTCGGCATCGCGATCCTCGACACCGCTGCCCACCGCCGGCTCGGCCTGTCGACGTTCGTCTCCGCGGGCAACCGCGCCGATGTGTCCGGGAACGACGTGCTCCAGTACTGGGACACCGACGACGACACAGACGTGGTGCTGCTGTACCTGGAGAGCTTCGGCAATCCGCGCAAGTTCGGGCGGATCGCCCGCCGGGTGGCGTCCAAGAAGCCGATCGTCGCGATCAAGTCGGGCAGCGGGGCGATGTCGCCGGTACACGCCCAGCGCACCGGTCCGGTGCGCGACGACCGCGTGGCGCAGATGGTGCTGGAACAGGCCGGGGTGATCCAGGTCGAGACGATCGCGGAGCTCTTCGACTCCGCTACCGTGCTGGCCTACCAGCCGCTGCCCGAGGGTCCCCGGACGGCCATCCTCGGAAACTCGTCGGTCATCGCGTCCCTGGCTGCCAACACCGCCCGCAGCTCGGGCCTCGAAGTGGTCTCGATCGTGGATCTGGGGCCGGCCGTGACACACGACGCACTGTCGGCCGCCGTCGCCGAGGCGATGAACGACGACGCGATCGACGCGGTGATCGTGGTGTTCGTCCCGCCGGTGGCCGTCGACTCGTCCGACTACGCGTTGGGCCTGCTGGAAGCGACCCGCCCGGCCGACGGAGGCGATGTTCCGACCAAACCGGTCGTGACGACCTTCCTCGCGGTGGAGGGTGTTCCGCCCGGTCTGTCGCGCACCGGACCGGACGGGCTGCCCGTGCGCGGGTCGATCCCGTCGTACCCGACGCCCGAGCGCGCTGCGAGCGCGCTGGCGCAGGCGTGGCGCTACTCCCGGTGGCGGTCGCGGCCGGCCGCCGCGCCCGCACCCATCCCGGATTCGCGGCCGGAGGACGCGCGCAGCTTCGTGCGAGAGGCGATGGCCGACGGCCCGCGCTCGCTCACTCCGCGCGAGGGGTCGTACGTGCTCGGGCACTTCGGCATCGAAGTGGTTCCGTTCCGGGACGTCCGGACGATGCACGAGGCGTCTGCGGCGGCGCGTGAGCTGGGATTCCCGGTCGTGGTGAAGTCCACCTCGCCGGCCTGGGTCGGTCGGGTGGACCGGGAGGGCGCCCGGCTGGACCTGTCCGACGCGACCGCGGTCATCACCGCGTTCAACGAACTGCAGACCCTCACCGGCGACTCGTCGCTCCAGGTGCAGCGGATGGCGCCGAAAGGCGTCGGGATGTACCTCCGCGTCTCCGACAGTCCGTCGTTCGGTCCGCTGATGTCGTTCGGCCTCTCCGGACGACTGTTCGAGGCGCTCGGTGACCGGAGCTTCCGGTCGATCCCGCTGACTGAGCACGATGCCAGGGAACTGGTCGACGAGCCGAGTGTCCGGACGCTGCTGGCCGAGGACCACACCGATCCGGACGCGCTGGTGGAGTTGCTGCAGCGGGTGTCGGCGCTGATCGACGACGTCCCCGAGATCCGCGAGCTGACGCTCGACCCGATCCTCGCCTCGCCCGACGGGATCTCGGTCCTGGGGTCGCACATAGATGTCGGCCCGGTGCCCACACTCGCGGACACCGGGCCGAGGCGGCTGGGTTGACTCGGGGGATCATCGACCGCAGCCGCCGGTCTGGGGCGGGACCGCGGCGCGGTCCCTCATCGGATCAGCTCGCGTAAGCGCGGAGCTTCTCGGCGCGGTCGCCCTGACGCAGCTTGGTCATGACCTCGCGCTCGATCTGGCGGACACGCTCGCGCGAGAGCCCGAAGGCGCGGCCGATCTGGTCGAGCGTGCGCGGCTGACCGTCTTCGAGGCCGTACCGCATCGTGATGACCTGCATCTCCCGCTCGTCGAGCGTCGAGAGCACCGAGCGGATGTCGGAGTGCAGGAGGTTCGCGATGACGACGGTCTCGGCCGAGGTGGCCTCGGCGTCCTCGATGAAGTCGCCGAGCGGCGCCTCCTCGTCGTTGCCGACGGGCATGTCCAGGCTCACCGGATCGCGGCTGTGGTCCATCAGATCGGCGATCTTCTCAGCCGGGATACCCGATTCCAGGGCCAGTTCCTCGTCGGTGGCCTCCCGGCCGAGCTGCTGGTGCAGTTCGCGGCGGATACGGGCCAGCTTGTTGACCTGCTCCACGAGGTGGACGGGCAGGCGGATGGTGCGGCTCTGATCAGCCATGCCGCGGCTGATCGCCTGGCGGATCCACCAGGTCGCGTAGGTCGAGAACTTGTAGCCCTTCGCGTAGTCGAACTTCTCGACGGCGCGGATCAGACCGAGGTTGCCCTCCTGGATGAGGTCGAGCAGCGGCATGCCCCGGCCGGTGTAGCGCTTGGCCAGGGAGACCACCAGGCGCAGGTTCGCCTCAAGCAGATGCGCGCGAGCCTGTTCGCCCTCGCGGACGAGAATGGCGTAATCGCGCTTCTTGGCCGGGCTGAGGCGCTTTTTGGTGGCCAGGAGATGCTTCGCATACAGCCCGGCCTCGATGGCCTTGGACAGGTCGACCTCCTGCTCAGCGGTCAGCAGAGCGGTGCGGCCGATGCCGTTGAGGTAGACGCGGACGAGGTCGGCCGAGGGTGACTGCGCATCCAGATCCTGCTCGGTGAGAGCCGGGCGAGTACGGGTGGAACGAGCTTCGGACGGGCGGGCAATCGTCGAGTGAGCCATGCGACCTCCTGGAGATGCGTTTCATCAGTGCGTTCACCAGGTCCAACGTCGCGGGTGCCGGAAAGGTTCCCCGTGGTTGCTGAGAAGTTGCTTAGTCTACCGCTGCGCGGTGGAATCGGCTCATTGGACCAGGTCAGGAAAGTAACGACCGATCGCATCCCGAAGTTCCCGCGCACCGCGCACCGTGCCGGAGAAGTAGGCGAGAGCCGTGACGCCCTCGCAGAACACCATCAGATCCTCGGCCAGATCGTCCGCACCCCGCTCGCGAGAGATACGGGAACCGGCGGCGAAGAGCGCGATGGCTGCGGACCGGGAGAAGAGGCACTCGCTCAGCGCCGTCGCCGTGCCGGCTTCGGCGGCGTCCGGGGCGAGGGCGTAACGGGCACGCACATCGCGCATCCGCACGCCGGTCAGATGGTGAAGATAGTCGGCGATGACCGTGCCCGGTGACGCGCCCGACGACTCGGCGGTCGCCGACACGCGGTGGAAGGCGGCGCGCGAGGTCCGGGTCAGATGCGCGATCGCGCCGCCGAGAAGGGCTGCACGGGTGCGGAAGTAGTAGGACGTCGATCCCTTGGGCAGGTCGAGAGCCCGGTCGACGGCAGAGTGGGTCACCGCGCGGTTGCCGCCGGCGGCGGCGAGGTCGAGCGCAGCCTCGCAGATCGCCTCACGGCGATCGGTCCTGGGAGTGAGATCGGGCACGGCACTCATTGAATCACCCTCTACGAACATAGAGTGTTCGTTATGTGGAAGTGGCGAGAGCAGCGAGCGATGCGTGCGGACCGGGAGCGCCGCGCCGCGGTCCGTGCGGCAGTGCATCAGCGCGCGGCACGGGAAGGACTGCGTCTCACCGATGGACAACTCGCCGTGCTGCGGTTGCTGTGCGGTGAGGAGAACGTCTACCTCCACGGTCCGCCCGGCCGCGGTAAGAGTTGGCTCGTCGACGCCGTGGTCGCGGCACTCGGTGCGCGCCGATGGCATCTGCACGAGTTCTTCCGGGATCTGCACGACGGTATCGGTGCGACCGGCGGGCTCGCCCCGAGCGTGTCCGCACTGGTCGGTTCGGCGCGGGCGGTCTGCCTGGACGAGTTCACCGTCCACGACCCGGCCGACGGAGTGCTGCTCGACCGAGTGCTGCGTGAGTTGCACCGCCGCCGGATCCGTATCATCGTGACCTCGAATCGCGCGCCCGCCGAGCTGATGCCGAACCCGTTGTTCCACTCTGCATTCGAGCCGACCATCGCGACGATCGAAGACATCTTCACCGTCGCGACCCTGGACGACGGCCGCGATCTGCGGGAGGCGGGTGCGGCGGTCGTCCTCGCCGCCGGCGGCTTCCGTCGGGGGCGTTGGACGATCTGCGGTGCGGGATCCGTGCGACGCGCCGGGGGCGGCCGCCCGGTCGCCTCCGGCGAAGAGATGGACGAAGAGGGGACGGTGGAGTTCGGGTTCGGCGAGTTGTGCGAGGTCCCCGCCCATGTATCGGACTACCTGTCGCTGGCCGAGCGCTTTCCGCGCTGGCGGGTGACGATGCCCGACGAGTGCGTCGCCGGCCCCGACGCGCTCGCCCGGTGGGCGGCACTGCTCGACGTCGCCCACGATCGCGACATGGAGGTGACCGTCGTCGCGAGCTTCGGGCCCGGCGAACTCGCGGACCTGCTGCGTTCTCGGCTGCCCGACGCCGCTCGCGCCGTCAGCCGAATGTCGGCGTGGACGGTCGAGACTGCAGCGACGGTGGAGACTGCATGCACTGTCGAGACTGCAGACACTGTGGAGACTGCGGACACTGTGGAGACTGCAGACACTGTGGACACGGCGGCTGTCAGCGAGCGGTGAGGACGGTCGGTCCGTCCTCGGTAATCGCCACGGTGTGCTCGGAGTGCGCGGTGTTGCTCCCGTCGGCCGAGCGGATCGTCCAGCCGTCGGCGTCGTAGACGATCTCGTCGGTTCCCGCAGCCCACCACGGTTCGAGAGCCAGTACCATTCCGGGCTTCAATCGGAGGCCGCGGCCGGCGCGTCCGACGTTCGGGACATGTGGATCCTCGTGCATGGTGCGGCCGAGACCGTGGCCGCCGAAGTCGGTGTTCACGCGGTAGCCGTCGGCGGCGGCGACGGCGCCGATGGCGGCGGAGATGTCGCCGAGTCGGCCTCCGGGAAGGGCGGCCGCGATGCCGGCCTCGAGAGCACGGCGAGTGGAGTCGATCAGTCGTGCGTCGGGATCGTCGGTGCGGGACGCGACGTCGTCGTCGAAGCCGACTTGAACGGTGATCGCCGAATCTGCAGTCCAGCCATCGATCGAGACGGCGAAATCCATGGTCAGGAGATCGCCGCGTGCGAGGACGTGCGGGGCGGGCAGGCCGTGCAGCACGGCGTCGTTCACGGACAGGCAGACGACGTTGCGGAACGGTCCTCGGCCGAAGGAGGGGGAGTAGTCCCAATAGCAACTGACCGCGCCGCGATCGGCGATCAGCCGTCGTGCGTGATGTTCCAGATCCATCACGTCGACGCCCGGGCGCGCGAGACGTGAGAGGTCGGTGAGGACCTCGGCGACGAACGCGCCGGTGACCGCCATCTTCCCGATCTCATCCGGCGTTTTGAGCTCCATCATCGTCATCTCCCAGCGTTGGTATTTAAATACCGACACTGTAGCAGCCCCGCGGTATTCGAATACCGCTAAGCTGCGGGTATGGTTCGTCTCCCGTTGACTCCCGAGCAACTCGCCGCAGGCAGACGCCTCGGAGTCCTCTTCCGCTCCGCACGGGCCGACCGCGATCCCGTGCGGGTGGCGGCCGCAGCCGGGATCTCGCCGGAGACATTGCGCAAGCTCGAGTCCGGCCGGATGCCGAGCCCGAGTTTCGGGACCGTCGTCGGGCTGTGCGCGGCGCTGGAGATGCCGGTCGACGATGCGGTCGCGACCTGGCTGGCCGACGGCGTGGACGGCGACCGAGTGGACGGCGACCGTATCGGCGGCGGACGCGACGAACGTGCGGTGGGCTGAGCCCTACTCTCGTTCCGGGTGCTCGGGATCGGGACGTCCCTCCACCTCGGATTCGATGATCCGGTGCGACCGGTCGTCGTAGCGATCGCGATGCGGCTCGGGCGCGATCTCCGGCTGCACGGAGCGGGTGCTGCCGTAGTGATACATCGGGACCTCGCCGTGCTTGCGGGGTTCCCGGTCGTTGGCCTTGAGGACGGCGATCCACGGAATCGGGATGGACGCGACGATGATCGCCAGTGCGATCCAGCCGTTCTGCGTGACGCCGTACACGATCGACGCGATGATCAGTGCGGGGATGCGGATCGACATCATCAGGAAATAGCGACGCTTGCGGGCGCGGAAGACGGCGTCGCGGTCGGGTTCAGCGCTGGTGATCAGGAAGCTGTCGCCGTCACCATCGCGTCCTCGTCGTTCCGCCATACCTCCATGGTTGCACAGTGGTCCACAATGGAGTCATGGCTACTCAGACGATCGAACGCCCGGACATCGATGAACGCACTGAGGAGGACGATGACACTCCGAAAGTCTTCCACTATGTGAAGAAGGACAAGATCGCCGAGAGCGCGGTCATGGGTACTCACGTGGTCGCCCTGTGCGGTGAGGTCTTCCCGGTCACCAAGTCCGCGAAACCCGGCTCGCCGGTCTGCGAGAAGTGCAAGAAGATCTACCAGAAGATGAAGAAGTAACCGATTCTCAGCGGGCGGTCGGGGCGGGTCCGTCGGGATCGTCCCCGTCCCGGCCGTCGTCCCCGTCCCGGCCGTCGCCCGACCCGCGGCCGTTCAGTGCGCGATTGCGCAGTGTGTCGGTCAGTTCGGTGGTCTGGCTGGTGACCCAGTTGCGCACCACCCCGCCGCCGCGCGGCGCCGGCCACAGTTCCTCGATCGAGGCGTTCAACTCGGCTCCTACGACGATCGCGAAGCCGAGGAAGAAGGTGAACAGGAGGAACGCGATCGGCGTCGCGAGGGCGCCGTAGGTGTAGCCGGCGCGGGTGAGCGCGGTCAGGTAGAAGCGCAGGACGTACGTCGCGACCCAGAAGAAGACACCCGCGAACAGGGCGCCCGGCAGCAGCCGGTGCCAGGGCGCCGGATGCGGCAGCGCGAACCGGTACAGCGTCACCAGCGCGCCGATCAACAGCACCCCCACGAACGGGAAGTAGCCCCAGTCGACCAGATCGGAGATCGCCGGATCCCACGCGTCGGGCAGGATCTGGTGCAGATACGTCGGCCCCAGTGCCACCAGCGGCAGCACCAGGACGCCGGAGACCAGGAAGACCATGTAGATGAGCAGCGCGAAGATGCGCTGCCACACCGGGTGGCGGATCTCGTGCTGTCCGTGTGCGTGCACGATCGAGGAGACGAAGCACGACATCGCCGACGATCCCGCCCACAGAGACATCACGAAGCTCACCGACATGATCGCCACTCGGCCCCGCCCGAGGACGTTCTCGACGGTCGGAGCGATGAGGTCGTCGACCACGTTCGGTGTGAAGGCGTGTTCGGAGAACGAGATGATGCGCTCCGTGATGATCTGCACGGTGTCGGGGCCGAACCAGTCGGCGATGTATCCGAGGCTGCCCAGTACGCCGAGCAACAGCGGGGGGAGCGACAGAGCCTGCCAGAACGCCGCCTGCGCGGCCCAGCCGATGATCGAGTCGTCCCAGGACTTGACCGTCGTCCGCCACGCCAGACGAGGGATTCCACGTATCACTTCGGGCAGGCTCGCCCGGCTCTGCCGGTCGTCCTGACTCGCGTTCTCCTCGCCGTCGGTGGGCGCGTGGTGCTCGGTGTCGATGCCTACCAGCATGGCGGATGGGCGCCACGCCCGGAACGAGCGCCCCGCCGGCGGGCGTGGCGCGCAGGCGTGCGGCGGCGACCGCGAGGATGTCCGGCGGCCGGGATAGACTCGTGGAGGTTTTCTCGCGAGGAGGGTGCAGGAGCAGGGTGACCAGCACGGAGACAGAAGTCGGGTCCGGGACGACAATCGGTGACGGGGTGGACGAGGTCGACGGTGAGGCTGCTCGGCGCGTGGGATCGGGCGCGCCGCTGCGCGCCTGGCAGCGGCGGGCGCTGACGAAATACCTGACCAGACGGCCGAAGGACTTCCTCGCCGTCGCGACGCCGGGTGCCGGAAAGACGACCTTCGGGCTGCGCGTGGCCTCGGAACTGCTGGCCGACCGGACCGTGGAACGGATCACCGTCGTCGCGCCGACCGAGCATCTCAAGCACCAGTGGGCACAGTCGGCCGCGCGCGTCGGCATCGCGCTGGACTCGAACTTCTCCAACTCGACGGGGTCGACCAGCTCGGACTTCGACGGTGTGGTCCTGACGTACGCACAGGTGGCGGCGCACCCGTCCCGCCACCGCGTCCGCACCGAGCAGTACCGGACGCTGGTGATTCTCGACGAGATCCACCACGGCGGCGACGCGAAATCGTGGGGCGACGGGATCCGGGAGGCGTTCAGCGATGCGGAACGGCGGCTGTCGCTGACCGGAACACCCTTCCGCTCGGACGATTCCCCGATCCCGTTCGTGACCTACGAACCGGAGCCGGGCGGTGGGCAGCGCTCGAAGGCCGATCACTCCTACGGCTACGCCGACGCCCTGCGCGACGGCGTGGTCCGGCCAGTGGTCTTCCTCGCATACTCCGGTCAGGCGAGCTGGCGGACCAGCGCGGGTGAGGAGTTCACCGCCCGGCTCGGTGAGCCGCTCTCGGCCGAGCAGACCTCGCGCGCCTGGCGCACCGCGCTCGACCCCCACGGCGACTGGATCCCCGCGGTCCTCTCGGCAGCCCACCGTCGGCTGATGAAGCTGCGGGACTCGGGTGTGCCGGACGCGGGCGGACTGGTGATCGCGACCGACCAGCAGACCGCGCGCGACTACGCCGAGCTCCTGCTGTCGATGACCGGCAAGAAGCCCGCGCTGATCCTGTCCGACGATCCGAAGTCGTCCTCCCGGATCGCCGAGTTCTCGGCGAGTCAGGACGAGTGGATGGTCGCGGTGCGCATGGTGTCCGAAGGCGTCGACGTGCCGCGGCTGGCGGTCGGGGTGTACGCGACCAATGCGTCGACTCCGCTGTACTTCGCGCAGGCGATCGGCCGATTCGTGCGGTCGCGGCGCCCGGGGGAGACGGCGAGCGTCTTCCTGCCCTCCGTGCCGGTGCTGCTCGACCTGGCGAGCAAGCTCGAGGCGCAGCGCGATCACGTGCTGGGCAAGCCGCATCGTGAGTCGGACGGACTCGAGGACGGGCTCCTGGCTCAGGCCAACAAGCGCGAGGACGAGCCGGGCGAGGACGAGAAGACCTTCGAATCGCTGCACGCCGACGCCGAACTGGATCAGGTGATCTACGACGGTTCCTCGTTCGGCACCACGACACTCGTCGGTTCCGACGAGGAGTCGGACTATCTGGGACTTCCCGGACTGCTGGACGCCGACCAGGTGCGAACGCTGCTGCAGCAGCGGCAGGCCGACCAGGTGACACGACGGTCGGCCGCGGCCAAGGCGCGTCCCGCCGACGACGCTCAGGCGCAGGCCGCTCCGAACGCCGCTGAACGGCAGACGGGGGAGAACCTGCACGCCCTGCGCAAGGAGTTGAACACCCTCGTCGCGCTCCATCACCACCGGACGGGCAAGCCGCACGGCCAGGTCCACAACGAGCTGCGCACTCGCCTGGGCGGTCCGCCGACGGCGATGGCGACCGCCGAACAGTTGCGCGAAAGGATCAAAGCCCTGCGAACCTGGTAGGTTCGCAGGGCTTCGAGCCTGGAGTCAGCCGGCCGTGACCGGCGCGGCGGTCAGTCGACCACCGCCCCGATCTCGACGAGGCGGGCCTCGTGATCGTTGTAGTGGTGGAGGCAGAAGAGCAGCTCTCCACCGGTCGGCAGGGTGGCGCGCACCTTGGCAGCGGCGCTGCAGCGATCGCAGCGGTCTGCGGCAGTCAGCGGCGTCCTCGCGGGTGCGGTCGTGGCGATGTCGCTCATGTCGTCCTCCGTCCCATAGCCGGCGAACCGCGAATCGGTTCGTCGTCCTTCACTCTGTCAGACGAATACCGGCCCCTGAATGTTCCCGGTTGGCCTCGGTGTGTCGCAAATCAATTCATTCGGACTACGGATCGGGCCGATCGGCGCGCACCGGAGCGGCGCCGACCACGCGGAGGGCGATGCCCGCGTAGAAGTCGCCGAGCCGGCTCGGGTCGAGCGGGCCGGACTCGGAGTACCAGCGAGCGATGTCGATCCCCATCGACAGGAGCGAGTTCGTGGTCGTGTGGGGATCGTCGACGTCGAACGCGCCCGAGGCGATCCCGGCGTCGACGATCGCCCGCACGCGCCGAGTGATGTCGCGGCGGAGTTCGACGATCTCGCGGCGGTGTTCGGGAGTCAGACTCGTGAGTTCGTAGTTCACTATCCGTGCGCTGGTGTGTCCCCTCGCGTGCCACTCGGCGAATGCGCGTATCACCGAGGCGAGCCGCTCTGCCGGGTCCGCACCGGGGTCGTCGGCCTGCTCGACGGTCGCGAGGGTGGCCTGGTGGCCGGTGTGCGAGAGCTCGAAGAGCAAGTCTTCCTTGCTGCGGTAGTGGACGTACACCGCCGCCGGACTCATGCCGGCGGCCGACGCGATGTCGCGCGTCGTGGTGCCGTGGAAGCCGCGTTCGGCGAAGGCCTCCAATGCGGCGTCGAGCAGACGCCGCCGGGTGAGCTCGGATCGGGACGGAATGCTCTCGTCGTTCACGCTCGCCTCCTGTGTGCCGGGTCGGTGCCGCACGGTCTCGGATATGAGCCGGGCCGCATCCGGCGAGACCGGTTGACGGATGTCTCACCGTGGTGCAAGGTGGATCGTAACAGCTAAGCAAGCGCTTAGTCAGAGTTCACCGCAGTTCATGACAAGGAGACTCCGTGGCACAGATCGATCCTCAGCGCTTCAAGGGCCAGACGGCCATCGTGACGGGCGCCAGCCGCGGCATCGGGTTCGCGATCGCCGAGCGGCTGATCGCCGAAGGCGCCAAGGTCACGATCACCGCTCGCAAGAAGGAGGCCCTCGACGACGCCGTCGAACGGCTCGGCGGTGCGGACGTGGCACTCGCGGTACCCGGTCGCGGCGACGACCCCGACCATCAGGCCGATGCGGTGGCGAAGACCGTCGAGCGCTTCGGCAGTGCGGATCTGCTCGTCAACAACACCGGTATCAACCCGGTCTACGGACCGCTGATGGACATCGATCCCGAGGCCGCACGCAAGATCATGGACGTCAACGTCATCTCGGCGCTGCGCTGGGCGCAGGCGGTCAACCGGGCCTGGCAGGGCGAGCACGGCGGTGCGATCGTCAACGTCGCCTCCATCGCGGGTCTGCGCCCCGCACCGGGCATCGCCTTCTACGGGGTGTCGAAGGCCGCGGTCATCCATCTCACCGAAGAGCTCGCGTGGGAGCTCGGACCGAACATCAGGGTCAACGCGGTGGCTCCGGCGGTGGTGAAGACGCGGTTCGCCACCGCCCTCTACGAGGGTCGCGAGGAGCAGGTCGCCTCGGCGTACCCGCTCAAGCGATTGGGGGAGCCGGACGACATCGGTTCGGTGGTGGCCTTCCTGCTGTCGGCCGACGCGGGCTGGATGACCGGACAGACGCTCGTCGTGGACGGCGGCGTGCTCCTCGGCGGCGGCGCCTGATGAGCGGCGCGGACCCGGCGGCCTTCGATCCGGCCGGTAAGACGGTCGTCGTCACCGGAGCGGGCAACGGCATCGGCGCCGGGCTCGCCGTCGCAATGGGTGCGCGGGGCGCTCGGGTGGTGGTGGCCGATCTCGATGCGCAGGGCGCCGAACGCACGGTGGCGTCGATCGCGGGCGCGGGCGGAACCGCGGTGGCCGCACCGGGCGACGCCGCGTCGCAGGACGGCGTGGACGCCCTGATCGCGACGGCCCGCGAAGCCTACGGTCCGATCGACGCGTGGTTCGCCAACGCGGGAGTCGACCGAGGGCGCGGGCTCGAGGCCGACGACGCCGACTGGGAGCTCTCGTGGAATGTCAACGTGCTCGCGCACGTGCACGCGGCGCGCCGGCTCGTCCCGGAGTGGATCGAGCGCGGCGGCGGACGGTTCGTCGTCACCGCTTCGGCGGCCGGGCTGCTGACCATGCTCGGCGCTCCCGCGTATTCGGTGACCAAACACGGCGCCGTCGCCTTCGCCGAATGGCTGTCGGCGACCTATCGGCATCGAGGAGTCGTGGTGCAGGCGATCTGTCCGCAGGGCGTGCGCACCCGGATGCTCGATCAGTCCGGGCCCCTCGAAGAACTGCTCAGCCATGACGTCGCACTCTCCGTGGACGACGTGGCGGCGGCGGTCGAGGCGGCCCTCGACGGCGACGACTTCCTGATCCTGCCGCACCCCGAGGTGTCCGGCTACTACCGGGCGAGGGCCGGCGACACCGACCGCTGGCTCGCGGGCATGAACAAACTGCAGCGCAGGCTCGACTCGGCCCGGTCCGCGGGAGAGCCGCGATGAAGGCGTGGCGGGTGCAACGGCTCGGCGAGCCCTCTGAGGTGCTGCACCTCGCCGACGTCGACCTCCCGGAGCCGGGACCGGGGCAGGTGGTGGTGCGGGTACTCGCCTCCGCGGCGAACTTCCCGGACGTCCTCATGTGCCGCGGGCTCTATCAGGTGCGGCCGGAACTGCCGTTCACCCCGGGAGTGGAACTGTGCGGTGAGGTGACCGCGCTCGGTGAGGGCGTCGCCGGGCTGTCGGTCGGCGACCGGGTGCTCGGCGGCGCGGTGCTGCCGTACGGCGGTTTCGGCGAGTACGCGGTGATGGCCGCCGCCGAGACCTTCCCGGCGCCGGAGTCCCTGGACGATGCGCAGGCCTCGTCGCTGTTCATCGGGTACCAGACCGGCTGGTTCGGACTGCACCGTCGAGCCCGGCTCCAACCGGGGGAGACCCTGCTGGTGCACGCCGCGGCCGGCGGGGTCGGCAGTGCCGCGATTCAACTGGGCAAGGCCGCCGGCGCGAAGGTGATCGGCGTGGTCGGTGGATCGGCCAAGGCCGGGGTCGCTCGCGCGCTCGGCGCCGATGTCGTGGTGGACCGGCACGCGGAAGACTTCGTCGAGGTCGTCAAGTCCGAAACCGGCGGTCGCGGCGCCGACGTGATCTACGATCCCGTCGGCGGCGACACCTACCTGCGGTCCACCAAGTGCATCGCATTCGAGGGGCGGATCCTGGTGATCGGCTTCGCCGGCGGCACCATCACCGAGACGGCGCTGAACCACGCGCTCATCAAGAACTACTCGGTGGTCGGTCTGCACTGGGGTCTGTACAACAGGTACGCGCCCGACCTCGTCCGCGAATGCCACGCCGAGCTCACCGCGCTCGCCGACTCCGGAGCCATCGCGCCCCTCGTCAGTGAGCGGCTGCCACTGGAGGAAATCCCCGACGGCCTGCAACGGCTCGCCGACGGCAATACCGTCGGACGCGTGGCGTATCAGGCCACCCCGAGCGGACTCACCGGCCGCTCCGCCCGATTCCGCACACCCGAATCCCGCACATCCGAATCAAGTACGTCCTCGAAGGAGAGAACTCTATGACCACCCAGCGCATTGCGATCGTGACCGGCGCCGCTCGAGGCATCGGTGCCCAGGTGGCGCGCCGTCTGGCCGACGACGGTCACGCCGTGGCCGTTTTCGATCTCGACGAAGCGGCCTGCCAGAGCGTCGCCGACGAGATCACCGCCGCCGGCGGCAGAGCGATCGGTGTGGGCGTCGACGTCTCGGACGAAGTCAAGGTGGAGGCCGGCGTCAGCCGGGTCGCGGCCGAACTCGGGCCGCCGACGATCCTGGTCAACAATGCGGGCATCATCCGCGACAACCTGCTGTTCAAGATGAGCGTCTCCGACTGGGACTCGGTGATGGCGGTGCACCTGCGCGGTGCCTTCCTGATGTCGCGCGAGGTGCAGCAGTACCAGACCAAGGAGGGCTGGGGGCGCATCGTGAACCTGTCGAGCACCTCGGCGCTCGGCAACCGCGGCCAGGCCAACTACTCGGCGGCCAAGGCGGGGATGCAGGGCTTCACCAAGACCCTGGCGCTGGAACTGGGCCGCTTCGGCGTCACCGCCAACGCGATCGCTCCGGGATTCATCGCGACCGATATGACCGCAGCGACCGCCGAGCGCATCGGCGTCTCCTTCGACGACTTCAAGACCGCCGCGGCCAAGGAGATCCCGGTCCAGCGCGTGGGCGAGCCCGCCGACATCGCGCACACCGTGAGCTTCTTCGCGAGCGAAGGCGCCGGCTTCGTCTCCGGTCAGGTCATCTACGTCGCCGGCGGACCGAAGGCCTGACGATGATCGAGATCAACAGTGCCGAAGACCTCGTCGCCGCCGTCGGAACGCATCTGGGCTACTCCGACTGGTACGAGGTGACTCAGGAGAAGGTGAACCTGTTCGCCGACGCCACCGGTGACCACCAGTGGATCCACGTCGACCCGGAGAGGGCCGCGAAGGGACCCTTCGGCACCACCATCGCACACGGCTATCTGACCCTGTCATTGATTCCGGTGCTGCGCCAGAGCGCCTGGCGTGCGGTCGGAACCACGATGGGCGTCAACTACGGCACCGACAAGGTGCGGTTCCCCGCGCCCGTCCCGGTCGGATCGAAGGTACGGGCCGGCTTCGAACTCGTCGAGGTGAAGGCGAGTTCGGCCGGTCAGCAGGTGGTCGAGAAGGTCACCATCGAGATCGACGGCGGCGAGAAGCCGGTGTGCATCGCGGAGACCGTCTCGGTGCTGGTGTTCTGATGGCGGCCACCGGTTCACGCGAATTGCCCGGTCTCGATCTGGCCCGGCTGACTCCGTGGTTCATCGAGAACGTCGGCCCGATCGACGGCGCGCTCGACGCGGAGCTGATCGCCGGCGGCAAGTCGAACCTCACCTACCGTCTCACGGACGGAGACAACCGCTGGATACTGCGCCGCCCGCCCGTCGGCAAGCTGCTGGCGACGGCGCACGACATGGGACGCGAGTACACGATGATGTCGGCGCTGGCGCCGACGGAGGTGCCCGTGCCGCGGATGTACGCGATCTGCGACGACACCGACCTGCTCGGCGCGCGGTTCTATGTCATGGAGGCCGTCGACGGGACTCCCTACCGTAAGGCCGCCGAACTGGCCGAGCTGGGCAGCAGCCGCACCCGTGCGATCTCCGAGCGGCTCGTCGACACGCTGGCCGCTCTGCACCGCGTGGATCCGGCCGAGGTGGGACTGGGCGACTTCGGCCGTCCCGAAGGGTTTCTGGCCCGGCAGGTCGCGCGGTGGCGCAAACAGTTCGACGCCGCGCACACCCGCGACCTCCCGGACATGCAGCGACTGCACGGGCTGCTGGCCGAGCGGGTACCCGCCGACGCCGCCCCGGGCATCGTCCACGGCGACTACCGCCTCGACAACGTGCTCGTCGACGACGCCGATCAGGCCCGGGCGGTGCTCGACTGGGAACTGTCGACGATCGGGGACTCGCTCACCGATCTGGCGCTGATGTGCGTCTACCACCGTCTCGGTGCTGCGGGCGGCGGCGTCACCGACGTCTCGCTGGCGCCCGGCTTCCTCACCGAGGACGAGGTCCTCGCGCGCTATTCCGCCGAGTCCGGCCGTGACCTCTCGGACTTCGGGTTCTACCTCGCGTTCGGCTGCTTCAAGCTGGCCGGGATCGTCGAGGGCATTCACTACCGCTACGTCAACGGTCAGACGGTCGGCGAAGGATTCGCCGACGCCGGACAGGCCGTGGGTCCGCTGCTGAACGCGGGCCTGGACGCTCTGAAGGAGAGCTGAGATGGATTTCGAGTTCGACGCGAAGACCGAGGAACTGCGGGAGAACCTCCTGGAGTTCATGGATCAGTTCGTGTACCCGGCCGAGCCGGTGTTCGCCGAGCAGCTGGCCGCGCTCGAGGACCCGTGGGATTGGGACAGCGTGCCGGTCCTCGCCGAACTGCGGGCCGAGGCCCGCAGGCGCGGACTGTGGAATCTGTTCCTGCCGGGCGAACACGGGGCGGGACTGACCAATCTGCAGTACGCGCCGCTGGCGGAGATCACCGGCCGCAGCCCCGGGCTGGCCCCCGCCGCACTCAACTGTGCCGCGCCCGACACCGGCAACATGGAGGTCCTGGCCCAGTACGCGAACGCCGAGCAGCAGCGCAAATGGCTGACCCCGCTGCTCAACGGCGAGATCCGCTCGGCGTTCGCGATGACCGAGCCGGATGTCGCCAGCTCGGACGCGACCAACATCGAACTGTCGATCGTCCGCGACGGTGACGAGTACGTCATCAACGGGCGCAAATGGTGGATCACCGGTGCCATGAGCCCCAACGCGAAGATCTTCATCGTGATGGGGAAGACCGATCCGTCCGCGGAGCGGCACGCGCAGCAGTCGATGATCCTCGTCGAGCGCGACACCCCGGGCTTCGAGGTGGTGCGCGGGATGCACGTGCTCGGCTACGACGACCACGATCACGGCGGCCACGCCGAACTGCGGTTCACCGACGTGCGCGTCCCGGCGGCGAACCTGATCGGGGCGGAGGGCGACGGATTCGCCATCGCTCAGGGCCGGCTCGGACCGGGCCGCATCCACCACTGCATGCGGTCGATCGGCATGGCCGAGCGTGCGCTGGAGATGATGTGCCGGCGAGCCGCGAGCCGCGTCGCCTTCGGCAAACCGCTCGCCGAACAAGGTGTGATCCGCAACTGGATCGCCGAATCGCGGGTCAAGATCGAGCAGTTGCGGCTGTTGGTCCTGAAGACCGCGTGGCTGATGGACACCGTCGGCAACCGCGGCGCCCACACCGAGATCCAGGCCATCAAGATCGCCACCCCGTCGACGGTCGAGTGGATCCTGGACAAGGCGATTCAGACGCACGGCGCCGGCGGACTCTCCCAGGACTTCCCGCTCGCCAACTACATCGCGGGCATCCGGACGCTGCGGTTCGCCGACGGTCCGGACGAGGTGCACAAGAATTCCCTCGCGCGCGCCGAACTCCGCAGGCAGGGGACTCGCTGATGACGGAGGCGACCGCGGCGGCCGATCTCGCGCGGACGGTGGCGGACTTCCTGGCCGCACACGATCCCGCGACCACCGATCCGCTGGAGTTCCTCCGAGCCCGGTACGACGCGGGTCTGGCCTGGGTGGCGTACCCGGTGGGCCGCGGCGGACTGGGGCTGTCGCGGTCGCTTCAGCCCGAGGTGGACCGACTCTTCGCGGAGGCCGGCGCACCCGGAAACCGGAGCGAGGTCAACGGCATCGGCCTGGGCATGGCCGCGCCGACGATCCTGCGCTACGGCACACCCGAGCAGCTCGACCGCTACCTGCGCCCGCTCTGGACCGGCGAGGAGGTGTGGTGCCAGCTGTTCAGCGAACCCGGGGCCGGCTCCGACCTGGCGGCCATGGCCACCCGAGCCGTCCGCGACGGCGACGAGTGGGTGGTGAACGGGCAGAAGGTGTGGACCTCGGGCGCGCACAACGCCCGAATGGCGATCCTCGTCGCCCGCACCGACGGCGATGTGCCCAAGCACCGCGGACTGACGTACTTCCTGTGCGATATGACCGACCCCGGCGTCGACGTCCGGCCGCTGCGCCAGATCACCGGCGAGGCGGAGTTCAACGAGGTCTTCCTCACCGACGTGCGCATCCCGGACAGCCAGCGGCTGGGGGAGATCGGTCAGGGCTGGGAAGTCGCCAATGCGACCCTGAACAACGAACGGGTGGCGATCGGGGGCCGGGCCGCCCGGCGTGAGGACGGGATGATCGGCGTGGTCGCGCGGACCTGGCGCGACCGCCCCGACCTGCGTACCCCGGAACTGCACGGCGAACTGCTGAAGCTCTGGGTCGATTCCGAGGTGGCTCGTCTCACCGGCGTCCGGCTCGGCCAGAAGCTCGCCTCCGGGCAGCCCGGTCCGGAGGGAGCGGCGATGAAACTCTCGTTCGCACGCATCAACCAGGAACTGTCCGGGCTGGAACTGGAGATCCTCGGCGCCGAGGGACTGCGCTACTCGGATTGGACGATGGTCCGGCCGCAGCGCGTCGACTTCTTCGGCCGCGACGCGGGCTACCGGTACCTGCGAGCCAAGGGCAACTCGATCGAGGGCGGGACATCGGAGATCCTGCGCAACATCGTGGCCGAACGCATCCTCGGACTGCCGCCCGAACACCGAGTCGACAAGGACATTCCATGGAAGGACGTGCCGAGATGAGCGTCGCGGCGGACTACGTGCCGCACCTGGTGACCGACGAGGCGGAGGAGGATCTGCGGGCCGCCGTGCGCGATCTGCTGTCCCGGCGAGTCAGCACGGACGCCCTCATCGCCGCCTACGACGGCGCCGCGCCGCCCGACCTCTGGCGGGAGATGGCCGGACTGGGGCTCGCGGGCCTGTCGATCGGTGAGCAGCACGGCGGTGCCGGAGCCACCCCGGCGGTGGCGGCGGTGGTCCTCGAGGAACTCGGTGCGATACCGGCGCACACCCCGATGCTCACCAGCGCCGTGATCGCGACCACCGTGCTCGAGGAGGCGGGCGACACCGAACTGCTCCCGGGGCTGGCCGACGGATCCGTCGTCGCCGCGCTCGCCGTCCCGTTCTCCGCCGATCCGTATTCGGTCATCGCGAGGGTGGCGGCGGCCGACGCGCGCCTGTCCGGGCGGGTGCAGAGCGTGGCCGGCGCCGAGGACGCCCATGTCTTCCTGGTTCCCGGTTCGGACGGCGCCCTGTATGCGGTGCCGTCGGAGTCGGTCGTGGTCACGCCGGTCACGTCGCTCGACATGACCCGACCGGTCAGCGACCTCGAGTTCGACGGGGCCGAGGGGAGGCGTGTGTCGGACGACGGCGCGGCGGCGGTCCGCTCCGGTCTCGCGATGGGCGCGGCCCTGCTGGCGTCCGAACAAGCGGGCATCGCGCGGTGGTGTGTCACCGAAACCGTGGCTTACCTGAGGCAGCGACGCCAGTTCGGGCGCGTCGTCGGTGGCTTCCAGGCGATCAAGCACCGGCTGGCGGACCTGTACGCGGACACCGAACAGGCCTCGGCGGCGGCGCGCGCAGCTGCGGTCGTCTCGACCGATCTCGGAGTGGACTCTGACGAGTCGGCGCTGACGACGGCGGTCGCGGCGGCCTACTGCGGCGACCACGCCGTCCGGGCCGCCGAGGAAGCCGTCCAGTTGCACGGCGGCATCGGAATGACCTGGGAGCATCCCGCGCACCTCTACCTCAAGCGGGCGAAAGCCGATCAGATCGCTCTCGGTACTCCCGGACGGCATCGGGCGGCGCTGACGATCCTCGCCGATCTGCCCGCCTGACCTCGGCGAACCGGAGGCGACGAGACGCGCCGTCGGCGGACGTGACCACGTCCGCCGACGGCGCGTTCTAGCTGTGCACGACGGTCGTCTCCTCGGACGCTCGCGCTGGGCGTTCAGGCATTGACGTTGACGTCAATGTAAAGCATGATGAGTGTCACGCATCACACTTCGAGGCCGAGGAGGGTCATGAGAAATCCAACTGGTGCGGTGGCAGCGCAGGGGACCGAGGAACTGTCCGCGCACCGCAAACTGCTGGCCGCCGGTCTGTTCGGAAGCTCCATCGAGTGGTACGACTTCTTCGTCTACGGCACCGCAGCGGCGCTCGTCTTTCCGAAGATCTTCTTCCCGGACGCCTCGGCGCTGGTCGGCACCCTGCTCGCGTTCAGCACCTTCGCGGTCGGATTCATCGCCCGCCCGCTGGGCGGCATCCTCGCCGGCCACTTCGGCGACAGGATCGGCCGCAAGCCGATGGTCCTGGCCTGCCTGATCTCGATGGGACTGGCGACCTTCCTGATCGGATGCCTGCCGTCGGCGGCCGCGATCGGCTCGGCCGCGCCGATCCTCCTCGTGACCCTGCGATTCATCCAGGGGCTCGCGTGCGGCGGCCAGTGGGGCGGCATCGTCCTGCTGCTCACCGAATCGGCAGGCCCCAAGCGCCGCGGATTCGCCGGGACGTTCGGTCAGATGGGAGTGCCGCTGGGTCTGGTGATGGGCAACCTGGCGATGATCATCGTCAACGCCTCGACGTCGGATGCGGCCTTCCTGAGCTGGGGCTGGCGGATCCCGTTCTGGGCCAGTGCCGCCCTCATCCCGCTGGTGCTGTACATCCACTTCAAGGTCGAGGACTCACCGGAGTTCCGTCGACTGCAGGAGACCGCCGCGGCCAGGCGCGATACCGAACAGATCGCCCAGGCACCGCTGTCGGAGGCCATCCGCTTCCACTGGCGCAAGATCCTGCTCGGCGCGGGGCTGCTGGCAGCGACCAACTCGGCCTTCTATGTGGCGATCGCCGGATTCCTGGCCTACGGCACCAAGTCCGCGGCGGACAACGGCCTCGGCATGGACCGGACCACCGTCCTCGCCGCCATCATGGTGGTCTCCGTCCTGATGCCCGTGGTGATCGCGTGGGCGGGTAAGGCGTCCGATTCGATCGGCCGCCGACCGTTGATCCTGCTCGGCGGCGGCGTGCTGCTCCTGTGGGCGTTCCCGTTCTTCTGGCTCGCGAACTCCGCATCGGGCGTTCTCCTCTTCTTCGCGATGATGATCAGCAGCATCGGGCAGGCGTTGACGTACGGACCGCTCGCCGCCTTCATGGCCGAACTGTTCGAGCCCCGGCTGCGCTACTCCGGCGCCTCACTCGGCTACCAGATCGCCGCCGTCGCCGTCTCCGGCGTCGCCCCGCTCGTCATGACCTGGATCATCGCCGAGACGGCGTCGACCACCGGAGTGTCGATCTATCTGGCGGCGATGGCACTGGTCACCGTGGTCTGCGCCTGGCGGCTGCCGGAGACCAACGGTGCGGCCGTCCGCACCGATCCGGAGGCGGTGCCGGGCGTGCCGGCCGCCGCTTGACGGCGCTCCGGCGTCCTTGAAAGGCCGACCGTGTCACAGCAGACTGTCACAGTGAGCACCACTCAAGAGCGTGCCCGTGCCAGCCGCAAGGACGCCGGAGCAGCCCGCCGCAACCAACTCCTCGCCGCCGCCGCCGAGTGCTTCGACGAGTTCGGCTACTCCGCGGTCACCGTCGAGATGATCGCGAACCGCGCGCACACCTCGCGCCCCACGTTCTACGCCTACTTCCGATCGAAGGACGAGGTCTTCCTGGCCCTGGTGGAGAAGCTGGCAGACGAGCTGAACGTGACGCAGAGCCTCACCGGGCTGGAGGACGCCGGTGCACGCGAGATCCTCGCCGCGACCACTCGCGCGTACCTGGACGCCATCTTCTCGATGGGCGGCATCGTCGGGCTGATCGACGTCACCGCGTCGGTGCGGCCGGAGGTCGCCGAGATCTGGACCTCGGGAGCCGACCGCCGGATCCGCGGTTACGCGCGATTCCTCCGGAACCTTCCCGGCGGAACCCTCGATCCGGCGATCGAGCCGGAACGACTGGTGCAGATCATCGGCGACGCCATCCACCACGGCGCCAAGCGGCTCGCCGGGGCGGATGAGGAGGCCAAGGAGCGGTTCGTCCTCGACATCATCGCGGTCACCGAGCGTCTGCTCGGACTGACCGACGACCACCCGGCCCCGTAGCGGGCCACCCCGAACAGGAGCAGTTCCACCCATGTCCCCACAGAGCACGCCGGCTGACGTCCGGGCCACCGACAGCACACAGACGCCACCGGCAGCGGTTCTCGAGGCGGCGGCCGCGGAGCTCGCGGCCCGGCAGCTGGCGAATTGGCCTGCCGCCGTGCCCCGAGAATTCGAGTACCCGGCCGGACGTCCGACGATGGTCGACCACCTGCGGCATTGGGCCGCACTCCGTCCCGACGCGCCGGCGATCACCTTCTACGACCGCGACGTCTCCTATGCGGAGTACGACGAGTTCTCGGACCGGTTCGCGGGTTGGCTCGAGTCGGTGGGCGTTCGGGCGGGGGACCGGGTCGGAATCCACCTCGCCAACTGCCCGCAGTTCCACATCGCGATGCTCGGCGTGCTCAAGCTCGGCGCTGTCCATGTTCCGGTGAACCCGCTGTTCAAAGGCTTCGAGCTCGAGCACGAGCTCACGGATGCGAACGTGACGGTGCTGCTCACCTCACCCGAGCAGCGCGACCTCGTCGAGTCGGTGCGTGCCCGCACCCCGGTGCGACTGGTCGCGACGACGGCACTGGACGACATGCGCGCACATCCGTCGTCGACCGCGTCGGACTGGGCCGAGATCATGCGCGCCCCGCGCGCGCAGGTGCGCCCGGCCGATCCGGACGTGCTCGCGGCGTTGAACTACACGGGCGGCACCACCGGTATGCCGAAGGGGTGCGAACACACGCAGCGGCACATGGCGTACACGGCCGCCACGGCCACCCTCGCCGGCGGAACCGGCCTGGGCGATGCGGACGCGGTCTCGATGAACTTCCTGCCCGTCTTCTGGATCGCCGGCGAGGACTTCGGCATCATCAAGCCGCTGATCAACGGCCAAAGGGTGGTGCTGCTGACCCGGTGGGACGCCGCAACGGTCGTCGACCAGGTGGCCGCCTACGGTGTCACCGACCTCGTGGCCACCGTCGACAGTTACCTGGAGATCCTCGACCTGCCCGGCCTGGACCCGGCTGCGCTGCGCTCATTGAGGTCCACTCTCGCCGTGTCGTTCGTGACCCGGCTCGATCCGCCGATCCGGGCCCGATGGCGGGCCGCGGTCGGATCGGTCCTGCGCGAGGCCTCTTACGGCATGACCGAGACGCACACCGCCGACACGTTCACCCTCGGCTTCCAGGACGGCGACCGCGATCTGCTCGCCGATCCGGTGTTCTGCGGTCTGCCGGTTCCCGGAACCGACATCCTGGTCGTCGACGACGACGGCCGTCCGCTGCCGGTCGGCGAGGTCGGCCAGATCATCGTCCGGAGTCCGTCGATCCTGAGCGGTTACCTCGACGATCCCCGGGCCACCGCCGACGCGCTCCGCGACGGGTGGCTGTACACGGGCGACCTCGGCCGCTTCGACGAGTGGGGTGCGCTGCACTACCTGGCGCGGACCAAGGAGATGATCAAGATCAACGGCATGAGTGTGTTCCCGTCGGAGGTCGAGGCACTGATGCGCCGCCACGAGGGGATCGAGGCGATCTCGGTGGTTCCTCGGCCGGACCCCGACAGGGGGCAGGTCCCGGTCGCCTTCGTCGTGGTCACCGAGAACGGCCCGGACGAGCGGTCGCTGGTGGCCTGGGCGAGGGAGAACCTCGCGACCTACAAGGTGCCGGAGGTGATCGTCGTCGACGCGCTGCCGATGACGGCCACCGGCAAGGTCCGCAAGGGCGAACTCCTCGAGCGCGCCGCGGCGACGACCGGGGGCGCGGCATGAAGCTGCTGATCGCCAATCGGGGCGAGATCGCCCTGCGCATCATCCGCACCGCCCGCGAGATGGGCGTGTACACCGTCGCGGTGTACGCACCGGACGACGCCGCCACACCGCACGTCGCCGCCGCCGACGAGGCCGTCGGACTGCCCGGTGAGGGCCCGGCCGCGTATCTCGACATCGACGCGGTGTGCAGCGCCGCGATCCGGACGGGTGCCGACACCGTGCATCCGGGTTACGGCTTCCTGTCGGAGAACGCCGACTTCGCGCAGGCGTGCGCGGACGCGGGCATCACGTTCGCGGGCCCCGCACCCGAGGTACTGCGGCGTTTCGGCGACAAGCAGGCCGCGCGCGCGGCCGCCGTCGAATGCGGGCTCGATGTGCTCGCCGCGACCGACGGCGCCGCCGATCTCGCGCGGATCAGGGAGTTCGCGGGACGATGCCCCGGCGGTGTGATGCTCAAGGCGCTCGCCGGCGGCGGAGGGCGCGGGATGCGTCCCGTTACCGGCGACGCCGATCTGGACGCCGCGTTCCGGTCCGCGGTCGCCGAGGCCGAACTCGGATTCGGCGACGGGCGGGTGTTCGCCGAGGAACTCCTCACCGGCGGTCGGCACATCGAGGTGCAGGTGGTCGGCGACGGCGCTGAGGCGGTGGCGGTCGGCGACCGCGACTGCAGCGTCCAGCGCCGTCGACAGAAACTCATCGAGGTGGCGCCCGCACCGGGACTGGGCGACGGCTTGCGCACTCGGTTGCACGACGACGCCGCGCGACTGGTCGCGGCGGCCGGGTACCGCGGGCTCGCGACGGTCGAGTTCCTGGTGCAGGGGTCGCGCGCGGTGTTCCTCGAAGTGAATCCCCGCATCCAGGTGGAACACACGGTCACCGAGGAGGTCACCGGTCTGGATCTGGTGGCGATCGGACTGACCCTGGCCGGCGGGGGCCGGCTCGCCGATTGCGGTCTGGCCACGATCCCGCCCACGACTGCCTGCGCGGTGCAGATGCGCGTCAACCTCGAGACGATGAGCGCCGACGGTTCGGCGATGCCGACAGCGGGCAGGCTCGACGCCTTCACGCCGCCGACCGGACCCGGCGTCCGCGTCGACACCTTTGGCGCGCCCGGCCTGGAGACCTCGTTGCGGTACGACTCCCTGCTCGCCAAGGTCATCGTCCGCGCGCCGACTCTCTCGTCGGCCTGCGCGAAAGCCGACCGCGCGCTGTCGGAGTTCGTCATCGACGGGCCGCAGACCAACATCGGGCTGCTGCGGGCGATCCTCGCGGACGCCGAGTTCGCTCAGGGGCCGGTCGACACCGGCTTCCTCGACCGCAGGCTCGCCGACCTGCTGCCCGCGTGCGACGACGACGGCGCGCGGCAGACCGTCGCCGCCGACCTCGACGAGGACGAACAGGCGGTGGCCGCGCCGCTGACCGCCACCGTCATCCACGTCGCCGAACCGGGACGCGTGGTCGCCGCCGGCGAGCCGCTGGCGGTACTCGAAGCGATGAAGATGCAGCACGAGGTGATCGCCGAGACCTCGGTGCGGGTGATGCGGGTGCTCGCGGCCGAAGGCGCGACGGTGCTCGCGGGCACCCCTCTGGTGGTCTACCGCCCGGACGCTGCGGCGAGCGGCGCAGCCGACACCGCGGCCGACGACCTCGACCGGAACCGCGCCGACCTCGACGAGGTGAACGCACGGCATCGTCTCACCCGGGACGAGGCCCGCCCCGATGCGATCGCCCGTCGCCATCGGATCGGCAGGCGCTCCGCACGGGAGAACATCGCCGACCTGGTCGATCCCGGCAGCTTCGTCGAGTACGGCGGGCTCGTCATCGCCGCGCAGAAGGCGCGGCGGTCGGAGGACGATCTGATCGCCAACACCCCGGCCGACGGGTTGGTGGGCGGAATCGCGACCATCGCCGCCGACGCCTTCGGTGCCGACCGTGCCGCCGCGGTGGTCATGTCCTACGACTACACCGTCCTCGCGGGCACCCAGGGTTGGCGCAACCACGCCAAGACCGATCGCATGCTCGACATCGCGCTCAAGCGGGAGATCCCCGTCGTCTTCTTCACCGAGGGCGGCGGCGGCCGTCCGGGCGACACCGACCTCGACATCGTCGCGGGCCTGGATGCGTCGACCTTCCGATCGATGGCCCGCGTGCGCGATCGCGCACCGTCGATCGCCGTGGTGTCCGGCCGGTGTTTCGCGGGCAACGCGGCTCTGGCGGGCGCCTGCGACATCCTCATCGCCACCCGCGACGCGAACATCGGCATGGGCGGTCCGGCGATGATCTCCGGCGGCGGGCTCGGCGAGTACCCGCCCGAGGCGATCGGCCCGATCGACGTGCAGCGCCGCAACGGCGTGGTCGACCTCGTCGCCGACGACGAGGCGCACGCCGTCCGGCTCGCTCGGCAGGTGCTGGGCTACTTCCGGGGCGCGGTGGACGAGTGGACCGCCCCCGACGGGCGTCAGGCGCGCCACGCGGTACCGGAGAACCGGCTGCGGGCATACGACGTGCACGCCGCGGTGAGGGCGGTCGCGGACGTCGATTCGGTTCTGGAACTGCGCCCGGATCACGCACCCGGAATCGTCACCGGTTTCCTGCGCGTGGAGGGCCGGCCGTTCGGATTCGTCGCCAACAGCAGCCTTCATCTCGGCGGCGCGATCGACGCCGCCGGAGCCGACAAACTCGCCGAGTTCCTGGAACTGTGTCAGCTGCGCGGACTCCCCGTGGTCTCGTTCTGCGACACCCCGGGTTTCATGGTCGGGCCGGAATCGGAGGAGCAGGCCACCGTGCGCCGCTTCTCCCGCCTCTTCTCGGTCGGCGCCCGACTGACCGTGCCGTTCGGTGCGGTGATCCTGCGCAAGGGCTACGGACTCGGCGCGATGGCGATGGTGGGCGGGAGCTTCCGGGCGCCGCAGTTCACAGTGGCCTGGCCGACCGGTGAGATCGGCGGCATGGGTCTGGAGGGCGCCGTGCGGCTCGGCTTCTCGAAGGAACTCGCCGCGGCCCCGGACGACGGGGCGCGGACCGAACTGTACGACCGACTGGTCGCGACGATGTACGCGCGCGGACGCGCCCTGAGCGCGGCGGCGACCTTCGAACTCGACGACGTGATCGACCCGGCCGACACCAGATCGTGGATCCGCACGCTGTAGGGGAGCCCGACGCAGAACGCCGGCGAGTCGACGCCGCCCGGGACGGGTGGGGGTCGACTCGCCGGCGTTCGTCGATCTGCCGGGCGGGGCCTGCTGCTCAGTCCAGGTAGTCGCGGAGCACCTGGGAGCGGCTCGGATGCCGGAGCTTGCTCATCGTCTTCGACTCGATCTGGCGGATGCGCTCGCGGGTGACTCCGTACACCTGGCCGATCTCGTCGAGGGTGCGGGGCTGACCGTCGGTGAGACCGAAGCGCAGCCGGACGACGCCCGCTTCACGCTCGGACAGGGTGTCGAGCACGTCCTGCAATTGGTCCTGCAGAAGGGTGAAGCTGACCGCGTCGACCGCGACCACCGCTTCGGAGTCCTCGATGAAGTCACCGAGTTGGCTGTCGCCCTCGTCGCCGATGGTCTGGTCCAGCGAGATCGGTTCACGCGCGTACTGCTGGATCTCCAGCACCTTCTCCGGCGTGATGTCCATTTCCTTGGCGAGTTCCTCCGGCGTCGGCTCACGGCCGAGATCCTGAAGGAGTTCGCGCTGGATGCGGCCCAGCTTGTTGATGACCTCGACCATGTGCACCGGGATGCGGATGGTGCGGGCCTGGTCGGCCATGGCGCGGGTGATGGCCTGCCGGATCCACCAGGTGGCGTACGTGGAGAACTTGTAGCCCTTGGTGTAGTCGAACTTCTCGACGGCGCGGATCAGGCCGAGGTTGCCCTCCTGGATCAGGTCGAGGAAGGCCATCCCGCGACCGGTGTACCGCTTGGCGAGGGAGACCACGAGCCGCAGGTTGGCCTCGAGGAGGTGGTTCTTGGCACGGTTTCCGTCACGCGAGATCCACGACAGGTCGCGCCGCTGCGCCACCGACAGCTTCTCGCCCGACTCCATCACCCGGCGCAGCCGCTCGGTGGCGAACAGTCCCGCCTCGATGCGCTTGGCGAGCTCGACCTCTTCCTCCGCGTTCAGCAGGGCGACTTTGCCGATCTGCTTGAGGTAGGCGCGAACCGAGTCGGCCGAGGCGGTGAGTTCGGCGTCCTTGCGAGCCTGCCGCAGCGCCTCGGACTCGTCCTCGTCCCAGACGAAGTCCGGCTTGGGCTCGTCGTCCTTCTTCGCGCGGCCGCGGCCCTTCGCGGCCTTGGCCGGCTTCGCGTCGTCGGCCTCGTCGTCATCGTCGACGATCAGTTCGGCGTCGGCGAGATCGATCTGCGAGTCGTCGACGTCGTCGAGGCCCTCGCCGCCGTCGAGTTCGGTCTCGTCCACCTCGACGGTGGGATCGGCGGCCTTGCTGCCCGCGGTCTTCTTCGTCGTCTTCTTGGCGGCGGTCTTCTTCGCAGTCTTCTTGGCTGCAGTCTTCTTCGCGGCGGCCTTCTTGGCGGGCGCCTTCTTCGCGGCGGCCTTCTTGGCCGGTGCCTTCTTGGCGGGCGCCTTCTTGGCTACCGGGGCGTCTTCTGCTCCGGTGGCTTCGGCTGCTGCGTCGGTGGACTTGGTGGTTGCCACGTACAACCTTTCGACATAACTCACGGGCGGCACGGCTGCGCGCGTCCCGAACAGGACGTGACGCCGTGGGCGAAGGGGCTTGAGGGCTCGGTGCGAGACCGACGTGTTCCATTGTAACGACATCGCCGTGACGAGCACATGCGCATGCCGGTCTCACGCCCCCGACGAGCGGCCGACGATCAGAACGAAAGACCCTCGTCGACGGCGATCGCAGCGCCGACGATTCCCGCGGTGTTGCGCAGCTCAGCAGCGACGACGGGGGTCTGGTTGGTCAGCAGCGGAATCCACTGATCGGCTTTGCGGCTGATCCCGCCGCCCGCGATGAACAGGGTGGGGGAGAAGATCGCCTCGTAGTGCCGCAGCACTTTGGAGACCTTCTTGCTCCACTTCTCCAGCGACCACCCGTGGTCCTCGCGCACCTTCGCCGACGCGCGGTGCTCGGCCTCCTTGCCGTCGATCTCAAGATGGCCGAGCTCGGTGTTCGGTACGAGCGTTCCGTTGTACAGGAGCGCCGAACCGATGCCGGTGCCGAAGGTCAGGAGGATCACCGTGCCCTCGGCGTCGCCGACACCGCTGCCGAACCGGTACTCGGCGATTCCGGCGGCGTCGGCGTCATTGAGCACCGTGACGCGGCGCCCGCCCAGCCGGTCGCTGAACAAGGCATACAGGTCGGTGCCCTTCCACGACTCGTCGATGTTGGCGGCGCTGCGCATGATCTGCTGCCGGACCACGCCCGGGACGGTCAGCCCGACCGGGCCGGTCCAGCCGAAGTGCTCGACGATCTCGGCGACCGTGTCGGCGACCGCGGCCGGGGTGGCGGGCTGCGGGGTGGCGATGCGGTGGCGTTCTCCCACGAACTGTCCGGTTCGAAGGTCGACGATCGCCCCCTTGACTCCCGAGCCGCCGATGTCGATGCCGAAGCCGAGGTCGGATGACGGACTCGGCGAACGGTCGGAGGCAAGCACGGTGAATCGCGCGTCGGTCATCGGTACGGTCCGCCCTTCTTGGCAGGTCGAGGCTCGATCGGTGGACGATGGCGGCGGGAGACGGCCTGCGCCGTGCTCCCGTCGGACACTCTAGACTCGCAACTCTAGACTCTAGGTGTGACGTCTCCCGGCTTCTCCACCCCGTCCGATCCCATCGATACGCCCACGGCCGCGCCTGCCGAACTCGCCGAGATCGCCCGGCGGGTGGCCGAACGGGCCGCCGAGCACGTCCGGACGCGGCGGGTGGAACTGTTCGCGCCGACGGGCACGAGGGTCGCCGACGGCTCGGTCGAGTCGAAGTCGACCCCGACGGATCCGGTCACGGTCGCCGACCGGGAGTCCGAGGCACTGATCCGGAACCTGCTGCGCGCCGAGCGGCCCGACGACGAGGTCCTCGGCGAAGAGGACGGCGGGTCCGTCGACGTCCCCACCGGGGTCCGCTGGGTGGTCGACCCGATCGACGGCACGGTGAACTTCCTGTACGGGATACCGGCGTTCGCCGTGTCGGTGGCGGCACAGATCGACGGACGCTCGGTGGCCGGCGCGGTGGTCGACGTCGCCCGCGGGGTGACGTATTGGGCGAGCGCCGGCGGGGGAGCGTGGGCGACGGGACTCGGGCCGGACGCGATCCGACTGTCGTGCAATCCGATCACCGACGTCGGGCTGGCTCTCGTGGCCACCGGATTCGGGTACTCGCGCGAGCGTCGCGTGCGCCAGGGCGCGCTGATCGCGCAGCTGCTGCCCGAAGTGCGCGACATCCGGCGAGTCGGCGCCGCGGCGCTGGACCTGTGCATGGTGGCATCGGGTGCCGCCGATGCCCACATCGAGCACGGACTGAGCCCGTGGGACTGGGCGGCGGGCGGACTGATCGCAGCGGAGGCCGGGGCGACGGTCCTCCTGCCGCCCGCGGACTCGCGATCGAGCGACGGCCACGTGACGGTCGCCGCAGCCGGCGGCATCGCCGACGAGTTCGTCGACGTCCTCGAGCGGATCGGAGCGCTGCGCGCGTTGCCCGACTGAGCCCGCGTACCGCCGGCCGGCCCGTCATTCGTCGGTTGCGGCTCCGGGCGCCAGCACCACGTCGAACCGCACTCGTGACCACGGTCCGTCGATCACTCGGCCGTCCGGAGTCGGTGTGCCCGCCGGCTGCTCGATGAAATCCTTGACCAGCGAATCCTTGACTCCGAACACGCTGTCGCGGTCCAGCAGCTCGTCGCCGCGGACGAAGATGTGCGTCACCAGGCGCCGGCAGCCCGGCGCGGTGACCATGAAGTGCAGGTGCGAGGCGCGGTAGGGCGATCGGCCCACGGCCTGCAGCATCTTGCCTACCGGGCCGTCGTAGGGGATCGGATACGGCGTCGGCTTGATCCCCCAGAACCGGTACCCGCCGTCGTCGTCGGTGAACAGGTGGGCGCGCGCCGCGACGCGCCCGTCGTCGTGCTGAACGTCGTAGAGACCCTCATCGTCGGCCTCCCACACCTCGATCCTGGCGTTGCGGACCGGATCGCCGTCGACGTCGCGGACGGTGCCCTCCACCCAGCACGGCTGTCCCGCAGCGCCGAACGCCACGTCGCCGCCGAGTTCGATGCGGGGGGCTCCGTCGACGAAGAACGGGCCGAAGACGGTCGCCTCGGTCGCATCTCCGTAGGCCTCGTTGTTGATGGCGATGGTCTGCATCGACGCGCCCAGCGTGTCCGAGAGCAGCACGAACTCCTGTCGCTTGTCATCGGTGATGTGACCGGCGTCGGTGAGGAAGTCGATGGCGACCTGCCACTCGTCCTCGGTCAGCCGCACATCGCGGAGAAGGGCGTGCAGATGTTCGACGAGCGAGACCATCACCCGTCGCAGACGCGGATCGGCGCAGTCGTCGAAGGAGTGGACGACGCGCTGTACGACGTCCTCTTCGACCGCCCGTTGGCGTTCGGAGATCGGGCGGTTCGAGTGGTCGGGGATGGTGGTCATCGGGGTTCGTCTCCTTCCCACGCCGCGCGGAGCAACGCGGTGAGGTCGTCGGTGCTGACGGGTTTCGGGTTGTTCGTCGGGATGGCTGCCAGAATGGGCGGGACCGCTGCGGCGATACCTTCTCCGGGCATGCCGTAGTCCTTGAGCGCGCGGGGCGCCGACACGGCGCGGCGCAGGGCGGCCAGACCGGCGACCGCGGTCTGGCTGCCGAACGCGCGAGAGATGCGTGCGGCGGCCTCCGGTGCGCCGGGCGCGTTGAAGGCCAGCACGTGAGGCAGGACCACCGCGTGCGTCTGCGCGTGGGGCAGGTCGTACATCCCGCCCAGGACATGACAGATCTTGTGATGCATGCCCGAACCCGCCGAGGCGAACGACACCGCCGCGAGGTACGCACCGTAGAGCGTCTGCTCGATGGCGTCGAGGCCTCCGGCGCCGTCGACCAGCCCGATCATCCCGGCTCGCAGTCCGCGGATCCCCTCCTCGGCCAGCGCTCGGTCGATCGGATCCGCGCGCGGGCCCCACATCGAGTCGACGCAGTGGGCGAGCGCGTTGAGCCCGCTGGCGACGGAGAGATCGGCGGGCAGGGACTGCAGGAGGGTCGCGTCGTACACGATCGACGTGGGCAGGACGCGCCGGTCGGTTCCAGTGGTCTTGACTCCGTTATCGGTCATCCCCCAGACGTTCGTGGCTTCGCTGCCCGCGTAGGTCGTCGGCACGGCGACGATCGGCACACCGCTGCGCAGGGCCACGGCTTTGGCCAGGCCGGTGGCCGAGCCGCCGCCCACGCTGACGAGGACGTCGACGTCACCGGTGCGGGCAGCGGCCCGGGCGCGCTCGGCGACCTCGATCGGCACGTGCATGGCGACGTCGTCGTGCCGCACCGCGAGCGGGAGCCGCGCGGCGACGGCCTCCACCTGTTCGGCGCTCGGACCGGAGTGGATCAGCATGGCCCGAGTGCCGCCGACCGCCGCGACCTCCGCGGCCACGGCTCCCGGCGCGTCGCCCCGCGCGAACACCACGCGCTGCGGCAGCGTCTCGTGAATGAAGTCGAAGCTCATCGTCAGCGCCCCAAGACCGTTCGCATCGCCGTCGACAGTTCGCGGGTCGGGTCGTCGGGCAGCTGGTTCGAGCGCCAGGCAATGTGCTTGTCGGGCCGCACGAGGAGCGCCCCGGACTCCGAGACCTCGCGGAGCTTCGCCCAGTCGTAGTACAGATCGGTCACGTCGCGGCCGGGACCGATCACGACTGCTTCCAGAGGTACTCCGAGCTCGCGGGCGACGGCGTCGGCCGCCTGCGTCCACGGACTGCCCGCGACGCCGGTGACGAGGGTCCAGCGATCGTACGGCGCCAGGTCGAGCATCGCTTTGCGCGAGACGTTGTCGCCGACCCAGGCGTGGGGCAGATGTGCACCCGGCGACGTGGACGGGACGTAGTACAGATCGCGATCCTCACGCCCGGCCGGCGGCTGCGGCTCGGTGCCGTCGGAGACGATCGCAGCCGAACGGTAGAACTGGCCGAGTTCCACCCCGTGCGCGTTGAACTCGTAGTTCTTGGTGTTCATGGCTTTGACGAGGGCAGCCCGTTTCGCCTCACCGGCCGGCGAGTCGGCTTTCCGCTCGGCGATCGCGGCGGCCATCTCGTCGCCCTCCAGACCGACGACGCCGAGTGCGGTGAACATGTCGGAGAACTCTCGCGCCGACTTGTTCGCCCGGGTGACGATCTGTTCGGCGACGGGGGCGCGTTCGGCGGTGTAGGAATCGAGCAGCGACGGTGCCGCCTGCCCGCGCAGAACCGCGGCGATCTTCCAGGCCAGATTGTACGAGTCCTGCACCGAGGTGTTGGACCCCAGACCGTTCGACGGCGGGTGCCGATGAATGGCGTCGCCGACGCAGAACACCCGGCCCTTCTGCAGGTCGGTGGCGTACATCTCGTTCACGCCCCACAGGCTGTAGCCGGTGATCTCCGGCTCGAGATCCGGCACCCCCAGCAGGTCGCGAATGATGCCGGTGGCCATCTCGTCGTCCAGATCCGGCGGCGGCTGGTTGATGTCGTAGCCCCATACGATGAGCCACTCGTCCCACGGGCGCACCATGCGCACCAGTCCGGTTCCGATGCCGCCGACATTCGATCCGGGCTGGATCACCCAGTAGAGAACACTCGGTCGATGGTCAACCAGGGAGGCGATGTCGGCTTTGAGATGTTCATCGATCCGGCGATGTCCATCGCGCCTTCGAACGTCAGACCGATGTCCTCGGCCACGCGTGAGCGGGCGCCGTCGGCCCCGATCAGGTACTTCGCGCGGATCCGGTACTCCTGGCCGGTGAGACGGTCCCGCACGTCGACGGTGACGCCGTTCTCGTCCTGCGAGTGGCCGAGATACTCGGTGGAGAAGCGGGTCTGCGTTCCGCGGACGGTCGCGTTGCGGACCAGGATGGGCTCGAGGTAGGTCTGCGGGATGTCCACCGTGAGGCACGGCGAGGCGAGCCGGTAGTCGCCTCGCGGTCGGGGCGGGTGCCCCAGGTTCGGATCCGGCCGATCTCCTCGCCTGCGATCGACGTGCAGAAGACGGTGTCGCCGATCAACTCGTGGGGAGTGGCCTCGGCGAGGACCTGATCCTCGATGCCCATGTCCCGGAAGACCTCCATCGAGCGTTGGTTGGTGATGTGCGCTCGGGGCGTGTTCGCGGTCCAGCGGTACTTGGTGATCACGATGTTCGGGATGCCCAGCGTCGACAGGAACAGCGCTGCCGACGCGCCTCCGGGTCCGGAACCGACGATCAGGACATCGGTCTCGACGATGTCCCCCTCGGGCACCTCGGTTGCGGCGATGCCGTCGTTGAAAACAGCCATGATCTGGCCTTCCTGTGAGATTTGATGCCTGTGCGATGTGCTGCGGTCGTGCGCCGGCGGGCGGTTCAGCGGGGCTCGCCGAGACCGAAATGCATGAGGTCTTCTCCCACCACCAGGTGGCCGGAGAACCCCTGCTGCGCCTGCTGCCACTTCTCGACCGGCGTATTGCCCGGCACCAGGTGTGTGAGGACCAGGGTGTCGACGCCCGCGGCCTCGGCTTGAGCGCCGACCTCCTCGATCGCGGTGTGCGCAGCGAGCATGTGCTGCATGAGGTTGGGGTCGGGTCTGGCGGAGTTCGGCCCGAGCAGGGAGTCCACCCAGTCCATGTCGATGCACTCGTGGAGGAGGATGTCCGCGCCGTCCGCGATCGTCACCAGATTGCTGCACACGCCGGTGTCGCCCGAGACGACGATCGAGCCGTCCGGGGTGTCGAAGCGGAAGGCGAAGGCCGGGAAGATCGGCCGGTGGTCGACGAGGATGGCGGTCACCCGGACGTTCTCGTCCGCATAGACCTCGAACGGTTCCATCGCCGGACTCGGGTCGCCGTTGGGGTCGTCGCCGGTCGTTCCCGGGAGCACGATGTCGTGGAACTCGAAGATCTCGCGCAGATCCTGCTTGGCGTTGTCGCGCATCCGGTCGTTGATGTCGAGGGCGTACGCCTGGAGCAGCCTGGCCGTCGACTCCTCGAGACCGGGTGTCGGCGACTCCGGATTGAAGACCTCGGGGATCGGATCCCGATTGGTCTCGTCGAAGATCGGCGGCAGGACGCGACGATCGCCGGGGCCGTAGACCTGCACCGGCTGCCGGAGACCGTCGGAACCGTTGTGCCAGGCGAGGAGCAACAGGTTCGGATAGTCGACCATGTGGTCGGAGTGGTGATGGGTGATGAACACGCCGCGGAGGTCGTCGAGACCCTTCTGGAATCCGGCCGGGCCGAGACCGGCCTTGCGGTACCGGGGACCCCACCCCTCACCGCAGTCGATCAGGTACACCGAGTCGTTCACCGTGATCGCGGTCGAAATGCCGGCGCGGTCCGATCCGTCCCACCACGGCGGTCCGCCGGAGGTGCCGAGCAGGGTGACCCGGGTGCGATAGGCGGTGGCCTGGGCGTTGTCGAGAGGCTGATGAGTTGTCATGGCGGCGTTCTCCTAGAGGGCTTTCTCCTGCTGGCGTTTCGGGTGGTCAGGCGATGCTCGCGTGCGACTGCGCGGCCTGGATGAGCTCGAAGACCTCGGTGCGGTACTTCGCGTACGCGGGCAGCGTCTTGGTCTCGAGTTGGTCCCGTGGCTGCGGTAGATCGACGTCGATGTTCCGCGTCACTCGGGTCGGAGCACCGGAGAGGACGATGACTCGGTCACCGAGGTACACGGCCTCGTCGATGTCGTGGGTGACGAAGACGATGGTGGTGTCGAAGTCCTTCCGCACACGCAGCACCAGGTCCTCGAGTTCGATGCGGGTCTGCGCGTCGACGGCGGCGAACGGCTCGTCCATCAGCAGCACATCCGGCTGATATGCGAGGCCCCTGGCGATCGCCGCGCGCTGCTGCATGCCGCCCGACATCTGCCAGGGGTACAGATCATGCTTGCCCGCCAGACCCACCGCAGTGAGAACCGAATCGATCCGGCGCGCGCGCTCGGCCTTGCGGACCGTGCGGCGCAGCGGAAGTTCGATGTTGTCGGCGACGCTCAGCCACGGGAACAGGGAGCGACTGTAGTCCTGGAAGACGACGGCCAGCTTCGCGGGCGGTCCGGTCACCGTGTCACCCTCGAACAGGCAGGCGCCGTCGGTGGGTGCGAGCAGGCCGGCCATGCACCGCAGCAGGGTGGTCTTGCCCGAGCCCGAGGGGCCGACCACGCAGACGAACTCGCCGCGGCGCACGGTGAAGTCGATTCCGGCCAGGATCTGGACATCGCCGTAGGATTTGCGCAGGTCGCGCAGTTCCATGAGCGTCGTCGGTGCGGTGACATCGGTTTCGGTGGCGTCGACAGACATGATCATCCTTTTGCGTTCAGGGCCCGCATGCCGTACTGCCAGCGCAGCACGTACTTCTCGATGCGGACGAAGACGAGATTGGCGAGGTATCCGAGCAGGCCGAGCAGAACGGTGCCCGCCCAGGTCTCCGGGACCGCGAAGGTCTGCTGGGAGTTCAGGAGGTAGAAGCCGATGCCGTTGGTCGACGCCACCATCTCGGAGACGACGATCAGGATGATCGAGATCTGCAGAGTGGTGCGCAGGCCGGCGAAGATGGCGGGGCCGGCATGCGGGAGCAGAACGTACCGGATGTATTGCGGGAGCGTCAGTCGGTACGACCGCGACATGTCCTCGACGAGCGGGTCGAGGGATCGAACTCCGTCGATGGTGTTGAGCAGGGTCGGCCAGACCGCACCCACGACGATGATCGAGATGTTCGTCGCCGGACCGATGCCGAAGACCAGCAGGCCGATCGGCAGCAGAACGGGAGGCGGCAGCGAGCGCAGGAACTGGATGATCGGCTCGCACGCGGCACGCAGGACCGGCGACAGCCCGATCAGCAGTCCGAAGACTATCCCCAGTGCGCCGGCGATGAGGAATCCGATGAGGAACTTCTCCACGCTGGGGACCACGTCGGTCCGCATGCCGTGGACGATCAGGTCGTCCCACATCGTGGTGAGGATGGTCTTCAGGGAGGGAAAGTACAGCGATTCACTCGTCGCCGAGGCGAACCACCAGGTCAGAACCAATGCGGCGGGCAGCCAGGCGCGAAGGAGGATCGCCCGCCAGAGACGACCGGTCTTCATCACTTCGCCTCCTCTCGGTGACTCGGGTGCCAGAACAGCAGCGGCTTCTCGGCTGCCTTGAACACGGTGTTGACCAGGAGCCCGAGCAGGCCCGCGGCGAAGATCAGGGCGTACATCTCCTTGATCGCGCCCGCCGACTGAGCGACCACGATGTCCTGGCCCAGACCTGCGGCGCCGCCGATCATCTCGGTGACGATGGAGATGATGAGTGCGATGGCGGCCGCGATCCGCAAGCCGGTCATCGCGAACGGCGTCATCGACGGAATGACGATTCGGCTCGTGGTGAGCCACCAACCGAGGTGGTAGCTGCGCGCCATGTCGAGACTGGTGGCGTTCACCTCACGGACGCCGTAGACCAGCTGGGTCAGCAGCGGCCAGATCGCGCCGAACACGATCAGGACCATCTTCATTCCCGGCGTCGGGCCCCACAGCAGCAGACCGAGCGGGATCAGGGCCACCGGCGGGATGGGTTTGAGGAACTCCACGACGAGCCAGGTCGATTCCTCGGCGAATCGCGACAGGCCGAGGAGGATGGACAGCGGCGCGGCGATGACGATGATGACCACGAGACCGAGGATCACGATCGACACCGTCGACCAGACGGACGCCCAGAAGGCTCCCGATCCGAGCAGGTCGAGGAAGGCGCCGAGCATCTGGCCTGCGGAGGGCAGTGCGGTGGCCGGCAGGACGCCGAGTGACCAGAGCACCTGCCACACGGCGAAGACGAGGGCGACGGCGCCGGCACCGTAGAGGAATCGTCCGAGACGGGACTCGGCAGATGCGTTGATCGTCCGCACCCATCGCCGGATCGGCCGGTGCATGGTCGTGGCCGAGGTGGAGTCGGTCACGGTGACGAGCTGACTCACGGCCAGATCATCTCCTTCGTATCGACGGGCTTCGAGGTGAAGCCGAGGTGGTTCATGAGGTCCGCGGTGCCCTGGAGAGCGTCGGCGCTGATCTGGTCCGTGTAGACGGGGAGACGCATCTTGGCGAAGACCTGTGGCGGCAGCTTTCCGTACTTCTCCAGCACGGCGCCCACCGCTGCGGGATCCTTCGCTGCGACGAGATCGGCGCGGTTGACCGCCCGGACGAACGCTTTCACCAGCTCCGGGTTGGTTTCGGCGAACGGGCCCGCGCTCCGGACGTGTCGGTCGAACTCTCCGATCCCGACCCGGCCGGAGTCCTCGGCATGGTGGCGGAGGGTCGGGCGGACGTCGGATTCGTCGCCACCGCGGACGTCTCCCGCCTGGCCTCCGCATTCCCCGGACTCCACGTCCGATCCCTGGTGGATCTGCCCCTGGTCCTGGTGGTCTCAAGCGGTCGGCATGTCGTCGGCCTGCGTGATCTGGAGTCGGAGACGTGGATCGTGCCCGCGGCGATTCAGGGATTCCCCGGGCTCGACGAGCTGACCGATCAGTTCTGGCGACGGAACGACGTGACCCCCGCCCGTATCCAGCAGGTGTCGACTCTCCAGACGGCGCTGCCGCTCATCGCCGCGGACATGGCCGTGGGGCTGCTGCCGCGTGACGGATTCGAGGTGGTCGGCGGGCAGGTCGCGGCGATCGATCTGGCCCTCGACATCCCGCCGTTGCGCGCCGCGATGGTCTGGTCCGCCGAGATGCAGCCCGCACCCAGTTTCGATCTGTTGTTCCAGGTGATCGATCAGGCGGTCGCCGACGCCGCCATCTGACCGCGGCGGTGCCGTGAACGCTAGCAGGCCTGGTTGTGCACCGCTTCGATGAGTGATCGATCGATCGCCGTCTTCGGGTTCTTCGGGTCCACCGACCGCAGGGCCTCGAGTGCGGCCTGCGAATCCTGAGTCGGACGTCCCTGCGTGTAGTACTCGCCCAGTGCGAGGTCGACGTCGGTACCGGTGCGGCCGTCGTCGACCAACTGAGCGCACGGCGCGGCGAGCCACACCGCCGCCGCGCCCGCCTGACCGGCCTGACCGAATCGGATCTGAGCGACGCAATGCAGATTCTGGTCGGAGTAGACGGTGTCGTCGGCGTATGCGGGATCGCCGGGGGTGAACCCCTCGGCCACGAGATCGTCGCTCACCGAACGCGCCGAACCGCGGGGCGCGGCGGAGTTGAAGACGCGCACCTTGAACGTCGACAGACCCGCCGGCGCGACGCTGAGCATCTCGGTGGAGCTGACCGGCTTCAGATTCGGCGGGGGCGTCGCCGGTGCCCCGGAGCGGTCCGACGGCGACGCGGCCTCGGGCATGTTGCAGTCCGTGGGGCGCGCCTCGTCACCGCCGCCGGTCAGCGCGACCGACCAGGCGGTGATGGCAGCCACGGCGAGGACCGCGACGACGATGAGGGCGGGCATCAGGTGGCGGCGCCGGAACGGACGGCCCTTCACATCGGTGGTGTAGCCGGTGGCGATCTTCGAGACCAAGACGCTCTAGCACCTTCTTCCGGAATCAGGGGTCGCCGACCACTGTAGAGGGCTCCGCGACGACGGTGCGGGAAGGTGTCCGGCGCGCCCTCATAAGTCGAGTTCGGTGCCTCTGACCGGCGCATTCGACGAGTGGTTGACTTCCGGGGTAGGTGCACCTAGAATTCGGGCGCCCAACATCATCGCGCGACGATGTGGGGGCCGGGGGAACGAGGCCACAAGTGTGTTCTCCCACAGCAATCCGCATCCACACCTACAGAACCCAGGTTAGGCACACTATGGCAACCGATTACGACGCTCCGCGCCGCAGCAACGACGACGACATCGCGGAGGACTCGCTGGAGGAGCTGAAGGCTCGCCGCAATGAAGCGAAGTCCGCCGACGTCGATGTCGACGAGGGCGACACCGCCGAATCGTTCGAACTGCCGGGCGCGGACCTGTCGGGCGAGGAGTTGTCGGTGCGCGTGGTCCCGAAGCAGGATGACGAGTTCACATGCTCGAGCTGCTTCCTCGTGTACCACCGCAACCGTCTCGCCGAACAGCACGGCAACGAGATGATCTGCGTCGACTGCGCCTGATGCACCCCTGTGCCGCGAACCGACCGCGGCTCCGGTGATCCCGGACCGCGGTCGGTGAATCGCGACCCCCGTGCGCCGCGTAGGGCTCAGCCCTGCGCGGCGTCGTCCTTTCCGTGACCTTCGTCTCCGGGACCCTCGTCTCCGGGCTCGCGGTCTGCGGGTTCCTGACCGGGGACGCGGCCCGCGTCACCCATGCCCAGTGAGGCCAGCACCCGATCGGGATGGCGGGTCGAGATGAGCCAGTAGGGCGTCGGGTCGTCGGGGTCGTCCAACACCACGAGCACCATCGTCTTGACCCAGGTGCGATGGAGTACGAACGCTGCCGGATCGAGCTGCCTGCCCATGGCCGCGCTGCGCTGCGCCGCCGAGACCGTGGCGCCGCGGGCGATCACCTCGCTGGGCAGCATGGCCTTCCCCGCGTGCAGCGAGCCGTTCGCGTCCACGCGAACGGGCGTCCGCCCCATCGAATACAGTCCCCAGCCGATGAGGGCCGCGATGACGGGATAGGCGACGACGCTCCACGGCTCCCGGTAGGCGGCGAGTTGGACCTCGTAGCCGAAGATCGCGGTGATGGCGAGGCCGGCGAGCCACCACCACCACGGGACGATGAGGCGCTCGCTGTAGCGGTCCTGCTGCGGGGCGGGTGTCGAGGCTGCTTGCGTCACGCGGACAAGCCTAATGCGGTAGCGCCCTAGTAGTCTGCGGGGGTGACCACGCCAGTGACGCCCGATACGTATCCGCCGTTGCGAATCCGCCGACTCGATCCCGACCTCCCGCTTCCCGTGCGCGCCCATCCGGGCGATGCGGGCATCGATCTGTACGCCGCCACCGACCTCGTGCTGGCGCCGGGACGTCGTCAGCTCGTCGGGACCGGTATCGCGATCGGGCTGCCGTACGGCACCGTCGGACTGATCCATCCGCGCTCCGGTCTGGCGGCGCGCGCGGGACTGTCGATCGTCAACGCGCCGGGAACGATCGACGCGGGCTACCGCGGCGAGATCAAGGTGTGCCTGATCAACCTGGATCCGGAGGCTCCGATCACCGTCACGCGCGGCGACCGGATCGCCCAGCTGATCGTGCAGCGTGTCGAGTTGCCAGACGTGGTCGAAGTCGATGAACTCGACGACACCGAGCGCGGCGCCGGAGGCTACGGCTCCAGTGGCGGCCACGCGATTCTGACGGAGGGATGACGATGGCACAGCGTGCGACCGGCGCCGCGGGCGACAAGTACTCGATCGGCGACACCGCGGGACCCTACGACATCGCGGATCTGGCGACGCCCCTCGCCGAACTCGCGAACTCCCATCTGGATCTGGGCTCCCTGCTGATGCCGGTGGTGGAGGGCGGGCAGGTGACCGTCGAGATGTCCGCGACGCATGAGCCCGAGGCCGTCTACCTCGTGACGCCGGTCGGCCGCATCGGACTGCACGCCTTCGCCGCCCCGCGCAGCGGGGGACTGTGGCGCGAAGTGGTGCGCGAACTGGCCGAGTCGCTCCGCAGCGACGGAGCGCAGACCTCGATCGAGGACGGTCACTGGGGCCGCGAAGTGGTGGCCCGGGTGCCCGGCGGCAGTCACCGGTTCATCGGTGTCGACGGTCCTCGCTGGATGGTGCGCTGCGTCGCGAGCGGCCCCGAGGAGTCCGAGGTGCAGCTGGCCCAGCTCGCCCGCGCCGTCCTCGCCGAGACGGTGGTGCGTCGAGGCAGTGAACCGTGCCCGCCGCGGGAGTTGCTGCCGATCGTGTTGCCGCCGGTCCTCGCCGAACAGGTCGCGGCCGCCCAGCAGCAACTGGCCGAGCAGGCGGCCGAGCAGGCCGGGATGGACGCCGAGACCGGAGCCTTCCCCTCGCAGCCGCTGCCCGCACAGCCGTCCGGTGACGACTCCGGAGTGCCGGAGGTGATTCCCGGCGGCGCCGTGGAGCAGAGCGCCTCGGCCACCGTCTACTCCGATCAACCGGACGCGGATGCGCCGTCGGCGACAGCGGAGGAGACGTCGGCTCCGCCCGCAGTGGAGCCGGAGGAGGCACCCACCGCGCCGCCGTCGCGCGGTTCGGCGATGTCACGCTTCCGCCGGCGCCGCCGCTGACGCGTCCCTCCAGGCGGCGGCACAGGCGTCGCCGAGCCGATGCGGTGCCGGCCCGAACTCGGTGAGCGGCACGGCGCGCACCGCCGCCCGCGGTGCATACGCGGCCCAGGCCCGTCCCACCTCGACGGGATGCAGCGGGTCGTCGGGGGCGGCGGCGACGCCCAGCGGCACCGTCAGCGCGGACAGTTCGCTCTCGGCGGGCGCGGTGTGCGCGGCCGCGGCACGCAACTGCTCGACCAGTCCGCGGTCGGCGAGCGAGCGCCACGACCGTGACAGCTCCGCCCCGAGCCATGCGGGGCTGGTCCGGACCATCTGCGCCACTGCGGCCGCCAGACCGTCGCGTTCGATCGCGTCGGCGGTCAGCCGCGCCGACAGCGCGGCGAGTGAGTCCGCGGCCGGGCCCGACCACGGCGGCAGGGCGGCAAGCACTCCGCGGCAGTGCTGCGCGAGCGGTGATCGCAGTGCCCATTCGACGGCGATCGCCGCACCTATCGAGATGCCGCCGACGAGTAGGTCATCGCCTTCGGCGGCGACCTGGTCCAGGCGCGTAGAATAGCTGTTGACCAGGTCAGATTCTGGTTCGAGTGACACCAATCGAGCGCCGATCGAGGCGGCGGCGGGGCCGAAGACCCGTGCGGCGTAATCGGCGTCCGACCCGGTGCCCGGCATCACGATCAGCGTGGTCATACTTCGATCATGCACGGGTAGTATGGTGAGTTTGCAAGTGAGTTCGATTGCGACACCCCGCGGAGGATGGGATGGCTAATTCGGGTCTGCTCAAGCGGCTCGGACGGATGCTGACCGAAGATCTCGACGAGATCGAAGAGGGTCGCATCCAGCGCGAGTGCCAGGCACATGGTGCGCAGCGCGCGGTCGACTGCGCCCGCGGCGACGAGGCGACGATGGTCGGCGAGCTCCGCGCGGTCGAGACGTGTTCGCGCAACACCAAGACCGGTGTGGTCGCGGAGTTCTTCGACGGCACCGACACGGTGATCCTCAAGTGGATGGGCCGGAACCGGATCCCGGGCATCGAACCCGGTCGACGGGTGACGATCCGCGGCCGGGTGGCGAACTCGGACGGCATGAAGGTGATCTACAACCCCTATTACGAACTGCACGCCACCGACGAGTGAGCGCCTGACCGAGTGAGCGCATGACCGAGTGAGCATGACGACGCCGGCCTCCGTGGAGACCGGCGTCGCGTCGTGCAGTACTTCAGATGCTCAGCAGCAGCGAGGTCCCGAGCGTGATCAGCGCCGCGACCTTGATCAGATCGAATCCGACATACCAGTAGTGCGCCGTGCTGCGGTGTTCGGGAACCGACTCCGGGTGGGCCAGGACCAGATCGGTGCGCTTGGAGAGCACCGGCCTGATCGCCGCCACCTGAACGATCAGCGCCGCGGCCGCCACACCGAGTCCGATCAACGTACCCGTCGACCAGTCGTCGCCGACGGCGACCGCGACGATCAGTGCGATCGCCCAGAGCGCCTCGACCGCGTTCAGCGCGCGGAACACGAGGCGGCCGATACCCAGGCCGAGCGGGATGGTGATCCCGGGGGCCTGGAACTTGAGCGGCGCCTCGATGAACGAGATGCCGAACACCATGCCGAGCCAGATGAAGGAGCCGGCTGTCGCCAGGGCCTGGGTCACGGTCATCGGATCACGCTCACTTCATCACGCTGAAGGACTCGTAGTGGATGCGGTCCTCGGGCACGTCCCGCTCCAGCAGGGCGTCGCGGATCGCGCCGAGGAAGCCGGACGGTCCGCACAGGAGCGCGGTGGTGTCGGGTGCGATGTCGACGCCCTCGAGATCCATATACCCGATCCGCGTCGCCTCGTCGGTCGCCAGTCCGTGCTCGTACCACTGCAGCAGTTCGGCCTGGGGGAGGCGATCGACGAGCTGTGCGAGGTCGCCTCGGTGCGGCTGCCTGCTGCGCGAGCGGTCGGCGTGCAGGACCGTGACCGGACGGGTGTCGCCGGTGGAGACCAGGTGGTTCAGCAGACCGATCACCGGGGTGCAGCCGATCCCCGCCGAGGCCAGCAGCAGCGGATCGTCTCCCTCGGGGAGGGTGAGGTCGCCGAAGGGCGTGCTCACGGTCATGAGATCGCCCTCGAAGACGTGCTCGTGCAGATGGCTGGACACCTCGCCGTCGAGCTTGACGCTGATGTGCCACGCGGGATCGGAGGTCGACCCGGTGAGGCTGTACTGCCGGATCTGCCGCGCGCCGTCGTCCATCGTCGCCTGGACCGAGATGTACTGACCGGGGACGAATGCGCCGAGCGGCTCGCCGTCGAGGCTCTCGAGCGTGAAGGCCACGGCGTCGGGGGCCACCTGCTCGCGTTCGACGACGCGCGCCGACTTCCACACATCGCCGGGTTCGACGCCGGCAGCCCGGTACAGCTCGGTCTCCCGGCCGATCAGGACGTGTGCCATCTCCCAGTACAGCTCGTCCCATGCGGCCGCGACCTCCGGGGTGACGGCCTCACCGAGGACGTCGACGATCGCGGCGAACAGGTGCTCGTGGACGATCGGGTACTGGTCGGCGACGATGCCGAGGGAGGCGTGCTTATGGGCGATCCGGTCGATGATGAAGCGCATCCGGCCGGCATCGGGCTCGAGCTGCAGTCGGGCGAAGGCCGCGACCGCACCCGCCAGCACCTGCGGCTGACCGCCGGTGGCCTGGTTGGTCCGATTGAACAGATCGCGGAGCAGTTCGGGCCGCGCGGTGAACATCCGGTCGTAGAACCGCGGCGTGATCTCCGGCAACGCGGCTTCGACGACGGGGACAGTGGCTTCGAGCACCAGTTTCGTATCCGACGAGATCATCGATTTATCCTCACTTCGCTGCGATTGAATCGGGAGCCGCCGCATCCACGGTGGTCGTGGTCGGCGGGGTATCGGTGGACCGGAGAGTCGGCAGCAGCGTCAGCAGCTGGGCTCCGGTCGGATCGGCGATCAGGTCTTCGACGCTGAGCCGATCGAGGCTGGTGTAGAACGCCTCCTGGGCGGTCGCGAGTGCGCGGCGCAGACGGCAGGCGTTGCGCAGGGGACACGGTGCGGGGCCTTCGCAGTCGACGACTTCGGCATCGCCCTCGAGATGACGGGCGAGCCAGCCGACGCCTGCTCGCCTGCCGAGCTCGGTGATGCCCAGGCCGCCGGAGCGGCCGCGGCGCGAGTGCACCACGCCGAGTTCGGCCAGTCGACTGACCACCTTGGCCACGTGCGTGTAGCTCAGCTGCAGATCGGCCGCGATCTGCTTGGAGGTGTGGCTGGCATCCGGGTCGGCGGTCAGCGCCATGACGACCCGCAGGCCGATGTCGGTGAACCGTGTCAGCTGCATGAATCGATCAGAACATAATTGGAACCCGGGACTCCAATTAATGTGTCGGACCTCTCATGACCTGCGGAAACAGGTATTTTCGGCCTTCGAGCCGGGGACGAAAGTCCCTACCGCTACTACAGCGTGTAGGAGTTAAATGGGTGACTTGATCGTCCGGTGGAGCTCTTCTTCGGCTTCCTCCGGTGCGATGAACACCAGCTCGTCGCCGCCCTCGAGAGAGTCGTCCGACTCGGGCACGATCACTCGCCGGCCGCGGATGATCGCCACCAGCGCGACGTCGTGCGGGAGCTGCAGGCGGCGCACCGCCTTCCCCGCGAGCGGGGTGTCGTTCGGCAGGGTCAGCTCGACGAGGTTGGCCTGGCCCTGGCGGAAGGTCATCACTCGCACCAGATCGCCGACGGTCACCGCCTCTTCGACCAGCGAGGCCAGCATCCGCGGTGTGGAGACGGCGACGTCGACGCCCCAGTCCTCATTGAAGAGCCACTCATTGCGCGGATCGTTGACGCGGGCGACCACCCGGTTCACGGCGAACTCCGTCGTCGCGAGCAGGCTCACCACCAGATTCGCCTTGTCATCTCCCGTGGCCGCGATCATCACGTCGTACGTCTGCAGCTGCGCCAGCTCCAGGTCCGACAGTTCGCACGCGTCGGCGTGCACCCAGTCGGCCCCGGGTACCGCGACCGGATCGATGTGCGTGCGGTTCCGTTCGAACAGCGTCACGTCGTGATCGTTCACGAGCAGTTCGCGGGCGATGGCCCGGCCGACGGCCCCGGCTCCGGCGATGGCGACTTTCACAGTTACTCCCGGGGCATCTCGGCGCCGGCGACGGCGCGCGCGTTGTCGACATTGGAGGCGAGGGTCGCGACGTAGAGCACGTCGTCGTCCTGAATCACGGTCCGCGGATCGGGCAGCACGGTGTTGCCCATCCGCGACAGGAACGCGACCCGCGCACCGGTCAGTTCCTGGAACTTGCCCGCGTCGGTGCCGACCCACGATTCGTGGAAGTCCAGAACGGCCATCACCACCGAGCCCGACGGATCGGTCCAGACCGGCGTGCTGGAGGTCTCGCCGAGGGCGGCGACGAATCGCTGGGTGGTCCACGGGACGGTCGCGACCGTCGGGATGCCGAGACGCTCGTACACCGCCGCGCGCTTCGCATCGTAGATGCGGGCGACGACGCGGTCGACGTCGAAGGTCTCCCGCGCGACCCGCGCGGCGATGATGTTGGAGTTGTCGCCCGAGGACACCGCGGCGAAGGCGTCGCAGTCCTCGATGCCTGCGTCCTTGAGGACGTCCCGGTCGAATCCGACGCCGCAGACTCTCCGGCCCCGGAAGTCCTCGCCGAGACGACGGAAGGCCGTCTCGTCTCGGTCGATGACGACGACGTCGTGGCCGAGTCCGGACATCGCCCCTGCCAGGGCGGATCCCACTCGGCCGCAACCCATGATGATTACGCGCACGGTGATCGAGGTTACTGTGCCGCGATTGAATCCGCACCCTGGTGTTGCGAGGGCGACCTCGGGCCTTAATGTTGCGGAGTGTCCACGATGTCAAAGGTGTCGGTAGCCACCAAGAGGCTGGTCCTCGGGCGTCCGTTTCGCAGTGATCGGCTCGGTCACACGCTGCTGCCGAAACGGATCGCGCTGCCGGTGTTCGCCTCTGACGCGATGTCGTCGGTGGCCTACGCCCCGCAGGAGATCTTCCTGGTCCTGTCGATCGCCGGTATCAGCGCGTACACCCTCGCTCCGTGGGTGGCGGTGGCCGTGGCGGCCGTCATGGTGGTGGTGGTCGCCAGCTACCGGCAGAATGTCCACGCCTATCCTTCGGGCGGCGGCGACTACGAGGTGGCCACCGTCAACCTGGGCTCCAACGCCGGTCTGACGGTCGCGTCCGCCCTCCTGGTGGACTATGTGCTGACCGTCGCCGTGTCGGTGACTTCGGCCGCGGAGAACATCGGTTCGGCGGTACCGCTGGTGCACGAGCACAAGGTGTGGTTCTGCGTCCTCGGCATCGCGCTGCTGGCCGCGGTGAACCTGCGCGGTATCAAGGAATCCGGTGCGGTCCTCGCGATTCCGACGTATGCGTTCATCGTCGGCGTGCTGTTGATGCTCGGGTGGGGAGCGGTGAAGATCTTCGTCCTCGGCGACACCGTCGAGGCCGAGACCTCGGGATTCGGGATCGTCGCCGAACAACCGCACCTGATGGGGCTGGCGATGGCCTTCCTCGTCGCGCGGTCGTTCTCGTCCGGCTGCGCCGCGCTGACCGGTGTGGAGGCGATCAGCAACGGTGTGCCCGCGTTCCGGAAGCCGAAGTCGAGGAACGCCGCGACCACCCTGCTGCTGCTCGGCTCCTTCTCGATCGCACTGCTGCTGGGCATCGTGATGCTCGCTCAGAAGATCGGCGCGAAGTACGTCCTCGATCCGGCGAAGGATCTGAGCGGTCTGCCCGACGGCTACCAGCAGAAGTCGATCCTCGCGCAGCTCGCCGAGGCCGTCTTCCGTGGTTTCCCGCCGGGCTTCTACTTCATCGCCGTCGTCACCGCCCTGATCCTGTTGCTCGCGGCCAACACCGCGTTCAACGGTTTCCCGGTGCTCGGCTCGGTGCTCGCGCAGGACCGGTACCTCCCGCGTCAGCTGCACACCCGCGGCGACCGCCTGGCGTTCTCGAACGGCATCGTCTTCCTGGCACTGGCCGCGATCGCCTTCGTCGTCGCCTTCGGGGCCGAGGTCACGTCGCTGATCCAGCTGTACATCGTCGGCGTCTTCGTCTCCTTCACCCTCAGTCAGACCGGCATGGTCCGGCACTGGACCCGCCACCTCAAGACCGAGAGCGATCCCGATGCGCGCTCGCGGATGCGGCGGTCGCGCGTCATCAACGCGATCGGCATGGTGATGACCGGGACGGTGCTGGTGGTGGTGCTGCTGACCAAGTTCACCGCCGGCGCGTGGATGGCGATTCTGGCGATGGTGGTGCTGTTCTGCCTGATGAAGCTGATCCATCGCCACTACTCGGGGATCGTCGACGAGCTCGAGGCCACCGACCAGTCCGACGAGGTGCTGCCGAGCCGCAGCCACGCCGTGATCCTGGTGTCCACGCTGCACCTGCCGACGCGGCGCGCGCTGCGCTACGCCCGGGCGACGCGCCCCGACACCATCGAGGCGGTGACCGTCAACGTCGACGACCGTGACACTCGCACTCTCGTCAGCGAGTGGGAGGAGAGCGACATCACGGTGCCGCTCAAGGTGCTGGCGTCGCCCTACCGCGAGATCACGCGTCCGATCATCAACTACGTGCGGCGCGTGCGACGCGAGTCGCCGCGCGACGTCATCACCGTCTTCATCCCCGAATACGTGGTCGGCCACTGGTGGGAGCAGATCCTGCACAACCAGTCCGCACTGCGCCTCAAGAGCCGCCTGCTGTTCGAGCCCGGGGTGATGGTGACCTCCGTTCCGTGGCAGCTGAACTCCTCGGAGAACCGGGCCCGGCGGGCGGAGCACAATTACCACGCACCGGGCGACGCCCGCCGGGGGTTCTCGGCCAACGAGCAACCGCGGCCCGGATCCGGTTCCCCCTCGGACGGCGGAACCCGATGAGCCGCCCCGGCGGCCCGCTCACCCTCGAGGTCACCGCGTACGCCAACGGCGGTGCCGGTATCGCGCGGTCGGACGGTCGCGTGGTCTTCGTCGACGGCGCCCTGCCCGGCGAGCGGGTACGCGCCCGCATCACCGACGACTCGCGCAGCAGCTACGCCAAGGCGGCGGTGGAGGAAGTCCTCACCCCGTCCGAGCATCGCGTGGCCCCTCGCTGTCCGGCCGCGGTGGCCGGCGCCGGCTGCTGCGATCTCGCCTTCGTCGAGCCGGCGTACGCGAGGAGGCTGGGCGCGGACGCCCTCGCCGACGTCCTTCGCCGGATCGGCCGATTCGACCTCGACGAACTGCCGCCCCCGGACGTGGAGCCGCTCGGCGGAGCGTCCACCGGCTGGCGGATCCGGACGCGGCTCGCGGTGGGCCGAGACGGGCGGGCGGGCCTGCGTGGACGCCGGTCGGCCGAGATCGTCACCGAGCCGTGCGTCGCACCCGTCGCGGGACTGCTCGAGCAGGTGGACGGCCTCGGTGCCCGGCCGGGGACCGAGATCGTGCTGATGGCGGGCACCGACGGCGTGCGGCATGCGGGTGAGCTCGCCGCGCCCCGGGAAGGCGATGTGCGCGGACGCCGTCGCGGCGACGCCGCCCGACGCCGGGCCCAGCGATCGCGCGGGGCCCGCAGTGCGCCCCGAGAGCTGCGCATGCTGGTCGGTGACGGTTCGGTGACCCACCGCGTCGGCGACCGGAGTTGGCGGATACCGGTGACCGGCTTCTGGCAGGCACATCGCAACGCTCCCGAGGTGTACTCGGCCGCCGTGGTCGATCTGCTCGCCGAGGCGGGCGTCGCGGGGACAGTTCACGCGTGGGACCTGTACGGCGGGGCGGGCGTCTTCAGCGCGGCGCTGATCGACGCTGGGCCGAGCCGCGGACTCGACGTCGCATCCGTCGACCTGGTCGACACCGATCCGAGCGCGCTCGCCGCCGCAGATGCGGTCTTCGGCGCCGATCCGGTGACCACTCATCGAGGCGGCGTCGCCGAGACCCTCGCCGGCCTGCGGTCACCGCAGGTGGTGGTCAGCGACCCGCCGCGTGCCGGGGCCGGACTCTCGGTGGTGGACGGCGTCGCCGCCGCGGGTCCGGAGGCGGTGGTGCACGTGGGATGCGACGCGGCCTCCTTCGCGCGCGACCTGGGCCGGTACGCGGTCCACGGATACCGGGTGCGCGGCTGGCGGGCCTTCGACGCCTTCCCGCTGACCCATCACATCGAGGCGGTCGCCGTTCTCACGCGGTGAGGGGCTCGGTGACCCTGCGGCGTCCTGTGATCCCGGGCTCAGACCCCGAGTCCGTAGACTGGGTCTGATGCGACGCCGCTCGGGCGGTCGCGGCTGCGAAGGAGGACTACGGATGGGCGTGCTGGATCGGGTGGACTCACCGGCAGACGTACGTGCGTGCTCGCCAGAGGAACTGGCGGAGCTGGCCGACGACATCCGGCAGTTCCTGATTCAGAAGGTCGCGGCCACCGGGGGACACCTGGGCCCCAACCTCGGCGTGGTGGAACTGACCCTCGCGATCCACCGGGTCTTCGACTCGCCGACCGACCCGATCCTGTTCGACACCGGGCACCAGTGCTACGTCCACAAGATCGTCACCGGGCGCAAGGATCGATTCGACACCCTGCGGGAGCAGGGCGGGCTCACCGGGTACCAGGACCGCACCGAGAGCCCGCACGACTGGATCGAGTCCTCGCACGCCTCGGCGGCGCTGTCGAACGCCGACGGTCTCAGCAAGGCCTTCGCCCTGCGCGGCGAGGACCGCACCGTGGTCGCGGTGGTCGGTGACGGCGCGCTCACGGGCGGCATGTGCTGGGAGGCGCTGAACAACATCGCCGACAGCGACCGCTCGGTGGTGATCGTCGTCAACGACAACGGGCGGTCGTACGCGCCCACGATCGGCGGATTGGCACGCAATCTCTCGGCGCTGCGGCTGCAGCCCGGTTACGAGCGCTTCCTGGAGACGGGCCGGCGCACCCTCAAGAGCGTCCCGATGGTCGGCGACGCCGCGTACGCGGTGCTGCACGGGATGAAGAGCGGGGTCAAGGACCTGGTCTCGCCGCAGGCGATGTTCGCCGACCTCGGGATCAAGTACGTCGGCCCGGTCGACGGGCACGACCTGGCCGAGATGGAGGCCGCGCTGCGGCGGGCCAAGGCCTTCGGCGGTCCGGTGATCGTTCACGCCGTGACCCGGAAGGGAAACGGCTACGCCCCGGCCGAGAACGACGAGGCCGAGCAGATGCACTCCACCGGAAAGATCGACCCGCTCACCGGCCGGGCGCTCGCCGAATCGCCGGTCGACTGGACCTCGGTGTTCTCGGAGACGCTCGTGCGCGAGGCCGCCCGCCGACCCGAGGTGGTGGCGATCACCGCCGCGATGCCCGGTCCCACCGGGCTCGCCGCGTTCGGTGAGCGGTACCCGGAGCGGATGTTCGACGTCGGGATCGCCGAACAGCACGGCATGACGTCGGCGGCCGGGTTGGCGCTCGGCGGCATGCATCCGGTCCTCGCCATCTACTCGACCTTTCTGAACCGTGCCTTCGATCAACTGCTGATGGACGTCGCGCTGCTCAATCTGCCGGTCACGGTGGTGCTCGACAGGTCCGGCATCACCGGTCCGGACGGACCGAGCCACCACGGGATGTGGGACCTGTCGCTGCTGGCGATCGTTCCGGGGATGCGCGTGGCAGCTCCGCGCGACGCCGTCCGGCTGCGCGAGGAACTCGCCGAGGCCCTCGATATCGGCGACGGTCCCTCGGCGGTGCGCTTCGGCAAGGGCCGCGTGCCCGACGACATTCCGGCGGTACGGCGGCTCGGCGACGGCGTCGACGTTCTCGTGGAGGCCGCCGAGCCGGGCGGGGTCCTCATCGTCGCCGTCGGCGGAATGGCGGAGATCGGCATCGGGGCGGCGGAACTCCTGGCCGCCCGCGGTATTCCCGCCACCGTGGTCGACCCGCGCTGGGCGCTGCCCGTCCCCGCATCGATCGCCGACCTGGCCCGCACGCACACCTCGGTGGTGACCATCGAGGACGGCGGCGTGCGCGGCGGTGTCGGAAGCGCGGTGGAGTCGGCGCTGGAGCAGGCGGGCGTCGACGTTCCCGTCCATCGTCGGGGAGTGCCTCAGGAGTTCATCGCACACGCTTCGCGCGAGGCGATCCTCGCCGACTGCGGGCTCACTCCCGCAGGGATCGCCGACTCGGTGATCGCCGACTCGATCGCGACCGGATCCGGGTACGTGTCCCTGGTGGGGCCAGAGGAGCCGGTGGAACTGAACGCGCCCGTCACCACCGCGAGCGGGTAGACGCAGAGCCGGCTCAGGGCCGGATCGCGTCCAGGGCCGCGTCGATCGGTGCGGCCACCAGGGCCCGCTGCCACGGTCGGGCACCGCGCTCGGCGAGCCACTCGTCGGCGCCGGCGCTCGGGCCCAGACCCTCCCAGCAGAGGTTGCGCAGCAGGTCGGGGGAGATCAGGTTCTCCTGCGGAACGCCGACCTCCTCGGCGATCGCCCGGACCACCGGACGCACGGCGCCGGCGCGGGCCGCGGCCTCCGGATTGCGCTGCTCCCACCGGTTGTAGGGAGGCGGTCCCACCTGCGGAGTCTTCTTGGCAGGCAGGTCCGACTCGGGCAGTTGCTGGGCCTTCCGGATGGCGCGCATCCAGCGGTCGGCCTGACGCCGCTGGCGCGGTCCGCCGAACACCGGGAGGCTGGCCAGGGCCGCGGTATCGGTCGGATTCGCCGTGGCCGCGGTGACGATGGCCGAGTCGGGAAGCACCCGGCCCGGCGCGATGTCCCGGCGCTGCGCGATCTCCTCCCGCGCCGTCCAGAGCTCGCGCACCACCGCGAGTTGGCGCTGAGTGCGCAGGTTGTGGATGTTCGACGTCCGCCGCCAGCGGTCGGTGCGCGGCGGCGCGGGCGGCCGCCGGAGAACGTGGGCGAACTCCTGAGCCGCCCATTCGCCGCGGCCGCGTTCGTCCAGCGCGCCGGCGACGGCGTTGCGCAGTTCGATGAGGACCTCGACGTCCAGGGCCGCGTAATTGAGCCAGTCCGCCGGCAGCGGTCGGCGCGACCAGTCGGCCGCGCCGTGACCTTTCGCGAGACCGAGGTGCAGGAATTCGGCGACCATCGCCGCAAGATTGACCTTCGGGAAGTCGAGGAGCCGGCCCGCCAGCTCCGTGTCGAACAACGACTCGGTCCGGAAGCCGAGCTCGCGCAGGCAGGGCAGGTCCTGGTCGGCGGCGTGCAGGATCCACTCGGGCCCGTCGAGGGCGTCGATGATCGGCTCCAGTGCATCCGGGTGCGCGATCGGATCGATCAGAAAGCTGCCCGATCCGGCGCGTCTGAGCTGGATCAGATAAGCGCGCTGCGAATAGCGGTAGCCGCTGGCGCGCTCGGTGTCGACCGCGATGGGGCCCGAGCCGTCGCGCAGCCGGCGTGCGGCTTCGGCGAACTCGTCCCCGGTGGCGAGCACCGGCGGGACTCCCTCGCGCGGCGAAGTGAGTGGCGTGACGTCGGGCGCGACGGCTGGCTCGGGCTGGGCCCGCGGTTCCACCCGCGGCTGTTCGCCGGTCGAACCGGTCGAGGCTTCGGTCACGAGGACTGGACCGGGCCGAGCGCGGTCACCCCGGCCGGCGGCAGCCCCGCGGCCGAGGCGAGGACCTCGCAGAACGCCTCGAGATGCGCGGCGAGCCGGGGACTGGTGGCCGTCCACGACGCGCGGAGTTCGAGCTGGTGCGCCTGCGGGGGGCCGGCGATGTCGCCGTATCGCACAGACGTGGTGGCGGTGACCGTGCCGCCGAGGGCCCGAACCATCGGTACGTCGGACCCGAGCGGGGGATCGGATTCGGTGGCGCCGTCGGGGACGCCGAGCGCCTCCGACAGCCACGTCCACGCCACCTGCGGCAGCAGCGGATCGGCTGCGAGGGCGGCCTCCACCTCGGCCTGAATGAAGGCGACGAGCCGGAAGGTTCCGTTCCACGCCTCCTGGCCTGCGGGGTCGTACAGCAAGACGAGTCTGCCGAAGGCACTGCCGGAGGAATCGTCGGCGACCAGCGCGGGATCGCCGGACTCGGGCGGGCTGACCTCGACGCCGAGGGCGTAGCTGTACGGCGCCAGGCGCTGCGGCGGGCGGATCGAGCCGATCTCGATCTCGCGGCGCACGGCGGCGTCGTGGAGCGAAGCCACCGCATCACGGAATTCGGCGGGCTCGCTCGGGGCTCCAGAAGTGGTCACGGCGTCAGGTTAGGCCCCCGCTCCTGCCAGTTGGCGGAGGCGCGCCGCAAGCTGAAACGACGATAAGTGAGCGGCCTCACGCGCCGGCGCCGGTACGGGTGCGGCATATCACCTGGACGGAGCACAGGGAGGCCGCGGGCGGTGCGCGGATGGTGGCGGGCGCGGGCAATGATGGCAGAGTTGTCCGTATGACTTCGATTCGAGGCCGACGTTCGCCGGGCCGGATGCCGTTGATCGCCGCCGCCACGGGCGGCACCCCTTCTCGCCGACCCGTGTGGTTCATGCGCCAGGCGGGGCGTTCACTGCCGGAGTATCGCGAGATCCGTGCCGGGCGCGGGATGCTCGAATCCTGCTTCGACCCGGAACTGGTGGCCGAGATCACCATGCAGCCGGTGCGCAGGCACGACACCGACGCGGCGATCCTGTTCTCCGACATCGTGGTCCCGCTGCGCGCTGCGGGGATCGACCTGGACATCGTGGCCGGGACGGGCCCGGTCATCGCCTCGCCGATCCGGACCGCGCGTGATGTGGCGTCGATCCCACGCCTGGACCCCGCTTCGGTCGGCGCCGTGACCGCGGCCATCGGCATGATCCTCGGTGAACTGGCCGACGAGAAGTCCCTGATCGGCTTCGCGGGTGCACCGTTCACCCTCGCCTCGTATCTGATCGAGGGCGGACCCAGCCGCACCTACGAGCACACCAAGGCGATGATGTTGGCTGAGCCGGAGCTGTGGCATTCGCTGATGGGGCGGCTCACCGACATCACCATCGCCTTCCTGCGCGCCCAGCTCGACGCCGGCGTCGACGCCGTTCAACTGTTCGACTCCTGGGCGGGAACGCTGTCGAAGGCAGCGTACGAGGAGTTCGTGGCGCCGCACTCGTCTCGAGTGATGGCGGAGGTCGCCGAGTACGGGGTGCCGCGCATCCACTTCGGTGTCGGCACCGGAGAGATCCTCGGCTCGATGACCGACGTGGGCGCCGACGTCATCGGCGTCGACTGGCGCATCCCGCTCGACGAGGCCGCGGCCCGCGTCGGGCACCGCGTCGCGGTCCAGGGCAACCTCGATCCGACGGTTCTGCTGGCCGGCGACGACGCGGTCCTCGAGCGCGAGATCGATCGAGTGGTGGCGGCCGGACGGCGAGCCGTCGACGCGGGTGCCCCGGGACACATCTTCAATCTCGGGCACGGCGTCCTGCCGAACACCGACGCCGGCGTGGTGACGCGCGCGGTCGAGCTCATTCACTCGCTGTGACCGGCGGGCGGTCGGGGGACCGGAACCGGGTCGCGGTGATCGGGGCCGGTGTATCCGGTCTGACCGCCGCCCACCGCCTGCGGCGCGAGCTCGGAGCACAGGCGCGGATCGACGTCTACGACGCGGCTGACCGGCCGGGCGGCCTGCTGTGCACCCGCACCGTCGGCGGTACCGCGGTGGACGTCGGCGCCGAGGCGTTCATCGTGCGCCGTCCCGAAGCCCTGGCGCTGGTGACCGAACTGGGTCTGGCCGACCGCGTGGTGGCCCCGGGACCGATGCGGCCGGCGATCTGGTCCGGGGGAGCGCTGCACGACCTCCCGGCCCCGGCTCTGATGGGCATCCCGGCGGGTCCGGCACCGTTCGCGGATCTCGCGGCCGCCGACGACCTGGAGAGGATGGCGGCCGAGGAGCGGACTCCGCTGGAGTGGACTCCCGGAGCCGATCCGTCGGTGGGGGAGCTGGTGGGTGAGCGGTACGGACGGTCGGTGGTGGCGCGCGGGGTGGACCCGATGCTCGGCGGCGTGTACTCGGCGCTTGCCGACCAGCTCGGACTGCGCGAAGCCGTGCCCGCACTGGCTCGCGCTCTCGACGCGGGCGCTGCGTCGCTGAGCGCCGCCGTTCGGACCGTGCTCGACGCCGGCGCTGGGGGAACGGGCCCGGTGTTCGGCGCGCTCGCCGGCGGATATCGGGAACTGGTGTCCGCGCTCGTCGAGGCCGCGGGCGCCGATCTGAGACTCGGTACCGAGGTGGTCGGGCTGCGGCCGATCGCCGACGGCGCCGCGGTGCTGGTCGCCGGTTCGGGTGAGCCCCGGGCGGTGGAGTACGACGCGGTGATCGTCGCCGTTCCGATCTGGACGGCCGCCCGCCTCCTGTCGGAGGCGGCTCCGGCCGCGGCCGCGGTGTTCGGCGAGGTCGCACCCGCGGGCTCGGCCGTCGTGGCTCTCGCGGTGCCCGCCGCGACCCCGCTGCCCGAGCATTCCGGTGTGCTGGTCGCGACCGACGCCGGCCTCCGGCTGAAGGCGATCACGCTGAGCAGCCAGAAGTGGCCGCATCTGCGACACGGTGACGTGCGGACGCTGCGGACCTCGTTCGGACGGCTCGGCGACCCGGTGACGGCGAGCGACACCGAACTCGTCGACGCCGCGGTCGCCGACCTCGGCACGGTCTTCGCCGCCGCCGGACTGCCCGCGCCCCAGGTCGCCGACGCGGTGGTGCAGCGCTGGCCGCACGGACTGCCGCACTACGCACCGGGGCATCTCGCCCGAGTCCGCGAGGCGGTGGCCGGACTGCCCTCCCGGATCGGGGTCGCCGGGTCCGGTTACGCCGGAGTCGGAGTGCCCGCCTGCATCGGCACCGCGGAGGCGGCCGTGGGAGAAATCACCGCCGACCTGCGGACCTGACGTTCCGCCCGAGTCGGGCCGGTGGCACGATGGAGGCATGAGTCGCCTGGATTACGCCGAACTGAATGCAACCATCCGATACCTGATGTTCTCGGTCTTCAAGGTCCGGGCGGGCGAGCTGCCGGCGGACCGTGACGAGGTGGCCGCCGATCTCGAGCGTTTCCTCGCCGAGGTCGCCGACAAGGGCGTGGTGGTGCGCGGCATCTACGACATCGCCGGTATGCGCGGCGACGCCGACTTCATGTTCTGGTGGCACGCGGAGACCATCGAGCAGTTGCAGGACGCCTACTCGACCTTCCGCCGGAGCACCGTCCTGGGCCGGGCGTCCGACCCGTTCTGGAGCGGCTCGGCGCTGCACCGTCCGGCGGAGTTCAACAAGAGCCACATCCCGGCGTTCCTCGCGGGCGAGGAGCCCGGTGCGTACATCTGCGTGTACCCCTTCGTGCGGTCGTACGACTGGTACCTGCTGCCCGACGCCGACCGGCGCAAGATGCTCGCCGATCACGGCAAGGAGGCGCGCGACTACAAGGACGTGCGGGCCAACACGGTCCCGGCGTTCGCGCTCGGCGACTACGAGTGGATCCTGGCCTTCGAGGCGCCGGAACTGCATCGGATCGTCGACCTGATGCGCGACCTGCGCGCCACCGAGGCGCGCCGCCACGTGCGCGTGGAGATCCCGTTCTTCACCGGACCGCGCGTGGACGCCGCCAAGCTGGCCCGCTCGCTGCCCTGATCGGGCCCGCGCGCCGGGCAGGGTTCACTCGGCCTCGAAGGTGAGGCTGATGGAGTTGATGCAATAGCGCAGATCGGTCGGGGTGTCGTAGCCCTCGCCGGCGAAGACGTGACCGAGGTGGCTGTGGCAGTTGGCGCACAGCACCTCGGTCCGCGTCATTCCCAGCGAGTCGTCGACGCGCTCGATGATCCGGTCGCCGGCGAGCGGGGAGAAGAACGACGGCCATCCGCAGTGCGACTCGAACTTCGTCGTACTCCGGAACAGTTCGGCGCCGCAGGCGCGGCAACGGTAGACGCCGACATCGGTCTTGTCGGTGTACTCACCGACGAAGGGCCGCTCGGTGCCGGCTTCGCGCAGCACGTGGAACTCCTGCGGAGTGAGGCGTTCACGCCACTGCTCGTCGGTGAGCTGGGACAGGTCGGCAGGCTGGTCGGTCATGCCGTCCAGGGTACCGCTCAGGCGGCGGGGACGGGCCCGTCGTGGACCGAGCCGCCGTCGCTGGAGCCCCCGTCGACGGAGCCGCCGGTCGCATCCGCTTCACGCAGGTCGAGGTAGCGGAACAGCAGCACGCAGAACACCGAGATCATCAGCAGCGACCAGCCGAGCGGAACCTTGTTGTATTCGAGGTACCGGCCGAACGGTTCCCATTTCTTCGAGTCGAAGACGTCGAAGGTCATGCAGCCGTACACGCCCAGCCAGGCCGGCCAGTTCCGCATGGTCGAGCCGGTCTGGAAGACGGTCATCAGCAGCGGGAACAGCAGCATCGAGTAGTAGCCCTGGCCCAGCGATCCCACGAGGAACGTGGTGCCGAGCAGAACGCCCGACGAGGTCGCGAGCCAGAGCAACTCGTCGCTCCGGCGGTAGTAGCGGTAGAGGAACCACAGCGAGAAGACGGCCATCACCACGAACGCGATCCGCAGCAGCCACGCCAGCCAGGAGTCGACGCCGAAGTAGGCGGCGTTGCCGGTGATGGAGCTGTTGTAGTAGTCGCGCGACTCGCCGAGGTACGGGACGGTGCGGTGGACGAAGTCCATCGGGTCCTTCGACAACGGCCACGCCAGCACGTTCAGCACCAGCGGCACACCGATCGCGGTGACCAGGATCTTCCACTGGCGGTTCAGCAGCACCAGCAGGAGCAGCGGCGCGAGTACCGGCTTGACGGCGAGCGTGAGACCGATCGCGACGCCGGCCCACAGGTCGTGTCTGCGCATCATCAGCATCATGAACGCCAGCATCCCGAGCAGGACGAAACCGTTGAAGTTGGTGAAGATCAGCGTGTGCGCCACGGTCTCGGTGCTGAAGAAGAAGAGCAGGAGCGCCGGGAACACCCAGGAGTCGTAGGAGTAGCCGAACATCCTGGTCAACAGGTAGGCGCAGAGAATGAGCACCACCACGCTCGCCGCGATGAACAGCCAACGGGAGTATTCCGGGTTCAGAACCGCGAGCGGCGCCATCAGCATGGTGCCCGACGGCGGGTACAGGTAGTGCGGATCGACCGTGCTGTAGTTCTCGTTGTAGACCGGCAGCCGGTTGAGGAAGTTGAACGCGGCGTTGTAGACGGGCGTGAAGTCGTCGGTCCGGTGTCCGTTGACTCCGAGGATCAGCGACCGCTGAATGATCATCATCACCGAGATCGGCCACAGAATCAGCGAGATGATCCGCTGCGACTCCACGCGCGGATACAGGTAGCGCTCTACAACGTTCACCCGCGCACCGTACTACACCACGGTGTCAGGCCGGACAGGCGCGCTCGCTCGGCGCGCCCAGCGGAGCCGGGCCGAGATATTCGCCGATCAGGTCGCCCGCGCACGTGGAATTGGCGGCCACCGAGTAGCCGAGACCGTCCCACGAGACGGTGGTCTGAGCCGTGTCGGCCGCCAGCATCAGCGGCGTCAGATCGTCGGCCGCGGCGGCGCCGTTGATCGGATCGTTCTGGCCCACGAGCACCAGCGGGTCGACCGCGAAGCGCTCCGGCGCGGCGGGCGAGTCGGCGACGCCCCAGCCGTCGCACCGGACGAGATCGAGTGCCGTGGTGCCGGCGGTCAGCGGATTCTGCGCGTTCCAATCGCGCGCGAGGGCGGGGATCTCGTCGGTGCCCGGACGCCCGCGCATGTCGTTGCAGCGGGCCACGATCTGGCCGTCGGCCAGGCGGAGCGAGCGAGCCTGGTCCGCGAGCTTGCGCAGGGCACCCGTGTCGCCGCGGTCGGCGGCGGTGAGCGCCGTACTCAGTTCGCGCAGTCCGTCCGGGGAGGTGTCGCCGACCGCGAGCGCGGTGGTGAGTGCGTCGAGGACCTGTGTGTCCGACAGCGCGCCCACCTGTCCGCCCGCGCCCGACGACATCAGCCGTGGGAGGACCGCCGCCCCGCCCGCGCCGAGCGAACAGCCCGCCCCGGCGCAGCGCTGCGTGAACGCGGTGAGGGTGGCCTGCAGGCCGCGGGCGCGGCTCTGGGCGGCGGCCTTCGCGGACACGTTGTAGCCGACCGGGGAGTCGAGGATCAGCCGGCCGACGTGGTCCGGGTGCGCGGCGGCGAACGCGAGGGCCACCGATGATCCGGTTCCGACCGACAGGATCGCGAGCCGGTCGACGTCCCAGCGCTGGCGCAGTTGCTCGAGGTCTTCGCCCGCCGCCGCGGCCGAGTAGTCGAGCTGGTCCGGTGTCAGCGTGTCGTTGCACTGGTCGGCGGCCGCGCGCGCCGCCTCCGACAGTTTCTCGGCGCGTGCCGCGACATCGCGTCCGTCACCCGCACCGTTGTCGTCGTAGACGCTGCGCTGCGTGGTGGTCATGCAGTCGATCAGACCGGACGTGCCGATCCCGCGATGGTCGACGGCGATCACCGGACGGCGATCCAGGATGCCGTGGTCGGCGCCCGTCGCGAACGACAGCAGGGTCCGCGAACTCGGCATGTCCTCTCCGCTCGTCAACACGAGCGGCACGGCGCCGGCCGGCGTGGCGTCGGTGCGGGCGCGGACGACGCCGACCTTGATCGTGGTGCCCGACTGCTGCGCCGGGTCCACCGGGACGTCCAGCCGCGCGCAGTCGAGCTTCACACCGTCGGGAACGGTGACGCCGTACCTCTGTGCGATCGACCCCGCGCACTGGCGCCAGTTCAAGTCCTTCTTCGGCGCCTGCAGGGCGGGCTGCTCCGGTGCGCCGGTCGCCTGCCCGCCCTCGTCGTCCCCGCGCACGATGTCGGGACCGGTGTCCGGACCGACCGCGCAGCCGCCGACGGACGCGGCCAGGACGAGCACAGTCAGGACTGCGGCGAACCGGGAGACCGCCGATGCTCCAGCGGTCCGCGGGCGTCCGGGTGAATGCATGACCGCGAGCCTAGTCGGCACGCTCCCACAGTTGATACAGATACCCTTCCGCGTCGCCGAGCATGTGCCGCAGACGCATCGGCCCGGGAAGGGAACCGGCCGTCCGAGCGGGGACCGCGGTGCCGTGCGCGATGCGGGGTGCGTCGCCGCCGACCAGCGCGGGGCTGACCGTCAACGCCAGTTCGTCGAGCAGACCGGCGGCCGCGAGATCGGCGAGGAACCGGGGACCGCCCTCGCACAGCACATGCCGCAACCCACGCCGGGCGAGCTCGTCGATCACCGCCCGCGGCTGCACCGACGACTCACCGCAGTCGACCACGGTGGCGCCGGCGTTGAGCAGTCGGCGCCGCGCGTCTCGCGGGGCGTCGCTGCACGTGGCGATGAGGACGTCGGGGTGCCGCGCCGTGGTGAAGTCGGCGGGCAGGTTCAGCGATCGCGACGCGAGGACCAGCAGCGGCACGGCCGACTGACCGCGGGCGGCGCGGCCCGGCGCGTGACGGGGCTCGACGACCGGTGGTCCGTACCCCTCCGTGACCGCGGTCTGCGCACCCACGACGATCGCGTCGGCCAGTGCGCGCTGCAGGTGGAAGACGGTGTGGTCGCCGTCGGATCCCAACGCGCCCGACCGACCCTGCGCGGTGGCGGCGCCGTCGATGCTGGCGATCATGTTGGCGCGGACCACCGGTTCGCCGGACGGCGGAAAAGAATAGACCTGCGCCAGTCCGTCTGCTGTGACATCAGTCGCTTTCTGCAGGATGAACATGAGTCCATCATGGTGCCGGTCGTTACCCTTGCCTAATGCTGGCACGACTTAGCGATCGGAATCCGGTCCTGGCTCCCGACCAACTCATCGGCGAGATGGTTCCGCCGACGATGTTCGACGAGGTGAGCTTCGACTCGTACATCCCCGACCCCGATGAGCCCAGCCAGACCGCGGCGGTGAACGCCGCCCGCGACTTCGTCGCCCGCGCATCCAAGGTCCGCAGCGGCGGAAAGAAGAGCTTCTTCCGCAAGTCCGCCGCACCCCAGGGGATCGGGCTCTACCTCGACGGCGGCTTCGGCGTCGGCAAGACGCACCTGCTGGCGTCGATCTACCACGCGATGCCGGGGCCCAAGGCGTTCGCGACCTTCGGCGAGGTCACCAATGTGGTCGGCGCCCTCGGTTACATCGACGCGCTGGAACGGCTGTCGGGACACAGTGTCCTCTGCATCGACGAGTTCGAGCTCGACGATCCGGGCGACACGATGGTGGTCTCGCGGCTGCTCACCGAGCTCACCGCCCGCGGCGTCTCCATCGTCGCCACGTCCAACACGCTGCCCGGCCAGCTCGGCGAAGGCCGGTTCGCCGCGAGCGACTTCCTGCGCGAGATCCAGAAGCTGTCGTCGATCTTCGAGACCATCCGCGTCGACGGTCCCGACTACCGGCACCGTGACCTTCCGCCCGCACCGGAGCCGATGTCCGACGAGGAGCTCGAGCGTCAGGCCGAGAACACCGTCGGGGCCACCCTCGACACCTTCGACGGCCTGATCGCGCATCTGGCGAAGCTGCACCCGTCGAAGTACAAGTCGCTGGTCGACGGCGTGTCGCTGGTATGCATCTCCGACGTGCGTCCCGCGCCGGACCAGGCGGTGGCACTGCGCCTGGTGGCGCTGGCCGACCGGTTGTACGACGCGGAGATCCCGGTGAGCATCTCCGGGGTCAAGCTCGACGAACTGTTCACCCCGGAGATGCTGGCCGGCGGCTACCGCAAGAAGTATCTGCGCGCCACCTCGCGGCTGCTGGCCCTCTCCCGATTCGCGGAGGCGAATGACTGAGGCGCCGATGACTGACGTGCAAGGCCCACTGATCCTGCTGTCCCTCGGGGCGGGCGCTCTGTTGGAGAACCTGCCGCCGGTCGCCGGTGCGGCGCACGACGCCACCGAACCGCGTCGTCTGCGGATCGGCTACATCGACGAGGCTCAGCGTCATCTGCTCGACGCGCCGTTCACCGGACCCGAACGCGAGCGGCTCGTCCGGTTCGGGTACGACGTCGTCGATGTCGACCTCCGCAAGAGCGGCTTCGAGGAGGCTCTGGCCTGTGTCGACGCCTTCTACGTCTCGGGAGGCGACACCTTCGCGCTGATGTCCGGGCTGCGCCGCAGCGGCGCCGACAAGGTGATCGCCGAACGGGTCCGCGCCGGGACTCCCTACGTCGGCCTCAGTGCGGGAGCGGTGGCGGCCGGGCCGGACGTGGAGCCCGCAGCGTTGATGGACGACCCGGGTCTGGGTCTCGACCTGGCCGATTTCCGGGGACTCGGACTCACCGACACCGTCGTGATCCCGCATGCGGACGGACAGTTGCCGCCGTATCCCACCGAACTGATCGACCGGACGCTGAATGAGTACGGCGACCGATTCACACTGCTGCCGCTGTACGACGATCAAGCGTTGATCGTCGACGCCGCCGGATCGCGCGTGGTGCCGTCGGCCGAACCCGCCGTGTGAGGGTTCAGCTCTCGCGGGCCAGCACGAAGTCGTGCTCGATGGCGCCGTTCATGTTGAAGCTCTTGGTGCCGATCTGGCGGAAGCCCATCTTCGCGTAATACCTCTTCGCGCGTTCGTTGCCCGAGTGCACGCCGAGCCACACGAGGGTCGCACCGCGGTCGCGGGCGGCGTCGACAGCCGCGTTCATCAGGGCGTGAGACGGCCGGAGCTCGCTGTGGGCGGCATGATGCTCGGGCAGCACGTACATCTTGGAGATCTCGGTGACCGTCCCGTTCGCGACGGCGGCGGCACCGGCCGGGAACGCGTCGACCGCCGCGCGCACGTCGGGGTCGGCCGGGAGGTCGTGGACCAGCAGCGCGTAGCCGACGATGGGGCCGCCGGCACCGGTCCGCGCGACGAGTACCTGCTTGCGCGGGTCCGCAAGGTACTCGGCGAACCGTGCGGCGGAGAGCACCTGCTCGATGTGCGCGGCGATGTTCTCCGGTGTCGAGTGCGGCGGGCAGGCGAGCGGGAAGGTCGAGGCAGCGACGTCGGCGATCGCGGGAGCGAGGCCGGGATCGGTGACCGTCTCGATCAACAGACCGGCGTCGCCGGCGGCCGATTGCGCTGAAGTCGCAGATTGCGTCACATACCGATTGTGCCTTGTTCCGGTGCGGCGGCACGACACGGTACCCCGCGTCCTGGTGCAATGGAGGCTGTATGGAGCTGTATGGAGGCTGTACCGCCAACGACCGTGAGGACGCCCGTGGATCCACTGTTCGTCACCCTGTTCCAGACTCGGATCGATCCCGGCCTGACGGCTGCGAGACTGCTCGAGCAGATCCGTGCCGACTGGGGCGAGTTGCTCGACTCCGAGTTCGACTCAGTTGTGGTCGAGACACAACGAGGCGAGGGACCGGAGTCCCCGCCGGTGTTCGTGATCGCTTTCGACGAGGTCCGGGTGCTCGTGGCGGGCGTCGACGTGCCGCAAGGACTCGACGTCGCCGACGCGGCTCAGGGCAGTCCGCTGTGGAGTGCGGAGGCCGAGCTGCCCGACCCGGACGGGCCGTCCCTCGTCGTCGCGGCGTCGTCGGAGGCGGTGCTCGCCGGCCCGGTATTCGACGATGCGGTTCTCGGTGACGCGGTTCTCGGTGACGACCGTGACCTCATCGAGGAGGCGACGCTGATCTCGCGGGTGGTGACCTCACTGCTGGCCTGCACCGACTCGGTGCGGGCGGTGTACATGCACACCTCCGAGCAGATCGCCGAGCCCTCGGCGTACCGGCGCGCGGCGCTGGAGGTCTCGCCCGACCTGCCGCTGATGCTGTGGGTCGATTTCATGGTCGCCGACGAGGCCGGACTGGTGTCGGCGGAGACGATCGGGATGTCGGAGCTGGGGTTGCTCGACATCGAGGTCACCGACAGCACACTGCCGGCCGAGCAGGTGGTGAAGGTCGTCGTCGACACCGCCGTGCTGATGTACGACGACGGTCCGGTCATCGGTGACGGTGACGTTCTCGGGACCGACAGCGGCGACTTCACTGCGCGGATCGCCCCGTCGAAGTACGACGCCGACCACATCGTCCTGCACCTCGTGCCGCCGACGGCGACCGCCAACCGTGCCGAGCGTCGCGCCGCGGCGCGGAAGAAGAAGCGTCGCTGACCTCAGTCGTTCTCGAAGCCGGACGCTTCGAAGCCGAGGGTCGTCGCGTTCTCCGACACGGTGCGGCGCACCGAATCGGAGAATCCGTCGGGATCGACGGCGCTGATCTCGATGCGGATCTCCACCCGTCCGGCGGCCGAGGAGAGGTGCTTGAGCACTTCCTGCTGGATGGTGCTGAAGTCGCGCGCCGGAAAGTCCGAGTCGAGTTGCGCTGAGCCGAAGTAGCGGCGCTTGAGTGCGCTCTGAGTGGTGGACTGCGTCTCCGCCGAGCCCGCTCCGGCGGTGGACGCGTCCGATGATCCGCCGTCCGCCGAGGACTGCTCGCCGTCGCGCTCCCGCTGCTGGCGCACCTCCTCGTCGCGCTGAGCGTCCGCCGGTCCCGGCTTCACGATCAGCGTGCTGTCGGAGATGTGCACGGTGGCGTCGTCGCCGGGCAGATGCAGCCCGAGATAGCGCTTCTGGGTCTCGTCGTATCCGTCGGCGAACGCGAATCCCTGCTGGCGCCAACTGATCTGGTCGTCGAGGACCGAGTACAGCCCGTCGATCAGCACCTCCCGGTCGCGCAGCCGCGGCAGGTATGGGTAGGTCGCGTAGTACCGGTGCAGCGTGCCCACGTCGAGGTGTCCGGAATCCCATGCCGCCGACAACCGGCCCGTCAGATCCAGATAGATCAGCGACGACGATCGGGCCAGCGCGATGTGTTCCAGGCTGAGCTTGGCGCCGGTGCGCGCGTAGACGTCGTCCTTGCTGCCCGAGACGTTGACCACGTCGATGGAGTAGGTCGCCTCGCCCGTCTGCTGCTCGGGGCAGAGCGCCCAGCAGAAGGTCTCGTTGAGCCGGTTGCGCACGATGTCGTCGTTCGTCGCGCGCCGTTCCGTCGCCTGCCTGGTCTGCTGACCGCCGAGCCCGTAGTCGTCGGCGTTCTCCGCGACGTGCTTCCACGCCAGGTAGTTGCGCACCGCCTCGTCCAGTTCGCGGGCCCGGTTGGTGTCGGCGGCGAGGAAGATCAGCGAGTTCTTGAACGAACGGATCGCGTTGCCGCGGTGTTCGAGGACGTTCGCGGCCCACGACTTGGCCGTCGGGGCCGAGGACCGCGCGGCGTAGGTGTGGTGCATGGGCACCACGACCAGACGCGTGTCGGTCTCGTCCGGCACGTCGGCGGACGATTCGGGGAACACGTGGATCCCGGCGAACGACTTGTCTGCGGAGATCTTGCGCAGTTCGGTGAGCCGCCGTTCCACCTCGGCCCAGACGTCCGCGGGCGCCAGCCCGGCCGCGTGGTCGCGCGCGGTGCGGCTGATGTTGGCCTGGGTGTCGTACCAGTAGCGCGACGACTCGGTGTACAGGTACGTCGACTGACCGGTGAGGGCGTCGAGCGCCGAGTGGAAGTTGCCCGGTACGTCGCCCGGGAGAGCGGTGCCGAGGAAGATGCGGTGCTTCTCCGCGCCCTTGTGCGCCGAGTGCAGACCCGGAGTCGCGGCCATGAACACCGAACGGGCCAGCCGCTGTGCCACCTTGCGCTTGCCGAAGTGCTCGTTGTTCTTGTCGACCAGCGACGGGACCGATTCGGGGCCGGCGACGTCGGTGTGAATCACCGGTTTGAACTGGTCCTCGAGGTACTTGGTCACCTCGGAGACCACGTCGGCGTCGTCGAGTGGCACGGTTCCCGGCATGATCAGCGCCGACGAATTGTCCGACCGCCAGAGGGTCCCGACCACCCGGTTCATCATCTGCAGGACGCCGCGAGTCCGCTGGAACCGGTCGAGGGTCGACCAGTCCTGGTACAGCCGGTCGAACAATTCCGGATGAATCGGGTAGCAGCGCTTGATCCGGTCCTCGTACTGGGAGTCGCGGACCTCCGACGGGAACTCGGCGTGGTACTTGCGGTAGAACTCGACGACATTCTTGGCGATGTTGGCGATCTTCGCCGACGCCTCGGCGTCCGGTGTGGAGAAGATGCGCCGCCGCACGATCTCGAAGCTCTCCTCGGCGTTGGCGGGCTGCCACTGGTCGGCGGTCCGGCCGATCACGTTCTTCAGTGCGTGGAGTGCTTCGCGGCCGTACTCGCCGCCGACCTCTTCGTCGTTCACCTCGTCGCCGCCGTCTCCGTTGGACGACGCGGGGATCGAGATGACCACCTGAATGCCCTTGACCGCACGGGCGGCTTCGGTGAGGGCCTGGGCGAAGGTGAACTGGGTGTCGAAGTCGCCGGCCGGAAGCGGTTCCGGAGGGTTCACGAGCTGTCTGGCGTACGCCACCCATTCGTCGATCAGGATCACCGCGGGGGAGTACAGCGTGAAGAGCTCGCGGAGGTCGGCACCCGGGTTGGTCGAGGTGCGGTCGGCATGGGCGACGATGTCATAGGCTTCCTGCCCGCCCAGCTGCCAGGCCAGTTCGCCCCACATGGTGCGGATGTTCGGCCGGCCGTCGTCGGTGTTCTCCCGTGACGGGACCATCTGGTTGCCGACCAGGGCGACGCGTCCGACGCGTCCTCGCACCGCGTCGAGCGGTTTGGCGAGCGGAGCGACGTCGTCACCGAAGACGTGACTCTCCGCGCCCGACGCCAGATGCCAGAGCGCGAGCATCGAGTGCGTCTTGCCGCCGCCGAAGTTGGTCTGCAGGTTGATGACCGGTGACGCGTTCTCGTCGCCGGTCAGTCGCGCGACGTTCCGGGTGATCAGATCGCGCAACCCCTCGGTGAGATAGGTACGGCCGAAGAACTCGGCGGGGTCGGTGTACTCGGACTTGTGGCCGCCGCTGCGCATCGCGACGGTGTACAGGTCGGCGGCGAACTCCGCGGCGTTGAACTGGTCGCTCTGGATGTCGGGATGGGGTGCCAGGACGTCCCGCCATGCCGGCAGATTGTCGGAGCCCACCTGCAGCGCGGGCACGTTGCGCGCGGCCCGTTCGGTGGCCTGCCGGGTGCCGATGGCGCGGACGTCGTCGCGCAGCTTCGCGACGTCGGCGGCCTCCTTCGGAGCGTCGATGGCGAGCAGGAATCGGTGACAGATGTCGAGGTCGAACTGCGCGTCGTCGTTCGTGAAGTTCTCGTGATGCGCGAGCCGGTTCCGGGCGTCAACCAGCGGCGTCGCCAGGGATACCTGCGCGCGGCTGAGCCGCTTGCCGATCGGGTCCCAGCCGCGCCGGAACTTGTACGGAATGTTGTCGGTGAACATCCGAAGGCTGTCCGACGGGTCGAGCGGGTTGTACTTCTTGTCGGGGTGCGCGCTGGGTGCCTTGACCGTGCGCAGCACGTCGATCCAGCCGCTCGCCCCCGCCGGCAGATCGGGGCCGATCGTCTCGGTCAGGAAACGATCGACCGCCGGTCCGAGCAGCTCGAACGCCTGATGGATCCGATCCCGATTACTCGGCGCCACGGAGGGCTCCTTTCACTATTCACACAACTGTGTGTATTCGCGACGAAGGTTATCGCAGCGGTCGGACAATCAGGACGTCGAGGTCACGTCCCGCCGCCGGTGTGACGGATACCCGCCTACTGCTGCGGCAGGGGCCTCACAGCAGCATCTCCTGGTGCACCGCACCCCGCGCACCGCGGGCGATGTCGCTCCATGCGGCGCCGAGGCCGTTGAAGCTGACCGCGAGGGCCGTCGACTTGCGGTCCTCGGCTAGTTTGAACAGCAGGCTCGCGAGTTCGCGGCACAGGTCGGTGTCGACCGCATCCGGCACCAGGCTCAGCAGTGTCGACGCCGCGGGGATGCCGTCCGAGTCGAGGACACGCACCAGGTGCATCACCACCTCCCACTGGCTGATCGACGAGTCGGTGGACGGGTCGTAGTCGGCAGGCATGTCCGTGGGCGCGATCAGCGCGACCCGGCCACCGCCCTTGGTGAGAATGCCCGAGCGCTCCATGCCGTCGAGCGAGATGCTGCGCGCGTTCGCGAGCGACTCGGCGTCGCCGAACTTGCCGCTGTCGAAGCCGTTCTGGCGGAACCAGGTCAGCGCGAAGCGGGTGGGTGCGTCGAAGTCGTTCTCCAATTCGCCGAGCACCTCGTCGAGGATCGCGTTGATGCGTTGCAGCGCGGTCCGGACCGTCATCTTCGACCCGTCGTCCTCCAGCACCGCGTTGTACTCGGAGAAGATCGCCATACCCGGCCCGATCGCGGCCTGCGGCAGATCGACCGGCGCGATGGCGCCCTGCTGCAATTCGCGCAGGCTCGCCGGAAGCTCATTGCGCAGCCGCGCCAGGAACGCACGGCGGTCGACGCGCGGCGCGTCCTCCGGGCGCGGTCGGAGAGCGAGAACGATGGAGGAGGCGAGGGCGTTGGTTCCCTGGCTCAGCATGCGGTTACCGAGCTCCGATCGCATCGGCCACGTCGCGGTGATCTGCCAGCCGGAGCGGATCATGCCCTCCAGCAAGGTCTCCCAGCCGGTCGACGCCTGGCCGTCCTTCGACGAATCCTGCTGTTTGAACGCGTAATACACGGTGATGGGGAAGTCCTCGTACGCATTCTCGCGGGCGCGCCGGAAGACCTCACGGAATCCGTCTTCGAAGAATTTGTGCGCGCCCTCCTTACCGTTATGTCGGTAAGGGTTGGCCACGAGTTCCTCGGTCTTCGGCACAAGCATGGTCGAGAGGATCGACGGATGGATGTCCTTGAGCGACCGACGAAGCCACACGTAGAAGTAATCCGACAGGTCCGAGTAGCCGATGTTGTCGTAGTAGGGCGGGTCGGTGGAGATGAGCGCAGGGACTAGTACAGCGTCGTCAGCTGATATCTGATCAGTCCGGGCAGGTGAGACTCCGGTGGCTTGGTCGACAGTCTCGGCCGTCCATCCGAGGGAATTCGCAAAAGATCCGGTGTTATCCCCGAGGGGATTCACCTCTGAGAAATCCCAAACCATTGGAAGTGCCTGCCGCGCGTATGTTGAACTGGTCGACTCTCGACTGACATACCAATTTGTGAGCGACGAGTTTCGGTCGGTCATCTTTGAGATCGCCAATCCCAGATAAGTAGCCACCGCATCCGCATACGCGACGGCTCCCGTTCCCCCGTCGTCGAGTCGGCTACCCTCCGTCATTCCCGCGGCGAGCGCGTCACGCAAGACCAGCTCGCGTGCTTCTCCGACCAGATCGCTGAATGTCGTCAGCGCGGTGAGTTGGCGTGGCGTGAAGAGGTCTGAGTAGGACTTGAACCCGTACGCTTGCACTCGGAAGCTGGGAGCTTTCGGCGGGATTGCCCCAATTGGTGCGGTGTCGGGTGATATGACCTCAGCGGCCTGCTCGTGCTCTGGAGTTGGCGCGAGATACACCCGTCGCCGTTTCCCCTCCGCGACCGTCGCCATCAATTGCTCGCCCATCCGCCCCGCACGACCCTCCGAGCGGATGTACTTGAGTTCCACCGCCGTCCCACACCGAATGCAGGTCGCGCCGGTCCGGCCGACGGTCCCGTCGGTCTCCTTCGTCGGCGCCTGAGCCGGATCGTGACCGATCTCGTACAGCACGGCCTTGCCTTCGATCACGGGGACGACGTACGCCTCCTTGCCCTTCTTCTTGCCGAGCCACCACGACCTGACGAGGGGCATCGCTATCCGGCACTCGGGATTCGGGCACGTCACCGTACGCGCCCAGATCCACGCGATCACCGTCGCCTCGGTGCCGTCGGGCAGGGTCGCCTTCGGATACAGATGTCCGATCCGCTTCTGGGCCTCGTCGCGCATCCACTGTCCGTAGCGGCGGACGTCCTCGGCGAGACCTGTCGCGCGGGGCCAGTTCTGGATCGTCTCGTCGGCGGCGCCGGGCCACACGGGCGGCTGGCCGGCGAATTTCGGGGGAATCTCGATCAGCGCCTTGTTGATGAGCACGGCGACGGGGTTCAGATCGGATGCATGAGCTTCGAGTCCGAGTCGTTGCGCTTCAAGGGGAATGGTTCCGCCGCCGGCGAACGGGTCGAGGATCGGCGGGGGATTGCAGTCGGTCGACTCCATGATCTTGCGATGAGCTTCGGCGAGCAGTTGCTCGTCGTTCGAGTTCTCCCACACCACGAGTCGCTCGATCAACTCGAAGAGTCGCTTTCGCTCCGCGAGCTGCTCCGCCTCGGTGGAGTACAGGTCTGGGCGCGACGCGGGGTCGTCCACCAGTTGAGAGAACAGCACAGCGCGTGCCGCGGCCAGTGGCCGGCGCGCCCACCACAGGTGCAGTGTCGACGGATGTCCGTGGCGGATCGACTTCTCGCGAGCGGACTCCTCGTTGATCTTCTGCAGCGGGATGCTGACCTCGATCAACTTGCGTCGCTGAACATTACTGTGTGCATCGCTGGACACGGGTACCCCTTGGTGAAGCGCATGGCGGACGAGAACGTTTCAACATAGCGCACACGGCAGTGTGTATCGCAATCGGTGTGACTCGCCTGAGAATGTCGGACCCCTCGACTATCATCGAACGTAAGTTCGATAATCAGGGGGTTGGAGATGAAAGTGCAGGTGAGAGAGCGTAGGGCTTCGTCTGTGACGGTGGCCGACGACGCGATCGTCATCCGGATCGAACGTCCGGACGTCCAGAACTCGGCGACCGCTGCATCCGAGGCGTCTGGGTCACGAAGCGATCGAGCGGCACTGCTCGGGTTCGCGGCGCGCGCGGACTGCTACCAGGGGCTGGTGCTGTGGCATCGATACGAGGCGCTGTACTCGCTGCTCATGGCGAAGCAATCCGAGTTGGAGTCCGATCCGTCGGCGGACGCCTACACCCGGCTCTACGACCCACTGTGCCAAGTCGCGGCGTCGTATGCGGTCGCCGCGGGTGTGCAGCACTACACGGCAGAGCGGTTCGTCGAATCCGCCGTGGCCTGCATGGAGCGGATCCCGGCCCTCGGACGGATGTTGCGCGACGGACTGATCAACTCGGCGAGTTTCCGGCGCGCGGTGGAGCAGACGGCCCTCGTCGACGATGCGGACGTCCTGGCCTTCATCGACGCGGAAGCGGCCGCGAGACTGCGCGAAGTGGGCGGTCTCTCGGCGGCGCGCGTGGAGACGATGCTCGGGGCGATCGTCGCCGAGCACGATCCCGACGCGGTGACCTTGACCCGGGAGGAGGTGCGGGCAGCCAAGCGCGTGCAGGTGAACCCGCTGACCGACACCGCCTCGGAACTCATCGTCACCGCGTCGGCCGAGGACGTGGCGATCGCCAAGGATGTACTCGATGCGGTGATCGCCGGCGTCTGCCCCAACGACCCACGCTCCAAGGGCGCCCGGCGCAGTGATGCGGCGATGGCGCGCATCAACGGCACGGACTTCGTATGCGAGTGCGGTCGAGAGGACTGCACTGCTCGACTCGCGCCGGCCGACATCGCGTCGCGGTGCGCCCGGATCGTCCTGCACGTGGTGGTTCGGAAAGAAGTGCTCGACGGGACGTCGCAGACTGCGGCGCATCTGGACGGCCACGGCCCGATCTCGGCGACACACGTTCGTGAGATGGCGTCACGGCCCGACGCTGTGCGTCGCGAGCTGAACCTCGACGAGGTCATCGCGCAGGCGAGTCGGCCCGACAGCGGATACCGTCCGTCCGCGGCGCTGGATACTGCCGTCCGCGGGCTGTTCGGCACCTGCTCGTGGCCGGGTTGCGCCCGGCCCGCGTGGAAGTGCGACCTCGACCACGTATGCGAGTACGACCACGCGGATCCGTCGGCGGGCGGCGTCACCTGCATCTGCAATCTCAATGCGAAATGCCGATTCCATCACGGGTTGAAGACCCACGCGAACGGGTGGGTCGACGATCAGATCGTGGACGCCGCCGGCGTCGTCTGGACCGAAGTCACCTCACCGGAGGGGATCACCGTCCGGCAGCAGGCACTGAACATGTGGCTCCTTCCCGAGCTGGGCCACCTTCAGTGCGGACACGGCTCTCCGACACGCCGAGAAGCACGACACGCCGGTGACGAACCCGAACGCTCGCTGACACGGTTGCAGGCCAAGCACCGGTACCGCATGCAGAAGCGAGCGGCGAACCGCCGGGCGCGCGAAGCCATCGCCCACGACGCCGGCGCCCCGCCGTTCTGATACCGCGAGCCATCAATGGGGCGGGAGTGCCTTCTTCCAGGCCTTGTGCCAGTTGAGTTCGACTCCGCTCACGTCGGTGTTCGCGAGGTCGACGTCGCGGAAGTAGTCGGTGAGGTAGCGGACCTCGTCGTGATCGGGGCCGTCGGGGCTCACCGAGACCATCGCGAGCCGGTGGTTCTCACCGGTGTTCTTGCCCTGGAGCACCTGGTTGTAGGAGACGAAGAAGGTGTCGGCGCCGGCGATCCGGCCCTTGACCTCGATGTACACCGATGGTGCACGACCGCCGTCCGCAGCCGGAGCCGGAACGGAGAGGACGTCGTATCCGGGGTTGTTGTGCGGCATCTCCTCGGGCATGCGGGCCAGGGCGCACTCGGCACGCAGCACCGCGTCGACGGCCCGCCGGTCGGTGGCCGTGGTGTCGGCGGCGTGTCGGCCCACCGACTCGCCGAGCATCCCGGCGGGGACCACGAGAACCGCGGTCTCCAGCTTCGGCGGGCGTGCGGTGAGGACACGCTCGTCGGCGAGCTCGCGCAGGCGGCGCCCGAGCCTGGCCTCCAACTCGCGCGCCCGCCGCTCGAGCCGTTCCGGGCTGAGGCGCCGCCCGCGCGTGGTCTTGCCGGCCGCCGATTCTTCACGCCGGCGTGCGACTTCGGAGTCCAGGTAGTTGATCTGCTCGATCAGCCGTGTGCGCACCGCTCTCTCGGTCCGCTCGACGTCGGGGACCACGCGGTCGCGGACCTCGCTCAGGTGACGGGGCACCGCGGTGGACGCGGCCCACGACAGCGCCTGGTCCGTCAGCGCACGGCCGACGAATGAATCGAGCCCGCGGATCGGCGCGCCCTCCGGGATCGGCTGCAGGTCGAGATGCGGCGCCGGACCGGCATCGGCGACCGATCCGTCGGCGTCGATCGAGACGAACGCGAATCTCTTGCTGACCACAGTCCCGGCACCGTCGACGATCTCGGAGGTCAGGGCGAAGATCGCGCGCGGGGCGGTGCCGGGATCGGTCGGGTCGAGCAGCGTGGCGCCCGCGGCGAGGACGTCGGCACTCCCGTCCAGGACGGAGTCGATCACGGCGTCGAGCAGCGGGTGCCCGGGTGCCAGGAGGTCGGCGCGCACGGCGCCCGACGACACCGCCGACGGCTCGAACGTGACGCGCTCGTACGCCCTCGTCACCGGCCGCCCCGCGTGCTCCCGGCGGATGTCTCGATGACGCAGCGGCGCCGGAACATTCGAGATCTGGAACCGGTGGCGCTCCCGCTTCGACAGCCGACCGCCGAGCGCGGTGAACGCATCGGTGAAGAACTGCGCGATGTAGTGCGGCTGCAACCTGCGCGCGGTCGCCTCGTCCATCTCGCGGCGCAGACGCGCCATCTCGAGCGGATCGAGCGTCTCGCGGGCGAGTGCGCGCTCGGTGACGAGCGTGTCGCAGCCGGAAGCCACCTCGGCGTCGACGATGCGCTCGATCTCGTCGATCCGCGCGGGATCGTCGCCGTAGAGCACCGCATCCCACAGCAGGTCGCGCAGCGGCCGGCCGGCGAACGCTTCGTCGCCGAGAACGTCGAACAGCTTGCCGCCGTAGGCCGAACGTTGCTGCTCCATCTTCTCGAGCAGACGCGTGTAGACCTGACCTTCGCGAGTCTGGGCGGCCACGATGTTCCACAGGCGGCACACGTTCTTCTGCCCGATGCGGTGAATGCGGCCGAAGCGCTGCTCGAGTCGGTTCGGATTCCACGGCAGGTCGTAGTTGACCATCAGGTGCGCGGCCTGCAGATTGAGCCCCTCGCCGGCGGCGTCGGTGGCCACCAGCACCAGCCGCGACGGTTCGTTGGTGAACTGCTCCCGGATCGCGACGCGCTCGCCGCGCCGCGTGCCGCCGTGAATCGTCAGCACCGCGTCGTCGGAACCGAGCACATTGCGGATCTGCGCGGTGAGGTAGTCGAGCGTGTCCTTGTGCTCGGTGAACACGATGAGCTTGCGCGGACGACCGTCCTTGCCGCGCAACAGTTCTCGATCGGTCAGCAGTGAACGCAGCTCCGACCACTTCCGGTCGATGCCGCGGTCGCGCACACGGGTCGCCAGCGCCACGAGGTCTTCCAGGATCGCGATCTCGGTGTCGAGTTCGGCGACGGTGCGTGCGGCGGTCGCCGCGTCGACCACTTCCTCCTCGATGCGCTCGTACTCCTCGGCGCTGTATTCGTCGGGATCGTCGAAGGCGTCGGCGGGCGGCAGCGGCATCCGATCGTCGACGGGGATCCGGCCGGCGATCAGGTCGGCACGACGCGAGGCGAGCCGATCGCGGCGACGCTGCAGACTTCGCAGCACCGCGTGGGTGCTCGACGCGAGCCGGCGCTGGAGGACGGTGAGCGCGAACCCGACGGTGCGGCGTTTGGGGGAGTCGGGCGAACTCTCCGCACGGTTCATCTCCACGCGCACGTACTGCGTGACGGCCTCGTACAGCTCCGCCTCCCCGTCGGAGAGCTCGTAGGGAACGGTTTCGGCGATCCGTTCCGGGAACAGCGGCCTGCCCTCGAAGGTGAGCAGTTCCTCCTTGACCATCCGTCGCATGAGGCCGGAGGTGTCGGCGACCGCGTCCGACTGCGGGCGGCCGGCGAATCGGTCCTCGTCGAGAAGGGAGAGGAACAGTTGGAAGTTGTCGTCGTTGCCGGCGTGCGGCGTCGCCGTCATCAGAAGCAGGTTGCGTGCCACGCCGCCGAGGACGCGGCCGAGCTTGAACCGCTCGGTCTCCCGGACCTCGCCGTCCCAGCCCTGCCATGACGCGGACAAGCGATGCGCCTCGTCGACCACCACCAGATCCCACTCGCTCGCCTCGAGGTGACCGATCAGGTCGGGGTCGCGGGCGAGCTGATCCATGCGGGCGATCATGAACGGGTGGGCCGGGAACGGGTCGCCGCTGGGGCTGGCGTTGATCAGATCCCGGGTCAGGAGAGTGGCTGTGAGGCCGAACTTCTCCGACAGTTCGTCCTGCCACTGTTCCACCAGCCCGCCCGGCGCGACGATCAGCAGCCGCGCGAGATCGCCCCGGAGCAGCAGTTCCTTGGCGTACAGCCCCGCCATCACCGTCTTGCCCGCGCCGGGATCGTCGGCCAGCAGGAAGCGCAGGGGAGTGCGCGGCAGCAGTTCCCCGTACACCGCGCGGATCTGGTGCGGCAGGGGAGAGATGTCGCTGGTTCCGACCGCCGCCATCGGGTCGTGGGCGCCGGTCATCGCGATGCGCAGCGCCTCCGTCGCGAGGCGGAACGTCCGCGGGTCGGCGTCGAAGGTCCACGAGCGCTCGACATCGTCCTCGACGACGATGTCAGCGATGTCGTCGGCGAACAGCATCTCCTCGCGGACGCCCAGTCGGTCGTCGCGGACGACCACCGTGGCCGCCGAATCTCCGCTCGGGATCACCGCGACGAGGTGGACCGGCTCGCGCCAGCGGCCCGACAAGCGCTGCCCGGGACGCAGATCGGTGAGGGATCGCAGATTCATGTGCACACCATAGTGGGCGCATCGGACAGTTCCCGCGTCGCGGTGGTGCTACTTGCGGTGGTGTTACTTGCGGTGGTGCTACTTACGTCCGAACCAGCGCCGCTTCCTCGGCTGCGCCGGCTCGTCGGCGAGTTCGGGTTCCGGGAAGTCCTCTCCGACGAACTCCAGCGACAGGACGGTCTTGTCCGCGTCGACCTGCGACGGCGCGTGGTGCGCGACGATCTCGGCGGCCTCCGTGGCGCCCAGCGTGTCGCCGTCGCCGATCACCGGGCCGTTCTCGAGAAGGTAGATCGCGGTGTTGACGATGCGGCCGAAGGTGTCCTCGGCGGACTCGTGCGACTGCACGATCTCGACGTCTGGCAGCCCGAGCATGTCGAGTCCGCGCGTATGTCCGGTCATGATGCCGTCGGGTCGCGGCGCGACGTTCAGGGCCACCCACGCCGGGAGCATCGGATCGGGGAGCGTCTCGATCGCCAGGTCGCGGAACAGCGGAGGCAGGATCACGTGATTCGCGCTGCCGAAGTACACGGCGACGATCGACTCCGACAGTGCCACCGCGGCAGCGATGACCTTCGACAGCAGGACCGCATCGGCGATCGCCTCGACATGGTTCGTCTCATGTCCCGGCCGGACGACGGTGACGATGGTGTGCGCCGAGTAGTCGGCGGGCGCCGGAGTGTGATCGGGCCACAGCCGGCTGTACTGGGCGATCTCGGCGAGGTCGTCGCCCACCGGTGCCGCGATCCCCATCAGGAAGATCTGCCGGTCGCCGTACGCCAACGCCAGGGGCGAGTCGGCGTCGTCGGCCGCCCCCGACCCGGCAGCAGCGTCGCCGACGCTCAGCAGATCGGCGTCCAGGTCCGGGAAGTCGCTGAGCATCTGTGCGGCGAGGCGCTCGGCGGAGAGTGCGGGATCGAGTCGGCTCTGGAACAGCATCGCGAGGCTGGGCACTGGAGTCCGGTCCTTTGCAGTGGGGTTCGAGGGGCGGTCCGGCCGAAGCGGAACGCCGTCAATCCTGCCAGAACCGGGAACGACGAAGCCCGCCGGATCCCGGCGGGCTTCGTCTGCGTGGTGCGCGATACAAGGATTGAACTTGTGACCTCTTCCGTGTCAGGGAAGCGCTCTCCCACTGAGCTAATCGCGCGGGTCTTATTGAGTTGGTGCCGTTACTCGAACTCGGTACCGGTGTTCGGTGGAGGTGGCGACGGGAATCGAACCCGTGTGCACGGCTTTGCAGGCCGTTGCCTCACCACTCGGCCACGCCACCAGGTGATCTTTCCGAGCGGATGACGGGATTCGAACCCGCGACCCTCACCTTGGCAAGGTGATGCGCTACCAGCTGCGCTACATCCGCATGCCGGTGAACTCGTCTTGTGGACGCTGTCGCTCACCGGCGAGAACAAACACTAGCGGTACGGCGGCGACATTTGCAAACCGGGGTCCCCGTCGGACCGTGGACTCCGCCAGATCAGCCGCTCCGCCTCGGACGCTCCGAGGTCGCTCGCGGCGAATGCGGTGACGTCGGCGGCTCGCTGACGGAGATGGTCGGCGACGCTCCGGTCGAATGCGGCGTCGACCCGGGACTCGAAGTCGTCGATCGGGCCAGTGGCGTCGAGCCAGGCACGTCGGTCGAGCTGTTCTCTGGCGCGGTCGGCGCCCTCGGCGTACGTCAGGAACGCCAGGACTCGATCCGTGAGGGCGTCGGCGCGCTGGTCCAGGCCGCTCGACTTGTCGATGTAGGCGTTGACGATCTCCGGATCGGATGCGCGGGGGCCGAGGGGCTGCGAACCGAGGATTCGGCGCGCCCTGCGAATCGCGGCGGCGGACTCGGCGACCGTCCGAACCTCGGCGTCGAGGTCGATGCGGGCCTGGTATCGATCCAGCAGATCGTCGTGCCATGCCGGGTTCTGGTGCAGCCGCGCCGCCACTACGGCGGCCAGCACCGCCAGCCGGCCGTTCTCGTCCGCCTGCATCAGCCGTAGCGCGGCCTGCTCTTCGGAGTCCGGTCGGTAGCGCCGGCGCAGTCGCATGTCGGCGATCTCAGCGGTCTCCACGTGCTCGGGCGGTTCGACGAAAGGGAGCCAACTCAAGCCGACCGCTCGGGCGCGCAGGGTGAAGTCACGACCTCTCCAGGTGTCCAGCGCCAGCGCCAGGTGGCCGGACACCGTTCCGTCGCGGGCTGTCTCGCCGAACACCGTCTCGCCGCACGGGTCCGGGCCGCCCGCATCCGCGGCGGCCCGGGCGGCGTCGTCGTACTGCTGCTTGCGGATTCGGCGCGACTCGCGGAGACGCTCGGTGTGCGTCGTGAGTCGCCGAGCCAGTGCGTCTCGAACGGGCCGTGGGCGGCGAAGCGGGCGTCGGTCGTCGCCGTCGGAGCGTCGGGCATCGCGCGGGCGGTAATCGGAACTGCCGGACGCGGGCTGCCGGACAAGGATCGCCACGGCGACCACGACGAGTGCGGCGGCGACGAGCATCAGTGTCATGGACACAGCACAGCATGAGGGTCGGACAACGAGACGAGGCCCGGCGGTCGCCGGGCCTCGCTGTCGGATCTGGTGCGCGATACAAGGATTGAACTTGTGACCTCTTCCGTGTCAGGGAAGCGCTCTCCCACTGAGCTAATCGCGCGGGTCTTATTGAGTTGGTGCCGTTACTCGAACTCGGTACCGGTGTTCGGTGGAGGTGGCGACGGGAATCGAACCCGTGTGCACGGCTTTGCAGGCCGTTGCCTCACCACTCGGCCACGCCACCAGGTGATCTTTCCGAGCGGATGACGGGATTCGAACCCGCGACCCTCACCTTGGCAAGGTGATGCGCTACCAGCTGCGCTACATCCGCATACCGGTGAGCTGCCTTGTGGGCGTTGCTCACCAGCGAGAAGAACACTAGCGGCACGTATGTCGTCAAGACAAATCGTGAGGTCAGCGACTTACATGGATGTGATTCCGCAGATGGGAGCGTTCTTGGCACCCCGGAGACGGGCTCGCGACCGTTCCTCGCGAGTGTTCCCGGCTCTCGAGCGGGGGATTTGGTGCCGTCGGCCGCGATGTGTAATCTGTTTTCTCGTGCGACCGACGCAGGTCGTTCATAACTCGATACGGTCCCGTGGCTCAGTGGAAGAGCGTCCCGTTCACACCGGGGAGGTCGCTGGTTCGATCCCAGCCGGGACCACAAGAAGAAGACCCGCAGGTTACTGCGGGTCTTCTTGCTGTTCGACGCGCGACTTGCCACTCGACGCGCGAGCGCGATCGCGACTCGACGACGTTCCGCCTCTCCTCCTGCTGTTTCGCAGATCTCGGTCCAGCGAGTGCCTCCTTTCTCTCTACTTTCGCCCCGCTCGGGGGCTTGCCACGACTTCGCATCGACCATATTCTGAACGCACTTCATTAATAGGTATGGCAAACCTAAGACACATGCGTGAGGAGCGATATGACGACGCTGGAAGCGCCACCGGTGCAGACCGCCGACGACCCGCCGACCGATCCGAAGGTTCAGCAGCGCGAGGACTCCCGCGCGCTCCGCGAACTGATGCGCCCGGTGGCCCCGCAACTGGCGCTCGGTCGTGGACTCGCGGTGATCTCGGGTGTGCTCGCAGTGGTCCCGTACGTCGCGCTGGTGCACATCGGCGAGGTCCTGCTCGATGCGGCCCGTGCGGAGGCACCCGTCGACGGCGATGAGGTGAACCATTGGATCGAGATCCTGATCGTCACCTTCACCCTGCGGCTCGCCGTCTATTTCGTGGCACTGGGCGTCACCCACTTCGCGGACATCCGACTGGGGCATACGATCCGCCTGCGGATGGTGGAACGTTTCTCGCGTGTGCCGCTCACATGGTTCACGTCGACGAACTCCGGCCGCGTGCGCAAATCGCTGCAAGACGATATCGGAACCATCCACCACCTCATCGCCCACCAGCCAGTCGACGGCACCCAGGCCGTGGTGATGCCACTGGCGTTGACGGCCTACGCGTTCGTCATCGATTGGCGGCTGGGTCTGCTGGCCATAGCGACGGTTCCCCTGTACGCCGCCGCGATGGCGTTGGGAATGCGCGGCATGGCGGAGAAGACCGTTGAGATGGACGCCAAGCTCAGCGTGGTCTCGGCACGGATGGTCGAGTTCGTCACGGGTATCACGGTGGTGAAGGCATTCGGACGGGTGGGCCGCGCGCACAGCGCCTATCAGGAGGCCGCCGGCGATTTCCAGGCCTTCTACTACGCCTGGGTGAAGCCGCTTCTTCGAGTCAGTTCGCTGGGTACCTCCCTGCTCGCGGTCCCATTGGTACTGCTGATCAACATCGGCGGCGGCGCCTGGCTGGTGCACCGCGGCGAGGTCACCACGGCCGACGTGCTCGCCACCTCGCTCATCGCATTGTTGGTCCCGTACGGCATCGAGGTGCTGATGAACTCCATGTGGTCATCGCAGATGGCGGGCGCGTCCGCGCGGCGTCTCACCGACCTGCTCGAAACCCCGACCCTCGACGACGACGGTGTTCGCGCCCAGCCCGAAGGACACGACGTGGAATTCGACCACGTCAGCTACTCGTACGGCGGGCCGGGAGCGGACCTGGCACTCGACGACGTCTCGTTCACCCTCCGCGAGGGCACGATCACCGCGCTGATCGGCCCTTCGGGCTCGGGCAAGTCGACCATCGCGACTCTGCTGGCGCGCTTCGACGATCCCTTCGCGGGGCAGATCCGCCTCGGCGGCGTACCGATCGCCGAGATCGACCACCTCTACCAGCACGTGAGCTTCGTGTTGCAGGAACCGCAACTGCCGTCGATCTCGCTCCGCGACAACATCGCCCTCGGCCGGCCGGACGCGACCGACGAACAGATCCGCGCAGCCGCCCGTGCCGCCCGGATCCTCGACGACATCGAAAGTCTCCCGGACGGCTTCGACACCGTCTACGGCTCGGCGAGCGGGCTCTCCGGCGGTCAGGCGCAGCGCATCGCCATCGCGCGTGCCGTACTGGTCGACGCCCCCGTCCTCATCCTGGACGAGGCCACCGCGCTCACCGATCCGGAGTCCACGCACCAGATCCAGCAGGCGCTCAGTGATCTGGCCCGCGACAAGACAGTGCTTCTGGTGGCGCACCGACCCGAGGTGGTCGAGGGCGTCGATCAGATCGTGCTCGTGGACAGAGGGCGCGTGCTCGCAACCGGCACGCACGACGACCTCCTCGGCGAGCCCGGCTACGCCCGCCTGTGGGAGTCGGTCGAGGAAGGCGAGAAATGATGAACCTGCCACTGATCGACATCATCCCGCGGATGAAGCGGATGGTCTCCGCGCCCGAGGCGCTGGCCCCGGCGTTGCTGGCCGCAGTGCTGGCCGGTCTGGTCGAAGGCCTGGCCCTGGTCGCGTTGCTCCCGGCCATCAGCTCGCTCGCATCCGGCGAACGGGTGTGGGGATCGGGAACCGCGGGATGGCTGATCGTCTTCGCAGTGCTCGCGGCGGCGGCCTTCGCGCTCATCTACATTCAGGAGCGGCGCACGTACGCGGTCGCTCTGGACTTCCTCCACAGCATTCACCGGCTGGTGGGCGACCAGGTGTCGAGACAGCCGCTGGGCTGGTTCGCACGCCCGCTGTCCGGCCGATTGTCGCGGATGGTCTCGTCGGAGTTGATGATGGCGGGCGAGATCTTCGCCCACATGATCGGCCCGCTGGTCTCGCGGATGACTGCGGCGATCGTGATCGTGGTGGCGTCGTGGTTCTGGAATCCGTGGCTCGGTCTGATTCTGACGATCGCCGCACCGGTGTTCGTGATCATCACCCTGGCGTCGACTGCGTTGATGCGCAGTGGCGAGCGGATTCACGAGCCGGAAGAGGTGAACCTGGCGAACCGCATCGTCGAGTACGCGCAGTGCCAGGGCGCACTGCGATCGTGCGGTCGAGGCCGCTCGTTCGCACCGTTGGACGCCGCGTTCGGTGACACCCTCCGCGCCCGAAGAAGAGCACAGTGGATCGAGACCGCCGGTCTGTTGCTCTCCGGCATGGCGACCCAGGGAGTGATCGTCGCGCTGATCTCCATCACCGGAGCGCTGGCCGTCTCGGGGGCGCTCGAACCGATTCCGGCGCTGGCGTTCGTCGGTTTCGCACTGCGCTTCACTTCCACCCTCTCCACCATCACCGAGAGCGCGATGAGCCTTGAATCTCGGCGGCCGCTGCTCGACGCCATCGACGAGGTGCTCACCGCCGAACCGCTGCCTGAGCCGCCGTCTCCGGCCGAGTTGACCGCTCCCGGCACGATCGAACTCGACCGGGTGAGTTTCGCCTACCGCTCCGACCAGGATCCGGTCCTGCGCGACGTCTCGCTCCGGGTGCCCGCCGGTGCGATGGTGGCCCTGGTCGGTCCCTCCGGCAGCGGCAAGACCACGCTGATCAGACTGGTGAGCCGCTTCCATGACGTCGACGCCGGCACGGTGAATGTCGGCGGCGTGCCGGTGACCGAGCAGACCACCGAGCAACTGATGGGGCAGTTGTCGCTGGTATTCCAGGACGTCTATCTGTTCGACGACACCCTTGAGGCCAATGTCGCAGTCGGCCGGAGCGGCGCGTCGCGGGATGAGATCCGCGCGGCGGCGGACCTGGCCGGCGTCACCGAGATCGCCGAGCGGCTCCCGGACGGCTGGGATTCGCGGGTGGGGGAAGGTGGGCGAGCACTCTCCGGAGGCGAACGGCAACGAGTCGCCATCGCACGGGCATTGCTGAAACGGTCACCGATCGTGCTGCTCGACGAGGCCACCTCGGCGCTCGATGTGGAGAACGAGGCGAACATCGTCGCTGCCGTCGAACGATTGCGCACGCAGGCCACCGTGCTGATCATCGCGCATCGTCTGGAGACGATCGCCGCGGCCGACCAGATCGTGGCGCTCACCGACGACGGGCGAGTGGAGGCGCAGGGCACGCACGAGCAACTCCTGGCCCAGGACGGCACGTACTCGCACTTCTGGAACCGGCTGCACAGTGCGCAGGGGTGGCGGATCGTCGCCGACTAATCTGGACCGGTGCAGGGTTCAAGCTCACCGGACAACCGGCCCGTCCGCGGCGGACGGAAGGTGGGGCGCAAGCCCGCCTTCACCGCCGACGACGTGGTCGCCGCGGCGATCGCCGAGGGCATCGACCGGTTCACGCTCTCGGCGGTCGCCGAACGGCTCGGCGTCGTGACGGCTGCCATCTATCGGCTGTTCCCCTCGCGCGACGACTTGGTGATCGCCTGCCTCGACGCGGCAGGGGCGACCATCGCGCTGCCGGAGCCGGGCAGCCGATGGCGCGACGTACTGCGGTTGTGGGCCGACGAGTGCTGGCGAGTCTGCGACGACTTCCCCGGACTCGCGTTGCTCGTATACGCCTTCGCACCGGCGCCGTCACGGATCGAGCACGTCTTCGCCGCCTACGTCGCGGCCCTGGCGGCGGAGGGGAAGACCCGCGGCCAGGCGATGTTCGCCCTGGACTTCCTGGGCGACTCGGTATTCGCCTCGCACCTGTCGGTGGAGTCGATGCGCGCGGTAGACGAGCGCGGCGACTCCGGACTGGACCGGATCCGCCGGGCGCTCGGTGCGGGCGACACCGCTCTGCGTCCGGACGACTCGTGGATCGACCGCGGGGCGGTCGACACCAAGATCGACTTCATCCTCGCCGGCCTGGAACACCACTGGCCGGAGATCTGAGCCGTGCCCGGCGTCAGGCGCCGATACCGCGGGCGATCTGCGGCCAGGACTTGTGCAGCTGGTCCTGCCAGTACTTCCAGGAGTGCGAACCGGCCGGAACACGGTCGACCGTCGCAGGAATGCGGAGACGGCCCAGTTTCGCGGCCAGGCCCTCGGTGCACTGACGCGTCGCCGCCTCGATCGCGCCGCCGACGACGATCTGGTCGGTGAGCGTCGCCGAGTCCGGGACGTACTGCGGGGTGTCGTACTTGCCGGGCAGACCGGTCGCGGCGCTCAGGTACAGCGAGACGCCGCGCAGCCCGGCAGCGTTCACGACCGGATCGTTCTGACGCCACAGGGGACCGTTGTACGGCCCCCACATGTTCCGGGCGTCGCCGCCGCCGCGGGTCTCGACCACCAGCCGCACATACGTCTGGCCGGGCTGGGTGGAGGTGGCCGCGCAGCCGCTGTAGGCGGCGACGGTGCGATACAGACCCTTGTGGGCGATCGCCAGGTTCAGCACCGAGGTGGCCGACGAGGAGATGCCGGCGATGGCGTTCCGGCCGTTGGTGGAGTAGGTGCTGTCGATGACTGCGGGCAGTTCCTCGCCGAGGAAGGTCGACCACTTGTTGACGCCGAGCTTCTCGTCGGGCTTGAGCCAGTCCGTGTAGTAGCTGAACGCGCCCTTCATCGGAATCACCACGTAGGCGTTCTTCTGTGCGAAGAAGTTCACGACGTCGGTCTTGCCCTGCCAGGTCGCGGAGTCCTCGCCGCCACCGGCCCCGTTGAGGAGATAGAGCACGCCGGCGGGCCGAGACCGGTCCTTCGGCAGAAGGACGGTCAGCGGTATGTCGCGGTTCATCGCCGCCGAGTGCACCACGATGTCGGTGCTGGTGGGACCGGTGGCGCTGGACGACACCAGCGCGGAGGCCGGCGCGGCCGAGACGGGCGCGGCCGGCAGGCTCGCGCCTCCGACGATGAGGGCGGCCGCCGTGGCGGCGAGGGCGATTCGGGAGGGTCTGCGGATCACGGTTCGGAGTTCCTGTCGTCGGGGCGGGGGAGCGGAGCCTTTCGCGGAGCCCTGTCAGGCGAGCGGAGCCCAATCAGGCAATGAGGCTGGTCACATACTTGCACATTCCGTGTCCGCTATCGGCCCTTGTCGAACATCAGGTCGGGCCGCGCCCGTAGATTCGGGCGAACTCACCGCCCGCAGCCAGCAGCTCCGAGGCCGAACCGTGCTCGATGATCCTGCCGTCGGCGAGCACTGCGATCGTGTCGGCGGTCGCGAGCGTGGAGTACCGGTGGGTGACGATGAGCGTGGTGGTGCGGTTCCGCAGTGCCTCCAGACCACGGCCGATGATGAGTTCGGTGCGCGGGTCCGCGGCGCTGGTGGCCTCGTCGAGGATGAGGATGTCGGGGTCGGCGGCGAGCGCGCGCGCGACCGTGATGAGCTGTCTCTCGCCCGCGCTGAGCAGGGTGCTGTCGCCGGAGACCGGCGTCTCGGGTCCACTCGGCAGCCCTGCCAGCAGCGAGTCGACCATCGCTTCGTCGACCGCGCGGCCATCGGTGGGGCGTCCGTAGTCGACGTTCTCGCCCGCCGTCCCGCTGAACAACCACGGATCCTGCGTCACCACCGCCATCATCGACCGCACCTTCGAGCGCGACATCCCCGCGATGTCCTCGCCGTCGATCAGGATCCGTCCGGCGGTCGGGTCGGCGAACCGCTGCAGTAGCCCGGTGAGTGTGGTCTTGCCCGACCCGGTGGCGCCGACCAGCGCGGTGGTGCGTCCGGCGGGCAGCGTCAGGTCGATTCCGCGCAGTACGGGGCTGCCGTCGGCATAGGAGTAGTGCACGCGCTCGAAGGCGACCGTCGGCGGAAGCGTGTGCCGTCCGTGAGCGGCGACCGGCTCATCGTCGACCGCGGGCTCGGGCTCCTCGTCGGCGCCCAGGAACGTGCGCACGCGACCGAATGAGATGAAGCCCGACTGCAGGGTCGGCAGCGTGCTCGACAACTCCGTCATCGGGGCCGAGAGCTGCTGGGTGTACATCACGACGGCCTGCAGGGTCCCGAGCGTGACGGCGCCGTCGAGCATCTTGAGCGCACCGAGGACCGCGATGATCACGAACACCAGGGCGTTGCAGAAGGTGAGGACCGGGGTGATGGAACCGCTCCACGCCTGCCCGCTGCGCGCCGCGCGTTCCAGCCGGCGGTTGAGCTCGTCGAACTCCCGCGAAGTCTGCGGATGTCCGTCGTACGCGGCGATCATGTCGTGGGCACCGTAGACGTCTTCGATATGTGCGCTGATCGACGAGGTGGTCCGCCACTGCGCCTGCATGTGCGGGCGGGCGAACCGGACCACCGTGAACGCCAGGGCCGCGGTGACCGGGATCGTGGCGAAGGCGATGAGGGCGAAGAAGGGGGAGAGCAGGATCAGCGCGACCGCCACCGCCACCACGGTGAGCATCAGCACCGGCAGTTGGACGAAGAGCGGGCCGATCACCGTCGACATGTTGTCGACGTCGACGGTCATCGCGTTGAGCACCTCGCCGCGCCGACCGCCCTCGAGTCGGGAGACCGGCAGACGGTGGATCTTGCGCTCCACCCGTTCGCGGATGGTGCGGATCGCGTCCTGAACCGCGCTGTTCACGAGCAGGCCGCTGCCGATGCGGGTGATCGTGACCAGGGCGATGGCGATCAACGCGACTGCGGCGGCGGCCCACAGCCGGTCCCAGTCGATCCCGGCGCCCGGTACCGCGCCGGTGGTCTCGACCACGTTGGCGAGATCGCCCTGCCCGCTTCTGCGGAGTTGCTCGACGGCCTGCTCCCGAGTGTCGCCCGCGGGCAGCCTGGTGCTCACGGCGCCGGAGAAGATGATGTTGGTGAGGCGGGCCAGGAGCACCGGCACGGTGACCGTCGACAGGGCGGCGACCACCGACAGGACCAGCGCGAAGCTCAGCCTGCGGTCGGAGCCGAGGAAACGCCGGAACTCGCGCAGCGCGCGGACGATCCTCATCGTGAGACCCCCGTCGCCACAGTCGGCCCCTCAGGAGCAGGAGCAGGAGCGGCCTGTGCCTGGGCGAACTCGCGGTACACGGCGCATCGGGTGAGCAGGTCCTCGTGGCGTCCAGTCGCGACGATCCGGCCGGCGTCGAGCACGGCGATCAGGTCTGCGGAGCGGACGTTGTCCACCTGCTGGTCGGCCAGCAGAATCGTCGCCTCGGGCAGAGTGGCCCGGATTCCCGAGAGCACCGATTCGGCGGTACTGCGGTCCATCGCCGAGAACGCCGAGTCCAGGCACAGGATCCGCGGTCGCCTCACCAGCGCGCGTGCCACCGCGAGCCGCTGCCGCTGTCCGCCGGAGAAGTTGGATCCGCCCTGCGCCACCTCGGTGGAGAGTCCGCCGCGGTCGACGACGGTCGTCGCCATCTGAGCCGCCTCGAGGGCGCGCCAGAGCCGGTCGTCGTCGGCCTCGGCGTCGCCGAGGCGGAGATTCGATTCGACCGTGCCCGCCACCAGTGACTGACCCTGGCCCACGTGGGCGACGGCCGCGCGCAGGTCGGGCAGGTGCCACGCCCCGAGTCGGACGCCGCCGGCCTCCACGGTCCCGGATGCGGGGTCGAGCAGTCTCGGCACCAGCGCGAGCAGCGACGACTTGCCGCTGGAGGTGCCGCCGATCACGGCGGTCACCGTCCCCGGCAGGCACGTCAGCGAGACCGCGTCGACGGCCGGGTGATCTGCACCTTCATACCGCACGGTCGCCGACCGGAAGGTCAGCGGCAACGGACCGTCGACGACGGCGGTCCCGTCGTCGTCCAGGCCCGCGGGACGGTTGATCACGGCCGCCAGGCGGGTGGCGCTGGCGCGGGCGCGGGGGAGCATTCCGGCCAGTGCGATGAACACCGTGATACCCGCGACGATCTGCATCAGGTACCCGGTGAACGCCGTGAGGCCACCGATCGTCAGATGCGAGTCCTCGATCAGACGGGCGCCGAACAGGCTGGTGGCGACGCTCGCCAGATTCGCGATCAACAGGACCCCGGGCAGCAGCATCAACTGCAGTGCCGCGACCCTGCGGACCAGAGCCGTCAGATCGCGATTGACCTCGGAGAACCGGGTGCTGGCGGCCCGCTCGCGGCGGAACGCGCGGATGATCCGGGTACCGCCGAGTTGTTCGCGCAGCACCCGGTTGACGCGGTCGACCGCACCCTGGACGCGCGTGGCCAGGGGCGTGACATAGACGACGAAGATCCCGATGCCGATGCTCAGCACGATGGCGGTGACGACGATGACGGGTGCCAGGCGCACCGACTCCCGCAGCGACATGGCGATCGCACCCACGGTCACCAGCGGTGCCGCCACCGCGACGCTGGTGGTCAGGAACACCGCCTGTCCGACCACCGAGGTGTCGAGGGAGGTCCGAGTCAGGAGCGTGGGCGTTCCGAGTTCGTGATAGGTGGCTGTGGAGAAGTCGGCGACGTGCCGGTACACCGATCGACGCAGGTCGGCTGACGTGCCCGCCGAGAGCGCCGCGCCGAGCGCGATGGCGGCGAGCGAGGCGACCAGTCCGCCGATCGCGACCGCCAGCATGATCGCGCCCATCCGTTCGATGTACGGAACATCGCCCGCCACCACTCCGTTGTCGATGATGAGCGCGTTGAAGGTGGGCTGGGCCAGGCTCGCGGCCATCGCCAGGATCTGGGCGAGGATCACTCCGGCGACGATCGCGCGGCGGTTGCGCATCGACGATGCGGCGAGCCGGACGAGATCGGCGCCCGGCCGGGCCGCGTGTGCTCCACTCACCTGGAACGGCTCCCTTCCCGAGCGACGGCCCCGTGCGGGCGCGTGCTCGTGTCTCATGCGTGCCGGACGCCGGCACCGGATGCCAGTATGGCCAGCGTCGCCGGGCGGAGGGGGCGGACGGGTCGAACTCCACAAAGAACCCTGGTCCGACACCCCTGTGCGCCGTACCGCCTCGGCGGACGGACCGGACGTATTATCGCCGAGTGAAAATCAGCGGGGCGGATACACGTCCGGTGACATGGTCGATGGTGGCACTGGCCGCTGTCGGTGCGGCGTTGATCATCGCCTGGAACATCTGGGTGGCGCCGTTCGACCACCCGGTGTTCGGACTCTTCAACATGGGCATCGACACGCGCGTCTACCGCGGAGGGGCCGCGGCGGTGTGGGACGGACGCCCGCTCTACGACCTCCCTGTGTACAAGGTGTGGCAATTCACCTACACCCCGTTCGCCGCGATCATCCTGGTGCCGCTGGCCTGGATCCCCGAGCACTCCGCCCAGTTCCTGTGGAACGTCGGCAACGTCGTGTGCCTGCTGGGTCTGGTCGCGGTCTCGCTGCGCTCGCTGCGGTTCCGGATCGACGGGCGATTCGTCGCCTTCGTCGTTCTGTTCGCGGTGTCGGTGATCGGTCTCGAACCGGTCCACACCACGTTCTGGAACGGTCAGATCAACCTGGTGCTGGCGCTGATCGTGATCGCGGATCAGGTGCGGCGAAGCGAGCGGATGCGCGGAATCGGCGTCGGGCTCGCCGCCGGTATCAAACTGACCCCGATCTTCTTCACCGCGTACCTGCTGATCACCAGGCAATGGCGCGCCGCGGTGACGGCGGTCGTCACCTTCGGCGTCACCATCGCCATCGGTCTGGCCATCCTCGGTTCGGAGGCGTGGGGGTTCTGGACCGACAGCCTCTCGCAGACCGGGCGGATCGGGCCGATGGACCACCCGGCCAATCAGTCGCTCAACGGCTTCTTCGCCCGACTGGTGCCCATGGGACTCGGGCACACGCCGAGCTGGCTGTGGATTCCGGTGGGTGTGGTCGTCGGACTGCTCGGTCTGTGGGCGGCGTACGCGGCCCACCGCGACGGCCAGGAACTGCTCGCGTTGAGCATCACCGGCATGACCTCGTGCGCGGTCTCGCCCTTCTCCTGGGGACATCACTGGGTGTGGGTGGTGCCCTTGCTGATGGTGGCGGTGGTGCACTGCTTCGACGCGGCCGACCGGCGCCGCCCGGTCACGTGGCTGTGGTGGCTGGCACCGGCCACGGTGGTGGCGCTGACGTTCACCTGGTGGCATCGGGTCACCGTCGTCGGCCCCCACGGGCACGAGGACATCAAACTCTCGTTCGGTGTGTTCCGGTTCCTCCGGGCCCCGATCGGCCCGGCGTGGGAACTGCCGTTCCGTTTGGCGGGCAGCGGGGCGTATGTCCTGTTGCTCCTGATCACGATCGCGGTCACTCTGTGGATGTGCGACGGGATGCGCGCGATACGATTCAACGCGACCGTGCCGCGTGTCCGTGACCGACATGCGGCAGCCGCCCCTCTCGACACCGAATAGAGGAATCACGACCGTGCCCGACAACGTCGCTGCCGAAAGAGCCCGCCTGCCCGAGACCGTCCGGGTTCCGGCGGGCACTACCGCCGGCGCCGCCATGCGGGACGCGGATCTGCCCGACGGTGTCGAACTGCCCAACAAGGGACCGCAGGCGGTGGTCGTCGTCCGCGAGGCCGACGGCACGCTGCGCGACCTGTCGTGGGCGCCGGAGACCGACACGCTGGTCGAGCCCGTCACCGCGGACTCGGAGGACGGACGCGCGGTGATCCGCCACTCGTGCGCGCACGTGCTGGCGCAGGCCGTCCAGGAGCTGAACCCGAAGGCGCATCTGGGCATCGGGCCGCCGATCACCGACGGCTTCTACTACGACTTCCAGGTGGACGATCCCTTCACCCCCGAGGACCTCAAGGCTCTCGAGAAGCAGATGAAGAAGATCATCAAGTCCGGTCAGCGGTTCTCCCGCCGCGTCTACGAGTCGAAGGAGCAGGCGCGGGCCGAGCTCGCGGACGAGCCGTTCAAGCTCGAACTGATCGACGACAAGGGCGCGGCCGACGACGCCGAGGTGATGGAGGTCGGCGGCGGCGAGCTCACCGCCTACGACAACCTCAATCCGCGGACCGGGGAGAAGATCTGGGGCGACCTGTGCCGCGGCCCGCACGTGCCGACCACCAAGTACATCGCCGCCTTCAAGCTGACGCGCAGCTCGGCCGCCTACTGGCGCGGCGATCAGTCGCTCGCCGACCTCCAGCGCGTGTACGGCACCGCCTGGGAGTCCACCGAGGCGATGGACGCCTACCTGGACCGTCTCGCCGAGGCCGAGAAGCGCGACCATCGCCGGCTCGGCGCCGAACTGGACCTGTTCAGCTTCCCCGACGAACTCGGTTCGGGTCTGCCCGTCTTCCACCCCAAGGGCGGCATCATCCGCAAGGAGATGGAGGACTACTCGCGCGAGCAGCACGCTGCCGCCGACTACGAGTTCGTCAACACGCCGCATCTGACCAAGGGGCATCTGTTCGAGGTGTCGAAGCACCTCGACTGGTACGCCGACGGCATGTTCCCGCCGATGCACCTCGACGCCGAGTACAACGACGACGGCACCGTCCGCAAGCCCGGCCAGGACTATTACGTCAAGCCGATGAACTGCCCGATGCACAACCTGATCTACCGGTCGCGCGGGCGGTCGTACCGTGAACTCCCGCTGCGGCTGTTCGAGTTCGGTTCGGTGTACCGGTACGAGAAGTCCGGCGTGGTGCACGGTCTCACCCGGGCCCGCGGCTTCACGCAGGACGACGCGCACATCTACTGCACGCAGGAGCAGGTGGTCGAGGAGCTGACCACCACGCTGAACTTCGTGCTGCAACTGCTCAAGGACTACGGTCTCGACGACTTCTACCTGGAGCTCTCCACCAAGGATCCGGAGAAGTACGTCGGATCGGACGAGGTCTGGGACGAGGCGACACAGACGCTGCGTCAGGTCGGCGAGGCCTCCGGTCTGGAGCTGGTTCCCGATCCGGGCGGCGCCGCGTTCTACGGGCCCAAGATCTCCGTGCAGGTCAAGGACGCGCTGGGCCGCACATGGCAGATGTCCACCCTGCAGCTCGACTTCTTCGAGCCGGAGCTCTTCGAACTCGAGTACACCGCCTCCGACGGCACCAAGAAGCGACCGGTGATGATCCACCGCGCGCTGTTCGGCTCCATCGAGCGGTTCTTCGGCGTCCTCACCGAGCACTACGCGGGCGCGTTCCCGGTGTGGCTGTCGCCGGTGCAGGTGGTCGGCATCCCGGTCGCCGACGCCTTCGCCGACCACCTGCAGGGCGTCGTCCGGCGCCTCAAGGGCCGACGGGTGCGCGCCGAAGTGGACTTCTCCGACGACCGGATGCAGAAGAAGATCCGCAACCACACCACCGCCAAGGTGCCGTTCATGCTGCTCGCCGGCGAGCGGGACGTGGAGGCGAACGCCGTGAGCTTCCGGTTCCGCGACGGAACCCAGCTCAACGGGGTGCCCGTCGACGACGCGATCGTGGCGATCGACGAGTGGGAGGAGTCGCGCCGCAACGATTCGCCGACCGCCGCCACCATGCAGGACTTCCTCGATGCCGCACGCAAGCGTCGATGAGGGAGCAGCGTCGATGACCGATCCGGATCACCTGCAGCGGTTGTGGACGCCGCACCGCATGAGCTACATCACCGCGGCCGCGCCCAGGCGGGCGGTCGACGGCGGTGAACTCACCGGGCACCCGTTCCTCGACATCCCGCGGATGTCGGACGAGGACGGGCTGATCGTCGCGCGCGGGGAGTCGGTGTACGTGGTGCTGAACCTGTACCCGTACAACCCCGGCCACGCCATGGTGGTCCCGTACCGTCAGGTGGCCGACCTCGAGGATCTCACTCCCGAGGAGAGCCTCGAGTTGATGGCGTTCACGCAGCGGCTGATCCGGGTCATCAAGTCGGTCTCGAATCCGGATGCGTTCAACGTCGGACTCAACCTGGGGGCGCCGGCCGGCGGCTCGCTGTCGGAACACCTGCACCAGCACGTCGTCCCGCGATGGACGGGCGACTCGAACTTCATCACCGTCGTGGGGGACACGAAGGTGCTTCCGCAACTCCTCCAGCAGACGCGCGCGCTGCTGGCACAGGCGTGGAACGAACTTTCTTAAGGACGGAAATGCTCAGCATCCTCGGACGGGCCTCGGTCTCCAAGGTCACCTTGCCGATCGGCCGTGCGCTCATCCGCACCGGGCTGACCCCGGACGCGATGACTCTCGTCGGCACCGTCATCACGGTCGGGGCCTCGATCGCCCTCTTCTCGCAGGGTTACCTCTTCGCGGGCGCCCTCGTCACGTGGGCGTTCGTGATGTTCGACATGCTCGACGGCGCGATGGCCCGCGCCCGCGGCGGAGGCACCAGATTCGGCTCGGTGCTCGACGCCACCTGCGACCGGATCGCCGACGGCGCGATATTCGGAGCGCTCGCCTGGTGGGCGGCCTTCACCGCGCCGCACCGTCCGCTGTTGATCGCGACGCTGATCTGCCTGGTGACCTCGCAGGTCATCTCCTACGCCAAGGCGCGTGCCGAGGCCGCCGGGCTGTACGGCGACGGCGGCCTCATCGAGCGGCCCGACCGGCTCATCATCGTCCTGGTCGGCGCCGGCTTCACCGATTTCCCCGGCCTGCACTGGTGGTGGGCGATCCACGTCGCGATGTGGGCGCTCGCGGTGCTGTCGGTGATCACCGTGGGTCAGCGGATGTGGTCCATCTACTGCTCGCCGGGCGCCCGCGATCTGATCCCCATCGCCGTTCCGGACGAGGCCGGCACGGATGACGGCCCGGACGAGTCCGGCCGCACCGGCGACGGGGAGGCGTGATCGTGCTCGACAAGCTCGCCGAGTACGCTTCCGACTTCGGTTATCGCGCCGGGTGGGCGGCCGTCCGCTGGGCGCCGGAGTCGGTGGCCCGCAGTGTCTTCGACGCCGTCGGGACCGTCGCCGGCCGGCGCGGCGGGGGGCCGGAGCAGTTGCGCAAAAATCTTGCGCGGGTGGTCGGCACGACGCCGGAGCAGGTGCCCGACGCACTCGTCGAACAGGCGATGCGCTCGTATGCGCGGTACTGGCGAGAGGCCTTCCGGCTGCCGACCACCGATCCCGCCGACATCGTGGCCAGTGTGCGGATGTCCGACCACGACCGCCGCGTGGTCGACGAGGTCTGCACGTCCGGTAAGGGCGTGGTGATGGCGCTGCCGCACTCGGGCAACTGGGACATCTGCGGGGTGTGGCTGGTCGCGCACTACGGACAGTTCGCCACCGTCGCCGAACGGCTCAAGCCGGAGTCGCTGTTCGACCAGTTCGTCGCCTACCGGGAGTCGCTCGGCTTCGAGGTCTTCCCGCTCACCGGCGGCGAGCAGCCGCCCTTCCGGCTCCTCGCCGATCGGCTGCGCGCGGGCGGCATCGTCTGCCTGATGAGCGACCGCGACCTGTCGCACAGCGGGGTGCCCGTCGAACTCTTCGGGGAGCGGACGCGGATGCCCGCGGGGCCGGCGAAACTCGCCATCGAGACCGGCGCGACCCTTCTCGCCGTGCACCACAGCTACCCGGACGCCGACACGTCCCTGATCCGCTGCGGCACCGTCATCGACACCTCCGGTGGCGTGGCCGCCGCCACCCAGGCCCTGGCCGACGCATTCGCCGAAGGCATCGCGAGTGCGCCCGCCGACTGGCACATGCTGCAGCCGCTGTGGGAGAGCGACTGGTCGCAGGCGCGCCGCGACCGGCTCGGGGTGGACGGGGAGTAGCGCGGTGAAGATCGGCATGATCTGCCCCTACTCGTTCGACGTGCCCGGCGGCGTTCAGGCGCACGTGATCGAACTGGCGGAGGTCTTCATCGGGCGCGGGCACGACGTGCGGGTCCTCGCGCCGGCCGGGCCGGACGTCCAGGTGCCGGACTACTTCGACTCCGCCGGCCCGGCGCTCGGGATCCCCTACAACGGGTCGGTCTCGCGTGTGACCTTCTCGCCGAAGGCCTACCACCGACTGCGGCGGTGGATCGAGGTGAACGAGTTCGACGTCCTGCACGTCCACGAACCCAACGCGCCCAGCCTGTCGATGCTGTCGCTGATGGTCGCGACCGGACCGATCGTCACCACCTTCCACACGGCGACCACGAAGTCGCTGTGGCTCACGGCGTTCGACTCGATGCTTCGCCAGTACCGCGAGCGGATCTCGGGCAAGATCGCCGTGTCCGAACTCGCGCGCCGCTGGCAGATGGAGTCGCTGGGCAACGACGCGGTGGAGATCCCCAACGGCATCGACGTCGCGTCGTTCGCCGAGGCGACACCGCTCGAGGGCTTCCCGGCGCCGGGCCGGACCGTGATGTTCCTCGGCCGCTACGACGAGCCACGCAAGGGCATCGACATCCTCATGCGCGCCCTGCCGCACATCGTCGAACGCTTTCCGGACGTGACCGTGCTGGTGGTCGGGGGCGGAGACGAGAAGGCGCTGCGACGGCGCGCCCGGGACCTGTCCGGACATCTGCAGTTCCTCGGCATGGTCGACGACGAGACGAAGGCGCGGGCCCTGGCGAGCGCCGACGTATACGTGGCGCCCAACCTCGGCGGCGAGAGCTTCGGCATCGTCCTGGTGGAGGCGATGGCGGCCGGGACGGCGGTGGTGGCCAGCGATCTGGTCGCATTCCAACGAGTGCTCGACGGCGGTGACGCCGGCCGGGTGGTGGAGACCGGCTCGCCGATCGCGCTCGCCGAGGCGGTCGTCGGCCTGCTCAGCGACGAGCAGGCACGGCAGGAACTCATCGCCCGCGGGCGGGCGCGGGCGCAGCGGTACGACTGGAGCCATGTGGCCGACGAGATCCAACGGGTGTACGACACCGTCACGCTGGGCGCCGGTCCCGTCGTGGTGTCGGACTAGGGCCGTGCCGGAAGCCGATCGGAGACGACTGTGACGAATGTGACGATCGTGTGGATCGTCGTCGGCGCGATCGCGGGAGCGGCGCTGCTCTGGCTCGCGATCCTGGCGGCCACGCGCGCGACCCGGCTCGACCGGCTCAACGTGCGCGTCGACCTCGCCTACGAGGCGCTCGTCGCGGCGCTGGAGCGCCGCGCCGTCGTCGCACGGGCCATCGCGTCCACGGCCCCGGACGGCGAGGGCGCCCGTGACCTCGCCGCCGCCGCGACCGACGCCGAAGCCGCACCGCGTCAGGAGCGGGAAGCCGCCGAGAACCGGCTGTCGGTGGCACTGGCCGGGGTGGCCGACACCGACCGGCCACCGGTTCTGGTCGCCGAACTCGCGGATGCCCAGACGCGGGTGACGATGGCGCGGCGCTTCTACAACGACGCGGTCCGCGATGCGCGAGCCCTGGGCGGTCGGCGAATGGTGCGCTGGCTCCGGCTGGGCGGACATTCCCGGCTCCCGGAGTACTTCGAGATCACCGAACGCGTCAGCGGTTCCCGCTGACTCCCTTCCCGCCGGACCCGGCGTTGGTCGGCACCGAGCCGATCGGGTTTACTTGGAGGGACATCCGACACCACTGAACAGGGAGATCAATCAGTGTCCACTGAGGCTCAGAACGCACCGGCGACCGGCACGGCTCGCGTCAAGCGCGGTATGGCCGAAATGCTCAAGGGCGGCGTCATCATGGACGTGGTCACCCCCGAGCAGGCCAAGATCGCCGAGGATGCGGGTGCCGTCGCGGTCATGGCTCTCGAGCGCGTTCCCGCCGACATCCGCGCTCAGGGCGGCGTGTCGCGGATGAGCGACCCGGACATGATCGACGGGATCATCGAGGCCGTGTCGATTCCGGTGATGGCCAAGGCCCGCATCGGTCACTTCGTCGAGGCGCAGATCCTGCAGAGCCTCGGCGTCGACTACATCGACGAGTCCGAGGTGCTGACCCCGGCCGACTACGAGAACCACATCGACAAGTTCGCCTTCACCGTGCCCTTCGTCTGCGGTGCCACCAACCTCGGCGAGGCGCTGCGCCGCATCAACGAGGGCGCCGCGATGATCCGGTCGAAGGGCGAGGCCGGGACCGGCGACGTCTCGAACGCCACCACCCACATGCGCCGGATCCGCCAGGAGATCCGCCGCCTCACCTCGCTGCCCGAGGACGAGCTGTACGTGGCGGCCAAGGAACTGCAGGCCCCGTACGAGCTGGTGGTCGAGGTCGCCAAGGCCGGCAAGCTTCCCGTCACGCTGTTCACTGCGGGCGGCATCGCCACCCCGGCGGACGCGGCGATGATGATGCAATTGGGCGCCGAGGGCGTCTTCGTCGGCTCGGGCATCTTCAAGTCGGGCAATCCGGAGCAGCGTGCCGCCGCGATCGTCAAGGCCACCACCTTCTACGACGACCCGGATCAGCTGGCGAAGGTCTCGCGAGGCCTCGGCGAGGCGATGGTCGGCATCAACGTCGACGACATCCCGCAGCCGCACCGGCTCGCCGAGCGCGGCTGGTGATCCGCCGATAAGGCGCAGCATCGAACGAGGTTCCGCGGCGAGTATCGCCGGGAACCTCGTTCGCGTCTCGAGAGCGAGCCGAAGGTCTCGCTCCGGGGTATCGCGGCGTTGACGCTGTGGTAGAAGTACACTCGCGTGGGCGACGTAACCTGCTGCAGCTGTCGCCGGCGCCACGATCGCAGGACTACAGATCGCAGGGGAGACGATGGACGAACCGAGGATTCTGCGCGACGACGCGCTCACCGGCCGGGACGAGGTCGGAGACGTGGTCGTCGACTGGGCGGTCGTCTGCCATGTCGGTCGGGTTCGCGAAGCCAACGAAGACGCCGCGCTGGCCGTTCCCGGACGGTACATCGTCGCCGACGGCATGGGCGGCCATGACAGCGGCGAGCTGGCGAGCGAGGCGGCGCTGCTGACTCTGGCACAGGCACCGGTGGGGGAGAGTTCCGCCGACACGCGGCGGGACATCGCCGAGTTGCTGGAGAAGGCGCAGGAGCGGATCGGTGAGTTCGGCACTGAGACCGGCCGGCGCGCGGGCACCACAGCCACCGGCGTCGTTCTGGCGATCGAGGACGGTGTTCCGAACTGGGTCGCGTTCAACATCGGTGATTCGCGCACCTATCTGTACTCGGCGGGCGAGCTGCGCCAGGTGAGCGTCGATCACTCCCAAGTGCAGGAACTCGTCGCCGCCGGATATCTGACGTCCGAACAGGCCCGTGTCGACCCGCGCCGGAATGTCATCACTCGTGCGCTCGGTGCGGGCATGACCGTTCCCGTCGCCGATTACTTCGCCTTCGCCGCAGCCGACGGCGACGTGGTGCTGCTGTGCTCGGACGGGCTCGACGGCGAGTTGAGCGACGACGAGATCGCCGTGATCCTGGAGGCCTCGCCCGACAACGAGGTCGCCGCCGCGGCTCTGGTCGAGGCCGCCCTGGAGTCGGGGGCGCACGACAATGTCACGGTGGTGGTCCTGTCGGCGACACTGCCGTCCGCCGCCGCCGAACCGGACCCGAACGCGACTGCGAGCCAGTGACGGTGCGACCGGAAGCGAGCACCACCTTCGTCGAGTACTGCGGCGAGCGGATGCCCGTGCTTCCCGGAGCACCGTTCTACATCGGCCGTGAGGCCACGCTGACCGTCGACGACAACCCCTATCTGCACCGCCGGTTCCTCGTGCTGCACGACGAGAACGGCATGTGGTGGCTGACGAATCTCGGGACGCATCTGTCCGCGACGGTGACCGCCGCCGACCTCGGCTTCACCGCGACGCTCGGTCCGGGCGCGCGGATGCCGCTCGTGTTCGGTCGCACCAGCATCGTCTTCACCGCCGGCCCGACCACCTACGAGGTACAGGTGCAGGCGGGCTCGCCCGACGTCTCCGCACCCACCGTGGAGACCCTGGTGGGCGGTGACACCACGCGCGGGGTGCCGAATTTCACCGAGAGCCAGCGGCTGGCGATCCTGGTGCTGGCCGAGGCGATCCTGAAGCGCGACGGTACCGGTGCCAGCGCCATCCCGAGTTCGGCGCAGGCCGCGGCACGCTTGGGTTGGCCGCTGACGAAGTTCAACCGCAAGCTCGACAATGTGTGCGACAAGCTCGACATGATCGGTGTGAGCGGCATGCGGGCGGGCGGGGGCAAGCTGGCGACCAACCGCAGGTTGCGGCTCGTCGAGTACGCTCTCTCGACCCGGGTCATCAGTCGTGAGGATCTCCCGCTCCTCGACGCGGAGTACGCGCGCAATCAGGCCTCTGAACAGCAGTGATGGCATGGGGAGTTCTCCCCATCGACGGATCTGGCCGAGCCCCATAGCGTTCTCTTCAACAGCCGCGGAACAGTGAGTTCCAGCGCCGAGAAAGGGAATTCGAGATGACCGTCACCGCAATCGCCGCCGCTCCTGCCGCCGCCCCCGCCGCCCGCGAGGCCGCACGCACCCGCCACTCACGCGGACCGGGTTCGGCGAGCAGCGGCGCCGCGTCGGCCGTCGACCGTCGTCGCCGGGAGGCGCTCGCCCGGCTCAGCGCCCGGGTGATGCCGTTGCCCGGCCGCCCGCTGTACGCCGCGCCCGCTCCCGCCACTGCGGGCCGGCAGGCCGACGCGGCGGTTCCGGCGGCGCGGCTGCCGCAGCCGACGCTCACCGATCGGGAGGTGGAGGTGCTGCGCACCTGGCTGATGCTCGATTCGAAGCCTGCGGTCGCCGAGGCGCTGTACATCTCGCTCGGCACGGTCAACACCCATCTGACCCGCATCCGGGCCAAGTACGCCGAACTCGGCCGTCCGGCCTCCACCAAGGCCGCGCTCGTCGCCCGTGCGATTCAGGACGACATCGTCGACATCGACGAGCTCTGAGGCCCGGCCAGTCGCCGGTGAACCTGCCGGTCCTACCGGTGCCGCAGCATCGGCACGTCGAGACCGACCGGCGGCACGCCGAAGGCGTCGACGAGCGTCTGAGCGTGCGGCCGCAGGTCGGCGCAGAGTTCGTTGACGCCGCGACGGACGGCCTTGGCGCGTTCCACGCTGACGTGCCGGTGCATGAGGAACCACGACAGGTCCTCTTCCAGGACCGAGTAGACGAACAGGTCGCGGACCCGCTTGAGCAACCGGCGGGTCTCGCGGTCCTGGACTCGTCCGATCACCTCGACGAAGGTCTCGAGAACGATCCGCTCGATGTGCGCCTGCCCGACCTTGATCAGGTGATCCTGGGTGTCGGTGAAGACCGCTACCGGATCGGCGTCGTCCTCGCGGGCGCGTCCCAGCCGTCCCGCGACCGTCCGGGTGAGGTGATCCTCCCGGTTGCGGAGCAGCCTGAGCTGAGTTCCGGGGTGTGTGAGGGCGCTGTTCTCGGGGTCTCCGTCGGAGCCGTCGAGCAGGGTCTGCACCACCTGCCGCGCCGCGGTCTTCTCCAGCGCGACGCTGCCTGCCATGTTGGCGACGAACCTCACCCATCCCACGGGGTCGAGGTCGCGGATGTCGTCCGCGTACGAGGTGAGCTGCTGCTTGGCGACGAGTTGCGTGAGTACCAGGTTGTCGCCCTCGAAGGTGGTGAAGACGTCGATGTCGCCGCGGAGCAGGGGCAGCAGATTCTCCGACAGGTACCCGGCGCCACCGCAGGCTTCGCGCGCCTCGGAGATCGCGCGCTGGGCCAGCGCCGTGTGACCGGCTTTGATGGCGGCGGCCTTGGTCTCCAGGCGGCGCATGTCGGCCGGGTCGACGGTGTCCGGGTCCGCGGTCTGCAAGTCGTGGAGTTCGGCGGTGACCTCGTTCTGTGCGAGTGCGAAGGCGTATGCGCGCGCCACCAGGGGGAGAAGCCGTCGCTGGTGTGTGCGGTAGTCCATCAGCAGCAGTTCGCCGTCGCCGCCGGGCGCCTGAAACTGTCGGCGGACCAGGGCGTAGTTCACCGCGAGGGCCAGGCCGAAGCGTCCCGCGGCACCGGCCGAGGCGCCTACGGTGACGCGGCCGCGGACCAGGGTGCCGAGCATGGTGAAGAACCGGCGGTTGTCGGACTCGATGGGGCTGGAGTACGTGCCGTCGGCGGCCACGTCGCCGTACCGGTTGAGCAGGTTGGCGCGCGGGACACGGACGTGGTCGAAGGCGATCCGGCCGTTGTCGACCCCGGGGAGACCGCCCTTGTAGCCGCAGTCGGAGGTGGTGACGCCGGGGAGGTCGGCGCCGTCGGCGTCCCGGATCGGCACGACGAAGCAGTGGACGCCGCGGCCGACCGGTTCCTCGCCCGGCCCGCCGGTGACGAGCTGTGCGAAGACCGCGGCGTAGCGGGCGTGGGCGGCGGCCCCGCCGATGTAGTCCTTGCGCGAGTTCGGCGTCGGCGAATGGATTTCGAACTCTTCGGTGTCGGGTCGATAGGTGGCGGTGGTCTCCAGGTGCTGGACGTCGGATCCGTGGCCGGTCTCCGTCATCGCGAAACAGCCGAGTACGTCGAGGTCGATGAGGCCGCGGACGTATTCGTCGTGGTGGCGTGCGGTGCCGAGGTTCTCGATGGCTCCGCCGAACAGGCCCCATTGGACGCCGGCCTTGACCATCAGCGAGAGGTCGCCGTAGCCGAGGGTCTCGATGGCGGTGACGGCTGCGCCCACGTCACCGGTGCCGCCGTGCTCGGCCCGGAAGCCGGCAGCGGGGAAACCGAGGGCGACCATCTCCTTCATCTGGCCGAGCACGCGGGCGCGATAGTCGTCGAGGGACAGTCCGGACTGGGGGAGCAGTGCGTGAGTCTGGATGTGGTCGCGCACGGTGTCGCGGGTGGCGGCCCACCGCCCGTCGAGGACGGTGCGCAACCGGGCGGCCAGATCCGCTCCGGTGTCGTCGGTGCCGGCGTCTGCAGAACTCGTCTCGGGGCTCATGCCCTGACCCTACCGAGGGGTTGCCGACGCCGGGAGCGGAGCGGAGTGCGTGGAGCGGCGTGCGCGGGTCTCGGCAGCTGGTGCGATAATCGCCGGGTGGCGAGCATTGAAGAGATTCTGGCCGTGGAGCGGATCGACAACGACATCTATCGCGGCGGTTCCTTCCCGAGCCAGCTGCGCAGGACGTTCGGCGGTCAGGTGGCCGGGCAGGCCCTGGTGGCCGCGACCCGGACAGTGGACCGGGAGTTCGCCGTCCACTCGCTGCACGGCTATTTCCTCCGGCCGGGAAGGCCGGACGAGCCCGCGGTGTTCATGGTCGACCGCATCCGCGACGGGCGTTCGTTCGTGACCCGGCGGGTGACCGGCGTGCAGGACGGCGAGGCGATCTTCTCGATGTCGGCGTCGTTCCATGTGACCCACGACGAGGGCATCGAGCACCAGGATCGGATGCCCGAGGTGCCGGACCCGGAGTCGCTGCCGGGCCGCGAGTCGGCGGACGACAGTCAGAGGGCGCTGCTGGAGGAGTGGGCGAACTTCGACATCCGGATCGTCGGTCAGGCGGAGACCTCCAGGTATCCGGGGCTGGCCGCACAACAGCGGGTCTGGTTCAAGTACCGGCTCCCGTTGCCGGACGACCATCTGCTGCACGTGTGCACTCTGGCGTACATGAGTGACATGACGCTGCTGGGGTCGTCGATGACGGTGCACCCGGGGGCGAAGGCGCAGACGGCCTCGCTCGATCACGCGATGTGGTTCCTCCGGCCGTTCCGGGCCGACGACTGGCTGCTGTACGACCAGACCTCGCCGTCGGCGGGCGGCGGGCGGGCCCTGACCCAGGGCCGGATCTTCGACCGCTCCGGCCGGATGGTGGCCGCGGTGACCCAGGAGGGACTGACCAGGTCGGTCGCTACCGACTCGGCCGCGTCGATCATGAGGCAGGACCGGTGAGCGTGCGGATCGGTGTGCTCGCTCTGCAGGGCGATGTCCGCGAGCACGTGGCGGCGCTGGCCGCGTGCGGTGCCGAGGCGGTGCCGGTGCGCCGGGAATCGGAGCTCGACGCGGTGGACGGCCTGGTGATCCCCGGCGGCGAATCGACGGCGATGAGCCGGCTGCTCGGTGTGTTCGAGCTCTACGACCCGCTGGTGAAGCGGTTGCGTGACGGGCTGCCCGCGTACGGCTCGTGCGCGGGGATGATCATGCTGGCGTCGAAGATCCTCGACACCCGGCCGGACGCCCGGCATCTCGACGCACTGGATGTGACGGTGCGGCGCAATGCGTTCGGGCGTCAGGTGGAATCGTTCGAGACCGATCTGAGCTTCGCCGGCATCACCGACCGACCGGGGGCGCGTCCGGTGCGCGCCGTGTTCATCCGGGCGCCGTGGGTGGAGGAGACCGGGCCGGGAGTGCAGGTCCTGGCGACGGTGGACCGCGGGCCCGCGGCGGGGCGTGTCGTCGCCGTACGGCAGGGAAACGTGCTGGCCACGTCGTTTCATCCGGAGGTCACCGGCGACGTGCGCGTGCACGAGTTCTTCGTCGATATGGTTGCCACAGCGTAGAATCTGCCCGTGCCCTGACAGGCATCGCTGACTTTTCACGAAGGGAACACCACAATGAGCGGCCACTCCAAATGGGCCACCACCAAGCACAAGAAGGCTGTCATCGACGCCAAGCGCGGCAAGATGTTCGCCAAGCTGATCAAGAACATCGAGGTGGCGGCTCGTACGGGTGGTAGTGATCCGGCAGGCAATCCGACGCTGTACGACGCGATTCAGAAGGCGAAGAAGTCGTCGGTCCCGAACGACAACATCGAGCGCGCACGCAAGCGCGGCGGCGGTGAAGAGGGCGGCGGCGCCGACTGGCAGAACATCACCTACGAGGGCTACGGCCCCAACGGCGTCGCCATCCTGATCGAGTGCCTGACCGACAACCGCAACCGTGCCGCGACCGAGGTCCGGGTGGCGATGACCCGCAACGGCGGCAACATGGCCGACCCGGGCTCGGTGTCGTACCTGTTCACCCGCAAGGGCGTGGTGACGTTGGAGAAGGGCGATCAGACCGAGGACGACGTGCTGATGGCCGTGCTGGACGCGGGTGCCGAGGAGGTCACCGATCTGGGTGATTCCTTCGAGATCGTCAGCGAACCCGGTGATCTGGTCGCCGTGCGCACGGCGCTCCAGGAGGCGGGAATCGACTACGACTCGGCCGAGCCGGACTTCCGCGCGTCGGTCGAGGTGGCCGTCGACGCCGAGGGCGCGCGCAAGGTGATGAAACTGATCGATGCGCTGGAGGACTCCGACGACGTTCAGAACGTCTACAGCAATGTCGACATCAGCGACGAGGTGCTCGCCGAGCTCGAGAACGACTGATAGAGTCTCGAACAAGTGTTCTTACCGCTGCGCTGCAGCGGAGGATGCCGTCGTCGTGCCGATCGGGTGCGACGACGGCCTTGATCGGGAAGTGAGGCGCGAGTGCGAGTCATGGGCGTCGACCCCGGCCTCACCCGATGCGGAATCGCGTTGGTGGAGGCGGGAACCGGCCGCAGAGTCACCGCGCTCGACGTCGACGTGGTCCGCACCCCGGCCGACATGGAACTGGCCGAACGGCTGCTTGCGATCCACGTGGGCGCCGTCCACTGGATCGACACGCACGGACCCGACGTCGTGGCGATCGAGCGGGTCTTCGCGCAACGCCAGGTGAGCACGGCGATGGGTACGGCACAGGCGGCGGGCGTGATCGCGCTGGCCGCCGCGCAACGCGGGATCCCGGTGCGGTTCCACACGCCGAGCGAGGTGAAGGCCGCTGTCACCGGCTCCGGCCGGGCGGACAAGGCGCAGGTGACGGCGATGGTCACGCGGATTCTCGGAATGCAGACGCCGCCGAAGCCGGCCGACGCGGCCGACGCGCTCGCGCTGGCCATCTGTCACTGCTGGCGCGGTCCGGTCAACGATCGCATGGAAGAGGCCGCCAAGCGGGCGCGCGAGGCGCAGAACCGTCATCGCGCCCGGCTTAAGGCGGCACAGGAGGAGGCCCGCGCTGTGCTGGGCGGAGAGGCGGCGTCGTGATCGCGTCCGTGTCCGGCGAGGTCATCGACATCGCGCTCGATCACGCTGTGATCGAATGCGCCGGAGTCGGCTATCGCGTCTTGGCGACTCCGCCGACTCTCGGGTCGCTCAAGCGGGGGACCACGGTGCGGCTCCTCACCGCCATGATGGTGCGCGAGGACTCGATGACGCTGTACGGCTTCACCGATCCCGAGGCGCGCGACCTGTTCGGGTTGCTGCAGACGGTGACCGGCGTCGGTCCGCGTCTGGCGATGGCGACGCTGGCGGTCCTCGAGCCGGACACCCTGCGGCGTGCGCTGGCCGATTCGGATGCGAAGGCGCTCACGGCGGTTCCGGGGATCGGCAAGCGGGTGGCCGAACGGCTGGTGGTGGAGTTGCGCGACAAGGTGACCGCTGGACCGGCGTCGTCGCAGGCGGGAGTCTCGGTGCCTGCCGGAGCCGGCGCCCAGGTCACCGAGGCTCTCGTCGGCCTCGGCTTCACCGAGGGCGCCGCGCAGAAGGCCGTCGCCGCGGTACTCGCCGACAACGCCGACGCCGACTCGTCGGCTCTCCTTCGCGCCGCGCTCACCGCCCTCGGGCCGCGTCGATGAATCCGGAGGAAGACTTCCTGGCGGCCGGTCCCATCGCGGGCGACGGTGACCTCGACGCGAGTCTGCGGCCGTCGAGCCTGACCGACTTCATCGGGCAGCCGCGCGTCCGCGAACAGCTCGAACTGGTGCTGCACGCGGCGCGGGCGCGGGGCCGCACGCCCGATCACATCCTGCTGTCGGGGCCTCCCGGGCTGGGCAAGACGTCGCTGGCGATGATCATCGCCGGCGAGATGGGGGCGGCGATCCGCATCACCTCGGGCCCCGCGCTGGAGCGGGCGGGCGATCTGGCGGCGATGCTGTCGAATCTCGTCGAGGGCGATGTGCTGTTCATCGACGAGATCCATCGCATCGCCCGGCCCGCCGAGGAGATGCTGTACCTGGCGATGGAGGACTTCCGCGTCGACGTCGTCGTGGGCAAGGGCCCGGGCGCCACGTCCATCCCGCTGGAGGTGGCGCCGTTCACCCTGGTGGGCGCCACCACGCGATCCGGCGCACTGACCGGCCCGCTGCGCGACCGGTTCGGATTCACCGCGCACATGGAGTTCTACGAGACCGGCGAGCTGGTCCGGGTGCTGCAGCGGTCGGCGGCGATCCTCGGGATCGCCATCGAACCGGAGGCTGCGGCCGAGGTCGCCGGACGCTCGCGCGGAACACCCCGGATCGCGAATCGGCTCCTGCGGAGAGTGCGGGACTACGCGGAGGTCCGCGGCGACGGCCGCGTCGACCTGTCGGCCGCGCGCGCGGCGCTGGCGGTGTACGACGTGGACGAACTGGGACTGGATCGGCTCGATCGCGCGGTACTCGGCGCTCTCGTGCGCGGCTTCGGCGGGGGGCCGGTGGGCGTCTCGACGCTCGCCGTGGCCGTCGGCGAGGAACCGGCCACGGTGGAAGAGGTGTGCGAGCCGTTCCTGGTGCGCGCCGGAATGATCGCGCGGACTCCGCGGGGCCGTGTCGCCACCGCGGCGGCCTGGCATCACCTGGGTCTTCAGCCGCCGGCGGGTGCGATGGACCGAGTACTCGGGGTCCGCGTGCGCGAGGACGGCACCGGAACCCTCTTCGACTGACGCACGTCACGCCGTCGGACGGGCGGTCGCGCGACGCGATCGGTCGGAGCATGAATCAGAATCGCGACGCGAGCGCCACCTGTGAGTCTCGCGCCCGGCGGGCCTGGCACACTGGTCCCCATGGAATCGTTGATCCTCCCGTTGATGCTGGTCTTGATGGCCGGCTTCATGTTCTTCAGCATCCGCAACCAGAAGAAGCGTGCGGCCGCTATGAACGAGATGCAGAACTCCCTCGAGGCCGGTGCGCGCGTGCAGCTGCATTCGGGTCTCTTCGCCACCGTGGTCGACACCGGCGACGGTGACAGCGACGTCGTGAAGCTCGAACTCGCTCCCGGTGTGGTGACCGAGTGGAACCGGCTGGCCATCCGCGAGGTCGTGACGCCGGAAAGCGAGGCCACCGATGAGGCCCCCGAGGCGGAGACCACAGCGCTTGAGACCACCGCGATCGAGACATCAGAGATCGTTCCGGACGCGCCGGCGGCCGACGAATCGCGCGACGAGAAGAACGAAGCGAAGCCCGAAGAGAAGTAGACGACCCACGTGACTAAACCCAATCGACGCGCCGCCGGCACCAAGCTGCGGCCCGAGGTTGCACCGTGGAAGCCGCTCACGGTGTTCTTCGTCGTCCTCGGCATCATCTATGCGCTGGTGTTCTTCACAGGCGGCGGAAGCCCGAAGCCCAAACTCGGCATCGACCTGCAGGGCGGCACCCGGGTGGTGCTGACCGCTCGCACCGACGACGGCAAGGCGCCCTCGGCCGAACAGCTCGACCAGGCGCGCCAGATCATCGACCAGCGCGTCAACGGCCTCGGCGTCGGCGGCTCGGAGGTCGTCGTCAACGGCAGCACCATCGTCATCACCGTGCCGGGTGACGACGGCAAACAGGCTCGTGCGCTCGGTCAGACCGCGCGGCTCTACATTCGTCCGGTCGTCGAGCAGCAGCCGGCGACCAAGCAGAAACCGGATCCGACGGCCAAGAAGGTCGCCGATATGACGCCGGAGGAGCAGACCGCGGCCATCGACGAGCAGCGCAGCCTGCGGCAGGCCCCGGCGAACGCCGACAAGGCCACCCTCGACAAGCTCCGACAGGAGATGGGCAAGCTCGACTGCTCGGCGTCGGCCAACGACCCGCTGGTGGGCCACGACCGGCCGGACGAGTACCTCGTCACCTGCGGTGACAAGGACGGGATGGTGTACCTGCTCGAGCCGATGCTGATCGACGGCCGCGATATCGCGAGCGCGAAGGCCGGGCAGAACCAGACGGGCGCGTGGACGGTCAACGTCGATTTCAAGGGCGACGGCAAGAAGACGTGGGCCGACTACACGGGCAAGCACGTCGGAACCCAGACCGCGGTCACGCTCGACACCCGGGTGCTGAGTGCGCCGTCGATCAACCAGCAGATTCTCGGCACCACCGAGATCAGCGGCTCCTTCACCCAGGACGAGGCGAACCAGCTGGCCAACGCGCTGAAGTACGGTTCGCTGCCGCTGTCGTTCGCGATGTCGGACGCACAGACGGTCTCGGCGACCCTCGGACTGCACTCGCTGCAGGCCGGCCTGATCGCCGGCCTGGTCGGCCTGATCCTGGTCCTGATCTACTCGCTGATCTACTACCGCGCGATGGGCTTCCTGTCGGTGCTGTCGCTGATCCTGGCCGGTGCGATGGTGTACGGCATCATCGTGCTGCTGGGCCGCTGGATCGACTTCACGCTCGACCTCGCGGGCATCGCCGGTCTGATCATCGGCATCGGCATGACCGCCGACTCGTTCGTGGTCTACTTCGAGCGCATCAAGGATGAGATGCGTGAGGGCCGGACGGTGCGGTCGGCGGTGTCCCGCGGCTGGCAGAGCGCGCGGCGCACGGTCTGGACCGGCAACGCGGTCAGCTTCATCTGCGCGGCGATCATCTACCTGCTCGCCGTGGGGGCGGTGCGCGGATTCGCGTTCACCCTGGGCTTGACCACGCTGATCGACATCGTCATCGTGTTCCTCGTGACGCACCCGCTGGTCGTGCTCGCGAGCCGGAACGAGTTCCTTTCCCGACCGGCCGTCAACGGCCTCGGCGCGGTATCGGAGGTGGCGCGGGCTCGTCGCAAGGCGAGCGCAGCGGCACGTACCTCCGGCTCCGCCGCTGATCGATCAGAGGGGGAGTCGCAGTGAGCGACAAGACGACCTCAGACACGTCGCGCTCCGGCACGGCGCCCGCGGACTGGGCCGACGCCGACTACGTCGCGGCCAAGGACCAGTCCTTCCTCTCCCGCCTGTACTCCGGCACCGGCGCCTTCGACGTCGTCGGGCGGCGCCGCCGCATGTGGTACGTCATCTCCGGCGTGCTGATGCTGATCTGCATCCTGTCGATCGCGATCCGCGGGTTCACCTTCGGCATCGACTTCGAGGGCGGAACCCAGGTGTCGGTGCCCGCACGCGCCGGCGTCACCACGAGCGAGGTGTCGAAGGTCTTCAGCGACACCCTCGGCAAGGACCCGCAGTCGGTTCAGCAGGCAGGCAGCGGCAACTCCGCGACCATCCAGCTGCGCACCGAGACGCTCACGACCGAGGAGACCGGCAAGCTCCTGCACGCGCTCGGCACGGCCTTCGAGCCGGAGGTGACCCAGGCCGATGTGAGTTCCTCCGACGTCAGCTCGACGTGGGGCAAGGAGATCACGCGAAAGATGCTGATCGCGCTCGCGGTGTTCCTGGTAGTGGCGTTCATCTACATCGCGATCAGATTCGACAAGGAGATGTCGATCGCGGCGATGGCCTCGCTCATCTTCGACCTCGTCGTCACCGCCGGCATCTATTCGCTCGTCGGTTGGGAGATGACGCCCGCGACGGTGATCGGCCTGCTGACGATCCTCGGCTTCTCCGTCTACGACACGGTGGTGGTCTTCGACAAGGTCGAGGAGAACACCAGATCGGTGCTCGCGACCACGCGCCGCACATACGCCGAGCAGACCAACCTCGCGGTGAACCAGACGCTGATGCGCTCGATCAACACCACGGTGATCTCGATCCTGCCGATCATCGCGCTGATGGTGGTCGCCGTGTGGATGCTCGGTGTCGGCACGCTGAAGGATCTGGCGCTGATCCAGCTCGTCGGCGTGGTCGTCGGCACCTTCTCCTCGGTCTTCCTCGCCTCGCCGCTGCTGGTGACGATGAAGGAACGGTCGACCGACATCAAGCGGCACACGGCCAAGGTCCTCGCCCGCCGAGAGAAGGTCTCAGCATGATTCACCCGCGGCTGCGCCGTGCCGCAGCTCTGCTCGCGGTCGGTGCGGCCGCGGGTGGAGCACTCGTCGCGTGCGGCGGCGAGAAGCGGTCGGACGTGGACTACCTCATCGACGCACGGGTGTCGTCGTACAACGTCAACACCGTCGACGCGCACGCCGACGGCGCCCTGATGGCGCTGACCCGCGTGCTCCCGGGCTTCTCCATCGTCGGCCCGGAGGGCCAGATCCTCGCCGATCGGGACGTGGGCACCGTCTCGCAGGAACAGGGCGAGGCCCTGACTCTGCGCTACGACTTCACACCCGCCGCGGTCTACTCCGACGGCACCGCGCTCAGCTGCGACGATCTGTTCCTGGCGGCGACCGCGATGGGCGGCTCGGTACCGGGTTTCGACGCCGCCACCAACGCGGGCTACCGCGACATCGCGCGTGTGGAATGCACACCGGGCGCCCGGACCGCCACCGTGGTCTTCAAACGCGGCAGCGCCTACGGCCAGTGGAACGAGCTCTTCGGTTCCGGAACGCTGCTGCCCGCGCACGTCGTGGCGCGGCTGGCGGGCGTGCCCAACGTGGTCGACCCGATCCGTTCGGGCGACCGGACCGCGATCGCCAAGATCGCGAAGGCGTGGAACACCGGTTTCGACCTTCGGCCGGGAGCCGCGGTCGAGGCCGACCGGTTCCCGTCCGCCGGTCCGTATCGCATCGACTCGTACACCGTCGACGGCGGTCTCAAGCTGGTCGCGAACGACAAGTGGTGGGGCGCGCGCCCGGCGGCGCAGACCATCACCGTCTGGCCGCGGGGCACCGACGGCGAAGCCGCCCTCGACGGTTCCCGGTCCACCGTCATCGACACCGCCGACCTCGCGCTCGGCGATCGGGTGTCCGGACGCGCCGCGCCCACCACCCCCGTCGACCGATCGACGTTGCGCGAACCGGCTCCGCTGTCGGTGACGCAGCTGGTGTTCGCCGGCAAGGGGGCCGCGGCCGATCCGCTGGTACGCAAGGCACTGGCGTCGTGCATGCCGCGCGACGCTCTCGCCCGCCGCTTCGGCACCAACGGCGTGGTGTGGAATCTGCGCACCGCCTCACCCGCGGATCCTCTGGGATCGTCGCTGAACGTCCAGTACGGCCGCCGGTACCCGCGGTCGGACGTGCCGCGAGCCAAGGAACTGCTGGCCCAGCGTGTGATCGGAGAGAACGGGGCGCGCGCGAAACCCCGGATCCGGATCGGATACCTCGCGAAGTCGCAGGAGAACGCCGACGCGGTCCGGATGATCGCCGACGCCTGCACTCCCGCGGGTTTCACCGTGGAGGACGTCGCCTCGCCCGATCTGTCGGTGACCGCGCTCGGCAAGGACGTCGACGCGCTGCTGCTCTCGGACGGGAGCTTCGCCGCGTCGAGCACCGCATCGGGCTTCCCCGAGGCGTACGCCCTCTTCGGCGGCGACCCGCTGAACCTGTCGGGTTTCCGTAACAAGCAGGTCAGCGACGCGATCACCGAGCTGGCGGCGACGCGCAGCGACAGCGCCCGGCTACCGCTGCTGCGGACGATCGAGACGGCGGCGTGGGACGAATTGCCGACGGTTCCGCTGTTCGGCACCGTCCGCGCACGGGAATCGTCGTCGGTCACGCATGTGGTCCCCGGGCTCGGCGTGTCGGGCACCGGCTGGAACATGGACCGCTGGGGCGTGTCGGGGTGAGCCTCACCGAACGCTCGTCCGACCTGCGGGGCCTCGCGCAGGCCGCGATCGAGCAGCATGCTCGGCTCGTCGCCGACTTCCCTTCGCCCGGTGTCGAATTCAAAGATCTGACGCCCGTGCTCGCCGATGCGGCGGCGTTCGCCGCGGTGACCGGCGCACTCGCCCAGGCCTGCGCGGGGGCCGACCTCATCGCGGGCATCGACGCGCGAGGCTTCCTCGTCGGCGGTGCCGTGGCCCGCGAACTGGGCACAGGTCTCGTCGCGGTCCGTAAGGCGGGCAAGCTGCCGCCGCCGGTCATCGGCGTCGACTACCAGCTCGAATACGGCACGTCGCGGCTCGAGGTGCCGGCCGAGGGGATCGACTTCACGGGGCGCCGTGTCGCCGTGGTCGACGACGTCCTGGCGACCGGGGGGACGGTCGTGGCCGCCACCCGGCTGCTCGAATCCGCCGGTGCGCGGGTCGAGGCGATCGCGGTGATCATGGAACTCGCGGATCTGCCCGGCCGGGCCACGATCGCCGCGGACCTCGGACCCGCTGTTCGAGTGCATAACCTCTGCCGCGGCTGAGTACCATCGCGTTATGAGCGATCCCGACACCAAGCGCCCGGACGACGGTTCACCGCTGAGTTCGCGCCGCGTGCGAGCGCGTTTGGCACGGCGGATGACGGCGCCGCCGCGCAGCGGGGTCGCGCCGGTCCTGGAACCGCTCGTGAGTCTGCACCGCGAGGTGTATCCGAAAGCCGACGTCGCCGTCCTGCAGCAGGCCTATGCGGTGGCGGAGGAGGCCCACTCGGGCCAGTTCCGCAAGTCCGGTGACCCGTACATCACGCATCCACTGGCGGTCGCCACCATCCTCGCCGACCTCGGCATGGACACCACCACGCTGGTGGCGGCGCTGCTGCACGACACGGTCGAGGACACCAGCTACTCCTTGGAGAAGCTCGAGGCGGACTTCGGCGCCGAAGTGGCGCATCTGGTCGACGGCGTCACCAAACTCGACAAGGTGGCGCTCGGCAGTGCGGCGGAGGCCGAGACCATTCGCAAGATGATCATCGCGATGGCGCGTGATCCGCGGGTGCTGGTCATCAAAGTCGCCGACCGTCTCCACAACATGCGCACCATGCGGTTCCTCCCGCCCGAGAAGCAGGCCCGCAAGGCGCGCGAGACCCTCGAGGTGATCGCACCGCTCGCGCACCGGCTGGGCATGGCGACCGTGAAGTGGGAACTGGAGGATCTCGCCTTCGCGATTCTGCATCCGAAGAAGTACGAGGAGATCGTCCGGCTCGTCGCCGACCGCGCACCCAGCCGGGACACCTATCTCGCGCGCGTGCGCTCCGACCTCAACACCGCGCTCGGCGCCTCGCGCATCACCGCCACCGTCGAAGGCCGGCCGAAGCACTACTGGTCGATCTATCAGAAGATGATCGTCAAGGGCAAGGACTTCGACGACATCCACGATCTCGTCGGCATGCGCATCCTGTGCGACGAGGTCCGCGACTGCTACGCCGCGATCGGCGTGGTCCACTCGCTCTGGCAGCCGATGGCCGGTCGCTTCAAGGACTACATCGCGCAACCCAGCTTCGGCGTGTATCAGTCGCTGCACACCACGGTGATCGGCCCCGAGGGCAAGCCGCTCGAGGTGCAGATCCGCACCTTCGAGATGCACCGGACCGCGGAGTTCGGCATCGCCGCGCACTGGCGCTACAAGGAGGGCCGGAAGGGCAAGGGGCGCAAGGCGACCGACATCGCCGAGGTCGACGACATGGCGTGGATGCGGCAGTTGCTCGACTGGCAGCGGGAGGCGGCCGACCCGGGGGAGTTCCTCGAGTCCCTGCGCTACGACCTCGCGGTGAAGGAGATCTTCGTCTTCACCCCGAAGGGCGACGTGATCACGCTCCCCGCGGGGTCGACGCCCATCGACTTCGCGTACGCGGTCCACACCGAGGTCGGCCACCGGTGCATCGGAGCCCGCGTGAACGGGCGACTGGTGGCGCTGGAGCGGGCGCTGGAGAACGGCGAAGTGGTGGAGGTGTTCACGTCCAAGGCCGAGAACGCCGGACCCAGCAAGGACTGGCAGAACTTCGTCGTCTCGCCCCGCGCCAAGGCCAAGATCCGCCAATGGTTCGCCAAGGAGCGCCGCGAGGAGGCACTCGAAGCCGGCAAGGACGCGATCGTCAAGGAGGTCCGCCGCGGCGGTCTGCCCGTGCACCGGCTGGTCTCGGGCGAGTCGATCAACGCGCTGGCCAAGGAGTTCGGCTTCAACGACGTCGATGCGCTGTACACGGCGGTCGGAGAGGGTCATGTGCCCGCGGGACGGGTGGTGCATCGGCTGGTGGCGATGCTCGGCGGCGTCGACGCGGCCGAAGAGGAGATCGCCAATCGGGCTACTCCGTCGTCGCCGACCCGCAGCAGGCAGAGCGGTGACAGCGGCGTCGTGGTCGAGGGCGTCGACAACGTGCTGGTCAAGCTCGCCAAATGCTGCACCCCGGTGCCGGGCGATGAGATTCTCGGCTTCGTGACCCGGGGCGGCGGCGTCAGCGTGCACCGCTCCGACTGCACCAATGCCGACGACCTGCGGTCGCAGCCCGAACGCCTGGTCCCGGTGAGTTGGGCGCCCAACCCGTCCTCGGTGTTCCTGGTCGCGATTCAGGTGGAGGCTCTCGATCGGCACCGGCTGCTCTCGGATGTGACCCGCGTCCTCGCGGACGAGCGCGTCAACATCCTCTCCGCCTCGCTCACCACCAACCGTGATCGTGTCGCGGTCAGCAAGTTCACATTCGAGATGGGCGACCCCAAGCATCTCGGCCACGTGCTGAACGTGGTCCGCAACGTCGAGGGCGTCTACGACGTCTACCGTGTGACGTCCGCCGCCTGACCCGCGCCCCTTGAGGGTTCGGAGGGCGCGACGGGCCTGGTTCAGGGCTATCTGCCTCTTCAGGGTCATCGAGTAGCGGAGGAGCGCAGCGACGGAGCGTGTCGAGATTGCGTGCGTGTGTCTCGATGCGCCGTGTCGCTTCGCTCTCTTGGCTTTCTCGACCGGCCTGGATAACAGGGTTTTCGAGTAGCGGAGGAGCGCAGCGACGGAGCGTGTCGAGATTGCGTGCGTGTGTCTCGATGCGCCGTGTCGCTTCGCTCTCTTGGCTTTCTCGACGGGCCTGGATAACAGGGTTTTCGAGTAGCGGAGGAGCGTAGCGACGGAGCGTGTCGAGATTGCGTGCGTGTGTTTCGATGCGCCGTGTCGCTTCGCTCTCTTGGCTTTCTCGACGGGCCTGGATAACAGGGTTTTCGAGTAGCGGAGGAGCGTAGCGACGGAGCGTGTCGAGATTGCGTGCGTGTGTTTCGATGCGCCGTGTCGCTTCGCTCTCTTGGCTTTCTCGACGGGCCTGGATAACAGGGTTTTCGAGTAGCGGAGGAGCGTAGCGACGGAGCGTGTCGAGATTGCGTGCGTGTGTCTCGATGCGCCGTGTCGCTTCGCTCTCTTGGCTTTCTCGACTGGCCTGGGTAGCAGGGCAGCGACGGAGCGTGTCGAGATTGCGTGTGTGTCTCGATGCGCCGTGTCGCTTCGCTCTCTTGGCTTTCTCGACTGGCCTGGGTAGCAGCGGAGCGACGGAGCGTGTCGAGATTGCGTGTGTGTCTCGATGCGCCGTGTCGCTTCGCTCTCTTGGCTTTCTCGACCGGCCTGGGTAGCAGCGGAGCGACGGAGCGTATCGAGGTTGTGCGTGTGTCTCGATGCGCCGTGTCGCTTCGCTCTCTTGGCTTTCTCGACTGGCCTGGGTAGCAGGGCAGCGACGGAGCGTGTCGAGATTGCGGGTGTGTCTCGATGTGCCCGTGTCGCTTTGCTTCCCTCGGCTTTCTCGACGGGCCTGGATAACAGGGTTTTCGAGTAGCGGAGGAGCGCAGCGACGGAGCGTATCGAGATCGCGCGGGTGTGTCTCGATGCGCCGTGCCGCTTCGCTCCCTGGCTCGACGAGCCGGGGAGCAGGGGCACTCTGCTCGGGCTACTCGGTGATCGAGGTCGACTTGATCTGCAGCGGGGTCTTCGGGAAACCGTTGGTGTCGGTGCCGATTGGACCCGGATCGATGCCGCCCGCGACCACCTTGTCGATGATCTTCATGCCTGCGTCGTCGACCTTGCCGACCACGGCGAGGGTCGGGGTGAGCTGGGTGTCCTTGGTCACGATGAAGAACTGGGCGCTGCCGGTGTTGGCGACGCCGTTCTGTTCGTCGTTCCGGTTCGCGATCGCGACGGTGCCGCGCGGGTAGACCACCGGGGGAGTCATGCCCATCTGCAACATCTGCGGGCTGATCTCGCCCTCTTTGAGGTTCGTGGGGTTCTCGTCGGGACTGCTCCAGCCGGGGGCGCCGGCGCCGGTGCGCGTCGGGTCGCCGCACTGCAGGATGTGGAGCTGATCGCTCTGCGCGAGCCGGTGGCAGTCGGTGCCGTCGTAGTAGTGGTTGTCGGAGAGCGAGACGATCGCGTTCACATTGCACGGCGCCTCGGAGCGGTCCAGGGTGATCGGCACCTGTCCGAGGTTGGTGTCCAGCGTCCATCCGACGGTGCCGGTGTTGAGTGTCCGGCTCTCCGGCATCGGGGAGGTGCGCAGCTTGCCTGCACCCTCGCGCATGAATGCGATGTACTGCTCGCCCTTGGCCTTCTGATCGGCCGGCGCGGTCTTGAGCTGCTCTTCGAGCGACTTGAGCTGCTGGTCCAGATCGTTGGGCGTCTTGGTGTACGTGCATTCGGTGTGCCGCTGGTCGTCCCAATGCCGGTAGTAGAAGTAGCCGCCGACGGCGACCGCGGCCAGCACCACCACGCTGCACACTGAGATGATCGTGATCCGCCGCTGCCGTGCGGCACGGCGCTCGCTCTCGAGCCGCTCTTCCAGCTTGCGGCGGGCAGCGTCGCGACGCTCTTCGTTGGACGACACGCTGGTGGAACCTCCTGTGCGGCATGTGGGACTGAGCACTGTCACGGCAGCGCGCCCCATGCTATCGCAGCGGTCTTCGGGGCCGATGAGACAATGGACTCCGACGTGTCGCCCTGCAGATCGCCGGGCGTTGACGAGGAGGTGTGCCACCGTGCTGATCGCCGGATTCCCCGCGGGCATGTTCCAGACCAACTGCTATCTGGTCGCCGAGGACCGGGGAAGCGACGCGGTCATCATCGATCCGGGCCAGGACGCGGCGCCCCAGGTTCGCGCGGCGCTCGCCGAATACGACCTGACGCCGGTGGCCGTCTTCCTGACCCACGGTCATCTCGACCACACCTGGAATGCCGCCGAACTCGCCGACGAGTATTCGATCCCGGTGTACATCCACGCCGACGACCGCCCGATGCTGACCGATCCCGGCATGGGCCTGGGCAGCGCGCTGTCGTCGATGATCGGCGACATGACCTTCGACGAACCGGAGAAGGTCATCGAGTTCGTCGACGGCGAGGACGTGGACGCGGCGGGAATCCGATGGTCGGTGGACCACGCGCCCGGGCACTCGCTGGGCAGTGTGCTGCTGACGCCGGACTCGGGTGAGGTCTGCTTCTCCGGCGACGTACTGTTCAATGGGTCGATCGGCCGGACCGACCTGCCCGGCGGCAGCCACCGCACGCTGCTCGAGTCGATCGCGGACAAGCTGATGGTGCGCGGCGACGACGTCGTGATCCTCCCGGGTCACGGACCCCAGACCACGATCGGAGCCGAGCGGGCCTCCAACCCGTTCCTGCTCGATCTTCCCGATGCGAACAAGAAAGGACGTTTCGGACTGTGAGTGGAGAATTTGCGGCGCCGAAAGGCATCCCCGACTACTTCCCGCCGGCCTCGGCGGACTTCCTCGCGGTACGGAACGCACTGACCGGCGCGGCGCACCGCGCGGGCTACGGGCACATCGAACTGCCGATCTTCGAGGACACCGCGCTCTTCGCCCGCGGCGTCGGCGAGTCGACCGACGTCGTCAGCAAGGAGATGTACACCTTCGCCGATCGCGGCGGCCGCTCGGTGACGCTGCGTCCGGAGGGCACGGCGGGCGTCATGCGCGCGGTGATCCAGCACGGTCTCGATCGCGGCCAGCTCCCGGTCAAGCTCTGCTACGCGGGCCCCTTCTTCCGGTATGAGCGGCCGCAGGCCGGCCGCTACCGCCAGCTCCAGCAGGTCGGGATCGAGGCCATCGGCGTCGACGACCCCGCGCTCGACGCCGAGGTGATCGCGGTGGCCGACGAGGGATACAAGCGTCTCGGTCTGTCCGGCTACCGACTCGAACTCACTTCGCTGGGCGACGACACCTGCCGCCCGCAGTACCGGGAAGCGTTGCAGCAGTTCCTGTTCGGTCTCGACCTCGACGAGGCGACGCGCGCGAGAGCGGAGATCAATCCGTTGCGCGTGCTCGACGACAAGCGGCCGGAGATCAAGGAGGCGACCGCGAGCGCACCGCTGATGCTCGACCACCTGAGCGACTCGGCACGCGATCACTTCGAGCAGGTCCGGGGTCACCTCGACCGGCTGGGCGTCGAGTACGTGATCAATCCGCGCCTGGTGCGCGGGCTGGACTACTACACCAAGACCACCTTCGAGTTCGTCCACGACGGTCTCGGCGCGCAGTCGGGGATCGGCGGCGGTGGGCGCTACGACGGTCTGATGCGTCAGGTGGGAGGCAAGCAGGATCTCTCGGGCATCGGTTTCGGGATCGGCGTGGACCGGACGGTGCTGGCGCTGGAGGCCGAAGGCGTCTCGGTGGCCGGCGAAGGCCGGGTTCAGGTATTCGGCGTTCCCCTCGGAACCGCGGCCAAGAGTGAGCTGGTCTCGCTCGCAGCGCAGTTGCGTGCCGCGGGCGTCAGCGTCGACCTCGCCTACGGTGATCGCGGACTGAAGGGCGCGATGAAGGCGGCCGACCGCTCGGGTGCCCGCCTCGCCCTGGTTCTCGGTGATCGCGAACTCGAGGAGCGCACGATCGAGCTCAAGGATCTGTCGAACGGCGAACAGCGCCGGATCGGCCTGGACGACGCGGTCGCGTCGGTGGTCGCCGCGCTGGCCTGAGCCGGCGCGATCAGAGGTCGTTGGTCGCGAAGGTGTCGCACCGGCGGGCGTCGCCGCCGTCGTAGCCGATCTTGAACCAGCGGACGCGCTGCGCCGCCGAACCGTGCGTCCAGCTCTCCGGGTTGGAGCGCGAGCCCTGGATGGTGTCGTCGCCGATGGCCTTGGCGCTCTGGATCACGGTCTGGATCTGCTCGTCGGACAGCGGTTCCAGCATTGCGTCGGGACCCTTGTCGGCATGATGTGCCCACACGCCCGCGAGGCAGTCGGCCTGGAGTTCGATGCGCACCGAGCCGGCGTTGCCCATGCGTTGCCCCTTCGCCAGCACGCCGGTCAGGTTCTCGACGTGATGGCCGAACTCGTGCGCGACGACGTACTCCTGGGCCAGCGGACCGTCGGACCCGCCCATCCTCTTGAGGTCGGCGAAGAACGACGGATCGAAGTAGGCGGTCTCGTCGCCCGGACAGTAGAACGGCCCCATCGCCGACGACGCGGCGCCGCACGCCGTGTTCACGCTGCCGCTGAAGACCACCGTCTTGGGCTGGGTGTAGCCCCGCATCAGGTTCGACCACACTTTGTCGAGGCTGATCGTCGTGGCTTTGATGCGGCACGCGTCGTCGGTGTTGGCCATCTCGACGGTGCAACTGTCGAGATGGCGCTGCATCTCGGCGTTGTTCGAACCGGCGCCCGAACCGGCGACCTGCTGGTTCGACGACGAGTCCGAGCCTCCGCCGAGAATGTCCCCGGGGTTGATACCGAACAGCAGCGCCACGATCGCCACGACGATGCCGGCCGCGCCCCCGACGACCATGCGCCCGCCGCCTCCTCCCGAGCCGCCGGCGCTGACATTCCCGCCCTCGAGCGGGCCGCTCCCTCGAAACGTCATGGGCTTACAGTAGCCGCGACATCGGCGGCCGGCCGTGACGTCGATGCGACTGTCGCTTTGTCGGTGGGGGTCCGTAGAATCGGCTGGAACAGCGTGAACCCTGGCAGCTCTGTGCTGCGCAGAAGGAAGGAACCCAGTGCTCCGCACTCATTTCGCCGGATCGTTGCGTCGTGAGGACGCCTCGCAGACCGTCACCGTCGTCGGATGGGTGGCGCGCCGGCGCGACCACGGTGGAGTCGTCTTCATCGATCTGCGTGACTCGTCCGGTCTGGTGCAGGTGGTCTTCCGCGACGAACAGGTCGCCGAAGCGGCTCATCGGCTGCGCGCCGAGTACTGCGTCCAGGTCACCGGCGAGGTGGAGGTCCGGCCGGAAGGCAGCGAGAACGCCTCGCTCGCCTCCGGTGCGATCGAGATCAACGCCCGCGAACTCGTGGTCCTCAACGAGTCGGCTCCGCTCCCGTTCCAGCTCGACGAGCAGCCCGGCGAGGAGGCGCGACTGCGCCACCGCTACCTCGATCTGCGCCGCGAGGGACCGGCGAAGGCCATCCGGCTGCGCTCGCAGGTGAGTGCGGCGGCGCGGTCGGTGCTGGGTGCGCACGACTTCGTCGAGATCGAGACGCCGACGCTGACCCGGTCGACACCCGAGGGCGCCCGCGACTTCCTCGTGCCCGCGCGACTGCAGCCGGGATCGTTCTACGCACTGCCGCAGAGCCCGCAGCTGTTCAAGCAGTTGCTGATGGTCGCAGGCATGGAGCGGTACTACCAGATCGCACGCTGCTACCGGGACGAGGACTTCCGCGCCGACCGGCAGCCGGAGTTCACCCAGCTCGACATCGAGATGAGCTTCGTCGACGAGGACGACGTGATCGCCCTCGCCGAGGAGATCCTCGCGGCGCTGTGGAAGCTGATCGGCGTCGAGATCACCACGCCGATCCCGCGGATGACGTACGCGGACGCCATGCGGCGCTTCGGCAGCGACAAGCCCGATCTGCGTTTCGACATCGAACTCGTCGAGTGCACCGAGTTCTTCGCCGACACCCCGTTCCGCGTCTTCCAGGCGCCGTACGTCGGCGCCGTGGTGATGCCCGGCGGCGCGTCGCAGCCGCGCAGGCAGCTCGACGCCTGGCAGGAGTGGGCCAAGCAGCGCGGCGCCCGCGGCCTGGCGTACGTGCTGGTCCAGGAGGACGGCAGCCTCACGGGACCGGTCTCGAAGAACATCTCCGACGCCGAGCGCGAAGGTCTGGCGGCTCACGTCGGAGCCCAGCCGGGCGACTGCGTCTTCTTCGCGGCCGGTGCGGTCAAGAGCTCGCGGGCGCTGCTGGGCGCGGCCCGCGGTGAGATCGCCGAGAAGCTCGGACTCATCAAGGACGGCGACTGGGCGTTCACCTGGGTCGTCGACGCCCCGCTGTTCGAGCCGGCCGACGACGCCACGGCCGCCGGCGACGTCGCGGTGGGGACGGGCGCGTGGACGGCCGTCCACCACGCCTTCACCTCACCGAAGCCCGAGTCGATGGATCTGCTCGAATCGAACCCCGGCGAGGCGCTGGCCTACGCCTACGACATCGTCTGCAACGGCAACGAGATCGGCGGCGGTTCGATCCGCATCCATCGTCGCGATGTGCAGGAGCGTGTCTTCAAGATCATGGGCATCAGCGAGGAGGACGCGCAGGAGAAGTTCGGCTTCCTGCTCGACGCCTTCTCGTACGGTGCGCCGCCGCACGGCGGCATCGCCTTCGGCTGGGACCGGATCACCGCACTGCTCGCCGGCGAGCCGTCGATCCGCGAGGTGATCGCCTTCCCGAAGTCGGGAGGCGGCATCGACCCGCTGACCGACGCTCCGGCGCCGATCACTCCCGAGCAGCGCAAGGAGACCGGCATCGACGCGAAGCCGCAGAAGCCGGAGAACAACTCGGACAAGAAGAAGGTGGACGAGGCCGGTGCGGCCGCCGGAACGAAGGCGTCCGAAGCCTGAGGAAGCCATGACTGTAATCGCTGACGAACGGATCACGTCAGTTCTGGAGGCCGCCGAAGGCGTCCTCGCCAAGCGCGCGGGCACCGCGGTGCGGCTCGACGGGCCCGAGGACCTCGGCGGGACCGGGCGGTCCACCGTCATCCGGGCGCGCGTGCTCGACAACCCGGTGTCGCTGGACCGAACCGTCGTCGTCAAGGCCTTCGACCAGCAGACTCCCGCGTCGCAGGTGCTCCGCGAGATCGCGTCCTACCGTTATGCCACGGCGCTGCCCACCCGTTCGCGGCCCGGGCCCCAGCTCCTCGCCTCCGAACTGGAGGCGCGCATTCTGGTGCTCACCGACCTCGGCCACGGCCGGCCGATGGTGGAACTGCTCGGCTCCAACGACGCCGACGAGGTGGAACGGGGTGTGAGCGCGTGGGGGCAGGCGCTCGGCCGGATGCACGCCGCCACTCTCGGGGGCGAAGAGGACTTCCGCACCCTGATGCACATCAGCGGCAAGGACCGCGGCGGCACCGCCTCGCGCATCTTCGCCTCCGACGGCGGCATCGTCGACGAGGCCGCGGCCTCGGTGGACGCGCATGAGCAGATTCTCGAACGCATCGACGTCGAGTTGCCGGCAGGCGCCCGCGAGACGCTCGAGAACAGCCTGCGGCTGTTCGAGGAAGGGGACTTTCGGGCGTTCAGCCCGGCCGACGTCGGCCCGGAGAACATTCTCATCAACGGTGACGGCGTCCAGTTCATGGATTACGAGTGGGGCGAGTTCCGCGATGCGGCACTCGATGTGGCGTACGCGCTCGCGACCTTCCCGGCCCGGCTCGCCGTCGATGTGGTGCCCGAGCGGCTCGAGTTGGAGAAGTCCCTCGCGGACGCCTGGCGCGGCGAGGTGAAGCCGCTGTGGCCGTCGATCAGCGATCGCGGCCTCGCCGAACGGATCTTCCACGCGCGTGCGCTGTGGGTGTGGCTGTCCACCTACTGGCTCATCCGCGGCGACTCCAGCGGACACGACTGGGCGCTGCACACCACGGACGCGCGCGTGGTGCTGTCCCGGTGGGCCGACCTCGCCGATTCGGGGGACTCGTACGACGTCGGCGGCGAGTTCATCGACGCCGCGGACCGGATGCAAGAGGCCCTGCGGATCTACTGGTTCGGGTGATCGGGAGCTGTGGACGACGGTCTGTTCGGGACACCGGACGATTCCGGTGACGCGGTCGAGTCCGGTGCGGCCGGTCGGCCCGCGCCGCCGCTCGCCGTCCGGATGCGTCCGGCGTCGCTCGATGAGATCGTCGGCCAGGAACATCTGCTCGGCGGGCGTTCGCCGCTGCGGCGGCTGATCGCCGGTTCGGGTGCCGCGTCGGTACTGCTCTACGGTCCGCCCGGCACCGGCAAGACCACGATGGCCTCGCTCATCAGCCAGGCCACCGGCGGTCGTTTCGAGGCGCTCTCGGCACTCTCGTCGGGCGTCAAGGAAGTCCGTGCCGTCATCGACATGGCCCGGCGACGGCTGGCGCACGGACAGCAGACGGTGCTGTTCATCGACGAGGTCCACCGGTTCTCGAAGACTCAGCAGGACGCGCTCCTCGACGCCGTGGAGAACCGGATCGTGCTGCTGGTGGCGGCGACCACGGAGAATCCGTCGTTCTCGGTGGTCGCGCCGCTGTTGTCGCGGTCGCTGGTGCTCCAGTTGCGGTCGCTGACCGACGACGACGTCGAGACCGTGCTGCGCCGGGCCGTCGCCGATCCGCGCGGCCTCGACGGCTCCGTGGAACTGTCCGACGAGGCGCTCGACCACCTGGTCGCGGTGGCGGGCGGTGACGCGCGGCGCGCGCTGACCGCACTGGAGGCGAGCGCGGACGCGGCCGAGGCCGGCGATGTGATCGAGGTCGCCGACGTGGAGGCCGCCATCGACCGCGCCGCGGTCCGCTACGACCGCGACGGCGATCAGCACTACGACGTCACGAGTGCCTTCATCAAGTCGATCCGCGGATCGGATGTCGACGCCGCGCTGCACTATCTGGCGAGGATGATCACCGCGGGGGAGGATCCCCGATTCATCGCGCGGCGATTGATGATCCACGCCAGTGAGGACATCGGCATGGCCGACCCGACGGCGCTGCAGGCGGCGGTCGCCGCCGCGCAGGTCGTGCAGATGGTTGGGATGCCCGAGGCGCAGCTCGCGTTGGCCCAGGCCACCGTCCATCTGGCGACCGCGCCGAAGTCCGGTGCGGTGACTTCGGCGCTGGGGAAGGCGATGACCGATGTGGCGGCGGGCAAGGCCGGCGCCGTCCCGCCGCACCTGCGCGACGGTCATTACGCGGGAGCCAAGAAGTTGGGCAACGCGATCGGATACCGGTTCCCGCACGACGACCCCGACGGGGTGCTGGCGCAGCAGTACGCACCGGACGCGCTCGTCGGCGTCGACTACTACGAGCCGACCGACCACGGATTCGAACGGGAACTCGCCCCGCGCGTGGGTCGTCTGCGCTCCATCGTGCGCGGGCTCACTTCCCGGGGGCGCTCCCGCAGGTGACGCGCCGGTGGGGCGTAAACTCGACTGTTGATTCTCTGCCCGACTTCTACGAAGGACACCGCCGCAGTGCAGACGCATGAAATCCGGAAGCGATTCCTGGATCACTTCATCCGCGCCGGACACACCGAGGTGCCGAGCGCCTCGCTGATTCTGGACGATCCGAACCTTCTGTTCGTCAACGCCGGCATGGTGCCTTTCAAGCCCTTCTTCCTCGGCGACCAGACACCGCCGTACACCCGCGCGACGAGCGTGCAGAAGTGCGTGCGCACCCTCGACATCGAAGAGGTCGGGATCACCACCCGCCACAACACCTTCTTCCAGATGGCGGGCAACTTCTCCTTCGGCGACTACTTCAAGCGCGAGGCGATCCGGTTCGCGTGGGAACTGCTGACCAATTCGGTCGAGGACGGCGGGTACGGCATCGACCCGACGCGGCTGTGGCCGACGGTGTACCTCGACGACGACGAGGCCGAGAGCATCTGGCGCGACGAGATCGGCGTGCCGTCCGAACGGATCCAGCGGCGCGGCATGGCCGACAACTACTGGTCGATGGGCGTGCCCGGACCGTGCGGTCCGTGTTCGGAGATCTTCTACGACCGCGGTCCCGAGTACGGCGTCGAAGGCGGTCCCGAGGCCGACGAGGACCGGTACATCGAGATCTGGAATCTCGTCTTCATGCAGAACGAACGCGGTGAGGGCACCAGCAAGGACGACTACGAGATCCTCGGTCCGCTGCCGAAGAAGAACATCGACACCGGCATGGGCATCGAGCGGGTCGCCTGCCTGCTGCAGGGCGTCGACAACGTTTACGAGACCGACCTGCTCAAGCCGATCATCGACCTCGCGTCCCGCCTCACCGGCCGCGAGTACGGAGCGGGCAAGCACGAGGACGACGTCCGCTTCCGCGTGGTCGCCGACCACGCCCGCACCGCGGCGATGCTGATCGGCGACGGTGTGGTTCCCGCGAACGACGGTCGCGGGTACGTGCTGCGCCGACTGCTGCGTCGCATCGTGCGGTCCATGCGGCTGCTGGGGTCGGGCACCACCGGCGGCGGCGAGGCCACGATGGAGCGGATCATCGCCGAAGTGATCGATGTGATGAGCCCGTCGTACCCCGAATTGGAGCAGCAGCGGGCCCACATCCTGTCGGTCGCGGTGGCCGAGGAGACCACCTTCGCCCGGACGCTGGCAGCGGGCTCCAAGCTGTTCTCGGAGGCGGCCGATGCCACCAAGAGGGCCGGAAGCACCTCGATCAGCGGCAGCGACGCCTTCACCCTCCACGACACCTACGGCTTCCCGATCGACCTGACCCTGGAGATGGCGGCCGAAGCGGGTCTGGAGGTGGACCGCGAGGGCTTCTCCGAGCTGATGGGCGAGCAGCGCCGCCGCGCGAAGGCCGATGCGAGTGCGCGCAAGTCGTCGCACGCCGACCAGTCGGTGTACCGCGAGTTCCTCGACCGCGGACCCACCGAGTTCACCGGTTTCGACGAACTGGTGTCGGAGGCTCGCGTACTGGGCCTGGTGGCCGACGGTCAGCGTGTCCGGTCCGCCGCCCCCGGCACCGAACTGGAACTGATCCTCGACCGCAGCCCCCTCTACGCCGAGTCGGGCGGCCAGATGGCCGACCGGGGAACGATCACCACCGGAGACGGTGTGCGGCTGGCCGTCCGAGACGTCCAGAAGGTCGGCAAGAAGGTGTGGCTGCACCGGGTGGTGGTCGACGAGGGCGAGATCGTCGAGGGCGACGAGGTGCTCGCCGCGGTGGACGCGGGCTGGCGTCACGGCGCCACTCAGGGGCATTCGGGGACGCACATGGTGCACGCCGCACTGCGGGAGGTCCTCGGTCCCACCGCCACCCAGGCCGGTTCGCTGAACCGTCCGGGTTACCTGCGTTTCGACTTCCATGCAGGCAGTGGGCTCACGGACGCTCAGCGCGAGGAGATCGAGCGGATCGCCAACCAGGCGGTGGAAGCCAACTACGCGGTGAACACCTTCGAGACCGATCTGGCGAAGGCCAAGGCGATGGGGGCCATGGCGCTGTTCGGCGAGAACTACGGTGACCGCGTCCGGGTGGTCGAGATCGGCGGACCGTTCTCGATGGAACTCTGCGGCGGCACCCATGTGGCGAGCTCGGCGCAGATCGGTCCGATCACGGTGATCGGCGAGTCGTCGGTCGGGTCGGGCACGCGCCGCGTCGAGGCATACGTCGGCATGGACTCCTTCCGCTACCTCTCGCGGGAGCGTGCCCTGATGGCCGGCCTGGCCGCGTCCCTCAAGGTGCCCTCCGAGGAGGTGCCCGATCGGGTCGAGCAGTTGGTCCTGAAGCTCAAGGAGGCCGAGAAGACCGTCGCGGCACTGCGGGCGGAGCAGTCCCGGGCAGCGGTCGCGGGCCTGATCGACGAGGCCGTCACCGTCGGTGACACGCTGCTCGTGGCGGCCCGCGTCGCGGACGGTGTGGACGCGAACGGCCTGCGCGGACTGGTGACCGACCTCCGTGGCCGCGTCGCCGACCGCAATGCGGTTGTCGCACTCTTCTCGTCGGCCGACGGCAAGGTCCCGTTCGCGATCGGCACCACCGACGCCGCGCGCGCGGCCGGTGTCAAGGCGGGCGACCTCGTGAAGGAACTGGCACCGCTGGTGTCGGGCCGGGGCGGCGGCAAGCCGGACCTGGCACAGGGCTCGGGCACCGACGCCGCGGGCATCGACGCCGCTCTGGCGCGGCTGCGCGAGGTCGTCGGCGGCCGGTGATCTCACCTCGCGGACGCCGCATCGCCATCGACGTGGGAAGCGTGCGCGTCGGGGTCGCGGTGTGCGACCCCGACGGAATCCTGGCGACCCCGGTCGAGACGGTCCGGCGCGCCAAGGACGGTTCCGACGTGGCGCGGATCGTGGAGATCATCGCCGAGTACGAGGCGATCGGCGTGGTGATCGGCCTGCCGCGGACACTGCGCGGCGAAGAGGGACCGGCGGTCCGTGCCGCGCGGTATTTCGGACGTCAACTGGCGGCCGAAGCCGACGGAGTCGCGATCGAGTTCTACGACGAGAGGCTCACCACAGTCACTGCGACTGCTGCGCTGCGTGCGTCGGGAGTGAAAGCGAAAGACGCGCGTGCCGTCGTGGATCAGGCTGCGGCTGTCGCTATCCTTCAGGGATGGCTCGACGCGCAACGATGAGCCGCCAGCCGACGAGGAGGAATCTCTCAAGTGTCTGACCAGGACGACCCGCGCAGCGAAGGATCCGGCGGACGATTGCCGTCTGACGGAGACCGGCGCCGCTACTTCGCGGAGTCGATGGGCGCCGGACAGTCGGGCAACCGGCATCGCCGCCGGCGTGCGCCCGGTGATCCGACGACGACGGGCAGCATTCCGATCGTCCGGGTGGGGGATTCACTGCCGGATCCGACGATCGAGTACCGGACCCCGGAGCCGCCTGCCGGCGAGCCGTCGCCGTACTTCCAGGTCCAGTACCGCCCGACCGAGGTGGAGGGGCTGAGCTTCACCGAACCGCGGACCTCGCCGCACTCGACGGAACCGCCGACGATCGTGAACCCGCCGGCACGTCACGCGCAGGAGCAGCAGACTCAGGTCCCGCAGACTCAGGTGCCCCAGACCGAGGTCCCACAGACTCAGGTCCCACAGGCTCAGCCGGTGCAACAACCCGAGCCGACCGGTCTCTTCGACATCCTGGATGTCACGCAGGACGACGTCACCCCGGGCGAGACCACCGGATCGCACGCCCGGTACGACGCGCCGCCGGCGGAGTACGCCGCCACCGACTATGCGCCGACCGACTATTCATCGGCTGAGTATGCGCCGGCCGACCATGCACCTGCCGAGTACGCGTCCGCGGACCCTCGAGCCGCGGGCACCGTGGGCCAGGACGTCGCGGCGGCGGGCTATGCGCCGGCCGGCGGCGCCGATGAGGACGCCGATCTCGTCGATCGTCCGATGCCCGCCCGCAAGCGCAACCGCAAGGTGGTCGTCGCCGTTCTGGCGATCCTCCTCGTGGTCATCCTGGTCCTGGCGGGCATCGCGCTGAAGGCGCTCGGCGTCTTCGACTCCAGCACCGACTACGACAGCAGCACCGGGCACGGCTCGGCGCTGGTGGAGATCCAGAGCGATGCGACGGTGCGTGACATCGGCGACACCCTCACCGACGCCGGGGTGGTCGGCAGCCGCAAGGCCTTCGTCAACGCCACCGGCAACGACACCGTCGCCGCGGGCTTCTACAAACTGCCCAAGGGCATCTCGGCCGAGGCGGCGGTGCAGAAGATGCAGGGCAGCGACAATCGCGTCGGTTTCATGGTGGTGCCCGAAGGTCTGCAACTCGACACCAAGAAGGGCGTCGACGGCAAGACGACGCCGGGCATCTTCCAGCGGATCGCCGACGCGACGACGGTGAAGACCGACGATCAGACGTACGGGGTCACCGTCGATCAGCTGATGGAGGCCGCCGCGACCGCCAGCGCCACCGAACTCGGCATCCCGTCGTGGGCGCTCGAGGCGTTCAACCGGCTCGGCAACGACCATCGCCGGATCGAGGGGCTCATCGCCTCGGGTGCGTGGGAGGATCTCGACCCGCGGATGTCCGCCGTGGAGATACTGCACACCCTGATCACCAACTCCGACAAGCGCTTCACGGCATGGGGCCTGCAGTCCGACAACAACACCGGACTCACGCCCTACCAGAACCTGGTGACGGCGTCGATCGTCGAACGCGAGGCGAACAAGGACGAGGACTTCCCCAAGGTCGCCCGCGTGATCTTGAACCGGCTCAAGGCCGGACAGCGGCTGGAGATGGATTCGACGATCAACTACACCGCGGCCGTCACGGACGTCGATGTGCGCGGTGACGTCTACAAGGACGAGAACGCCTGGAACACCTACCAGCACGAGGGCTTGCCGATCACACCGATCGGTGCGGTCGGTGAGCGTGCGCTGCACGCCACGCTGAATCCCGCCAGCGGCGACTGGCTGTACTTCGTCACCGTCGACAAGCAGGGCACCACGCTGTTCTCGAAGACCTTCGACCAGCACAAGAAGAACCGTCAGGTGGCGTGCAAGAACAAGCTCCTGACCACCGGCTGCGAATGACGGGCGAGGATCCCGTGGACCCCGTACCACGCAAGGCCGCGGTGCTCGGCTCGCCGGTGGCGCACTCCAAGTCTCCGGCGCTGCACCGTGCGGCCTACCGGGCGCTGGGTCTGCGAGGCTGGACGTACGAGGCCATCGACACCACGGCGGAGCAGCTTCCCGACCGCGTTTCCCGCGCGGGTGCCGAATGGATCGGTTTCTCGGTGACGATGCCGGGAAAGCTCGCGGCGCTGGCCTTCGCCGACGAGCGGACGCGCCGAGCCGAATTGATCGGATCGGCCAACACCCTGGTGCGCACCGACGCGGGGTGGCGGGCCGACTGCACCGACGTGGACGGGATGACCGGCGCGCTGGCAGCGGCCGGACTCCCGGCCGGGGCATCGCGAGCCGTGGTGATAGGCGCGGGCGGAACCGCTCTGCCGACGCTAGCGGCGCTGGCCGACGCCGGCGTCTCAGCGGTGTCTATCGTCGCACGCAGTGCCCAGCGGGCGCGCGGCGCGTGCGACCTCGCCGAGCAACTCGGCCTGTCGGTGGAGGTGGTGCCCTTCGACGGCGGCGCGACGGTGCGTCAGGCGTGCGCGGCCGCCGACGTCACCGTGTCGACAGTGCCGGCGCCGGCCGCCGAGGCGCTGATTCCGGCGGTGACCGCCACGCCGCGCCTGATCGACGTGATCTACGACCCGTGGCCGACGCCGCTCGCCGCCGCGACGGCCGCCGCCGGCGGCACCGTGGCCGGGGGACTGGTGATGTTGTTGAACCAGGCCTACAGCCAGGTGGAGCAGTTCACCGGCAGACCTGCCCCGAAGGCCGCCATGGCTGCGGCGGTCGGTCTGGCGCTCTGAGTCGACCCCGGTCGGGTGTCGGGGCCTGTGGATCGGGTGATTGTCGCGGTCCACAGGGGACCGGGACGCTCGAGCGATGGTCCCCGAACTCCTGGCAGCCGTCTGGCTTCTGCTCGTCGCCGCGATCGACCGCCGGACCGGGCGCATCCCGAACTCCCTGGTCGTTCCGGCGATGGTGGGCACCGCCGCCGTGGCGGTGTGTCTGCCCGTCGTCGGAGCGTCGGCGGCGGTCGCCGCCGTGCCGTATGTGCTGGCCTTCGCGCGCGGTCACTGCGGTGGCGGCGACGTCAAGCTCGCCGTGCCGTGCGGCGCGTTGGTCGGTGAACCGATCGTGAGCGGCCTCGTCGTGGTGGCGGCGGCGGTGATCTCCCTCGTGACCTGCGGTATTGCCAGAAAGACCAGCCTGCCGCACGGGCCCGCACTCGCGGCGTCGACCATCCTGTTCCTGCTGCTGACATGACCGGTGCGCGACGGCGGAACCGTCCGGAGTGCCTGCCTGTGCCGCCGGTGGACCCTTCTGGAACAATTGACCATTGTGTTGCGCTGGATAACTGCCGGAGAATCCCATGGCCCGGCCCTGGTGGCCCTCGTCGAGGGGATGGTCGCCGGAGTGGAGATCACCTCGTCCGACATCGCCGAACAACTGGCCCGCCGCCGGCTGGGCTACGGCCGCGGCGCCCGTATGAAGTTCGAGGCCGACAAGGTCACGATGATCGGCGGAGTCCGCCACGGGCTGACGATGGGCGGCCCGGTGGCCGTCGAGATCGGCAACACCGAGTGGCCCAAGTGGGAACAGGTGATGTCGGCCGATCCGGTCGACGCCGAGGAACTCGAGGGCAGCGCGCGCAATGCGGCGCTGACCCGTCCGCGACCCGGGCACGCCGACTACTCCGGCATGCTGAAGTACGGCTTCGACGACGCCCGTCCGGTGCTGGAGCGGGCGAGCGCACGGGAGACGGCGGCGCGCGTCACCGCGGGCACGGTGGCCCGGAACTTCCTGCGGCAGGTCTTCGGCATCGAGATCGTCTCGCACGTCGTCTCGATCGGTGCGAGTACGCCGTACGACGGTCCCGCGCCGACCGCCGCCGATCTGTCGGCGATCGACGAGAGCCCGGTCCGCGCCTTCGGCAAGGACGCCGAGCAGTCGATGATCGACGAGATCGAGGCCGCCAAGCGCGACGGTGACACGCTCGGCGGCGTCGTCGAGGTGATCGCCACCGGTGTCCCGATCGGACTCGGCTCGCACGTCAGCGGCGAGACCAGGCTCGATGCTCGGCTGGCCGCGGCCCTGATGGGCATCCAGGCCATCAAGGGCGTCGAGGTCGGTGACGGCTTCGAGACGGCGCGGCGTCGCGGCAGCCAGGCCCACGACGAGATGGTCCCCGGAGCCGATGGGGTGCTTCGCTCCACCAATCGTGCGGGCGGGCTGGAAGGCGGGATGACCAACGGCGAGTCGGTCCGTGTCCGGGCCGCGATGAAGCCGATCTCGACGGTCCCTCGGGCGCTGTCGACCGTCGACATGACCACGGGCGAGCCCGCCACCGCCATCCACCAGCGCAGCGACGTGTGCGCCGTGCCCGCCGCGGGTGTGGTCGCCGAGGCGATGGTCGCGCTGGTGCTGGCACAGGCGGCGCTGGAGAAGTTCGGCGGCGACTCGGTCTCCGAGACCGCCGCCAACCTGCGCAGCTACCTCGACGTGATCGAGAGCCGTCCGCCGCACCCGCAGTCGTGACGGCACAGGCCACCGGCCGTCCGGCCGCGGTTCTCGTCGGCCCGATGGGAGCGGGCAAGTCGACCGTCGGCCGCGCACTGGCCCACGCTCTCGGCGTCGCCTTCTGCGACACCGACGACGAACTCGAACGCCGCTCCGGCAGAAGCATCCCGGACATCTTCGCCGCCGACGGCGAACCGGCCTTCCGCCGGCTGGAGTCCGAGGTCGTCACCGACGTTCTGGGCCGGTTCGACGGTGTGGTCTCGCTGGGCGGAGGAGCGGTGATGACCGACACGATCCGCGAGGCGCTCGCCGGCCACGCCGTGGTGTATCTCAGGGTCGGCGCCGACACCGGGTTCGCGCGCGTCGCTGCGTCCGACCGACCGTTGCTCGCCGACCCCGACCCACGTCGGCGCTATGCGGACCTGCTGTCGCGCCGAGAACCGACCTATCGCGCCGTCGCGGCCGTCGAGGTGGACGCGGCCCGGAACCCGCAGACTGTCGTCGACGACATCCGGGCCCGACTGCAGGCGGTGCGGGCCGACCAATGAACGCCGACCAATGAACATGGGAGATCAGGCATGACCGAACCGGTGAAGGTCGCCGTCCGCGCGGCGAGTCCCTACGACGTGACGATCGGCCGGGGTCTGCTCTCCGACGTCGCCGAAGCGGCGCAGGGCGCCGATCGCGTGACGATCGTCTATCAGCCGACCCTCAAGGCCACCGCCGAGCAGATCCGCGAGTATCTGGCCGAACAGGGCTTCGATGCGCATCGCGTCGAGATCCCGGACGCCGAGGATGGCAAGGACCTCTCCGTCGCCTCCTTCTGCTGGGAGGTCTTCGGACGCATCGGCATGATGCGCAACGACAAGGTCATCAGCCTGGGCGGCGGTGCCGCCACCGACCTCGCCGGTTTCGTGGCCGCGACGTGGATGCGGGGCATCGGCGTCATCCACGTGCCGACCACGCTGCTGGCGATGGTCGACGCCGCGGTGGGCGGCAAGACCGGCATCAACACCGATGCCGGAAAGAACCTCGTCGGGTCGTTCCACGAGCCCGACGCCGTGCTCATCGATCTCGCGACGCTGGAGACGGTCCCGCACAACGAGGTCGTCGCCGGGCTCGCCGAGGTCATCAAGACCGGATTCATCGCCGATCCGGTGATCCTCGACATGATCGAAGCCGACCCCGGTGCCGCCCTCGACCCGAAGGGGACGGTCCTGCCGGAGCTGATCCGCCGGTCGGTCCAGGTGAAGGCAGACGTCGTGTCCGCGGATCTGAAGGAGTCCTCACTGCGGGAGATCCTCAACTACGGTCACACGCTCGGCCACGCGATCGAACGCCGTGAACGCTACAAGTGGCGTCACGGGGCCGCGATCTCCGTCGGCATGGTCTTCGCCGCCGAACTCGGGCGGCTCGCGGGCCGGCTCGACGACGAGACCGCCGACCGCCATCGCCGGATCCTCGAACTCGTGGGTCTGCCCACGACCTACGACGAGGACGCGCTCGGCGAACTCCTCAAGACGATGGCCGGCGACAAGAAGAACCGGTCGGGCATGCTCCGATTCGTGGTGCTCGACGGTCTGGCGAAGCCCGGCCGTCTGGAGGCCCCGGACCCGTCGCTGATCGCGGCCGCCTACTCGGCCGTCGCCTCCGGCGGAGCCTCGGGCCCCGCCCCGATCATGCTGTGAGCGGTTCGAGGGTGGGATGATTTCGACTCGCTCCGCTCGCTCAACCACCCTGGATGTGAAGTGCCCACCGGCAGGCTGATTGCGCGCGCTGCTCCTCAGGCTGGCTGAGCGGGCTGCTCCTTAGGCTTGTTGAGCGGGCCGCCCGGCAGGCTGGTTGAGCGGGCTGCTCCTTAGGCTTGTTGAGCGAGCGAAGCGAGTCGAAACCCCCTCACAGCACAAACAACAGCGGGCCGGGAACCTCGAAGGTTCCCGGCCCGCCGTCGTGGAGACGATGCTCAGGCAGTGGTCGCCAGCTGAGCGGTCTGCGCTTCTGCTGCTTCCTGCGCCTTCAACTCGGCCTTCCGCTGGTCGCGGCGGACGAAGAAGCGCCCGAGGCTGACGCCGAAGAACGCCGGCAGGTAGACGATGAGGGTGATGAACGAGACGCCGGCGGTCATCTCGATCCAGAAGGAGGCCTGGCCGATACCGTTCAGCCAGAAGGTTCCGAGGATCCAGCACACGAGGCACGACACGACGGCGGCCACGAGGCCGACCTTGAGCCAGCGCATCGTGAGATCCTCGTAGTCGTCGGGGTCGCTGTGCGCGCGGGCGTCCCTGATGCCGTCGTATCCGCCCCAGATCACCGCGATCAGCACCACGGCGATCACCGCGAGCCAGCGTCCGAGTGGCGAGGACAGAGGTGCCGTGATGACGACGACACCGAGAATGATTCGGGCGGCGATGTGCACAATCGACATCACGGCGCCACGCAGTAGCCACGAACTCATGGATGCACCATACCGGGGAGGAACATGTTCAACAACGCTGACATGCGGAAAGAAGAGGCCCGCGCCGAGGCCGGCGTGACGACCGCGGCCAGGCGCGCCCGATTGTCCCGGGCATTGGGAGACGACGCGGCGGGGGACCAGGTGGACGCGATCGTCGTGTCGAACCTGGTCAACGTGCGTTACCTCACAGGTTTCACCGGCAGCAACGCGGCGGTCCTCGTCTGGGCCGAGCGGCCGGAGCGGCCCGAGGACACGATCTCGACGGACGGCAGATATGTGTCGCAGGTGGCCGCACAGGTACCCGACCTGCCGGCGCTGATCGCCCGCGACTGCCCGCGCGCCCTCGTCGAGCACGCCGCCGGCCTGCGACCGCGCGTTCGGATCGGCATCGAGGCGGACGCGATGTCGGTGGCGGCGTTCACCGACCTGTCGCAGCACGCCGGCGCGGAACTGGTCCCGCTGCGCGGAACGGTGGAAGCGCTGCGCGCGGTCAAGGACGCCGGTGAAGTGGAATTGATCACGTCAGCGTGCCGGATCGGCGACGAGGCCCTCGCCGCTCTGATCGAACGCGACGCGATCGTACCGGGCCGCACCGAGCGCGCCGTGGCGCGCGACCTCGAGTGGGAGATGTACGTGCGCGGCGCCGACGCCATCGCCTTCGAGACGATCGTCGCCGCCGGGCCGAACTCGGCGATCCCGCACCATCGCCCCACCGATGCGGTGCTCGCCGACGGCGACCTGGTCAAGATGGATTTCGGCGCGGTCGCCGGCGGCTATCACTCGGACATGACCCGCACCTACGTACTGGGGGCCGCGGCGGCGTGGCAACGCGAGATCTACGAGATCGTCGAGGCCGCGCAGCTCGCCGGCCGCGAGGCCCTCGTTCCCGGCGCCGACCTGGCGGGGGTCGACGCCGTCGCCCGCGAGGTGATCGCGGACGCGGGGTACGGCGAGTACTACGTGCACGGTCTGGGGCACGGGGTGGGGTTGGAGATCCACGAAGGTCCGGGAATCGGGGCCGCCGCGAGCGGTACACTGCCTGTCGGCGCAACGGTCACCGTTGAACCCGGGATCTACCTGCCCGGGCGCGGCGGCGTGCGGATCGAAGACACCCTGGTGGTCACCGATGCCGGACCGCGATTGCTGACGACCACCCCGAGGGCGCTCCGCGCCCTGTGACTTTCCGAGGAGACAACACATATGGCGTCGACCGCCGACTTCAAGAACGGCCTCGTCCTCAAGATGGAGGGCGACCAGCTCTGGCAGATTCTGGAATTCCAGCACGTGAAGCCGGGCAAGGGCCCCGCGTTCGTGCGCACCAAGATCAAGAACGTCCTGTCGGGCAAGATCGTCGACAAGACCTTCAACGCCGGAGTCAAGGTGGAGACGGCGACCGTCGACCGTCGCGACATGACCTACCTGTACAACGACGGCACCGACTACGTGTTCATGGACGGCGAGACCTTCGACCAGATCACCATCGCCCCCGAGGTCATCGGCGACGGTGCGCGCTTCCTGCTGGAGAACATGACCGTCCAGGTCTCGACCCATGAGGGCGCGCCGCTGTCGGTGGAGCTCCCGGTCACCGTCGAACTCGAGGTCCAGCACACCGACCCGGGTCTGCAGGGCGATCGATCGACCGGCGGCTCCAAGCCCGCCACGCTGGAGACCGGCGCCGAGGTCCAGGTGCCGCTGTTCATCAACACCGGCGACAAGCTGAAGATCGATTCCCGCGACGGCAGCTACCTCGGCCGCGTCAACAGCTGACACACCGCACCACCGACGTTCCCCGAGCAAGACAGGCACTGCGACTCACGTGAAGAAACCCGGTACCCGCCACAAGGCGCGCAAGCGCGCGGTGGACCTTCTGTTCGAGGCGGAAGCCAAGGGCGTGAAGGCCACCCAGCTGATCGCTGAGCGGCGCGAGATCTACCCCACCGACGACAGCGTCGGAACGATGTACGAGTACACCGTGCGCGTCGTCGAGGGTGTCACCACGGACGCCTCCCAGGTGGACGCCGTGATCGAGTCGCATCTGGAGAACTGGAAGCTGCACCGGCTCCCGGCGGTCGACCGCGCCATTCTGCGGCTGGCCGTCTGGGAGCTGCTGTACGCGACCGACGTCGACATCGACGTCGTGCTCGACGAGGCCGTCGAGCTCGCCAAGGAGCTCTCGACCGACGATTCCCCGTCGTTCGTCAACGGCGTCCTCGGCAAGGTCGCCGAACTGGCCCCTCAGGTCAGGGCGGCGGCCTCGGCGGAGTAGACTGGCTCCTCGAGAGCAAGTTCTGGCTCGACAAGAGAATTTCCTTTAACGACCCGTCCAGTGAGGCGGAGAAGGAGGTCGACTTGGCTCCGCCGGTCGATCGTGCGCGCCCTCAGCGTGTGTTACTCGACGCTTCTGACGTCGGGCGCACGGTGGCACGCATGGCACATCAAGTGATCGAGAAGACCGCTCTGGACGCTCCCGACGCCCGTCGGGTCCTGCTCATCGGTATCCCCACGCGGGGCACCTCGCTGGCAGTGCGGCTGGCCGAGCGGATCGCCGAGTTCTCCGGCGTCCGGGTGCCGACCGGCTACCTCGACATCACGCTCTACCGCGACGACCTTCGCGACAAGCCCCATCGCCCGCTCGAACGGACGCTCGTCCCCGAGGGCGGCGTCGACGGCGCGCTGGTGATCCTCGTCGACGACGTCCTCTTCTCCGGCCGCACCGTGCGAGCTGCGCTCGACGCGCTGCGCGATCTCGGCCGTCCGTCCGCGGTGCAACTCGCGGTGCTGGTCGATCGCGGCCACCGGGAGTTGCCCCTGCGCGCCGACTACGTCGGCAAGAACGTCCCGACCTCCCGGGACGAGGACGTCGAAGTCCACCTGGTGGAGCACGACGGGATCGACGAGGTGGTGCTCCGATGAAGCACCTGCTCTCCGCCGCCGACCTGTCCCGCGACGACGCGCTCGACATCCTCGACGAGGCCCAGCGGTTCGAGCAGGCGCTCGCCGGCCGTGAGGTCCGCAAACTCCCCACCTTGCGTGGCCGGACGGTGATGACCGTCTTCTACGAGAACTCGACGCGTACCCGCGTCTCGTTCGAGGTCGCCGCCAAGTGGATGAGCGCCGATGCGATCAACGTCAGCGCATCGAGTTCGTCGGTCAACAAGGGCGAGTCGCTGCGCGACACCGCCAAGACACTGCGCGCTCTCGGCGCGGACGCCCTGGTGGTGCGGCACCCGGCATCCGGCGCCGCCGCCCAGGTGGCGCGGTGGACCAACGACGGCAGCGACGTCACCGGCCTGCCGACCACCGGCCCGTCGGTCATCAACGCCGGCGACGGCACGCATGAACACCCCACGCAGGCGCTCCTCGACGCCTACACGATTCGCCAGCGTCTGGGCGGTTTCGAAGGTCGCCGCGTCGCGATCGTCGGAGACATCCTGCACTCGCGCGTGGCGCGGTCGAACGCCCGGCTGCTCGCGACCCTCGGTGCCGAGGTGGTCCTCGTGGCACCGCCGACCCTGCTGCCGACGGGCGTGCAGACGTGGCCGGTCCGGGTCGCCACCGATCTGGACGCCGAGCTTCCGGCCGCGGACGCGGTGATGATGCTCCGGGTCCAGGCCGAACGCATGAACGGCGGATTCTTCCCGAGCGCGCGCGAGTACGCGGTGCGCTACGGGCTCTCGGACACCCGCATGGCGATGCTGCGCGACGACGCCGTGGTGCTGCATCCAGGCCCGATGCTGCGCGGCATGGAGATCGGCTTCAACGTCGCCGACACCCCGCAGGCCACCGTCCTCGAACAGGTCCGCAACGGCGTCCACGTCCGCATGGCGGTGCTGTTCCGCCTCATCGCGGGAGCCGAGGAGTCCATCGGCGGACCCGACAGCAGAACAGCGGACAGCAGAACACCCGACAGCAGCGCACCCGACGATTCCCGAGGAGTGAAGTAGTGTCCGTCACCGGTTCGGTCCTGATCACCAACGTCCGGCCCTACGGTGACGGCGACCCGGTGGATGTCGCCGTCGTCGACGGCGAGATCACCGCGATCGGCGCCGGCCTGCCGGCTCCCGAGGGGGCGGACACGATCGACGGCGGAGGCGGCGTACTGCTTCCCGGCTTCGTCGATCTGCACACACATCTGCGCCAGCCCGGCCGCGAGGACACCGAGACCGTCGAATCGGGCTCGCGAGCGGCGGCGCGCGGCGGCTACACGGCGGTCTTCGCGATGGCGAACACGGACCCGGTGGCCGACAACGCCTCGATCACCGATCACGTGTGGCGCCTCGGCCGGGAGATCGGTCTGGTGGACGTGCACCCGGTGGGTGCGGTCACGGTCGGACTCGCCGGCGAGCAACTCGCCGAGATGGGCATGATGGCCGACGGCGACGCTGCGGTGAAGCTGTTCAGCGACGACGGGAAGTGCGTGCACGATCCGGTCATCATGAAGAGGGCGCTCGAGTACTCGAAGGGGCTCGGAGTGTTGATCTCGCAGCACTCCGAGGATCCGCGGCTGACTGTGGGAGCCGTCGCGCACGACGGTCCGACCGCCGCGCGGCTGGGTCTGACCGGCTGGCCGCGTGCCGCCGAGGAGTCGATCGTCGCGCGCGACGCGCTGCTGGCGCGCGATGCCGGGGCCCGGGTGCACATCGCGCACGCCTCCACGGCGGGCACGGTCGAGCTGATCCGCTGGGCCCGCAGCCAGGGGATCGAGATCACCGCGGAGGTCACTCCGCACCACCTGCTGCTGGACGACTCGCGGCTGGAGACCTACGACGGCGTCAACCGCGTCAACCCGCCGCTGCGCGAGGAGACCGACAAGACGGCGTTGCGGGCGGCACTCGCCGACGGGGTCATCGACTGCGTCGCCACCGACCACGCACCGCATGCGGCGCAGGAGAAGTGCTGCGAGTTCTCGCAGGCGCGACCGGGGATGCTGGGTCTGGAGACGGCGCTGTCGATCGTGGTGGAGACGATGGTCCGGCCCGGACTGCTCGACTGGCGCGGCGTCGCGCGAGTGATGAGCGAACGGCCGGCGCAGATCGTCGGCCTCGACGACCAGGGGCGGCCGATCGCCGTCGGTGAGCCGGCGAATCTGACGATCATCGATCCGGACGGTTCGTGGGAGGTCCGCGGCCAGACACTTGCCAGCAAGTCCGGCAACACCCCCTACGAGTCGATGCGGCTGCCGGGCGTCGTGCAGGCGACGGTCCTGCGCGGTCGGGTCACGGCGGCGCGGGGACCCGCGGAGCTCGACGACACGGTCTGCGACCCGGCGTTCGACGAGACGGCGGGTGAGTGGCGGTGAACGAGGTTCTGTACTACGTGGTGGTCACCGTCGTCGCCCTCGCGGTGTGGCTGACGCTGGTGGCGATGGTGGTGCGCGGCTGGCGCAACCGGGGCCGCAGGCAGGCGGAGAGCGTCGGAGAACTGCCGGTGGCGCCCGCCGACCCGGGAGAGCTCATCCGCGGCCCGCACACCGGCCTGTACCTCGGCAGCACGATGGCGCCGAGCTGGCAGAACCGCATCGCGGTCGGCGACTTCGGAGACCGCGCCAACGCTCAGCTGTCGGCGTTCCCGGCCGGATTGCTCATCGAGCGCTCGGGCGCCTCGCAGATCTGGATCCCCGAGGAGTCGATCGTGGCGGTCCGCACCGAACGCGGGCTCGCGGGCAAGGCGATGAGCCGCGACGGTGTGCTGGTGATCCGCTGGGCGCTGCCGACGGGGATCCAGGTGGACTCCGGGCTGCGCGCCGACGACAAGTCGGTCTATCCGGAGTGGGTGGCGGCCTACGAGGAGATCACCGAGAAGGCTTTCCGCGAGCTCGAACTCACGGACGAACATGAATCTGGCACCAAGAAGACGAAGAAGAGAGACAAGTGATGAACAAAGCGGTGATGGTGCTGGAGAACGGCCAGGTTTTCACCGGTCAGGCGTTCGGCGCCACGGGACGCACTCTGGGCGAAGCGGTCTTCTGCACCGCGATGACCGGATACCAGGAGACGTTGACCGACCCGAGTTACCACCGGCAGATCGTCGTCGCGACGGCGCCGCAGATCGGTAACACCGGCTGGAACACCGAGGACAGTGAGAGCCTGCTCGGCAAGCGTTCGTCGGTCCGGTGGTCGGCGGACTTCATCGACCACCGGGATCCGGGGAAGATCTGGGTTGCCGGATACGCGGTCCGCAACCCCACGCGACGCGTCTCCAACTGGCGAGCCGGCTCGTCGCTCGAAGACGAGCTGATCGGTCAGGGAGTGGTCGGCATCGCGGGCATCGACACCCGCGCACTGGTGCGCGTGCTCCGGGACAGCGGATCGATGCGCGCCGGGATCTTCTCCGGCGATGCGATCGGCAGCACCGAGGAGATGCTCGACGCGGTCCGCGCCCAGCCGTCGATGGCCGGTGCCGATCTCGCGGCGCAGGTCAGCACGTCCGAGCCGTACATCGTCGAGGCGGCCGGCGGGGAGGCGAAGTTCACCGTCGCCGCGCTCGACATGGGCATCAAGGCCAACACCCCGCGCATGCTGGCCGCCCGCGGAGTGGAGGTGCACGTGCTCCCGTCAGACGCCACCTACGCCGACATCCGCGCTCTGAACCCGGACGGTTTCTTCCTGTCGAACGGGCCGGGCGACCCGGCGACCGCCGACGCGGCCGTCGCGCTGACCAGCGAGGTGATCGACGCGGGACTGCCGACGTTCGGCATCTGCTTCGGCAACCAGATCCTGGGACGGGCCTTCGGCCGCAGTACCTACAAACTCAAGTTCGGTCACCGGGGCATCAACATCCCGGTCCTCGACACCACCACCGGCCGGGTCGCCATCACTTCGCAGAACCACGGCTTCGCCCTCGAGGGCGAAGCGGGCGAGGAGTTCGACACCGACCTCGGCCGTGCCCGCGTCTCCCACGTCTGCGCCAACGACGGCGTCGTGGAGGGTGTGGAGCTGCTGTCCGGCCAGGCGTTCTCCGTGCAGTACCACCCGGAGGCCGCGTCCGGACCGCACGACGCCGCCAACCTCTTCGACAAGTTCGTCAACGTGATGGAGAACTCCGCCATGAAAGGAACCCGCGCGTAATGCCTCGCCGTACAGACATCTCCCACGTTCTGGTGATCGGGTCCGGCCCGATCGTCATCGGCCAGGCCTGCGAGTTCGACTACTCGGGCACCCAGGCCTGCCGGGTGCTCAAGGCCGAGGGCCTGCGCGTGTCGCTGGTCAACTCCAATCCGGCCACGATCATGACCGATCCCGAGTTCGCCGACGCCACGTACGTGGAGCCGATCACTCCGGAGTACATCGAGAAGGTCATCGAGACCGAGGCCGCCGGCGGCCACCCGATCGACGCCGTGCTCGCGACCCTGGGCGGTCAGACCGCGCTCAACGCGGCGGTCGGCCTGCATGAGAAGGGCATTCTCGCCAAGCACGACATCGAGCTGATCGGCGCCGACTTCGACGCCATCCAGCGCGGCGAGGACCGCCAGATGTTCAAGGACATCGTCACCGAGATCGGTGGCGAGAGCGCCCGCTCGCGGGTCTGCCACACCATGGAGGAGGTGCACGCGACCGTCGAGGAGCTCGGCTACCCGGTGGTGGTGCGGCCGTCGTTCACCATGGGCGGACTCGGCTCCGGCATGGCCTACGACGAAGCCGATCTGGACCGGATCGCCGGCGGCGGCCTGGCGGCCTCGCCCACGGCGAACGTCCTGATCGAGGAGTCCATCCTCGGCTGGAAGGAGTACGAGCTCGAGCTGATGCGCGACAACAAGGACAACGTCGTCGTGATCTGCTCGATCGAGAACGTCGATCCGGTCGGTGTGCACACCGGCGACTCGATCACCGTCGCACCCGCGATGACGCTGACCGACCGCGAGTACCAGATCATGCGCGATCAGTCGATCGCCATCCTCCGCAAGGTGGGCGTCGACACCGGCGGTTGCAACATCCAGTTCGCCCAGAACCCGCGCGACGGCCGACTGGTGGTCATCGAGATGAACCCGCGAGTGTCGCGCTCGTCGGCGCTGGCGTCGAAGGCGACCGGCTACCCGATCGCCAAGATGGCGGCCAAGCTGGCCATCGGCTACTCGCTCGACGAGATCATGAACGACATCACCCGGGTCACGCCCGCGTGCTTCGAGCCGGCGCTCGACTACGTGGTCGTCAAGGCTCCGCGTTTCGCGTTCGAGAAGTTCCCGGGCGCCGACGACACGCTGACCACCACGATGAAGTCGGTGGGCGAGGCGATGAGCCTGGGCCGCAGTTTCGCCGAGGCCTTCGGCAAGGTGATGCGATCACTGGAGACCAAGGCGGCGGGCTTCTGGACCGAGGCCGACCGGCCCGACCCGGCGACCATCGACACCGAGGCGCTGCTGTCGGAGGTGTCGGTCGGCAGGGACGGCCGCATGTACAAGATCATGCTGCTGCTGGAGGCGGGCGTCGGCATCGACCGGATCTACGAGGCGACCTCGATCGACCCGTGGTTCCTGGCCGAGATCGACGGCATCCGACAGATCGGTCACGAGGTCCGCGACGCCGAGAGCCTCGACGAGTTCACCCTGCGGGTCGCCAAGAGCAACGGACTCTCGGACCGCCAGATCGCAGTCCTCCGCGGTACCGACGAGGACGCGATCCGCGAACTGCGGACGGGCATGGGCGTGCGCCCGGTCTACAAGACGGTCGACACGTGCGCCGCCGAGTTCGAAGCGAAGACCCCGTACCACTACAGCTCCTACGAGCTCGATCCGGCGGCGACCACCGAGATCGCCGCGCAGACCGAGCGGCCCAAGGTGCTGATCCTGGGCTCGGGACCCAACCGAATCGGCCAGGGCATCGAGTTCGACTACTCCTGCGTCCACGCCGCGCTCACGCTGTCGGAGGCCGGCTACGAGACGGTCATGGTGAACTGCAACCCGGAGACGGTCTCCACCGACTACGACACCGCCGACCGCCTGTACTTCGAGCCGCTGACCTTCGAGGACGTCCTGGAGGTGTACCACGCCGAATCGCAGTCGGGCACCGTCGCGGGCGTCATCGTCCAACTCGGCGGGCAGACTCCGCTGGGGCTCGCCGCACGGCTCGAGGCCGCGGGCGTGCCGATCGTCGGCACCAGCCCGGCCGCGATCGATCTGGCGGAGGACCGCGGCGAGTTCGGCAAGGTACTCGTCGAGGCGGGCCTGCCCGCACCGCAGTTCGGGACCGCCACCACCTTCGAGGGCGCCAAGGACATCGCGGCCGGAATCGGCTACCCGGTGCTGGTCCGCCCGTCGTACGTGCTCGGCGGCCGCGGCATGCAGATCGTCTACGACGAGCAGGGGCTGGCCGACTACATCGCGAACGCCACCGAGATCTCCGACGACCGCCCGGTGCTGGTCGACCGGTTCCTGGAGGGTGCCGTGGAGATCGACGTCGACGCGCTGTGCGACGGCGACGAGGTCTACATCGGCGGCATCATGGAGCACATCGAGGAGGCGGGCATCCACTCAGGCGACTCGGCGTGCGCGCTGCCCCCGATCACGCTCGGCGCCGATGTGGTGGAGCGGGTGCGGACCTCGACCGCGGCGCTGGCCAGGGGTCTGGGCGTGCGCGGCCTGATGAACGTTCAGTACGCGCTCGCCGGCGACGTGCTGTACGTGCTCGAGGCCAACCCGCGGGCGAGCCGCACGGTGCCCTTCGTCTCGAAGGCCACCGCGGTGCCGCTGGCGAAGGCGTGCGCGCGAGTCATGCTGGGCATGTCGATCGCCGAACTGCGCACCCAGGGCATCCTGCCCGCGGAGGGCGACGGTTCGGTCACCCCGGCGAACGCCCCGGTGGCGGTCAAGGAGGCCGTGCTGCCGTTCAATCGCTTCCGGCGGGAGGACGGGACCGGCGTCGACTCGCTGTTGAGTCCCGAGATGAAGTCGACCGGTGAGGTCATGGGACTCGACGACGATTTCGGCCGGGCCTTCGCCAAGTCGCAGGAGGCGGCCGGGGGAGCGCTCCCTCGCTCGGGCACGGTCTTCGTGTCGGTGGCCGATCGCGACAAGGCCTCGATCATCTCCCCGATGAAGCGCCTCGCCGACCTGGGCTTCACCGTTCTCGCCACCGGCGGTACCGCGGACGTGCTGCGCCGCAACGGTATCCAGGTGGAGACCGTGCGCAAGTACTTCGAGGCCAAGGAGGGTGAGCGGACCGTCATCGACGCCATCAGAGAGCGCAAGGTGGACCTCATCATCAACACGCCGTTCGGCACCGCCGGACCGCGCGTCGACGGGTACGAGATCCGTGCCGCCGCGATCGCCGCGACGGTGCCGTTCATCACCACCGTGCAGGGTGCGGGCGCTGCGGTGCTCGGCATCGAGGCGACGCTGAACGCCACGATGAGCGTGCGATCACTGCAGCGCCGCCACGCGGAGATGCAGGCGGGCAAGTGATAGAGGCCGGAAAGTGATAGAAGCGACGGCACGATCGTCCGGTTTCGCGGCGCGATACCGGACGGTCGTCGCCGAGCGCGGACGGCTGTGCGCGGGAATCGACCCGCACGCGGCGCTGCTCGAGCAGTGGGGTCTGCCGGTGACCGTCGACGGGCTGCGCGCCTTCGCCGACGCCTGCGTCGAGGGCCTCGGTCCCACCGCCGCCGTCATCAAACCGCAGGTCGCCTTCTTCGAGGTCTTCGGCGCCGCGGGCTTCGCGGTCCTGGAGGATGTGATCGCCGGCTGCCGAGAGGCGGGGGCGGTGGTCCTCGCCGACGCCAAGCGCGGCGACATCGGCTCCACCATGGCGGCGTACACCGCGGCATGGCTCGACGACGCGTCGCCCCTGTGCTCCGATGCGGTGACCCTCTCGCCGTACCTGGGTTTCGGATCGCTCGAACCGGCTGTTCACAAGGCGCGGACCACCGCGCGCGGCGTCTTCGCCCTCGCCCGCACCTCCAATCCCGAGGGCGGCTCGGTGCAGACGGCCGACGCCGGCGGTCGGACCGTCGGACAGTCGATCGTCGACGCCGCCGCGGAGGTGAACGCCGATGGCTCCGGAACGGTCGGCGTGGTGGTCGGCGCGACACGCGAACACGGATTGGATCTGAGCCGTCTGGCCGGTCCCGTGCTGTCGCCGGGATTGGGCGCCCAGGGCGCCACCGCGGCCGATCTGGCCCGGATCTTCGACGGTTCGGATCCGTCGTGGCTGCTGCCGGCGGCCAGCCGCAGCATCCTGCGCGCGGGACCCGATCCGGCGGCCCTCGCGACTGCGGCGTCCGCGACCCGAGACGAGGTCGAGGCGGCGCTGCGGTAGCCGCTCACTACTGACGCGACACTCGACGACGGAACCCCCGTCCCGGACGGGGGTTCCGTCGTCGAACATCGCGGCTGTGCGGGGTCTGCGGGTTTCGCGGATGGCGCGGAGCCTCGGGGCCGTTCAGTAGTGGCCGATCTCCTCGCGGAAAGCGGCGATCGCGGGCCAGGTCTCCTGTTCGGCGACGGCCCCGGTCAGCAGGCCGAGGTGGCTGGTCTCGACGGTGTGGAACTCGGCGTGGACGGAGTCGGTGAACAGGCTCAGTCCGTGCTCGGCCGCCGCGTGGCTGACGATCGCGTCACGGTGCGAGCCGGCCATGAAGACCGGCGCCGTGATGGACGTGAGATCGACGGTGACCGATCCGAAGTGCAACTCGCCGCGTGCGATCTCATCGCGCAGGATGAGATTCACCAGCATCTGCTCGCTGACCTTTCCCGGGTAGCCGGGCAGCGAGTTCTGGAAGCGGTCGATCACCTGCATGCGGACCAGCGCGTCGGTGTCTCGGAGGTTCGCCAGAATGTACTGCGGCTTGCGTAGTTCGCGATCCCACGAGCTCGCTCGGTAGGCGAGTTGTACGGCGATCGACGGGATGCCGCCCAGCGCGCGGAGCAGATAGGTGACCGGCTTGCCCTGCGTGGGGCCGAGCAACCTCCGGAGCAGGGGATAGGGCTCGATCTTCTGGTAGTTGAGCGGTGTGCCGGCGGTGATGACCGAGCGGATCGGCAGGTCGCGCTGTGCGGCCGCGGTCATCAGCGACAGGGTGCCGCCGAGGCTCCAGCCCATGAGGTCGACCGCGTCCGGCCCGGCCCGGAAATCGTCGATCACCTCGCCGATCGCGCGGGGGATGAAGGTGCCGAAGTAGTCCTCGAAACCGAGCCGGCGGTCGGCGTAGCCCACGTCGCCGAAGTCGATGACGTACGGAACGGTACCGGTGCCGAGCAGGAACTCGACCACCGAGTTGCCCGGCTGGGCGCCGGGTGCCAGGTCGTAGCAATGGGCGGGCACCGCCAGCGGCGGGACCAGCAGCACCGGGACCTGACCGGACTCCCGAGCCGCCCGGAGTTGGTCCGCTGAACCGAAGCGGATCAGCTTGGCGTGCGGACGTTCCGAGAGCACCACCGACTCGCTGGCGCTGGACGGGGCGAGGTCGTCGGTCAGGACACGAGCAAGGGTTCGAAGGTCACTGAGCATGGAGGGCACGGTACCTTGTGCCGCATCCGCCGTCGCACGCCGTGTTGTTCCCGGACGATCGATGTGGTTCCGAGGTGATCGGCGCTCTCCTGCGACACCGAGTGCGGGCGCGCCCGGTGCGCTTCACCGGAAACGGCGGCGGAGCGGGTACCGTTTGTGCTGGTCCGATTGCATGGGACTCCGATTGCATGGGACAAGGCGTCGAGCGTTAGGCTGGATCCGATTCGCTCGTAGGGGCCGCACGGCCCCGAAGCGGAAAAACACGAGATGTTCGTATAGCGTCGCGTGGACAAACCGAACTGTAGACACGAAAGACGGAGGAACCGTGGCTCTTCCCCAGTTGACCGATGAGCAGCGCGCTGCAGCGCTCGAGAAGGCGGCTGCCGCTCGCCGGGTGCGCGCGGAGCTCAAGAACCGCCTGAAGAGCGGCGGCACCAACCTGCAGCAGGTGCTGGCCGACGCAGAGAACGACGAGATCCTCGGCAAGATGAAGGTCTCGGCCCTTCTCGAGGCCCTGCCGAAGGTGGGCAAGGTGAAGGCGCAGGAGATCATGACCGAGCTGGAGATCGCTCCGACTCGCCGTGTCCGCGGTCTCGGTGACCGCCAGCGCAAGGCGCTTCTCGAGAAGTTCAGCTCCTGAGCGTGACCCGGGAGCACACCCGACGGAGGGGCCGACTGGTTGTACTGGTCGGCCCCTCGGCTGTCGGAAAGTCGACCGTCGTCGCACGGCTGCGCGAGCTCGTTCCCGATCTGTGGTTCAGCGTGTCGGCGACGACCCGCGATCCGCGGCCGGGTGAGGTGGACGGTCACGACTACCACTTCGTGAGCCGAGAGAAGTTCGACTCGATGATCGAGAACGGCGAACTCCTCGAATGGGCCGACATCCACGGGGGGCTGCAACGTTCGGGAACACCCGCGGCTCCGGTGCGCGAGGCCCTCGAGTCCGGCTCGCCCGTGCTGCTGGAGGTCGACCTGGTGGGATGCCGCAACGTGGTGACGGCGATGCCGGAGGCGACGACGGTGTTCCTGGCGCCGCCGAGCTGGGAGACTCTGGTGGAGCGGCTGACCGGCCGCGGCACTGAATCCCAGGAGGTGATCGACCGTCGACTGGAGACGGCGCGGTCGGAGATGGCCGCCCGCGAGGAGTTCCAACACGTCGTGGTGAACGACGATGTCGACGCGGCCGCCGAACAATTGGTAAACTTGCTGGTTGGGCCGCCGTTAGAGGAGCAGACCCAAGCAGAGACTTCGCAGGAGAATTGAGTGAGCACTCAGACCGAGACCGAATCAACCGTGGTTGTGGACGAGCCCGTCTACGACGCCCCGCTGGGTATCACCAATCCGCCGATCGACGAACTGCTCGAGCGCACCTCGTCGAAGTACGCCCTGGTGATCTACGCGGCCAAGCGCGCCCGGCAGATCAACGACTACTACAACCAGCTCGCCGAGGGCATCCTCGAGTACGTCGGCCCCCTCGTGGAGCCGGGCGTCCAGGAGAAGCCGCTCTCGATCGCGATGCGTGAGATCCACTCGGACCTGCTCGAGCACACCGAGGGCGAGTAGGCCCCACAGGTGTCCAAAGCGCACATCCTGATCGGTGTGGGCGGCGGTATCGCCGCGTACAAGGTGTGTTCGGTCATCCGGCACTACACCGAGGCGGGGCACGACGTCCGAGTGATGCCGACCAGGGCCGCCCTCAACTTCGTCGGGGCCGCCACCTTCGAGGCGCTGTCGGGCAACCCGGTCAGCACCGAGGTCTTCGACGACGTCGACGAGGTGGCTCATGTGGCGCTGGGACGCCGCGCCGACCTGGTGATCGTCGCGCCGGCGACGGCGGACCTGATGGCCCGCGCGGTCGCGGGTCGCGCCGACGACCTGCTGACCGCATCGCTGCTCACGGTGAGCTGTCCGGTGCTGTTCGTTCCGGCGATGCACACCGAGATGTGGGAGCATCCGGCTACCGTCGCCAATGTCGCGACCCTCCGGAGTCGCGGCGTGACCGTCATGACTCCGGCCGTGGGGCGTCTCACCGGCACCGACAGCGGTGCCGGGCGCATGCCCGAGCCCGCCGAGATCGCGGCGCTGGGGGATCTCCTGCTGACCCGCGCCGACGCTCTGCCCTACGACCTGTCGGGTGTGCGCATGGTGATCAGCGCCGGCGGCACCCGCGAGGCCCTCGACCCGGTGCGATACCTGGGCAACCACAGTTCCGGCAAACAGGGGTACGCCCTGGCCCGGGCGGCCTCGCAGCGCGGAGCCCGGGTGACGCTGGTCTCCGGCGCCACCTCGGATCCGGGTGAGCCGGCATCGGTCGAGATCGTTCACGTGGACTCCGCACGCGAGATGCAGTCGGAGATGACCACGCGGGCCGCGGATGCCGACGTGGTGATCATGGCGGCCGCCGTCGCCGACTTCCGGCCCACGGCGGTGGCCGGCGCCAAGATCAAGAAGGGCGACGACGGACCCGCTCCCATCCACTTGGACACCAACCCCGATATTCTCGCCGGGCTGGTCGCCGACCGTGCGCAGGGCCGGATTCCCCGGAGTACCGTGATCGTCGGATTCGCCGCAGAGACCGGTGACGCCGACGGCGGAGTCCTCGACCACGGCCGCGCCAAGCTCCGCAGAAAGGGCTGCGACCTGCTGGTCGTCAACGCCGTCGGCGGCGGCAAGGCGTTCGGCACCGAGGACAACACCGGCTGGCTGCTGACCGCGGACGGCCGCGAGACCGGACTGCCATTCGGCTCAAAAACTTTGATGGCGAGCAGAATCCTTGACGAAGTGGCCGCTCTCGTGCCAGATGGACAGGTGCCCTCGCGCGCCGGCACCGGCGAACGAGACGGCAACGAACTGACACACAACCCCGAGAGGAACCGATGAGCGCCTCAGCGTCCCGTCTATTCACGAGCGAATCCGTCACCGAGGGTCATCCGGACAAGATCTGTGACGCGATCAGCGACTCGATCCTGGACGCGATGCTCGCGAAGGATCCGAAGGCCAAGGTGGCCGTGGAGACCCTGGTCACCACCGGTCAGGTGCATGTCGCGGGCGAGGTCAGCACCACCGCCTACGTCGACATCCCGACCATCGTGCGCGAGAAGATCCTCGAGATCGGCTACGACTCGTCCACCAAGGGCTTCGACGGCACGTCGTGCGGCGTCAACATCGCGATCGGCGCGCAGTCGCCGGAGATCGCCCAGGGCCTGACCCACTCGCACGAGAAGCGCACCGGCACCCACGACGACGACATCGACCAGCAGGGTGCAGGCGACCAGGGCCTGATGTTCGGTTACGCCACCGACGAGACGCCCGAGCTGATGCCGCTGCCGATCGCGCTGGCCCACCGGCTCTCGCGCCGGCTGACCCAGGTCCGCAAGGACGGCGTCCTGCCGTACCTGCGTCCCGACGGCAAGACTCAGGTCACCATCGAGTACGCGGGCGACACCCCGGTCCGTCTCGACACCGTGGTGGTCTCCACGCAGCACGCCGCCGACATCGACATCGAGGGCATGCTCGCCCCCGACATCCGCAAGCACGTCCTCGAGCCGGTCTTCGCCGAACTCGACCTCCCGGTGAAGCTCGACACCTCCGACCCGCGTCTGCTGGTGAACCCCACCGGCAGCTTCGTGCTCGGCGGACCGATGGGCGACGCCGGTCTCACCGGCCGCAAGATCATCGTCGACACCTACGGCGGCATGGCGCGTCACGGCGGCGGTGCGTTCTCGGGCAAGGACCCGTCGAAGGTCGACCGCAGCGCCGCCTACGCGATGCGCTGGGTGGCGAAGAACGCCGTTGCGGCGGGCCTGGCCAGCCGCATCGAGGTCCAGGTGGCCTACGCCATCGGCAAGGCCGCGCCCGTCGGTCTGTTCGTCGAGACCTTCGACACCGAGAAGGTGGACCCCGGCACCATTCAGAAGGCGATCTCGCAGGTCTTCGACCTTCGTCCCGGGGCCATCATCCGCGATCTGGACCTGCTGCGGCCGATCTACGCACCGACCGCCGCGTACGGACACTTCGGCCGGACCGATGTGGATCTGCCGTGGGAGCGCACCGACCGCGTCGCCGCACTCCGCGAGGCCGCAGGCCTGTAAGAGTGCGCGAGGCTGCAGGTCGGGGAGCGGTCCGCCGCGGCGCGGTCTCAGGCGATCGCTAATCTCGACGTGTGACAGCCGAGACCGAGCGCGTGGCCGCGAAGCCTCCGCGCAATCAGCGGGTCGCCGCACCGCAGCGACCGGTGGCCCGTGTGCTGCCGATGCTCGGGCTGGCTCACCTGGACCGGCCCTTCGATTACCTCGTGGACGCCAAGACGGACGCGGACGCCCAGCCGGGCGTCCGCGTCCGTGTGCGTTTCGCCGGCCGGTTGGTGGACGGCTACCTCTTGGAACGGCTCGACCGCAGCGAACACGAGGGCGCGCTGTCGTGGCTCGATCGCGTCGTCTCGCCCGAACCCGTCCTCACCCCCGAACTGGCCGCGCTGTGCCGTGCGGTCGCCGACCGGTACGCGGGCACGATGGCCGACGTCCTGCGGCTGGCGATCCCGCCGCGGCACGCACGGGTGGAGAAGGAGGCGGCCAGTCACGACGTGGCGCGGCCGATCGCCGAGCCGGCCGCAGCCGGCTGGGACGTCTACGACTCGGGGCGGTCGTTCATCGAACAGGCGGTCGCCGGAGGGCATCCGCACGCCTGCTGGCAGGCGCTGCCCGGCGAGGACGTGGCCGCCCGGCTGGCCGAACTCGCGGCGTCGGTCGCGGCATCCGGGCGCGGGGTGGTGATCGTGGTGCCCGACCAGCGGGATCTCGATCGTCTCGAAGCGGCGTGCGAACCGCTGCTCGGCGACGCCTGCGTGACTCTCGCCGCGGGCCTCGGTCCCACCGCGAGGTACCGGCGCTGGCTGTCGGCGCTGCGCGGACGGGCACGGGTGGTGATCGGCACGCGCAGCGCCGTCTTCGCACCCGTCGTCGATCTCGGCCTGGTGGTGGTCTTCGACGACGGGGACGACAGTCTCGACGAGCCGCGGTCGCCCTATCCGCACCCGCGCGAGGTGGCCGTTCTCCGCGCCCACGGCAGCGGGGCGGCGCTGCTGATCGGCGGACACTCCCGCACCACCGACGCGCAGGCATTGGTGGAGTCGAGCTGGGCGTTCGACGTCGTCGCCCCGCGGGCCGCGGTCCGGGAGGCGATGCCGCGCGTCGACGGACTCTCCGACGAGGATCGCCGCGTGGCGGGCGATCCGATGGCGCGGACCGCGCGGATACCGGCGATCGCCTTCGACGCGGCCCGGCGAGCCCTCGCCGCCGACCAGGCGGTGCTGTTCAGCGTGCCTCGGCGCGGTTACCTGCCGTCGGTGGCGTGCGCCCGGTGCCGCGCGCACGCCCGGTGCCGAGCCTGCAACGGTCCGCTGCAGATGAGCGAACGCGGCGACCTCGCCTGCCGGTGGTGCGGACGACCGGAGAACCGCTTCGTCTGTCCGGTGTGCGCGGGCACCGCGGTGCGCGCGTTGATGATCGGGGATCGGCGCACCGCCGAAGAACTCGGACGCGCCTTCCGCGGCGTCCCGATCGTCACCTCCTCCGGCGACAAGATCGTGGACGAGGTGCCGGCCGGGCCGCGGGTGGTGATCGCCACGCCGGGCGCGGCGCCGCGCGCGCCGGGCGGCTACGGGGCCGCGGTGCTGCTCGACACCTGGGCGCAGCTGGACCGGGAGGATCTGCGTGCCGCCGAGGAGGCGGTCCGCGCCTGGATGGCGGTGGCGACGCTGGTGCGGCCCCGTGCCGAGGGCGGCCGCGTGGTGGTGGTTGCCGACGCGGCCGCGTTGCCGGTACAGGCGCTCATCCGGTGGGATCCGGTGGGATTCGCCACCGCCGAGCTGCGGCAACGGCTGGAGTTGAAGTTCCCGCCCGCGGTGACGATGGCGTCGGTGGACGGACCGCCCGCGGCCGTGTCGGCGTTCCTCGACCTGCTCACCATGCCGCCGGAGGCCGAGACGCTGGGGCCGGTGCCGCTGCCCGCGGGGGTGCGCCGTCCCGCCGGCCTGGACGAGTCGGGGCCGGTGGATCGCATGCTGTTGCGCACACCGCGCAGCGCCGGGCGGTCACTGGCCGAGGCACTGCGTAACGCCCAGGCGCTCCGGAACGCCCGGCATGACGACACCGCGGGCATCAGGGTCCAAGTCGATCCCCCTACGATTGGTTGACATGAGGCTGGTGTTCGCCGGCACGCCCGAGGTGGCGGTGCCGACCCTGCAGGAACTGCTCGATTCGCCCGACCACGAGGTGGTCGGCGTCATCACCAGACCGGACACCACGGCCGGCCGCGGACGCCGGATGATCCGGTCGGAGGTCGGGACGCTCGCCGACAGCCACGGGATCGAGGTCCTGACGCCCCGCCGGATGTCCGATCCGGAGGTGTCCCAGGCGCTGGTCCGGTGGAACGCCGACCTCGGGGTCGTCGTCGCATACGGCGGACTGATCCCGCAGAGCGTGCTGGACATGCTGCCTCGCGGCTGGGTGAACCTGCACTTCTCGGTACTGCCCGCGTGGCGGGGAGCCGCTCCGGTGCAGGCGGCCATCGCCGCGGGCGACGAGTTCACCGGGGCGAGCGTCTTCGCTCTCGAAGCCGGACTCGACACCGGACCCGTCTACGGCACGCTCACCGAGCGGATCCGCGACACCGACACCGCGGGCGATCTCCTCGAGCGGCTCTCGGTGTCGGGCTCGGGCCTGCTCCGCGCCGTCGTGGACGGGATCGCGGCGGGCGAACTGGCTCCGGTGCCCCAGGACGCCGAAGGCGTCTCGCACGCCGGGAAGATCACGACCGACGATGCGCGCGTGCGCTGGGACCTGCCGTCGCACATCATCGGGCGCACGGTGCGCGCCCACACCCCGGCACCGGGCGCGTGGACGATGCTCGGCGACGCACGTATCAAACTCGGCCCGGTGATCCCGGTCGACGGCGACGCCGATGTCCCGGGAGCTATGGAGTGCGGAGCGCTCGCGGTCACCAAGAAGGCGGTCTTTGTCGGCACGGCGTCCGGTGCGGTGCGGCTGACGACGGTGCAGGCGCCGGGAAAGAAATCGATGAACGCCGCCGACTGGGCACGTGGCAGCCGGCTCGACGGAACGGAGCACTTCGGATGAGCCCTGCGGAGCATCGGAGCGGCGATCGGCGCCCGGAGCGCAAGTACCGCGAGAAGGATCTCGACCCGGCACGCATCGTGGCGCGCGATGTGCTGCGGGCGGTGCGCGAACGCGACGCGTACGCGAATCTACTGCTGCCCAGACTGCTTCGCGAGCGGAGGATCACCGGCCGGGACGCCGCGCTGGCCACGGAGCTGACCTATGGTTCGGCTCGGTCTCTCGGCCTGCTCGACGCCGTGATCGCCGCCGCGGCGGGCCGCCCCGTCGACGAGATCGACGGAAGCCTGCTCGACGTACTGCGGCTGGGGACCTATCAGCTGTTGCGTACGCGGATCGGGTCGCACGCGGCGGTGTCGACCTCCGTCGACATCGCGCGCAGCGAGAACGGGATGGGACCGTCCGGATTCGTCAACGCGGTCCTGCGCAAGGTGAGTCAGCGCGACGAGCAGCTCTGGATCGACGAACTCGCGCCGTCGATGATGGACGATCGCATCGGCAACCTGTCGTTCACGTATGCGCATCCGCGGTGGATCGGCGAGATATTCCACCGGGCGCTCGGCGGGTCGACGGGTGAGCTGCAGGCGGCGCTCGCCGCCGACGACGAGCGGCCGATCGTGCATCTCGTCGCACGGCCGGGACAGATCACCGCCGAGGAACTCGCGTTGATCAGCGGCGGCGACGAGGGACGCTATTCGCCGTACTGCGTGTACCTGCCCGAGGGCGGAGATCCGGGCGAGCTCGACGCGGTGCGGGAGGGCTTCGCCGGAGTCCAGGACGAGGGGAGCCAACTGGTCGCGGTCGCGCTGGCACGTGCCGACGTCGGCGACGACGGCGGCCGGTGGCTCGACCTCTGCGCCGGTCCGGGCGGCAAGGCCGCGCTGCTGGGGTCGCTCGCCGAGGTGTCGGGCGCTCATCTGGACGCCGTCGAGATCTCCGCGCATCGTGCCGAGCTGATCGAGAAGGTGGTCGACTCGCTGCCGGTGACCGTGCACGTCGCCGACGGCCGGTCATCAGGACTGGAGCCGGACTTCGACCGGATTCTGGTGGACGCCCCCTGTTCGGGACTGGGGTCGCTGCGACGGCGCCCGGAGGCCCGCTGGCGTCGGCGGCCCGAAGACCTCCCGGAGCTGGTGACCCTGCAGAGGGAGTTGCTCGCCGAAGCCCTGCATCTGGTGAAGCCGGGCGGTGTGGTCGTGTACTCGACGTGCTCGCCGCATCCGGCCGAGACCGTCGAGGTGGTCGACACGGTGCTCACGGAGGTGGCCGGGGTGAGCCGCCTCGACGCTCGCCCGCTGGTCGCGGGCGATGTCTTCGATCCGGAGTCGCTGGGAGACGGGCCGTACGTTCAGCTCTGGCCGCACCGCCACGACACCGACGCCATGTTCCTGGCCGCACTGCGGAAGGACTGACGCGCTGCCGCGAGAGCGCCGGCCGCGTTCTCGTAGAATCAGCGCCATGTGCAACCCCGGCCGCCCGGCACCGATGATCGCCCCGTCCATCCTGTCCGCCGACTTCGCCAATCTCGCCGCGGAGATCGCGGCGGTCGGCCCGTCCGACGTCGATCCCGGCGTCGACTGGGTTCACGTCGACGTGATGGACAACCATTTCGTGCCGAATCTGACGCTCGGCCTGCCGGTGGTCGAGAGCCTGCTCAAGGCCACCGACATTCCGCTCGACTGCCACCTGATGATCGAGGACCCGGGCCGCTGGGCGCCGCCGTACGCGGAGGCCGGCGCCTACAACGTGACCTTCCACGCCGAGGCCGCCGACGATCCGTCGGCCGTGGCCCGCGACATCCGCGCGGCCGGAGGCAAGGCCGGCCTGGCCATCAAGCCCGGCACGCCGCTGGAGCCGTACCTGGAGATCCTGCGGGACTTCGACACGCTGTTGGTGATGAGCGTGGAGCCGGGCTTCGGTGGGCAGAAGTTCATGCCCGAGGTGCTCGACAAAGTCCGCACCATCCGGAGCCGGGTCGACAGCGGCGACCTGCGCCTGCTGATCGAGATCGACGGCGGGATCAGCGATTCCACCATCGAGCAGGCCGCCGAGGCCGGGGTGGACTGCTTCGTCGCGGGGTCGGCCGTGTACGGCGGCGACGATCCCGCCGCCCGCGTGGCGCAGTTGCGCCGCAAAGCCACCCTCGTCCGCGACGGTCGGTAGCGCGGTGGTCGGTGCGGCCACCGTCGCGGCCGCGATGCGGCGTGCGATCGCCGAGTCTGCGGACTCGCAGGGACTCAGCTCACCGAATCCGCCCGTCGGCGCGGTGATCCTCGACGAGCTCGGCGAGGTGGTGGGAGTGGGCCGGACCCAGCCGCCGGGCGGGCCGCACGCCGAAGTGATGGCCCTGCGCGAGGCGGGGGACCGGGCGCGGGGCGGCACGGCCGTCGTGACCCTCGAACCCTGCGATCACACCGGTCGCACCGGCCCGTGCTCGCAGGCGCTGCTCGCCGCCGGCGTCTCGGCGGTGCACTTCGCCGTCGGCGATCCCAATCCGGCGGCGGCGGGCGGCGCCGCCACGCTCCGGGCCGCGGGCGTCGACGTCCATGAGTCGGTGCTCGAGCACGAGGCTCGCCGAGGTCCGCTGCGGCAGTGGCTCTTCCAGCGTGAGCGGGGGCGTCCGTTCGTCACGGCGAAGATCGCGGCGACTCTCGACGGCCGCGTCGCGGCACCCGACGGCACCAGCCAGTGGATCACCGGCGCCGCCGCACGCGAGCATGCGCATGCGCAGCGCGCGCGGATCGACGCCATCGTGGTCGGGACCGGAACGGTGATCGCCGACGACCCGGCGCTCACCGCCCGGCGGCCGGACGGGACGCTGTACAGCCACCAGCCCACCCGCGTCGTCCTCGGGCTGCGCGACGTGCCCCCGACGGCACGGGTGCGCAGTGGACCGTCCCCGCTGCTGCACGTCGCGAGCCGTGACCCGCGCGAGGTGGTGGCCGCGCTGCCGGACGCACTGCACGTCCTGGTGGAGGGGGGCCCGGCGATCATCGGAGCGTTCCTCGCAGCAGGTCTCGTCGACGAACTGCACTGCTACCTGGCACCCACTGTGCTGGGAGCGGGCCGCGCAGCGGTGGACGACGGCACGGTCGGAACACTCGCGGATGCGCACCGCTTCATCCGGACCGGCACGCGTGGACTCGGCGACGACCTGCTGGTCACCCTCGAGCGCCGCGACTGAGCACAGGCCGGCGTTTCGCGCACTGCGCGCTTAACGGTGCGAGGCCCTCTGACGTGCCCGGACCCGGTGTACGGGAGAGCGGGTACGCGGCTGGGCCCGGCTGCGTGCTAATTTCAATATTGAGTTCTCGGGGCGGGGTGAAATTCCCCACCGGCGGTGATGCCCTCCAAGGGATGAGCCCGCGAGCGCCCTCGCGACAGCGAGGGGACGAGCAGACTCCGGTGCGATTCCGGGGCCGACGGTCAGAGTCCGGATACGAGAGAATGGCAGTGCGGCGCCGTGCCGCGATCTGTCTCTCCCGAGCACACCTGGCAAAGGAGAGACGGTGTTCACGGGAATCGTGGAGGAACGCGGCGAAATCACCGCTCGCGACGACCTCACTGAGGCCGCGCGTTTTCGTATTCGTGGGCCGCTGGTCACCAGCGATGCCTCATTCGGAGATTCGATCGCCGTCAACGGCGTCTGTCTCACAGTCACCGAGCTGACCGACGACGAGTTCACCGTCGACGTGATGGCCGAGACGCTGCGGCGCAGTTCACTCGACCGCCTGGGTCCGGGCGCGAGCGTCAACCTCGAACGCGCGATGGCCGCGGGCGGCCGTTTCGGCGGGCACATCGTTCAGGGACACGTCGACGGGGTCGGCGTCATCGTCTCGGTGTCGCCGAGCGAGAACTGGACCGTGGTACGGATCGGCATTCCCGAGCAGCTCGCACGCTACATCGTCGAGAAGGGGTCGATCACCGTCGACGGCATCTCGTTGACGGTCTCGTCCGTCGGTGTCGACCGGGAATACGGGGACTGGTTCGAGGTGTCGTTGATTCCGACGACTCTGAGTGAGACGAACCTCTCCGGCGCCCGAGCCGGGGTGCGCGTGAACTTGGAAGTCGATGTCATCGCGAAGTACGTCGAGCGTCTCACCGGCGCCGGCCGGCTCGCGACCAGTGGTGTGGAAGGCAGTGAGCCGAATGAGTGAGATCGGGACCGGCGGGGTGCGCGAGAGCGCCGAGGGCAGCGGGTCGACAGTCGGCGGTGAGACGGGACGCGTGGTCCTCGACAGCGTGGAGCGCGCCATCGCCGACATCGCCGCGGGCAAGGCCGTCGTGGTCGTGGACGACGAGGACCGCGAGAACGAGGGCGACCTCATCTTCGCCGCCGAGAAGGCGACTCCGGAGCTGGTGGCGTTCATGGTGCGTTATACGTCGGGCTACCTGTGCGTGCCCCTCGCGGGCGACGACTGCGACCGGCTCGGGCTGCCGCCGATGTACTCGGTGAACCAGGACAAGCACGGCACCGCGTACACCGTCACCGTCGACGCCCGCGAAGGCATCGGGACCGGCATCAGCGCGGCCGACCGGGCGACCACCATGCGCAAGCTGGCCGACCCGACGTCGGACGCCCACGACTTCACCCGTCCCGGGCACGTGGTGCCGTTGCGCGCCAAAGAGGGCGGCGTGCTCCGCCGCCCGGGCCACACCGAGGCGGCCGTCGATCTGGCCACCGCCGCGGGTCTGGCGCCCGCGGGCGTGATCTGCGAGATCGTCAGCCAGAAGGATCCGGGACACATGGCCCGCACCGACGAGCTCCGGGTCTTCGCCGATGAGCACGAACTGGCCCTGATCTCGATCGCCGACCTGATCTCGTGGCGCAGGCATCACGAGAAGCACGTCGAGCAGGTCGCCGACGCGCGCATTCCCACCGAGTACGGGACCTTCCGCGCCGTCGGGTACCAGAGCCCCTACGACGACGCCGAGCACATCGCGCTGGTGATGGGCGACATCGCCGAGAACGGCGAGGACGTCCTGGTGCGCGTGCACTCCGAGTGCCTCACCGGCGACGTCTTCGGCTCACTGCGGTGCGACTGCGGGCCGCAGCTGCAGGCGGCCATGGAGATGGTGGGCCGCGAGGGCCGCGGCGTGGTGCTGTACATGCGCGGGCACGAGGGCCGCGGCATCGGTCTGATGCACAAGCTGCAGGCGTACCAGCTGCAGGACAGCGGTGCCGACACCGTCGATGCGAATCTGGAACTCGGTCTGCCCGCCGACGCCCGCGACTACGGTCTCGGCGCGCAGATTCTGGTAGACCTGGGCGTGCGATCGATGCGCCTGCTGACCAACAACCCGGCCAAGCGCGTCGGCCTCGACGGGTACGGGCTGGAGATCGTGGACCGCGTGCCGATGCCGGTGCGCGCGAACGCCGAGAACCTGCGCTACCTGCGTACCAAGCGCGACCGCATGGGCCATGTGCTCGACGGTCTGGACGACATCCTGCCCGAGGCGGCAGAGGGAACTGGAGAAGGTGCATGAGCGGCGTCGGTGAACCCACCCTCGATCTCGCGGACGCGAGCGGACTGAAGGTCGCGATCGTCGCCTCGCAGTGGCATGAGACGATCTGCACCGCGCTGCTGGAAGGCGCACTGCGCGCCGCGGCGGCCAACGGCGTCACCGAGCCGACGGTGGTGCAGGTCGCCGGTGCCATCGAGCTGCCGGTGATCGTTCAGGCGCTCGCGCGCACCCACGACGCGGTCGTCGCGCTCGGCGTCGTCATCAAGGGCGAGACCCCGCACTTCGAGTACGTCTGCGACGCGGTCACCGCGGGCCTCACGCGTGTCTCGCTCGACGAGTCGACACCGGTGGGCAACGGTGTCCTGACCACTTTGAACGAGGCGCAGGCCCTCAATCGCGCGGGCCTGCCGGATTCGGCCGAGGACAAGGGCGCGCAGGCGATGACCGCGGCCCTGGCCTCCGCGCTCATCCTCCGGGGACTGGAATGACCGACGCCGCGACCGACGACACGTGGGAGTACGTCTACCGGCCGCGGTGGATGCGGATCGCCGCGTGGGTGGCGGTCGCGGTGGTGATGATCATCCACCTGACCTTCGGGCTGCTCCTGGACATCTCATACACGGGCGTCAACGTCGGATGGTCGGACAAGGTGGCGTTGATCGGCGTCGGCGTCGTGATCAGCGGCGCGATCCTCTTCCTGACCCGCGCGCGGCTGCGGCTCGGACCCGAGGGCGTCGGAGTTCTCAACCTCGTCTCCGAGCGGGTATTCCCGTGGGATCAGGTGCTCGGCCTGGAGTACCCGGAGAAGGGGTTCTGTGCGCGGTTGCTGTTCCCCGGCGACGAGCACATCCCGGTGATGGCCGTGCAGGCGCGCGACGGCGACCTCGCGGTGGACGCGATGGAGCGCTATCGCGAGTTCCAGACTCGATACGGGGTGGCACAGAACGCCGAGTGAGCCGGAAGCCGGAGCGCGCGGCCGTCCGACATCGTCGTCGCCTCATGCGGCGACCGCGATCTGCGCGGGCAGACCGATCTCGGCGGCTCGCGCCCGTATCGATTCCACGACCGTGTCCGGCGTGGTCCGGGACACCGTGAGATAGACCGCCGCCGCGGGTTCGGGCCGCTGCGAGGTGGCCCGGCAGTGCACGGGGGAGGTGCCGGCCGGCAGCAGTGCGAGCAGGTCCCGGTACCGCCCGAGATCGGCCGGCGTGTCTCCGGCGTCCCACTGCAACACGCAGTCCGAACCGGTCACCGAGAGTTCGCGAATGCCCCCGGAATCGTCGGCGATGAACCGGTCGAGGCTCTCCGCCAGCGGGTACGCGTCCCGCGACGACTCGGCGGCGATCGCCGTGCGCCAGGCGCGCACCGCAGTGACCCCGGGGTTCGACGCGGTGAACTGCCGGGTCCGCCGGACCCAGTCCAGATACCTCGCCGGATCGCCGAGGCGCTGGTTGTCGGAACCGGGTACCAGGTAGATCTCGGCCGCGACGGGTCCGCCGGAGGAGTCGCGTGCCGAGAACTCGACGCGGATGCGGTGCTCGTCGATGACGGCGCCGCCGCGGTGGGCGGCGAGCTCACGCGCCGCGCGCGCGACGTCCTCGTCCGGCAGTCCGGCGCGCAGTGAGACGACGGTGTCCACCGAACCGCGGCTCAGGACCGCATTGTTGGGGTGCACGCGAAACGAGGTCACGTCGGACCGGCCGCGCAGATAGGTGGTGTAGTCCTCGGCGAAGGAGTCGGCGGAGTCGGTGGCGCAGGCCCCGAGAGCCACCGCGCTCATCAGCGCGCCGGCGAGCGCGAACGCCGCCGGCCGCCGGTGTCTGCGGTGCCGACCGGTCATGCGACAAGGCTAGGCGCGGCGGGCGTCTCGCCGCAGCGGTACCACCGCGCGGTGTCGTGACCGCGTCCGGGCCGAACCCGTGTCACCGGCGGCGACTAACCTGGGGGCGTGGCTGATCCATCGACTTACCGACCGGCGCCGGGCACCATCCCGACCGATCCCGGCGTCTACAAGTTCCGCGATCAGCACGGCCGGGTCATCTATGTCGGCAAGGCCAAGAATCTGCGGCAACGGCTCACGTCGTACTTCGCCGACATCACCGGCCTGCATCCGCGCACCCGGCAGATGGTCACCACCGCCGCCTCAGTGGAGTGGACCGTCGTCACCACCGAGGTGGAGGCGCTGCAGCTCGAATACAACTGGATCAAGGAGTTCGACCCGCGGTTCAACGTCCGCTACCGCGACGACAAGAGCTACCCGATGCTCGCGGTCACCCTCAACGAGGAGTATCCGCGCGTCTTCGTCTACCGCGGGGCGCGCCGGCCCGGCGTCCGGTACTTCGGCCCGTACTCGCACGCCTGGGCCATTCGCGAGACGGTCGATCTGCTGACCCGCGTCTTCGGCGTCCGGACGTGCTCCAAAGGGGTATTCCGCCGCAGCGAGCAGATGGGCCGGCCGTGCCTGCTCGGCTACATCGACAAGTGCTCGGCACCCTGCGTCGGCCGTGTGTCGGCCGCCGAGCACCGGGAGATCGTCGAGGACTTCTGCGACTTCCTCGGCGGGCGCACGGACAGTCTGATCCGGAACCTCGAACGCGAGATGAACAGCGCGGCGGAGGAACTCGACTTCGAGCGGGCGGCCCGGCTGCGCGACGACGTCTCCGCGCTGCGGCGCGCGATGGAGAAGCAGGCCGTGGTGCTGGGGTCGGGGACAGATGCCGACGTGATCGCTCTGGTCGGCGACGAACTCGAGTCGTCCGTGCAGGTCTTCCACGTCCGGGACGGACGGGTGCGCGGTCAGCGCGGATGGGTGGTCGAGGTCCAGGAGAACGCCTCGCTCGCCGATCAGGTCGGCACCTTCCTGACCCAGTTCTACGGCGCCGAGACGGACATGAGTTCGGGCATCCCGCGCGAGGTGCTGGTTCCCGCACTGCCCGACGACGCCGCGGACGTCGAGAAGTGGCTCGCCGAGCGACGCGGGGCGCACGTGAGTCTGCGCGTTCCGCAGCGCGGCGACAAGCGCACGCTGATGACGACGGTGGAACGCAACGCCACCGAGGCCCTCGCGCGGCACAAGCTGCAGCGTGCGGGGGATCTGACCACTCGGTCGGCGGCGCTGACCGAGCTGCAGGAGGCACTGGGGCTCGACACGGCGCCGCTGCGGATCGAGTGCATCGACATCTCGCATGTCCAGGGCACGGACGTCGTGGCCTCGCTCGTCGTCTTCGAGGACGGTCTGGCACGGAAGTCGGACTACCGGCATTACTCGATCAAGGAGGCGGCCGGCGACGGGCGCTCCGACGACGTCGCGTCGATCGCCGAGGTCACCCGGCGCCGCTTCGCCCGACACCGCGACGGGGCCATCACCCCGCCGCCGGAAGAGTCCGCCTCGGATCAGGCGGGCGCATCGGGGCAGACGGCGGCCGACGACGAGGCCACTTCGCGCCGACCGAAGAAATTCGCATATCCGCCGAATCTGTTCGTCGTCGACGGCGGCGCGCCCCAGGCGCACGCCGCCGCCTCGGTCCTCGACGAGCTCGGCGTCACCGACGTGGCCGTCGTGGGTCTGGCCAAACGACTGGAAGAGGTGTGGATTCCGGGTGATGATGAGCCGGTGATCCTGCCCCGCAACAGCGAAGCCCTGTTCCTGTTGCAGCGCGTGCGCGACGAGGCGCACCGGTTCGCCATCACCTTCCACCGCAGCAAGCGCAGCAAACGGATGACCGCCTCGGCGCTCGACGGGATCGCCGGCCTGGGTGCGGGGCGGCGGACGGCGCTGGTGACTCATTTCGGTTCCGTGGCCAATCTGAAGAAGGCGACCGTGGCGGAGATCGGCGAAGTGAAGGGCATCGGCCCGGCCACCGCGCAGGCCGTCCACGACGCGCTCCACGACTCCGACCGCGAAAGCCCTGAGACGACCGTCCCCGACATGGAGGAATCGCAGAGTTGACTGAAACGGATAGCCGTACGACGGTGCTGTTCGTCACCGGCATGTCCGGTGCCGGCCGCACGTCGGTGGCCAACGTCCTCGAGGACGACGGCTGGTATGTCAGCGACAACGTGCCGATCTCGTTGATCTCGCAGCTCGTGCAGATGGTGCGGAGCAGCGAGGTGGGTGCGCAGCGGATCGCGATGGTGGTCCGGGGCGGCGATCCCTCCTTCGCGGCCGAGATGGCGGCGCTGCGCCGCGATCTGGAGGACGGCGGCGCCACCACGTCGATGATCTTCGTCGACGCCTCCGACGAGGTGCTGGTCCGCCGGTTCGAGCAGGTCCGCAGGCGGCACCCGTTGCAGGGCAACGGCACGCTGGGAGAGGGGATCGCCGCCGAACGTGCGGTCATGGCACCGCTCGCGGCCGGAGCCGACACTGTGATCGACACCTCCAACCTGAGTTCCACCCGACTGCGGTCGATCGTGGAGAACGTCTTCCCCAACGTCGCGGGCCGCCGGCTCGCCATCGCGGTGCAGTCGTTCGGGTTCAAGTACGGACTGCCGATCGACTGCGATCTCGTCGCCGACGTGCGGTTCCTGCCGAACCCGTTCTGGATCCCGGAACTGCGCGAGCATAACGGCCGCGAACCGCAGGTCCGCGACTATGTGCTGGGACAGGAGGACGCCGCGGAGTTCCTCGACCGGTACGTCGACATCGTGGGCATCGTCGGCCGCGGCTACCTGCGCGAGGGCAAGGGATACATGACCCTCGGCATCGGCTGCACGGGCGGGAAGCACCGCAGCGTCGCGATGTCCGAGGATTTGGCGCGACGACTGTCGGAGGTGGTCGACGCCGACGGCCACCGGCTCTACGACGTCGAAGTGACCCACCGCGACCTGGGCAACGAATGAGCGCCGGCGAAGGCGCACCCGAGATCGCCGTACCCGACCTGATCGAGGGGCTCAAGGTGGTGGCGCTCGGCGGCGGCCACGGTCTGTTCAACACGCTCACCGCGCTGCGCTACCTCACCGCCGACGTCACGGCCGTCGTGACGGTCGCCGACGACGGAGGATCGTCGGGCCGCCTGCGCGCCGAACTCGGCCTGATTCCGCCGGGCGATCTGCGCATGGCGCTGGCGGCGCTGATGGCGGCCCCGGCCGCGCTCGAGGCGCGACGGCGCGTGGACCCGGCCTCCGCGGACCGGCACCAGCGCTGGGCGCGCGTGCTGCAGCACCGCTTCGGCGGCTATGGCGCGCTCGCCGGCCACCCGATCGGCAACCTGCTCCTCAGCGGGCTCAACGAGGTGACCGGCGACGTGGTGAAAGCGTTGGACGACCTCACCGACCTCTTCGACGTCGACGGCCGGGTGCTGCCGATGGCCGACGTCCCCCTGGTGATCGAGGCCGACGTGTCCGGACTGGAGAAGGACCCCCGGGTGAGTCGCGTGATCCGCGGCCAGGTGGCGGTCGCGACCACACCGGGAAAGCCGCGGCGGGTGCGGCTGATCCCCGACGCTCCGGCCGGTTGTGCGCAGGCCGCGGCGGCGATCCGGGAGGCGGACGTGGTGACCCTCGGTCCGGGATCGTGGTTCTCCAGCGTGATTCCGCATGTGCTGGTGCCCGATCAGCTCGATGCGCTGAGCGAGACGTCGGCGCGCAAGATCCTGTTCGTCAATCTCGCAGCCGAGGCGGGGGAGACCACCGGATACTCGGTGGAGCGGCACCTGCATGTGCTGCACGCGCACGCTCCCACCCTTCGGGTGGACGACGTCGTCGTCGATTCCGCGTCGGTGCCGGAGGGCGCCGAACGCGAGTATCTCGAACGCGCGGCGGGCCGGTTCGGGGCCCGTCTGCGGGTGGCGGATCTCGCGGTTCCGGGAACCGCCGTGCACGATCCGGCGAAAACCGCCGCGACGGTGGTCGGGCTGATCGACTGAAATGATCGCCGGTAAGGTTGGACCAGCACATCTGGCATGCTTCCGGGACTCGAGACGCTCGGCGCGGCTGTCGGGCAACGGGGGATATCAGGGGACAGGAGGCTTTGAACCGTGGCTATGACTGGGGCGGTCAAGGACGAGCTGAGCCGGTTGTCGGTGACGCAGATCAGCTGCCGCAAGGCAGAGGTGTCGGCGCTGCTGCGATTCGCCGGGGGGATTCACATCGTGGGCGGCCGCGTCGTGGTGGAGGCCGAGGTGGACCTCGGCAACGTGGCGCGGCGGCTGCGGCACGAGATCCACGGTCTGTTCGGCTACAACGCCGACGTCCACGTGCTCCGCTCGGGCGGAATGCGGAAGGGCGCGCGCTACATCGTGCGCGTCACGAAGGACGGCGAGGCCCTGGCGCGCCAGACCGGACTGCTCGACATGCGCGGTCGGCCGGTGCGCGGCCTGCCCGCGCAGGTGGTCGGCGGGAGTGTCGGCGACGCCGAAGCCGCCTGGCGCGGAGCGTTTCTGGCGCACGGCTCGTTGACCGAGCCGGGCCGGTCGTCGTCCCTGGAGGTCAGTTGCCCCGGCCCGGAGGCCGCTCTGGCGCTCGTCGGCGCGGCGCGGCGGCTCGGCATCTCGGCCAAGGCCCGCGAGGTCCGCGGCAGCGATCGGGTCGTCATCCGTGACGGTGAGGCGATCGGCGCGCTGCTCACCCGGATGGGCGCGCACGACACCCGCCTGGTGTGGGAGGAACGCCGGATGCGGCGCGAGGTGCGCGCCACCGCGAACCGTCTGGCCAACTTCGACGACGCGAACCTGCGCCGCTCGGCGCGGGCCGCCGTGGCCGCGGCCGCCCGCGTGGAACGTGCGCTCGAGATCCTGGGCGACGACGTGCCCGACCATCTGCTCGCCGCCGGCCGGCTGCGCGTGGAACACCGTCAGGCCTCGCTGGAGGAACTCGGACAACTGGCGGATCCGCCGATGACCAAGGACGCGGTGGCCGGCCGCATCCGTCGCCTGCTGTCGATGGCCGACAAGCGGGCCCGGACCGACGGCATCCCGGACACCGAGTCGGCGGTCACCGCCGAACTCCTCGACGAGGCGTAGGGGCGCCCGCCCGGCGTGGTGACGAACACCCCATCGCTCACAAGTGACCTTCCGGTGACCTCGCGAGCGGCGGCTATTAGGCTGGTGGGAGCGGGCCGGTAACGAACCGCCGGCTCAACACCACCGCTTAAGGAGCAACTTGTGACTGTTCGGGTAGGCGTCAACGGCTTCGGCCGCATCGGCCGCAACTTCTTCCGTGCCGTCGAGGCGCAGAAGGCGCTCGGAACCACCGACATCGAGATCGTCGCCGTCAACGACCTGACGGACAACGCCACACTGGCTCACCTGCTGAAGTTCGACAGCATCCTCGGCCGTCTGCCCCAGGACGTCCGCCTGGAGGGCGACGACACCATCGTCGTCGGCGACATGAAGATCAAGGCCCTCGAGGTCAAGGAGGGCCCCGCAGCCCTTCCGTGGGGCGATCTGGGCGTCGACGTCGTCGTCGAGTCGACGGGCATCTTCACCGCGCGCGCGAAGGCCCAGGGTCACCTGGACGCCGGCGCCAAGAAGGTCATCATCTCCGCGCCGGCCTCGGACGAGGACATCACCATCGTGATGGGCGTCAACGACGACAAGTACGACGGCAGCCAGAACATCATCTCGAACGCCTCGTGCACCACCAACTGCCTCGGCCCGATGGCCAAGGTGCTGAACGACGAGTTCGGCATCGAGCAGGGTCTGATGACCACCATTCACGCCTACACGCAGGACCAGAACCTGCAGGACGGCCCGCACAAGGATCTGCGCCGTGCGCGTGCCGCCGCGATCAACATCGTTCCGACCGGCACCGGTGCGGCCAAGGCCATCGGCCTGGTCCTGCCCGAACTGCAGGGCAAGCTCGACGGTTACGCGCTGCGCGTGCCGATCCCGACCGGCTCGGTCACCGACCTCACCGCGGAGCTGAAGAAGACCGCCAGCGCCGAGGACATCAACGCCGCCATGAAGGCCGCCGCCGAGGGCCCGCTGAAGGGCATCCTCAAGTACTACGACGCGCCGATCGTCTCGAGCGACATCGTCACCGATCCGCACTCGTCGCTGTTCGACTCGGGTCTGACCAAGGTCATCGGCAACCAGGCCAAGACCGTCTCCTGGTACGACAACGAGTGGGGCTACTCCAACCGCCTCGTCGACCTCATCGGTCTCGTCGGGAAGTCGCTGTAGTCACCATGGCAGTCCGAACTCTGGAAGACCTGCTGGCCGAAGGAGTCGAGGGCCGCGGCGTGCTGGTGCGCTCGGATCTGAACGTGCCGCTCGACGGCGGCGCGATCACCGATCCGGGGCGCATCGTCGCGTCGGCTCCGACCATCGCCAAACTCGTCGAGGCGGGTGCCAAGGTCATCGTGACCGCGCACCTGGGCCGCCCCAAGGGGGAGCCGGATCCCGCGCTGTCGCTGGCGCCGGTGGCCGCCCGGCTGTCGGAGGAACTGGGCCGCAACGTCCAGCTCGCCGGCGACGTGGTGGGCTCGGATGCGCTCGCGCGCGCCGAAGGACTCACCGACGGTGACGTCCTCCTGCTGGAGAACATCCGCTTCGATCCGCGCGAGACCAGCAAGGACGATGCCGAGCGCAACAAGCTCGCGAAGGCGCTCGTCGAGCTCGTCGGCGACGACGGCGCGTTCGTCTCCGACGGATTCGGCGTGGTCCACCGCAAGCAGGCGTCGGTGTACGACGTCGCCCGGCTGCTCCCGGCGTACGCCGGCGACCTCGTGGCCACCGAGGTGGAGGTGCTGCGCAAGCTCACCTCCGACGTCGAGCGTCCCTACGCCGTCGTCCTCGGCGGTTCGAAGGTGTCGGACAAGCTGGGCGTGATCGAGGCGCTCGCGCCCAAGGTCGACACCCTGGTGATCGGCGGCGGCATGGCCTTCACGTTCATCAAGGCGCAGGGCAGCCCGGTCGGCGATTCGCTGATGCAGGAAGACATGATCGACACCTGCAAGGACCTGCTCGAGAAGTACGGCGACGTGATCCACCTGCCGCACGACATCGTCGTCGCGGACAAGTTCGCCGCCGACGCGGACACCAGCATCGCGATGACGGCGGACGGCTTCGAGCAGGGCATGGGCCTGGACATCGGTCCGGGGACGGTCGAGCGATTCGCCGCGGTGCTGCGCGGTGCCAAGACGATCTTCTGGAACGGCCCGTCGGGCGTGTTCGAGTTCGAGAAGTTCGCCGAGGGCACCCGCGGGGTGGCCGAAGCGATCGTCGAGGCCACCCGCGACGGCGCGTACAGCGTCGTCGGCGGTGGCGACTCCGCCGCGGCAGTGCGCGCGCTCGGCATTCCGGACGAGGCGTTCTCGCACATCTCGACCGGCGGCGGCGCCTCCCTGGAGTACCTCGAGGGCAAGGAACTGCCGGGCCTGGCCGTGCTGGGAGTGCAGCAGTGAGCGGGGCGGGCGCGCGCAAGCCGCTCATCGCCGGAAACTGGAAGTGCAACCTCAACCACTACGAGGCCATCGCACTCGTCCAGAAGATCTCCTTCGCTCTTCCCGAGAAGTACTTCGAGAAGGTCGACGTGACGGTGATCCCGCCGTTCACCGACATCCGCAGCGTGCAGACCATCGTCGACGGCGACAAGCTGCTGCTGACCTACGGTGCGCAGGATCTGTCCGAGCACGACTCGGGTGCGTACACCGGTGAGATCAGTGGCGCGTTCCTGGCGAAGCTCGGCTGCACGTTCGTCGTCGTCGGACATTCGGAACGTCGCACCCTGCACTCGGAGACCGACGAGGTGGTGCTGGCCAAGACCAAGGCCGCGCTGCGCCACGGGCTCACGCCGATCGTCTGCATCGGCGAAGGACTCGAGGTTCGCGAGGCCGGTGATCACGTCGCGTACAACGTGGCGCAGATCAAGGCGTCGCTGGCCGGGCTGTCGGCCGCCGACATCGCGAAGGTCGTCGTCGCCTACGAGCCGGTGTGGGCCATCGGCACCGGCCGGGTCGCGAGTGCGGCCGACGCTCAGGAGGTCTGCGGTGCGGTGCGCGGCGCGCTCGCCGAGATCGCCGACCAGGCCACCGCCGATTCGGTCCGCGTTCTCTACGGCGGTTCGGTCAACGCCAAGAACGTCGGAGAGATCGTCGCGCAGTCCGACGTCGACGGTGCTCTGGTGGGCGGGGCCTCGCTCAAGGCCGACGAGTTCGCGCAGCTGTCGGCCATCGCCGCGGGCGGTCCATTGCTGTGACGCGCTGCAGGTGGTTTCACTAGTCACGACCACCATCGCGTAGACTGTGGCAGGTTGCATCCGAGAAGGACGCGACCTGCCACAGGCGTTTTCGCAAGATTCGACGAACAGGACCACCGACCCGTGACTATCGCGCTCGACATCGGCTTGATCATCACCAGCGTGCTGCTGATCGTTCTGGTTCTGCTGCATCGCGCCAAGGGTGGTGGCCTGTCCTCGCTGTTCGGCGGCGGCGTGCAGTCCAGTCTGTCCGGCTCATCGGTGGTCGAGAAGAATCTCGACCGGCTCACCGTCTTCGTCGGTCTCGTCTGGGTCATCCTGATCATCGGCGTCGGCCTCGACATCAAGTTCTCGTAGTCCGCTCGCTCGGTGAGCCGTGAGGCGGCGCGGCGCGTAGTTTTGTGCGCATGGCCTCCGATTCGCTGACTCCCGAGACCCTCGCCCGCGCCATCGCCACTCCGATGGTCGATCGCATCAGCGTCGACGACACCGGGCGCGCCCTCACCGAACCGCTGCGCGAAGACATCCGCTTCCTCGGTGGACTGCTGGGCGAGGTGATCCGCTCCCACGCGGGAGAGGCGACCTTCGAGCTCGTCGAGAGTTCCCGCCGCGACGCCTTCGGCATCCGCTACGCCGAGGTGACGCGTGATCAGCTGGCTGGGCGGTACGACGGACGGGCGGTCGCCGATCTGATGCCCGTCATCCGGGCGTTCACCAATTTCGCCCTGCTCGCCAATCTCGCCGAGGACCTTCACCGCGAACGCCGACGGCGCATCCACCAGCGCGCGGGCGACCCGGCTCCGCCGTCGTCGTTGGCGGCCACATTCGGCAAGCTCGCCGACGCAGGTCGCACGGACGCCGACGTCGCCGCCGCGCTGCGGTCGGCGGAGGTGGTCCCGGTGATCACCGCACACCCGACGGAGACTCGGCGGCGCAGCGTCTTCGACGCGCAGAACCGGATCACCGAACTGATGCGCGTGCGGGCGCGGACCGAGCTGACTCCGGAGGAGGACGCCCGGTTGACGGAGGACATCCGCAGGCAGATCCTGGTGCTGTGGCAGACCGCCCTGATCCGGTTGCGCAGGCTGACCATCTCCGACGAGATCACCACCGGGCTCCGCTACTACGGGGCGTCCTTCTTCGACGTGGTGCCCGCCCTGAACAAGGACGTCCGCGCGGCCCTGGTCGAGGCCTATCCCGACGCCGGTCTCGACGGCCTGTCGATGATCAGCATGGGTTCGTGGATCGGCGGCGACCGTGACGGCAATCCGTTCGTCTCGGCAGAGGTGGTCGATGAGGCGGCCACGAGTGCCGCACGCACCGCGATGCGCCATCACCTGGACGAGCTCGCTGCGCTGCATCAGGAGTTGAGCCTGTCCGCACGGCTGTTCTCGCCGGTCTCACCCGCACTGTCGGCACTCGGCTCCGGGTTCGCCCCGCCCGACGAACCGGGGGACACCGACGACGAACCCTTCCGTTCGGCGGTCTCAGCGGTGCGTTCGCGCGTTCTCGCCCGTGCGCTGCACACGCTCGGCGAGGATGCCGTCGACCCGGCGGAACTGGACACCGCGCGTGCGGCGGCACCCTACGGCGACGCCGACGAATTCCTCGCCGACCTCGACGTGATCGACCGGGCGCTGCGCGCCGCTCATGACGACTCGATCGCCGACGACCGCCTCGCGACGCTCCGGGAAGCGGTGCGCACCTTCGGTTTTCACTTGTCCGGACTCGACATGCGGCAGAACTCCGAGACACATGAGCAGGTGGTAGCCGAACTCCTCTCGTGGGCCGGGGTGTGCGCCGACTACCCGGCGCTGCCGGAGGCGGACCGGATCGGCCTGCTGACGGCGGAGCTGGCCTCGCGCCGCCCGCTCACGACTCCCGACGCCGAACTGAGCGAGCTCGCGATGAAGGAGCTGGGGGTGGTGCACGCCGCGGCGGGTGCGATCGAGCGGTTCGGCCCCCGCGCCGTCCCGAACTACGTCATCAGCATGTGCTCGTCCGTATCGGATCTGCTGGAGGTGCTGATCCTGTTGAAGGAGGCGGGGATCTACCATGCCGCCGGACCGGGCGACGCCGGGCCGTCGTGCTCGGTGCGCGTGGTGCCGCTGTTCGAGACGATCGAGGATCTGCGCGGCGGCGCGGCCACACTGACCGCGGCGCTGAACCTGGGCTTCTACCGGGCATTGGTCCGCGCGCAGGGCGACATCCAGGAGGTGATGCTGGGCTACTCGGACTCCAACAAGGACGGCGGCTACCTGGCGGCCAACTGGGCGCTGTATCGCGCCGAACTCGACCTGGTGTCCGCGTCCCGCGCGGCGGAGGTGCGGCTGCGACTGTTCCACGGCCGCGGAGGGACCGTCGGACGCGGCGGCGGACCCAGTTACGACGCGATCCTGGCTCAGCCGCCCGGTGCCGTCACCGGCTCGCTGCGCCTCACGGAACAGGGCGAGATCATCGCGGCGAAGTACGCCGAGCCCGTCAGCGCGCGGCGGAATCTGGAGTCGTTGCTCGCCGCCACCATCGAGTCGTCGCTACTCGACGTGGAAGGCCTCGACGATCCCGAGCGAGCGTACGCCGACTTCGACGAACTCGCCGAGTCCGCGCGGCGGGCGTACAGCGCGCTGGTGCACGAGACTCCCGGCTTCGTGGAGTACTTCACCGCGTCGACGCCGCTGTCGGAGATCGGGGCGCTGAACATCGGCAGCCGGCCGACCTCACGCAAGCAGACCACCGCCATCTCCGACCTCCGCGCCATCCCGTGGGTGCTCTCGTGGACGCAGTGCCGCGTCATGCTCCCGGGCTGGTACGGAGTCGGCAGCGCGTTCGCACAGTGGACCGGCGGGGACGACGCGCGGATTGCCGACTTGCGACGGTACTACGAGAACTGGCCGTTCTTCCGCTCGGTGATGTCGAATATGGCGCAGGTGCTGGCGAAGTCGGACATGGGTCTGGCGTCCCGGTACGCCGAACTCGTGCCGGATGAGGAACTGCGCCGCCGCGTCTTCTCGATGATCGTCGAAGAGCACGAGCGGACTCTCGAGATGTACACCGCGATCACCGGCACCACGGATCTGCTGGCCGACAACGACGCGCTGAAACGGTCGGTCTACAACCGGTTCCCGTATCTGGAGCCGCTCAACCTGTTGCAGGTGGAGTTGCTGCAGCGGTTCCGGTCGGGCGAGGACTCGCCGCTCATTCGCCGCGGTATTCAGCTGACGATGAACGGTCTGGCGACGGCGTTGCGCAACAGCGGGTAGGGCGTCAGCGGATCGCCTTGAGGAACTCTCGTGTGCGTTCCTCCCGCGGGTCGCCGAAGATCTGCTCGGGCGGACCCTCCTCGGCGATTCTGCCGTCGTCGAACATCATCACGCGGTCGGAGACCTCGCGGGCGAAACGCATCTCGTGCGTCACGATCAGCATCGTGATGTCGGTGGTGACCGCGATGTCGCGCAGCACCGACAGGACGCCGTCGACGAGTTCGGGGTCGAGTGCGGAGGTCACCTCGTCCAGCAGCATCACCGACGGACTCATCGCGAGGCAGCGGGCGATGGCGACGCGCTGCTGCTGACCGCCCGACAACTGCGTGGGATGCGCCGACTCCTTGTCGCTGAGTCCGACGGTGTCGAGCAGGCTCCGCGCATGCTCGACCGCCTCGTCTCGACTCCGGCCGAGGACGTGGATCGGAGCCTCGGTGATGTTCTGCAGCACCGTCATATTGGGGAAGAGGTTGAATTGCTGGAAGACCATCCCGATGTTCTTGCGGACCTCGCGAAGGTACTTCTCCTTCGCGGGGACCAGCCGGTCCCCGCGCAGCTGATGGCTCAGCGGTCGGCCGCCCACCCAGATGACGCCGTCGGTGACCTTCTCCAGGGTCATGAGCAGCCGGAGAATCGTCGTCTTCCCCGAGCCGCTGGGGCCGATCAGGGTGACCTTCTCGCCGCGGTCGACGGTGAAGTCGAGATGGTCGAGAACCAGGTGGTCGCCGAAGCGTTTCACGACGCCGACGAAGCGGATCATGGCATCCGCGGATTCGGCTGCGTCGGGGGCGTTCGGAGGGTTCCGGTCGTCAGCGGGCAAGGCGTTTCTCCAGTCGTCGGATCAGGACCGAGGTCGGGTAGCTCGCCACCAGGAAGAAGGCGCCGGCGAGGGTGAACGCCTCGAGGTAGGCGAAGTGGGCGGCGCCGTAGGTCTGTGCGGCGGTGACCAGTTCGACCACCGAGATCGTGAACAGGTAGGGGGTGTCTTTGAACATCGACACGGCGTTGTTGCCGAGTGCGGGCAGCGAGTTCCGCAGTACCTGGGGCAGGATCACCGCTCGCCAGGTCCGGCCGGCCGGCAGCGACAGCGCACGTGCCGCCTCCCACTGTCCGATGGGAACCTCCTCGATGCCGGCCCGGTACACCTCCGCCATGTAGCTCGAGTAGTGCACTCCGAGGACCGTGACACCGATGGACAGCGGCGTGAACTGCGGGAACAGGGCGAATACGAAGAGCAGTTGCACCACGATCGGGGTGAGACGGATGAACTCGGCCACCGCGTACACCGGCGCGGACAGCCAACGCGGCGCCGACCGTCTGATGACGGCGATCACGAGCCCCAGCGCAGCGGCGATGAAGAAGCCGATCACCGTGGCCAGCAGGGTGATCTGGAATCCGTCCCACAGCACCGGGAGCGCGTCCTGTGCGCGTTGCCAACTCCACTCGATCACAGCGCACCCCCGGGAGCGTCCTGGGACTGCGGACGGAGGCTGAGGATCTCCCGAAGCGTGGGACCGCGGCCGAGACGGTGCTTGGCCCGCGCCTCGGCCAGGTTGATGAACAACGTGACCACGTAGGCGAGCACGAGATAGATGACCAGCCCGACTCCGAAGGAGAACAGCGTGTCGCCGGTGGTCTTCTGCAGGTCGACGATGCCGGCCGTGAGGTCCTGCAGGGTGATGAAGGACGCGAACGCGGTGCCTTTGAGCAGATGGATCAGCAGGTTGCCCAGCGACGGGATCATCATCGCCCAGGCCTGGGGGAAGACCACTCGGGTGAGGCGCTGCCGGGCGGTGAAGTTCAACGCGACGGCGGCCTCCACCTGGGCCGGTGGTACCGCGTTGAGGGCACCGCGGACCACTTCGGCCCCGTAGGCGCCGTAGTTGAGTCCCAGTGCGAGGACGCCGCAGAACACCGGATCGAGTTGATAGCCGAGCAGGGGGAGCACGTAGAACAGCCAGAACAGCTGCACGACGAGGGATGTCCCGCGGAAGAACTCGATGAGCACGCGGGCCACGAACCGGATGGGAAGCGACCTCACCCGTACGAGCGTGCCGAGGGTGAGTGCGAGTGCGAAGGCGAGCAGACCGCCGCCGGCCGTCAGTTCCAGCGTGACGACGATGCCGCGCCCGAGGGCGGGCAGGGCGTCGACGAGCGCGTCGAGATCGTGGCTCATCTCGATCGGAACCCGGTCACTCGCCGCGGCACAACCGGTCGGTGGTGAGTGACGGATCGGGGATGTTCTCCTCGGTGAAGCCGAACGGGCCGAGGATCTTCATGTACTCGGTGCGGTCGGCGAGGATCTTCTTCACCTCGGCGTTGTACGCGTCGCGCAGGGAGGTGTCCTCCTTCCGGAACACCGTCGCACCCGCCGGGTTCTGGGGTTTGCCGTCGATGACCGCGATGAACGGCTGCGTGACTTCGACGTTGAGGCCGGGCGTGTGCGTCTTGGCGTAGTTCAGGGATACCGCCGTCAGAGCGAAGGCGTCCACCCGGCCGGAGTTCACGGCATCGATCCCGGACTGCTGGTCCTTGACGAGCATCGGATCGGGGATGTCCAGTTCGGAGGCGTAGTCGGCCTCGATGGCACCGGTCATGGCCGCCATCTTCGCGCCGGAGCGTTTGATCGAATCCATGTCCGTGAGGTGCTTCGGATTGCCCGGCTGCACCATCAGCGCGGTGGTGTAGTTGATCTCGGGAACGCTGAACGCGGCTTGGCCGCACCGCTCCGGCGTGATCGACATTCCGGCGCTGACCAGGTCGTATCGTTTGGCGTTGAGTCCGGGGATGAGGCCGCCCCAGTCGGTCTTCACGCCCTTGAGTTCGTTGACGCCGAGCCGCCGGAACACTTCGCGGTGGAGTGCGATGGTGCCGCCGGTGAGCTGCCCGTCGGCGTCGAATGAATACGGCGCTTCATTGGCGTAGGCCACGGTGACGGTTCCGGCCTTCCGCAGATCGTCGAGCGTGGTCTCGCTGCCGGTGTCGGTCTTGGTGCACGCGGTCAGCGCTGTTGCGGTCACGATCATCGTGGCCGCCACGGCCGCCGCCGTGCGGAACACATGTCGCCGGTCGCCGGCGATCCGTCGCTTGGCCGTGTGTGTCTGCTTGATCTTCTTTGCCACTGTGTTCTCCCGCCGGGCCCGGTCCGGACGGAGCCGATGGCGGAGGAGCTCTCAACGGCGAGTGACGTACGGCGGCCCTTGGTTTCATATGATCGCACTCTTGACTATCGGGTGAATCGACCGTAGCAAGGTGGATCACTTCTGATGAGCGCTTTGAGAAGCCCATCGCATCGTCGGCGGCGGGCGCGGGAGTGCGGACCGGAGGTCAGGACAGTTGCGAGGCCGCGGCGCGATCGAGGAACCACACCGTGTTCTCGACCCCGTGAGCGCCGGCGCACGGCCAGTCCTCGCGCGCGGCGCCGGACGCCGCCGCGGCGACCGCCTCCGCCTTCTCGGCGCCCGAGACGAGGAACCAGACCTCGCGGGAGGCGTTGATGACCGGGAAGGTCAGTGTGATGCGGCGAGGCGGCGCCTTGGGGGAGTCGGTGACCGCGACGACCGGACGCGAGTCCTCCGCGGTCGCCGCGCTATGCGGGAACAGGGAGTTGACGTGCCCCTCACCGCCCATGCCGAGCAGATGGATGTCGAAGACGGTCCCGGAACCCAGGCGGCGAGCGTAGTCGGCGGCCGCGGCGTCGATGTCGTCGCCGAACTCGCCGTCGGAGGGCGCCGCCACGTGGACCCGCGCGGCCTCGACCGGCACGTGGTCGAGCAGTGCCTCACGCGCCTGCAGCGAGTTCCGCTCCGGATCCTCGGCGGGGACGAAACGTTCGTCACCCCAGTACAGTTCGATGCGGGACCAGTCGAGGGCGCGGGGGTGGCGGGCGAGCTCGCGCAGCAGTGCGATTCCGTTGCTGCCGCCGGTGAGCGCGACCGTCGCGACCCCGCGGGCGTCCTGCGCCGCGGTCACCGTCGCGATGAACCGTGCGGCGGCCGTCGCCACGAGTTCGGCCGACGAATCGAAGACCAGGTGCTCCACCGGGGCGCTCATCGGGCCGGCTCCGCCGTCGTGCCACCCGCTGTCGCCCGGTCCTCATGGGTGACGCCGGACAGTCCCTGCAGCGCCAGCTCGTACACCTCGTCGGCGTCCAGGCTGCGGAGTTCCTCGGCCAGGCATTCGGCGGTGGTCCGGCGAGCGAAGGCCGACCGTCCGTCCGGGTGGCCGGAGCTGCGGATGATGCTTCCGTCCGGTCCCTGACTCATCGACAGTTCTCCCCCGGTGTGGACCAGGGTCACCGACATGTCGCCGACGGCGCGCACCACCGGGACGCCGAGTTCGGCGGCGAGCCACCCGGCGAACAGATCGAGTCCCGTGACATCGTGCGGTCCCACCACTCGGGCACGGAGGATCTCGTTGTGCGGGGGACGGTCCAGTGCGGACACCAGCATCGCTCGCCACTGGGTGATGGCCGACCACGCGAGATCGGTGTCGCCCGGTGAGTAGCCGATCCGGCGAGCGCCCAGAAATGCGCCGGGGTCGTCGGTGAGGCGGCCGTCGGTGATCCGTCGCGAGGCGAGCCGTCCCAGCTTGTCGTCGGCGGGCCGCGCGGGAGCCCGGCTCGGCCACCAGGTCACGACGGGGGTGTCGGGAAGCAGGAAGGGGGTCACGGTGGCGTGCGGATGATCGGCGAGCGAACCGTGGAGGTGGAGCACCACCACCTCCGACGCTCCGGCGTCGCCGCCGACGCGGATCTGCGCATCCAGCCGCGTCGGTCCCGAGCGGTCGTGGCGCACCACCATGATGACGCGGCACGGATGCTCGCGGCTGGCGCGGTTCGACGCCTCGACGGCGTCCTCCGCATCGTCGTCGGCGTCGAGGTCGATGACGAGCGTCAGGACGCGACCGAGCGTCACAGCGCCCCCGGTGCGCCGCATCTGGACGAGCTTCTTGCTGGTCTCGAGGGTCGAGGTGTCGGGGAGATCGACGATCACGGGCGCCTCCAGGCTCGTCCGGTGCGGTTCATCATCTCGTCGGCCGAGGCCGGCCCCCAGGTGCCCGAGTCGTATTCGTCGGGTGTACCGGACCGGGCCCAGTCCTCGAGTACGGGGTCGAGGATCTGCCAGCTGAGCTCCACCTCTTGCGCCACCGGGAACAGGGACGGTTCGCCGAGCAGCACGTCGAGCAGGAGCCGTTCGTAGGCCTCCGGCGACGACACGGTGAACGCGCCGCCGTACGAGAAGTCCATGTTGACGTCGCGGACCTCCATGCTCGTGCCCGGCACCTTGGACCCGAATCGCAGGGTGACGCCTTCGTCGGGCTGCACTCGGATCACCAGGGCGTTCTGGCCGAGTTCGGCGGTCATCGTGTCGTCGAAGGGCAGGTGCGGCGCTCTCTTGAAGACGATCGCGATCTCGGTGACCCGCCTTCCCAGCCGCTTGCCGGTGCGGAGGTAGAAGGGCACGCCGGCCCAGCGCCGCGTGTCGACCTCCAACGCGATCGCGGCGAAGGTCTCGGTGGTGGAGTCGGGGGAGAAACCCTCCTCGTCCTTCAGCCCGACCACGGGTTCGGAGCCCTGCCATCCCGGACCGTACTGTCCCCGCGCCGAGTTCTCGTCGATCGGGGTGATGTTGCGCGTCGCCGAGAGGACCTTGATCTTCTCCGACTGCAGATGCTGCGGCGAGAACGACACCGGCTCCTCCATGGCGACCAGCGCCAACAGTTGCAGGAGGTGGTTCTGGATCACATCGCGGGCCGCGCCGATGCCGTCGTAGTAGCCGGCCCGGCCGCCGAGTCCGATGTCCTCGGCCATCGTGATCTGCACGTGGTCCACGTAGTGCGAGCTCCACAGCGGGTCGAACAGCTGGTTGGCGAATCGCAGGGCCAGGATGTTCTGAACGGTCTCCTTGCCGAGGTAGTGGTCGATGCGGAACACCGACTCCTCGGGGAAGACGCTGCCCACGAGGGCGTTCAGTTCCCGGGCGCTGTCGAGGTCGTGGCCGAAGGGCTTCTCGATGACGACTCTCCGCCAGCTGTCGCCGTCCTGGTCGGCCATCCCCGTGCGCCGCAGTTGGCTCAGGACCACAGGGAACGCCTTCGGCGGGATCGACAGATAGTAGGCGTGGTTGCCGTCGGTCCCGCGTTCCCGGTCCAGATCGGCGAGCGTCTGCTGCAGAGCGGCGAAGGCGTCGTCGTCCTCGAAGGTGCCCGCGACGAAACGGATGCCCTCGGCGAGCCGATCCCACACCTCCTGTCGGAAGCCGGTGCGGCTGCCCGCCTCCACCGCCTCCCGAACCACGTCGGCGAAGTCTTCGTGCTCCCAGTCGCGCCTCGCGAAGCCGACGAGCGCGAAGCTCGGCGGAAGCAGACCCCGATTGGCGAGATCGTAGATCGCCGGCATGAGCTTGCGGCGCGCGAGGTCGCCGGTGACTCCGAAGATCACCAGGGCGGACGGCCCGGCGATCCTCGGCAGCCGCGTGTCATGCGGATCGCGAAGCGGGTTCTTCCACGGCTTGTCGACCGCACGTCCCATATCGCTCTGGCCTCTCGTATCGTCCGGGCGTCGTGTCGGCTAGCGCTGCGCGGCGTCGAGCTGCGTCCGGGTGGCCTCGAGGAGGTCGTTCCAGGCGTCCTCGAACTTGCTGACCCCCTCGGCCTCCAATACTGCGAAGACGTCGGGCAGATCGACTCCCACGCGAGTGAGTGAGTCGAACACCTCCTGGGACGCCTCGGCCCGGCCGAGGATCGAGTCGGTGTCGACCCACCCGTGGTCGGCGAAGGCGTTCAGAGTCTTCACCGGAACCGTGTTGACCGTGTTCGGCGCCACCAGTTCGCTCACGTACAGGGTGTCCGGGTACTGGGCGTTCTTGGTCCCGGTGGACGCCCACAGCGGGCGCTGGGGCAGCGCCCCGTGCGCTTGGAGATCGGGGAAGCGGATCCCGGTCTCGAACACTTCGCGGTAGGCGGCGTAGGCAAGGCGGGCGTTCGCGAGACCGGCCTTGCCTCGCAGCTCGAGCGCTTCGGGCGTTCCGATGGCGTCGAGGCGCTTGTCGATCTCGGAGTCGACGCGGGAGACGAAGAACGAGGCGACCGACTCGATCTTGGCGGCGTCGTGGCCGTTGCGGAGTGCGGCGTCGAGCCCGTCGAGGTACGCGTCCATCACTGCGCGGTAGCGGTCCACCGAGAAGATCAGGGTCACGTTGACGCTGATGCCCTCGGCGATCACCCGGGTGATCGCCGGCAGCCCGGCCTCGGTGGCCGGGATCTTGATGAACAGATTCGGGCGGTCGACGATCTTCCACAGCTCGATCGCCTGCGCCACGGTCTCGTCGGTCTTGTTCGCCAGTCGCGGATCCACCTCGATGGAGACGCGGCCGTCGTGGCCGTCGGTGTCGACGAAGACCTGCTGCAGGACGTCACACGCCGCACGGACGTCGTCGGTGGTGATGGCGGTGACGGCCGCATCGACGTCGGCGCCCACCGACGCGAGATCCTTGACCTGAGCCGCGTAGCTCTCGGATTTTGAGATCGAGTTCTGGAAGATCGCGGGATTGGTGGTGACGCCGACGACCGAGTGAGTGTCGATCTCATCCTGAAGAGCGCCCGAGGCGATCAGGTCGCGGGACAGGTCGTCGAGCCAGACGGACACGCCGGCCTCCGAGAGGGCGGCGAGGTTCTTGTTCTGAGACATGGGGATGACTCCTGTTCTCCGGATCGGGTCGGATGTCGTGTTGCGGTGGTTTCGACTCGCTGCGCTCGCTCGACCGCAGGAGGTCAGCGGTTGAGCACGCGGCGGGCGGCGGCCGCGACGGCGTCGGCGGTGATGCCGAACTCGTCGTACAGCTTCTGGTACGGAGCCGAAGCGCCGAAGTGCTCCAGCGAGACGATCTCGCCGCCCGCGACGATCGCATGCCACGGCATGGCGATGCCGGCTTCCACGGCGACGCGCGGAATGCCGGTCGGCAGCACCGACTCGCGGTAATCGTCGTCCTGCTCGGCGAACCACTCCAGCGACGGCATCGAGACCACGCGTGCGCCGATGCCCTCGGCGGCGAGCGTCTGCGCCGCCTGCACCGCCAGCGACACCTCCGAGCCGGTGCCGATCAGCACCACCTCGAAGGTCCCGTCGGCGTCGGACAGGACGTAGCCGCCGCGGGCGACTCCTTCGAAGCTGGTGCCTTCCAGGACCGGCACGTTCTGGCGGGTCAGGGCCAGCCCGACCGGCCGGTGACGGCGAGTCAGCAGATGCCGCCACGCGTGAGCGGTCTCATTGGCGTCGGCGGGACGGACCACGTCCAGGTGGGGAATCGCGCGCAGCGCGGCGAGATGTTCCACCGGCTGGTGGGTGGGACCGTCCTCGCCGAGGCCGATCGAGTCGTGGGTCCACACGTAGATCGGGTCGATCTCCATCAGCGCGGCCAGACGCACCGCGGGCCGCATGTAGTCGGAGAACTGCAGGAAGGTTCCGCCGTACGCGCGCGTCGGGCCGTGCAGGACGATGCCTGACAGGATCGATCCCATCGCGTGCTCGCGGATGCCGAAGTGCAGGGTCCGGCCGTACGGATCGGCCTTCCAGGTCCCGGTGCTGATGGTTTCGGGACCGAACGAGACGGCACCGTCCATCGTGGTGTTGTTGGAGCCGGCGAGGTCGGCCGATCCGCCCCACAGCTCGGGCAGGACGGGCGCGAGCGCCGAGAGGACCTTGCCCGAGGCCGAGCGGGTCGCCACATCCTTGTCGCCGATCTCCCAGGACGGCAGCACGTCGGTCCAGCCCTCGGGCAGCGCATGCGCGGCCAGCCGGTCGAACAGCTCCTTGCGCTGGGGGTTCTCGGCGGCCCAGACGTCGAAGCCCTCCTGCCACGCGGCTCGCTCGGCGGCGGCCCGAGCCTGCAGCGACCGGGTGTGCCCGAGCACGGCCGGGTCGACGTCGAAGCTCTTGGCCGGGTCGAATCCGAGGATCTCCTTGGTCGCGGCGACCTCGTCCGCGCCCAGGGCCGAGCCGTGCGAGGCGCCGGTGTTCATCTTGTTGGGGGCCGGCCAGGCGATGATGGTGCGCAGGCAGATGATCGACGGCTTGTCGGTGACGGCCTTCGCGTTCTCGATCGCCTCTTCGATCGCGACGATGTTCTCGCCGCCCTCGACGATCTGGACGTGCCAGCCGTACGCCTCGTAACGCTTGGCGGTGTCCTCCGAGAGCGCGATGCTGGTGTCGTCCTCGATCGAGATGTGGTTCTGGTCGTAGAAGACGACGAGGTTCCCGAGTTCCTGCGTACCCGCGAGGGAACTGGCCTCGGAGGTGACGCCCTCTTCGATGTCGCCGTCCGAGGCGATCACGTACACGTGATGATCGAACGGGCTCTGGCCCGCCGGTGCGTCGGGATTGAACAGGCCGCGCTCGCGCCGGGCCGCCATGGCCATGCCGACCGCCGACGCGAGTCCCTGTCCGAGCGGGCCGGTGGTGATCTCCACACCCTTGGTGTGGCGGAACTCGGGGTGGCCGGGCGTCAGCGAGCCCCAGGTGCGCAGCGCCTCCAGATCGCCCAGTTCGAGGCCGAAACCACCGAGATACAGCTGGATGTACTGGGTGAGGCTCGAGTGGCCGCACGAGAGGACGAACCGGTCGCGTCCCACCCAGGCCGGATCGGACGGATCGTGGCGCATCACGCGCTGATACAGGGTGTACGCCAGCGGTGCCAGACTCATCGCCGTGCCGGGGTGGCCGCTGCCGCACTTCTGTACCGCGTCCGCGGCCAGAATGCGAGCCGTGTCCACGGCCTTGGTGTCCAGGTCGCTCCAGTCGGCGGGGTGAACCTGCTGGGTGAGCTCGCGGATCTCGTCGGTAATCGCCACGGTGGTGGAGTCTCCTGTGCCTTGTCGTGGGTGCTCGGACGCAATGGTGATTTCCAGCCTAGCGGTCCGCCGCACGCTCGCGCGCGACTGGCTGGGGACTTTCCGGTGTGATGGACCACCTTCGGCGGGCGCGGTCGCAAGGATTGGGTGCGAGTGTGATCTGGGCAGTGCGGATTCTGTTATGAGAGACCTCCGGGTCTACCATCGGTTGTAGTAGCCCGTCGGTGTGCCCAGTGTCGCGTACAGACCGTCGCCCGGATCCGTCGTGGACGGATCGCGCGGCGCGATGACGCCGGGTCTTATGTGAGGAGCATCTGTGAGTATTGGGGAAAGCGCGGACACCGACGCCTCCTCGACCTCGATGTCTACCGAGAACCCGGCCGGGAACGCCGGCCTCGGTGCGCGTGCGTGGGGCATGGTCCTGGCGTACATCGCGCTGACCAAGCCGCGTGTCATCGAGTTGCTTCTGGTCTCGACCATTCCGGTGATGCTCCAGGCGGAGCGCGGAACGGTCGACATCGGCCTGATCCTGATCACCGTGGTCGGCGGGTGGCTCGGTGCCGCGAGCGCCAACAGCCTGAACATGGTGGCCGACGCCGACATCGATCAGAAGATGAAGCGGACGCAGCGCCGGCCGCTGGCCCGTCACGCGGTGCCGGTGCGCAATGCGCTGATCTTCGGCATCGTCCTGGCGGTCGTGTCGTTCGTCGTGCTCTACTTCGGTACCGCGAACGACGCGGGGGAGCGGTCGTTCCTGCCGTCGATCCTGGTTTTGATCACCATCGGCTTCTACGTCTTCGTCTACACGCTGGTGCTCAAGCGCCGCACGTGGCAGAACGTGATCTGGGGCGGCGCCGCCGGCTGCATGCCCGCACTCGTCGGATGGGCGGCGGTGACGCATTCGCTCAGCTGGCAGCCCTTCGTGCTGTTCCTGGTGGTGTTCTTCTGGACCCCTCCGCACACCTGGGCGCTCGCCATGCGCTATCGCGAGGACTACCGCGCCGCGGGCGTGCCGATGTTCCCGGTCATCGCCAGTGACGAGCGCGTCACCACGCACATGGTGGTGTACACCTGGCTGACCGTCATCACGTCCTTCGTGCTCATCCCGGCCGCGTCGTGGATCTACCTCGTCGTCGCGGTCGCCTCCGGCGTGTGGTTCATCTACATGGTCACCAAGCTCTACGTCGAGACCCGCAAGGGCGTCGAGGTGAAGCCGCTCAAGATCTTCCTGACGTCCAACGAGTACCTGGCGCTGCTGTTCTGCGGCCTCGCTGTCGACGCGGTCATCAACCTGCCGACCGTCGCCAGCTACTTCTGACCGACACTCGCAGTCTCAAGGCGCCCGCAGGTGAAAGAGTGAGGACTGCACGCGGCGTGAAGCAGCCGGGCCCGGCCGTCACGAGGACAGCGCTCGCGGCGGTCGTCGCGACACTGTGCCTGGTGGTCGCGGTCGTCGTCGATCTTCCCGTCACCTCGGTTCTGTTCGCGGTCGCCGGCGCCGGTGTCGCCATCGGGCTGATCGGCTCGCTCCGTCGATACGGCCAGAAGTCCGCCCTGCGCGGTGCCGCGGTGGTCGTGGCGACGGTTCTGCTCGTCGGTCTGCCCACCGTGGCGGTGCTGGCCGATCCCGAGACGGCGAGCGATTCGCATGCCGCCGACGGTGACGCGGTGCTCGAGGGCGGCGGCGATCCCTCGGCAGCGCTGGCGCGCGCTCTGGACCGCGCTGACCGCCTCGTTCCCGGCGGCTCGTCCTCGATCAGGCAGATCAGCATCGACGACGATCGGGAGACGGTGCGCGTGCTCGATCCGCGGACCGGGCGGGAGATCGCCTCGTATCGATCGGGAACATCGTGGAGCGACTCGGATCCGGCGCGCACCGGCGAGCGCACCGTGTTCACCCGCGCCGATGTCGCCCACTTGGACCTGAACGCCGCGGCCGCCCGGGTGAGCGCCGCGCGCCAGAAGATCGGCTATCCGGAGCCGACCTCCAGCGGCGGCATCGAGATCGGCCCGCGCTCGGTCGACGACAAGGTGGTGGCCCGATTCGGCCAGTCCGGCGGGGAGAGCATCGAGACGGATCTGCACGGGCGGGTCGCCGACACCGTCGGCGCCGCGTCCCTGAGTGAGTTCCTCTCGGTGGCCGAGCGCGTGCTGAAGGACGAGGGCATCGATCCCGATGGGGCCGTGCTCCGTTCGATCGCGTACAAGGCCGTCGATGAGGCCGCGCCGTGGATCGGCGTGGCGCACCCCGGTGTCGAGCTGGAACTGGACGGCGGCGGCATCTACCGGATCTGGGTGCAGCCCGGTCGGTTCCCGGAACTGTCCGAGACCGACTCGGCGTCCGACCCCGATGGTTTCTCGCTGACCGGACTGACCGGAGCGACGATGGTGCGGATCCGCGACGACCTGGTGCGCAGACATCGGGTGGCGGCCTACGACCGCGATGCCGTCGGACTCAAGATCGGCGTCGCGCCCGGCGACGACGATCCGGCGGCGGATCGGCTGCCGGTCACGGTGCAGATGCAGGTCGGTCCCGACGCGGTCGGGGCGACGGGCGTCTACTCGCCGAACGGGAAGTTTCTGCGCGAGGGACGCCGCTAGCGAGGGACGCCGCCGCAGAGGCCGGCCCGCACGGGCTCACGCCTCGATCGCGCGCCGGAGCTGCGCGGTCAGCCCGGCCCGGACGCGCTCGGTCTGGGGAACCACACCCCGTTCGGTGAGACGATCGACGGTGGTCAGCACCTGCTGCAGATAGGCCGCGCGTTCCTGGCTCCGGGCCCCGTCCGCGTGGGCGAGCAGCTTCAGCGCGCGTCGGCAGTCGCGGGCGTCGGCGGGGTCGAGGTCGTCGGTCCCGGTACTCCGCGCGAAGCGGTCGGCCGCGGCCCAGGTGCTGCGCAGGTCGGTCACGGCGGCGATGTAGCGCTCACCGGCGGCGTCCCCGGGGAAGCGGTCGGTGCGGAGCTCACCGGCCGTGGCCAGACTGTCGTGGAATGCGATGATCGCGGGCGCCGACAGGTCCCAGAGCCCCGGATACCGCAGGAGCATGGCCGGATCGAGTTCGAAGGAACCGTACGCGCTGAGAACCTCGTCGTGGTGGGCCGCGCTGCGCCGCCAGCGCTCCTCCACCGAGACCGGCGAGGGTGCAGCCGGACGCGCGGTGGCGGCGATCCGGGACGGCATCGGCACCGAGACCGCCAGCAGACCCACGGCCAGTGCGACGGCGAGGGCCACCATCAGTGCCACCGGACCGAAGGGCCGAGACGCCGCCAGCAGAGCGATCGCGGCGACGGCGACCACGGCCCAGCGCAGACCGGCGGCCGGCCCGCCGGCGCTCTTCGCTGCCGGCTCAGTCATCGTCGGCGACAGCGAGCATCGTCGACCCGACCGTGCTTCGGGATTCGAGTGCGCGGTGGGCCTCGGCGGCCTGCTCCAGCGGGAACGACTGTCCGACGGTCACGGTCAGCTCACCGCTAGCGACGGCGTCGAAGAACTGACCGGAACGCCACGCGAACTCGGCGGGGTCGGCGATGAAGTGGGTCAGCGTGGGCCGGGTCACCGACAGTGATCCGGCCGGATTGAGTCGTTGCAGGTCGAACGGGGGCACCGGTCCGCTGGCGGCGCCGAAGAGCACGATGGTGCCGCGGACGGCGGTCGCGGCCAGGGATTGCTCGAAGGTCGCCGCTCCGACGCCGTCGTACACCACCCGCGCCCCGCGCCCGTCGGTGAGATCGCGGACCCGTGCGGCCACGTCGTCGCCGTAGCGCAGGACCTCGGCGGCACCGGCCGCGCGCGAGAGCTGTTCCTTCTCGTCGGAGGAGACCGTGGTGATCACCCGGATGCCCCGCGCGTTCGCCCACTGGGTCAGCAGCAGCCCGATGCCGCCGGCCCCGGCATGCAACAGCACGGTGTCGCCCGCCTCGGGATGTGCGCTGCCGTCGAGCAGATAGTGGACGGTGTTGCCGCGCAGCATCGACGATCCCGCGGCGGCGAGGGAGACGCCGTCGGGTACCGGAAGTGCCCGATCGGCGCGGATACGGACGTACTCGGCGTAGCCGGCCGAGGCGTCGCACCAGGCCACCCGGTCGCCGACGGCACGGTGCTCGACGCCGTCGCCGACGGCGACGATCCGGCCCGCGCCTTCGCTGCCCGGCACGAACGGGGTGGGCGACGGGTACATTCCGGTGCGCAGGTACGTGTCGATGAAGTTCACCCCGGCCGCGGAGACGGCGACCACCACCTCGCCGGGCGCCGGTTCGGGATCGGGGAGATCGACGAGTCGAAGGACTTCCGGACCGCCGTGAGCGGACACTTGGATCGCACGCATGGGTCCATTTTCGCACGCCGCTATACTCGGCAGTCATGAGCGATGACACCGCTGCGTCCACAGCCACTGCTTCCGAATCCGTCGCGGCCGCGCCGAGCGCCGTAGTCTCCGCGATCGGAAAGTTCGTCGCCGCCGAGGGCGGTTCGGCCAAGGCCGTGGTCCAGCCTGCGGGTGCCGCGGGAGTGCGGATCACCCTGGTGGGTGAGGCCGGCGGGATTCTGGGCGATCAGGTGGTCGACAGCGTGCGGACCGCGGACGCGGTCATCGAAGCGGTCGACGGACTCGAGCGCGCGGAGTGGGACCGGGATCTGACCTCGGTCACCGAGGTGAAGCCGTCGCACTGGCGCCAGATGGCCGGTTGGGTGGCCCACCAGTCGCGGTTTCCCAAGGCGCGCAACCGCAAGATCCTCGACTGACGACGTACGCGCACTGCGACACGTGCGCACAGCGCAGAACCCGGCGACCGTACGCGGTCGCCGGGTTCTCGTGTCAGATCCGGCGGATCAGCGGCGCGTCGTCGCGAGCACGAGCTGCGTCGCGCCGATCATGAGCAGAGCGCTGCCGAACATGTGGAGGATGACGAGCACCTCGGGAAGACCGGCCGCGTACTGCACGTAGCCGATGATCCCCTGTACCACGATTACGCCGCCGAAGATCAGTGCGGCGCGGCGCAGCGACGGCACCGCAGCCACCGCCAGGAGGATGAGCGCGGCCGTCAGTCCCACGAGTGTCCAGACGGCGTCCACGTGGAGCTGAGTGGCCTGCGTCGGCTCCAGACCGTTGCGGTGCGCCTTGATGTCGCCCGCGTGCGGTCCGGAACCGGTGACCACCGTGCCGAGATAGATGGTGACCCACGTCAGTGCGTACAGAGCCCAGGCGAGCAGGACTCCGAACCGTCGGAGAACCGCGGATTCGGCATCGGTCGCCCCCGGCTCGCCGGCGTCCGGTCCACGGGCGGCCGACCCGGTGTGCACCACCATCCAGGTGGCCAGCGAGATGATCACCATCGTCGCGAGGAAGTGGAAGGCCACGATCCACGGGTTCAGGTTGGTCAGCACCGTGATGCCGCCGATGATCGCCTGCAGCGGAACACCCATCGCGACCCCGGTGGCCAGCCGCCGCGACAGTCGGTCGACCGGGACGCGCCGCATCGCGGCCACCCAGGTGGCGATCGCGATGACCACGAGCACCCAGGTGAGCATCCGGTTGCCGAACTCGATCAGCCCGTGGATGCCCATCGCGGCGTGCGGTGTCACCGAGCCCGAGGTGCACTGGGGCCACGTGGGACAGCCGAGGCCCGAGTCGGTGACCCGCACCGCGCCGCCGGTCACCACCAGCAGCACGTTGGCGGCGAGGTTGGCGATCGCCCAGTAATAGAGGTATGTCGCGGTCGGCCTCTTGAAGCCGAACCAGGAGTCGATCATTGGAAGCGGAACCACCTAACTGCCAGCGCGCCGCCGATCGCGGCCCACACGATCAGGACACAGAAGCCGAAGACGTCGAACGACGAGTCGAGGGCCCGGGTGAGCGCCTCGGTGAGAGCACCGGAGGGGGAGAGGCGGGCGACAGTCCGCGCCGCGTCGGGCACATGCTGATCGAAGACGACGAGCCCGGCCAGACCGAGCAGGACGAACCAGATCAGGTTGCCGAGGGCGAGTACCACCTCCGCTTTGAGCGTGCCGCCGAGGAGCAGTCCCAGGCTGGCGAACGCGACCGTGCCGACCGCGATCGCCACCGCGCCGAGCAGCAGACCCGCGATGCTCGGCCGCCAGCCGAAGGCCATGCCGATGCCACCGATGATGATCGACTGCAGGACCACCACGATGAGTACCGCGAGTGACTTGCCGGCGATGATGCCCCACCGCGGTATCGGGGTGGCGCCCAGTCGCTTGAGCGCACCGTAGCGGCGGTCGAAGCCGACCGCGATCGCCTGCCCGGTGAAGGCGGTCGACATGATCGCGACCGCCAGGATCGCGGGCACGAAAGTGGCGGCGCGCGCGGCGGGCGTGTCGCCGGCCTCGGTGTCGAGGGGGAGCAGGCTCAGACCGATCAGCATGGTGATCGGGATGAACATCGTCAGCAGCAGCTGTTCGCCGTTGCGGAGCAGCAGAACCAGCTCCATGCGAGTCTGAGCCGCCAGCATCCGGGTGAGCGGAGCGGGCCGCGGACGCGGAGTGAACGTTCCGCTCGGAAAGCGATTGGTCGCGGGTACCTCGGTGCTCATGCGCGCACCTCCCGTCCGGTGAGGCTGAGGAAGACGTCCTGCAGGCTGTTGCTGGCCACGTTGAGCGAGTCGATCAGGATTCCGCGGTCGGCGCAGAACTGTGCGATCGCCGAGACCACGGCGGGCGTGATGTCGCCGGTCACCACATGCTCACCGGTCGGCGAGAGCGTGCAGCGGTAGCCGGCGGGGAGTGCATCCTGGAGCCCGTTCCGGAGTTCGGTCGCGTCGACCCCCGAGACGCTGAGCCGCAGCCGGCGCTCGGCATCGCGCCGGACGAGGTCGGACGGTGTGCCCGCGGCGACGGCGCGCCCGCGGTCGATGATGACGATCTGGTCGGCGAGTTCCTCGGCCTCATCGAGCAGATGCGTGGTCAGCAGAATCGACACCCCGTCGGCGCGGAGTCGGGAGATCAACTCCCACACCATGATTCGCGCGTGTGCGTCGAGGCCGGCGGTGGGCTCGTCGAGGAAGACCAGTTCCGGCCGGCCGACCAGCGCGCACGCCAGCGAGAGTCGCTGCTGCTGGCCGCCGGAGAGGCGGCGGAATCCCGTGTTCGCGACCTCCGTGAGGCCGAGGGCGTCCATCAACCACTCGGGATCGAGGGGATCGGCGCTGTACGCGGCGCAGAGGCGAAGCATCTCCTTGGCCTTCGCCCCCGGATACGCTCCGCCGCCCTGCAGCATCACGCCGATCCGGGTTCGCAGCGCGTCGTTGTCGGCGATGGGATCGAGGCCGAGCACTCGGACCTCGCCCGCGTCCGGCCGGGTGAATCCCTCGCAGATCTCGACGGTGGTGGTCTTACCGGCGCCGTTCGGGCCGAGCAGCGCGAGCAGTTCGCCGCGTGGCAGCCTCAGATCGAGCCCGTCGACGGCGGTCTTGTCCCCGAACTTCTTCACCAGACCCCGGACCAGGAGCGCCGCGTCGCCCGAAGCCGGTCGGTGATCCGGCCCGGTACCGGGCGAAAGAGCTTCATGCACGCCCAACAGCCTAGGCGAGCGACGCAGGTCACCGGGCTGCGGGGCGGTGCCGGCCGAACGGTGCGCATCGCGCCGACTGATCCGGCCGCACACGGTCCTTACTGGCGATTCCGGTCGTGACGCTGCCTGACCCACATGCGGATCGGGCTGTCGATGAAGAAGACCATCGCCGTGATTGCGACCATGATCACACCGGTGGCCAGGCCCTGGGCCACCACGAGGGGGCTGGTGTCCGAACTCGTCGGCATCACGACGATCGCGATGATTCCGGAGATGACGACGGTGCCGACGCGGAACCAGCGGGTGGTGGCCCATGCGGCCAGCGGGATCACGGCCCACAGCAGGTACCACGCCTGCACGAAGGGGAAGAAGATCACCACGCTCGCCATCGCGATTCCGAGGCCGCCGATCGGATGGATGCGGCCCGCGAGGCATGCCAGCAGCCAGCGGACCACGAGGACCGCCGCCATGAGCTGCCCGATGGGCCGGGCGATGTCCAGGATCGCCTGGGTCTGCTCGCCGAGGCCGAGCCACAGTCCGACGCGGCCGGCGACCACCGAGAGCAGGGTCGGCATCGACATCCACGAGCGGACGATGCCGCCGGTGCTGAGAGTGTGGGTCCATCCGAAGCCCAGGCCGGTTCCAAGGCAGGTCACCACGACCACCGCGCCGGCGACCACGCCCATCACTCCCGCGCTCGCCGCCAGGGCGGCGAGCGAACGCCGCGACCGTCGCCACCATTGACTCACCGGCGCGTGGCGCAGAGCCGGAAGCGTGGCACCCCAGCGCCGGGCCAGCGCCACGCCGACGAAGCCGAGGGCGAGCATCGACGTCACCTTGATCATCGCCGACGCCGCGATGACGGCGACACCGGCGAGCAGGATCCATCCCGCCCGTGACGGCAGCGGACGGTCGGGTCTGCGGAGACGCTGCGTGCCGTAGACGGCGCGGAACGACCATTCGAGGCCGACGAGCATCATGCCGATCATCAGGGACTCGTTGTGGATGCCGCCGACGAGGTGGAGGATGAGCAGCGGGTTGAGCGCGCCGAGCCACAGCGCTGCCACGGCCGAGACGCCGCACCGCCGTGCCAGCCGGGGCAGCGCCCAGACGATCATCAGGACACCCGCGATCGCCACCAGCCGGTGCAGCAGCACGGCGACGGTGATGTTCTCGCCGGTGATGGCGGTGATCTGCTCGCCGATCCACAGGAACAGCGGCCCGTACGGTGCCGGCGTGTCCTTCCACAGGTTCGGCACCGACAGGGTGAGCGCGTGGTCGACGCCCAGACCGCGCATCGGACTGTAGGTGTACGGGTCCATGCCCTTGTACGCGATCGCGCTCTGTGCCAGATAGGAGTAGACGTCCTTGCTGAGCAGCGGCGGCGCGATGATCAGCGGCGCCACCCACATGAGCAGGGTGCGGTCGGTCTGGCCGCGCGTCATGCGGCGTGCCGGGCTGCGGCCCTCGGCGACCTCCGCCCGGTAGCGCCCGACGGCGTATCTGCCGAGCATCACCCACGCGACGACCAGCATGATCGCGCCGCCGATGGAGATGGTCAGAGCGGTGGAGTACATCCGGGAGGGCAGCGACAGGACTCGGGTGCCGACGATCGGATTCTGCAGCACCGGAAGCATGCCGGTGCCGAGCGAACCGATCAGGATCAGAATCGATCCGGTGGTGCCGAACAGCCTGATCCGACGCATCCGCAGCGTCTCCAGGCGGTTGAGCGGGCCCACCTCGCGTTCGTCGTCGTGCATCCGCGCGACGGTGGTGCCGAAGTCGCCGATGCGGTCGGCGTCGTGCTCGACCGCCGGCTTGCCGAGGCCCACGTAATCGAGCGTCCGGCGCATGAGGGGGAGTTCTGGCACATCGAAGACTCTAACCGGTGGTGTCCGCCGCCCCGTCGGGCCGGAGATTTAGGCGACCCTTGCTAGCCCGGTGGAAGTATTTAGGTAACAATATTGTTGTGAAAAGCATGAGCGGTGACGAGCGGCAGCTGCGCGAGCAGCATGCGGAGGCGGGCGGCCACGACGGCCAGACCCGCGCCGCCGTCGTGTCGCTGCTGGTGGACGAGGGGCCGATGACCGCCGGCGACATCGCCGAGCGGTTGGGGATCTCGCCCGCGGGCGTCCGCCGTCATCTCGAGATCCTGTCGGCCGACGGGGACATCGAGGTGGCGCCGTCCGGCTTCTCCAGGGCCGGTCCCGGCAAGGGTACGCGGGGCCGCCCGGCCAAGTGGTTCCAGCTCACGCCGGCCGGCCGGGGCAAGCTCCGCCACGCCTACGACGATCTGGCCGGTGCCGTGCTGCGGAAGCTGCGCGACGTCGCCGGTCAGCAGGCGGTCGACGAGTTCGCTCATGAGCGGATCTCGGATCTCGTCTCCGGCGTCGAGCCGGCGCGCGAGTCCGGTTCGGTGATCGCGACGGTTCAGCAGATCGCCGACGCTCTCACCGCGGGCGGCTACTCGGCCGACACGCGCGAAGTCGGCGCGGGCGTCCAGATCTGCCAGCACCACTGCCCGGTCGCCCATGTGGCGTCCGAGTTCCCGGAGCTGTGTGAGGCCGAGACGGCCATGTTCACCGAGCTCCTCGGTACGCACGTGCAGCGGTTGGCGACCATCGCCAACGGCGACTGCGTGTGCACCACGCACGTTCCCGTGCATCTCACGACTCCGGAGGCCGCTCAGCCCGCAGCCTCCGACACCCCCGATGGAAAGGTTCTCCGATGACGGTCACCGATCCCGCCGCCACCCAGTTGACGCAGGAAGAGACCATTGCTTCCTTCGATCGCTACGGTTACGGCTGGTCCGACAGCGATGAGGCAGGTGCGTCCGCCAAGCGCGGTCTGTCCGAGGCCGTCGTCCGCGACATCTCGGACAAGAAGAACGAGCCCGAGTGGATGCTCGACCAACGGCTCAAGGCGCTCCGCATCTTCGACCGCAAGCCGATGCCCAGCTGGGGCGGCGACCTCGACGGCATCGACTTCGACAACATCAAGTACTTCGTGCGCTCGACCGAGAAGCAGGCCGAGTCGTGGGAGGACCTGCCCGAGGACATCAAGAACACTTACGACCGCCTCGGCATCCCGGAGGCCGAGAAGCAGCGTCTGGTCGCCGGCGTCGCCGCGCAGTACGAGTCGGAGGTCGTGTACCACCAGATCCGCGAGGATCTGGAGGAGAAAGGCGTGATCTTCCTCGACACGGACACCGGCCTGCGTGAGCACCCCGAGATCTTCCAGGAGTACTTCGGCAGCGTCATCCCCGCAGGCGACAACAAGTTCTCCGCGCTGAACACCGCGGTGTGGTCGGGCGGCTCGTTCATCTACGTTCCGCCGGGTGTCCACGTGGACATCCCGCTGCAGGCCTACTTCCGCATCAATACCGAGAACATGGGGCAGTTCGAGCGGACGTTGATCATCGTCGACGAGGACGCCTACGTCCATTACGTCGAGGGCTGCACGGCCCCGATCTACAAGTCCGACTCGCTTCATTCGGCCGTGGTCGAGATCGTCGTGAAGAAGGGCGGCCGCTGCCGCTACACGACCATCCAGAACTGGTCGAACAACGTCTACAACCTGGTCACCAAGCGTGCGAAGGCCGAAGAGGGCGCGACCATGGAGTGGATCGACGGCAACATCGGTTCCAAGGTCACCATGAAGTACCCGGCCGTGTGGCTGACCGGTGAGCACGCCAAGGGCGAGGTCCTGTCGGTGGCGTTCGCCGGCGAGGGCCAGCACCAGGACACCGGATCCAAGATGGTCCACCTGGCGCCCAACACGTCGAGCAACATCGTCAGCAAGTCCGTCGCTCGCGGCGGCGGACGGTCGTCGTACCGCGGCCTGATCAAGATCAACCCCGGCGCCCACGGCAGCCGGTCCACCGTGCAGTGCGACGCCCTGCTCGTCGATCAGATCAGCCGCAGCGACACCTACCCGTACGTCGACATCCGCGAGGACGACGTGACGATGGGACACGAGGCCACCGTCTCGAAGGTCAGCGACGATCAGCTCTTCTACCTGATGAGCCGCGGACTGACCGAGCAGGAGGCCATGGCGATGGTGGTCCGCGGATTCGTGGAGCCGATCGCCAAGGAACTCCCGATGGAATACGCACTCGAGCTCAACCGGCTCATTGAACTGCAGATGGAAGGATCGGTCGGCTGATGGCGGACGCTTCCCAGACCGCCGCCTCGCCCGTGGTGGTCAACAAGGGTGAACTCTTCACCTCCTACGACGTCGACGCCTTCGAGGTGCCGTCGCAGCGCGAAGAGGCGTGGCGCTTCACGCCGTTCCGCCGGCTGCACGGTCTGCACGACGGCACGGCGCTCGCCACCGGCACCACCTCGGTGCAGGTCAGCGGCGACGCCGAGGGCGTCACCGTCGAGACCGTCGGCCGCGAGGATCCCCGTCTCGGTGAGGCCGGGGTGCCCTTCGACAGGGTCTCCGCCCAGGCTTACTCGTCCTTCGAGAAGGCCACCGTGCTCACGATCGGCCGCGAGGCGCAGATCGCCGATCCGGTGTTCGTCACCGTCGACGGTCCGGGAGCCGACGAGGTCGCCTACTCGCACATCCAGATCCGCGCCGAGGCCTTCTCGAAGGCGGTCGTGGTTCTCGATCAGCGCGGCAGCGGCGTGATCGGCGAGAACGTCGAGATCCTCGCCGCCGACAGCGCGCATCTGACCGTCGTGAACGTCCACGAGTGGGAGGACGACGCGACCCACGTCGCCACCCACCACCTGTCGCTGGGACGTGACGCGGTCGTCAAGCACTTCGCGGTCAGCCTCGGCGGACACACCGTGCGGCTCTCGCCGCACGTGCAGTACACCGCGCCCGGCGGCGACGTCGAGCTGTGGGGACTGTACTTCGCCGACGGCGGGCAGCACCTGGAGCAGCGTCTCCTGGTGGACCACTCGCAGCCCAACTGCCGCTCGCACGTCACCTACAAGGGCGCTCTCCAGGGCGACCCGTCGGGCGACAAGCGCAAGGAGGCCCACACCGTCTGGATCGGCGACGTGCTGATCCGGCCGGCCGCCGAGGGCACCGACACCTACGAACTCAACCGGAACCTGGTGCTCACCGACAACGCCCGTGCCGACTCGGTCCCCAACCTGGAGATCGAGACCGGTGAGATCGTCGGCGCCGGTCACGCCAGCGCCACCGGCCGGTTCGACGACGAGCAGTTGTTCTACCTCCAGGCGCGCGGCATCCCCGAAGATCAGGCGCGGCGCCTCGTGGTCCGGGGCTTCTTCGGCGAGGTCCTCGCCAAGATCGCCGTCCCGGAACTGCGCGAGCGGCTCGAATCCGCGATCGAGGCCGAACTCGAGTCGGCCGGCGCCTGACCATCCACACATACTTCGACAAGGAATCACCACAGATGACGACCCTGGAAATCCGCGACCTGCACGTCGACGTCGCGCAGTCCGACGCCGACGCCGAGCCGATCCACATCCTCAAGGGTGTGAACCTCACGGTGCGCTCGGGCGAGACCCACGCGATCATGGGCCCCAACGGGTCCGGCAAGTCGACCCTCTCGTACGCCATCGCCGGTCACCCCAAGTACGAGGTCACCTCGGGATCGATCACCCTGGACGGGGAGAACGTCCTGGAGATGAGCGTCGACGAGCGTGCCCGCGCCGGACTGTTCCTGGCGATGCAGTATCCGGTGGAGGTGCCCGGCGTCTCGATGTCGAACTTCCTGCGCAGCGCGGCAACCGCCGTGCGCGGCGAGGCCCCGAAGCTGCGGCACTGGGTCAAGGAGACCAAGCAGGCGATGGCCGAACTCGAGATCGACCCCGCGTTCGGCGAGCGCAGCGTCAACGAGGGCTTCTCCGGCGGTGAGAAGAAGCGTCACGAGATCCTGCAGCTCGGGCTGCTCAAGCCGAAGATCGCGATTCTCGACGAGACCGACTCGGGTCTGGACGTGGACGCGCTGCGCATCGTCTCCGAGGGCGTGAACGCCTACAAGGAACGCGAGAACGGCGGGATCCTGCTCATCACGCACTACACGCGGATTCTGCGGTACATCAAGCCCGATTACGTCCACGTCTTCGTCGACGGCCGCGTGGTGGAGTCCGCCGGACCCGAGTTGGCCGACGAGCTCGAAGAGAACGGCTACGTGCGGTTCACCGCGGCCGCCGCGAAGTGACGGCCGCCATCTCGATCAACGCGACGAAGGGGGAGTGACATGACCACCGCAGCCGCACTCGACGTCACGGCACTGCGGGCGGACTTCCCGATCCTGTCCCGCACCGTCCGCGACGACAGGCCGCTCGTGTACCTCGACTCCGGGGCCACGTCGCAGCGGCCGCTGCAGGTGCTCGACGCCGAGCGAGACTTCCTGCTGAACCACAACGCCGCGGTTCATCGCGGTGCGCACCAGCTGGCCGAAGAGGCGACCGACGCGTACGAGCACGCGCGCGCGGCGATCGCCGGCTTCGTCGGCGTCGCCGTCGACGAGGTGGTCTTCACCAAGAACGCCACCGAGGCGCTCAACCTGGTGGCGTACACCCTCGGCGATGACCGTTCGGCGCCGGTCTTCGGCGGCAGGGCCCTCGGCCCCGGTGACACGATCGTGGTGACCGAACTGGAGCATCACGCGAATCTGGTGCCGTGGCAGGAGCTGTGCCGCCGCACCGGAGCGACCCTGCGCTGGTACGGAGTGACGGCCGAGGGCCGCATCGACATGGACTCGCTGGTACTCGACGAGTCGGTGAAGGTGGTCGCGTTCACTCATCAGTCGAATGTCACCGGCGCCGTCGCCGACGTCGCCGAACTGGTGCGCCGCGCTCACGAGGTGGATGCGCTGGCGGTGCTCGACGCCTGCCAGTCGGTGCCTCACATGCCCGTCGACTTCGCGGCTCTCGGGGTCGACTTCGCGGCCTTCTCCGGGCACAAGATGCTGGGTCCGTCGGGTGTCGGCGTGCTGTACGGCCGCGCTTCGCTGCTGGCTCAGCTGCCGCCCTTCCTCACCGGCGGTTCGATGATCGAGACGGTCACCATGGAGGTGTCCACGTATGCCGCGCCGCCGCAGCGTTTCGAGGCGGGCGTCCCGATGACCTCTCAGGTCGTCGGTCTGGGCGCGGCCGTGGAATACCTCGAGAAGATCGGTATGGACAACGTCGCCGCGCACGAGCACGAGCTCACCGCGCACGCGCTGGAGCGGCTGACGGCGATCGACGGTCTGCGCATCGTCGGTCCCACCACCGCCGAGCGGCGAGGCGGCGCGGTCTCGTTCGACGTCGAGGGCATCCACGCCCACGACCTCGGCCAGATCCTCGACGACGAGGGGGTCGCGATCCGCGTCGGACACCACTGCGCCTGGCCTCTGCACCGGGCCTTCGGCGTTCAGGCCAGTGCGCGCGCATCGTTCGCCGTGTACAACACGCTCGACGAGGTGGACGCGCTCGCCGACGCGATCGGCGTCGCCCAGCGGTTCTTCGGGGGTCGCTGATGCGGATGGAGCAGATGTACCAGGAGGTGATCCTGGACCACTACAAGCATCCGCACGGCCGTGGTCTGCGGGATCCGTACGGCGCCGAGGTGCACCACGTGAACCCGACGTGCGGTGACGAGGTGACGCTGCGGGTGTCGGTGGTCGACGACGCGGTCGCCGACATCTCATACGACGGCCAGGGCTGCTCGATCTCCCAGGCCTCGACCTCGGTGCTCTACGACCAGGTGGTCGGGCTGCCCGTCGACGAGGCGCTCGCCACCGTCGATTCGTTCAACGCCATGATGACCTCGCGCGGGACCGATCCCGGCGATGAGGAGGTCATCGGCGACGGCATCGCGCTCGCCGGTGTCAGCAAGTATCCGGCGCGCGTCAAGTGTGCTCTGCTCGGGTGGATGGCGTTCAAGGACGCGCTCTCGCAGAGCCTCGCCACTGAAGTCCCCGATCCCGCCTAGGAGCGACCAATGACCGAGACCAACACCGAAACCACTGCGCCGGCCGAGCCGGTCGCCACCTCGCTCCCGTCGATCGACGACGTCGAGGAGGCGATGCGCGACGTCGTCGACCCGGAGCTGGGCATCAACGTCGTCGACCTCGGGCTCGTGTACGACGTCGCGATCGACCAGGACGCGGCGGTGAAGCTCGATATGACCCTCACCTCGCCGGCGTGCCCGCTCACCGACGTCATCGAGGACCAGACGCGCAATGTGCTGGTGACCTCCGGTCTGTGCACCGAGGTCGACATCAACTGGGTGTGGATCCCGGCGTGGGGGCCCGACAAGATCACCGACGACGGACGCGAGCAGCTGCGCGCCCTCGGCTTCACGGTCTGACCGGAGGCCGCTCGAGCGCCGTGACCGCGGCGCTCCCGAACGGCGACGATCACCGGCACGCGCTCCGCGTGCTGGTGGGTCTGGTCGTTCCCACTGTCGCACTTCTCGTCGCCGGGCGTCCGGAGCTGTTGGTCTACGCCGTCTTCGGTGCCTTCGCAGGCATGTACGGCCGGGGAGAGGGCGGTCGGCGCCGGATCACGCATCAGCTGCAGGCGGCCGGTCTCCTGACGGCGGGCAGCGCGATCGGCGTCGGTCTCTCCGCAGTCTCCGCGCCCGTCTGGGCACTCGTGGTGGCCGAGACGGCGTTCGCGGTCGTGGGCTCGCTGCTCGCCGACGCGGTGCGGCTGCGTCCGGCGGGCCCGTTCTTCTTCATCTTCGCGCTGGGCGCCACCGCGACTGTCCCGGCGGGGCTGGTGGCTCCCGGGGCGGCCGTGGCGATCTGCGCAGGCACGGCACTGCTCGCCGTGGCGATCGGAGCGGTCGGTACCCCGGCGCCGTTGCGGGGCAGGCACGGGTGGTTCGCTTGAGTCCGCTCGGTGGTGCGCAGTCCGCCTGCCGGGGTGCGCCTGCACGCGGTCCGGTACGGCGTGGCCGTGGGGACGGCCGGGTCCATCGGATTGGCGATGGGCTTCGAGCACGCGAATTGGGCGATGGCCGCCGCGGCCGTTCCGCTCGCTGTGATCGACACCGGCCGCCCGGGCGATGCGGAGGTACGCCGAGTCCTCACCCGCGCCGCGCATCGGACAGTCGGCACGATGGCCGGACTCCTGCTGGCGGCGGCGCTCCTGGCACTGGATCTGGGTGCCGGTGCGGTGGCGGTGATCGCGGTCCTTCTGCTCTGGCCGACAGAGTTGTTCATGACGCGCCACTATGCGGTCGCCATCGGGTTCTTCACGCCGCTCATCATGCTGATGACCGAGCTCACCGCTCCGTCGCCGCCGCTGCGGATGCTCACCTTCCGCGCCGTGGACACGTTGATCGGCGTGGCCGTCGGCGTTCTCGTCGCCCTGGTGATCCGCCTGCCCGATCGACGAAGCAGACTGCCCGCCTTCGACGTCCCCCTCGATCCCGTCGGGCTCGATCGGCCGGAAGGAGACGGTCACTCGGGAAGGTGAGCGCGTTCGCCGTCCCGGTCGAAGATCGTCAGAATCTCGGCGGTGGTCCCGTGGGCGACGAAGGCATGCGGCGTCATCGTCGAGAACTCGGCCGCCTCGCCGGCCTGGACGTAGATGATCCGCTCACCGAGAGCCAGCCGCACGCTGCCGGAGAGCACGGTGAACCACTCATGACCGGGATGCACGCGAGGTGTGGGCCACTCCGCCGGCGGTTGGAGCCGCATCTTGGCGACGACGACGCCGGCATCGGCGCGATCGCGCGAGAGGAGCCACGTGATCGCGTCTCCGGCGGAGTGGGCTTCCGGCCGGATGACCACGTCTTCATCGGAGACGGGTTCGACGAGCTGGTCGAGAGACACCCCGAGCGCACGGGCGATCGGCACCAGTTGGTCGAGGGCTACGCGGCGCCCGCCGGTCTCGATCCGGGAGAGCGTCGACGCGCTCATGTCGCATCGGCGGGCGAGTGAGTCGAGGGTCCATCCGCGGGCGAGCCGAAGACTCCGAATCCGGCTCCGCACCAGGGCGTCCAGGTCGGGATCGGAACGGCGATCGAGTTCTTGCGTCATGCGCAAGAGTGTATGCGTTATCTGCAATACCGCGCATACGGTCGATCCATGACGAATTCACGGGAGGCCGGCCCGAACCGGCAGTACGACGTGCTCATCGCGGGCGGGGGACCGGCGGGACTCGGCGCCGCGGTGACCCTGGGCCGCTCACTGCGGACCGTCCTCGTGGTGGACGCGGGTGAACAGCGCAATCGGCCCGCCGAGGCTGCGCACAACGTGCTGGGCCGCGAGGGTACGGCACCCACCGATCTGCTGGCGGCCGGTCGAGCCGAGGCGGCCGGGTACGGCGCCGAGATATTCGAGGGAACCGTGCTCAGTGCCGAGCGCATCTCCGGCGGGTTCACGCTGAGCCTCTCGTCCGGGGAGACGGTCGGTGCGTGCCGGGTGCTCCTGGCGACCGGAGCGGTGGACGAACTGCCCGCGATCGAGGGACTGGCCGCTGGTTGGGGGCGGACAGTGCTGCACTGTCCGTACTGCCACGGTTGGGAGGTTCGCGGACGGCGTATCGGCGTGGTCGCGACGAGCCCGATGGCTGAACACCAGGCGCTGCTGTTCCGGCAACTCAGCGAGCATGTGACGGTCTTCGATCACGAGTCCGTCCTCGGTGCGCAAGCGCGTGAACGCTTGACGGCGATGGACGTCCCGGTCGTCGACGGCCGCGTCGACCGGGTGCTGACCGACGGCGACCGAGTCCGGTCCGTCCGTGTCGCGGGTGCGGCGTACGAGGTGGACGCCGTCGCGGTGGCGACCCGCGTACACGCGCGGGGAGAGCTGTTCCAGACCCTGGGCGGCCGCGTGTCGGACCACCCGTTCGGAACGTACATCGAGACCGATGCGACGGGCCGGACGGCAGTCGACGGAGTGTGGGCGGCGGGCAACGCGCGCGACCCGATGGCGATGGTGGGCGCGGCCGCCGCGTCCGGGGTGGCGGCGGGTGCGGCGATCAACGCCGACCTCGTGGACGAGGCGGTCCGGCGGGCCGTCGGCGCGGAACCCCGCGTGGAGAAGTGCCGCGTGCAGGAATAGCACGGCGGCGGATCCGGTTAGATACAGACATGGCAACAATTGATCTGACCGGTGACGACTTCGAGCAGACGATCGTCGACAACGACATCGTCCTCGTGGACTTCTGGGCGAGCTGGTGCGGCCCGTGCCGGCAGTTCGCACCCACGTACAAAGCGGCCTCCGAAAAGCACGACGACATCGTCTTCGGCAAGGTCGACACCGAGGCCGAGCAGCAGTTGGCGGCGGCCGCGAGCATCCGCTCCATCCCGACCATCATGGCGTTCAAGCAGGGTCGGTTGGTCTTCAACGAGGCCGGTGCGCTGCCTCCCCAGGCGCTCGACAGCCTGATCGACCAGGTGAAGGCACTCGACGTCGAGCAGGCCCTCAAGGAGAGCGGCCAGGAGTGACCGGTCGGGACTGACACGGGTGCCACGCCCGGCGAGTGACGGTGTCATTCGCCGGGCGTAGTGCTGTTCGTGGGTCCGGGCCGGGCCCTTTAGGATCTGCCTATGCAGTGGAAACGAGCGGCCGCGGCCGCCGGAGCAGTCGTCAGCCTCTCGGCGGTCACCGCGTGCACCGTGGACGGCACCGCGACGCGCGGACCGATCCAGCTCGATACGGGGAAGTACGCGACCAGTCTGCAGCCTGCTGCGGGGACCGCTGATACGGAGTCGGAGATGAACCGGCTGCGGGCCATGCGGCTGGGCGAAGACATCGCGTTCCGTGACGAGGTCGATCCGGTGCTGACCAAGTTCAGCATGCCGACCTACCCGATCTCCGGCGCGAGCGGACTGCGGGGCGTCTTCTCCGATGCGGCCGACCTGCCGGTCTCGCAGAAGCTGCGTTACGGCTTCACCATGGCCGGCGGGGCGCCGGACGACAGCGACGGTAAGAACCTGCATCAGGGGCTCAATCATGCCGTGCTGGTGTATCCCGATGCGGAGACGGCCGGCGAGGCCGTGTCGGCGATGTCCGGCCAGATGCTCAAGAAGACCTACGGTTCACCGATGCGGCGCACCGACGTCCCGGGGATGCCCGCCGAGACGGTGGCGCTCACGGGGAAGTCGAGCGGCGGCGGTCAGATCACCGTGGCGTTCACCCCGGTGGCAGAGAAGGTGGTCTACACCTGGGCCGACGCCGACGACGGCGGATGGACTCTCGCCGCGGTGCGGTCTGCCTTCACGAAGCAGAAAGCCCTGCTCGATGCGATGAAACCGATCAGCGACGACAAGCGGATCGACCCGAACGGCCTGTTGCGCGCCGTGCTGCCGACGGAGTCGAACGGCGGTTCCGCCTTCTCCGGCTCGGTCGCCGGACCGCGGGCCATCTCGCAGCTGGCGAGCAAGTCGACCGCCACCTTCGCCGACTTGCAGAAGACCGGCGTCACCGAGGCCGCGGTCGGGGGCTCCCTGGTCTTCCGCGCCGGCGGCGACGACCAGGCCGCAGAACTGCTCAAAACCCTCTCCGACGACTCCGACGATCCGACCGCCAAGAAGGCCGACAGCCCGCAGGATCTGCCGTCGGCGGTGTGTCAGACCAGCAAGTCCTCGTTCGGCGACGATCAAGCGACCTGCTTCGTCGCCTACGGCAGCTACGCGGCCCAGGCGGACGGCTCCGATCTGCATGAGGCGCAGCAGAAGATCTCGGCGCAGTACCTGCTGCTGAAACAGCTCTAGCCCTCCTCAGCCGACCCCGACGCTCAGACGACCATGAGGCGGACCACTTCGACGGCGGCGCGGGCCGAGGCGACGGCGACGCGGGCCTTCAGCCGCGGCGGGGACCGCCGGAACACCGCCGCCATCGCGCGCAGCACGCCGGGGGCGTCGGCGTGCGACGACACATAGGCGCGCTGCAGCGGAACCGGGACGCCGAAGAAGGCGTCGAAGAAGCCGACGAGTTCGGCCGGTCTGAGCCGGATGAGGACCAGCAGTCCCAGCAGTCGGAGCGTGAACGCGATACGAGCGGCGCGAGGCCACAACGCGGCGCGTGGATCCCGACGGCCGGCGACAGCCTCGACGACCAGATCAGCGGCGCGCAGAGACTGCGCGACGCTGTATCCGGTCGCCGGATTCATCAGACCGCCGACCGCGCCGATCGCCAGGGCGCCGTCGCCACGCCACGGTCGTGCGTTCGGGTACATCGGAAAATCGACGATCTCGTCCATCCCGCCGTGCTGAACCTCCTCGTCGCCGGTCGGCGCGGACAGACGCAGGCGCAGGCGCGCTCGACGGGCCAGTTCGGCGATGCCCAGGGGCGGGCGGGCGGCCAGGCAGGTCTCCTCGACGAGGCGTCCGCGAGCGGTGTCGATCCGGTAGCTGAACGAGGCCGGGCCCGATGAGGTGAGGTTCGATGAGACGGCGTTCGGCCCGGTATCGGCGGGCCGCCAGTCCATCAGCACGGTGGTGTCGGGGTCGTCGCCGCCGTCCGTCGCCCCGACCCGGCCCGCGAGGATTCCGACGGCGGTCTGGCGCGGCGTGTCGGCTCGGCGGTGCCCGGCGGTGCCGCGGGCGTCGACCACATGTCGGCCGGCGAGTACGGAGCCGTCGGCGAGCGTGACCGACGTCGCGGTGAGAGCGGTCGCCGACGAGGCCACGACCGTCACCTCCGACAGCGACAGGGACTGCTGGAACCGCTCCGAGTGGAGCACCAGGTACCCGCGGTCCACCACCCGCCGCTGCGGGGTGAAGACGCAGAACTCGGCGCTGCGGGCGGCCACCGTCCCGGGGTCGAGCCAGGCCGGTGCGTCGTCGGCGTACATGCCGAAGGTCTGCCGCCACACCCGGTGCGGCGCCGGGTCGACGAGCGTCGCGCGCAGCCCCGCCGCGGCGGCGCGGTACGCGAGCGAGCGCCCCGCGGGCCCGGCGCCCACGACGATGACGTCGGCGCTGGGCCCCTCGACGGGCGCGGTCACATCCCGCCGGTGGCCAGCTTGCCGCCGTCGACGCGGATCGTCTCACCGGTGATCCACGACGCCGCGTCGCTCACCAGGAAGGCCACCGTGGCCGCGATGTCCTCGGGAGTGCCCACCCGGTTCATCGGGTAGGTCTGCCCCACGACGTCCTCACCGGCCGCGAGAAGGACGTCGGCGAACTTGGTCTTCACCACGCCGGGGGCGACGGCGTTCACCCGGATCGACGGACCGAGCTGCCACGCGAGCTCCTCGGTGAGGTGGATCAGCGCGGCCTTGGACGCGCCGTAGGCCGCGATCAACCCGGTCGGCCGCAGGCCCGCGATCGACGCGATGTTGACGACGGCACCGCCCGAGTCCTTCATTCCCGCTCGGTACGCCTCCTGGACATAGCCGAGAGCCGCGACGACGTTGGTGTCGAAGGTCTTGCGCACCGCCCCGAGATCGGCGTCCATGAGCGGACCCGCGGTCGGATTGATCCCCGTGTTGTTGACGAGGATGTCGATACCGCCGTTCGCCACGGCCGCCGCGACCGCGTCCGCGCGGTGCTCGGGATCGCCGGTGTTGCCCGCGACCGCGGTGACCACCGAACCGGGGACCGCGTCGCGCAGCGCTGCCGCAGCCTCGTCGAGGGGCTCGGGTTTGCGGCCGGTGACGACCACCGCGGCACCTCGGCGCGCGAGTTCGAGGGCGATGGCGTACCCGATGCCTCGGCTGCCGCCGGTGACGAGCGCGGAACGGCCGGTGAGATCGGTGGAGGCTGTATCAGTCATGGCTCAACGGTAGTCCGGGCGCGGGTCCGAGTCCGCGGCCGTCCATGCGCCGAGAACCGATTCGGGGACCGGGCCCGTCATCGGTAGACTGGATCGACGTGATCACCGCGACCGACCTGGAAGTACGAGCGGGCGCGAGGACTCTTCTTTCGGCGCCCGGAGACCACCTGCGCATTCAGCCGGGCGACCGCATCGGGCTGGTCGGCCGGAACGGCGCGGGCAAGACCACCTCGCTGCGCATCCTCGCCGGCGAGACGCAGCCGTACGCCGGAACCGTCCGCACCTCCGGCCCGGTCGGTTACCTGCCGCAGGATCCCAAGGAGGGCGACCTCGACGTCCTCGCGAAGGACCGCGTGCTGTCCGCGCGCGGACTGGACGAGATCCTCGCCTCGATGGGCAAGCAGCAGGCGCTGATGGAGGAGGCCGCGGACGACAGGGTCCGCGACCGTGCGATCGCCAAGTACGCCCGTCTCGAGGAGAGGTTCTCGGCGCTCGGCGGTTACGAGGCCGAAAGCGACGCCGCCCGCATCTGCAACAGCCTCGGTCTGCCCGACCGTGTGCTCGGGCAACCGCTGCGTACCCTCTCCGGCGGTCAGCGTCGCCGGATCGAGTTGGCGCGCATCCTGTTCGCGGCGTCGGACGGCTCGGGCAAGTCGGATACCACGCTGCTCCTCGACGAGCCGACCAACCACCTCGACGCCGACTCGATCGCCTGGCTGCGGACGTTCCTGCAGAACCACGAGGGCGGCCTCGTCGTCATCAGCCACGACGTCGACCTGCTGGCCGACGTGGTGAACCGTGTGTGGTTCCTCGATGCGGTCCGCGGTGAGGCCGACGTCTACAACATGGGCTGGAAGCGGTACCTGGACGCCCGCGCGACCGACGAGCAGCGCCGCAAGCGCGAGCGGGCCAACGCCGAGAAGAAGGCCGGGGCGCTGCGCGTGCAGGCGGCCAAGCTGGGGGCGAAGGCGACCAAGGCCACCGCGGCGCAGCAGATGCTCAAACGTGCCGAGCGCATGATGGACGAGCTCGACGAGGTGCGGGTGGCCGACAAGACCGCGCACATCCGGTTCCCGGAGCCGGCGGCGTGCGGCAAGACGCCGCTGATGGCGTCGAATCTGACCAAGGTGTACGGCTCGCTGGAGATCTTCACCGGCGTCGACCTCGCGATCGACAAGGGGAGCCGGGTGGTGATCCTCGGCCTCAACGGCGCGGGCAAGACCACGCTGCTCAAGTTGCTCGCCGGTGTGGAGAAACCCGACCTCGGTGAACTGGAGCCGGGTCGCGGCCTCAAGATCGGGTACTTCGCACAGGAGCACGACACCCTCGACGACGACGCGACGGTCTGGGAGAACATCCGGCACGCGGCGCCCGACGCCGGTGAACAGGATCTGCGGGGGCTGCTCGGAGCGTTCATGTTCACCGGTCCGCAGCTGGACCAGCCGGCCGGGACGCTCTCGGGCGGTGAGAAGACCCGTCTGGCGCTCGCCGGGCTGGTGTCCTCGGCCGCCAACGTCCTGCTGCTCGACGAGCCGACGAACAACCTCGATCCGGTCTCCCGAGAGCAGGTGCTGGAGGCACTGCGCAGTTACACCGGGGCCGTGGTTCTGGTGACACACGACCCCGGTGCCGCGGAGGCTCTGGAGCCTCAGCGGGTGATCCTCCTGCCCGACGGCACCGAGGACCACTGGTCCGACGAATACCAGGAGCTCATCGAGCTCGCCTGAGCGGACGCGCCCCCGGTGCGCCGGGTTCAGTCGATGCGGCCCGAGGGGACCGACCGCAGGGGCACCCGGTCGGCGGGGTTCCGCGGTGCCACATAGTCGACGGGGATGTCGTACACGGTGAGGTCGGTCTCCTCGCCCTTCTTGATCCACACCCGGTGCGGTGTCAGGTCGAGCTGGTATCCCGCGGGGGCCGCGTCCTCGAGGAGGTCGTAGCAGCCGGGATCCAGACCGCGGAACGCTGTTCCCTGATCGCCGGAGGTGAGTGCCGCGACATAGTTACCGCTGCACGTGACGACCCGGAACTTCGCTCCCTGCAACGGTTCCCCGGTGACGCGGTCGCGCTTGGTGACCCCGAGGACACCGTTGGTCGGTTCCTGCTGGTCCTTGGCGACGCGGATCCGGCGCTCCAGATTGCGACCGGCGACGATCACGCCGTCGAAGTCGTCGGCGGGCTCGAGCAGATGGTAGCCGGCCGGTGGCGCCACGACGGTGAACCGGTAGTAGCCCTCGGACAGAGTCACCTGCGCGGGTGTGGTGACGGTGCCGGGATGGTGCGGCGGGGCGTCGAACCGGATGACGGCGCCCGGGACCATCAGTCCGGCCTGCACGTCGTCGGCCCAGACCACCAGCACCCCGGTCTTCTTCTCGGGCCGGGTGGTCGGGGGCGCGGTGCTCGTCTCACTGGGCGGCGTCCCGGTGTCGGACGAGGGCGGCGTCGTACTCTCGGTCGGGCTGCCGGTGGGGGTCGCGGTCTCCGTGGGGCTCGACGTCACCTCGGTCGGAGCGGCCGTCTCGGCAGTGGTCTGCGCCGTGGTGGGCGCGGACTCCGTGGCGGGAACGTCCGCCCAGGCGGCGGCCGGGGTGAGAGCCGCGCACATCACGGCGGCGGCGAGGATCGCGGGTACTCCGCGGCGGTTGATCTTCATGGTGGTCTCCTGACGAGTGTGTGAATGGTCGGTAGCGGTCCGCGTCACGCGGGTGCGGCGAAGACGACGACGTTGTCGCGGTAACCGAGGGGCGGGCCGATGAACGGGCCGCCGCAGGTGATGAGTGCGAGAGTCTCCGGGCCGGTCCGTCGATTGAGTTCGTCCACCGGCAGTCCGTCGCGGCCGGTGGACTCCTTGTCGGCGAGCACCGACCGGGTGACGTGGTAGACGTGCCGGTGTCCGTCCGCGGTGGTGACGTCGACGGCGTCACCGGTTTTGAGGCCGGAGAACCGTGCGGCGAAGCCCTTTCCCTGCTTCACGTCGTCGACGTGCCCGGTCATCACCACGGTCCCGGAGCCGGACCCGGGCAGCGACGAGTCGACCCACCAGCCGAGGCGGTGGACGTCCTGGGGAGGCAGGAGAACCCCTGCCGTGTCGGTGGCCACCGCGTCGGTCGGCACCGTCGCACCGTCGACGGTGACCCGGATCGGCGACGACGGTTCGTCCGAGCGGGCGGACACCGGAGCGGGCAGATTGGCCTGAGCACTGCCGGATGTGGGCGCCTGCCGGTCGGAGGTCGCCGAGCATCCGGACGAGAGGGCGAGCGCGGCGGCGACCGCGACTGCGGCCGCCGCCCGATGGATCTTCATGTGGGCTCCTCGCTGTGCGCGTGGCCGCACCTGCTGTGCGGCCGCTGTGCGTGCCCCGACACTGGTGAGATCGGGTCCGCGCACGCGGCGTTAACGAGGATCAGACGTCAGTCGTTCAGCTGAATGACTCCAGTACCCGCTTCCGGAGTTCGCCCTTGACCAGCTTGCCGGTCGGGGTCCGCGGCAGGTCGTCCACGAAGCGGATCTCCTTGGGGACCTTGAACGACGCGAGTTCGGCCTTCGCGAAGTCGACGAGTTCGGCGGCGAGGCGATCGGAGGCCTCGGCGCCGTCGACCAGTTGGACGAAGCCCACCGGTCGCTCTCCGAGATCGTCGTCGGGCAGGCCGATCACGCCGACGTCGTATACCGCCGGGTGGTTGATGAGGACGTTCTCCGACTCCTGCGGGTAGATGTTGACGCCGCCGGAGATGATCGTGAAGGCCTGGCGGTCGGTGAGGTAGAGGAAGCCCTCGTCGTCCACGTAACCGAGGTCGCCGGTGGTCGCCCAGTTCGCATGCCCCGGGTGCTGCGCCTGCGCCGTCTTCGACGGATCGTTGTGATAGACGAAGGGCATCTCGTCGCGCTCGAAATAGACGGTCCCGACCTCTCCGGCGGGCAGCGGTTCACCGTCGGGACCACAGATGTGCACCACTCCGAGGACGGCTCTGCCGACCGAGCCGGGGTGGGTCGACGAGTCCGCCGATCCGATCAGCGTGACGCCCGCGGCTTCGGTGGCCGCGTAGTACTCGTTGATCACCGGTCCCCACCAGTCGATCATTCTGCGCTTCACCTCCGCCGGACACGGAGCGGCGGCGTGAATGGCGACCTTCATGCTCGAGACGTCGTACCGGTCGCGGACCCCGTCCGGCAGCTTCAGCATCCGGACGAACATGGTGGGCACCCACTGACTGTGCGTCACGGAGTATTCGTCGATGTACCGCAGGGCCGTCTCCGGCTCGAAGTGGTCCATCACGATCACCGTCCCGCCCAGAGCGTTCGTCATCGCGCAGTACCGAAGGGGAGCGGCGTGGTACAGCGGCGCAGGCGACAGGTAGACGGTGTCGGGGCCGAATCCGTACACCGGGCCGAACACCTGCGATATGAGGTCGGGGGCCTCGTCGACCTGGACGCCGGGCAGCGACGGCTTGATTCCCTTGGGCCGCCCGGTGGTTCCCGAGGAGTAAAGCATGTCGGCGCCGCGGGGCTGGTCGGTCAGCGGGGCGTCCGACGCAGCGGCCAGCACCTCCGGGTAGTCGAGGAAACCGTCGACCGGCCCGCCCCAGGCCACCCGCCGGGAATCGTCGGACAGGGCCTCGATGCGGTGGGCCTCGGAGACGGCGCCCGCCACCGCGGCCGAGGCGAAGACCGCGCGCGCATCGCAGTCGTCGAGGATGTAGTTCACCTCCGCCGGGGTGAGGTGGTGGTTCACGGCGGTGACGTACATGCCGGAGCGGACCGCGGCCCAGTACACGTCGAAGACGCGCAGATCGTTGTCGGAGACGATCGCTATGGTGTCGCCCCGACCGATTCCCAGGTCGTGCAGGTGATTGGCGATTCTGGTGGAGTTGTCCGTGAGCTCTCGATAGGTGACGCGCTCACCCGTCGACGGGCGGATCAGCGCAGGCTTGTCCGGTGTGGTCGCGGCGAAGGTTCCTGGGTACACGGGCACTCCTGAAGTGAGGGACGTCTCACCGACGACCGTACCGAGTAATCGCTCGCTCAGGAGTGCTTTGCCGTCACGCCGCTTCCACGCGGTAGGAGACCGCCTGCAGCAGGATCGCGCCCACATCCTTGGGGTCGCGTGCGATGAACGAGCTGCCGCCGGTGGCCTCGGCGATCTGCTTGAGCGCACCGGCGTCGGCGTCCTCCGAGATGCCGACCGCGATGATCGGGATGCGCCGCGCGGGGTTCTTCATGATGTTCAGCTCCGACACCAGATGCCCCAGCGTGATGCTGTCGCGATCCTCGTTGCGGCCGTCGGTCATGATGATCACGCTGTTGGAGTACGCGGGGTCGTATGAGTCGTACACGGTCTTGAACGCCGCGAGCGCGGTGTCGTAGAGACCGGTGCCGCCGCCGACGTGCCCCAGCGTGTCGCGGATGGAGTCGGCGAGGCGGTCGCGGTTGGTACGGCCTCCCTCGATCTCGGAGATCGGCGCGATCGGCATCACCTCCCGATAGTCCTGGCCGGGGCCGCCGCGGTCGATGCTGAACTCCCAGTAGCCCAGCGCGGTGTTCTTGGGGAACCGGCCCAGTCCGAACAGCGAGGCCTCCCGGAGGAAGGCCGCGCGCGAACGGCCTCCGGCGTCGAGCGCCATCGAGCCGGACACGTCCTGCACCACGAGCGCCCGGATCGGCTGGGTGAGTGCGGTCCACTTCCGCAGGATGTTGTCGACGAGTTCCCTGGCCGGCTGCTTGATCACGGTGACGTCCTGGACGCCGGTTCCGTCGGCCGGCGGCTCGCCGTCCGGAGAGCGGATGCCCATCTCCTCCCGGATCCGGCGACCACTGTCGGTCTGCAGGGTGGCCACCAGCGCGTCGATCGCGTCGCCGGCCAGCGCTTGATCGTCGGGTTGCGCGACATTGGCGGCCCGATAGTCCAGGGCCACCGTGCCGGACCGCGGCACGGCCACCTCGAGATCGGACGCGGGATGGGCGCGCTTGAACTCGGTGTAGGCGCGTTCGGTGGTGAGGGTGGCCGTCGGCGCGGGAGCGGCGGCGGTCTGCGCGAGATCGGGGGAGGCGTCGTTGTCGTTCATCATCAGGGCCCGCTTGGTCAGGAACTCCACCAGCTCCCGGTGCGTCAGCGAGCCCGACGACACCTCGGAGAGCGCTCCGATCACCGCGGCGTTGCTGACGTCGCTGCGGGCCGGCGGAGCCACTCGCAGTCCGGGCGAGGTGAGCACGTCGGTCCACGCGGGCATCGCCGGGAGTTCACGGCCGGCCACCACCACCGGGGAGACGCCGAGCGACGGTCCGACGTCGGCCCACGTCCGGCCGAGTGCGGCGCGCACCTGCCGGACGCGCGCCTGCGACTCAGCGATCCAGATCTGCGGTGCGTTCCGGTCGGTGAGGCGTTCGGAGGTGTGGCTCGGCGGCACGGCCTGCACGGTGAAGTCGAAACAGCTGTCCGCCTCGGTCTGCTTCGACAGGGCGGTGACGTAGTCGGCGACGTCCTGGTCGGCGATGACCGACACCGGTCGCACCTGAGAACAGCCGCCGTGCCCGCCCCGCCAGACCGCGTACACTCCGCCCGCCAGCAGCGCGGCCAGCACCAGGGAGAGCCCGACCCGCGCGCGGGTGCCGGGGCGCCGTCGCCGGCGGCTCCCGGCGGACTCCCGCGGTGGATCGGAAGCGGGACGCGCGGCGTTTCGGTGTTGGCCCATGTCGGGTCGACCCCTCCTTGTGAATTCCTCGAGAGTGCGAGAGAAGGCTAGCCCATGCGTGAGATGGGACACGTCGGGGGTGCCGAGTACCGCCGATTACGCCCGTCGGCGCGACGGGCACGGACGTCATGAGCACCACGGCCGCGCACAGCAACGGGCCCGGACCTTCGGCGGTCGAAGGTCCGGGCCCGTTGCGCCGGTCACTCGCCCGCGGGTACGCGGACCGAGGCCTCGACGAGGTCGAGGACGGCATGCAGATCGTCGGTCGACTGACCCGAGGCCAACCGTGTGACCAGGCCGTCGAGGATGACGTCCAGGTAGGTGACGAGCACCTCCGGGGGGACGTCCTTGCGGAGACTGCCCGCACGGCGCTTGCGCTCCAGGCGGGCGAGGGTGGCGGCCTCGCGGTCGGCGCTCTGCGCCTCCCAGGCCTCACGGAAGCCGGGATCGGTGCGGATCTTCCGCACGATCTCCAGCCGCGTGCTCAGCCAGTCGAAGTCCTTCGGCCGCGCGAGGATGTCGCGCATCACCTGGACCAGACCCTCGTGCGAGGCGACCTCGGCCATCCGCTCCGCGTCTTCGCGTGCCAGCGCCAAGAACAGGGCTTCCTTGTCCTTGAAGTGGTGGAAGATCGCACCGCGGGAGAGGCCGGTCGCCTCTTCGAGACGTTTGACCGTCGCTCCGTCGTAACCGTATTCGGCGAAACAATGCCGCGCGCCGTCGAGGATCTCTCGACGACGCGCGGCAAGACGGTCATCGCTGACCCGTGGCATGAATCAGCTCTTGATCATGTTCCGCAGGACGTACTGCAGGATGCCGCCGTTGCGGTAGTAGTCGGCCTCACCGGGCGTGTCGATGCGCACCACGGCGTCGAAGACGACCTTGTCGCCGTTCTCCTTGGTCGCGGTGACCTTCAGCGTCTTCGGGGTCACGCCCTCGTTGAGCGCAGTGATGCCCTCGATGTCGAAGACCTCGGTGCCGTCCAGTCCCAGCGTCTTGGCGCTCTCGCCCTCCGGGAACTGCAGCGGGACCACGCCCATGCCGATGAGGTTGGAGCGGTGGATGCGCTCGAACGACTCGGTGATGACGGCCTTGACACCCAGCAGCACCGTGCCCTTCGCCGCCCAGTCGCGCGAGCTGCCGGAGCCGTACTCCTTGCCGCCGAGGACGACCAGCGGGATGCCGGCCTTCTTGTAGTTGACCGAGGCGTCGTAGATGAACGACTGCGGACCGCCCTCCTGGGTGAAGTCACGGGTGTAACCGCCCGAGACGCCGTCCAGCAGCTGGTTCTGCAGGCGGATGTTCGCGAAGGTGCCGCGGATCATCACCTCGTGGTTGCCGCGACGGCTGCCCAGCGAGTTGTAGTCCTTGCGGGCCACACCGTTGGCGTCGAGGTACTGCGCGGCGGGGGTGCCGGGCTTGATGGGTCCGGCCGGGCTGATGTGGTCGGTGGTGACCGAGTCGCCCAGCAGCGCCAGGACGCGGGCGCCCTTGATGTCCTCGACCGGCGCCGGCTCGGGGGTCATGCCGTCGAAGTACGGTGCCTTGCGAACGTAGGTGGACTTCTCGTCCCACGCGAAGGTGTCGCCCTCCGGCGTGCTCAGTCCGCGCCACCGCTCGTCGCCCGCGAAGACGTCGGCGTAGGACTTGCGGAACATGTCCTGGCTGATGGCGGTCTTGATGGTGTCGTCGATCTCCTGGGCCGACGGCCAGATGTCCTTCAGGAAGACGTCGTTGCCGTCGGTGTCCTGGCCGAGCGGCTGGGTCTCGAAGTCGAAGTCCATGGTGCCCGCGAGCGCGTAGGCGATGACCAGCGGCGGCGACGCCAGGTAGTTCATCTTCACGTCGGGGGAGATGCGTCCCTCGAAGTTGCGGTTGCCCGAGAGGACCGCGGTGACGGTCAGATCGTTGTCGTTGACCGCCTTGCTGATCTCCTCCGGCAGCGGACCGGTGTTGCCGATGCACGTGGTGCAGCCGTAACCGCCGAGGTAGAAGCCGAGCTTCTCGAGGTACGGCCACAGGCCGGCCTTCTCGTAGTAGTCGGTGACGACCTGCGAACCGGGGGCCATGTTGGTCTTGACCCACGGCTTGCTGGTGAGACCCTTCTCGACCGCGTTGCGGGCGAGGAGGCCGGCGCCGATCATGACCGACGGGTTCGAGGTGTTGGTGCACGAGGTGATGCCCGCGACGGCGACGGCGCCGTGATCGAGGACGAACTCGCCGCGCTCCTCGCTGACGATCTTGATCGGCTTGCTCGGGCGTCCCTCGGCGCCGTTGGCCGCCGACTGGACCTTCACCGCTCCGTCGTCGGCGAAGGACAGCGCGGCCGGATCGGACGCCGGGAACGACTCCTCGACGGCCTCGTCGAGCTGCGTGTGCGCGGCGGGATGCTGCTCTTCGACGTAGTTGTGGATGTCCTTGCGGAAGGCCACCTTCGACTCCGACAGCAGGATGCGGTCCTGCGGACGCTTCGGGCCGGCGATCGACGGGACCACGGTGCCCAGGTCCAACTCCAGGTACTCGGAGTAGGCCGGCTCGTGGTCCGGGTCGTGCCACATGCCCTGTTCCTTGGCGTAGGCCTCGACCAGCGCGAGCTGGTCGTCGTCGCGGCCGGTCAGGCGCAGGTAGTTGATGGTCTCGGAGTCGATCGGGAAGATCGCGCAGGTGGAACCGAACTCGGGGCTCATGTTGCCCAGGGTGGCGCGGTTGGCGAGGGGGACCTCGGCGACGCCCTTGCCGTAGAACTCGACGAACTTGCCGACCACACCGTGCTGACGGAGCATGTCGGTCACAGTGAGCACCACGTCGGTGGCGGTGACACCCGGCTTGATCTCGCCGGTCAGCTTGAAGCCGACGACGCGCGGGATCAGCATGGAGACCGGCTGGCCGAGCATCGCGGCCTCGGCCTCGATGCCGCCGACGCCCCAGCCCAGGACGCCCAGGCCGTTCTCCATCGTGGTGTGCGAGTCGGTGCCGACGCAGGTGTCGGGGTACGCCTGGCCGTTCCGGACCATGATCGAGCGGGCGAGGTACTCGATGTTGACCTGGTGCACGATGCCGGTGCCCGGGGGCACCACCTTGAAGTCGTCGAAGGCGCCCTGGCCCCAGCGGAGGAACTGGTAACGCTCGCCGTTGCGCTCGTACTCGAGTTCCACGTTGCGCTCGAAGGCGTCGGCGCGGCCGAAGACGTCGAGGATCACCGAGTGGTCGATGACCATCTCGGCGGGGGAGAGCGGGTTCACCTTGTTGGGGTCGCCGCCGAGGGCGGTGATGGCCTCGCGCATGGTGGCGAGGTCGACCACGCAGGGCACACCGGTGAAGTCCTGCATCAGGACGCGGGCCGGGGTGAACTGGATCTCGATGCTCGGGTCGGCCGACGGATCCCAGTTCGCGAGGGCGTTGATGTGATCTTCGGTGATGTTGGCGCCGTCTTCGGTGCGCAGGAGGTTCTCGGCGAGGACCTTCAGCGCGTACGGCAGCTTCTCGGTGCCGGGCACTGCCGACAGGCGGAAGATCTCGTAGGAGTTCTCACCGACCTGCAGGGTGCCGCGGGAGTCAAAGGAATTGATGCTCACGTGTGCTCCACTCGTTTCGTGCAAGTTCCGCCGACGGGCTGCGCCGACGGGAGTTCGTCAGAAGCGTCGCAGCATGCGGCGGGCTGCGGCCGCGGTGCTACCTCTCCAGCATAGCAGTACGCGCGTACTGGTTGGGCGGTACGGGTCGCTCGGCCGTATCGGCGTGCGGCTGTCGTATCCTGGGCGCCGAGTGCCACCCGTCGCCAGCGGCCAGCCGGCTTCTGCGCGCACCCCGCCATGTCGAGTCAGCAACCGTTCAGGGAGCCACATCTGATGAATCCGGGCCCATCCGCGTTCGTTCTCGCCGAGCCCGCGTCCCAGCCGCCGGCCGACGTGTGGTCGAACCTCGACATGGCTGCGATCACCGACGCGCTCACCGGCTCCGGAGTGTGGGCCCCCGCCGACCAGCAGCCCGCGCTCAAGCAGCTGGTGAAGCAGGCGGCGGCCGACGGGCACAGCCTGCACGTGGTGGTACTGGACCAGTCGTACCCGAAGTTCACCGCCTACCGGGACATCGCGACCCACCTGCAGTCGGAGGTCGGCGGGACGGTGCTGGTCTTCGGCCCGTCCGGCAGCGGCACCGCGTCCGACGAGTTCAGCCGAGTTCAGCTCGAAGACGCCTCGAACGACGTCTCCAAGGGGGCCACGGCCTCCCAGGCCGCCGCGCAGATGTACCACAAGGCCGTCGATCCCAACGTGAACTGGAACGGCGTCACCATCGGCCTCATCGTCCTCGTGGTGATCGGCGCGGTGATCGCCCGCTGGCGGATGAAGCGCCGGCGGACGACGGCCGAGCCGGCCGCGGTCGGGCAGAACGGCGACGCCTCCGGCCCGGCGACTGCGGAGGGCGACGAGGATCCTGACGGCCGCCGTCCGGCCGGGACCGACTGACCCCTCGGGGTCCCGCCGTCCGGCGCCCGCGCTCGTCGCGGACGCCGCTTTCTTCTGACGCGTCACGATTCGTGCGTTATCCAACTGTGACAGGACTCTAAGGTTCCGTCTTTGCGCTGCTGACGCGTGTTTCCGCAGGTAATCACCTATTTGTAATTCAGGGCTTCAGGTTCTCACAGAGACTGATGTGACGTACGGTGCAGAAGACACTTTATGGTGCACGGGGGATAGATGTTGCGAGGGAGTTCTCGACTTGAAGCCAGCTAAGAACGGCGCACGTTGGGCGGCGCGAGGTACCACCGTGGGTGCCGTGATGCTCGTGAGCGTTCTCGGAGCCGGTCCGGCCCTCGGTGACCCCAACAACGCCAATCCCGTGGCATCGCTGATCAACCAGATCGCCGACGTTGATCAGAATCTGTCCGACCTCGCGAGCGCGGTCGCGGCGAAGCAGGAGAACGTCAACCGCACGCTGGTGGACTTCCAGAACGCGCTCGCGGCTCAGCAGGTCGCAGCCGCGGCCAGCCGAAGCGCCAAGGACTCGCTCGGCGAGGTGAGCGCGAAGGTCGAGGCAGCGCAGAAGGACTTCGACGCCTTCGTCCGGTCGGTGTACCGGCAGGGCAACAATCGCGGGGCGATGACCAAGTACGTCGCGTCCGACGATCCGGAGAAGGTCCTGGACCAGATGTCTGCCGTCGACCAGGTCACGCGACAGCAGCAGGCGACCATTCGCAAACTCCAGGTGGCACGCAACCAGCAGGCCAACCGGGTGGCGGCCACCGAGGCCACCCGCCAGCAGACGGCGATGGCCGCCAAGGACGCGTCGGCCCGGCGCGATGAGGCGATCGCCGCGGTCAAGGCCGCCCAGGACGCGGTCCGCACTCAGCAGACCAAACGCAACGAATTGGTCTCCCAGCGCACGTCGCTGGCGTCGAAGCTCGAGAAACTGCGCAAGTCGGCCCCCAAGAGCGAGGTGGACGCCCAGGCCTCGCCGGGCACCGTCGCCGACGTGGCGGGCAAGGTGCTCGACCGCATTCCGGCCAAGCCCGTGGAGGGCGATGATCTGGTGGCCCAGGCCGCCCAGGCGGCCGCGAAGCTCGCGATGGAGACCGGTCAGGCGCTGTTGGCCGGCGCCATCGGCAAACTCCAGATTCCGCATTCGGAACTGTTCGACCTGCTCGGCATCGGCGGGTCGTATCCGTTCGGTGAGGGCCAGGACAGCACCTACGGCCGACTCCAGAACGGCTCGCTCGGTCCGCTGCTGACCAATCCCGAGTCCGGGGTCCCCGGCGGTGGCGGAGGGCCCTCGCAGCCCGGTCTGCGCGGCCCGGCGGCCGTCGAACTCGTGGTCAACCGGATGAAGTCGCAGCTGGGCGTCACGTACGCCTGGGGCGGCGGCGACGCGAACGGCCCCACCCTCGGCATCCGCGACGGCGGCGTCGCCGACAGCTACGGCGATTACCGCAAGGTCGGCTTCGACTGCTCGGGTCTGATGATCTACGGCTTCGCGGGAGTGGGCATCGACCTTCCGCACTACACCGGCTACCAGTACACCTCGGGACCGCAGGTGCCGCTGTCGCAGATGCGGCGCGGCGACATGATCTTCTACGGGCCCAACGCCAGCCAGCACGTGGCGCTCATCCTCGGTGACGGGACCATGATCGAGGCGCCGCAGTCCGGCGACGTCGTGAAGATCTCGCCGGTGCGGACCGCGGGCGCCATGCCGTACGTGGTCCGGCTCCTCTGACACGTGCGCGGTCCCGATACTCCCCGCCCGCTAGTGTGGGTGTCGGTACATCGCAGGCCTCGACCGGTAGGAGCATCGGCTTGACTTCAACAGGCAGCAGCGGACAGGACCGCAGCGGCGCGGCGACGGAGGGATCCGCCGCCGGGACACTGTCTTTCACCCCGGAAGACGCGAAACTGATCGAACGCGCTCTGTTCGAGGTCAAGCGGGTGATCGTCGGCCAGGACAAGCTGGTCGAGCGCATCCTCACCGGTCTGCTGGCCCGCGGCCACATCCTGCTCGAGGGGGTGCCCGGCGTCGCGAAGACGCTGGCGGTCGAGACCTTCGCCACGGTGATCGGCGGCAGCTTCTCCCGCGTGCAGTTCACTCCCGACCTGGTGCCCTCCGACCTGATCGGTACTCGCATCTACCGGCAGGGACGCGAGGAGTTCGACACCGAGCTCGGCCCGGTGGACGCCAACTTCGTCTTGGCCGACGAGATCAACCGCGCCCCGGCCAAGGTGCAGTCGGCGCTGCTCGAGGTGATGGCCGAGCGGCACGTGTCGATCGGCGGCTCCACCTACCCCATGCCCGATCCGTTCCTGGTGATGGCGACGCAGAACCCCATCGAGAACGAGGGCGTCTATCCGCTGCCGGAGGCGCAGCGCGACCGCTTCCTGTTCAAGGTCCTCGTCGACTACCCGTCGGTGGAGGAGGAGCGCGAGATCGTCTATCGGATGGGCAACGTCCCGCCGACGGCGTCGCAGATCCTCGACCCGGCGGCGACCATCCGACTGCAGCAGCTCGCGGCCAACGTCTTCGTTCATCATGCGCTCGTCGACTACGTGGTCCGGGTCATCAACGCCACCCGGCGGCCCGCGGAGGTCGGGCTCGGCGAGGTCGACCAGTGGCTGGCCTACGGTGCGTCCCCGCGCGCGACGCTCGGCATCGTCGCCGCCGCTCGCGCCCTCGCGCTGATCCACGGGCGCGACTACGTGATCCCGCAGGATGTCGTCGAGGTGATTCCCGACGTCCTGCGGCATCGCCTCGTGCTGTCGTACGACGCGCTGGCGGACGAGGTGTCGCCCGATCACATCATCACTCGGGTGCTGCAGACCATCGGTCTCCCGCAGGTCTCCGCGGCGCCGGCCCAGCCGGTCCAGAGCCCGCCGGTCCAGCAGCCGCATGCGGCGCAGCAGCCCGTGCAGCAGCCGCACGTCCAGCAGCAGTCGGGCCAGCAGCAGTCGGGTCCGCAGGCTCCCGCGGCGCAGGCCCCGGCCGCCCAGCAGTCGCCGACGGTTCAGCCGGGCAATGCCGGCCACTGACGGGCTGCCGTCGTTCGCGGCGGGAACACTGACCGACCCCGAGTTGACGGCTTCGCTGAAGTCTCTCGAGCTCACCGTCCGGCGCAAGCTCGACGGTGTGCTGCAGGGCGAGCATCTGGGCCTGATCCCCGGACCGGGTTCCGAACCGGGCGAGGCGCGCGAGTATCAGCCCGGCGACGACATCCGGCGGATGGAGTGGTCGGTGACCGCCCGCACCGGGACGCCGCATGTACGGCAGATGATCGCCGACCGGGAGTTGGAGACGTGGTTCGTGGTCGACGCCTCGGCCAGCCTCGACTTCGGGACCGTCGGGCGGGCCAAACGCGACATCGCGATCGCCGCGGCGGCCGCGATCGTGCATCTGACGGCGGGTGGCGGTAATCGGCACGGCGCGATCATCGTGACGGGCGACGACGTGGTGCGGATACCGGCTCGCGCCGGCCGCGCTCACGACCAGGCCCTGCTGAAGGCGATCGCGACCACTCGGCGGAGCGCTCCGGGAGTGCGCGGCGATCTGAACGCCGGACTGGAGGCGTTGCGCCGCCCGTTGCGCAGGCGCGGACTGGCGGTGGTCGTGAGCGACTTCCTCGGCGAGATCGACTGGGCCCGCTCGCTGCGCGCGATCGGCGCGCATCACGACCTGCTGGGCGTGGAGGTGCTCGACCCGCGTGATGTGGAGTTGCCGCCGGTGGGACCGGTGACGCTCCGGGACGCCGAATCCGGTGAGGTGGTCGACGTCGACGTCACCGCGCAGGTGCGGGCCGACTACGCGCGGGCCGCCGCCGAACACCGGGCCGAGGTGCTGCGGACCTTCCGCAGCGCGGGCGGCCCGGTGCTGTCCCTGCGCAGCGACCGTGACTGGATCGCCGACACCGTCCGCTTCGTCGGCATGCGCCGCCGGACGATGGCGGCGGGGGTGCGTTGATGAGCGATCTGTTCGCCCACCCCTGGTGGCTGTTCTCTACGCTGCTGGTGGTCGCGTTGATCGTCGCCTATGTCTACGTGATGCGACGGCGGCGGGCGCGGGCGCTCGCCTTCGCGAACCTCGACCTCCTGCGGTCGGTGACTCCGAAGAACCAGGACCGCTTCCGCCATGTGCCGGTCGCGGTGCTGCTGACCGGTCTGGTGCTGCTGACGATCGCGATGGCCGGACCGATGGCCGAGCGCGACGTGCCGCGCAACCGTGCGACGGTCATGCTCGTCGTCGACGTGTCGAATTCGATGAAATCCACCGATGTGGCGCCGTCGCGGCTCAAAGCGGCTCAGGCCGCGGGTAAACGGTTCGCCGACGAACTCACCGACGGAGTCAATCTCGGGCTCATCTCGTTCGCGGGCACGGCGTCGACCCTCGTCTCGCCGACACCCGACCACGCCGCGACCAAGAACGCGCTGGACCGGCTCAAACTCGCTGACAAGACGGCGACCGGAGAAGGCATCTTCGCGGCGCTGCAGCAGATCCAGACACTGAACGCGGTGCTGGGCGGGCCCGAGGGTGCTCCACCGGCACGGATCGTCCTCCTCTCCGACGGCAAGCAGACCGTCCCCGAGAGCCCGGACGACCCCCGGGGCGGCTTCACCGCCGCGCGCAAGGCCAAGGAGGAGGGCATTCCGGTGTCGACCATCTCCTTCGGAACCCTGACCGGCACCGTCGATCTCGAAACTCCCGGCGGAGGCGTGGAGCGGGTGCCGGTCCCGGTCGACGACGAATCGCTGCGGAAGATCGCGAACCTCTCCGGCGGCGAGTTCTTCACCGCCTCGAGCCTCGACGAACTGAACAAGGTGTACTCCACGCTGCAGAAACAGATCGGTTACGAGCGTGAACGCGGCGACAATTCGAGGCCCTGGCTGATCGCGGGCACGCTGCTGGCGGTCGCAGGCACATTCGCCGCCCTGCTCCTGAACCGGCGCCTCCCCTGAGATAGGTTGATCAACCATGGCAGAGCATTCATCGATTCCCGCCCAGACCCCGCGCTCGGTGCTCGTCACCGGCGGCAACCGCGGCATCGGCCTGGCCGTCGCGCAGCGTCTGGCCGCCGACGGGCACAAGGTGGCGGTGACCCACCGCGGCTCGGGGGCGCCCGAGGGCCTGTTCGGCGTGCAGTGCGATGTGACCGACACCGAGTCGGTGGAGCGGGCCTTCGCCGAGGTCGCTGAGCATCAGGGGCCGGTGGAGGTGCTGGTCGCGAATGCGGGCATCACCGACAACATGCTGCTCATGCGGCTCAGCGAAGAGAGCTTCGAGAAGGTCATCGACGCCAATCTGACCGGTGCCTTCCGCTGCGCGAAGGTCGCGACCAAGGGGATGCAGCGCGCGCGGTTCGGTCGCATGATCTTCCTCGGCTCGGTGGTGGCCACCTCCGGCATCCCGGGACAGGCCAACTATGCGGCGTCGAAGGCCGGCCTGATCGGCCTGGCTCGCTCCATCGCGCGCGAACTCGGGTCGCGGAACATCACCGCGAACGTCGTCGCTCCCGGATTCATCGAGACCGACATGACCGCCGCGATGGAGGACCGGTACATCGAGATGGCCAAGCAGGCCATTCCGCTGGGCCGGACCGGTAAGCCCGAGGATGTCGCGGCGGCCATCAGCTTCCTGGCGTCCGATCAGGGCGGATACATCACCGGTGCGGTCATCCCGGTCGACGGCGGCATGGGCATGGGCCACTGACGAGCCGGTACCGGCGCCGCCTTCCACACTTCTTCACTCACCCCCCACAGGAGCTTTTCGTGAGCGGAATCCTCGCAGGCAAGACCATTCTGGTGACCGGCATCATCACCGATGCATCGATCGCCTTCCACACCGCCAAGGTCGCCCAGGAGCAGGGTGCCACCGTGATCATCACGGGCATCCCCGAGCGGCTGCGCCTCATCGACCGGATCGCCAAGCGGCTGCCGCAGGAGGTGCCGCCGGCCATCCCGCTCGACGTCACCGACGAGGAGAGCCTCGGGGCCCTCGCCGACAAGGTGCGCGAGCTCGCGCCCCAGGGGATCGACGGTCTCGTGCACTCGATCGCGTTCGCGCCCAAGACGCTCATGGGCCCGGATGCGCTGCCCTTCCTCGAGGGGCCGGGCCCGGACGTCGCGAAGTCGTTCGAGATCTCCGCGTGGAGCTATGCCTCGCTCGCCCGCGCCGCGCTTCCGGTGATGAACGAGGGCGGCTCGATCGTCGGCATGGACTTCGATCCGCGCACGGCTCTGCCCGATTACAACTGGATGGGCGTTGCGAAGGCCGCACTCGAATCGGTGAACCGCTACGTGGCGCGCGAGGTGGGGGAGGCCAAGCGCATCCGCTCCAACCTCGTGGCGGCCGGACCGATCAAGACGCTGGCGGCCAAGGCCATCTCCGGCACCGCGACCGACGATGCGCGCAAGCTCAACATGCTCAACGAGTACTGGGACGGAGCCTCGCCGATCGGCTGGAACGTCGACGACCCGGGCGTGGTGGGCACCAGTGTGTGCGCCGTGCTGTCGGACTTCCTCCCGGGCACCACGGGATCGATCATCTACGTCGACGGCGGAGCCAGCCACAACACCTGGTTCCCCGAGAACTTCCTCGGCTGAGATGCACGGATCGGAAGACGGCGGCGCATTCGATGCGCTGCTGTTCCTGTCGTTCGGCGGGCCGGAGAAGCCGGCGGATGTGCGGCCCTTCCTCGAGAACGTCACGCGCGGCCGCGGCGTGCCGCGCGAACGCCTCGACGAGGTGGTGGAGCACTACCTGCACTTCGGCGGGGTCTCGCCGATCAACCGTCTCAACCTCGACATGATCGAGGCGCTGCGCGCCGAGCTGGGGCGACGTGGCCGGGACCTGCCGATCTACTTCGGCAACCGCAACTGGCATCCGCTCGTCGCCGACACCACCCGCCGGATGTACGACGACGGGCACCGGCGGGTACTCGTGTTCCCCACCTCGGCGTGGGGCGGGTATTCGGGCTGCCGGCAGTACCACGAGGACATCGCGGGAGCGCTGTCGGCGACGGGGCTGGACGACGCCGGGCTGGTACTGCGGAAGCTGCCGCAGTTCAGCGCCGAGCCGAAGTTCATCGAGGCCTCGGCGAATGCGCTGCGCACGGCCCTGGGTTCCTTCGGCACGGCGCCACGCGTGGTGTTCACCGCGCATTCGATTCCTGCGGCCGCCGACCGGAACGCCGGGCCCGCGGCCGAGGGCGGACACCTGTACTCGCTGCAGGTGAAGGCCGCCGCCGCGGCGGTGGCGCACTCGGTGGGCCTGCAGGAGTACGACGTCGTGTGGCAGTCGCGATCCGGTCCGCCGCAGGTGCCGTGGCTGGAGCCGGACATCTGCGATCACCTGCGAGAGCTGCGCGAGAGCGGCGTCACCGATGTGGCGGTGATGCCGATCGGCTTCGTCTCCGATCACCTCGAGGTGATCTGGGATCTGGACTCCGAGGCCAGGGAACTGGCAGCCGAGCTCGGCATGGGATACGTGCGCGTACCGACGGTCGGCACCGACCCCGTCTTCCTCTCGATGATCGTCGACCTGATCGAGCGGTATGCGGACGGCGGGGGAGACGTCACCGCGATGGGCTGTGGCGACAACGGTGCGCTGTGCCGGCCCGACTGCTGTGTTCCCGCGCGGCGGCCGAGCAGCCGGCCGTGATGTCCGGCTAGCTCGGATCCACCGTCACGAAGTCGATCAGCTCTTCCACGCTGCGCAGCAGCGGGACTTCCAGATCCCGGAAACTCGACACGCCCGCCAGAACGCGCCGCCAACCGTCTTGCGGTGTGCCCCAGCCGAGTTCGGAACAGATGCCGGTCTTCCAGTCCGTGCCCATCGGGATCACCGGCCAGGCGTCGATGCCGACGGACGCGGGCTTCACGGCCTGCCAGACATCCACGTAGGGGTGGCCGCAGACGAGGACGTGCGGACCCACCTCGGCGGTCAGCTTGGCCTCCTTCGTGCCGGCGACCAGATGGTCGACCAGCACACCGGCCCTTCGATGCGGTGCGGGCTCGAAGTCGGCCAGCGCGTCGTCGAGGTTGTCGAGGCCGTCGAGACTGATGACGACGACGCCCTCGCCTCGGAGGTCGTCGCCCCAGACCCGTTCCAGGAGCGTGGCGTCGTGCACCCCCTCCACGAAGATGCGGCTGGAGCGCGCTGTGCGGGCCCGTTGCTTGGGCGCCGCGCGCGAGCCGGAGGCGGTCCGCGTGGGCTGGACCGGGCCGCGCCCGCGAGGCCGGACCAGAGTCACCGGCTTGCCGTCGATGAGGAATGCGGCCGGATACATGTGAAACACGCGGGTCCGCCCGCGGCGATCCTCGAGCCGGACCATGTCGCCGGCGTAACTCTTCTCCAGACCCACCACGGCGCCGCAGAATCCGGTCGCCGCGTCTTCGACCACCAGATCGCGCTCGGCGGCCACTTCGGGGGCCTTCGGCTTGGTCTTGCGGGGCGAGGACAGCACGTCGCGGCCGTATCGATCATCGAACACGGATTCCAAGGGTAGGGGCCGGCGTCGGGATCGGCGGGCGCGACGCTCCGGTGACCGCCGAGTCGCCGAGTATTCTGGCTTGGATGACCAGTTCCTCCCTGATGCTGCGGTCGTGGCCGGCGAGCGCGTTGGCGGTGTGGGCGGCCGCGCGTGAGGCCGGCCGCTGCTCGGCCGACGACGTCCTGCACACCCTTCACGACTACGCGCAGGTGCACGAGCTCGACCCCGGAGGCGACATCCTCGACCTGCTCGGCGCGGTGTCGGGCGCCAACGCGATGTGCGTGCGACTGCCCGCGCCCGGAGATGCCCAGGGACTGCCGCCGGGACGCCCCACCGATGCCGCGATGGCGGCGGGTGAGGTGATTCTGATCGACGACCGCGAACCCGAAGGTCCCAGTACGCCCGCCGCCGGAGCGATGCGTGCGCTCGCGCTCGTCCCGATCGGCACGGCCGAGCGCTGCCGATGGCAGTCGATGCGCTACGACCGTGACGTGGCGGTCGGGGCGTTGCTCTCCGACAGCCCGCTGGGGGAGGTCGAGTACGAACTGCGCAGCGCGGTCGCCGAGGCCGCGACCTCGATCGCCGCACTCGGCGGCAGGCGTGGTTCGCCGGCCGACCTGCGCGATGCGCTGGCCGCTCGGGTCTCGGCGTCGACCATCGATCTGCCGCCGCACGACAATCCCCGTGTCGACCGGGTGCTGGCGAGCGCCGCGCAGATCGACGCGATCGTGTCGTTGACGGGAACGGGGGAGCTGGGCGACTCCGGGTCGCAGTTGGCGACCGCCGACGAGCGGTTGCGCGGTCTGGCGGCGCTGGCACGCCGAGCGCGGTCGGCGGCGGTGAACACACTGATCGCCGATTATCGGTTCCGCGCCGGCTGACCGCTCAGACGCCCGCCAGCCAGCCGATTCCCGCGAACGCCGCCGCCCACAGCACAGAGGCGAACGTGCCGAGAATGAACTGTTCGCTGGCACGCGGAGCGCGAAGTTCGGAGAACCGGGCCAGGCTCTTCACCGCGAGGGTGATCCCGATGCCGGCGGGCCACGCGAGAAGCAGCGACGCCGCCACCGCCGTGCGTTCGAGCATGCCGATGATCCGGCCGCCGCGCAGCGGTGCCTCGGGTTCGTCGTCGTGGTTGTCGGCCCGGGTCGGGATCCCGCCGAGCACCAGCACGACGCGGACCGCGCTCGATCCGGTGGTCGCCGCGGCGATCACCGCCACGACGTGGACGGCGACCAGCCCGGCGCCGGACGACGGCGCGCCGACCGCGGCGACGACGGCAGCCGCGGCGATGAGCGCCGCGCTCGCCGCCGCCGCGATCACATCGGTCGCCAGCACGGCGGAGTCGGACCGTTCGGGGTCGTCGACGAGGCGGCGCCGAACCAGCGAGGTGCCCGCGGACACCGCGATCGCGAGCAGTAGCAGGACGATGATCGCGATCATTCACTCACCTCCGGCAGCGGGCTGACGCCGTCTGCGGTCTGAAGCAGTCGGCGGAACAGCTCCTCCGCCGGACGCTGCACATCCCAGCGCGCATGCCGCAGTCGCAGCGACATGGCCTGCGGCGAAATGCCCAGGGCATCCGCCGCCGCGGACTGGCTCGACCCGGCCGCGACCAGGGACACCGCCTCGCGACCGGCCTCGGAGCGGTCGAGCAGGACGTCGAGCAGGAGCCACGCGGCGGTCTGGGCATGATCGCACCACGGCGACACCCCGCGAACGCACAGATGCCAGCGGTTCTTCTTCGCCGCCTCCACGGCGTCACGGGCGTCGAGGAAGGCCTGCCCGCGCCCCGCGCGTGTCTGCGGCGGCAGCGGAGCCTCCAGGGTGCCCACCCCGATGCCGACGCTCCAGTCGCCCGAGGCGGCGAGGTCGACGGCGAGCACAGCCAAGTGATCGGGGGACTCGAACACCGCTTGCACTTCATCGCCCGCGGTCCGCTCGAACGGTCGGATCATGCCCGGGCCGGAGCGGGCGAGCACCTCGGGCACCCGATCGCGTCCGGTACGGCTGCCCCGTTGATCGGCGGTCAGAACGAACACGGTCACCTCCCGAGTGAGTCCGCTTGGCGTGGGCGCGCGACGAATCCATCAAGCATAAAGGCTTGAAACTGGGAGAATCAAGTGTTTTTGCTTGATTGTGACCCGTTGACGGGCATGCGGGTGTCGACGATCAACCCGATGACACCGATAGAGAACAGCACCGCGGAGAAGACCAGGCTGATCGGGCTGCCTTCGCCGGTCAGTGCATTGCCGAGGAAGATCAGGGCCGCGTTGCCCGGAGTCATCCCGATCACGGTCGCGGCCGTGTAGGGGAGGAGTCGGATGCTCGACAGCCCCGAGAGGTAGTTGAGCAGTGAGAAAGGACACACCGCGATCAGGCGCAGAGACCCGACCGCCAGCCAGCCGCGGCGCTCGAGGCGATACTCCACGGTGGCGATCACCGGATGGCGCAGGTACGGGCGGATCCGTTCCCGTCCCAGCCGCCGCGCGAGCAGGAAGGCGGCGACGGCGGCGATCGTCGACGACACCGTCGCTCCGGCGAAGGCGAGAGCCGGCGCGAACAGCACACCCGCCGTCACGGTGAACGCCGTCCGGGGAACCGGACCGATCGGGACCACCGCGTAGGCGAGGAAGAACAGCGCCGGAAACCACGGCCCGAGCGATTCGGACCAGGCGCGCGCGGTCGCTATCGACGGCAGTGGGATGAAGTACGCGGCGACCAGTATCGCCACCACCGCGGCCATGACGATCCCGCCGCGGATCAGCGCTGTCCGGGTGACGTCCGTCCGCTTGCGGGCCGGCCGGTCCCGGCGCGCCTCGGCGGTCGTGCCATCGAGGGACACCGGCTGTTCGACCGGAGCGGCGGACCGCGGTGAATTGATGCGCACGAGGGAGTAGTTTACGGGTCAGATCACATCCCCCAGGTTCGCCCGAGCGTTTGATCGGTTATCGTTCCCTACGACGAAACTTCAGATGGTCGAGCTTTGGAGGTAGGCGAGCCGATGACGGCAAGTGACGACCCCGCGGCGCCGCGCGGCGCCGACGCGCTGCGGCAGGCGTACGACGAATGGTCCGAAGCGGCCGCCGGTGTGCTGGCGAAGGCACGCAAGGTCTCGGCGGATGAACTCCCCGACACCGCGGAGGCCCTGCTGTCCACCACGACGGGCGACGGCACCGTGGTCCGCCCGCTCTACACCCGGAAGGACGAGGTCGCCGAGTCGGGACTGCCCGGACAGTTCCCGTTCGTGCGCGGCGCCGATCCGGTGCGCGACGTCAACGTCGGCTGGCGGGTGACCGAGCGTTTCGGCGACGAGGGCGGCAGCGCCGAGGAAGTCAACGAGCAGATTCTCGACGCCGCGGGCAATGGGACCAGCGGGCTGTGGCTCAAGGTGGACGGCGGCATCGGCGCCGACGGGATCGCCACGGCACTGCGCGGCGTGTACCTCGACCTGATGCCGGTGACCCTGGACGCCGGCGCCGAGGGGATCGAGGCGGCGCGGGCGTATCTGGAAGCTCGCGTCGCGGCACCCGTGGCGCCGCAGGCCGCGCCCTCCACGATCGCGAACGTGCAGAGCCTGGGGCTGTCGCCGTACACGGCGCAGTTCTCCGGACGGGCCACCGTCGACGTCGACGCCGCGACCGCGCTGGCCGCCGACGCTCCGGAAGGGGTACGCACCTTCCGGGTCGACGGCACCGACTTCAGTCAGGCGGGAGCGAACAACCCGCAGGAACTCGGGCTCTCGGTGGCCGCGGCCGTGGCACATGTCCGCGACCTGGTCGCGGCCGGCCGCAGCCGGGCCGAGGCACTCGGACAGATCACCTTCGGGGTCTCGGTCGACGACGACCAGTTCGCCGGCATCGCCAAGTTGCGCGCACTGCGCACCGTGTGGGCTCGGGTGGCCGACGTGCTCGGCGAACCGGACGCCGGTGCCGCCGTGACCCACGCGGTGACCGACCTGGCGATGCTGACGCAGCGCGACCCGTGGGTCAACATGCTGCGATCCACCGTCGCGGCGTTCGGTGCCGGCGTCGGCGGCGCCGACCAGGTGACCGTCCTCGGCTACGACGCCGCGCTTCCGGCGGGCGAACGGTCCTCCAGCGCGTCCTTCTCTCACCGGATCGCCCGCAACACCCAGCTGCTTCTGCTCGAGGAGTCGAACCTCGGCCGTGTTCTCGATCCGGCGGGTGGCTCGTGGTACGTCGAGTCGCTCACCGCCGATCTCGCCGCGGCGGCATGGGACGTCTTCACCGAGGTCGAACGCCGGGGCGGGTACCGGGCGGCCCTGTCCGACGGCTGGATCGGCGAGCAGATCGCCGAGTCCCTCGCAGCACGCGACCTGCGAGTCGCGCACCGCGCAGCGCCGCTCACCGGTGTCAGCGAGTTTCCGAACCTGGACGAGGCCGCCCGCCCGGCGGGCACGGCGCAGACCGTCGACCTCGCGACGGCGACGCCGAAGCTCGCTCGCGTGGCGCGACAGTTCGAGGCGCTCCGCGACCGGGCCGACGCGGAGCGGACGCGCCCGAGCGTCCTGCTGCTTCCGCTCGGAAGTGTCGCCGAGCACAACGGACGCACCACTTTCGTCGCGAATCTGCTTGCAGCCGGCGGGATCTCGGCAGTCAATCCGGGTCCGATCGAACCCGACCAGATCGCCGGCCTCGCTGCGGAGAACGCCGCCACGGTCGCCGTTCTGTGCGGCACGGCCAAGCGATACGCGAGCGACGGTCCCGCGGCTCTGGCCGCGGCGCGTGCGGCGGGAATCGACCGCGTGCTGCTGGCCGGACCCGATCGTGAGTGGCCGGAGGCCGCCGACCGGTGTGACGGCTCGCTGCGAGTGGGCATCGACGCGGTCGCGACCCTCACCGAACTTCTCGACCACCTGACCGACGGCGGGAGCGTATCCGCATGAGCAACACAGTTCCGAACTTCGCCGATGTCGCGCTGACCGGCGACCGCGCCGTTGAGCCCGCGGGTTCGGGTGCGGCGCAGACCGAGGCGCTCGCCCGTGCCAACGGCTACACGGCCGATCAGGTCACCTGGAGCACGCCCGAGCAGATCGACGTGCAGCCGGTGTTCACCCGCGCGGACCGCGACGCGGCCGCCGAGGACGGCGGCTACCCGCTCGATTCGATCCCGGGTGCGGCGCCCTTCATCCGCGGCCCGTACCCGACGATGTACGTCAACCAGCCGTGGACCATCCGCCAGTACGCGGGATTCTCGACCGCCGCCGAGTCGAACGCCTTCTACCGGCGCAATCTCGCCGCCGGCCAGAAGGGTCTGTCGGTGGCCTTCGACCTCGCGACCCACCGCGGATACGATTCGGACCACCCCCGGGTGGCCGGTGACGTCGGCATGGCCGGCGTGGCGATCGACTCCATTCTCGACATGCGCCAGCTCTTCGACGGCATCGACCTCGGCAATGTGTCGGTGTCGATGACGATGAACGGCGCCGTGCTGCCGATCCTCGCGCTGTACGTGGTGGCCGCCGAAGAGCAAGGCGTGCCGCCGGAGAAGCTGGCCGGAACCATTCAGAACGACATTCTGAAAGAGTTCATGGTCCGCAACACCTACATCTATCCGCCGACGCCCTCGATGCGGATCATCTCGGACATCTTCGCGTACACCAGCGCCAAGATGCCGAAGTTCAACTCCATCTCCATCTCCGGCTATCACATCCAGGAGGCCGGCGCGACCGCCGACCTGGAGCTCGCGTACACCCTCGCCGACGGTGTGGAGTACATCCGGGCGGGACTGGAAGCGGGCCTGGACATCGACAAGTTCGCTCCGCGGCTGTCGTTCTTCTGGGGCATCGGGATGAACTTCTTCATGGAGGTCGCCAAGCTCCGCGCCGCCCGCCTGCTCTGGAGTGAGCTGGTGGCGAAGTTCGAGCCGCGCAACGCCAAGAGCCTGTCTCTGCGTACCCACTCGCAGACCTCCGGCTGGTCGCTGACCGCGCAGGACGTGTTCAACAACGTCGCACGCACCTGTGTCGAGGCGATGGCGGCGACTCAGGGGCACACCCAGTCGCTGCACACCAACGCGCTCGACGAGGCCATCGCGTTGCCGACCGACTTCTCGGCACGGATCGCCCGCAACACCCAGCTGCTGCTCCAGCAGGAGTCGGGCACCACGCGGCCCATCGACCCGTGGGCCGGCTCCAACTACGTCGAGTGGCTCACGCACCAGCTGGCGGAGAAGGCGCGCGCACACATCGCCGAGGTGGAAGAGGCCGGCGGTATGACGCAGGCCATCAACGAGGGTCTGCCGAAGCTGCGCATCGAGGAGGCCGCCGCACGCACGCAGGCGCGCATCGACTCCGGGCAGCAGCCCCTCGTCGGCGTCAACAAGTACCGCGTCGACGAGGACGAGGAGATCGAGGTCCTCAAGGTCGACAACTCCAAGGTACGGGCCGAACAGCTCGCCAAGCTCGAGAAGCTGCGCGCCGAGCGGGACTCGTCGGCCGTGGAGGCGGCGCTGGCGAACCTGACGCGCGCTGCCGCCGAGCCCGGCGGCAGCGACCTCGACAACAACCTGATGGCGCTGGCCATCGACGCCGCTCGCCACGGGGCCACCGGCGGCGAGATCTCCGATGCGATGGAGAAGGTCTTCGGCCGTCACCAGGCGGAGATCCGGACCATCAGCGGCGTGTACCGCAACGAGGCAGGTGAATCCGTGAGCAACATCGATGAGGCGATGGCCGTCGTCGACGCCTTCGCCGAGGCCGAGGGCCGACGCCCCCGCGTGCTGGTCGCGAAGATGGGCCAGGACGGCCACGATCGCGGACAGAAGGTGATCGCCACCGCCTTCGCCGACCTCGGCTTCGACGTCGACGTGGGCCCGCTGTTCGCCACTCCGGAGGAGGTCGCCGCCCAGGCCGCGGACAACGACGTGCACGTCGTCGGTGTCTCGTCCCTGGCGGCCGGCCACCTCACGCTGGTGCCTGCGCTGAAGAAGGCACTGGCCGACGTCGGCCGTGACGACATCATGATCGTCGTCGGCGGCGTCATTCCCCCGGGCGATTTCGACGAGCTGTACCGGGCCGGGGCCGCGGCGATCTTCCCGCCGGGAACGGTCATCGCCGACAGCGCGGTGGATCTGATCCGGAAGCTGGCCGATCAGCTGGGCCTGGAACTGGCTGCAGCAGCGGAATGAGCGACGCGCAGTCCCGCCGGGCCGACCGCCCGGCGGGCCGCCGGATCGACGTCGACGCGCTGACCGAGGGCGTCCTGTCGGGAAACCGAGCCCAATTGGCGCGCGCCATCACGCTCGTCGAATCGGCCCGGCCGGATCACCGGGCGGCGGCACAGCAACTCCTGCTGAACCTGGGGCCGCACGCGGGCAAGTCGTTCCGCGTGGGAATCACGGGCGTGCCCGGTGTCGGCAAGTCGACGACCATCGAGGCCCTCGGCATGCATCTCATCGAGTTGGGGCATCGGGTCGCCGTGCTGGCGGTAGACCCCTCGTCCACCCGCACCGGCGGTTCGATCCTCGGTGACAAGACCCGGATGGGCCGGCTGTCCGCGGCGGAGGAGGCCTACATCCGCCCGTCCCCGAGTTCGGGGACCCTCGGCGGCGTGACGAAGGCGACGCGCGAGACGATCGTGCTCGTCGAGGCGGCGGGCTATGACGTCGTGCTCGTCGAGACGGTCGGGGTGGGGCAGTCGGAGGTGAGCGTCGCGAACATGGTCGACGTGTTCACCTTCCTCACTCTGGCGCGAACGGGCGATTCGCTGCAGGGCATCAAGAAGGGTGTCCTCGAACTCGCCGAGATCGTGGTCGTCAACAAGGCCGACGGCAAACACATCAACGAGGCGCGGGGCGCCGCCCGCGAACTGCGCAATGCGCTGGGGCTGATCTATCCCCACGACGTGTTGTGGCATCCGCCGGTGCTGACGATGAGCGCGCTGGAGAACACCGGCGTTCACGAGTACTGGGAGGCGATCCTGCGGCACCGCGAGACGCTTTCGGCCGCCGGACAGTTCGAGAGGCGCCGAGCGCAACAGCAGGTGGACTGGATGTGGAGCATGGTGCGCGAGGCGATGCTCAATCGCCTCGAGGAGGACCCGGCGGTCCGTGCGGTACGGCGTGAAGTGGAGGCCGGAGTGCTCTCGGGCACGCTGACTCCGACTCTCGGAGCCGAGCGGATCGCGGGGGCCGCGGGTTTCTGACCCGCGCCGCGCGTCGGTCGCACCCTGTTCTCGGGGTTGACTCCCTCATTGTTAGACCGCCCTCATCGCTGTTCAAGCCTGAATGCTTGATCTCTGGCAACTTAAGTCTCTGAGCTTGCGCTGAGACGACGGCGGGCGCCGAGATGTCACGTGCGTCCGAATCGCCCGATCACGCAAGCCTTTGTTGCGGATCTCACATGCGCTGAACTTTTTGAACAGACCTCTTCCGGGTCTAGTCTGGCTGAGTATTACTTAACTGCAGTCAACTATCTAAATGTCGGAGCGTGCGAACAGTGACGGACAACGGCGCGGACCGTGAGGACGGTGAGCACCGGATCGCCGACGGTGCGCTGATGTCGCTCTCGGTGATCCGCTTGACCCGCGCCGTGCGGCGCGGTGTCGGTCAGCAACAGCTGACCTCGTCGCAGGCGGCCACCCTGTGGGCCATCGCCGAGCTCGCCCCGGTGCGGCCCACCGATCTCGCGGAGCGGGAGAAGGTGACCACGGCGTCGATGTCGAAGAGCATCGCCTCGCTGGAGAGCGCGGGCCTGGTGTCGCGTACACCCGATCCGCACGACGGTCGAGTCAGCATGCTCGATCTGACGCCGGCCGGGCAGGCATACGTCCGGGACGCCAACTCGGAGCGGATCTCGTTGTACGAGACCGCCCTGAATCGGCTGCCGGAGTGCGAACGGGAATCGGTGGTCCGGTCGATCGCACTGTTCGCCGACACGATGTGTGAGCTGGTCACAGCCGGTGCGGCCCAGCCGTCCGCGCACCCGGCCAGTCGTTGAATGCCTGAGAAACGAGGGAGGAACTCTGTGCGGAATGCAGTCGATGGACATTCTCGGCTGATTCGCGGCGTCGTCCGAGACGAGCGCGGCGGATCCGTCCCGGATGCCACCGTCACGGTGATCGACCAGCAGGGGAGTCAGGTCGCTGTCGCGTCAGCGCGGCACGACGGGTCGTTCACCGCCCACGTCGCGGCCGACGGCCAGTACGTGCTCGCCGCGTGGGCGACCGGGCACGAACCGGCGGCGGTGACGGCGATGATGGCCGGTGCCCCGATCCAGACGCAGATCGTGCTGTCCGCCCATTCCGCGCTCGGCGGTCTCGTCCGCGACGCCGACGGCGCACCGATCGCCGGCGCGGTGGTGACCGCGACCGCCCCGTCCGGGCACGTGGTCGCGACGGCGGTCGCCGGCGCCGACGGCCGATGGGAACTGCGCGGCGTGGCCGAGGGCGGATACACGCTGGTGGTGAACGCGCCAGGGTTCGAGGCGACCGCCAGAACCGTCGCTCACACCGCGGGTTCCTCGCAGCCGGTGGTCGTCGAGATGCGCTCCGCCGTCGCTCTGTCCGGTCTGGTCACCGACGCGCACGGGGGAGTGATCGGCCACAGCCAAGTGTCGCTGCTGGCCGCCGACGGCTCAATGGCGGCCAGTGTGTTCAGCGACGAGGACGGGCGCTACAGCTTCACCGATCTCACCCCCGGCGACTACACGGTGCTGGCCAACGGTTACGCGCCGGTGGCCGCGACCGTCGACGTCCGGGCCGGACGATTCGTCAATCACGAGTTCGTCCTCGGCGTGCAGGGGCGGTGACCATGACCGCACAGCTCACAGCACGCGTGGCGACTCCGGCGGGCCGCGGCATCGACACCGCCGTGGTGACCGTCATGTCGCAGGAGGGACAGCAGGCGGCGATCGTCAGGTCCGACGGCGACGGACACATTCGCGTCGACGACCTGGCCGCGGGGATGTACACCGTGGTCGCCGCCGCGGACGGCTTCCAGCCGGCCGCTCGCACCGCCGTCGTGTCCGGTCCCGGCGCGGTCGGTCTGGGCGAGGTCACTCTCGCCCGGGTCGGCGGATCGCCGACCCCCGAGGCCGGCCGCTGGGAGATCGACGGCTCGCATTCGACCATCGACATCAGCGTCCGTCACCTCGGGATCGCGACCGTCCGCGGCCGTTTCACCGAGTTCACGGGCACCATCGTCGTCGGCGACTATCCGGAGCAGTCGTCGGTGACGGCGGAGATCTCGACCGCCAGCATCGACACCGACAACCGGATGCGCGACGAGGTGCTGCGATCGAGTGCGTTCTTCGACGCCGAGCGCTACCCGACGACCCTCTTCCACGCCGAGCGGGTGCGCCCGGCGTCCGACGAGACCTGGACGCTCGAGGGAACGCTGACCCTGCGTGACACCGCCGTCCCGGTCTCGCTCGAGCTGATCTTCCTCGGGCAGACCGAGGACCCGTGGGGCGGCGTCCGCGCCGGCTTCCAAGCCACGGCGACCCTTCGGCGCCGTGACTTCGGGATCAGCTTCGACGACAAGCTCGTCAGCGGAGCCGCGCAGATCGGCAACACCGCTCGCGTCCGGCTCGACATCCAGGCCGTCCGCTCGCCGGAGACGTGATCGACGCCTCCGCGGCGCACGGCCCACCCGATCTTCGGCGTAACCGTCGCAAGCACTGATTCACCGCAAGCACTGATTCACCGCATTAGTCCTGAAAGGTTCGCATGTCGACCAAAACAGTTGCAGACACCGCCGGCGGCACAGGCCCGGCCGGCGGTGCCCGCCAGCAGACCCTCGAAGAACTCGGTCCCCACTACAAGTGGATCGCGCTCTCCAACACCACCCTGGGCATGTTGATCGCCACGATCAACAGTTCCATCGTGCTGATCGCCCTGCCCGACATCTTCAAGGGCATCAACCTCAATCCCCTCGAACCCCAGAACACCAGCTACCTGCTGTGGATGATGATGGGCTTCCTCGTCGTCACCGCGGTCCTGGTGGTGAGCTTCGGCCGGCTCGGCGACATGTTCGGCCGAGCGCGCATGTACAACATGGGCTTCGCGGTGTTCACCGTCTCGTCCATCTTCCTGGCGATCACCTGGTTCGACGGGTCGCAGGCCGCCATCTGGCTGATCTTCTGGCGCGTCATCCAGGGTGTCGGCGGCGCCTTCCTGATGGCCAACTCATCGGCCATCCTCACCGACGCCTTCCCGGCCAACCAGCGCGGTCTGGCGATGGGCATCAACGGTGTCGCGGCGATCGCCGGCTCGTTCCTCGGCCTCCTGATCGGCGGCGTGCTGGCCCCGATCCAGTGGCACTACATCTTCCTCGTCTCCGTTCCGTTCGGCGTCGTGGGCACCATCTGGGCCTACCTGAAGCTGCGGGACACCGGCGAGCGCCGCAAGGCCAAGATGGACTGGTGGGGCAACCTCACCTTCGCCGTCGGCTTGATCGCGATCCTCGTCGGCATCACCTACGGCATCCAGCCGTACGGCTCATCGGACATGGGCTGGAGCAACCCCTGGGTGCTCGCCGCACTGGTCGGCGGTGCCTTCGTCCTCGCGGTCTTCGTGTTCATCGAGATGCACGTCGACAGCCCGCTGTTCGAACTGTCGCTGTTCCGCAACCGGTCGTTCACCTTCGGCAACATCGCGAACCTGATGGCGTCCATCGGGCGCGGCGGTCTGCAGTTCATCCTCATCATCTGGCTGCAGGGCATCTGGCTGCCGCAGCACGGCTACGACTACTCGCAGACACCGCTGTGGGCGGGCATCTACATGGTTCCGATGACCGTGGGCTTCCTGGTCTCCGCGCCGGTGTCGGGCGCGCTCTCGGACAAGCTGGGCACCAAGTGGTTCACCACCCTCGGTCTGCTGATCACCGCGGGCACCTTCGCTGCCCTCATCGCCATCCCCGTCGACTTCGACTACTGGGTGTTCGCCGTGATCCTCGTGGTCAACGGCATCGGCATGGGCCTGTTCGCCTCCCCGAACCGTGCCGAAGTGATGAACAGCCTGCCGGTCACCTCGCGTGGCTCCGGTGCCGGGATGATGACGACCTTCCAGAACGCGGCGATGGTCCTGTCGATCGGTCTGTTCTTCTCGCTGATGATCGCGGGTCTCTCGAGCACGCTGCCGTCGGCGATGTTCGACGGTCTCACCGCCAACGGCATGCCCGCGCAACCCGCGCAGGCCATCGCCGGTCTGCCGACCGTGGGCATCTTGTTCGCCGCGTTCCTCGGCTACAACCCGATCCAGCAGGTCGGCGGCCAGGCGCTGAACGGACTGCCGCAGGCCAGCGTCGAGCATCTGACCGGACTGGACTTCTTCCCGCACTTGATCAGCGATCCGTTCGCGGACGGTCTCACCGCCGCGTTCACCTTCGCCCTGATCTGCTGCGTGCTCGGTGCGATCGCGTCGGTGTTCACCGGCGCCCGGAAGCCGCTGACGGCGAGCCATGAGACGGTCGGCGCCGAGATCGCCGCGGTCGCCGGAGACGCCGGTGTCGGATCGCCGGTCGCCCTCGTCGCCGAGACGCCGTCGGAGAGCTTCGCTTCCCCGTCGGGCGCTCAGCTGTCCGGAACCGTGACCGGTCCGGACGGTGCGCCGCTCGCCGGGGCGGCCATCACGGTCACCGACAGCGAAGGACGGCAGGCCGGCGGCGCGACCGTCGCCGAGGACGGTTCGTACCGAGTCGGCGGACTGGAGAGCGGGGCGTACACGGTGATCGCCACCGCGCCGGGACGCGGCCCCAAGGCCGTCGGTGTGTCGACGGTCGGGGACGTGGGACTGCGCCGGGACTTCTCGCTCTCGGGCGCAGCCGTGCTGACCGGGCGCGTCCGCGACGCCCAGCGCCCGCTGCCCGCACGGCTGGTCGTGACCGATCAGACCGGTTCGGTGCTGGCCACCGCGCAGGCCGGCTCGGACGGCGAGTTCTCGATCGGCGGCCTCACCGACGGCGACACCGTGGCGGTGACCGCCTCGGCGCCCGGCTACCAGGCGAGCAGCGAGTTGGTGACCGCCGGAGACGCCGTGGCGATCGACATCGTGCTCGACGCCATCGGCGGCGTCCAGGGGTACGTGCGCGCCGCGGACGGCACTCCGCTTGCCGGAGCGACCGTGTCGGCGATCGGCTCGGATCGGACCATCGTCGCCACGGCCCGGACCGACGCCGACGGGCGCTACCGCATCGAGGGTCTCACCGACGACAGGTTCACCGTCGTCGCGAGCATGTACGAGCCGCGCGCGGTGCAGACCACGGTGACCGCCGACGGCGACAACACGCTCGACATCACGCTCGGAACCGGGGTCGGCAGCAGACAGGGCTGACCGCGGCAGACCCGGCACGCGGCGCGGGCGTCACCGATCTTCGGTGGCGTCCGCGCCGCTGTCAGTCGTGCGGGCGTACGGCGACGCCCGAGACGCCGATGTCGCGCAGGTATCGTTCGCGCAGTGCGTCGTAGACCGGCTTCGACCCGGCCAGCGAGGCGGTCGCGACACCGGCGGTCACCGCCACCGCCATGGGCACCGTCAGTGCCGTCACCGCGGTCATCTCCACCACCAGGACGATCGCGGTGAGGGGTACGCGGACCACCGCCGCGAACAAGGTGCTCATTCCGACCACCACCAGCGCAGGCGTCAGATCGCCGAAGGGCGCGTACAGCGCTTCGAGGATCCGGCCGAAGCCGGCTCCCGTCAGCGCTCCCAGTGCGAGCATCGGGGCGAAGAGACCGCCGGGCGCTCCGGTGCCGTAGGAGACCGGTCCGGTCACGAACCGCATGGCGATGATCGCGAGGATCATCCAGAATGCCGTCCGCTGGGCGTCGAGCAGCCGTTGGGCGAGGTCGTCGCCGCCGCCGACCGCCGAGGGCACGGTGATCGCCAGGATGCCGATGCCCGCGCCGACGAGGGCGCCGAGAACCACCGCTGGCACTCTGATGCGCGCGGCGAGATCCACGAACAGGAGCAGCAGCCGACTGTAGACCACTCCGAGGGCGCCGACGACGACACCGAAGACGAGGAAGACCCACAGACGGTCCGGCGACGGATTGTCGATCCCGCCCGCCCGGAAGTCGGGAGCGTCGCCGAGGATCAGCCGGCTGCAGGCGACGGCAGCCGCCACCGCGGTGAGCGTCCACACCGCGTAGCGCAGCCGGATCTTCTTGGCGACCTCTTCGAAGGCGAAGAGTGCACCGCCGATCGGGGCGTTGAAGGCCACGGCGAGTCCGGCGCCGGCGGTGGCGGTCTGCATCACCCGGATCTCGTCCGACGTCGCACGGATCAGGCGTGCGACGGCCGCGCCGATCGCCGCGCCCATGTGCACGGTGGGGCCCTCGCGGCCCAGCACCATTCCCGCGAAGCCCATGCTGAGCACGCCGCCGGCGAACCGGGCGGGGATCACCGACCACGGCGCGGCGGGCGCTTCATCGTCCTCGACGGCCTCCACCTGCTGGATGCCGCTGCCCGCGGCGAGGGGGATCCGTCGCACGATCGCCACCGCCGCGGCCGCGGAGGCCGCGGCCACGGCGATGACGATCAGCGCGCCGCCGAGTCCGTGATCACCGGCCCAGTCGACCAGATCGGCGCGACGCTCCTCGGCCCACGAGAGAGTCCAGCGGAAGGCTCCGCCGACCAGCCCGGTCAGCGCGCCGGCGACGAGGGCGACACACGTGAGAAGCACCAGAACGCGGGTGCCGGGAAAATCGGAGTCTTCCGTCTTGCTCGCCGGGTCCCTGTCCACGCACATGACTGTATCGTCGTCCGGCCGCTCGCGGTCGCGCCGAACCGCAGCGGACGCGACCACCGTCGAAGTCGAAAACGGCGGCGGCGACATCGATTCGATCGATGTCGCCGCCGCCGGAGAGGTGTGTCCGAGGGGGGACTTGAACCCCCACGTCCGTTAATAGGACACTAGCACCTCAAGCTAGCGCGTCTGCCATTCCGCCACTCGGACTTGTTCTGTTGTTCGTGCGCTCCGCACCGCTTTGCGCGGGATAACAATAACCACGGTTGCCCCCGTATCCCAAATCGCCTACGAATGAAGAGGTGACAGGCTTGCGAGCGACCGATGAAGTTGTCGATCTGGTGAGTGCGCTGATCCGATTCGACACGTCGAACACCGGACAGCCGGAGACCACCAAGGGGGAGGCGGAGTGCGCCAGATGGGTGGCGGCGCGGCTCGAGGAGGTCGGCTACGCCACCGAATACGTGGAGTCGGGCATGCCCGGACGCGGGAACGTGTTCGCGCGGTTGCCGGGCGCCGATCCGGACCGCGGTGCGCTGCTGATCCACGTGCATCTCGACGTGGTGCCCGCGGAGGCGGAGGACTGGAGCGTCCACCCGTTCTCCGGCGCCGTCCGCGACGGCTACGTCTGGGGCCGAGGCGCGGTCGACATGAAGGACATGGCCGGCATGGCGCTCGCACTGGCGCGCCAGTTCAAACGTGAGGGCACCGTTCCGCCGCGCGACATCGTCTTCGCCTTCCTGGCCGACGAGGAGGCCGGTGGCACGTGGGGATCGCACTGGCTGGTGCAGAACCGCCCCGATCTCTTCGAGGGCATCACCGAGGCCGTCGGGGAGGTCGGCGGGTTCTCCCTCACCGTCGACCGCCCGGACGGAGGTGTGCGGCGTCTGTATCTCGTGGAGACGGCCGAGAAGGGACTGTCGTGGATGCGGCTCACCTGCGACGCGCAGGCAGGCCACGGTTCGTTCCTCGCCGCCGAGAACGCGGTCACGGAGATCGCGACCGCGGTGGCCCGCATCGGCGCGCACCGCTTCCCGCTGGTGATGACCGAGTCGGTCCGGGAGTTCCTGGAGGCACTGTCGGAGGAGACCGGCCTCGATTTCAGTCCCGAGACGCCGGATCTGGAGTCCGCCCTGTTCAAGATCGGGAACATCGCCCGCATCATCGGCGCCACCCTCCGGGACACCGCGAACCCGACGATGCTGTCGGCCGGCTACAAGGCGAACGTCATTCCCCAGCACGCCGAGGCCGTCGTGGACTGCCGCGTGCTGCCCGGCAGGCAGGCCGAGTTCGAGCGCACGATCGACGAGTTGATCGGCCCCAAGGTGAAGCGCGAGTGGATCACCCACCTGGATCCCTACGAGACGCGGTTCGACGGCGATCTCGTCGACGCGATGAACGATGCGATCCTCGCGCACGACGAGGACGGCCGGACGGTGCCGTACATGCTCTCGGGCGGCACCGACGCGAAGGCCTTCGCGAAGCTCGGGATCCGGTGCTTCGGCTTCGCTCCGCTTCGGCTGCCTCCCGAACTCGATTTCGCCGCGCTCTTTCACGGCGTCGACGAACGCGTGCCCGTAGACTCGATCGTGTTCGGTACCAAGGTTTTCGAGCATTTTCTCCGCAACTGCTGACGACAACGGCCGGGTGCGGACAGTCGAAAGGATGCGATAGTGACGACATACGACCCGTATGACGCGTTACCCCAGTTGCCGGCGATCACGGTGACATCGAGCGACTTCGCCGAGGGCCAGACCCTCCCGACGCCGCAGGTCTCGGGGATCTTCGGCGCGGGCGGAGACGACGTCTCCCCGCAGCTGAGCTGGTCGGGTTTCCCCGCCGAGACCAAGAGCTTCGTCGTGACGTGTTTCGATCCGGACGCTCCCACGGCTTCCGGCTTCTGGCACTGGGCCGTCGCCGACATCCCGGCGTCGGTGACCTCGCTGCCGACGGGCGCCGGGTCGCCGGGGTCGGCGGATCTGCCCGCCGGTGCCGTGACGCTCAACAACGATGCGAGCCTCAAGCAGTTCATCGGTGCCGGTCCGCCTCCCGGTCACGGTCCGCACCGCTACATGTTCGCCGTGCACGCCGTCGACACCGAATCGTTGGAACTGCCCGCCGAGGCGACTCCGGCCTTCCTCGGCTTCAACCTCTACTCGCGCGCGATCGCGCGCGGGATCCTCACCGGCGTCTTCGAACAGCCCGCCGAGTAGGGCGCGCCGCCGGGCGGCTCACTGCGCCGCGGAGCCGACGGCTTCGCGGATCGAGGAGTAGCCGCCCGCGCGCAGCCGCGCAGCGATGCCCTCGTGCAGTTCCCGGAGACGGACCGGTCCGCCGTAGATGAATCCGGTGTACATCTGAAGCAGGTCGGCGCCGGCGCAGATGCGTTCCCACGCCTGGTCGACGGTCTCGATCCCGCCGACGCTGACCAGCGCCACCCGGCCGCCCACTCGTCGGTACAGGCGGCGCAACACCTCCAGCGACCGGTCGGCGACCGGCGGTCCGGAGAGTCCGCCCGCGCCGCAGGCCTCGACCTCGGCCCGCGGAGTCACAAGGGAATCGCGCCGGATGGTCGTGTTGGTGGCGACGATGCCGGCGACGCCCAGCTCGACGGCGAGGTCGGCGACGGCGTCGACGTCCTCGTCCGACAGATCGGGTGCGATCTTCACCAGCACCGGCTTGTCGACCACGTCCAGGACCGTCGCGAGGATCGGCCGCAGCGAGTCGACGGCCTGCAGGTCGCGCAGTCCAGGAGTGTTCGGCGAGCTGACGTTCACGACCACGAAGTCCGCCAGGGGCCCGAGTGTCCGGGCGCTGTGCCGGTAGTCGTCGACGGCATCCTCGACCGGAACCACTTTGGTCTTGCCGATGTTCGCGCCGATCGGGACCCGGACCGGTCCGGGCCGGGGCTGAGCCAGCGCGCGGGCCGCGGTGTCCGCACCGGGATTGTTGAAGCCCATCCGGTTGATCAGCGCCCGATCGGCGGGCAGCCGGAACAGACGGGGAGCGGGGTTGCCCGGCTGCGCCTGACCGGTGATGGTGCCGATCTCGGCGAATCCGAAGCCCATCTGCCCCCACGCGTTGACGCTCGACGCGTTCTTGTCGAAGCCGGCGGCCAGTCCGATCGGTGCGGGGAACGAGACCCCGAAGACCTCGTTGCGGAGAATCGGGTCATCGGTGGCGAAGAGCTTCGCCATCAGCGATCGCACTCCCGGCGCGTAGCCGCAGCGGCGGATCACCTGAGCGGTGATCGCGTGGATCCGCTCGGGGTCGAGCAGGAACATGACCTTCAAGACCAGCGGGTAGAGGATCCGGTTCAGTGTGCTGAGCATCGTGAGAGCCTTCGTCGTGAGTGCGAGGTCGGGTACGGGGCGGTCACCGGACCGCATCGGCCGCGATCACTTGGAGTGAGCCGTCGCGGCCCGAGGCCGCCAGAAGTGAACCACTGACCGGGTCGACGTCCATCGAGGTGACCTGCGGGACGCTCGCGAACCGGTGCTTCTCGATGACCTCTCCGGTGGAGACGTCATAGGCGGCGATCTCATTGGTGGCAGTGCTGGAGACCCACAGCAGGTTGCGACGGTTGTCGAAGGCCAGCGCGTACGGGCTGTCGGCGACCGGAGCCCGCATGCGCATCACGATCGGCTGCCCGTAGAACGCGTACACCTCGTTGTTGCGGGTACCGGCCACCAGCACCCGGCCGTATCGATCGACGATGGAGGTGGTCGCCCCGTCGCCGGCGCGCAGCGCCGCCTTGAGTTCCCCCGAGTCGATGTCGACCGGGGTGACCGCCGACTGCGCCCGATCGAGGACCACGACCTGCCCGGCACGATCGCCGGCGGTCGCAGGTGCCACGGTGATGTCGTCGACGCGGACGAACCCGCCGATGTCGCGCTGTTGTTGTCCGTCGCGGTCGAGCACCAGCACGTGGCCGCGGTCGGTGCCGACCAGCGTCCGGCCGTCCTCGGTGGTCGCCACCGACAGTGCGCCGGGCAGATCCGCCTTCGTCACAGTCACCGAGCCGGCGGGATCGATGCGGACGATCCCGCTCTCTCCGGCACCGACGAAACCGTCGCCGGAGGCGGTGAGCGCGGCGAGACCGGGCACCGGAACCGAGGTCGGCGCGGGCGCACCCGGGGCGCCCGGATCGGTGAAGATCTGCACGGTTCGGCCGTCGTTCGACAGCAGCGCGACCCGCGACTGCTGACCGTGCCCGGCCACCACGGCGCGTGCGGCGTCCGCGGCGACGACCGCGCCCGCCGGGCGGGCGGCGTCGGCCGGGGATTCGGCAGGTGTCGCGGGTGTGACAGTCGGCACATTCTGTGCGGAGCCGTCGTCGGACTGACCGCAGGCGGTGAGGGCGGAGGCCGTGGCCACGGCCACGAGCAGGGCGGTGAGTCGGGTTCGCGCGCGCATGACACCATCTTGCGCGATGCCGATGTGTGACCCGTTCGATGGGTAGCATCAGCCCCCGTGACTGAGACCATGACATGGCTCCAGGCGATCGTCCTCGGAGCGGTCCAGGGCCTGACGGAGTTCCTGCCGATCTCGTCCTCGGCCCACCTGCGCATCATCTCGGAGATCTGGTTCGGTGACGACGCCGGTGCCTCGTTCACCGCGGTCACCCAGCTCGGCACCGAACTCGCGGTTCTCATCTTCTTCGCCAAGGACATCTGGCGGATCGTCGGTGCGTGGTTCGCGGGACTGCGGGATCGGACGAGGCGCGGTCTGGACTACCGGCTGGGCTGGTACGTGATTCTCGCCACCATCCCGATCGGTGTGCTCGGATTCGTCTTCAAGGACCAGATCCGCACCGCAGGCCGGAACCTCTGGCTGGTGGCGATCATGCTGATCCTGTTCTCCTTCGTCTTCCTCGCCGCCGAGTACGTCGGAACGCGCGAGCGGCCCCTCGAGAAGATCACCCGGCGCGACGCCCTCGTGATGGGCGCGGCGCAGTGTCTGGCGCTGATCCCCGGAGTCTCGCGGTCGGGTGCGACGGCGAGCGCGGGTCTGTTCGTCGGCCTCGAACGCGAGGCGGCGTTCCGATTCTCCTTCCTGATCGCGATTCCGGCGGTTCTCGCCTCCGGACTGTTCAGCCTCAAGGACGTGTTCGAACCCGCGGGGGAGGGCCTGGCCGCGAGCGGCTCGCAGATCGCGGTGGCCACTCTCATCGCCTTCGTGCTCGGTTACGTCTCGATCGCGTGGCTGCTCAAGTTCGTCTCGCACCATTCGATGGTCTGGTTCGCGACCTACCGCGTGGCGCTCGGCCTGCTCGTCATCGTCCTGCTGCAGGTGGGCGCGATCGGGGCGTGACCGCGTCGACGGGCCCGATTCACGTGCGGCAGTAACCTGTGTGACATGACGGTGATCCTGGTCCGGCACGGACGCTCCACGGCCAACACGTCGGGACTTCTCGCGGGTCGGACGCCGGGTGTGGGGCTCGACGGTCACGGACGCACGCAGGCCGGTGAACTCCCGGTCAGGCTCGGCAGCGTCCTCGGCGACCTCACCGCCGTCGTCCGCTCGCCGTTGCAGCGATGCGCGGAGACGGTCGCACCGCTCGTGGCGGCGCGCCCGGAGCTGCCGCACCTGACCGACCCGAATCTGGAAGAGGTCGATTACGGCGACTGGAGCAATCGCAAGATCTCCGAACTGCTCGGCGAGCCGCTGTGGAAGGTGGTGCAGCAGCAGCCGTCGGCGGTGGTGTTCCCGGGCGGCGAGGGCCTGCTCGACGTGTCGCGCCGCGCGACCAGGGCGATCCGGGAACTCGACCGGGTACACGGCGGTCCCGACGGGAAGGGCGTGTGGGTGGCCTGCTCGCACGGCGACGTGATCAAAGCGGTGCTCGCCGATGCACTCGGCATGCATCTGGACCAGTTCCAGCGGATCGTGGTGGATCCGGGTTCGATCAGCGTGATCCATTACTCGGCTGCCCGGCCCTACGTGCAGACCGTCAACAACAACGGGGTGCTCGAGCTCCCGCGGCCGCCGATGGCCGCCGGCGCCACGGTGGGCGGGTCCACCGGGGCATAGTCGGGAGCACGGCTCGCCGTCCGGGTACCGTTGAGTCATGGCTCGTACGATCCACGAATTCCGGAGTCCGCGGCGTTTCGTCGCGGGCACCGTCGGTCAGCCGGGGGATCGCACCTTCTACATTCAGGTGTCGCAGGACTCTCGGTTGATGAGCGTCGAACTGGAGAAGCAGCAGGTGCTGATCCTGGCCGACCGCCTCAGCTATCTGCTCGACGAGGTGCGCCGGCGCTTCGGCACGCCGATTCCACCGGAGGCCGAGGACGTCGGCGACGTCTCGCCGCTCGAGAGCCCGATCGATTCCGAGTTCCGGGTCGGTTCGATGGGTCTGGGCTGGGACGCCGATGCGGCCGCGGTGGTGATCGAACTGCTCGCGGTCACCGAACAGCCGTTGGACGAGTCGGTGATCCTCGACGACACCGAGGAGGGACCGGACACCGTCCGCGTCTTCCTGACCGCCGACGAGGCGCGCGAGTTCAGTGCCCGCTCTATGCGCGTGATCGCGGCCGGCCGCCCGCTGTGTCCCCTGTGCAACCAGCCGCTGGATCCGTCGGGGCACATCTGCGCACGCAGCAACGGCTACAAACGCGACGCCGAGTTCAGCCGGTCACTCGAGTTCGTCGACCCGGAGGTGCTCGCGAGTCTGAGTCGGCTGGTGCCCGGATTCGACTCGTCGTTCACCGTCGAGGACGAGGACGCCGTACTGGACGACGACACTGATGACGACAGCGACGACGACGGCACCGACGAGCGTGGTGACGGCGCGGACGACGGCGACTGGGGCGGGGACGACACGCACCGGTGAACGCCGACTGCCTGGAGCTGCTGGCCACCGGCGAGCTCACCGTTTTGGGCCGCATCGCCTCGGCCAGCAACCTCACGGTGGCCTGCGCCGTGTCGGACGGACGGACGGCCATGCGCTGCGTGTACAAGCCCGTACGCGGTGAGGAACCGCTGTGGGACTTCCCGGACGGGACCCTCGCCGGCCGCGAAGTGGCGTCCTATCTCATCAGCGACGCACTCGGATGGGATCTGATACCCGAGACCGTGCTGCGCGAGGACGGTCCGACCGACATCGATCTGGGTGCGGGCATGGTCCAGCGGTGGATCGAGCAGCCGCCGTCGGACGACGGCCGTCTCGACCCGGTGGATCTGGTGCCCGCCGGCGAGGTGCCGGAGGGGTATCGCGGGGTCCTCAACGCCTACGACCACCGAGGCGATGAAGTGATCCTCGTTCATTCGGTGGAGGACAGGCTGCGCCGCCTCGCGGTGCTCGACGCCGTCCTCAACAACGCCGATCGCAAGGGCGGGCACATCCTGACCGACGGCGACGGCCGGCTGTACGGCATCGATCACGGGATCTGCCTGCACAGCGAGAACAAGCTTCGGACCATCCTGTGGGGATGGGCGGGCACCCCGGTGCCGCCCGGCGAGCGTGCCGACCTGGCGCGTCTGAGCGGCGTGCTCGAGGACGTGGACAGCGTGCTGCATGTGCGTCTGTCGACGCTGATCACCCCGGAGGAGATCGCCGCGCTGCTGCGGCGTGCGAAGTCGCTCGCCGATGTGGGCGTGATGCCGCTGCCGCCCCACAGCCGCGCGATCCCGTGGCCGCCCTTCTGACCGGGTACCCGGACTGCCGGGCACCGGCCGCGGGCACATACAGTTGACGGCATGCATTCGTGGCCGTCGCCCAAGATTCCGTCCGTGCCGGGGCCCGCTGTCCCGCTGCGTCTCTACGACACCTCCGACGCCCAGGTGAAGCCGGTCAGCCCGGGTGAGGTCGCGACGATGTACGTCTGCGGCATCACCCCGTACGACGCCACTCATCTCGGCCACGCCGCCACCTACGTGACCTTCGACCTGATCAACCGGATTCTCCGGGACGGCGGGCACGACGTGCACTACGTGCAGAACATCACCGACGTCGACGACCCGCTGTTCGAGCGCGCCGAACGCGACGGTGTGGACTGGCGCGACCTCGGCTCGCGTGAGATCGATCTGTTCCGCGCCGACATGGAGGCGCTGCGAGTCCTGGCGCCGCGCGACTACGTCGGCGCCGTGGAGTCGATCGGCGAGGTGGTCGACGCCGTCGGCGAGCTGCTGGCGCGGGGCGCGGCCTACGTGGTGGACGACGAGGAGTTCCCGGACGTCTATTTCAGCGTCGACGCGACACCGCAGTTCGGGTACGAGTCCGGATACGACGCGCAGACGATGGCGACGTTCTTCGCCGAGCGCGGCGGCGACCCCGACCGTCCGGGCAAGCGCAATCGGCTCGATGCGCTGCTGTGGCGCGCCGCGCGCGACGGCGAGCCGTCGTGGGAGTCGCCGATGGGCCCGGGCCGTCCCGGCTGGCATATCGAGTGTTCGGCCATCGCGCTGCGACGGCTGGGCATGGGTTTCGACATCCAGGGCGGCGGCAGCGATCTGATCTTCCCGCATCACGAGTTCTCGGCGGCCCACGCCGAAGCGCTCACCGGTGAGCGTCGCTTCGCCCGTCACTACGTCCACACCGGGATGATCGGACTCGACGGCGAGAAGATGTCCAAGAGCCTGGGGAACCTCGTGCTCGTGTCGAAGCTGCGGGCGGCGGGCGTCGATCCGGGAGCCGTCCGACTCGGTCTGATCTCGCAGCACTACCGTGCCGACCGCATGTGGACCGACGACATCCTCGCCGACGGTGAGCGCCGACTGGCGACGTGGCGCCGGGCGGCCAAGCTCGCGACCGCGCCCGACGCCGCCGACACCGTCGCACGACTGCGTCAGCATCTGGCCGACGATCTCGACACCCCGAAGGCGCTGGCCGCCGTGGACGCGTGGGCGGCCGACGCGATCCTGGGAATCGGTGCGTCGACCACGGCGCCGCGGCTGGTCGCCGACGCCGTCGATGCGCTGCTGGGTGTCGACATCGCACCGGTCGGCTAAGGTTCGCTCGTGGCTCGTGCTCAGCAGATCCCGATCGACGGTCCCGAGGGTGTGTGGACGGTCGTCACGCGTACCTCCACCTACGTCATCGATTTCGGGGAGATGACCCTCCTGCGCGCACCCGGCGTCGGGCGCACCGACGATCACCGGTGGGAGGTCAGTGAACTCCGGCGCGATTCGGAGGACATCCCGCTGCTGGACGTCAAGATCTGCCGCGTCGGGGAGCCCGCCCAGTTCTGGGTGCGCGCCGCCGACGACCCGGAGGTGCGCACCTGGCGGGTGACGACGCCCGTCGTCGAGATCGAGCGCATCGGCTGATCACTCTCGCCGTGGGGGAGCCGGTCAGTCCTCGTCGTCCCGCCGACGAAGGTACTTCTCGAACTCCGCCGCCAGCTGTTCACCGTCGATCCGGAGCATGGTGTCGTCCAGATCCTCGTCGGAGGCCTGCTCGAGTTCATGGACGTACGCGGCCATGTCCTCGTCGTCCGAGGTCATCTCGCTGATCGACTGCTCCCATTCCTCGGCCCGGTGCGGCAGCGTGCCCAGCGGGATCGGGAGACCGGTCACCGACGCGACGTTCGTCAGGAGCGCGAGTGTGGCCTTGGGGTTGGTGGTGTGCGCCACGTAGTGCGGGACGGCCGCCCACAGGGAGACCGACGGGATGCCCGCTTGGACGAAGGCGTCCGACAGTACGCCGGTGATTCCGGTGGGTCCCTCGTATCGGCTGAGCTCCAGACCCAGCCGCTTGGCGGCGTCGCTGGTCTCGGCGGTCCCCGAGACCGGCACCGGACGAGTGTGCGGGGTGTCGGCCAGCAGGGCACCGAGCATCACGGTCATCTCGACCTCCAGTGCCTCGGCGAGTTCGACGATGCGGGCGCAGAACGACCGCCAGCGGTAGTTCGGCTCGGGACCGAGGACGAGGACCACGTCGCGGTCGTGCGCGGACAGGACGCACACCGACATGCTCGTCACCGGCCACTCGATGTGCCGGGTGACGCCGCCGCGCTGCCGAATCGTGGGACGTGTGGACTGGTAGTCGTAGAAGTCGTCGGGTTCGATCTCCCAGATGGAGGTGGCGTCCCACTCCAGCGCCAGGTGTTCGACCGCCGCGGTGGCGGCGTCGGCGCCGTCGTTCCACCCGGAGAACGCCGCAATTAAAATCGGCGTGCGTAAAATGGGCAGTCCCGCGCGGTCGGCCGAATCGTCCTGCTCAGCTGCGTTTCCGTCCGGTGTGGAGTTCATTCCACCGAGCCTACGACGGCCGTCGATTCGCCGCGAACTAACCTGCTAGGTATGGCATCGCACTCCACCGCACATGATAACTACGACTCGACTTTCCTCCAGGCGATGTCGCGTCGGGTGCTGATCGGTGACGGGGCGATGGGAACGATGCTCCAGGCCGCCGATCTGACGCTCGACGATTTCCGGCAGCTCGAGGGCTGCAACGAGATCCTCAACGACACTCGTCCCGATGTGCTGGCAGGCATCCACCGCGCCTACTTCGAGGCGGGCGCCGACGCCGTCGAGACCAACACCTTCGGCTGCAACCTGTCGAACCTGGGCGACTACGACATCGCCGACCGGATCCGGGAACTCGCTTACAAAGGGGTGTCGATCGCCCGCGGGGTGGCCGACGAGTTCGGGCCGTCGGCCGACGGGACCGACCGGTTCGTGCTCGGCTCGATCGGTCCGGGCACCAAGCTTCCCAGCCTCGGGCACACCACCTTCGGCGCCATCCGCGACGCGTACGTCGAATGCGTGCTCGGCATGTTGGAGGGCGGTGCCGACGCCATCCTCGTCGAGACCAGCCAGGATCTGCTGCAGCTCAAGGCCGCCGTCGTCGCGGCACGCCGCGCGATGGAGCAGTTCGGCCGCCACCTGCCGATCATCACCCACGTGACCGTCGAGACCACCGGCACCATGCTGATCGGCTCGGAGATCGGTGCGGCGCTGGCGGCGATCGAGCCGCTCGGCGTCGACGTCGTCGGACTCAACTGCGCCACCGGTCCGACCGAGATGAGCGAACATCTGCGGTACCTGTCCAAGCACGCGCGGATCCCGGTCTCGGTGATGCCGAACGCCGGCCTGCCCGTTCTCGGCAAGAACGGCGCCGAGTATCCGCTGACCCCGGAGGACATGGCGTCCGCGCTGTCGGGATTCGTCGCCGACTACGGTCTGCAGTTCGTCGGTGGGTGCTGCGGCAGCACTCCCGAGCACATCCGCCAGGTGGCCGAGGCGGTCAAGGACGTCACCCCGGCCCCCCGCCACCCGCAGCACGAGTCGGAGACCTCATCGCTGTACACCGCGGTGCCGTTCCACCAGGACGCGAGCTTCCTGGTGATCGCCGAACGGACCAACTCGAACGGCTCGAAGGCCTTCCGCGAGGCGATGATCAGCGGCGACTACGAGAAGTGTCTCGAGATCGCCAAGGACCAGACCCGCGACGGCGCCCACATGCTCGACCTCAACGTCGACTACGTCGGCCGCGACGGGGCGGCCGACATGACCGAGCTCGCCTCCCGGTTCGCGACCGCGTCGACGCTCCCGATCATGATCGACTCCACCGAACCCGACGTGATCCGCGCCGGCCTCGAGCACCTCGGCGGCCGTTGCGCGGTCAACTCGGTGAACTACGAGGACGGCGACGGGCCCGACTCACGGTTCACCCGAATCATGTCGCACGTCGTGGAGCACGGCGCCGCCGTGGTCGCGCTGACGATCGACGAGCAGGGGCAGGCACGCACCGCGGATCACAAGGTGGCCATCGCCGAGCGGCTGATCACCGACCTCACCCAGAACTGGGGTCTCGAAGAGGAGGACATCATCATCGATGCGCTCACCTTCCCGATCTCGACCGGTCAGGAGGAGGTGCGCCGCGACGGCATCGAGACCATCGAAGCCATCCGGCGCATCAAGGAGGCCCATCCGCAGGTCCACTTCACGCTCGGCATCTCGAACATCTCGTTCGGTCTCAACCCCGCCGCGCGTCAAGTGCTGAACTCGGTGTTCCTGCACGAGTGCGTGAAGGCGGGATTGGACACGGCGATCGTGCACGCGTCGAAGATCCTGCCGATGGCGCGGATCCCGGACGAGCAGCGACAGACGGCCCTCGACCTCGTCTACAACAACCGCACCGACGATTACGATCCGCTGCAGAAGCTGATGGAGCTGTTCGAGGGCGTGTCGGCGGCGTCGGCGCGCGAGTCGCGGGCCGCCGAACTCGCGGCGCTGCCGCTGTTCGAGCGGTTGGAGCGGCGGATCGTCGACGGCGACAAGAACGGCCTGATCGAGGATCTCGACGAAGCGCGACAGACCGTTCCGCCGCTGTCGATCATCAACGACACTCTGCTGTCGGGCATGAAGACCGTCGGCGAACTGTTCGGGTCGGGCCAGATGCAGCTGCCCTTCGTGCTCCAGTCCGCCGAGGTGATGAAGTCGTCGGTGGCGCATCTCGAGCAGTTCATGGAGGCGACCGACGAGGACGGCAAGGGCAAGATCGTGCTCGCCACCGTCAAGGGCGACGTCCACGACATCGGCAAGAACCTCGTCGACATCATCTTGAGCAACAACGGGTACGACGTCGTCAACATCGGCATCAAGCAGCCCATCGCGACCATCCTGTCGGCGGCCGAGGAGAATCGGGCCGACGTCATCGGCATGTCCGGACTGCTGGTCAAGTCGACGGTGGTGATGAAGGAGAACCTGGAGGAGATGAACTCCCAGGGCAAGGCCGACTACCCGGTGCTGCTGGGCGGGGCGGCACTGACCCGCACGTACGTCGAGGGCGATCTCGCCGACGTCTACGAGGGTGATGTCCGGTACGCGCGCGACGCCTTCGAGGGGCTGTCGCTGATGGACGAGATCATGGCCATCAAACGCGGAGAGGGTCCCGATCCCGACAGCGAGGAGGCCAAGGCCGCCGCGGCCAAGGTCGCTGAGCGCAAGGCCCGTCGCGAACGGTCCAAGCGGATCGCGGAGAAGCGCAAGGCCGCCGAACCGCCGGTCGAGGTCCCGGCGCGGTCGGATGTGGCCGCCGACAACGAGGTGCCGACACCGCCGTTCTGGGGGACGCGGATCGTCAAGGGCATTCCGGTCGCCGATTACCTGGCGATGCTCGACGAACGCGCGCTGTTCCTCGGACAGTGGGGACTGCGCGGCACCCGCGGCGAAGAGGGACCCGACTACGAGGAACTCGTCGAGACCGAGGGGCGGCCGCGGCTGCGCGAGTGGATCGACCGTCTGGCGACCGAGGGGATTCTGCAGCACGCCGCCGTCGTCTACGGCTTCTTCCCGGCCGTCAGCGAGGGCGACACGGTGCACGTGCTGGAGTCGCCCGACCCCTCCGCGCCCGTCCGGCACAGCTTCGAGTTCCCGAGGCAGCAGCGCCCCCGCTTCCTGTGCATCGCCGATTTCATCCGTTCCAGGGAGCAGGCGCTCGCCGACGGGAAGGTCGACGTCCTGCCCTTCCAGTTGGTCACGATGGGCACCCCGATCGCCGACTTCGCGAACAAGCTGTTCGCCGAGAACGCATACCGCGACTATCTGGAGGTGCACGGCATCGGCGTGCAGCTCACCGAGGCGCTCGCCGAGTACTGGCATCAGCGGGTGCGCAGCGAGCTGACCTTCGCCGACGGGGTGATGGCCGACGAGGACCCCGACCGCCCGCAGGGCTTCTTCGACCTGGAGTACCGCGGTGCGCGCTACAGCTTCGGCTACGGTGCCTGCCCGAACCTCGAAGACCGCGCCAAGATGATCGATCTGCTGGAACCGGGCCGCATCGGCGTCGAGCTGTCGGAGGAACTGCAGCTGCATCCGGAGCAGTCCACCGACGCCTTCGTGCTGCACCACCCGGAGGCCAAGTACTTCAACACGTAGTCCGAGGGCCGCGCCAGCGGAGTCCCCGCTGACGGCGGGGCCGCCCCGGGCGTGCGGTCCGCGACCGGCTCGGCGCTCCGATAACGTCACAGCATGGCCAAACGGGATGTGCGCGGGATGACGCGCTTCATCGTCGGACTCGCGGCGGGACTGGTGATCGCCGCGGTGGTCTGGCCGGCGACCGGGCTGTGGCAGCTCGCGCCGATGCTGATGGTGACGGTCACGTCGGCGGTGTATCTGGTGTGGTCGGTGGCGATGCTGTGGCCGATGGACGCGCCGACCACCCGCGCCCACGCGGAGGCCGCCGACGTCCGCGACGAACTCGGCGATGCGGCGCTGATCGCAACGCTCGCGGTGAGTCTGTCCGCGATCGGTGTGCTGCTGCTGGCCGCCCGGGACCGCAACGGCAGTTGGTACGCGATGCTGGCGGTGGTGGCGGTGCTCGCGGCGTGGGGGATGCTGCACACGCTGTTCGCGTCGCGGTACGCCCGGATCTACTACGCCGGCGAGCCGGGCGGGATCGACTTCAACACGAGCGATCCGCCCTGCTACGCGGACTTCTTCTACTTCGCCTTCAACCTCGGCATGACCTATCAGGTCTCGGACACCGCCGTCGGACCCACTGTCATCCGGCGCGAGGTGCTCAAGCACTGCCTGCTCAGCTACGTCTACGGAACGGTCATCATCGCCACGACCATCAACCTGGTGATGAACCTGGTCAGTTGAGGGGTGCGGCGATCCGCCCGCGCCGACGACCGCTGGCCTACGCTGGTGCCCGATGGCCGTGGCCCGTCGCCGGCCGATCGGGAACCGACGTCGAAAGGCAAGAGGCAGTGACAGACGACCGTGTGCTTCCGCGCGCCGTGCTCTGGGACATGGATGGAACGCTCCTCGACACCGAGCCGCTGTGGGGCCGGGCGATGGAGGAGTTCGCCCGCGGCATCGGCGCCGAGATGACTCCGGAGCTGCGCAACGCCACCATGGGCAACAGTTCGGTGGACGCGCTGACCAAGGTGTACGACGCGGCACGGGTGCCGGAGTCCGGGCGCGACTTCGAGGCCGACGAGGACGCGATGGTCGCTCGGGTCCTCGAACTGTTCGCCACCGATCTGCGGTGGCGGCCCGGCGCACTCTCCGCGCTCGACCTCGTGGCGGGTGCGGAGATCCCGATGGTGCTGGTCACCAACACGGTCCGCGAGGTCACCGATGTGATGCTCGAGACGCTGGGGCGCGACCGGTTCGTCGCCACCGTCTGCGGCGACGAGGTGGAGGCGGGCAAGCCCGAGCCGCACATCTATCGCCGGGCCGCCGAACTGGTCGGATTCTGCGCGTCCGAGTGTCTGGCCTTCGAGGACTCGCCGGTCGGCGCCGCCGCGACGCACGCCGCCGGCGTGCCCGCGATCGTGATCCCGTCGGCGATCCCGGTGCCGCCCAAGCCGACGTACACCTACCGCGAGACGCTCGAGGGTCTCACCCTCGACGATCTCGCAGCGGTCTTCGCCGCACGCTGACCGGACCCCGTCGCGCGCCCCGGGAGGGCACCGCGCCCCGGCCAGGGACCGATCGACTCGACGTGCAAAAATAGTCGGTGTGAAAACCTTCGACGAACTCTTCTCTGAGCTGGCTGACAAGGCCCAGACCCGCCCCGAGGGCAGCGGTACCGTCGCCGCTCTGGACGCGGGCGTCCATACGCTCGGGAAGAAGATCATCGAGGAGGCGGGCGAGGTCTGGCTGGCCGCCGAGCATGAGTCGGACGAGTCGCTCTCGGAGGAGATCTCCCAGCTCGTGTACTGGTTGCAGGTGATGATGGTCAAGCGCGGGCTCACCCCCGCGGACATCTACCGCTACCTCTGACCGCCAGCCTCCGGTCACCGACACCTCCCGCCGACCACATCCTCTAGGAGTCACCGCAATGTTGCGCGTCGCCGTCCCCAACAAGGGCGCCCTGTCCGAAGCCGCCGCCGGAATCCTCTCCGAAGCCGGGTACCGCAAGCGCTCGGACCCCAAGGACCTCAACGTCATCGACGTCAACAACGACGTCGAGTTCTACTTCCTGCGTCCCAAGGACGTCGCGATCTACGTGGGTGCGGGCACCCTCGATCTCGGCATCACCGGGCGCGACCTGGCCGCCGACTCCGGCGCCGAGGTGATCGAGGAGGTGGCGCTCGGTTTCGGTTCCTCGGTGTTCCGCTACGCCGCTCCGGCCGACCAGGAATGGACCGTCGCCGACCTCGCGGGCAAGCGGATCGCGACGTCGTATCCCAACCTGGTCCGCCGCGACCTCGCCGCCCGGGGGATCGACGCGGAGATCATCCGCCTCGACGGTGCCGTGGAGATCTCGATTCAGCTCGGCGTGGCCGACGCGATCGCCGACGTCGTGGGAACCGGACGCACGCTGCGGCTGCACGGTCTGGCGGCGTTCGGCGACTCCCTCTGTGATTCGGAGGCGGTGCTGATCCGCAATCCGGAGTCGGCGGAGGCCTCCCGGGCCGCGAAGCAGTTCATCGCCCGCGTACAGGGCGTGGTCTTCGGTCAGCAGTACGTGATGATCGACTACGACTGCCCCAAGGCACTGCTCGATCAGGCGGTCGCGATGACGCCCGGCCTGGAATCGCCGACCGTGTCGCCGATGCTCGACCCGGAATGGCTCGCGGTCCGCGCGATGGTTCCGCGTAAGACGCATCAGCCGCTGATGGACGACCTGTCGGAACTGGGCGTCCGCGCCATCCTCGCCTCGGACATCCGCTCCTGCCGCTTCTAGGACACGCTCGCCTTCCTCAGGCTGGTTGAGCGAGCGCTTTCCCCAGGCTGGTTGAGCGAGCGTAGCGAGTCGAAGCCAACTGTCACCCAGGCTGATTGAGCAAGCGCTTTCCCCAGGTTGGTTGAGCGAGCGTAGCGAGTCGAAGCCAACTATCACCCAGGCTGGTTGAGTGAGCGCTTTCCTCAGGTTGGTTGAGCGAGCGTAGCGAGTCGAAGCCAACTGCCACCCGGGCCGGTTGAGCAAGCGCTTTCCTCAGGCTGGTTGAGCGAGCGCAGCGAGTCGAAGCCAACTGCCACCCGGGCCGGTTGAGCAAGCGCTTTCCTCAGGCTGGTTGAGCGAGCGCAGCGAGTCGAAGCCAACTGCCACTCGGGCTGGGAGCTCGATCGCTCGGTTCCCAGCTTCACTCGCGGCGGTTTCGACTCGCTACGCTCGCTCAACCAGCCTGTTAGGCGCTCAACCAGCCTGTTAGGCGCCCAACCAGCCGGTGAGGTGTCCAACCGGCCAAGAAGTAGCTCCAGCCGCTATCCCTGCTCGGCGATCAGATCGGTCTGCGCCGAGCGGCCGAGGAAGCCTGAGACGTCGTAGAGGTCGGCGAAGCTGGCGCCGTAGCCGCGCGCGCCGACGGCGAGATCGGAGTCCACACCGAGCCACGGTGAGGTCGGCTGGGTGATCAGATGGACCGTCGTGTCCATGTTCATCCACGACCACTGCGTCGGGTCCAGACGCGTCCCGACGCCGTTCGCGACGTCGAGCACGGTGAACACCGACTCGAGGTGCGACATCTCCTCGCCGGCCACCAGCGGGATCGCGGGCCGGATCCAGATCGCCGGCGTCTTGCCGTTGCGGCCGGGCTGACGGGCGGTGACGGTGGTGCCGATGAACCCGACCTTTCCCCATGCGACCGCGTCCGTGTCCTGTGTCGGGAATCCGACCGTCTGCGGAAGCTCGTCCGGCGAGGCGGGCAGCGGATCGAGGGGAGCGTCGGCGACGGCCGTCGAGTCGGACCCGAGCAGACGCCACGCCACCGACCGGGCCACCGTCCGGTAGGTGCCGTCGGGCCCCTGCGCCTCGAGGTCGGCCTGAACCATCGAGATGCGTCGGCCCGGCCGCGGGATGCTGGTGCGGATCCGGTTCACGCCCAGCCCCACGGGTCCGATGATCTCGGTGGTGATGCGGCTGAACTCCTGACCGTCGTCCGGCACGGCTCGCATCATCGCGCGCATCAGCAGGCCGGCGGGCGGACCGCCGTGCTGCATGTCCTGCGACCACACGCTCGCCGTGGCCGGTGTCGGCTGGAAGTACTCGTAGCCCGGATCGTCACCGCCGGGGACGGGGATGGGCTCGTAGTAGCAGCTGTAGGGCACCTCGCTCATGTCCATACCGGCACTCTATGACAAGGTTGTCTGAGCGATTCCCGGGCCTCTCCACTCCTCGCGAAGGCCCCGAATCGGCCCTGCCGACCGACTTGAAGGACACCAGCACGATGGCGACAACCGGCCCGTTCGCCGTAGGCGATCGCGTACAGCTCACCGACGCGAAGGGACGCAAGTTCACCGTCGTCCTGGAGGAGAGCAAGCAGTTCCACACGCATCGCGGCGGCATCCTGCACGACGATCTGATCGGCAGCCCCGAGGGCTGCGTCGTCGAGGCGACCTCGGGCACCCAGTACCTGGCGCTGCGACCGCTGCTGACCGACTACGTGGTCTCCATGCCCCGCGGGGCGCAGGTGATCTACCCGAAGGACTCCGCGCAGATCGTCGCCGAGGGCGACATCTTCCCCGGTGCCCGAGTCCTGGAGGCCGGCGCGGGATCGGGAGCGCTGACGCTGTCGCTGCTGCGCGCCGTCGGCACCGAGGGCTCGGTGCTGTCGTACGAGGTGCGAGAGGATCACGCCGAGCACGCCGTCCGCAACGTCGAGACCTTCCTGGGCGGGCGCCCCGACAACTGGACCCTGCGCGTCGGAGATCTCGTCGATCACGACCCCGCCGAGCAGTTCGACCGCATCATCCTCGACATGCTCGCGCCGTGGGAGTGCCTGGACGTGGTGTCGAAGACGATCCGCCCCGGCGGCGTGCTGACCGTGTACGTGGCCACGGTGACGCAGCTGTCGAAGGTGATGGAGGGCCTGCGCGAACAGCAGTGCTGGACCGAGCCGCGCGCATGGGAGTCGCTGGTCCGCGAGTGGAGTGCGGTGGGTCTCGCGGTCCGCCCCGAGCACCGGATGCAGGGCCACACCGCCTTCCTGATCACCGCGCGCCGACTCGCCGACGGTACGGAAACGCTTCGGGTACAACGGCGTCCCACACGCGGGTAGCGTGGAGTACGTACCACCGGCAAAGGAGAGACGATGACCGAGTCCGACCGTTCGCCCAGCAGCAGCGTCGAATTCTCGACCATGCAGCAGCGCGTCGAGAGTCTCACCGTGCGCAACAGCAAGCTCACCGAGATGCTCAAAGAGGCGAGACAGCAGCTCATCGCCCTGCGCGAGGAAGTCGACAACCTGGGTCAGCCGCCCAGCGGATACGGCGTGCTCCTGCAGGTCTTCGACGACGACACCGTCGACGTGTTCACCTCCGGTCGCAAGATGCGGCTGACGCTGTCACCCAACATCGACGCCTCCGCTCTCCGGCGGGGCCAGTCGCTCCGCCTCAATGAGGCATTGACCGTCGTCGAGTCGCTCGACTACGACACGGTCGGCGAGATCAGCACCCTGCGCGAGGTCCTCGCGGACGGACGGCGAGCCCTCGTCGTCGGCCACAGCGACGAGGAGCGGATCGTCCAACTCGCGGGCTCGCTGATCCACACCGACGAAGGCGGCGAGTCGACCCGCAAGCTCCGGCCCGGCGATTCGCTGATGATCGACGGCAAGGCCGGCTTCGCCCTCGAGCGCATCCCGAAGGCCGAGGTGGAGGATCTCGTCCTCGAAGAGGTTCCGGACGTCGATTACGAGGACATCGGCGGACTTCGCCGTCAGATCGAGCAGATCCGCGACGCCGTCGAACTCCCGTTCCTGCACAAGGACCTGTTCCGCGAGTACTCGCTGCGCCCCCCGAAGGGCGTGCTCCTGTACGGACCTCCCGGATGCGGCAAGACGCTCATCGCGAAGGCCGTCGCCAATTCACTGGCGAGGAAGATCGCCGAGGCGCGCGGAGACAACGCGCACGAGGCCAAATCGTACTTCCTCAACATCAAGGGCCCGGAGCTGCTGAACAAGTTCGTCGGCGAGACCGAGCGACACATCCGGCTGATCTTCCAGCGCGCCCGTGAGAAGGCGTCGGAGGGCACTCCGGTGATCGTCTTCTTCGACGAGATGGACTCGATCTTCCGTACCCGCGGCTCCGGCGTGTCCTCGGATGTCGAGACGACGGTGGTGCCCCAGCTGCTGAGCGAGATCGACGGCGTCGAGGGCCTGGAGAACGTGATCGTGATCGGCGCCTCCAACCGCGAGGACATGATCGATCCGGCGATTCTCCGGCCGGGCCGTCTGGACGTCAAGATCAAGATCGAGCGGCCGGACGCGGAGTCGGCGATCGACATCTTCTCGAAGTACCTGACGCCCGATCTGCCGGTGCACCCGGAGGATCTGGCGGAGTTCGACGGCGATCGCCGGCGGTGCATCGACGCGATGATCCAGCGCGTGGTGGAGCGGATGTACGCCGAGTCCGACGACAACCGGTTCCTGGAGGTCACCTACGCCAACGGCGACAAGGAGATCATGTACTTCAAGGACTTCAACTCGGGAGCGATGATTCAGAACGTCGTCGACCGAGCGAAGAAGTACGCGATCAAGGCGCATCTCGACACCGGTCAGAGCGGACTGCGGATCAGCCATCTCCTCGACTCGATTCTGGATGAGTTCTCGGAGAACGAGGATCTGCCGAACACGACCAACCCGGACGACTGGGCGCGCATCTCGGGGAAGAAGGGCGAGCGCATCGTCTACATCCGGACGCTGGTCACGGGTAAGACCGGCGGTGCCAGCCGGGCCATCGACACCGAGTCGAACACCGGCCAGTATCTCTGATCCCGGGCTCTGGTCCGCGGCCCGCCCGACCGCGTTCGCCGGAGCCCGGATCCGGCTTAGTCATTCCGTCGGTCTAGGCCGGGCGCCGGGACTCGCTAGAGTTACCGGCGATGAACACGACAGCAATCACCCCGCTGCAGGTCCGGGTCGCACAGGCTCGCCCGCATGTGGTGCGGACCTCACCGGCGACGCTCGGGCGCACTCCCGATAACGACGTCGTGGTGAATCACCCGCTCGTGTCCCGCGTGCACCTGGCGTTCGAGTGGTCGGACGGCTGGAGCGTGGTCGATCGCGGAAGCACGAACGGCTTCTTCGTGGCAGGCGTCCGGCAGTCCGCGGCCCGGATCGACCGGCCGGTCCAGATCCGCCTCGGTGATGCGGCGACCGGACCCGTGGTCGAGTTGGCTCCGCAGGGAGCCGCGGCTCCGACGGTGGTGCCGCCCTCGCGTCCGGTTCCGGGCCGGCAACCGCCCGTGCCGCAGTCTCCGGCGCCGCAGTCTCCGGCGCCGCAGTCTCGCCCGCTGCGATCCGCAGCCGGACCGCAGGCGCCGACGCCGTACCCGTCCGGGCCGCAGCGACCGGACCGGCCACCCGTGCGCCCGGCGAACCGTCCGGCCACCGCACCGCTCTCGGCTCAGCGTCCGCCCGGCGGATACCGGCAGGCGCCCCCGCGATTCGGCGCGCTTCCCGACGCCCCGCACCTGGCGGCACTGCATCAGAACGCGTCGGCCGTCTACGAAGTGCCCGGCGACCTGCGCGGGCGCGAGACCATCTCGCTCACCGGCGTGCAGACCATCGGCCGCACGCCCGACAACGACATCGTCGTCAGCGACGTCCTGGCCTCCCGGCACCATGCGCGGATGACGAGTACCCCGCAGGGGTTGCTCCTGGAAGACCTCGAGAGCGTGAACGGCACCTTCGTCAACGGCCGTCGCGTGATGGCGCATCGCCTCAGCGAGAACGACGTCGTCACGATCGGCAACTCCGACTTCGTGCTGACCGACGGCCGCCTGGTGCGCGGGCGGCCACAGGCGCAGGTGGCCGGTGGCCTCGAGGTATCCGGGATCGGCTTGACGATCGACGGCAAGGCACTGCTCAACGACGTCTCCTTCTCCGCGGCCCCCGGCACGCTCACCGCGATCATCGGCCCGTCCGGAGCGGGCAAGTCGACGGTCTCGAAGATCGTCGCGGGCCTGAACAACCCGACAGTCGGAGTCGTGACCTTCGAGGGGCGCGGAGTTCACAGCGAGTACGAGGCGCTGCGCTCCCGTATCGGGATGGTGCCGCAGGACGACGTGCTGCACCAGAAGCTCACCCTCCGACAGGCGCTGCGCTATGCGGCCGAACTGCGGCTGCCCGCCGATCTGTCGACCGCCGACCGCGACGTCGTGATCGACGGAGTGCTCTCCGAACTCCAGCTCACCGAGCACGTCGACACCCGCGTCGACAAACTCTCCGGCGGCCAGCGCAAACGCGCGTCGGTGGCGATGGAGCTGCTCACCGGGCCGTCGCTGCTCATCCTCGACGAGCCGACCTCGGGTCTGGATCCGGCTCTCGACCAGCAGGTGATGAAGACGCTGCGCCGGCTCGCCGACGCGGGTCGCGTGGTGCTGGTGGTGACCCACTCGCTCACTTACCTGAGTCTGTGCGACCAAGTGCTGCTGCTGGCGCCCGGCGGCAAGACGTCGTTCTGCGGCGCCCCCGGGGATGTGGCCGGCGAGATGGGCACCGCCGACTGGGCGGAGATCTTCAGCTACGTCGCCGAACGACCCGACCAGGCCTGGGCCCAGTACCGCGGGCGCCATCCGCATCAGCCGCCACCGCAGGCGCCCGCGCCCGGGGCACCCGTCACACCGGTCAAGATGGGCCTGGTGCGGCAGACCAGCACGGTGGCCCGACGTCAGGTCCGCCTGGTGTGGGCCGACAAGGGGTACCTGGTGGTGCTGCTGGTGATGCCGATCGTCCTGGGACTGCTCACCCTCGTGATCCCGGGCGACAAGGGATTCAGCCGGGCGGTGCTGCCGCCGACGAACGACTACGTCCCGCCGAAGGATCCGGGGGAGGCTCTGCAGATCCTCACCGTGCTGGTGATCGGCGCCGCCTTCATGGGCACCGCGCTCGCCGTCCGCGATCTGGTCGGCGAGCGGGGGATCTTCGAGCGCGAGCGCGCGGTGGGACTGCGTCCGGGCGCATACCTGACCGCCAAGATCCTGGTGTTCTCGCTGATGAGCGTGGTCCAGGTGGCGATCATGATCGGCATCACCTATGGGCTTCGGGCGATGCCGAAGGCCGCCGACATCGTCAAGACCGGCGGCGCCGAACCCGCGATCCCGCCCGCGGTGACGCTGTTCATCGCGGTCGCCACACTGGCGTGCGTGAGCGTGCTCGTCGGCCTCGCGATCTCGGCGGCTGTGAGATCGACCGAACAGACGATGCCGCCGCTGGTGATCGTGGTGATGGTCCAGTTGGTCCTCTCGGGCGGGTTGTTCGCGATCGGGTCGGCCTTCGTCAAGCCGATCACCTGGCTGTTCCCGACCTACTGGGGGTACACCAATGCGGCGCAGTCGGTGAACATCCCGTGGATCGCCGATCAGGTTCCCCAGGTGAAGATCGACGAGCCCGGTGGCGAGATGATGTATCCGCTCTGGGAGCCCTCCCTCGCGCACGCGCTCATCAGCTATGCGGCGCTGGTGGCCATCGCGCTGGTACTCACGCTGTTCATCTTCTCCCGCCTGCGGTTGCGCAGACGCTGACCGGCGCCGCGCCGGGCGCAGATCGCCGCGGTTAGGCTGGGTTCCATGCAGCGCATCATCGGAACCGAAGTCGAGTACGGCATCTCCGCGCCCGGCGATCCGTCCGCGAACCCGATCATGACGTCCACCCAGGCCGTCCTGGCGTACGCCGCCGCCGCGAACGTGCCGCGCCGTGACCGCCGGACCCGCTGGGACTACGAGGTCGAGTCACCGATGCGCGATGCGCGCGGATTCGACCTCGGCCGAAGCGGCGGCCCGGCGCCCATCATCGACGCCGACGAGATCGGCGCCGCCAACATGATCCTCACCAACGGTGCTCGGCTGTACGTCGATCACGCGCATCCGGAGTATTCGGCACCCGAGGTGACCGACCCGCTCGACGCGGTGATCTGGGACAAGGCGGGGGAGCGGGTGATGGAGCAGGCGGCTCGGCATGTCGCGAGCGTTCCCGGTGCCCCTCGGCTGCAGTTGTACAAGAACAACATCGACGGCAAGGGCGCCTCGTACGGCACTCACGAGAACTACCTGATGCACCGCGACACGCCGTTCGACTCGATCATCACCGGATTGATGCCCTTCTTCGCGTCGCGTCAGGTGATCTGCGGTTCGGGCCGGGTGGGCATCGGCCAGCGCGGCGAGGACTCCGGTTACCAGCTGTCGCAGCGTGCCGACTACATCGAGGTCGAGGTCGGTCTCGAGACCACACTGAAGCGGGGGATCATCAACACCCGCGACGAACCGCACGCCGATCCCGAGAAGTACCGCCGCCTGCACGTCATCATCGGTGACGCGAATCTCGCCGAGACGGCGACCTACCTCAAGGTGGGCACCACGGCACTCGTGCTGGACCTGATCGAGGCCGGGGTGGACCTGTCCGATCTCGCGCTGGCCTGGCCCGTCGAGGCGGTTCACGCGATCAGCCACGACCCGACGCTGCGCACGGCCGTGGCGCTCGAGAACGGCCGTGAGATGACCGGGCTGGCCCTGCAACGCGAGTACCTCGACCGAGCGCAGAGGTTCCACGACGCCCACCACTCCGACGACGAGCGCGCCGCGCACGTGCTGGCCACGTGGGCCGATGTCCTCGACAAGCTCGAACGCGATCCCATGGAGTGCGCCGACCTGCTGGACTGGCCGGCCAAGCTGCGACTGCTGGAGGGCTTCCGCAACCGCGAAGGACTCACCTGGTCGGCGTCCCGGCTGCAACTCATCGACCTGCAGTACTCCGACGTCCGGCTCGACAAAGGCCTCTACAACCGTCTGGTGGCACGCGGGTCCATGAAGCGCATGACCACCGAGGACGAGGTGATGCGAGCGGTCGAGACGCCACCGGAGAGCACGCGCGCCTATTTCCGCGGGGAGGCGGTTCGCCGGTTCGGCGCCGATGTCGCCGCCGCCAGCTGGGACTCGGTGATCTTCGACCTGGGCCGCGACTCGCTGGTCCGGATTCCGATGCTCGAACCGCTCCGCGGCACGGCTGCTCACGTCGGCGAGCTGCTCGACGCCGCCGATTCGGCCGCCGATCTGGTCGACCGCCTGACCACGTCCTGAGCGTCCGGAATCCCACCGGCGCAAGACGATCGCCGACCGGACCGACGCGTCGGCGACGCACGGGGCACGCCCACCGGTAGGGTTGAAGTCACAACATTCTCTTCTCAGGAGGCGAACATGGCGCAGGAGCAGACCAAACGAGGCGGCGGCAGCGACGATGACGACGCGATCGGTGGTGGTGCGGCCGGCCAGGAGCGGAGAGAGAAGCTCACCGGCGAGACCGACGATCTGCTCGACGAGATCGACGACGTGCTGGAGGAGAATGCGGAGGACTTCGTCCGCGCCTACGTCCAGAAGGGCGGGCAGTGATCTCGGTACCGGGCGAGGCTGGAGCCGGCGGGATCTCGTCGTTCACCGAGTACCTGCGCGTTCATGCGCCTGATCGATTGCCGCACAACATGATCGACGGTGGCGGCCGGGCCGGCGTGGAGCAGATCCCGCACGGCACCACGATCGTCGCGGTCAGCTACCCCGGTGGCGTGGTGCTGGCCGGCGACCGCCGGTCGACGATGGGCAACCTCATCGCCACCCGTGATGTGCAGAAGGTGTACGTCACCGACGAATACTCCGCGGCGGGTATCGCGGGCACCGCGGGCATCGCGATCGAGATGGTCCGGCTGTTCGCCGTCGAATTGGAGCACTACGAGAAGATCGAAGGGGTGCCGCTGACCCTCGACGGCAAGGTGGCACGCCTGGCGACGATGGTCCGCAGCAACCTGGGCGCTGCGCTGCAAGGGCTCGCCGCGATCCCGCTGCTCGTCGGTTTCGACGCCGAAGCCGACGCGGGCGCACGGGGCCGGATCTTCTCGTTCGACGTCGCCGGCTCCCGTCACGAGGAGACCGGCGGCTACGACGCGATCGGCTCGGGATCGGTCTTCGCGAAATCGTCGCTGAAGAAGCTGTACCGTTCGGACCTGTCCGCCGACGAGGCGCTGGCGGTCGCGGTCGAGGCGCTCTACGACGCGGCCGACGACGACTCCGCGACCGGTGGCCCGGACCTTGTGCGGCGGATCTTCCCGACCGCCGCCCGGGTGAGCGCCGAGGGCGCCGACCTGGTGGCGGAAGCGGAGATCGAGAGTGCGGCCGAGGCGGTGGTCGCCCGCCGCAGGAGCGCGGCGGCGTCGGGTACGGCACCGTCCGAGCCGGCCGGCCAGACAGGGGAGCGCGCATGACTTTTCCGTACTATGCGAGCGCCGAGCAGATCATGCGAGACCGCTCGGAGCTGGCGCGCAAGGGCATCGCCCGGGGCCGCAGCGTGGTGGCGCTCACCTACGCCGACGGCGTCCTTTTCGTGGCGCACAATCCGTCGAACACGCTGCGCAAGGTCAGTGAGATCTACGACCGCATCGGTTTCGCGGCCGTCGGCAAGTACAACGAGTTCGAGGGCCTGCGGAAGGCCGGCATCCAGATGGCCGACCTGCGCGGCTACAGCTACGACCGCGCCGACGTGACCGGACTGTCGCTGGCCAGTGCTTACGCGAACACCCTCGGCGCGGTGTTCACCGAGCAGGCCAAGCCCTTCGAAGTGGAACTCTGCGTCGGCGAGGTGGCCCGGGCCGGACGCACCACCCCGTCGCAGCTCTACCGGATCGGCTACGACGGATCGATCGTCGACGAGACCTCGTTCATCGTGATGGGCGGCAGCACCGAACCCATCAACGCGGCGATGAAAGACGCATACGAGCCGAACCTTCCGCTGCCGCGCGCCCTGCAGATCGCCGTGCGCGCACTGTCCACACCGGCCGAGTCGGCCAACGGCGACACCGCCGCCGCACCGACACTCACCGCCGCCGACGTCGAGGTGGCGATCCTGGATCGCAACCGACCGCGGCGGGCGTTCAAGCGGCTGCGCCGCACCGACATCGCCGGCTACCTCGAGGAGTGAGCGCCGTGGAACGACGGATCATGGGCATCGAGACCGAATTCGGTGTCACCTGCACGTTCAAGGGACAGCGTCGCCTCAGCCCGGACGAGGTCGCGCGCTACCTGTTCCGGCGCGTCGTCGCGTGGGGCCGGTCGTCGAACGTCTTCCTCACCAACGGTGCGCGGCTGTACCTCGACGTCGGCTCTCACCCCGAGTACGCCACCGCCGAATGCGACTCGGTGGCGCAACTGATCACGCACGACCGTGCGGGCGAGCGGATCCTGGAGGAACTGCTCGTCGACGCCGAGGAACGTTTGGTGGCCGAGGGCATCGGCGGCGACATCTACCTGTTCAAGAACAACACCGACTCCGCGGGCAACTCCTACGGATGCCACGAGAACTACCTGGTCAGCCGGGTGGGGGAGTTCGGCAGGGTCTCCGATGTGCTGCTGCCCTTCCTCGTGACGCGCCAGCTGATCTGCGGGGCGGGCAAGGTGCTCTCGGTGGGCCACGAGGCGCGCTACTGCCTGTCGCAGCGCGCCGACCACATCTGGGAGGGCGTCTCGTCCGCGACCACCCGGTCGCGGCCGATCATCAACACACGCGACGAGCCCCACGCCGATGCCGAGAAGTACCGTCGGCTGCACGTGATCGTCGGCGACTCCAACATGTCCGAGACCACCACCATGCTCAAGGTCGGTTCCGCACTGCTGGTGCTGGAGATGATCGAGTCGGGGATCTCGTTCCACGACTTCGCGCTCGACAACCCGATCCGCGCGATCCGGGACATCAGCCACGACCCGACCGGCCGGCGCGAGATCCGGCTCGCGGGCGGACGGACGGCGACGGCGCTGGCGATCCAGCGCGAGTACCACGCGCGGGCCGTCAAGCACCTGCAGACGCGCACGCCCGACCCGACGCTCGATCGCGTGGTGGACCTGTGGGGCCGTGTCCTCGACGCCGTGGAGCGCGACGACTTCAGCGGTGTCGACACCGAGATCGACTGGGTGATCAAGCGCAAGCTGATGCAGCGCTACCAGGACAAGTACTCGATGGAACTGACCGATCCGAAGATCGCGCAACTCGACCTGGCCTACCACGACATCCGCCGGGGCCGCGGCGTCTTCGACCTGCTGTCCCGCAAGGGGCTCGCGGCACGGGTCACCACCGACGAGGCGATCGACGAGGCCACCTCGACGCCGCCGCAGACCACCCGGGCCAAGCTCCGCGGCGACTTCATCACCGCGGCCCAGAAGGCGGGACGAGACTTCACCGTCGACTGGGTGCATCTGAAGATCAACGATCAGGCGCAGCGGAACGTGCTCTGCAAGGACCCGTTCCGGAACGTCGATGAGCGCGTCGATCGGCTGATCGCGTCGATGTGACGCCTAAAGTGGACGCGTGACTGCGAAGAACGAGAGACTCGTCAACCTCGTCGTCTGCTTGATGTCGGCGCGGACGTACGTCCCCGCAACCTATGTGCGTGCGAACGTGCAGGGATACATGGAGTCGGACCGGAGCGACGACTCGTTCAAGCGGATGCTCGAGCGCGACAAGGCGCTGCTGCGAGAGATGGGCATTCCCGTCGAGACCGGCCGCAACCCGCAGGGCGAGGAGGGCTACCGGATCGATCCGGACCAGTACGCGCTGCCCGACATCACCCTCGATCGTGCCGAGGCGGCCGCCGTGGCCGCGGCCTCGGCGCTCTGGCGCGATCCCTCGGTGGCGGCCGTCTTCCAGACCGCGGTCCTCAAGCTCCGCGCGGCGGGGATCGAAGTGGTTCCCGACGACGAATCGGTGGTGACCCTCGGCGGCGCCACCAGATCACTGGGCGACGAACGCACGATCACCGATCTGCTCTCGGCGATCGACGCCGGCCGCCCGGTCACCTTCACTCACCGCTCGTCGAAAGGCCGCAAGACGCGGACCCTCGAACCGTGGGGGATCGCCGGCGGCGGCGGACGCTGGTACGTCACCGGACACGACCGCGACCGCGGAGCTGTGCGGACCTTCCGGATCTCCCGGATCTCCGATGTCGAAGCCTTCGGCGATGCGGGATCGGTGGTGGTGCCGGCGACGGTCGACATCCAGGCGATCGTGAACGAGGCGGTCGACGTGGCGACCGCGGACGGCGGCGCCACCGCGGAGATCTGGGTCGCCGCCGGTCGGGCGCACGGCCTGCGGCGGATGGCGACGTCGACGGTCCCGCAGCGGTTCGGAGACGAGGACGGAGATCTGCTGACCGTGGAGATCCATTCGCGGTCGGGGCTGCGCAGGGTGATCCTGGCCGCCGGACCCGACGCGGTGGTGCTCGCACCGGACGATCTGCGCGCGGAGGTGGTCGCCGACCTGGACCGCCTGATCGCGGCGGAGGTGAGCGCATGAGCGACGCCAATCCGAGCCGGCTGTCGCGTCTGCTGGCGATGGTGCCGTACTTCCTGGCCCGTCCGGGAATCAAGGTGTCGACCGCAGCCGACGACCTCGGCGTCAGCGAACACCAATTGCAGACCGATCTCGAGCAACTGTACGTGTGCGGTCTCCCGGGCTACGGTCCCGAACACCTCATCGACATCCAGTTCTGGGACGGATACGTCAGCGTGGTCTTCACCGCAGGAATGGACCGGCCGCTGCGGCTGACCGGCCCCGAGGCCAACGTGCTGCTGATGGCGCTCAACATGCTCTCCGAGACACGGGGAGCGGTCGACGCCGATGCCGTGCGCAGCGCGATCGCGAAGATCGAGGAGGCGATGGGTACCACGCGGCGCGCGGTGAGCGCCGACCTGCCCGCCGCTCCGGCACCGCCCGTCGACGGCGTCATCCGCCAGGCCCTGGAGGACGGCCAGTCGCTGAGGATCACGTACTACACGGCCAGTCGCGACGAGGTGACCGAGCGGACCGTCGATCCGATCCGCATCCGGGCGGTGGACGGCAACAGTTATCTGGAGGCCTGGTGCCGGTCGTCGGAGGGCGTGCGCCTGTTCCGATTCGACCGGATCGAGTCGGCGCACGGCACCGGCGAGGTCTCGCAGCCTCCGGTCGAGGCCCTCCACCGGACGGACCCGACCGATCTGGGCGCGCTCACCGGGGAACTGCCCACGGCGCACATCGAGATCGATCCCGAGGCGGTCTGGCTGCTCGAGTACTTCGCGGCGGAGCCCGACGACGAACTCTCCGAGGAGCCGACCGAGCCGATCACCGCGACCATCCGCTACGGCTCGCCCCAGTGGCTCGCGCGATTCGTGCTCGGATTCGGCGGGCGCGTGCGGGTTCGTAGCGACGTCGACGGCGTGACGTCGCTGATCGCGAGCACCGCGAAGGCTGCGCGGAGCCGGTACGGTTCCTGACCGCAGTACCGGCCGACGAATCTGGGCGCGCCGATGACGCCGCTGTTCGGTAGACTCGAACACGTCTGAGACTGTTTACTCTCGAAGGGTTGAATTATGGGTGCGATGTCGCCGTGGCACTGGGCGGTCGTTCTGCTCGTGCTCGTGCTGCTGTTCGGCTCGGCCAAGCTCCCCGGGGCGGCTCGCGGCCTCGGCCGGTCGCTGCGCATCTTCAAATCGGAGATCCAGGAGATGCAGAGCGACGGCAAGCCGTCCGCCGAGACCACTGAGACCGCGCGCGAACTGCCGACCGCACCTCAGCCGAGTCCGGATCCCGCCGACCAGGCGACGCGATCCGACAAGAAGACGGCCTAGCCGCGCACCACCGGAGTGCGCAAGCGATTCTCACTCGCCCGTCTCGACCCCCGGCAGCGACGGAGCCGAGTCAACCCCGACGGCTCGATGCCGTTGGCCGAGCACCTCTACGAGCTGAGGACCCGGCTCGTCATCTCGATGGTGGCGATCGCGGTCACCACCGTCATCGGTTTCGTCTGGTACAGCCACGGCGTGTGGCGGATCGAGTCACTGGGTGAGCTCCTCCGCGGTCCGTACTGCGACCTCCCGGCGTCCACCCGCGCCTCGCTGACCCCCGACGGCGAATGCCGGCTGCTGGCCACCGGGCCGTTCGACCAGTTCATGCTGCGCCTTCAGGTCGCCCTGACCGCGGGCGTGGTACTCGCATGCCCGATCTGGCTGCTGCAGATCTGGCGTTTCATCACACCGGGGCTGCACAAGAACGAGCGTCGATACGGCATCAGCTTCGTCGCAGCTGCGAGCGTCCTCTTCGTCGCCGGCGCAGTGCTGGCCTACCTGGTGGTGTCGAAGGCGTTCCACTTCCTGCTGACGGTGGGCAACGACGTTCAGGTCACTGCGCTCGCGGGCGACCAGTACTTCAGCTTCATGCTGCACCTGCTGATCCTCTTCGGCATCAGCTTCGAGCTTCCGCTGCTGATCGTCGCGCTGAACCTGGTCGGAGTGCTCACCTACGAACGACTCAAGCGGTGGCGCCGCGGGCTCATCTTCGCGATGTTCGTCTTCGCCGCGGTCGTGACACCCGGCCAGGACCCGTTCACCATGTTGGCGCTGGCGGCGGCGCTCACTGTGCTCCTCGAGATGGCCATTCAGATCGCCCGTTTCCACGACCGCCGCAAGGCCCGCCGCGATCCCGACTGGATGAGCGTGCCCGACGATCAGGCCTCGCCGCTCGAACACGACGGCTCCGCCCCGGTGACCGACGACGTCGGCCGTCCGGCACCCATCGAGCCCGCGGGACCGATCGGCGCGTCGAGCGAGCGTCGATCCGTTCGGACTCCGGGCGCATTCGATGACATCCTGTAGGTGATGACCACCGACGACTTCTCCGGCCCCGGCCCGCAACTAGCGGCGTTCACCGCTCGACTCGGCTTTCGACTCGACCCCTTCCAAAGGGAGGCGTGCGCCGCTCTGGAGGCGGGGCAGGGCGTGCTCGTGTGCGCCCCCACGGGCGCGGGCAAGACGATCGTCGGTGAGTTCGCCGTGCATCTCGCGCTGGCGCAGGGGACGAAGTGCTTCTACACCACTCCGATCAAAGCGCTGAGCAACCAGAAGTACCACGACCTCGTCGACGTGCACGGTGCGGCGAATGTGGGACTGCTGACCGGCGACAACTCGATCAACTCGGGGGCACCGGTGGTCGTGATGACGACCGAGGTGCTCCGCAACATGCTGTACGCGGAGTCGTCGTCGTTGCAGGGCCTCTCGCACGTGGTGATGGACGAGGTGCATTTCCTCGCCGACCGTTTCCGGGGCGCCGTGTGGGAGGAGGTGATCCTGGGGCTCGATCCGTCGGTGCGCGTGGCGAGCCTGTCGGCGACGGTGAGTAACGCGGAGGAGTTCGGCGACTGGATCACCACGGTCCGGGGCGACACCGCGGTGATCGTCGACGAGCACCGGCCGGTACCGCTGCACCAGCACATGCTGGTCGGAAACAGGATGTTCGAGCTCTTCGACCGCAAGCATCCGAAGCAGGTGAACCCCGAGCTCAACCGCTTCATCAAGCACCGCCTGCTGTCCGACGACGCTGTCGGCGGTTACCGCGAACGTCTGGCGCGCGAACGCCGGCGCGGCGGGACCGGAGTCTCGCGGCCCAGACTGATCCGGCTCCTCGAGGAGAACGGGCTGCTGCCCGCGATCACCTTCATCTTCTCCCGCAAGGGCTGCGACGGCGCGCTCGCGCAGTGTCTGCGCTCGGACCTGAATCTGCTCGAGCCGCACCAGGTCTCCGCCGTCGACGCGATCGTCGACCGCCATCTCTCGGCGCTGGCCCCCGGTGATGCTGACGTTCTCGGGGTCGACGAGTGGCGCGACGGCCTGCGCCGCGGCTTCGCCGCCCATCACGCAGGACTCCTGCCGACCTTTCGGCAGGCCGTCGAAGAGCTGTTCGTCGAGGGACTCGTGCAGGTGGTGTTCGCGACCGAGACCTTGGCGCTGGGCATCAACATGCCCGCGCGCAGCGTGGTCCTCGAACGCCTGGTGAAGTACAACGGCGAAGCGCACGTCGACTTGACGCCGGGGGAGTACACCCAGCTCACCGGCCGCGCCGGACGACGCGGGATCGACGTCGAAGGACATGCGGTGGTCGTCTGGACTCCCGAAGTGGCCCCCGACCGGGTGGCCGGCCTGGCGGGAGCACGGACCTTTCCCCTGCGCAGCTCGTTCGCCCCCGAATACAACATGGCGATGAACCTGATCGATCGGCTCGGGGTGGACGGATCGCGCGATCTGCTCCGACGGTCGTTCGCGCAGTTCCAGACCGACAGATCGGTGGTGGGTCAGGCGCGGCAACTCGACCGCGCCCGCATGACGCTCCGCAAGGTGGACGCCGAACTCGAGCACTCGGCCGAACGGAAGGGGCTGGCCCCCGAGTCGTTCCTCGAATACGTCTCGCTTCGCGAGGACATCCGCAGGCACGAACGCGCGGCCAAGTTCGTCCGTCGGATGGAGGCGTCCGAGGCGGTGTCCGAGGATCTGCTGTCGTTGAAGCCCGGCAACGTGATCGGCCTGAACAACGGCAGGCACCGCGGACTGGCACTGGTGCTCGAGCGCGCGGCCATGGATGTGGACCCGAAACCGCTGGTGCTGAGCGAGGACGGCTGGACCGGCAGGGTCGGCGTGCGCGACTTCGTCAATCCGCCCGAGGTGCTGGGACACCTGCGGATACCGAAGTCGGCGAATCGGCGCAGCGCACAGGGCCGACGCGAACTGGTCAAGCTGATCCGCTCCAGCGGAATCGCGCGGCCACGGGGACGCAACAAGAAGAAGCGGGAGCTGTCGGAGCACGATCTGCGGCTCACCGAACTGCGCAACCGGCTCCGCAAGCACCCGGTCCACAAGCTCAACGGCATCGACGATCTGCACCGGCTGTCCGAACGTCGTCACCGGCTGCTTCGCGACATCGACAGTCTCGAACGAGCGGTGGACGAACGGACCGCGGCACTCGAGACCGAGTTCGACGCGATCACCGGTGTGCTGACCGAACTGTCGTATCTCGAGACCGATGACTCCGGGGAGCTGGTCGTGACGCCGACCGGCGCGGTTCTGCGACGGATCTACTCCGAGAGCGACCTGCTCGTCGCCGAGTGCATTCGTGCGGGGATCTGGGACCGGCTCTCACCGCCGGACCTGGCCGCCGTGGTGTCGTCGATGGTGTACGAGTCGCGGCGCGACTCCTACAGCGGCGGTGTCGACTCGATGCCCGGCGACCGGGCGCTGCGGGAGTCCCTCCTCGCGACGGTCGACGTGTGGCAGGCGACCAACGACGTGCAGGAGCGACACGGAGTCGTTCAGACGCGTGAACCCGACACCGGATTCTGTGTCGCCATCGGTGCCTGGGCCTCGGGCCGGTCGCTGCGGGAAGCCTTGCTGGCCGCGTCGGAACGGGGACAGTTGCTCTCACCTGGCGACTTCGTTCGGTGGAACCGCCAGGTCATCGATCTGCTGGAGCAGATCCGAGGCAGCGTGGATCCGGACACCGGTCTCGCGGTGGTTGCGGCACGGGCGGTCAAGGGTGTCAAACGCGGGGTCGTCGCCTCCGAATTGGATTGAGTCGCTGCGGTAACGTGACACCAGCCACGGCCGCAGGTGGCATCTGCTGAGGAGGAAGGCGCGACATGACGAACGGAAACGAGCCCACCGCTCCGGGGCAGCCGGGGGACGAGGAGACCACGGTGGTGCGACGTCCGGACGCGGCGGGACAGCAGCAGAGCCCGTGGCAGCGAGATCAGCAGTCATTCGCGGGCCCCACCGAGCAGATCGGTCAGCCGCAGACGGGTCAGCCGCAGCCGGGGCAGGAACAGGCGGGCCAGACGCAGACCGGCTGGCAGCCAGGCCAGTACGGCGCTCCGTCCGGTGCTCCGCAGGGGGGTCCGGCGTACGGCCAGCAGCCGTACGCGCAGCAGGGATATCAGCAGCAGTACGGGCAACCCCAGTTCGGTCAGTCCCAGTACGGTCAGCAGCAGCCGTATGCGCAGGCCCCGTTCGGTCAGCAGCCGCCGGCTCCGCCGCTCGGCGGCGATCCCACTCTCAATCCGTACGCTCCCGCGCAGCCCGCGCCGAAGAAGGCGACCGGGAAGCTGATCGGCGTCATCGTCGGCGTGCTGGTCCTCATCGCGGCCGTGGTGGCGCTGACTGCGTTCGTCTGGCCGGGATGGGTCACGAAGACGTTCAACCAGTCCGCGGTGCAGGACGGCGTCATGAAGGTGCTGACTGCGAAGAACCAGGACGACGGATACGGTCTGTCGGACGTGAAGGACGTCCAGTGCCCGAGTGGTCAGGAAGTGAAGGCGGGAACCGTGTTCACCTGCTCGGTGAAGGTGAAGGGCGAGAACAAGCACGTCACCGTCACGGTCAAGGACGACAAGGGCACCTACGAGGTCTCGCGTCCGACCAACTGACGCGCCGGACCGACCGACCGCCGGCCGTGCTGCGGGCTCCCGATCACCATTCGAGCGCCTTCGCCAGCCGCGTGATCGAAGCGTCGATGCCGAGCTCGGCGACGAGGGCGTCGAGTCCGTCCCGGTCCGCGGGCGCCGCGGGTAGCGCATCGGTCTCGGTGCTGTCGACGGTGTCGGCGTCGGTCCGTACGGCGACCACTGTGCGGGCCGCAGCCAGGTAGTCCCTCGAATCGCGGATCGAGTTCCGAGCCCGTGTCGGTACGGCGGTCCGGTCGTCGTAGGCCGCTGCCTCCAGCGCGTCGAGGCTGCCGAACTGGGTGAGCAGTTTCGCGGCGGTCTTCTCGCCGATCCCGGGAACGCCGGGAAGCCCGTCCGACGGGTCGCCCCGGAGGATCGACATCTCGGCGTAGGCGACGCCCGCGCGCTCTGGCGGAACTCCGTACTTGGCGGCGACCTCCTCCGGGCCCATCAGTTCGGCCTTGGCCAGTCCTCTGCCCACGTACAGCACGCGGACCGGGACCGGATCGTCGGCGACCACCTGCAGCAGGTCGCGGTCGCCGCTGACGACCAGCACCTCGTCGTCGGCCTCGTGGAAGGCGAGCGTGCCGATGACATCGTCGGCTTCGCAGCCGGCAGCGCCCGAAGTCGCGATGCCCGCACACCGCAGCACGTCGAGGATCATGTCGACCTGCTGGGTGAGGGTCTCCGGAACCTCTTCGGCGCCGTCGCCGCCGTCGGAGACCCGGTGCGCCTTGTACGACGGGATCAGATCGGTTCGGAACGATGGTCGCCATTCGAGGTCGAGGCACACCACCAGCCGTGTGGGGCGATGTGCGGTGACCAGCGCCGCGATCGTGTCGACGAACCCCCGGACCGCGTTGACCGGGCGTCCGTCGGGTGCGGTCATCTTCTCCGGCAGTGCGTAGAACGAACGAAACCACAGGCTCGCTCCGTCGAGGAGCATCAATGATCCGGTCATGGTCATCACCTTGTCACACCGCCGGTGAAATACCCTGAACGCATGGCGACCAGATTCGACTCCGAGGTGTATGCCCGCCGTCTGCGACGGGCAGCCGATCTCACCCGCGATGCGGGCTACGACGCGATCATTGTCGGGACCGGACCCGACTTCCGGTATCTGACGGGATCGACGGCCGAGACCTTCGAGCGGCTGACAGCTCTGGTGATTACGGCGAGCGGGCAGGCGCGGGTGGTGACCGCGAGGCTCGAACTGGCGGCTCTTCGCGAGTCGGCGATCGGCGAACTGGGCCTGCGCATAGCCGACTGGGTGGACGGTGATGACCCGTACGCGCTGGCCCTCGACGGACTCGGTGAGTCGGCGCGTCTGGCGGTGTCCGACAGTCTGCCCGCGCTGCATCTCATCCCGTTCGCGCGCCGGACCTCGGTGGCCCCGGATCTGGCGACACCGGTGCTGCGCGAGTTGCGGATGATCAAGGACGACGCCGAGCTGGAAGCACTGCGGAGGGCGGGAGAGGCCATCGACCGCGTTCACGCGCGTATGGCCGAGTTTCTGAAGCCGGGCCGTACGGAGGCGGAGGTGGCGGCTGATATCGATACGGCGATTCGCACCGAGGGCCACACTCATGCGGAGTTCATCATCGTGGGGTCCGGGCCCAACGGCGCCGATCCGCATCACGAGCATTCCGATCGCGTGATCGCCGAAGACGACGTGGTGGTGATCGACATCGGCGGACCGGTGGAGCCCGGCTACAACTCCGACTCCACTCGCACGTACTGCTTCGGCCCGCCGCGCGCCGACGTCGCCGAGGCCTATGCGGTCCTGGAACGGGCGCAGGCGGCCGCGGTCGCTGCGGTCCGGCCCGGCGTCTCCGCGGAGAGCGTCGACGCCGCGGCCCGCGACATCCTCGTGGACGCGGGACTCGGCGACCGGTTCATTCATCGGACCGGCCACGGGATCGGGCTGTCGGTGCATGAGGAGCCTTACATCGTCGCGGGCAACGCGGACGTTCTGCGGGAGGGCATGGCCTTCAGCGTGGAGCCTGGTGTGTACTTCGACGGCGACTGGGGCGCACGTATCGAAGACATCGTCATCGTGACAGCCGACGGCTGTGAACCGGTCAACTCGCGGCCGCACGGCCTGGTGGTCCTGCCGAACTGATCGGGCGGGGCAGCCCCCGCGATCGCGGCTCGCGCGGGTGAAGCGATTGTGCTTGTCCGGCGTGGTGGATGGGGTTCAGGCGCCAGGGTTGTTCGGTGGTGGCTGGTCGCCAGGCCATGCGTCCGGCGTGGGGTCCGTCGGTGAGGGTGGTGGTCTCCCATTGGCCGCGGTTGGTGCCGACGGCGCGGTTGTGGCGTCCGCAGGCGGCGCCGAGGGCGTCGATGTCGGTGCGTCCGGCCGGGGTGATCCAGTCCGGTGCGTGGTGGGCCTGGGTCTGCGCGAAGGGGCGGTCGCAGCCGGGGGCGGTGCAACCGCGGTCGCGGGCGAACAACGCCAACCGCTGCGCCTTACTCGCGAAGCGTGCACCGCGGCCTTGGTAGAGGAGCTCGCTGGTGTGATTGCGGAAGACGGCCAGGTGCGGGACGGCGTCGGCGGCGAGCCGTACGAGTTCGCCGATCGGGATGCGGGTGCCGGTGGCGGTCAACGCGATTCCGGCGTGGGCGGCGAGTTCTTGGTCGGTGACGGTGATGACGAGTTCGGTCGGTATCCGGTTCGGTGCTCCGAGTCCGCCGTGGGCGAGAACGTAATCGCACAACGCCAGCAACGCATCGTGTGTGCGCTGGGCGGCACTGCGCAGATCCCGACCCCGCGCCGCCGCCAAAGCCTCGGCGTCGATGCCGTCGGCGTCAATGGTTCCGGTGGGCGAGTCCGGGTCGGCGGGATTGTTCATGCCGGGTGCGGCCCAGGCGGTCAAGATCACTTCGAACTTCGCCCGCAACTCCGGAGTCATCGCGCCGCGGACCTTGCTCATCAACTGCCGATCCTGCGGGAGGATGCTGATTCCGCGTTGGCGTTGCCGGTCGACGTGATCGCTCTCCTGCCCGTCCGGATCCAGATGGGCGAGCAGCCGGTCACCGACCTTGCCCAGATCATCCGGATTCAACCCAGCCGCCGCGTCGGCCAACTCCGCCTCCGCGCGGGCTTTGACCTCCGGCGCGATACAGCCGGGCACTTTCGCCAAAACGGCCGAGATCACCAGTGCGTGTTCGGCGCCGACGGTCCCGGCCGCCACCGACGCGGCGGTCGCCGGCTTGCGCGGAGGCAGAGTCTGCCCTTGAAAGTTGGAGAACTCGCCGATCGCCTCAGCCATCCGGAGCCGCCGGCCGGCCTCGCGGGTTCCCAGCCGCAGCCCTTGTGAGAGGTACTGATGCGGATTCAGATAGCCGGCGGTGCGGTGCGCGTTGCGGTCGGAGACCTCCACCAGCAGCGCGGCGGAGATGCCGTCCCAGCGTCGCCGAATCCGTTCGGCAGTCTGTGTGTGCGCCAGCAGTTCCGGTTCGGTCTCCGGCGACAGGGAGGTCTCGGCGAGTTTGACCGCCGCGGCATCGATCAGTGCGAGTAGTTCGGCGGGCCGCTCCGGCAGTGCACCGGTGGCGACGACAGTCGCGATCGAATCGGTGATCGGATCGGTCATCGCTGCCACCTCCCCCGAGTGTTTCAGCTGTTCACACCATGTTTTCTTGACCTACCAGAACTCTACCAACGGGGTACGACATTGATGATGGTTGGTAGTTCCACGACGGTCGTGACTCCGGGTACGACTGACGCCCTGCTGGGTTGTCCACGAATTGGTCTGTCCGGTCGGTGTGGGGCGTCGAATGTTCACGAGCGGCGGTGGCCATGACCTGATCAGGAGCTTGGCCGGTTGCCTAACCGATGTCTTGTCTGACCGCCGCCGCCCGCCGAGCGCCGTCGCAGTCATCACCTCGGTCGGCGGCGAGCCGGCCGAGGCGAGAGTTCCCGGCGACCTCGGCCGGGTACCGGGCGGTGACTTCGTGCCTCGATGGTCACGACGTCAGTGCCGTCGGGGTGGAATGCACCAGCAGCTACGGGCGGGGAATCACCAGCGTGCTCCAGGCGGCAGGGCTGTCGGTGGCCGAAGTGTACGGCGGCGGCAAGGACAAGAAACGAATCAAGGGGCAAGTCCGACCCGCTTGATGCTGTCGCCGCGGCCCGCGCGGCCCTGGCCGGCGACGGTATCGCGATCCCGAAGGACGAACGCACCAACATGGTCCGCGCCCTGCATCTGACGCGGCGCGGCGCCGGTCCCCGCATCTTCGGGGAAGACCTCGCGTCATCGAGGTCTCCGTGACCTCGGCCCGCGACTCATCCGGCAGGAGCAGTGCCGAACATTCCGGCCGACCCGAGCACGCGCGCGATGTCCATCTCAATCACGACGCGGCGGGGATTCGGCTTCGGAGTCCGGTAGCGAGCCGCGTACCGTGCCTCGGCATCGGCCACGGAGACCGGATCGCGGCGGACAGTCACCGGACCCTCGAGGGTCAGCCACCGTGGGCCGTCCACGTGCGTCAGCGCCGCGTATCCGCCCCGATCGGCGTTGCGCACCTTCTGCGAGCCCTCGAAGGTGATCACCCGTGCCTTCTGCGCGTCGCCGTCGAAGGTGAAGCCGACCGCCACCACATGCGGCGTTCCATCGGCTCGGGTGGTCGCCAGCGTCGCGAGGTGGTACTCGGACAGCATCTGGGCGGCTTCGGCGGACAGATCGGCGACGGTTCGGCTCATGGTCCCCACGGTATCGGCGACGTCGCGCCGTCATCGACCCGGCCGCGTCGCGGTCCGGCAGCACCGGCGATACTGGTCCGGTGGGAACGATCGTGGTCTTCGGTGGACGCAGCGAGATAGGGGTGGCGACGGCGGCGCGCCTGGCCGAGGGAAACCGCGTGGTCCTCGCCGCGCGCCGACCCGACGACCTGGCCGGTGAGACGCAGACACTGCTGTCGGCGGGCGCGACGGCGGTCGACACCGTGGCGTTCGACGCCGACGACATCGCCTCGCATGCCGCACTCGTCGAATCGCTGTTCCGCGACGGTGCCCGGGTGGACGTCGCGATCGTGGCGTTCGGGATTCTCGGCGACGCGGCCCGGTCGGAGACCGATGTGGCCCACGCCTTGCAGATCGCCCACACCGACTACTACGCGCAGATAAGCGTGATGACTCCTCTCGCGGTGGCCCTGCGACGCCAGGGGTCGGGCACGATCATCGTGTTCTCGTCGGTCGCCGGTGTCCGCGTGCGCCGCGCGAACTACGTGTACGGCTCCACCAAGGCCGGGCTCGACGGCTTCGCGAGCGGGCTGGCCGACGCGCTGCACGGTTCCGGCGTCCGCCTCCTCCTCGCGCGGCCCGGCTTCGTGGTCGGTGCGATGACACGCGAGCTGATGGCCTCCGGAGTCGAGCCCGCTCCCTTCGCCAGGACCGCGGACCAGGTCGCCGACGCCGTCGCCAAGGCCTATCGCAAGGGAAGAGGCGAGGTGTGGATCCCCGGTGTGCTCCGGCCCGTCTTCTTCGGCATGCGCCTGCTTCCCCGCGCCGTCTGGCGGAGGCTGCCGCGATGACGGGAGAGTCCGAGGCGAAGCAGCCCGCCCGCTTCGTCGTGGTGGGAATCGGAGCCGACGGATGGAGCGGACTGAGCGACCGCGCCCGAGCAGCGCTGGACGAGGCGACGACGGTGTACGGTTCGGCGCGCCAACTCGACCTGGTCGCCGAACACCTCACCGCGGACACCGTGCCGTGGCGTTCGCCGATGTCCGAGCACCTGCGCGAAGTGCTGCGCGACAGCTCGGCACATGGCACGATTCACGTGCTGGCCAGCGGTGATCCGATGTTCCACGGCATCGGCTCCACCATCGTCCGACAGGTCGGTCGCGACCGCGTCACCATTGTCCCGGCACCGTCGAGCGTCTCGCTCGCGGCCGCCGAACTGGGCTGGGACCTGGCGTCCACCACCATCGTCAGCACAGTCACCGCACCCGCCTCGGCGGTGGTTCCCGAACTCGGCGACGGCGTCCGCCTTCTGGTCCTGTCCAGAGACGGCTCCACACCGGCCGAAATCGCGGAGCTGTGCCGGGCGCACGGGTACGGCTGGACCACGATGCGTGTGCTCGAGAATCTCGGAGCCGCGACGCAGGCCGTCCGGACCGGGCTGGCTCGCTCATGGGACGACCGCCCGTGCGCGCCGCTGAACATCACCGCGCTCGACTGCGTGGGCCCGAGCTCGTCGCACTGCCCGGGACTGCCCGACGAGGCGTACGAGCACGACGGTCAGCTGACGAAACAGACCGTGCGGGCACTCTCTGTCTCGGCCCTGGCTCCCGCCGCCGGACAACTGCTGTGGGACGTCGGCGCGGGCGCCGGAAGCATCGGTATCGAGTGGCTGCGGTGCACGCGCGACGGCCGGGCCGTCGCCTTCGAGGCCGACCGGCTCCGGGCCGCCGCCCTGCGACGCAATGCCGAGAAGCTCGGCGTCGGTCACCGGCTCACGCTGGCCGGCGCGGTGCCCGAGGCGCTGGCCGGAGCCGCCGACCCCGACGCGGTCTTCCTCGGGGGCGGCGTCGACCGCGACGTCCTCGACACCGCCTGGGATGCGCTGATGCCGGGCGGACGCATCGTCGGAAACGCGGTCGCGATCGAGACCCAGCACTTGTTCATCGACGCGCAGGAGCGGTACGGGGGGAGCCTCACCCGCCTGTCCGTGGAACGTGCCGCACCACTGGGCCGCCTCACGGCGTGGCGACCCGCTCTGCCGATCGTCCAATGGGTCGCGGTGAAAGACGACGCCGCGCGGGAGGACACATGACCGTCTACTTCATCGGCGCCGGCCCGGGGGCAGCCGACCTCATCACGGTTCGCGGCGCCGAGATCCTCAGTCGATGCACGGTGTGCCTGTACGCGGGATCGCTGGTGCCAGACGAACTCCTCGGTCGTCTGCCCGACGGTGCCGAGATCGTGAACACCGCGCGAATGCCGCTGACGGAGATCCTGAGCAGACTCGCACGCGCCGACGCCGCCGGTCACGACGTGGCCCGACTCCACTCCGGCGATCTCGCCCTGTACTCGGCGTTGACCGAGCAGCAGCGCGGTCTGCGCGAACTGGGCATCGCCTACGAACTGATTCCCGGGGTGCCCGCGTTCGCGGCGGCGGCGGCCGCCCTCGACACCGAGCTGACCGTCCCGGGAGTGGGGCAGAGTCTGATGGTGACGCGCGTCTCGACGCTCTCGACCGATATGCCGCCGGGGGAGGACCTCGGTTCCCTGGCTCGCAGCGGCGTCACTCTCGCCCTCCACCTCGCCGCACACCGCACCGAGCAGATCGTCGCCGAACTGGCGCCGCACTACGGCGCCGACTGCCCGACGGCGACGGTCGCGTACGCCTCGCGCCCCGATCAGCGGATCGTGCGCTGCCGGCTCGACGAACTGCCCGCGGAACTGTCGGCGGCGCGCATCACCAAGACCGCCGTGATCTTCGTCGGGCGCGTCTTGGACGCCCGGACGCATCCCGACGTCACCGACAGCTATCTCTACTCGCATGCCCGGATGACGAAGCTGCGTGAGGACCGCCATGCCTGAGCCGTCCGTGCTGATCCTGGGCGGAACCGGCGAGGCGCGCGAACTCGCACGCCTGCTCGATGAGTCCGGTGTTCCGGTCGTCACCTCCCTCGCGGGCAGAGTCGCCGATCCGCGTCTGCCGGTCGGCCGGGTGCGCGTCGGCGGCTTCGGCGGCGTCGACGGTCTCGCCGCGTGGATCGGCGAGGCCGGAATAACCGCGATCGTCGACGCGACGCACCCGTTCGCCGCCAGAATCACGCCGAACGCCGTCGCGGCGGCGGAACTGACCGGGGTCGGATATCTACGCCTCGCCCGACCTCCGTGGTCACCCGGGGCCGGCGAGCGCTGGACGCGCGTGCCCGACATCGCCGCCGCCGCGACCGCGGTCGCCGAGAGGGGCGGGAGCCGGGTATTCCTCACCACCGGAAGACAGGACGTGTCCGAGTTCGCGGAGATCGACGAAGCGTGGTTCCTGATTCGGGTGGTGGATCCGCCCGAGGGGCCGCTTCCGCCGCATCACCGGGTTCTCCGCTCCCGCGGCCCGTACCGTCTCGCCGATGAGACGGCGCTGCTGCGCGAGCACCGCATCGACGTGCTGGTCACGAAGAACAGCGGGGGAGAGATGACCGTCGCCAAACTCCGCGCCGCCGCGCGGCTCGGTGTCGAGGTGATCGTCGTCGACCGTCCCGCGGAACCCGACGGGATCGCGCGCGTCGACACCCCGAGCGAGGCCCTCGACTGGCTGTCCGGGCCGGCCGGCCGAGGAGAGATCCGCTAGGCGTAGTGCCGCGGGGTGTACACGAGGTCGCCGCCCGGCCTGCGGGCGAGGGTGGTCATCGACGAGCCGATGATCAACAGCGTGCGCATGTCGACTGTCGCCGGATCGAAGTCCGCGGCCGTGGTCACCGTCAGGCGCTGTCCCGGGCCGCCCACGTCACGGCCCGCGATCACCACGCGGTCGGCCGGAACCAGTTCGGTCAGGAGTTCCTTGAGACGTTTGATCTGCTCCACGCGTTTCGGCGACGCCGGATTGTAGATCGCGATCACCAGGTCGGCGGCGATCGCGTGCCGGAGCCGCTCCTCGATGACCGATCCGGGCTTGAGCAGGTTCGACAGGGAGATCACGGCGAAGTCGTGGCCGATCGGCGCACCGACAGCGGCCGCCACCGCGTGCGCGGCGCTCACCCCCGGCGTCACTCGCACGGGCACATGCGCCCACCGTTCCTCCGCAGCAGCCTCCGCCACCGCAGTCGCCATGGCGAACACCCCCGGATCGCCCGACGACACGACGGCCACCCTGGCGCCGCGCGAGGCCAGGTCGAGGGCGAACTCCGCGCGTTCGGCCTCGACTCGATTGTCACTGGCGTGGACGCGCTGTCCGGGGCGCGCCACCACCCGGTCGAGGTAGGTCTTGTATCCGACGAAATCGGTCGCCGCTGCCAACTCCGCGGCCACCTGCGGCGTCGTCTGGTCCACCGGTCCGGGACCGAGGCCGACCACCACCACTTCACCGCGCGAACGGTCGCCTCCCGCGGCGAGCGGATTGTTGCGTCGCCCGGGTACCACGATCAGGGAGAAATAGGGCACCGACGACGGGTCGACGTCGGCCACGCGCTCCACGCGCTGGCGGTCGGTGGACGCCCTTTCGACGTACCAGGCCTCGTCGAGACGCCCGGCGGCGGCCAGAGCGTCGCGCACCTTCACGAAGGTGCGGCCGAGTTTCATGATCGCCAAGGCCTCGCCGGACCGGAAATGCGCGATCAGCTCGCCGGCCTCGGCGGTTCCTGGCAGGACCGTCAGCGTCTCCTCGCCTTCGACGAGCGGGATGCCGAGCGCCGCGGACGCCGCATTCACCGACGTCACCCCGGGAATGATCTGCGCCTCGAACCGGTCGACGAGCCGCTTGTGCATGTGCATGTACGAGCTGAAGAACAGCGGGTCGCCCTCGGCGAGCAGCGCCACATCGCGTCCGGCGGCCAGGTGCCCGGCGAGGAGTTCGGCACTCTCGGCGTAGAAGTCGGCCATCGCGCCCGCGTAGCCGCCGGGATGATCGGTGGTCTCCACGGTGAGCGGGTACATCAGCCGTTCTTCGATCTGGCCTTTGCGCAGATACGGTTCCGCGACCGAGCGGGCAATCGAATTACCGTGCCGTGCACAGTGATACGCGATCACGTCGGCCTCGCCGATGATCCGCGCAGCCTTAACCGTCACCAGTTCGGAGTCGCCCGGCCCCAGGCCGACACCCCACAGTTTTCCGTTCACAGCGGAGTCCGCTCCCGTCGTCGACATCACCGGACCGCTCATTCCGCCGTGCTCGCGAGAGCGTTGACCGCGGCCGCGGTGATCGCCGAGCCGCCGCGTCGGCCGGTGACGGTGATGAACTCCAGATCAGTGCGGTCGGCGAGCGCCGCACATGATTCGGCGGCGCCGACGAAGCCCACCGGTGCGCCGACGATCGCGGCCGGACGAGGCCAGCCCTGGTCGATCAGGTCGAGGAGCGCGAACAACGCGGTGGGAGCGTTGCCGATCGCGACCACGGCGCGGTCGAGGTCGTCGCGCCAGTACTGCAGCGCCGCGGCGGTCCGAGTGTTGCTGATCCGCTCGGCGAGATCGGCGATCCCCGGCTCCTTGAGGTGACAGCGGACCGCATTGTCGGCGGGAAGCCGCAGCCGCGTGATACCCGACGCGACCATGTTGGTGTCGCAGAGGATCGGCCCGCCCGCTGCCAAGGCGGCGCGAGCGGCCGTCACCACTCCCGGGGTCGCCACCACGTCGTCGGTGAGGTCGGTCTGTCCGGACGCGTGGATCATCCGGACCACCACCGGCTCGAGGTCGGCGGGAAAGCCCGTCAGATCGGATTCGGCGCGGATCATGGCAAACGACTGACGGTAGATCTCGGCTCCGTCGCGGACATACTCGGTCATGGTGTGCCCAAGATTACGCACCCGAGGCGGCGGCGGTGGACCCGGTACGGCCCCGCGCCGTGCCGGTGGGAATCAGCCGCCCGGGACGCGACGGTCGGTGCGGTAGCCGTCGCCCGTGGCGATCCGCCGGACGTGCGGACCGTTCGGGGATCCGCACCCGCGGTCGCAGCCCAGCCAATGCTCGCGTTCGCGACCGGGCGCCGCATCCGGGGCACCGAGGTGCGCGAGCAGGTCGCCGCGGACGTCGGCGTGCGACCGGCCGCATCCGGGCGAGCCGGTGCAAGCGCTGAATCTCGTCCACGGACTGGCCGAATCGAAGATGAACCCGAGCGGGGCGAGCACGCGCACCACGGTCTCGGCCACGGCCTCGGTGAGGTCGGGAATCAGGATCTCGCGCTCGGGCGTGATGAGGATCGGCGTGCCGATGGCGCCGGCGAACTGCGCCTGCCGTGCCGAGAGCCGGCCGAACTCGGTGACGGCACCGAGCAGCACCCGTCCGTCCGATTGCTCGAACCATCCGACGATGGGCTCTCGGACGTCCGGCCGGCCGCCATTCGCGGAGGCCGCGGCTTCGGTCGGTGCCAGACGCCCGAAGCCCGCCACGGCGCCCGAGACCGCAGCGCGGGCCCGACCGTCGAGTTCCCGGATCCGCCACTCGTCGGCACGGTGCTCGTGGAACGACGCCGCGGCGGCGACCATCGCGGCGGGCAGTTCCGTCAGCGGCACCACCCGGCCGGTCGGGACGCCCCCGAGATGGATCGCCGCCTCGTCGGGACTCACGGCCGCGCCGAGCACGTCGACGTCGCGGCCCCTGACGTCACCGCGGCCGTCGTCGAAGCCGAACCAGAACCGGCCCGAGAGGTCGCGGGTCCACTGATGCCGATGCAGTTCGGCCTCCAGTTCGCGAGCAGCGGGCCGGACATCGGCCAGACCGCCGATCCGACCGCTCAGCGGCGACACCACGATGTTCCGGACGCGGTCGTGAGCCCGGTCGGTGGCGAGTCCGGCCGCCAGGATGCGGTCGGCGAAGGCGTCCACGCGGTCGTCGGCGATCCCGCGCACCTGCAGGTTCGCGCGGACGGTGATCTCGATGTGGCCGTCGCCGAACTCCTCGGCGGCCAGTGCCAGCGCCTCCAGCGCGGCCGGTTCCACCTGCCCGCCCGACAACCGGATCCGGGCCAGCCGGCCGTCGTCGGCCGGATGGGTGCGGAAGACGCCGGGACAGCGGTCGGCGGGTTTGTTCACCCCTCCAGGATATGGCCTACAGTGAAGCCCAGCCTGCCCGCGCGGAAGCCGGTTCGAGTCCGGCACGGTCGCGCCACTGTGTGGGACACCGCCCGCCACTGCCGGCGTGTCCCGAGTCAGACCCGCAGCGTCAGGCGACCTTCGGTCCACCGGGCCGATGTGACCGTACGACGCCGGGCGCGCACTCCCGGCGAGGAGTATCACCGTGATCACCCTGTTCTCCACTTCCGACACCGACCTGCGCACGGCCGCCACCTGCGGTGCCGACTTCCGGGTCGCGAATCCGGCCCGCACGCTGATCGACGATCTGCCCGGGCTGCTCGACGGCGCCGACCTGGTGGTCGTCCGGCTGCTCGGCGGAAAGCAGGTGTGGGAGGACGGGCTGGCAGCGGTCCTCGCCGGCCGGGCGCCGGTGGTCGTGCTGTCGGGGGAGCACAATCCGGATCCGGATCTGATGGCACTGTCGACGGTGCCGGCCGGCGTCGCCGCGCAGGCGCACGCGTACTTCGTGGCCGGCGGCCGCGAGAACCTCCTCGCGGTGCACAACTTCCTCTCCGACACCGTGCTGCTCACCGGGCTCGGCTTCGACAGCCCGACGCAGACACCGGACTGGGGGGTACTCGAGCGGCCGGCGGCCGCCGTCCCGGACGACGCGCCCGCGGTGGCGGTGCTGTACTACCGCGCCCAGCATCTCGCGGGCAACACCGACTACGTCGCCGCCCTCTGCGATGCGATCGAGGCCCACGGGGCCCGCGCCACCGGAGTCTTCTGCGCCTCCCTGCGCAGCGCACCCGATGAACTGATCGAGCATTTCGCCGAATACGACGCGCTCGTGGTGACGGTGCTGGCCGCGGGCGGGTCGACGCCGGCGCTCGCCTCGGCCGGCGGCGACGACGAATCCTGGAACGTCGAGCGCCTCGCCGCGCTCGACATCCCGATCCTGCAGGGGCTCTGCTCCACCAGTTCCCGGTCCGACTGGGCAGCCAACGACGACGGTCTGACCCCACTCGACGTCGCCAGCCAGGTGGCCGTGCCCGAGTTCGACGGCCGCATCATCACCGCACCCTTCTCCTTCAAGGAATTCGACGACAACGGGCTCCCGTTCTACGCACCCGACCCCGAACGATGCGCGCGCGTCGCCGGCATCGCCGTCGCCCATGCGCGGCTGCGGCACGTGACACCGGCGGAGAAGAAGGTGGCCCTGCTGCTGTCGGCGTACCCCACCAAGCACGCCCGCATCGGCAACGCGGTCGGTCTCGACACGCCGCGCAGCCTGGTCGGAGTGCTGCGCGCCCTCCGGGATGCGGGCTACGATATCGGTCCGGCCGGCGGCGACGCGGCCGTCCCTGGCTTGGGATCACGGCCCGACGACGACGATCCGGACGCCCTGATGCACGCGCTGATCGACGCCGGCGGGCAGGACGCCGACTGGCTCACCGAGGAGGCGCTCGCGGCGAACCCGATCCGCGTCGGCGCCGCCGACTACTCGCGGTGGTTCCAGACGCTGCCGGAGCAGTTGCGCTCCGACGTCGTCGAGCACTGGGGTCCGCCTCCGGGCGAACTGTTCGTGGACCGCTCTCACGACCCCGACGGCGAGATCGTGATCGCTGCGATGGTCTTCGGGAACATCGTGCTGCTGGTGCAGCCGCCCCGCGGGTTCGGTGAGAACCCGGTCGCGATCTACCACGATCCGGATCTTCCGCCCTCGCACCACTATCTCGCCAGCTACCGGTGGCTCGCGTCGCGACCCGATCGGGACGGCTGGGGCTTCGGAGCCGACGCCGTGGTGCACATCGGAAAACACGGCAATCTGGAGTGGCTGCCCGGCAAGATGGTGGCGCTCTCGGCCGATTGCGGCACCGACGCGGCACTGGGCGATCTGCCGCTGATCTACCCGTTCCTCGTCAACGACCCCGGCGAGGGAACGCAGGCCAAGCGGCGCGCGCACGCGGTCCTGGTGGATCACCTCATCCCGCCGATGGCGCGAGCCGAGACGTACGGCGACATCAACCGTCTCGAGCAGCTGCTCGACGAGCACGCCAACATCTCGGCGCTCGACCCGGCCAAACTCCCCGCCATCCGGCAACAGATCTGGACACTGCTGACCGCGGCCAAGATGGACCAGGACCTCGGGCTCTCCGAGCGGCCCGACGAGGACGTCTTCGACGACATGCTGCTGCACGTGGACGGATGGCTCTGCGAGATCAAGGACGCCGCGATCCGCGACGGCCTGCACGTCCTCGGGCAGGCGCCCGACGGCGAGATGGAGATCGACCTCGTGCTCGCGATGCTGCGCGCCCGCCAGCTCTGGGGCGGCTCGCAGACGCTGCCCGGACTGCGCGAGGCCCTCGGACTCACCGAGAACGCCTCGGCGCGCGGGGAGGTCGACCGAGTGGAGGCGATCGCCAGGCGATTGGTCAGCACCTGCGCCGAGGGGGGCTGGACCCCCGAGGCCGTCGCGGCCGCGGCCGACGGCCACCCCGACGACGTGCACCGGATCCTGGCCTTCGCCGGGGACGAGGTGATCCCGCGACTGCGCCAGACCACGTGCGAGACGGACCGGGTCCTGCATGCGCTCGCCGGCGGGTTCATCCCGGCCGGCCCGAGCGGATCGCCGTTGCGCGGCCTGATCAACGTGCTCCCCACGGGTCGCAACTTCTACTCCGTCGACCCGAAGGCCGTCCCGTCGCAGCTGGCCGCCGAGACCGGTCGGGCGATGGCTGATTCGCTTCTCGAGCGCTATCTCGCCGACCACGGCGAGTACCCGGAGTCCGTCGGGCTCTCGGTGTGGGGGACCAGCGCCATGCGTACCTCCGGCGACGACATCGGGGAGGTCCTGGCGCTGCTGGGCGTCACGCCGGTGTGGGACGAGGGCTCGCGCCGCGTGGTCGATCTGGAGCTCGTGCCGCTCGCCGAACTCGGCCGCCCGCGGATCGACGTGACAGTGCGGATCTCCGGCTTCTTCCGCGACGCGTTCTCCCACGTCGTGGCGATGATGGACGATGCCGTGCAGCTCGCGGCCGACGCCGACGAGCCGGACGAGCAGAATTACGTCGCCGCGCACGCTCGGGCGGCGATCGCCGAACACGGGGACGCCCGCCGCGCCACCACGCGCGTCTTCGGCTCGCGGCCCGGCACGTACGGCGCCGGCCTGTTGCAGCTCATCGACTCCAAGCAGTGGCGCACCGACGAGGACTTGGCCGCGGTCTACACCGAGTGGGGCGGCTACGCCTACGGCCGCGGTCTCGACGGAGTCGCCGCCGTCGAAGACATGCGGGCCGCGTACCGCCGCATCGCGGTGGCGGCGAAGAACACCGACACCCGCGAACACGACATCGCCGATTCGGACGACTACTTCCAGTACCACGGCGGGATGGTCGCCACCGTGCGGGCGCTCACCGGCACCGCACCGGAGGCCTACATCGGCGATTCCACGCGCCCGGACTCGGTACGCACCCGCACCCTGCACGAAGAGACCTCCCGCGTGTTCCGCGCGCGGGTGGTCAACCCGCGCTGGCTCGCGGCAATGCGCAGGCACGGATACAAGGGGGCCTTCGAGATGGCTGCCACCGTCGACTACCTCTTCGGATACGACGCCACCACCGATGTGGTGGCCGACTGGATGTACGAGCAGCTCACCGAGCAGTACGTGCTCGACGAGACCAACCGCGAGTTCCTCGATGCGGCCAACCCCTGGGCCCTGCACGGCATCACCGAAAGGCTTCTCGAGGCGGTGGAGCGGAAGATGTGGCACGAGCCACCCGCCGACATGCTGACCGAACTCCGCCGCGTGTACCTCGAAGCCGAGGGCGACATCGAGGCGCGCTCGGAACAGGAGTGAGCCGCCTGCGCCGAGGTCGCTGAGCAGCGGGGGAGCAAAACCGGGTCCTCGTTCGTTGAACTCTGTGTGAGCGCCGGTGACTGCACCGGCGCAGAGAGGACCTGACATGCGATACCTGTTCGTCGGCTATGTGATCGCCGAGATCGCGGCCTTCTGGGCGATGGCGCACTTCCTCGGATTCGCCTGGGCATTCCTCATCACCGTGCTCGCCGCCGGCGTGGGGTTCGCGGTGCTCGGGCGCCGAGCCCGCACCTTGGGCACCGACATGCGCAAGGCGATGCGGAACGAGATCGGCGCGGGCCGCCCGATCACCGACTCCGCTCTGTTCGCGGTCACCGCCACGCTCATGATCCTTCCCGGGATCGTGTCGACGATCGTCGGACTGTTGCTGATGACTCCGCCGGCGCGCCGCCTGCTGCGACCGGTGGTCGCCGCCACCGCTGCCCGCAGAGCCACGGCGATGGCCGGCCGGATGACGGTGATCGACCTCGGGGGCCGGCCCGCCGGCGGCCGAGGCTTCGGGTTCGGCGGGCACGGTTACGTCGACGGGACGGTCGAAGGCGTGGTCGTGGACACCACGGTGCGCAACCCGGACGGCTCGGTTCACGCCGACGCACCGTCGCTGCCGCCGACCCGCCGCGACTGAGTAGTCCGTCACCTTGGCGAACCGCGACCGGCGCGGCAGAAGACCCGTCTGGGAGAATGACGGCGTGACGACGCAGCTGCTCCTCGGAGGCATGGTCTACTCCTCGCCGGCGGTACCCGACGCCACCGCGATGGCGGTGACCGACGGGACGGTCGTATGGGTCGGGACCGACGACGTCGGCCGGGCCCTGCACCCGGACGCGCACGTGATCGATCTGCAGGGACGGTTCGTCAGCCCCGCGTTCGTCGACTGCCATGTTCATCTCACCGACACCGGCATCGCGCTCGGCGGCCTCAACCTGTCCGGAGCCGGCAGCCGCTCGGAATGCCTGCGGATGCTGGCCGAGTACCTCTCCGAGCACGATGAGGACCTCGTCTGGGGGCTCGGCTGGGACGCATCGGCGTGGTCGAGTGACGAGCCGGGCCAGGACTCGCCGCCGACCACGTCCGACATCGACGCCGTCGCCGGCGGCCGCGCCGTGTACCTCGCCCGGATCGATGAGCATTCGGCCGCGGCGTCGTCGGGGCTGCGCCGCCTGGTTCCGGGACTCGAGTCCGAGCACGGGTACTCGCCCGAACAGCCGCTCGTCGCGGACGCGCACCACCGGGTCCGCACCACAGCGCGCAATCTGATCGGTGCCACCGCGCGCAGGCGCGCCCAGTTGCGGGCCCTCGACCACGCGGCCGCCCGCGGTGTGGTCGCCGTCCATGAGAACGGCGGCCCCGACATCAGCGGGCTCGACGACTTCCGGTCGCTCGCCGACCTCGACCACGGGGTCGGCGTGCGGCGGTACTGGGGCGAGGCGGCGTCGTCCGTCGACGAGGTGCGGCACATCCTCGACCGCACCGGGGCCGATGCCATCGGCGGCGACCTGTTCGTCGACGGCGCGCTCGGCTCCCACACCGCCTGGCTGTGCGAGCCCTACAGCGACTGGTCGAGCACCAGCGGTGTCAGCTACCTCTCCGAGCAGGTGATCCTCGATCACCTGCGCGCCACCACCGAGGCCCGCGTGCAGGCCGGCTTCCACATGATCGGTGACGCCGCCGCGGCCGCCGTCGCTCATGCGATGGAGGTGTTGGCGGCCGAACTCGGCACGCCGGCCCTGGCGCGGTGCGTTCACCGTCTCGAACACGCGGAGATGGTCACCCGCGCCCAGGCCGAGATCTTCGCCCGGTGCGGCGCCGTCGCGAGCATGCAGCCGCTGTTCGACGCCGCATGGGGAGGCACCGAGGATCTGTACGCCACGCGCCTCGGCGATCGGGGTACCGGGTTGAACGATTTCGCGATGCTCGCGAAGGCCGGAGTGTCCCTCGCCTTCTCCAGCGACTCCCCGGTGTGCGACATCGACCCGTGGTCCACCGTCCGGGCCGCGGCGCACCATCGCACGGCCTCGAGTTCGATCTCGCCGCGCGCCGCCTTCGCGGCGTGCACCCGCGGCGGCTGGCGCGCCGGCGGGGTCAACGACGGCCTCACCGGAACGCTGGTCCCCGGTGCGCCCGCGCACTACGCCGTGTGGGAGGTGGACGAACTCGTGGTCGCAGCGGCCACCGAGAACGTGCAGCGGTGGTCCACCGATCCGCGCTCGCGGGTGCCGGCCCTGCCGGATGTGGCACCGGGAGCTCGACTGCCCGAGTGCGTCGAGACCGTCGCCGGAGGCCGGACCATCTTCCGTCGCGCGTGACCGCCGTCCGTTGGTGGCAGCGGGTCCCGGTCGCCGCGGCGGCCGGCGGCCTGATGTACGCGTCGTTTCCGCCTCTGCACCATGTGTGGTGGCTGGCGCCCGTCTCACTGGGGCTGCTGTACGCCGTCATGACCATCGGCCGCCCGTCGGTGAAGAGCTGCGCCGGGTCCGGCTTCGTCTTCGGCCTCGCCTTCTTCGTCCCGCTGCTGCCGTGGATAGGGGAGTACGTTGGACCACTGCCGTGGCTCGCGCTCGCCGCCGTGATGGCCGGCTATCTCGCGCTCTTCGGCGCTCTTGCGGCGGTCACCATGCGGCTGCGCGCGCGGCCGCTGTGGTTCGCACTCAGCTGGGTCACTGTCGAAGCCGTCCGCTCCGCCTTCCCCTTCGGGGGCTTTCCCTGGGGGCGTACCGCCTTCAGCCAGGTGGACGGCTGGTACCTGCCGCTCACGTCGGTGATCGGCGTTCCCGGCGTCGCCTTCGTGATCGCGCTCACCGGGGCCTCCGCGGTGGAGGTCATCGGCAGGCTCCTGCATCGACCGACCAGGACCGCCCGATCGGCGGGTGCCGCTCTGGCGATCGGGGTGGTGGTCGTGCCCCTAGCCGCCGGTGCGGCGCTGTCGCGCATCGGAAGCCCGCTGACGTCGTCGGCCGGCACCAGCGACATCGCCGCCGTGCAGGGAAACGTGCCGAGACTGGGCCTCGATTTCGACACCCAGCGCCGCGCCGTCCTCGACAATCACGTCCGGGAGACGCTCGGGCTCGCCGCCGAGATCGACTCCGGCCGGCGCAGCAGGCCCGACCTGGTGCTGTGGCCGGAGAACGCGGCCGACGCGCCTCCGACGGTGTACCGGGACTCCGCCGAGAGCATCCGGGCGGCCGTCACGGCCGTCGGCGCCCCGGTGGCCTTCGGCACCTGGATTCCCCTCGACGGCGGCGGCACCACCAATACCGTGCTGCTCTGGGGCGAACACGGCGGATTCGCCGACGACCAGCCCTCGGGACGGTACGACAAGCACATCGTCCAGCCCTTCGGCGAATACCTCCCGTGGCGCAGCTTCTTCCGGATCTTCTCGTCGTACGCCGATCGAGCCGGCGACTTCCGGCCGGGCACGGGACCCGCGGTCCTCACCGCGCACACCCGTCACGGAGACGTGGTGATGGGCGTGTCGACCTGCTGGGAGGTGGCATTCGACCGCGCACCCGCGCAATCGGTTCGCGAAGGCGCACAGATCCTGTTCGTGCCGACCAACAATGCGACCTTCGGCAAGACCGACATGACCTACCAGCAGCTGGCGATGTCGCAGGTCCGTGCCGTGGAGACGGGGCGCAGCGTCGTCGTGGCGGCCACCAGCGGAGTCAGCGCGCTCATCGCGCCGGACGGCTCGCTGATCGCCGAGAGCGAGATCTTCACACCCGATGTCCTGCAGGCCCGCATGGAGTTGCGGTCCGGGCAGACCCTCGCCGTCAGGCTCGGCCCCTGGCCGCAGCGGCTCGCGATCCTCGCCACGGTGGTGGCATTTTTGTACGCGCTGCGCGGACGCATTAGCCTCGATGTGTTCGCCGGTCGGAGGGGACCGGCCACGAAGAAGGAGCACGATGGCCAGCAGGCAACCTGAATCGCGCATCGTCGGGGCGAACGGCGAGGGCGCCCTCGTGGTGATCCCGACCTTCAACGAGCGCGAGAACCTGCCACACATCGTCGGTCGCCTGTTGACCGCTCAGCAGGGCATTCACGTGCTGGTGGTCGACGACTCGAGCCCGGACGGCACGGGCGAGGTCGCCGACCGGCTCGCAGCGGACGACGCGGCGGGCCGCATTCACGTCATGCATCGCACCGTCAAGGACGGTCTGGGCAAGGCCTATCTGGCCGGATTCGCGTGGGGTCTGGAGCGTGACTACGCGGTCATCGTCGAGATGGACGCCGACGGCAGTCACGCTCCCGAGCAGTTGTTCCGGCTGCTGGAGGGCATCAATGAGGGCGCCGACCTGGTGATCGGTTCGCGATACGTTCCCGGCGGCGAGCTGGTGAACTGGCCCAAGCGCCGCGAGCTCCTCTCCAAGGGCGCCAACACGTATGCGCGGCTGGCGCTCGGCGCCAAGGTCAAAGACATCACCGCCGGTTACCGCGCTTTCCGCCGAGAGGTGCTGGAGAAGATCGGTCTCGATCAGGTGGAGTCGGCGGGCTACTGCTTCCAGATCGACCTCGCGTGGCGCTCGCTGCAGAACGGCTTCACGATCCGTGAGGTGCCGATCACCTTCACCGAACGCGAGATCGGCGAGTCGAAGATGGACGGCGGCGTGATCGCGGAATCGTTCCTCAATGTCGCCCGGTGGGGAATCCGCGGCCGCCTCGACAGGCTCCGCGGACGCTAGTCTCCGGCACGGGCTCGCACCCGGAAACGAATCAGCCCCCGGAGAATCGATTTCTCCGGGGGCTGACGTCGTATTGCGCCGCGGTTATGCCGAGCCGCCGCGCCGGCGCTGCTTGAGCAGGTCCAGACGTTCGGCCAGCAGCACCTCGAGTTCCTCTTCGGAGCGACGCTCCAGGAGCATGTCCCAGTGCGTGCGCGGCGGCTTGCCCTTCTTCTCCTCGGGCACGCCGCCTTCGAGGAGCTTGCCCTCCATGCCGTTCTTGCACGGCCACGTCGCGGGAATCTCCGCATCGTCGGCGAACGGGATGTCGAAGATCTCACCGTTGTCGGTGCGGTACTGGACGAGCCGACGCGGCGCGAGGTCGTGATCACGGTCGGTCTCGTAGCTCACCGCCCCGAGCCGGCTACCACGCAGGACTCGATCAGCCATGAAGTCTTCCTCTCAAACGGTCGGGTGACGGTGTCCATTCTACGCGGTCCACGACGTGGACGGCGTTCCACGGTACCGTCGTGATGTGTCCGAATCCCCGGCTCCCGAAAGCCCTGCGAACGAACCGCAGTCTCGTCGCCGCCCGTACGCATGCGCCTGGTGCGGTCGTCAGATGGTGGATTCGGAGCGGGGGCGCAGACGCAAGTACTGCAAGCGGTCGTGCCGGCAGCGCGCCTACGAACAGAGAACGCTCCTCGAGGGCACCTCTATTCCCGAGGATGCGATCATCCTCAGCCACGCGGAGGCCGAAGACCTCGGAGACCGGATGTTCGCGCTCCGCTGCGCTGCGGAGGACTTGTCGACCGCACTCGGGGAGAAGGCCGATCGTCAGACGCTGACCGACCTGGCCGCCGAGGTCCTGCGGCTGGCGAGTGAGGCCGAACGGTTGCGTTGATCGCCGGCTGCCGAGCCGGGAGAGGCAGGTCACGGACTTCCGGAGCCGGCGGCGCGCGCGAACGCCGTTAAGATCGTCAGAGTGAACGACGAACGGCGCGACGACTCGGCCCCCGACGTCGTCTCCGTGCGTCCTCTTCACCGGGCGGGGGAACTGCTCGCGCGCACCGATGAGAGCCAGGCGGCTGTTCGGGCCGCTCAGATCGCGCGCAGGCTCGCGCCGGTGGACGGCCGACTCCCGTCCGGCGACCGCACCTCCGACCGGGTCGCCCGCCTCCTCAACGACGTGCGGCCCGACCGTCCCAGCGCGATCCGGGAACTCGGTCTGGCCTCGGTGGCCGTCTGGCAGTCGCTCATCGAACGCAGACGCCCCGACCCGGCCGGTCCGATCCCGGCCACGATTCTCTTCACCGACCTCGTCGGCTTCTCGTCCTGGGCGCTGCGCGCCGGAGACGACCAGGTGCTGGAGTTGTTGACCGCCGTCAACGCTGCGTGCGAGGAGGTGATCAGGGCGCACGGCGGCCAGGTGGTGAAAACGCTCGGCGACGGCACGATGGCAGTCTTCCTCGATCCGGGGGAGGCTATCGCCGCAGCTCACGAGGCGGTGGGTGCGGTGAGCGCGATCGTAGTCGGCGGCTTCCGGCCGGCTCTGCGCGCCGGGCTGCACACCGGCACCCCGCGAGCGGTCGGTTCGGATTTCCTCGGTGTGGACGTGAACATCGCGGCGCGGGTCTGCGATGCGGCGGGCGGTGGCGAGGTGTATGCGAGCGAGTCCGCCCTCGACCAGCTCGATCCCGATGACTATGTGCTCCGCCGCAAGCGGTTCAAGGCCAAGGGCGTACCGCGCGAACTCCAGGTGTTCCGCGTCGTTCCGCGGTACTGACGATGCCCTTCGACGACGACGAGCTGGAAGAGTTCTACCGGCGCATCGAATCGCGGACCGCGGCGGCGAATGCGCGTCCGCGCAAGCGCAGGCGCCAGGTGCCCCGCGTGCAGTTCGCCTGTCCGACGCCGGAGAAGATCGCCTATCCGTCGCAGGCGGCGGTGACCGGCGCGATCCTGGCGGTGGCTCGCAACTCTCGAGGTCGCCCCAGCCTTCGGTCATACGAATGTGTGTGCGGCGCATGGCATCTCACGAGTGCCATACCCCGCCCGCCGGGCAGCCGGTGATCCGGGTGCCCGGCGACGGCGTCACTGCCCGCGGAAGTTCGGCGGACGCTTCTCGAAGACGGCGGTGACCGCCTCGGTGAGATCGTCGCTCGGCAGGAAGGCCGCGTTCCACGCCGCGACGTAGCGGAGGCTGTCGTCGACGCGCGCGCTCCGGCTGTGATCGAGGACATCCTTGACGCCCTGCACTACGAGGGGAGCGTTGGCCGCGATCTCGGCCGCGATCCCCCGCGCGGCGGCAAGGGTGGCGTCCTTGTCGTCGTACACGTCGCTGACGAGACCGATCTTCTCTGCGCGAGCGGCATCGATGTCCTTGCCGGTCAGCGCGAGTTCACGGGTGTGACCTTCGCCGATGATCAGCGGCAGCCGGGCGAGCGAGCCCATGTCCGCGACGATGGCGACCTTGACTTCGCGCACGCTGAACTTCGCGTCGGCGCTGGCCACCCGGATGTCGGCGGCGCTGATCAGGTCGACGGCACCGCCGATGCACCAGCCCGAGATCGCGGCGACGACCGGCTTGCGGCAGTCGGCGACGGCGTCGATGGCCCGCTGCATGCGCTTGATGGTGTGGTGGAACTCAGTGCGCGGACCGGCCTTCGCATCCGGGGCCAGCACCTTGCCGAAGTCGCCCATCATCGCGGGCAGGTCGAGGCCGAACGAGAAGTGCTTGCCCGATCCGGAGAGCACCACTGCGCGCACATCCGGGTCCGCGTCGATCGCCTCGAACAGCGGGGCGGACTCGGCCCAGAAGTCGGGGCCCTGAGCGTTGCCCTTGCTGGGGCCGATGAGCGTCACCTCGGCGACGTGATCGGCGACGGTCACCTCGAACGCCTTGTAGGGATGCGTCCGGTATGCGGGGGAGTCCGTGAGAGTCTTGTCCTGAGTCACGGACCCGATGCTACCCACCCGGGGTTACTCATGAGTAACCCCGGGTGGATCCGGCAGTCGTCAGTCGCGATGCAGCCGCGGCAGCAGTTCGGCGGTCTTCTGATCGGTCCACCCTTCGGGGGTGAGGATCGCTGCCCACGCCGTCGGGATCTCTCGCAGATAGTTGTGACCGTGTCCGTCGGGGACGTCGACGGCCACCGCCATATCGGCGGCGACCTGCAGGAAGGTGACGAACGGGATCCAGTTCACCGCTGAGAGCACGTCGGAGCCACGGGGCTCCTTGAGCCAGTCGGGCTTGTTGAGCACGAGATCCGGATTCCACCACGAGATGGGATCGGACGCGTGCTGTAGGTAGACGATGCGACCGCGGTCCCATTCCACACCGGCCGGGCGGTCGAGGTCCTTGGCCGTGTTGATGAATCGGACCTGCTCACCGTCATTGAAGATCGGCAGCACTTCCGAGGTACCGGCGTCACGGTCGGCGGTGGTGTCCACCCACGTCTGGTTGCTGAACGTGGGGCCGGTCAGCAGGGCGCCGTCGGTCCGGGCGCTCATCGTCGCGACAGAGCCGAACGGGGCCTCGGCGCCGAACGATCCGAGGCTCTCGCCGAAGACCACGACCTTGGGCCGTTGCGCCTCGGGGATACGCCGCACCAGCCGGTCGACCGCCTCGAACAGCGCGCGTCCGGCCTGGCGCGCGCGCTCCTGGTCGACGAGGAACGAGAGCCAGCTCGGCAGCATCGAATACTGCATGGACACCATCGCGGTGTCGCCGTTGTACATGTACTCCAGGGAGTCGAGGTTGGCCTGATTGACCCAGCCGGTGCCCGTCGACCCAGCGATGCCGATCAGTTTGCGCTGCAGACCGCCCGTCCGGACCAGTTCCTGGGCCGCCAGTTCAGCGCTGTCTTGGATCGAGTCCGCCGAATCGAGCCCGGCGTAGACCCGGATGGGTTCTTTCGCCGGCGCCTTGTTGAACGCCTCGAGTTCGGCGACCGTCGGGCCGGTCGAGACGAAGGTGCGACCCATGCGGCCCAGGCTCGCCCAGCTGACCACCGACTCCGGTCCGCCGGAACGCAGTGTGGAGGTCGGGGGAGCCGAATCGGGATTGGTCTCATTGTTCAGCGCCGCGAAGGAGTTGTTCAACGCCGACATGCCGTAGTCGGCGACCGCGCCGTTGAGGATCAGGACGCTCACGACGACCATCACCGTCGCCGCGGTGATCCCGGCGATCCGGGGTGGGATGCGCCGGCTCATGCGGCGCGCGAGCATCCGCAGCAGCGCACCCCATGCCTGTCCGACGCCGAGCAGGACCCCGAAGACCACCACCGCCACCACCACGATGATCGGGTACGCGGTCCAGTTGAGGTGTTCCACGCCCATCAGGTCACGCAGTTCCTCCTGCCAGCGGTGATACCAGTAGAGCATGAAGACGGTGCCTGCGAGGAAGACGATCGTGAGTCCCACCCACCACCATCCGCGCGGACGCGGCCAGGGTTCTCGACGGGACACCAGGTATCGCGCCAGCCATGTGAAGAAGGCTCCGATCGCGTAGCCGATCGCGGCGGCAGCGGCGCTGACGAGGCCTTGGAACAGGGGTCCGCGCGGCAGCAGCGACGGTGTCACCGACAGCCACAGCAGGACCGTCGCGACGACCAGACCGCCGTACGACAATCTTTTGGAGTACCGCGACCACAGACGCACCACGGCATTCGGAGACGAGGCGTTCGGAGACGAGGCGTCCGATTCCGCATCGCCGGCGTGCGCGGCGTCGGCGCGGGTCTCTTCGACGGCGTCGGCTTCGGTCGCCGGCGGCGCGTCGGTCGGTTCTTCAGCGGCCATGAGCCTGCCTTCCATGTGCCTGGTGTGACCCCTCACTTTAGAAGCAGGAGTGCCGAGATCGCGTGTGCCACGATGGTTTCGTGAACTCGATCCCTGATCCGCTGTCCATCGCCGACGTCCACGTGAGCCTGCCGGTGGCCGATCTCGACGCCGCGTCGCGGATGTACGACCTTCTCCTGGGTGAATCCGAGGGGCTGCGCTGGGCGGCGTCGAATGCGACGGTCGCACTCCGGGACGGGCGGACCGACGCCGACGCGCACGCCGTCGAACCGACGGTCGACTTGACCGTGGCCGATTACGACGGTGCCGCAGCGCTCCTGCGCCGGCGGGGCCTGACCCTGGCCGATAAGGACGGCGCTGCGGCGATCGTCGGCGCCTCGCCGCTGCGCATCACCGCCGGCCCGCAGGTCCGGCCCACCGGCCGGATGCTCGACCACATCGTCCTCACCGCGCCCGATGCCGACCGCGCCGTCGCGCTCCTCGGCGGCCGGCTCGGGATCAACCTGCGCCTCGTCCGCGAACTCGGCGACGGGATGTGCCAGCTCTTCTTCCGGACACGGACCGTCGTGATCGAGGTCGTCGCCGGAGCCCCGGACGCCGGCGACCACCTCGGACTCATGGGACTGGCCTGGCGCACCGACGACATCGTCGCCGAACGGCATCGCCTGGCAGGCGCCGGCCTCGAAGTCAGCGATGTCCGCACCGGCCGCAAGGGAGGCACTCGCGTATGCACCGTCCGAGAACCGGCACTGGGCACGGCCACCCTGCTCATCGAGCAGTAGGCATCGCGCAGTAGGGATCGCGCAGTAGTCAGCCAGCAGCAGCGACTTCCGCGCCGAAGGCTCAGTCCGCTTCGAGCGCCGACACGCGGTGCCACCGGCTCCGGTAGAAGACCAGCGGATCGACAGTCGGGTCACCGGAATGTCGATCGACGGCGAGCACCGCGATCACATGGTCGCCCGCGGTGACGATCTGCCGCGGCCGGGTGACGAACACCGCGGCGGCTCCGTCGAGCAGAACGGCGCCGCCGGCCTCACGGCGCCAACCAAGACCGTCGAATCTGCGCGGAGCCGGTCGACGGAAGGCGTCGGCCACCGGCGGCTGGTCCGCGGCGAGCACGCTCACTCCCCACTGCGGCACAGCCGAGAGCCGCGGGAGCGTGGTCGACGTCGCAGCGATGTTGACCGACACCAACGGCGGGTCCAGTGACACCGAGGTGAACGAACTCGCGATCAGGCCGAACGGTCCGTCCGCATCGACGGCGGCCACGGTGACCAACCCGGTGGGGTAGCGGGCCATGGTTGCCCGCAACGTCGGCTCGGTTTCGAACGCGGTGGTCATCACCAGAGTCCTCCCCGCGGCGTCAGTGTGCGGCCGTCTGAAAAGGCGCGGCCGCGACGCGTCCGGGAGTGTTTCCCGGCACCGCGAACAGACCGCGCAGCACCAACTGCGGTATCACGCCTTCCCCGAACCAGTACAGCTCTTCCAAGTGCGGGTAACCCGACAGGACGAACTCATCGATGCCCAGCGCGGCGTACTCGGCGATGCGGTCGGCCACCTCGGCATGACTGCCCACTAGCGCGGTGCCCGCGCCTCCGCGCACCAGACCGACACCCGCCCACAGGTTCTCGGCCACTTCCAGAGCCCGCGGATCGCGCCACGATCCGTCACCGCGGTGGGCGGCGTGCAGATCGCGCATCGCCGCCTGTCCCGCCGACTCGCTGCGTGCCAGGCCCTCCTGGGCGGCGCGAACGGTGTCCTCGTCGAGCGCTGCGAGCAGGCCGGCTGCCGCGGTCCACGCCTCGTCCGCGGTGTCCCGGGAGATGACGTGCAGCCGAATGCCGAATCGCACCGTTCGGCCCCGCTGCGCGGCGAGGCCGCGGATCCAGTCGATCTTCGCCGCCACCGCCGCCGGCGGCTCGCCCCAGGTCAGGTAGACGTCACTGTGCCGCGCGGCGACGGGACCGGCCTCGGGAGAGGATCCGCCGAAGTAGATCGGGATCTCCTCCGCGGGCAGCCGATGCAGCGCTGCGTCGTCGACCTGCAGGTGCCTGCCGCGGTGCGTCACCCGTTCGCCGCGCCACAGTCCGCGGACCACGGTCAGGAACTCGTCGGTGCGGGCGTAGCGCGAGGGTTTGTCGAGGAAGTCGCCGAACGCCCGCTGTTCATGGGGCTCGCCGCCGGTGACCACGTTCAGCAGGAGCCTGCCGGGCGCGTGCCTGCTGAAGGTCGCAGCCATCTGTGCGGCAAGAGTCGGGCTCACCAGCCCCGGACGGAGGGCGACCAGGAATCCCAGGCGCTCCGACTCTCGCGCGATCATCGCCGTCGTGAGCCAGGCGTCCTCGCACCAGGCACCGGTGGGCGTGAGTGCCGCGGTGAATCCGAAGTCCTCCGCCGCGCGGGCGATCGAACTCAGGTAGCCGATCGAGGCGGGCCGATCGCCGCGGGCGGCCCCGGCCGGAAGCCCGTGTCCGCCGCCGACGATGAACCGGGAATCGCCGTAGGTCGGCAGAAACCAGTGGAGCTTCAGTGCGGGGCGCTCGGTGTTCGACTGCTCTGACGGACTCGCGACCGGAGGTGTCGGGATCGCGGACCGGTTGGCCGTCACGGTGGTCGAGGAGGGGGTCTGTGCCATGTCTTCTTCCTGTGGAGGATCAGATGTTGCCGTGGGCGGGGGGCCGGGTGCCCGCGAGCGCCCATCGGCCGAGATGAGCGAGCTTCCATCGCTCGGGATCGTGAAGGGTGTGGGTTCGCGCGTCGCGCCAGTACCGCGAGAGGTTCGACGCCGCCGCGGCCGCCCTGGTGCCGCCGAAGTCGAACAGCGCCTCGCCCGCATGCCGGGCCGCACGCCCGGCGGCGACCTTGGCCGCGGCCGTGGCCAGCGACGCCTCTGCGACGAGCTCGGGCGGCTCGCCTGCGACTTCGGCCGTCTCGATGGCCCGGACCGCGGCGTCGAGCAGAGCCCGCGCCGCGCGGACCGTGAGTTCGAGTTCGCCGGCCGAGGCCAGCAGGAGGGGATCGTCGACCGCGCGCTCGACGCCGGCCTCGAACCAGGGGCGAGCGCGTTGCGCGGCCTCGGCTCCGGCCGCCAGCGCACCGGAGGCCAGACCGGCGTCGACGGCGGCGTGCAGCAGCTGCGCGCGAGCGCCATACGTGCTCGGTCTCTCGAACAGCTCGTCGAAAGCCACCACCTGCTCCGGCTCGACCGGAACATCGTCGAACTCGACCGTCCCCGATGCGGAGGTCCGCTGGCCGACCGCGTCCCAATCGTCGAGGATCGACACGCCTTCGGTCTCGGCCGGCAGATAGACCAGAACGCGACCGCCGTCGGGGCCGAGGGCGCGCACCGCCAGCAGATCGGCGAGGACCGCACCGGTGCAGTAGAACTTCTCGCCCGACAGGCGCAGTCCGCGCGCTGTCCGAACCACGCTCGTAGCGTCGTCCACGGCTGTCGCGCCGCCGCGCTCGCTCTGGGCGTTGGCCAGGCGCGCACCGCCGGCGACCCGTCCGAAGACCTCCTCGGCGAGTCCGGGCGGCGCGAGCCGCGCGAGGGCGTCGAGGAAGGTGAAGTGGCTCTGGGGGATCTGCGCCAGGCTCGGGTCGACGGCGGCCAGTGCGGCGATGAGCCCCGCCGCCGACCCGATGCCCAGACCGTGTCCGCCGTACTCCACCGGAACGGTGACCGCCAGCAATCCCGCCCCCGCCAGGAGATCGAGCTCCGCGCGGGGAAGCACGCGGTCGCGGTCGCGGTCCGAGGCGGTGCGCGCGATCTCCGGCAGCAGGCCCGGTAGAACGGTGGCGATAGGATCGGCTGTGACGGCGGTGGTCTCTGCGGCTCGATTCGAGACGGGACTCATGGTGGAGAGGACCTCTGGGTTCGACGGCGGGCGGTGGTCGGTTCAGCTGTACAGCGTGAACTGCGGGGCGCGGCGGTTCAGCGTCCAATCGCCGACCTCGCGGGCCTTGTATGCGACCGGATCGTGCACCGTGTGCGTTCGCAGGTTGCGCCAGTGCCGATCGAAGCCGTAGGAGGTCGTCGTCGCGCGAGCTCCCTGGATCTCGAACAGCCGCGAAGCCACGTCGAGGGACACCTTGGTCGTGACGTACTTGGCCTCGGCGATCGCGATCGCGGCTTCGGCACGCTGGTCGGGCGTGAGGTCCGGGCCGATGTCGAGTGCGCTCTGCAGCGCCTCACCCGCGTGGTCGGCGAGCAACGCCGCGGCGGTGACCTCGGAGCGCAGCGCGCCGACCAGCTCGAGGATGTACGGATCGTCGGTCGCGCTCTCCAGACCGGAGGTCTCCCACGGTGAGGCGTGCAGGCGAGTCCAGTCCAGTGCCTCCTCGAGTGCACCTTCGGCGGTGCCGATGTAGAAGTTGACGAAAGCCAGCTGCCAGTGCGGGGTCACGAGAGTCTGATATGCGCTCGGCACGCGTCCGGTCAGCGGATCCTCGCCGAGGATCTCGCTGCGCTCGATGCGCACACCGTCGAAGACCACTCCGCCGGAGTCGGTCATTCTCTGGCCGATGTTGTCCCAGTCGTTCAGCGGTGTGAACCCTTCGCGCCGGGCCGGGATGGACAGGAACACCAGGTCGCCGTCGAGATCGGCGGTCACCGACAGCTGGTCGGCGACACCGGCTCCCGAGGCGAAGGTGCGCCGGCCGTCGAGCCGGAAACCGGACCCGTCACGGGTGAGCGTCAGACCGGATGCGCCGCGCGGATTCTGCACGCCGCCCCAGAAGGGCTTGAACTGTGCGTTGCGGCGCGAGAGTTCGTCGGCCTGATCGGCGGTCCCGAACAGGTGCGGTATGCGCTGCTGTGCGTAGTGGTAACCGAGCAGGTGCGCGATCGAGGTGTCGCCGCGGGCGACGTGTCGGGTCAGTTGCTGCGACTGCGCATAGTCCAGTCCCGAGCCTCCGTACTCCACCGGCTCACCGACCTGCAGCAGGTCGGCTTCGCGAAGCAGTTCGATCTCGGCCAGCGGCGGCTTGTTCGCGCGGTCACGCTCGGCGGCGGTGGCCCGCAATTGCGCCGCGACGAGGTCGGCGCGGCGCAGCGCGGCGTCGAACCGGGCCAGGTCGTCGGACGCGGGCGGTGCGGTGTGGTCGGTGACGGTCATGGGTTGCCTTCTTTCGATCCGGATGGAATGAGGAGGTGGGAGCTCACCGGGCGGCGAGGACGCCGTGACGGGCGAGCTCGGATTCGAGGCGGCCGCTGACGGCGAGGTCGTTCTCGAGATCGCGAACGATCGGCAGGATCTTCTCGCCGAAGTAGACGACGTCCTCGTGGTAGTGCAGAAAGCCCAGGAGCAGCAGATTCACGCCGCGGGTCTTGTAGGCGACGATGCGCTCGGCGATCTGTTCGGGTGTGCCGATCAGTCCGGTGCGGAAACCGTCGTTGTACTGGACGAGGTCGGCGAACTCCGAGTCCTGCCACATGCCCTTGCCGTCCGAGGTGGACGAGCCGGCCTGCTTGACCGCGGATCCGAATCCCTCTACCGCCTCGCGGTCCGCCTTGTCGACGATCTCTCGGAGCACGTCGCGGGCCTCGCTCTCCGTGTCGCGTCCGATGAGGAAGCCGTTGAGGCCGAACTTGACCGTGCGGTCGTGCAGTGCCGCTTCGGTGAGCACGTCGCTGACCTGCTCGCTGATACCGTCGAAGTCTCTACCGTTGCTGAAGTACCAGTCCGAGACCCGACCGGCCATCGCTCGAGCCGCGGTCGAGTTGCCGCCTTGGAAGATCTCCGGATGCGGGCGTCCGGGCAGGTCGAGCGGCTTCGGCTTCAGATCGAAATCATGGAGACGATAGAAGTCGCCCGCGAGGTCGGCGTGGTCGTCGGTCCAGATCCGCCGTAGGTAGGTGATGAACTCCTCGGCGCGGCGGTAGCGTTCGTCGTGCTCGAGCCACGGCTCGCCGAGCTTGGTGAACTCGTCCTTGAACCAGCCGCTCACGACGTTGACCGCGGCGCGGCCCCCGGACAGATGGTCGGCGGTGGCGAGGAACTTGGCGAGGACGCCCGGGTGCCAGAGCCCGGGATGGACCGCGGCGATGACTTTGAGCCGCTCGGTGGCGAGCAGCAGAGCGAGCGAGAAACTGGTCGACTCGTGCTGGTACGCGGCACCGTACGAGGCCGTGTAGCGGACCTGGCTCAGTGCGTAATCGAAGCCGTTGTTCTCGGCGAGCCGGGCGAGAGTGCGGTTGTAGTCGTACCCCCAGTCGGTGCGCTGTTCGATACGGGAGACGACCAGACCGCCGCTGACGTTCGGCACCCAGTACGCGAACTGGAGCGGCTGATACGCGGTCTCGAGACGACGGTCGGAACTGTTGGTGGACATGACGAATAGACCTCCGGTGAGGTTGGTGACGAGAGTTCGGTGAAGCAGGACTGGGCCGGCGATCGGCGCCGCCGGATCGGGCGGAGCGGATCAGGCGGGACCGATCAGCGACATCGGCGGGGTGAGTACATCGGCGCGAGCACGTTGACAGTGTGCTGTTCGCACGGGAAGGCCGACAACCATTCGAATCAGGGTGGGTCTGACCGACCGCGGGTAGGGTGATCGGCGTGAGGGAGATGCCGATGTTTCCGCTGGGCGCTGTGCTCCTGCCAGGGGAGCAGCTGCCTCTCCGGATCTTCGAACCCCGTTATGCGGCAATGCTTCCCGTGGTGGAGAAGAACGGCGGCGAGTTCGGTGTCGTGTTGATCGAGCGCGGCTCGGAAGTCGGCGGCGGCGACGTGCGTTCGATGGTGGGCACCGTGGCGAGGATCGACCGCCTCACCGACGCGGGACCGGGCCGCTACTCCTTGCTCTGCAGCGGAACCTCGCGCATCCGGGTGACCGAGTGGCTGCCCGACGATCCGTATCCGCGTGCTCTGGTCGAGGATCTCCCCGAGCCGGACACCGGCCCCGTCGAGTGGTCGGACGTCCTGGAGAAGCGGGCTCAGCTGCAACTGCTCTGCGGGCAGGGCGGCCGGAAGGATCCGCAGTTGCGGTGGATCGCCTCGCAACTCGCCGCGCCGGTCGACTACGGCGACGGCGACCCGGTCACGGAGACGTTTCGCGCCGCCTCGGATCTTCCACTCGGACCGGCCGACCGGCAGAGCGTGCTGGAGAGCCCCGATCCGGGATCGCGGATCGATGTGATCGACGCCGCGCTCGACGACCTGATCGCAGCGCTCAGATTCAGATTGAGGGGTTGATCGATGAGCAACATGGAGGCACAGCCCGCCGAGGTGGAGTGCGGTGCGACGCCCGCGGCCGGTGTGGAAGTGATCGAACCTCGCCTGGTGCCGCTCGGCGGCATCCGGGCGATGAAGGTGAACCGGACGTTGCCGACACGTGATCGATCGATGATCGGCGCCTGGTGCTTCGCCGACCATTACGGTCCCGAACCGGTCTCGGAGTCGGGCGGGATGCGGGTGCTGCCGCATCCGCACACCGGACTGCAGACCGTGAGCTGGCTGTTCGAAGGAGAGATCGAGCACCGCGACAGCGCGGGGGTGCACGCGATGGTGCTGCCGGGGGAGATGAACCTGATGTCCGCCGGCCGCGGGATCAGTCACTCCGAGGTTTCCACACGCCGGGTGGAGACGCTGCACGGGGTGCAGCTGTGGGTCGCGCTGCCTGACGGCGCCCGCCACGGGGAGAACGGCTTTCAGCACTATCGTGCACCCTCGGTGGACCTGACCGATGCGTCGGGAGCCGTGGTCGGCAGCATGAAGGTATTCGTGGGCGACTCGGGCGGATCGTCGGCGGAGATCGTCACGGCAACACCGCTGCTCGGCGCGGAACTGTCGATCGACCCGGGCGCGTGTGCGGTCTTGGAGGTCGACGAGTCCTTCGAGCACGGTGTTCTGCTCGACACGGCCGCCGCGGAGGTCGGCGGAGTCCGGATCGGGCGCGCTTCGCTCGCCTATGTGGGCCCGGGGTCCAGCCGGCTCGAAGTGCACAATCCCACGGACCGACCGGCACGCGCGGTGCTGCTCGGCGGCGAGCCCTTCGCCGAGGACATCGTCATGTGGTGGAACTTCGTCGGCCGCGACCACGACGAGATCGCCGAGTACCGCGAGGAATGGCAGCGGCGGTCGGAACGTTTCGGAACAGTGGGCGGCTGGGGAGCCGACGAATGGATCCCAGCGCCGCCGCTGCCGAACACTCGGCTGAAGCCGCGCAGGCGGACTCGACCATGACGAGAGGGGACGGGCGATGACCGACGCAGGACACACCGACGCAGAACGCACGGAGGTGGTCCGGAACGACGCGCTGGGCCGTTACGAGATCCTGGTGAACGGTGAGACCGCCGGATTCACCCGATTCATCGACCGTGGAGACCAGCGGATCTTTCCACACACCGAACTCGACGACCGGTTCTCCGGTCGCGGTCTCAGCTCCGTCCTGGTCCGTGAGGCGCTCGACGACACCCGGGCCGCGGGCCGGCGGGTGGTGGCCGTCTGTCCGCTCGTGGCCAAGTATGTGAGCAAGCATGAGGAGGTGGCCGATCTCGTCGATCCGGTGACCCCGGACATCCTGCAGTTCCTGCGGGGCGAATAGACCACCGGGCCGGGGCAGCGCTGCCCCGGCCCGGTGGCCCGTCAGTGATCCACCGTCAGTGATCCTGGGGAGGCTCCGCCGGCGCGGCGCGCCCGCTTCCGTCGGTATCACTGGTCCCGAGGTCGGACAGCATCTGCGCGACGTCGATACCGGTGGCGCCGCGGATCAGCTCCATGGTGCTCACCAGGCTCGATCCCGCGCCCTTGGCGACCGGGCTCACCGAGTCGCCGACCAGTGTGATGTTCGCATCGGCCAGCGGTGCCGAGGCCGCGCGGACGATGTCGGGGAGCTTGCTCAGCACCAGTTCCAGCTGGCCGACCTCGTCGAGCTTGCCGAGCGCCTCGGCGCGCTTCTCCAGGGCGTCGGCCTCGGCCTCGCCGGTGATCCGGATACCCTCGGCCTTGGCCGCCGCCTCGGCGATGATCTCGGCTTTACGGGCCTCGGCCCGCTGTTGCGCCGCATACAGCTCGGCTTCGGCGGGGCGGCGCACCTCGGCGTCGAGCTGTGTGTCGCGCAGTCGGGCGGTCTGCTCGGCGACCTCGTTGTCCTTCTCCACCTGAATGCGCCGGCGTTCGGCCTCGACCAGCGGGCGGACCGCGTCGGCCTCGGCCGCCGCACGGTCGGTGGCCTGGCGGGCGGCTTCCCGCTCGATGTCGAGCTCGCGCTGCTGCTCGATGATCGCCTGCTCGTTCTCGATGCGGCTCTGTTCGGCCACGCGGTGGGCCACGGCGCGCGACCGTGCTGCGATCGCGGCCTGATCCGATCGCTCCTTGGCGGCGAGGTCGGAGAAGTACTGGCCGTCCGAGTCCTGGACGTCGTTGATCGAGAAGCTGTCGAGGATCAATCCCTGGTTGCCGAGGATCTCCTTGATCGAGCGCGCGACCTGGTCGACGAGTTGCTGCCGATCGACGAGGATGCTCTTGGCGGTCATTGTGCCGACGATCGACCGCAGCTCACCGGAGAGCTGCTCGGTGACGAGGGCCTTGACCCGGTTGAGGTCGTCGCCGAAACGCGGACCCGCCTTGAGGATGGCTTCCGGCGTGTCGCCGACCTTGACGACCGCGACGCCTCGAACCTTCAGCTCGATGCCGTCGTTGGCCGGGGTCGAGGTGTCCAGATCGGCCTTGACCGATGACAACTGCACCCGGGTCGCGCGCTGCACCACCGGAAGCACGAATGTTCCGGTTCCGCGATACACCTTGCCCTCGTGCCCCTTGCCGGTGCCGGTGACGATGAACGCCTCTTCCGCTCCCGGCACGCGGTAGCGCGACAGCACGAGCAGGACGATGAGGACGAGTAGCACCACGATGGCCACTACGGCGCCGATGACGGCTCCCATCTTGCGGGTTCCTTTCGTTGCCCCGGTTCCGCAGGGAACCGGGTGGGGATCAGTCGGTGAGGGAGATGCGGGCGACGACGTAGTTGTCGCCGCCGTCGATGCGGTCCACGATCACGGCCTCATCGTTGTGTTCGAGCGGGGCGTCGGAGGTGACCGTCACCTGGCGGGTGCCGAGCGGCGTCCGTACCTCACCGATCCCGAAGCGGCCGGGAGTGACGGGTTCCACGATGCGTACCGCCGAACCGATGAGGTCGACGTTCGGCAGTTCGGCTTCGGCGCCGACGAGGTACCCCAGAACGACGACGGCCGCGACCGAGAGCACCACGCCGGCGAGCGCACCGACCAGCAGTGCCGGCCAGGTCGCCGTCTCGGTGAACGTCAGGAGCCCGCCCGCGAGCAGGCCGAACCCAGTGGCGAACGGGGTGACAATGGACAGCAGTCCGGCGCCGGAGTCGCCGAGGTGAACGTCCACGCCGCCGGCATCCACACCGAGGACGGACAGCAACGTCAACACCAGACCGACGCCGCCGACGATCAACAGCACGATTCCCAGCACGCATACCCCCGTCTGCAGTCACCTGTGCCCCCAGTGTGACACACCGTTCAGAGCCGACCATTCGGACGGGCGACCGGCGCGTGTGGCCGGAACCGCGGGACGCCGGCCTCAGGAGGAGAGCACGAAGTCGTCCCAGTTCGTCGACAGGTACTCGAGAAACGCCGGACCGACGGACTCGGCGCGCATGTGATCGGCAGACACGGGCTGCGGCGTCGACGTGAACGCGGGGTCGGCGACCACTCTGGCTGCGAAATCGTGGTGCAGGATCCCGGCGGTCCCGATCAAGACGAAGTCGGCGCCGGCGTCGAGGCTCTCGCGCACTTGAGCACCGGTCAGGATCTTCCCGGCGACGCCGAGACGGGTGCCCCCGCGCGGCAGATCGGTGAAGTGTTCGAGCAGAGTGCGGTCGCGGTGCTCCTCCTCGGCCGGGTGTTTGAACGCGTCCCACATCGACATGTCGAGGTAGTCGAGCCGTCCCGAGGCGAGAACCTGAGCCGCCAGCTCGCGCGACTCGGCGAGCGGAACGCCGTAACGCTCGGGCGAGAGTCGCAGGCCCAGCTGAAAATCCGGTCCGGTGGCGCGACGGACCGCATCGACCACCTCGTGGATGATGCGGAATCGGTTGTCGGCGCTGCCGCCGTACTTGTCGGCGCGGTGATTACTGCGCGCGTCGAGGAACTGGCAGAGCAGGTAGCCGTGGGCCCCGTGGATCTCGGCCCCGTCGAAACCGGCCTCGGAGGCGAGGACTGCGGCTTCGGCGAACTCCTCCACGATCGCCTCCACCTCGGCGGTGCTCAGTTCCACCGCCTGCTTGGCGGCATCGTTCCACGGCGCCACCCGGACGGGGTCGAACTGTCCGTCGCCGCGTCGCCCTCCGTGCTGCAACTGGATCGATGAGACCGCTCCCGCCGCGCGCAGCCCGTGCGCCAGCCGGGTCAGTCCGTCGAGGTGCTCGGGGCCGGCGACGCCGAGCTGTCCGGAGAACGAGTGCCCCCGGCCGGACACCCATGCCGCGCATGTCATCACCATGCCGAAGCCGCCCTCGGCTCTCCTCACGAGCCAGTGGTACTCGTCGTCCGAGAGAGTGCCGTCGGCATTGCTCTGCAGATTCGTCAGCGGAGCCAGGGCGATGCGGTTGGCCCAGGCGGGGCCGCGTGCGAAATCCAAGGGAGAGGCAGGTGTGATCACCGTCCCAGGCTACCGGGGTGCCTTCCACTGTCCCGATTCAGTTGCGGATCACCCGCATCGGCCCGGGAGTCCAGAGACCGGTGTGGTCCTCGTGGGTGACGGTGAGTTCGGCGTCGTGCTGCGGCAGGAGCGGGGTGAACCGCTGCAGTGAACCCCAGTCACGGCCCCAGTCGTTCTCGAGGTAGGCCGGGACCTCCGTCTGTCGCAGCTCGTTCTCGGTGATGCCCAGCGGGCCGCCGTAGTCGCCGGCCATCCACTGCGCCGAGTTCACCCGTTCACCGACCGCATCGGGGGTGATGCGCCACTTCGGCGTCTCGAGGATGCCGTGCACCACGCCGGCCGGGCGCTGGCAGGGGAACGCGAACGCGACTTCCCAGTCGAGCAGTACCGGATCATCGCTGCCGACGAGCGAATTGAGCGTCTGCAGTCGTGTGGCACGCGGTGGCGTGACGGCCAGCCAGGCATCGTAGCCCGGCGAGGTGTCCTCGGCGACGATCCGGACGACGGACGCGCCGGGAGGAATCTCGGCCATCGGGAACCGCAGGTTGCGCCACTGCGGTGCGCCGCCTGCGTCGTACGGGGTCAGGGACGCGACGGTTGCAACGGTGCCGTCCGGCTGCACCCGTCCGGCTTCGAGCCGCAGTTGCTGGCCCGGATGCCGGACCGCCAGTTCGTCGATCGACTCCACCGCACCCGCGGCCGACAGGGTGATCAGAGGCCGATCGTCGGAGCGTTCGGGCAGCTGGTACCAGTCCGAGGTCAGGCGGCCGGTCCCGGCGGGCGCACCGAAGCTCCCGAGCACCGGCACCCGCTGCGGGTCGAGACCGAAGGGCAGCTTCACCGACGAACCGTTGACACCACGGCTGACCGTGGTGCCGCCACTGGTGTCGGAGGTGGTGTCGGCGGTCGTCGAATCACCGGTGGTCGACTGCCCGCTCTGATCCTGGTCGACCGCTTGGGCGGGATGAGCGTCGGTGTCACTGCTGGACGTGTCGCTGTCGTCGGTCTCCAAGTGCGTCGGCACGCCGTCGGGTGAGAACCCGGCCGGGGGCGTCGCTCCGCCCGCGAGGGCCTGGCCGGCGCTCGCGGGCCGCTGGCCGGCCAACTGCGCCGGCGCGAGAAGACCCGTGTTCGGATCGGCCTCCACCAGCACGGCGTCGGCGAGTGCGCACGGGCGCCCCTGCAGGGACGCGATGTTGGAACTCGCCCAGGTCCACGAATCCGATTGCGTCCTGGCCGCTTTACCGAACGAGATCATGTTGAAGGCCAGGATCACCGCGGAGACGATCACGAGCGAGTACATCGGCAGGTCGGCCATACGGCTCGGCTCCGGGCGCCGGAAGGGTTCCGCGGCGTCGGCGAACTGTGCTCGGCCGTCGTCCCGGTAGTACTGCCACAGTCCGACGGCCGTCAGCAGTACGGCGACGGCGAAGATCGGCCAGAAGAAACCGATGCCGGCGATATGCGGCGTGTCGTCCGACCACGGGATGCCGTAGCTGCCCACATACCACCACTGGTTGCGGCCGGCGAAGGCCACCGCGAGCGCGTACGCCGACGCCGCGGCGAAGAACGTCCGGTTGCATGGGCGCCGAAGCACACTCGGTTTCAGGAAGGCGGTCGCGGCCGCGGCCAGCGGCCCGGCCAGGCAGGCGAAGATGCCCATCTGGTGGGTCGCCTTGGTCGGGACGAAGGCCAGCACCGCCACGGCGCCGCCGGTGACGGCCACGAGCCGCCACAGGGCCGCGGTCGCCACACCCGGCACGCTGTGCTTGCGGACGAGGACGAGGACGACCAGCAGCACCGACAGGATCGTCACGAAGATTCCGACCCGGCGCGCGATGGAGCCGTCGGGTGTCGGATTGAGCAGGATGTAGTACCGCATCGCCTCGGTCCACCAGTGATTGGTCGGACCCACGATGCCCTGCGCCTGCACGCCCTCGACGATCGTGGCGAGCGGCTGGTCGGCGAAGATCTCGTACAGGACGGCCAGACCCGCCGCCACGAGGGGCACCAGCATCGGCGCCAGCCCGTCGCGACGCCGCCGGTACAGCACCCGCTTGAGCATCGGCCGGAGCCCGGCCAGCAGCGCGACCGCCGCGACCGCGCCCACCGGGTGGATGGTCAGGGTGAAGGCGGCCGAAACGATCGCGAGACCGAAGGGGAGCAGTCGGCCGGTGGCGATCGCGCGTTCGACGAGCACCCAGGTCAGCAGGATGCCGACGGTGATCACCGGTTCCACGCGCAGGCCGTTGTTGAACGGCAGCCACACGGCGAGGAAGGCCAGGGCCGCGGCCCAGCGTGCGACACCGGAACCGGCGATCGTCCGACCCAGGCGCGGGATCGCCACGCGGCTGATCAGGAACCATCCGACGATCGCGAACAGGAACGGCAGCAGGCGCAGCCACGGGATCGCGGTGCTGACCTCCATCCATTTGGCCAGGTACTGGTAATGCCAGCCGAACGGGTCCTGGGGGACACCGAAGTACCGGTAATAGTTGTCGAGGTAACCCGCGCCGGGCGCCACGCGCCCGACCGTCACCTGATAGCCGTCGTCGGCGGTGTTGCCGCCGATCATCAGCCAGATCAGCAGCACCGCGGTGACGAATCCGTCGAGCACGGTCGGTCGCCACCAGCGCCGAGGCAGCAGTCGGCGCAGGCGTCGCCCGTCCCGGGCATCGAGCACGGCGAGCGCGATGAGAGACAGGATCGTCGCGACCACGCCGACGATCAGCAGGGTGCGTTTGAGCGGGGTGGGGCTGGTGCTGAACCGGGTGTCGACGGTGGAGCGGAAGCTCAGCCCGGCGGTGGGGGCGGTGGCCGGCAGGTCGGTGTACACGCCGATGATCTGCGGCCGCGCGTTCGGATCGCGGATGCCGAAGGCCGAGTCGGGGACCGTCAGTCCCTCGACCTCGCCGCGGGTGCCGGCGGTGTCGGCGTGCACGACGATGCGGCATTCAGGAGTGCGCTGCGCCTGCTCGCGCGGGATCGTCATCAGCACGGCGTTGCGCTGGGTGACCAGGAGGTTGTCGTGGGTGGCGCTGATGAACAGGCCCACCTTGCGCGCGTCGACACCGGATTTCGGCACGGTCGAGAGCAGCACGCCGCCGTCGGCCGGCAGCAGCGATGCCAGCGAGCAGGGCACGGTCGCATCCATCGACACGGGGTTGTACGAGACGTTGGGCGCCGCGATGTTCGCCACGGTCGGCGCCGACGTCGACGACGTGGCTTGCGGCCAGGTGATCTCGGTCTTGGCGTACGTGACCGGCAGGAACGGCGACGCGAGGGCGAGCAGGATGCCGATGGCGCCGGCCACGACGGCGACGATCCGTGCGATGCGGACCGTCCGGGGGCTCGGTGTCCGATCACTCATCGGTACCTCCAGCCACGATTGTGCTCGGATTGCGCCAGCCGGCCTGCCGGACTGTCGCGGTGGTCAACGCAGCGGCCGGTGCATCCGGCACGAGCGGTTCGAGTCTCACGAGGTTGCCCCAGTCTCGGTACCAGTCGTTCTCCAGGTAGGTGGCCATCGTCGACGGCCTGGTCAGCGACTCCGACACCGACAGGATTCCGCCGGAGGACGCGGCCTGCCAGCTCTTCGACGTCGAATAGGTCGTGGTCCGGTCGGGTGTGATGCGCCATCGGGGAACGTCGTACACCCCGTCGCGCGCGGTCACCGGCTGCTGGCAGGGGAACTGACTGCCGACCGACAGGTCCAACAGCACCGGTTCCCGGCTGCCGACGACGTTCTGCAGGGTCTGCAGCCGCGGGGCACGCGGCGGGGTGATCGCCAGCCACTCGTCGGGACTCAGGTTCGAGTCGACGGCGACGATCCGCATCGCGGTCGCCGACGGCGGGATCGCGGCCATCGGGATCCGCAGGTTGCGCCACGGCCGGTTGGGGTGGTCGGGACCCGGATCGATGGGAACGAACGGCGCACCCACCGGGGTGAACTCCCCGTCGGTGTCGACGCCGAACTCGACATGCAGATCGCGGCCGGCGGTCACGGCCCCGTCCTGTCCCACGGAGAAGACCGAACCCGCCGTGGTGATGACGATCAGCGGAGACGTAGTCCGGTCGGGGAGCCGGTACCAGTCGGTGGTCAGTTCCGCCCGGCCGTTGTCGAAGCCGTAGCTGCCGAGCACCGGAGTGGTGGCCGGATCGAGACCGAAGGGCAGTGCCACGGTGCCGCCGTTCGCGGTCTCCGGACCGGTACCCCCGGTGGTACCCGCTGGAGCGCCGTCGCCGGAGTACGAGTGGCCGGGCGTCGCGGTGCGGAGGGTGCCGGCGCCGAGCCGGACCGGATCGGGTGTCAGATCGTCGGCGACGCCGTCGGGGGAGAACCCCGTCGACTCCCCGGCGAGCGCCCGCGACGCGTCGACGGCCCCGACCGGCTGCAGCATCCCGACATTCGGATCCTTCTCGACGAGCACGCGGTCGGCCATCCCGCAGGCGCTCCCGGTCAGGGCGCGCGCGTTGGCGCTGAACGCCGTATAGGTGTCCGAGCGGCTCAGCGCAGCCTTGCCGAAGAGTGCGAACTCGGCGAGCACCAGCGCTGCGGCGATCAGCAGGACCGGCACCGCCGATACGATGCGGCGCCGGCGGACCGCTGCGGCCGACGGGGGACGTGCGGTGTGCGGCCGCACGCTGACCCAGACCAGCATGAGGAACGAGAGCGCGGTCAGCACGAGGAACAGCGTCGACACCGGTCGTCCGGCGAGGACGGGAGCCTTGTCGAACCACGGGATGCCGTAGTCGTACGACCATCCCCAGGCGTTGTCGCCGGCCGTCGCGACGGCACACGCGCCGACCAGCACGGTGACGTACGTCCAGAGGGTGCGCGGCGCATGCGCCGACACCCGGATCATCGCCGCGGTGGCAACGGCGGCACAGGCGGCGGCCAACCCGGCGAAGATCCCGAACTGGACGGTCCACTTCATGGGCACGAACGAGAGCAGACCCATCGTGAGGAGGACGCTGCCGATCAGTCGCCACACCGGGCCGCGTGCGAAGCCCGGCAGGCGGCCGCGCCGCATCATGACCGCGGTCGTCAACCCCAGTGTGGCGAGCAGGAGCAGCACCGGTACACGACGGGCGAGGGAACCGTCCGGGGTCCCCAGCGTGAGGAAGTAGTACCGCATCAACTCCTGGTACCAGGACAGCGTCGGGCCGACGACGTACCGGACCCGGATCGCCTCGACGACCGCGCCCAGGGTCTGGGTGCGGAAGACCAGAAAGCAGATGAGGGAGACGGCCGCGGCGACGGGCGCGAACAGCGGCAGCAGACGGTACTGCCCGCGCAGTGTCCGGACCACTCGCAGCATCGGCCGGGAGCCGACGATCAGAACGGCGACGGCGATGACGCCCTGCGGTCCGGTGGCGAGTGTAAGCAACGCGACGAACGTCGCGAGCGCCGCGGGCAGCAGCCTGCGCGTCGCGATCGACGTCTCGACCAGCCACCAGGTCGCGAGCGATCCCGCGACGATGATCGGCTCCGGCCGCAGGCCGCTGCAGAAGGCGATCCAGAACGCGACGAACACCGCGGCGGCGCTGAACACCGCCCACCGTGAGGACCGGACGGCGGCGCCCAGACGGGGTAGCAGGACGCGGCTGAGGATGAACCACGACACCAGCCCGGCCACCAGGCCCGGCAGACGCATCCAGACGCCCGCGGAACTCACCGTGGCCCAGTGGGAGAGGAAGGAGTAGTACCAGTCGAACGGCGCCTCGGAGACACCGAAGTAGCGATAGTAGTCGGACAGATACCCGGCGTCGGTCGCGTTGCGGCCCATCACCATCACGTAGCCGTCGTCGGCGGTGCCCGCTCCGAGGACGTGCCAGATCAGCAGGGCGGCGGTGACGGTGAGATCGGTGACGCTCGGTGCGACGAGCCTGCGGAGCGGTCGGCGCCCGGCGGTCGGCGCCCGGAAGCGCGACACGGCGTCGAGGCGGCTCAACGCGAACAGCGCCACCAGGGCGGCCAGAACACCGATGACGATGACCGCGGTCTTGAGCGCGGTTCGGGCGACGTCGAAGGCGTTGTCGACGTCGACGTGCACGGTCAGACCCTGCTGTGCCCGTCGCACGGTGTCCCCGGACAGATCGGTGAAGACTCCGGCGACCGCCGGCCGGGTGGCGGGATCACCGTGCACCGTTGCGCCGGCCCCGACGAACTGAGCTCCCAAGGAGTCCTCCGACGCCCAGAAGCGCAGTTGCGAACAGTTGTTCAGGCCCGCGCGGTCGATGCTCGTCAACGCCGATCCGCGCACGTTGACCGTCGCACCGGAAGAACCGGACGTGACCACGAGGGCGGTGTCGCGGATGTCGCGCGGTGCCGAAGCGGGAACCGTCGACACGACGACCGCGGTGGAGCCCTCCGCCCCCGCCTCCCGGAGCACCCGGCAATTCACCGTGACGTCGAGCCGCCGGGCGGTCTGCGTCGCCAGGGGCGCCGTGACCGACGCATTGTCGGCGGAGATGCTCTGGCCCCGCGGCCAGTCGAACGACGATGTCCGCTCGGTGACCGGCAGGAACGGTGTGGCGATGGCAGCTACGAGGGCGACCAGACCCGCGACGGCGGCGATGACCGCGTACCCGCGCGCGGTCACCCTGTGTGAAGTACTCATCGGGAGTGAGGATAGGCGCTGTCTCTTAACCTTCACCAAGAGCCGCACGGGGCGAGCCGCACCGGCGGTGCGGCCGAAGGCACTGTCGCGGGACGCGATCCCGCTCAGTGGGCGCACGGACTCGCCGCGACTGATAGATGTGGTGTGTCCTCTGGACAGACGAGTTTCGATCGACGATCCGGACGCACGTCCGGCGGCAAGGAGACGGCATGGACGACTTCAGCAATCGCGTGGCATTGGTGACCGGAGCCGCACGCGGTCAGGGACGTGCGCACGCGATCGCGTTCGCCGAACGGGGCGCGGACGTCGTCGTCTGCGATCGGTGTGCGGACAGCCCCGCGATCGCCTACCCGATGGGCACCGAGGAGGATCTCGCCGAGACGGTCCGACTGGTGGAGGCCACCGGGCGGCGATGCATCGCGGTGAAGGCGGACACCGCAGATCGGGCGGCGATGGAGGCGCTGGTCGCACGCGCCGAGAACGAGCTGGGCCGCGTCGACGTCGCAGTCGCCAATGCAGGCGTCTCCGGCACGTCGCCGATCACCGAGGCGTCCGCGGCCGTCTGGGAGGAGGTCATCGGCAGCAACCTGACCGGTGTGTACAACACCCTCGCCGCGGTAGCGCCCGGGATGATCGCGCGCGGCTACGGGCGCATCGTCACCATCTCCTCGATGCTCGGGCGGAGCGCGGCACAGGGTCAGGCCGCGTACGGCGCGTCAAAATGGGGCGTCATCGGCATGACCAAGAGCGTGGCGCTCGATCTCGCCGCTCACGGGATCACGGTGAACGCCATTGCGCCGGGCAATATCTCGACGCCGATGGTGCACAACGACGCGCTGTACTCGGTGGTGCGGCCAGACCTGGACGCACCCACGCGCGCGGATGTGGAGCCGGTGATGGCGATGCTGCACGCGCAGCCGATCGCCTTCCTCGAACCCGAGGAGGTCACTCGCGCGGTCCTGTTCTTCGCCGCGGAGGCCAGCGCCCACATCACCGGCACCGTGCTTCCCGTCGACGCGGGCGCCGCCGCCCGGGTCTCGAGCTGACGTGCGGGAATCATTCGGTCCACGGTGATCGTTGACCCAACCGTGAACCACATCGAATTCGGCCTGGACACCTTCGGCGGAGTGACCCGCGACGCACACGGAGAGCCGGTGCCCCACCCGCAGGTGATCCGTGATCTGGTGGACGATGCGGTGGTCGCCGATGCAGCGGGCCTGGACTTCTTCGGCGTCGGTGAACATCACCGGCCCGACTTCGCGGTGTCGAGTCCGGAGATGGTCCTGGCCGCCATCGCTTCGCGGACCGAACGGATCCGGCTGGGTTCGGCCGTGACGGTGCTGAGCTCCGACGATCCGGTCCGCGTCTTCGAGCGGTTCGCGACGCTCGACGCGGTCTCGAACGGCCGAGCCGAGATCGTCGCCGGCCGCGGGTCCTTCACCGAGTCGTTCCCGCTCTTCGGGTACGACCTCCGCGATTACGAGGTGCTGTTCGAGGAGAAGCTCGCCCTGCTCTCGGCGCTCTTGACCGAGGAGCCGGTGACCTGGTCGGGCAGCACCCGCGCCTCGCTGTCGGACCAGCGCGTCTACCCGGCCACCGCCCACGGCATCACCGCGTGGGTGGGCGTCGGCGGCAGTCCCGAATCGGTGGTCCGGACCGCACGATACGGCTTCGGCCTGTTCCTGGCGATCATCGGCGGACCCGCCGACCGCTTCGCCGGTTACGTCGACCTGTTCGAGCGCGCGCAGGATCAGTTCGGCGTTCCACGCAGGCCGGTGGCGGTCCACTCGCCGGGCCTGATCGCCGATACGGACCAAGCGGCCCGGAATCTGGTGCGCGACGGCTGGTTCGAGATGCGGGAACGGATGGGGCGTGAGCGGGGATGGCCGCCGCCGGCCGCGGGCGACTTCGAGCGCGAGATCGAGACCGGATCGCTGTACGTCGGCTCCCCCGAGACGGTCGCAGAGAAGATCGCGGCGACTGTTCACACGTTGAAGGTCGACCGCTTCGACCTCAAATACGACCAACCGGTCACCCATGACGACCAGCAGGAGTCCATCCGGCTGTACGGCGAGAAGGTGGTGCCCGCGGTGCGTAGGATTCTGGCTGACCTTGCCTGAGATTGCACGATAGCGACGACGAATCGAGCGACCCGATGTCAGTGCCCGCAGCCGAACCCGTCACCGAACCCGATCCCCGCCGCTGGAAGGCCCTGGTCTTCATCTGTCTCGCACAGTTGATGGTGGTTCTCGACGGCACGGTGGTCAACATCGCCCTGCCCGATGCCAAGCGGGATCTGGGAATCAGCACCGCGAACCAGCAGTGGGTGATCACCGCGTACGCCCTCGCCTTCGGCGGACTGCTGTTGTTCGGCGGCCGCGTGGCGGACATGTGGGGCCGCCGCCGGGCGCTGATGATCGGCCTGGTCGGATTCGCCTGCGCATCCGCGGTCGGCGGCGCGGCGGTCAATGAGGCGATGCTCTTCGCCGCGCGAGCCGTGCAGGGGGCCTTCGGAGCCCTGCTGGCGCCCGCGGCGCTCTCCCTCCTGACCGTGATGTTCACGCAACCGAAGGAACGTGCACGCGCGTTCGGCGTCTTCGGCGCGATCGCCGGCGGCGGCGCCGCCGTCGGCCTGCTCCTCGGCGGCCTGCTGACGCAGGTGCTCGACTGGCGCTGGACGATGTACATCAACGTCGCGATCGCGGCCGTCGCGCTGCTCGGCGCGGTCTTCGAAATCAAGGAGCCGCCGAGGAACACCGACCACGTCGTCAAGCTCGACGTACTCGGCGTGGTGCTGGGCGGCTCCGGGCTGGCGCTGGTGGTGTACGGCTTCAGCCGGGCCGCGGAGAAGGGCTGGGCCGACGGCGGGACGCTGACCTGTCTGGTGGCGGCGGTGGTGCTGCTCGCTCTGTTCGTCGGCTGGCAGTGGAGGTACTCGTATCCGCTGCTTCCGCTGCGCGTGGTCGCAGACCGTTCGCGCGGCGGCGCGTACCTGACCGTCGCGCTGTCCGTGATCGCGATGTTCGGATCGTTCCTGTTCCTGACCCTCTACATGCAGACTGTGCATCACTACACTCCGCTGAGTGCCGGGTTCGCGTTCCTGCCCATGGTGTTCGGCATGCTCATCGGGTCCACGCAGGTGGCGGCCCGCTTGATCACCCGCGTCCCGCCGCGGTACCTGCTGGTGCCCGGCGCCTTGCTCGGGTCGTGCGCCATGCTGATCCTCGCGCAGGTCTCGGCCGACTCCACCCGATACTGGAGCGTGATCTTCCCCGGTCTGCTCATTCTCGGCTTCGGCATGGGAACGGTGTTCATGACGTCGATGAACCTGGCGACCTTCGGAGTCGCACCGTACGACGCGGGTGTCGCTTCGGCGATGGTGAACACCTCGCAGCAGGTCGGCGGCGCCGTCGGGACGGCGTTGCTGAACACGGTCGCCGCGAACGCGGCCGCGCGCTACATCACCGATCACCGGGACTCGGTCCGCGGCCCCGCGGACATTCCTCATTTCCAGGCTCTCGCCATGGTGCACGGAGACAGTGTCGGTTTCTATGTCGCGGCCGCCATCCTCGCGTTCGTGGCAGTCGTGGCGGGATTGCTGATCAACGTCCGACACCCGCTCGGGCTGAACACCGCGAGTCCGGAACCGGCCGCCGCACCGGTCTGAGCGGGCCGCAGGGCCGCCGCCGGCTTGGAATCGATTCCACCGTTGGAAGTCGATAGGGTGGGTCCGTGACTCCCAGTGGCGTACGGAAGCAGTCGGCGTCGAAGCCGGGGGACGGGCAGGCGCCGATGACGCGTACCCAGCGGCGCGCCGCGGCGACGCGTCAGGCGATCGTCGACGCCGCGCGCGAACTCGTCGCCACCCGCGGCACCGATGCGCTGACCCTCGATGCGGTCTCCGAAAGCGCGGACGTCGCAGTCCAGACCATCTACAACAGGGTCGGCGGGCGGTCGGCGTTGCTCACGGCGGTGGCTGAGCAGGCGATGAGGGAGAGCCGGGTCTACATGGACGCCGCCTACGACGCGGAGGGGACCGCAGAGGAACGCCTCCTGCTGGCGGCCGCCGCCTACGCCAAGTTCGCCAGGGAACGGCCGCACGAGTTTCGCATCCTTGTGGAGCCGCCCGACGAGCCGGACGCCGTCGCCCACATCGCGGAGCTGACGGGGGAGCAGAACGCCAAGCTCGCGGCGACCATCCGCGCGGGCATGGCCGACGGCAGCGCACGCTCCGATCTCGATCCGGACGATCTGGCGACAGCCTTCTGGGCCACCCTCAACGGACTGCTGGCACTGGCCTGGCGTCCCGGGGCGCTGCGTGCCGACCACGATCGGCTCGACCGATTGCTCGCGACGTACATCGCCACCGTCGCCGACGGGCTTCGCTCGCGCTGAGCGACCGGCGCGGCGTACGCTGATAGGCCCGAGCAGCCAGGAGACGACGATGTCGATGCGCCCCAGCCCCACCGTCGTTCGGACCGCTGTCGTTCGGACCGCCGCGATCGCGGCGGGGATCGGAGCCATGGCGCTCTTCGGCTCCGCCGGCCAGGCGGCCGCGGACGTCGCTCCGGGCTCCTACACGTCAACGACCTCGTCGTCCGGGATCGTCCTTCTGCAACGTGATGCCCGCGTCGAGGGCGATCAACTGGTACTCATCGGGCGGTACCCGATTCATCGGACTGCCACCGGCGGCTATGTCGACCTCTTCCCGGGACATCGCGTCATTCTCAACAGCGACGGTCACGGCGGCTACCGGGGCCCGGCCTATTTCGGCGGCGCCGTCATCGGCGCGATCACTCTCACGCCCCACCGCTGACCGGACACAACCACGGGGTTCGTCGAGATTCCTACTCTGAGGCGATGAACTCGGCGATCTTCGCCTCCACCTTCTCCTGGATCCGCTCCGCCCGCGTCTCCGCCGACTTGAGCGGATCGATGGTCTTGGCAGCCTCCGCTACGAGTTCGCCGATCAGCTCACTCTGCTTCACCGAGACGAGGTGAAACTTGCGGTGCTTCTTGAACTTCTTGGTGACGTTGCCGGAGAGGCCGTGTTCCACTTCGAGGTGGTCGACCAGGTTCAGCTTCCACTCACCCGAACCCTCACTGAAGTCGAGCTCCGCCAGATCGACCCAGACGGTGTTCGGCCGCGTGGTCGATTCGAAGACATAGCGGAGATTGGTCAGATCGATCACCACCTGCCAGAGGGTGGTGGAGGCGTCCGGCTTCCCCGGCTCGGGGTTCCGGAAGGGTTGCGCACAGTTCCGGATGATGCTGCCCATCGCGGCGACGGCTTCCAGCCGCGAGGACGGCCGCGGCTGATTCCGCACGTAGTACAGGGCACGTGCGAAGCGGTCCTCGGCGCGGCAGGTGCCGGGGATCGGATCCTCACCGCCGAGGCCCTCGTACTTCTCGACGAGCTCGAGTTGCCGGTCGTACGACGGCGAGTTCGTCATCACCCAGTAATCCCTGCTGTGGAAGACGTTCAGCTTCCCGTCGATGTACTCGAAGATCACCGAGTCGCCGTCGGCGTCGTCGAGCGCGAGGTGGATCGCGGGCTTGCTGCCTCCGGTCGGGTCGGCCATCGGAACCACCTGGGGGTCGTTGGCCCGAGTCCACTCGACGGCCTCGGCCACGGTGGCGAAGTTGTCCAGGTAGTACTGCATCCACACGGACATGGCGAGCTGCGGGCGCGCCGGATCGGGCGTGCCGTAATCCGACTCCGCCAGCCACAGGACGTGTCCGGCCAGACCCTTCTCGTTGACCCCGTCGGCGGAGATGATGTCGTACACTCCGGCGACCACGCTGCCGTACTTCGCGGTCCACGAGAGGCCTCCGCCGACCCGGTCGTCGCGCTTCACACCGCGGGGGAGCTTCCAGAGGTTGGTGTGCAGATCGCGCGCGAAGTCCATGTTGCGTCCGACGACCACCGAACCACCCGCGTCCGGCCACATAACACGTGTACACATACGTCAATCGCTTTCGTCGCAGTTCAGGCGCGGTGAGCAGTGGGCTCAGGCGTCACTGTCAGCCTAAGGTGCCCCCGCGGGGCCCGCGTCGCGCAAGGCCGTGGCGGCACGGATCAGTCCGGTTTCTGCACAGAGCGGAGCCCCTGCGCCGAAGTCGGCGATCGATCGGGTCTCAGACGCCGTTCGGATCGAACGGCGTCTCCTGGTAGACGCAGTAGTTGAGCCAGTTGGTGTACAGGAGGTGACCGTGTCCGCGCCAGCGGTTGAGCGGGAGCGCGGTCGGGTCGTCGCCCGGGAAGTAGTGTGCGGGCACCGCGACGTCGCTCTGCTGGTCACTGTCGCGCCGATACTCGCGGGCCAGCGTGTCCGCGTCGTACTCGGGATGCCCGGTGACGAAGACCTCGCGGCCGTCGGGAGTGGCCGCCAGGAAAACGCCTGCCTCGTCGCTCACGGCCAACACCTCGACCGCACCGGTGGCCTCGATGTCACGGGCGTGGACGTCGGTGTGCCGGGAATGCGGGGCCAGGAACTCCTCGTCGAAACCTGTGACGAGCGGCGACTTCGCGCCGGTGAGGCGATGGGTGAACACGCCGGAGATCTTCTGGCGCACTTCGTACTTGCCCACCCCGTAGTGCCGGTAAAGCGCAGCCTGCGCGCCCCAGCAGATGTGCAGCGTCGACTGCACGTTGCTGCGTGTCCAATCCAGGATTCTGGTCATCTCGGGCCAGTAGTCGACGTCCTCGAAGTCGAGCCTCTCGATCGGGGCCCCGGTGACGATCAATCCGTCGAAGTGCTTGTCTGCCACATCGTCGAAGGTCGAATAGAACGACTCGAGATGACCGGGCGGCGTGTTCCGCGAGACGTGGCTGGACATGTGCAGCAAGGTGATCTCGACCTGCAGCGGGCTGTTGCTCAGCAGTCTCAGCAACTGTGTCTCGGTCGCGACCTTCATCGGCATCAGATTCAAGATCGCGATCCGCATCGGGCGGATGTCCTGATGCCCCGCGCGCTCGTCGGACATGACGAAGACCTTCTCCGCCTCCAGGACGGCCCGGGCGGGGAGATCGTGCGGCACTGTGACGGGCATAGCCGATAAGTCTAGTCTGGATGCCCGTGGCGCGCCCCGGACCGGTGCGGGAGCCGACCGCGCCGGCCCCGACGGTCATCGCGACATCGACGGGCTCGCGAGCTCGATGACCGTGTCGGCGAATCGAATCTCGTCGCGATCATGCGACGCCACGACCACCGTCTTACCGGCGTCCGTGTGTTCCCGCAGCAGGGTGCAGAGGAGCTCTCGCGTCCCGGCGTCCAGCGCCGTCGAGGGCTCGTCGAGGAGATAGAGATCAGCCCGCTGAACCAGCGTCTGCGCGATCAACACCCGCTGGCGCTGCCCACCCGAGAGGTCGCGCATCCGGGACTCCCGCAACGGCGTCATGCCGACTCGTTCGATGATCTCCTCTGCCGCGCGCCGCTCACGCCGTGCCGTCGGGCGCCAGCACGGAACCTGTCCGAAGGTCCCGATTCGCACGCAGTCCCGGACGGTCAACGGCAGGCCGTCGATGTGCTCGCTGCGCTGTGTCAGCAGAGCGGGGCGTCGCGGTCGGGGCGTGATCTCGCCGGCGTCCGGTGTGCGCACTCCGGCGATCAGCTCCAGCAGCGTGCTCTTGCCCGTGCCGTTGGCGCCGACGAGGGCGGTGACCGCCCCCGGCTGCAGAGTCGTCGTCAGATTCTCGAGGACCGTCGTCGCGCCATAGCTGAAGCTCAGCCCGCGCACGGTGTAGCCGGTGGCAGTCAATCGGGACCCCTTCGAGTTAATGAAATTGATAACCGTTACTGTTAACGCGTGATCCCAACGATACTGGAGCCGTTCTCGGTCGCGTTCATGGCGCGCGCGCTGTGGGCCGGCGTGGTGCTGTCGGCGCTGTGCGCACTCGTCGGGGTGTGGGTGATCGCCCGCGGCATGACCTTCCTCGGCGAGGCGATGGGACACGCCATGCTTCCCGGGGTCGCGGTCGCGGCGCTGACGGGGGTCGACCTGATCGTCGGCGCGGCGGCGAGCGCGGTGGTGATGGTGCTCGGGGTCGAGTCCATGCGCACCCACCGCGACTTCGGCCGGGACACGAGCATCGGCTTGCTGTTCGTCGGACTGCTGGCGGTCGGGGTCATCATCGTCTCGCACTCCTCGTCGTTCGCGACCGACCTGACCGGCTTCCTATTCGGTGACGTGCTGGCCGTCGACGACGGCGACCTCGTGCGGCTGTGCGTACTCGTCGCGGCGGTCCTGGCGGTGACAACGCTGTCCTACCGGGGATTCCTCGCGGTGACCTTCGATGTCCGCAAGGCGCGCACGCTCGGTCTGCGGCCGACCGCGACCAATCTGCTGATGGTCCTGACACTCGCCGTCGCGATGGCGGGCGCCTTCAGCGTGGTCGGCACCCTGCTGGCCTTCGGCATGCTGGTGGCGCCGTCGGCGTCCGCACTGCTGATCGTGCGCCGGGTTCCCGCGGCCATGCTCGTGGCGTTCGGATTCGGCGCCCTCGCCACTTTCGTCGGGCTGCTCGTCTCCTGGCATCGGGCCACGGCGGCCGGTGCCACCATCGCCGCGACCGCGGTCGTCCTGTTCTTCCTCACCCTCGCACTCCGCACCATCGGACGCGCGGTGCTGCGGCGTGCCCGTGGCATCGCCGACCCGACGACATGAAAGGCGAACACTTTTGCCCAATCGAACGCGAACAGTCCGAACAGCGATGACGGCGCTCGCGACGTCGACTGTCATCCTGGCCGCCGGCTGCGGCGCCGACGAACCGGCTCCGCAGAACGGGTCAGCCGGCAGCGACCGCCCGCACGGCTACGTCGAAGGAGCCAAAGAGAAGTCCGAACCCCAGATCGCGCTCGCCGTCGCCGCCCGGAACGGGAAGAAGCTGAGCTTCCTCGACCCGGCGGAGGAGAGCACCGTGACGGTGGACCTGACCACGGAGGCGCAGCGCCTGGACGAGGACGGCCGTTTCGTCTACGTGATCGACGGCGACACCCTGGAAGTGGTGGACAGCGGCGGCTGGACCGTCGATCACGGCGATCACGTTCACTACTACCGGGCGACGACCGAGCCGCTCGGCACGCTGACCGTGCCCGCGGCCGTCACGACCGTGTCGGGAGCGGACGAGATCACCGCGGTGGGCGCGCGCGGAGGCTCGGTGACCGTGCTGGACCGGCGGGGTCTGGAGAACGGTTCGGCCCCGCGCCCGATCTCGACCATCGACACCCGCAGCAGTGCGGGTTTCGCCGTGCCCTACGCAGATGGCCTGGTGCTGGGCTTGGGCGACGGTCCGGACCGCCCCGCCTCAAGAGTCGTCTTCACCGATCGGGACGGAAATCCCCGCCGACCGGCCCAGCCCTGCGTCGACCCGCAGGGCCCGGCGCTGCTGCGCAACGCGGTCGCGGTGTCCTGCGCCGAGGCGATCATCCTCTTCACCGACAGGGGCGGCGAGGTCGCCGCACAGGTACTCGACTACGGACGCAGGGGACCGCGGGCGGGTGCGTTCGGCGTTCGGCCACGCAGCAACCGGGCCGTCGCGGCCACCGCGGCCGGCTCGTGGCTGCTCGACTCCTCGGCAGGGTCGCTTCGGTGGGTGCCCTCGGCCGACCGGCTGTCCGCCGCTCTGGCCCCGGGGCGCGACGAGACGCTGATCGTGCTCACCGACGACGGTGAACTGCGCACCCTGGCCGTCGACCCCGCAACCGGCGCCGGGCGGCCGGTCGCGACGGCCGGTGCGTCTGCGGGCATGGCCGGGAAGGTGCTGACCGCCGACACCGGCCGGGCGTACCTCTCCGAGCCCACGGCCCGAGCCGTTCACGAGTTCGACTACGGCGACTCCCTGCGCAGGACACGCACCCTCCCGGTCGACGTCGAGCCCGAGCTCATGGTCGAGGTCGGTCGATGACGCCGCCGCGTCGCCTCGTGGCGACACTGCTCGCAGCGGTGATCGGGACCCTGCTCGGGACAGTGGCGCTCACCGGCTGCGGCATCGCGCACGACGACCAGCCGCAGGTGGTGGCGACCACCAACATTCTGGGTGACGTCGTCGGTCGGCTGGTGGGTGATCAGGCGACGGTGATGACCCTGATGAAGCCGAACGCGGACCCGCATTCATTCGCCGTCTCGGCCCGCGAGGCGGGCGCCATGCGCAATGCGGACCTGATCGTCTACAACGGGCTGGGCCTGGAAGAAGGCATCGAGCATCATGTGCGCGCCGCGCACGACGACGGGGTCCCGATCGTCGAAGCCGGCGGGGCCGCCCGACCGATCACGTTCCGCACCGGTGAGACCTCCGGAGCCGCGGACCCGCACTTCTGGACCGACCCGACCCGGATGCGCGACGCGGTCCGTGCCGTCTCGCACCGGCTCGCGGAGATCGATGGCGTCGACCGGGCCCGGCTGAGCGCGAACACCGAGGCGTATCTCTCGGAGCTGAACGATCTGGACGAGTGGATGCGCGGGCTCTTCGCGGCGATTCCCCAGGATCGCCGCAAGCTGGTGACGAATCACCACGTATTCGGCTATCTCGCTGATCGCTACGGCTTCGAGGTGATCGGCGCCGTCGTGCCGAGCGGTACCACCCTCGCGTCGCCGAGCAGCTCCGACCTGGCATCGCTCGCGACGGCCATCCGGACCACCGCGGTGTCGGCGATCTTCGTCGACACGTCCCAGCCCGACCGCCTCGCGAAGGCCCTCGCAGCCGAGACCCGGACGGCGGTCGCCATCGTTCCGCTGTACTCGGAGTCTCTCGACGAGCGGGGCACCGAGGCAGACAGCTACATCGCCATGATGCGAACCAACGCTTCTCGTATCAGTTCAGGTCTGTCGCGTTGACCCGTCCCGGGCCTCGACGGACACCCATGTGAATGAAAGGTGACAGTGAATGATGCTCAGCAACCGAGAGTGGGTGCGGCACAGCAGGGTAGTGCTCACGCTGGCGGCCGCGGCCGCCCTCACGATGACCGCGTGCTCGTCGGCCGATGACGAGTCGGCGTCGTCGAGCACGCCTCCCGACGGAACCGAAGTCGCCGAACCGATCGCCGTCACCTACGACGGAGGCATCGCGCTCCTCGACGGCACCAGCCTCGACGTGGTGAGCAAGGTTCCGATGGACGGATTCACTCGCGTCAATCCGGCGGGAGACGACGACCATCTCATCGTCTCCGACGAGAAGGGGTTCACGGTGATGGACGCCTCCCATGCCGAATTGACCGATCTCGTCTATCCCGGGGAGAAGCCGGGTCACGTCGTGCTGCACGGCGGTAAGACCGTGCTGTTCACCGACTCCACGGGGTCGGCGCTCTCGTTCGATCCGCACGAACTGTCGGACGGCGCACCGACCACACGCGAATACACGAGTGCGAGTCCGCATCACGGCGTCGCCGTAGAACTCACCGACGGGACTATCGTCGCCTCGGTGGGCGACGAGGAGAACCGGCGCGGAGCGCGGGCCGTCGACGCGCAGGGCAGACAGATCGCTCACAGTGATCAGTGCCCGGGAGTCCACGGCGAGGCGGTGGCGTCCGGGGAGGTGGTCGGGCTCGGCTGCAAGGACGGGGTCCTCCTGTTCAAGAACGGCGCGTTCGTGAAGGTGCCCTCCGTCGATCCGGAGTACGGCGCCACGTCCACTCAGGTCGGCAGCGACGCGTCGCCGGTGCTCGTCGGCGACTACAAGACCGACCCGGATGCCGAGCGCGAATTCCCCACGCAGTTCGCTCTGATCGATACCGCTGCCCAGAAGCAGCGGTTGGTCCAGATGCCGGGCGGCGCCAGTTACAGCTTCCGCTCGCTCGGCCGTGGACCCGGCGGCGAAGCTCTGATCCTGGGCACCGACGGACATCTGCATGTCTTCGACGTCGTCTCCGGCGCGAACGTCAAGTCGATTCCGGTGGTCGGCAAGTGGCAGGAACCGATGGACTGGCAGGAGCCGCGGCCGTCCCTGTTCGTCCGTGACGACACCGCCTATGTGACCGATCCCGCGACGAAGACGATCAAGCGGGTGTCGTTGTCGACCGGCACGGTGAGTGCCGAGGCGTCGCTCGACGTGACACCGAACGAGATCAGCGGAACCCTCCACAAGCACTGACCGTGGTGTGAGCCTCGACGCCCCGGCTGTTCCGGTCTCGGAACAGCCGGGGCCTCAAGCGTTTTCGGCTCCGTCTCCGTCCCCGGGAGAGTCGGCGGCGAACCGTCTGCGCAGTGCGAGAGATACGTACACGAGTGCGACGAGGACCGGGACCTCGATCAGCGGGCCGACGACGCCCGCGAGAGCTTGGCCCGATGTGGCGCTGTACGTGCCGATGGCCACCGCGATGGCGAGCTCGAAATTGTTGCCTGCCGCGGTGAAGGCCAGCGTGGTGGTCCGCGCGTACCCCAGTCGCATGGCCGCGCCGAGAAGGTAGCCGCCGCCCCACATGATCGCGAAGTAGGCCAGCAGCGGCAGGGCGATCCGAGCGACGTCCCACGGCTTGGAGGTGATCTGGTCGCCTTGGAGGGCGAAGAGGATCACGATCGTGAACAGCAGACCGTAGAGAGCCCACGGTCCGGCCTTCGGGAGAAAGGACTCCTCGTACCACTGACGACCTCGTCGGCGTTCGCCGATCCGGCGAGAGAGGTAGCCGGCCACCAGCGGGATGCCGAGGAATACCAGAACCGATTGAGCGATCTGCCACGGCGAGCTGTCGATTCGCGTCTGCGGCAGTCCGAGCCAGCCGGGTAAGACCGACAGATAGAACCAACCGAGCACAGCGAACATGACCACTTGGAACACCGAGTTGATCGCCACCAGGACCGCGGCGGCTTCGCGGTCGCCGCACGCGAGGTCGTTCCAGATGATCACCATGGCGATGCAGCGCGCCAGGCCGACGATGATCAGGCCGGTGCGGTATTCGGGGAGGTCGGGCAGCATCAGCCACGCGAGGGCGAACATCAACGCCGGCCCGGCCACCCAGTTGAGGAGCAGCGAGGCGACGAGGAGCTTGCGATCGCCGGTCACGGTGTCGAGCCGGTCGTAGCGGACCTTGGCCAGCACCGGATACATCATGATCAGCAGTCCGACAGCGATCGGCAGGGACACGCCATCGATCTGTATCTTCTCGATGGCCGTGCCGAGCCCCGGGACCGCGCGGCCGAGCAACAACCCCGCGGCCATGGCCGCCCCGATCCAGATCGGCAGAAAGCGATCGAGTCTGGAGAGCCGTGCGGCCACCGGTTCCGTAGAGGTGCCGGTCATGACGCGCACGGGGCGCCGGTGGGCTGGTCCACCGGAGAGAGGACCGCGGTGAGCGTCGCCAGCGCTTCGGGGACGACGCGGTAGTACACCCAGGAGGCGCGGCGCTCGGACGCCACGAGGCCGGCCGCCTTGAGCACCTTGAGGTGATGCGAGATCGTCGGCTGCGCGACGTCGACGGCGGGGGAGATGTCACAGACGCACGCTTCGCCGCCGGCGTGGCTGGCGATCAAGCTGAAGAGGCGCAACCGTATCGGGTCGGCGAGCGCCTTGAACACCGACGACACCTCGCCGGCGTCCTCGACGGAAAGCGGCTCGCGGACGAGAGGGGAGCACCGCTGCATCGTTCCGGTCCCGACGGCGGCCGTTGACTGATTTGACATACGTCGATATTGACGTCCATCGATACTGTGGGCAAGTCGGGTGAGCGCTCCCCGGAAGCTCCGGCCGGGCCGACCGATCAACCACGCAGACCGAGCTCAGCGAGAATCAGCTCGGCGCGCTCGGCGACGCTCACTTTCGGCAGAACGGTGATGCTGTAACCGAGTTCGTCGTACCTGCGCAGTAGACGGCCGTATTCGCTGACTGCCTCGTCGAGCCCCAACTGCCGTTCGTCGTCGGCTGCGTACAGCTCCGGCCATGGCGGTGTCATGAACACCCGCGCGTGGTAGTTCTGCAACTCCTCGATCGAACACGCTGATCGGCCAGCGTGGTGACGCAACGCGGTGTCGGCGTCGACCAGCCCGCGATCGAAGAAGGTCCACCGGTCGGCGACGACGTCTTCGCGATCCACGCGCGCGAGGTCGATGCACGCTCGCGCGAACCGGTCTGCGTGCTCCCACGGCAAGGCGTGCCCGCCGGTGCGGAGTTCTTGCCGGACGATTCGGCGACCGGGCTCGTCGACTGTGCGGTATCCGTGAGCCGCCGGATGCTCGAGCACGGTGGATTTGCCTCCACCCGAGCACCCCGACAGAACCACTGCGCGCGATTGACGGCGGTACACATCATCTCCTCTGCTCTGAATTCGCTTGGACTTCGTCTTGGCACGGAACGGAGTGCGCCATGGCACTGAAGGGTCTGACACCACCGATAGAGTCAGTTCACACCCCGTGCTGCTCGGCACAAGGAGGCCCGGTGCTGTCCCCGATGCGTTCGCTCGCCGACGATCCTCGATGGTCCTGGATGCGCGAAACCATACGCGTTCGTCCGGCGGAATTCCCCGTGGGACATGCGATCCGGTCCGGAGCGGCGGTCGGCGTGCCGTTCATCGTCGGAGCGCTCACCGACCACATCGTCACCGGGATGTGGATCGGTCTGGCCTGTCTGCTTCTCGCAGCGGGCGAGCGCGAAGGAACCTACCGGCTGAACTTCACGGTCCTCGCGGTATCGACACCGATCGCGGCGGCCGGATACATCCTCGGATACTCGCAGGACATGCCACTCGTCGCGCTCGCCATCCTCATGGCGATGCTCGCACTCCTGATGGGTCTGCTGGCAGGACTCGGGCCTGCTTTCTCGGTGGGCGGAATGCAATTCTTGCTCACCTCTTCGATCGCGATCGGTGTCGACGGGATTCACAATTGGTGGGTGCCGCTGGGGCTGTACTTCGCCGGCGCAGCGCTCTATGCCGTACTGCTCGGGCTGGAGGCGCTGATCGTCCCAGACCGACCGCAGCGCAAAGGGCTACAACCGCTCTTGGAAGCTCTGGCGGAACTCGCCCGGGCTCGGCACGGCGATCTGCTGGTCGGGGGCGCGCAGACCACGGATGCACGTATCCGCACCGACGCCGCCTACTATGCCGCGCGTGACCGACTTGCGTAACTCCCGCTGCGCCGGCGCACGAGGTGGTGGTCGCTCACTGACGACGTCCTCGACGCAGCGGAGGGGATTCAGGCTCTTCTGGTCGGCGAAGAGGACCCGGACGTCGCGGAGGCCGCTGCGCGACGCCTCGAAGCGTTTGCCGACGGCATCACCCGCCACGAGTCGATCTCGACACCGGTGCCGGTGCGCACCGACGGCGCGTCGGCGCTCACGCTGCGCATCGACCGGTTGCAGGACGCGCTGACCGCACCGCAGCGCAGCGCACAGAGCCGCGTCGCCTGGTCACGCCGGTCTCGGCGACGATCGATTCCGAGGTGATCCGCGCTGCGGTCAGGCTGGCACTGTGCTTCGGTATCGCCGTCGGGGCCAAGTGGTACTTCCCGTTCAGTCACTGGTTCTGGGTGCCGCTGACGGTCTGTCTCGTGATGAAACCGGACTTCGGTTCGGTGTTCTCGCGCGCGATCCTGCGTATCATCGGGACTCTCATCGGTGCCGGCGTTGCCACCGTGATCATCGTGCTGGTACCGAAGGGCGTCGGCTTCGGCATCGCCATCCTGCTGATCTCCGCGTTCATTCCGTGGCTGATGATGTGCTCGTACTCTCTACAGGCAGTCGCCATCACGCCGGTGGTGATTCTTCTCGTCGCCGCGATCACTCCCGCAGAACAGGACAACTACTCTGCACAACGCATCGCGGCGACCGCCATCGGCGGAGCTGTTGTCATCGTCTTCGGCTACCTTCTCTGGCCGCACTCCAGGAGAGTGTGGGTGCACCAGGTCTTCGCCGAAGCGATGGGATCCATCGCGACCGAACTGACCTATTCCGGAACTCCGATTCCGCGTGACGATGCGGGTCCTGTCGGACGACGGCACGACGGCGTTGTCCGTGCTCGCCGCGCGGCCGCCGCCTCACTCACCGAGCTGAGCGCTCGGCTCCACCGAGCGCTGGCTGAGCCACCGCCGAGCGACGCCGTGGCCGCGGCCTGGTTACCGGCCGTCGATGCGGCGCAGCAGTTGGCCGACGAGGTCGCCCGGTACGCCGCCGACAGGCTCTCCAACCGTGCGCCGGCGAATCCCGACGGTGCACGCGATGTCGCCGACGCCGTCCGAGCCGTCGGGCGGATCCCGGGACAGGGGAGCGACCCCCGCGCCAGCGCGGTCGATCAGCAGAATCTGCGTACAGGCGACGGTCTGGGTGCGATTGTCGACAGACTCGCTGAAGTCACGGGGCTGGTTCCGCACGGACGCTGACCCGGTCGCTGTCCGTCATGAGACGTTCGTCTAAGTAGCGCGATGCTCGGTCATCGACGGCTGTGACCAGGAGAACCATGCGATGCCGCAGAACGCAGCGAGCATGACCAAATCGGCGGTGAGCGCGATCGTCGGAACCCGAGACACCCGTGCGATCGGGAACGCGATCGCGGCGATCACGAGCAGTCCTGAACACGCTCGGGGCGACAGTCTCGTGTGCCACAACATCATTCCGAGTAGCAGGAGTGCGAGCGGGAACGTCGGTCCCGCCAGTAGGAACATCACCGTACCAGCCGCCGGGTAGCCGTCGAATGCCGCGAGAGCGGATGCGTCGTCGACTCCGAACACGTCCTCGAAGAACCCCTGCAACCCGAACGCGACTGTCCCGAACATGCCGATCAGCACCAGCAGGAGCCACAGTCCGGCCGCCAGAGGAAGTCGCGAGCGTACCCGGTCGTACTGGCCGATGAGTCCGAACACCCACGGCACGGTCGACACTGCGATCAGCATGCCGCCGACAGCGCCGTAGTGTCCGTCCTTCCAGAATGCCGGCGACAGTGCGAACAGTGCCGGCCCGATAACCAGCCCGAGGTCGTTCAATCGGGACACCCGCATGCGGCCAGCGTAGCCGCCATGGGCGTTGTGCAAGCGGGCATCGCGTGGCTTAATGGACCAGCCGTCGTACGACCTCCCGAAAGAAGATGGGCAGGAGGGTCTTGGAGGTCCACTCGGCTTCGAAGTCCGACCCGTAAGTGCCAAGCCGGATGTTGACTCGTGTCGTATGGGCTGCCGGATTCTACTGGATACCTTGCGTATCACTCTGATGCGTATTGCTGTCCTTCGACGGGCATCAACTTGAGAGAATAGGGCGATGCTGGTTGAGATTCTGTACTTCGAAGCGTGCCCGAATTGGGAGGAGACCCTATCGCGGGTACGGGAGGCTGCGGCAATCGTAGGGTGTGAGATCGACATACGCTGTCGGCCGATCTCGTCGGATGCGGAGGCGTCCGCGTCGTTGTTCGCTGGCTCGCCGACGGTTCTGGTTGACGGAAGCGACGCTTTTGACGACGCGGTTCAGGTTGACGAACTTGCGTGTCGTGTTTATCGCACCGATTCAGGCTTCGCGGGGTCACCGACGGTCGAGCATCTGGTGTCGGTGTTGCGGGCCCGCAGAGGTCCTGACTAGAACCCTTGGGGCACTTCGCGCCTGGGTCGGCATGTCCGATCACCGTGATCGGAACTCAGGAGCGTGTCGAACGTCGGTTGGCTCGAGGGTTCTCTGCGAAGTATACGGCTAGGTGTTGCTGCGGCGTTCGATGAGGACGACGTCTCGCCAGTGGCCGTTGTGTTGGCCGATGCGTTCCCGTGTTCCGACGGTGCGGAATCCGTGGGCGTGGTGCAGAGCGAGGCTGGCGTGGTTCTCGGGGAAGATTCCTGTTTCGATGGTCCACACTCCTGCGGTTTCGGTGGAGTCGATGAGCGCTTGTAGGAGTGCGGTGCCGACGCCCTTGCCGGAGTGGTTGGGGTCGACGTACACACTGTGTTCGATGACGCCGGTGTAGACGCACAGGCTCGATGCCAGGCGATGCGGCGATCCATCCGGTGACGTTGCCGTTGGGGTCGAGGGCAACGAATCGGTGGTCGGGTAGGTGATCGCGGTCGAACTCGGACCAGGTTGGGGCGGCGGTCGCGAAGGTTGAACCGTCCTGGTCCGGTCGGAGACCTGGATTAGGCCACCTCGGGTGTCGAGGGGACGGTCTGACGGTAGCGCGCCTCATGCTCGGTCGGCGAGATGTAGCCGATTGACGAGTGCAGACGCTCAGTGTTGTACCAGTGCACCCAGGCCGCGGTCTCACGCTCGACCTCGGCCCGGCCGGTCCAGGACCGGGATCGTTCGACGTCGATCAGCTCGGTCTTGTACAAGCCGATCGTCGACTCCATCAGCGCGTTGTCGAGCGCATCGCCCACGGAGCCGATCGACCCGGTGATCCCGGCCTCGCGGAGCTCGGTGGAGAACGCTATCGACGCGTACTGGCTACCGGCATCGCTGTGATGCACCAAACCTGTTGGGGTGAAAGCGAATTCACCCCTTTGGCGAGTGAATAGGGCTTGCTCGACGACACTGGTCACCAACGGGGTGTGCTTGCTCGACATGACCCGCCACCCCAGGATCCGGCGAGAGAAGACGTCGACGAGAAACGCGACGTAGACGAAGCCAGCGAGGGTCCACACGTAGGTGAAGCCGGCCACCCACAACTGATCCGGCGCAGCCGGTCGGTTCCATTGCCGCTCAACATGATCGGGGAATCTCGGTGCTCGATCATCGCGGTGGGTGGTGACGGTGCGATGCTCGCCGCGAACGGCGCCGGAGATCCCGCACACGGCCATCAGTCGGGCCACTTGATCGCGACCCATCGCCTGGCCTGGCGTGCCACATCGCGTGCCAGAGCTTGCGAACCCCGTAGACACGGCGGTTCCGCTCGTAGACCCCGAACACTGCGTTGGCGGCGTAGGCCTCGGCCAGGACTGCTTCGGAGACTGTGCCTGGCCTTCTTGCGTGCGTAGTACGTGGACGGGGCGATCGCCATGCCGTGCTCGGTGAGCACGCGGCAGATCGGGTCGACCCCGAACCGTTCCCGATGGTCGTCGATGTACTCGACGATCACCGCAGTCGGCGGTCGACCTCCGCCGCTGCGAAAAACGCTGACGCAGTCTTCAAAATCTCGTTGGCCCTTCGCAATTCAGCATTCTCCTTCCGGAGGGCCTTCAGCTCAGCCGAGACCGACGAGCCCGATTCTGCATCGCCCGACGCCCCTGCCATTTCGTCGGCGTCGATCCAGTTGCGGAGAGTGGCGGGGTTGATGTCGAGGAGAGAGCCGACATGCCGACGGGCACCCAACTTGGATTCGCCGTCGTTCTCCTTCAGTCGGTCGTGGTACATCCGGACGGCCCGCTCGCGGGTCTCCTGGTCGAACTTGCGTGGTGCTGCCATGATCGCATTCTCCTGGTGCGTTCACGGTCTCCACCAGACCCAGGACGGTTCATGCGTGTCGCGTCTACCTCACTGACTCGGGTCTTGCTGGAGTGCCGACTGTCGAGCAGTTGGCGTTCGTGCTAACGGAGCGTAGTCATCGGTAGCGAATCTATGGTCGGCCGGGATGTTATGGGGCTGCATCTATCTGGGTCGGGGTGTCCGAGTTGCGCGGAACTTGGCTAATAGTACGTTTTCTTGAACAGATGTTTCTGTGAGCGGCAACTTCTTGAGTTCGGGGAGTAGTTGGCCGGGTTTGATGAAGCGGTGCGGTGCGCCTTCGAGTCGGTGGAGAATGCGGGCCGGTGGGGTATTGAGGAGGTCGTAGCCGACCAGGACTCCTCCTGGTTTGAGCACTCGGACTGCTTCGGCTAGTGCTTGCTCCCAGTCGACGACGTGGTGGAGCATGATGAACGAGACGACCATGTCGAACTGGCCGTCGGCGAATGGTAAAGCAGTTGCGTCTGCAACCCGGGTGTGCGCGCGGTCACCGAAGGCTCGGAGGCGGTCTTGAGCGGCTGTGACCATTCGGGGGTCGAAGTCGGTGACGGTAATGGTTGTCGTCTGCGGTTCTGGGCTTGCCGCCAGAATGTGGGCCGCCATAGCGCCACCGCCGCCGCCAATCTCGAGGAGGGCGCCGTTGGGTTGGACTCCTTGTAGAGCCCAAGGGAGCACCCACCGACTGGTCGCGGTCTCCCATGGTGCGCTTCGGCAGAACAGTGCTTCGACTTGTGACATCGACGGCATCGCGGATTGCTCCTTCGGGGTGCGGGTGAGGTGGAGCTTCGATTCCACCGTGTCTGGACGCTATCATCGTCGTATGACGATGAATAGATGTTCGGTGATGGTGGGGACGGAGCTCGATCCTGCGGTCGCGTTGTTTCGGAGTTTGTCTGACGGGACCCGGCTAGCGATCGCGGCTCGATTGGCCCGCAGTGGTGAGGCTCGAGTGGCTGATCTGATGGCTGAGTTGGGTCTTGCTCAGTCGACAGTGTCCGCGCATGTTGCGTGCCTGCGGGACTGCGGATTGGTGGTGGGTCGGCCAGAGGGCAGGCAGGTGTTCTACCGTCTGGCGCGGCCGGAGCTTCTCGACCTGCTGGCGGCGGCTGAGACGGTGCTTGCTGCGACGGGCAGTGCCGTAGTGCTGTGTCCCAACTATGGGTTGGACAGTGCCTGCGATGGTGAGGCCACTGCCGGCGCGGTCGTTGAGGAGATCCGCGGTGTGGGGGGTGATCGACGATGAGTGATGCATGTGGATGCGGGCACGACGAGATCGGGGAGGATGAGCAGGCGCCTGGACATTGGTGGAACGTCCGAGAACTTCAGGCAGCTGCGGTTGCCGGATTGTTGTTGGTGGCCGCCTATGTCACTGGCTGGGCAGATGGTCCGAGGACGATCAGTACGACCCTGGAGTGGGGTGCTCTGCTAGTAGGCGCGGCGACGTTTGTCCCGTCGACACTGCGGCGGCTGGCATCGGGGAAGATCGGCGTTGGAACGCTGATGACGATCGCTGCGGTGGGTGCGGTGATTCTCGGTGAGGTCGGGGAAGCGGCGATGCTCGCGGTGTTGTTCTCGATTAGCGAGGGCCTTGAGGAGTACGCCGTTGGTCGTACTCGTCGGGGCCTGCGGGCGTTGTTGGATCTGGTCCCAGATTCGGCGATGGTGTTGAGGGCGGGCGTCCCGACAGCGGTGTCGCCGTCAGTTCTTCGTGTCGGGGATCAGATCCTGATCAAGCCGGGTGAGCGTATCGCCACTGATGGGCGCATAAGCGAGGGGCGATCGTCGCTGGATGTATCGGCGATTACTGGCGAATCGGTGCCGATTGAAGCGAATCCTGGGGACGTCGTGTTCGCGGGATCGATCAACGGCACTGGTGTGTTGACCGTTGATGTCAGCGCTACTGCGGAGAACAATTCGCTGGCGAAGATTGTGCAGATTGTCGAGGCGGAGCAGTCTCGAAAAGGCGATGCGCAGCGGTTAGCTGACCGGATTGCTAAGCCGCTGGTTCCGGCGATCATGCTCATGGCCGCTGTGATCGCGAGTATCGGCGCAGTGTTTGGCGACCCGGCGACGTGGGTGGAACGAGCTCTTGTGGTGCTGGTGGCAGCCTCACCCTGTGCGCTGGCAATCTCGGTTCCGGTGACAGTGGTTGCTGCTATCGGCGCCGCCAGCAAGATTGGTGTGCTGGTCAAAGGTGGTGCGGCGTTGGAGTCTCTCGGCCGGGTCCGGATCGTGGCTGTTGACAAGACGGGAACGCTCACCGCGAACAAGCCGGTTGTTGTCGGTGTTGCTGTTGGCGGTCAGGCGAACGAGGTCGCGGGAGAACCCGGTGTGACCGGCGACGTTGGGCATTCGATTGAGCAGGCGCGAGTGCTCGCGGTTGCCGCGGCGCTGGAAGCTCACAGTGAACATCCTCTGGCTCGTGCGATCCTTGCAGCTGACGGTGGGGTGAGTAGGGCTGCGACTGATGTACAGGCGGTGCCAGGAGCGGGTCTGACCGGTCTGGTCGAGGGTCGCCCCGCTCGGCTTGGGCGGCCGGGTTGGATCGATGCGGGTGCTCTGGCCGACCGGGTCGCGGCCTTTCAAGCTGATGGTGCAACCGCGGTTCTCGTCGAGGAAGACCAACGTCTCCTCGGAGTCGTCGCGGTACGTGATGAGCTTCGCCCCGAAGCACGGGAGGTCATCACGCACATGCACGATTCTGGAAATGCCGTGGTGATGCTCACCGGTGACAATGCCGCGACGGCGACTGCTCTTGCACAGATCGCCGGGATCGACGATGTCCATGCGGATCTGCGTCCAGAAGACAAGGCACGAATCGTATCCACGCTGCGCGGCGACGGATTCATCGCAATGGTCGGTGACGGGGTCAACGATGCTCCCGCACTGGCCACAGCTGACTTGGGAATCGCCATGGGCGCGATGGGTTCTGATGTCGCGATTGAAACCGCGGACGTGGCACTGATGGGCGAGGACCTGCGGGTGCTGCCTCAAGCGCTCGATCATGCTCGTCGGGCGCGGACCATCATGCTGCAAAATGTGGGGCTGTCCCTTGGTCTGATCGCCGTTCTCATCCCGCTCGCACTGTTCGGGTTGCTCGGGTTGGCCGCGGTGGTCGCTGTCCACGAACTCGGTGAGATCGTCGTCATCGCCAACGGCGTCCGTGCTGGGCGGGTCAAGAACCGCCTGACGATGGCCGATACCGCTGGAGCATCGGTAGCAGTCGGGGCGAACCGATGACCCCGTCTGGTCCGGCGGTGTCAGGCGGTAGGTCGGGATATGCCCGCCGCCTGGGGATGCTGCTGCTGGCCCTGACCTTCGTCATCGTTGACGTGGCCGTCAAGGCATGGGCAGTCGATGCACTTGACGGCACCCGAATAGAGGCCGGGCCGGTGGACCTGCAGTTAGCGTTCAATTCGGGCGCGGCCTTCTCCTTGGCCGCCACCGCTCCGGGGTGGGTACTGCTGGTCATTCCCGCCGCGGTCACGTGTGGGGTCGCGGTCCTCGGTTGGCGTACCGCAGACTCCCACGGACTGCTCTGGCGCGTCGCGATTGCCGCCGTCCTGGGCGGAGCGATCGCTAACATCATCGACCGCATACCGGACGGAAAAGTCACAGACTACCTACACACCGGTTGGTGGCCCACGTTCAATCTCGCCGACACGTTCATCGTCCTAGGCGCCCTCACCCTCGTCGTGTGCATCATTGTCGACCCACACGAATCACCATCGCAGAACGAGGGGCAGGTACCGGCTGAGGACCAGTGAGCTGGTGCAATGTTGTGCTGTCTCCGGACCGTGATGGTCCGGCCGACGTCACCGCAGTCGTCGGCCGGCATACCGAGCCCACGTTTCGCCGGAGCGTTCAGCGTGAAGGAACGCAACCTGATGGCTGTAGCCCAATGCGTCGGCGACGACGGACGGAGGGCACTCGAGCACGAGGTCGTCGAGTGCGCTGTTGCGGGCACCGAGGTTGCTCATGCCGATCAGGCGCAGGCGATGCATGATCGTGTCGGGATGGAGATGATCTCCGGCATGCGTGCCGGGAAACAACCAGGGATTGCCGTGTCCACTGGTGCGTAGATTCGTGCGATGGGCGAGCACGTCGCGGATGAGTTGAGCGAACGGTTCGGGCACGTCGACGGGGTGCTTGCCGAACGTGATCGCCATCGGATTGCCGTCGATGATCGATGATGTCTGCAGTCGGACAATGCTTTTCAGCGGCTGCGCATACAGCAGAATCAGGACCCCAGCGACTCTGTAAGGGAGAGTCTCACTGTCACCAGTGAGCAGTTCGCTGATCCAGGCGATCCGCTGGTCTTGAGTCAAGGATGGTGTCGTCTTCGGAGCCCGGTGGCCGAGCTGCACGGCGGTATTGAGTCTGTCTTGTTTGCAGATGACCAGGAACGTTCGGATCGTGTATCGCGTTGTCGGACCTGTTGCGATCCACTGGTCGACGTCGTGTTGCGTGCAGGTCTCGATCGTGCGTCCGTAGGTGGACCTCAGCCAGCTCAGGAACTTGACGGTCTCGGTGATCTCTTGTTTGGCCGATCGCACCGATGGCTGGGTATCGCCGCCGGCATCGGCGATTGCGCGAATCCGCCGCAGATGGTGCCACGTCGCGAAGTGGCGAGCGGGCCGGGCAACCTCGGTCGGCAGGTCGATCAGCTTGTCATCGATCCATTGTTCGAAGCGTGGCAGCCACCGGTCTCGGGGAGGCAGTAGGCCGTGGTATTCCATCAATGTCCGCAGATGTTCTGCTGCCCGACTGGGTAGGGCGTCTAGGCCTTCGTGCGTGGCGGCGATGGCGCCGGTTCCTAGCCCCTTGAGCAGTTCCTGGACTTTCGGTGACCGCTTCCAGATCATCGTCGACTCGGGTCGCTTAGCGGCGCATAGCGCGTCGACGAGGCCGCTGAGGATTGGGTCGGACGGCGGCCCGCCCATGATCTCGTGTAGGTCGTCCCGGACGGCGCAGCGAGCGCATATCGTCCCGCGGTGGTGACCGGACTCCTCGCCGCAGCGGCTGCATCGAAAGTCGTCGACGATACCTGCGCACGGCCCGCACACCGGGGTGCCGTCGGGCAGGGGTGGTCCAGGTAGAAGTCGTTCGACGCCGCATACCGGGCATGTTCCGTGAGTGTGGATCGCGGTGAACCAGCAGGTGAAGCAGATTCGGCCTTCGGGCCAGTGTGCCTGCGTCCGGGTGGTCGATCTGCCGCACCGGTCGCAGACCCACGCTCCACTCGCCTGTCGCGGTCGGCCGCGTACTGGCCGATAGGGGACTAGGCCGTCAGGTTCCATCCTGTCTTCACCTCATTGCGTGGTGCTACTCGTCGAGGATGTTCGCGCGCCGCGGACGCACAGCGCGGTCCAGCCGCATGACGTTCGGGCCGGCATTGGCCGCTCGGTGGTGCTCGCGAGCATTGACGGCGGTGACTGTGAGAAGCGCGTCGGGGCCGCACCCGAAGATGTCGCACAACGCCGACATCAACTGCAGCGACACCCGCTCAGGTCGCTGGTTGACCAGCCGATACACCTGGGGACGGGACAACGAGATGTCCCGTTCTGCGAGCAAGGGGATCAAGTCCGTGGTCGTGTTCATTCCGCGCGCAGCCATCAACTCCGCCAGCCGCCACGTGTAATCGACCTTGCGTTTCATTCGGCAGTTCCCTTCGTCGTGCTGTCCAACGCTTCTTTCACGGTCCGGTCCAACACCGATCTCAATGTCGACCGACGAAATTCGTCAGATGTGAACTGATAGATTCCCGTCGTCGAGGCGTGTTCGTGCCCCATCTGGTCCTGCACGAACCTGGGATCCCAGCCATCCTCGAGTAAATGCGTGGCGTACGACCGCCGAAACGAATGCAGATCGACGCCGTCGGGGATACCCAGATCAACACAGTAGCGGCGTACACGACGAAGAAGAGTCGACCCCACCACCAGCCCGCCTCGTTCGCTGGAGAACAGATCAAGACTGTCGGGATCACCTCGGCCGTTGGCGATCCAGTCCTCGATGATCGGAGGCGTCCACCGCCACACCGTCAACACCGAACGGGGTTTCGGAGGTGACCCGCGGAACGCCTTCCCGTACCGGACCTTGCACACGCCGAACTTCCCGAACTCGCGAGCGTGGGGATTGCGGGCGAAGTCCACCAATTGCAGGTGCGTGAGCTCGTTAAACCGCAAGCCGTAGGCGTAGGCGACCTTCATCATCGCGGCGTCCCGGTAGGCCGCCTGCCAGCCCTTCCTGCTGGTCGCACCGATCCGAGCTACCTCATCGTCGGCGTACTCGAACAAGGCTTGAAGCTCGTCCTTGGTGTAAGGGCGCTTGCTCGCCCGCCCGTCGTACTCCTGGACGTGGCTCGCGGTGTTCCAGGCGGAAAAACCTGGGCCGGGTACGCGTCGAAGAGCTGCTCACAGACGCGGTCCCACCCGTAGTCAGGGTTGCTGATGTAGGAACAGAATGCCCGCAGTGTGCCGTGGTAGCCGCGCAACGTCGAGTGCATCACATGACGAACCGACCGAAGATCGGCGGAAAACTCCTCAACCATCGCCGGTGTCCAGTTCCACGGCTCCTCGTTCGAATGCTCGATGAACCTCTGCACGCAGCGCACTCGCCGATCGATTGTCGAGAACTGCAAGTTCCTGGACAGCTGCTGGTTCCGCCATCCGTCGAGCATCAGCTCGACGACACGCTCCTCCGGCCGCAGAAGCGGCACAGATTCAACCAGATGTACTCGGCCAACCTCATCGATTCGCATCGGAACCTCCACCAGAAACGGTTTCATCTGATGATTCAATGATGCATCCAATGAGACGGCAGGTCAATACCTGCAGGTCAAAATGACGACGAAATCGATCGAGACCGGGCTACTGCCCACGTCACTCATGGGCCTCGCCGGAAGGCGGCTGGCCTAACCGGTACGTATCCGCTGGTCCCGACGCCATAGAATGAACGAAGCGCCCGGGCATGGGGGAGCCGCAGTGATTCATCTGTTGCAATACGCAGGGTTCAACTTGACATAATGTATCTTATCGGCTCGGGTTCCATGTCCATATATGCAACTCGCCAGTCGACGACAGTTCAGCGCGTTTTGCACACAACTGGCAATTGTTGAGAAGTACTTAACCGATTGAGCTGGGTCTGCTTGTTGGAAACCTCAGCTTTCGGCAATCCTAGTTGGCCAGTTCGATCAAAGCAGTTGGCCAAAGCATGGTTCGCGGTCCCATAGTTTATCGTCACTGTGACGATGACCAGACGCGCGGGCCGCCGCACCTGGGCCGCTGCGCCGTCCTCGTGACCCGACCGCTCGTAGGTCTCAGGATTGGGTCGCGCGAGGGCAATACACGCTGCAATACTCCCGCCTCCACCACGATGCGAGCACCACTTCGCAGCGTCGTGGACCGTCCGGTTCGTTCTTGCCAAGGTGCATCGCTGAGGCCACACGACCGGTCACGCCGCCATTGACCCGCGAAGGCGGCTACCCGATACACACCGAACTCGCCCCGAACGCTTGCACGCCAGTTGCTGATTATTCCGTTGATGCTATATATCTCTCCCGGTATACTCGGAGGGTGGGAATCGAGCGGGGATCGACGTGGCAGATTGAGCTGAGTGAAGAGGTGCGCAGTTGGCTCGACGGGCTCACAGTGAAGGGACGGGCACAGGCGTTCCGGGCACTCGACCTCCTGGCCGTCGAAGGTGCCATGCTCCGAATGCCGCACAGTCGCAAGCTCGACGAGAATCTCTGGGAACTCCGGTTTCGCTGTGATCAAGTCAACCAGCGAATCGCCTACACCATCCAGCCTGAGCGCCGCGTGATCACGTTGACGACGTTCCGCAAGCAGCGCAGCAACGAGCGCAAGGAAGTCCAGCGAGCCCGCAATGTGCTGCGCCGCCGGGATCAGGAGAAGGAAGGGAAATCATGACCAACTACACCGAGTACAAGCAGGCGGCGCTCGCCGACCTCACCGCCGCCGAGCGTGAGGTCTACGACCAGGCATACGAAACCGCCGGAGTCGTGATGGAGCTAGCAGGAATCGCCTACCAGGCTCGAATCGACGCCGGACTCACCCAAGCCCAGCTCGCAGAACGGATGGGCACCACTCAAAGCTCCGTCGCCGCCGTCGAGAACGGTTCCCGCACTCCCACCGTCAACTTTCTCGAGCGCCTCGCCCGCGCCTGCGGCGCCCGCCTCACCGTCAGCATCGACGCCGCCTGACCTCGCCCCCGGTCATGCATCAGCAAGTGCTCGCCGCCTGGGGCCGCTTGGTGGATCATCCCTCTCGCACTTGCGGTCTATGCCAGTCGGACGGGTGTCGTCGCCACGATCGACTCCGTACAGCGCTCGCCGCGTGCAGTTCAACTCGAACCCAGCCTCCATCCTCGCCGACCAGGAAGTCGCCGATGGTGGTTGCGGCGATAGTTGGCCCCGCTGGCACTCGGGTCCCGAACCAACTCGCAGGTTCGATCTCTACCGGGTAATTCACGGCTCGCGACTTGAGGCCGGGAGACGCACCTTCGGAAGGCCACAACTCGATGGCGTGCTTCGAACCTTCTACAATTAGATCTCCGTCGAGAACGAATGATCGCTCGTGTATCCCATAGAACGGCCAGGCGAACCACACGCGGATATCGCCCGGACTGGGGAGTCGACGTTGGCGGATGCCACCTTCGCTTGCGCACTGAGACCGAGAACTCGAACGAGTCGAGGTAGACGTACACTGAGTCCATCCAGACGGCAATGTTCTCATCTCTGTAGAGCGTGAGCTCGATCCGGGCGTCGTAGGGCTTCACGTTTTCCGGGCATCTAGCCATTGGTTGCATCATTCGCGTTGTCGAGGAGAGCGCGGAGGTTTTCCGCCTCGTCTCTGATCTTTTCTCGCTCGAACCGGGTAAATGTACGCAACTGCATCGCCAGTACCGCGTCAGTTCCGACCGCGTCGGTTCCCAGCAGCCCCGCGACGGCCGTCCGTGCATCGTCGACCACTGTGGACGATGCGATGGCGGCGAGTACCTCCGTACGGCGGTCGACAGCCGACGTGATCGCTTCCAGAATCGCCGAACGATCGATCGTCCGCTGTCTGTCGGAGATCACTTCCTCCACGGGCGGATTGCCCGGCCACGGCCAGGCGAATGCGTCATCGTCCACCGGACCGCTCGACAGGCTCGTCACGGTGAGCGCAAAGCCTCGCCCTGAGGACAGTCCGGCAATCAAACCCGACCGGTCGTCGATCGTGATCGTGAGCCGCTCTCGCTCCGGGGCACCGGGTCGGCCTAGCAGGGTCGACCACGCCGGCCGCCCATCGCAGCGGACGGGCACCGGCGTGGTGAGTGCGATGACGTCTCGCGTCATCTGGTGGAGGACTCCGGATTGCCCCACGAGGTCGATCGGGCTTATGTGAGTCGTCAGCCACGGCATTCGGATACCGCGGCCGCTGAGTTCCACTGCCGCGCCGTTGCTGTCACGGTAGAACGTGCGGCGGCCATTGCTGATGTACTGGACCTCGCCGTCTCGCTCCACACGCCAACGTCCGGCTCCACCGGACCAGAAATCGAGGACGTCGGTGTCGTTCGGTGTCGTACTCGTCATGCGTCCGGCGACTGGCACCATCGCAGCCCCGATGTTCCGTCCGACGAGTTCGGGCCACGATGGTGTCATCACAGCACCTTAACTCCGACCCTCGGTTCTGTCGGGCTCGTCTGCGGCGACGGCCGGAACGGTCTCGGTGCCAACGCCGCGTCATTCGAACCTGACGCCCGTCATCTCTTCGGACACGGTCCAGAGTCGTGCCGCGTCGTCGGTGCGCAACGTCTTCCACAGATTCTGTCGGCCCGGCGGACCGCCGAGTCGGCCGGGCCACTGAGGACCGTACAAGCGGCCGCCGACCGCGTCGGGTGCGGTCGCCGCTATAAGCGCCGGAAGCTTGGCGCTCTCCACAGTGCCGACGATCAGGCTATGTGCCGAGAGCCAGCGAATCATGCGCACCGCACGCGTATCCCGCCGGCGTCCGAGTTCCGGTCTGGCCGCGAGCAAGGCAGTGGGAGCGACACCGGGATGCGACACGTTGCTCGTGATACCCCATGACGCCGCGGAACTACGTCTATCGAGTTCGAGGCCGAACAGCGCACACGCGATCTTCGACTGACGGTAGGCACGCATTCCGTCGTACCCACGCTCCCAGTTCAGATCGGCCCAGTTGATGGTGCCCCTGCGAGCTGCGACGCTCGACTGCGTCGTCACGCGGGCGGACCCCGCGCGCAACTGCGGCAGCAGACGTCCGACGAGTGCGAAGTGGCCCAGATGATTTGTTCCGAATTGCAGTTCGTTGCCGTCGGCGGTCACTTGCCGAGACGGCGGCGTCATGACTCCCGCATTGTTGATCAGCACATGAATCGGCTCGCCCTCCTCCATCAGGGCCGCGCCGAGCGCCGCGACGGAGTCGAGCGATGACAGTTCGAGCTCCCGCAGAGACACAGCCGCCGCCGGTACACGGGATCGAATCGTCGCTAAGGCGGCCGCACCTTTCCGCGGGTTGCGGACCGGCATGATCACTTCGGCGCCCGCGCCCGCCAATTCAGTGGCGATTCCGAGGCCCATTCCGTCACTCGCCCCGGTGACGACGGTTCGTCGCCCCGAGAGATCACCGATAGCGATGTCGTAACGTTCGCGATCCATGCCGATGACTCCTATTCAACCGCCGAGTGAGGCCAACACCCTCTGATTCGAGTCTGGCCGGCGGGAAGCCCGTTATCCACGGCATGACGATCCGTGGATAACCACGGCACGTCCGCGCCACAATGAAATACATGACCGATCGCGACGCACTCGGCGAGTTCCTGCGCACGCGCCGGGAAGCCCTCGCGCCCGAGGACGTCGGCCTGCCGCGCGGACGTCGCCGGCGCACCGCGGGCCTCCGGCGCGAGGAAGTTGCCGTTCTGTGCCACATGTCGGCCGACTACTACTCACGGCTCGAGCGCGCGCAGGGCCCGCAGCCGTCGGAGCAGATGACCGCGTCGATCGCGCTGGGCCTGCATCTCACCCGGGCGGAGCGCGATCACCTGTTCTGGCTCGCCGGACATCAACCGCCGCCGCGGGGCTCTTCCACCGATCACATCAGTCCCGGGATGCTGCGAATCTTCGATCGCCTGGCCGACACGCCGGCGGAGATCGTCGGAGAACTCGGTGAGACGCTGCGGCAGACTCCGCTGAGCGCGGCACTCGTCGGAGACCTCAGTGGACGTACCGGTCTCTCACGCAGCGCAGCATACCGATGGTTCACCGAGCCGGTGTCCCGGGAGCTCTATCCTCCCGACGACCACGACTTCTACTCGCGGATGTACGTCTCCAACCTGCGCGGCGTGGTGGCGGTTCGGGGACCGGAGTCACGAGCCGCACAGGTCTCCGACGAACTCCGGGCCCGCTACGAGGAGTTCCGCAGGCTCTGGGAGCGTCACGAAATCGGCGTCGCACCGCACGAGGTGAAACGCCTCCTGCATCCGGAAGTCGGATTGCTCGAACTCAATTGCCAGATTCTCCACGATCCCGTTCAGACACACTCACTTCTCGTCTACACCGCATCGCCGGGCAGCGAAAGCTACGACAAACTGGCCCTGCTGGCCGTCATCGGCCGGCACGATCGCGTCCCTCAAGCCGCCAGTCCCTCGCCCGGCACGGGCTGAGACTCCCCTCCCTCGGGAACGATGAGGACCGGGCAGTTGCCGCGATTCGTCAGTCCCTTGAACACCGCCCCGCTCAGACTGTGGTCGAGCATCGCTCCCAGTCCATGATGAGGTCGTCCGACGACGATCATCGTCGCCCCGCACGACTGCGCCTCACTGGTGAGAACCTGGGCGGTCTCGCCGCGTGCGGTTGTGTAAGTCCAGTCGTCGGCGTCACGACCCAGGAGTTCGGCGACCACACGCCGGTGCTCCTCGAGGTGCTGATCGGTTTCGACCTCGTAGTCGGGCTCGTCGGGATCGAACGGCAGGTCGCCGAAATCCACTACATGGACGACGCGGATCTGCGAATGCAGAGCACGTGCCAGCCGCGCCCCGAACACGACCGCCGCCTTGCTGTTCGCGTGGGCGTCGTAGCCAATGACAATGTTCACCTGTCGCTCCCCTCCTCGGTGGAGTCCCAGGGTCCATCAGCCGGGTCGGCGGTTCAGGCGGACGCTCTGAGCGCCGCCTCGGCAGGATCCATTGCCGCTACCACCATTCTACCCCGCTGATCTGGATCCAGCGGTCCTCGACGTCTCCGCCTGTCGGACGATTGCGGCAACCTCGATTTCTACGACGGGAACGGATCGCCCTGAACCCAGGCACTTCGAGTAAGCCAAGGGAGCGAAGCGACACTGCGCATGGAGGGAACCCGTCGACGGGCCGGCGATCGTGCGAAACCACTGACGGCGTAGTGCGCCGCCGTACCTGTCACCCGCGAGCCCAGAGGATCCGACTCGGGCTCGTTGCCTCGGTCGTCCGGCCCGTATAGGTCCCGATCAGCTCGGCGGCGGACAGATCCTCCACGTCGTGGAAACGCAGATCGCGCATCAGCGCGCCGAGGTCGTCACGGTCATAGAAGTTGAACCACGGCTCGCCCACGGCGGCCACCCGCTCCGCCCGTGCCTGCATCCGTGCGCGTTGTGCGTCGTCGGTCGCCGGCTCGAGATAGTCGAGAATGACTTCCGTCGACGGTGTCTGGCCGGCGACGTACTCCAGCGTCGATCGCGCGGCCTCCGGTGTCAGGTAGTAGACCACGCCGAGCCAGACGAACACCGCCGCCGCGTCTCGCCGGAACCCGGCCGACGCCAGCGACTCCGCGAGATCGTCGGTTTCGAAGTCGATCGGAACGAGCGTCGTCGTCGCCGGCACGTCGATCTCCGCTTCAGCGAGCCGTTCCCGCTTCCATTCCTGTGTGGCCGGGTGATCGACCTCGAAGACGCGCAGGCCCGGATCGGTGCTGCGATAACCGAAGGTGTCCAGTCCCGCCCCCAGCACGACGACTTGACCGACACCCCGGGCTGCCGCGGCCGCGACCCGGTCCTCCGCGAATCGGGCGCGGGCCGCGAAGAACAATCGTCGCCGCCGATCGGTGGCCGCGACGGGCAGTCTCCCGTCCTCGGCCGCGCGGCTCAGTGCCTCGCCGGAGCTTCCGATCAGACGCACGGCGAAGGGATCGTCGAGGATCCGCGGGCTGTCGGCCACCTGGTGATAGGCGCGGGCGTATGCGGTCGCGAGTGCGGTTCTACTCGGTTCCTTCATCATGTTCCTCCGGTCTGCCGATCGCGTGGCCACGCGGTCACGTGACATCGGGCAGGCGGATCGGTGCCAACTCGGCGAACCTGTCCCCCGGCCCGGGATTGCGACGATCACACCGCCCACCGAGGTGGTGCATCACGCCCCACACGGCGTTGAGCGCGGTCTGCACCGCGCCCTCCGCCCATCCCGCCGTCCACGCGACGTCGTCGCCGGCGAGGAAGACACCGCGATGACCGGGCGCGAACCCCTCCTGGACGAAGTGCGTGAACAGCCGTTCCTGATAACGGTAGTGACCGGGCAGATTCGCGCGGAACGCACCCATGAAGTTCCGCTCCACCTCCCAGGAGATCGTGAGCGGTGGCGCGATCACATGACTGCGGATGTCGAGATCGGGATAGATCGACGACAACGAGTCGAGCATGAGATCCATCCGCTCGGAGGCCTCGAGCGGGATCAGCTTCAGCGAGTCGTCGGCCCACGTGTACGACAGGCAGATCACCGCGGGACCGTCGGAGGACTCCGGCTCCCCGCTCCCGGCGAGCGGACCGTCGAACAGGTACACGCCTCGGGGCATGCGATCGGTGAGCGTCATGCTCATCCGCGGATACCCGGTCGACGTATCCAGCTCACGCCAGAAGGGCCGGTCCACCAGCACGAACACTTTGCTGGAACCCATGTAGTGAGTCCGCTCGATGGCACTCCAATGCTCGGCGGCGAACAGTGACTCGTCGCATTTGACGGTGCTCAGAAGCAGCCACAGTGGCGCCGTGTACACCACCGCCGGATAGTCGGCGATGCCGCCGCCGGCATCGGTGACCGTGATCCGGTGGGGATGCGTGCGCCGCATCTCGACCGCGGCCGGACGCGGGCGACCGCCGTTCAACGACGCCGGCGACGTGCCCGCCGGCCAGTGCGCGGCACCGGGAACCGCCGCCGACCACAACCGGACGGGCACCTGCTGCGCCCCGCCGACCACGCCCCGATGGTCCTCGTCGGCCGCCGTCGCGACCACCCGCAGCACCTCGAGGATCGAATTGGAGAAGTCGGTGTCCCACCCGCCGGTACCGAAACCCACTTGACCGAACAATTCTCGGTCCGCGAACGACCGCAGTTGTGCGGAGTCGACGAGGAAACGGTAAAAGGTGGTGTCGTCGTAACGCTCCACGAGCGGGTGCCACAGCGCCGCCACGGCCGCGGCGTCCCGTGCCCGGATCGCCGATCGCAGCGCACCGAGGCCGGCGCCCGCCTCGAGTGCGGCCTCCCAGCCGCGGGCGACACGGCCGAACACCGGCGGCAGATCGTCCAGCGACCGCCCGTGAACGGTGACGCCCTTGAGGTCGATGACCGTGTCCGGTGTACACGGCGCCAACGGATTCGGGAACGGCACAGTGCCCACGCCTGCTTCGTCGAAATAGCCGAACAGCGTGGTGGAGGACGGTGGAAACCGCATGGCGCCCAGCTCAGCGACCGCTCCGGGATGACCGTCGAACGACACCGACCGCATACGGCCGCCGATCCGGTCGGGCTCGTACAGCACCGGCCGCAGGCCCATCCGAGTGAGCTCACGCGCCACGATGACGCCCGACAGCCCGCCTCCGATCACGGCGACCTGCGTCCCGAGGGCTTCTGCGGGAACCGCACCGATCCCGGCGGGGTGCGCACGGAAGAGGTCGTACGGGAAGGGGAAGTCGGGTCCGATCATCGACAGCGGGGTTCCGCCCTCCGGTGCAACCGGGATGCTCACCGCGATCGCCTCCCGGCGTCGTGCGGATCGGGACGCCGACGCGGATCGCTCGCCCCGTACAGGTCGGCGCGACGATCGCGCAGGTAGTGATTATGGCGGCGCGAACGCTCCAGACGCTCCGGCTCCAGATCCACCAGCAGCAGTTCGGCGCCCTCGCCGGCACGGGCCAGCTCGACGCCGTCCGGTGCGATCGCGCACGACCGACCGCAGTACCGGACGGCCGCACCGGCACCCTCGGCATCCGAGACCGCGCCCACCCGGTTCACGTAGGTGAGGAACATCTGATTCTCGATCGCCCGCGCCGGAACGAGCGTGGTGGCCACGTGATCGTCGGGCTGCGCGAGCGCTGTCGGCACCAGAAGCCAGTCGGTACCCGCGAGGGCGTGCGCACGCGCGGCCTCCGGGAACTCGACGTCGTAGCAGACGAGGATTCCGCAGGTCAGCCCGCCGAAGGCGAACTGCTCCACCAGCCGATCGCCCGCGGTGAACGGAGTGTCGTCGGGCGCGGAGCCGGCCGGCGTCCCGACAGCGGGCCGGTACAGGTGCGTCTTTCGGTAGTGCGCGCGCAGGGTGCCGTCGCGACCCACCACCGCCGCCGAGTCGAACACCTCGCCGCCGCGTCCGCGCTCGGCGTACCCGTAGGCGATCGCCAGGTCGCATGCGTGAGCGGTTTCGGTCATCAGCCGGCCGATCGGTCCGCGCCCGGTTCCCTCGGGCCGCGGCTCGGGCGCCAGGGGACTCCGGTATCCGGTGAGCGTCAGCTCGGAACAGACGAGGATGCTCGCGCCGGCCTCCTGCGCGGCGACGGCCACCGCGGCGACCTCCGACGACGCGGCCGGCAAGCCGGTCGACGCCGGACCCTGAAACAGTGCAGCTCGCATCGTGCGCCTCCCCCGCCGCCGCGTGAATGAGGACAGGTGGTGAACCGGCCGCCGCCGTGGCGGGGCTACTCGGCGGAGTCCGCGGGCTCCGCGGTCCGGCAGCACGTACGGCGAGTGCGCATCCCGCCCGACAGCGCCGCGTCGATGAGCAGACTGGTGCCGATACCCAGCATCCACGAATCCTTCGCGACCGGTATCCCCTGCTGTGTCGGTCGCAGCGACCCGTCCTCGTGCATCCCGGGCGTCCGCACGTACATCGTCAGCAAGCCGGAACTGAACGCGGTGAGCGCCGCGCCCGCCACCGCGGTCGGCACCCACGGCGCCAGCAGCGCCGATCCGACGCCGATCTCAGCGACGGCGAGCGCTTTGCCGAACAGTCCCGGCCGCACCTGCCGGACCGCCGGGAACGCGTTGGCCGCCATGCCTTGGAGACCGGCGGCTGCTTCGTCGTCGAGGGAGAGCTTCCCGATTCCCGAGTTGAGGATGAAGGCGCCGGTCGCGAGCCGCAACGGCAGTCGGCGCAGTCGGTCGGTGACGGTGGGTGCGGTGCTGGACGTGTCGTTCACTGGTGGCTCCTCGCTGCTGTTCGACGGCGATCTCTCTGTGGACGAGGCCACCTTCCATCTCACCAGAATCGGGAGGCGGGACGCGGCGCTTCCGGTGATCGGGTCGCGATGCCGAGCACACAGAGGACAATCAGGGCTGGACGATCAGGACTGGACAGTCGCGACGGGAGGTGGACGCGATGTCGGATTCAGCGAGTTCGCGTCCGGAGCACTCGGAGGCCGGAGAGCCGATCGGTCCGGTGGATTCGACGGTGATTCCGAGATTCGCCGGACCGACGACCTTCGCCAGACTCCCCCGACTCGATCAGGTGCCGCCGGAGGCCAGACGCGACGGCATCGCGATTCTCGGAGCGCCCTTCGACGCGGGGACGTCGTACCGGCCGGGCGCGCGGTTCGGGCCGGCGCACATCCGTGCCTCCTCGAAGCTGCTCCGGCCGTTCCACCCGGGACTGGGCGTATCGCCCTTCGACACGCTGCAGGTGGTGGACGCCGGCGACGCCACGCTGAATCCGTTCGACATCGCCTCAGCGCTCACCGAGCTCGACGCCGCGGTGTCGGAACTGCGCGCGCAAGACCTGCGGGTGATCACTCTCGGCGGCGACCACACCGTCGCGCTCCCGATTCTGCGGGCGGTGGCGCGCGACGTCGGCCCCGTGGCGGTGGTGCACTTCGACGCTCATCTGGACACGTGGGACACCTACTTCGGCGAGGCCTACACGCACGGCACACCGTTCCGCCGCGCGAGCGAGGAGGGCCTGATCGATGTGGACCGCTCCGTGCACATCGGGACCCGCGGCCCGCTGTACTCGCCACGAGATCTCGACGAGGACGCACGGCTCGGATTCCGGGTGATCGCCGCCGACGAGTACGAAGCCGGCGGCGTCGCCGCAGTGTCCGGTCTCCTGCTCGACCGCATCGGCGCGGGTCCGGTGTACGTCTCCGTGGACATCGACGTCCTCGATCCCGCGCACGCGCCGGGCACCGGAACGCCCGAAGCGGGTGGACTCACCTCGCGGGAACTGCTGTCCACCCTGCGTTCGCTCGCCGGTCTGGACGTGCTCGGTGCCGACGTCGTGGAGGTCGCGCCGGCCTACGACCACGCCGAGATCACCGGAATCGCCGCCGCGCACATCGTGTACGAACTGCTCGCCGTGATGGCCGCACGCGGCGCGTGACCCCGGCGCTCGGGTCCACTCGACGGGCACTACCCTGTCGGTGGTCCGAAGCCCGATCTCTTCCTCGAGGTGTTGACTCTGTCCGGAATGGCTGTCCCCGTCCTGATCGCGCTCGCAGTCATCGGATTCGTCGGCGGAGTGGGGATCACGGCGCTCGGACCGGGCGGAGTACTCCCGACCATCGGGCTCTTCGCGCTCACCGGTCTGGCGGCACCGACCGTCGCGGGGACCGCCATCGTCACACACGTGGCGACGGGTGTGGCGGGCACGGCGGCCTACCGGCGTTCGGGCGAGCTCCGCAGACCCGCGACGCGTCGCACCGCACTCGCGCTCGGCGGTACCGCGCTGATCGGCACGCCGATCGGAGTGTGGGTCAATTCCCTTGTGTCCCAACGGGTATTCGGTATCGTTCTAGCCGTCCTGGTGGCTGTGGCCGCGGTGTCGATCTGGGTGCGCGAGTATCTCGGGGCCGACGCCGCGAGCGACCGCCATCCGCACGTCGCCGTGGTGGCACTGCTCGGGTTCACCGTCGCGGTGTTCAGCGGCATCGTCGGGATCGGCGGTCCGATGCTCACCGTGCCGCTGCTGATCGCCTGCGGCGTCCGAGTGCTGGAGTCGCTCGCGGCCGCCCAGGTCCAGTCGATCGTCATCGCGGTCGTCGGGTCGGTCGGATACGCGGCGCAAGGGGCGATCGATTGGCCGCTCGCGGCCCTGATCGGCGTTCCCGAACTCGCGGGAGTGCTGGTGGGATGGCGCGTCGCGCAGGCCCTGCCGACGCGCGTGCTGAAGATGGCCCTGACGGCGGCCCTCCTCGCCCTCGCGCCCTACCTGGCACTGACCGCCTGATGCCGACAGGGCCAGTAATTGCATAATCAACTAATTCGGTAAGGTCGACGTATGAACTCTCCACGATGGCTCTCCGACGAGGAACAGGCGGCATGGCGCGCCTACCTCGACGCGACCCGGCTGTTGATGAATACGCTCGACCATCAGCTCGTCCGGGACGCACAGCTGTCGCTGACCGACTTCTCACTGCTCGTCGCCCTCTCCGAAGCGCCCGGCCGCCAACTGCGGATGAGCGGTGTCGCAGACGCTGTCGCCACGTCGCGAAGCACCGTCACCCGAGCGATGAACCGCCTGGTCGACAAGGGGTGGGTGGAGCGAATCCCGTGCGTCGACGACCGCCGCGGAGCCTGGGCGCATCTGACCCCCGCGGGTCTGGCCAAGCTGGTCGACGCCGCACCGGCGCACGTCGACGAAGTCCGCGAGACGATGATCGACGTGCTCAGTCCCGCCGAGTTGAACGTCCTGGCGACGAGTTTCCAGAAGATTCGCGACCGATTGAGCTGAGCCTCACCCGCGACTACCGTGCCGCCCGGGCACCCACGATCCGTAGCGCGACCTCCGCGTAGTCGTCGGCGAGATCGTCCGCGTCGGCGTGATTCCTGACGGGAAACCATCGGCTCACGTCGATCCCGAGGGACGTCAGGGCGAGTGTCACGGTCGAGACGTCACCGAAGGAGAACTCGCCCGAGGCGGCGCCGGCTTCGGCGATCTCGGTGAACACTCTCGTGGTCGCGCGTCGCAGACCGGCGATCAGTTCGAAGTGATCGTCGGTCAGCGCCCGCAGTTCGTACTGGATGACGCGAGCGATCGCCCGGTTCTCCGCATGCCACCTCACGAACGACGCGATGGCGGCCCGGAGCCGTTCGGTCGGCGACCGCGCCGGATCGTCCGCGGCGAGCAGCGCGTCCAGAACCGCCCGATGGCCTTCCATCGCTATCGCGAAGAGCAGCGACTCCTTGGTCTTGTAGTGGGGATACACCGCGCCGGGACTCATGCCGAGACTCGCAGCGATCTCACGGGTGGTGGCCAGGCCGTAGCCCTTCGCCGCGAACACCTCGCAGGCCGCCCGCCGGATCCGTGCGGCGGCTTTCGAACCCGGTACGCCGTCGGCCGGACCGGGTGCGGTGGCGGTCATCGAACTCTCCTGTCTCCGGTCGGGATTGACACGGCGCACACAGTCCTGAAATATGCATATGCATAGTTTCTATGCGTTTGCATAGTACATGACGCCGGCCGGAGTGACAGGGCCCCGAGTCGTACGTCGCCCGGCCCCCGACCGATCGGAACCCTCCCATGACGCACGCTCTCTCTCGCCGCGACCTCGACTTCCTACTCTACGAGTGGCTCGACGTCGAATCCCTGACCTCCCGCGAACGGTTCGCCGATCATTCCCGAGAGACTTTCGACGGCGTCCTCGACCTCACGGCCGACCTCGCCGACAAGTACTTCATCCCCCACAACCGGCTCGCCGACGCCTCCGAGCCGACGATGCGTCCGGACGGCACGGTCGAGATGATCCCGGACGTCCAGCGCGCACTGGCGGCGTATGCCGAATCCGGGCTGATCGCCGGACCGTTCGACCACGAGGTCGGCGGCATGCAGTTGCCGACCACCCTCGCGCGGGCCTCGATGGCCTGGCTGCAGGCCGCCAACGCCGGAACCTCGTCGTACGCGCTGCTCACCGCGGCCAACGCGGCACTTCTGGCCGAGTACGGCACGCCTCAACAGATCGACACCTTCGTCCGGCCCATGCTCGAAGGACGATGGTTCGGCACCATGTGCCTGTCCGAACCCCAGGCCGGATCCTCGCTGGCCGACATCACCACCCGCGCCGAACGCAGGCCGGACGGCACCTACCGGGTCGTCGGATCGAAGATGTGGATCTCTGGAGGCGATCACGAACTGTCGGAGAACATCGTCCACCTGGTGTTGGCCAAGACGCCGGGCGGCAAGCCCGGTGTGCACAGCATCTCGCTGTTCATCGTGCCGAAGTACCTGCCCGGCGACGACGGCGGCCGCGGCGAGCGCAACGATGTCACGCTCACCGGCCTGAACCACAAGATGGGCAATCGCGGCACCGTCAACACGGCGTTGGCCCTCGGTGACGGCACCCATCGACCGGGCGGCGAGGCCGGCGCGGTCGGCTATCTCGTCGGTGAGGAGCACCGCGGGCTCTCGTACATGTTCCACATGATGAACGAGGCGCGGATCGGCGTCGGCTTCCTGGCGACCGCACTCGGGTACGTGGGATATCTCAAGGCCGTCGACTACGCGGCCGGGCGCACCCAGGGCCGCCCGATCGGCGCCAAAGATCCGGCCGCGCCGCCGGTCCCGATCATCGAGCACCCGGACGTCCGGCGCATGCTGCTGGCACAGAAGGCCTACGTCGAAGGCGGTCTGGCACTGGGCCTGTACTGCGCGAAACTCGTCGACGACTTGGACACCGCCGCCGACGCGGAGACCGCAGCCGACCTGGAGTTGCTGCTCGACGTCCTGACACCGATAGCCAAGAGCTGGCCGTCGCAGTGGTGTCTGAAGGCCAACGATCTGGCGATCCAGGTGCACGGCGGTTACGGCTACACCCGCGACTACGACGTCGAACAGCACTACCGCGACAACCGCCTCAATCCGATCCACGAAGGCACGCACGGCGTTCAGGGGCTCGACCTGCTCGGCCGCAAAGTGATCATGCGGGGCGGCAGGGGGCTGAGCCTGCTCGGCGCGCGTATCTGCACGACCATCGACGCCGCCCGCGGTCGCGGCGGCACCGCGTCGGCGTTCGCCGACGGTCTCGACGACGCCTGGCGGCGGGTGGTCGAAGTGACGGGGACCCTGTGGGCGGACGGTGATCCCGCTACGGCACTGGCGAACTCCTCGGTGTACCTGGAGGCCTTCGGTCACGTGGTGGTCGCCTGGCTCTGGCTCGACCAGTATCTCGCGTGCGAAGACCGGTCCGGCGACTTCTACGACGGCAAGAGGATGGCCACGCGCTACTTCTTCGCCCACGAACTCCCGCAGACCGGACCGTGGACGGCCCTGCTCGCGTCTCTCGACGACACCACCGCGGTCATGGAACCGAACTGGTTCTGAATCGGTCCGTCCGTCGCCTCGGTCACCGTCCGGGGCGGGTCCGCACTTTGTGCGAGCCGTCGCACATCGGGGCGATGGTGGACCGGCCGCATCGACAGAATGCGACCGTGCGCCGGCGGGGCGAATAGGCGGTACCATCGGGCTTGATCACCGAAATCGGCCCGCGTACCAATAGCGGCCCTGAAGGACATGGAATGACGGTGACGTCATCGTCCCGATGGTCGCCGCCCTGATCGTTGGAGGTCATTTGTCCTCAATTCCTGGGAACGTGCGGAATTCATCGCTCAGCGCGAGCCTACTCACCTCGGACGACGGCGCCAACGGTTCGCAGCCGCGCATGCCGATGCCCGCGCCCCGCGGCCCGGTGAGCGCGGCACTGGCCGAACTGCTGCTCGATCTCGACGGTCCGGCCGAGCCCCTCTCGGCCGCGGTCGCCGCACATCGCAGTCCCGTGCTGGACGACGAAGACGCCCAGCTCACCCTGACGATGCTGTATGAACTGCACCTGCGCGGCATCCGCGGCGTCGACGATCGGGCGGAGTGGGACGTGCGACTGCTCGAGGTGCGCGGCGAACTCGAACAACGTCTGGAATCGGAACTGAACGCGTTGGTCGGCCCGATCGAGGACCCCGACGACGTCGTGGAAGCGTTGTTCCAGGCGAGCGCGGACGACGACGGTCCGCCGCTGGCGGCATTTCTCGCGCGGTCGGGAACCGTCGATCAATTCCGTGAACTCGTTATTCACCGATCGCTGAACCAGCTGCGGGAAGCCGATGTTCACACGCTGGGCATTCCGCGCCTGGGCGGCGCACCCAAGGCTGCGCTGATCGAAGTGCAGAGCGATGAATACGGCGGCGGCCGACTCGATTACATGCATGCCACTCTGTGGGCCGATCTGATGCGGGGAATGGATCTGGATTCCGGATACGCCGCATATATCGACAGCATTCCGGCTCCCACCCTGGCGGCCGTCAACACACTCTCCTATTTCGGCCTCCACCGCGGAAGGGTCCGCGAACTCGTCGGACATCTGTGCATGGTGGAGACCACGTCGTCACTGCCGAGCCGGCAGTACAGCCGTGGCCTGCGCCGCCTCGGATTCGGGCGCCCGGTCCGGCTGTTCTTCGACGAACACGTCGAGGCGGATGCGGTGCACGAGCAGCTCGTCGTCCGCGAGGTCGCCGGAGCGCTCGGCGACACACCCGACGGCCGCATCGGCCTCCTGCGCGGCGCACTGACCTGTCTGGCGGTGGAACGGCTGGCCGCACAGCACATCTGGGCCGCGTGGGAGGCGGGCCGGTCGTCGCTGCGCGTGGGGTCCGCCCGGTGATCGGCCGATGGGCGGTCGGCGAGGCCACCGCCGGCCGGATCCTCGGGACCCTGCCCCTGCCCCAGCCCACCGTGACCGCGCCGACGGGCGTGTACTGGCCGTCGGTCGACTCGGCGCTGCTGTGCCGTCGAATGGTGAACCACATGCAGACCCACCCGAAGGGCGTGACCTCGGTGATCGAGCTGTGCGCTGGGAGTGGAATCGCGTCGGTCTACGCCGCTCTGGCCGGCGCCCGCGTGACGGCGGTCGACGACACCCGGGAATCGGTCGAGGCGGTCGCGGTCAACGCGGCGTCGAACGATGTGACCGTCGACGTCGTCCGCTCCGATGTCCGCGCACTCCCTCGGCTCGATCCCGCCGACCTGGTGGTCGCCAACCCGCCGTATGTCCCGGCGCCCGCGCACATGCCCGACGGACACGCCTGGAACGCCGGACCGAACGGCAGGAGCGTGGTCGACTCGATCATCGGCGTGCTGCCCGAGCTCGTTCGGCCCGCGGGTGCGGCACTGCTGGTCCAGTCGGACGTCTGCGGTGTGACGCCCACCCTCTCCGGACTGGCGGACCGGGGCTTCGACGCGGCAGTCACCGACGAAGTCGTTGTCGACTTCGGTCCGGTGATGCACGAGCGCGCGCTCTGGCTGGAATCGCAGGGCTTCATCGAACCGGGCGAACGCACCGAGCGCGTGGTGGTGATACGAGCCGTGCGGTCGACGTCGGCCGTGCCGCGGGGAGCGTCGCGATGACCGGGGCGTGGTCGGTGCGCCCGGAGGGCGACGGCGACGCGCAGGCGGTCCATGAGGTCAACGCAGCCGCGTTCCCGACGCCGGCCGAGGCGGATCTGGTCGACGAACTGCGTCGCGACCCGGCGGCGTGGATCGACGGGCTGTCGTATGTCGCGGAACAGGACGGCGAGATCATCGGGCACGCCCTGCTCACCCGGGCGACCGTCGGAGGAACGCCGGTACTGGCCCTCGCACCGTGTGCGGTGGTTCCGGCACAGCAAGGCACCGGCGTCGGAACGGCGGTGATCTCAGCACTGCTCGACGCTGCCCGCCGGATCGGCGACGAGACCGTCGTCGTCCTCGGCCATGCCGACTACTACCCGCGGTTCGGCTTCGTTCCCGCGTCCCGATTCGGTATCTCGGCGCCGGTCACGGTACCCGACGACAGCTTCCTCGCACTGCCGCTGACCGCCGCGGCGCGCGTCCCCTCCGGAGTCATCTCCTATCCGGCGGCCTTCGGCCTCTGACCACGACCGGAGTCTCCGGTCGATCACCGGCCGGCGTGCGGCCGATACCATTGGCCCGGAGATCCGACGAGAGGCAGACGATGACCACCGCGCCCGAAGCCGAGGGCAGTTTCGGCGAGCAGTTCATCGAAGAGTTCGACCGACTCCTCCGCTGGCGCCGCGACGTGCGACGCTTCCGGACCGACCCGGTCGAGCCGCGACTGATTCAGGAGATCGTGGCCGCCGCCGAACTGGCGCCGTCCGTGGGCAACAGCCAGCCCTGGCGATGGGTCGAGGTCCGGTCGCCGGAGCTGCGGGCAGTGGTGAAATCCACCTTCGCCCGGTGCAATGCGGAAGCACTGGAGGGATACCGCGGCGAGCGTGCCCAGCAGTACGCCTCGCTCAAACTCGCCGGGCTCGATCAGGCACCTGTCCATCTCGCGGTCTTCAGTGAGGACCACCCGCAGCAGGGACACGGCCTCGGTCGTCGAACCATGCCCGAGACCCTCGCCTACTCCGTGGTCACGGCGATCAGCAGTCTCTGGCTCGCCGCCCGCGCCCGCGGCATCGGCGTCGGCTGGATCTCGATCGTCGAACCCGACGAGGTGCACCGGGCCCTCGGCGTTCCGCCCGGGTGGCGATTCGTCGCCTACCTCTGCATCGGCTATCCGGAAGAGGTGAACTCGGTGCCCGAACTCGAACGCGCGGGCTGGCAGGCCCGGACCGACCCGGAGACGCGCTACTTCATCCGCTGACTCGCCTAATCGGTACCGATCACTCGTTCGGTCGTCATACGATCGCCAGGGCCGCGCATTTCGGCGGCCGGACGTGCTGCGAGAGGAATTCCCCATGACCGACCGAATCACCGCGCTCGATCTGCCCGCCGGAGAACTGAGCGCCGACACGCTCAAGTACTTCGACGTCTGCCGCGAGAAGCTCGGGATGGTCCCGAACGTCCTGCAGGCGTACACCTTCGACGAGACCAAGCTTCGCGCCTTCACCGCGATGTACAACGACCTGATGCTGGCCGACTCGGGACTGTCGAAGCTGGAACGCGAGATGATCGCCGTCGTCGTCTCGTCGATCAACAAGTGCTATTACTGCCTCACCGCGCACGGAGCCGCCGTGCGCCAACTGTCGGGCGATCCCGAACTGGGCGAACTGCTCGTCATGAATTTCCGGGCCGCCGATCTGTCCGATCGTCACCGTGCGATGCTGCTCTTCGCCGAGAAGATGACCGAGCAGCCCTCGAAACTCGACGCCGCCGATCGAGAGGCGTTGCGCGCGGTGGGCTTCACCGATCGCGACATCTTCGACATCTCGTCGACCGCGGCGTTCTTCAACATGACGAACCGGGTGGCGAGCGGCATCGACATGCGTCCCAACCCGGAGTACTCGGCTCAAGCGCGATGACGTCCCGGCATCACCCGATCTGCAGCGACGCATGGGCGGCCGTGACGGCGCGCTGCAGTTCGGAGGCGACCAGCCGGGTCGTCTGCGCCGGAGTGGCCGGAGCGACCGCATCGAGTGCGATCGGGACGCTGAAGACCACCACCGGGCGGTCCTGGTCCGGATAGGCGATGCCCGCGCACACCAACCACGGCCGACTCCCCTTCTTCAGTGCCCCGCTCGCGATGTGGCCGACTCCGCTGCTGACCTTCTGAAGCAGCCGGGGATCCTCCTCGTTGCACGTGCCCTCGGGGAAGATCGCGATCGAGTCTCCCCGACCCATCCGCTCGATGCAGACGTCCATCATCTGCTTGCCCGCGGTGGCCGCGGCGCGGAGACCGTGGTCCTTCTGGCGGAAGACCGGGATGCCGCCGAGGTCGTCGATCTTGCGGCGACGGTCCGGATCGTCGAAGAGTTCGTCTTTGGCCAACACACGCATCCGCCCGATCCGCGGGCGCAGCGGCGACAAGAAGCCGGATGCGGCAAGGATGAACGGATCGGTCTGGCGCACGTGATTGGCGGCGATCACCAGCGGCACCTCGCTTCGCCGGACAACAGCGCGCAGACGGTCGTGCGCGTCGTCTTCGAAGCGAACACGCGGACGGTGTCGAGCCGCCAGTACGCCGTACATGGCGAGCGCCTTCATCCGGCTCTGACGGTGGTCGCTGTAATACCGGTACACCTCGTCGGCGTTCTCGAGCGTTACGTCCATGCGAGCTACGGTACCGTAACTTACGGTTCCGTAACCACGGGGAACAGCGTCGAGTCAGACTTTGACGAAGCCGTTCTCGACCAGCCAGTCGCGCGCGACGTCGGCCGGCTCGCGTCCGTCCACGTCCACCTGACGATTCAGCTCGCTGATCTGCTCCGACGTCAGCTTCGCCATCACCGGCGCCATCACCTTCGCGATAGACGGGAACTGTTCGTTGACATCGGAACGCATGGTGACCGCCGCGTTGTAGTGCGGGAAGAACTGCTTGTCGTCCTCCAGCACGTTGAGGTTCAGTGCCTTGATCCGGCCATCGGTGGTGAAGACCTCTCCGAACACGCAATTCCCGTTGGCGACCGCCTGGTAGATGATGCCGGTCTGCAGGATCTGCATCCGCACCTGCGCCGGATCGAACCCGTACTTGGCGGCCATACCCGGGAAGCCGTCCTGCCGGCTGCGGAACTCGGTCTCGACGCAGGTGGTCGCCGTCGCGGGATCCTTCTTCACCAGCGCGGCGTAGTCCGAGAGTGTCTTGACGCCGGTCTTCGCGGCGTTCTCTTGATTCACCGCGAGGGCATAGGTGTTGTCCATCGGCGCCGGGTCGATCCAGACGATGCCGTTCTTCGCCAGATCCGCGTCACGGACGGCCTCGAACTGCTTGGTGGAGTCCGGGATCGGCTGTTCGTTGCCGAGATAGTTGATCCAGCCGGTACCGGTGTATTCGATCGTCACGTCCACCTGTCCCGCGGCCATCGCGTCGCGTGCGCTGTTGGATCCCTGAATGTTGGTCAGATCGCGGACGTTGGCGCCTGCGGCGGCGAGGGAGAAGCCGAGGATGTACCCCAGGATCACCTGCTCGGTGAAGTCCTTGGAGCCGACCGTGATGGTCTGTCCCTCGAGGTCGGGCTGCACGGTGATCGAGCCCGGCTTCACCGGCAGCGGAAGCGCACCGCCCGACTGCAGACCGCAGGCCGCGGCACCGAAGACGAGGGCGGCCACCGCGATCAGCGCGACGAGCGAGCGCAGTGGGCGGCGTGCGGCCGCGGGCAGGTGCGGTGTCATCGCAGCCCCTTGGGTCCGAGGTACCGTTCGGCGAGCGCGCCGAACCAGTCGACGACGAGCGCCAGCGCGACGGCCAGCACGGCTCCGACGACCAGTGTCACGTTGTCGCGCAACTTGTAACCGGTGTCGATCAGGATGCCCAGTCCCCCGGCGTCGACCAGGAAGCACAGGGTCGCGGTGCCGACCGCGAGCACCAGCGATGTCCGCAGGCCGGCGAGGATGAAGGGCACCGCCAGCGGCAGCTCCACCTGGGCCAGCACTCGCGGCTCCGACATCCCCTGTCCCTTGGCGGCGTCGATGGTCGCCGCATCGACCTCCTGCAGACCGAGCATGCTGTTGCGCAGCACCGGGAGCAGCGAATAGAACGCGATCGGCAGCACGCCGATCCAGAAGCCCGTCGTGGCGGTCCAGAGGAAGAAGAGCACCAGCAGACCGATCGCCGGCGCCGCCTGCCCGATGTTGGCCACGCCGATGAAGAACGGTGCCAGCCAACGGAATCGACGTCGTGTGACCAGCACGGCGAGCGGTACCGCCACCACGACGACGATCGCGGCGATCGCGACGGTCAAGGCCAGATGCTCACCGACGAGCTGCCCGATGTACGACGGATTGATGGTCGCCTTCTGGGTGGCGGTCAGGTCGCGGGAGAAGGCCCAACCGAGCACGCCCGCCGCGAGCAGCACCGCGATCGTCGGCTGAATCCACAGCTGAAGATTGCTGGCCCTCCCGGCACCGGTCTCCTTGGACACCGCCTCCGCGCTGGTCATCAGCTGGTGCCTTCCGGCGAGGCGTCCGCGGTCAGGTCCGCAGCTGGGTCATCGGCGTGCGGGTCGACGATCGCGGGACTGCCCTCGTGCTCCTCGCGCAGCGCGCGAATCGAGTCGATCAGCGTCTCGATGGTGACCACACCGACGTAGCGGCCGCGGGCACCGGTGACCACGGCGGACGCGTTACGTTCGGCGAGGATCGCTTCGAGCGCGTCCTGGAGGGTCGAGCTCGTGGCGACCGTCTCACCGAGCGGGATACCGACGCCGCGAATCGACGATGCGCCGACCAGATGGCGCCCGTCGGTCCACCGGATCGGCCGGTCACGGCTGTCGAGGATGATTCCCCAGTCACTGCCGATCCGTGCAGCGAAGTCGGCGGCCGAATCTCCTTCGTGGGCCGTCGGCCGCTGCTCGATGTCCACGTCGCGCACGCGCAGCAGGTTGAGCTGCTGCAGCGACGCACCGGAGCCCACGAAGCCCTCGACGGTCTCGTTGGCGGGGTTGGCCAGAATCGCCTCCGGCGAGTCGTACTGCAGCACCTTCGAGCGCGCGCCGAGCACCGCGATCTTGTCGCCGAGTTTGACGGCCTCACTGAAGTCGTGGGTCACGAAGACGATGGTCTTGCGGAGTTCCGCCTGCAACTGCATCAACTGGTCCTGCAGGACGCCTCGGGTGATCGGGTCCACCGCGCCGAAGGGCTCGTCCATGAGCAGGACCGGAGGATCGGCGGCCAGGGCTCGCGCGACGCCGACGCGCTGCTGCTGTCCACCCGAGAGCTGGCGCGGATACCGACCGCCGAATTCGTCGGCGTCGAGGCCGACCATGTCGAGCAGTTCGTCGACTCGGTCGGCGATCCGCTTCTTATCCCATTTCAGCAGCTTGGGCACCACGGCGATGTTCTGTGCGACCGTCATGTGCGGGAAGAGGCCACCTTGCTGAATGGCGTACCCGATGCTCTGTCGCAGTTTGTTCGCGTCGATCGACAGTGCGTCCCGGCCGCCGATGGTGATTCGGCCGCTCGTCGGCTCGATCAACCGATTGATCATGCGCATCGTCGTGGTCTTACCGCTGCCGGACGGCCCGACGAAGACCACGACCTCGCCTGCCGGAATGGTCAGAGAAACGTCTTCGACAGCAGGTTCGCGCTGGCCGGGATAGATCTTCGAGACATGCTCGAGAACGATCTCGACTCCGGAGATCTCATTCTCTGCGTCATCTTTGCTGTGGGTCAACGGATCCCTTTCGACGTTGTCAATCGGCCGATCAGGACATAGATCCCGTCGAGGATCAAAGCCAGGATGACGATCAACACGGTGCCCGTCAGCGCCTGCGGAATAGCCGTGGGGCTACCGACGCGCGACAGACCGGAGAAGATGAGATTGCCCAGGCCGGGGCCCTTCGCGTAGGCCGCGATCGCCAGGATTCCCATCGCCATCTGCGTCGCGACACGCATGCCGGTGAGGATCGACGGCCATGCCAGCGGCAACTCGACCCGCGTCAGCACGCGGAGACGACTCATTCCGATGCCGCGTGCGGCATCGGTGACCGCGGGGTCGACCGCGCCGAGACCGACGATGGTGTTACGCACGATCGGCAGAAGCGAGTACATCGTCAGCGCAATGACGGTCGGCGGAACACCGAGGCCCACTATCGGAATGAGCAGACCGAGAAGTGCGAACGACGGAATGGTCAGAATGGTGCTCGAGAGCGCCGTTGCGATAGCCGAGCCTCCGGGGCTGCGATATACCGCGATTCCGACGCCCACTCCGATGATCGTCGCCAGGAGTAGACACTGAATCACTGCGCTGACGTGCAAGTAGGAATCGACCACAAGCTGCGACTTGCGGCTCGATATGAAATCCCAGATCCCGTTCAGAACAATTCCCCTCTATTAGCGTTTTCACCGTAGCGCATATCGGCGGACGGTTCGCGCGGTCACGGTGTAATCGCAGGTCAGAACCTAGCGCCACGCACCGATTCCGACAGAGCGCAAAGGAGCGACGTTCACACTTCGGCAGCGGCTGCGGGCGTCGAGACCCCGCCGGTGGCCGCATACGCGACCCGAGCCCTCCGGGAGCCTCCGACTACCATGCGTGGGAACGGTTCATCGGAGGAGGCAGCAGGTGTCGGACAACGAGGAGCAGCTCGTCGACGTGCGTTCGCTGCACCACCGGCTCGTGCGGATCAATCGAGTGCTGCGGGTGGCCGGTTCCGGTTCCGGTCTCAGCGCTGGAACCGCCGCGGCCCTGTGGTCGATCACCCAGCACGCACCCCTTCGGCTGTCCCGGCTGGCCGAGATCGAATCGGTCTCCACCCCCGCCATCTCGCGGATCGTCACCGGCCTGGAGGACATGGGCTACGTGGAGCGGCGACCCGATCCACTCGATGCGCGGGCCCGACTGCTCTATCCCACCGAATCGGGGTGCGAAGTGGTCTCGACGACGCGGAACGCCCGGGTGCGGCGGATCGCCGAGGCTCTCGAGACGCTCGAACCGGCCGACCGGCAACTCGTCGAGCGCGCCTTCGAACTCCTCAGCGACGCCCTGGCGGCGAGTGAAGTCTGAGCCGCCGCCGGATCAAATGAGTGCCGAGATCCGGTCCGCCGCCTCGACGAGCGCGGTCACGAGCCTGCGACGCTCCCGACCGTCCACCGCCGATTTGAGCACCCCCAGCTGCAACTCGAACTCGGCCTGGTCGCCGGCGAAGACCGGTGCTGCGAGATAGCTGATCGGCTGCGCGTCAGCGCCGTCGAGTTCGTCGTCGGAATACGCACGCGACGACAATTGCGCGAGCCGACGGGTCGCCGTGTGGCGGAGCGCGGGGTCGATGAGAAGCGGACCCACCGCGCCGAGCAACTCGGCGAGCACCTCGACGAGCATCGCGTCCGACGACTCCGGGCGGTACGCCGCGAAACCGCGCCGACGTACCGATTCGAGCAGGAGCCTCCGTCTCGGACGATCTCGCTCGCCCAGCCAGGCCTCCTGGTCGGCCTCCCGCCAGGCCATCGCCGCGGCCCCGACGGGAAAGACGATCGCCAACGACTGGCCGAGCCCCAGTCCGGGAACCGGCCGCACCTCGCTGTGCCGTTTGGCGACGACGGTCATCGCGTCGGGCGCCATCCGCGCGAGCGTCACTCCGCAGTCGGTGGCCGCGACGAGTTCGTCGAGAACCTGCGCCACGTCCGGATTCGGCAGGTGAAGCGCCGGAGGCGAGACTCCGCCGAGTGCCATCGCCGCCGGGCCCAGCCGATAGGCACGAGAGGCGTCGCGCTCAGCCCACCCCGCGTCGTCGAGCTCGGCCAGGATCGCCGACATCGTGGCGCGGGCCACTCCCAGCTCGTCGGCGATCTCCGCGATGGTCTGCGGGCGCTCGACGCGGGCGAGAAGTTCGAGGGTGTCGATCACCCGGCGCGTCGGTGGCGATCCGGCCATGTGTGTCCTCCCCCGCATGCGGGCCGATCTTGTGTCGCGGCTCATACCCCGCTACCTTGTGACGGATATTCAATCACACCTATTCGAATATTCGATTCATGAAGGCGGTCCCATGAGCCAGACCCAGTCCCTCGAGGGCAGAACAGCGATCGTGACGGGTGCCGGCCGCGGCATCGGAGCCGGCATCGCGCTCGGTCTCGCGGAAGCCGGCGCCGACCTGGTGATCGCTGCCCGCAGTGCCGACCAACTCGAGCAGGTCGCCGACCGGATCCGGAGACTGGGCCGACGCGCGATCACCGTGCCCGCGAATGTCGCCGAAGACGACCCCGCCGATCTGGTCGACGCCGCCACGCGGGAGTTCGGTGCGCTCGACATCGTCGTCAACAACGTCGGCGGCGCCCTCCCGAAGCCCTTTCTGCAGACCAGCGTCAAAGCACTCGTCGGTGCCTTCGCGTTCAACGTCGGGACGGCGCACGCGCTCAATCTGGCGGCCGTACCGAGCATGCTGTCCAACGACCGCGGCGGTTCGATCATCAACATCACCTCGTCGATCACGACTCAGCCGGGACGCGGGCTGCTGGCCTACGGAACGGCTAAAGCGGCCCTCGCGCACTACACCCGGATGGCCGCGCAGGACCTGTCGCCGCGCATTCGGATGAACGCCATCGCACCCGGCACCATCAACACACCCGCGCTCGGTTACGTCGCCGAGGACGACGCGATCCGCGAGGAGATCGTCAGCCGCACCCCGCTGCGCCGACTGGGTGTGCCGGACGACATCGCCGCCGCCGCGGTGTTCCTGGCAGGCGACGGCTCGGCGTACATGACCGGCAAGACCATCGAGGTGGACGGCGGTCTCATCGCCCCCAACATGGTGATGCCGCTCCCCGATCTCTGACCGCCCGCCCCATCACCGGCCGACGACCTCCCGCCGACAGCCCCTAGGACTCCCCCATGACGATCACCACCGCCGACGATCTGCGCGCCATCGAGACCGTGAAGTACCGCTACCTGCGAGCCGTCGACACGAAGGACTGGTCGGCGCTGGCCGACACGCTCACCGACGACGTGCACGCCGAATACGGATCGCAGGTGAACGGCCGGCCGCTGACCTTCGACGACCGAGCCTCTCTGGTCGCACATCTGAGCACGATCATGGCTCCGACCATGGTGACCGAGCATCGCGTCGACCATCCGATCATCGAAATCGACGGCGACACCGCCACCGGCAGCTGGTACCTGCAGGACCGCGTCATCGTTCCGGAGTACGACGTCATCATCATCGGAGCCGCGTTCTACCGCGACGCCTACCGGCGGACCCCGGACGGCTGGCGCATCAGTTCCACCGGATACGAGCGCACCTTCGAGGCGCGAGGCAGTCTGTCGGCTGCCCGGATGCACGTGGAACAGGGACCGGCCGTCCACCGGCCCGCGACGTAGCGCGGGAGCCTCCGACACCGGGTTCAGCCGGCGCCGGTACCCGCGCCCACGTACTCGGCCAGGTGCCGGCCGGTGAGGGTGGAAGCCGATGCGACGAGGTCGCGCGGCGTTCCCTCGAAGACCACGCGGCCGCCGTCGTCACCCGCGCCCGGACCGATGTCGACGATCCAGTCGGCGTGCGCCATGACCGCCTGGTGATGCTCGATCACGATCACCGAGCGCCCCGCCTCCACCAGGGCGTCGAGTAACCCGAGCAGTTGTTCGACGTCGGCCAGATGCAGTCCGGTCGTCGGTTCGTCGAGGATGTATACGCCGGCCTTCTCAGTCATCGCGATCGCGAGCTTGATGCGCTGGCGCTCGCCTCCCGAGAGCGTGGTGAGCGGCTGGCCGAGGGTCAGATAGCCCAGTCCGACGTCGGAGAGACGCTTGAGGATCTTGTGGGCTGCCGGCGTGCGTGCGTCACCGTCGTCGAAGAACTCCAACGCCGTGTCCACCGACATCGCCAGCACCTCGCTGATGTCCCGGCCGTCGACCCGGTAGTCGAGCACCGCGGCGTCGAACCGCTTCCCCTCGCAGACTTCGCACGGCGTCGCCACGCCGGCCATCGTGGCGAGATCGGTGTAGATCACGCCCGCGCCTTTGCAGTTCGGGCACGCGCCGTCGGAGTTGGGGCTGAACAGAGCGGGTTTGACTCCGTTGACCTTCGCGAAGGTCTTCCGGATGGCGTCGAGCAGACCGGTGTAGGTCGCCGGATTGCTTCGCCGTGAGCCGCGGATCGCCGTCTGGTCGATCGACACCGCGTCGGCGTCGGCGGGCAGCGAGCCGTGGATCAGGGAGCTCTTGCCCGACCCCGCGACACCGGTGATGACGGCGAGTACGCCGAGCGGGATGTCGACGTCCACGTGGCGCAGATTGTTGGTGGTGGCGTCTCGGATCTCCAAGAATCCCGACGGGGTCCGCACACTGTCCTTGAGCCGCGCGCGGTCGTGGAGATGACGCCCGGTCAAGGTGTCCGAGGCCGCCAATTGCTCGACGGTGCCCTCGAAGCAGATCTCGCCGCCCAGCGATCCGGCGCCCGGCCCGAGGTCGACCACGTGGTCGGCGATCACGATGGCCTCGGGTTTGTGCTCCACCACCAGGACGGTGTTCCCCTTGTCGCGCAGTCGCAGCAGCAGGGCGTTCATCCTGGCGATGTCGTGCGGATGCAGTCCCACGGTGGGTTCGTCGAAGACGTAGGTGATGTCGGTGAGCGATGATCCGAGGTGGCGGACCATCTTGGTGCGCTGTGCCTCCCCGCCCGACAGTGTTCCGGTGGGCCGTTCCAGGGACAGGTAGCCCAGGCCGATCTCGACGAACGACTCGAGTGCCGCATGGAGCTTCTCGATCAGCGGTGCCACCGTCGGCTCGTCGAGCCCCGCCACCCAGTCCGCGAGGTCGGAGATCTGCATCCGGCATGCGTCGGCGATGCTGACTCGGCCGATCCGGGAGTTCCGGGCGTGCTCGGCCAGTCGGGTGCCGTCGCACTCCGGGCAGGTCGTGGACGTGACCGCGCGTTCGATGAAGGCCCGCACATGCGGCTGCACAGAGTCGATGTCCTTGGACAGCATCGATTTGGTGATCTTCGGGATGATGCCCTCGTAGGTGAGGTTGATGCCCTCGACCTTGATCTTGGTGGCTTCGCGATAGAGCAGATCATCGAGTTCGCGATCGGAGAACCGGCCGACGGGCTTGTCCATGTCGAAGTAGCCGCTGCCCGCGAAGATGCGGCCGTACCAGCCGTCCATGCTGTAGCCGGGCACCTTGAGCGCTCCGCCGGACAGCGACTTGTCCGCGTCGTAGATCTCGCTCAGGTCGATGTCGGAGACCGTTCCCATCCCCTCGCATCGCGGGCACATCCCTCCGAGTTGCTCGAAGGACCGTCTGACCGCCTTGGTCTGCTTGCCTCGCTGGACTTTGATCGCACCGCCGCCCGACACGGTCGGGACGTTGAACGAGTACGCGTTGGGGCTGCCCACCTGGGGATCGCCGAGCTTGCTGAACAGGATCCGCAGCATCGCGTTGGCGTCGGTGACGGTGCCGACCGTCGACCGCGGATTCGCACCGATCCGCTCCTGGTCGACGATGATGGCAGTGGTGATGCCGTCGAGCACATCGACGTCCGGGCGGGCCAGCGTCGGCATGAATCCCTGGACGAACGCGCTGTAGGTCTCGTTGATCAGCCGTTGCGACTCGGCTGCGATGGTGCCGAAGACGAGCGAGCTCTTTCCGGACCCGGAGACTCCGGTGACGGCGGTGAGCCTGCGCTTCGGCAGTTCGACGCTGACGTCTTTGAGGTTGTTGACCCGCGCGCCACCGACTCTTATGACGTCGTGACTGTCGGCGGGCGCGGTAGTGGGGCGGTCGGCAGACATGGAGCACATTGTCCCCTACCCGGACCGGATCGCGTGGACGCTCCGCGAGGGGACCGGTCCGGGTATTGTTCGGTGGTTCCCACACTGCCGCATGTCAGATAGCTCAGGTGGCGGGGGATGCTCGAAGAATCGTCAGACCGGAGGCCGAGTGAGCCAGGCGCGCAACCATCGAGACTGGGCGATCGTCGGCATCGTGGTCGCGGCATTGATCACGGTCAACGCCCTGGCGCATTTCGCCGGGCATTGGCCGGGGCTCCTCGCGGTTCCGGTGGGCGCGGTCGCGCTGGTGCTCCTCGCGCGGATGCGGGGCCTGGCGTGGTCGGAGATGGGCATCAGCTCCTCGGAGCTGAAGTACGGGTTCCGGTGGTCGGCGATCGTCGTGGTCGCGGTCGTCGTGGTGGTCGGTGCCGGCGTCGCCATCCCCTGGACCCGGACGTTCTTCCTGAACGACCGCTACTCGTCCGCGCGTGACGCGCTGCTCGCCGCTCTTGTGTGGATTCCCGTGCAGACCGTGCTTCCCGAGGAACTGTTGTTCCGCGGTGTGCTGCAGGGATCGTTGCGGCGAGTGATGAGCCGGCGGCTCACTCTGATCGCCGGTGCGGCCCTGTTCGGTTTGTGGCACATCGCCTCGTCGCTCGGACTCTCGGCGGGGAACGCCGGTGTCACCGATGCGATCGGCGCCGGCGTCGGAGCCGCCGTCGCCGGCGTGGTCGGCGCGGTGGTCGCGACCTCCGCGGCCGGATGGATCCTCGGCTGGCTGCGCTTCCGAACGGCCAATCTGCTCGCCCCGATCGTCCTGCACTGGACTCTCAACGCCTCGGGTGCGCTCGGCGCCGCCCTGGCCTGGCAGCTGCTCTGACTCGCGCCGATCAATTCCCGGTCTGCACGCGGAGATTCACGATCGCCTTGTCGACTTCGGCCCTGGTGGTCGCATCGTTGATCGGACTCACTCCGAAGGCGAAGGTCATCGGAGAACTGTTCACGACGACCACCGTGACATCGTCACCGAGAACACCGGAGCGCTGATTGCGGACGTCGATGCGAGCCCGGATCAGCGTGTACTCGGTGATCTTGTTGTCGAGCCGGTCGTTGCGCACGTCCTCGATCCGGGCCGGTGAGGCGTCGACTCCCGAGTACCCCGAACTCGACGACAGACACTCCACCAGTTTCCTGGCGATGGGCTCCGTGCGATCGCGGAAGGATGCGGGCAGCGTGCCGACGGCGATCTGCGCCATCCACCCCGACGTGCCGGCCGGGCGTGAGGCTTTGATGCCGTTGGCCGTCACCGCGAACGGGATCTGCGAGATGTTGTCGGGATCCCAGCCGCTGACCGGAAGGTCGTTCGACGGAATGGAGATCGGTCCGGTCCCGACTCTGGACGCGGACGACGACTGCGTCGTGACCCCGCCCGCACACAGCGTCGGAACGCCGGCGACCACCGCGGGCCCGCCGGCAGTGGTCGAGGGAGCCGAGGTACTCACCGGCGACGACGTCGACTCGGGAGTGGACGGCACGGTAGATGTCCCGGCCGCGGTGTCGGGACCGTCGTCGCCGCGGAAGACGAAGAATCCGGCGACCGCGATCGCCGCGAGGACGACCAGCACTACCGCCGCCACGATCTCGGCTTTCCGCCTGCCGGTGTCCGTCGGCTCGGGCGGATACCCGGGCGCACCGTAGGGCTGCTGCCGGCCGAAGTCTCCGGGCGGCGGCCCGAAATGAGGTGGCTGTTGTGCCGGGGGCTGCTGTATCGGGGGCTGCGGTACCGGAGATTGCGGTACCGGGGGCGGGCCGAAGGCGCCGATTCGGGGACGCTGCGGGTAGGGCTGCGCCGGCGACGGGCCCTGCTGCGCCGGCGGCGACTGCGGCGCGAGGGGCGCGGTGGGCTGTGCCCCGCTGTGCGGTGGGGTCGGAGCCGGATTGATCATCGTCGGCGCGTACGCCGCCGGAGCCTGCGGCGTCGCCGCCTGCGGTGTGAAGCCCGGTCTGCGCAGCGCCCCGTCCAATTCGTCTGCGAACTCTCGGCACGTCCGGTACCTGCGGGCGGGGTCCTTGTCCATCGCCCGTGCGAGGACCAGGTCGACGGCGGGTGCCAGAGTGGGCAGAACCGCGGTGGCGCTCGGGGCCGGAGCATGGAGATGAGCGTTGATGATGTCGGTCGGTTTCGCGAGCGGGAACGGCGCTCGGCGGTCAGGAGCCGGAATGCGGTACAGGCGAGCGCGTATTGGTCGGTGCGTCCGTCGAGTGCGGCCCCGCGCAACTGCTCCGGTGAGCAGTACTGGATCGACCCCACCGTCAGGTTCGCCGCTGTCAGCGCGGTGTCGCTTGTGGTGGTGCGAGCGATTCCGAAGTCGGTGAGATACACCTTGCGGTGCGCCGCGGTCGAGTCGTCCACCAGAATGTTCGCGGGCTTGACGTCGCGGTGCAGCATTCCCCGCGAGTGCGCGTAGTCGAGAGCGTCCGCGACGGCGCCGATCATCTCGCAGACCGTCGCCGGGTCGAGCGGTCCCGACTGCTGGAGCAGGGCGTCGCCGTCCGCCCCGGGGACGTACTTCATCGCGATCCAGAGCTGCCCCTCGAACTCACCGCGGTCGTACACGCTCACGATGCCCGGGTGATCGAGTTGGGACGCCAGATCGGCCTCACGGATGAACCGGGCCCGATAGGTGGGGTCACCGGTCAGCTCGGCGGGCAGCACCTTGAGCGCATCTTCCCGGGGGAGCCGCGGATGTGCGACCAGGTACACCTCCCCCATGCCGCCGACCCCGAGTCTTCGCTCGATCAAGTAGTTGGCGAAGTACTGGCCCGGGCTCAACATGGGAACAGCCTAGGTCATGACCTCGCATGCAGCGGCGCATGCCGCAGCACGGCGTGCACCAGCGGCGGAACGATCAGCGCGGCGGCTGCCCCGACCAGAATGCCTGCGGTCACATCGGTGATCCAATGCATTCCGAGGTAGAGCCGGGATGCGGCGGCCGCGAGCGCCACGGCCAGCGCTCCGCACGCCGCGACGACTCTGGTCGCGGCGGACGCCGACGCCGCGGTGACCGCGACCAGCCCGAACGCGAGCGCCGCGGTGCCGGTGGTGTGTCCGGACGGGAACGACCCAGCGGTCTCGTGGGCCTCGAGTTGCCAGGCGACCGGAGGCCGGGTCCGATGCACCGCGATCTTGAACACCTCCGCGACGGCGGCCGCGGCCACGACCGTCGAGAGCAGGGCCGCGGCTCGCTCGACGCCGCCGTCTCGGCGCCACAGGACCATCGCGGCCACCGCGCCGAGCACGATGGTTCCGACAGGGCTGAGAACGGTGGAGAGAAACACGGCGACGCCGGTCGCGGTTCCGGAACGCTGTGCGAGCGTCCACTCCCACACGCTCCGGTCGGCGGCGAGCGGGCCGTGGACGTCGTAGACGACCGCACCGAGAGCGGCGGTCGTGAGCAGCAGTAGGACTCCGACGGTCATCGAGGGCTTCGGCATACTGACCATCTTCGGCTCCGCTCACTGAGCAGACGCTGAGAAGTCCGCAGGTCGGGGCCCGATCTGCGAACCATGAGCAGTGCGGTGGGACGGCTTCTGCGGTTACGGCGCCAAGGCGCGTCTCCTGCGGCTAGGTTGGCAATGATCGCGGGCGCCGCTACGGTGCCCATTTCTGTGAGAGGCGCCATGGAGAGCATCGAAACCGCGGCCGGTCCGATCGACGCGGACCGCCTGGGCAACGTGCTCTCCCACGAACACATCTTCGTCGTGAACGACGACTACCGCGTCAACTTCCTGCCGGATTGGGACGAGCAGGCCCAGATCGATGCGGCGGTCGCCACGCTGACCCGACTCAAGGCCTCGGGCATCGACACACTGATGGATGTCTCGGTGCCCGGGCTCGGCCGCAACGTGGAGCGGATCGCCGCCGTAGCCGACCGCGTGGACCTCAACATCGTGCTGGCCACCGGCCTGTACACCTATCACGATCTGCCTTTTCAGTTCCATTACACCGGACCCGGACTCGGTTTCGACGCGCCGGACCCGCTCGAGCGCCGGTTCGTCCGTGACCTGACAGTCGGCATCGGCCGCAGCGCGATCAGGGCCGGGTTCCTTTACTGCGCGATCGAATCCGAGGGATTGAGCACGGGCGTCGAGCGCGTGATGCGGGCCGTGGGACGGGCGGCTGTCGAGACAGGCGCGCCGGTGGTGGTTCACACGAACCCGCACACCGCATCCGGACTGGTGGCCCAGCGGGTCCTGGCCGAAGAGGGCGTCGATCTGAGCCGGGTCCGGATGTCGCATTGCGGTGACACCACGGATCTGGACTACCTCATGAGGCTGGCCGATGCCGGCTCGCTGCTCGGACTCGATCGATTCGGCGTCGACGTCCTCCTGCCGTACGCCGACCGTATGCGCACGCTTCTCGCTCTGATCGAGCGCGGGTACTCAGACCGGATCATGCTGTCGCAGGACGCCTTCTGCTTCAGTGACTGGTTCGAACCTGCGAGCCTGGCCGAGGCCGCGCCGGACTGGGACTACTTCCAGGTGACCGGACGCGTGATTCCAGATCTTCTCGCCGCCGGCGTGAGCCGCGAGGTCATCGACACGATGATGCGTGCCGTCCCTCGGGCCTTTCTGACCAGGTCGGCGGGCTCGTCCGTGTCGAGTGACGCCGTCATCACCGTGGCAGATTTCGAGAAAACTGGATTTAGTCCAGAAAAGCCGTAGAGTGGGCGCATGGCCACCGACTACTCCACCGTCATCCGGCGATCCGGGCTGAGAGTCACCCGGCCCAGACTGGCCGTGTTGGCGGCCGTGGACGCGCATCCGCATGCCGAGACCGAGACCGTTCTGACGACGGTTCGCGAAGAACTGCCCGGCGTCTCGCGGCAAGCGGTGTACGACGTCCTCCACGCGTTGACCGACGCCGGCCTGATCCGGCGGATCCAGCCGTCGGGACACGTCTGGCTCTACGAGACGCGGATCGCGGACAACCATCACCACCTGGTCTGCCGGGTATGCGGAGACGTCCGCGACGTCGACTGCGCGGTCGGTGAAGCCCCGTGTCTGCAGGCGGCCACCGACCACGGCTTCCAGATCGACGAGGCCGAGGTCATCTACTGGGGCGTCTGCCCCGACTGTCTCGCCGCCGAGGACGTTCCGGGCGACTCCGGTCGTCCTGACAGTTCAGCTCACTGATCGCCACCCCGGAGTTTCACCCACCGAAAGGAACCGCAGTGTCCGACCCACAGCCCGTTCAGAACGCATCAGGATGTCCGGTCCACGCGGCCGCGATGGCAGCCCCTGCCGAAGGCGGCGGCAACCGTGACTGGTGGCCGAAGCAGTTGAATCTCAAGCTCCTCGCCGAGAACCCGGCCGAGGGCGACCCGATGGGCGCCGACTTCGACTACGCCGCGGCCTTCGAATCCCTCGACCTCACCGCGGTCCGCCGCGACATCGAGGCGCTCATGCGCGATTCGAAGGCATGGTGGCCCGCCGACTACGGCCACTACGGCCCGCTGTTCATCCGGATGGCCTGGCATTCGGCCGGCACATACCGCGTCGCCGACGGTCGCGGCGGCGCCGGCCACGGCATGCAGCGGTTCGCGCCCCTCAACAGTTGGCCCGACAACGCGGGCCTCGACAAAGCACGCCGACTGCTGTGGCCGATCAAGAAGAAGTACGGCTCCGCGCTGTCGTGGGGCGACCTCATCATCTTCGCCGGCAACGTGGCCCTCGAATCGATGGGCTTCAAGACCTTCGGGTTCGCCGGTGGCCGCACCGAGAAGTGGGAACCGGAGGAGATCTACTGGGGACCGGAGACCACCTGGCTCGACGACGAACGCTACACCGGCGACCGCGACCTCGAGAATCCGCTCGCCGCCGTCCAGATGGGCCTCATCTACGTCAATCCCGAAGGCCCCAACGGGAATCCGGATCCGCTCAAGGCCGCCGTCGACATCCGCGAGACCTTCGGCCGGATGGCGATGAACGACGAGGAGACGGTCGCCCTGATCGCCGGCGGTCACACTTTCGGGAAGACGCACGGCGCGGGTCCGGCCGACCATGTCGGACCGCTGCCCGAGGACGCTCCGATGGAGAACATGGGGCTGGGCTGGAAGAGCACCTACGGCACCGGCTCGGGTGCCGACGCCATCAGCTCCGGGCTCGAGGGAGCGTGGAACAGCACGCCGATCACCTGGGACAACAACTTCTTCTGGACCCTCTTCGGCTACGAGTGGGAGACGTACACCGGTCCGGGCGGAGCCATCCAGTGGCGGCCCAAGGACAACGCCGGTTCCACCAGCGTCCCCGACCCGCAGGATCCCGACAAGCGGCATCAGCCCATGATGCTGACCACCGACATCGCCCTGCGCGAGGACCCGGTGTACGGCAAGATCTCGCGCCGCTTCCTGGAGAACCCGAACGAGTTCGCCGACGCCTTCGCACGCGCGTGGTTCAAGTTGACGCACCGGGACATGGGCCCGCTTCCCCGTTACCTCGGCGACGAGGTCCCGTCGGAGACCCTGGTCTGGCAGGACCCGGTCCCCGTAGCGGACTACGAGCAGATCGACGACGCCGACGCCCAGGCGCTCAAGGAGCGGATCCTCGATTCGGGCCTGACCGTGTCTCAGCTGGTCAAGACGGCGTGGGCGGCTGCGGCGTCGTTCCGCGGCAGCGACAAGCGCGGCGGCGCCAACGGCGGTCGTCTCCGTCTCGAGCCGCAGCGCCACTGGACCGTCAATGAGCCCGCCGAGCTCGACGAAGTGCTCCCCGTCCTGGAGGGGATCGCCCAGGAGTTCAACGCCGGGTCCGGCGTCAAGCAGGTCTCGGTGGCGGACGTGATCGTCCTCGGCGGGGCCGCGGCGATCGAGAAGGCCGCGGGTGCGGCCGGCCACACGGTTCAGGTGCCGGTCTCACTCGGCCGCACCGACGCCACGCAGGAGAACACCGACGTCGAGTCGTTCAAGGTGATGGAGCCCCGCTGGGATGGTTTCCGCAACTACCTCGCCGCCGACGCGCCGATCCCGGCGGAGTACCTGCTGGTCGACCGCGCGCAGTTGCTTCAGCTCAGCGCCCCGCAGACGGCGGTGCTGGTCGGCGGTCTGCGTGTGCTCGGCGCCAATCACGGACGATCGCAGCACGGGGTGCTGACCGACCGTCCCGAGACGTTGACGAACGACTTCTTCGTCAACATCCTCGATATGGAGACAGAGTGGACCGACGCCGGCGACGGCACTTTCGTCGGCGCCGATCTCGCCACCGGAGAGACGCGGTGGACGGCCACGCGCGCCGACCTCGTCTTCGGAGCCAACGCCCAGCTCCGGGCGCTGGCCGAGGTGTACGGGGCCGACGACGCCGAAGCCAAGTTCGTCGACGACTTCGTCGCCGCGTGGACGCAGGTGATGGACGCAGACCGGTTCGACCTGCACCGCTGACCGACTGACCGGGCCGAGATCCGTCGGGTCAGCGGCGTCCGAGGGTGATCCGCCCTCCGGCACCGCTGCCCCGACGGATCTCAGTTCAGCCCCCGATGGCGGGCCTCGCCCGCGACTGCCCCGTTAGCCTCGAGGGATGAAACTCGGTCTGCAACTCGGATACTGGGGCGCCCAGCCGCCCACGAACCACCGCGAACTCGTTCAGGCCGCCGAACGGGCGGGCTTCGACTCGGTCTATACGGCGGAGGCCTGGGGTTCGGACGCCTACACTCCCCTCGCCTGGTACGGGAGCGACACCGAACGCCTCAGACTCGGCACGTCCGTGCTTCAGCTGTCGGCCCGCACGCCCACCGCGTGTGCGATGGCGGCCCTGACCCTCGACCACCTCTCGGGCGGCAGGCACATCGTCGGTCTCGGCGTCTCCGGCCCGCAGGTGGTCGAGGGCTGGTACGGCCAGCGATTCGCGAAGCCGCTGGCACGCACCAGGGAGTACGTCGACATCATGCGCCAGGTGTGGGCGCGGGAGGCACCGGTGACCAGTCCCGGACCGCATTATCCGCTCCCGCTGTCCGACGAGTCGGCGACTGGCCTCGGAAAACCCCTGAAGTCGATCGTGCATCCGCTGCGCCGGGACATCCCGGTCCACCTCGGCGCGGAGGGCCCCAAGAACATCGCCCTGGCCGCCGAGATCGCCGACGGCTGGCTTCCGCTGTTCTTCACACCCCGGATGGCCGACCAGTACAACGCCTGGCTCGACGAGGGGTTCGCCCGACCCGACGCCCGCCACACCCGCGAGACGTTCGAGATCGCCGCGGTGGCGCAGATCGTCCTCACCGACGACGTCGCCGCCGCCTACTCCGCGATCAAGCCCTTCCTCGCGCTGTACATGGGCGGTATGGGCAGCGAGGACACCAACTTCCATGCGGAGGTCTACCGCCGAATGGGCTACGCCGAGGTAGTCGACGAGGTCACCGCGCTGTTCCGGTCCGGCCGCAAGGACGAGGCCGCGGCGATCATCCCGGACGCGGTCGTGGACGATTCGGCGATCGTCGGCGACGAGGCCCACGTACGCGAACAGATAGCTGTCTGGGAGCGCGCCGGGGTCACCACGATGCTCGTCTCCCCCGGCACCGTGGCCGAGGTGGAACGCCTCGCCGCACTGCTCGACTGAGCCGTTGACCGCAACCTTGATTAGGTGAACGAAAGGTTAACGCGACCCGAATAACGCTTGACTTCACCTTGCGCGGAGGTTACAAAGGTATGGACTGCAAAGAACGAAGGAGGTCTCCACCATGCGAAACAGCACAGGTTCGACCTTTGCGTCCACCTTTCACGCGTACATTCGCCGGATCGCCGCGCGGATGAACCAGAGCGCCAACGAGCGCCTGAGCCTGCAACTCGGAAACTCTCCGGTCGCGGTGCTCGGCGTCGGCTGACGGCCCGAACAACACGAAACAGCAGTGGTCCCCGACGGAACGAATCCGTCGGGGACCACTGCTGTTTCGGAGGGTTGTGAACAAGTCGTCGTTCAAGAACGGCCGGCGGACGGCCCGGCGACGACGGTCAGCTCACGCGGTGCAGGCGGAACAGCGGAATCACCCGGGTCGTGCGCTTCTCGTACAACGTGAAGTTCGGCCACACGCCGAGCAGCCGGTCCCACGCGGCGGCGCGCTCGACGCCGGAGAGCTCGGTCGCTGACATCCGCGTCGCCGCCCCGTGAACCTCGACGTCGAACGAATCGGCGGCCCGGATGTTGTAGACCCACGCAGGCGTCCGCGGTCCCCCGAAGTACGAGCCGGCGACGATCCAGTCCTCGCCGTCGGGCGCCGCGAGCACCGGCGTCGAGTGCAGCACTCCGCTCTTGCGGCCGCGCACCGTGATGGTGATCCCGGGCAGTCCGGCGATCCGCAGCAGATCCACTCGGCCGCGCGAGACCTTCTGAAGCACGGTGTCCGCCTTCACGATCCACGGGAGGTACCGCGGCAGCCAGGAGATCGACCCGATCAGGATCGCCAACCGCGTGAGGATCCCCACCGGGTCAGCCGAGGTCTCTGGTGAGCGTGTCGGCCAACAGCCTCGCGACCTCCGCCGGATCGTCCAGATCTCCGCCCTCGGCGAGCACCGCCGTCGCGTACAGCAGCTTGGCGGTCGGTTCGAGAGCCGTGTGATCGTCGCCGTCCGCGTCGAACTTGCTCCGCAGGGCCGTGACGAGGGCGTTGTCCGGATTCAGCTCCAGGATCCGCTTCGACTTGGGCACCGGCTGGCCCGACGCCCGATACAGCTTCTCCAACTGCGGGGTCATCGAGAAAGTGTCCCCGACCAGGCACGCCGCCGACTCGGTCAGCCGCGAACTCAGCCGCGCCTCCGAGACGTCGTCCGCGAGCGTCTCGGCGAGCCAGGACAGCAGCGGTGCGAACTCCTCGTCGCGCTTCGACTTCTCCTCGCCGTCGGCGTCCGCGTCGGCGTCATCGAGGTCGACGACGCCCTTGGCCACCGACACCAGTTGCTTGCCTTCGAAGTCGAGACCGGAGGAGACCCAGACCTCGTCCACCGGATCGGACAGCAGCAGCACCTCGATGCCCTTCGCGCGGAAGGCCTCCAGGTGCGGCGACCGCTCGATCTGCGTCCGCGACTCGCCGGTCATGTAGTAGATCACGTCCTGATCGGGCTTGCACCGCGAGAGGTAGTCGACCAGTGTGGTCGGCTCGGTCTCACTGTGGGTGGACCCGAACACCGACGCCTTGAGGATCGCCTTCGCGTTGTCGTGGTCGTTGATCAGACCTTCCTTGAAGACGCGGCCGAAATTGCTCCAGAAGGTCTGGTAGTCCTCCGGACGACGGTCCTGCAGTTCCTGGACCGACGAGATGACCTTCTTCACCAGACGTCGCCGGATGGCGCGGATCTGACGGTCCTGCTGCAGAATCTCGCGCGAGACGTTCAGCGACAGATCCGCGGCGTCGACCACGCCCTGGACGAACCGCAGATACTCGGGCATCAACTCGGCGGCGTCGTCCATGATGAACACGCGCTTGACATACAGGTGGATTCCGCTGGTGCGCTCGCGCATGAACAGATCGAACGGCGCCTGCGACGGGATGAAGAGCAGGGCCTGGTACTCGAACGTGCCCTCGGCGTGCAGCGAGATGGTCTCGAGGGGCTCGTCCCAGGCGTGCGAGATGTGACGGTAGAACTCGGCGTACTCCTCCTCGGACACCTCGCCGGGCGACTTCGCCCACAGCGCCTTCTGCGAGTTCAGGGTCTCGTCGACCTCTTCGGTCGTGGGCTCGCCGCCTTCCTCGGCGGCAGGCACCTGCTTGGTCACCCGCATGCGGATCGGCCAGGAGATGAAGTCGGAGTACTTCTTGACCAGAGCGCGCAGCACGTTCTGGTCGGCGTAGTCGTGGACCGCGTTCTCCTCGTCGACGGCCTTGAGGGTGAGGGTGATCGACGTGCCCTGCGGAGCGTCGGGGGCCTCGTCGAGGGTGTAGGTCCCGTCGCCGGTCGACTCCCAGCGCGTTCCGACGGTCTCGCCGGCCTTGCGCGTGACCAGTTCGACGCGATCGGCGACCATGAACACCGAGTAGAAGCCGATGCCGAACTGGCCGATCAGTTCCCCGGCGTCCTTGGCGTCGGTCTCGGCGAGCTTCCGGCGCAGTTCATCGGTGCCCGACTTCGCCACGGTGCCGATCAGGTCGACGACCTCCTCGCGCGACATGCCGATGCCGTTGTCGGACACGGTCAGCGTCCGAGCGGAGGCGTCCGGGGTCAGCCGGATGTGCAGATCGGAGATGTCGACGTCGAGGTCCTTGTCGCGCAAGCCTTCCAAGCGGAGCTTGTCGACCGCGTCCGACGCGTTGGAGATCAGTTCGCGAAGAAAGCTGTCCTTGTTCGAATAGATCGAATGAACCATCAGATCCAGCAGTTGGCGTGCCTGGGCTTGGAACTCGTACACCTGCGAGGTCACCGCGTAACTCCTCATCGTTGAGCTGATTTCGCGCCGCTGAGTGTACCGGGGCGGCTGCGCGTACTGTGAAGGGCGTGTCTGGGGTTCCACGTGCTCTGTTCGTCCACGCTCATCCCGACGACGAGTCGTTGTGGACCGGCGGCACCATGGCACGACACGCCCGGCGCGGCGGCGAGGTCTCGCTGGTGACGTGCACGTGGGTGCCCGGGACCGCGCGCCACGGCGAGTTGCTCGACGCCGCCCGCGAACTGGGACTGTCTCGCGAGCCCATCATGCTCGGCTACGCCGACAGTTTCGTCCCCGAGTCCGCGCCCGGCGCGACTCCGTTCGTCTCAGCGCCCTTCGACGAGCAGGTCGCGGCTCTGGTGGCACACATCCGGGAAATCAAGCCGCACATCCTCGTCACCTATGACGCCTACGGCATGTACGGCCACCCCGATCACATCCACGCCAACCGGCTCACGTGCGCCGCGGCCGACGCCGCGGCGATCGGCGCCTACCGCCCCGACGCGGGCGAGCCCTGGCAGGTCCGTTCGCTCTACTTCATCACCATCCCCGAGACCACCGTGACCACGTTGAAACCGCACCTCACCGAGGACTCGCATCTTCCCGTGTCCGGGACGCCCAGCGACCGGATCGACCTCGCCGTCGACATCGACGACTGCCTCGGCAGCAAGATCCGCGCGATCGTCTCGCACAAGACGGAGATCGCGCGCAGCGCGTCGATGAAGGCCTTCGGAGCACTCCCCCGCGATCCGCAGCGACTGTTTCTGCAGTGGGAGTCGTATCTGCGGCGCGATCTCGTTCCGGGCGGAGCCGAGCTCGCCTGACTCCCGGCTCAGGCCGGCGACACGACCTCGACGAGATCGGTGCGCAGCCCTGACGCCCGCGCCACCCGGCGGCCGACGGCGGCGCGCAGGGATTCCGGTGTGCCGACGATGTTCACCTCGCGCTCGGCGCGGGTGATCGCCGTGTAGAGCAACTCCCGCGTCAGCAGTTCCGCGTCCGGGGGCGGGAGGATCACGGTGACCGTGCCGAACTGGCTGCCCTGACTCCGGTGAATGGTCATGGCGTAGACCGGAATCGCGTCGGCGAGCTGACTCGGGTGAAGCCGCTTGATCTCATGACCGCGTTCGAAGACCGCGGCGAGCCCGCCTGCATCGTCGATTACCACTCCGGAATCGCCGTTGTAGACGTCCTGCGTCCGGTCGTTCGCGGTCACCAGCAGCGGTTCGCCCGGATACCAGCGGCCCGTTCCGGCCGCACCGCCGAGGTCGTCGCTGATCCAGCCGATCACCCGTCTGGACCAGCCCGCGACCCCGAAGGGACCGTCCCGGTGCGCGCACAGCACGCGGTGCCCCCGGAGTGCCACCACGGCGCCGCGGGCGTCGCCGCTCCGCGCCGCCTCGCGCAGGCTCCGTGCCCAGCCCACGGCTTCGGTCCGCACCACGTCGGCGTCATCCGGATCGATCAGCCGGACCGGATGCTCCGACCGCGCGCCGTGGCCGATGAGCTCGATCACCCGCTCCGCGTCGCCGGCGTTGACCGCTTCGGCGACCTCGCCGATGCGGTCTCCGTAGCGGTGTCCGCGGCGCAGCGTGATGACGCCGCGTGCCAGTGCGGAGGTCTCCGCCGAATCGAAGTCGGCCGCCGCGAGATCGCACACAGCCGTGAACGCGTCCGGAAGCACGGCGCCGGCCCCCGCGGTCACATCCCGGTCGACGAGGTCAGCGAGAACCGCGCCCGCCTCCACCGACACCAGCTGGTGCGGATCGCCGACGAGGATGAGCCGGGTGTCGGCGCGCAGCGATTCGAGCAGACGGCACATCATCGTGACCGGGAGCATCGAGGTCTCGTCGACCACCACGACGTCGAAAGGCAGACGGTTGCCCGCCCCGCGGACGAACGTTCCGTCCGGCCGAGATCCGAGCAGGCGATGCACGGTCACCGCGGCGGGGTCACTCCGCAGGGTCTGGTGTTCGCGGCGGTACTCCCCGATCGCCGTCTGCAACTGGGCCGCGGCGCGTCCGGTGGGCGCGCACAGCCCGATCCGGAGGTCGCCGCCGAACAGCGTCTCCATCACGGCCAGGATGCGAGCGACCGTGTACGTCTTCCCGGTACCGGGACCGCCCGCGAGGACGGTGGTCCACGAGGTGGCCGCCAGCGCCGCGGCGGCACGCTGGCGGTCGTAGCCGCCAGTGTCGCCGGCCCCGAACGCCGCATCGAGCGCCGCCGTCAGCGCGGCTGCGTCGACCGCGGGCCGGCTCGCGGCGCGTGCGTCGAGGATCTGCCGGATGCTCTGTTCCTGCCGGAAGAATTTGCGCAGATACAGCAGCGGGCCGTCGGCCGACTCGGCGAGGGCGAGCGGTCGCAGTGGGCCGGTGCCGCCGCCGATCACCAGCGGCGACGCGGCCAGCGCTGCACGCAGCGCGTCGGGTGCGGGCCACGGCAGCGGCGTCTGGTCGTCACCGGCCGCCGCGAGATCGGCGATCCTGTCCAGCTCGACGCAGGTGGAACCGGTCCGGACGGCACGGACCGCCAGCGCTGCGGCAAGGAGCACCTGCTCGTCGACGGGTCCGCCGCACAGCGCTGCGACGCGCCTGGCGACGTGCACATCGGCGGCGTTCAGCACACCCGCCGCGTTGAACGTCGTGAGCAGATCCGATCCCGAGGCCACACGCTGCGGCGCGCAGCGGTCCGACAGTGCTCCGGCGGTCGCGGACGGGTCGGTCATCGCCCCACTCCTTCCGTTCGGCCGGCGAGGAGCTCCGACATCTCGACGATCAGGGCGGGCGGCAGGTCCCATTGAAAGACGCCGCAGCCGGGCGGAGTCTGCGGACCGGCCATCCCGCGCACGAAGTGATACTGCACCGGACCCAGGTGCCGTGCGGGGTCGTAGCCGGCGAGCCGCCAACGCAGATAGCGGTGGAGTGCCACCGAATACAGCAGTGCCTGCAGCGGATAGTGCGCGGACATCATCTCCTCTGCCATCGCCTCGCGACCGAAGTCCTCGACCGCCAGATCCCCCGGACGCAGGCGGTTGGTCTTGTAGTCGACGACCACGAATCGGTTCTCGGCGGTCCGCAGCACCGAGTCGATGCTGCCGGTGAGATAGCCGATGAAGGTCTCGTCGGAGACCGTCCGGACCATTTCCGCATACGGTGCCAGCGGATCGTCGCCCGGCAGATGCCGCGCGAGCAGATCTCCGACCTCCTCGAGGCCGAACCCGCCGGCGGTATCGGACAACGGCAGTTCGAAGTCCATCTCGGCCAGTCGCGCGCCGGGTTCGATGCTCCACAGATCGCCGAATCCCAGAGGTGTGGTGAGCACCCCGATCAGCGCGCGGGCGAGAACATCGACGTCGATCTCGACTCCCCGTGCCGCGGCGCCCTGCACGCACATCTGACGCACGTGCGCCGCCATATCCGGCTCCGCGGTGTCCACATGCTCGAGTACTTCGTGGACGAGGGTTCCGAATCCGGCGCCGAAGGGCAGCCCGTTCATCAGCGACGGTGTGCCCACGACTTCTCCGGACACCGCACCTGCCTCCGCCCGCGCGTCATCGGGCTCGTCGGGCCGCAGCACGTCCTCGGGTTCGCTCCCCGCCTGAACCGGCGAGGCTGGTCCGGGCGTCTCGGCGTGGAATGCCGCGTGCGCCGCGGCCACGATGGCCGAATACGACGTTCGGCGCCACCGTTGATCGATGCTTCTCGTGAACCGTGCCACGCTCAGTTCCGGAGGCGTGCCCGCGTCGGACGGAGGGCGCCACTCGGTGCGGCCGCGGCGACCCGCCGGTTCCACGACGACCGAGGGGTTCCCGGCTGCGACGCCGCGCAGAGCGCCGACGCACTCGGTGTCCCCGGCCGGGATCGGCACGGTGTCCGGAATCGGCGACAGGTCGCCCGACCGTGCGGCCAGTCGACGCTCGTCGGCGGTGAAGAGCAGCCGGTGCAGGGCCCCGCGCGCGGTCGTCGTGCTCGGCGCCCACCACAGGACCACCTGGCTGCGGGCTCGGGTCGCGGCCACGTAGAGCAGTCGAAGATCCTCACCGGCGCCTTCGGAGCGGGACTGCCGATCGCGGCGCGCATAGCCGCGCGCCTGTTTCCCTCCGACGTCGAGATAGCGGCGATCGCCTTCGTGGAACAGGAAGGTGGCCGGATTCGGGTGGCTGGCGCCGTCCCAGCCGAACGGCACGTAGACGATCGGGAACTCGAGTCCCTTGCTCGCGTGGACCGTCATGATCTGGACGGCCTCGGTGTCGCGGTCGAGCCGTCGCGTCGCGTCACGCTGCTGTCCCCACTGCGAACCCTCGTCGATCTGTCGTCCGAGCCAGTCGACCAGCGTGGCGATCCCGGTCGACGACTCGGTGACATGCCGATTGCACAGTTCGGAGATCTGCAGCACGTCGGTGAGCAGACGCTCGCCTCCGTCGACGCCGAGCAATCGCTCCGCGGTGCCGAACTCGCCGAAGAGCCGTGCGGCCATCGCCGCGAACCCGCCGTCGGCGAAGACGCGACCGAGTTCGGCCAGCCGTCCCGACAGCGCGCCGACACCCGTGTCGCCCTGCCGTTCCAGCGTCTGGGCCGACAGTCCGAGGATCGGCGTCAGCGCGGCCAGACGCACGCGTGGCTGGCGGGACGGCGTATCGATGGCGGACAGGACGTACCACCAGTATCGGGCCGCGGGTGTGGCGAAGATGGAGGTGCCCGAGGTGACGACGGAGGCGATGCCCCGTTCGGCGAGGGCACGCTGCAGCGGTGCGATCGTGCGGTTGGCGCGGAGCAGAACAGCGATGTCGCCGGGTTCGACCGACCGGGCGCCGTAGCCGTCGTCGATGGTCACGTCGCCGCCCAGCACACCCGCGATGTCGTCGGCGACGTCGTCGGTGACGCGCTCGCGGACTTCGGCGACCAAGGGAGTGGTGCCGTCCTGCGTCGTGGTGGTGAAGTCGCCGCGCAGGAATCCGCGGATACGGACCGCGGGCGCGCCGTGGATCCGCGATCCGGAACGGCGCGCCCGAACCGGCTGATAGGCGATCTGTCGGTGACCGAGCGTCGCGCCCTCGAAGAGCGCGCCGAGCCCGTCCACCACCGCGGCGTCCGAACGCCAGTTCACGGTCAGCCGCTGCCGCTCGTCTGCCGCCTCGACCGCGTTCAGGTAGCTCAGCACCTCGGCGCCGCGGAAGGCGTAGATCGACTGCTTCGGATCGCCCACCAGCACCAGCGGCAGGTGATCGTGGAAGCATCGCCTGACGATCTCCCACTGCTGAGGATCGGTGTCCTGGAACTCGTCGATGAGCACGGCCGAGAACTGTGCGCGGATCCGGCGGCACGCCTCATCGCCGATCTCGGCGTCGGTGACGATCTCGAACAGCGCCTGCTGCAGATCGTCGTAAGTGCGGACCCTGGCCAGCCGCTTGCGCAGCGCCGTGTGTGCGCGCGCCTGCTGAGCGATCCACACTCGCAGGTCCGATTCCTCGGTCCGCTCGTCCTCCCGGTCGGGAGCCAGTGCCGCAGCGGGATCGCGGACCGCGGCGACGGCGATCTGCTCGGCTTCGGCGTACCCGGGCGCCGAGTCCGGGTCGCCGGCGAAACGCGCGAGGTAAGCGTCTCGCGCGAGCTCGGCGACCATGTCGTCGACGTTCTCGAGGATCGGGAACTGCTGCTGACGGCCACCGAGGAAGCCGAGGACCGAGAGCATTCGATTGCAGAAGGTGTGGGTGGTCGCCATCGTGGCGGCGTCGAAGTCCGACAGGGCGTCCGCGAGCCGTTGACGCCGCCGTGCGACCTCGTCGGCGTCCGCGTCGGCCAGGAAGGCGATCAGATCGTCGCCGGACGTGCGTGCGGTGGCCCGATCGTGCAGCGCGGCGACGCACTCGGTGAGACGAGAATGCGTCCGGTCCCGCAATTCGGCGGAGGCCGCGTTCGAGAACGTCGCCATGAGCAACTCCGACACCGGGACGCCGCCGGCGATGTAGCGCACGGCCAGCGCGACGATCGCGTAGGTCTTGCCGGTGCCCGCGCTGGCCTCGAGGACCAGCGTCCCGGTGGGCAGCGGTCCGGTGAGATCGAAGGCGGTGTCGCTTCCGAGTGCCGTCATCGGTCCTCCTCGTGCGCCAGGAGCGACCCGAACAGGGCCGCGGCGAGTCGGATGTACATGTCGGTCGCGTCGTCGCCGGGCAGCAGACCCGCCACGGACGACAGCGCCTCCGGCTGCGGCACCGCCGCGGCCATCGTCTCGAATCCGACCGCCGCGCCGGGATCCCCGTGGAAGACGAGCCCGGCGTACCGGTTCTGATCGCCGTACGACTTCTTGTACGCCCACTCGGCTCGACGCCGGGCCTTCGCCGGGTCGCCCGACCTGCCGAACTCCGACGCCGCGGCCACCGCGGCATCGAGGGTCAGGCCGATCGGCGCGGTCAGTCCCGCGTCACGGATGGCGACGAGCACCGCCAGCAGGTCCCCTGCGTCGTCAGGGGTGCGGATTCGACTCACCTTGGCCGACGGGTACCGACCGGAGGCACTGCCGACGACGACGGCTTCGGCGACGTCGCGGTCGGAACCGGCCCGGATCGCCAGCAACCGGATCCAGGCCGCGAGGCGATGCTTGGGCCCGAGCCGCGAATAGCTGACGGGCACCAGCCTGCCGGCGAAGACGTCTCCGACCGTCCCGTACACCCGGCGGCCGTCGGGCAGCACCACGCGGACGTCGACGGCGTCGGCGGAATCGTCACGATAGCCGTGTGCGGCAGTCGCCACCGCCTGCGCCTTGTCGCAGATGGGACCGAACTCTCTGGTTCCGAACGCGAAGGGCGGCAGACTGCCGCGCCGCAGTTCGGCTCCCTGCGCGGCGTGCGGATCCGCACCGCTGAGCAGCGCGTCGAGGTAGCGGTTGCCCACGCCCCACCGTTCGAGACCGTCCAACTCCACGGCGAGTTCGTCCCGATGTTCGTCGGCCTGTTCGGGCAGCCCCACGCCGAGACGCTGCCGTGCATGACCTTCCACCGGTGCGGCCAGAAAGCTGATGAGCTCGTCGAGGTCGACGTCGGCATCGCCCGGCGCCCGCGGGAGTCTCTCATCGGCGATCACCGGCAGCGCGGGTCCCCGCTCGCGGCATCGGGTGAGTGCGCTCAGAGCACGGGCGCCCGGAAGCAGGGCCGCGTCGTAGCTGAAGGGCCCGGAACCGTCGTCGACGAAGTTCCGTTCGTCGAACGCGTGCAGGGTGTGCCGGTACAGCACCGGAACCGGATCGCCGACGCCGAGCCCGAGCACCCCGCGCACGGCGTCGAGCAGCTCGGAGACCACCACCGCCGGCGGCGTCCGGGCACCGGTCAGCGCATCGGCGCCGGTGTAGAACACCAGCAGGTGCTCGGTCGCCGCACAGATCGCGTCGAGGAACACCTGGCGGTCTTCGTCGCGCACATTCCGTTCCCCCACCATCGGCGCCACCTGGAGGATGTCGTCGCCGTCGACGGCCCCGGCCCGCGGGTATTGACCGCTGTCCATGCCGAGCACCACGATCACCCGATGCGGCACCGAGCGCATCGGCACCATCGAGCACACGGTCAGCTCGCCGGTGCAGAAGTTCGATCGCGTCGGACGCGCGATGAGCAGCTGCGCCATCAGATCGCGCATGTCGGCGAGCTCGAGTTCGGACTCCGGGGTTCCCTCGGGAACCGAGAGCGCATCGGTGAGCATGCCGACGGCTTGCGCCCGCTGCCACTCGGTCTCCGAGTCGGTGTGGGTCAGCAGATCGGCGGCGTGGATCATCGTTCGCAGCCATTGACCGGAGGCATGGGGTTCGGACACGGTCTCAAGCAGTGTGGTCAGGCGCTCGGCGAACTCGGCGAATCTTCCGGCGAGATCGGTGTCCGTCGAATCGATTCCCGACAGTGGCAGAGCGGTGGCGAGCCACTCGTTCTCCGCTTCCTCGGCGACCACGCCCAGCAGGATGCGGTCGAGCCCGGTCCGCACGGTGCCCTGGGGGAAACCGCCGAGCCCGAATCGGCGCCGCTGGGTCTCGTCGACGCCCCACCGGATACCTGAGCGCTGGACCCAGCCGGTGATCGTGTCGACATCGTCGTCGGTGAAGCCGAACCGGCGGCGCACCGGCTCCGTCGCGGCCAGATCGAGCAGATCGCCGGCCCGGACCCGGCCCGCCGCGAGGTCGAGGACGCGGGCGAGCACGTCGAGCACCGCGTTCTGCGCACGGATGCCCCGATCGGCGAGCCGCACGCGCAGCGAGAAGGCCGGATGGTCGCCGACGCGGCTCGACTGCCCGAAGACCCCGCCGATCAGCGGTGCGTACGCCTCCACGTCGGGACACATGATGAGCACATCGCGCGGTTCCAGAGTCGGGTCGGCGTCGAACAGGTGCAGAAGCCGGTCGCGAAGCACCTCCACCTGGCGCTGCGGACCGTGGCAGGCGTGCACCTCGACGCTGCCGTCGGCACCGGGGTCGAGTCCCTCGCCCTCGGCCGGGCGCCCGGGATCGTCGCGCCTGATGCCGTCCTGAAGCGCACCCAGCAGTGTCGCGGGACGACGGTGTTCCGCGGAATGGTGGCGGGTGGCGCCGACCGCGGGCGCCAGCACCTCCTGGAGCTCCTGCACGTCCCGGGACAGGCTCGCCAGCAATGGGTGCCGCACGCGCACCGGTCGGCGTTCGGCGCGCAGCCGTCCACTCCGCTGCGGCCCCGCGGTCTGGACCGCCGACCACAGTTCGGGCGAGGGATGCGGAAGATACAAGCCCACCTCGCGCCGCTCCGACAGCGCCGCGAGCACGCTTCGCAGCGTCTGCGGGATCCGCGTGGCCCCGAACAACGAGAGCCGTTCGGGAAGGTCGACGGCGTCCGCGTCGGCGCGCAGACGGTCCACCACGACCGGCAGTTGCTCCGCCAGATGCGGATGCCCCACCTCCTCGCGGACCAGCCGCCACAGCCACGGCTGCCACCGCAGATGCTCGGCGAGTTCTCCTCCCGCACCGTCCGTGTCGGAGCCGGAGGCCCACTCGGCGATCATCGTCGGCCGCTGCCATCCGTACGAGGTGAACAGTGCGGCGATGGTCGACGCGGTCGAGAGCCGACGTCCGCGATCGGCGCGGGCGTCTCCGGTCCCGAGATGTGTGGCGAGAACGCGGAGCACGGGATCGTCGATGTGGCCGTCCACCACCCGCAGCACCGGCCATCGCAGACGATCGGCGAACCAGCTCTCGGCGGCCTCGGGATCGTCCGACACGCCGTCGAGCACCTGACGCAGCAGGAACGACGGCGAGTCGAAGGCGATGTTCGCGGCGATGCCGTCGCCGCCGCACGAGGTGCCGAGCCGCAGCGACAGCTGCTGCCGGAGCCAGCGTTCCACTCCGCGCTCGGGGACCGCGACGATCTCGGTCCGCATGGGATCGGCCAGCGGCTGGGACAGGGTGTCGGCGAGCGCCTCCACGAGGCATCCCGCCTGCTCGGCGCGGTGCACGGTCAGCACTGGCGACTCTCCCCTCTGCTCAACTGGCGCTACCGGACTGCTCGGCCGTCTGGGACGGTGTCAGCGGCGCCGCCGGAACTCCACTTCCCCGCCGGTGTGTTCGGCGAGCCCCGCACGCACCGCCTCCGGGAGCGGCGCGGGTCGGCCGGTCGCGAGATCCACCACGGCACAGGTGGTCTCGGCGAGCGCAGCGAGTTCGCCGTCCCAGGCGCGGACGCGGTAGCCGTAGTCGAACGACTTCTCGCCGATCCGTGAGATCCAGATCTCGACCTTGGCCGATTCGTGGTGATAGAGGAGCGGAGTGACGAACTCGATCTCCTGCCGCGCGATCAGGAAGCCGAACCGCCGATCGTCCTTCTGGAACCACAGGTGCATGGCCCGGACCCGAGCCTCCTCGAGGATCCGCGCGAACTGCACGTTGTTGATGTGGCTGAGCGGGTCCATGTCACCCCAGCGCAATTGAATCTCGACGACGAACGGTGTGTCGGGCATGCGTGCACCCTATCGCCCACCTCCGACAGTCCGGCCCGCCGGGACGGGTCGGTCGGTGCGCCTCGCCGACGGACCCGAAGTCGCGCCGCGATGTCGGTCGTCGCCGATACACTCCCCACGTGGACATCGGGACTCGACGACTTCGGCTGCGCCCCGTGGCACCTCACGACGCACCGCTGCTGCACGGCCTGGACGCCGACCCGGTGGTGATGGAGTTCGTCACCGGAGGCGAAGCCACTGCGCCGGCGATGATCACCGATTGGGTCATCCCCCGATCCCAGGCGCAGTTCCGCGAATGCGGAACCGGCCTCTGGGTCGCGTTCGACCGCCGAACCCGGCTGTTCACCGGTTGGGTCTGGCTGCGGGCACCCCGGCATTCGGCGGTGCCGGAGCTGGAGCTCAGCTACCGGCTGCGGCGCGAATCGTGGCACCGAGGACTGGCGACCGAGGCGGCGTCCGCACTGATCTCGGTCGCCTTCACCGAGACCGGGACCGAGCGGATCTTCGCCAGCACTCACCCGGACAACATGCGATCGCAGCGGGTGATGCAGAAACTCGGCATGCGTCTGGCGGCCGAACACCTGCGTCGCGAGCAGTTCGACGACGGATTCACCGGTCACGATGTGGAGTACGAGATCTGCCGAGCCGATTGGCTCCGGACCCGCCGGCCCGCAGCCGTCGCACCGTCCGGACCCCGGCACCGTGCGCGCGGCCCCGGCACCGTCGAGATGACCGCCTGATCGTCGCGGACTACCGTGATCGGTCAGGGGCCCGGCATCACCGAGCATCCGCTTCACCTCGTCATGTGAACCCACCACCCAGGAGACATTCAATGACCAGCAGCCCAGCCACCAGCCTGCGGCGCCGCCGACAGGTGGTGATCATCGGCTCCGGTTTCGGCGGTCTGTTCGCGGCACAGCGCCTCAAGAAGGCCGACGTGGACGTGACCCTGATCGCGAAGACCACCCATCACCTGTTTCAGCCGATGCTGTACCAGGTCGCGACCGGCATCATCGCCGAGGGCGAGATCGCCCCGGCCACCCGGGTGGTGCTGCGGAAGCAGAAGAACACCCGGGTCCTCCTGGGCGAGGTGTTCGACATCGATCTCGAGAACCAGGTGGTCCGCTCGCAGTTGCTCGAGCGCGTCACCGAGACCGCCTACGACGACCTGATCATCGCCGCCGGGGCCGACCAGTCGTACTTCGGCAACGATCATTTCGCCGAGTACGCACCCGGCATGAAGACCATCGACCACGCACTGGAACTGCGCGGCCGCATCCTCGGCGCCTTCGAGCAGGCCGAGCTCTCCAACGATCCGGCCGAGCAGAAGAAGCTGCTGACCTTCGTCGTGATCGGTGCGGGCCCGACCGGTGTGGAACTGGCGGGTCAGATCGCCGAGATGAGCGACAAGACGCTCCGCGGCGCGTTCCGCAACATCGATCCGACCGACGCGAACGTCATCCTTCTCGACGCCTCGCCCGCCGTTCTTCCGCCCTTCGGCCCCAAACTCGGCGAGAAGGCGCGACGCAGGCTCGAACGCCTCGGCGTGGACGTGCAACTCGGTGCGATGGTGACCGATCTCGATTACGACGGTCTCACCGTCAAGGAGAAGGACGGCACCACCCGGCGCATCGAGAGCCAGTGCAAGGTGTGGTCGGCCGGTGTGCAGGCCAGTTCGCTCGGCAAGGTGCTGGCCGATCAGTCCGACACCGAACTCGACCGCGCGGGCCGGGTGAAGGTGGGACCGGACCTCACGATCCCCGGTCATCCCAACGTCTTCGTCGTGGGCGACATGATGGCGGTCGACGGCGTCCCCGGAGTCGCGCAGGGCGCGATCCAGGGCGGCCGGTACGCCGCCGACGCGATTCTCGCGGAGATCCGCAAGGGGCAGACGCCCGACCAGCGCAAGCCCTTCAGCTACTTCGACAAGGGCTCGATGGCCACCGTCTCACGCTTCAGCGCCGTGATGCAGGTGCCGATCCCCGGAACCAAGTGGAAGTTCGAGAGCGAGGGTTACATCGCCTGGCTCGGCTGGCTCGCACTCCACTTGGTGTACCTGGTGGGCTTCCGCAACCGGTTGAACACCATCATCAACTGGTTCTTCGCCTTCAACACCCGCGGGCGCACTCAGCTGGCGGTCACCGAGCAGCAGGTGTACGCGCGGACCGCCCTCACCGAACTGTCCTATCTCGAACGGCTCCGGCTGGCCGAGGCCGCCCGCGCCGACGGCGACGGCCCCGAACGGACCGACACTGCCGGCTGACCGATCGTTCCCGTGACCCGGGCCCTCTCGCCGCGGCGAGAGGGCCCGATCGGCATTCTCAGCCCGCGGGTGTCTCGATGTTCTGCAGGCGGACCCGCGACTGCGCGACGAGCCTGCCCGTCTGATCGGTGATGTCGACCTGCCAGAGCTGCTGGCGGCGGCCCCGGTGAATCGGGCTGGTCGACACCGACAGCGTCCCGCTCGACACCGAGCGGAGGAAATCGGTCGAGTTGTTCGCACCGACGGCGGTCCCGCCGAGTCCGCTCTCCTGCAGCCAGCAGAAGGCGCTGATGCTCGCGGCGCTCTCGGCCAGTGCGCAGTACACACCGCCGTGAGTGATGCCGAAGGGCTGATGGTGGATCTCGGAGAGTTCCAGCGTGCCGCGCAGTCCCTCGCCGTCTGCGTGGGTCACGGTGAAGCCGAGGAGTCGGTCGAGGCCTCGGGCCTCGGTCGGGTCGATCGCAATTGACGTCTCTTCCATACGTGAACCCTGCCACTGCCGGCAGGCCAGACGCCAGTGACCCCCGCGCTCCTCATCGAACACGGGGGTCACCGTCGCGGATCGGGGGTCTCTGCAGCCCTCAGGACTCTCACGCGATCCTTGGTGATGAATGTAGGCTAACCTTAGTTTCGTGTCAACACGGTCCGCCGCAGAGCCGACGGGAACTCCTTCCCCGCCTCACGCGTTACACAATCGTGAGCGATGGCGGCCTCGACCGACACGAACCATGACCGGCACGAAGCGGAGAAATCAGGGAGTCGACGTAAGATGAAGAAGATGAATGGATTGGGCGATCTCGAGCGTGCCGTCATGGACACCCTGTGGGCGTCCGCGACGCCACAGACCGTGCGTCAGGTGCATGCCGAACTGGCCAAGAGCCGCACTCTCGCGTACACGACCGTCATGACCGTGCTGCAGCGTCTCACCAAGAAGGGTCTGGTTACCCAGATCCGTGACGACCGCGCACACCAGTACACGGCCACCTCGCCGCGCGAGGACCTCGTGGCCAAGCTGATGGTCGACGCACTCAGTTCCGCCGACGCCCCGGACTCGCGTCACGCGGCCCTCGTCTCGTTCGTCGGACGAGTCGGCGCGGACGAAGCCGCGGCACTGCGCGAAGCTCTCGATGAGCTGGAAACCACGCGCGGCAGCCACAGTTGACTACCCTGACATGAGATCACCGACTCCGACGACCTGGGGAGGGCCATGACGGCGCTGCTGTTCGGCATCCTCACGATCGCCTTGGTCGGACCGATCCCCGCTTCCCTCTCCCGCGCCACCTGGCCGCTCTACGCTCCGCGTGCGGCGATGGCCCTGTGGCAGTCGATCGCCCTCGCAGCCGTGCTGTCGGCATTCAGCACCGGGCTCGCGATCGCCGCCAACCTGCTCTCGCCCGGGCCCAACGGTGCGCCGACCAGCAATCCCATCGAAGAGATCCACCGGCTCGGCTGGTTTCTCTGGACGGTCTACGTCGCGGTCTTCGCGCTGACCTTCCTCATCGGCGCGCGCCTGATGTACACCGTGATCCGCGTCGGCATCCGCACGCGGGCGCGACGCAATGCGCACCGCACGCTCATCGACCTGGTCGACAACGCCGACCGCAGGCTCGCGGCCGGGCGCGACATCCGGATCCTCGACGTCCCCGCGCCGCTCGCCTACTGCCTGCCCGGACTGCGCAGGCGAGTAGTCCTCAGCGAAGGGGTGCTGGCTCGACTCGACGAGCGCGAGCTGACCGCCGTCATCGAACACGAACGCGCACACCTGCGGGCCCGGCACGATCTGGTGCTTGAGGCATTCATCGCGCTGCACGAGGCCTTCCCCCGATTCGTCCGGTCCAAGTCCGCGCTCGGGTCGGTGGAACTGCTGGCCGAGGCCCTGGCCGACGATCAGGCCGCGCGTGCCACCACTCCCACCACTCTCGGCCGCGCACTGGTGGCCTGCGCGGACGCGACCGCACCTCGCGGCGCCATGGCGGTCGGCGGCCCGACCACCCTCGTCCGCGTCCGGCGGCTCTCATACATGCACTCCGCACGCCGCATCTCGGCGACGGCCTACCTGCTCGCCGCGGCCATCCTGGTCGTTCCGACCCTCGCGGTGGCCATCCCCTGGCTCACCGAGCTCAGCCGCCTCATCGCCCACCACTGACGACCGCCGAGACGCTGTGACATGAAAGGTTCCCCGTGCGCTTCCTGGACGGCCACGCACCGCACTACGACCTGACTTACGACGACGTCTTCATCGTTCCGAACCGGTCGTCGGTGGCCTCGCGGTTCGACGTCGACATGTCGACCTCCGACGGCACCGGCACCACCATCCCGCTGGTGGTCGCCAATATGACGGCGATCGCCGGAAAGCGGATGGCCGAGACCGTGGCGCGACGCGGCGGCCTGGTGGTGCTTCCGCAGGACGTGCCGCTCGGTGTCGCGGCCCGGACCATCGCCTACGTCAAGAATGCGCACCTGGTGGCCGAGACGCCGGTCACCCTCTGCGCGACCGACGTGATGGCGCATGCGCAGGCACTGATCCCGAAGCGTTCGCACGGCTACGCGGTGGTCCTCGACGGACGTCGGCCGATCGGACTGATCCCACGCGCGGCGCCCGGACACGAGATCGACCTCTTCACCGATGTCGCCTCGGTCGCCGAGCCCGTGCCGGTGACCCTGCCCGCCGAGACCGACCCCCGGCTTGTCTTCGACGCGCTGGTCGAGGCGAACGCCGACCTGGCCGTACTCACCGACGGAGCCGGCGAGCTCGCCGGCGTGCTGACCCGCCTCGGCGCGCTCCGGTCCGGTATCTACCGCCCCAACGTGGACGCCTCGGGCAGGCTCCGGATCGGTGCCGCGGTCGGCATCAACGGGGACGTGGTCGGCAAGGCCCGCGCACTGGTCGAGGCCGGGGCCGACCTGCTCGTCGTCGATACCGCTCACGGACATCAGGAGAAGATGATCAGTGCGCTCGCCGCAATCGCGGGCGCCGATCTCGGCGTCCGGCTGGCCGCGGGGAATGTGGTGTCCGCACAGGGCACGCTCGATCTGATCGAGGCGGGCGCCGACATCGTCAAGGTCGGTGTCGGCCCGGGCGCGATGTGCACCACGCGGATGATGACCGGCGTCGGCCGGCCACAGTTCTCGGCGGTCGCCGAATGCGCCGCCGTCGCACGCGAGCACGGTGCGGCGGTGTGGGCGGACGGCGGCATCCGGCACCCGCGGGACGTGGCGCTGGCGGTGGCGGCCGGCGCATCGAATGCGATGGTCGGTTCCTGGTTCGCCGGAACGTACGAGTCGCCGGGCGACCTGCACGCCGACTCCGCAGGCGAATACAAGGTGAGCTTCGGCATGGCGTCGAAACGCGCCGTCGCCGCGCGTTCGTCCGCCGACGCCGCATACGATCGTGCCCGGAAAGCGCTGTTCGAGGAGGGCATCTCCTCCTCGCGCATCCGTATCGACCCCGACCGCCCCGGAGTAGAGGACTTGATCGACCACATCTGTTCAGGAGTCCGCAGCACCGCGACCTACGCCGGTGCCTCGACTCTGCAGGAATTGCACGACAAGGTGGTACTGGGCGTCCAGTCCGCCGCCGGTTTCGCCGAGGGACGCCCGCTCCCGGGTGGTTGGTGACCCGCGCCGGTGAACGTATTCGTCATCATCGCGAGTCTGGCCGGATTCATCGCGCTGACGCTGGGCACGGCGCTGTTCGTCGCCGGAGAGTTCTCGCTGACCGCGCTCGAACGGTCCACCATCGCGGGCGACGTCGCGCGTCGCGGCGATCGCCGTGCGCGAGCCGTCGACCGAGCGCACCGATCCCTCTCCTTCCAGTTGTCGGGCGCCCAGCTGGGCATCACGATCACAACGCTGATCACCGGTTACATCGCCGAACCGGTGCTGGCGACCCTGTTCGCGCCCGTGCTGGAGGCGATGAGGATTCCGGACGGAGTCGCCGACGGCATCTCCCTGGCGCTGGCCCTGATCATCGCCACCTCGCTCTCGATGGTCCTCGGTGAGCTGATACCGAAGAACCTCGCGATCACCAAGCCGCTGGCGGTCGCGCGCGCCACCGCCACTCCCCTCGCGATGTTCTCCTCGTTCTTCCGGCCGGCGATCAACGGCCTCAACGGCTCGGCGAACGCACTGGTGCGGCGCCTGGGCATCGAGCCCACCGAAGAACTCGGGTCGGCGCGGTCGGCTGCCGAACTCGCCGCGCTGGTGCGCAACTCCGCGCTGCGCGGGGCCCTCGACCCCGACACCGCGACTCTCGTCGACCGGTCGCTGCGTTTCGGCGATCTCACGGCCGCGGACCTGATGACTCCCCGCGTGCGGATCGAATCGCTCGAACCCAACGACTCGGTGCGCGATCTGATCGCCGCCGCTTCCCGGACCGGCCACTCCCGGTTCCTGATCGCCGAAGGCGGCGACCTCGACAACCTCGTCGGCGTCGTCCACATCAAGCAGGCCTTCACCCTGCCGCCGCAGAGCCTCGCGACCACGTCGCTGCGGTCGCTGGCACGCCCGATCACCCGGGTCCCGGACAGCCTCGACGGCGACTCGCTGATGGATCGCATCTCGTCGAACGGCCTCGAGGTCTGCGTGGTCATCGACGAGTACGGCGGCACCGCGGGCCTGGTGACGTCGGAGGACATCGTCGAGGAGATCCTCGGCGACGTCACCGACGAGCACGACGTCGAGGAGTCGGACGTGACTCCGGTCGGCAACGGCTTCCGCTGCTCCGGGCTGCTGCGGCTCGACGAACTGCAGAGCGGCACCGGCTACCGCGCACCCGAGGGGTCGTACGAGACGCTCGGCGGACTGGTGATGTTCTGCCTCGGCCGCATTCCGCGCACCGGCGACATCGTCGACCTTCCGCAGCGCGAGTCGGCCGGCGAGAACTTCCTCGACGAACCCGAACCCCGATGGCGCGCGACCGTGGTGCAGATGGATCAGCGCCGCGTCGACAAGGTGTGGATGACGATCATCGACGGCAGTGCCGAGCCCGGCGGGACGGAGGCGTCCCGTGGGTGACTGGTGGGGAATCCTGCTGACGGTGGTGCTCCTGGCCGCCAACGCCTTCTTCGTCGCCGGCGAGTTCTCGCTCATCGCGGCGCGGCGGGACCGGCTCGTCGCCCTCGAGGAATCGGGAAAGAAGCGTGCCCGCACGGTGATCGAGGCCTCCGAGCATCTGTCGCTGATGCTCGCGGGCTCGCAGCTCGGAATCACGATCTGTTCGATCCTGCTCGGTCGGGTCGCCGAACCGGCCATCGCCCATCTGATCAGCGCACCGCTGGATCTGATGCGCGTGCCGAGTCAGCTGCTGCACCCGATCGCCTTCGCGATCGGTCTGGCGATCGTGGTGATCCTGCACATCCTGCTGGGTGAGATGGTGCCGAAGAACATCGCGCTCGCCGGCCCCGAGACCGTGGCGATGCTGGTGGTTCCGGTGCACCTGGTCTTCATGCGCGTCGCACGGCCGCTGATCTGGTTCTACAACGCGTTGGCGAACATCTCGCTCAGGGCGATGCGCGTCGAGCCCAAGGACGAGTTGGCGACCACGGTCAACGAGGCCGAGCTGGCCGACATGATCGGCGAGTCCCGGGAGCTCGGTCTGCTCGACGCCGACGAGCACGAGCGGCTCACCCGCGCACTGACGACCGTCGAACGGACGGTGGCCGAACTGATGATCCCGCTGAGCACGGTGCGCAGCGTGCGCGTTCAGCTCGACGCATCGACGGGCGGACTCGGTCCCACACTCGGTTCAGTCGAGCGTGCGGTGCGCGAGACGGGTTACTCCCGCTTCCCCGTCCGCGGGTTGGACGGCTCGTTCATCGGCTACCTGCACATCAAGGACGTGCTCGACGACATCCTCGATCCGGCCGTCGGCCCGGAGTCGATCATCGGTGTGGACCAGATTCGGCCGCTGCCGAAGATCGGTTCGGCGACACCGCTGGACGAAGCCACCGTCGTGCTCCGCCGCACCAGCGCCCACCTCGGGGCGGTCGTCGACACGGCGGGCACGATCATCGGGGTTATCGCACTCGCCGACCTCGCGGAGGCCTTCGTCGGCGACCTCCGCGACTCCACGCACCGCATCTGATGCAGCGGCAGGAGACGCTGTCGCGCCCGGAGTGGCAGTCCCGGGCCGACGCCCACCGGGAGCGCGTCGAGACCCTCATCGGTCCGTATCTGCGGATGCGGAACGAAGGACGCAAGCACCCGGTCATCGACTTCCTGTTCACCTACTACTCGGCCCGCCCCGGTCAGGTGCTGCGCTGGCATCCCGGCTACGGTGTGCGGCTGGCCCAGGCCCACCGCTACTCCGGTCTGCGTGGCTACCGCGTCGATGTCGACGGCACCGCAGAGGTGACGCGCGAACATCTCGAGTCCCGGGTCCGGCTGCTCACCGACACCGTCCGCATCACGCGGGCGACGGCGAACCGCGCACCGCGCCTCGGTTGTCTCGGCCTGCACGAGTGGGCGATGGTGTATCGCGCCGACGAGACCCGTCACGAACTGCCGCTCCGGCTCGGCGCGCGCGGCACCGACGCCGTGGTCGAGGAGAGCACACTCGCGTGCACGCACTTCGACGCCTTCCGGTTCTTCACCGCGGACGCGGTCGGGCGCAACGCCACCGCCCTGAGTCGAGCCGGAGCCGTCGACAACGAGCAGCCGGGCTGCCTGCACGCGACGATGGACCTGTACCGCTACTGTCTGCGCCTCACGCCACTGCTCCCGGCGGACCTGCTGGCCGACTGCTTCGAGCTGGCCCTGGACGCGCGGGAACTCGACATGCGAGCCAGTCCGTACGACCTCACCTCGTACGGCTACGCACCGGTGGCCATCGAGACGCCCGAGGGGCGGGCCCGGTACGTCCGCGAGCAGGCGGCTATCGCGCGGCGCGGGCAGGAACTCCGTGAGGCCCTCATCACAACCTGCGACAGCCTTCTCGAATCGGTCGGCCTCGGATAAATACTCGCTGGTAACCCCTTGTAACATGAATGATTGTGGGCGGGCCGCTTCCGGAGTCATCCGGCACGCAGCCGACGTTCCCGCAGTACGCACTCGCAAAGGAAAGGTTGCCATGACCGAACGCGTCACCGTCAACGGATTGCAGGTCGCCGAAGTCCTCTACGACTTCGTCAACAACGAAGCGCTTCCCGGCACGGGTGTAGACGCCGAGAAGTTCTGGGCGGGCGCTGCGGCCGTGATCAACGACCTCGCTCCCCGCAACCGCGAGCTGCTCGCCGTCCGCGACGACCTGCAGGCCAAGATCGACGCCTGGCACCGCGACCACCAGGACTTCGACTTCGACGAGTACAAGGCCTTCCTGACCGAGATCGGCTACCTCGTCCCGGTGCCCGAGGACTTCCAGATCACCACGGAGAACGTCGACGAGGAGATCGCGAACATCCCCGGACCGCAGCTGGTGGTGCCGATTCTCAACGCCCGTTTCGCCCTCAACGCGTCCAACGCGCGCTGGGGCTCGCTGTACGACGCTCTCTACGGCACCGACGCGATCCCGGAGACCGGCGGTGCCGAGAAGGGTTCGTCCTACAACAAGGTCCGCGGTGACAAGGTCATCGCGTTCGCCAAGGCCTTCCTCGACAAGGCCGTGCCGCTGGAGCAGGGCAGCCACGCCGACGTGACCTCGTACACCGTCGTCGACGGCAAGGTCGTCGCCGCGATCGGCGACGCCACCACCACCTTCGCCGACCCGAACGCGTTCGCCGGCTACACCGGCGACGCCGCAGCGCCGTCGGGCATCCTCCTGCGCCACCACGGTCTGCACGTCGAGATCCAGATCGATCCGGAGTCGCCGATCGGCGCCACCGACGCCGCCGGCGTCAAGGACGTCGCCGTCGAATCCGCCGTCACGACGATCATGGACTTCGAGGACTCGGTCGCCGCGGTCGACGCCGACGACAAGGTGCTCGGCTACCACAACTGGCTCGGCCTCAACAAGGGCGACCTGGCCGAAGAAGTCAACAAGGGCGGTAAGACCTTCACCCGCACGCTGAACCCGAACCGGGTCTACACCGCGCCCGACGGCACCGGCGAGGTGGAACTGCACGGTCGTTCGCTGCTCTTCGTCCGCAACGTGGGCCATCTGATGACCAACCCCGCCATCCTCGACGCCGACGGCAACGAGGTCCCCGAGGGCATCATGGATGCGCTGATCACCTCGGCGATCGGCATCCACGGTATGAGCGCCGAAGGTCTGCAGAACTCCCGCACCGGCTCGATCTACATCGTGAAGCCGAAGATGCACGGTCCCGACGAGGTCGCCTTCACCAGTGAACTGTTCGGCCGCGTCGAGGACGTCCTCGGCCTGCCGCGCAACACCCTCAAGGTCGGCATCATGGACGAGGAACGCCGCACGTCGGTGAACCTCAAGGCGTCGATCAAGGCGGCCTCCGAGCGCGTGGTGTTCATCAACACCGGTTTCCTCGACCGCACCGGCGACGAGATCCACACCTCGATGGAGGCCGGCCCGTTCGTCCGCAAGGCCGAGATCAAGGGCCAGACCTGGTTCAACGCGTACGAGGACTCGAACGTCGACACCGGTCTGCACGCGGGTCTGCAGCACAAGGCGCAGATCGGCAAGGGCATGTGGGCGATGCCGGATCTGATGGCCGACATGCTGGAGCAGAAGATCGGTCACCCCAACGCCGGTGCCAACACCGCGTGGGTGCCGTCGCCGACCGCCGCCACCCTGCACGCGCTGCACTACCACGAGGTCGACGTCTTCGAGCGTCAGGACGACATCGCCAAGCGCGAACCGGCGTCTGTGGACGACATCCTGACCATCCCGCTGGCGAAGAGCACCGACTGGAGCGAGGAGGAGAAGCGCGAGGAACTCGACAACAACGCGCAGTCGATCCTCGGCTACGTGGTCCGGTGGATCGATCAGGGCGTCGGCTGCTCGAAGGTGCCGGACATCCACGACGTCGCGCTGATGGAGGACCGCGCGACGCTGCGCATCTCCAGCCAGCTGCTCGCCAACTGGCTCCGTCACGGCATCGTCACCGAGGACGAGGTCGTCGCCGCGCTCGAGCGGATGGCACCGGTGGTCGACCGGCAGAACGCCGGCGATCCCGCCTACCGTCCGATGGCGCCGAACTTCGACGGCAACATCGCCTTCCAGGCCGCCAAGGACCTGATCCTCAAGGGCGCGACGCAGCCGAGCGGGTACACCGAACCGCTGCTGCACGCCGCGCGCCGCGAGTACAAGGCAGCCAACGCCTGATATACACGGAAGGTGCAGACCACCGAGCCCGGACCGGATTCTCGGTCCGGGCTCGGTGCATCGGCCCGCTGGACGCGCATCGGCCTGGCATGACACGAATCGCCGGAGGAAGGACGATCAGTGGCGAAGCACAATTCGGGTGGACGCAGTAGGACTTACATCAGCCGACCGCTGCTGGCATTCGTCCTCGCGATCATTCTGATCGCGGGCATCGTCACGGCGTGGCGTCAACTCGGCGATCGAATCGACGACGAACAGCCGGTGGCGGCCGGTGAGTGCCTCGAGGGACCGGCGAAGATCTCCGTTCTGGCCGATCCCGCGATCGCACCGGGTCTGCAGAGAATCGCGCAGGACTACAACAACACCGAGCCGGTGGTCCGCGACCACTGCATCACCGTGGACGTGCGACCCGCCGACGCCCGCGCGACTCTCGAGGGTCTGACCGCCCAGAAGTGGGACGCGCAGACCTACGGTGATTTCCCCGCCGCCTGGGTGCCCGAGTCGTCCATCTGGTCCGCGGCCCTGCAGACCGCGAAGCCCGACGTGCTCCAGGGCAACCCGGAATCGCTCGTGTCGTCGCCGGTCCGGCTGGCGATGGAGCCCGAGATCGCGAAGGCCGCCGACGGCCGCATCGGGTGGTCCGACCTGCCCGCGCAGACCCGCGCCAATTCCCTCTCCGCGTACGGCAGATCGTCGTGGGGCTCGATGCGCATCGCGATGCCCACCGGCCCGCAGTCGGCCGCGACCGCACTGGGAGCCCAAGCAGTCGCGGCCGCGACCGTCCCGACCCAGAAGCCGCTCACTCTCCGACAGGCGCAGTCACCCGAGGTGGTCGCTGCGCTCGATCAGCTCATGTCGGCTCCGCCGAAAGTCGGGGACGGCTCCATCGACGCCGCCGTCGACTCGATCGCCGGGACCGGCGATCCCTCCGATGCGCCGGTCCGCGCCGTGTCGGTGACCGAGCAGCACCTCTACATGCTCACCAAGGACGACAAGACCGCCCGGGTCGCGGTGGTCGCGCCGAAGGGCCCGACTCCGTCGGCCGACTATCCGGTGGTGAAACTGTCGGGCCAGTTGGTTCCGGCGCACGTCAGCGACGCCGTCTCTCAGTTCTTCACCTTCGCGCGCAAACCGGCCCAGATGCAGATCCTGACCAAGGCGGGTTTCCGCGGTGCCGGGCCGCTGCCTGCACCGACGCCGACCGTGACCTTCGGCCCGATCGCCGACCCGATGCCGCTCCCCGAGCCCGCGGCCGCGGTCGCGATCAGCAAGGTGGTCTACCCGGCGGCGGCGCCGTAACAGCGGGACCGGCGCGAAGGGCCTACCGCTTCCGATTCCAGAACTGGTGTATGAGGCCGCTGCCGGTGGTCACCGACTCGACGTCGAAGCGGTCCTGGAGTTCGGCACAGCTGTCCCAGATCGAGACGCCCGAACCGATCACCACCGGGACGACGACCAGATGCATGAAATCGACCAGGTCGGCGTGCAGGAACTCGCGGACGGACGTGGGTCCGCCACCGAGGCGGACATCGCCGCCGGCGAGTCCGCGCGCGTACTCGAGCGCCTGCGGCGCCGGGGCGTCCACGAAGTGGAAGACGGTGCCGTTCGCGAACTCGATCGGCGGGCGCTCGTGATGCGTCAACACCACCACGGGTGTGCGGAACGGAGGCTCGTCGCCCCACCACCCGCGCCAGCCGTCGTCGGCCCACGGTCCGGTCTGCGGACCGAACTTGCGGCGTCCCATTATCTCGACGCCGATCCCCTGACTCCACGCACTGGTGAACACGTGATCGGCGCGAACCGGCTCGGCGATCGCGTCCACACCCCAGATCACCCGGCCGTCGAAGTGGTCGAACAACCGGGCCGCCTCGCCGATCGGCGCATCGTACGTGACGGTTCCGCCCGCACTGAAACCGTCGAGCGAGACGTTGAGGTTGTGGACACGGACTTTGGACATCGCGAGCCTCCTGTCGGTGCCCGCGAGCCTACTCGCTGAAGGCCTCGATCGGAGGGCAGCTGCAGACGAGGTTCCGGTCGCCGAAGGCTCCGTCGATCCGGCGGACGGCCGGCCACACCTTGGCGCGCGCTCCGGACGACGGGAGACCGTTCGGGTACACGGCGGTGAGCCGGTCGTATCCGTGATTCCACTCGCCCACCAGGCATTCGGCGGTGTGCGGCGCGCCGGCGAGCGGATTGTCCTCGACCGACCAGGTGCCGTCGGCGACCTTGTCGATCTCGCCGCGGATGGCGATCATCGCGTCGATGAAGGCGTCGAGTTCGGCGAGATTCTCGCTCTCAGTAGGCTCCACCATCAGGGTTCCGGCGACGGGGAAGCTCATCGTGGGCGCGTGGAAGCCGTAGTCGGCGAGTCGCTTGGCGACGTCGTCGACCGAGACTCCACTGTCCTTGGTCAGTTCACGCAGGTCCAGGATGCACTCGTGAGCCACCCAGCCGCCCTCTCCGGTGTAGAGCACCGGGTAGTGGTCGCGCAGGCGACGCGCGATGTAGTTGGCGGAGGCGATCGCGGTCAGCGTGGCGGTCCGCAGTCCCTGGGCACCCATCATGGCGATGTACGCGTAGGTGATCGGCAGGATCGACGCCGAACCGTACGGCGCCGCCGAGATCGCGACGCCGGTCTGCGGAAGTTCGGAGGCCAGCGGGCTGCTCGGCAGGAACGGCGCCAGATGCTCGCGCACCGCGACCGGTCCGACGCCCGGGCCGCCGCCGCCGTGCGGAATGCAGAACGTCTTGTGCAGATTCAGATGCGAGACGTCGCCCCCGAACCGGCCCGGCCGGGCCAGGCCGACGAGCGCGTTGAGATTGGCGCCGTCCACGTACACCTGGCCGCCGGCCTCGTGCACCGCGTCGCAGATGTCGGTGACCTCGTGCTCGAACACGCCGTGGGTGGACGGGTAGGTGATCATGATGCCCGCCAACTCGTCGCGGTGCTTCTCGATCTTCGCGCGCAGATCGTCGATGTCGACGTCCCCGGTGTCACGGCTGGCCACCACCACCACGCGCAGCCCGGCCATGACGGCCGACGCCGCATTGGTTCCGTGAGCACTGGAGGGGATGAGGCAGACGTCGCGTGCGTCGTCGCCGCGCGAGAGATGGTAACGGCGAATCGCGAGCAGACCCGCGTACTCGCCCTGCGAGCCGGCATTGGGCTGCAGGCTCACGCGGTCGTAACCGGTGACGGCCACCAGCCAGTTCTCCAGCCGAGCGATCAGCTCGCGGATGCCCTCGCTGTCGGAGAGCGGGGCGAACGGGTGCAGGCCGCCGATCTCCGGCCAGGTGATCGGCTCCATCTCGGTGGTCGCGTTCAGCTTCATCGTGCACGAGCCCAGGGGGATCATGCTGCGGTCGAGAGCGATGTCCTTGTCGGAGAGCATCCGCAGGTAGCGCAGCATCGCGGTCTCGGTCCGGTGCAGGTGGAAGGCCGGATGCGTCAGATATTCGCTGCTGCGGTTCGCGATCGGGGCACTGAACTGCGTCGCCGCGGCACCCGCGGCGCCGAAGGCGTCCAGGACGGCATCGATGTCGGCGGCGGTGGTGGTCTCATCGCACGCGACGCCCACGCGGTCGGCGTCGATCAACCGCAGGTTGATGCCGTGGCGCGACTTGGCCGCGTCGACGATCTCCGCGGCCCTGCCGTCGGCCCGCACGGTGAGGGTGTCGAAGAACGAGGCGTGCTCCACACCGAATCCACCGCCCGCGAGGCGATCGGCGAGGTCTGCGGCGTGCCCGTGCACCCGCTCGGCGATCGCCTTGAGCCCGGACGGGCCGTGGTAGGAGGCGTACATCGCGGCGATGATGGCGAGCAGCACCTGCGCCGTGCAGATGTTGCTGGTCGCCTTCTCGCGTCGGATGTGCTGCTCGCGGGTCTGAAGTGCCAGGCGGTACGCGAGGTTGCCGTCCGCGTCCTTGGAGACGCCGACGAGGCGCCCCGGAAGCTGACGAGTGCGTTTGGTGTGCACCGCCAGGTAGCCGGCGTGCGGTCCACCGAAGCCCATCGGGACACCGAAGCGCTGTGTGGTGCCGAAGCACGCATCCGCGCCGAGCTCTCCCGGAGGGGTGATGAGAGTGGCGGCCAGCAGGTCGACGCCTGCGGCGATCAGCGCACCTCGCGCATGCGCCGCCTCGATGACCGGGCCGAGATCGGTGATCCGGCCGCTCGCACCGGGCGTCTGCACGATGACTCCGAAGAACTCGCCCTCGGGAAGCCCCGCGTCCGGCGCCGACCCATCGAGCTCGGCTTCGACCACCTCGATGCCTAGCGGCGTCGCACGGGTCTCGATCACCGCACGCGTCTGCGGGAAGAGGTCGGAGTCGACGACCACGCGGTTCGACTTCGACTTACCGGCGCGGCGCAGCAGCGTCATCGCCTCGGCGGCCGCGGTCGCCTCATCCAGCATTGAGGCGTTCGCCACCTCCATGCCGGTCAGATCGCACACCATGGTCTGGAAGTTGAGCAGCGCTTCGAGCCGACCCTGGCTGATCTCCGGCTGGTACGGGGTGTAGGCGGTGTACCACGCCGGGTTCTCCAGGATGTTGCGCTTGATGACTCCGGGCGTGTGTGTGTCGTAGTAACCGAGACCGATCATCGATCGGGCGACCACATTGCGATTCGCGAGTTCGCGCATCGCCGCGGTCGCCTGCGCCTCCGTCAGCGGAGCGGGCAGGGCGTCCAGTCCCGGAGCGAATCCGTTCGTGTCCGCGCCGTCGGCGATCGACGCGGGAACCACCTTCGCGGCGATCTCGTCCAGGGATCCGACGCCGAGGACGTCGAGGATGACAGCCAGTTCGTCGGCGTCGGGGCCGAGGTGACGCTGGGAGAACTCAGAAGCGGGGGTCGACAAGAGGGCACCTTGATCTTCTCGGTCCGGCCGCGCCGGACTGGTCCCTCCCCCTCTGTCATGCCGCACGAACGCAGCGCCTGAGAGATTCGGCAGCGGCGGACCGATGCCTTTCACCGTGGGCGGGCGGGTGCGCGCACCCGCCACTTTCCAGAGACGTCGTCAGCAGCCACGGTCCCGGGTGCCTGAGAGTTTGACGGAGAGGTGTTGCTCCTTCGGCGGTTGCCCGGATGTCCCGGACGACGCTCTCCCGCAGCGTAGCGACGCACCGACAGGGTACCAAGAGTCGGGCGCGAATCACGGTCCGGCGTGTGGACCGTCACGCGGGACTGCCGACGTGGCCTATCCGGTGCGCCGGGTGCGGTTCTTGCGACGGGCCGCCAACTCGTCTTCGGGCGACGGTTCGCTGACACCGTCGTCGGCACGCTCCCCCGGGAAGTCCGCGATGGTTCCGGTGAGTTCGCGCATGGCGCCCGACACGGCGATGCCGAACACGCCCTGTCCGCCCTGGAGGAGGTCGACGACCTCTTCGGCGGAGGTGCACTCGTAGACCGTGGTGCCGTCCGAGAACAGGGTGATCCGGGCGAGGTCCTCGACGCCGCGCTTACGAAGGTGGTCGACCGCCACTCGGATGTTCTGCAGCGAGATGCCGGTGTCGAGCAGCCGCTTCACGATCTTGAGAACGAGGATGTCTTTGAAGGAGTAGAGACGCTGGCTTCCCGAGCCGGCCGCGCCCCGGATCGACGGCACCACGAGCGAGGTGCGAGCCCAGTAGTCGAGCTGTCGGTAGGTGATCCCCGCGATCTGGCAGGCGCTCGGCACGCGGTAACCGACCAACTCGTCGGGCACCGTGTCGTTGGGGAACAATCCCGGAGCGATGTCATCCAGGCCGCCTTGTACCGGCATCGCACTCACCGATTCCGCATCGGCGGACGGGTGGTCGCCGGACTGCAGATCTGACGGATGATCGCCCACGGTAGCTCCCTTACACAAGACTCGGGCCGGCGGAACTCTCGTATCGAGCGTACTCCCGACCGCTGACAAAGTGTTCGTCAACGCTCACGGTGACGATGCTGGGATAAAACTATGGACTCCGCGGCACGCAATCAACGCGACTCGCGGTAAACCTCAACCTAAACTTCAGGTGTAGACAAACGGTGATGACGAAGAGACGGATTCGTTACCGTGTCGGGCGGCGCGCCGCCCCGGAATCCGACGTCGCATCGGGTTCGGCGACGAGCCCGTAGGGTCAGGACCCCGACTCGGGACCGAGGAAGTCCTCGGGCGAGACCTGGTCGAGGAACTCGCGAAACGCCTCCACCTCGTCCTCGCTCGCACCGTCCGCGGCCTCCGCGGAGGGCTCGCCGTCCTCGTCGGGCATCAGCATCCCGGCGTCGTCGAGGACGTCGTCGGCGGCGATGATCGGCGCACCGCAACGCATGGCGACCGCGATCGCATCCGACGGACGGGCCTCGACGACCACCTCGCCGTCGAAGACCATCTCTGCGTAGAAGGTGCCCTCCTGCATGTCGACGATCCGAACCTGCTGAAGGGAACGGCCGAAGGCCTCACAGAGATTGACCACGAGATCGTGAGTGAGCGGGCGGGGCGGCTCCACGCCCCGCTGCTGCAGCGCGATGGAGGCGGCCTCGCTCTGGCCGATCCAGATCGGCAGATACCTGGCGCCGCTCACCTCGCGCAGCAGCAGGACCGGTTGGTTCTGTGGAGGCTCCACTCGGATACCCACGACACGCATCTCACCCATGGTCTCGCCTCCTGATCTCTTGAAATACAGGTTACGCGGCTACCGGTCAGTCGAGGGCGCCGCGAACGGCGGCCTTGACCAACTGCGTATGCAGCGTCACCGACAGTGCCGCCATCTCACGGACCAGTTCCTCGGCACGGTCGCGCGCACCGGTGCCCTTGCCCTTCGCGATGGGGCCGGCGATCTGTGCGACCAACCCGGCCTCGCGGTCGGCACTGACCTTGAACGCACGCAGGTGGCGCGTCTCGAGCCCGAAGTTGGCCAGCGCCGCAGCAGCCTCCACCAGGCGCACGGCGTCCTCGTCGAAGAAGCCGCCGGGGCCCGCAGAGAGGAGTCCGTTGCGCACGAGTTCGGAGATGAACGCCGAGTCGACGCCGGTCCGTTCGATGAGCGTCTCCCGATCCACCCGGCCGCCGCGCGAGCTGAAATCAGTCGCCGGGGCCACCGCACTGCGCGCCGACGACAGCAGTCGCGGGCCCGCGCCGCCGGCGGCCGCGTCGATCTCGTCGAGCTGCTCGCGGATCACCTTCAACGGCAGATACCGATCACGCTGAGCGGTGAGCACGAACCGCAGCCGCTCGCAGTCCTGATCGCTGAATCGGCGATAACCGGACGGCGCACGATCGGGAGTCACCAGACCCTCGGTTTCGAGGAACCGAATCTTCGAGATCGTGACGTCGGGGAACTCTTCTCGCAGCACCGCGAGCACAGCACCGATCGACATCGTGCGGTCGCTCGCGGCGGACGCGCGCGCAGCAGACGAGGTCACGACTGCGTGGCACCTGCCTCACCGGCGCGCGGGCCGGACAGGAACACCAGACGGAACTTGCCGATCTGCACTTCGTCCCCGCTCGTGAGGGTCGCGGTGTCGACCGGCTCGCGGTTGACGTAGGTGCCGTTCAGGCTGCCCACATCGACCACCTGGAAGTCGTCGCCGTTGCTCCGGAACTCGGCGTGCCTGCGGCTCACCGTCACGTCATCGAGGAAGATGTCGCTGTCGGGGTGACGGCCGGCCGACGTGGTCGGCTGGTCGAGCAGGAACCGCGACCCTGCGTTCGGTCCCCGCTTCACGACCAGCAGCGCCGTTCCCGGCGACAGCCGCTCGACACCGGTATCGGCCGGCTCGTTCGACGCCGCGGGGGCGTCTACTTCCTTGATGAAGTCCTCGCGGAAGACCGAAGTCGTCTCCACGGGCGCTTCAAAGCCGTTGTCGTTACCGCTCACCACATCTCCTTCATCGTCAACGCACCCCGCCGTGACTCAAGACTCGCGACGCCCCCTGGTGGGGCATGCCGCAGGTCAGCCGAGGTACCTGCGCGAACTCCAATTGTCCGGGGGTACCGCACCTTTGGGCTCACTCGCTGTTACACATGCATCGGACCATCTCGTCGTTGAGATGTGCGTCTGCGAGGCAGGAACCTTCTTAAGTGAACCTACCGTCTTTGTCCGAACGCCGCCCGGGGTCGGGGACGTTTGGCGTACTGGAAATCATATCGACCCGGTCCGCGGTGCGGGCACGAGTCGCCTCCGGAAAGCCCGGTCGTCAGCTGGCGGTCAGCCGCTGATAACCGCCCGGTAGCCTTCCGCGTCGAGCAGACCGGCGAGAATCTGGTCCAGGTCGGCGTCGTCGCCGACCGTGATCTCGACCAGCCAGCCGTCCTCGTACGGGGACGAATTGACCAGCTCGGGAGCACCGTCGAGAGCCTCGTTGGCAGCGGCGACGGTACCGTCGAGCGGACCGAAGATGTCCGAGACGCTCTTGGTCGATTCGACCTCGGCGAACGACTCGCCCGTCTCGACGTCCGAGTCCACCTCCGGAAGCTGAACGAAGACCACGTCGCCGAGCGCGTCCTGCGCGAAATCGGTGATCCCCACTCGGACGGTCTTGTCACCGACCTTGCGGATCCACTCGTGCTCGTCGGTGTAACGCAGCTCTGCGGGGATCTTGGTGTCGCTCACGTTGCGGCCTCTCTCAGGAACTGTCGGAAGACTTGGACTCACCCTCGCCCGCCGCTCCGTTGCGGCCGCGAGGCGCTCCATGACTTTATCGTGACGAGCCGCCGGATCGCGCATCAGCCCGACCGAGCGAGCGATGCGTGATCAGCCTGTGACTGACCTGGGCGGCATCGTCCGCACCACGGCGACGGTCTGAATCCAGTACAGGACCAGCGACCACAGATACAGGCCGACGCCCCAGATCAGGAAGGCCCAGCCGATCGGATGGCACACCGTGCCCACCACACCGTCGATCTGACCGGCGAGAAGCAACGGGAAGGCGCTCATCAGCGCGAAGGTGGCGGCCTTGCCGACGTAGAGGGTCGGCAGGGCCGTCACGCCCCTCGATTTGAGCAGCGGCGCCGTGGCGAAGAGCAGCAGATCGCGGCCGACGATCAGTCCGATGAGCCACCAGGGAACGAAGTCGCGGATACCGAAGCAGATCGGGATCACGATCACGTACAGGCGATCGGCCGCCGGATCGAGCAGCGCGCCGAGCTTAGACGACTGTCCGAGCCAGCGCGCGAGCTTCCCGTCGAGCCAGTCGGTGAGGCCCGAGACGAAGAGCACCGCGAAAGCCCAGGCGGCCGACTCCTCCACGAGCAGCAGCCAGATGAAGACCGGGATCAGGAGCAGACGCAGCACGCTGAGCGCATTGGGCACCGTCCACACGGCGTCACTCCGTTCGGCTCGCGGTGCCTCGCGCGAGTCCTGCGGCCGCGGCCGAGTCATCGGAAGATGCCGACGATGCCCTGAATCGCCTGCGCACCGGCGGATGCGAAGTGATTCTCGTGAACCAGGTAGGTCCACGTCATCGTCGAGCGATGCAGTCCTTCCAAGCCGAGGTCGACGCCGTCGGCGGTGATGCGGGCGTCCACGAAGGTCTTGCGCGCCGCCTCCATCGCCTCGTCGGCGAGCTTGGCGAACTCGGCGAAGATCAGCTTGTGGAACTCCTCGAGCGGGCTCTGCGCGCCCAATGCCCGCAGGTGGATGCTGGCCTGCACGTCAGCGATGTACGCGAGGTGATCGGCCCACGCGCGGTCGAGGTGGTACAGCACGATCTGCCGCGCGGCCTCCGCCAGGACCTCGTCGTCGACGTCCGCCGACAGGCTCTCGTACCGCTCGGGCTCGGACTCCTTGAGGTCGGTCAGGGCTTGATCGGTGGTCAGTACCGCCATCCGCCGCCGGACGATCGCGTTGCGCTGCTCGTTGACCTGCTTGTTGTACTCCCACGTGTTGCTGTGGAGTTGCAGCATCGCGCCTTCGGCGATCTTCTGGGCGTTCTCGACGCTCTCGACTCCCTTGGCTCCCATCGACCCGTCCGAGGAGATCGGCTGCTGCTCACGCTGGTGCGTGAGGTTCTTGGTGACGAGCGGATCCTCCAGGCTCGAGAAGAAGACCGATCGGCCGGGATCGCCCTGCCGCCCCGCACGGCCGCGCAGCTGGTTGTCGAGCCGCTCGGTGTCGTAGCGTCCGGTGCCGACCACGCAGAGTCCGCCGAGCTCGATCACCTCCTCGCGGGCGGCCTCGTCACCGCTGGAGCCGCCGAGCCGGATGTCGGTGCCGCGGCCGGCCATCTGCGTGGAGACCGTGACGGCTGATCTACGGCCCGCCTCGGCGATGATCGCCGCCTCTTCGGCGTCGTTCTTCGCATTGAGCACCACCGACGGAACTCCCGCCCGCTCCAGGAAGTACGCGAGCTCCTCCGACTGCGCCACGTCGTGCGTGCCGATCAGGATCGGCTGTCCGGTCGCGTGGATCTCGGAGACGAACTCGACGACCGCCTCCACCTTGTGCGCCTTGGTGTCGTAGACGCGATCGGGCTCGTCGACGCGGATGTTGGGGGCGTTCGGCGGAATCTGCGATACCTGCAGATCGTAGAACTGCCGGAACTGCTCACCCGCAGCGATCGCCGTGCCGGTCATGCCCGCGACGCGCGGGTACCGGCCGATCAGCGCCTGAACGGTGATCGTGTCGATCACCTCGCCCGCCTGGGTGGGGTTGAGGCCCTCCTTGTACTCAACCGCGGCCTGGACACCGTCCGGCCAGCGCTGCAGCCGCGCCACTCGGCCGCGGGAGGCGTTGATCAGATGCACGCCGCCGTCGCGCACGATGTAATCGACGTCGCGTTCGAGCAGGTAGTAGGCGTAGAGCGCGACGTTCACGTGCACCAACGTGCTCGAGACATGTTCCTCGTCGTAGAGGTTGATGCCGCCGAGCGTGGACTCGACGAACTGGGCGCCCTCCTCGGTCAGCGAGACGTTCTTACCGTCCTGGTCGAGTTCGTAGTGCTTCGACTTGAGGTGGGACACCACCTCGTGGATCGCCTTGTTCGGGATCTCCGCGTCGGTCGAGCCGGCGAGGATGAGCGGAACCAGTGCCTCGTCGACCAGCACCGAATCGGCCTCGTCGACGATCACCACGTCGGGTTCGGGTGCGACGAGTTCGTCCGCGTGCAGCGCGAGGTGGTCGCGCAGGACGTCGAACCCGATCTCGTTGACCGAGGCGTAGGTGACGTCGGCGTCGTACGCCGCCTGCCGCTCCTCGCGGGTGGAGTGCTCGTTGATCGAGGCGACCGAGATCCCGAAGACGTCGTACAGCGGCTTCATCCACTTCGCGTCACGATCGGCGAGATAGTCGTTGACCGAGACCACGTGCACCTGATGACCGTCGAGCGCGTAGCCGATCGCCGCGATGGCGCCCGCGAGGGTCTTGCCCTCGCCGGTCGCCATCTCGACGACGTCGCCCTCGAGCATGCGCAGCGCACCCTGCAACTGCACGTCGAAGGGCTTCATGTCGAGCTTGCGGTCGCCGGCTTCGCGCACCAGCGCCAGGAACTTCGCGCGGTCGCCGACCACCGACATGTCGAGTTCGGCTGCGGCGCCCGCGAACTCACCGTCCCCGAGCCCCGCGGCCCACTCGTCGTGTTCAGCGGACTCCTCGATCATCGTCAGCGACTGCGACTGGTTGCGAGAGGTCTGCGCACCCAGCATGCGCCACATCGCGTTGGTGAGTCTTCCCACGTGCTTCCTGTTCCTCGAACTCCGGACTGCAGAGACCTCGGTGCGCGTCGCGACGCCGGGGTCGATCGTGATCTACCGTACGCGGCGCTGCGCTACCGTGGCGCACATGATCATCGGACGCCGGACGCGTTGGCGGGTGCTGGCAGCTATGGGCGCGATCGTCGCCGGTACGTCGATTCTGGCGGGCTGCGGGGACCGTTCGACCACGCCCGACGCCGACCCCGCAAAGCTGGTCGGGAAGACGTATCTGTCCACGGAGGTCCGGGGCCCGCAGATTCCGGGCGGAGGACCGCTGCTGCTCGCCTTCGGCAAGGGCACCATCAGTGCGAATGCCGGATGCAACGGGCACGGCGGCGCCGTCGCGTTCACCGGCGGCGTGCTCACGACCGGGAATCTGGTCGGCACGATGATGGCGTGTCCGCCGCCACGCGACGGCGCCGACCGATGGGTCACGGACCTGTTCGGCTCACCCCTGTCGTGGCATCTGGACGGTACGACGCTCACTCTGCAACGCGGCGATCGGAAGGTGACGCTCGCCGAGCGGCGCGAGCGTCCCGTCGTCGGCACCCGATGGCGGGTCAGCGCGCTCGTCACCGACGCCGCGGTCTCGACCTCTGCCGCACTCGAGAACAGCAAGCCGTACTTCGAGATCGCGAGCGACGGCGCGTTCGCGGGCAGCACGGGCTGCAACAGGATGACCGGGCGGGCGCGCGTCGACGGAGACCGGATCCACCTGTCGCCGATCGCGACCACCCGCCGGGCGTGCGATCCGGAGACCGCGGACGTCGAGCGCACGGTGCTCGCAGCGCTCCGGGACGAGGTGATCGTGGAGGTCGACGGCGACGAGATGCGGCTGACCAACGCGGCGAACAGTGCCGTCGGGCTGCGGCTGACGGCGTCGGGCATCGCGTAGCGCGTCCTGTCGGCGGTCCGCGGCCGCGGCCCCTACACTGCGTCTATGCCGAAGAAGAGCGGGCGGCCGCCCAAGCTGCCGAAGGACATCTACGAGGCCGAGCTGTTCCGCCTGCAGACCGAACTCGTGACCCTGCAGGAGTGGGTGCGGGCCACCGGAGCCCGCGTGGTGGTGGTCTTCGAGGGCCGGGACGCCGCAGGCAAGGGCGGAGCGATCAAACGCATCAGCGAGTACCTGAGCCCGCGGATCTGCCGGGTGGCGGCGCTGCCCGCACCCACCGATCGGGAACGGGGACAGTGGTACTACCAGCGATACGTCGCACATCTGCCCGCGCCCGGTGAGATCGTCCTCTTCGACCGCTCCTGGTACAACCGCGCCGGTGTCGAGAAGGTGATGGGCTTCTGCACGCCCGAAGAGCACACCCGGTTCCTCCGGCAGACACCGATCTTCGAGCAGATGCTCATCGACGACGGGATCATCCTCCGCAAGTACTGGTTCTCGGTGTCGAATGAGGAACAGCTCCGCCGATTCCGCGCCCGCCGCGACGATCCGGTGCGCCAGTGGAAGCTGAGTCCGATGGATCTCGAGTCGGTGTACCGCTGGGAGGAGTACTCCCGGGCCAAGGACGAGATGATGGTGCACACCGACACCTCGAGCAGTCCGTGGTACGTGGTCGAGTCCGACCAGAAGCGCAACGCCCGGCTCAATATGATCTCCCACCTGCTCTCCACCATCGACTACGAACCCGTCCAGCGGGCGGAGGTGAAGCTGCCCAAGAAGCCGATCGAGTCGGGCAACTATCATCGGCCGCCGCGGTCGTTGTCGAAGTTCGTGCCCGATCACGTGGCCGCTCTCATCGGCGACCGGGAGTCCTGATTCCGCCGTGTCCGTCCTGAACCTCCTCGCGTCCCGGCTGCCGGTCGGAACGCGGGAGGTGGTGTACCTGGTGAGCGTCGCCGGCTTTCCCAATCTCGGCGACGAACTCATCGCCGAGGCCTGGCTCCGGCATCTGGCGGCGCGGCGACCGGCCGCGGTGGTCGTGGTCGATTCGCCTCGGCCCGGGCAGGCGGCGCTGCTGCTCCAGCACGCCAATCCCGCCGCCGTGTTCGTCGACACTCTGTGGCGCCGGGTCTTCGCACCGGGCGACGGCCACCGCTCCGATCCGGTCTACGACCTGCATCGGTCCGCCGGCTCCGATCCCGGGGCCCGACTGCTGCTGCGGGCGGGGACCGTCCACATCGTCGGCGGCGGCTTCCTCAACGGCCTGTGGCCGCATCACCTCGCGCTGGTCCCCGCCGTCGCCGCGGTGACGCGGTCCACCGGCGGACGGGCGGTGGCCAGCGGTGCCGGTCTGACACCGGGTTTCGCAGGTCTCGACGCCGAGGATTTCCGCGCTGCCGTCGACGGCTTCGACGTCTTCGACGTTCGCGACGCGCCCAGCGCGGAGTACCTCGGGCCGGTCCGCGGTGCATCGTTCACCGGCGACGACGCGTGGCTGTCGGCCGCGGTGGCCCGCCCCGAACCCGGCCCGCCGGAAGAGGCGGGCGTGGTGGTGTGCGCACAGGGCGATCTGACCGACGACTTCTCGTGGCGCGGTGACCGCGGAGTGACCGCTGTAGCGCGATTCATCGAGGCGACGCTCGACGAATGGGCTGTCGCCGGCCCCGAGGTGGTGATCGCCGAGTGCAATCCCGGCATCGACGCGGTGGTCGCGAACCGCCTGGGCGCCCGGCTCGATGGCGCCGAGCGGCTGTCGTTCCAGCAGGTCTGGGCGTCGGGGCTGCCCACGGGCCGGGGACGGACGTGGGTGTCGACTCGTTTCCACCCGCACCTGATCGCGGCTTCGGCCGGAGATTCGGGCGTCGCGGTGATCGCCAAGCCCGACTACTACGGCACCAAGCACGCCTCGCTGTCGGAGGCCGGTTCGGCGTGGACCTTCGTCGGTCCGGACTGCGACGTTCCCCCGCGGCCCTGCGCCGGCGGCTTCTCCCCCGCCACCGTGGCCACGAATCGGTCTCGCAAGGCCGCGCTGGCGCACCGGCTGTACCCGCCGGGAACCGGCTTGCGCTGATCGGAAGATGCCGTAGAGTCGGCAACCCTATGTGGATAGGTTCTCTCGAATTCGATTTCCTGCTCGGCGACGTTCACTCGTTGAAGGGCAAACGCTCCGTCATCCGGCCGTTGATCGCCGAGATCCGCCGGCGGTACGACGTCTCGGTGGCCGAGGTGGATCATCGAGACGTCCACCGGCGGACCCTCATCGGGGTCGCGGCGGTCAGCGGCGACGCCGCGCACGTCACCGAGGTGCTCGACGCCGTCGAACGGTTCGGCGCCGCCCGGCCCGAGGTGGAACTCCTGTCGGTCCGTCGCCGGATGGTCTCGACCGACGACCTGTGAACCGTCCGCCCGGCGACGCTGTGGGCCGGTGACCCGGTCGCGTTCAGTCCGATGCGACGCAGAATTGATTGCCGTCCGGATCGGCCAGCGTGGTCCAGGCGAACCCGTCGCCCATGCTGCGCTCCGCCACCAGGGTCGCACCGGCGGCGATGAGACGCTCCACCTCCGCGGTCCTGTCGTCGGCACGCAGATCGAGGTGGATCCGGTTCTTGCCGGGGGTGGGGTCGGCGACCTTCTGGAAGGCGATCATCGGTCGGCCCGCCCCCAGCGCAACCGTCACGAACCAGCCCTCGTTCTCCTCCGCGATCTCGCCGCCGAGCGCCTCGGCCCACCACCGCGCGAGCTTCAGCGCGTCGGCGGTGTCGACGGTGATCATTCCGATGCTGATGCCCATGCGAGAGACCTTAACGGGCACGCCGCTGGTCAGCGGCCGAATCCCGCATCGCGCAGCGCCTGCGCCATCGATCCGCCGGCCGGCCGGTCGTCCCGCCGGGAACCGCCCCGGCCCTGACCGGCAGCGCCGCGCGGGCCGCCTCCGCGGCCCTTTCCGCCCCGGTTGTTGTCGCTGCCCCGGTTCTCGCCGCCCCCGCGTCTGCGACCACCGCCGCGCGGACCGGCGTCGGCCTCGTCGTTCAGTCGCAGCGACAAACCGATCCGCTGCCGGTCGACGTCCACCTCGAGCACTTTCACCTTCACGATCTGGCCCGAGCGAACCACCTCGTGCGGGTCGGAGACGTACCGGTCGGCCATCGCCGAGACGTGGACGAGTCCGTCCTGGTGCACGCCCACGTCCACGAAGGCACCGAATGCCGCGACATTCGTGACGACGCCTTCGAGCACCATGCCGGGCCGCAGATCGGACACCTTCTCGACTCCGCTCGCGAAGGTCGCGGTGGTGAACGCCGGCCGCGGGTCGCGGCCGGGCTTCTCCAGTTCGGCGAGGATGTCGGTGACGGTGGGGACACCGAACGTGTCGTCGGCGAACTCCGCGGGCTTGAGGGTGCGCAGCGTCGTGCTGTCACCGATGAGCTCGGTGAGTTCGCGACCGCTGCGGTCGAGGATCTTGCGCACCACCGGGTACGCCTCCGGATGCACGCCGGAGGCGTCCAGCGGATCGTCGCCGCCGCGGATGCGCAGGAAGCCGGCGCACTGCTCGAACGCCTTCGGACCCAGACGGGGGACGTCGAGCAGACCGGTCCGGCTTCGGAACGCACCCGTCCGGTCTCGGTGAGCCACGATTCCGGCGGCGAGTGTGGGGGTGATCCCCGAGACGCGCGAGAGCAACGGAACCGACGCGGTGTTGAGATCGACGCCGACGGCGTTCACCGCATCCTCCACGACCGCGTCGAGGCTGCGCGCGAGGTTGGTCGCCGAGACGTCGTGTTGGTACTGACCCACGCCGATCGACTTGGGATCGATCTTGACCAGCTCGGCCAGCGGATCCTGGAGGCGACGCGCGATGGAGACCGCGCCGCGGATCGAGACGTCGAGCTGCGGGAGCTCCTGGGAGGCGTACTCGGACGCAGAGTACACCGATGCGCCCGCCTCCGACACGACGGCCTTGACCGGCGGCCGGGCGCCGGACTTCTTGATGTCCGAGAGCAGCTCGCCCGCGAGCTGATCGGTCTCGCGCGAGGCCGTTCCGTTGCCGATCGCGATCAGTTCCACCCCGTGGCGCGCGATCAGCGCGGCCAGCGTGGCTTTGGCCTGATCCCATTGCTGCTGCGGCTTGTGCGGGAAGATCGCGCAGTGGTCCACCACCTTGCCGGTCGCGTCGACCACCGCCACCTTCACGCCGGTCCGGTACCCGGGATCGAGGCCGAGAGTGGTGCGCGTCCCGGCGGGAGCCGCCAGGAGCAGATCCTTGAGGTTGGTCGCGAAGACGGCGACCGCGTCGTCCTCGGCCCGGCTCCGGAGCTTCATCCGCGCGTCGATCGTCGCGGTGATCATGAGCTTGGTCCGCCACGCCCAGCGAACCGTAGCGGTGAGCCAGTCGGTGGCCGCACCCGGATGCGACTGGTCGACGCCCAGGGTCGCTGCGACCATCGCCTGGTACGGCTCGTCGTCGCCACCGTCGAAGGTCAGGCTCAGGACCTCCTCCTTCTCGCCGCGCAATACGGCGAGCACGCGGTGGGACGGCATCGCGTCGAGCGGTTCGGCGAAGTCGAAGTAGTCGCGGAACTTCTGCGCGGCGGCATCGGTCTCGGCACCGGGCCGGACCTGAGTCCGGAGCGAGCCGTCGGCCCAGAACTTCTCGCGGACCGCACCGACGAGCTCGGCGTCCTCCGAAGCGCGCTCGATCAGGATGTGGCGTGCGCCGTCGAGAGCGGCGGCGGCATCGGCGACCTGCTCGCCGATGTAGGCGGCAGCGGCGTCGGCGGGAACCAGCGACGGATCGGCGAGCAACGCCTCGGCCAGCGGCTCGAGACCGGCCTCACGCGCGATCTGCGCCTTGGTTCGACGCTTGGGCTTATACGGCAGGTAGATGTCCTCGACGCGCGCCTTCGTGTCGGCGGCCAGCAGCGATGCACGCAGTTCGTCGGTCAGCTTCCCCTGCTCGTCGATGGACGCGATGACGGCGGCCCGGCGCTCGTCGAGCTCGCGCAGATAGCGCAGTCGTTCGTCCAGCAGACGCAGCTGAGCATCGTCGAGACTGCCGGTGACCTCCTTGCGGTACCGGGCGATGAACGGGACGGTCGATCCTTCGTCCAGCAGCTTCACCGCCGCGCTGACCTGGCCTTCGCCGACGGAGAGCTCCTTGGCGATGCGGGCATTCACTGACTCGAGAGGCGCACTGTTGGTCACCGCATGCAGGCTACCGAAGGGTGGTGCCCGGGCCGCTGGCCGCCCGTGTCATAACCTGGCTGGCATGACCGAACCGACCCCGTTCGACAAGCTCGCGTTCACGTGGGAGGCGGCCTTCACCGCAGTCGACGCAGCCGAGGCGTCGCCGCGCGGAGCCGAACCCGGCGACATCGCATGGATGGAGACCATGCGTCCGCAACTGGAGAATCTGCGGCGGCGCAACGACGCGGGCGAGGACCTGGAAGCCGACTTCGACACCATGATGTGGGTGATGGCCAATACGCAGACGGCGATGCAGGTGCTGTCGCGCTATCGGACCACCCGCGAGGGCGCCGACAAACTCGCCGAGTTCGAGCGGCTGCGCGCGCAATCGCACACACTCGAGGCTCCGGACGACTGAGCGCCGCTCAGCACTCACGTTCCGGGTCCGGGGCGGCGACCGGGACCTCGGCGAACATTCCGAGCCGGCTGTCGCGCGCCAGCCCGGAGATCCCGTTCGACCGTCCGCGCTGCACGCGCACGGCTACCAGCGCCAGCACTCCGGCGATCACCGCCACCTGGATCACGCCGCCGCCGATGAGCGGCGCCCGCGGTCCGAACCATTCGGCGAGCAGACCGAGGAGCGGCGCGCCGATGGGTGTGCCGCCCATCAGCACCGTCATGTAGAGCGCCATCACCCGCCCGCGGACCTGCGGGTCGACATGCATCTGCACGTACATGTTGGTCGCGGTGAGCGACAGCAGCGCGGAGAGTCCCACGAGAGGCAGCACCAGGCCGTAGAGCAGCGGGGTCGGCAACGCACCCGACAGCACGTTGACGACCGCGAAGACCAGCGCGGCGCTGACGACGAACCGCAGTCCGGGAGACGACTTCCGCCGCGCGGCCAGCAGCGCGCCGAGCAGCGACCCCGCGCCCGAGACGGTGCCGAGCAGACCGTACATCTCGGCGTCCAGGTGGAACTCGTTGCGCACCATCAGCGCGTTCGTCATCTGGAAGTTCAGACCGAAGGTGCCGACGGCGAAACCCACGCCGAGGGCGATCAGCAGATCGGCGCGCGCGGCCACATACCGAACCCCCTCGCGCACCTGGCCCTTCGCCCGGCGCAGCGGTTCGGCCGGGACCAGTTCGTCCCTGTTCAGCAGCATCAAGGCGATCAGGAAGGCGAGATAGCTGACGCCGTTGCTGAGGATCGCCCACCCGCTGCCGAAGGCCGCGATGATGAGCCCTGCGACTCCCGGGCCGATGAGCCGCGCGGCGTTGAAGGCCGAACTGTTGAGCCCGATCGCGTTGGTGAGCCGTTCGGTTCCGACCATCTCCGAGACGAAGGCCTGGCGGGCGGGTGCGTCCAGCGCCGTACCCATCCCGAAGACGACGGCGAACACGTACACGTGCCAGGTCTGGGCCACGCCGGAGACCGCGAGGGCGCCGAGCACCAGCGCGCTCAGCGCCATCCAGCTCTGCGTGAACATCAGGAGTCTGCGCTTGTCGAAGCGGTCGGCGAGGACACCGCCGAAGGGTGAGAGGACGAGCGCCGGAACGAATTGGAGCGCCGTCGTGATGCCGACCGCCATCGCCGATCCGCCGGAGAGCTGCAGCACCAGCCAGTCCTGGGCCACCCGCTGCACCCACGTGCCGACGTTGGAGACCAGTGCGCCGGTCACATAGGTCCGGAAGTTCGGTACGGCGAGGGAGGCGAATGTCGACGACTGCCTCAGCTGCACGAACCCTCCTGGACTCCAGACTTCCGCAGTCCAACGTACGCCCTGTCCCCGCGCGTCTGCGCGGGCGATCGGTTCGCATTACCGTGGACGGCATGCGCGCAGTCATCATGCATTCGCCCGGAGACGTCAGCGTCGTCGATCGACCCGATCCCCGAATCGAACAGCCCACCGATGCGGTCATCCGTCTCGCCGCCACGTGCATCTGCGGCTCCGATCTGTGGCCCTATCGCGGTGCCAATGACGTCGACGAGGCGCCGATGGGCCACGAGTACGTCGGCTACGTCGAAGAGGTCGGGCCCGAGGTACGCACCGTGAAGGTCGGTGACTTCGTGGTGGGTTCGTTCATGGCCTCGGACAACACCTGTGAGATCTGCGAGGCCGGCTATCAGTCCCGATGCGTCAACGTCCACCCGATGGGCGGGATCGGAACCCAGGCGCAGTACGCCCGCATCCCGTGGGCGGACGGAACGCTGGTCGCGACGCCGGCGCCGCCCGACGACGACCTGATCCCCTCGTATCTCGCGGCGTCCGATGTCCTGGGCACGGGCTGGTTCGCGGCGGACGCCGCCCAGGTCCGGCCGGGCAAGACCGTCGCCGTCGTCGGCGACGGTGCGGTGGGCCTGCTCGGCGTTCTATCGGCGCGCCAGATGGGAGCTGAGCGCATCATCGCGATGAGCAGACACGCCGACCGCCAGGAACTCGCCAGGCAGTTCGGTGCCACCGACATCGTCGCCGAGCGCGGCAAGGACGGCGTCGCGGCGGTCAAGGAACTGACCGGTGGACTCGGCGCGCACTCGGTGATCGAGGCCGTCGGAACCCAGGAGTCGATGATGCAGGCGATCCGATCGACCCGCCCGGGCGGCCACGTCGGCTTCGTCGGCGTCTCGCACGGCGTGGAACTGCCCGGCGACAGGCTCTTCTACTCGGCGGTGCATCTGCACGGCGGGCCCGCACCGGTCCGCCGGTATCTGCCCGATCTGGTGCGCCGCATCGCGGCCCGAGAGATCGACCCCGGCCGCGTCTTCGATCTCTCACTGCCCCTCGAGGACGCGGCCCAGGGCTACCGCGCGATGGACCGGCGCGAAGCGATCAAGGTGATGCTCACCGTGTGAGCTGCTCGTTCAGCGTTCCCTCACGGCCCGGGCGCTCCACCGACCCTGGGCGTGGTCGACGGCGATCCGATGGTCGAAGGCCCGGCTGATGACCTCCGACGTGACCGTCTGAGCCGCCGTTCCGGAGGCCACCACCGCGCCGTCGCGGATCACGAGTGCGTGGCTGGTGGTCTCGGGCAGCTCCTCCAGGTGGTGGGTGACCAGCACGGAGGCCACCTCGGGCTCGGACACCGCGAGTGCGTCGACGGTTTCGAGGAGTTGTTCCCTGGCGGCGACGTCGAGGCCGGTGGTCGGCTCGTCGAGCAGCAGGAGTTCGGGATCGCTGATCAGTGCGCGCGCGATCAGCGCCCGTCCCCGTTCGCCCTGCGACAGGGTGAGCCAATCGGAGTCGGCACGCGCGCTCATTCCGACGTCGTCGATGAGGGCTGCGGCCCTGGCCCGGTCCTGCGCGGAGGGCACCCATCGCATCGGCAGATCGATGGTTCCGGTGACGCCGGTGAGGACGACCTCGGTCACGGTGAGTCCGGTCTGCAGCCGATGACGCGGGTTCACGTGGCCGATGTGGCGGCGCAGTTCGGCGGTGTCGACGCGACCGAGGCGCTTACCCAAGACGTCGACGGTGCCCGTCGTCGGGTGCGTCTGAGCAGCGCAGAACCCGACGATGGTGGTCTTGCCCGCTCCGTTCGGGCCGAGCAGCGCCCAGTGCTCTCCCGCATGCACGGTGAAGTCGATGCCGTGCAGGATCTGCCGGCCGTTGCGGCGGAAGGTGACGGCGTCGAGCCGCAGAACCTGTTGTGCGCGTGTCACGCGAGTGCCTCCTTGAGTCCGTCCAGATGGGTGCGTGCCGCGGTTGCGGCGTCGGCAGGTCGCCTCGCCGCCACGGCGTCGACGATGTCGGCGTGGGCGCGATGGTCGATGTCGGTGTCGAACTCTCGACGGATCCGCAGCAAGTCGACCATCGCGACGCGCACCCGCGGGGTCATCGCGTCGAACAGTTCGGTCAACACCGGGTTCCCGGCGGCGGAGACCACCGCCCGATGGAAGTCGATATCGGCCGCGACGCGGTCCTCGATTCCGCTCCGGCTCTGTTCGCGCTTCTCGAGCGCCGCACGCATGGCGCGCAGCTGCGCCGGAGTGCGGCGCCGTGCCGCCAGCGCGGCGGCTTCGGTCTCGATCGCGGTGCGCGCCTCCAGCACTGCGACGACGTCCGCCCTGCGAAGGACGTCGTCCCAGTTCTCCGGCACGTCGACTGCGGCGACGAAGACGCCGGCGCCCTGGCGTGACGAGAGGACGCCGCGCCCTGCCAGCTGGCGCACCGCCTCCCGCACGGTGGATCGGCCGACCCCCAGCTGGACCGCCAGCGTGCTCTCGCCGGGAAGCTTCTGGCCCAGTGTCCACTCCCCGGCGCGAATGCGCTCGAGCAGTACCTCGGCGGCCTGATCGGCCAGCGGCGTTCGCCGCACCTGTGCGGGCATGACCACTCACTCCTCTACTTGTCTGATGAGTTGTGTTAGATTCTAGCGCCATGCAGAACCTCGCTTCCCTCCGACTCATCAGCCACGGAGAGTCCTGATCCGCAGACCGGCGACTCCCCGTGGGCCCCGACGCCGGTCTGCACCCGACTTCTGCGAAAGCGAGATCCCATGTTCACCGAATCCGAATCCCCCGCGTCCCGGCCCGACGCCTTCGGCTCCATCAGCACCCCTGCCGGGCCGATACCCGACCAGTCACCCTCATGGAACCGCCAGCGGCGATCCCAGATGCCCTCGCACCGGTACCGCGACGTGTACCGTCGCGTCGAGGTTCCGCTGACGACGCGCCGGTGGCCCGAGGCTCGCCTCACGTCCGCGCCGCTGTGGGTTCCGGTAGACCTGCGCGACGGCAACCAGGCACTGCCGGAACCCATGAACCCGGCACGCAAGCGCCAGCTGTTCGAATTGCTCGTCGCCATGGGCTACAAGGAGATCGAAGTCGGCTATCCCTCGGCGTCGGCCACCGACTTCGATTTCGTCCGGCAGATCGCGGAGACCGATCTGGCCCCCGACGACGTGACGGTGGTCGTCTTCACTCCGGCGCGACGGGATCTGATCGAGCGGACCGTGGAGTCCATCCGCGGGATCGACAATCCCGTGGTGGTGCACATGTACACCGCCACGGCACCCGTCTGGCGCGACATCGTGTTGAGACAGTCGCGGTCGGAGCTGCTCGAGACCGTTCTGGGCGGCGGCCGGGACGTGTTGGAATTCGCCGGCGACCTGCCGAACGTCCGTTTCGAGTTCTCCCCCGAGGTCTTCAACCTCACCGAGCCGGATTTCGCGCTCGACGTCTGCAACGCGATGACGCGGCTGTGGGACGCCGCTCCTGATCGTCCGGTGATCCTGAATCTGCCTGCGACCGTGGAGATCGCGACGCCGAACGTCTACGCCGACCAGATCGAGTACATGCACCTGAACCTCGAGCGTCGGGAATCGGTGATCCTGTCGGTGCACCCGCACAACGACCGCGGCACCGGAATCGCGTGCGCGGAACTGGCGGTGCTGGCCGGCGCCGAACGCGTCGAGGGATGCCTGTTCGGCAACGGCGAACGGACCGGCAACGTCGACATCGCCACCTTGGCCCTCAATCTCCACGCACAGGGCGTCGACCCGATGATCGACTTCTCGGACATCGACGAGATCCGCCGAGTCGTCGAGGAGGCCAACCAGATCGAGATCCATGCACGCCACCCGTACGTCGGCGACCTGGTGTACACGGCATTCAGCGGCACTCATCAAGACGCCATCGCCAAGGGATTCGCCGACCACCGACGCCGGTCCGCCCATGCCGGTCACGCCGAATCGGAGATGCCGTGGGACGTGCCCTATCTGCCGGTCGACCCGGCCGACCTGGGCCGCACGTACGATGAGGTGATCCGGGTCAACTCGCAATCCGGCAAGGGCGGTATCGCGTATCTGCTGGCAGCCGAGTTCGGCGTCGAGTTGCCACGCCGCCTTCAGATCGACTTCGCACGCGTCGTGCAACGGCACACGGACACCGAGGGCCGCGAAGTCGACGCGGAGACGCTCTGGACGCTGTTCTGCGCGGAGTACATGCCCGCAGACGGCGCCGCGGACAGCACCTCAGCGCGCGCGGACGCCATCGAACCTCTGAGCCGTCACCGGAGCGCGATCACGGCGCCGGAACGCGGACGCTTCCTGACCGTTCTGGAGTGGCGGCGCGGGGACGACTGCGGCTGGTCGGCAGGCATCGGGGCGTCGGAGGACGAGGCCGATCGGGCGGCGTCGGCCGCCGCCCGCAGGCACTGAGCGGCCCTGCGTCAGTCCGCGTCGACACCCTGGCGCTCGAACGCGTCGTTGAACGCCCGCAGCTGAGCGAGCAGAATCGCGGGATCGCCGGGAGCGAGATCGGCGAAGACGCGATTGAGCCGATCGGCACGTCGTCTACCGTCGTGTTCGAGCGCCTCCATCCCCGCCGCGGTGGGCCGGTGCATCCGACTGACCTGCCCGTCGACGGGGAAGCGCTCGACGTATCCGCGCTTGATCGCCGCGTTGACCTGCCGGTTCACCGTCGACTGCTCCAGCGCGAGATCGTGGCTCAGTTCACGCAGAGTCCGCGCGCGGCCGTCCGACAGCAGCCAGAGGATATGAAACGCGGATGCGTCCAGAATCGCCTTCGGGTCGACCTCGTCACGTCTGCGACGCAACCGCAGGAGTTCTTCGACCACGTCCCGATGCACCTGGGACGGCCAGGTGGGCTCGCCTCCGTCTACCGTTCTCACCTCGTTCTCGACTGGACCGCACACAGCCCCGAGTTTGGGGTGTGCACGACGCATATGTACCTTACATAGGTTGTTCTCGCATGCTCCGCACTGAAACGAAGGCCTCTGAATGTCCTCCCCCTCCGGTACGGCGGATCCGACCGCCGACGATGTGAACCCCGCGCCCGCGCCGGCCGACGCCCCTGCCGCCGCAGCGTCGGACGAAACCGCAGGCGACCGCGGTGCACTCGGTATCGTCATCACCCTCTGTCTGGGCGGTCTGGTCGCATCCCTGATGCAGACGCTGATCATCCCGGTTCAGCCCGAACTACCGCAACTGCTGCACACGTCCATCTCGAACGCGTCGTGGGTGATCACCGCCACGCTGCTCGGCGGCGCCGTGGCTATGCCGATCGCGGGGCGCCTCGGCGACATGTACGGCAAGCAGCGCGTGATTCTCGCCAGCGCGCTGCTACTCGTCGTCGGCTCGCTGATCTGCGCCATCGGCGGCACACTCGTTCCGATGCTGATCGGACGCGCCGTCCAAGGCATGTCGATGGGCTTCATCCCGGTCGGCATCAGCCTGATGCGGGAGGTGACGCCGCCGCGTCTGACCTCGATGGCGGTGGCCGCGATGAGCGCCACGCTCGGCGTCGGCGGCGCCATCGGACTTCCGGTGTCGGCCTGGGTCGCGCAGACCTGGGACTGGCGGGCGCTGTTCTGGGCTTCGGCGGGACTGGCATTGCTGATCACCGTCCTGGTCGTAGTCATCGTGCCGAACGTCGCCGACAGTGCCGGTGGACGACTGGACGTAGTCGGCGCAGTCGGAATGGCGGCCGGTCTGTGCAGCGTCCTCATCGCCGTCTCGAAGGGTAAGGACTGGGGCTGGGCGTCCGGCGCCACCCTCGGCTTCCTCGCCGCCGGCGTGGTCGTGCTCCTGGCGTGGGCGATGTTCGAGTTGCGGCACAGTGATCCGTTGGTCGATCTGCGCACGACCGCCAAGCCGACGGTGCTGCTGACGAATCTGGCGGCGATCGCCATCGGATTCGGCATGATGGCGCAGGCGATCGTGGTTCCGACGATGCTCGAGGTGCCGGATTCGGTCGGCGGCTTCGGGCAGACCATCTTGCAGACCGGTCTGTGGATGGCTCCGGGCGGCATCATGATGATGCTCTTCGCCCCGATCTCCGGCATGCTCATCAACCGTCTCGGCCCGAAGCTCACGCTCGCGATCGGCGGCGCGGTCCTCTGTGTCGGCTACCTCACCGCGTACTTCCTGATGAACGCTCCCTGGCAGCTCGCCGTGGCTTCGGTGATCGGCTCGGCCGGCGTGGGCATCGGCTACGCGGCGATGCCCACGCTCATCATGGGCGCGGTGCCGATCACCGAGGCCGGGGCGGCGGTGGGACTCAACGGCCTGATGAGGTCGGTCGGCACCACCCTGTCGTCGGCGGTGATGGCGGTGGTTCTGGCTGCGTCGACCATCGATCTCGGTGGCGGTCACCAGGTTCCGACGCACTCCGCCTTCCGCTGGTGCTTCCTCATCGGGGCGGCCGCGGCCTTCGTCGGTGTGCTCATCACGCTGGCGATTCCGCGCGCCCGGGCGCGCTCAGCGGAGCTGGCGGTGGCCTGAGGGATTGGCGTTCACCCCTCGACGACACCGCCCGTCCCGTTCAACCGAGCGGGGCGGGCGGTGTTCCGTCTCCGAAGGGTCGGCCACCGAGCGCCTCCCTGCCGTGCGGTTCGGCCCAGTTCGACAGATCCGGACCCTTCGGCACGATCCCGGAGGGGTTGATGTCGCGATGCACCTGGTAGTAGTGCCGTTTGATGTGGTCGAAGTTCGTGCAGTCACCGAAGCCGGGAGTCTGATAGAGATCGCGCGCGTATGCCCAGAGCACCGGCATCTCGGAGAGCTTCTCGCGATTGCACTTGAAGTGGCCGTGATACACCGGGTCGAACCGCGCGAGCGTCGTGAACAGTCGCACATCCGCCTCGGTGATGGTGTCTCCGACCAGGTATCGCTGGGTGCGCAGCCGTTCGGTGAGCCAGTCGAGCCGGGAGAAGAGTTGGTCGTAGGCGTCGTCGTAGGCTTCCTGTGAGCCGGCGAAGCCGCACCGGTACACGCCGTTGTTCACGTCACGGTAGACCACCGCGTTCACCTCGTCGATCTCGCGGCGAAGGTCCTCGGGGTACAGCCGGGGCGCCCCGTCCCGGTGGAAGTCGACCCACTCGGTCTCGAAGTCGAGAGTGATCTGCGGGAAGTCGTTGGTGACCACCGCTCCGCTCGGGACATCGACGACTGCCGGGACGGTGATGCCCTTCTCATAGCCGGGGATCCGCCGGAAGTACGCGTCCTGCAGCCGCGGTATGCCCAGCACCGGATCCACCCCGCCCGGATCGAGGTCGAAGGTCCACGACCGCCAGTCGTGCGTCGGACCGCACACACCCATTGAAATCGCGTCTTCGAGACCGAGCAGCCGGCGCACGATGATCGACCGGTTCGCCCACGGACAGGCGTATGAGACGACGAGCCGGTAGCGCCCGGCCTCCACCGGGTAGCCGTCGGCGCCGTCGCGCGTGATCCGGGTCTCGATGTACCTGGTGTCTCGTTCGTACGGCTGATCTGCCTTGACGTACTTCTCGTGATCTCCCGAGCGGTTCTCAGTCATCTATCCAGCATGGCACCGAACAGGCGTCACATGCTTTCGAACGCGCGGCCGAGTTCGGCGTCGACGTCGATGAACCGGGCCTTGCGGATGGCCGGCTTGTCGATCTCGGTCTCCACGAACTTCGCGATGACCCTGCGGATCTCGTCGTCCACCTGAGCCAGATTGCGAATGATCTCGCCCCGGACGTTCCGCGAGCTGACGTCGACGAACACGTCGCGCGGTCGCGGTGGGTCCACCTCTATCCGCACCTGCAGCGGCGCCGCGCACCGGACCGTCAGCGGCAGTGTCACCAGACCGTCGACGTCGTACCGGATGCGGTCGACCTTGAGATCCACCGTCAACGCGATGTGCAGCGGCAGCTTGACCGTGAAGGTGATCAGCTGCCCGAGATCACGGACGATCTCCGGTTCGGCGACGCGCACCATCGCCCGCACTTTCACCACTCCTGCCGGTCCCGACCCGATCGGGCCGACCTCGAACTCCTCGCCCGCGATCGAGGTGAACGCGCTGCCGATCCGTTCCTCGGTGACGGCGAGCTCGAAGAACCGTCGACCGAACTCCTCGTACGACAGGTATGCGGGCTCGACGTCCGCCGCGGACCCATCGTCGGTCCCGCCGGCGCCGAGCGCGGCCTCCATCGATTCGACGGCTTCGACGACATCGGCCGCGTCGGCATCGACGACGCGGTCGTCCAGTTCGCCCGCCTCGGACGGTTCAGGGACGGCGTTCTCGTGGTCTGGGTTCTCCGACACGGCATTCATCCTTCCCTATTGGGCCAGAGGTTCGTAGCCGCAACCGTCCACGCGCACGCACGTGGCACGGCGGCCGACGAGACCAGGTCAGCGGCTCGCTGCGTCGGGGAGCCTGGGCGGGCACGCCGTTCCGGGCAGCGCCGCCAGTTCGAAGTGCCACCACTCGTTGTCGTACACCCGGCACAGGCCCCAGCGGATGCCGTTGGCCTGCAGCCAACGCGCGCCCGACCGCGGTCCCACATCGACGGCCTCGCCCGTGACGTGGGTCGACTCATCGGGCGGCAGTACCCAGCGGCGCGCGGCGGCGGCACTGCCGTAGTCGGCGATGCCCTGCCGCCACAGTGCCGCCTGCTCCGCGCGCGAGCGCTTTCCGGACGTCACCGACAGCGCCACCCCGGAGGCACGCGCTTCACGGTGCGCGAGCGTGTAGGCGATCGCCAACTGCGGCGTGAGTCCGGCGGTGCCGGGGGCCAACGACACGCCGAGGAAGTTCGCCCGGGCCGTCGCCGGATCGGCATGGGCGGCCGGCGCGACCGCCGCGGATGCGGCGATCGCCAGGGCCGCCGCAGCAGCGGTCACTCGCACTCGGATCACGGGGTCGAACCTACTACGGACCCGGTCGGCATGCGAGACGTCGACCTCCGACGGACCGGGCGACACGCCGATCAGCGTGCGTATCGGGGTACTTGCCCTCGAACCCGGCAGCTGCGACGGTTGACCGATGACAGGTTCGCCGCGCCAGGCCCGTGATCGTCGTTCCTTCACTCGCCGCCCCGTCAGCGGACGCCGCCGTGTCGCCGCGGTCACCGCCGTCCTGGCGGTCGGCGCGGCGGCAGCCGTCCATCCGGCCGAGGCGTCGGCGGCGCCCGCCGCCGCCTCGGCCCTCACACCGCACGACGTCGCCAGTGCTCCGTACGGCGCGCTGTTCTCGATGGGTGTCCCGGTGTACGAGCGCGTGAGGTTCATCCGCGAGCCGGGGGCGCACAGCCGGACGATGATCATGCAGCGGTTGCATCGTCCCACCGAAGGCAAGCGCGGCAGCGCCCGCTACGCCTTCCTCGGCGACCGGCTTCCCGAATCATTCCTGGTGAGCGAGGACTGGAGTCGAAACGGAACGCCTCAGGGCTTGGTGGTCCCGATGACCCGCAAGTCGCGCGGACGACCGCCCACCCCGAAGTATCAGTCGATCACCACCGTCACCGGACCGGTCGGCGAGCTCCGCGCGATCGGCTGGTCGCACCGCTACTCCGACTGATCTCACCGATTCGAGATCAGCGGCACCAGTTGTTCATCGTCGGTCCAGGCACCGTGATGACCGGCCATCGTCGACTCCATGGGCTCAGCGGTGGGACAGACGAGGACGCTCGTTCCTCGCGCCACCGCCAGAACGTCACCGATCCGGGACTCGATCGTCGGCACCGGAGGCCTGGGACCGAACCAGTGTTCGTCGAGCGCCTGCTCGCGAGTGACGATGCGGGCGTGCTCGCCGAGTGCCCCGGTCCATCGATCGGCCACGTCACGCACGGCGTCCGGATGGTCGGAGTAGACGTGCCGCACTCGGGCTTCGCCGGAGACCAGGCGGACATCGCGGCGCAGTTCGGGATCCGCCTCGAGGTCGATGGCCGCCCCCGCACGAATCATGCCGTGATCGCCGGTGATCAGCAGGGTGCACGTCGGGGGCAGGTCGTCGATCAGCTGTGCGACCATTGCGTCGACCGCGCCGAGCACGGCGCGCCACTGCGCCGACTCCGGCCCGGCGACGTGCCCGTGCATGTCGAGGTCCGGGAAGTAGGCGTAGGCGAATCGGCGCCCGCGATCGGTGTGCCGGGCGAAATCGAGGAGTCCGTCGCGCACGGAGTCGAGATCTGACGCCGGGTGGAGTCGTCCGGCCGTGCGGAACGCCGCCCGCGTCAACCCCGAACGCATCTGATAGCCCGGCACCACGTAGTGGACCTCGACACCGCTCCGAGCCAGCCGCTGCACCGAACTCTCCACGGGCTGAACGTCTTCCGGCACATGGGTGGTTCTCGCATCCGGCCCTTCGGCGCTGCCGGTCCGCCAGCGCAGCGCGTTGAAGTTCTCCGGTCCGGCGGCGGAGGGCAGCGCGAAACTGTATCCGATGATCCCGTGTGTGGCACAGGGTGCTCCGATCGCCAGACTCGAGATGCTCGAGGCCGTCGTCGCGGGGAACCCGGCTGCCAACGTGGTCCGCAGGTGCGCCGTCAGAGTCGGTGCCACGTCGCCGTGCCGCCGCAGGAGTTCGGCTCCCAGTCCGTCGATCAGGAGGACGGCGATGTCACGAGCCGGGGCCACCTCGAGCCCCTCGGTCTCGGCGCCGTCGAATGCGGCGGACACCGCGGGCAGGATGTCGGCGAGGGTATGACGCATGGCTCCCACTATGCCGGGCGCGGTTCCCGACTACGGTGGAGTCCATGGCGCCGCGCCCCGAATCCGCGCCCGATCGGGCGGCCAGTGCCCGCACGTTGACCGCGTTGGACGATCTGGTCGCACAGTGCCGGGCCTGTCCGCGGCTCGTCGCCTGGCGCGAAGAGGTCGCCACCGTCAAACGCGCGGCCTTTCGCGACCAGACGTACTGGGGTCGCGCCGTTCCCGGTTTCGGACCGGACGACGCACGGATCCTCGTCGTCGGGCTGGCTCCGGCCGCGCACGGCGCCAATCGCACCGGCCGGATGTTCACCGGCGACCGCAGCGGCGATTTCCTGTTCGCCGCACTGCACGCCGTCGGACTCGCGTCAGCGCCGCGTGCGGTATCCGCCGACGACGGCCTGCGGCTCATCGACACCCGGATCACGTCGCCCGTGCACTGCGCTCCGCCGGCCAACAAGCCGACGCCCGATGAACGTCGCCGGTGTGCGCCATTCCTGTCGCGGGAACTGGAACTGCTGGCACCGACCGTCCGGGTGGCGATCGCACTCGGCGGATTCGGCTGGCAGGCGCTGCTGTCGTCCCTCTCCGAGGGCGGTTGGATCGTGCCGCGTCCACGGCCGCGGTTCGGGCACGGCGTCCGCGTGGTGATCGACCATCCGAACGGCCGGCGTCTCACCGTTCTCGGATGCTTCCACGTCAGCCAGCAGAACACCTTCACCGGGCGGCTGACGCCGGAGATGCTCGAAACCGTGTTGCTGGACGCGAAGGCCGCAGCCACGCCGCCGGGCTCGACGGCACCGATAACGTCGAGGACATGACCACCGATCCCGAACCCGTCGAACTGTGCTGTCAACTCTGGGCCCGGCCCGGCCTCGCCGCCGATCTGTCGGCCTATGAAGACGAGGTCCTCGCCCTGCTACCCGATCACGGCGGGGTGCTTCTCGCTCGCGCGCTCGGTTCCGGCACCGCCGACGTTCCCGACGAGACGCAGCTGATCGGTCTGCCCGATCAGGCGGCCCTGGAGGCCTACCTCGCAGATCCGCGCCGGACGAGCCGGAGCGCCGAGCGCGATCGTGTCGTCGAGCGCACCGTGCTGTTCCCGGTCCGAGTCGTGACGCCGCACTGACGGTCACCGCATCGCGTCGGACGCCCTCGAATCGAGCAGATCGCGCAGCGCGTCGATCGTGTCCGCCTCGGCGGCGGGCTTGGCGTCGGCCCCGACGCGATAGCGTTTCACCCGCGCGAACCGCAAGGCGACCCCGCCCGGATAGCGCGATGACCGCTGCACGCCGTCGATCGCGATCTCCACCACCGTCTCCGGCCGCAGCGCGGTGACATGGCCCGCAGTGTCGACGGCGATCGTCGGAAAATGCGCGGTCTGCCATCGCAGCAGCTCGTCCGTGAGTCCCTTGAAGGTCTTACCCACCATGACGAATCCACCGGGCGGACCGAATCGCCCCGCCGGATCCCGCGCGCCCAGATGCAGGTTCGACAGCATCCTCCGCCGCCGTCCCGATCCCTGTTCGACGGCGAGCACGACCAGATCGAAGGTGTGCACGGGCTTCACTTTGATCCAGTGACTGCCACGGCGCCCGGCCGCGTACGTCGAGTCGAGCGACTTGACCACGACCCCCTCGTCGCCGGTGCCGACCGCCGCGGCGAAGAAGTCTTCGGCGAGGTGGCAGGCGGAGGGACCGGTCACCTCGATCCCGCGGATCATCCGCTCCCCGACGATCTCGGCCAGCACCCGCCGCCGACGCCGCAGCGGTGAGTCGATCAGGCTCTCGCCGCGGGCGTAGAGCACATCGAAGAACCACGCCGACAATGCGGTGCCGCCGCCGGAGCCGAAGCGACTCATCGTCTCCTGAAACGGCCGCGCCGCACCCGAGGGATCGAGAGCGAGTGTCTCGCCGTCCAGGACCAGGTCGCCGCCGGGGAACCCGGACACCAGTTCGGCGAGTTCGGGGACCCGGGAGGTGACGTCGGCCAGACTGCGCGTGTAGACGGTGACCGCGCCGCCGACGCGATGCACCTGGATCCGGGCGCCGTCGAGTTTCGCCTCTACGGAGGCCTCCCCCGTTTCGGCGACCGCGGCCGACGCGGACTCGGCCGTGGAGGCGAGCATCGGCGAGACCGGGACTCCCGGCGTGAGGCCGACTGCGGTGAGGTCGGATCCCGCACACGCCTGACGGACAGTGGTACCGAGGTCCCCGGAGAGCATCGCCGCCCGGCGCACCACTGCGGTCGGCAGACCGGACGCGATCGCGGCCGCATCGGTGACCACGCTCTCGAGCGCACCCGTCCGCATCTCGGCGGTGAGCACCCGGATCAGATAGTCCTGTTCGTCGGCGGTCGCACGCGACATCAGGGCGTGCAGTGCCTCCGCCCGGGTGCGCACCGCACCGGGACCGCGTGTGTTCGCCAGCGTCGTGAACGCCGCGTCCACATCGCTCACGGTGAGCGACGGGGTCGCCGCCGGTTCGGTGCGAGCGGCATGAGCGGCACGCCGGCCGACTCCGAGCCGGCCTTGACGCGGGCGGCCCAGCAACAGTCCGACGGACGCTGGAATCTCATCGGCCGACAGCGCTCGGAGAAGATCGGCGATCCGCTGTGTCTTGGCGTTGCGAGACCTCGTGGCGGTCACGTCCACGGCCGTCTGCACGACGGCGTCGAGTCCTGTGCGTTGCTGTCGCCGTGCGGTCACTCCACCGAGGATAGTGGGGCGCGCCCGCCCGCGGAGGTGTCGCGCACCGTCAGAACAACGGACCGGCGTTGCGACGAGCAACCCGCTGTGACGCGGAGACATCCGCACGACCACGCGGAGATCTACGGTGTGAGGATGGATCCAGTGCTGGCCGCGGGCGCGGTCATCGTCGACGACGGCGGACGAATACTGATGGTCAAACGCGGTCACGCACCGGAGAAGGGACGTTGGTCGGTACCGGGCGGACATGTCGAGGCCGGCGAGACCCTCGCCGAGGCTGCCGCACGTGAGGTCCGGGAGGAGACCGGCCTCGAGGCGGTGATCGGCAGGGAACTCTGGTGCGCGATCATCGATTACAGCGACGCGGAGACCTTCGAGATCCACGACTTCGCCGCGACGGTGATCGGCGGCGAGCTGCGCGCGGGCGACGACGCCGAGGACGCACGATGGATGACCGCTGACGAACTCGAACGTGCACCGCTCGTCGGCCGGCTCCGCGCGCATCTGCGTGCCGCCGGAATCCCACCCTCGGACCAGGTGGCGCCAAAGGGTCCCATCTGATCGGCCGGCGGGGTTTACTCCCCCTATGAGCCTCCGACCGCGAGCCCCGGCGCTGCTACTGGCAGTGCTGATCGCGGCAGTGGCAGTGGTGGGCGGATGCGGCGGTCCCGACGGTGGGCGTAGCGGCGAAGGCGTGCTCCGAGTGGGAACCGAGGGCACCTATGCGCCGTTCAGCTTCCACGACCCCGCGACCGGTCGACTCTCCGGCTACGACGTCGACGTGGCCGAGACCGTCGCGCATCAGATGGGCATGCGGGCCGAGTTCGTGGAGGCTCCCTGGGACTCGCTGTTCGCAGCACTCGGCGCGGATCGATTCGACGTGGTCGCCAATCAGGTCACGATCACTCCGGAGCGGCGAGCCGAGTACGCGTTGTCCAGCCCGTACGCCGTCGGCGAAGGGGTGGTCGTGACACGGGCGGACGACTCGTCGATCCGGTCGTTGAACGATCTGAGGGGCCGCACCGTCGCCCAGACGGCGACGAGCAACTGGACTCAAGTCGCTCGCGACGCGGGTGCACAGGTGCAGACCGTCGAGGGTTTCACCCAGGCGATCACACTGCTTCGGCAGGGCCGGGTCGACGCGACGGTCAACGACAGCATCGCCGTGTACGCGTATTTCGCCGAGACCGGCGACTCGTCGGTCACGATCTCGGCCAAGACCGGGCAGACGAGCGACCAGGCCTTCGCCGCCGCCAAGGGCAGTCCGCTGATACCGAAGATCGACCACGCGCTCGACCGTCTGCGGGCCGACGGCACGCTCACGGCGATCTCAGAGAAGTACCTCAAAGCCGATGCCAGCGGCAGCGGCCCGCGGGCACAGCCGCCGGAGAGCACCTGGGAGTTGATCGGGAGAAACCTCTGACCGATGGCGGAAGCCACGCTCACCACCACCATCCCGCTCGCGGCGGTGAGCTTCGTGATCGGCCTGGCGATCGCGCTCGTCGTGGCACTCGCCCGGCTCGCGGAGAACCCGATTCTCTCGCGACTCGCGCGGATCTACGTCTCGATCATCCGGGGCACCCCGCTGTTGGTCCAGCTGTTCATCATCTTCTACGCGCTGCCCGAGCTCGGATTCAAAGTGCCGCCGCTGCCTGCCGCCGCGATCGCTTTCTCGCTCAACGTCGGCGGGTACGCCGCCGAGATCATCCGCAGCGCGATCATGTCGGTTCCCAAGGGCCAGCGCGAGGCCGCCGCGACCATCGGCATGAACTACGCGACCACGATGCGCCGCATCGTGCTCCCGCAAGCGGCGCGGATCGCGGTTCCCGGTCTGTCGAACACGCTCATCTCACTGGTGAAGGACACCTCACTCGCCTCCACGATCCTGGTGACGGAGCTCCTGCGCGTCGCGCAGATAGCCGCCGCGCCCACCTTCGAGTTCTTCGCCCTGTACATGACCGCCGCGGTCTACTACTGGATCGTGTGCCTCGTGCTGTCGATGCTGCAGGGCGTCCTCGAGACCCGTCTCGGAAGGTTCATCCCGACATGACCGCACTCATCCAGGTCGATGGTCTGACGAAGGCCTTCGGTGACAACGAAGTGCTGCGCGGCATCGAGTTCAGCGTCGACTCCGGGTCGGTCACCGCGGTGATCGGCCCCTCCGGATCGGGCAAGACCACCCTTCTGCGGTCGCTCAATGCGCTCGACGTACCGGACACCGGTGTGATCCGGGTGGCCGACGTGACGATCGATTTCGCCGGCGACTACGCCAAGTCCGACATCGCCCGCTATCGGAGCCAGAGCGGATTCGTCTTTCAGAACCACAACCTGTTCCCCCACAAGACGGTCTTGGAGAACGTCATCGAGGGACCGGTGGTGGTGCAGCGACGGCCGGTGGCTGACGCGACCGCGGATGCGCAGCGGTTGCTCGACAGCGTCGGCCTGGGCGACCGCGCCGACGACTACCCGGCTCAACTGTCCGGCGGTCAGCAGCAGCGGGTGGGGATCGTGCGCGCCGTCGCGATGAATCCGAAGGTGCTGCTGCTCGACGAGCCGACGTCGGCACTCGACCCGGAACTGGTCGGCGAGGTCCTGCGGGTGATCCGCGACCTCGCGGCACAGAACTGGACCATGGTCGTGGTCACGCATGAGATCTCGTTCGCCCGCCAGGTGTCCGACCAAGTGTTGTTCGTCGACGGCGGCGTGATCGTGGAACGCGGCGCACCGGAGCAGGTCATCGGCGCTCCCGAGCACGAGCGGACAGCTGCCTTTCTGCGTCGTCTCACCGACCCGATCTAGATCCGGCAGCGGTCAGGCCGGCGCCACCCGAGCGGCGCCGGTGTACACGTTCATCGAATCGCCGCGGAGAAAGCCGATGAGCGTGAGTCCCGACCGCTCGGCGAGTTCGGCGGCCAGCGAGGACGGCGCCGACACCGCCGTGAGCATCGGGATGCCGGCCATCACCGCCTTCTGCACCAGTTCGAAGCTCGCCCGGCCCGACACCTGCAGAATGGTTCCGCGCAGCGGCAGCCGGTCGCGTGTCAGCGCCCACCCGATCACCTTGTCGACGGCGTTGTGCCTGCCGACGTCCTCTCGCAGGGTCAGCAACTCACCCGACTCGGCGTCGAACAGCGCCGCCGCGTGCAGTCCGCCGGTGCTGTCGAAGGCTCGCTGTCCGGCGCGCAGACGTTCCGGCAGTTCGACGAGCAGCGACGGTCGCACCGTCGTCTCGTCTCCGCGCAGGTCGAACGCCGACGAGGTCTCCACCGCGTCGATGCTCGTCTTGCCGCAGATTCCGCATGCGCTGGTGGTCAGGAAGTCGCGCGCGGTGGCCGGTCCGGGCGGCGGGGTGTCCGCGGAGAGTGCGATGTCGAGCACGTTGTACGTGTTCTCCGTGCCGCCGGTGCCCGGCCCGCCGCAGTGGATCGCGGCCCGGAACTGCTCGGCACGGGTGATGACCCCTTCGGAGACGAGGAATCCCGCCGCGAGTTCGACGTCGGTGCCCGGTGTCCGCATCGTCACCGCCAGCGGCCGTCCGCCGATCCGGATCTCGAGTGGTTCCTCCACCGCGAGTCGGTCGGGACGACGCCGCGGCTCGTGTCCGATCCGCACCTTCGTCACCGGCCATCGGGCGGTAATCCTTCCCACCTCCGCCAGGGTATCCGCTGGGCCGGCCGATAGAGTCCCCACCGTGCAGACCCGTCCCGATCCCCTGCCTCGTGTGCCGCCGAGCGCGCTGGTGGTCGCTGCGGTGTTCAGCGTCCAGTTCGGCAACGCGATCGTCGGTTCGCTGTTCGACCGGGTGGGACCGTTCGGCGCCGCCGCCCTGCGACTCGGGTGCGGCGCGCTGATCCTGGCCCTTCTCGTCCGGCCACGGGTGCTGAGCTGGCCGCGGCGCACGTGGCTCGGCGTGCTGCTGCTGGGTCTGGGCCTGGGCGGAATGAACCTGTTCATCTATCTGGCGATCGATCGCGTTCCGCTCGGCGTCGCGGTCACCGTCGAGCTGATGGGACCGTTGGCCGTCGCCGCCGCGGGCAGCCGGCGCCTGATCGACGCCCTGTGGGTCGCGCTCGCCGCGCTCGGGATAGCGATGCTCGGCGTGCACGGCGGCGCTGCCTTCGATGTCCGGGGAGCAGGATTCGCGGCGATGGCCGCCCTCTGCTGGGGCGTCTACATCGTGGGCTCGGCCCGACTGGGAACCCGGGTGCACGGCGTCGACGGCCTGTCGGCGGCCATGCTGGTCGCGGCTGGGGTGATCGTCCCGATCGGACTGTTCCAAGCGGCGCCCGCGGTCGCCGACGACCCGGGCCTGCTCGCGGCGTTCGGCGGCGTGGCCGTGCTGACCTCAGTGATCCCCTACGCCCTGGAGTTCACCGCACTCAAACGGATGTCGACGCGCGTGTTCGGCGTGCTGTCGAGTCTGGGCCCCGCGGTGGCCGCTCTCGCCGGCTTCGTGGTTCTGGACCAGTCGCTGGACTCACGTCAGCTCGTCGCCATCGCACTCGTCGTCACGGCGAGCGCGGGCGTTGTCCTCACAGCCGCGCGGTGAGTGTCTCAGCGGGATGTGGTGACGGCCGAGGCGTCACGATTGAGCCGCAGCACCAGCGCGACGATCAGCGGCAGCTGACACGCTGCGTAGATGATGTGGAAGACGTAGTGCACGTTGGGATTCTGCGGCCCTGAGACTGCGTTGCTCTGCGGTATGAGGCCGATCAGTGATGCGACCACCAGGATCCACGCCCAGATCAAGAGCAGCCAGCTCGACGCGGCACGAGCTCGTGGAACGAAGCCCAGCAGTCCGAGACCGAGGTAGACCGCGGTCGGAAACATGTTGGTGACGCTGAGCAGAGGCGTGGCCGGCATGTCGACGCGGTCGTGAATGAGCACCCCCGCCAGCGCGACGGCGGCGAATGCCAGGACGAGCACGTCGTCGCGCCTCGCGATGCGCCGATCCACCTGCGCCGACTTCGCTGTCCGCGTCCGCACCGCCACAAGAACCCACCTTCACTCCCTGCAGTGATGCCGATCCCTCGACCGCACTGGAGACTTCACCCCAGGACAAGGTAAGTGCATGAGAGCGGCAGAAATCTAGGGACCAAAGTAATCAGCCGGCGACGAAATGTCGGGACATTCGGATTGCTCGACCGCTTTGCGCACTGTTCAATGTCCTCGTGTCATTTGAACGTACGACAAGAATCAGAATCGTCGCGATCATCGCAGCCGTCGGATCACTCCTCGGTTCGCCCGCCACCGCGTCGGCCGCGCCGGCGCGCACGTGCGTCGTCGATCCGGGGAACGCCACGCGAACGGTCACCTCCCTGATGGAACACTGCACCGCCGAGGAGATCCTCGGGTTGTTCGCCGATGCGCCGCTGGGCGTTCGTCCCCTCGGGAAGAAGAAGCTCTCCCTGCTCCCGGTGTTCCAGCTTCGGGGCCGGACACTGCCCCATGATGCGGCGAAGACCCTCACTCGCACCCAGAGTGTCCTCGGGGACGCATTGACCTTCACCGAACGGGGCGGGCGCCCCTGGGTGTACAAGAACTACGTCTGGGGCACCGACGCCGGAGCCGAGGTGGTTCCCGCCGTCTCGCGCGTCGACGGTCGGCCGGTCTACGCCGCGGACTTCTCGGCTGATTTCCTCGGTGAGCCGGTCAGCCTCCATGAGTACCGTCAGCTCACGCCGGGTGTGTGGATCGCCCGCGACATCGGCGGCGGCAGCAGCCCCACCTCGACGCCGACGGGCGGGGTCATCGCGCTGAGCTGACCGGCCGAGGCCGCCTGCGTCACACCGGGATCCGTGCCCCCATCACGACGAGTTGCTCGCGCGGAAGCCGGAAGTAGTCACTCGCGTCCGACGACACGTGCGAACTCGCCAGAAACACTCGCTTGCGCCAGCCCGCCAGGCCCGGTTCGTCACTCAGACGCAACTCCACAGTCGACAGGAAGTACGTCACCGCCGCGGGGTCCACACCCACCGGAAGGTCACGGAGCGCACCGAGAGTCGCCGGGATGTCCGGCGGCTCGGCATACCCGAAGCGGACGACGACGGCGCTGATCCCCTCGTCGTCGGCACCGAGGTCGATTCTGCGGACCCGCGCCGCAGGATCGACGCGGGGCGCGGTAGCGACCTCCACCGACACGAAGAGGACCTGCCGGTGCCGGACACGGTTGTGATCGACGTTCGCCCGGAACGCGAGCGGTGCGCTGGCCGGGTCGCGATTGAGGAAGACCGCCGTGCCGTCCACCACGTCGACCTCGCGCTCCCCCGACCGCAGCGATTGGAGGAACTCGTCGACGGGGCCCTCGAGCAGCGATCGACGAGCCGCTACCAGCAGGCGACCGCGCCGCCACGTCGTCATGATCGCGAAAGCAGCGAGAGCGATGACCAACGGCAGCCACGCCCCGTGGACGAACTTGGTGATGTTCGCCGCGAAGAACAGCAAGTCGACGGTCAACAGTGCGGCCGCGGCGGGCGCCAGCAGCCACCACGGGATCCGCCAACGGTGCCGTGCGACGACGAAGAACAGGATCGTGGTGATCGCGATGGTCCCGGTGACCGCCATGCCGTACGCGTAGGCGAGGGCGTCGGAACTGCGGAATGCGAACACCAGGGTGATCACCGAGACCATCAGGAACCAATTGAGCCACGGAACGTACACCTGCCCGTACTCGCGGTCGGAGGTGTGCACCAGGCGTAGACGAGGCATGTAGCCGAGACGAGCCGCCTGCGAGGCGACGGAGAACGCACCGGAGATCACCGCTTGCGCCGCGATCACCGTCGCCATCGTCGTCAGGATCACGAGCGGGATCTGCCCCCACTGCGGGCTCAGCAGGAAGAACGGCGCGCTCAGATTGCGGACGTCGTGAAGCACCAGGGCGCCCTGACCGAGATAGCAGAGTGTCAGGGCCGGCGCGACGATCAGGATCCATGCGGTGGAGATGGGTCTGCGCCCGAAATGGCCCATGTCGGCGTAGAGCGCCTCGGCCCCGGTCACGGCGAGCACGATCGCGGCCAGCGCGAAGAACGCGACGTGGAAATGACCGGCGACGAAACGGACCGCGTAGGTCGGCGACAGTGCGCGCAGGATGCCGGGTTCGGCTGTGATTCCGTGTATTCCGAGCACCGAGATGACGACGAACCACGCCGCCATCACCGGCCCGAAGTAGCGACCCACGCCGCCGCTGCCGAACCGCTGGGCGAGGAACAGCACGAAGACGATCAATGCGGTCAGCGGGACCACCCAGGAATGCAGCTCCGGATCGACCACTTTGAGGCCCTCGACGGCCGACAGCACCGAGATCGCGGGGGTGATGATGCTGTCCCCGAGGAAGAGTGCGGCTCCGAGGATGCCGAGTGCGGAGAGCACGATGAACGTCCGCGGATCGATCTGTTCCACCCACCGTTTCAGGAGGGTCATCAAAGCGAGAATCCCGCCTTCGCCGTCGTTGTCCGCGCGCATGGCGAGCAGCACATACGTGAGGGTCACGATGATCATCACCGACCAGAAGATCAGCGAGACCACGCCGTAGACGTTGTCGGACGTCGGCGCGATCGGGTGCGGGTCCCTCGGGTCGAAGACCGTCTGAACGGTGTAGATCGGACTCGTCCCCAGGTCTCCGAACACCACGCCGAGTGCACCGACGACCATCGCCGCTCGCAGCGGTCGCACCGCGCGCACTGCCTGTTCAGACATTCCTCGGACAGTACCCCGGACCGCGCGCAGACGGGGCCGGTAACGGCACGTGCGAACCCCCGGCGCGGACGACAAATCCGCGACACCCTTGCGCGGCGGTGAGCGGGCCAGATAGCCTCGTGCAAATTAGAACGTGTTCTAGTCTGCTGGGACGGGGCACGCCAGATCACCGGGCACTGTGGTCTGTCACGTCGAGAATGAGGATGCACATGAAGGTCGCCGTCACCGGAGCTGCTGGATTCGTCGGAACCAACCTGGTCAACCAGTTGGTCGCCGACGGGCACGACGTCGTCGCCATCGACCGGGTGTCGCCGGCGCACGGCCTCGATCACCCGCAGGTGACCTGGACCGCCGCCGACATCTTCGACCACGACGCACTCGTCGCCGCGTTCGACGGCGTCGACACCGTGTATCACCTCGTCGCGATGATCACCCTCAAACAGCAGGACGAACTCGCCTGGCGAGTGAACACACAGGGCGTCGCATCCACCGCTCGAGCCGCGCTCGCCGCCGGTGTGCGACGCTTCGTCCACTGCAGCTCGATTCACTCCTTCGACCAGTACACCGACAACGGGATCGTCGATGAGAACTCCGCGCGCTCGGAGAATCCCGCGCTCCCGGTGTACGACCGATCGAAATGGGCGGGCGAGCAGGAACTGCGCAAGGTGATCGCGGACGGGCTCGACGCCGTGATCTGCAATCCGACCGGTGTCTACGGTCCCGTCGACCACGGACTCTCACGCATCAACGGCATGCTGCGCGACGCGGCGCAGGGCAGAGTCCCCTTGTTCGTCGAGGGCAACTTCGATCTCGTCGACGTCCGTGACGTGGCCAAGGGCCTCACCCTCGCCGCCGCGCACGGCGCCACCGGCGAGAACTACCTGCTCGGCGGTGAACAGGTCTGCCTCTTCGAGGCCATGCGCGCCGTCGCAGAGCTCTGCGGGCGATTCCGCCCGCTGTTCGCCGTACCGCTGCGTCTGCTGAACATGGTGGTCCCCATCGCCGAACCGATCAGCCATCTGTTCGGCTCCGACCTCGTCTCGCGTGCGTCCATCGCGGCGCTGGTCGCCCAACCCGTCGTCGACATCAGCAAGGCACGGACACAGCTCGGCTACGAGCCGCGGCCGTCCGCGGACACTCTCGCCGACCTCGTCTCCTTCCTGTGCGACTCGAAGCAGATGGGTTCCGCGCGCCCCCGGTCGGGCCGCGCGTTCGAGTCGGTCCTCCCCACCCCGGTCGGCTGACCCCGCCCCAGCCCCTCCAAGAACTCCCGCGCTGCTCGTCTCGCCCCCACCCGGGCGAGGCGAGCAGCGTTTTCGCATCTCACCATTATGCGACAGTCGCAAAATTATTATTGCGACGAGGTCTGGTGAGCGAGCGATCCCGCCAGGCTGATCTTCAGGCTTACTGCGAGCGACCCCGCGAGGCCCAATCTTCGCGCTCACTGAGCGAGCGCGACCCAGTCAGGCCTCATCTTCAGGCTTATTGAGCGAGCGCAGCGAGTCGAAATGAACCGCCACCACCGCAGGAACGACCCCGCCCCCACTGCGCTCGCTCGACCAGCCTGAGCGAACCACTCGAATTCGGGAGTGTCGCAAAACCAAGACCCGCCACTTTTGCGATACATTGTGAGACATGAGAGACGATGAGGCCGTCGGCGCCGGGTACCGACTCGGCTATGCACGAGCGCCCGGAGGGTCTCAGCGACTCGAGGCACAGATCGATACGCTCACCGATGCCGGCGTAGAACCGTCGCGGATCTACAGCGACAGGTCCGGCGCCGGTACCCCCTCCTCCGAGCGCCCCGGCTGGGCAGCGCTGCTCGACTACGCGAGGCCCGGAGACACCACCGTCGTCGTCGGCGTCGACCGACTGGGCCGCACCGCACGCGAAGTGCTCTCGAGTGCGCGCGAACTCACTCGGCGGCGGATCGGACTGCAGTCGCTGCGCGAGGGAGTCGATACCGCAGACCCCGCCGGAGCGATGATCGTCGGTGTCCTGGCGTCCCTCGCCGAGCTCGACGACGAGGAGCCGACATCGGAACACCGTCGGTCTCCGCATCGGCGCTCCCACGCCGCTTCCGGCGTCGGCCGGCCCCGCGCGCTGGACGAGACCCAAGCCGCCGCCGCCGAGCGCATGCGTGCCGCCGGCCATCCCGTACCCGCGATAGCCGCCGAACTCGGAGTCAGCCGAGCCACCCTGTACCGAACCCTCGCTGAAAGACGAACCCGCCGATGACCGCTCACTCCGCCGACCCTCAGACGACCGCGCCGCTCAGCGGTCACGCCACCGTGACGCGTCTGCCGACGTCGTATCCGCTCGTCGATCCGGAACTCGACGCATGCCTCGATCCGGACCTCTTCCAGCAGGGGTTCGACGAGTCGCTCGCCTACCTGTCGAGCCTTCCGCAGACGTGGGCGCGGCACCACGCGGCGTCAGTTCTCGAGAACGGCACCGACCCCGACGACGACCTGAGCTATCAGCGCGGTTACCGCGCCGGCCTCTACGGATTCCTTCGCCACGGCACCACCTGACACCCTCGCGTCGGTCTTACCTGCCGCGCGGCGTGAGAATGACCACGGGGATGTCCCGATCGGTCTTGCGCTGGTAGCCCTCGTAGCCGGGGTTGATCTTCACGATCGACGGCCACAGCCGCGACTTCTCCTCGGCGCTCGCCCGTCGCGCGGTCCATGACGTCGTCGTACCGTCGACAGTCACCTCCACGTCGGGGTTCGCTGCGAGGTTCTTGTACCAGTCGGGGTGGTCGGAGTGTCCGCCCTTCGAGGCGACGACCACGATCTGATCGGCCGAATAGATCGGTGCCGTGAGCATCGTCGACCGGCGCTGCCCCGACTTCCTTCCGATCGTGTGAAGCTCAAGAGTCTGCATCCCCAGCATCCGTTTCGGGAAGCGTCCGCCGGTGATCGCCAGGAGCGCGCGATGACCGTTCTCCAGAACCCAGGCACCGGCGGACGCGGTCGTGTCAGAGAGCTTCATGCGGCCCATTGTGCCGGAACGGCGCGTGCAGCGCCCTCGGCAGTCATGGATGACCGCTCAACCGACCGAACAGGTCACCATTCGTAGAATTCCTGCCCCGTCTTGCGGCCGAGATGCCCGGCTGCCACCTTGTCACGGAGGATCGCGGGCGGCTCGAACCTCGGTCCGATCTCCTTGGCGAGATGCTCGGCGATGGCGAGACGGACGTCGAGTCCGACGATGTCCGTAGTGCGCAAGGGTCCGGTGGGATGCTTGTAGCCGAGGGTCATCGCCGTGTCGATGTCCGCCGCGGAGGCGACACCTTCCTCCACCATCCGCATCGCCTCGAGTGCGATCGCCACTCCGAGCCGCGACGAAGCGAACCCCGGCGAGTCCGTGACGGTGATACCGGTCTTCCCGATGTCGCGCACCCACTGCTGAGCATCGGCGACCAGTGTCTCGGACGTCTTCGTGCCGACGACGATCTCGACGAGGTCGCTGGCCGGCACCGGGTTGAAGAAGTGCAGACCGATGAACTTCTCCGGTGAGGTGAGTGAATCGGCCAGACCGTCGATCGACAGCGAACTGGTGTTGGTCGCCACGACGGCGAGCGGAGCGGTCTTCTCTATGCGCGCCAGGACCTCCGCTTTGACCTCGACGATCTCCGGCACCGCCTCGATGACCAGTCCGCATTCGGCGAGGTTCTCAGCGCCGGTGGTGACGTCGGCTCGGCGAAGTACGTCGTCGACGGAATCGGCGAGCACGCCCCTCTCCGCCGCTTTGGTCAGACTCGAAGCGATCCGATCGCGAGCGCGGTCGGCGGCGGAGTCGTCCGCTTCGATCACCGTGACCGCGGTGCCGGAACACAGGAAGGCGTGCGCGATCCCGGCTCCCATCCGTCCGCCTCCGTACACCCCGACCCTGGTGGGCAAGCTCATCTTCGTCTCCGTCTCTTGCATGGTCTGGTCCGGCCTGCGGGAGTTCCGCAGCACCTCGATGTAGTCGTCGATACATGACATGGCGCGTCGATTCAGCCCGCGCCACCGACTCCGTCAGTCAGCGATTCCCGCAGTCGGAACTTCTGAATCTTGCCGCTGGGCGTGATCGGCAATTCACCGCGCGTGACAATACGTTCGGGGAGGTAGTGCTTCGAGAGCCCTTGCGCGAGAAGGTATTCCGACAGCCCTGCGAGCGTGCGCGCGGGCCGGCCGTCCTTCATCACGAGCACCGCGCAGACACGTTCACCGAGCCGTTCGTCGGGAATGCCGATGACGGCCGTGTTCAACACGTCGGGGTGGTCGAAGATCAACGACTCGATGTCGGTCACCGGGACGTTCTCGCCGCCCCGGATGACGATGTCCTTGCTCCGTCCCGACAGGGAGATCCAGCCGTGTTCGTCGATGCCGGCTCGGTCGCCGGTCGAGAACCACAGTCCCGGGCGATAGTCTCGCGTTGTGGCATCGGGTCGGTCGAAGTAGCCGTAGACCACACCTGGGCTCCGCATCAGGAGGTCGCCGACCACTCCGGCCGGGCACTCGTTGCCGTCGACATCGACCACGCGCATCTCCGAGCCCTCGAAGACCGACCCGTCGGTGCGCAGAATGGCGTCCGACTCCTTCGGCGTACACGAGACGAGGATGCTGCACTCGGTCATCCCCCAGGCGGGAGCCACGTAGGCGCCGAGAGCCTCCGCGGCTTGGACCGGCAGATTCCGCGGTACCGACGATCCGGCGATCACCAGGCACGAGAGCGGGTTGTCCGCATCACCGGCGAGATCGGTGCGCATCATGTCCTGCAGGAACGTGGGTGCGCCGAAGAAGGTGGTCACCCCTTCCTCCCGGATCACCTGCACGCCCCAGTCCGGGTCCCATCGGTCGACGTGCACGGCGGTACCGCCGAGAACGACGGTGAACACGATGCCGGCGCCACGAGCTCGCCGCCGGTCTTGTACAGTTCTCGTCTACGGCCTGGACAAGGCCCTGGAGGTCGAGGTGATCGGCGGAGACGGCACCGGCGCCCACCTGACCGGACTCCTCAACACCAGCGGCGTGCAGATCCAGGCGTTCGCCACCAACGCCCTGACGTCCATCCGTAAGGCCATCACGGCCCAGGAAACCCTCGGCTACGAGCCGAGCGTCCTGTTCATCTCCCCGGCCGATTGGGAGGCCGTGGAACTCCTGGCCACCTCGGACGACGCCATCGCATTCCGAGTCGTCCCGATTGACCTCATGGAACGTGAGCTGTGGGGACTCCGCGCGGTCCTGACCACCGCGCTCCCGGCAAAGACAGCCGTGGTCCTGGACCCGTCGGCAGTGAGCGTGGACGTCGTGGGCGCGGCCGTCGATATCGAGTGGGACACCTCGGGCGAACTGTTCGAGCGCAACCAGACCCGCGTCCGTGTCGAGGGCCGGTTCGGCGTGAGCGTCTACCGCCCCGAGGCCATCGTCAAGGTCGGCACCGCCGCCTGACAATGACCCTCTGACTCCGAGGCCCAGGTTCCGCACTCCGCCGCGCGGCGCCTGGGCCTCGGTTCCGTTTCAACACAAGGAGATTCACGCCGTGGGCATCATGGACCATATCCCGCACTTCGGCATGGAGTGGAGCGGATCACGAGTCACCTGGCTGGCGAAGAACCTACCGTTCGTTGGGGACGTCGATCTCAGTTCCGCTGGCATCTCCCCGTTCCGCGATGGCGGCCAGATTCCGAACTTCCGCAACGGGGGCCAGATCCCCGACGACCGAGCCGCCCGGCCCCAAGTCTCACTAGCCCGTCTCCACCGCCAACACGGCACCAGCGGAGAGCGCGCGACGTCTGCGCAGCGAGCCGGCGGAGCACTCCCGACCAACCGCGCCCAGGCCACGGAGGCCAACATGGCCGCCCGCCGGCGCCAGGGCGGGGCGTCGGCACCGACCCGACGCCGGCCGAACCCACCACGAGCTCCACGGCACTCCGCCGGCCAGCACACCGGCATCGGCGCCGACATGGCCGCCCTCACTCCGGCATCGGCCGGACTCAGCGGAGGCGGACCCGTCGGACTCCACGCCGTCACCGGCGCGCGGCGCCAGAAACACGAGTTCTGTCCCGGCGTGGCCTGACCGTCATGCGCGGCCGGGATCACCACGCCTGTGAGGTAACGCGCTACCGCCGAAAGAGCTTCGGATTACTCGCCATGAGGTCCCGCGTGCGCTCGCCCAAGTGATAGAACTGGGTGGACTGACAGATCCACCTCGTGGGCGCTTTAGAACCTGCTACCCGGTTGAGTAGAGCACACATCAGGAGTATCCGTCCGCTCCTCATCAGGGTCGAAACCTCGTACGAGTCATACGAAACCAATGGGTCGTGTTTCAGAGCTGTGTATCGGTCCCAGAACAGACGCGCCCACTTGCACTCATCACCACCGACGAACTTCCGGAACGCTGAACCAACGTGCATAGCCAGCAATTCGGCGTACCCCTTGTTCTTGACCTTGGTCCACTTCGGCCTCGTAGTCGACTCCTTCTTGCACGCTCCGACCCAGTACTCGATAGCGACGGCGATGTTCATTAGCTCGACCTCGACCGTCGTCATGCCGAATCGGCGAGCGCTGGTCAACGGCCCCACCGCGCGGGGATGCGTCTCAGCCAACAACAGCCATCGCCGCACGCCTGGCGCACCACCAATTGCCCCGAGTGAGAAGGCCGGCCGCTCGGACTTCTCCGAGGCACGCTTTACCCCCTCGGGAACGTCCATGAGCGAATTGCTCCACAGCGCACCCTTGCTCGGCTCAACGTCCTTCCGGTAGTGAGGGACTAGCGAACCGCCGACGCACGGGACGAAAGCGTCGTAGGCCAAGTTGATTAGATCCTGGAAGGCAATCACCGGGCGAATGAGTTCATACCATGTACCGGGCCTAGATCTGGTGATGGTGAATGTCAGTGGTGTCGACGCCGAGAACTGATCGAACTGGCGCTCGCTAGCTTCCCAACTGACACCAATCTCCAGGGTCCGCCGGTCGCTGATCTCCGCAGTGATCGGAGTCACCCGGCGAACCGTGTAGGTCATTGTGTTGACCCGGCCGTCTGGCTGCCGGTCGTAGTCGATGTGAGCGCCCTTCGCTCCGCTCCACATGACAAGTCCATAGAAGTTCGCGGTGATCGAGACAACCTTCGCACTGGCTAGCTCGCTCGGGTCAACACCGACAACGAATCCGCGCGCGAGGTAGGAGCGTACAGAGATCTTGTTACCCCCCATTACGCTGTTCTCGGGGACACTTCGAATGTCGTAGGCAACCGTCCCGCCGACCTCAGTAGCGCCATAAACGGCGTCTGGCATGGGAGTACTCCCCGGCTGTGGGAGTCCCTCGTCGGGTCGTTTGATAGTCCGAATGGCGAGGTAGTCGTCCTGTTGCTCGGCATGCCCTTGCCAGGAGGTGTCGGCTCGGTTGTAGGTCGCCAGGTCTACCCAAAAATGACCCATAGTTCCACCGAGAGTCTCATCTACCTTCTTGTCCACCGCGTAATCAAAGCACGGACGAAGATTGCGGATTGACGCGCAAGAGTGGGCACGTAGAGGGCACACACGACTGTGACCAGCACATAAGTGCTGGTCACGACGTCGGGCTGACAGGATTTGAACCTGCGACCACTTGACCCCCAGTCAAGTGCGCTACCAAACTGCGCCACAGCCCGTCTGCTCCGCCTGGCGAAGCGAATTCACCTTAGCTCACCCGACGGCCAGACTGCTAATCGCCTGCGTACGGCTACTTTTCGGCGCGCTGACGGTCGACCGCGATCCAGATCGCGGAGACGATCAGAGCCCCGATGATGGAGCCGATGATGCCGCTGGGACGGAACTCGATACCGTCACCGGCGATCAGGCTGATCAAGAGTCCGCCCACGAATGAGCCGATGAGGCCCGAGGCCAGAGCCATGCCCCAGTTGAGCCCCTTGCGGCCGGTTCCGAGGATCAGTTGGGCGGCAGCACCGATGAGCATGCCCCAGAGGACGATTCCGATGATCAACATGCCGGAATTGTGCCACAGCGCCCGAGCACTACTCGTACTCAGGCGCTGTGGGCACGTAGTTACTTCTTTCGGTCGCGCTTGTCGCGCACACGGACGTTGATCCGCACGGGCGAACCGTCGAAGCCGAACCGCTCGCGCAGTTTCCGCTCCAGGAAGCGGCGGTACCCCGCCTCCAGGAAGCCGGTGGTGAACAACACGAAGGTCGGAGGTCTGGTCGCGGCCTGCGTGGCGAACATGACACGCGGCTGTCGCCCTCCGCGCACCGGCGGCGGCGTGGCGGCGATGATCTCCTTGAGCCACGAGTTGAGCTGACCGGTGGAGATGCGCTTGTCCCACGACTCCAGCGCGCCCTCGAGCGCGGGAACCAGCTTCTGGACGCTCCGCCCGGTCATCGCCGAGATGTTCACCCGCCGTGCCCATGGAACGCGCGCCAACTCACGGTCGATCTCGTTGTCGAGTTCGTAGCGGCGGTCCTCGTCGACGAGGTCCCACTTGTTGAACACGACGACGAGCGCACGACCGCTGTCGACGATCATCGACAGCACGCGCAGGTCCTGCTCGGTGATCGTCTGACTGGCATCGATCAGCAGCAGAGCCACCTCGGCCGAGTCCAGTGCCGCACGGGTCCGCAGCGACGCGTAGTACTCGTGCCCGGTGGCGTTCCGCACCTTGCGGCGCAATCCGGCGGTGTCGACGAACTGCCAGGGCTTGCCGCCCAGTTCGATCAACTCGTCGACGGGGTCGACGGTGGTGCCCGCGACGTTGTCGACCACAGCGCGTTCCTCACCGGCCAACTTGTTCAGCAGCGAGCTCTTACCGACGTTCGGCTTTCCGACGAGCGCGACACGCCGCGGACCGCCGACGGCGAATCGTTCGCGCGGCGACTCCGGCAGAACCTCGAGGATCTTGTCCAGGAGATCTCCGGTACCGCGGCCGTGAGCAGCCGAAATGGTGTGCGGCTCCCCCAGCCCGAGCGACCACAGCGATGCAGCCTCGGCTTCCATCCGCTCAGAGTCGACCTTGTTCGCCGCCAGCAGCACCGGGGTCTTCGACCGCCTCAGCACACGGGCGACGGCCTCATCGGTGGCAGTGGCGCCGACGGTGGCGTCCACGACGAGGACGATCGCATCAGCCGTGCGCATCGCGTACTCGGCCTGGGCGGCGATCGCCAGGCCCATCCCCTTGGCATCCGGCTCCCAGCCACCGGTGTCGGTGACCATGAACTGGCGGCCGATCCAGTCGGCCTTGTACGACACACGGTCGCGCGTGACACCCGGGACGTCTTCGACGACCGCCTCACGACGACCGAGAATGCGGTTCACCAAGGTCGACTTGCCGACGTTGGGCCGTCCCACGATCGCGACCACCGGCAGTGCGGCGCTCTCTCCCGCGGCGTCGTCGGTCACGAAATCGGACAGGTCCCAATCGCCCTCGTCCGACCATGTGCCGTCGCCGGCCAGGTTGGGGTCGGCGAACTCGGTGGAGAAATCGTCACTCATGGGCGGACTCCGATCCGCTCGGCGACCAGCTCGGCGAGCCGGTCGATCACTTGCTCAAGGGTCATGTCGCTGGTGTCGACCAGCACCGCGTCGTCGGCCGCGCGCAGCGGCGACACCGCTCGGGTCGAATCCAGATGGTCGCGACGGTTCACGCTGTCGAGGACCTCGGAGAGAATGCTCTCGCGGCCGGCAGCGAGATTCTGCCGGTGACGCCGCTCGGCCCGGGCCTCGGGCGTCGCGGTCAGGAACACTTTGAGTGCGGCGTCCGGGAACACCACGGTGCCGATGTCACGTCCTTCGACGACCAGGTACGCGTCGTCGGCGTGCGCGCGCTGCAGTTCGACGAGCTTCTCGCGCACCCGCGGGTTCGCCGACACCGCGGACACCGCCGCGGTGACCTCGTCGGTGCGGATCTCTCGGGAGACGTCTTCACCGTCGAGGAACACCTGGGTGTCCCCCGCGTCGTCGCCGCCGACCGTCAGCCGGATGTCGGCGGCGTCGACGATGTCGCCGACCTCGTCACCGTCGGGCCGAACTCCCGCCCGCAGGACGGCGAGCGTCGCGGCACGGTACATCGCGCCGGTGTCGAGCATGTGGGCCCCGATGCGGGACGCCAGCTTGCCCGAGACCGTCGATTTGCCGGTTCCCGCGGGGCCGTCGATCGCGACGACCCTCATCGACTCAGCAGCACTCGGTTCGCTGACGCCGGTCACATTCCCACCGCCTTGTACAGCGCGCCGATCTCCTTGTTGTCGAGGACGCGCAGGCTGCCGGGACGCTGCTTGCCGAGCGCCACCGGACCGATGTCGGTACGGACCAGTCGTGTCACGGGGAAACCGACCTCGGCGAGCAGGCGACGCACGACTCGCTTGCGGCCTTCGTGCAGGGTCAACCGGATCAACGACTTGCCCTGATTCACCTCCAGGAGTGCGAACGAGTCGACGCTCACCGGGCCGTCCTCGAGCTCCACTCCCCGACGCAGCTCTCGACCGAGCCCGCGGTTGACCTCGCCGCGCACCGTCGCCAGGTACGTCTTCGGCACCTCGTACGACGGGTGCATCAGGCGATGCGCGAGCTCGCCGTCGTTGGTGAGCAGGAGCAGTCCTTCGGTGTCGGCGTCGAGCCGCCCGACGTGGAAGAGGCGCTGACCGGCCATCACACGCTCGGCGACGATGTCACCGATGCAGGGTCGGCCGTGCTCGTCGCTCATCGTGGAGTGCCAGCCCTTGGGCTTGTTCAGCGCCAGGTACTGCTTGGACTCGTCGATGACGACGCGGGCGCCGTCGACCTTGATGATCGCGGTGTTCGGGTCGATCCGCAGTCCCTGCTCGACGACCACTTCGCCGTCGACCTCGACACGTCCGGCGGCGATCAGTTCCTCGGCGCCTCGACGGGAGGCGACGCCCGCCGCCGCGAGGACCTTCTGCAGTCGCATCCCGTCGGAGACGTAGGTGACGCCGTCGCCCTCCACCTCAGCCACCTGGTGGCGGGCGGGTTTGGAGTTGTTGAGGCGGATCTTGCCCGACTCGACGTCGACGCGGGAGCTGCCTTTGCGATGCGGCTTGCGGCTCGACGGCTGCTGTCCCGGACCACCCCGTTTGGCCGGCGCGCCGCGCTTGCCCGAGGGAGCGCCCTTCTTGCCTGCCGCGTTCTTGCCGCGTGCATTCTGTTTGTCCGACGACGAGCGGTTGGTCCCGCTCCCTCGTCGCTTTCCCGGTGTGCCGTCTCGGCTAGCGGATGCCATGAAGTGTCCTTCGACTGTATTGATTTTCAGGTGGTGTCACGGCCCGAGGCGGCTCAGCCCTCATCGGCCTCCGCCAATGCCTGCGCCGAGACATCAACATTCGATTGTGCCTGGCCACCGCCCAGTTTGGCGAATCGCGGATCGTCGAGGAGTTCCTCGCCGAGGTCGTCGATCACGTCGACGCCCGGAAGCAGGGGTGCGATGTCGGGCAGATCACTCAAGGACGCGAGACCGAGCCGCTCGAGAAAGAGCTCGGTGGTGACATACAGCGTGCCGTTCGTCGTCTCGTCGGTCCCGGCCTCGCTGATGAGCCCGCGTGCGAGCAGTGTCCGCACCACTCCGTCGACGTTGACTCCGCGGATCGCGCTCACGCGAGCACGGGTGACGGGTTGCCGGTAGGCGACCACGGCGAGCGTTTCGAGCGCCGCTCGCGTCAGCTTGCTCCGCGTGCCGTCGAGCAGCAGCTTCTCGACGTAGGGCGCGTAGTCGGAACGGGTGTAGAAGCGCCATCCGTCGCCGGCGAAGCGAAGGTCGATCCCACTGCATGCCGCGGTGAGGTCGGCGCTCATCCGCCGAAGCATCTGCCGGACGCGTGTGCGGTCCTGACCGACAGCGGACGCGAGTTCGTCCACCGTGGCCGGCGTGTCGACGACGAGGAGCACCGCTTCCAGAGCGGCCCGCAACTCGTCGTCTTCCAGGTGATCGCCCTCGTCGATGCCGGCGTCCATGTCGGGTTCGTCCGTCCGCCCATGATCGCTCGTCATCCCCGGTTCTGTCGTCATCCGTAGTCCTCCGACTTCTCGATGTCGATCTCCTGTGCTTCGCGGTCGCCGGTCCAACAGACTTTGAGCTCACCGAGCGGCTCCGGCTGCTCGAACTGCACCGCGCGCTCCCGATACAGCTCGAGCAATCCCAGGAACCGGGCCACCACCTCGAGCCCGTTCGCGCACTCTGCCACCAATGCCCCGAACGTCAACCACTGACCATCCGCCGCGGTGAGCAGTTCGGTGAGCCGTTTGGCCTGTTCGGGCACCGACACCGTGGATCCGTGCAGGTGGTCGAGCCCGACGGTCGGCTTCGGCTTCGGTACGACGGCCGCCGCAGCGATCTCCGCGAATCGCTGCGGATTCACTCCCAGATCCACCTCGGGCAGGAGATCTTCGAACCTCGCCTCCAGCGAAACAGCGCGCGGATACCGTTGCAGCGCTGCCGCCTCCAGTTCGCCGAACAGGACGGCGACCTGCTTGTAGGCACGGTACTGCAGAAGCCTCGCGAACAGGAGGTCGCGGGCTTCGAGCAGCGCCAGGTCTTCGGGGTCCTCCACCTCGCCGGAGGGCAGCAACCGCGCGGCTTTGAGATCGAGCAGGGTTGCGGCGATCACCAGGAACTCAGTGGTCTGTTCGAGGTCGGCCTCGGCGCCCAGCGCCTTGGTGTATGCGATGAAATCGTCGGTCACCACGTGGAGCGCCACCTCTGTGACGTCGAGGCGGTGCTGGCTGATCAGGTTGAGCAGTAGGTCGAACGGCCCGGAGAAGTTGGCGAGGCGGACCTGGAAGCCGTCGCTCCGCCCGCCCGCCTCGGCGTCTGCCGTCTCCGGGCCGGAGGTCGCGGGCCCGTCGCCGACGGGGGTCAGAGTCTCCTCGGTCCCGGTCACGCCTGAGTCTCGTTGCGGGCGATCACCTCACGTGCGAGGTCGCGATACGCTTTCGCCCCCGACGACTTCGGCGCCCATGACGTGATCGGCTCACCGGCGACCGACGTCTCCGGGAACCGCACGGTTCGGTTGATGACGGTGTCGTACACGGCGTCGCCGAACACCTCGACCACGCGGGCCATCACTTCCCGCGAGTGCAGAGTGCGCTGGTCGAACATGGTGACCAAAATGCCCCCGAGTTCCAGCTTGGGGTTGAGTCGATCGTGAACCTTCTCGATGGTGTCGGTGAGAAGTGCGAGCCCGCGAAGGCTGAAGTACTCGCACTCCATGGGAATCACGACGTTGTCGGCGCACGCCAGCGCATTCACGGTGAGCAGGCCGAGCGACGGCTGACAGTCGATGAGGATGTAGTCGTAGCGGTCGGCCACCGGGTGCAGCGCACGGGCGAGCGCCTGTTCGCGCCCGACCTCGGTGACGAGCTGGATCTCGGCCGCCGACAGATCGATGTTCGACGGGAGCAGATCGAGTCCGTCGACGCGGGTGCGCATGAGGACGTCGTCGGTCGCCGCGTACGGCGGGACCAGGAGGTTGTGGACCGTCTCTTCGAGTTCATGGTGCGCCACCCCGAGACCGGCGGACAGCGCCCCCTGCGGGTCGAGGTCGACGAGCAGTACGCGTCGACCGCATTCGGCAAGTGCGGCACCGAGATTGATCGTCGAGGTGGTTTTGCCGACGCCGCCCTTCTGGTTGCACATCGCGACGATGACCGCCGGGCCGTGCTTCTCGCGGGGCGCGGGGTCTGGAATGTCGCGGTAGGGGCGTCCCGTCGGCCCGAGCTTGTCCGCCGGCACGTCGAGTTGACCCTGCTGTGCTTTGCCGCGGGGGTTGGATGCACTCACCTGTTCGATGCTCCTCCCCGGTTGTGCACGCTGCGAAACTGGTCGTCTCGATCCTAATGTGTCGAGACGGACGTCCACGGCAGGCACTCCGCAGACCTGCTGCACCCGGCCGGTCCGTCCATGATCGCCCGACGTCGCAGCCGCAATCGGCGGCGTCGGAGTGTCGGCCGAGTCCTCAACCTCGCCTTGAGACTGAAGCCGACCGCCCGTCGGCGGCTGAACGGGATAGCCGTCGCGACAGCGCGATTCACAGCCTCGGGTGCGGCAACGGCGGCGGCTGGGGTCGGTGGCCCGGGAGGAGTTCGGCGTGGTGGATCTGGTTGACCCGCCACCCGGGCCGCGTTCTCCTGCCGCTGGTTGTGCCGCTGGGTCGCCAGACGACGCGGCCGGCGTGGGGTCCGTCGATCAGGATGGTGGTCTGCCATTGCCCGGGGCGGGGGCCGACGGAGCGGTTGTGACGCCCGCATGCGGCGCCGAGGTGGTCGATGTCGGTGGGTCCGCCGTCGGCCCAGTCCGGGAAATGATGGGCCTGCGTCCGGGTGAACGGGGCTGCGCAGCCGGGGGCGGTGCAGCCGCGGTCGCGGGCGAAGAGCATCAACCGCTGCGCCCGCGACGCCAGCCGGCGTCCCCGTCCGAGGTAGAGGGCTTGTCCGGTGTGGGCGGAGAAGACGGCCAGGTGCGGGGTCGCGGCGGCGGCGACCTCGATCAACTCCGCCACCGGCACCCGAGTCCCGGTCGCGGTCAACGCCACCCCCGCCCGCTCGGCCAACTCCCGGTCGGTGACAGTGATGACCAGATCACCCGACCGCCGACCACCCCCAACACCAGTGCGGGAGGCGCGCAGCAGCGCCTGCAGACCATCGTGGGTGCGCTGCCCGGGCGTGCGAGTATCACGCTCCACCGCGGCCGCCAGAGCGGCCGGGTCGGCCGACTCCACGGTCCCCGACGGGGAGTCCGGGTCGTCGGGATTGTTCATCCCCGGTGCCGCCCACGACGGCAGTGCCGCCTCCATCTCCGCGCGCAACGCCGGGGTGAGGTAGCCGCGGACTTTGCTCATCAGCCGCAGATCCTGGGGCAGGATCGTGAAGCCGCGCAGGCGTTTGCGGTCGCGTTCGTCGGTGACGGTTCCGTCCGGATCCAGGTGCGCCAGCAGTCGGATGCCGGCGGTGCGGACACCGGCCGGACTCAACTCACGCGCGACCCACGCCAACTGCACCTCGGCCCGTGCCCGGGTCTGCGCGTCGATCGCGGTGGGAATCTTGTCCATGACGGCGTCGATCTCCCGGACGTGGTCGGCACCGATCGCACCCTCGCCCACCGCGACCGCAGTCGCCGGCAGTACCGGTTCGCGGGTCTGGCCTTGCAGGTCGGTGAATCGTCCGATGCCGGCGGCGCTGACGCGTCGGCGTCGGGCGGCACCGTCACCGAGCCGCAACCCCTGCGCCAAATACTGATGCACCGACAAATACCCGACCTTGCGGTAGGCGCCGCGGTCGGAGACCTCCACCAGCACCGCGGCGTCCACACCGTCGAGACGACGATGAGTACGTTCCAACGTCTCGACCGTCTCCAGCAGGGTGTCTTCGGTCACCGCGGACAGCGGCAGCGACGCGAACTTGGTCGCCGCAGCCTCCAACAGGCGGGCGAGGGCGGCCGGATCGTCCGGCAGCAGCACTTCTGACGCGACCATCGAACCCACCCCCCGCGACCTGCACAGTGTCCGAGAACACTTCTGCTGTGCTTCTATGTTCGAATCATACGGCCGACCTCTGACAAAACAGTCGGCGCTCGCCTGCGCTCGCGCACTCGTCGTCGTAGTCTGCGAACCATGAGCGACTACGGTCTCGACCTTCGTTTCGGCGTCTTCGTCACAGGTACGTCAAAGGCACCTCAGCAGGCCGTCGACCTGGCTCTGACCGCCGAAGACGCCGGCATCGACATGGTGACGATCCAGGACCACCCGTACCAACCGGCGTTCCTCGACACCTGGACCCTGCTGAGCTTCATCGCCGCGCGGACCGAGCGCGTGATTCTGTCCGGAAACGTCCTCAACCTCCCGCTGCGGCCTCCCGCTGTTCTCGCCCGCGCCGCTGCGAGCCTCGATCTGCTCTCCGCCGGTCGATGCGAGATCGCACTGGGTGCAGGCGGCTTCGTCGACGCGATCGCGGCGATGGGAGGTCCGCGTCGCACCCCCGGAGAAAGCCGTCGTGCACTGGACGAGGCGATCGACGTGATGCGCGCGATCTGGGACACCTCGGCCCGCGGCGGCGTTCATCTCAGCGGTGACTTCTACCAGGTGGACGGCGCCAAACGCGGCCCGGCGCCCGCCCACCCGATCGGCATCACCGTCGGCGCGTACAAACCGCGCATGCTCCGACTCGTCGGCCGCAAATGCGACGGCTGCCTGCCGTCGCTCAGCTATCTGCCGAACGGGGTCAGCGATCTGACCTCGATGAATGCCGTGATCGACGCAGCCGCGATCGACGCCGGCCGTGACCCCTCGGCTATCCGGCGATACCTGAACGTCGGCGGTCACTTCAACGACGCTCGCGGAGATCTGCTCAGCGGTCCGCCGGCATCCTGGGTGGACGAGCTCGCCGGTCTCACCCGCGACTACGGCATCACCGGGTTCATCTTCGCGACGGACGACGCGGCCGAGATCGAGACCATCGGCACCCAGGTGGCACCCGCTGTGCGGGAACTGGTCGCCGAGCACCGGTCGGCGTGAGGGTGGCGAGGGGCGGTACTCAGCGCGCCCGCGGGTGCGCGGTCGCATACACCTCGCGCATCGTGTTGACCGTGACCAGCGTGTACACCTGAGTCGTCGTCACCGACGAGTGACCGAGCAATTCCTGCACCACGCGAACGTCAGCGCCGCCGTCGAGCAGATGCGTGGCGAAACTGTGCCGCAGAGTGTGCGGCGAGACCTCCTTGTCGACACCGGCACGTTCCGCGGCGTCGACGAGCACCTGCCAGGCACTCTGCCGGGACAGTCTTCCGCCCCGGACGTTCAGGAACAGCGCCGGCGTCGCCCGTTTCACCAACGCCGGCCGGCCGCGCACGAGGTACGCGTCCACGGCGTCGATCGCCGGTCCGCCGACCGGCACGATCCGCTCCTTCCCGCCCTTGCCGCGCAAGACGACCGCGCGGTGCTCCAGATCGAGGTCGTCGAGGTCGAGCGAGGTGACCTCCGAAATCCGGGCACCACAGCTGTAGAGCAGTTCGACGAGCGCTCGATCGCGCAGGCTGCGCGGCCCGTCGCCGGAGCCCGCGGCGTCGAGGATCGCGAGAACATCGTCTACCGGCAACGATTTCGGGAGGCGCCGCGGCGGCTTAGGCGGACGTACCGCATGCGCGACGTCGGATCCGGCCAACCCTTCGGCCGTACAGAATTTGTGAAAGCCACGCGCCGCCACCAGCGTCCGCGCGACCGACGAGTCGGCCAGTCCCGGAACACCGCTGCCAGGGTCCCCGCGCCGCAGAGCGACGAGGAAGTCGCGCACATCCTCCTCGGTGATGGCGGCGATCTCGGAGATTCCGCGCCCGTCGAGAAACGACCGATACCGTTCGAGGTCGCGACGGTAGGAGGCGACGGTGTTGACCGCCGACCCGCGTTCCACCGTGAGATGGTCGAGGTAGCGGGCGATCGCGTCGTCGACGGTCGCGGTGGACATCTGTCGCCGCCCTATCGGCGTGCCGCGAAGGCCGTCGGCTCATCTCGCCACGGTGCGTCCGTGGCGCGGAGTTCCGTACCGCTCGCGTCGGCCGCCGCCGCGGCGAGCACTCCGGACACGGCCGTCGCGTTGACGATCTCGCCCGACAGGCACATCCGCACCGCGTCGGCCAACGGCACCCATTCCAGGACGAGATCCGCCTCCTCGTCCTCACGATCAGCGGCGTGCAACTGATGGAGACTCTCCGCCAGATAGACGCGCAACGCCTCGTCGGTGAACCCCGGAGACACGACCAGGTCGACGAGCACTCGCCACCGGTCCGCAGCCAGATCCGCCTCCTCGGCGAGTTCCCGCTGTGCGGCCGACAACGGCGATTCCTGCGGTCCGCCGTCGAGCAGACCCGCGGGCAGTTCCAGCAACCGGCGTCCGATCGGGTGACGATACTGCCGCACCATCGCGATCCGACCTTCGTCGTCGCGTGCCACCACGGCGACGGCACCGTGGTGCTCGACCACCTCGCGGCGGGCCGTCCGGCCCCCTGGCATCTCCACCTCGTCGATGCGCAGAGCCAGGATCGCTCCGGTGTACTCGGTCCGCGACGACCGCGTGACGAACTCGTGCGATCCCGGCTCGCTCATCGGCTCAGCACCTCATTCCCCGTCTGCGACGGTCTCGAGGATCTCGACTCCGCTCGCGTCGTAACCTTCCAGTTCCACCGGCAGCCGCACTGCGGTCTTGTACTTCAACGCGGCCTCGATGAACGCCTTGAACAACGGGTGCGGGCGAGTGGGACGGCTCTTGAGCTCCGGATGCGCCTGGGTGGCGACCAGGAACGGATGGACGTCCTTCGGATATTCGACGAACTCGACGAGCTTGCCGTCCGGCGACGTGCCCGAGAACACCAGACCGGACTCGGCGATCTTGTCCCGATAGGCATTGTTGACCTCGAAGCGGTGGCGGTGCCGCTCGCTCACCTCGGTGGCGCCGTACGCCCGCGCCACCTGAGATCCCGGGATCAGCGTGGCCGGGTACGCGCCCAGCCGCATCGTCCCGCCGAGGTCCGCATCGCCCGCCACGGCCGCTTCCTGATCCGCCATCGTCGCGATGACCGGCGAAGGGGTATCGGGATCGAACTCGGTGGAACTGGCATCGGCCAGTCCCGCCTGCCGCGCGGCCTCGATCACGACGCACTGCAGACCGAGGCACAGTCCCAGCAGCGGGATCCCGTTCTCCCGCGCGTACTTGATGGCACCCAGCTTGCCCTCGATCCCGCGGATCCCGAACCCGCCGGGCACCAGAACCGCGTCGACGTCCCGCAGGGCCGCGTGCGCACCCTCGTAGGTCTCGCAGTCGTCCGACGGAACCCAGGAGATCTCGGTGCGCGTGTGGTGGGCGAAGCCGCCGGCACGGATCGCCTCGGTGACCGACAGATACGCGTCCGGCAGGTCGATGTACTTGCCGACCAACGCGATCCGCACCGTCTCGCGCGGCGAATGGACCCGGTCGAGGAGATCGCCCCACACGGTCCAGTCGACGTCGCGGAAGGGCAGTCCCAGCTGACGGACCACGTAGGCGTCGAGTTGCTCCGAGTGCAGCACCTTGGGGATGTCGTAGATCGACGGTGCGTCCGGCGTCGAGATGCATCCGTCGATGTCGACGTCGCACATCAGGGCGATCTTCTTCTTGAGCGCCTCCGGCACGGGCCGATCGCACCGCAGGATCAGTGCGTCGGGCTGGATGCCGATGCTCCGCAGCGCCGCCACGGAATGCTGGGTCGGCTTGGTCTTCAGCTCGCCGGAGGGCGCCAGGTACGGAACCAGGGAGACGTGCAGGAAGAAGACGTTGTCGCGCCCGAGGTCGTGGCGGATCTGCCGAGCCGCTTCGATGAACGGCTGCGACTCGATGTCGCCGACGGTTCCGCCGATCTCCGTGATGACGACATCCGGCTCCTCGCCGTCGGCGTCGGGGTCGTGCATCGCCATCATCCGCGATTTCAGCTCGTCCGTGATATGCGGAATCACCTGCACGGTGTCGCCGAGGTACTCACCGCGGCGTTCCTTCGCGATGACGGTCGAGTACACCTGCCCGGTGGTCACATTCGCCGATCCGGACAGATTGCGGTCGAGGAAGCGCTCGTAATGACCGATGTCCAGGTCGGTCTCGGCGCCGTCCTCGGTGACGAAGACCTCGCCGTGCTGGAACGGATTCATCGTGCCCGGATCGACGTTCAGGTACGGATCGACCTTCTGCATCGTCACCCGCATACCGCGGGCGGTCAGGAGCTGGCCGAGGCTCGAGGCCGTCAGACCTTTGCCGAGTGACGAGGCGACACCGCCGGTCACGAAGATGTGCTTTGCTCCGGCGCGCTGGTCACGCAATGATCGCAATTTTTCTCCCGTCGGGCGGTTCAAGCCTCTGCGAAATCTTGAATACCTACGGGACTTCAGCCTAACAGCATCGGCGCGGAATGCCGCTACGAGCAGCCGACTCCACCGTCGCCGGGAGTGTCGCGGCTCCGGTCACTTCGAGGGAGCAGCTCCCACCGTGATCGCCGTCGCACCCGGTCCGGTGCCGTACGCGCCGGTGCGGCCGTCGGTCTCATCGCCGAGAGCGAGCACCGTGGTCAGCTGACCGGTCTGTTGGTCGACGTTGTCGACGGTGCTGACGGCATTGTTCAGCGACGGGTCGGACCGGACCACACCGATCGGTGAACCGCCCTCGGCGGAACCGGACCGCCCGGCGAGTACGCCACCGGAACCGCGTGCCGCCATCGCTGCGGAGAACCTGCCGACGAACTGCCCCTGCGCACCGGAGTCCGACGACATCTCCCCGCCCGTCACGACCAGCACCAAGTCGGCCGGCCGCACCGCACCGTCCGGATACTCGAGGAACCCGGCCTGCCGAAGCGTCTGAAGTGCGGTGGACCGATCACTGTCCGACGCGGGCGCCTGTCCGGGCCGGGTCAGAAGTGCGGTGCCCAGCAGATCACCGAGCCGCGAGCCCGAATCGGTGTACTCCACGCGCAGCTGAGCGCCGGCAGGGATCGATTGGTCGACGACGGTGCGCAGCTTGGACGCCTGCTCGTCGCGGACCAGCGCGGTGGTCAACGCGATCTGGCCGGTCACCGTGCCTCCCGCACCGTTGACCAGCCCCTTCAGCGCTTCCACATCGCCGTCGGCGGCGTCGGGCGCGGTGACGATGAGCACGCCGCGCTTGTTCAGAACACCCTTCGTCAGTTCGGGACCGATCGCCTTGATGAAGGCGGTGTCGTTCCCGACCTCTTTGTCGAGGGCATCGCGCTCGTCTTGCAGCTTCCCGATTCTGTCGCGATCGGTGCCGGTCAGGGCATTCACTCGGTCACCGATGAACCCGGAACCGAGGAACAGGCCCAGAGTCAGAGCCAAGAAGACTGCGATCAGCGAAACGGCGTGCTGGCGCAAAGAGATCATTTGGTATTCCACACACTGCTGACCCAATCGGTCAGCGAGTGCCACTGGTCGACCATCCAGTCGCTGGCGGCTGCCCCGCCGCCCTGGGTGATCACAACCGCCACGATGATCGCGATCAGTGCCGCGACCATCAGCATGGCGATCAACGTTCCGCTGATCCGACTGCGGTACAGCGTGGCGACAGCCTTCGCATCCACCAACTTCGCTCCGACCTTCAGTCGCGTGAGGAAGCGCGAAGGGATCTGGTCACGCATCGTGCGGTCGAAGAAGTCGTTCATCGAGCCGCTGAGTCCGGCGGTCACGATCAGGTCGGCACCGTGGTAGTCGGCCAGCAGGAGCGCGAGGTCCGGCGCCGACCCGGCGGCCGGGAAGGTGGTGGCGCCGATGCCGAGATCCTGGATCCTCTCCAGGCCCGGTGCGTGGCCATCGGGGTCGGCCGGCAGAACCACCTCGGCGCCGGACTTGAGCGTCTCGGTGCGGATGTCGTCCGGGTCCCCGACGATGAGGGCCGGGCGGTAACCGGCCTTGATCAAGGTGTCCGCACCGGCGCCGACGCCGACGAGCACCGGTTGGTATTCCTTGATGAAGGGTTTGAGCGATTTGAGGTCTGCGGCGCGGTCGGAGCCGTCGGCCACGATCACGACATGCCTGCGGTCGAATTTGACGTTCACCTTCGGCACGCCGACGCCGTCGATCAGCAGCGGCGACTCGCTGCGGATGAACTCGATCGTGTTGCCGGAGAAGGCTTCGAGATGATCGACGAGGCCGGTCTTCGCGTCGAGCATCAGGTCGGCGATCTCGCGTTCGCCGAGTTCCTGACCTCGAGCGATGACGCGTTCGCCGATGTACAGCTTGCCCTCGTTGAGGCGTACCTTGGTGCCGTCCTTGACTCGCGAGAACACTTCGCTGCCGACGTTGTCGATCAGCGGGATGCCGGAAGCCGCGAGCACTTCGGGACCGAGGTTCGGGTATCGGCCGGTGATCGACTGCGAGACGTTCACCACCGCCGCGACCTCGGCCTCCACCAGCGCGTCAGCGGTGACCCGGTCCAGGTCGACCTGGTCCAGGATCACGACCGCACCGTGGTCGACTCGGTTGACGAGGCGTTTGACGTCCTTGTCGATCCGGGCGATGCCGGTGAGTCCGGGGAGTGCTTCGGTGTTCCGCGAGAGCAGGGCTGGCATCCTCATGGGTCCCATAGTGACCTTCAGGCACATCAGTCACACGGAGGCGCGCCGTATCAATATCAACTTTCGTCACACTGGAAACACTCGCCTCCGGCGGCGAAACAATGGCGGCTCCCCGTCAGGAATCCGCGCGCGCCCGCTCCGCGGTGTCGAGGAGTTCCTCCGCATGAGCCCTGCCGGTCTCCGAGTCCCCGAGACCGGCGAGCATTCGGGCGAGCTCCGCGATGCGTTCGTCGCGGTCGAGCATGGTCAGCGTCGAGGTCTGCCTGCCCTTGCTTCCACCACCGGACTTGCCGATCACGAGGTGGTTGTCGGCAAAGGCGGCCACTTGCGGAAGGTGCGTCACCACGATCACCTGATGGCGTCGAGCCAACCGTGCGAGGCGCGCACCGATCTGCACGGCGGCCGCGCCGCCGACGCCTGCGTCGACTTCGTCGAACACCATCACCCCGCCAGAATCCGGCTCGGCCAGAACCACTTCCAACGCGAGCATCACCCGCGACAGTTCGCCTCCCGACGCCGATTTGGCGATCGGCAGAGGCGCCGCGCCCTTATGCGCCACGAGTCCGAATTCGACGCGGTCGGCACCGTCTCCGCCCGCGTGCGCACGCCGTCCGCCGACGTCGATCGCGAGCCGGTCGTCGTCTGCGGGCAGCAGCGAGACCGAGACGGCCAGTGCGCTGCCGCCCATCGCCAAGCCCGCCAGTTCGGCCGAGACCTTGCTCGCGAGGCTCTTGGCCGACTTCGTCCGCACGGTGTGCAGCTTGCCGGCCAGTTCTGCCACCTTGTCCCGCGCGGCCGCGGCCCGAGCCTCGAGTTGTTCGATCGCACCCTCGGGGTCCTCGATCTCGCTCAGGCGTTCACGTGCGTCGTCACGCCAGGCCAGGACGCCGTCGATGTCCGCGGCGTACTTGCGCGTCAACGACTTGAGTTCCGCTTGACGGTTCAGCAGGCCGTCGAGGTCACCCGCGTCGTCCGGCAGGCCTCCGAGAAACGAAGTCAGCTCTGCGCCGAGGTCGGTGACGACCGTCAGTGCTTCGGCAACGCGCGGCTGCAGATCGCGCAATGCGTCATCCGACGCCGACTCCAACAGCGAGCGGACGGTGCCGAGACCGTCGACCACCGACGCGCCTTCGGCACCCGCCACGATCTCCTGTGCTTGATACGCAGTGGACCTGATCTCCTCGAGATCGGTCATCCTCCGGATGGTCGCGATCAGATCGGTGTCCTCACCGGGCTCGGGTCCGACGGCGTCGATCTCGTCGATTCCGAACCGCAACCGGTCGGCCTCCTGGGCCAGTTCTCGGGCGCTGTCACGACGCCGGTCGAGTTCGTCGAGCAGTTCCACCCAGTCCGCGCGCGCCGCGCGGTACTTCTTGAGCGTCGAGGCCGCCGCCGGACCGGCGTACCGGTCCAACGCGGAGCGCTGCTGCTCCGGCCGGATCAACCGCAACTGATCGTTCTGCCCGTGGATCGCGAGCAGTTCGCCCGTCAGCTGCGCGAGCGTGCCCACGGGTACGGCGCGGCCGCCCAGATGTGCGCGCGAGCGACCATCGGCATTGACCGTCCGCGCCGCGATCAGGGTGTCGTCGTCATCGACGTCGGCACCGGTCTCGTCGAGGACTGCGGCCACCGATGACCGATCCTCGGGAAGGCGGAACCGGCCTTCGACGATCGCCTTCGCGTCTCCGGTCCGGACACGTCCCGCGTCCGCTCGTGCTCCGGACAGCAGCCGCAGGCTGGTGACGATCATCGTCTTGCCCGCACCCGTCTCACCGGTCAGAACGGTGAATCCGGGATGGAACTGCGCGCTCGCGGATTCGAGCACACCGAGACTGCGGATCGACAGTTCTTCCAGCAACGGGTCTCAGCTCCTTCCCCGCCAGCCGGTGACCGGCAGCGAGAACTTGGTGACGAGTCGGTCGGCGAAGGGCTCCGAATCGATGCGGACCCAGCGAAGCGAACGCTGCGCCCGCACCACCTCCACCCTGGACCCCGCGGGTACGTCGAAGATCCGGCGGCCGTCGCACAAGGCGACGCCGTCGCGCCCCTCGCGGTGGACTTCCACCGCCACGCGCGATCGCGGACTGGTGACCATCGGGCGGGCGAACAGCGCGTGGGCGTTGCTCGGCACCACGAGGATCGCCTCCAGATCCGGCCACATCACCGGACCGCCGGCGGAGAACGCGTACGCAGTGGAACCGGTGGGCGTGGCGACGAGCAGTCCGTCGGCGCCGTAGGCCGCAACCGGCCGCCCGTCGACCTCGGTGACGAGTTCGAGAACACCGTTGTGCGACGTGTTCTGAATGACGACCTCGTTGAGCACCCAGTCGCGCGCACGGGGCTCATCGCTCCCCGGGTCGATCACCGATACGTCCAGCACCATCCGGTCGACGACCCGGTAGTCGCCGGCGATCAGCAGGTCGAGCACTTCGTCGATCCGGTGCGCCTCCGCCTCCGCGAGGAATCCGATGTGGCCGAGATTGATCCCCATCAATGGGACGCCCGCGGGGTACGCCAGTTCGGCGGCACGCAGGAAAGTGCCGTCTCCGCCGAGCACAAGCACCAATTCACACCCCTGCGCCGACACCGAGTCGGCGTGAGCGACCTCCACATCCGCTCCGGCGTCGCGCAGCATCTCCGGATCGACCGGGTGGGTCTCGACGTTCGGAGGCGGCGGCCGGCGGGTGTCGTGGTCGACGACACGGACCGCGATACCGGCGTCACCGCAGCGCTTCGCGATGGTCAGGAGCGTATCGGTGACCTCGTCACGGCCGGTGTGCGCCACGACCAGGAAGGTCCGGGTACCGTCCGGCGACCCGCTCGATGATGTCATCACCCTCCCCCTCCCTATTGCGGACCGTCGGCGACGGCTTGATCGATCAGAGCGCGGACGCGTGTGGCCTCATCCTGATCCACCCAATCGTGATCGGTACCGTCCGAGCCGATCTTCGAGTCAACGGTATCGCCGGGGTGTGACATCTGCTCACTCAGGACCTTCGGCTCCGAAACGACGCCGTCGTCCTTGTGCAACCAGAGGAAGAATTCCACATTGCCGGACGGTCCGGGAAGCGGGCTCGCCACGACCGCTCGAGTGGTGAGCCCGAGAGATGCCGCCATCGCCGCGACGTCCTCGACCGCCTCTGCCCGCAGTCGCGGGTCACGGACCACCCCACCCGCTCCGACACGGTTCTTTCCGACCTCGAACTGCGGCTTCACCATCGGCAATGCGTCGCCCCCGGGGCGGAGACAGCCGGCGAGCGCAGGCAGCACCAGCTTGAGCGAGATGAAGGAGAGGTCTCCGACGATGAGATCGACCGGGCCGCCGATCACTTCCGGCGTGAGATGACGGACGTTGGTCCGATCGTGGACGTGCACCCGCTCGTCGGTCTGCAGCTTCCACACCAGCTGCCCGTAGCCGACGTCGACCGCTTCCACTTCACGAGCACCGCGTCGCAGCAGCACGTCGGTGAAACCGCCTGTGGACGCGCCTGCGTCCAGACACCGTTTACCGTCGACGGACACCCCGAGCGGTTCGAATGCGGCGAGGGCGCCGAGCAGCTTGTGCGCCCCGCGGGAGGCCCAGTCGTCGGTCTGCCCTTCAGTCACCACGATCGGCGTGTCCCTGGCGACATTGGTCGCAGGCTTGCTGGCCGGCGTTCCGTTGACTTTGACATTCCCGGCGTCGATCAGCTCGCGGGCCTGCTCGCGGGACCTGGCGAGTCCGCGCCGCACGAGTTCGGCGTCGAGCCGTGCACGAGCAGCCATCATCGGCCTTTCTGTCTAGGGCAACGGATCCTTCTACGGCAGCAGATGCGGTTGCGTTCAGCCACGGCCGGCGTCTTCCAGCGCCGCGGCGAGTCTGTCGTGTGCGCTGGTGAGCAGTTCCGCCTGCCGGGCGAGCGCACCGAGGTCGAGTTCGTCACCGGCGGCCGATCGAACCATCTCCGCCTCCTCCAGCAACTGCGCGGCAGCGGCCAGCGCCGGATGCTCTGCCGGGTCTGCGGGCGGCGCATTGCGTGCGGCCAGATCCGCGGCGACCGACGCCGGTGACGGACCGGGGCGGGGTGTATTCGGCTCACTCATGACGAGACCAGGCTAACGCAGCGGTGTCAGTCCGAGGGCGGTGAGAGTCTCCGCCGCCACGTCGTCCTGGGCGGCGATCCGCAGATCGAACGAACCGACGTCGGCAGTCCACACCGCGTGCGCGAGCGCCGCGGCGAGACTCGCCTCGGTTCCCGTCGAACGCGCGGCGACCGCGACGTGCTGGCCGTTGATCTCGATGCTCCACTCGGGACGGGGACCGATCGCGGACTCCGCCGCCGGCTCCTTGAGCGCGTCCAGCCCGGACGCGATGTACGTCGGCCGCTGCCGCGGTTCGGCGGCGAGCAGTTCGGGTCCGCTCGTGACGCCGCCCAGGACGAGCAGACTGTCGATCCCCACGGTGTGCGCGCCCTCGATGTCCGTATCGAGCCGGTCCCCGACCATCAGGGGCCGCTTGCCGTCGGTGCGCGACAGTGCGCCTCGCATGATCGGTGCCGCGGGCTTCCCTGCCACGGTGGGCTCCTGGCCGGTCGCCGAGGCGATCGCCGCTACCATCGATCCGTTTCCGACCATCAGTCCGCGCTCGGTCGGCAGGGTCGAGTCGACGTTGGTCGCCACCCAGGCAGCGCCACGTCGCACCGCCAGAGCGCCCTCAGACAGCTGCGCCCAACCGGTCTCCGGGGAGTGGCCCTGGACGACAGCCGCCGGCTCATCGTCGGCGGAGTCGACCACAGTCAGCCCGCGCGCCCTGATCTCATCGCGAAGAGCATCAGCACCGACGACGAGGACCTTCGAACCCGTCTCGACCGTCTCCGCAACCAGGTCCGCTCCGGCCTGAGCGCTGGTGACCACCTGCTCGGACTTCGCGTCGAACCCCAGTGAGAGGAGATGATCGCGCACCTGCTCGGGACTACGGCTGGCATTGTTCGTGACGAACAGCGCGGTGCCGTGTGTTTGCGCCACGGCCTCGATCGCGCCGGGCAGTGCTGTGGAACCGGTGTACAGAGTTCCGTCGAGATCGAGCAGAAGCACGTCGTACGCATCGCCCAGAGCCACGGAGGCCGACGACGGTTCACTATGGCCGGAGGTCGACGTATCTACGCTCGGTGTGCTCTCGAGCAGGTCCATCAGCCGGAACTCGGCGTCGGTCTGGTCATCGATATCGGCGGCTGCCGCATTCTGGAACCAGGTCACCGCGTCGGCTCGACGGCCAGCAGCCTCGAGGGCCGAAGCGTAGGCGAAGAACAGCCGCGCGGCCTGGGTTCCGGTCCGACCTGGACGCAGGTCCTGATCACTCAGCGCACGCACCGCCGACTCGGGATCTTTCAGGTCGATGAGAGCACCGGCCTTGACCATGGCCATCTCGAGCGCAGCCTCAGCGCTGAGATCGCGTGCCTCGTCGCTGTCGGCGATCTCGACCGCACGTCGGGGCTGTCCCAGCCCGCGTTCGCTGTCGGCGATCAGCGGCAGCAGCGCATCGCTCCCGCTCATCCTTCGCGCGGCACGCAATTCGGAGATCGCTTCCTGCCATTCCCCGGCCGAGTACGCCACAATGCCCGCGGTCTCGCGGACGACGGCGATCCGTGCGGCCCGAGCCCGAGCGGCACGGGCGTGCGCCAACGCCTCCTGCGGATCGTCCTCCAGCAACGACGACGCCATCACCAGATGACGTGCGACCCGGTCGGCCGTCGGCTTGTCCAAAGCTGACAGATCCCGCCTGACTTCCGGATCGAGATCCGATGCCGAGACGTCGTCGGGAATCCCGGGTCCGGATGACGCATGGTCGTCCGTCCGTCGCTGCCGCCCGTTTCGCCGGCCGCCCGGATTCCGTCCGCCACCAGTAGTACTCATAACCGTCTAATCTATTCGCCGACCTGCGAACAAGCTAACTGAGAACGAGTGGATGGCCAGCCGCTGGTCCGTACCGAGACACCGCGCCACTGTTTGTGCTGAGTTTCGTTGGCTCAGCAAGCGTGATGAATGGCCATGACGGTGGTGCGGCCCCGAGGACGGGGCACGATCCGCTGCATTCTCGCTTGGTTTCGACTCGCTCCGCTCGCTCAACCGGCCTGCAGCGGGTGCGCGCTCAACCAGCCTGCGGGAACCGCTCTCCGACCCCCCGCGGTTTGTCGAGTAGGCGGGTGAGCGCAGCGAGCACGCCGTATCGAGACCACTCTGCCCGTCGTGTGGTGGTTTCGACTCGCTTCGCTCGCTCAACAAGCCTAAGAGGGTGCGCGCTCAACCAACCTGGAAAGAACGTCGCCCGAGGTTTGTCGAGTAGGCGAGCGAGCGTAGCGAGCACGCCGTATCGAGACCACTCTCCTCCCGTGTCGTGGTTTCGACTCGCTTCGCTCGCTCAACCAGCCTAAGAGGGGTGCGCGCTCGACCGGACTGGAAAAGACGGCCCCTCGAGGTTTGTCGAGTAGGCGAGCGAGCGTAGCGAGCACGCCGTATCGAGACCAGCCTGCCCGTCGTGTGGTGGTTTCGACTCGCTTCGCTCGCTCAACCAGCCTGAAGCCAGCCTGAAGAGTGCGCGTTCGCGGTCCGTCAGGCGCGCCGTACCCCAGACAACACTCGCCGGGGGGCACGTCCCGGGAAATGGGTTGAGCCCCGATCAGACGGTGTCTGATCGGGGCTCAACAAGTTGTGTTCGGCGGTGTCCTACTCTCCCACACCCATTACAGTGCAGTACCATCGGCGCAGGTGGGCTTAGCTTCCGGGTTCGGAATGGGACCGGGCGTTTCCCCACCGCTATAGCCGCCGTAACAATATGAAACCATCCACACCACAACCCCTCACCAGAGTTGTGGTCTGTGTGTTGTTTCAGAAGTACATAGTGGATGAACGAGCAAACATTCTGTGTGCGTGTACGCAATCACCGAAACCGACTCACACAACCCATCCGTCGTGATTCGTTGAATCCGAAAAGAATTGTTGGTGAGTGTTGTTGGTAAGTCCTCGGCCGATTAGTACCGGTCACCTGAACACATTACTGTGCGTACAGTTCCGGCCTATCAACCCCATCATCTGTAGGGGGCCTTACCCCACCCGAAGGTGGGTGAGAAACCTCATCTTGGAACAGGCTTCCCGCTTAGATGCTTTCAGCGGTTATCCCTTCCGAACGTAGCTAACCAGCAGTGCTCCTGGCGGAACAACTGGCACACCAGAGGTTCGTCCGTCCCGGTCCTCTCGTACTAGGGACAGGTTTCCTCAAGTTTCTACACGCGCGCGGCGGATAGAGACCGAACTGTCTCACGACGTTCTAAACCCAGCTCGCGTGCCGCTTTAATGGGCGAACAGCCCAACCCTTGGGACCTACTCCAGCCCCAGGATGCGACGAGCCGACATCGAGGTGCCAAACCATCCCGTCGATATGGACTCTTGGGGAAGATCAGCCTGTTATCCCCGGGGTACCTTTTATCCGTTGAGCGACACCGCTTCCACATGCCGGTGCCGGATCACTAGTCCCGACTTTCGTCCCTGCTCGACATGTACGTCTCACAGTCAAGCTCCCTTGTGCACTTACACTCAACACCTGATTGCCATCCAGGCTGAGGGAACCTTTGGGCGCCTCCGTTACACTTTAGGAGGCAACCGCCCCAGTTAAACTACCCACCAGGCACTGTCCCTGAACCCGATCAGGGTCCGAGGTTAGAAGCCCAATACGATCAGAGTGGTATTTCAACAACGACTCCACCCACACTAGCGTGCCGGCTTCACAGTCTCCCACCTATCCTACACAAACCGCACCGAACACCAATACCAAGCTATAGTGAAGGTCCCGGGGTCTTTTCGTCCTGCCGCGCGTAACGAGCATCTTTACTCGTACTGCAATTTCGCCGAGCCTGTGGTTGAGACAGCAGAGAAGTCGTTACGCCATTCGTGCAGGTCGGAACTTACCCGACAAGGAATTTCGCTACCTTAGGATGGTTATAGTTACCACCGCCGTTTACTGGGGCTTAAATTCTCAGCTTCACCACCCCGAAAGATGATTAACCGGTCCTCTTAACCTTCCAGCACCGGGCAGGCGTCAGTCCGTATACATCGTCTTACGACTTCGCACGGACCTGTGTTTTTAGTAAACAGTCGCTTCTCTCTGGTCTCTGCGACCACCACCAGCTCACACCGAAAAAGTGATCACCGGTCGTGGTCCCCCTTCTCCCGAAGTTACGGGGGCAATTTGCCGAGTTCCTTAACCACAGTTCACTCGATCGCCTTAGTATTCTCTACCTGACCACCTGTGTCGGTTTGGGGTACGGGCCGTGTACCAACTCACTAGAGGCTTTTCTCGACAGCATAGGATCACCGAATTCACCACAACGGCTACGCATCACCTCTCAGGCTCAAAAAGACACGGATTTGCCTATGTCTCACCCTACAGGCTTACACCAACTATTCCACCAGTTGGCCCGGCTACCTTCCTGCGTCACCCCATCGCTTGACTACTACACCCAAGGTCCCACGCAGCCACCATCAGAGAAATCCGAAGAAATCAACGACAGCTTTTGGATGGTTAGTACAGATGATTCATCACTGGGCGCGGATACACGGGTACGGGAATATCAACCCGTTGTCCATCGACTACGCCTGTCGGCCTCGCCTTAGGTCCCGACTCACCCTGGGCGGATTAACCTGGCCCAGGAACCCTTGGTCATCCGGCGGACAAGTTTCTCACTTGTCTTTCGCTACTCATGCCTGCATTCTCACTCCCACACCCTCCACAACTGGATCACTCCGCTGCTTCCACGGATGCAGGACGCTCCCCTACCCACCCACACCACTACACACCCACCCGCAGGCAGGCATGGATGAAATGTGTGAGTGCCGCGGCTTCGGCGGTGTACTTGAGCCCCGCTAAATTGTCGGCGCAGAATCACTTGACCAGTGAGCTATTACGCACTCTTTCAAGGGTGGCTGCTTCTAAGCCAACCTCCTGGTTGTCTCAGCGACCCCACATCCTTTTCCACTTAGTACACGCTTAGGGGCCTTAGCCGGCGATCTGGGCTGTTTCCCTCTCGACTACGAAGCTTATCCCCCGCAGTCTCACTGCCACGCTCTCACTTACCGGCATTCGGAGTTTGGCTGACGTCAGTAACCTGATAGGGCCCATCGGCCATCCAGTAGCTCTACCTCCAGTAAGAAACACGCAACGCTGCACCTAAATGCATTTCGGGGAGAACCAGCTATCACGGAGTTTGATTGGCCTTTCACCCCTACCCACAACTCATCCCCTCCATTTTCAACTGAAGTGGGTTCGGGCCTCCACAACCTCTTACAGCTGCTTCACCCTGGCCATGGGTAGATCACTCCGCTTCGGGTCTAGACCCAGCGACTCAACACGCCCTATTCAGACTCGCTTTCGCTACGGCTACCCCACACGGGTTAACCTCGCCACTGAGCACTAACTCGCAGGCTCATTCTTCAAAAGGCACGCCATCACCCACCACCCCGAAAGGTGCGCAGGCTCTGACGGATTGTAAGCGTCCGGTTTCAGGTACTATTTCACTCCCCTCCCGGGGTACTTTTCACCTTTCCCTCACGGTACTAGTCCGCTATCGGTCACCAGAAAGTATTTAGGCTTACCGGGTGGTCCCGGCAGATTCACAGCAGATTCCACGAGCCCGCTGCTACTTGGGAACAATCGAAGCCAGTCAACACGCTTTCAGCTACGGGACTCTCACCCACTACGGCAGACCATTCCAGGCCACTTCACCTAACATGTCGATTTATCACTGACCCACCGCACGGCAGCACGATGAACGATCACCCCACAACCCCACACGCACAACCCCTGCCGAGTATCACATACGCATGGTTTAGCCTCCTCCGCTTTCGCTCGCCACTACTCACGGAATCACACTTGTTTTCTCTTCCTGTGGGTACTGAGATGTTTCACTTCCCCACGTTCCCTCCACACCCGCTATACATTCACGAGTGGGTAACACCACATCACTGGTGCTGGGTTTCCCCATTCGGACACCCTCGGATCACAGCTCGTTTGACAACTCCCCGAGGACTATCGCGGCCTACCACGTCCTTCATCGGCTCCTGGTACCAAGGCATCCACCGAACGCCCTCAAACACTTACAACAACACCCACAAACACACCCCACACACCACAACAGTGCCCGAGACGCGAATGCGGACAACAAACAAAAACAACGATCACAACACGCGATCGCACAAACCAGAATCGAAATTGCAGAACACACAACCCAACAAGAACACGAAAGAACTCGCTGGGCTAGATGCTCGCATCCACTATGCACTTCTCAAACAACACACACCCACCACCCCCAACACCCCACACTCGGGGCGGAAAACAGTGAGCACCAAGACAACCCGCGCAGAACGCGTGTTCCCTCAGAACCCCGATAGTGTGCTTCGTCCACAACCGCAATCACTCACGGTCGACCACCCGCCGGCCCGCCCGCATCTCGCAGGCCACCGACAAACAAATGATGGATTCTTGTGTTTCACCCATGAACAAACACCGACCCGATACACATTCGGCACCAGCATCGACGTGTTGTTTGCTCCTTAGAAAGGAGGTGATCCAGCCGCACCTTCCGGTACGGCTACCTTGTTACGACTTCGTCCCAATCGCCGATCCCACCTTCGACAGCTCCCTCCACAAGGGTTAGGCCACCGGCTTCGGGTGTTACCGACTTTCATGACGTGACGGGCGGTGTGTACAAGGCCCGGGAACGTATTCACCGCAGCGTTGCTGATCTGCGATTACTAGCGACTCCGACTTCATGGGGTCGAGTTGCAGACCCCAATCCGAACTGAGACGCGCTTTAAGGGATTCGCTCCACCTCACGGTCTCGCAGCCCTCTGTACGCGCCATTGTAGCATGTGTGAAGCCCTGGACATAAGGGGCATGATGACTTGACGTCATCCCCACCTTCCTCCGAGTTGACCCCGGCAGTCTCCTGCAAGTCCCCGGCATAACCCGCTGGCAATACAGGACAAGGGTTGCGCTCGTTGCGGGACTTAACCCAACATCTCACGACACGAGCTGACGACAGCCATGCACCACCTGTACACCAACCACAAGGGGGGCCGTATCTCTACGGCTTTCTGGTGTATGTCAAACCCAGGTAAGGTTCTTCGCGTTGCATCGAATTAATCCACATGCTCCGCCGCTTGTGCGGGCCCCCGTCAATTCCTTTGAGTTTTAGCCTTGCGGCCGTACTCCCCAGGCGGGGTACTTAATGCGTTAGCTACGGCACGGAACTCGTGAAATGAGCCCCACACCTAGTACCCACCGTTTACGGCGTGGACTACCAGGGTATCTAATCCTGTTCGCTCCCCACGCTTTCGCTCCTCAGCGTCAGTTACTACCCAGAGACCCGCCTTCGCCACCGGTGTTCCTCCTGATATCTGCGCATTTCACCGCTACACCAGGAATTCCAGTCTCCCCTGTAGTACTCAAGTCTGCCCGTATCGCCTGCACGCCTGCAATTGAGTTGCAGAATTTCACAGACGACGCGACAAACCGCCTACGAGCTCTTTACGCCCAGTAATTCCGGACAACGCTCGCACCCTACGTATTACCGCGGCTGCTGGCACGTAGTTGGCCGGTGCTTCTTCTCCAGGTACCGTCACTTACGCTTCGTCCCTAGCGAAAGAGGTTTACAACCCGAAGGCCGTCATCCCTCACGCGGCGTCGCTGCATCAGGCTTGCGCCCATTGTGCAATATTCCCCACTGCTGCCTCCCGTAGGAGTCTGGGCCGTGTCTCAGTCCCAGTGTGGCCGATCACCCTCTCAGGTCGGCTACCCGTCGTCGCCTTGGTAGGCCATTACCCCACCAACAAGCTGATAGGCCGCGGGCCCATCCTGAACCGCAAAAGCTTTCCACCACCAACCATGCAATCAGTGGTCCTATCCGGTATTAGACCCAGTTTCCCAGGCTTATCCCAGAGTCCAGGGCAGATCACCCACGTGTTACTCACCCGTTCGCCACTCGAGTACCCAGCAAGCTGGGCCTTTCCGTTCGACTTGCATGTGTTAAGCACGCCGCCAGCGTTCGTCCTGAGCCAGGATCAAACTCTCCAACAAAAAATGCAGAAACCACAAGATTTCAACACAAAGCCAGAAAACAGAACCTGACCAAATCCAAAAAACTGACATGGTAAAAAATTCATCCAAAACACTCACCAACCCCCCAAAAGGGCCGGCAAGCACAATCTGTCCAAAAATCTCCCACGCCACAAAACAAAAAAATAGTGGCACAAGAAATCCAAAACACACTATCGAGTTCTCAAAGAACACACACCCACCAGAACCAACCCCCACAAACAAGGGCCGAACACCAGCAGACATCTGCAATTATCCGCCACCCCGTCTCCGAGGCGACCTTCCCAGCCTACCAGACTGGAATCTTCCCTGCAACCGCGACATTCTCGCTCTCCGAAGAAGAACGGGAAGTCTGCCAGGCGCAGGACCGCTACTCTACCCCCACCGCCCCGGCAAGATCAACTCACCGACCGGAAGGGCATTTCGCTCGCCAGCACCGACGCGCTGACCTGCAATAAGTTACACACCGTTGAGGCTGAGTCCCAAATCGCCAGGTCAGCGGTCCGACTGTGCGGTCAAGCGCCGATCTTGGCGCCGGCGAAGGTCTTCTTACCGCGGCGCAGGACGAGCCACTTGCCGAACAACAGGTCATTCGAACCCGGCGTCCAGTCCGCGTCGGTGACCTTGACGTTGTTCACGTAGGCACCGCCCTCGTCGACGGCCCGGCGAGCGGCCTTGTTGCTGTCGGCGAGTCCGGACGCGACGAGGAGCTCGACGATAGAGGGCGTGGCACCGGCGTCGAACTCGGCGAGGCCCGTCTCCCCCAGCGCGGCGGCGAGGGTGGGCTCATCGAGCTCGTTGAGTTCGGCGCGCCCGAACAGTGCGCGACTCGCCAGCTCCGCGGCGGCCGTCTGGTCTGCACCGTGGATGAGGGTCGTCAGCTCTCGAGCGAGGCGCTTCTGCGCCTCGCGGAGGAATGGCTTCTCGGCCGTGAGCTTCTCGAGCTCCTCGATCTCCTCCCGGCTCAGGAAGGTGAACCACTTGAGGAACTTCACGACATCGGCGTCAGCCGTGTTCACGAAGTACTGGTACCAGGCGTACGGACTGGTGAGCTCAGGATCGAGCCACACGCTGCCGCCCCCGGTCGACTTGCCGAACTTCTTCCCGTCGGCCGAGGTCACCAGCGGCACCGTCAGCGCATGGGCCGTACCACCGTCGACCTTCCGGATCAGGTCGACGCCGCCGATGATGTTGCCCCACTGGTCGGATCCGCCGATCTGGAGCACGCAGCCGTACTTGCGGTACAGCTGAAGGTAGTCGTTGGACTGCAGGAGCAGGTAGCTGAATTCGGTGTAGCTGATTCCGTCGGATTCGAGGCGCCGCTTCACCGTGTCACGCGCGAGCATGACGTTGACGGAGAAGTGCTTGCCGATGTCGCGCAGGAACTCGATGGTCGACATCGGGGCGGTCCAGTCGTTGTTGTTGACCAGAACGGCACCTGTGTCGGAGTCGTCGATGGTCACGAACCGCTGGAGCTGGCCGACGATCTTGTCCGCCCACCCCGCGACCGTGTCCACGGAGTTCATCGTCCGCTCGCCGACGTCGCGCGGATCACCGATGAGACCGGTGGCGCCGCCCGCCAGCACCACGGGACGGTGACCGGCGAGCTGGAACCGGCGCAGAGTCAGCAGCGGGACCAGGTGTCCGGCGTGCAGGCTGGACGCGGTCGGATCGAAGCCGGCGTACAGCGAGATCGGCTTCTCCAAGGTCTCGCGCAACGCTCCCTCGTCGGTACTCTGCCCGATGAGTCCGCGCCAGATCAGGTCGTCGAGGATGTTCTCGGCCACCGGCGGTTCACGCTTCCTTTCCGGTGAAGCGGGCGTGCTCCTCATCTGAGACCGCACGCGCGTCGTCGATCAGCATGTCGGGGATCCCGTGGGCGTCGATGGCATAGGCGACGCGCAGACGCGGGTTGTAGAGTTCGTCGCCCGCATCGATCAATTCACCCAGATCCTGGGGGCACACCAGTCGGTCGCGAACCACCGGATCGATGCCCTCGGCACGTGTTGCCATCAGCTCCCACTTCGTCTCGTCGATCGCGCCGCTCATCGCCTGTCGCGAGCGGCGCCTACCGCCTTCAGGCTACTCGGCGCCACCATCGTCTCCGGCGGGGAGCGCCGTCCAGTCGATGGTCGCGGCCGCGGACGCCGTGTAGCGGCGATAGCGACCGTCCTGGTCCCGATACCAGACCCGCGGTCCGGGCTTCGGCAGACCGCGCGCCGCGATCCGGCTGGTCATGGCCCGGAACGACTCCGACAGCGGGATGGAGTCGGCGACCCACACCAGGTGCGGGCGCTCGGCCGCGGGAAGCTCGCCCAGGCCGACGCGGATCTGGGTCGGAGTGAGCGACGTGGCGCCGCCGCGCAGCGTGACGGCGGCGACGGCGAGCTGCTCGCCCGGCTCGCCGACCGCGTACACCGCAGCGAGTTTGATGTCCGGGATCAACGAGAGCGCATGTTGGATGGGCACCGGATAGATCGGGCCCGACCGGCTCCGGATCACCGCCTGCGCCGATCCCATGTACCAGAGGTCGCCGTCGGCGTCGGATTGGAACAGACTCCCCCCGACCTCCCAGCGATCGTGCGGGCGGAACACGTCGCGCAGGACCAGACCTGCCGCCTCGAAGCGCTGGCCGGCGTGCGCGACCAGCATGCCGACCTCGCCCGGTCCCGCTTCCCGGACGAAGCCGGTGTCGCGGTCGATCTCCATTCGCTCGGCCACCGGGTCGTAGGCGGCGACGCGCACCGGGTTGGTCTCGGGCAGGGCACGGCCCATCGCTCCGATCTTGCTGTCGTCGACATTCGCCAGGATCGCGGATCCGTCCGCGGTGGCGAAGAACTCGAGCACCCGCGCATTCGGCAACGTCTCGCGCAACCGAGTCCAGACCCCCGCCGACAGTCCGGAACCCATGAACAGGCGGACGCTGCCGAGCTGACCGGGATCGAACTCCGGCGCGTCGACGATGTCGGCCAGCATGTTCCAGGTGTACGAGACCACGGTGACGCCGTAACGGCGCACTTCACGGGTGAATCGCTCGGGATCGATCCCCGTGGACAGCGCGATGCGCGACCGCCCGGCGGCGGTGGCTCCCAGCGTGGTCAGCAGACCCGAGGCATGGTGAAGTGGCGGCAGGCAGTAGACCGTGTCCCGGTTCGACAGTCCGGCCGCGGCGGCAGCACCGAATGCGGACATGGCGAAGCGATGGTTGGTGACCGACCACCGATTGAGCCGGCCCTGCGTCTCGGTGAACAGGATGAACGCGAGGTCGCCCGCCAGTCCGGGGTCCGGGCGGTACCAGACCGGCATACGGACGCGTTCCGGGTCGATCTTCTCCATGTCGACGATGTGCTCACCGTCAGCGCGCTCGATGGCACGGGCGTCGCTGCTGCCTCCACCCAGCACCAGCACCCGGTCGCACACGGCGGCCGCACGGTCGAGGTGAACCGGATCGGAGACGATGATCCGCGTCTCCGCCAGGGTGAGCATCTCCGGCAGCGCGTCGCTCGACGAGAGCAGCACCGCCACGGCGCCCAGTCGCGACAGCGCGGCGATCGTCACCAGGGCGGACGGGCGCGGGTCCATCATGAGGCCGACGTGCACCCCCGGCCGGATGCCGCACTCGATGAGGCCGGCGACCACGTTGTCGATCCGCGCGTTGACCTGAGTGTGCGTCAGCACCCGGTCCTCGAACAGAAAGACCTCGTCGTGGGGCGTGCGCTTCGCGTTCTCGCTCATCAGCTTGCCGAGCGAGACGCGGGTCGACGGCTGGATCTGGCCGAGCCGGAACAGCCGCGGAACGGTGCGCACCGACTCGGTCGCCACGGCCCGGGTGGTGCGCTGGAGCGAATTGACCGCCTCGAGAAGCTCCTTGGAGACCGCGGTGCCCGCACCGGCGACCTGTCCGACACCGTAGGTCAGCCGGTTGCTCCAACTGATCCCGCTTCCGGACTCGCTGCGAGTCCTGCTCATCGGCGTCACCGCCGCCGGCTGCTCTCCGTTGCCCTCGCGCCATTGGATCCACTCGCCGACCGTCGGCCAGGTGAGACGTCCGGCGTTCGATCCGACGACGAGACCGAAGTGCCCGACCGGCGCGGCGGTCTCGTACACCTCGGCGTCGGGCGCGGCGCGGACGATGCCGCGCACGGCCAGTGGCTGACCGATGTCGTCGGTCTCACCGACGAAGGCGAGGACCGGGCAGGTGATCTCGGTCATCGACACCACTTCGCCGTCGATGACGAAGCCACCCGACATCATGCGGTTGTGAACCACGAACTGGCGGAGCAGTTCGGCCACGGCCGGACCCGACCACGCGACCCAGCCCTCCTGCTCGATGAATCGTCGCTGGTCCTCGCGCGGCAGCAGGGCGTCGCGATCGTGGAGTTTGCGCAGGAAGTCGATCCGGCTGCGGGCCGTCTTGACCGGATCGGCCAGCTGGAACCCGGTGCGTGCCAACCAACTCGGGATCCACAGTCGGTTGAAGACATTGTCGGCGACGAACTCCGCACCGGGAACCACGAGCTGTGCGGGCAGGCCCAGCGGAAGGGCCGCCAGTACGTCGACCGGACTACCGAAGGTGACCACGCTGGCAAGTCCCTCTGAGCGCCGGTAGGCCGCCGTCTGATAGGCGAACATGCCGCCCTGCGAGTATCCGCCGAGGTGAACGTCCTGGCCGACGACCCGCCGGACCAGATCGATCACCCGGCTGATCGCCACCACGTGGTCGGTGAGCGTGCGCTCCATCCCGCCCTCTTCGTGGTCGGGCGAACCGAAGTCGACCACCCAGGGAATCACCTTGTGCCGGTACAGAACCGAGACTGCGCCGTTCTCCTGCGTCACGTCGTAGACGTTGGCCGACACCATCATCGGCGGGATCAGGATGATGTGGGCGAAGCCGTCGCCGGCGTCGTCTGGAAAGTACCGGCGGAGGCGGTACATCTTCTCGGTCTCGACCACCTTGTAGGGTGTCGGCTCGGTGCCGGTATCCAGGCCCCCCATCCGAATGACTTCGAGACCGTTCTGTGCGGTCGCGACGATCCGTCCGACCGTGCCGGCGACATTTGGCAGACCCTTCACCGCGGTAACTCCCCTCACCACTTCCGATGCCGCGGCCGCCGACTGATTCGGCGTGTGCGAGCACGTGCAGTGTACTAGTCGCCGAATCCGTCACGGCCGTCACCGACTGTGAAGTACCCGCGAGTCGGCGCGTACGGTGATGCCGGTTACCTGCCCGGACACGCCGCGCCGGAGTCAGGCGAGCGCCGTCCGGAGGTCGGCGATCGTGGCGTTGGCCACCGAGATCTGGCGCTCCACCTGCGACGAGGCGGTACCGCCGAAGGCATTGCGTGACTCGATCGAGCCCGAGACCGTCAGCACCTCGCGCACCTGCGGCGTCAGCGCCGGATTGATGCGGGCCATCGTCTCATCGTCGAGTTCGTCGAGTCCGACCCCGCGGCTCTCGGCCTCACGGACGCAGGCGCCCGCCACCTCATGCGCGACCCGGAAGGGAACACCTTGGCGGACAAGCCATTCCGCGATATCGGTCGCGAGGGTGAAACCGGCCGGCGCGAGTTCGGCCATCCGGTCCGGATGGAAGGTCAGGGTGCCGACGAGTCCCGCCATCGCCGGCAGCAGCAGTTCCAGCTGCGCGACGGAGTCGAAGACCGGTTCCTTGTCCTCCTGCAAGTCGCGGTTGTACGCCAACGGCTGGGCCTTCAGCGTGGAGAGCAGACCGGTGAGGTTGCCGATCACTCGACCGGCCTTGCCGCGTGCCAACTCGGCGACGTCGGGATTCTTCTTCTGCGGCATGATCGAGCTGCCCGTCGACCACGCGTCGGCCAACGTCACATAGCCGAACTCCGGGGTGCTCCAGAGGATCACGTCCTCCCCCAGGCGGGACATGTCGACCGCGACCATCGCGAAGACGAAGGCCGCCTCGGCGGCGAAGTCGCGGGAGCTGGTCGCGTCGATGGAGTTCTCGGCCGCACTGGCGAAGCCGAGGTCGGCGGCGATAGCCTCCGGGTTCAGCCCGAGCGACGAGCCGGCGAGCGCACCCGACCCGTAGGGCGAGACGGCGACGCGCCGATCGGCGTCCACCAGACGCGCGACGTCGCGCAGCAGGGGCTGGGCGTGCGCGAGGAGAGTATGGCCGAGGAGCACCGGCTGGGCCGCCTGCAGGTGCGTCTTACCCGGCATCACCACACCCGGGTTGGCGGCGGCCTGGTCGACGAGCGCCTGCGCGAGGTCGAGCACGCCCGCGCCCACCCGCCGCATCGCTGCCCGCAGCCACATCCGGAACAGGGTCGCGACTTGGTCGTTGCGGGACCGGCCCGCGCGCAGCCTGCCACCGAGTTCGGGGCCGACCCGTTCGATCAGCCCGCGTTCGAGCGCGCCGTGTACGTCTTCGTCCGACTCCGCGGGCACGAACACGCCCGCGGCGACGTCCGCGGCCAGACGATCGAGTCCGGCCTGCATGGCCTCGGCGTCCGAGTCCGTCAGTAGACCCGCCGTCGCGAGGACGCGGGCGTGCGCCTTCGACGCCTGGATGTCGTACGGGGCCAACGCCCAGTCGAAATGCGTCGACTTGCTCAGCGCGGCCATCGCCGCGGCCGGGCCGTCGGCGAACCGGCCGCCCCACAGAGCCCCCTCGTTGGTGCCCTCGTGGCTGTTCTCGGACGATGTGGTGTCGGATGTCGACATGAGGGCAGTACTCCTCGCGTGGGTGTGTTTCGGTTCGGTGGTCGGTGAGCGCGTTCGCTCAGCCTACGATCTGGAGACCAGTCCCTCGATCCGCGCGGCCAGATCGGCGCCCGTGAGCGGCCGTCGGGCCAGGACGAAGATGGTGTCGTCGCCGGCGATGGTGCCGACGACTCCGGGCAGTCGCGCGCGGTCGAGCGCGCTGGCGAGATAACCGGCGGCGCCGGGCGGTGTGCGGAGCACCGCGACGTCGCCGGACGAGTCGGTCGACACCAGCAGTTCGGACACCAGTCGCGAGACCCGGTCGGTTCCGCCGGACACGCCGCGGACCGGACTGCCGTCCTCGGGGACGGTATAGACCCCCGCGCCGCCGTCGGCGGCGCGCAGCTTCACCGCGCCGAGTTCGTCGAGATCGCGCGACAGCGTCGCCTGGGTGGCCTCGATCCCCAGCTCGGCCAGCTTCTGCTGCAGTTCGCCCTGGCTCCGGATCTGTTCGGTCGCCAGGATCTCGACGATCCGGGCGTGCCGGCCGGCCCGCGTGGCGGCGAGCCTCGCCGACTCGGCCCGGCGGGCAGCGGTTCGGTCGGGGTCCGCGCGGTCCACTAGCGGTCCATCAACCAGGCCAGCAACGCCTTCTGGGCGTGCAGGCGATTCTCCGCCTCGTCGAAGACGACGCTCGCCGGACCGTCGATCACCTCGTCGGTGATCTCCTCGCCCCGGTGCGCGGGCAGGCAGTGCAGCACGATCGCCTCGTCCGCGGCGTACCCGAGCAGCTCCGAGTTGATCTGGTATGGACGGAAGGGACCGACCCGGTCGAGCCCGTCGCCCTCATGCCCCATCGAGACCCACGTGTCGGTGACGAGGACGTCGGCGCCGGTCGCCGCAGCGATCGGGTCGCCGATCAGTTCGACGCTGCCGCCGGTCTCGGCCGCGCGCCGCCGCGCCGCTTCGACCACGGCCGGATCCGGTTGGAAGGCCGTCGGTCCGCTGACCCGGACATGCATGCCCGCGGTGACGCCGCCGAGCATCAGGGAATGGGCCATGTTGTTGGCGGCGTCTCCGAAGTAGGTCAGCGTCAGGCCCGCGGCCCGACCCTTCCGCTCGATGATCGTCTGCAGATCGGCGAGCACCTGGCACGGGTGGAAGCTGTCGGACAGAGCGTTGACGACGGGAACGGTCGCGTACTCCGCCACCGCCTCGAGGCGGTCCTGACCGAAGGTGCGCCACACGATCGCGTCGACGAACCGCGACAGCACCCGGCCGGTGTCTGCGAACGACTCGTCACGGCCCATCTGCGTGTTCGCGCCGTCGACCACGACGGCGTGCCCGCCGAGCTGGCTGATGCCGACTTCGAAGGAGAACCGGGTCCGCGTGGAGTTCTTGTCGAAGATGACTCCGACAGCGCGAGGGCCATCCAGCGGGCGGAACCCGAAGCGGTCGCGCTTCATCCGCGCCGCCAGCTCGAGCACCTCCGCCTGTTCGGCGGGTGTCAGATCGTCGTCGCGCAAGAAGTGCCGAGTGTTCTCTGTCATGTCACGCATTCCCATTCTGTGCGTCGATCGCAGCGTCGAGGATGTCCGGCAGGTCGGCGACGAATCCGGCCGCCTGCTCGTCGGTGAGGATGAGCGGAGGCGCCAGCCGCAGCACGTCGGGCGCGGGTGCGTTGATCAGGTACCCGGCCGCCCGCGCGGACTTCTCGACGCTCGCCGAGATGCCGGAGTTCAGCACGACGCCGAGAAGCAGACCGTCGCCGCGCACACCCGCGATTTGCGGATGGCCGAGCTCCTCGATGCCGTCGGCGAGCGATTTCCCGACGCGCTCGACGTGCGAGAGGAGGTCGTGGTCGTCGATGTAACGCAGGACGGCGAGCGAGGCGGCGGCGCACGCGGGATTGCCTCCGAAGGTGGTGCCGTGCTGGCCGGGCTCGAACAGCGCCGCCGCCGGCCCCGTCGCCACCACGGCACCGATCGGCATGCCGCCGCCCAGGCCCTTGGCGAGGGTCATGACGTCGGGCACGATTCCCGCGCGCTGGTGCGCGAACATCCAGCCCGTGCGGCCGATACCGGTCTGTACCTCGTCGAGCATCAGCAGCGCACCGTGCTCGGCGGTGATCGCCCGTGCCTGAGCGAGGTAGTCCGGGGGCGGGACCACCACGCCGTTCTCGCCTTGGATCGGCTCCAGGATCACCGCTGCGGTCCGCTCGGACACGGCGGCGCGGAGCGCCTGCGCATCGCCGTAGGGAACGAAGTCGACGCCGGCGGGCATCGGTTCGAAGGGGGCGCGCTTGGCCGGCTGCCCGGTCATCGCGAGCGCACCCATGGTGCGGCCGTGAAATCCCCCCTCGGCCGCGATGATCTGCGGTCTGCCGGTCCTGCGGGCGAGCTTGAAGGCCGCCTCGTTGGCCTCCGTGCCGGAATTGCACAGGAAGGCGCGGGCCCCGTGGCCGACGGCCGCGCAGAGCCGCTCGCCCAGTTCCACGACCGGCCGCGAGATGTACAGATTCGACACGTGGCCGAGAGTCGAGAGTTGAGCGGTCACCGCCTCGACGATGGCCGGGTTCGCATGGCCGAGCGCGTTCACCGCGATGCCGCCGAGCAGGTCGAGGTACTCCCGGCCGTCGGCGTCGTACACGACCGCGCCGTCGCCGCGCACCAGCGCGACCGGCGGGGTGCCGTAGTTGTTCATCAGCGCAGCGGACCACCGCTGCTGCAGGGGTGCGGTCACTGCCGTCCTCCATCGGGATCGTCGGCGACGACGGTGGTTCCCGACGTCGACGCGGTGAGCAGGGCGGCCAGCACGGAATGCGCTTCACGGCCGTCGATGACGTGTGCGGCACCGATCCCCTCCTGAACGGCGCGCATGCAGGCCTCCATCTTCGGCACCATGCCGGAGTCGAGGGAGGGCAGAAGTGTCGCGACCTCACCCGCGGTGATCGTCGAGACCAGCGACGAGCGGTCCGGCCAGTCGGTGTAGAGACCCTCCACATCGGTCAACATCACCAGATGCTCGGCACCGAGCGCTGCAGCGACGGCGCCCGCGGCGGTGTCGGCGTTGATGTTGTGCACCTGGCCGTCGGCATCCGGCGCGATGGTCGAGATCACCGGGATCCGGCCGGCCGCGATCAGGTCGTCGACCGCGGAGGTGTTGACCGCCGCGATGTCGCCGACCAGCCCGATATCGGTGGGCTCTCCGTCGACCATCACCGTCCGGCGCGTCGCCGTGAACAGGTGGGCGTCCTCGCCGGTGATGCCGACGGCGTACGGTCCGTGCGCGTTGATCAGGCCGACGAGTTCACGGCCCACCTGGCCGAACAGGACCATCCGGACGACGTCCATGACCTCGGGCGTGGTGACGCGGAAGCCGCCGCGGAACTCGCCTTCGAGACCGAGGCGTGCGAGCATCGCGGAGATCTGCGGACCGCCGCCGTGCACCACCACCGGATGGATGCCGCACGCGCGCAGGAGGACCATGTCGGCGGCGAACGCCGTCTTCAGGTCAGCGTCGACCATCGCGTTTCCGCCGTACTTGACGACGACGCGCTTGCCGTGGAGCGCCTGCAGTGCGGGCAGCGATTCGGCGATGACGCCGGCCTTCTGCAGCGGTGTGGCGGTGCTCAGCGGTGAGGTGTCAGTGTTCGTCATGACGAGTAGGCCGAATTCTCTTCCACGTAAGCGTGCGACAGGTCGGTGGTGCGAATGGTCGCCTCGGCGTTCCCGAGGCCGAGGTCGGCGACGACCTCGATGCGATCGCCGGAGAGGTCGACATCGCGGGCCCCGGGTACTCCGGTGCCGTTGCGGCAGATCGGAGAACCGTTGAACGACACCGTGATCCGATCGGGATCGATGGTCACGGGCGCGGCGCCGATGGCGGCGAGGACGCGGCCCCAGTTCGGATCGGAGCCGAAGAGCGCGGTCTTGACGAGCGAGTCGCGCGCCACCGACCGCGCGATCACCAGCGCGTCGTCCTCGGTCGCCGCGCCGGTCACGGTGATCGCGATCCGCTTGGTGACGCCCTCGGCGTCGTTCTGCAGCTGACCGGCCAGATCGTCGCACACGGCGAAGACCGCGGCGTCGAGCTCGGCCTGGGAGACCTCGATCTGGCTGGCGCCGGACGAGAGCAGCAGCACTGTGTCGTTGGTGGAGATGGAGCCGTCGACGTCGAGACGGTCGAAGGTGCGCGCGGTGGCGCGGCGCAGCGCGAGGTCGACCGACTCCGCGCTCACCTTGGCGTCGGTGGTCAGCACCACCAGCATGGTCGCGAGCGACGGGGCGAGCATGCCCGCACCCTTCGCCATGCCGCCGACGTTCCAGCCGCCGGTGTGGTGCAAGGCCACCTGCTTCGGGACGGTGTCGGTGGTCATGATCGCGTAGGCGGCGTCGGTCCCGCCTTCGAGTCCGCCGCCCATCTCGTGCACGATCTCGGTGACTCCGGCGAGCACCTTGTCCATCGGCAGCCGCTCGCCGATCAGGCCGGTCGAGCAGACGGCCACCTCGACGGGCCCGGTCTCGGTACCCCAGCTCGACAGCGTCGACGCGACCGCTTCCGCGGTGGCGTGCGTGTCCTGAAAGCCCTCGGGCCCGGTACATGCGTTCGCTCCACCGGAATTGAGGATCACGGCGCGCAGAGACCGGTTCTCGATCACCTTCTGCGACCACAGCACCGGTGCGGCCTTGACCTGATTGCGAGTGAACACCGCCGACGCCGCCAGGTCGGGGCCCTCGTTGAACACCAGCGCGAGGTCGGGCTTCCCGTTGGCCTTGATCCCCGCCGCGATTCCCGCCGCCCGGAAGCCCAGCGGCGCCGTGACGCCCTGGCGGCGGGTCATCCGCGAGCCGACCAGGAGATCGATGTCCGGCACGGGAACGGTCTGGGTGTCTGTCACGGTCGGGTCCTTCACGCTGTTCGAGCCTGTCTCTGCTTCGGTCACGGTGCCACTCCCACGGTCGCCAGGCCCTCGCCTTCGCCCCAACCCAGGGCCAGGTTCATCGACTGGACGGCCGCACCGCCGGTGCCCTTGGTCAGGTTGTCGACGGCGCCGACGGCGACGAAGGTGCCGGACCGCTCGTCGACGGACAGACCGATCGAGACCATGTTGGTTCCGACCACGGACCCGGTCTCGGGGAACTCTCCCTGCGGCAGGAGATGCACGAAGGCCTCGTTCTCGTATGCCTTCTCATAGGCCGACCGGAAATCATCGATCGACGCGTCGGTGCGCGCGGTGCACGTCGCGAGGATGCCTCGCGACGTGGGCACCAGCACCGGAGTGAAGGAGACCGACACCGGGAGCGATGCTGCCCGCGAAAGAGCCTGCGTGATCTCCGGAGTGTGCCGGTGCACACCGCCGACACCGTAAGCGCGGACCGATCCGATCACCTCGGACGCCAGCAGATTCACCTTCGGCGCCCGGCCGGCACCCGAGGTGCCCGACATCGCGACGATGGTGACCGCCGGTTCCACCAGGCCCGCGGCCAACGCGGGCAGCAGAGTCAGAATCGACACCGTCGGATAGCACCCGGGCACCGCGATCCGGCTCGCTCCGGCGATCACGTCCCGGTTGCCCGGCAGTTCCGGCATGCCGTACGGCCAGGTGCCCGCGTGGTCACCGCCGTAATAGGCCGTCCACTCCGAGGGGTCCTCGAGCCGGAAGTCGGCGCCGCAGTCGACGATCAGGGTGCTGGGAGGCAGGGCATCGGCGATCGCAGCCGACTGTCCGTGCGGCAGCCCGAGGAAGACCACGTCGTGACCCGCCAGAACCTCCGGCGTCGTCTCCTCGAGCACGCGGTCGGCGAGCGGGAACAGGTGGCGGTGATGCTCACCCAGCCGCGTGCCGGCGTTTCCGCCCGCCGTCAGTGCGCCGATCTCCAGTTCACCCGAACCCAGGCGCGGATGCCCGCACAGCAGTCGGAGGATCTCACCGCCCGCATAGCCGCTCGCACCGGCGACAGCAACCTTGATAGTCATGAAATCATTATGCACTACAGCGCAAAATAATTCACCTAGTCGTGCTCCGCGTCAGCGCAAGCGGGCGCCCACGACCTCGCCCGCATGCGCTACCGCAGCCATCTTGGCCTCGGTCCCCTCATCCTCGGTGAGCGTGCGGTCGGCGGCGCGGAAGGTGAGCGCGAAGGTCAGGGACTTGTTGCCTTCGCCGACTTGAGCACCGACGTAGACGTCGAAGAGCGAGATGGATTCGAGCAGTTCTCCCGCGCCGGCGACCAGCGCATCCTGCACGTCCTGGGCGGCCACGTCCGCGGCCACCACGACGTTCACATCCTGCAGCACGGCGGGGAACGGCGACACCTTCGGCGACGGCAGGTTCTGGCGCAGCGGCAGCGCGTCCACGTCGATCTCCACCGCGCACAGCCGCGCGGGCAGACCGGTGCGTTCCAGCACCGCCGGATGCAGTTCCCCGGCATGACCGACGACGACGCCGTCGACCTCGAGCCGAGCGCAGCGGCCGGGGTGCCAAGGCCGATGGTCGTCGGCCACGAGTTCGAGCTCCACCCCCGCGGCCCGGCCGATCTGCCGAGCCGCCTCGAACGCGTCGTAGGCGTCCGCGGTGCGGCCCGGCCCGAGCGGACCCGCCGGCTCGCGCAATCCGGTGAGCAGGACGGCCACGTGCAAGGGCTGGTCGGGCAGGGATGCGTCGAGCGCCGTCTGCTCGGCCTCGGTAGGCCGGCGCGTCACATCCAGCGGGGGCACGGTCGGACCCTGCTGACCGCCGATGACGACCTGACCGATCGTGTACAGCGCGAGATCACGGCGGCCGCGGGCGATGTTGCGCGCCGCCATCTCCATCAGTCCGGGCAGCAGAGTGGTGTTCAGCTCCGGCCGGTCGGACTCGAGCGGATTGAGCACGGAGACGGTCCGGCGGCGGACGTCGTCGGCGGGCAGATCCCATGTATCGAAGACGTCTGCGGGAAGGAACGGGTAAGGCAGGACTTCGACGTACCCATCGGTGGCCAGGCCGACGCCGATGGCACGGCGACGGCGCTGAGCGGGGCTCAGCCCGCGACCACCGGTGGCTCGCGGCACCACGGCCGGGATGTCCTCGAGACCCTCGAGTCGCAGCACCTCCTCGACGAGGTCGGCACGCTGGCGCAGGTCGGGTCGCCACGACGGCGGGGTCACCAGCAACGGCGAGTCACCGTCGACGACGCATCCCACCTCGCGCAGACGCGCGGCGGTGGTCCCAGCCGGGTACTCGACACCGGCGGTCGCATCGGGAAGTCCCGGGTCGATCTGGATGGCGGCGGAGGGAACGGTCGCGGTACGGACGTCCGACAGCGGACCGGCGACGCGGCCGCCCGCCAGTTCGGCGATCAGCGCGGCGGCCCGGTCGGAGGCCACCGCGGTGATCTCCGGATCCACGAGCCGTTCGTAGCGCTTCGCCGCCTCCGACGACAGCTTGTGGCGCTTGCCCGTACGGAACACCCGCACCTGGTCGAAGTTGGCCGACTCCAGAAGGATGTTCGTGGTCTCGTCGGAGACCTCGGTCGCGGCTCCACCCATCACCCCCGCGAGGGCGATCGGGCCGGAGTCGTCGGCGATCACCACATCCTCAGGGTCCAGCTTGCGCGTGACGCCGTCGAGAGTCTCGAGGGTCTCCCCCGCTCGTGCGGAGCGGACGCTGACCGTGCCGCGGATCTTGTCCGCGTCGAAGGCGTGCAGTGGCTGACCCAGTTCGATCATCACGTAGTTCGTGACATCGACGATCGCGGAGATCGGCCGGATACCCGCCACCATCAGTCGTTTGGCGATCCACCACGGCGACGACGCCGTAGCGTCGACACCGGTGACGACGCGGGCGGTGTAGCGGGTGGCGTCACTGTCGGCGTCGATCGCGACCGGCCATGACTCCCGATCGACATCGGCCGCCAGCGGCTCCCCGGCCAGACCGTGATCGACGTAGGGCACTTCGAAAGCACTGGCCAACTCGCGGCCGAGTCCGCGCATGGAGAAGGCGTAGCCGCGGTCGGGCGTGACGTTGACCTCGATCGCCGTGTCGGCCAGGCCGAGGACCTCGCGGGCGTCGGCACCGGGCTCCGCGGTCCCCGGTGCGAGCACCAGGATGCCGGAGTGGTCGTTCCCGATCCCGAGTTCGGTGACCGAACAGATCATCCCGTCGGAGGTCTTGCCGTACGTCTTGCGCGTGGCGATCGCGAAGTCGCCCGGCAGCACTACGCCGGGCAACGCCACGACCACCAGGTCGCCGACAGTGAAATTGCGTGCACCGCAGACGATGTCGCGAGGCGCCTCCTCCCCGACCGCCACCTGGCAGAAGCGGATCGGCTTCTTGAACTCGGTGAGCTCCTCGATGGCCTCGACACGGCCGATGACGAGCGGACCGGTGATCTCCGGGAAGGGCTCGATGTCCTCGATCTCGAAACCGACGCGTACGAAACCCGCGTCGATCTCCTCGGTCGAGGCGGTCCAATCCGGGGAGCCTTCGCGGAGGACCTCGGTCAGCCAGGACTTTGGGAGACGCACTTGTTCACCAACTACTTTCGTGTGATCGCTGCGAAGATTCTGCTAGAGGGCCGGACCGAACGGGAGGGTGAAGCGCACGTCGCCTTCGACCATGTCGCGCATGTCGGGCAGGTCGTTTCGGAACTGGAGGGTCCGCTCGAGTCCCATTCCGAAGGCGAAACCGGTGTACACGTCCGGGTCGATGCCGCTGGACCGGAGGACGTTCGGGTTCACCATGCCGCAACCGCCCCACTCCACCCATCCGGCGCCGCCCTTCTTTCCCGGGAACCACACGTCGACCTCGGCGGAGGGTTCGGTGAAGGGGAAGTAGCTGGCGCGCATCCGAGTGGTGGTCTCGGGACCGAAGAGCGCCTTCGCCAGCACCTCGAGCGTGCCGCGCAGGTTGGCCATCGTCAGGCCCTTGTCGACGGCCAGCCCTTCGATCTGGTGGAAGACCGGGGTGTGGGTCGCATCGAGTTCGTCGGTCCGGAAGGTGCGGCCGGGGCAGGCGACGTAGATCGGCACTTCGCGGCTGAGCATCGAGCGGACCTGCACCGGCGAGGTGTGGGTGCGCAGCACCTGCCGCGATCCCTCGGGCGCGATGTAGAACGTGTCCTGCATCGAGCGCGCCGGGTGGTCGGGCAGGAAGTTGAGAGCGTCGAAGTTGTGGTGCTCGGTCTCCACCTCGGGGCCCTCGGCGATCTCCCAGCCCATGCCGACGAAGACGTCGGCGATCTGGTCGCCGATCACCGTGATCGGATGACGGGCACCGCGGCTGCGGCGGCCCGATGGAAGCGTGACGTCGATGGTCTCGGCGACCAGTACCGCGGCGTCGCGTTCGGCGGTCAACGTCTCGGTGCGGGCGTCGAGTGCCGCCTGAACCCTGCCGCGGACCTCGTTGACGAGCTTGCCCGCCGTCGACCGCTGATCCTTCGGCAGCGTGGCCAGTGCCCGTCGCGCGAGAGCGATGGGCGACCGGTCACCGAAGTACGCGGCTTTGGCCTTGGCCAACGCCTCCAGATCGCCGGCGGCGTCGAACGCGGCGACGGCGTCCGCGACGGCCGCGTCCAGCTCGGCGCTGGTGGGGAATTCGTTGACAGCAGAATCGTCAGCCACCGGGCTCGCATCTCCTATTGCGTAGAGGCCTGAAAGAACTCGGGTCAAGGGTAGTCGAAACGACCCGCGCCCCTCCCCTCAGGCCGCCGTCGGCCGCCGTCGCGGGCCCGCCCCGGCGTCGACGTCGTCGTTCGCTCGGGAGACGGTGTCGCGCGTATCGGCCCGCTTATGGTCTACCGTCATCAAAACATCGATTTCAGCAGGTCGCACTGTTGGGGGCCGAGCAGAGGAAGGCAGCCAGTTGTCGAAAGCGCCGGGAACGACCATCGCCGGTTATCGCGTGGTCGAACTGCTGGGTTCGGGTGGCATGGGCGACGTCTACGTCGTCGAGAACGAACAACTCAGCCGCCGCGAGGCGATGAAGGTGATCTCCGTCGGAGGGGCGTCGAACCCCGATTTCCAGCAGCGTTTCAGCAATGAGGCGCGGACGATGGCGGCACTCGATCATCCGTCGATCGTCACGATTCACAATTACGGGATCGCCGACGACCAGCCGTGGTTCACGATGAGTTTCATCGACGGACCCAATCTCGCCTCGGCGCGGCTGACTCCCGCCGAGGTGGTCCAGGCGATCGTGCAGGTGGCAGACGGACTCGACTACGCCCATTCGCGGTCAGTGGTGCACCGGGACATCAAGCCCGCGAACATCGTGGTCACGCGGTCGTCGGACGGCTCCCTGCACCGGGCGGTCCTTCTCGACTTCGGCATCGCCAAGCTCGCCGATTCGCCGCAGCTGACGGCGGTGAACTCCATCATCGGCACTGTCGCCTACACGGCTCCCGAGGTGATCGGCGGCGCCCACGCCGGACCTGCGTCGGACCAGTACTCACTCGCGTGCACCGCGTACGAGCTCCTGGCCGGGCGGCCGCCCTTCGCCGCCGAGAACCCGACGGCGCTGATGATGGCCCACGTGCAGCAGCCGCCGCCTCCGCTCGGCGCGGTGCGTCCCGACCTCGACGCGCTCACCCCCGTCCTGATCCGCGCGATGGCGAAGGATCCCGCAGCGCGATTCCCCGACTGCCGCGGCTTCGCCGCCGCGCTCGACGCGGCTCTGCGCCAGACCGCAGCCGGACAGCACACGATGGTGGCGCCGGTGGCGCCGCCCGGTCCGAGCGGACCCACCCCGGCACCCGCACCGACACCGGCTCCCACGCCCGCGCCGACCCCGTGGCCGGGACCGCAGCATCACGGCCAGGCGCCGATGCCGTACGGCGACAGCGGCCCCCAGCCCGCCCCGCAGTACTCCGGACAGGCGCCCTACCAGGCGGCACCGCACTACCCGGGCCAGCCCTACCCGGGACAGCAGTTCTCGGGACCCGGCCCCTTCCCCGGCGGACAGCAGGCGGGACCCGGCCCCTACGGATTCGCGGGACCACCGCCGCAGCCGCCGAAAAAGCGGCGGCGTATCGGCTGGATCGTGGCCGCCGTCGCCGCGGTCGCCGTCGTCGCAGTGGCCGCGACCTCGCCTCTGTGGTGGCCGTCGTCCGACGAGCCCGCCGCCGAGGTCTACGCGACCCCGCAGATCGCCGGGGCGTACGGCAGCGAGTGCATGATCGGCTCCGGCATCCTCTACTGCTGGGGCGACAACTCCAGCGGCCAGCTGGGAGACGGCACCACATCCGAACGCAAGACGCCGACCAAGGTGGCCGGGCTCTCGAACGTCACCGCGGTCTCGATGGGCGCCTTCGACTCCACCGGATCGAACTCCGCGGTCACCACCTGCGCGGTCGCGGACGAATCGCTGTACTGCTGGGGAGACAACCTCTTCTGGCAGGCCGGCGACGCCGGAACGATGAGCAAGAAGACCACCCCCTTCAAGGTGCCCGGGCTGGGCAAGGTGACCACGGTCTCGACGTCCAACTCCTCGACGTGCGCGGTCTCCGACGGCGACCTGTACTGCTGGGGCTTCTACTCGGGAGGGCAGCTGGGCAGTGGGTCGACCACCGACAGTCTGAAGACTCCCACGAAGGTGGCCGGGCTCTCGAACGTCACGGCGGTGTCCTCACGGGCCGGGTCGGTCTGCGCCGTCGCATCCGACGAGCTGTACTGCTGGGGGCGCAACTGGGACGGCCAGCTGGGCGACGGAAGCACCGACGATCACAGCACCCCCACCAAGGTCACCTCTCTCAAAGACGTGTCCGCGGTGTCCGTCGGTGGCGGCACCATCGACAACACCCCGTTCTGGAACACCTGCGCCATCGCCGAGGGCGCTCCGTACTGCTGGGGCAGCAACAAGAATCAGCAGCTCGGCAAGGACTCCGAGGCCAAGAAGAGCTCACCGGCGAAGGTGGAGGGTCTCACGGGCGTCAGCGGGATCTCCGTCGACATCGGAACGTTCTGCGCGGTGGCGGACGGCGACGTCAGCTGCTGGGGCAACAACCTCTACGGTCAGGTCGGTGACGGGTCCACCTCACAGCAGTACAGCCCCCAGCACGTGTCAGGCGTGAGCGACGTCCGCCAGGTCGTCACCTCCTACAGCGTGACGTGTGCGGTCACGGGTTCGAGTCAGTACTGCTGGGGTCTCAACAAGACCGGACAGCAGGGCGACGCGACGCGTACGGAGGATCAGATCACCACGCCGCACGAGGTGAAGCTCGCTGCATGATCAGCCGGCGTGCCTGCCGCGCCGGCCGATCGGCACCACCATCGGTGTGCCGCCGATCGGATCGGTGACGATCTGTGATTCGAGACCGAAGGCCGCCGCGAGCAGTTCCGGGGTCAGCACGTCGTTCGGCGATCCCTCGGCGACGATCTCGCCCGAGCGCATGACCACGAGCGAATCGCTGTAGCGGGCCGCGAGATTCAGATCGTGCAGCACCATGACCACCGTCTTGCCGTGCTCGGTGCGCAGTTCGTCGACCAGATCGAGGACGTCCACGGCGTGCGCCAGATCCAGGTAGGTGGTCGGCTCGTCCAGCAGCACCAGATCGGTCTGCTGCGCCAGCGTCATGGCGATCCACACGCGCTGGCGCTGACCGCCGGACAGGGAGTCGACGGCGCGGTCGGCCAGTTCGGTGGTCGAGGTCAGTTCCATCGCCTCGGCGACGGCGACCTCGTCCTCCCGCGACCACTGCCGATACCAGGACTGATGCGGGTGCCTGCCGCGGGTGACGAGATCGGCGACGGTGAGGCCGTCGGGCGCGATCGGGTTCTGCGGGAGCAGACCGAGGGTGCGCGCCACCTGCTTCGGCTTCTGCGTCGCGATGTCCTTTCCGTCGAGGATCACCACTCCCGCCGACGGCGACAGCAGCCGCGAGAGCGTGCGCAGCAGAGTCGATTTGCCACAGCCGTTGGGACCGACGATGGTGGTGACCCGGCCGGTCGGGATCGTCACGTCGAGGCCGTCGATGATCGTCGTGCCGTCGTATCCGACCGACAGCCGCTCGGCCGACAGCCGCGGTTCGGCGGAGCCTGCGATCACGGCGTCGGTTCGGTCGGCGACCTCCGGAGAAACTGACACCTCACACCCCTTCGATTAGGTTTCCGCACCATCGACTCCGATAGTAGCCTCACCTAACTTAGGTGAGTGAAGCCTATCCCTCCAAGACTGCCGCGTCCTCGTGTGCCAGATACACCCACGCACGGATGCCGGAGCTCAGCGTCACCTCGACGCGACGATAGTCGTCGACCTCGTACTCGTCCGCCGCACGCAGACCGGCGTCGTCGAGTTCCAGCCGGGCGCCGGGCACTTCCGCCTCGGGTGCCCCCGGCCGCAGAATCAGGTGGGTCGCGGTACCGCTCAATGCGATGACCTCGGGATCGGTGATCGTCACCGTGCCGATCTCGAAGCCCGGCAGGGTGTCGGGCTCCGTCGGCATCCGGGCGCCGAAGACGCCCTCCTGCACCGCGGGATCCGTCAAGGTGCCGTAGCTGAAGAGGACGTGCATTCCGGAATCGTACTGCCGCAAGGATTTCCGGAGAACCTCACCCGGCCAGGACCCCTCGGAGATCAGCGTCCGCGGTTCTGCACGCGGGAGCTGGCGTACAGGCAGATCGCGCTCGCGGCGGCGAGGTTGAGGCTCTCCGCGCGCCCGCGCAGCGGAATCCGGACGCGGTGGTCGGCGCCGTCGAGCACCTGCCCGGGCAGTCCGTGGGCCTCGTTCCCGAACAACCACGCGTGCGGCCGGGCGAGGACCTCGTCGGCGTCGTCGAGGCTCAGCTCGCCGTCCATCTCCGTCGCCAGCGTCGTGATGCCCGCCGCGGCGACGGCGGCCAGTGCACCCGCGACATCCGGTTCGCGGACGGTCGGGATGTGGAAGAGACTCCCCGCACCCGCCCGGACGCTCTTGCCGTTGTGCGGGTCGACGGACTCCCCCAGCAGGACCACCGCGTCGGCCCCCATGGCGTCCGCACACCGAGTCAGGGTGCCGAGGTTTCCCGGCTCGCGCGGCTCGACCGCGATGACCAGAAGCTTCGGTGAGCGCGCGAGGACGTCGCCGAGCGCCGCCGTCAGCAACTCGCACACCGCGAAGATCCCGGGCGCCGTCGACGTCTCGGACAGTTTGTCCGCCGCGCGGTGTGAGAGGCGCTGCACACGAACGCCCGCGTCGAGCGCACGGTGGACCAGATCGGCGTGCCGATCGGCGTCGTCGTCGCGCACCAGTACCTGCAACGCACGGCCGGTGCTCAGCGCCGCATCGACGGCATTGAATCCCTCGACGAGGAATCGGCCCTCGCTCCGGCGCACCGACGCGCGATGCAGCTTCGCCAACGAAACGACCCGCGACGAACGTTCGGTGAGAACATCCGTCGCGGGTCCAGAACGCGTCACTGCGATCTCAGCGGAGATCAGGCAGCGGGAGCGTTGACGTCCGCGGGCAGCGCGGCACGAGCCACCTCGACCAGACCGGTGAACGCGGCCGGGTCGGTGACGGCGATGTCGGCGAGCACCTTGCGGTCCACCTCGACGCCGGCGAGCTTGAGGCCCTGGATGAAGCGGTTGTAGGTGATGTCGTTCGCACGAGCCGCCGCGTTGATGCGGGTGATCCAGAGCTTGCGGAAATCACCCTTCCGCGCCTTGCGGTCCCGGTACGCGTAGGTCAGCGAGTGGAGCTGCTGCTCCTTGGCCTTGCGGTACAGGCGCGACCGCTGTCCGCGGTAGCCCTTCGACGCCTCGAGAACGGAGCGGCGCTTCTTCTGGGCGTTGACAGCCCTTTTCACACGTGCCATTAGTCAGTGTCCTTCTAAAGTCTTAAGCGGAAAGTCAGCGGTTCAGCAGGCGCTTGATCCGCGGGGCATCGTTCTCGCTCACCACGGTGATGCCGTCCAGGCGACGCGTGACGCGCGAGGACTTGTGCTCCAGGAGGTGGCGCTTGCCTGCCTTCTGACGGACGATCTTGCCGCTGCCGGTCACCTTGAATCGCTTCGCGGTGCCCTTGTGCGTCTTGCTCTTCGGCATTGGTTTCCTTCATTCGGGCGGACCCGAGTCCCGCCCGGAGCGATCCGGGCGGTTCGGGTCCACTGCTACTTCAGTGTGGTGGGTTCAGGATCCCTGCTGGGCCTTGGCCCTGGTCTTCGCGCCCTTATGCGGGGCGAGGACCATGGTCATATTGCGTCCGTCCTGCTTGGCCGAGGTCTCGACGAAGCCGTACTCCGCGACGTCGTCTCCCAAGCGCTGCAGCAGGCGGTAGCCCAACTCGGGGCGGGACTGCTCGCGACCGCGGAACATGATCGTCACCTTCACCTTCGAACCCGCTTCGAGGAACCGGATGACGTGACCCTTCTTGGTCTCGTAATCGTGGTCGTCGATCTTCGGGCGGAGCTTCTGCTCCTTGATGACGGTCATCTGCTGGTTACGGCGGGACTCGCGCTTCTTCTGCGCCGCCTCGTACTTGAACTTGCCGTAGTCCATGATCTTGCACACCGGCGGGCGCGCGTCGGGCGCAACCTCCACCAGGTCCAAGTCGGCTTCGTAAGCCAGGCGAAGCGCATCTTCAACACGCACAATGCCCACCTGCTCACCGCCGGGTCCGACGAGACGGACCTCGGGGACGCGGATGCGCTCGTTGATGCGGGTTTCAGTGCTGATGTGGCCTCCTCGATCAATGTTTTCCATGTGGCCGGCCAATACGACTGGCAAGCGTGAGGAGATTCGAGGCCGAGAACACCATAATGCCCGCCGAGAGCCGAGTGACCTCGGTTCATCGACTGGCGATGGTGTGACCGGAACCGTGAAACTGCGTGTCTGGGACAGCGTCGCACGGTGGGACTCGAAGAATCCTCTTGCTACCCCGGCGCGAACCGAGGCGGTCATGCTGTGACAGTCTAACAGGCGTGAACGATAACTCCTATTCGACCGGCGACACCTCCTCCGACGACGCGAACGTCCACGTCGCCCCGGGAGGTGTCGGCGGAGACGACGCGAACCAGGACAACGTTCGCGAGCTCGCCACTATTCCCGCAGTCGAGGTCACCACCCGCGCGGCGATCATGCTGATGAGCGCCGCGGCCGAGAAGATCGGCCCCGATGCGGGCGGAGACGAGGAGTTCAAGGATCTGCCCGACGCCCGCGCGCTGATCAACGCACTGGCCGGCCTCGTCTCCGCCGCCGCCCCTGATCTCGGCCTGCATCGCAAGCCGATCCAGGACGGGCTCAAGGCGCTGCAACTCGCATTCCGCGAGGCGTCGTCGTACCCCGACGCTCCCGGCGAGGGGCCCGGCGAGAAGTACACCGGACCGGTCAAGGGCTGATCACGCCGCCCGGGGTCGTAGACGTCCGAGTCGGAGGCGTCCGGGTCGCAGACGTCCGGGTCGCAGGCGTCCGGCGTAGGCTGGAGCGATGACCCACTCCGGCGACGACGAACCCCTCGACGCCGAAATCGTGCCGCCCGACTCCGCGCCGCCGGTACAAGCACCCTCGTACGAAGACGTCACCGGATACACGCCGGCGGGTGTGCCGACCTTCGATCATGTCCGCGACAAGATCGAGCAACGCACTGCGACGGCCATCGGGAGCCAAGAGCTGTCGGAGATGTCGGCGGAGGCCGAAGCGCTCGACGACGCGATGGCGAAACGTGAAGAAGCCGCCAAGAAGAAGCTCGAGGAGCTCCGGCGGTCGATGGGGCTCTAACGCCGCGGCGCGGCCGCCACCACGACCACCGTCTGCCCGTCCTCGCCGGACACCACCCGCGGGCGCAGGCCGACAGCGCGAGCGGTCTCATTGGCCGCGGGCGCCTGTCGGGCGTTCATCTCGATCGCGACAGCGCCCCCCGGCGCCAGCCACTCGGTCGCCTCGCGCAGCAGATCCGACGCGTGCCCCAGACCGTCGTCGCCCCCGCCGATCAGCGCCGAGCGCGGCTCGTGATCGGTGGCCTCATGCGGAAGCAGCTCCAGCGCCTGGGCCGGCACGTACGGCGGGACCGCCGCGATCACGTCGATCTCCCGGCGCAGCTCCGCAGGCAGTCCCGACAGCCCCGCGCCCCGGTACACCGCGCCCGAGATGAGATTGCGGGAAGCGAACCCGACCGCAACCGGATCCGCGTCGGTCGCGGCCACCTGCGCGGACCGGCACCGGGCCGCGACGTACGACGCGATCGGCGCGACTCCGCAGAACGCCTCGACGAACACCGGCGCGGGCCGGGCTCCGAGCAGGTCGACAGCTACCCGCGCCAGCAGCCGCGACCGCTGTCGTGGCACGAAGGCTCCCGGCCCGACGGCCAGTTCCAGACCGGCGAAATCGACGTGTCCGACGACGTGCTCCAGCGGCTCACCTGCGGCCCGCTGCCGCGCCCACTGGCCGAGTTGTGCCTCGCCGTCCGCCCAGCGGCGGAGAATCGCGGCCTCCTCTTCAGCGAACACGCAGCCCGCCGCACGCAATCGCGTGGTCAGCCAGTCGTCTCCGCCGGCCGAGGTCACGGCGCGAGCAACTCCCTGATGAAGGCGCCGGTGTGGCTCCGGGCAACCTCTGCCACCTGCTCGGGTGTGCCCTCGGCGACCACGGTGCCGCCGCCGCTGCCGCCCTCGGGTCCCATGTCGATGATCCAGTCGGCGGTCTTGATCACGTCGAGGTTGTGCTCGATGACGATGACCGTGTTGCCCTTGTCGACGAGCCCGTTGATCACCAGCAGCAGCTTGCGGATGTCCTCGAAGTGCAGGCCGGTGGTCGGCTCGTCGAGGATGTACACCGTGCGGCCGGTCGACCGCTTCTGGAGTTCGGCCGCCAGCTTCACCCGCTGCGCCTCGCCTCCGGACAGGGTGGGTGCGGGCTGACCGAGCCTCACGTACCCGAGACCCACGTCGACCAGCGTCTTGAGATACCGGTGGATCGAGGTGACCGGCTCGAAGAAGTCTGCGGCCTCCTCGATCGGCATATCGAGGACCTCGGCGATCGTCTTGCCCTTGTAGTGCACCTCGAGCGTCTCGCGGTTGTACCGCGCGCCGTGGCACACCTCGCAGGGCACATAGACGTCGGGCAGGAAGTTCATTTCGATCTTGATGGTGCCCTCGCCCATGCACGCCTCGCACCGGCCGCCCTTCACGTTGAACGAGAACCGACCGGGCTGGTAGCCGCGCACCTTCGCCTCGGTGGTCGCCGCGAACAGCGTCCGGATCTTGTCGAAGACGCCCGTGTACGTGGCCGGATTCGATCGCGGTGTGCGGCCGATCGGCGACTGGTCCACCTGGACCAGTTTGTCGAGGTGGTCGAGGCCCTTGATCCGCTTGTGATGGCCGGGCACCTGCCGCGCGCCGTTCAGCTTGTTCGCGAGCACCGTGGCGAGGATGTCGTTCACGAGGGTCGACTTGCCCGACCCCGAGACGCCGGTGACCGCGGTCAGGACCCCCAGCGGGAACGACACGTCGATGTTCTTGAGGTTGTTCTCGCTGGCACCGACGACGGTCAGCATGCGCTTCTTGTCGATCGGACGCCGGATCGACGGAACCGGCAGCACTTCGCGGCCGGACAGATACGCGCCGGTGATCGACTCCGGATTCGCCAGCAGGTCCGGGTAGCTGCCGCTGTGCACCACTCGCCCACCGTGCTCGCCCGCACGCGGGCCGATGTCGACGATCCAGTCGGCGGCCCGGATGGTGTCCTCGTCGTGCTCGACGACGATCAGCGTGTTGCCCAGGTCGCGCAGCCGGACGAGAGTGTCGATCAGCCGCCGGTTGTCCCGCTGGTGCAGACCGATGGACGGTTCGTCGAGCACGTACAGCACTCCCGCGAGCCCGGCTCCGATCTGCGTCGCGAGGCGGATGCGCTGAGCCTCGCCGCCGGAGAGCGAACCCGCCGCCCGCGAGAGCGAGAGGTACTCGAGGCCGACATCGAGCAGGAATGTGATGCGCGCCTGCACCTCCTTGAGGACCCGTCCGGCGATGGCGGCCTCGCGCTCGCCGAGTTCCAGACCGTTCAGGTAGTCGGCGCACTCGGCGACCGACAGCGACGTGACGTCGGCGATCGACTTGGGACCGTACACCGGGTGGTCGAGCGTGACCGCCAGGATCTCCGGCCGCAGCCGGGCGCCGTTGCAGGCCGGGCACGGCACGTCGCGCATATAGCCCTCGTAGCGGTCCTTCATCTGCTCGGACTCGGTGGTCTCCGCACGCCGCGACAGGAACGCCATGACGCCCTCGAACTCGGTGTAGTACGACCGCGTCCGTCCATACCGGTTGCGGAACTTCACATGGACCTGATGATCGGAGCCGTTCAGCAGTGCTCTGCGCGCGGTACGCGGCAACGACTCCCACGGGGTGTCGACGTCGAACCCCATCTGGTCGCCCAGACCCTCGATCAGCCGGAGGAAGTAGTCGGCGTTATGACCGGTCGACCAGGGGGCGATCGCACCCTCCCGCAGGGTGAGGTCGGGATCCGGCACCACGAGCGATTCGTCGACCTCCTTGCGGACGCCCAGACCGTCGCACTCGGGACAGGCGCCGAACGGCGAGTTGAACGAGAACGCGCGCGGCTCGAGATCGTCGATCGCGATCGGGTGGGAGTTCGGGCAGGCCATCCGCTCCGAGAAGCGCCGCTGCCGGTTCGGGTCGGATTCGTCGACGTCCACGAAGTCCAGCACCACGATGCCGTCCGCCAGCCGCAGCGCCGTCTCCACCGAGTCGGTCAGACGCTGGCGGGCCGACGGCTTCACGACCAGGCGGTCGACCACCACGTCGATGTCGTGCTTCTCCTGCTTCTTGAGCTTCGGCGGATCCGACAGCTGGTGAACGGCTCCGTCGACCATCGCGCGCGCGAAACCCTGGACCTGCAGTTCGGCGAACAGATCCACGAACTCGCCCTTGCGGCTGCGCACCACGGGGGCGAGGACCTGAAAGCGCACGCCCTCGGCCATCGCCAGCACCTGATCGACGATCTGCTGCGGCGTCTGGCGGGCGATCTTCTCGCCGCACACCGGACAGTGCGCGGTACCGGCGCGCGCGTAGAGCAAGCGCAGGTAGTCGTAGACCTCGGTGATGGTGCCGACCGTCGAGCGCGGGTTCCGGTTGGTCGACTTCTGATCGATCGACACCGCGGGCGAGAGCCCCTCGATGAAGTCGACGTCGGGCTTGTCCATCTGCCCGAGGAACTGCCGCGCATACGCCGACAGGGACTCGACATAGCGTCGCTGCCCCTCGGCGAAGATCGTGTCGAACGCAAGCGACGACTTCCCGGAACCGGACAGGCCGGTGAACACGATCAGCGAATCGCGCGGCAGGTCGACATCGATCCCGCGCAGATTGTGCTCCCGTGCACCCCGGACGATCAGGCGATCAACCACAGAAAGTTCCTTACGTTCACGTCGCAGAATTATCCGGCTGCAAGCGTACGCGGACCCTCCGACAATTCCGGCTGGGCATCACGGCCGAGGACGTTAACCTGGGAATATGAGCATCGAGGTAGAACTGACCGACGACTACACGGGCAACGTGTCCCCCGATCCCGATCACCACGGCGCGCATGCGCAGCGCCGGGCGCTCGACAACGCGACGATCGTCAAGATGTCGGTGGGACCGATGGACAACAACGTCTACATCGTCACCGACTCCGCGACCGGGAAGAGCCTGCTGATCGATGCGGCGAACGATCCGGAGACCATCCTCGCGCTGCTCGACGCGCTCCCCGGCGAGGTGACGCAGATCCTCACCACGCACGGACACTTCGACCACTGGCAGGGCCTCGAGGAGGTCCATCGGGTGCTTCAGGTGCCGATCGTCGTCGGGGAGGCCGACGCCGACGAGCTCCCGCTCGACCCCGACCGCACGCTCACCGGCGGCGAGACCATCGAGGTCGGAGACCTGTCGCTCGAGGTGATCGCCATCAGCGGCCACACCGCCGGATCCGTCACGCTGGTCCTCACCGAACGCTCCGGACGCGTGCACCTGTTCACCGGCGACACCCTGTTCCCGGGCGGCGTGGGCAAGACCTGGCAGCCGGGCGACTTCGAGATCCTGCTCGACGGCGTCACCGAGAAACTCTTCGACCGATTCGGGGACGACACCGTCGTCTACCCCGGGCACGGCAAGGACACCACTCTCGGCGCCGAGCGTCCGCATCTGAGCGAGTGGCGCGAACGCGGCTGGTGAGCCGGGCCCGGATCGGTAGCCTCGGAGGAGGGACGTCGCTCGGCCACTGCCGACCGCATCGAGGATCGGGCCGGCCGGGCGTCCGGATCACAGTCCCCCGATGAAAGGACGACCATGCTGTTACGCAAGATCGCACGACCTCTGCTCGGCACCGCGTTCATCGCCTCCGGCGCCGACGCGCTCACCTCACCGTCGCGCCGCGCCCAGGCATCCGAGCCGCTGGTCGATTCCACGGTTCGCGCCGAGACCGTCGTTCAGGTCGCCGGAGCCGTACAGATCGCCGCGGGCGTCGCCCTCGCCACCGGCCGCGCACCGCGGCTGGCGTCGTCCGTCCTCGCCGGAACCATCGTTCCGACCATGGTCCTGGCCAGCGACTTCTGGAACGAGACGGACCCGGCCCGGCGTGCGCTGAAGCAGTCGTTGTTCGTGAAGGATGTGGGACTGCTCGGCGGAGTCCTGATCGCCGCCGCCGACACCGAGGGACGCCCGTCCCTGGGCTGGCGCGCCCGGCGGACGCTCGAGCAGGCGCAGGTGCAGGCACACCAGCTGGCGGACCGGGCTGCGAAGCCGCTGCACGCCGCGGCCGAGGTGGAACCGGAACGGTTCACCGACCGCGCGAGTGCGCTCGCGCACGATGCGGCCGAACGCGCACAGGAAGTGGTAGACCGCGTGCCCGTGGACGAGATCCGGGACCGCGCCTCACAGCTCGCGGGCACCGCCCGCGCGCAGCTCGCCGACACCACCCAGGAGATCGTCGATCGCGCACCCGAGTTCGCCGAACACGCACGCGACGTCGCGACGAGGGTCGGCGAGGAGACCGCTGTCCGCGCCCGCCGGTGGCGCCGCCAGCTCGCGAGCTGACTCCCGGCCCCTTCTGGGCAGATCCCGGTAACATGGAACGACTGTGACAGCGCCACACCCCCGTTCCGTGCCCTCCGACCCCACGCCGGCCGACACCGCATCCGATCCGCGACTCGCGCAGGAGCAAGTCCATCTGGATGCGGTGTACGGCCGGCTCGACCGCATGCGTGCCAACGCCAAGCGCAGGCTGAGCGAGACTCTCCGCGAGTCGGCGGGCACACCGCAGGCGCTCTCCGAACGCGAGTCGTACGAACGGATGTACCAGGAGGACCTGGTCAAGATCGACGCCGCCGAACACAACCTGTACTTCGGTCGGCTCGACATGACCGACGGCACCGACACCGACACCGTCCGGCGCATCGGCCGGATCGGAATCCTCGACGACGACGAGCAGGACACGACGCTGCTCCTCGACTGGCGCGCCCCACTGGCCCGGCCCTTCTATCTCGCGACCCCCGCGTCACCGGAAGACGTGGAACGCCGCAGGCACATCCGGACGCGGTCGCGTGCGGTCCGATCCGTGTCCGACGAGTACCTCGCATCCGGCCGCATCGAGACGAGCTCCGACGGCGCCGAGCTCGGCGGCAACGTCGTCAACGAGGCGGCCCTGGTGGACGCTCTCAACGCCGCTCGCACGGGCGAGATGACCGACATCGTCGAGACGATCCAACGCGAGCAGGACGAGATCATCCGCTCCACGCATCGCGGCGTCACGGTGGTCCAGGGCGGGCCGGGCACCGGTAAGACCGCGGTAGCGCTGCACCGCGCCGCATACCTGCTGTACACCTACCGCGACATGCTCTCGCGCAGCGGTGTGCTCATCATCGGGCCGAACGCCGATTTCCTTCAGTACATCGGCCAGGTTCTTCCCTCGCTCGGCGAGACGGGAGTCCTGCTCTCCACCGTCGGAGACCTGTTCCCCGATGTGCGCGCGCGGGCCAGAGACTCCCGCACCGCAACCGCGCTGAAAGGCGACCAGCGGATGCTGAACGTGCTCCGCGCCGCGGTCCGCGCCAAACAGGCGCTCCCCGGCCGCGGTGTCACCGTCCCGTTCGACGGCTATGAGCTCCCGATCGACGCCGAGGTGGTCAAGGCTGCGCGGGCGCACGCGCGGTCCACGCGACGGGCCCACAATCTCGCGCAGCGCGCCTTCCTGCGGGCGGCGCTCGACGAACTCGCAGAGGTGCACGCCCGCCAGGTGGGAGCAGACCCGCTGGACGGCAGCCAACTGCTCACCAGCGCCGATCTGGAGGACATCCGCCGGGAGCTGGAGTCCGATCCCCACGTCGTCCAGGCGCTCGGCGAGTTCTGGCCTGCCTTGACACCGCAAGGGGTTCTCCGCGAGCTCTACGACGACCCCGCACTCCTGCGGAAGTCGACGCGCGGTTGGACCGACGAGGAACGCGACGCACTCCGTCGCGATGCGCATCCCCTGCGCGACGGCGCCGACTTCTCTCCCGCCGACGTCCCGCTGCTCGACGAACTCGCGGAACTGATCGGATACCGTACCGACGAGGCCGAACAGGTCCAACGCGCGCAGTGGCGGCAACGGCTCGCCGAAGCCCAGGACGCCCTCGACATCCTGACCGGTTCGGCACCGCAGGATCTGGAGGACGACCTCGACCCCGAGATCCTGATGGCGTACGACCTGATCGACGCCGAGCAACTGGCCGAACGGCAGGTGCACACCACGAGCCGGACCACCGCCGAGCGGGCCCACGACGACCGGACCTGGACCTTCGGGCACGTCATCGTCGACGAGGCGCAGGAACTCTCCTCGATGGCGTGGCGAATGGTGATGCGGCGGATCCCCAATCGCTGGATGACCGTCATCGGCGACACCGCCCAGACGGGCGATGCCGCGGGCGCCGATTCGTGGCGCGAGGTCTTCGAACCCTACGTCGCCGACCGCTGGCGATTGCACGAACTGACCGTCAACTATCGCACTCCGTCGGAGATCACGCGGTACGCCAACCGTGTTCTGAACTGGATCAATCCGGATCAAGCACCGCCGGAGTCGTTGCGCTCCAACGGGATCGAGCCATACGCGATCCGATCCGACGATGCCGCCGCCGCGGCAGTCGCGCTCGCGGAGGGCTCCCGCTGGCCCGGCCTCACCACGATCATCGCCTCGGACGGCACCGCCGAGGACGTCCGCGCACTCGCGTCGCCCGGCGATCGGGCCACGGTGCACGCGATCACCGCGGCGAAGGGTCTGGAGTTCGACAACGTGATCCTGCTCGAGCCCGCCGACCTGATCGCGGAGTCGCCGCGCGGATACAACGACCTGTACGTGGCGCTCACCCGAGCCACCCAGCGTCTGGTGGTGGTACACGCGCGCGCCCTGCCGCCCGACCTCGCCGACCTCCCGGACGACCTCCCGCACGAATGACGAGAAACGGAGCCCGGCCGAGCCGCGTGAGGCGGTTCGGCCGGGCTCCGGTTGACCGTGGCGGTCGATACGAATCGCCCCGCGTCGTGCCGGTCTACGTGGTGTGGACGATCAGGACATCGCAGGCGGCCTTGCGCGCGACGTCGGCCGGGACCGAACCCAGCAGGCGGCCGGCGATCGAGTTCAGGCCCTTGTTGCCGACCACCAGCAGATCCGCCTGCACGTCGACGACGAGCTGCAGAAGCGCGTCGACCGGGGCGCCCTGCACCGCACGCTGGACCACCTTGGTGGCACCGGCCTTGACGGCCCGCTCCTTCGCGGTGCGGAGGATCTCCTCGGTCGGCGACGATCCCATCACCTGGTACGCCTCGTCACGCAGCGTGTCCGACGCGGCGGCGGCCGCCTTCCCGTCGTTCGGGAAGTACGCGCACGCGATGACGACGGTTGCGTCCCCGGCGATCGCTCCAGCACGCTCGACTGCCTTCATCGACGACTCCGAGCCGTCCGTGCCGACCACGACTGTGGTGTAACCGCTCATGCCTGTCTTTCCCTCCAGAAGCGACGTGGGGCCGATATGTGAACGATCTCCGCATCCGGCCTCGGAATGCCTTACCGGTCATGAACATACCTTGACTCACCGCGGATCTGCGTCACTTGATCCCTGCGGCGTCCATTCCGCGCAGTTCCTTCTTGAGATCTGCGATCTCGTCACGCAGGCGTGCCGCCAACTCGAACTGCAGATCACGGGCCGCATTCATCATCTGCTCGGTGAGTTGTTGCACCAGATCGGCCAGTTCCGCGCGGGGCATGGCCGATGTGTCCCGATTCTCGATGACCCCCGAGGTTGCGACCTTCGACACTTCGCCCTGCGCGCGTCGCCCTCGACTGGCGTTGCGTCCTGAGCCGCCGATCTCCACCGCGTCCTCGGCCTCCGCGTACACCTGGTCGAGGATGTCGGCGATCTTCTTCCGCAGCGGCTGCGGGTCGACCCCCTTCTCCTCGTTGTAGGCGATCTGCTTGGCACGACGCCGGTCGGTCTCCTCGATCGCATTCGCCATCGAATCGGTGATCTTGTCGGCGTACATGTGGACCTCGCCCGAGACGTTTCGGGCGGCGCGACCGATGGTCTGGATCAGCGATGTGGTGCTGCGTAGGAAGCCCTCCTTGTCCGCGTCGAGAATCGCGACCAACGAGACCTCCGGAAGGTCGAGGCCCTCACGGAGCAGGTTGATGCCGACGAGCACGTCGTATTCACCGGTGCGCAGCTGTCTGAGCAACTCCACGCGCCTGAGGGTGTCGACCTCCGAATGCAGGTAGCGCACCCGGATGCCGAGTTCGAGCAGGTAGTCGGTGAGGTCTTCGGCCATCTTCTTGGTGAGGGTGGTGACCAGCACCCGTTCCTGGCGGTCGGTGCGTTCGCGGATCTCGTGCACCAGATCGTCGATCTGTCCCTTGGTCGGCTTCACCACGATCTGCGGATCGAGCAGGCCGGTCGGTCGGATGACCTGCTCGACGAACTCGCCTCCGGACTGGCCGAGCTCGTAGGGTCCCGGCGTGGCGGACAGATACACGGTCTGTCCGACTCGGTCGACGAACTCGTCCCACGTGAGCGGACGGTTGTCGACGGCGGACGGCAGACGGAACCCGTATTCGACCAGATTGCGCTTGCGGGACATGTCGCCCTCATACATCGCGCCGATCTGCGGGACAGTCACATGAGACTCGTCGATCACCAGGAGGAAGTCGTCCGGGAAGTAGTCGAGCAGGGTCGCCGGGGCGGTCCCCGGTCCGCGGCCGTCGATATGGCGCGAGTAGTTCTCGATACCCGAGCAGAAGCCGACCTGACGCATCATCTCGAGGTCGTACGTGGTCCGCATCCGCAGTCGTTGCGCTTCGAGCAGCTTGCCCTTGGCCTCGAGGTCGGCGAGCCGCTCCTCGAGTTCCTTCTCGATGCTCGCCATCGCGACCGCCATCCGTTCCGGACCGGCGACGTAGTGGGTCGCGGGAAAGATCCTCAGCGAGTCGACCTTGCGCACCACCTCACCGGTCAGCGGATGCAGATAATAGAGCGCGTCGACCTCGTCGCCGAAGAACTCGATCCGGACCGCGAGCTCCTCATACGAGGGGATGATCTCGACGGTATCGCCCCGTACGCGAAACCCGCCACGGGTGAACGCGACGTCGTTCCGCGTGTACTGGACGTCGACCAGCAGCCGCAGCAGCGCGTCGCGGTCGATCGAGTCGCCGACGGACAGTTCCACCGAGCGGTCGAGGTACGACTGCGGCGTCCCCAGGCCGTAGATGCAGGACACGGACGCAACCACCACCACGTCTCGGCGCGACAGCAGACTCGACGTGGCCGCGTGCCGGAGCCGCTCCACGTCGTCGTTGATCGAGCTGTCCTTCTCGATGTAGGTGTCCGTCTGCGCGATGTACGCCTCGGGCTGGTAGTAGTCGTAGTACGAGACGAAGTACTCGACGGCGTTGTGCGGCAACATCTCTCGCAACTCGTTCGCGAGCTGAGCGGCAAGCGTCTTGTTGGGCGCCATCACCAGGGTGGGCCGCTGCACGCGCTCGATGAGCCACGCGGTGGTCGCCGACTTGCCCGTGCCGGTGGCACCGAGCAGGACGATGTCGCGTTCACCGGCCTTGAGCCGTCGCTCCAGGTCTGCGATCGCGGTCGGCTGGTCGCCCGCGGGCTCGTATTCGCTGACGACCTCGAACTTCGCGTCGGTACGCTCGATCTCTCCGATCGGCCGGAACTCCGAGTGCGCGATCACCGGTTTCTCCGCTGGGAATGCCATGACACCAGGGTAGACGCGTGGTCTGACATGGGCCGGATCGAAACGAGGGCGCCCTGGAGGGGTAGTCGATGTCCGACCCCTGGTGCAGAATCGCCGTACAGCCAATCGGTCCTCGGAGGTCGCCATGACAGTTCCCGCCGTTCCACCTCCCGTCAGCGCGATCACTCTCGGCGTCCGCGACGTCGAGCGGTCGACGACGTTCTATGCCGATGGACTCGGCTTCCGCGTCCTGAACTCGATCCCCGGCGAGATCACGTTCCTGCAGATCGGCCCCGGCTTGATGCTCGCACTGTGGAACGTCTCCTCCATGCCCGGCGAGTACGGCGCTGTGGGTCACGGCGAGCTCGCCCCGCCGATGTCGCTCGGACACAACGTCGGCGACGCCGCCACCGTGCAGCGCATGTTCGACGCGGCCGTCGCCGCCGGCGCGTCAGCGATCAACCCGCCGACGACTCAGGAGTGGGGCGGCACCAGCGCATGCGTCGCCGACCCGGACGGCTTCCGGTGGGACTTCGTATGGAACCCGGCCTTCTCCGTCGACGACGACGGAACCATCCGCGGCGTCTGACCGCACCGGCACTCGGGCTGCGCGATGATGAATCCGCATCGACTCGCTACCGAAGGGACCGACCAGCCATGTCTTCTGACACCCCGACCTCAACCAGCCCCGCGGGCGTCTCGCGCCGGACCTTTGTCGCGGGCGCGGGTGCCACCGCCGGAGCCCTGACTCTCGGCGTCGCGCTGAGCGCGTGCGGTTCGCGCGAGTCCGCTCCGGCGGGCGTGACCCCGCCGTCCGGAGCCCCGGCCGGCACGCTGGCCACCGTCTCCGACGTCCCCGTCGGCGGTGGGGTGATCGCCGGTGACGTGGTGATCACCCAGCCGAGAGCGGGCGATTACCAAGCGTTCAACGCTACGTGCACGCATGCGGGCTGCACCCTCTCCGGAGTCAGCGACGGCACCATCGACTGCCCGTGCCACGGCAGTAAGTTCCACCTCGACGGCACCGTCGCGAACGGCCCCGCCGACCGGCCGCTCAGCAAGGTCTCGGTGCGAGTCGACGGTTCCAACATCATCCGGCAGTGACGCCGCGGGCCTTGTGCTCAGTGCACAATCACCGCCGCGAATTCTGGCTTCGCAGGCCGTAGCCCGCCCACGAACACCTTTCTAGTGTTGTCTCTCACAACATCAATGAAAGGTGACCCACGTGACTCCGACCGCGTCGTACTTCCCCTGGGACAATGCCGTTCGAGGCGAGGCACCGTGCATTCGAGACGACCGCCACGAACACTCGTATGCGGCGTTCGCGACTCGGGTCGACGCTTGCGCAGAACAACTCGCCGCACGCGGCGTCGTCGCGGGCGACGTCGTGGCCGCGATGCTGCCGAATCGTGCGGAACTGATCGTGGTGATGGCCGCCGCGTGGCGGCTCGGCGCGACCGCGACGCCGGTCAATCCGGCGTTCACCGACGAGGAGTCCACCCATCAGCTCGACGATGCCGGCGCGAGAGTCGTGGTCGCCGACCGTGCCGTCGGCGACCGGCCCGTCCTCGACGTGGAGGACCTCGCCCTCGAACCGAGTTCCGGGTGGATCGCGCCTGCGGCCCCGCCGCGTGATGCGGTGGCCCTGCTGATCTACACATCCGGGTCCACCGGGCGCCCCAAGGGCGTGCAGCTGACCCACGCCAACCTGCACTTCATGGCGACGTCGATGGTGCGGTTGCTGGAACTGACGGCCGCCGATCACGCCCTCCTCATTCTGCCGCTCTTCCACGTGAACGCGATCTGCGTGTCCGTCCTCTCACCGTTCCTCGCAGGCGCTCAGGTCAGCATCACCGGACGGTTCTCCGTGAGCAGGTTCTTCGACGACGTGCGTCGCCTGCGGCCCACGTACTTCTCCGGTGTCCCCACCGTCTACGCGCTCCTCGCGTCCTCCTCCGACTCCGCCGACGCCGACATGTCCTCGATCCGAGTCGCGATCTGCGGTGCGGCTCCGATCTCGCGAGAGCTCCTCACGCTGGTCCAGTCGCGGTTCGCGTTCCCGATCCTCGAGGGCTACGGACTCACCGAAGCCACATGCGCCAGCGCCTGCAATCCGCTGCGCGGCGAACGCCGGCTCGGCACGGTGGGACCCGCCCTGCCCGGCCAGACGATCGCCGTCGTGGACGCCGAGGGCCGCGCGCTGCCCGCAGGCGAGACGGGCGAGATCGTGATCAGCGGTCCGGCGGTGATGCTCGGCTACCTCGGCCGGCCCGGCGCGACCGCTGACGTCCTCGTCGACGGGCGGCTGCACACCGGTGACGTCGGACGCCTCGACGCCGACGGCTACCTCACCGTGGTCGACCGCATCAAGGACATGATCATCCGCGGCGGCGAGAACCTGTATCCGAAGGAGATCGAGGCGGCGCTCGCGACGCACCCGGACGTCCTCGAGTGCGCCGTCGTCGGCGCACCGGACAGCCTGTACGGAGAAGTGCCCGTCGCCTACGTCGTCCGCCATCCCGGCGCCACCGTGGACTCCCATGAGATCACCGCGCACCTCGCCGGGCGGCTGGCGCGGGTCAAACTCCCCGACGCCGTCCACATCGTCACCGAACTCCCCCGCAACCCGGTCGGCAAGATCGACAAGCCCGCCCTCCGTCGCGGGCTCGTCTCCGGCTGACGCTCTCGCACCCCGACTTCCCGCACGCCGCGCACGCCGCGGCGCGATACCCCCTGTCCGGCGAACACCTGCTCTCCGCTCTCTCCCTACACGATTGGAGTGACCAACCATGGGTCTCACGCAACCCGACTTCCCGCCGGTCGATCCGGCGACCTTCCGCCGGCGACCGCTGCTGGACCGCCTGCGCGTGCTCAGCACGCACTGGGCCGAGTACGGCTTCGGTACGCAGAAGGCGGTTCACCTCATCTACCTCGCCAAAGTCCTCATCCTTTACATCGGTGTCGGCGTCACGATCGCCACGCTGAGCTCGGGCCACTCGCCGCTGGCCGTCTCGGAGTGGTGGAACCAGCCGGTGGTGTATCAGAAGCTGGTCCTCTGGACACTCCTCGTCGAGACGCTGGGCGTCGGCGGCTCGTGGGGACCGCTGGCCGGGCACTTCAAGCCGATGACCGGCGGCGCGCTGTTCTGGCTCCGGCCCCGGACCATCCGGCTGCCACCGTGGCCGGACAGAGTTCCCTTCACCAAGGGTGACTCCCGAACCCTCTTCGACGTCGCGCTCTACGCGGCGATCGTCGTGAACCTCGTCGTGGCACTGTTCCTGCCCACCGTGCACGGGAGCCGGCTCGACGCTCTGGTGCCGGGCAATCACGGTCTCGTGGATCCGGCCGTGCTCTATCCCTACCTCGCGATGATGGTGATCCTGGGGCTGCGGGACAAGGTGCCGTTCATCGCGGCGCGATCAGAGCAGTATCTGCCTGCGGTGGCCTTCTTCGCCTTCCTGCCCTTCGTCGACATGATCCTCGCGCTCAAACTGCTCATCGTGGTGGTGTGGGTCGGTGCCGGCGTCTCGAAGATGGGCAAGCACTTCTCCATGGTGATCGGGCCGATGATGTCGAACACGCCGTGGCTCGCCCTGAAGTCGGTCAAACGCCTCAACTACCGCTCGTTCCCCGACGACCTGCGTCCGTCGAAGATCGCCGGGTTGCTCGGCCACGTACTCGGCACCGTCGTCGAGATCGCCACTCCCCTGGTCCTGCTGTTCTCAGCCGATCGGACACTCACCGCGGCGGCCGTGGTCCTGATGGTCTGCTTCCATCTGTTCATCTTCTCAACGTTCCCGCTGGCGGTCCCGCTCGAGTGGAACATCCTCTTCGCCTACAGCGCGGTCTTCCTGTTCCTCGGCTTTCCGGCATGGGACGGCTACGCCCTGTCCGACACCGGCTCACCCTGGCTGATCGTGCTGATCGCGGTGGCGCTGCTGGTATTCCCGGTCCTCGGCAATCTGCGCCCCGACCTCGTCTCCTTCCTCCCGTCGATGCGGCAGTACGCAGGCAACTGGGCGGCGGCCACCTGGGCCTTCGCGCCCGGCGCCGAGGAGAAGCTCAACCGCCACGTGGTGCGCTCCTCGCTCAACACGAAGACGCAGCTCACGGCGACGTTCCCGGACGAGGTCGCCGACGTGGTGATGCACCAGATGCTCGCCTGGCGATCGATGCACAGCCAGGGCCGCGGCCTGCTGTCGCTGATGCAGCGGCATCTCGGCGACGACCGGATGAACACCTACGACCTGCGCGAAGCCGAGTTCTCCTGCAACTCGCTGGTCGCGTTCAACTTCGGTGACGGCCATCTCCACGACACCAAGATGATCGCCGCCCTGCAACGTCGCTGTGGATTCGCACCGGGCGAGTTCACCGTGGTGTGGGCCGAGTCCCAGCCCATCCACCGTGGAACCCAGGACTATCTGATCATCGACGCCGCACTCGGTGTCGTGGAGCGCGGCCGGTGGCGGGTCCGCGACGCGGTGAACGAACAGCCGTGGCTGCCGCACGGCCCGATCCCGGTGGAGGTGACCTGGCGTCGCGAGTTCGCGAGCCCGCATCCGGGCATTGACGCCTATACCAGCGTCGACCAGGCTGAGACCGTGAATCATCAAGCCGGACCCCGCACTTCGACGGAGACGGAGACAGTCGCGAAGACGGACAAGCCGGCGGAGACGGATACGCCTGCGGCGGAGACCGTCTGATGTCCACCGCGGTCATCGTCGGCGGCGGGCCCAACGGGCTCGCCGCCGGGCTGCAGCTCGCACGCAACGGCGTGAAGGTCCAGGTGCTCGAAGCCGCGGACACCGTCGGCGGGGGTGCTCGCTCGGCGGAGTCACTGGTGCCGGGTGTGATCCACGACCTGTGCTCGGCGTTTCATCCGATGGGGGTGGGTTCGCCGTTCTGGAGGGAGATCGATCTCGGCCGCTACGGCTTACGATGGCGCCGGCCCGAGATCGACTGCGCCCATCCCCTCGACTCCGGTGAGACCGCGCTGCTGTTCCGGTCGATCACCGAGACCGCGGACGGGCTGGGCGCCGACGGGCGCCGTTGGCGCGCCGCCCTCGGGGATCTCGCCAGGAACTTCGACGATCTCGGACACGATCTGCTGCGGCCGATCGCCCATGCACCCGTCCACCCGTTCGAACTCGCGGCCTTCGGCCCGCGGGCGCTGCTCCCGGTGTCAGTGATGGCCAGGCTGTTTCGCACCCCCGCCGGGCGTGCACTCTACGGCGGCATCGCCGCCCACGTGTACACCGACTTCGACCGACCGCTGACCGCCTCGCTGGGCTTGATGATCGCTGCGAGCGGGCACCGATACGGCTGGCCGGTGGCCGAAGGCGGCTCCGGCTCCATCATCGCCGCGGTCACGGCCGCCCTGGCCGATCACGGCGGCACGATCGAGACCGGTGTCACCATCACGTCCCGCGATCAGATCCCCGCCGCCGATGTCGTGCTGCTCGACCTCTCTCCCGCACAGGCCGAACGGCTCTACGGCGATCGGATGCCGCCGCGTATCCGGCGCGCTTACCGCAGGCACCGGGTCGGTGCCGCCGCGTTCAAGGTCGATTTCGCGATTCGCGGCGACATCCCGTGGCGCGATAAGGACTGCGGACGTGCGGGCACGGTCCATCTGGGCGGGACCTTCGAGGAGATCAGGCGCGCCGAGAAGCTCCGTGACCGGGGAGTCCTGCCCGACCGGCCGTTCGTCCTGGTCGGACAGCAATACATCGCCGATCCGACGCGCAGTTCGGCGGGGATCAATCCGATCTGGTCGTACGCGCACGTTCCGGCCGGTTACTCCGGCGACGCGACGCAGCAAGTGATCTCGCAGATCGAGCGGTTCGCGCCCGGATTCCGCGACACCATTGTGGACATGAAGACCACGACGGTCCCCCAGATGGCCGCGTACAACCGGAATTACGCCGAAGGCGACATCATGGGCGGGGCCAATGACGGCCTGCAGCTCCTGTTTCGTCCCAGGGCAGCGTTGGATCCGTACTCGACCGGAGTGGACGGGGTGTTCCTGTGCTCGCAGTCCACACCGCCCGGCCCCGGCGTCCACGGTCTGTGCGGCTATCACGCGGCCGAGTCGGCGTTGCGGCATCTGCGACGGGCGGGCGACGGGCGACGACGGTGACCGAGATCGTCCGTGCCCGGGCCGCGGAGGTCGGCCGAGCGCTCGGCGCCGGACACCTGGCACTCTCGGACGTCGTCGCCGAGGCACTGGCGCGCGGGATCGAACCGCTCGACACCGATCCGGTGCTGGTCGAGATGCTCGAGGCCAGTGTCCACGCCAACGTGACCAACATCGTTCACATCCTGACCAACGACATTCCGCTGGCTCATCTGCAGCCGCCGACCGCGGCCGTCGAATACGCGCTGCGTCTGGCTCAGCGCGACATTCCGTCGAACGCGCTGGTCCGGGCCTACCACATGGGCCAGAACCTGGTTCAGCAGCGCTGCTACCGACTCATCGCCGACCAGCACCTGGGTGCGGCCGAGACCGTCGAGCTCACCGAGTACGTCTCGACCGTGCTGTATCGCTACATCGACTGGATCACCGCCGCGGTGTTCGAAGTGTACGAGGACGAACGGCGCAGGTGGATCGGGACGCAGGGCACCGTTCTGTCCTCGACGGTGCACAATCTCCTCGCGGCTCCCGAAGCCGGCGCGGCCACATTCGAACGCGAGACCGGCTACCGCCTCGATCGGGTGCATCGCGCGATCATCCTGTGGCTCACCGAACGCGCGTCCCTGGAACTGGCGGACCTCGATCGGGTGGCGCGCCGAGTCTTCGCCGGAATCGGGTCGGCGGGACCGGCGCTCATCGCTCCGGTCGACGCCTCCACCCTCTGGGCGTGGGTGCCCCTGGCGGACCGTGCGCGCGGCACGGACGCCGTCGCCGCCCTGCGGACCGCCTCACTGCCGGAGGGTGTGCGGATGGCGTTCGGCGACGCTGCGCCGGGGACCGCCGGATTCTGCCGGAGTCACGAGCAGTCGCGCGCCGCATTCACCGTCGCGCATCTGCCGGACAGCCCGACCGGCCAGGTGACCGGCTTCGGGGATCGCGGGATCGCGCTGGCGGCGATGCTGGAACGCGACATCGAGCACACCCGGCCGTGGGTCCGCGAAGTCCTCGGCGACCTCGCGGAAGACAGCCCGTCGGCCGCGTCGCTGCGGGAAACCCCGGCCGTCTTTCTCGCGACGGGCGACAGTCACGTGCGGACCGCCGAACGGCTCAGCCTCCACCGGAACAGCGTCAAGTACCGCATCGACAAGGCGCTGGCGACCGTCGGGCCGGACCACGACCGGCTAGACGTGGGGTTGGCGCTGACCGCGTGCGAGTTCCTCGGCCCGATGGTGCTCATCGCACGATGACGCCGTTCCGCACCGCCGGCCGTCCGTCGCTGTGACAAGCTGGGCGCATGGCCGATCTGCATCCGCCCAAGCGCGAGGTCTTCGACGTCCCCGCGATGACGAACACCGATAACAAGGGCGTCGTGCGCGAGGTGCTCGACTACCGCGTCACCGACTTCGGGCTGTACATGTCGCGCACCGCCGACCATCCGCGCTTCACTCATCTGGAGAGCTGGCTGCTGCCGTCTCTCGGACTGCGCGCCAACATCTTCCACTTCGTGGCCGGCCACCGCCCGGGGCAACGCCTGTATCTCGATATCGGCGAGTTCTCCGGTCCCGACGAGGCGGGCCGCTGGCACGCGGTCGACTGGTATCTGGATCTCGTAGACGTTCCGGGCGAACCGCTCGCGCTGATCGACGTGGACGAATTGTTCGACGCGCATGCCGCCGGGTTCCTGACCACCGCACAGGCCGAAGACGCCGTGCGGATCGCGACGACGGCGCTGATCGGCGCGACGACCTCGGGAGATGTGCAGTCGTGGCTCGACGCGCAGGCGGGTACACCACTCGAATGGCTCGATCGAGCCTGATCGCCGGTATCGGACGAACGTGTGACAGACTCCCCTACGGTTCTCATCTGCCTCACAGGAAGTCCGCCGTCGATGACGCCTCCGACCCCGCCCCACCAGCCCGAGCCGGCCGACAACCTGCGCCGTATCCGCAGCCCGGACCCCAGCCTCAACCGTATCCTCAGTACGGACAGCCTTACCCGCAGCCGCAAGCGCCCGTCGGCGGGTTCGCTCCCGTCCCCGGCACGCCGGGCTATCCGCCGCCGCCGAAGAAGAACGGGATCCGACGCGTCGTCATCGTCGCCGTCATCCTCCTCGCAGTGGTGATCGCCGGAGCCGTAGCTGCGACGATCCTGAAGGACAAGGACAGCGGGACGAGCGTCGACTCGAGCCCCATCGGTTCGTGTATCACCGTGGACGGATCGACCACCGATGTGACGACCGCCGCCATCGACTGCGCCGACACGAGCTCGGTCTCGTACATCGTCGGCGCCAAACTGGACTCCCAGGCGGCATGCGAAGCCGGCCACTACAACTACTACGTGTACGAATACGGCACCGGCGCAGCAGACAAGGTGATGTGCCTGATCCCGAACTACCGGGTGGGCACGTGCTACGAGGAATCGACCATCTCGATCGGCGCCGACCTCAAGACCGTCGCCTGTTCGACGCCCTCGTCGAGCCTGACCGCCCGATACAAGATCACCGAGCGCGCCGAGTCCGCGAACGTGCCGAACTGCACCGATTCCGAGAAGCAGAAGGCGTTCACCTACGAGGTGCAGACCGATCCGGCGCGCCGGATCGGCTTCTGCGCCGAGATTCAGGGCGACGGGTACGGCTGGAAGTAGCCCGTCCCGGCACCGGCCTCATCCGACCGATCGCGCACCCGCACTCATCCGCGGATGATGCCGGCGATCAGTCGGGTGAGGCCGAACTCGTACGCGTGGTCGGCGTTTCCCGGGCCGGCGAACTCCTCGCCCACGGCGGTGCCGACCCGGGACGAGATCGGATACCGCCCCTCGGGCATCGCATCGGCGAGCAATGGCCCGGCCGTCTCCCACCACTGTTCGTCGGTCATTCCCGAGTTCGCGTACGTCACCATCTGGTCGATCCGCGAGCGGGCATTGCCGATGGCGAAGGCTCGCAGCGAAGCGATCACCGCGTCCAGCTCCACATCGCCGAAGTGCTTCCCCGACCTGGCCCCGGCCGCCGCGACGGCGGAGAGCTGGACCTCGTATCTATGCGAGGAGCCCGGTCCCGGGACCGGGCGCCACGCAGGGACGTCGAGCAGCCACGGATGCCGGAGGATCTCGTCACGGTACTGATCGGCAACCGCCCGCAGCACTGCGTCGATAGTCGCGCTCGTGTCGATCGCGGTGTCTTCGACCGCCACCGCGTCGACCATCAGAGCCAGCAGAATCTCCCGGTTCGGCACATACGTGTAGAGCCCCATCGGCTTGAGTCCGACGTCCGCGGCGAGCACCCGCATCGACAGCTGCGCCAGCCCGTTCGCATCGGCGATCGCCACCGCCGCCCGCACCACCGCCTCGACGGTGGTGCGCTGCCGCGGTCCCGGCCGGACCTGAACATCACTCGGTGCCCGCCACAGCAGTTCGACGGTGCGCCGCACGTTCTCGGTCTCGTCCGCCATCCTCGACAATCCTCTCCGTAAGGCGTACGGTATCAGTTCCGTACATCGTACGTCATCCCCACAGTTTCTCGGAGGAGACATTCTGACCAGGCAGAACGTACCCCTGCACGCCACCTATCTGACCGACCGGCATGCGTTCGCCCTGTGGGCGCCTTCGGTGTCCGCAGGGCGAACGCATACCCTTCGCATTCCGCTGCCCTCCGGGCACGGGCCCACGGCAGGCCTCGTCCCCTCGAACGTCGCCTGCCGGATCGTCGACGCCGACCACCTGCCCGCCTGCCAGACCCCGTCGGCGCAGGCCTGGTCGCGCATCGCTGCCGACCCGGACGCGGACGTCGAGTTGCCTCCCGCCGCGCACGCGGTCCTGAACGCGACCGGTGACGCCGCGACCTCGGCCGCCTACGCTCGTGCGGTCTTCGTCGACACCCTCGCCGCGGCCGAGTCGCTCCGGCCCCTGCTCACCGCGGACCTGCGCGCCTACCAGCTGCGGGGCGTCACCTGGCTCGCCGAGGTATGCGCGGAGGGCGGTGGAATCCTCGCCGACGAGATGGGGCTGGGCAAGACGTTGCAGACCATCGCCCACCTGGCCCGCGCCGACCACGGGCCGGCGCTGGTGGTGTGTCCCACCGGCCTCGTGACGAACTGGATTCGCGAGATACGCCGCTGGACTCCCGGTCTGGAGGCCGCCGACTTCCGCGGCGGCGAACTGCCACCGCCCGGCGACCGCACCGTTGTCGTGACCGGGTATCCCACCCTTCGCCGTCACACCGGCGCACTCGCGGCCGTGAGATGGGCCACCGCCGTATTCGACGAAGCGCAGGCGCTCAAGAACAGCCGGACCCAGGTCTCGCGCGCCGCGCGGGCGATCACCGCCGACGCACGGATCGCGCTCACCGGGACGCCGATCGAGAACAATCTCGACGAACTCTGGTCGGTGCTGAACCTGGTCGCGCCCAGCGCCTTCGGCAACCGCGCGCTCTTCCGCCGCCGCTACACGCTGCCGATCCAGAACGGCTCGGCCACGGCCAAGCACCGTCTGCACGATGCGATCTCGGGACACGTTCTGCGACGCACCAAGAGCGAGGTCGCCGCTAACCTCGGACCCAAGATCGAGACGGACGTGCAGTGCGACCTCACCGAGGAACAGGGCAGGATCTACGACGCGATCCTCGACCGCGCCGAGGCAGAGGGATTCGGAGCCGGGATGGCGCGACGCGGCGCGATCCTGGCGGCCCTGACCCGGCTCAAGCAGGTCTGCAATCATCCGGGTCTGATCGCTTCCGGACCGGTCACCGGTCGTGTGGAGGGTCGTTCGGGAAAGCTCGACGTCGCCGCGGAGATCGTCGGTACCAACGTCGAGAACGGTTCGCCCACCGTCGTGTTCACGCAGTACCGCCAGACCGGTGAACTGCTCGCCGCTCATTTCGGCGACCTCCTCGGAACGCGGGTTCCCTTCCTGCACGGCGGGCTCACGCGGACTGAACGCGACCGGATCGTCGACGAGTATCAGTCGGGCGCGGGTTGCGGCGTTCTCGTCGCGAGCCTCAAGGCCGCCGGCACCGGTCTCACCCTCACCCGCGCGGCCGACGTCGTTCACTTCGATCGATGGTGGAACCCCGCGGTCGAAGCTCAGGCGACCGACCGGGTGCACCGGATCGGCCAGGATCGCATCGTCACCGTCACCACGCTGACCACGGCCGGAACGCTGGAGGAGCACATCGCCACGATGCACCGGAAGAAGGCCGCGCTGGACCTCGACGCCGACGCCGGCGCGCTCGCGGTTCTCACCGAGCTCTCCGACGAACGGCTGATCGAAGTCCTGCGCCGGAACCGAGAGGAGACCGCATGAGTACCAGTAGCACAGAGTTCGGATTCACCGTCTGGGGCCGGGACTTCCTCCGGATCGCGGAGCCGACCCACGTCACCAGGCCGGAGCCCGCCCTGCCGAGAGCGAGGCGCATGGCGCGCAATGCGATGAACGACGTGCACGTGGAGGGACGTCTGATCCGCGGCACCGTCGTCGCAGGCGATGCGGCGTCCGTCGCGTATCTCGAGTTCGCTCCGATGGGACGGGACGCGGCGCGTGCGGTCGCTGACCTGGTCGGTGCCACACCCGGCCCATCCGCGTTGACCGACGAGGTCCACGCCGCACTCGGCCCGCGACCGCCGGAACTCGCAGTGGTCGACTGCTCGTGTCGCGCGCGGTCACCGCGCTGCGTGCACGTCCTCGCGCTGCTCTACGAGACGATTCGCCTGGTCGACGAGGATCCCCGGCTGGCGTTGTCGCTGCGAGGCTTCGGCGACGCTCTCGACGGCGAGGTGCCTGCGGACGACCGCATCGGCCCGTGGACGCCGCTGTCCGCACTGGATCCGGCGACGTTCTACGGGTGAGGCGCGGCCCCGCCGGTCGCGTGGCGGATCGGTTCACGATTGCGCGACACCGGTCAGGAGGCGTAGCGGGCGATCCAGCCGGGTCCGTAGCCGGTCGAGCCGACCGAGTAGAGAACGCGCCCGACTTGCTGCCAACCGGCATCCCGGTCTGCCGGGTCGATGGTCCACCGCCTGCTTCCGTTCTCGCCGTCGAACGCCGTCAGTCGTGGAGCATTGGGCCGCTGGTGCTCAGCCGGGTCGCCGGCGAACAGCAGTCGCCGACCGTCGAACCCGAACAGCCATGCCCCGAAGTTCGACGTGACGGTTCCACCGGACTCGCCGGTGGCCGCATCGATGAGCCGCCAGGTCTCCGAGTACGCATCGCCGGGCCCGAACTCGCTCGTTCCGACCGCCACGTGTCGTTCGTCGAGGGCGCGGACCTTTGCGATGCCGTCGCCCGTGACCGCTCGGGTCCAGCGCAGCGCGCCCGTGTCAGCGGTGACGACGCCGACCTTGCGCCCGGAGACGACGGGGATCGACTCGGGTTCGACGAGCTGGCCGTCGCGCACGACATCGTCATCATCGGCGAGCCGCCACCCGATCAATCGGCCGGTCTGCCGCCCGGTCTCGTCGTACGTCACGGTCACCGGACTCCCGCCCGCCGGGTTGACCGCGAATCCACCTTCATAGAGCAAGTAGTTCGGTCTCGACGGCTGCCCGACGATCGACGTGCACACCATCATTCCGGTGACCTCGTCCGGCGCGCCACAGCTCGGAGCCGACGACGTCGGTTCACGGTGGACCAGGGTGCCGGTGTCGGCCCGGTAGAAGGAGACGGCACCGTCGCCGGACTCCATCACGATCACCCCGGAGCCGACCACCGACCGCACGGTGCGCTCTCCGGTCGACCCGTTGACCGACCACGAACGCTGCCCCGTCGGCTCGAATCGCGTGATCAACGGTCTCCGGTCCACGGTGGCAGCACCCCTGTCGGGGACCGGGCCCTCCTCGCGGAGTCCGACGCCTGAATCCCTGGGCACCGCAACGACGAATCCGTCATCGACCGTCACGATGCTGGGCGCCCCGTGGACGCGGACGGTCTGCACGACGCGCTCGGCACCCGAGCTCAGGTCGAAGAAGGAGACGCGAGCCACGGCTTCGCCGCTCACTCGGACGTTCTTCGTACATGCCAGCGTCGGGCCGTCTCCGACGGCGCAGTCGGCCCAGTGACCCGCCTCGCGTCGGCTCCACAGCACCTTCCCCGACTGCACGTCGACCGCCGCCAACGGCGTCGTACGCGCGTACGGCTCGGCAGCGCCGACGACCACCACCACATCATCCGACTGCGCCTTGATCGAGATCGACGCACGTTCGTCGGCGGGTTCGTCAGCTCCCAGGACGTCGTCCGCGGTCAGCTTCCACCGTTCACCCGGCGCCGACGGCATGGACTGCAGCGCAATCGGTCCCGGCCCGTACTCGAGATCGTCGTCTCCGCGCGGCCACAACACGACGCCGACCACGACCACCTCGACGATCATCAGGAGAACTACGACGACGGGCAGAACACTCCGATGCGACAGTGGCGGCATATCGCCGATTCAACCATCACGCCGTACGTTGCGGTGACCGATGGTCTGACACACTGGGACTCGTGATCAGAGTGGGACTCACCGGCGGCATCGGCGCCGGCAAATCGACGGTTGCCAAGACCTTCATCGAACACGGCGCGTATCACGTCGACGCCGACCGCATCGCCCGCGAGGTGGTGGAGCCCGGCACGCCGGGTCTGGCTCAGCTCGTCGACGCCTTCGGACCGGAGATCCTCGACGCCGACGGCGCTCTCGACCGTCCGGCCCTCGCGGCGCGTGCATTCGTCGACGACGACAGTCGCAAGCTCCTGAACTCGATCACGCATCCATTGATCGGCGCGCGGACCCAGGAGCTCACCGACGCGGCGCCCGCCGACGCGATCATCCTTCACGACGTCCCGCTCCTCGTCGAAGGGAACATGGCGCCGTTCTATCACGTGGTCGCCGTGGTGCACGCGGATGCGGACGTCCGGCTGGACCGCCTGGTGAATCTGCGCGGCATGGATCCCGAAGACGCGCGGTCCCGAATCGCGGCGCAGGCGACGGACGACCAGCGTCGAGACGTCGCCGACATCTGGCTCGATAACTCGGGGACCCCGGACGAGCTCGCGGCTCAGGCTCTGCGCGTCTGGAACGAGCGATTGATTCCGTTGCGCGACAACGTTGCCGGCCGCGTCTGTGCCGAGCTGCCGACACGGCCACAGGAGTACGACCCTTGGTGGGCCGTATTGGGACGCCGCGTCGTGAACCGCGTATGGGCGCTGGTCGGGGCCGGAGCGACGGCGGTCGAGCACGTCGGCCCGACCGCCGTCGTCGGGCAGTCGGCGCCACCGGTGATCGATATCCGGGTGACGGTCGCCGACCTCGGCTCCGCGGATTCGCTCGCGGACGCACTCGCCGACGGCGGGTTCCCGCGGCTGTCGTCGTCCGAGGACGAACGCCTGCACGCCAGCGCCGATCCGGCGCGTCCGGTCCGCGTGCACGTGCGTCCGGTAGCGCCGTCGGCGTAGCGGTTCGCGTGGCGGACGTCAGACTCCGGTCGCCCGTCGAATCAGCGCCGACGACGCCAGACAGGGTCCGGTATCCGCTCGGCACGACGAAGCCCGCGCAGTCGGTGACCGCGCGGGCTTCGTCGAATTGAGCGAGATGCTAGGCGACCTCGCCGTCGCGCTCCGCCACCAGAGTGAGGGCGATGTCGACGATCATGTCCTCCTGGCCACCGACCAGACGCCGTTCACCGCACACGGTGAGGATGTCGCGCACGTCGAGGTCGTACCGTTTGGCCGCGGCCTCGGCGTGACGCAGGAACGACGAGTACACGCCGGCGTATCCGAGCGTCAGCGTCTCGCGGTCGACGCGGACCGGGCGGTCCTGCAGTGGCCGGACGATGTCGTCGGCCGCGTCCTCCAGCTTGTTCAGGTCGCAGCGGTGCTCGAAGCCCGACAGATTCGCGACGGCGACGAAGGGCTCGATCGGGCAGTTGCCCGCTCCGGCACCGTGGCCGGCCAGCGAGGCGTCGACGCGGTAGACGCCGTTCTCGACCGCGACCACCGAGTTGGCGACCGACAGCGAGAGATTCTCGTGAGCGTGGATGCCGATCTCGGTCTCCGGATTCAGCACGGCCCGGTAGGCCTTCACTCGCGCGACCACGTCGTTCATCGTCAGGCGTCCGCCCGAATCGGTGATGTACACGCAGTGCGCGCCGTAGCTCTCCATCAGCTTGGCCTGCTCCGCCAGCTTCTCGGGGGTCGACATGTGCGAGAGCATCAGGAAGCCCGAGACGTCCATGCCGATCTCCCGCGCCGCGGCGATGTGCTGTGCGGAGACGTCGGCCTCGGTGCAGTGCGTCGCGATGCGGACCGACCGGACGCCGAGATCCCATGCGTGCTTCAGTTCCTCGACAGTGCCCACGCCCGGCAGCAGCAGAGTGGTGAGCCGTGCGTTCTTCAGAACACTCGCCGCGGCCTCGATCCACTCCCAGTCGGTGTTGGAACCGGGCCCGTAGTTCACCGAGCCGCCCGCCAGACCGTCGCCGTGCGCCACCTCGATGGCGTCGACGCCGGCCTCGTCGAGCGCAGAGACGATGCGCTTGACGTCGTCGGTGCTGATCTGATGGCGGATGGCATGCATGCCGTCACGCAGCGTGACGTCCTGGACGAAGATGGGGGTGCTCATGCGTTGGACTCCTTCAGCGCTGCGATCCGCTCCGCGTACTGCAGGCCCGCGGACGTCATGATGTCGAGGTTCCCGGCATAGGCCGGCAGATAGTGCGCGGCACCCTCGACTTCGAGGAAGACCGACACCTGGTGGGTGGGAGCCGACTCCGGCTCCTGGGTCATCAGCGTCTGAACCGGCGACCCCTCGGCGATCGGGTTGATCTGTACCTTCTGCTTCAGTCGGTACCCCGGGACGTATGCGGAGACGTCCGCGACCATCTTCTCGACCGAATTGCGGATCCGCTCCTGAGTGTCCAGGTCCGGCGCATCGACCAGCGCATACACGGTGTCGCGCATTATCAGCGGCGGTTCGGCCGGGTTCAGGATGATGATGGCCTTGCCGTTGCGGGCCCCGCCGACCTGCTCGATGGCCGCCGACGTGGTCTCGGTGAACTCGTCGATGTTGGCGCGGGTGCCGGGTCCGGCCGACTTGGACGCGATGGACGCGACGATCTCGGCGTAGGCGACCGGCGCCACGCGGGACACCGCGGCGACGATCGGAATGGTCGCCTGCCCGCCGCAGGTCACCATGTTGACGTTCTGCGCATCGAGATGGTCGCCGATGTTCACCGCCGGCACCACGTACGGTCCGATGGCCGCCGGCGTCAGGTCGATCAACCGCTTGCCCAGCGGCTGCAGGATCGACGCATTGTGCTCGTGGGCTTTGGCCGAGGTGGCGTCGAAGACGATCTCGATCTCGTCGAAGTTCGGCATCGCGACGAGACCCTCGACGCCTTCGTGCGTGGTGGGCACGCCGAGGCGCTGGGCGCGGGCCAGGCCGTCGGAGTCGGGATCGATGCCGACCATCGCACCCATCTCGAGGTGCTTGGCGGTCCGCAGCACCTTGATCATCAGATCGGTCCCGATGTTGCCGGAGCCGATGATGGCGACCTTCGTCTTGCCGCCTGACGTCTTACTCATGGGAGTTCCCTTCACTGAAACGGGCTTTCACCGATCCGAGGCCGTCGATCACGACGGTCACCTCGTCTCCGGGTTGAATCGGGCGCATGGGGCCGAGCGCTCCGGACAGGATCACCTGACCCGCGCGCAGGGGTTCGCCGAAGTCGCGGGCGGCCCGGGCCAACCAGGCGACGGCGTTGAGCGGGTCTCCGAGGCAGGCCGCGCCCTCACCGGTCGAGACCTCCTCGCCGTTGATGAGCATCGACATGCCGACGTCGACGGGACGGAACTCGTCGAGCGTCCTGCGGTCGGTGCCGAGGACGTAGACCCCCGAGGAGGCGTTGTCGGCGACCGTGTCGGCGAATGCGATGTCCCAGCCGTCGATGCGGCTGTCGCAGACCTCCAGTGCGGCGACGCCGTAGTCGATCGCATCGCGGATCTGTTCGATGTCGAGCGGACCGTCGGCGAGATCCTTCTTCAAGACGAAGGCGACCTCCGCCTCGGCCTTGGGCTGCAGCAGCCGGTCGATCGGAACCACCTCGCCGTCGCCGTACGCCATGTCGTCGAAGAGGACGCCGAAGTCGGGCTGGTCGACGCCCATCTGGTCTTGAACGGCCGCAGAGGTGAGGCCGATCTTGCGGCCGACGATCGTCGCGCCGCCGGACACCCGGCCCGCGGTCAGCCGTTCCTGGACGCGGTAGGCCGCGGCCAGATCCGTGGGTCCGATCAGGTCGCGCACCGGAGTGCACGCCTGTCTGGTCTGGAGGGCGGTGAGCAGCCGCTGCGCGGCCTGGTCTTCGGCGACCGGATTCTGCGCCGGTTCGCGTTCGGTGGTCTCGATCATGGTGACCATGCTCACCGCTGCGCCGCCCGAAGAGAAGAGCGTCGTCTCGCTGAGCGAGACGGAGGCGGTAGTGTCGTCCGCATGGCCAGAACGACGCCCTCGAAACCGTCGGATCCGGGCGACGGCGAGCACGCCGTGGACCGCGCCACCGTCGTCGGCAAAGTGGTGACCATCCTCCGGGCCTTCACTGTCGACGACAACGAACTGAGCCTCGCCGAACTGGTGCGCCGCACCGGTCTGCACAAGGCGACGGTGCATCGGCTGGCCGGTGAACTCGTCGGGGTCCGGCTCCTCGACCGGACCGACGACGGGTACCGACTGTCCGGCGGCCTGTTCGAACTCGGGATGCTCGCGTCGGTGGAACGCAGTCTGCTGGAGATCGCGATGCCCTTCCTCCAGGACCTCTACGGGCGAACCCGGGAGACCGTGCACCTGGGTGTCCTCGACGGCCACGAGGTGGTCTACGTGGCGAAGATCGGCGGTCACCGTCAGGCCAGCGCGCCCTCGCGCACAGGCGGCCGGATGCCGTTGCACTGCACGGGGATCGGCAAGGCACTCTTGGCGCACTCGGATCCCGCTCTGCAGCAGAGCGTCCTCGCCGGACCGCTCCCCCGCCGCACCCCGCGAACGATCGTCGCGCCGGGCATCCTGGCGCGCCAACTCGATGCCATCCGCGAATCCGGAGCGGCCTTCGAGTACGAGGAGTCGGCTCCCGGCATCGCGTGCGTCGCGGCGCCGATCCTGGACGTCGCGAACAACACCGTGGTGGCCGCGGTCAGCGTGACCGGTCCGCTCACGCGGTACCGACCCGAGGCGCACACCGACGCGGTCCGCGCCGCAGCGACCGGGATCGCGTCCACCCTCGACCGTCGACGCACGCTGCGTTGACGAGGCGGGGCGGCCGATCGAATCGGCCGCCCCGCCTCGTCGCCGGAGTGTCGCGAGTCGTCACACGGTCGCACCTTCGGCGGCCGCCTCAGCGGGTTCCGGCTCCGGCACCCGAGAGAACAGCACCACCGCGCACACCAGGCTGAGCAGGCAGACAACGGCGAGATACGCAGTGACGCCGGCGGCGCCACCGGACTCCCCGACCAGCGCCGAAGAGACGATCGGTGCCAGTCCCCCGCCCAGAATCGCGCCGACCTGCAGGATCAGCGAAGTTCCCGAGTAGCGGACGGCGGCCGGGAAGGTGTCGGCGATGATCGCGCCCTGGACGCTGTGCGTGATCGGCACGATGAGGCCCATTCCGAGGAATGCCGCGGCGGTGATCACCGCACTGCCCGTGCCGAGCATCGGCAGGAAGACCAGACACCAGATCAGCAGCGCGACCGACCCTCCGACGAACATGGAGCGCCGGCCGCTGCGGTCGGCGATCCGAGTCCAGAACGGGATGGTCGCGAACCAGATCACGGCCGCGACCGAGACGCAGACGATGAGGAAGGAACGGCTGTAATCGAGGTGCTCGGTGCCGTACGAGAGGGTGAAGACCATGAACACGTAGGCCACCGCTGAGTTCGCGATCATCACGCCGAGCGTCAGTGCCATCCGCCCGACACCCACGCGCATCGCCTCTCGCAGCGGGAACCGCTCGACGGCCCGGTGACTGACGACCCGGCTGAACGAGGGTGACTCCTCGACGTGCAGGCGGATCACCAGACCGATCACCACAAGCACCGCGCTGAGCAGGAACGGGATCCGCCAGCCCCACGCGTCGAAGGCTCCGGACGGCATCACCGCATTGGTGGTCAGGAAGACGACGTTCGCCAGGACCAGTCCGGCGGGAGTGCCCATCTGCGGGAAACCCGCGTAGAGGTTCCGCTTGCCTGCGGGCGCGTGCTCCATCGACATCAGCGTGGCGCCGGCACCCTCGCCGCCGAGACCGAGCCCCTGGACCACGCGAAGCAGCACCAGCAGGACCGGCGCCCACACTCCGATGGACCCGTAGTTGGGCACCACGCCGATCAGCGTCGAGGCCGCACCCATCATCAGGAGCGAGACGATGAGCGTGTTCCGCCGTCCGACCCGATCGCCGAAGTGACCGAAGACGAGGCCACCGAGCGGACGCGCGACGAAGCCGACGGCGAACGTGCTGAAGGCCGCGAGCGTGCCGGCGGCGGGACTCAGGGACGGGAAGAACTGTTTGTTGAAGATCAATGCGGCAGCTGTGCCGTAGAGGAAGAAGTCGTACCACTCGAGAGTGGTGCCGACGAGCATCGCCGAGGCGACCCGGCGTCGCGCCTGCTGATCGCTCAGCGCCTTGTCGGAGGATCGGGTGAACATCGATATCGGCCTTTCATGGGTGTGAGGTGGCGACGCCGACGAACGCTCAGTAATCGGGGTCACATTCAGAAGACGGCATACGGCGGCGCGTGAGAAATGCCTTTCGCCGCGGTACCGATGCCCCGGCGGGCATAGGGATGGAGCGGGCCGTCGGCGCACCACCCGGCGGCCGGACACCGCCCGGCTCCGGTGCGGGGAGACTCAGAGTCCCAGGAAGCGCTCGGCGTTCCCGTGTGTGATCAGCGATCGGGTGGTCGAATCCAGGAATTCGCTCTTTCGCACCACTTCGCCGACCGGCCGCTCTCCGAGCGGATAGGGGTAGTCGCTGCCCACCAGCACCCGGTCGCGCCCGATCGTGTCGACCAGCAGCCGCAACGCGCGTTCGTCGAAGACCACCGAATCGACGTAGAACCGTCCGAGATAGTGCGACGGCGGATATTCGGAGGTGCCGATGACATCGTGGCGCCGATGCCAGGCGTTCTCCATCCGACCGAGCCAGAAGGCGAACGAGCCGCCGCCGTGCGCGAAGGCGATCTTGAGCCGCTCGTCCACTCGGTCGAACGTGCCGCCGAGGATCATCGCCAGAATCGACAGATGCGACTCGGCGGGCATCCCCACCAGCCATCGCGCCATCCAGCGGTCCAGTCGCGGCGATCCCTCCATGTCCCAGGGGTGAACGAAGACGGGGACGTCGCGGTCGGCGCAGTGCTGCAGAAAGGTGACGACGCCTTCGTCGTCCAGATCACGATCGCCGACGTGGTTGCCGATCTCGACGCCGCGGTGCCCGTTGGCGAGGCACCGGTCGAGTTCCTCGCATGCGAGATCGGGATCCTGCAGCGGCACCTGACAGAACGGGATCATCCGTTCGCCGGCCGCGTCGACGATCTCGAGTGCCAGATCGTTGAACACCGCGGAGATCCGCGCGGCCTGTTCACCGGTCCTCGCGTAATTGAAGAACACCGGCGTCGGCGAGACCACCTGGGTCGCCACCCCGTCCGCGTCCATATCGCGCAGGCGCACCTCCGGATCCCACGCGTCGGACTGGATCCGGCGGAACTCGACGTCGCCGGTCATCATCATCGCCTCGCGTTCGGACTCCACACGCAGCCACGGCGCTTCGGGACCGGCGACGTCGCGCAGGTCGGGCCATCCCTTCGGCACATAGTGGGTGTGGACGTCGATGATGTCGCTCACTTCAGCCCTTCCCCGGATGGAGGGCGCCGCATTCACGGCAGGTCCTGGCCTGCTCATCGGAACCGAAGGAGTCGAAGACCGGAGGCATGTCCTCGACGAGGTCGCGCACCTGCAACTCCACCTCGTGCAGCTTGGTGTGACATTCCAGGCAATACCACTGGAATTTCTCCAGCGTGCCCTCCTTGCGGACCCGCTCGATCACCAGACCGATCGAATCGGGGTCTGGCCGCTGCGGCGAATGCGGAATGTTCGCAGGCATCAGCCACGTCTCCCCTTCCCGGACATCGACCCGTCGCGGCCCGTCCTCGGTCATCAGGTTGACGTGGATGTCGCCGCGGAGTTGGTAGAACCACTCCTCGTACGGCTCGTAGTGGTAGTCGTAGCGCTCGTTGGGGCCGCCGACCACCTGAATGATGAAGTCGTCTCCGAGCGCCATCATCTGGTTGTTCACCGGCGGCTTGAGCAGATGGCGGTTGTCGTCGATCCAGCGCTGGAAATCGATGACGGGCGGAATGGTCGTCATGGGAACTCCTGGGGTTGTGAGTGGGTGGCCGAGTCACGGCCGCCGGCGATGTGCGATCGCCTGGATCTCGATGAGCAGGTGCGGATGCGGGAGCTGGTGCACCGCGACGGTGGTCCGCGTGGGACCGTTCTCGTCGAAGTACTCGCCGTAGACGCGGTTGTAGGCGCCGAAATCGTTCATCGACACGAGGTAGGCCGTGACCTGACAGAGGTCGTCGAGTCCGGCGCCGACCTCGGCGAGGATGTCGCGGATGTTCTCGATCACCGCTCGCGTCTGCGCCTCGATGTCGAGGGAGGCGGTGCCCATCTCGTCGACCTCGACGCCGACGAACGTGTTGTCCGGACGGCGCGAGCTGGTGCCGGAGACGAAGATCAGATCGCCGACCGTCTTCACGTGCGGGAATCGTCCTCGAGGGGTGGCTTTTCCGCTGACGACGAGCGCCTCGGCGCCGGCGGCGCTCATCGGCGGGCCGCCTCTCCGACTGCCGTGAAGGAGACCGTTCCGAGTCCTTCGACGGTGCACTGCACGTCCGTGCCGTCGGGCGTGGAGGCGGTGAGCGGCAGCGCGGCGGTCGCCGCGCCGGCGAGTATCACGTGGCCGGCCTCGAGCGGAATGCGCCGCCGCCGGCACATGTCGAGGAGCGCGAGCAGGGCCTGAGCCGGATCGCCGAGGATCGCGGCGGTGGAACCGTGCACCGAGTCGGCACCGACGCGCAAGGTCACGTCGAGGTCCGCCGCGTCGCACAGCGGCGACCACTCCCCGATCGCATATCCGGCCGCCGAGGTGTTGTCGGCCACCACGTCGGCGTAGGTGAAGGCGAAGTCCAGATAACGCGAGTCGATGACCTCCACCGCCGGAGCGATCGCCGAGACCGCGTCGAGGATGTCCTCGTTCAGGTCGTCGAGGCGCACATCGCGCGAGAGCAGATACGCCACCTCCGGCTCCGCCTTCGGGTGGATGAACTTCCCGAGGTCCACCGTGCCGCCGTTCGCGACGGTCATCGCGTCGGTGAGCCGGCCCACGATGACGTCGGAGACGCCCATCTGCGCCATCTTGGCCTTGCTGGTGAACCCGAGTTTCACTCCGACCACGCTCTCGCCGCGCGCCGTTCGCAGCCCGATCAGTTCTTCCTGCACCCGATATGCGAGGTCGACGTCGAAGGCGATGCCGACCGCGGGATCACGTTCGATGCTCGGGGTCTCTCGACATCCGGTCTGGGCGTGGTCGAGACGGCCGGCCAGCGCGGCCGCCTCGTCGTCGGTGGTGTGCATATGCGGTCCTTTCGCTTCGGACGGAGGTGTGGTGGTCACAGTTGCAGGCAGACGTTGGTCGGTTCGGTGTAGAAGTGCAGCGAGGATTCTCCGCCCTCGCGGCCGATGCCGGAGAGCCCGACGCCGCCGAACGGGGCTCGCAGATCACGCAGGTACCAGGTGTTGACCCACGAGAGCCCGACGTTCATCCGCGCGGCGACGCGGTGACCGCGACGCAGATCGTCGGTCCAGACAACCGACGCGAGCCCGTACTCGGTGTCGTTGGCGAGTGCGATCGCCTCCTCCTCGGTGTCGAACGGGACCAGACCGGCCACCGGGCCGAAGATCTCCTCGCGCATCACGCGACTGCTGTTGTCGACGCCCGTCCACAGCGTCGGCGCGATCCACGAACCCCCGTCGAGGTGCTCTCCCACGTCCGGGACCCGGCCCCCGCACACCACATCGGCGCCTTCCGCGCGGGCGAGGTCGAAGTAGCTCAGGACCTTCCTCCGGTGCTTCTCTGAGATGAGCGGGCCGGTCGTCGTCGCCTCGTCGAACGGATCTCCCAGCCGCAGCGAGGCGGCCTCGGTCGCCAGGCCGGCGACCACCTCGTCGAAGATCCGCCGCTGAACGTATACGCGCTCGGTGCACAGACACACCTGGCCGGTGTTGGTGAAGATCGACCGGCTCAGTCCCTTGACCGCCTCGTCGACGTCCGCGTCATCGAAGACGATCGCCGCGTTCTTGCCGCCGAGCTCCAGCGAGACCGGCCGCACCCGCGGCGCCACCGTCCGCATGACGTGACTGCCGGTGGCCGACGATCCGGTGAAGGTGACACCGTCGATTCCGGGATGCTCGGTCAGGAACGCCCCGGCCGAATCGGCGCCGAAACCGTGGACCACGTTGTACACACCGCGCGGCAGACCGGCTTCCGCGAGCACTTCGGCCAGCAGCGAGGCGGTGGCGGGAGTGTCCTCGCTCGGCTTCACCACCACCGCGTTCCCGCAGGCGAGCGCCGGTGCGACTTTCCAGGTGAGGAGCAGGAGCGGGAGGTTCCAGGGGACGATGATCGCGATCACGCCGAGCGGTTTGCGGACCGTGTAGTTCAGGGCTCGGCGACCGTCGGCGGTGTCGGTCAGGTACGACTGCTCGCCGGCGCTCGACACCAGGTCGGCGTACGCGCGGAAGTTCATCGGAGCGCGGGCGACGTCGAGGGCACGCGCCTGTGTCACCGGCTTGCCGGTGTCGGCGAGCTCTGCGGCGACGAAGTCGTCGAAGCGCTGTTCGATCAGGTCGGCGGCACGACGGAGGATCCGGGCCCGATCTGCGACCGGCCGGTCGGCCCAGCCGGCGGCCAGCGCACGTCGCGCCGAACCGACGGCACGGTCGACGATCTCGGCTCCGGCCTCGTGAACCCTGGCGTACGCGGTGCCGGTGGCGGGGTCGACCGCGTCGAACGCCGACGCCGGATCGGGGTCGAGGAATGCGCCGTCGACGTAGTTGCGAATCCATTCGGGGTGGGGTGCGGTCATGAATCCACTGTGATCCGCATCGCCATGTGGTTCAAATACCTAGCGGAATCACTCACATACCGAAATAGTCATAACGGAGATGGTCACAACCGCCGACCGGAGTGCCGGTCGTCATAGCAAAAATGGCATAGTCGGGTACGTGTTCGGTATTAGACGGGTATGAGTTGCGTGCCAGACCCTGAAGACGATTCGTTGCCGTTCGAAGGAGCCCCGTTGTTCGACCCCGAGATCGCCGCCGCATACAGCGCCCGCGGAACCGTGTCCCCGGAAACCTTCGCCAGGGTGATGGACGATTACCGAACGCGGTCCGAGCGCGCAGTCCGGGATCTGCCCGGCGCCCGCGGCGTCGCCTACGACGAGCACAGCGACGAGGTGCTCGACGTGTGGGGGATCGCCGACGCTCCCCGTCCGGTATTCCTGGTGATCCACGGCGGATACTGGCGCTCGCTGTCACGCCTGGACACCGCGTTCATGGCGCGCACGCTGGCCGACCACGGTATCGCCACTGTCGCTGTCGACTACGGACTGGCTCCGGCGACCTCCCTGCCCGAAATGGTCCGTCAAGTCAGGGCGGCCGTCGCATGGGTGCATCGCGACGGACCCGCGCACGGCCTCGATCGCAACAGGATCGTGGTCTGCGGCAGTTCGGCGGGTGCTCACCTCGCCGCGACCACCATGATCGGCGGTTGGCAGGCTGACCTCGGGCTGCCCGATCGCGCAGTGCACGCCGGCCTGCTGATCAGCGGACTCTATGATCTGCGGCCGCTGATCCACGCCGAGGCGAACGAGTGGCTCTTCCTGACCGAGCAGTCCGCTGCCGACCTCAGCCCGGCCCTCGCACCGCTGCCCGACGATCCCGCTCCGGCGGTGATCGCCATGGCCGAGCACGAGGCCGACGGCTTCCGCCGGCAGAGTCGGGACTTCCACCGGCACTGGGCCCGCGGAAGTGCCGGCCCGCTCCTGACCGTTCCCGGACGGAACCACTTCGACGTCTTCGTCGACCTGGCCGATCGCGACACCGAACTGTCGTCGGCCGTGCATCGTCTCTTCGCCCTGACCGCACCGACCCACACCCCGAAATGAGGACCCCCGTCATGTTCCGCAAGATCCTTGTCGCCAACCGAGGCGAGATCGCGATCCGCGCCCTCCGCGCGGCCGTCGAGCTGGGCATCACCACCGTCGCGGTGTACCCGCACGAGGACCGGAACTCTCCCCACCGGTTCAAGGCAGACGAGGCGTACCGGATCGGCGAGCCCGGGCATCCCGTTCGGGCCTACCTCGATGTGGACGAGATCATCCGTGTCGCGAAGGAATCCGGTGCCGACGCCGTCTACCCCGGATACGGATTCCTCTCCGAGAACCCCGAACTCGCACGGGCGTGCGCCGCGGCCGGGATCACCTTCGTGGGTCCGACTGCCGAAGTCCTTCAGCTGACGGGCAACAAGTCTCGAGCGATCGCCGAAGCCCGCGCCGCCGGGCTCCCGGTCCTGGCGTCGACCGAACCCTCCACCGATGTGCAGACGCTGCTGGACGCCGGCGAGTCGATGACCTTCCCGGTCTTCGTCAAGGCCGTCTCGGGCGGCGGTGGTCGCGGCATGCGCCTCGTCGACGATCCCGCGCTCCTGCGCGCGGCGCTCGAAGAGGCCTCCCGCGAAGCGGAGTCGGCGTTCGGCGACGGTGCGGTGTACATCGAGCAGGCGGTGAGCGGGCCGCGGCACATCGAGGTCCAGGTCCTCGGCGACGCCACCGGCGATGTCGTCCATCTCTATGAGCGCGACTGCTCCGTCCAGCGTCGCCATCAGAAGGTCATCGAGCAGGCACCCGCTCCGGACCTGCCCGCGGACCTGCGCGAGCGCATGTGCGCCGACGCCGTGCGCTACGCACGCCACATCGGCTACACCTGTGCCGGGACGGTCGAGTTCCTCCTGGACACCAGCGGCGACTACGTGTTCATCGAGATGAATCCCCGCATCCAGGTGGAGCACACCGTCACCGAAGAGGTGACCGACGTCGATCTCGTCCAGACCCAGTTGCAGCTCGCCGCCGGAGCCACCCTCGCCGGTCTCGGACTGTCGCAGGACACGATCGCGCTGCACGGTGCCGCCATGCAGTACCGGATCACCACCGAGGACCCCGCGAACGAATTCCGGCCCGACACCGGACGCATCACGGCGTACCGGTCGCCCGGCGGCGCCGGCGTCCGCCTGGACGGCGGGACCACGGTCGGCGCGGAGGTCGGCGCCTACTTCGACTCCATGCTGGTCAAGCTCACCTGCCGCGGGTCCACTCGCGACATCGCGCTCGCCCGCGCCCGCCGCGCGCTGATGGAGTTCCGGATCCGAGGGGTGACGACGAACATCCCGTTCCTCCGCGCAGTGCTCGACGATCCGACGTTCCAGTCCGGCGCCGTCGACACCGGCTTCATCGCCGCGCATCCGGAGCTGCTGCACGGCAACGCTCCGGCCGACCGCGGCACACGCATGCTGAACTACCTGGCCGACATCACGGTCAACTCCCCCAACGGCAAGGCTCCGGCGGGCGTGGACCCGGCCTCCAAGCTGCCGCGGCCGGCATCCGAGCGATCCGTGCCGGAGGGCTCCCGCCAGCGGCTCGCCACCCTCGGCCCCGAACGCTTCGCCGCCGATCTCCGTGCGCAGAAGGCGCTGGCGATCACCGACACCACCTTCCGCGACGCGCACCAGTCGCTGCTCGCCACACGCGTCCGCACCAAGGACCTGACCGCGGTCGCCGGCCACGTCTCCTCGAGTATCCCGGAACTGCTGTCGATCGAGGCCTGGGGCGGTGCGACCTACGACGTCGCCCTGCGTTTCCTGCACGAGGATCCGTGGGACCGCCTGGCACGACTGCGCGAGGCGGTGCCGAACATCTGCCTGCAGATGCTGTTGCGGGGACGCAACACCGTCGGCTACACCCCTTATCCCACCGAGGTGACCGATGCCTTCGTGGCCGAGGCCGCCGCCACCGGCGTCGACATCTTCCGCATCTTCGACGCGCTGAACGACGTCGACCAGATGCGTCCGGCGATCGACGCCGTGCGCGCGACCGGCACTGCGGTCGCGGAGGTGGCCCTCTGTTACACCGGTGACCTGACGGACCCGGCGGAGGATCTCTACACTCTCGACTACTATCTCCGGCTGGCCGAGCGCGTCGTCGACGCCGGCGCGCACATCATCGCCGTCAAGGACATGGCCGGGCTGCTGCGCGCCCCGGCCGCCACCACGCTCGTGACGGCCCTCCGGTCGCGTTTCGACCTTCCCGTTCACGTCCACACGCACGACACCGCGGGCGGCCAGCTGGCGACGTACCTCGCGGCGTGGAACGCCGGCGCGGACGCGGTCGATGTGGCCGCGGCCCCGATGTCGGGCGGTACCAGCCAACCGTCGATGTCGGCGGTGGTCGCGGCGACCGCCCACACCGACCGCGACACCGGCATCGACCTCGACGCGGTCTGCGAGCTCGAGCCCTACTGGGAGTCGATGCGCGGGCTCTACCACCCGTTCGAGGCCGGCATCCCCGCTCCGACCGGCCGTGTGTACACCCATGAGATCCCGGGCGGTCAGCTGTCGAATCTGCGTGCGCAGGCCACCGCTCTGGGGCTCGCGGACCGGTTCGAGGAGATCGAACGCGCCTACGCCGGTGTCGACCGGGCCTTCGGCCGCCTCATCAAGGTGACGCCGTCGTCGAAGGTCGTCGGCGACCTCGCCCTCGCTCTCGTCGGTTCGGGCGTCAGTGCCGAACAGTTCGCCGCCGATCCGACGGTGGTCGACCTCCCCGAGTCGGTCACCGGGTTCTTCCGCGGCGAGCTGGGCACTCCGGCCGCGGGTTGGCCCGAACCGCTCCGCACCCGGGCGCTCGGCAACACGCCGGCCGTGGCACCGCCGCTCGCCGAACTGACCGACGACGACCGCGCCGGGCTCGCAGCCGACTCGCAGACGCGCCGGACCACACTGTCACGGCTGCTGTTCCCCGGTCCGTCCAGGGAATTCATCGAGCACCGCGAGACCTTCGGCGACACCTCGGTGATCGGCACCCGCGAGTTCTTCTACGGTCTGGTTCCCGGCACCGAACACGTCGTGGAACTCGGACCCGGTGTCACGCTCCTTCTCGGCCTCGAGTCGATCTCCGAAGCCGACGAACGCGGGATGCGCACGGTGATGTGCTGGATCAACGGCCAGCTGCGGCCGGTCCAGGTGCGCGACCGCTCGATCGAAGACGCACGGCCGCGGGCCGAGAAGGCCGATCCGTCGGTTCCCGGTCAGGTGCCCGCCCCGTTCGCCGGCGTGGTCACCCTGGAGGTGTCCGAAGGCGACGAGGTGGCCGCGGGCGACACGATCGCCCATATCGAGGCGATGAAGATGGAGGCGGCGATCACCACGCCGGTGGGCGGCGTGGTCGGCAGGATCGCGGTGCCGGGGGTGGCGCAGGTGGAGAACGGCGACCTGCTGATCACGATCACCTCCGGGGTATGAGTGCGGCGGACCGGCCGTCGATCGATCTGCCGAAACTGCTCGACGGCCGGCTGAAGATCCGGCACCTGGTCTTGATCGACGCGCTGTCGCGGCAGGGCAGCGTGATCGGCGCAGCCGCGGAACTCCACGTCACTCAGCCGGTCGCCACGCGAAGCCTGCGCGACATCGAGGCGATCGTGGGAGTGGAGCTGTATGAGCGCGGCCCGCGGGGAATCACGCCCACGATCTTCGGGGCGGCGTTCACCGAGCACGCGCGGGCGATCCTCGCACAACTGAACCAGGCGGGTCGCCATGTGGTGGAGCTGGCGGACGCCGATCGCGGAACCGTGATCGTCGGGACGCATCTCGCGGGATCGAATGTGCTTCTGCCGCAGGCGATTGTGCAGTTGAAAGCGAAGCATCCGCGACTCACCGTCGTGGTACGAGAGGGCTCGCCGGAAGCGCTGCTCGCCGAGCTCGAGGCGGGTCGCATCGACATGATCGTCGGTCGTCTGACATCGCCGAGCACATCGACCATCACGCGTCTCCCGTTGTACGAGGAGTCGGTGGAGGTCTTCGCCGGCTCCACCCACCCCCTCGCGGGGGCCGGACCCTTCTCTCTCGCCGACACCCGCGGTTACCCGTGGGTACTCCCCGGCGTCGAGACCGCCCTGCGCGGGGAACTCGAAGCGGTGTTCGCCCGCAGCGGAACCGCGTTGCCGGAGAACCGTGTGGAAGCGACGAGCTTCCTCACGGTACGGGAGCTGCTGCACCATACGGAGACGCTCGCTGTGCTGCCCAGCCTCATCGGACGCGGCGACGCCCGCCTCACCCCGCTCGACGTGGACCTCGGATCCATCGGGCACAGCGTCGGACTCACCGTCGCCGCCGACCGTCCGCTCAGCCCGTCGGGCCAGGCTCTCGTCGCGCACCTGCGGACGGTCGCCGAAGTACGGCTCGGGTGAGACTGCAGGAAACGGACAGGTCGGCGGCGCCGCCGTCAGTGTTCGGACAGGGTGATCGAAGCTCCCGAATCAGGGTGGTAGTTCCAGAACATCTCCCAGCCCTCCCAGTCGGCCTGCTGCGTTCCGTCGATGGCGCGCGTGCCGAGCACACGCGCGTCCACGCTGGACGGTGCCTTCGTCTGCTCTAGGAGGCAGTCGTACACGGCCTGGGAGGTGGACCGGTCGGGGTGATAGGTGAATTCGATCGTCTTCCCGTCTTCGGCAAGAGTGAGCGTCGAAGAGCTGGAATCGCATTCGGCGACGACGGAACTCGCCGTAACTCGTGACGGCCCGCTGTCGACGACGACGAGGACGATCACCGCGACGATGACGCCGAGAACCACCGTCCCGGCCGCGATCCACGGCACGATGCCGCGTCTCCTCCCCCTCCCGGCGGGCGGTACCGGTGCTGACGGCACCGGAGAATGCGGGACCGAAGGATGCGGAGTGGGGAGCGGCTGCTGCGGGGGACGGTTCATTCCAGTCATGGGCGGAAGTTATCAACCGACTACGACAAAACCGGTGTATCCGACGTTGCGCCGGTCCGCGGACCGCGGTTGGGCGCCGCCGTCAGTGGCCGGCGGCGCCGATCGACTCGTAGGCCCACATCGTCAGGTATGCGGCGGCCAGGAAGACAGCGACCGCGACGGCGACGCCGGACGACTGCACGTGCGCGAAGGGTGATCTCACCCATCCCATCGTCTGGGCGACGACGGCGTCCGGCCGGGTCACGAGATCCCAGGAGTTCCAGCGCTGGAATCGGCCGATGACCACTCCTACGGCGCAGAGGATCACCGATGCGGCGACGGCGGCCCAGCCCGCGGCCCGTCCCCAGTCCGCTTCGATGCGTCGGTGCACCAGCCGCATCGAGACCACGCCGAGCATCACGCCGGTCCATGCCGCGAATCCGTACTGGAGAATGTGCCGCCAGAGTTCGTAGCCTTCGCCCAGATGCACGAGGTCGGTGATCAGGTAGGGCGCGTTGGGCAGGAAGGCCAGCCACGCGAGTCCGAGCGGAATCAGCGCAAGCTTGTTTCGCACGATGACGAAGGCGCACGCGATCAGCAGCGGAAGCCAGGCGAGGAATAGGTTCCAGATCAGGAAACGGGTCGGATACACCAGCGGCGCATGGGGATCGGTCACACCGACGACGATCGTCAACGCCGTCGTCGCGGCCAGGGCGCCGATCAGGGCGAGCCGGCGCCAGGTGAAAGACATCGTGTCCGAAGTCGGCTCTTCTCGCATGGCCACACGGTACGCGAGCGGCCGAGCCCGAGCTCGCCCCGACTCGTCCGGACAGACGACAACACCCCGGAACCGAGGTTCCGGGGTGTTGTTCAGTCAGTCACTCCGACCGACCGCGCGTGAATCAGGCGTTGCCCGACAGCTTCTCGCGCAGTGCGGCGAGCTGCTCGTCGCTGGCGAGCGATCCGCCGGTCTGGGCCGGGCCGCTGCTCGACGAGGTCGACTGCGAAGCCGAGCTCGACGACGAGTAGTCGCTCGGAGCGTTCTCCGCCTCGGCGGCAGCCGCGGCGAACTTCTCGATCTGAGCGGTGTGCAGCTTGTGACGGCGCTCGGCCTCCGCGTAGCGGGCCTCCCACTCCTCACGCTGCTTGTCGTAGCCCTCGAGCCACTCGTTGGTCTCGGCGTCGAAGCCCTCGGGGAAGATGTAGTTCCCCTGGTCGTCGTAGCTGTCGGCCATACCGTACTTCGAGGGGTCGAACTCCTCGGTGTAGTCCTCGTTGGCCTGCTTCAGCGACAGCGAGATGCGGCGGCGATCCAGGTCGATGTCGATGACCTTGACCATCGCGTCGTCGCCGACGGAGACGACCTGGTCCGGAACCTCGACGTGGCGCTCGGCCAGCTCGGAGATGTGGACCAGACCCTCGATGCCCTCTTCGACGCGCACGAAGGCGCCGAACGGCACGAGCTTGGTGACCTTGCCCGGAACGATCTGACCGATCGCGTGGGTACGGGCGAACTGGCGCCACGGGTCTTCCTGGGTGGCCTTCAGCGACAGCGACACGCGCTCGCGGTCCATGTCGACGTCGAGGACCTCGACGGTGACCTCGTCGCCGACGGTGACGACCTCGGACGGGTGATCGATGTGCTTCCACGACAGTTCGGAGACGTGAACCAGACCGTCGACGCCGCCGAGGTCGACGAACGCACCGAAGTTGACGATCGAGGACACGACGCCCTTGCGGACCTGGCCCTTCTGCAGCTGGTTGAGGAACTCGCTGCGGACCTCCGACTGGGTCTGCTCCAGCCAAGCGCGGCGCGACAGAACGACGTTGTTGCGGTTCTTGTCGAGCTCGATGATCTTGGCCTCGACCTCCTTGCCGATGTACGGCTGCAGGTCGCGGACGCGACGCATCTCCACCAGCGAAGCCGGGAGGAAGCCGCGCAGGCCGATGTCGAGGATCAGGCCGCCCTTGACGACCTCGATGACGGTGCCCTTGACGGCCTCGTCCTTCTCCTTGAGCTCCTCGATCGTGCCCCAAGCGCGCTCGTACTGCGCACGCTTCTTCGACAGGATCAGGCGGCCTTCCTTGTCCTCCTTGGTGAGAACGAGGGCCTCGACCTCGTCGCCGACGGTGACGACTTCGTTGGGGTCGACGTCGTGCTTGATCGACAGCTCGCGCGAGGGAATGACGCCCTCGGTCTTGTAGCCGATGTCGAGCAGGACCTCGTCGCGATCGACCTTGACAATGGTGCCTTCGACGATGTCGCCGTCATTGAAGTACTTGATCGTCGAGTCGACAGCGGCGAGGAAGTCCTCGGCCGAGCCGATGTCGTTGACGGCTACTTGCGGCGAGGAAATCGTGGGGGACGACATATGTTGAGTTGCTCCGGACAGGTATCTAGTAGGTACGGTAAACGGGACAGTCTTCGCAGGCTGCGCCCGGTTTCCTTCGATTGTGCGCACCGCCTCGACGTGACGTTCCGGTCGGCGCAGAGTGCATGCTTCGCGCATACACGTGTGCAAGCGTACTACTGCGGGCCTACCTGCACAAATACTGTCTCCGGGACGCGCGCACAGAAGGAGCCGAGGATGGCACATTCGATCGAGATCCTGCCCGATCCCGAGACCGAGGCCGCCGTTCGTGCGCAGTGGGACGCGCTCGAAGCCGCCGGATTGCCGAGCGCGGGCCGGGTGCGGGCCCGGACCAATCGGCCGCACTGCACCCTGCTCGCCGGCACTGCGATCTCGCCCGCCGCCGATTCCGCCCTGGCCTCCACGGCCCAGCGACTGCCCTTCGAGTTCCGAGTCGGCGGCGCGGTCGTGTTCGCCGCCGGCCGCAAGTACACACTGGCCCGCGCGGTGGTGCCGTCGTCGGAACTGCTCACCGTCCATGCGACGATCGTCCGGCTCACCCGCGAACGGGTCACCGAGCTCGCGCAGCACAGCCTGCCCGGACAGTGGACGCCGCACGTGACGCTCGGGCTGCGACTGACTGCCGACGAGCTCGCGGCCGCGCTGCAACTGCTGTCGTGGCCGACCGTCGTAGGACGGGCGTCGGCCATCCGCAGGTGGGACGGCGACGCGAAGGTCGACGTGGTGATTCCCGGCCGAGGCTGCTGAGGTCGACGTGTGCTCCGCGTTCAGTGACCGGCATGCGGTCACTAGGCTCGGAGCCAACGCCATGCCACGAGAGGACCATCTCCATGACTTCCCGACCGCCTCGCGTCCTCGGTGAGATCGACTCGGCCGTCAGCGAACGAGCGAACCGGACATGGTGGGACGGCGAAGCCGACGAGTACCACGAGGAGCACGGCCACTTCATCGGCGGCGACACACCGGGAGGCGAGTTCGTCTGGGGCCCCGAGCGCTACCGGGAGTCGGAGGCCCGGCTTCTCGGCGACGTCGCCGGCCGCGACGTGCTCGAGGTCGGATGCGGCTCGGCGCCGTGCGCGAGATGGCTGAAAACCCAGGGCGCCAACGTGATCGGTCTCGACGTGTCGATCGGCATGCTGCGGCACGGCCTGGAGTCGATGCAGCGCGACGACGCACCGGTTCCCCTCGTCCAGGCCGGCGCCGAGCACCTCCCCTTCGCCGACGAGTCGTTCGACAAAGCCTGCTCGTCGTTCGGCGCCGTCCCGTTCGTCGCCGACTCGGCCCGCATGATGCGCGAGGTCGCGCGGGTGCTGCGCCCCGGCGGCCGATGGGTGTTCGCCACCAACCATCCGATTCGCTGGATGTTCCTCGACGACCCCGGACCCGAAGGTCTCGTGGTTCGTATGTCGTACTTCTCGCGAACCCCATACTCGGAGACCGGCGACGACGGCGAAGTCACGTACGTCGAACACCACCGGACGATCGGTGATCGCGTTCGCGAGATCGTCGCCGCGGGTTTACTGCTGGAGGACATCGTCGAGCCGGAGTGGCCCGACGACCTCGAGGACGAGTGGGGCCAGTGGTCGCCGCTGCGGGGCTCCTACTTCCCGGGCACCGCCATCTTCGTCTGCCGCAAGCCCGAATGAGGCGCGCAGAGCCGTCGAGTCTCGACGGCGCGACCGTCCGCCGTCTCGGGTCTCCCGCCGACCGAGCGAACCCAACCCTCCCGCCGACGAGCGAACCCGGCCCTCCCGCTGGTTGAGCGAGCGGAGCGAGTCGAAACCACCCAGACCACCCTCCCGCGTGCACCAATGGATTTCGACTCACTGCGCGCACGCAACCCGCTGACGGTCACCCAGCGTCAAGCTCGACGCGGCGACTTCGACGATCTGCCCGGAGCCGGCGAACCTCTCGATCTGTCAGACCACGACGACCCGGATTGGTGGATCAAGCGCTACTTGAAGCGAGAGCGGCTCGTCTCACTGCCGCCGTCCCTCCAATTGCGGAAGGACGACGCCGAACTCGACGCCGAACTCGATGCGATGTCCAGCGAGCGGGCCGCGCGCCGCGAGGTGGAGGATTTCAACACCCGGGCGGTCAACGCCCGGTATCAGACCCCGGAAGGGCCGCCACTGATCACGATGCCGCGCGACGTCGAGGCGACCATCGGCGCGTGGGCCGCCCGCCGGGCGGCTCGAGCCGAGCAGGCTCGCACGCACGCTGAGATCGCGACCGACTCCGCTCCGGGCACGAGACGTGGCGGCGCGGCGTAGCCTGGGCTCATGTGCCGCAACATCACCGAACTGCGCGGCCTTGAGCCGGCAGCGACTGACGAAGAGATCCGGGCAGCCGCGCTGCAGTACGTGCGGAAGGTCTCCGGAATCCGCAAAGTCACCGACGCCAACCACGACGCGATCGAGACGGCGGTAGACGCCGTGACCGCGGCGACCGTTGAACTCCTCGACGCACTTCCGGCCCGCAGGCAGCCTCCGCGAACCGTCCCGCCGCTGCGGCGTCCCGAAGTACGAGCACGAATCGCGGCGCGCGAGGCGCGCCGACCGATTCAGTCCTCCTGATCGATCTCCGCCAATACCTTGCGCAATCGACTCCGATCGGAGGACGAGAGCCGACGGAACAACGCCGACTCGACCACGTCCAGGCCCCTGTCGGCCTCACCGAGCCGCTCGGTGCCGGCAGGGGTGATCGTGACGATCTGCCGACGCCGATCCTTCGGGTCCGGGGAACGCGCGGCCAGCCCCTCCTTCACCAAGCCGTCGATGTACGGAACGAGATCGGGCGGATCGACGCGCACCGCCTCGGCGAGCTGCCGCTGATAGAGCCCCTCGCCGTCGACGAGCACCGCGAGGATCGCGTGTTGATGCGGCAGGAGCCCGTGCCGTCTCAGCTCCGCCGCATACGCCCGGCGCACCCCGATCGCCGCCTTCACCAACTGGAAGCCGAGCCGTGCGCTCAGCGAATCGCCGAGAAGGTCTTCTGGCGGCGCCTTACCTGTCATCCCGTCAGCCTATCGAGTGCGGCAACTCTCACCGATTTCGTTATGGATCATAATTGTTGGTTGACCCATTCATTATTGCGGTCTACCTTCAGACGCGAGAACACGTTCCCCAAGCGAAGGACTCTCGAATGATTCAAGAACTCTCGTACGTCGGCTTCGGCTCACCGCGCTCGTCGGACTGGGCGACCTACGGACCCGAGATCGTCGGCGCGATGATTCACAGCCGAACCCGACGGTACGGTCCGGCTCGCTGTCGACGACGTCGACTTCCGCATCTGCATCCACCCCGGCGCGACCGACGAACTCCGATACACCGGCTGGGGCTTGGCCAACGAGACCGATCTGCACGCGTTCGCCGAGCATCTCGCGCGCCGCGGATTGAGCCTGGAGTGGGCCGACGCACCGGTCCTGCGCGACCGCGGCGTCGCCGAACTGGCCTGGTTCACCGACCCGTGGGGACTTCGCCACGAACTGTCCTGGGGCAAGGGCGCCACCCCCAACTCGTTCCGCGCGGGACGGACCATGCGCGGCGGGTTCGTGACGGGCGATCAGGGGCTGGGACACATCGTCTACCAGGTACCGGACCTCGCGGAAGCCGACGAGTTCTATTCCGGGGTACTCGGATTCCGGCTCTCCGACCGAATCGTGTCGGATCACTTCGACGTGCGGTTCTACCACGTCAACGGCCGCCACCACTCGCTGGCGCTCGCGGAGGCGCCCGGCCACATCGGCGTGAACCACCTGATGCTGGAATACCAGCACATGGACGATCTCGGCCGCGCGATCGACCTGGTCGAGAAGCATCGCGTCCCGGTGATGCAGACGCTCGGCCGGCACTCGAACGACCTCATGACATCGACCTATGTCGGGACGCCGTCGGGGTTTCAGCTGGAGCTCGGCTACGGGGGTCTGGTGGTCGACGACCTGAGCTGGATCGCCCGCACCTACCGCAAGCCGAGCTTCTGGGGCCACCGCTTCACCGAGGCGGCCCGGACCGATCCGCCCGGGATCCTCACGCCGATCGCCACCGTGTGAGCGGGCCCGCTACAGCAGCTTGGAGAGGAACTCCTGGGTTCGCGCCTGCTGCGGGTTCGACAGCAGCTCACGGGGATCCCCGCGTTCGACCACCACTCCACCGTCCATGAAGACCAACTGGTCGGCCACCTCGCGGGCGAAGCCCATTTCGTGGGTGACCACCACCATCGTCATCCCCTCCGCGGCGAGGGTCCGCATGACCGCCAGCACGTCGCCGACGAGTTCCGGGTCGAGAGCCGAAGTCGGCTCGTCGAAGAGCATCAGCTTCGGATCCATGGCGAGCGCGCGGGCGATGGCGACGCGCTGCAGCTGTCCGCCCGAGAGCTGGGCCGGGTAGGCGTCGGCCTTGGCCCGCAGGCCCACCTGGCTCAGCAGGTCCAGAGCGCGCTCGGTGGCCTCGCTCTTGGACTTCCCGCCGACCAGGACCGGAGCCTCGATGATGTTCTCCAGCGCGGTCCGGTGCGGAAACAAGTTGAAATGCTGAAACACCATCCCGATGTCGCGGCGCTGCCTGGCCGCCTCGCGCGGGCTGAGCTCGTAGAGTCGGCCGCCGCGCTCTCGATAACCGATCAGTTCGCCGTCCACCTCCATCCGTCCGGCGTTGACCTTCTCGAGGTGATTGACGCACCGCAGAAAGGTGGACTTCCCCGAGCCCGAGGGGCCGATCAGACATGCGACCTCGCCGGGTTGCACCTCGATGGACACACCCTTCAGCACCTGAAGGGCACCGAAGTTCTTGCATACGCGGTCGGCCAGCACCATCGGCCGGCCGCCGTCGGACGAAACACCGGTGTCCGTCACTTGCCCTCCTCCACGACCGTCTTGTTGGCGGCGGCGAGCGCCTGCAGCTGGCCCTCCGACAGCTCGCGCGAGGCACCCTTCTCGTAGTGCTTCTCGACGAAGTGCTGCCCGATCATCAGCACCGAGGTGACGACCAGATACCACGTCGACGCCACGAGCAGCATCGGGATCGGCTGGAAGTTGACGCCCGAGATATCCCGTTGGCGGCCGTACAGTTCGAGGCTGAAAGGCACCGCGGCCACGAGGCTGGTGGTCTTGAGCATGCTGATGACCTCGTTGCCGGTGGGCGGGATGATCACCCGCATCGCCTGTGGCAGCACGATTCGCCGCATCGTCTGCCACCACGACATGCCCAGCGCCACCGACGCCTCCATCTGTCCTTCGCCCACGGAGGAGATGCCGGCGCGGACGATCTCCGCCATATACGCGGCCTCATTGAGGGCGAGCCCGATCACGGCGATCAGGAAGACGTACTTGAGGCTGAAGGCCTGGATGTCGATTTCGAACGCGGTCGGGCCGAAGGGTATGCCGACCCGGACGGTCTTGTAGAGCGAACCGACGAGCCCCCACAGGACCAGCTGAACGAAGATCGGAGTGCCACGGAATACCCACAGGTACACCCAGGCCGCGGAACTGAGCACCTTGTTCTGCGACATCCGCATCACCGCCAGGATCACGCCGAGGATCACCCCGATGATCATCGCGAGGACGGTCAGCGCCAGCGTGTATCCGACACCCGACAGGATGCGTTCTTCGAACAGGTACTTGCCGTAGGTGGACCAGTGGTAGGCGGGATTGGTGGCCGCGCCGTACACGAAGAGCCCGACCAGCCCGAGAATGATCACAGCGGCGATCCACTGTCCGGGATGCCGGAGGGGGACGGCCTTGATCGGTGCGGGGGTCTCCGCCGTGTCGCCGGCCCGGATGTCACTTGCCGTCATCGGTTCAGCCCTTCGCTCCGTTGATCTCGGATCGCTGAATCATTCCTGCTTCCACTCCCCAATGTGTGGCGATCTTCTCGTACTGACCGTTGTCGATGAGGTACTGCAGGGCTGCCTGCAGAGCGGGTCCGAGCGCAGAGCCCTTGACGATCGGCCACCCGTACGGCGCCGCGTCGTACAGCGGCCCCACTTCCTCGAGCTGACCGTCGGTCTTCTTGATCGCGTACGCGGTCACCGGAGAATCGGCCGAGAACGCGTCGATCTGGCCCAGGAGCAAGGCGTTCACCACCTGATCCTGGGTCTCGAACTTGACTTTGATGATCGGGTCCTTGCCCGCCTTCTCGCATGCGGCGCTCTTGGCGGGGACCTCATCGGTGTCTTCGACCGTGGTGCTCTGCACTCCGACGCGGAGGCCGCAGGCGTTGTCCGGGTCGATCCCCCTGCCCACCTTCTGCGCCCATTTGATTCCGGCGCTGAAGTAGTCGACGAAGTCGACCTCCTTCTGCCTCTCCAGCGAGTCGGTGAACGACGACATCCCCAGATCGAACGTGCCGCCCTGCATCGCGGGGATGATCTTGTCGAAGTCGGACTCGCTGTACTCGGCCCGCAGCCCGAGGACGCCGGCCACGGCGTTCATCAGGTCGACGTCGAATCCGATGATGTGACCTTCTCGGTCCTTGAACTCGTTCGGCTGGTACGGCGGGTTGGTACCCACACGCAACACTCCGGATTCCCGAATGCTCGCGGGCAGCATCGCGGCGATCTCGGGCTGCTTCTCCACCTTCACCGTGATCGGCTTGGTGTCGAGCGCCGACTCGTCGACCACGCAGCCCGACAGCACGGGAACTGCGAGCGCCGCGGCCGCCACACCGGCCAGCACCCGCACGCGCAGCGATCGCACTCGCATCGGCACCTCTCCGTCGTGACCGGGGATCGGTGTGATCCCCCGGAGTCTATGAGTATGACGGGTTCGCCGGCCGCCGCGGCCGACCGGGGCGAGATTCAGCCGACCTGCGCCGCGACCGCCGCCCCGAACTCCGAGGTCGACGCACGGCCGCCCAGGTCGGCCGTGGCGATCCCCTCACCGAGCACATGGGCCACCGCGCCGTCGATCGCATCGGCCGCCGCCGACACTCGGCTGTCGCCCGAACGCGCAGCATGCCAGCGCAGCAGCATGGCGCCCGAACCGATCATGGCGACCGGATCGGCGATGCCGCGGCCGGCGATGTCCGGTGCGGCGCCGTGCACCGCCTGCGCCATGGCGCGCGTGTCCGAGGCGTTGATCGACGGGGCCAGGCCGAGGGAACCGGATAGTTCAGCCGCCAGGTCCGACAGGATGTCGCCGAACAGGTTCTCGGTGACGATCACATCGAAGTCAGCCGGGCGACGCACCAGCAGCGCCGCCATCGCGTCGACGTGCTGCTCGTCCACCCGGACGTCCGGGTAACGCTCGGCGACCGCGAGGCATTCGTCCCGGAACAGTCCCGTCGTCAGTCGCAGCACGTTGGCCTTGTGCACCACGGTGACGTGCCCGCGCCGCCGGCGTGCCGCTTCGAAAGCCTCGACCGCGATGCGTTCGGACGCCGCGCGGGTGACCACGCCCACCGCGAGCGCGACGTCCGGCGTCGGCATGAACTCGCCGCTGCCGATCGTCATGTTCCGGTCCGCGTACAGTCCCTCGCTGTTCTCCCGGACCACCAGGACATCGATGTCGGGCGCGGTCGCCGTCACACCGGAGACAGCCCGGGCGGGCCGCAGGTTCGCGTACAGACCGAACTGCTTGCGCAACACCGCGCCCGGCGGCGGATACCGCACTTCGGCCGGGTACGAGGCGCTGTCATGCGGTCCGACCACCCAGAGATCGAACTTCTCCAGCGCGTCGAGCGTGCTCGCGGGCACGGGCGCGCCGTCGGACTCGACGGCGGCGGCACCGAACGGCAGCGCGGTCGTCTCCACCGTCAGCCCCTGCGCCGCGAGGGCCCGGGTCGCGACGTCCACGGCCACCGGGACCACCTCGGGTCCGATTCCGTCGCCCTCGAGGACTGCGAGGCGGAGCGTGTCTGTCATTCGCGGGTTCCTGTTCATCGGGACTGTCTCTGTAAGAGAAGGTCCCATACTTCGGCTGACCGTCGCCACGTTGTCGCGGAGTCACCGTGGCTGGTGTTCGTCTCGATGCGCTCCGTCGCTTCGCTCCTGCGCTTACTCGACAACCCTGTTCGGATCAGTGCGCGGCGTCGTCCCAACTCCGGCCGTAGCCGACCGAGACCTCCAGTGGAACCGAGAGCTCGATCGCTCCGCCCATCTCGGCGCGGACCACCGCCTCCACCGTCTCCCGCTCGCCCCGGGCTACCTCGATCACCAGTTCGTCGTGCACCTGCAGCAGCATCCGCGACGACAGCTTCTCGGCCCGCAACCGGTTCTGCACGTTGATCATCGCCACCTTGATGATGTCGGCGGCGGTGCCCTGAATGGGGGCGTTGAGCGCCATCCGCTCGGCGGCCTGACGACGCTGGAAGTTGTCGGAGTTGAGGTCGGGCAGATACCGGCGCCGGCCGAACAGGGTGGCCGTGTACTCGTTCCGGCGCGCCTCCTCGACGACGCGATGAAGATAGTCGCGGACGCCGCCGAAGCGATCGAAGTACTGCTCCATCTGCTGCTTCGCCTCTTCGCGGCTGATCCCGAGCTGAGCGGCCAGACCGTATGCCGACAACCCGTAGGCCAGGCCGTACGACATCGCCTTGACCCGTGAACGCATCTGCGGGTCCACCTGGTCCACCGGAACCCCGAAGGCACGCGAACCGACGAAGTTGTGCAGGTCCTCACCCGTGTTGAAGGCCTCGATCAGTCCCTCGTCCTCCGAGAGGTGCGCCATGATCCGCATCTCGATCTGCGAGTAATCGGCCGTCATCAGGCTCTCGAACTCCACGGGCGCGGCCCCGATCGGCACCGGGCCCGGCGCCACCACGAAGGCGTGCCGGATCTGGCGGCCCGCATCGGTGCGCACCGGGATGTTCTGCAGGTTCGGGTCCGTCGAGGACAGCCGACCCGTCGCCGCCACGGTCTGATTGAACGTGGTGTGGATGCGCTGATCGTCCGCGACGGTCTTCTGGAGGCCCTCCACCGTCACCCGCAGCCGGGTGGCGTCGCGATGCTCGAGCAGATGCTTCAGGAACGGATGCTCGGTCTTCTCGTACAACGACGTGAGAGCGTCCGCGTCGGTGGTGTAGCCGGTCTTGGTCTTCTTCGTCTTCGGCATGTCGAGCTTGTCGAAGAGGATCGCCTGCAGCTGTTTGGGCGACCCGAGGTTCACCTGCTCGCCGATCACCTCGTACGCCGCCTCGGCCGCGTCGCGCACCCGCTGCGCGAACCCGCGCTCGAGCGCGTCCAGGTGTTCGACGTCGACGGCGATGCCCGCGCACTCCAGTTCGGCGAGAACGAACGCGAGCGGAAGTTCCATCTCTCGCAGCAGCGCCGAGCCCTCGATCCGCTCCAGTTCCGTGTCCAGCGTGTCGGCGAGTTCGGCGACAGCCTGGGCCGACAGCATCAGTTGATCTGCCGCGCGCTGCGCGTCGGCGTCGTCGTCGAGCAGCGAGAGCTGACCGTCGTCGGTCTGGGCGTCGTCCGCCTTGAGCTCCCGTCGCAGGTACCGGAGCACGAGGTCGTCGAGGTTGAAGGTCCGCTGTCCCGGCCGCACCAGATACGCGGCGAGAGCGGTGTCGGAGGTGACTCCGGCCAGCGTCCACCCGCGTCCGCGGAGCGCGTGCAGGGCCCACTTCACCTCGTGCACGGCCTTGGGCCGGGTCTCGTCGGCCAGCCAATCCGCCAGCGCCGCATCGTCGTCCACACTCAGCGAGGTGGGATCGATGAACGCGGCCTCTCCGTCGGACCCGGCGATAGCGAGCGACTCGACGTCGCTGCCGACCACCGCGCGCCGACCGGTCACCGCGAGTCCGCTGCGCCCCGACGCGGTGTGTTCGGCCAGCCACCCGGCCACCTCACCCGAGCCCAGTCGCGTCCCCCGCAGGTCGAAGCCCGACTCCGCCTCGGGCTCCACCGAGGTCAGGGTGGAGAACAGCCGGTCGCGCAAGACCTTGAACTCGAGATCGTCGAAGAGCCGGTGGATCCGGTCCCTGTCCCAGCCGTGCAGGGCCAGGTCGTCGGGGCCGGCGGGCAACTCCATGTCGCGGACCAGTTCGGTCAGCCTGCGGTTCATGATGACGCCGGCCAGATTGGCGCGCAGTGAATCACCCACCTTGCCCCGCACCTCATCGGCCCGGTTCACCAGTTCCTCGAACGAGCCGTATTCGCGGATCCATTTGGCCGCCGTCTTCTCCCCGACCCCCGGGATGCCCGGGAGGTTGTCGCTGGGGTCGCCTCGGAGCGCGGCGAAGTCCGGATACTGCGACGGCGTGAGGCCGTACTTCTTCTCCACCTCTTCGGGGGTGAAACGGGTGAGCTCCGACACCCCGCGCTTCGGATACAGCACGGTGATGTTCTCGTTGACCAGCTGCAGTGAGTCGCGGTCGCCGGTGACGACGAGGACCCGGTACCCCTGGCGGTCGGCGGCCGTCGCGAGCGTGGCGATGATGTCGTCGGCCTCGTACCCCTCGATCGCCATCACCGGGATGCCCATCGCGTCGAGGACGTCCTTGGTGAGGTCGACCTGGCCCCGGAATTCGTCGGGCGACGAACTCCGCTGCGCCTTGTACTCGGGGAACATCTCCGACCGGAAGGTCTGCCGGGAGACGTCGAACGCGGCGGCGATGTGGCTCGGCTCCTCGTCGCGCAGCAGATTGATCAGCATCGACGTGAAGCCGTAGACCGCGTTGGTGCTCTGGCCGGTGTTCGTCTTGAAGTTCTCGGCGGGCAACGCGAAGAACGCCCGGTAGGCCAGCGAGTGACCGTCCAGAAGCATCAGCGTCGGCCTGCCGCCCGCCTTGCCCGCGGCTCTGGTCCCCGCACCCGACTTGTTCGTTGTCTGCGCTGCACTCACGCAGACGAGTCTAGGGCGTGGGTCGGACAGTCGCGGCAGCCCGCTACGACCGCGGCTGGTCGGTCCCGTCGCCGAGCGTGTCGACCACGATCTCGGCGACGGCCTTCATCGTGGCGCGCTTGTCCATCGCGTTCCGCTGAATCCAGCGGAAGGCCTCCGGCTCGGTCATTCCCTGCTTGTCCATGAGCAGACCCTTCGCCCGCTCGATGAGTTTCCGGGCCTCGAAACGGCCTGACATGTCGGCGATCTCAGCCTCGAGCACCTTGAGCTCACGATACCGGCTGAGCGCCACCTCGATCGCGGGGACGAGGTCGGCCTGGTTGAACGGCTTGACCAGGTACGCCATCGCGCCGGCGTCGCGGGCACGTTCGACGAACTCACGCTGGCTGAACGCCGTCAGCATGACGACGGGTGCGATCCTCTTGCGCGCGATCTCGCTGGCCGCGTCGATGCCGTCGCGGACCGGCATCTTCACATCCATGATGACGACGTCGGGACGGAGCTGCTCGGCCAGATCGACGGCGACCTGACCGTTCGGGGCCTCCCCGACGACGTCGTATCCCTCGTCGCGCAGCATCTCGATCAGATCCATGCGGATCAGCGAATCATCCTCGGCGACAACGACTCTGCTCGCCGGCTTGTCGGGGTCGTTCATCGCTTCGCTCCGATCGCTGACGGCGGTCACGCATCTGCGCCGAACGCAGAATCCATACGTGCCCCGGGCCGGACTCGAACCGGCACCTCGTTAGAGACCGCATTTTGAGTGCGGCGCGTCTGCCAATTTCGCCACCGGGGCCGGTGGTGGTGCGAGATGCAAGTGTACTCATGCTCTGGTCCGGATCGCGCATCCGCCCCATGCCGCGGCGCGGTGGCGGGCGACGCGCCCCACACGACTCTTCCCTTTCCTTCACCTCCGACTTATTGTTACCTGAGAGTCAGGTCACAGAACGATGAAGGCGTGTCCGGTTCGACTCTGCTTGCTCGGGGAGGAAACACCAGGTGAAGTCATCACTACGCGGCCGGATCGTGACCGCTGCCCTCGCACTGCTCATCGCCCTGCCGCTGGTGGCGCTGCCGATAGGCACCGGCCCGTCGGACGCCGCGGTCTTCGGGACGCTCGGCGCCCGATGGACACGCACGCAGGACGGCCCCCAGAAGTACTCGGGGTACCGAGTGACCCCGGACGTGCCGATCCGCATGTCGGACGGGACGGTGCTGCGGGGCAACCTGATCCGTCCCACGGACCGGTCCGGCGCGCCGGTGCGAGAGAAGCTGCCGACCATCGTCAACATGACGCCCTACACCAAGATGGTGTCGGCGCTCGCGAGCGAGGTGATGAACTATCCGGTCCTGGCCCCGCAGCTGATCGACCTGCTGAACGGGATCAATCTCCAGGGCACGGTGCTGTCGGGATACAACGAACTGGTCGGCGCGCTGCGCGGCGGCCTGATCCAGACCTTCTCGTACGATCCCAAGCTCATCAAGAGCGGCTACAACATGCTCGTCGTAGACGTGCGCGGCACCGGCTTCTCGCAGGGCACCTGGCAGGTCTTCGGCGATCGCGAGCGCCGCGACACCGTCGAGGTGCTGGACTGGGCGTCCAAGCAGCGATGGTCGAACGGGAAGACCGGCATGGCCGGGGTCTCGTACTCGGGGATCAACCAGTTGCAGGCCGCCGCCGACGCGCCGGGCAAGCTGGGCGCGATCTTCCCCGTCGTCCCCGGTGCGGATCTGGTGCGTGACATCATCGCGCCCGGCGGCGGTCTGGGCGTCGGATTCCTGAGCTTCTGGCTGGCGATCGTGAACGGGACCAAGATGATTCCCAACATCGCCTCGATGCTGAACGGAACCTTCGACTGGAAGTGGCTCGCCGACCGCGTCAAGGACCCGCTGACGTACTTCGACCTGCTGATCGACGCGCTCGTGACGCGTGACGTCAACGGCTTCAGCCCCCAGACGCGCAGCATGATGACGGCCGGTACAGCTCGGCGCGACTCGCTGTACACGGATGTCGGCGCGATCACGACGCCCTCCTTCACGATCGGCGGGTGGAACGACCTGTTCACCAACTCCGAATCCCGGATGCTCCGGGGCCTCTCGCAACTGCCGGATGCGAAGAAGAAGCTCATCATGGACGACGGCTACCACGTGACGTCGAGTTCGAACTTCGGCCGGCCCGGATACCCACCGCGCCTCGACGTCCTCGCGCGAGCCTGGTACGACAAGTGGCTCAAGGGCATCGACAACGGCATCGACCGGTACCCCCAGGCCACCTTGGCGTCGGAACCGAACGGCGGGTTCCTGCAGGGCCCGTCGTTCCCGCTGCCCGGACACACGTACCAGCGCCAATACCTGCGCGGCACACCGTCGCATTCGGTGAACACACCGGTCGCAGGCGACGGGTCACTCAGTGCGAGCAGGCCCGCGAAGCGCGCCACGCGCGAGGTCAAGCCCGGACTCTCGACACTCTGCGACCGCGACTCCGCTCAGTCGACCGCCGGCGTGACCGCACTGTTCGACTTCTGCGGCAACGACACCCGGCTCTCGGAGACGGCGGCGCAGACCTTCACCGGCCGGCCCGCGACCGCTCTGACCCGGATCAGCGGCACCCCCGTCGTCCATCTGCGGCAACGGCTGAACGCGCCCGACGGCTACTGGCACGCGACGCTCAACGTCGTCTCCCCCGACGGCCGGTCACGCGTGGTGTCCATGGGACAGCTGATGGTGTCGTTGCGCGCGGTGGACCCGAGCCGAAGCGGATACGCACCGAACGGAGACCTCACCGACCCGGTCCTGTACCTCTCGCTCGACCACTACGCCAAGGTCCGGCCGGGCCAGATCCTCGACGTCGACATCCCGATGTCGGCGACGCAGGCCGCGCTGAAGCCCGGAGATCGACTGCGGGTGGACCTCTACTCGCTCAACTTCCCGAAGTCGCTGCCGCTCGGCCCGGGTCTGTGGTCGTCGCAGCTGCGGCCGCAGTACATCGAGATCGATCCGGCGAAGCCCAGCTGGGTCAACGTCCCGCTCTCGCGTCCCCTCGGCTGAGCTCGCCGTGCGGCCGGCAGTGGAGATCGCGGTGCAGGATGCCGAGGGCGCCGCGACGGCACGGGCGAACGGCGCCGATCGCGTCGAACTGTGCACGGCGCTGGGAGTCACCGGCGGACTGACGCCGTCCGCGGGACTTCTCGACGCGGTGTGTGCGGTCGGGATCGACGTGCACGCCCTGATCCGCACCCGGCCGGGAGGATTCGTCTACTCGGACGCCGAAGTCGATGTCCTCGCGGCCGACGTGGCCGCAGCCGTCCGGCTCGCCGTCCGGCTCGGTGCGCGAGGCGTCGTGATCGGCGCGCTGCACGCCGACGGGACGGTCGACGCCGGCGCGACCGGACGACTCCTCGCGGCGGCGCGTGACGCCGAGCAGCGGGCCGGCCGGCGCATCGACGTGACTTTCCACCGCGCCATCGACGCCGCCGCCGATCCGATCGCCGCCCTCACCGTGCTCGCCGGTCTCGGCGTCGATCGCGTCCTCACCTCGGGAGGTGCTGCTCGCGCCGGCGACGGACTCGATGTGCTGCGTGCGCTCGTGGCCGCCGACACCGGTGTCGAAGTGATGGCGGGCGGGGGGCGTCACGGCGGAGGCCATCCCTGCCATCCGGGGCACCGGCGTGCACGCGGTGCACCTGTCCGCGAAACGCTCGGTGCGGGATCGGGGCGTCGCCGGCCCGGGTGGAGGTGCCGCGTCGGATCTGGAGATGACCGACGCCGGTCTGGTGCGAGCGGCTACGAGAGCAGCGCACCGTCCTTGAGTGCCTCCTCCGACACGAGAGTGCGGTACAGCCTCCCGATCTCGACCGTGTAGAGCGAGGCGACCCGGACGTCGCGGATCTCGAATCCGGCAAGGCAGATACCGCTCGGGAGTGCGCGGAATCGGTCGAGCGTCGACTGGCCGTAGCGTTCGCCCGACTGAGCATCGAAGATCTGCACGAGGGAGCCGAAGCCCACGGCGGGGAGCCGCGGCATGTTCCGCGTGGTGCAGTCCACCTCGACGGCACCGGTGGCGGTGTAGCGCGAACTCGACACCACGCCCGAGCCGATGGCGAGTGCGGCGAAGGCGATCAGCACCACTGCGGCGACGGCGCTGCCCACGCGGATGCCGATCTTCCATCGGCGCTGCCACCGTTTGGGCGACAGCGGCGGGCCCGGCGGCAGGAAGAAGCGCAATTCGGACGGAGCCTGCCCGCCGGACGGAAGGGCGGGCTCCGGATTCGGGATGCTCTCGGTCATTCTCGGGCCTCAGTCGCGCGGCGGGAAGTACTTGATGAGCGCCTCCTGCACCACAGAGGTCGCGAGCGTGCCGTCGCGCTTGAAGAATCGGCCCGAGCCCAGCCCGCGCGAGCCGGCCGCGACCGGGGACTCCGTCGCGTACAGCATCCACTCGTCGAACCGGAAGTCGTGATGGAACCACATCGAATGGTTGACGGTCGCCGCGAACAGCCGGTCGTGTCCCCACGACAGTCCGTGGGTGGTGATGATCGAGTCGAGGACCGTGGTGTCCGACGAGTACGCCATCGTCGCGACATGCATGAGCGGATCGTCCGGCAGCACACCGTCGGCCTTCATCCAGGCGCGGTTGTGGGTCAGCTTCTCGCCGGTCCCCTTCATCACCCAGGCCGGATCGTTGGCGAACCGGATGTCCACCGGGTGCAGTGCGTTCACGAACGCCTCGATGGTCTCTTCGTACCCCTTGAAATGCTCGTCGAGCGGCGGCAACTCCTCCGGATACGGCACTTCGGGGATCTCCACGGCGTGCTCGAGACCCGCGGAGTTGTCCTGGAAGGCCACCAGCATCGTGAAGACCACCTCGTCACCCTGCTTGGCAGTCACCTGCCGGTTCGCGAAGGCCCGTCCGTCGCGGTAACGGTCGACGTGATACTCGATCGGCTCGGTGACGTCGCCACCGCGGATGAAGTGCGCATGCAGTGCGTGGACCGGCGGCGCACCCTTCACCAGGGTCCGGCCGGCCGCCACCACGCCCTGCCCGAGCAACTGCCCGCCGAAGGTGCGGGCCATCACTTGATCGCCGTGCTGCCCGATGAACAGGTCGTCGTCGACGCGCTCCAGATCGAGGAGTTCGAGCAGCTCGGCCAGATCGGCGGACGTCGTCGCCGCAGCGTCGGTGTTCGGGTTGGTCATGCCACAACCCTATGCCAGCAATGCGGGCCGCCCGCCGCCCCGTCGACTCGACGGGCGGCGCCGCACCGCTGGTCGCGGATCAGTGGTCCTGCTCGCCGATGCGATGGACGTGGACGAAGTTGGTCGACCCGATCACCGAAGCCGGAGCTCCGGCGATGATGACGACCGTGTCGCCCTTCTTGAGCCGCCCGTTCTCGGTGAGGACGTCGTCGACCTGGTCGATCATGTCGTCGGTGTGCTGCATCCGCGGCACGAGGTACGAGTCGACGCCCCAGCTGACCGCCATCTGATTGTGCGTGGCCTCGGTCGCGGTGAACGCGATCAGCGGAACCCGCGAGTGCAGTCGCGCCACCCGGCGGACGGTGTCACCCGACTCGGTGAAAGCGATGATGGCGGTGGCGTTGAGTCGCTCCGCGATGTCGCGAGCCGCGTAGGTCACGATGCCGCGGCGGGTGCGCGGGACGTGCTTGAGCGGCGGGACGTCGCGCGTGCCGCCTTCGACCGCCGACACGATGCGGCTCATGGTGCGCACCGTCTCGAAGGGGTACTTGCCGACCGAGGTCTCGCCGGAGAGCATCACGGCGTCCGCGCCGTCCAGCACGGCATTGGCCACATCCGAGGCCTCGGCACGCGTGGGCCGGGAGTTCTCGATCATCGAGTCGAGCATCTGCGTCGCGACGATCACCGGCTTCGCGTTCTCACGCGCCATCTGGATGGCCCGCTTCTGCACCAGAGGCACCTCCTCCAGCGGCATCTCGACGCCCAGGTCGCCGCGGGCGACCATGATCGCGTCGAACGCCAGCACCACGGCCTCGAGGTTCTCGATGGCTTCGGGCTTCTCCAGCTTGGCGACCACTGGAACGCGACGGCCGACGCGGTCCATGACCTCGCGCACCAACTCGATGTCAGCGGGGCTGCGCACGAAGGACAGGGCGATCAGGTCGACGCCGAGTTCCAGGGCGAACTCCAGATCGGCGATGTCCTTCTCCGACAGGGCGGGCACCGAGATCTTCATGCCCGGCATCGACAGGCCCTTGTTGTTACTGACGGTGCCGCCCTCGGTGACGGTGCACACGACGTCGTTCCCGTCGACCCGGTCGACCACCAGGCCGACCTTCCCGTCGTCCACCAGCAGACGGTCTCCCGGCTCGGCGTCCTGGGCGAGCTGGGAGTACGTGGTCGACACCCGATCGTGGTCGCCGATCACGTCGTCGACGGTGATCCGCACCTGCTCGCCGTCGTTCCAGTCCACGGCGCCGTTGGGCCGGCCGTTGTCGGCGAACTTGCCGAGCCGGATCTTGGGGCCCTGCAGATCCGCCAGGATGCCGACGGGCTTACCGGTGGCGAGGCTCGCTCCGCGAACGTTGTCGTAGACGCTGCGGTGGTCGGCGTGCGCGCCGTGGCTGAAGTTCAGTCGGGCGACATCCATGCCGCACTCGACGAGTTCGGTGATGCGTTCGAGGGTATTGGTGGCGGGGCCGAGGGTACAGACGATTTTTGTTCGACGAGTCACCCCTTAAGGCTAGCGGTCGCGCCACAGCGTGTCGCCTCGGTCTCAGCCGGACACCGGTGACGACCGACTCACTTGTCCTTCGAGGTGTCGGGACCGCTCCGTTCGTCGCCTTCGGCCGGTCGTTCCCCGTCGGTCTCGACGGTCTCGTCGGCTGTGTCATCGGCGGTCTGATCGACCTCTTCGGGCGCCTCGGGGGCCTCAGTGACCCCGCGGGCCTCGGGTGCGTCGGGCTCGGGTGCGTCGTCACTGCGGCGGATCTCGATGGACCCCGCCGAACCGCCCGGATTCTGCTCGATGATCGTGATGCCCGAGAGCTCCTCGTCGTCCGCGGGAACGATCGTGTACCCCTGCTCCACAGTCGATTCGGCGATCGACGGTTCGACGCCCGGGACCACCGTGCCCTCCGGCTGGGACCCGGCGGCATCGGTCTCGGCGGCATCGGTCTCGGTCTCATCGGTCTCGTCCGCGCCGACAGCAGCCTCCGCGGAGTCCGCCTCCGGAGCGAAGAGAGCGTCGGAGGTGGCCGCCACCTCGAACTCCGGTTCAGCGGCCTCCGGAACCTCCGATGCGGCCTCGTCGTGAGTCCCGGCCTCGGCGTCATAGTCCGCCGGGCCCTCGTCGACCACCTCGTTCTCGTAGACCGCCTGATCGTCATAGAGCGTCTCGTCGTCGACGGCCTCGTCATGGAGCGTCTCGCCGTCGTAGACCGCCCGATCCTCGTCGGCCGCCTCGGCCGCCTCGTCGTCCATCTCGGGCGGCACGTATCCGACGGCGCCCTCGGCCGCGAGTTCCTCCGCCTTGCGCGGCCAGTACATCGACAGACCCTGCTCGCGGCCCTTGGGCGCCATGACGAAGTAGAGGGCCGCGCACAGGAACACGATCGCCGCGGTGAAGACGTTCACGCGGACGCCGAAGATGTGCGTGGCGTAGTCGTCGCGCATCAGCTCGACGACGAACCGGCCGACGCAGTAGCCCGCGACGTACAGCGCGAAGAGTCGGCCGTGCCCGATGCGGAACCGCCGGTCGACGAGCACCAGCACGACCACGAAGAAGACATTCCACAGGAGTTCGTACAGGAAGGTCGGGTGCACCACCGCGTACACGTTCCCGGTGGAGACGCCGTCGATCAGCTTGTACGAGATCACTCCGCTGGAGTCGGAGCGGTCGTAGATCTCCAGGCCCCACGGCACGGTGGTGGGCCGACCGAACAGCTCCTGGTTGAAGTAGTTGCCGAGTCGGCCGATGGCCTGCGCCAGCAGGATCGCCGGCGCGATCGCGTCCCCGAACGGTGGAAGCCTGATACCCATGGTCCGGGCTCCGAGCCATGCACCGACAGCGCCGAGCGCGACCGCGCCCCAGATGCCGAGGCCGCCGTCCCAGATGCGGAAGACGGCACCGAGGCCTTTGCCTCCGGCGCCGAAATACGTGCTCCAGTCGGTGAGCACGTGATACAGCCGGCCGCCGATCAGCCCGAAGGGCACCGCCCACAGTGCGACGTCGACCACCTCACCGGGCTGACCGCCGCGGGCCCGCCAGCGGCGACTGCCCCACCAGACCGCGACGACGATGCCGACGATGATGAACAGGGCGTAAGCGCGGATCGGTACGGGGCCGAGGTACCACACCCCCTGCGGCGGGCTCGGAATGTAAGCGAGGACGGTTCCGTCAGTCACGGGTGCCACAGTATCGTGCAACCGTCTCACCGTCTGTGACCGCCTGGGCTCGACGCCCGTGGACGCGCTCCGAGTCGGTCAGCTTCGGGCGCGGCGGACGCCCGCGGCCAGATCCGACACCACTGCGGCGACGGCGTCCTGGCCCTTCTCCACGGCCGCGACGATCGCCGAGCCGACGATCACGCCGTCGGCGTAGGCCCCGATCTCCGCTGCCTGATCGCCGTCGCGGACGCCGAGTCCGACACCGATCGGGATGTCGGAGTACTCGCGGACCCGCGCGCACAGTTCGGGCGCCGCATTGGAGACCGTGTCGCGTGCGCCGGTGACGCCCATGGTCGAGGCCGCGTAGACGAAGCCGCGGCAGTTGTCGAGCGTCATCGCCAGACGCTCGGGAGTGGACGACGGCGCCACCAGGTAGATCCGGTCGAGATCGTGTGCGTCCGACGCCGCGTGCCATTCGGCCCCCTCGTCGGGGATGAGGTTCGGCGTGATCAGTCCGACACCGCCCGCAGCGGCGAGATCGCGGGCGAAGGCGTCGACGCCGTACTTGAGGACCAGGTTCCAGTAAGTCATGACCACGGGCTGTGCGCCGGCCGAGGCGACGGCCTCGGCGGCGGCGAAGACGTCGCGGACACGGCAGCCGTTCTCCAGTGCCATCTGTGCCGCCTGCGCGACGGTCGGGCCGTCCATGACCGGGTCGGAGTACGGAATGCCGATCTCCACGATGTCGCATCCGGCCTCGACCATGGTCCGCAACGTCGTCAACGAGTCGGCCACGGTCGGGTAGCCGACCGGCGTGTAGCCGATCAGCGCCGGACGGTTGTCCGCCTTGCACGCCGCGAACGTGGCTCCCAGCCGGGAGTCGGGGGCAGGCTTGCTCATCGAGCGTTCTCCTTTGCGGCTGCGGCGAGGCGGGCGGCGTACTCGGTCTCCGACGGCGGCTTCTCGAAGAGATCGAACCAGCGGGCCGCTGTCTCCACGTCCTTGTCGCCGCGGCCCGAGAGGCTCACGATGATGACCGCGCCTTCACCGAGTTCCCGGCCGAGGCGGAGAGCACCGGCGACGGCGTGGGCAGACTCGATGGCCGGGATGATGCCCTCTTTGCGCGAGAGCAGTGCGAGCGCCTCCATGGCCTCATCGTCGTTGATCGGCCGGTACTCGGCCCGTCCGATCTGCTGCAGATGCGCGTGCTCCGGCCCGACGCCGGGGTAGTCGAGTCCCGCCGAGATGGAGTGGGACTCGATGGTCTGCCCGTCCTCGTCCTGCAGGAGGTACGAGTAGGCGCCCTGGAAGGCGCCGGGAGATCCGCCCGCGAAGGTCGCGGCGTGCCGTCCGGTCTCGACGCCGTCGCCGCCGGCCTCGAATCCGACCATGCGGACGCCCTCGTCGTCGATGAACGGATGGAACATGCCGATCGCGTTCGATCCACCGCCGACGCAGGCGGTGACCGCGTCGGGCAGGCGCCCGATCTTCTCAAGGATCTGCACCCGCGACTCCAGGCCGATGATCCGCTGGAGGTCGCGGACGATCATCGGGAACGGATGCGGGCCGGCGGCCGTGCCGAAGCAGTAGTACGTGGTGTCGGCATTGGTCACCCAGTCGCGCAACGCCTCGTTGATCGCGTCCTTCAGCGTCGCCGAACCGGTCTCGACGGCGACCACGGTGGCGCCGAGAAGACGCATGCGGGCGACGTTGAGTCCCTGCCGCTCGGTGTCGACGCGTCCCATGTAGACCAGGCATTCCAGGCCGAGCAGGGCGCAGGCCGTCGCTGTCGCCACTCCGTGCTGGCCGGCGCCGGTCTCGGCGATGACGCGGGTCTTGCCCATCTTCTTCGCCAGGAGCGCCTGGCCGAGGACGTTGTTGATCTTGTGCGAGCCGGTGTGGTTCAGATCCTCCCGCTTGAGGAACAGACGTGCGCCGCCCGCGTCCTCACGCAGCCGCTCGGCCTCGTACAGCGGTGACGGACGACCGGTGTAGTCGCGTTGCAGCCGGTCGAGTTCGTTGAGGAAGTCGGTGTCGACGCGCAGCTTCTCGTAGGTCGCGGTGACCTCCTCGATCACCGCCATCAGCGCCTCGGGGACGTGGCGTCCGCCGAAGTCGCCCCAGTGGCCTCGATCGTCGGGGCCGATCGGGTGGACGTCGGAGACGCCGTCGCTGGCCTTGGGGAACGCCGTGCCAGTCGACATGCGCTGGGCGGCTTCGGGATTGTCTGTCACGTCTTCAGTATCCTCATCGTTCGATCCCGGCGGCAACTGGATTTACCGCTCGCCCCGAGCCCCGCCGAGAACAGCGGGGACGGGGTCGTCAGTGCTGTTCGCCGGCCGTCAGCGCGACGGTTTGGGGCACGACGGGTGCGAGCCCGCCGTCACCAGGTCGGCCACCGCGAGCCGCGGATCGCCACTGGTCACGACGCCTTCGCCGACCAGGATCGCGTCAGCGCCGGCCCCTGCGTAAGCCAGCAGGTCCGCGGGCCCGCGCACGCCGGACTCGGCCACCTTGATGGTGCTCGACGGCAGCCCGGGGGCGATGCGCGCGAAGCAGTCGCGGTCCACTTCCAGAGTCTTCAGGTTGCGGGCGTTGACTCCGACGACCTTGGCCCCGGCCTCCAGCGCGCGGTCGGCCTCCTCCTCGGTGTGCACCTCGACGAGGGCCGTCATGCCCAGCGACTCCGTGCGGTCGAGAAGCGAGGCGAGGACCTGCTGCTCCAAGGCGGCGACGATCAGCAGGATGACGTCCGCTCCGTGTGCGCGCGCCTCGTGGATCTGATACGGCCCGACGATGAAGTCCTTGCGGAGGATCGGGATGTCGATCGCCGCACGCACCGCGTCGAGGTCGGCGAGCGACCCGCCGAAGCGGCGTTCCTCGGTGAGGACGCTGACGATGCGAGCGCCGCCGTCCTCGTACGCCTTCGCCAGATCGGCCGGGTCGGGGATGTTCGCGAGCCGGCCCTTGGAGGGACTCGACCGCTTCACTTCGGCGATGACCGCGATATCGGTCTGACTCAGCGCCGCCATCGCATCTCGCGGCGCCGGCGCCGCTGCCGCGGCCTTCTTGACTGCGGCGAGATCGAGGACCGATTCGCGCGCGGCGACGTCAGCCTTGACTCCCTCGATGATCGAATCGAGCACTGACTGGTTGCTCACGACTATCGGCCCCTTTCACTGCGTGCATCAAGAGTAAGCACCACCGCGGGAGACCGGGAGGCTGGGGTCGCTTCACCCGTGATCCACGTCGCGAACAGGCCCTCGACCCCCGGCCCTCAGCGGGTGGGACCGGCGTCGTCGGCGGAGTGATCCGCCGGGTCGTCGGTGGGATCGATCCCCTCGTCGAGCGAGTCCCACAGCAATCGCTCGTTGGGCGCGGGAGCGGCTGGTTCGCCCGCTGCCGCGGCCCGCTCGCGCTCGGTGAAGATCTGCCGTTCGAGTTCGTCGCGGCGGGCGGCGGGCGCCGAGTACTTCGACGACATCCCGCCCTGGTTGGCCGTTCGGGCCATCGCTACCGCGCCGAGCACCGCACAGATCGCCGAGGCGATCACCAGGTATCCGGGGGTGGACTCGGTGGGAATGCCGTCCACCACGGCTCGCGCCGGGACGTCGACCATCTGCACGATGTAGAGATTGTCCTCGCCCTCGGTGAGCAGGGAGATGGCCGGAATGACGGCGACGCCGCCGCCGATCGCCACCAGGATCGCGACGATGCGCAGGGCCCAGCCGCGCAACGCGAACTGCGCGATGACGGCGGCGGCCATCGCGATCGCCACCGGTGTGAGCCATGGACTCCAGTCCGAGCCGTGCACCGTGAACTCGCGGGCCGGTCCCAGATCCGGTGCCACGAGGATCGTGGCCCACTGCATCCGGGACGCAGCCCAGAGGCCGAGTGCGGCCAGCAGGATCAGCACCGAGGCGATCGCCTGCCACCGCCGGTTGACGGGCCGCGCAGCCGTGGCCGGCTCCTCGGGGGTCTGCTGCTCGGGGGTCTGCGGATTGCTCATGGGGTCTCCTCCCCCGCCACCGGGCGCATGGTGCCGGCGGCGGCTACTGCGGCGAGCACCGCCGACGCCTTGTTGCGCGCCTCGTTGAACTCGTACTCGGCGTCGCTGTCGGCGACGACTCCGCCGCCGGCCTGGACGTAGGCGGTGCGGCCGGACATCAGTGCCGTCCGGATCGCGATCGCGGTGTCGGCGTTGCCTGCGAAATCGAGATATCCGACGACGCCCCCGTACAGTCCGCGGCGGGTGATCTCGTTGGCCTCGATCAATTCCATCGCCCGGACCTTCGGCGCCCCGGTGAGGGTTCCCGCCGGGAAGCAGGCGGTCACCGCATCGAGCGCCTGCTTGTCGTCGCGAAGAGTTCCGGAGACCGTGGACACCAGGTGCATCACGTGGCTGTAGCGCTCCACTCGGCGGTAGTCCGTGACGCGGACGGTGCCCGGCTCGCATACCCGGCCCAGATCGTTGCGGCCCAGGTCGACCAGCATCAGATGCTCGGAGTTCTCCTTCTCGTCCTCGAGCAGGCCCTTCGCGAGCAACTGGTCCTCCGCCTCGGTGGCACCGCGCCAGCGCGTGCCCGCGATCGGGTGTGTGGTGGCCACCCGATCGGTGACGGTGACCAGTGCCTCGGGCGAGGATCCGACGATCGTGAACGGCTCCCGGTCGACGCCCGGCATCCGAAGCAGGTACATGTACGGGCTCGGATTCGACGCGCGCAGGACGCGGTACACGTCGAGCGGATCGGCGTCGGTGTCGATCTCGAAGCGCATCGACGGCACCACCTGGAACGCCTCACCCGCCTCGATCTGTCCGACCAGACCCTCGACGATCTCGCGGTAGTCGTCCAGCGTGCGCTGCGAGCGGTAGTCGGGCGCGGGCCTGTCGAAGGTCGAGACGGTGGAGGGAGCCGGGGCGGCCAGCGCCCGGGTCATCGCATCCAGCCGCGCGACGGCGTCGTGGTAGGCCTCTTCGGCGCGCTCGTCGCTGCCGTCCCAGTTCACGGCGTTCGCGATCAGGGTGATCGTGCCCTCGTGGTGGTCGAAGGCGGCGAGATCGGCCACCAGCAGCCAGAACATGTCGGGGAGCCGCAGGTCGTCGACCGTCTGTTCCGGAAGCCGCTCCAGGCGGCGCACGAAGTCGTAGGCCATGAAGCCGACGAAGCCGCCGGTCAGCGGCGGCATCCCGTCGAGCGGATCGGTCTGCAGCAGCCGCAACGACTCGTCGAGCGCCGCAACCGGATCGCCGCCCACCGGAGCTCCCGCGGGGACGTCGCCCCACCAGTGCGCCTGCCCGTCGGCGACGGTCAGGGCCGAACGGGTGCCCGCGCCGATGAACGACCAGCGCGACCACGAGGCGCCGTTCGGCGCGGATTCGAGCAGGAAGGTGCCTTCGCGGAGACCGCCGCCGGCCCCCGGCTCGGCTGCCAGCTTCCGGAACGCCGACAGCGGTGTCTCGGAGTCGGCGAGGACCTTGCGGGTCACCGGGACCACTCGGTGGTCGCGCGCCAGATCGAGGAAGGTGGCGAGCGGGGTCGTGCTCGCGGAGTTGTCTGCGGTGCTCATCGTGCCCGTCACCCCAGCGGCTCTCCGCCGACGCCCCAGTGCTGGCGCGGCACTTCGGTGATCGTCACCCACACCGAGTCGGGATTCTTGCCCGTCGCTTTGGCGTACGCCTCGGTGACCGCGGCGATCGTCTCGCGCTTCACGCGGTCGGAGAGACCCGGCGTCTGGGATATCTGAATCAGCGGCATCGCGTCACCGTTCCTGGTCGTCGGTTCGCGCGGGTTCGGCAGGCACCCCGAACTCCAGCGGCTCGGTGTCGAAACAACTGTGGTTGCCGGTATGGCAGGCCGCACCCGTCTGGTCGACGGTCAGCAGCAGGGTGTCGCCGTCGCAGTCGATCCGGATGTCGTGGACGTACTGGGTGTGCCCGCTGGTCTCGCCCTTGACCCAGTACTCCCCGCGGGACCGCGAGTAGTAGGTGGCCTTGCGGGTCGCGAGCGTCCGCTCCAGGGCTTCGTCGTCCATCCAGGCCATCATCAAGACGATGCCGGTGGACCGTTCCTGCGCGATCGCGGCGAACAGACCGTCGTCGTTTCGCTTCAACGTGGCTGCGAGCTCTGCGGGCAGCGCCATGATTCTCCCTCTTCTCGAACGTGTGCGGCCGGTGACGGTCTCAGCGCACCACGATGTGCTCGGCGCGCATCGCGTCCTTGACTTCGCCGATCGTCATGTCGCCGAAATGGAACACCGAAGCGGCCAGAACGGCGTCCGCGCCGGCTTCGACAGCCGGTGCGAAGTCGGCGACCTTGCCCGCACCGCCGCTGGCGATGATGGGGATGGTGACCGCGTCGCGCACGGCCCGGATCATCGCGATATCGAATCCGGCCTTGGTGCCGTCGGCGTCCATCGAGTTCAGCAGGATCTCACCGACGCCGAGTTCCTGCCCGCGGCGAGCCCATTCGACGGCGTCGATGCCGGTGCCCCGGCGACCGCCGTGAGTGGTGACCTCCCAACCAGACGGCGTCGCCTCGCCGCCCTCGGGCACCGTCCGCGCGTCCACCGACAGCACGATGCACTGAGAACCGAACCTCCGGCTCATCTCGCTCAGCACGTCGGGCCGTGCGATGGCGGCCGTGTTGACGCTCACCTTGTCGGCGCCCGCACGCAGCATGGTGTCGACGTCGTCGACGGTGCGGATGCCGCCGCCGACGGTCAGCGGGATGAAGATCGCGTCGGCGGTGCGCCGCACCACGTCGAGCATGGTGCCGCGGCCCGCACTGGACGCCGTGACGTCGAGGAAGGTCAACTCGTCAGCGCCCTCGGCGTCGTAGCGCTCCGCGAGTTCCACCGGGTCCCCGGCATCACGCAGATTCTCGAAATTGACGCCCTTCACCACTCGCCCGTCGTCGACGTCCAGACACGGGATGACGCGGACTGCCACGCTCACGGGTGAGTCTCCTTGCTGTTGGTTCGTTCTCGACTGCCGAGGTCCCGGTCGGCGAACTGATCCGGCATCGCCTCGCCGATCACCTCGAGCAATTGTCCATGAAGCAGGCGATTGCCCGCGACGAGTGACGTGGACTGGACGGTCCACGGGTCGCCCGCGAGGTCGGTCACGACGCCTCCCGCGGCGCGCATCAGCGCCGCGCCGGCCGCGTTGTCCCACGCCTTCGCGCTGAACGACACCGCGCCGCCGAACACGCCGGCCGCCGCATACGCGATGTCGGTGCCGGTGGAGCCGGTCATCCGCAGCCGGCCGGCACGGTAGCTGAGGCGGCGCTGCAACTCAGCGCGCGCGGCGCCCGGGACCTCGCCGCGCGCTCGCGCGTTGAACGACCCGAAGCCGATGACGGCCGATTCCAGCGGGCTGTCGGGCACGGGCTCGGCCGCCTCCCCGTCGATGATCAGCGGACCGCCGATATGACCGGCGAAGCGCTGGCCGACCAGCGGGAGTCGGGTGAGCCCGAGCACCGGCACACCGTCGACGGCGAGCGCCAGCAGCATCGCGGCGATCGGCATCCCCACCGAATAGTTGAAGGTCCCGTCGATCGGATCGAGAATCCACATCGCGCCGTCGTCGGGGGCCGGGCCGCCGAACTCCTCGCCGTGGACCTCGATGCCCGTCCGTCGCTCGAGCTTCTCGGCGATGCTGCGCTCCAGCGCGAGATCGACGTCGGTGGCGAAGTCGCCGCGGCCCTTCGCGTGCGTGCCCGGCGAGCCCAGCCCTTCGACGAACAGCCCGGTGACCTCGTCGAGCACCGACTCCCCGGCAGCCAGCAGCTGCGGGTAGTCGCGCGCGTCGACGGCATCGGTCACGGCCGGTTCACCGGCTCCCGGCACCCGCGACGGCGTCGAGCGCCTCGCGCAGTGTGAATCGGCCCGCGTACAGGGCCTTGCCGACGATGGCGCCCTCCACGCCCAGTGCGGTCAGCTCGGCGATCGCGAGCAGGTCGTCGATCTGCGAGATGCCGCCCGAGGCCACGACGGGCGAGTCGGTGGCGCGGGCCACCTGTTCCAGCAGTTCCAGATTGGGTCCGCTCAGCGTGCCGTCCTTGCTGACGTCGGTGACGACGTACCGCGCGCAACCGTCGTTGTTCAGGCGCTCCAGGGTCTCCCACAGGTCGCCGCCCTCGGTGACCCAGCCGCGGCCGCGCACCGTGTACGAGGAGCCGTTGCGCGTCACGTCGAGTCCCACGGCGATCTTGTCTCCGTACTCGGCGATCGCGCGTGCGCACCAGGCGGGGTTCTCGATGGCGGCGGTGCCGAGATTGACCCGCGTGCATCCGGTCGCCAGCGCGGCGGCGAGCGAGGCGTCGTCGCGGATGCCGCCGGACAGCTCCACCTTCACGTCCACTTCGGCGGCCACCTGGGCGAGCAGCTCACGGTTGTCGCCGCGGCCGAACGCCGCGTCGAGATCGACGAGATGCAGCCACTGGGCGCCGTCCCGCTGCCAGGCCAGCGCAGCGTCGCGCGGTGAGCCGTAGGAGGTCTCCGATCCGGCCTCGCCCTTGACCAGGCGAACCGCCTGACCGTCGACCACGTCGACGGCCGGGAGGAGTTCGAGGATGCCCATCAGTTCAGTTTCGCTTTCGGTGTGTACGGTGCTGGCCGCACGTTGTCGTGTCGCGGGGTCGACATGTTTGTGGGGGGTGCTGTGGAGGCGCCGTGTCGCGGGTGTCCGGGCGCGAGCGTCCACCGTCCGGTGCCGCCGGAGCCGGTCACTTCTCCTGTGTTCGCCTGCGTTCCAATTCCGCCCGGCGGGCATCGATCTCCCGCTGCACGCCGGCCAGCATCCGGCGCGAGACGAGGGCGATCGCGACCACCATCAGCACGATGGCGGCGAGGGCGACGCACAGCGCGGCGGTCGGGTACGGTCGCGCCAGCGACAGCACGATCGGCAGCATCACCGCGAGCACCAGCACGCCCGCACCGAGCGAATAGAACACCAGTCTCGCGAACGAGAACTGCTGTGCCGCTTCGCTTGTCTCTTTCACTTACGCGATCCCCCCGATCCAATTCCGCAGCAGCTCGGCGCCGACGTCACCGGACTTCTCGGGATGGAACTGCGTGGCCGAGAGCGGACCGTTCTCGACCGCGGACAGGAACCGTCCACCGTGCTCGGACCAGGTGAGTTTCGGCGTCTGAATCGGCGAACCCGCCGAATCCATCTCCCACGTCTGCGCGGCGTAGGAGTGAACGAAGTAGAAGCGTGCGTCGTCGTCGATGCCGTCGAAGAGCACCGAGTCGTCCGGTGCGTCGACGGTGTTCCAGCCCATGTGCGGAAGCACCTCCGCCGGCAGTCTGGTCACCGAACCCGGCCACTCGCCGCAGCCCTGCGTGTCGACGCCGAACTCGACGCCGTGACTGAACAGGATCTGCATCCCCACGCAGATTCCGAGCACCGGCCGCCCGCCCGCCAGCCGGCGTCCGATGATCCGATCGCCCCGGACCGCCTTCAACCCGGCCATGCAGGCTGCGAACGCACCGACGCCGGGCACCACCAGTCCGTCGGCACCGATCGCGGTCTCGAAGTCGGACGTGATCTCGACCTGCGCTCCGGCTCGCTCCAGCGCTCGCTGCGCCGAGCGCAGGTTGCCCGAACCGTAGTCGAGGAGCGCAACGCGCGGTGAACTCACAGGGCGCCCTTCGTCGACGGGATGCCCGAGGTCCGCGGATCCGGTTCGACGGCCTCGCGCAGTGCTCGCGCGACGGCCTTGAACTCGGCCTCGGTGATGTGGTGCTGGTCGCGGCCGTACAGCACGCGGACGTGCAGGGCGATGCGGGCGTTGAGCGCGATCGATTCGAACGCATGACGGTTGAGGACGGTCGCGTACGACACGACCGGCTTGTCGCCGCCGGAATAGCCGCCGATCACGGCGGTCAGCATGTGATCGGGTTCGCCGGTGTGCACGCAGTACGGTCGGCCCGAGACGTCCACGACGGCCTGGGCGAGCGTCTCATCCATCGGGATCCAGGCGTCGCCGAACCGGCGGATGCCCTTCTTGTCGCCGAGAGCCTGCCCGATGGCCTGTCCCAGCACGATGCAGGTGTCCTCCACCGTGTGATGCGCCTCGATCTCGATATCGCCCTTCGCGTGCACGGTGAGGTCGAAGCTGCCGTGCGCACCGAACGCGGTGAGCATGTGGTCGAAGAACGGCACCGAGGTGTCGATGTCGGTCCTGCCGGTGCCGTCGAGATTGATCTCGACGGTGATCGACGACTCGCGCGTGGTGCGCTCGACGCGGGCGATCCGGGGTTCGTGCTGCGCTGTTGTCACTGCTGCTACTGCTGCTTTCGGTCGGTATCGGCCAGTTCCGCGCTGACGGCCAGGAAGGCGTCGTTCTCGGCTGGTAGTCCAATGGTCGCACGCAGGTGCCCGGGGATGCCGACATCCCTGATCAGGACACCGCGGTCGAGGTAGCGCTGCCAGGTGGCGGGAGCGTCCGCGAACTCGCCGAAGAGGATGAAGTTCGCATCCGACGGCGTCACCGCGTATCCCATACCCGTGAGCGCGGCGGCCACGCGGTCGCGTTCGGCGGCGATCGCGGCGACCGCACCGAGCGTTTCCGACGAGTGCTGCAGGGCCGCCCGCGCGGCGGCCTGCGTCAGCACCGACAGGTGGTACGGCAAGCGCACCAGAAGCAGCGCCTCGATCATGGCCGGCGCCGCGGCCAGATAGCCGAGCCGGCCTCCCGCGAAGGCGAACGCCTTGCTCATGGTCCGCGACACGATCAGCTTGCTGCCGAACTCGTCGATCAGCGAGACCGCGCTCGGCTGCGACGAGAACTCGCCGTAGGCCTCGTCGACGATCACTATGCCGGGGGCCGCGTCGAGGAGACGCCGCAGATCGGCGATCGCGACGCTCCCGCCGGTCGGATTGTTCGGCGAGGTCACGAAGACGATGTCGGGCCGGTGCTCGGCGATCGCTGCGACGGCCTGCTCCACGTCCAGAGAGAAGTCGTCCGCGCGATGGGCGGGGACCCACTGCGTCTGCGTGCCGTCGGCGATGATCGGGTGCATCGAGTACGACGGCACGAAGCCCATCGCCGTGCGCCCGGGCCCACCGAAGGCCTGCAGGATCTGCTGGAGGATCTCGTTGGAGCCGTTGGCCGCCCACACGTTGTCGACCGACAGTTCCACGCCCGTGGCCGCGCTGAGGTACGCGGCGAGGTCCGAACGCAGACCCACCGCATCCCGATCCGGGTATCGGTGCAGATCCTCGGCCGCAGCCGCGACCGCCTTCGCGACGTCGTCGATCAGCGCACGGCTCGGCGGGTGCGGATTCTCGTTGGTGTTCAGCACCACCGGAACCTGAAGCTGCGGTGCTCCGTACGGCGACTTCCCGCGCAGCGAGTCGCGCAACGGGAGGTCGGCGAGACCGACGGACCGGCCCGGACCGGTCACCGTGCTCCCCCGAACCTGGCCTGGACCGCCTCGCCGTGCGCGGGAAGGTCTTCGGCGTTCGCCAGCGTCACGACGCGGTCGGCGATCTCCGCGAGCGCGTCGCGGTCGTAGTCGATCACATGCACTCCGCGCAGGAACGTCTGCACCGACAGGCCGGAGGCGTACTTGGCCGAGCCGGACGTCGGCAGAACGTGGTTGGAGCCCGCGCTGTAATCACCGAGGCTCACCGGCGAATAGGTACCGACGAAGATCGCGCCGGCGCTGGTCACTCTGTCGGCCACGGCCTGCGCGTCACGCGTCTGGATCTCCAGGTGCTCGGCCGCGTACGCGTCGACGACAGCCAGCCCGGCGTCGACGTCGTCCACCAGGACCACCCCGGACTGCGGACCGGCCAGCGCGGTCTTGACGCGCTCGGAGTGCTTCGTGGCCGTCGCCGCGAGTTCCACGGCCTCGTCGACCGCATCGGCGAGCGCCTCGCTGTCGGTGACGAGCACCGCCGCTGCGAGGACGTCGTGCTCGGCCTGGCTGATGAGATCGGAGGCGACGACCGCGGGATCGGCGGAGTCGTCGGCCAGAATCGCGATCTCGGTGGGACCGGCCTCGGAGTCGATGCCGACCACGCCGCGCACGAGGCGCTTGGCCGCGGTGACGTAGATGTTGCCGGGACCGGTGATGAGATCGACCGGGTCCAGGACGCGGCCGTCGGTGTCGTCACCGCCGTAGGCCAGAAGCGCGATGCCCTGCGCACCGCCGACGGCCCACACCTCGTCGACCCCGAGCAGGGCGCACGCGGCGAGGATGGTCGGGTGCGGCCATCCGCCGAAGTCGGCCTGGGCGGGAGACGCGACGACGAGTGAGCCGACACCCGCCTCCTGAGCCGGGACCACGTTCATGATCACGCTGGACGGATAGACGGCGTTGCCTCCGGGAACGTACAGACCCACGCGGCGCACCGGGATCCACTTCTCAGCGACGGATCCGCCGGGCACTACCTGGGTGACCGAGGTCTGGCGTCGCTGGTCTGCGTGCACCAGGCGAGCGCGACGGATCGACTCCTCCAGGGCATCGGCGACCGCGCCGTCGAGGTCGGCCCGCGCCTTGGCGATCACCTCCGCCGGGACGCGAACTGACGCCGGGCGGACCCTGTCGAACTTCTCGGTGTAGTCGAGGGCCGCGGTGGCACCATGCTCAGCGACCGCTTCGACGACAGGAGTGACCGTGGGCAGCACGGCGTTGACGTCGGTTCCGCCGCGCGGCAGCGCACGACGCAGTTGGCTCAGCGTCGGGGTGCTGCCTCGCAGGTCGGTTCGGGTGAGCATGTGTTCTCCACTCCGCTTTCGAGGACTTGAGGGCACTGTCCAGGATATGCGGTCGATGCAAACCGTTTGCGCACCGGCCTCGGAGCCGAAGGCGACTGAACACTCCGCATGCGATTCAGGCCCGTTCGGCGGTCGAACTTCTCGTCGGGCCCGGCCGCCGCGCGGGGTCGCGCTGCATCGGCACGTGCGGAATCCCGTCCTCGACGAACTCCGGTCCGTCGGGGACGTATCCCCACCGTGAATACAGGCCCGCGAGGTGGGCCTGAGCGTCGAGAACACTCGGGCGGTCGGCGATGTAGGCGACGGCCCGATCCAGGAGGGCCCGCATCAGCCCGGTGCCTCGGAGTTCGGGCCGCACGCAGGCCCGGCCGATCCGGTGCCGGGTCTCGCCGTCGGGAAGTCGGTCCAGCAGCACGCGCACAGTGGCGACCGGACTTCCGTCCGCGGGGTCCGCGCACCAGAGGTGGAGAGTGGTGGGCTCCACATCCCGGCCGTCCAACTCGTGGTAGGCGCAGTCCTGTTCGACGACGAAGACCTCCTCGCGCAGTCGCAGCAGACCGTAGAACGTGATCGGGTCCAGTTCGGAGGCGGTCGAGGCGTACACGGTCGGCGTCATTCCACCGATGATGCCCGAACGTACGGACATCTAGGCTCGACCCATGACGAAGACGGCCCCCGGTGACGACTCGGTGGATGCGTATCTCGCTGCTGTCACGGACCAGCGGCGGCGGGACGACGCCCGGCTCGTGGTCCGCCTGTTTCGGGAGGTGACCGGTACCGAGCCGGTGATGTGGGGGTCGATGGTCGGTTTCGGCCGCCACCGCTATCAGACCGCGGACGGACGGTCGCACGAGACTTTCGCGGTCGGTCTCGCGGCCCGGCGACAGGCGCTGACGATCTACGGCGTCACCTATGACGGATCGAATTCCGATCTGCTCGCACGATTGGGGCCGCACAGCACCGGCAAGGGCTGTCTGTACGTGAAGCGTGTCGACGCCGTCGATACCGAGGTATTGCGCGAGTTGGTCGCCCGCGGGTGGCACGCGAACCAGAGCGTGGACGCCGACGACTGTTCGACCCGATAGCGCTCGTCTACGGGCTGCCCCGACAGGTCTGCGGCTTCTCTCACTGTTCTTGTCGGAGGTCGGCCGTATGATTCGGACATAGAAACACACCAGAAGTGTTCTCAGACACTGTGCAGGTCGAAAGGGGGTGGGTTCGATGGACACGTCAGAAGTGCTGCTGCCGGACGACCCGGCCGCCCTCGCCCGCCTGTTGGAGGCTGCGGCGACCAAGTTCGCGTCCCTGCCACTGTCCGCGGTCCCCGAAGACACCCTGTTGCAGACGGTCGAGACGCTCGAGCGTACGCATCGTCGTCTCGACGGTGTCGACGCCGCGGTGTTGGTGGAGGTCTCCGACCGGGCCGTGTATCGCAAAGCCGGGTATTTGTCGGTGCATCAGTATTTGGCGCAGGGGTTGCGGCTCGGTGACGGTGCCGCCCGCCGCCGACGCGTCAGCGCCGCCGGGATCGGACGGTTCACCGACCTGCAAGGCCAAACCCGCCCGCCGGTACTGCCGGCGACCGCGGTCGCGGTGGGCGAGGGTGCGATCGGTGCCGACCACGTCCGCGAAATCGACGCCATCATGGACAAGATCCCCACCGCGGTCGACGCGCAGACCCGGGCACGCGCCGAGGTGCAGTTGGCGTGGGTCGCGCGTGAGTTGAGTCCGGCCGGTGTCCGCACCGCCGGCATCCGACTGCTCGCGCATCTGGATCCGGACGGGACCGTCACCGACGAACGCGACCGCAAACGCCTGCGCGGCTTCACGATCCTGCCCCAGGATCTGCGGCTGATGAGCAAAGTCCGCGGCTACCTCACCCCGGCCCTGCGCGCGGAAATGGAAGCCGCACTGCCGTCGTGGGCCGCGCCGGGAATGAACAACCCCGACGACCCCGACTCCCCGTCAGGGACCGTCGAATCGGCCGACCCGGCCGCTCTGGCGGCCGCGGTGGAGCGCGATACTCGCACGCCGGGGCAGCGCACCCACGACGGTCTGCATGCGCTGCTGCGCGCCTCCCGCACTGGTGTTGGGGGTGGTCGGCGGTCGGGTGATCTGGTCATCACCGTCACCGACCACGAGTTGGCCGAGCAGGCCGGGATCGCGTTGACCGCGACCGGGACCCGGCTGCCGGTGGCGGAGTTGATCGAAGTCGCCGCCACCTCAACCCCGCACCTGGCCGTCTTCTCCGCCCACACCGGACAAGCCCTCTACCTCGGACGAGGACGCCGGCTGGCGTCGCGGGCGCAGCGGTTGATGCTCTTCGCCCGCGACCGCGGCTGCACCGCCCCCGGCTGCGACGCCCCGTTCTCCCGGACGCAGGCCCATCATTTCCCGGACTGGGCCGACGGCGGACCCACCGACATCGACCACCTCGGCGCCGCATGCGGGCGCCACAACCGCTCCGTCGGCCCCCGCCCCGGCCAATGGCAGACCACGATCCTGATCGACGGACCCCACGCCGGCAGAGTCGCCTGGCGACCCACCCCCAACACCAGCCGCGGCGGGACAAGACCGCCCGGGTGGCGGATCAACCAGATCCACCACGCCGAACTGTTACCGGACCACCAACCCCAGCCACCGCCCGAACCCAGCGAATCTCGCATCGAGAACTACCTCGACACCCTCCTGGCCGCCTGACCGGACACACCGGCCGGGCACAGGAGTGCGCGAACACCGTCGTTCACATATCCAAGCCGAAGTCGAGGACCGTGACCGAGTGGGTCAATGCCCCGACGGCGAGGTAGTCCACACCGGTTCTCGCGTAGTCCATCGCCGAGTCCAATGCCAGTCCGCCTGATGATTCGAGCTTCGTCTCGGGCGACCGCGTGTCTCGGCGCTGCACCGCCATCTGCGTCTGCCACGGCTCGAAGTTGTCGAGCAGAACCAGCTGGGGCGCGAGCTCGAGGACCTCGTCGAGCTGCTCCAGCGAATCGACCTCCACCTCCACCGGGACATCCGGCGCCGCAGCGCGGACCGCTTCGAGCGCCTGCGCGACACCGCCCGCGGCGACCACGTGATTGTCTTTGATGAGCGCGGCATCACCGAGACCCATCCGATGGTTCACTCCGCCGCCCGCCCGGACCGCATACTTCTGCAGCGCGCGCATACCGGGCAGCGTCTTCCGCGAATCCCGGATCTGTGCACGCGTGCCGTCCACGGCGTCGACCCACGCAGCCGTCGCCGTGGCGATGCCGGACAGATGGCACAGCAGGTTGAGGGCGGTACGCTCCGCGGTCAGCAACGAGGTCGCCGGGGCACGCAGCGCGAGAGCGACCGACCCGGGTTCGACGCGCGAGCCATCGTCGAGTTGCTCGGTGACTACGTAGTTATCGCTCCCGATCACCTCGTCGAACACGGCCCGGACCACCGGCAGGCCGGCGAGCACGCCGGGCTGGCGGGAGACGATCTTCGCGTCCGCGACCGTCTCCGGTGGCACGGTCGCCAGCGTGGTGATGTCGGGACCGTATCGAAGATCCTCCAGGAGTGCCGTGCGGATCAGAGCGATGAGTTCCTCGTCGACGACGAGATCCAGATCGCCGGTTGCCTGTTGCTGACCGATGAAGGAGTTCACTCCGCCTATTCTCCGCTACCGGGATTGCCGATCGCGATCATCCTCTCCACCGAGCGCCGTGCACGGGCGGCCACATCCGGAGCGACGTGGACTTCGTCCTTGCCCTCGGTGAGGCATCGCAGCAGCGCCGCCGGGGTGATCATCTTCATGTACGGGCAGGCTGCACGATCGTTGACCGGCTGGAAGTCGATCTCCGGCGCCGCACGACGCAGCTGGTGCAGCATGCCGACCTCGGTCGCCACCAGCACCTGCTTGGCGTGAGTGGCTCGCGCGGCGTCGATCATGCCGCCGGTGGAGAGGATCTTGACGCGCTCCTGCGGCACGATGCCCTCGCCCGACAGATAGAGCGCCGACGTGGCGCACCCGCACTCGGGATGAATGAACAGGTCGGCGCCGGGGTGACTCTCGGTCTGTTCGGTGAGTTCATCGCCGTTGATGCCGGCGTGCACGTGGCACTCGCCCGCCCAGATGTGAATGTTGTCGCGCCCCGTCTCACGCTTCACGTGGGCACCGAGGAACTGGTCCGGCAGGAACAGCACGTCCTTGTCCGGATCGATCGACGCGACCACGTCCACCGCGTTCGACGAGGTGCAGCAGATGTCCGTCAGTCCCTTCACCTCAGCGGTGGTGTTGACGTACGAGACGACGACCGCGTCCGGGAACTCAGCCTTCCAAGCACGCAGGTCGTCCGCGGTGATCGAATCGGCGAGCGAGCAGCCCGCTCGCTCGTCCGGGATCAGTACCCGCTTCTCGGGACTCAGGATCTTGGCGGTCTCGGCCATGAAGTGCACACCGCAGAAGATGATCTCGTCCGCATCGGTCTCCGCGGCGATCCTCGACAGTGCGAGCGAATCGCCGACATGGTCGGCGATGTCCTGAATCTCGGGCAGCTGGTAATTGTGAGCCAGGATCGAGGCGTTGCGCGCCTTCGCCAGCCGCTTGATCTCCTCGGCCCACTCGGCCGTCGGCTCCACGCCGCCGTAGGCGGGCGGAATACCGTGGCGGGGGTCGGGCATGCCGAGTTCGGTCTCGGTCCGGGTGATCACGGTTCCAGTAGTCATGACGACTGCTCTCCCATCGCGTGGTCTCGAGCGCGGGCTGTGCGCCAGAGGTTTTCGACCATAGATCGAAAACACCTCGTCATCGTAACACCTGTGATCGACGACGCATTCCCGCCCGGTCGTGACAGCGTTCGGCGGCGACCGTCTCCTAATCTGGATCGCATGGCCGAAACCACCGTGCGCGTCGAGGTGCTCACCGCTGTCTTCCAGGTGCGCGAAACCGACGTCGACGTCCCGGCGCTGCATGTGCTGCTGCATCGGTGCGAGCAGGCCGGATGGGCGTTGCCCGGCGGACCGATCGTTGAGCGCGAGACGCTGGGGGCGGCCGCGCTGAGATGGCTCGGTGCCCGCGCCGGGCTCACTCGGGTGGCCCACCTCGAACAGCTGTCGGTGTTCTCCGACCCGGACCGCGTGCCCGAACAGCGAACCGTCGCATCGACTTTCCTGGCGCTGGTGCCGAGCGATATCCCCGCCGAGACCGTCGCCGATGCCGCATGGTTCGCCGTCGACGAGTTGCCGGAACTGGCCTACGACCACCGCGACGTCATCGACCTCGCACGGCATCGTCTGGCGGGCAAGCTCTCGTACACCAACATCGCGTTCGCTCTGGCGCCGAGCCAGTTCCCGATGTCCGAACTCTCCGAGATCTATGGAGCGGCGCTGGGCTACCCGGTCGACTCGACGAATCTGCTGCGGGTCCTCTCACGCCGCGGAGTGGTCGTGGCGACGGGAACCGTCGGCCACACCGGCCGGACGGGTGGCCGTCCGCCCGCGCTGTATGAGTTCGCGGACGCTCGGATCAGGGTGACCGACGAATTCGCCGCGCTGCGCCCACCCATGTGACGGACCGCACTTCCCCACGTCTCGCCTCAGCGTCCGCTCGGGTCTCCCGGTTGCGAGGGCGGCACGACCTCGCCGCCGTCGGATAATCCGACCGCACCGATCGGCAAGGGCTCACGCATCTCACCGAACTCGTCTGCAGGCAGGTCGCCCACGCCGAGATCGGCGTGCGCGCTCGAGAGGACGCATACGAGATAGACCAGCGCGCCGGCCGTCGGCGCACACAGCAGCAGCACCCAGGCCGGACCGACATCGCCGTCGAGCCAGAGGTTCACCGTCCCGGAGTAGGAACCCGGTACGGACCGCTCGATCTCGCCGTGCGACATCCGGCCGAAACGGTCGGCCAGGTTCAGCGCGAGCGCCGACGTGGCGATGGACATCAGCACCACGAACGCGAATCCGCCGATACCCCTCGACGTGCGCAGCCCGAACCAGGTGGCGAGTCCGATCAGCACACCCAGTCCGAGGCAGAGGAAGGAGAAGATCGCCACCCCGTCGAAGAGCTTCGCCGGGTCGGCCTCGGTCGCGAAACGCATCTGCCCGCCGTGCTCGACGACGACGTCGGGGGCGGGTGCCAACAGCACCCACAGTCCTCCGACCGCCACCGCCGCGGCGAACAGCGCGAGTACGACCGCGACCACCCGGCGCGCGTTCATCGCTGTCCCATCTCCGAGGAGTCGACCGTTCCGTGCCTGGAGCACCGTGCATCCCAACCGTCCGGCCGCACCTGCACCACCATCCGGCGGCCGCACTGGCCGCAGAAGCGCGGCGGCTCCAGGCCGAGTCGCGCCGCTGTGGGGACCTCGTCCGCGGCCTGCAGTTCGAGCTCGATACCGGTGTACACGCCGAAGCGCAGCGGCTGCTGCAGCGGACCGGGGATCACGCTCGTCATGGTCGACGCCTCCTGGAATCTGATGGCCGCGGCGGACGGGCCACGACCTTCGAGGCTACCGGCGCGAGTCACAGCGTGTCATTGAGGGCTTTGATGGGCATGCTCAGGTCGTCGAGCAGATCGAGATCGTCCTCCGCGGGCCGGCCGAGAGTGGTCAGGTAGTTACCCACGATGACGGCGTTGATGCCGCCGAGGATGCCCTGCTTGGCTCCGAGATCGCCGAGGGTGATCTCGCGGCCGCCCGCGAACCGCAGGATGGTGCGGGGCAGCGCGAGCCGGAACGCGGCCACCGACTTCAGCGCCTCCGAGGCCGGCAGTACCTCCAGGTCGCCGAAGGGCGTGCCCGGGCGCGGGTTCAGGAAGTTCAGCGGCACCTCGTCGGGCTCGAGCGCCGCGAGATCGGCGGCGAACTCCGCGCGCTGCTCGAGTGTCTCCCCCATGCCGAGGATGCCGCCGCAGCAGACCTCCATGCCCGCCTCACGCACCATCCTCAGGGTGCCCCAGCGCTCTTCCCACGTGTGCGTGGTGACGACCTTCGGGAAGTGGCTGCGCGCGGTCTCCAGATTGTGGTTGTAACGGTGGACACCCATCGCTGCGAGCTCGTCGACCTGCTCCTGCGTGAGCATGCCCAGGCTGCAGGCGATCTGGATGTCGACCTCGTTGCGGATGGCCTCGATGCCCGCGGCGACCTGAGTCATCAGTCGCTTGTCCGGTCCACGCACGGCGGCGACGATGCAGAACTCCGTCGCTCCGGTCTTGGCCGTCTGCTTGGCCGCCTCCACGAGCGACGGGATGTCGATCCAGGCGCTGCGGACCGGAGAGGCGAACAGTCCCGACTGACTGCAGAAGTGGCAGTCCTCCGGGCAGCCGCCGGTCTTGAGCGAGATGATGCCCTCCACTTCCACCTCGGGACCGCACCACCGCAGCCGCACATCGTGTGCGAGCTGCAACAGTTCGGTGAGGCGGTCGTCGTCGAGCTGCAGGACGCGCAGGACCTGGTCCTGACTCAGTCCCTCGCCGCGCTCCAGGACCTGCTCGCGCGCGACGGCGAGGATGTCGGCGGTGTCCGCGGCTGCCGGGGCTGAGGTGTCGGCGGTCGTGGTCATGGGGAGATCTCCTTCGTGAATGGGTGTGAAGTTCTAGGAACGTGCCGGTGACGCACCGGGTGAGGGCGTATCTCCCTCGGCCGGCGCTGTGCGGCACGTTCTCGGCGTCATGAACAGGTCGCGTCCACGCGGAACAGCGAGGCGTCGACCCACGTCGGTGCGGCGACGCGGAAGTCGTCGGCCGGCGACCGCCCGACCCCTGCGGGGACGGTCGCGACGATCGGCGCTCCCGTCAGCCGTGGAAGATCGGCGAGGTTGCACCGCATCGCGAGATCCGGTTCGTCCGGCCAGGAACCGATCACCAGACCGCGCAGTGTCACCCCGGCTGCGGCGATCGCCCGCGCGGTGAGTTCGGTGTGGTTGAGCGTTCCGAGCCCCGGGTCCGCGACCACCAGCATCTCCGCGCCGAGTCGCCGGGCGACGTCGAGCACGGTCAAGTCCGGCCCGAGCCGCACCAGCACGCCGCCCGCACCTTCCACCAGCACCAGATCGGTGACGGCGGCGAGTTCCTCGGTCGCCGAGGCGATCGCATCGAGTGTCACCGGCTCCATCCCGGCCCGCGCAGCGGCGGTCTCGGGGGCCAGCGGCTCGGGATACCGTGCCGGCTCGCGCACCGGGATCTCTCCGGCGAGGCGGCGCACCTCGTCGAGGTCGCCCGGTTCGCCGGGCGCGACCCCCGTCTGCGCGGCCTTGCACACGCCGACGCGGAGTCCGGCGGCCTGGGCGGCGGCCGCCAGCGCGGCGACCGCGACCGTCTTGCCGACATCCGTCGACGTGCCGGTGACGACCATGATCCGCGCGGTCATGCGGCCTCCACCACCCGGCGCAGCGCGCCGGTCACGACCGAGGCCACGTAGTCGAGGTCGGCGTCATCGAGGTCGGCGCGGACGGTCAGGCGCAACCGCGAAGTGCCCTCGGGCACCGACGGCGGTCGAAAGCATCCGACGAAGACGCCCTGCTCCCGGCACAGCGAGGCGGCGTCGACCGCGGCCACCGGGTCGCCCACGATCAGCGACACCACTGCGGCGTCGGGGATCTCGCCACCGCAGGCGGCGGCGAGGCGGCGCACTCCGGCGCGGAGCCGATCGGGCATCTGCGGATCGCCGCGCAGAATGCGCAGCGCCGCATGTGCCGCCCCGACGGCGGCCGGGTTGAGACCGGTGTCGAAGATGAAGGTCCGGGCATGGTCGATGAGATGCTCGCGGAGCAGATGCGTGCCGAGGACGATGCCGCCCTGTGCACCGAGCGACTTCGACCCGACCGTCGTGATCACCAGACCGGGAGCGCCGGACAGTCCCTGTTCGGCCGCCACTCCCCGCCCGCCGGGGCCGCGCACGCCGAGGGCGTGCGCCTCGTCGGCGAGCATGATCGCGCCGTGCCGAGTCGCCGCATCGTAGTACTCGCGGAGCGGAGCGATCCGGCCGTCGATGCTGTAGATCGAATCGGTCACGACCAGCGCGCGTTCCTCCGACCGTGCGGCCAGCACCCGCTCCACAGCGTCGGCGTCGCCGCGCGGAACCACTTCCACGCGCGCCCGCGACAGCCGGCATCCGTCGATCAGCGAGGCGTGCGCTCCGGTGTCGCTCACGATGAGATCGCCCCTGCCCACGAGCGCGGTGATCGCGCCGACATTGGCCAGATACCCGGACGAGAAGGCCAGGGCGGCTTCGAAACCCAGGAACTCAGCGAGGTCGTTCTCGAAGTCGATGTGCGCCTGCGTTGTCCCCGCGACCAGACGGGAGGCGGTGGAGCCCGCACCCCACCGGTCGAGTGCGGCGTGCGCCCCGGCGATCACGTCCGGATGGCTCGACAGCCCGAGGTAATCGTTGGACGCGAGGTTGATCTCGGTCGCTCCGGCCTGGCGCACCACGGGTTCCCGGTGCAGTCCCGCGTTCAGAGTCCGCGCGGCGATGTCCGCCAGCCACGGTGCGCTCATGATGCCAACTCCTCGTCCTCGTGTGCGACCGCCTCCACCGACGCCTTCGCCGCCGCGGTCATGCCTGCTGTCAGCGCGTCGATCTGTGCATCGGTGATGATGTACGGCGGCATGGCATAGATCAGGTTTCGGAACGGCCGCACCCACACTCCGCACGCGATCGCCGCGTCGGTGGCCGCAGCGACGTCGACCTCGCGATCGAGTTCGATCACCGCGATCGCCCCCAGTGTGCGTACGTCGGCGACGCCTGCCGCCTCGGTCAACGACGCCAGTCCCGCGCTGAGCCGGCGGCCTATCTCCGGAACCCGCGTCCGCCAGTCCGATTCGGCGAGCACCTCCAGGGACGCACAGGCGACCGCGCAAGCCAGCGGATTGGCCATGAAGGTGGGTCCGTGCGCCAGACCTCCCGCCTCGCCGCGGCTGATGGTCGCGGCGATCTCATCGGTGGTGAGGGTGGCAGCCAGCGTCAGGTAGCCGCCGGTCAGCGCCTTCCCCACGCACATGATGTCGGGGCTGACGCCCGCGGCGTCGACCGCGAAGAGTGTTCCGGTCCGGCCGAAGCCGGTGGCGATCTCGTCGCAGATCAGCAGGATGTCGTGGCGATCGCACAGTCGCCGCAGCCCCGCGATCAGCGAGGGCGAGTGGAACCGCATCCCGCCGGCACCTTGGACCACCGGTTCGACGATCACTGCGGCCAGTCGATCGCGATGCAGTTCGAGTTGCGCGTCGAACATGGTCAGGTAGGCCTCGTCGGCGGACGCACCCGCACGCGCGTCCGGGGGCGCGGGGACGAAGACCTGCTCGGCGATCACTCCGCGCCACATCGAGTGCATGCCGCCCTCGGGATCGCAGACGCTCATGGGCGCGAAGGTGTCGCCGTGGTAGCCGCCCCGCCAAGTCAGCAGGCGGTGCTTCTCGCTGCGCCCGCGACTGCGCCAGTACTGCACCGCCATCTTCACCGCGACCTCCACCGACACCGAACCGGAGTCGGCGAAGAAGACCTTCTGGAGCGGATCGGGAGTCAGGCCCACCAGCGTCTGCGCCAGTCTCGCCGCGGGCTCATGTGTGAGCCCGCCGAACATCACGTGCGACATACGACCGGCCTGTTCGGCGAGCGCCGCGTCGAGTCGCGGGTGACGGTAGCCGTGAACGGCCGACCACCACGAGCTCATCCCGTCGATCAGTTCGGTGCCGTCGGCGAGCCGGATGTGCACGCCCGCGCAGTCCCGCACCACCAGCGGCCGCGTACTGGACGGGAAGCCGCCGTACGGGTGCCAGACGTGCTTCGCATCGATCTGCGCGATGGTGGTCTGGTCCATACCGGCCTCCTGTTCGTTGCACATCCCACACGGATTCCTCGATTCCTGGACACCGTACAGGACGTCCTGAACGATGTACAGGAGACGCCTGTACGACGTACAGGGCAGGTCAGGATAGGGTGGCGGTGTGAGCAACACGAGATCGGACATTCTCGCTGCGGCGCGGGCCATCCTCGCCGAGCACAGCCTCGCCGATCTCACGATGCGGCGGCTGGCATCAGATCTCGGCGTCCGGCCGAACGCGCTGTACTGGCACTTCCCGAACAAGCAGTCGATGCTCGCCGCGCTCGCCGAAGACATCCTCTCGACCGTTCCCGGGGCGTCCGAGGACATCGACTGGCTCGCCGATCTGCACCGGTTGGCGACGGACATGCGCCAGGCGCTGCTCGCCGTCCCGGACAGCGCCGAGGTGGTCTCCTCGGCTTGGGCGTCGGGACTGGCCGACCGCGGCATCGAGACGGTGATCGCCGACATCGCCGCCCGCGGCGGCCTCGACCGCCAGGCCCAGTCGGGTCTGGCGACGGCCATCTGCCAGCTGACCATCGGTCTGACGATCGAGGAGCAGACCCGGACACAGATGGAGCGGCTCGGCGTCACCGGACCGTCCGGCCGGGTCTTCGACGCGGAGTTCGACGACGCGCTCGAGGTGATCCTCGACGGCGCCCGGGCCCGCAGCGCCGCACAGACGCACTGACCCGCGCACCGCACCCGCCGCAGGCCGAGATTTCGTCCGGCGCAGGCGGGCACGTAGATTACTGAGGCGGCCACCCGCCCGGGAGGCCCGTGCCCGGAGAGAGAAACCAACGACAGTGCCCGCGTCCACCGATCGCCCTGCCACGGCAACGGCCCCGACGGTGCCCGCCTATCGTTCAGACCTCGACGGTCTCCGCGGCATCGCCATCGCCCTGGTCGCATGCTTCCACGTCTGGTTCGGCCGGGTCTCCGGCGGCGTCGACGTGTTCCTCACTCTCTCGGGCTACTTCTTCATCGGCTCGCTCCTGCGGCACACCATTCACAGCCAGTCGGTCAGCTTCGGGCTCGCGGAGACGATCAACCCCTGGCCGCGGTTCCAGCGTCTGCTCAAACGACTCCTGCCCGCGCTGTACACGGTGCTCATCGGGGTCGTGATCCTGACAGTCCTGGTGATCGCACAGACCCGCTGGCTCAACATCGGCCGTGAGACCTTCGCGAGCGCGCTCTACTACCAGAACTACTACCTCGCGAAGAACTCTCAGGACTACCTCGCCGCGAGCTCAGCGAACAGCCCGCTGCAGCACCTCTGGTCCATGTCCATGCAGGGCCAGTTCTTCGTCGGCGCCCTGATCGTCCTGCTCGCCATCGCCGGACTGATCAAGGTGGCGGGCCGCCGCTACGAGATGCTGACCCGCGCAGGCGTCATCCGCGGTGTCTTCGCGGTCGTCGTCGCCGCCGTCGCCGTCGCCTCGTTCGTCTGGGCGCAGCACCGGCTGCACGTCGATCAGCCCTTCAACTACTACGACACGCGCTCGCGCCTGTGGGAGCCGCTGGTGGGCGGGCTCCTGGCGATCTGGATGCCGCGGTGGCCCATCGCCGACCGCATCCGCAGCGCGGTCACCGTCGCAGCGCTGGTGTTGATCGCCACCTGCGGTTGGTGGATCGACGGTGTCGCCGAATACCCGGGAGCGCTCGCCTGGGTTCCGGTGGGGGCCACGCTCCTCGTCATCTGGGCCGGTCAGGCCTCCGACCGCCCGGCGCCGGCCGCGAACCGGATGCTCGCGAGCCGGCCCGCCGTGTGGCTCGGCGGACTGTCGTACTCGCTGTATCTGATCCACTGGCCGCTGCTGATCTTCTATCTCACCTGGCGCGGAACGCAGCACGCGAACGTCCTCGAAGGCGCGGGCATCCTCGCCGTCTCCCTGGGACTAGCGTGGCTGATGAAACGGTACGTGGAGGATCCGCTGCGCGGCGGCGGCCGCTCGTCGATGGCGCACATCCGGTGGCCGGCGCACCCGCGGATCACCTACGCCGCGATCCTGACCGTCATGCTGGTCGCGATGTCCGCCGGGACTGCCGGAGCCATTCGGGCGTGGGACCGTCACATGGCGACGGTCACCGTCGACACCGCGAACCTCGACCCCGCCCTGTATCCGGGTGCCCGCGCCCTGCTCGAGAACGCGCCCGTTCCAGCACTCGACCCGCAGCCGACGCCGCTCGCGGTGGCCGACGACCTTCCGCAGACCGGCCCGGACGGATTCATGAGCGACTTCGCCGCGACCGAGCCCGCGATCGGCGTCTACGGCGACCCGCACGGCACCAGGACCCTCGCCCTCGCCGGCGGCTCGCACGCCGAGATGTGGATCGGTGCCCTCGACGCGATCGGCAAGGCCAACGGATTCAAGGTCCTCACCTATCTCAAAATGGGCTGCCCGCTGACGTCCGACGAGAACCCGACGAAGCTGGAGGGCACGCCGTATCCCGAGTGCCGCACCTGGATTCTCAACGTGATGGCCGACCTCGAACGGACTCGCCCCGACGCGGTGTTCACGAACTCGACGCGGCCGGACCCGTCGGGCGCCGCCGATCACGTCCCGCAGGGGTACATCGGGATCTTCGACGAACTGACCGGCGCCGGGATCCCCGTCGTCGGAATCCGCGACGATCCGTGGCCGCACAACGACCGCGGGCCGATCAACACCCCCGAGTGCCTCGCCGCAGGCGGCACCGCGCGCTCGTGCGGCACGGTGCGGACCAGCGCACTGCATCCGATCGATCCGGCGACCGACTACGCCGCGCGCAACCCGCTGTTCCATCGTCTCGACCTCTCCGACGGGCTCTGCACCGCCGACTTCTGCCCCGCCGTGGTCGGTAACATCATCGTGTACAAGGACTATCACCACTTGAGCGCGACCTACGTCCGGAGCCTCACCCGGGAACTGTCGCGTCAGCTCTCCGCGGCACTGCCGTGGACCGGCCCGGAGATCCACTGACGCCTCACCTCCGGGGCCAGTGCAGGCGATCGGAGGACAGGTATGGCCGGCACCCCCGCCGACCCGGTGGCCACCTATCGCATCCAGCTCACGCCTGACTTCACGTTCGCCGAGGTGGCCGGGATCCTGCCTCATCTGTGCGAACTCGGTGTCAGTCACCTCTACCTCTCCCCCGTCCTGGAGGCGATGCCCGGATCGCGGCACGGCTACGACTGGTGCCCGCCAGGGCGGATCTCCGGTGTTCTCGGCGGGCCCGACGGCTACCGGCTGCTTCGCGAGCACGCCCGGGCCCTCGGACTCGGCGTCATCCTCGACATCGTCCCCAACCACGTCGGAATCGCGGACCCCGATCACAATCCCTGGTGGTCGGACGTGCTGGTGAACGGCCTCGACTCCCGGTACGCCGAGTACTTCGATCTCGACACCGAGGCCGCAGGCGGGATCGTCAACCTGCCCTACCTCGGCCGCGACGAGGACCTCGCCGATCTGCGACTCGACGAGCGCGGACGGCTGCTCCTCGGCACGCTCGCCGTCCCCACCGCCCCGGGGACCGCATCACCCGGCGACGACCCGCACGCGGTGCACGCCCGCCAGCGGTACCGCCTCGTCCGGCACGACAGCCGCCGCATCGGCTACCGCCGGTTCCTGGCCGTCAACGGGCTCGCCGCACTGCGGCAGGAGGTTCCGGAAGTCTACGAGGCGACGCACTCGTGGCTCCGGGAACTGATCGCCGACGACTTGGTGGACGGCGTCCGCGTCGACCACGTGGACGGGTTGCGCGATCCCGCCGGTTACCTCCGGCGGCTGCGCGCCGATCTCGGCGACCATCGGCTCCTCTACATCGAGAAGGGGCTCGCGATCGGCGAGCGGCTCGACCCCGCCCTCCCCGTCGACGGCACCACCGGATACGACCAGCTCCGGCTGATCGAAGCCCGCTTCACCGCACCGACGGGGATGGTGGAACTCGACGAGACCTTCAAATCCGTCTCCGGCGTCCCGGGCGGCGGCGACGAACTCGGCGCTCTGGCGCGCGCACTTCGCCAGACCGTGCTCGTGGACCTGTTCCCCGACCGACTCCAGCGCGTCGGCGATCTGCTCTGCCGGCGTGCGCCGCACGTTCGCGCCCACCTCGTGCAGCAGGCCGCCGCCCTGATGATCTGCTCCGCGTCGGTCGCCCGTCCCGACTACCCCTCGCTGCGAAGCACGGTGTTGGCCGACATCGAACGGCTGCGGAACGCCAATCCGATCCTGTCACCGGGGTTCGACGTCCTCCGTGACGCCTTCCACGACCCGGACTACGCTCCGGAAGCGGTCGCCCGACTCGGCGAAGCCGCGGTCGCCGTCTACGGCAAGGCCACCGAGGACATCGGGTTCCACCGCACCGCACGGCTGGTCTCCACGCAGGAACTCGGATGCAATCCGCGGGTCCCGGCCGTGAACCGCAACGACTTCCATGCGCGGATGACCGAGCGCGCGGCCCGCTGGCCGCGGGCGCTGACGGCACTGTCGACGCACGACACCAAACGCAGCGAGGACGTCCGCGCCCGGATCGCGGTGATCGCACAGACGCCCCAACGGTGGCGGATCCTGGTCGACGAGCTGCAGCGGATCGCACCGCCGCCGGACCCGGTGATGTGCTACTTCCTCCTACAGAACGTGGTCGGCGTGTGGCCCGACGAGGGCCGGCCGGACGCCGACCTGGCCCGTCGACTCGCGGAGTTCGCGCGCAAGTCCATGCGGGAGAACGGCATCGTGTCGTCGTGGACCGACGTGGACGACGCTGCCGAGTCGGCCGTTCAGCAGTGGCTGACGAGTCTGCAGCACGGATTCGCGGCGGAGCTGATCGCCGCGTTCGTCGCACTCATCGCCGACGCCGGCCGCGCCGAGTCGATCTCGCGCAAGGCCCTGTCGCTCCTGCTGCCCGGTGTCGGCGACGTGTACCAGGGCACCGAGTGGTGGGACCATTCGCTGACCGACCCCGACAACCGGCGGCCTGTCGATTACGGTCAGCGCCTCGACCATCCGAAGCTCCAGGCCGTGCGGACCGCTCTGGCGGTCCGGCGCAGGCATCCGGGTGCCTTCGCCCCGGGCGGCGACTTCATCGACGTCCCCGCGCGCGGGGTCTGCGCCTCGCACATCGTCAGCTTCGCGCGCGGCCGCGACGGCGAACCGCAGGTGGTCGTCGACGCGGTTCGGCTGGCCCTGATGTTCACCGGCGCCGAGACCAGAGCTGCCGCCCAGGTGGAACTGCCCGCCGGAACCTGGCGCGATGCCGTCACCGGCGCGGTGTTCACCGGAACCGTCGGTGCGGACGTCCTCCTGGGCGACGGTCCGCTGGCCGTCCTCGAACCGGCGGATTGAGCCGCCGCGGGACGGCTATCCGGGTGGCTATCCGCCGGGGACCGGCGCGGGCGTCTGCGTCGGGGCGGGTGTCGGGATCTGCTGCTGCGCCTGCTGAGAGCCGACGGTGACTCCGGGACCTGCCTCGATCGCGCTCACCAGCCAGTCGCCGTCGACCTTCTTCATGTTCAGCTGGAGCAGGATCGCATTCTTGCCTCCGGTGGTGCTGATGGCGCTGGTGCCCGTCACGTCCACACCGAGGACCACCGTCGCCTGATCGGCACTGAAGGACTCGACCATCGAGGAGGTCACCGTGGTCTTGATGTTCTCGACCTTGTTCTCCTTCATGAACTCGGTGCTGACGACCGCGTCCGAGTCCAGTCGCTTCTTGAACTCACCGGTGCTGAGCGGGCCCACCGCGTCGCGCAGCGACTTGGCGTCCGCATTGGGACCGCTCATCGCCTGGAAGTACGTGCCGACGAAGTTCGACGCGGCGGCCTTGCTGTCGTCGAACGCCGCGAGTTTCTGGTCCTTCTCGTACAACTGCCATCCGCCGACCGCGATCACGGCGATCACGGCGACGACGAGCAGTCCGACGATCGCCTGCTTCACCCGGCGCATCGAGATCGTCACCGAGACGCTGTCGGCCTTCTCCCTGCCCGCCTTCCGCTCGGCGCGCTTGGCCGCATTGCCGGACTCCGAGGCGTCCATGGCAGCGGCGGTGTCGTCGGCATCTGCGTCGTCGGGCCGGGCGTCCGAGATGTCTTTCGAGTCGTCTGAACTCATAAATCCTTCATCACTTGTCGAGCGGTACCGTGCGGGCGTTCGGATCGTAGTCCGGAGGCGGACCCGCCGTGTCGTCGCCCTTCGGTCGCGGTGCGTTCGCCGCCCCGCGGACCTGCATGGTCGGATCCTCGGTCACACAGTACAGATTCTTCGGCACGGTGAGTTCGAGGATCTTGGTCGGACGCACCGGAGCGATCTGGTAGTTGCACGACGGCCGCGGATACACCGATGCCAGCGCCCACCAGGCGCCGTCGTGGAACATCTTCTGTGCCTGAATGGACCCGTCCCGGATCGCGGGGAACAGGGTCGCCAGCGCCGGCGCGCGCAGTGCACCCTGTCGCGCGACGTCGAGGAACTGGGTCAGAACGTCGCTGAGCGGATCGGTGATCGTCGCCAGCGATCCGGCGAGGCTCGTGAACTGTCCCGGTCCGTTCCCCAGGAGCGTCCGCAGTTCCTTGTCGGCCGCGACCGTCGCGTCGAAGAGCGAGTCGAGCCCGCCGGCGAGGCGTCCGAGATCCGGCTGGACCTGCGCCGTGGTCTTGAGGATCGTTCCGGAGTTCTTGATCAGGGTGGTGGTCTCCGGCAGCACCTTCGCCAGATCGGCGAAGATCACGCCTCCGGAGTTGAAGACCGACTTGAGCTGGTTGGGCCCGCGGTCGTTGAGTGCGATCTCGAGTTCCTTGAGCGTCGCGGTGAGTTTCGGCGCATCGATCTGGCTGATGACGTCGAGCGTCGACTGCAGCATCCCCGGGAAGGCCGCCGTCACGTGCGTCTGGCCCACCTGGATCACATCCCCGTCCTGCAGGTACGGGCCGTCGTCGGTGGTCGGGGTGATGTTCACGTACTGCTCGCCCGCTGCCGACAGGCCGAGTGCGGAGAACGTCGCTCCCTTGTTGATCTTGTAGTCGTCGCGCAGATCGAGAGTCACGTCGACGCTCTTGGGTGTGACCTGAATGGAACGGACCTCGCCGATCTGGGCGCCGCGCAGCATCACCTTGCTGGTGTCCTGCAGGCCGCCGGAGACCGGGAAATGCACCATGACCTGATACGTGCTCTGCCACGGACGCCAACTGAGACTGTTGAAGGCGAGGAACGCCAGACCCACCAGCATCACCACGACCAGCCCCAGGTTGCCGATCATGATCTTGCGTTTGCGCAGCCATCGCATCATGAGCAGCATCCCTTCGTTCCGGTGAGACGAGCGATGATGCGGGCGAGTGTCTGTTCCAGACTGTGCATGCCGTTGGTGACGTCCGCGCCTTCGGGCAACCGCGACGCCGAATCGAATCCGGCGCCCGGCGTCAGCCAGTACACCTTGGCCGAGACCGCCGCCGCACTTCCGGACGTCGACTTGACCCACTTCGGGTTCAGCTCGGCCATGCGGTCGGCGAGCGGCCCGAAGATCGGCGCCGCATTCTCCAGCGCCACCAGCGTGGTGTTGAGGTGGCCGAGCATCTCGCCGAAGTCGGCCTGCTCGGTGTTCAGGAAATCGTTGGTCGCGGCGGTCACCTTGTTCGTCTTGTCGAGGGTCGTCAGGATCATGCCGAGTTGGTCGTTGACCGTGTTGATCGCCGCGGGGAGCTTGTTGATCGCGGCGGCGATCTGGTTGCGGCCGTTCGCCAGTTCCTTCGACCACCGCGCTGTGACGGCCATCGATTGGTCGACCGCCGCCGAGTTCTTGTTGAACTTGTCGATCGCGGTCGTGAATCCCTCGATGGCGCCGTGCAGTTCGGGAGCATTGCCGCCGATGGCGGTGCTGAGCTCGGTGAAGATCCGCTGCAGGGAGCTCACCGAACCCGAGTCGACCAGCCCCGTCAGGCTCACGAGCAGGTCCTCCACCGTCGCCGCCGCCGAAGTGGGGCCGGTCAGGGTGCCGCCGTCGCGCACCATTCCCTTCGAGGTGTCCGCCGGCGGCTGCAGCGCGACGAAGACGTCGCCGAGCGGTGTCGCCTGACGCAGTTCGGCTCCGGTGCCGATCGGCAGTTCGGTGTCCTTCGCCACCTTCATCGTGACCTCGGCGCGGTAGTTCTTCGCGACGATGGACTCCACCTCGCCCACATCCAGGCCGCCGAGACGGACCTTGGCCTTGTTCGGCAGGTTGAGTGCGTTCTCGAACGAGGTGTGGACGGTGATCGAGTCGCTGATCCCGCCCGGGGCGGGCAGCGGGATCTGCTCCACCGTGACGCCGGGGACGGCGCCGCATGCGGTGAGGCTGACCGTGGTGACGAGTGAGACCGCCGCGAGACCGGCCTTGCGAATCCTGGTCATTTCTTGCTCAGCTCCAACAGTCCGGAATAGATGCCCAGGTCGGGGCCGAAGTCCTTCAGCTGACCGGTGTCGCAGCCCTTCTGGTTCAGGTTGATCGCATTGCAGAACTTGTTGAGCATCTGGTTGTCGAGCAGCGACTTGTCAAGGAAGACCGAGGTCCGCCACGCACCCTGTTCGGCCGAGATCGAGTTCGAGAGGTTCTGGAACAGCAGGGGCGCCACATCGATCGTCTCCACCACCTCGCGGGAGAAGTCGGACAGATTGGCCGCCAGCGACGCCATCCGCCCGGTCGCACCGCTGATCGCACCCGAGTTGGCGGCGAGGAACTCGGAGGTGTTCTGCAGGGTCTTGTTCAGGTCGTGCAGCGACGCGACGAGACCGACCGACTGGTCGCCCAGCATGTCCGAGACCTGCGTCATCGACGACGAGAACTGCTGCATCTTCGGATAGTTGTCGGTGAGCGCGGTGGTGAGCGTGCTCAGCGACTTGATGATCGACATCAATGCGTCACCGTTGTCCGCGCCGAGCTTGCCCGCCTTCGAGAGCGCGTCGAGCGCCTGCCGCAGCTTCTCGCCGTTGCCGGAGGCGATTCCCGAAGTCACGTCGACGAAGTCGGCGATCGGCCCCTCGCCGGGCCGGTCTCCCGACATGGCCTTGACGATCTTGTCGATCGAATCGAACAGCGTGCCGATCTCCACCGGCGCCTCGGTGTGGCGGATCACGTCGCCGTCGCCGAGCTTGGGTCCCTTGGTGTAGGTGGGCGACAGCTCGATGTGCCGCGTGGTCACGATCGAGGTGTTGACGATCGCCGCCGTCACATCGGCGGGCACGTCGACGCTGTTGTCGACGGTCATCGTGACCTTCACCCGAGTGCCCTGGGGCTCCACGGAGGTGATGCGACCGACCGGCATTCCGAGAACCGCGACGTCGTTGCCGGTGAAGATTCCCGACACGTCGTCGAAATAGGCTGTGACGGTCTTGGCCTGGCCCAGCGCCGCGGTCCAGGTGGCGGGCATCAGCGAGCAGCCGCTGACGGTCGTCGCCGTCACCGCGACCAGCGCCACCGCGGCCATCGCGCTCTTGATCCGGGACATCCTCAGCATCCGTCCACCACCCGCGCCGCGCAGAGCCAGTTGTCGGGGAACAGGCCCCACGGCAGGTAGCCGTTCGCATAGGGCCCGTCACCGGTGAGATTCGTGGTCAACCGGGCGGTGACCGGCAGGACGTCAAGCAGCTTGCGCAGGTTGTCGCGGTTCTTCTCGAGTCCGTTCGCGATCGTATTGAGGTTCGCCATCACCGGGGCGAACTGGTCGCCGTTCTCCGCGGCCACCGCCGACGCCTGATCGGTGAGGGCGGCCACGCCGTCGAGCATCCGGGTCACGAGTTGTTCGCGAGCCACTATCTTGTTCGCCAGCTGGGCGCCCTGGCCGACGATGATCGACAGCGCGAACTGACTGTCGACGACCTGCTTGGTGACCGCGTCGGTGTCTTTGAGCAGCTGGTTGATCTGATCGTGCCGATTGTTGAGCACGTTCGACATCCGGGTCAGCGCATCGAGTGTGGGTCCCATGATCGCTGGCGCACCCGCCAGCTGCGTGCTCAGCGTGCGGATGCTGTTGGTGAGGTCATTCGGTTCGATGCCCGCAAGCACCGGAGTGCCCTTGGCCAGGGTCTGCTGAAGGTCGTAGGGCACGTACGTGTGCTGGATCCGGTCGTTCGGCGTCGCCTTGTCGCTCTGCCCGAGCACGATGTCGACGTACCGCTGCCCCAACAGCGTCGACATCTTGATCTCGGCGGAGCCGTCGTCCTTGACCTCGACGTCCCTGTCGACCTTCATGGCGACCTCGACGTGGTCTCCGGCCAGTTCGGTCTTCGACACTTCGCCGACGTCGATGCCCGCCACGCGGACTTTGTCACCGGGACGGATTCCGCCCGCCTGTTCGAAGTCTGCGGTGTAAGTCCGCTTACCGAGTCCGGCCGAACTCAGCCCGACCACGTCGACCAGGACGATCGCGATGACGACGACACCGAGGATCCCGTACCACAGCCGACGGTTGCCGTGGAACGACCGGGCGAGACGCTTCTTCATCGGCACACCACCGAGTGGTTGGTGCCACCGATCTTGTTGATCAGGCCGGGCGGGAACAGGACGTCGCCGATGGAGATGTCGAGGTCACACGCGTAGATGTTCAAGTAGTTGCCCTGCATCATCACATTCGGGAAGTGTCCGAGGAAGATCGGCAGCTCGACCGCGAGCCGGTCCATCTTGGCGCCGTTGGCGATCAGTTTGCCGGTGGCGTCGTCGGCGGCGGTGCCGGCCGACTTGAGGGTCGCGCGGTTCTGCGCGAACACCTGGGCGAAACCGGTGGTGGTCTGGCCGAGCTGATCGATCGCCTTGCCGAACTGCTGAGAGTTGCCGTTGAGACCCTCGATCAGCTTTCCGGTGCTGTCGAGCAGGGTCTGCACCTGGTCGCCCTGTGAGGCCAGTTCGCGCATCACCACCCCCATGTTCGTGATGATCGCGCCGAGCACCTGGTCGCGGTCGGCCATGTCGCTCGCCACCTGCCCGATCTCGGCGATCGTGCGAGAGAGTGACACCTCGTCGCCCTGGAAGGCCTGGATCAGGCTCTCCGACAGCGTGTTGACCTGTTCGGGTGTCAGCGTGTCGAAGACCGGCTGGAATCCGGCGAGGAGTTTGGTGACGTCGAACGAGTCCTCGCCCGGCAGACGCAGCGCCGAGCCCTCGCTCAGCTGAGCCTGGGGTGTCGGACCGTCCAGCGACAGCGCCAGGTACCGCTGACCGATCAGGTTCTGGTAACGGATCGCGGCCCGGGTGTTCGCGTACACCTTCTGATCGTCCTGGACCTCGAACCTGACGAGGGCCCTGCCGTCGTCGAGGTCGATGCTCTCCACGCGCCCGACGCGCACGCCCGCCATTCTGACGTCGTCGCCCTCCGCGAGCCCGGACGCGTCGTTGAACGTGGTCGTGTACCCGCTGGTCGGCCCGCTCACCGAGCGCTCGAGCGTGGACCAGATCAGATACGTCATCGCCAGCGCGACGATCGCGAACAGGGTGAATCCGATCAGCGGCTTGCGGATGGTCGATTTAGCGGCGCTCACCGGCCTCCCTCCTGCGGTGTCACGGCCGAGACCAGCGGGCCGAGCATGAGGCTGTCGGCCGAGGTCGGCTTCCGTCCGAGCGCGCCCTTGAGCGTCTTCTCGTCCTTTCCGGTCGTCACAGCACTGACCGGCTTCTGGGCGGCGGCCCGCTTCATTCCCGGCGGGTACACCGTCAACGGTCCCGACATGGTCGGGCCCGTGCCGGTCCCGGGGCCGACGCATCCCGGACCACGGGCCGTCCCGTAGGGGCCGCCGTCGTACACCGGGCAGTTCTGGCGCGTGTACTGCGCGAACGCACTGAAGCTGACGCCGAGGTTCAGCTGAACGTGGCCGTTCACGCCGGTGAAGACTCCGAGCACCCTGCCCGCCAGGACGTAGAGCTGCTGCAGCGCCTCGGGCAGTGAGTTCGGTTCCAGTGTGATCGCTCCGAGCATCGTGTTCAGATCACGCACGATCCGCTTGCCGCCGTCGCCGTTCTTGGCGAAGAGGGTGTGCACTTGGTCGAGCATCCCCTGGCCGGCCGACAGCAGTGCGGTCAGCTGGTCGGCGTTCTGCGCGATCGTCATCGCCGGAACCACCGACTTGCCGAGCGCGTCGAGCAGTTGCGGGGTCGACTGCGCCAGACCGCGGATCGCCCGGTCGAAGTTCTCGAAACCGGACGGTGCGCCCGGCGGGAACTGCGCGTTGATGGTCTTCCAGTAGGTGTCGAGGACACCGACGAAGGTGGAGAAGGTGGCGCCGCCGCCCTGCAGCGCGTCGGCGATGGTGCCGAGCACCATGCCGAGATCTTCGGGCGGGACACTCCGCAGCAGCGAGCGGAGCTCGTTCTGCGCGTCCTGCAGCCGGATGGTCGGCTCGGAGGTGTCGGCCTTCACCACGTCGCCGCCGCTGATCGACTCCGAGGCGGGATTCGCCGGCGCGATCAGCTCCACAGAGTTCACGCCGAAGAGGTTCGACGGAACGGTGCGCGCGGTGGTGTTCGCCGGGATGCCGGACGCCTGGTCCGGGTTCAGGATCAACGCGACGTCCTTCGTCGGGTTGTCACCGCTGCCGACCAGGGTGATCGAATCGACCGACCCCACGATGAAGCCGTTGTAGCGGACGTCGGCGCCGGGAACCAGTCCGTCGCCGACGTCGGTCAGCTCCGCGGTGACCTCGGTGCGGTCGTCGAACTTGCCCTCGTACCGGGCCAGCAGCAGTGCGAACACGACCACCGCCACGGCGAGGAACGCCAGCCCCCGCAGGAAGTACGTCTTGAGCGACGGATCGCGCCCACCAGTATCGATTCGCATCCGTCACCCCGATATCTTGATGCCGGCCGAGGTGCCCCAGAACACCAGCGTGAGGATCAGGTTCGCGAAGACGATCGTGATGATCGACAGCCGGATCGCATGCCCGGCCGCGACGCCCACGCCTTCCGGACCGCCCGACGCGAAGTATCCGTAGTAGCACTGGATGAAGGTCGTGAGCAGGACGAAGACTATGACTTTGAGGAACGAGAAGACCACATCGCGCGACAGGATGAATTCGTCGAAGTAGTGCAGGTAGGTGCCCGATCCCTGTCCCGACTGGATCTGGAACATGAACTGGCAGGCGATGTAGTTGGCGGCCAGCGAGATCGCGTACAGCGGGATGATCGACAGGACCGCCGCGGCCATCCGGGTCGTCACCAGATAAGGCAGCGGCCGGATCGCGATCGATTCGAGCGCGTCGATCTCCTCGCTGATCCGCATCGACCCGAGCTGCGCCGTGAACCGGCAGCCCGACTGTGCGGTGAACGCCGTCGCGGCCAGCAGCGGAGCGATCTCACGGGTGGTCGCGAACGCCGAGAGTCCGCCGGTGATCGGCGACATGCCGAGCAGGTTGAGCGCCGTGTAGCCCTCGATGCCGACGGTCGCGCCGCCCATCACGCCGAGGATCACCATGACGCCGACGGTTCCGCCGCCGACGACGATCGCGCCGTTGCCCCACGCCACGTCGGAGAGCAGTCGCCAGACCTCTTTCCGGTAGTGCGTGAAGGTGATGGGCGCCAGTCCGATCGACTTCACGAGGAAGGTGATCAGGTGCCCCATCGCGACGATGCCGTCGCGCGGCGCCTCCCACAGCTTCCGCAGCCAGCCGAGCGGTTTGAGCAGCGGCGGTACGTAGCGTGACGCGGCCATCTCACACCACCTTCGCCGGCACGACGAGTGCGAACACCTGGGTGAGCACCACGTTGACGGTGAACAGCAGGATCACCGAGTTGACGACCGCCGCATTCACCGAGTTCGCGACACCGGCCGGGCCGCCGCTGGTGGTGAGGCCGCGGTCGCAGGCGACGATCGCCACGATGGCGCCGAAGATCACGGCTTTCACCAGGGCGAACAACAGATCGGGCACGCCGGCGAAGGAAGCGAACGTCCCCGTGTAGCTGCCGGGCGTCCCGCCCTGGAAGTAGACGTTGAACAGGTAGCCGGTGATGAAGCCGACGAAGCAGACGAAGCCGCAGAGCAGGAACGAGACCACCATCGTGGCGAGCAGCCGGGGCGAGATCAGACGCTGGATCGGGTTGACTCCCATCACCCGCATGGCGTCGATCTCCTCGCGGATCGTGCGCGAGCCGAGGTCGGCAGCGATGGCCGAGCCGACCGCACCCGCCAGCAGCAGCGAAGTCACCAGCGGCGCGCCCTGCCGGATGACGCCGAGGCCGGTCGCGGCGCCGGAGAACGACGTGGCGCCGATCTGGCCGGCGATGTTCGAGACCTGGATCGAGACGATGACGCCGATCGGGATCGCCACGAGCAGCGTCGGGAAGACCGACGTGGAGGCCATGAACGCGCACTGCCGGATGAACTCGCCGAAAGGGAAGCGCTTCTTGACGATGTCTTCGATGAGGACCTTGAACACTTCGACGAACATCGCGAGCTGACGGCCGAAGGTCTCGAAGGACTTCTTGATGTGCTCGTCGAACCATTTGCGGGCGCCGCTGTCGGACCAACGACGCGCAGCAGCACGTGGGTGCGCGTCCACCGTGTCTGTGCTCAATCCCCTGCCTTCGCCCTCTTCGCCTCTGCGGGTGCGGTGGGGAGTCGACAGTCGCCGCGTCCCCCCCGCCGGCCCGACCCCCGAGGGGGTGTTCGGTCGTAATATACACAGCGATTTCGGGAAAGTGTGCCAGGCGCCACACATAACTTCACCTATGTAGGAAATAGGCAGGTGACCCTCCCACGACGCCGGTAACCGGGTGCTCGGGTGGTCGAGACGACGACGGCGGCCGCTCCCGCCGTTGCCGGGAGCGACCGCCGTCGCGCTGGGTCCGCCTACGTCAGGTAGCGGTACGCCGGAGTGTCCGGCTCGAGCTGTTCGACGTCCAGCCGGGAGCGCTTCATCCGGTCCTGCAACCCGGACAGATCCGACGGGTCGCCGAGTTCCACGCCGACCAACGCCGCCCCGGTCTCGCGGTTGTTCCGCTTGACGTACTCGAACAGAGTGATGTCGTCGTCGGGACCGAGGACGTCGTCGAGGAAGCGGCGCAGCGCGCCCGGCTCCTGCGGGAAGTTCACCAGGAAGTAGTGCTTGAGACCGCGGTGCACCAACGACCGCTCGATGATCTCGCCGTAGCGGGAGACGTCGTTGTTGCCGCCCGAGACGAGTGCGACCACGGTGGCACCGGCGGGAAGATCGAGTTCGCGCACCGCGGTCGCCGCGAGCGCGCCCGCGGGCTCGGCGATGATCCCCTCGTTCTGGTACAGCTCGAGCATCGTCGAGCAGATCGCCCCCTCGCTCACATTCGTGATGGTGACGCTGCCCGGCGCGAGGTCGATCTCCGAGGCTTCGATCACCGGCACCCGCGGGTGCGAGGTGACGTCGGCGAGCACGGGGTGGTTCACCACCCGGGCCCCGGCGGCCGCCATCACGCCGTGCCCCAGGCCGCCGATGCGCTGCACCGCCGCACCGTCGACGAAGGAGTCGACGGTCGGCAGCGTGTACGGTGCACCGTTGACCAGCGCGGCCGCGAGCGACACGGCACCGTGCGGCTCCACGCCGACGATCGCGACGTCGGGGCACGCCGCACGCAGGTAGGTGACGATTCCGGCCATGCAGCCCGCACCGCCGACCGGCAACACGACGACGTCGGGATCGGCTCCGAGCTGCTCGAGGATCTCCTTGCCGATCGTGCCCTGCCCGGCCGCCGTGCGCGGGTCGTCGAAGGCATGGATCCACGTGGCGCCCGTGCGGATCACGTCGCTCTGGGCCGCGGCCGCCGCGGCGTCGTAGGTCTCACCGACCGGAATGAGCTCGACGAACCCTCGGCCATGCCACAGAATCCGGTCGCACTTCTGCTTGGGAGTGGTCGTCGGTACGTAGATCCGGCCCTTGACCTGCATGGTGGCGCACGCGAACGCGACGCCCTGTGCGTGATTGCCCGCGCTCGCCGCGACGACGCCTGCGGCCAGTTCATCTGCGCTCAGCTGCGCCATGACGTTGTAGGCGCCGCGGATCTTGTAGGAGCGGACGGTCTGCAGATCCTCGCGCTTGAGGTGCACCCGCGCACCGGTGGCGTCACTCAGGCGGGGGCAGTCCTCCAGCGGTGTCCGGCGTACGACGCCGTCCAGACGACGTGCCGCAGCCTCAATACTCGCCGGGGTGAGGGTCGAATCAGCGGCGGGAGTGGTGTTCGGCGATGAAGTCACGCTCTCCATCGTCCCACCGTTCACGAAGCAGCACATAGCCGCCCCACCACACCGTAATCACCGCGACTGCACTGGCCCACATCGACGCCGTCCCGGAGCCGGTGAAGGTGAACACGAGCGCGGCGACGACCACGCCGGCGACCACAGCGGCCAGCTTGTACAGCGGCCACGGCACCCCGAACACCGGAACCTGCACGGCGCGATGCACAGTTGCGGGCTGAGGTGCCTGTCGGATCAGCGTGGTCATATCCACAGTGTAGCTCAGTCGACGAGTTGAGATTCGGTGAACCGAATCTCGGTCTCGTGCCTGCCCTGCTCAGGTCAGACAGCTCGGGCCCAGGAGTGCCTTCAAATCCCCCATCAGGGCCGACGACGGCGCCACGCGCAGTGAGTCCATCAACCGCAACTGCGTCTGCTTCCGGTCGCTGACCAGCGTCACATGAACGTCGGAGGTCCCCGGATGACGCACGAGGATCTGTTTGAGCGCGCTGACCCGGTCGGGCGTGCAGACGCGGGCCGACAGCGTGAGATTCAGCGGCTTGGTGGTGCCGACCGCTGACAGGTCCGGAACCGCGAGGTCGTTGGCGCTGATCATCGTCGAATCGTCACGCTTGTTGACACGGGCCTTGACCAGGACGATGTTGTCGGGCACCAGGTCCATCCCGTACGCGACGTACGCGCGCGGGAAGAAGTACACCTCGACGCCGCCCACCATGTCCTCGAGCTGGACCGCCGCCCACGGCTCGCCCTTCTTGTTCACCCGTCGGGTCACCGAGGAGATGATGCCGCCGATGGTGATCTGCGCGCCGTCGGCCACCGACCCTTCGAGGAGCGCGGTGATCGAGGTGTCGGTCTGCGCCGCGATCGCGTGCTCCAGTCCTGCCAGTGGGTGACCGGACACGTACAGGCCCAGCATGTCTCGTTCGAGAGCGAGCTTGTGCTTGGTCTCCCACTCGTCCTCCGGCACCTTGACCGCGAACACGTCCGAGGCACCGCCGTCGTCGTCTCCGACACCGCCGAAGAGGTCGAACTGGCCGACCGCTTCGGCCTTCTTGGTCGACAGCACGGCGTCGATCGCCTCGGAGTGAACGAGGAACAGGCCCTTGCGGTCGTGACCGAGCGAATCGAAACCGCCGGCTTTGATCAGCGACTCGGTGACCTTCTTGCTGCACGCCTGCACGTCGATCTTGCCCAGGTAGTCCGAGAAGCTGGTGTAGGTGCCCTTCTCCTCGCGCGCCGAGATGATCGAGGAGACCACTCCGGACCCGACGTTGCGGATCGCGGCCAGACCGAATCGGATGTCCTCCCCCACCGCGGCGAAGTCGGCACGCGACTCGTTGACGTCGGGTGGCAGCACCGTGATGCCCATCTTGCGACAGTCCGCGAGGTAGATCGCCGCCTTGTCCTTGTCGTCGCCGACCGACGTCAGCAGCCCCGCCATGTACTCGGCCGGGTAGTTGGCCTTGAGATAGGCGGTCCAGAACGAGACCAGCCCGTAGCCGGCGGCGTGCGATTTGTTGAAGGCGTAGCCGGCGAACGGCAGAACCGTGTCCCACAGCGCGGTGATCGCACCCTGTGAGAAGCCGTTGTTCTTCATCCCCTCCGCGAAACCGTCGTAGGCCTCGTCGAGGATCTCCTTCTTCTTCTTTCCCATCGCGCGGCGGAGCAGGTCGGCCTGTCCGAGCGAGTAGCCCGCCACCTTCTGAGCGATCTGCATGATCTGCTCCTGGTAGACGATCAGGCCGTAGGTCTCCGCCAGGATCTCCTTGAGCGGCTCCTCCAACTCGGGATGGATCGGCTTGACGTCCTGCAGACCGTTCTTCCGCTTGGCGTAGTCGGTGTGCGCGTTCACACCCATCGGTCCCGGGCGGTACAGCGCCAACACGGCGACGATGTCCTCGAAGCCGGTGGGCTGCATCATCTTCAGCAGTTCGCGCATGGCCGCGCCGTCGAGCTGGAAGACGCCGAGCGTGTCGCCCCGCGCCAGCAGCTCGTAGGTCTTCGGATCCTCGAGCGGCAGCTTGTCGAGATCGAGGTCGATGCCGCGGTTGGTCTTGATGTTCTCGATCGCGTCACCGATGACCGTCAGGTTGCGCAACCCGAGGAAGTCCATCTTGAGCAGACCGATGGCCTCGCACGAGGGATAGTCCCAACCGGTGATGATGGCGCCGTCCTGCGCACGCTTCCAGACCGGGATCGCGTCGGTGAGCGGTTCGCTCGACATGATCACCGCGCAGGCGTGCACGCCCGCGTTGCGGACCAGCCCCTCCAGGCCGAGGGCGGTGTCGTAGATCCGCTTGACGTCCGGATCGGTCTCGATCAGCGTGCGGACCTCGGTGGCCTCCGAGTACCGCTCGTGCTCGGGATCGGTGATGCCCCAGACCGGGATGTCCTTGGCCATGATCGGCGGCGGGAGCGCCTTGGTGATCCGGTCTGCGATCGCGAAGCCCGGCTGACCGAATTGGACGCGGGCCGAGTCCTTGATCGCGGCCTTGGTCTTGATCGTGCCGAAGGTGATGACCTGAGCCACTTTGTCGTGGCCCCACTTCTGGGAGGCGTAGGTGATCATCTCACCGCGGCGACGGTCGTCGAAGTCGATGTCGATGTCGGGCATCGACACACGCTCGGGGTTGAGGAACCGCTCGAACAGCAGACCGTGCGGAATGGGATCGATATTCGTGATGCCGAGGGCGTAGGCCACCAGCGATCCCGCGGCGCTGCCTCGTCCCGGCCCGACGCGGATCCCGACCTCCAGGGCGTGCCGGATGAGGTCGCCGACGACGAGGAAGTAGGCCGGGAAACCCATCTGGTTGATGACCGACAGTTCGTACTCGGCGCGCGAGATGTAGTCCGCGGGCGGATTGCCGTCGAACCGGCGGTCCAGACCGGCCATCACTTCGCGCGCCAGCCACGTCTCCTGCGTGTAGCCGTCCGGCACCGGGAAGATCGGCATCCGGTCGTGGTGCGCGTAGACCTCCTCGTACGACTGCACGCGTTCGCCGATCTCGAGCGTCGAATCGCAGCCGCCGGGGACGACGTCGTCCCACAGCGCTCGCATCTCCTCCGCCGACTTGAGGTAGTAGCCGTCGCCGTCGAACTTGAACCGTGTCGGGTCCGACAGCGTCTTGCCCGTCTGGAGGCACAGCAGCGCCTCGTGCGCCTTGGCGTGATCGCGGGTGACGTAGTGACAGTCGTTGGTGACCAGCGGCTTGATGCCGAGCTTGCGGCCGATGTCGAGGAGCCCCGACCGCACGCGCTGCTCGATCTCGAGGCCGTGCTCCATCAGCTCGAGGTAGAAGTTCTCCTTGCCGAAGATCTCCTGCCACTTGCCCGCCGCCTCGAGCGCCTCGGCCTCGTGGCCCAGCCGCAGCCGCGTCTGCACCTCACCGGACGGGCAGCCGGTGGTCGCGATGATCCCTTCGGCGTGCTCGGCGATGATCTCGGCGTCCATACGCGCCCACTTGCCGAGCTGTCCCTCGATCGACGCCAGCGACGACAGTTTGAAGAGGTTCCGCAGCCCGGTGGCGTTCTCGGCGACCATCGTCATATGCGTGTACGCACCCGAACCGGAGACGTCGTCGGACTTCTGGTCGCGCGTGCCCCACTGGATCCGCTTAGTGTTGAAACGGGACTCCGGTGCGATGTACGCCTCGATGCCGATGATCGGCTTGATGCCGTGCTTGCGCGCGGTGTTGTAGAACTCGCTCGCACCGAACATGTTGCCGTGGTCGGTCATCCCGATCGCCGTCATGCCCAGGCGCTCGGCCTCGGCGAACAACGGGGACATCTTCGCGGCACCGTCGAGCATCGAGTACTCGGTGTGATTGTGAAGATGAACGAACGACCCGGACACGCGGCGACTCCTTGAGGCGATCGAACCAACTTGAGACCACTCCACTGTAGAGAAGACCTCGGACACTTCCGCCGTGGCACGCGGACCTGTGACGGATGAGACGAGCGGCCCGCGCGAGGGCCGATCACCTCCTCGTCTCACGGCTCCCGGAGAACGTCCAGGGCGTGCTGCAGATCGGCCGGGTACTCCGAGGTGAACTCCACGCGACGACCGTCGGCGGGGTGCGCGAAGGCCAGCATCCGGGCGTGCAGCCACTGCCGTTCGAGCCCCAGCCGGCCCGCGAGCCGGGGATCGGCGCCGTAGGTCGGGTCGCCGCAGCACGGATGGTGCATCGCCGAGAAGTGCACACGGATCTGGTGCGTGCGTCCGGTCTCCAGATGAACGTCGAGCAACGACGCCGCCGCGAACATCTCCAGGGTGTCGTAATGCGTCACGGATTCACGACCGCCCGCGGTGACGGCGAAACGCCAATCGGACCCGGGATGTCGACCGATCGGCGCGTCGATCGTCCCGGACGGCGGATCGAGGTGCCCCTGCACCAGCGCGTGGTACCGCTTCTCGACGGTGCGTTCCTTGAACGCCCGCTTCATCAGCGTGTACGCGCGTTCGGACGCGGCCACCACCATCACCCCCGAGGTGCCCGCGTCGAGGCGGTGCACGATGCCCTGGCGCTCGTGCGCACCCGAGGTGGAGATGCGGAAGCCGGCCGCCGCCAGCGCTCCGATGACGGTCGGCCCCGACCAGCCGAGCGACGGATGCGCCGCGACGCCGGCGGGCTTGTCGACGACGATGATGTCGGAGTCGTGGTAGAGCACCTCGAGGTCTTCGACCGGTGTCGGCTCCACCGTGAGCGGCTGCTCCGGCTCGGGAAGAAGCACGTCGAGCCACGATCCGGCCGCCAGCTTGTGGGACTTGCCCACCGGGACGCCGTCGACGGTGATGTCACCGGCGTCGGCGAGCGTCGCGACCACCGTGCGCGAGAGACCGAGCACGCGCGCCACGCCCGCGTCCACGCGCATCCCGTGGAGACCGTCGGGGACCGGCATCGCCCGCGAGTCACGCATCGTGGTCCTCCTCGTCCTCGCCCGACTCCGCCGGGTGCTTCTCACTGCCGTGCCGAGCCGCCCATCCGGTGCGGGATCCGTCGTAGTCGTAACCGAGCAGGGTCAGCACGACCAACAGAACCGCACCGCAGACGACCGCCGAATCGGCCATGTTGAAGGTGGGCCACCAACTCCCCACCTGAATGAAGTCGACCACATGGCCGCGCAGCGGCGCCGGATCGCGGAACATCCGGTCGGTCAGATTGCCCAGCGCCCCGCCCAGCACCAGGCCCAGGCCGATCACCCAGCCCAGCGAACCGAGCCGCTTGGCGTAGCGCGCGATCACCACGACGACGGCCAGCGCGACGAAGGTCAGCACCCACGTGTAGCCGGTGGCCATGGAGAACGCCGCGCCGCTGTTGCGGACCAGGTGAAAGGTGAGGAAGTCGCCGATCACCGACACCGTCTCACCGGGTTCCATCTTCGCAACCACCAGCACCTTGCTGAGGACGTCGATCAGGTAGGCGGCGACCGCCACCGCGATGAGAACGGGGATCAGCCCGACTCCGCGGCGGCGCGCCGGGTCTCCGGCGCGCTGCGCCGCAGGTTGGTTCATGACCTCAATTCTCCACATCGGCCGCGTCGGCGTCGCACCCCGCCTCGTCGGGACGGCCCGCGGCCCGCACTACTCTGGCTCGGGTGACTGTCTCGTCTCCGGTTTCCCCGCGTTCCACCACTGCCCGCCGCGCCGTCGGCATGGCCGCCGCGGCGGTCGTTCTGGCGTCCGGCGCCGCGGCGTGTTCGTCTTCGAACGACGCCTCCGGCGACGGTCCGTGTGCCACGACGCCGGCCAGCAAGTCCGACGGCGCGCGGTCGATCACCGTGCCCGACGCCGAGGTGACCGTCCTCTCCCCCGGCGAGGGTCCGGCGCAGCCGCTCACCGTCTCGCCGAGGACCGATGCCGTCCAGCGGGTCACGCTGGAGACCTCGTCGCTCGAGGCGAGCGTGGCACCGACCTCGCGCACGGAGAACACCAATCAGGTGCAGAAGACCGAGCAGCAACTCGTCACTCCGATCACCGCGCGCGCCGTGTGCGACGATCCGAGCAGTCTCGAGTTCTCCATCGGAACGCCCACCAGCAAGGACACCGCTCTCGACGGCCTGCTCGGCGCGCTCGACGGATCCACGGGCGGCATCTCGTACGCCCCGGGCCTGGTGCCCACCCGGCTGCGCCTCAAGCCCGACGAATCGTCCGAGTCACCCGCACGCAGCGCGCTGGAGCAGTCGCTCGTCGGGGCGCTCGACTACGCGGTGCCGGTGCCGACCACCCCGGTGGCCCCGGGTGCCCGATGGCAGTCGGTGCGGACGGTGTCCGCGGCCGCGACGGTCACCCAGACCATGACCGTGACACTGACCGCTCGCGAAGGCGACATCCTCAAACTCGACGTGCGGGTCGACGAGACACCGGTCGACTCGGTCTTCTCTATCCCGGGGTCCGACGCGAAGCTGCACATCGCGAAGTTCTCGATGAGCGGCTCGGGCTCGTTGACGGTCGATCTCCGCTCGCTGCTGCCGGTCTCGGGCGACCTCACGATGAAGGGCGGCCGCGAACTGACCGGCGACGACCCCAACCGGCCCATCCTGCAGCAGAACGAATTCACCCTCACCTGGCGGAAGTCGGAATGACTCCGCGCCTGGCGAGGGCGAATGGATGTGCTCCGGTCAGCGGCTGACCGGAATCAGCCCGCGGCCTTCTTGCTCGAGGTCGCGCTCTTGGCCTTGCTCGACGGCGAAACGCACAGCGGCGACTGCACGTCGGTCTGGCTCAGCAGCGGGCAGACGGTCTCCTTGGAGAGCTTCCAGCGGCCGTTGTCGAAGACGATCGACGCGTCGATCTTGGTCGGCGGGTTGTTCGGCAGCTTCACCTCGACCTTCACCTTGGCTCGGTTGGGCCCGGCCTTCAGGATCGGCTTCTTGATCTCGTAGGTGACGTCCGGGTTCTCCTTCTTGGCCTTCACCAGCTGCGTGAAGAGGTTCGGGTCCACCTCGGAGCCCTCGACCAGGTCGGTCTTGGCCGCCGGCTTGATATTCGGATCGAGCGCCTTCTGAAGCATGTCGTTGAGTGCGGCGACGCCGGGAACCTTGTTCGGGTTCGTCATCTCGGCCTCGGTGCCGGTGGCCGCACTGCTCGTGGCCGCGGCGCTGGACGTGGTGGCACTGGGCACGGGCGGAGCGTCGGAGTTGTCGTTGCCGCCGCACGCCGCGGTCGCGGCGATGGCGCCGGCAAGCACGGCACCGGTCACGATTCTGCGAATGTTCACCGAAGTAGTCCTCACATTGGGGTCGGATTCCAGCGGGCCCTCCCAGACCCGAACTCAGACCACTATGCCAAAGAGCCCGCGATCCGCACACTCGCTCAGGCCGGTATCGGGTGACTTCTCAGCTTGGTCTCATCTGTCTCGCCAGCCCCACCGCGAGCTGCAGACACGATCGACGCGGGATGCAAGAATCGAGACCATGAGCACACGTCAGGTCGTGATGATCACCACTGGCGGCACCGCCGCCTCGCAGACCACCGACGACGGGGCCGTGCCGGTCCTGCACGCGGCCGACCTCGTCCCGGCGACCGCCGACGACGTCCGGGTCGCACCCGTCGAGCTGATGGCCAAGGACTCGTCGGCGATGACCGTCCGCGACCAGTTCGCAATCGTCGCAGCGATCGCCGAGGCCTTCGCCGATCCCGCGGTCGCCGGAGTGGTGGTGACGCATGGAACCGACACTCTCGAGGAGACCGCCTACTTGGCGGACGTCTTCGCCGCCGACCCCCGCCCGGTGGTGTTCACCGGCGCGCAGTTCCCGGCCGATCACCCGCTCTCCGACGGTCCGGCCAACATCGCCGCCGCGGTGGCGCTGGCGGCCGACGCGGACTCGCGCGGACGCGGTGTGCTGGTGGCGATCGGCGGCCGGGTTCTCGGCGCGCGCGGCGTGTTCAAGACCTCGACCACCGAGGTCACCGCATTCGACACCGTCCATCCCGACCTGCCGCGACCGCTGGTCTCGGACACTCTTCCCGAGGGCAGGCCGGCCCGTGTCGACCTGCTCGCGCTCTACCCCGGCGTCTCACCCGGCACCATCGCGTCGGCGGTCGCCCAGCGGGCGGCGGGCATCGTGCTGTCGGCGACCGGCTCTGGCAACACCCATCCCGACATCACCGCCGAGGTGAATCTCGCGGTGCAGCGCGACGTGGCGGTGGTCGTGTCGACCCGGGTCCCGTACGGCCCGGTGGAGCCGACCTACGGTGGTGGTGGCGGCGGCGTCGATCTCGTCCGGGCCGGCGCGATCTTCTCCCCGTGGCTGCGGGCGCCGCAGGCGCGGATGGCCCTCATCGCCCTGCTCTCCCGCGGCGCCGACGCCGACGCGATCGCCGCCTTCTTCGCGGCGTCGTCCCCCTGACCGCACAGCCCCAGCTGTACTGTCTAGTCCGGATCCCCCGATTCGGCGACCTCGTCCCAGGCGAGGCTGTCGAGCGGGTCCGCCCGCGTCAGTCTCGGCTCGGGCAGTCGGAAGGTCTGCGCGCGGCCCGGACCGGTCGCGCGCGTCTCGAACCGGACGGTCACGAAGCCGTGACCCCCGCCCTGCACCCATCCGTGGCCGTGATCGGGATGCGAGACGTCGGTACCGGTGGGCCAGTCGACGACGGGTTCGGCGGCGGTGTCCTCGTCCGGGACGCCGGGCGCACCAGTGGCCGCAGCCCCCGTGCCGGAGGGCGACGCGGAGTCACCGAGGTCACCGAGATCGGGAAACAGCGTCTCCTGGTGAGTGTCCGACAACCCGGAGTATCCGACGCCGACCAGGCGGATCGGCCCCACCTCCAAGGGATCGAGCATCACCCGGTGCGCCGCCGCGGTCAGCGCATCGAGGTCGGTCGTCGGCGCGGGCAGAGTGGTCGAGCGGGTCAGGATCGACATGTCGGAGCGGCGCAACTTCACCACCACGGTCCGCGCGCCGCGGCCGTCCGCCAGCAGCCGTCGATGCGCATGCGACGCCGCGCCCGAGACGGCCGCCCGGAGTTCGGCCGCGCGCACGATGTCGACCGCGAAGGTCGATTCGGCGCTGATCTGCTTCGCCTCCGCCCGCTCGGTCACCGGGCGATCGTCGATCCCGCGCGCGAGCCGGTGCAGCGACGGTCCCGCGGTGGCGCCGAGGACCGAGGCGACCTCGACATCCGAGAGCGCTGCCAGGTCGCCGATGGTCTCCACTCCCAGCCGAGCCAGTCGGTCTCCGGTCACCGGGCCGATCCCCCACAGCTTGCGCACCGGCAGCGCTTGCAGGAAGTCCAATTCCGTGGACGGCGGAATCACCTTGGCCCCATCGGGTTTGGCCATTCCGGAGGCGATCTTGGCGATCTGTTTGCCCGAGCCGAAGCCCACCGAAGCGGGCAGCCCCGTCTCCTCCCGGATCGCGGCGCGCAGCCGGTGGGCGAAGTCGAGCGCGTCGGCGGCGGTGGCGCCCGCGAGCTCCTGCGGTTCGCCGAACGCCTCGTCGAACGAGAGCGTCTCGATGACCGGGACGAAGGTTCTCACGAGTCCGAAGACGCGGCGGCTCACCACCGAGTACACCGATCCGCGCGGCGGAACCACCACCGCGGAGCCGCCGACCAGCCGCCGCGCCTGATGCATCGGCATCGCCGAACGGGCACCAAACGTCCGCGACTCGTAGCTGGCTCCGGCCACCACGCCGCGGCCACCGGTGCCGCCGACGAGCACCGGACGCCCGGCCAGGGTCGGCCGCGTGAGCTGCTCCACCGACGCGAAGAAGGCATCCATGTCGATGTGCAGCACCCAGCGCGCGCTGCGCTCCCCGCCGGCGGTGCCGGGTGCGGAGTCAGTCACGGGGACGGCGGCACAGGGCCAGCACTCGGGGATCGGTGGTGACGAAGCGGTCGACCTCTTCACCCGCGTCGCAGCGCAGCAGCGCGATGGTCGCCGAGTCCGGCCGCAGCGACACGACCTCCCACTGCGCGCCGTTGTCCTCCCAGCGCTGGAGTCGCTCGAGATCGTCGCCGCTCATGGCCCGATTCTATCGCCGGCCCCGCGGGCGTACTCTCGGCAGACGTGCCTTTCCTTCGATATGCAGCATTGGGCGACTCCTTCACCGAAGGAGTCGGGGACCACGACCCGCAGCGGCCGAACGGAGTCCGCGGCTGGGCGGACCGGGTGGCGGCCGAGTTGGCGCGGCTCGAGCCCGGCGCCGAGTACGCCAACCTCGCCATCCGCGGTCGCAAGCTCGAGCCGATCGTGGCCGAACAGGTGGAGCCGGCGCTCGCACTCGACCCGGATCTGATCACCCTCTACGCCGGCGGCAACGACATCCTCCGGCCCAAGGTCGACATCGACGCCCTGCTCTCGACGTACGACGCCGCCGTGGCGCGACTGACCGAGTCCGGTGCGCGACTCGTGCTGTTCACCGCGCACGATCCGGGCGGCTGGCCCCTCTTCAGCGCCCTTCGCGGGCGCTTCGCGATCTACAACGAGGGCGTCCGCGAGATCGCCGACCGCCACGGCGCCACCATCGTCGACTTCTGGCGGATCGACGACTACCGCGACGTCCGCCTCTGGGACTTCGATCGGCTGCACATGTCGGCCGCGGGCCATCAGCGCATGGCGATCGCCGTGCTCGACGCGCTCGGCGTCGAGCACGGCCTCCGGCCGCTGGAGCAGGCCCCGCTCCCCGACCTGTCGCCCGCCCGCCGGCGCGCCGAGAACCGGCGTTGGATCAGGGAGTTCGCCGTGCCGTGGATCGGCAGACGCCTGCGCGGCACCTCCAGCGGCGACGACCTCTCGCCCAGGTTCCCGGAGATGACCGCGCTCGGCGCGTGAGCCGAGCGGCGACTACGCCTTCTCGATGTCGGCGGTGACGCCGTCTCCGAGTTCGATCGCCCCCGGTCGGTCCGAGGTCACGTCGAACGCGGTCGCCAACACCTCGCCGGCGATCATGTCCGAATGACGCCTCGCGGTCTCCACCCGCTCCTCGGGCACCGCCAGGCGCACCGAGATGCGGTCGGAGATCTCCAGCCCGAGGTTGCGGCGCGCGTCCTGCAGTTCGCGGACCCGGTCCTTCGCCCAGCCCTCGGCTTCGAGTGCGGGCGTCACCGCCGTGTCGAGGACCACCAGACCCGCCCCGCCCGGCATCTCGGCGGTCGAATCGGGTGCGACGGCGACCAGCTTCCGTGAGAACTCCTCGCCCTTCAGGACGATCCCGTCGGCGACGACGGTCTGTTCGCCGGTCTCCGGATCGGTGCCGAACTCCCAGTCGCCCGACTTCACCGCCTTGATCGCGCGCTGGACGTCCTTGCCGATCCGCGGCCCGGCCGCTCGTGCGTTCACGGCCACCTCCACGCGGCCGACGGCGTCGACGTCGGTCGAGAGCACGACCTGCTTGACGTTCATCTCGTCGGCGATCAGATCGGTGTACGGCGCCATCCGTTCGGCCGCGGGCGCGGCGACGGTCAGCGCCGGAAGCGGGAGACGGACGCGCAGCTTGTTGGCCTTGCGGACACTCGACGCGACCGAGCACACGGTCTGCACCTGATCCATGGCCGCCACCAGTTCCGTATCGGAGGGCAGCTCGTCCTCGGCCGGCCAGTCGGTCAGGTGCACCGACCGTTCACCGGTCAATCCCCGCCACATCGCCTCGGTGGCCAGCGGAAGCAGCGGTGCGGCGAGCCGGCCCGCCACCTCCAGCACCGTGTACAGCGTGTCGAAGGCGTCGGGGTCGGTGTCCTGGCCCGCCCAGAACCGGGCCCGCGACCGCCGCACGTACCAGTTGGTCAGCGACTGGCAGAACTCACGGAAACTCTCGCAGGCGCCGGCGATGTCGTAGACGTCGAGCGCCGCGGTCATCTCGTCGCGCGTCTGGGCCAGCTTGGCGAGGATGTAGCGGTCGAGGACGTGCTGCGAATCGGTGCGCCACGTGGCCGGGCGCTCCGCGTACAGCTGCAGGAAGCTGTATGCGTTCCACATCGGCAGCAGAGCCTGGCGCACTCCCTCGCGGATGCCGCGCTCGGTGACCACCAGGTTGCCGCCGCGCAGGATCGGCGAGGCCATCAGGAACCAGCGCATCGCATCGGAGCCGTCGCGGTCGAATACCTCGTTGACGTCGGGGTAGTTGCGCTTGGACTTGCTCATCTTCTGACCGTCGTCGCCGAGCACGATGCCGTGTGCGGCCACCGTTTTGAACGCGGGGCGGTCGAAGAGGGCGGTGGCCAGCACGTGCAGGTTGTAGAACCAGCCGCGGGTCTGTCCGTTGTACTCGACGATGAAGTCGCCCGGATTGTGCGCCAGCTGATCGCCGCCGCCGTCGAACCACTCGGTGTTCTCGAACGGGTAATGCACCTGCGCGTACGGCATCGACCCGGACTCGAACCAGCAGTCCAGGACCTCCGGCACGCGTCGCATCGTCGAACGCCCGGTCGGATCGTCGGGATTCGGCCGGGTCAGTTCGTCGATGTGGGGCCGGTGCAGGTTCTCCGGCCGCACCCCGAAGTCGCGCTCGAGCTCGTCGAGACTGCCGTAGACGTCCACCCGCGGGTACGCCGGATCGTCGGAGACCCATACCGGGATCGGCGCTCCCCAGAAGCGGTTGCGGCTGATGTTCCAGTCCTTGGCTCCGGCGAGCCACTTGCCGAACTGCCCGTCCCGGATGTGGGCCGGCGACCAGGTGATCTGCTGGTTCAACTCCAGCATCCGGTCCTTGATCTCGGTGACGGCGACGAACCACGACGGCACGGCCATGTAGATCAGCGGCTGGCCCGACCGCCACGAGTGCGGGTAGGAGTGCTCGATGGTCTCGTGCCGAAGGATGCGGCCCGCCGCCTTGAGATCTCTGATGATGTTCGGGTTGGCGTCGAAGACCATCTGGCCCTGGTACGGCGGCACCAGATCGGTGAAACGGCCGCCCGGATCGAGCGGCTGCACCACCTCGATGCCGTTGGCGGTCGCGACGTCCATGTCCTCCTCACCGAAGGCCGGCGCGAGATGGACGACGCCGGTGCCGCTGTCGGTGGTGACGTAGTCGGCCAGCAGCACCACGTGCGAGGCGGGGTGGCCGAGGAAGAAGTCGAACGGCGGTCGGTAACTCAGCCCCGCCAGTTCCTTGCCGAGGTACACCCCGACCGTCTCCGGTTCGCCGAGTTCCTTCGCGTACGCACCGACAAGAGCCGAGGCCAGCAGGTACTCGTCGCCGTCGGCGGTCCGCACATGCGAGTACTCGGTCTCGGGATGTACCGCGATCGCCAGGTTCGACGGAAGGGTCCACGGCGTCGTCGTCCAGATCAGCGCGTTGACGCCGTCGAGCGGTGATCCCGGCGCGGAGAGCGGCATCGTCACGGTGACCGCCGGATCCTGGCGCATGCGGTAGGCGTCGTCGAGCTTGGACTCCTGGTTGCTCAGCGGCGTCTGCTCGTACCAGGAGTACGGGAGCACGCGGTATCCCTGGTACACCAGGCCCTTGTCGTGCAGGCGCTTGAAGGCCCACATGACCGACTCCATGAAGTCCAGATCGAGCGTCTTGTAGTCGTTCTCGAAGTCGACCCAGCGGGCCTGCCGGGTGACGTAGTCGCGCCACTCGCCCGTGTAGCGGAGAACCGAGTCGCGGCAGTATTCGTTGAACTTGTCGACGCCCATCGTCTCGATCTCCGATTTATCGGTGATCCCGAGTTGCCGCTCGGCCTCGAGTTCGGCGGGCAGACCGTGGGTGTCCCAGCCGAATCGGCGGTCGACCTTCTTACCGCGCATCGTCTGGTACCGCGGGATCACGTCTTTGACGTAACCGGTGAGCAGGTGGCCGTAGTGCGGAAGTCCGTTGGCGAAGGGCGGACCGTCGTAGAACACGAACTCCGGTGCGTCCTCGCGATTGGCGATCGACGCCTTGAAGGTGTCGTCCTCCGCCCAGTACTGCAGGACGGTCTCCTCGACCTGGGGAAACGACGGCGCTCCCCGCCCGGTTCCGTCGGTCAGATCGACGATCGGGTAGGCGCGCGCCGTGGTGCTCTGCTGTGATTCGGGGGTCGTGTCGCTCACGCGCTGCTCCTCGTGCCTGGTCTTCGCCGACGCTCTCGTCGGCCCTGTGGGCACGGGGACGCGACTGTGTGGACTCGCCTGAGTTCACGGTCTGCGCGCGGTACCACCCCGCTTGCACGCCCGAGGGGCGTGCCTCTCATCGTGACGGCTGTGTCGGGCCGCACCCGCCCGGTTCTACTGAGACCCAGCGGGTCCGTTCTTCCGGGAGCTCACCGGTGATTGCCGGGTCGTCGCTGCGAACAATCAGTCTACTGCACGGGGCCCGACCGCACCGGGCCGGGAGGTCTGCTCGGGCGGTGGCTCAGTCGTCGGAAGGGTCGCTCTTCGGTGACCGCCCGCCATCGTCCTCGGTGTCGTCCCAGACGAACTGCATGGCCGGCAACTCGGGGTCCGACGACCGCACCACGATGTCGTCCGTCGGATCGCCGGCCAGACGCCGCCGCCCGACATATGTCTCCGGCAGCGCGTCCGCCTGCGGTGCACTCGTCTCCGGTGCGCCGCTCTCCGCTGCTGCCGACGGCGCCGGCTGCTGCGGAGTCTGCGCAGGCCCCTGCGGAACCGGCTGCGGTCCCGTGCGCGGCCCGCTCGCCGACTGCACGGGGAACGACCCCGTCGAGCGGAGGTAGTCGTTGACGTCTCCGTCGCCCTCGGGAGCGCGCTCCGCACCCGGCTGCGGAGCGGAGAATCCGCCCGACAGAGCGGACAGTTCGCCGTTGCCCGGATCGGTGGGCACTTCCGAGACGGGTTCGGGTGTGGCCGAGACGATCGAACCGAGACCCGCCGACTCGCCGCCGCCGACATCGCCCGAGTCGACGGGCACGTGCTCACGAGCCGGACCCTCGTCCTCGGCGTCGAGGGGCTCCTCGCGCGCCGCGGATTCACGCCCGCGGATCGTGAACAAGGGCTCGTCCTCGGCGCCGGCGCCACCGCGCCGGTTGGCCCGCAGTGTGTCGATGACCAGAAGGATCAGGCCGACGACGCAGACCGCCACGCAGGCGATCGCGAGCGGGAGATTACTGGTCACCAGTGCGACCACCAGAAGGCCGAAACCGACGAGGGTGGCGGCCAGCGCAAGGCTCAGCATGTCACCCTCGTCGGTTCGGGGAAGATGTGCGTGTACACGTCGGTGTCAGCCCCAGATCAGCTCTGCGAGTATCCGCCCTCAGCGGCATAACTCGCCTGTCCGTTCTCCACCGGGGCGGCACTGCCGCGCTGCTGGAGTTCCTCGAGCTGCGACTCCAAGTACGTCTTGAGTCGAGTGCGGTACTCGCGCTCGAACGTCTTGAGCTGCTCGATGCGGCCTTCCAGCACCGTGCGCTGCTGGTTGATGGTCGTCATGATCTCGGTGTGCTTCTGCTCCGCGTCGCGCTGCAGGAAGTCCGCGCGTTCCTGCGCCTGGCGCACCTGGGTCTCGGCCCGGGTCTGTGCATCGGCGAGGAGTGCCTCGCTGCGCTGGCGAGCGTCGGCGAGCGTGGCGTCGGCGTTCGACTTCGCCTCGGCCACCATCGCGTCCGAGCGCTGGCGAGCGTCGGCCATCAGGCTCTCGGCCTCGCTCCGGGCGCTGCCCGTGACTCGGTCTGCGGTGTCCTGGGCCAGCGCCAGCACACGTGCCGCACGCATGCTGGCCTCTTCGTCAGCGGCGGGAGCCGGCGCCGCGGCGGGCTCCGGTGCGGGCGCGGGAGCAGGCTCCGCGACGGCCGCGAACGCCTGAGTGCGATCCGGGGCACCGGAACGCGCCTCGTCGAGTTCGGTCTCGAGTTCGCCGACGCGCTGCTTCAGGTCGTTGTTCTCGTCGATCAGCCGTGCGAGTTCAGCCTCCACGAAGTCGAGGAATTGATCGACCTCGTCCTCGTTGTAACCGCGCTTGCCGATCGGCGGTTTGCTGAACGCGACGTTGTGCACATCAGCTGGTGTGAGCCGCATTTCTGCCTCTCCCCTTAGGTCATTTCGCGTGTTGATTTCGTACACGCCGTCTTCTGGCACGGTCAGCCGGAACGTAGGTCCGCACAGGCGAACACGAACTGCCCCAATCTTGATCGCGTTTCTATTAATACCAGTACCACTACGCAACTAGCGTGTCATCTCGTCACACCAGGACCAAGGCGTGTTGTCTGCCCGCGACCCGTTCGCAATCGAATCTAGGCCGAATCATCGGGTCACCGTGGACTTCGTAAATGACACGCTGAGGCAGCAGAATTGGCGTTGCACACCGACCACCAGCGACTATTCGATTAATCACATTCGTGGAAGTCACGTGGTGTGGATCGCGAAGCCCAGAACCACCCGCATCAGGATCGACAACACGATCAGCACGATCATCAGCGAGAGGTCGAGCCGCACCGGCCCCAGAGACAGCGGCGGGATCAGTCTCCGCAGCAACTTCACCGGCGGATCGGTCAGTGTGAAGACGAATTCGATGACGACCACGCCGGGCCCGGACGGACGCCACCGGCGCGCGAAGGACTGCACCAGCTCGACGACGAAGCGGCCGAGGAGCAGCAGAACGTAACAGAACAGTACGAAGTACAGGATCCAGAGGAAGGTGCTCACCCCTCAAGGGTGCCTGATAACCGTGCAAAACGCCGCGCCGCCCCGGAAACGACCGGGGCGGCGCGGCGGACGACGACGAGCTGCGGCTCAGGACTGACTGTAGAAGCCGCTCTCGGCGATGCGGCGACGCTCCTCCGGGCTGACGTCCACACCGTTGGGCGAGAGCAGGAAGACCTTGGTGGCGACCTTGTCGAACGAACCGCGAAGCGCGAAGACGAGGCCGGCGGCGAAGTCGACCAGACGCTTGGCCTCGTCGTTGCTCATATCCGCCAGATCCATGATGACCGGGCTGCCGTCGCGGAACCGTTCGCCGATCGTGCGGGCCTCCGAGTAGTCGGCCGGCCGCAGCGTCGAGATCTTCTTCATGGCACTCTCCGACAGCGGGTCGTTGTCGACCTGGGGGTCGAGCGCGACGGCGTTGGCGCCGCGCACCGTGACGTTGGACGAGCGATTCAGCGGCTCGAGCCTGCGGACCGACTCCACGTCGGGCGAGCGGCGGGCGCCCACATACGGGCGATCCGACTCGGCGCGTACCGCGAAAGCGCGGTCGTCGGCCGAACGGGCGAACTCCGCCTCGCGGTAGGCCGGTTCGCGGTAGCGCGGCTCGGCCTCTCCGAACGGTTCGCGGTACTCCGGCTCCCGGTAGTCGGCCTCGCGGTAACGGGATTCGCCCCGGTAGTCCCGCTCGCGGAACTGCTCGTCGCCGTAGAAGGCGTCCTCGCGGGTCCCGTTGCTGCGGTACTTCTCCATGTACGCACGCTCACGTGCCGACATGGCCGGCTGGTCCTCGGGGTCGGCCAGGTAGTCGTCCTCGAACTCGCTCGGGGGCACCATGCCGAAATATGCCTTGAACTTCTGCATCGTCGTCATTACGAGCCTTCCTGAACGGTGAAGTCATTGCGGGTGGATGGGCGCTACACCTGATCGCTAGTGGTTCTGTTGTGACCAGTGTGACTAAAGCGAGACTATCGGCCGCGTCCCCATAATTGCGGTTCCGACACGCACACACGTCGATCCGTGCGCGATCGCCGCTTCGAGATCTCCGGACATCCCCGCCGACAGCTCGACTGCGTGCGGGAACCGTCGCAGGAAGTCCGCGCGGATCCGGGCCAGCCGCTCCATGGCCTCGTCGGGGTCCGCTCCGAGCGGGGCTATGGCCATCAGTCCGTCCAGGCTGAGCGTGTCCGGCGAGGCGAGCACCCGTTCGGCGGCCGGAGCCAGTTCCGCCGGGGCCAGACCGCCGCGCTCCGGATCGCCGTCGAGGCTCACCTGCAGCAACAGGCCCAGCGTCCGGTCCCGGTCGCCCGCCTCCAGAGCGCGCGCCGATGCGCCGTCGAAGGCCTCGATCAGTGGGAGGGAGTCCACCGAATGCACGCGGCGTGCCCAGCGGGCGATACCGCCTGCCTTCTTGCGCTGCACCCGTCCGATCATGTCGACGGCGAAATCGACGTCCACCCGCGCACGGACCGCCGCTGTCTTGCGCCCGGCCTCCGGCTCACGGGACTCGCCGAACTCGCGCACACCCAGGCGCAGAAGCCGCACCACGTCGTCGGCCGGGAAGTACTTCGTGACGACGAGCAGGCCGATCTCGGCCGGATCGCGTCCGGCCGCGGTCGCGGCGGCCGCGATGCGACGCGCGGTGGCTGCCAGTCCGTCGGCGAGCTCGGATGAGCGGGGATCCCGCTCGTCGGTCACCGCCGCGCTCCGGCGCTGTCCATCCAGATCACTGAAGCCAGGCGGCCGGTCGGCGCGCCGCGCCGATGGCTGAACAGCGACGTGTCGCTGATCGTGCAGCGCGGGTCGACGGCCACCGCCGACACACCGGCCTCGAGCAGTTGACGCCGGATACCCGCACGCAGGTCGAGCCCGGGCGTCCCAGTGGAGGTTCGGCACGAACTGCCCGGCAGATGCCGTTCCACATCGGCCTGCATCGCCGCGGGCACCTCATACCGTTCGCCGCTCGCGGCCGGGCCGAGGAAAGCCCCGATCCGTTCCGGCCGCGCTCCCAGCCGGATCATCGCGCGCAATGCCTCCGGCACGATACCGATCCGGGCACCGACGCGACCGGCGTGCACGGCGGCGATCACCCCCGCCTCGTCATCGCTCAGCAGCACCGGAACGCAGTCCGCGGTCAGCACCGCGAGCACCAGGTCGCGCTGGTCGGTGACCAGGCCGTCGGTAGCGGGCACCGGTTCGGCGACCGGCCCGTCGACCACGGTCACGTTCCTCGTGTGCAGCTGCTCCATCCACACCACCCGGGCGGGCTCCACGCCGAGATCCCGGGCTAACCGCTCCCGGTTGGCCGCCACCGCGGCGGGGTCGTCGCCCACGTGATCGCCGAGATTGAACGAGTCGTACGGTGCCGCGGAGACGCCGCCGGCGCGCGTGGTGACCGCGCGCCGGACGACGAAGGAATCGTCAGCCGCCATCACTTCATGAAATCGGGAACGTCGACGTCATCGTCGTCGAGCCGCACCGAGTTGCGGCGGGGCGTCGGCTCGCCGAACGGGTTGCCCGAGCGCTCCCGGGAGGTGCCGAACAGCGGGTCCTTCGCATCGGGCTTGGCGGTCTCCCCCGCCTGCGCCTGCGCGACGCCGGCATTGCTCGCCGTGGCGGCGTGGGCGCCCTGCTGCCGCTTGGACGGTGCGCCGGCGTCGAAGCCCGCGGCGATCACCGTCACTCGAACCTCGTCGCCGAGGTTGTCGTCGATGACCGTGCCGAAGATGATGTTGGCGTCCTCGTGTGCCGCTTCCTGCACCTGCGAGGCCGCATCGTTGATCTCGAACAGACCGAGGTCGCTGCCGCCGGCGATCGAGATCAGCACACCGCGTGCACCCTCCATCGACGCTTCGAGCAGCGGCGAGTTGATCGCCGACTCGGCCGCCTTGCGCGCCCGGTCCTCGCCGCGCGAGGCCCCGATGCCCATCAGCGCACTTCCCGCGTCGCTCATCACGCCCTTCACATCCGCGAAGTCGACGTTGATCAGGCCCGGCGTGGTGATGAGATCGGTGATGCCCTGCACGCCGTTGAGGAGGACCTCATCGGCACTGCGGAAGGCGTCCATCAGACTCACCTGCGCGTCGCCCAGGTGCAGCAGGCGGTCGTTGGGGATCACAATGAGGGTGTCGCACGACTCGCGCAGCGCCGCGATGCCCGCCTCGGCCTGGTTGCCACGTCGCTTGCCCTCGAACGAGAACGGGCGGGTCACGACACCGACGGTCAGCGCGCCGAGCTTGCGGGCGATCGATGCGACCACCGGCGCACCGCCGGTGCCGGTGCCGCCGCCCTCGCCCGCGGTCACGAAGACCATGTCGGCGCCCTTGAGGAGTTCCTCGATCTCGTCCTTGGCGTCCTCCGCGGCCATGCGGCCGACATCCGGATTGGCGCCGGCGCCGAGGCCTCGGGTCGACTCGCGGCCGATGTCCAGCTTCACGTCGGCATCAGAGATGAGCAGGGCCTGCGCGTCGGTGTTGATGGCGATGAACTCGACACCCTTGAGCCCCTGCTCGATCATGCGGTTGACAGCGTTGACGCCACCGCCGCCGATGCCGACGACTTTGATGACGGCCAGATAATTGTGCGGTGGCGTCATGATGCCTTCCTACTTCGAACAAACCCTAAAGCTCAACCATAGGGTTATAGTTATGTCAAGTACTGGTGTTGAAGACGACGGTATTGATCGCGGCGCCGTGGTGCCAGGAGGCTCGCGGCGTGTCGCGAAATCAGTGCCGGATTTCCTCCCGAGCCCCGTCCGCGGACACGCCGACTCAGCTGACCGACGCGTACTCGGGACTCGAGACGTTGTACTGCTGTCCGTCGACGATCAGCAGACTCCGCAGGGCTTCGGCTTTGTCGGCCGTCCGCCCCGCGTCTCCCCACACGGCCTTCTTGCCGCTCTTGAGACGGAGCGTGATGTCCGATGGCGAGTCGGCCGCGACGGCCACGACCCGAGAGGCCAGCCAGTCCGGGAGATCCTGCACCACGGTCAGCGCCGCCCGCGTCGTCGGATTGGCCGCGGACGGGTCGGTCATCTGCAGTGCGGGCAGCCCCTGCAGGGACTTGGGCAGATCCTTGGCCGACCCGAAGGTGAGATAGACCATGCCCAGGCGATCCATCACGCCGATCCGTCCGGACTGCTCGACGGTCACCACCGGCGTCCGTTCGGTGACCGCGATCGTCAGGGTCGAGGGGTACTTCCGGCTGACGTTCACCGACTCGATCTCCGGCAGCGCGGACACCCGGTTCGCGATCTCCGCCGTGTCGACCTGCAGCAGCGGTGAGCCCTCAGGCACCTGCGCGGTGCGCAGCACCTCCCCCGCATCGATCGCGGTCGCTCCGGTCACGTCCACCGACCGCACCGACATCAACGGCGTGAAATAGGCGATCGCCACCAGCCCGCCGACCACGACGACGAGGGCGATCACCGAGCCGATGAGCGGCCACCGCCGCGGCGACGAGGCGGCGCCCGGACGCGTGCGCCGCGCCCGGTCCGGTTCCGCCGTACGCCGCCGGCTCATTCGGCCGCGGCCCTCTCCAGCGCTTCCAGAATGGCCGGAGCCTGCATGGTGATGTCGCCGGCGCCGATGGTGAGCACCAGATCGCCGCGCCGGGCACGGTGAGCCACGGCGTTCGCGATCTCCGACAGATCCGGGACGAAGACCGCGGGAGCGGTCACCGCATCGGAGATCAGCCTGCCGGTGACCCCGGGCTGCGGCTGTTCACGGGCACCGTAGACGTCGGCCACGATCACCTCGTCGGCCAAGCTCAGCGCCGCGGCGAACTCGGCGGCGAACTCCGCCGTCCGCGAATACAGATGCGGCTGGAACACGGCCAGCACACGCCCCGACCGCGCGCCGACGACGTCTCGGGCGGCGGTGAGCACGGCGCGGACCTCGGTCGGATGGTGCGCGTAGTCGTCGTACACGTCGACGTCGGCGGCACGGCCCCGCGATTCGAACCGCCGGTGCACCCCGCCGAAGCTCTCGATACCCTCCGCCACGGTGTCGACGTCCTGCCCCGTCCGTGCGCATGCGATCAGGGCTCCCAGCGCATTGAGCGCCATATGCCTGCCGGGCAGAGTGACGGCCAGTTCCCGTACGCGCGGAGTGTCGACCAGCGGCTCGGAGAGTCGGACCGTGGCCAGCCCCCCGGTCCCGTGCGCCGCGAGCTCGACGAGTTCGGCGACCACCGGCACACCCTCCACCGTGATCCGCGCGGCACTGCCGTATCCCAAGACCGCGACCCCGCGCTCGGCGCAGCTCGCAACGCATCGCTGCGCCAGCGCCGCGGCTCCCGGATCGTCGAGACAGACAACCAGCGTTCCGCCGGGGCGGATCAGTGCGACGAATTCGTCGAAGACCTGCACGTAGGCCGCCTCGGTACCGAAGAAGTCCAGATGGTCGGCCTCGATGTTGGTGACCACGACGATGTCCGGCACGTATTGAAGCAGGGAGCCGTCGCTCTCGTCGGCCTCGGCGACGAAGACCTCGCCGCTGCCGTGATGCGCGTTGGTGCCCGACTCGTTCAACTCACCGCCGACGGCGAACGACGGATCGACACCGCAGTGCTGCAGTGCCACCACCGACATCGACGTGGTGGAGGTCTTGCCATGGGTGCCCGAGATCAACACGGTCCGGTGTCCGCGCATCAGCAGGGCGAGCACCTCGGGCCGGTAGAGCACCGGGATACCGCGGCGGCGTGCCTCGACGAGTTCCGGATTGTCGTCGGGCACCGCGGCCCGGGTGGTGACGACGACGGTCGGACCGCCGTCGAGCAGATCGAGGGCGTCGGGTGCGTGGCCGATCCGGACCTGCGCGCCGCGGGTCCGCAGCGCCAGCACCCCGCGCGAATCCTTGGCGTCCGAACCGGACACCTGACCGCCGCGAGCGAGCAGGATCCGGGCCAGGCCCGACATGCCCGCGCCGCCGATGCCGACCATGTGCACCCGCTGCAGCTGCGCCGGAAGCGTGTTCTCGATCGCCGGGTCGCTCATCGGGGTCCGTCCTGCGTCGTCGCGCGGTCGCCGCGCCGCGCGGCAGCCAGTTCCAGTGCCGCCGTCGCCACTTCGACGGCGGCGTCGCGGTGGCCGAGCCCCGCGGTGGCGGCACTCATCGCGCGCAGGCGTTCGGTGTCGCCCAGCAGTGCGGGGATCTCTCGCTCGACCCACTCGGGCGTCACGTCCGCGTCGTCGACGATGACGGCGCCCCCGGCCCGTTCCGCGGGCAGCGCGTTGAGTCGCTGTTCGCCGTTGCCGTGCGGCAGCGGGACGTACACCGCCGGGAGTCCGGTGGCGGAGATCTCGGCGACGGTCATCGCTCCGGACCGGCACATCACCAGGTCGGCGGCCGCGTACGCGAGGTCCATCCGGTCGAGGTAGCTGACCCCGACGTAGGGCGGGGCGCCCGGCGGCGAGACCGGGTCGATCGTGTTCTTGGGGCCGTAGGCGTGGAGAACACCGATACCGGCCGCGCCCAGCGCCGTAGCGGCCGGCGCGACCGCCTCGTTGAGCCGCTGCGCCCCCTGCGAGCCGCCGAAGACGAGCAGGGTCGGCGCATCCGGGTCCAGACCGAAGAATCGGCGCGCTTCGGCACGGGCCGAAGCACGGTCGAGTCGGGTGATCGCTCCGCGCACCGGGATTCCGACGACCGTGGCGCCGGCCAGCCCGCAGTCGGGGACGGCCGCGAGGACGCGGTCGGCGAGCCGGGCGCCCACCTTGTTCGCGACACCTGCGCTGGCGTTCGCCTCGTGGAGCACCACGGGGATCCGCCGGGCACCGCGGAGTCGACTGCGCGCCGCGAGATACGCGGGCAGTGCGACGTAACCGCCGAAGCCCACCACCACATCGGCGTCGACCTCGGCGAAGACCTTGCGCGTGGCGGCCACCGAATGTGCCACTCGCCACGGAGTCTTGGCCAGTTCCACGCCCACCTTCCGAGGCAGGGGAACCGGCGGGATCAGACGCAGATCGTAACCGCGCGCGGGCACGATCGTGGTCTCCAGACCGCGACTCGTCCCGAGGGCCGTGATCCGCGCGTCCGGCTCCAGTTCCCGCACGGCGTCGGCCACCGCGAGCGCGGGCTCGATGTGGCCTGCGGTTCCACCGCCTGCGACCACCACCGAAAGTGCCGATCCCCCCTCGTGCGACCGCTTCCGCTTGCTCACCGGCGACCGTTCTCCCATCCGCCTCTGCCGGTCCGCCGCGCACGATCGCGCGGAGCCGGCGACCTGGACTCCTGCCACGACCGGGACGGTCGCGCACCCCTAGGAGGATAGTGGATCTCCCCCGAGCTCGATTCGCCCGACCGGCGTCGCATTCGCGGCCCGGATGCCTCGGGCGTCCGCGGGCGGCCCGCCCATGTGCGGGGCGCCTCGCGACGGCCGGTCCCGGACGAACCGCGGATGGGTGCCGGTCGCCGGATGGGCGCGGCGGTCGGCCGGCGCCGCGGCGACGAGCCCGCAGCCCGGTACGTTTCGGGCCGCGGGAGACGGAGCAACCGCGACAACCCCTTCGGCGCCGGCCCGGCCAGCGCCGCGACCGCCTGCGGTTCGTGCCGTGCGGCGTTCGCCAGCAAACCGAGCATCGCCAGCATCGTCAGTGCCGAGGTACCGCCGTACGACAGGATCGGCAACTGGATGCCGGTGACCGGCAGGATGCCGACGACGTATCCGATGTTGATGAAGGCCTGCACCAGGAAGAGCACGGTGATCGTCGCCGACATCAGACGCAGGAACGGGTCCACCGAACGGCGGGCGATCCGCATCCCGACGTACCCGAGCAGCAGGTACAGCCCCAGGACGATGATCCCGCCGACCAGTCCGAGTTCCTCGCCGATGATCGCGAAGATGAAGTCGTTGTGCGCATTGGGCAGATAGTTCCATTTGGCGGTGCTCTGGCCGAGCCCCTTGCCGAACAGTCCACCGTCGGCCAGCGCGAACTTCGCCTGGTTCGGCTGATAATCGGCGCCGAGCGGATCGGAGTCACGGCCGAGGAAGCTGAAGATGCGCGCGGCACGGTACGACTCGGCGAAGGCCAGCGCGACGCCGGCCACCGCGAAGACCACGCCGAAGGCGGCGAAGAACCGCCCCGGCAGCCCGCCGAACCACAACAGCGTCGCGACGATCATCCCCAGGATCATCGTCGTGGACTGATTCGGCTCGATGATGACCAGGAAGGCGACGCCGAAGGCGACCGGGATCAGCGGGAAGATCAGATCGCGGGCCGTGGACGTGCGCGGATCGCGAGTCGAGAGGACCGCGGCTCCCCACATGCACAGCGCCGCCTTCGCCAGTTCCGACGGCTGCAGCGTGAGCCCGCCGAACGAGAGCCAGCGGCGCGCACCGCCGCCGGCGACGCCGAAGCCCGGGATCATCACCAGGATCAGCAGGACGATCGAGATCAGCAGAATGGGCAGGGAGGCCTTCTGCAGCGTCCGCACGGGCATCCGCAGCGCGATGTAGAACAGCACCAGACCCAGGGCCACGAACATCACCTGCGTGGTGAACATCCCGTAGGCCGAGCCGTCCTTCGCGTAGCCCTCCACAGCGGACGCCGAGAGCACCATCATCAGGCCGAGCGCGATGAGGATGACGGTGATCGAGACGATCAGGTGGAACGAGGTCAGCGGCCGCGCGAGCAGATTCCGGACTCCCCCGGCGAGGAACGCCGCACCCGCTTTGACATCCGATCCGCGCATCAGGCGAAGCCTGCGAAGCGGGTCCGCGTCCGCGGTGCCGCCACGCCGGGCGCTCCGAGTGGACGCGGTCCGGCGATTCCGGCGCCGAGCCGACCGGCCGGCGACTCTCGCCTCCGACTCTCCGTCGGCGCTTTCGGGGGCGTCGGGACGGTCGGAGGTGTCGCCGGGCGCCTCGGCGGTGTCCTCGCCATCGGCGGCGGAGCGCGGCGCCGAATCCTCGACGTCCTCCGCGACGCCGGTGTTCTCGTCGCCGGAACTCATCGGTTCGCGCGGGAATCGGCGAGGGCGGTCGCGGCGGCGGCGAACGAGTCGCCGCGCTGCGGATACCCGGCGAACATGTCCAGGGAGGCGGCCGCCGGTGCGAGGAGCACCGCGTCCACCCCTGGCGAGTCCGCCTGCGCCAATTCCCAGGCGGCACCGACCGCCTGGCTCATCACCGCGTCCGACGATCCGGTCGCGGAGACGGCACGTGCCCGTTCACCAGTCCGCTGAGTCATCACAGAGCCATCGTCCCCTGTGAATACTGTGACGGCTGGGACTTCTGGGGCGTGTCGCGCAATCGCGTCGAGAATGATCTGCCGATCCCGGCCGATCGCGACGACTCCGGCCAGCCGCGACACTGTTCCGGCGATCAGGTCGTCGACGGGTGCGCCCTTGAGCAATCCGCCCGCGATCAGGACGACACGCTCGTGTGCGACCACCGCAGCGTGGGCAGCGTGCGGATTCGTGGCCTTCGAGTCGTCCACGAAGGCGACGCCGTCGATGCGCGCGACCACCTGACCGCGATGCGCGGCCGGCCGGTAGGCCCGCAGTCCGCGCGCCACCGCCTCGGGATCGATTCCCACGGCGCGAGCGAGCGCAGCCGCGGCGAGGGCGTCCGACAGTCCCGACGGTCCTGCCGGCCGCACATCGGCGGCGGGGATCATCGCGAGGGTGCCGTCCCCGAAGGCGCAGTCGACCAGCGTGCCGTCGACGATGCCCAGCATTCCCGGTCGCGGTGCGCCGAGGGTGAATCCGACCCGCCGGGAGTCGGGCCCGACCGGCAGCGCCGCCGCGCCCGCATCGTCCTCACCGACCACGGCCACCCGGCCGGTCAGCGCTCCGGCCTTGGCCTCGGCGTACGCCTCGCGTGAGCCGTGCCAGTCGAGGTGATCGTCCGCCACGTTCAGCACCACGCCGGCGTCCGGCCGGACCGACGGCGCCCAGTGCAGTTGGAACGACGACATCTCGACGCACAAGACGTCGGCGCGCGGCTCGGCGCGGAGCGCATCGGCCACCGTGAGACCGATGTTCCCGCAGGCCAGACCGCTCTGTCCGGCGGCCGTGACGATCGACTCGATCATTCCCGTCGTGGTGGTCTTGCCGTTGGTTCCGGTGATCACCAGCCAGGTGCGCGCGGGTCCGAACAACCCGGCGCGATCGGCGCGCCACGCGAGTTCCACATCACCCCACACCGGCGTACCCGCTGCCGCGGCCGCCACCAGCAGCGGCGTGTCCGGGCGGAAGCCGGGTGAGACGACGATCAGCTCGATGCCCTCGGGCAACCCCGCGGTGCCGTCGTCGGCGACGAACTCCTCCGGCGTGTGCACCGGCACGCCCCGGCGTACGAAATCGGCGCCCGCCTGCGGGTCCGCGAACGTCTGATCCATCACCTCGGGCTTCGCACCGAGTTCCAGCAGCAGGTCGACGACGGCCACTCCGGTGGCACGACCGCCGGCCACCAGAACGCGGGTGTGTTCCAGCGAAAGCCCCATGTCAGCCCGCATGCGAGATGAACTCGCCGTAGAACAGGGTCAGTCCCAGCGCACAGGAGATGGCCGTGAGCAGCCAGAACCGGATGATCACCGTGGTCTCGGCCCAGCCGCCGAGCTCGAAATGGTGATGGAAGGGCGCCATGCGGAAGACCCGCTTGCCGGTGGTGCGGAAGAAGGCGATCTGCACCACCACCGAGACCATCTCGGCGACGAACAGCGCGCCGATGACGACCATGAGCAGTTCGGTGCGCGTCGTCAGCGACAGACCCGCCACCAGACCGCCGAGCGCGAGCGAACCGGTGTCGCCCATGAAGATCTTCGCCGGCGCGGCGTTCCACCAGAGGAAGCCGAGGCAGGCGCCGCCCGCCGCCACCGCGACGATCGCGAGGTCGAGCGGATCGCGCACGTCGTAGCAGGCGCTGGCGTTCTCGGCGTTGGCCGGGAGCGGCGCGCAGGGGTTGCGGTACTGCCAGAACGTGATCAGAACGTATGCACCCATCACCATCGCCGCCGAACCCGCGGCCAGACCGTCGAGACCGTCGGTGAAGTTCACGGCGTTCGACCATGCCGCGACCACCAGCCAGCAGAACAGCACGAAGCCCACCGCGGTCAGCGAGATCACGTTGATGTCGCGCGTGTACGAGAGGTACTCGCTGGCCGGTGTCTGGCCCTCGGCGTTCGGGAACTGCAGCAGCAGGACGCCGAAGATGACCGCCGCGATCATCTGACCGACCGACTTGGCGGTCTTGTTCAGGCCGAGGTTGCGCGATTTGTAGATCTTGATGAAGTCGTCCAGGAATCCGACGGCGGCCAGCGCGGTCGCCAGGCCGAGCACCAGCAGACCCGAGGCGGTGGGGCCGCCGCCGTCGTCGAGCAGCCCGAACAGATGCGCCCCCAGGTAGCCCAGCCACAGCGCCGCGACGATCGCGACACCGCCCATCGACGGCGTCCCCCGCTTGGACTGGTGGCTCTGCGGCCCCTCGACCCGGATCTCCTGGCCGAAGCCCTGCCGGGAGAAGACCTTGATCAGGACGGGCGTCAGCAGAATCGACACTGCCAGCGAGATCGCGCCCGCGATCAGTATCTGGGTCACTGCATGTCCTTACTTGTCGGAATCTGTGAACTAAGAATCTAGCGCGAGCCGCCGCTCCGGCAGGTCAGCGGGTGAGCACCTCGACCGGGAGTCCGGCGTCCTCACGCCAGTACGCGAGCAGCGTCTCGCCGAGTTCTCCCCCGGCCAGCAGCACCAGGTCTCCGGGCTTCGGAGACTCGGCGGGCCGTGTACGCAGATGGTCGACGGCTGCGGCGGGCGAGGCCACCAGCTCGGCCTCGTCACCCCACGACCCCTCCATCACGGCGCCCTGATGCAGCGCCCGTACGGTACGGAGATCTTCGCCGACGGCGATCACCTGGTCGACGGCCAGCCGGACGATCTGCCGGCCCAGGCCGTCGTGGTCGACGCACCGCGCGTTCTCGTCGCGTCCGTCCGCATCGGCGAACTCACCGGCGATCACCCAGGTCCGGCGGGCCGACTCCCCTCCTCGGTGGGCACTGCCGACTCCGGTGTCGGCGGCCAGCGCCACGAGTTCACGGACCGCCCGGCGTGCCTCGTCGATGCCCGCCTGCGGGTCCACCAGCAGCACCCGCAGCGCCGGCTGCGCGTCGACGGCGTCATCGACCACGCGGGCGTCGAGCAGTTCGCCCAGCACGGAGCGATCGTCGAACGGATATTTCACGCCGTCGATCTCCTGCCCCTTCTCATGGCCCTTACCCGCGACCAGCACCACGTCGCCCGCCTGCGCCCAGTCGACCGCCGCGGCGATCGCCTCGCGCCGGTCGCCGATCTCCCGGATCTCCCCGCGCGCGTCCGCCACCGCCCGCGCTCCCGCGAGCACCGCCGTCCGGATGTCCTCGGGCCGCTCGGACCGCGGATTGTCGTCGGTGACGATCACCAGGTCGGCGCCGCGTGCCGCGGCCGCGCCCATCAGGGGCCGCTTCTCGGTGTCGCGATCGCCACCCGCCCCGAGGACGACGGCGATCCGTCCCGGCGTCTGGGCCGCAAGGGTCGCGAGAACCGCCTCGACCGCGGCCGGCTTGTGCGCGTAGTCGACCACGGCCAGGAAATCCTGTCCGCGCTCGACCTTCTCGAGCCGGCCCGGCACCGCCACGCGGGCCAGACCGGTGACCGCCGTCCCCACGTTCACTCCGGCCTCCGCACTCAGCGCTACCGCGAGGAGAGCGTTCGCGACGTTGTACGCACCCGGCAGGGGAACCGTCAGCTCCACCTCCGAGCCCTCCGGCGTGGCCGCCAGAACCGTCTGCGACCCCGGCTCGGTCCGTACCGATCCGACCACCGACCAATCGGCCGCACCGGTGGTCGACACGGTGGTCACGGACGTACCGGCGACCGCGGCCATCTTCACGCCCCACGCATCGTCGACGCAGACCACGGCGCGTTGCGCCCGGGTCGACGAATCCGCCCGGAACAGCCGGGCCTTGGCCGCGAAGTAGGCGTCCATCGTGTGGTGGTAGTCGAGGTGGTCCTGCGAGAGATTCGTGAAGCCCCCGACGGCGAACCGGCAGCCGTCCACGCGGCCGAGTTCGAGGGCGTGGCTGGAGACCTCCATGACGACGGTGTCGACTCCGCGCTCGAGCATCACGGCGAACATCCGCTGGAGGTCGGGGGCCTCCGGGGTGGTCAGCGAACTCGGGACCACGGTTCCGTCCACGCGGATCTCGACGGTCCCCAGCAGTCCGACCACCCGTCCCGCGGCCCGCAGCGCGGCCTCGGTCAGGTAGGCGGTCGTGGTCTTGCCCGACGTCCCGGTGATACCGATGAGGGTGAACTTCGACGACGGGTCGCCGTAGATGCGCGCCGAGACCTCCCCCAGCACCGACCGCGGGCGGTCGTGCACCAGCACCGGCACCGACTCCAGGCCGGGCGCGGCGCGAATCAGGTCCAGTCCCGCCGCATCGGTGAGCACCGCGACGGCACCGGCGGTCGACGCCTGGCCGGCGTATCGAGCACCGTGGGTGCGGTCGCCGGGCAGCGCGGCGAACAGGTATCCGGCACCCGCGTCCTGCGCACGCAAAGTCGCGCCCGTGACCTCGGCGTCGGCGCCGTCGAGAACCAGACCGAACTCGTCCGCCAGTGCGCTCAGGGCCACCGGCCGGAGGTGCTCCGGGCGGATCGGCCCACTGCTGTTCGTCGCACCGGCTCCCGGCTCCACCACTACCTCAGACCTCCGCCTTGACCTTCTCGTCCCGTTGAGACGTACTCGTCTCGCCGACGTCTCCCCCTCGTCCGCCGGAGCGCACGCGGTGATGACGCAATGAATCTACCGTGCGATGCGGCGCGCCCTCACGCCTCCAAGCGCAGGCGCGGAGCCGGCTGCGCGGAGAACGGCACCTGGTCGTGACGCAGAAGCCACGAACCGATGGTTCCGAACAACGGCGCCGCGGACTGACCGCCGCTGCCGTCCGAGCTGCGCACCGGATTGTCCATCATGATGCCGATGACGAACCGCGGCGCGTCGGCGGGCGCGATACCCGCGAAGGTGATGTTGTAGCTCGACCGCGAGTAGCAGTTGCAGGACGGGTCGACCTGCTGTGCGGTACCGGTCTTGCCCGAGGTCTGGTAGCCCGGGATGGCGCCGGTGTAGCCGGTGCCGTTCTGCACACCCTCCGGGTCCTTCTGCATGACGGCACGGAACATGTCGCGAACGGTCTTGGCCGTCTGCGGACTGACCACCCGCACCGACTCCGGCTTGCTCACGCCGGCCTCGTCCTCGTCCTCGGGAGCGATGATCCGCGGCTGGATCCGAACCCCGTCGTTGGCGATCGCCTGATACATCGACGTCATCTGCAGCAGCGTGGTCGACAGACCCTGACCGATCGGCAGGTTGGCGAACGAGCCGCCCGACCACTGACTCAGCGCGGGCACCGCGCCGGGGCTCTCGCCGGGGAGGCCGACTCCGGTGCGCTGACCGAGCCCGAAGCGGTCGAGCATGTCGGCGAACCGCCGCTCACCGACCTTCTGCGCCAGCATCAGTGTGCCGACGTTGGACGACTTCCCGAAGATGCCGGTGGTGGTGTAGGGCGCGGTGCCGTGCACCCACGCGTCGTTGACGGTGATACCCGACATCCGAATCGACCCCGGCACCTGGTGCACCTCGTCCGGGGTGGTGACCCCGTATTCGATGGCCGCGGAAGCGGTCACGATCTTGTTCACCGACCCGGGCTCGAAGGGCGAGGTCACCGACCGGTTGCCGAGATCGGCCTTCTGCTGCTCCGAGAGCGGCCGCGAGGCGTCGAAGGTGCTGTCGTTGGCCATCGCCAGCACTTCGCCGGTGTGCGAGTCGAGCACCACGGCGGAGACGTTGTGCGCGCCCGACTTGTCCTTCGCCAGGTTCACCTGGCTCTGCACGAACCACTGGAGGTCGGAGTCGATCGTGAGGTGCACGGTCTCTCCGTCGACGGCCGGATGGACGTTGCGCTTGCTGCCGGGGATCACCGCGCCGTCGCGGCCGCGGTCGAAGGTCTCGGTGCCGTTGGTGCCTGCGAGCACGGAGTCGAGCGACGATTCGAGGCCGATCAGGCCGTTGCCGTCGAAGTTCACATCGCCGACCAGGTTGGCGGCGAGTGAACCGCCCGGATACAGGCGGTTGCTCTGCCGCTCGGCGCCGACCTCGGGGAACTCGTCCTGGATCTTCTTCGTGACGTCCAGCGACACCAGGCGGGCGAGGTAGACGAAGTCCTTGTCCGACTTCATCTGTGCCAGCAGATCGTCGGACGCGATGCTGCCGCCGAGGGCCGACGAGACGCCGTCGGCGATCTGCTTGAGGCGCACGTCAACGTCCGGGACGGTCGAATCCTTCTTGTGTTCCTCGGCGATCTGCTTGCGTACGGCCTTCGGCTGAAAGGTCAGTGCCCGTGCGTCGTCGGTGTGTGCCAGCAGGCGTCCGTTGCGGTCGACGATGCTCCCCCGCACCGCAGGCAGTTCCTGGGTGATCGATCGTTGCTGCGAGGCCTGCGCCGAGATGGAGTCGGCCGCGATCACGTGCACGTACAGCATCCGGCCCGCGATCACGAGAGCGACCACCGCGACGAGCACGGTCAGGATCCGCTGGCGGACGACGAACCCCGACGGCCCCGAACCGGAACGTTCGGAGGGACGGGGAGGCTTGGGCGGAGGCGTTCCGGTGCCGTTCGACGACGCGCCGGACGGGCGGCCTCCCGCCCTCGCCTCGGCTGCGCGCGGTGTACGGGTGCGGGTCATGATCTTCCGATTGTCGCGCGCATCAACGCGCGGGCGCGGTATTGGCGGGCGGCGTGGCGGTCGTCGGAGACGCCACATCGGTGGGCCGACTCACCCGATTCCGGACATCCGGGCGCACCGAGGTCTGGGGTGCCGGATTCGTCCGAGACTGCGATGTCGGGACCGAGGACGGGCGGGGGTTCGGCGCCGGCCGCGGGTTCGGCGCAGGCGTCGACGGCGCCGGAGCGGGAGTGGTCGCCGTACGCGGCGGTGCACTCTGCGATTGTTCGCCACCGAGTCCCTCGGAATCGTCGACCTTGTTCTTGTCGATCTTCTCGACGGGGTCCGGCGCCGGGTTCAGGTCCGGAAGCGGGCTGCCGGTCGCCGGTGTGGGAGTGCCGCGGAGCCGTGGCTTGCCGTCTGCTCCGACGATGATCTCGGCGGCGTTCGACGCCGGGACCATCCCCTGGCGAGCGGCCGCCCGCGCGATCGCGGGCGCCTGGTCGCCTGCGTCGGCTGCCGCCTTCAACTCGGCGGCACGGGCCTGCAGCTCCTGGTTCTCCTTGCGGAGCGCGTCGATCGAGTACGAGTCCTGCGCCGATTTGGTTGTCAGGAACAGAGTCAGCGCGAGGGCGCCCATCACCAGGACCAGGATCGGCACCACGAGCGGGACTCCGGCGATGCGGCGCCCGGTCATCGGCAGCCGGGCTCCGGTGCGCTCACGGCGAGTGCGCCGATCGAGAGCCCGCTGGGCCGCCTTGGATCGCGACGGACGCTCGCTCGCCGCGGCGCCGGTGCGCCGTCGACGCTGACGGTCGGAACCCTCGCGTGGTCCGGTGGCGGTGCGAGTGTCCACAAGCGTCACTGTGCTCCCCTTCCGTCTGCGGTCCCGCCGCCGCGACCCGCGGGGTGGTTCGGTGCGATACGTTCGATGGCCCGGATCCGGACAGGGGCCGAACGCGGGTTGGCCGCACGTTCGGCCGCGTCTGCCTGTTCGGCTCCGCGAGTGACGAGCGAGAACCGCGGGGCGGTCCCCGGCAGATCGACCGGCAGGCCGGCCGGGGTGGTGTTCTCCACCGCACGGGCGAAGTCGCGCTTGACAATTCGGTCCTCGAGCGACTGGTAGCTCATCACGGCGAGCCGGCCGCCGACCGCGAGTACTTCGAGCGCCGCCGGGATCACCCCGCGCAATGAGTCGAGTTCGTGGTTCACCTCGATCCGGAGCGCTTGAAAGGTCCGCTTGGCCGGATGGCCACCGGTCCGCCGGGTCGCCGCCGGGATGGTGGCGTACAGGAGCTCCACGAGACGTCCGCTGGTGGTGAACGGCTCCTTGGCGCGTTCCCGGATCACTGCCGAGGCGATCTTCCCCGCGAACCGCTCCTCGCCGTACTCGCTGAGCACTCGGGCGAGAGAGCCGTGGTCGTAGGTGTTGAGGACGTCAGCCGCTGTCAGCTCGTCGTCGGGATTCATCCGCATGTCCAGCGGTGCGTCGACGGCGTACGCGAACCCGCGTTCGGCCCGGTCCAGCTGCATCGACGAGACCCCGAGGTCGAGAAGCACCCCGTCGACCTCGTCGCGTCCGGTGGCGGCGACCACCGACTCGATCTCGTCGTAACGATTGTGGTGGAACTCCACGCGGTCTCCGAAGCGATGCAGACGCTCGGAGGCGATGCCGATCGCCGATGTGTCGCGGTCGATGCCGACGACGTGCAGGCCCGCCAGGCGTTCGAGGAAGTACTCTGTGTGGCCGCCGGCGCCCAGCGTGCCGTCCACCAGGACCGCGCCACCGCCGTCGGGCGACCGACGGGTGAGAGCCGGTTCCAGCAGCGCGAACATGCGATCAGCCATCACCGGAACGTGTCCGTGTTCGCCTTGCCGCGGTGCGTTCACCCCGCTCCCTCCCTGCTGCCGTGAGAACCGTGCCGATAACTTCTGGGCGTCGCCCCCTGCGACGCTCCGGAGACCACCGGCATCGATGCCGTGGAACTGCGGCGGTGTGGGCCTGCGATGAGACGGGGTCCCCGCCCGAGCGCACCTGGCGTTGGGGAAGTACGTCAGGGTCGATCGGGCCGAGGCCTCGACTCACCGCAGCAGTCGTGATCTCCGAATGTTCAATTCACGTGTGTCGACGCGATCCCGTTACAGGATCGAGTCGAGGGCGGACGATCCCGCGTTGGAGAACGCCTCCTCGTGCTGGGCCTGGTAGTCGCGCCAGCTCTGCGCGTCCCAGATCTCCAGGTGGTCGTACGAGCCGATGACGACGCACTCCTTGGTGAGCCCCGCGTAGTCGCGATGCTCGGCCGAGAGGTTGACGCGGCCCTGCCCGTCGAGCCGCTGCTCGTCGGCGCCGGCGAAGAAGTACCGCAGAAAAGCGCGGGCCTCCGGGTCGTTGCGCGACGCGGTGACCGCCTTCTCGGCGATCGCGTCGAACTCCTCTGCCCGGTACACCGACAGGCTGCGGTCCTGGCTGCGTGTGACCATGACTCCTCCTGCCAGCGCGTCGCGGAACTTCGCGGGCAACGTCAGTCGCCCCTTGTCATCGAGCTTGGGCGTGTAGGTGCCGACGAAACGAGCCACGTCGACACCTCCTCACCCTTCCGGGTTCGGCGGTTCCGGTATCCCCCTCGCCCAGTAATGCCCACACTACCCCACTTTCCACCACATTCCACCCCGCAGGCCCCACCGTTTCCCCACCATCAACTATATGCGCAGGTCAGAGTGCCTAAGCTTCACTGGATTCTCAGCAATCATTGACGTGTCGCAGCTCACTAGTGTCGTTACGAAAGGGGTCAAAAGGTAACGAAGTGACTGGTGAGACCAACCAAGAGCGGTAGGTGGGGCGTTGTGGGGAGACGAGGTGGGACGCTGTGGGGAGACGGGGTGGGACGCTGTGGGGACACCCCGGAGACAGACGTTCCCGAGATACGAAAAACGGGGCCGCATCTTCCTTTCGGAAGTTGCGACCCCGCCAGGGAGATCGTTGTCGACGCAGGGCGCGTCAGGCCGTCAGCCGCCGGTGCCGACGGCCGGTTCTACAGATCGCGGTCGTCCCGCTCGAAGCGACGGTTGAAGCGATCCTCCATCCGTCGGCTCAACGAGCCGTGACCGCTCGCGGCCTTTCCGGACTTCTTCGACGAGGAGGCGCCGTCGGGACCCGAGATCCGCCCGCGGCCAGCCATCAGGCCGAAGACCGCGGCCCCGAACATCAGCAGGAATCCGACGAAGCTGAGGATCTTCAGTCCGCCGACCTCGACGTCGACCATCATTCCGCCGACCAGCAATGCGAGTCCAGCGAGGAACCCGAGAGCGACCACGATCCGACGACGCGCGTTCGGCAAGCGCACCTTGTGGCGGGTGACGCTCGACGCGAACTTCGGGTCTTCGGCGTAGAGAGCGCTCTCTATCTCATCGAGCATGCGCTGCTCGTGCTCTGAAAGCGGCACCGCTCCTCCCTTACTGGATCGTGGCGAGGATTTCGTCTTCTCGCCTCTCTATGTCAATAGTACGAGCCCGAGCGCCCTTCGACCACCATTGGCCGACGATGCGTTCACAATCACGCCGATCATCCCGCGCACTCAAGCGACGGTTCCGCGCGCCGCCGGACGCTTCGAGGTGAGCTTCCCCTGCTCGTACGCCAGCAGCGTCGCGTCGGCCACGTCCAGGAACGCGACCGCACGGCGCTCCACGCGCGCGCAGAACGTGGAATCGACGGCGCGCACCAGCCCCGCCTCGACGTGCGAGCGCATGGTCGAGAGTTCGCCGAAATAGTCGGCGAGTTCCCGGCACTGGGGAGCACGCTCCTTGATCCGACTCCACGCGTCCGCCGCACCGCGGCGTCGGCGGACGCGGCCCGAGGGCTCGTAGATCTCCAGCACCGCGCCGGCGGCTCGGATCGCCGCGAGATAGAACAGCCGGAATCGCTCGGCCCCGTCGTCGTCCACCGACGCCGCCTGCTCGAACAGGTCCTCTGCCCGATCCAGGAGATCGCGGCTGCGGTGCACCACGTGCGGGTCGACTCCGTGATCGGCTTGTGCACCGGACACCGACGGGGCGGGTGCGAGATGCAACCCGGCGAACTGCCGCCCGGACCGTTCTGCTGACCGCTCCATCCCAACTCCTCCGTGTCGGCGCCCGGCTCTGTCGGGCTCGTGACGACACCATGACAGAGGGGTACGACAAAGAAGGTGTTGCGACGACGGGCCCGACGGCCGGCCGTCGCACGGCGCCGGCACTCCCGCGAAGACTTCGACAGCGGACCCCGTCACCGATGATCGGTGGCCCGGCGATGTCTTCCCCATCGCCGGGCCACTGGACCGCCCAACCGATACGAACATCAGTTCGACAGGCGTCAACCGTAGCCGGTGTGAACGCCGATGGGCAAGTGCCGCTACGCTCCCAGAGTCTGGCAGCCGCAGACGAATCGAGCCGACGACGAAGGGAACGGGCATGTCACTGGACGCCTCCCCGATCCGCGTCGCGCCCCTCCCGGCCGATCTGGCACACCTGTGGCTCGATCCCGCTGTGCACACCTACATCACCGCCATGCACTACCCCCGCGGAAGCGAAGCCCACCGGTTGCCGCTGTGGCGCGATCACATCGCGCGCCCCGGGTGGTCGGCTTTCGGCGCGTTCGCGACGCTGTCCGCGCTCGACTCGCTCCGGCCCACGTACTCCCGGCTGCGCGTGCGCGCACCGCTGGCGCTCTCGGATCGCGAGATCCTCGTCGGGGTGGCGTACGGCTACCGCGGTGCACCGGACCAGTGGTGGAACCGCCAGCTGTATTCGGGACTGCTACAGGCCGGAACCCGGCCCGCCGACGCGCGCGAGTTCATGCGCGACTACTTCGAACTCACCGAACTGCATGTGCATCCGGCCGGTCAGGGCCGCGGCGTCGGCCAACGGCTCCTGACATCGCTGCTCTCGGGCAGACCGGAGAGCAAGGTCCTCCTCTCGACGCCCGAAGTCCAGGGTGAGGCCAATCGCGCCTGGGGCCTCTACCGCCGCCTCGGCTTCGAGGATGTCCTGCGGCACTTCACCTTCGCCGGAGACGCCCGGCCGTTCGCCTTCCTCGGACGCCCGCTCCCTCTTCCGGACGCCGGTCCCCCGCCGCGATGACCGGCCGCCCGCGGTCCGTCCGACGCACCGATGACGACACTGCGCAGGTTGGCGCATCTCTTCTGGCACGATGAGTCGGTGACCTCGTTCCGCCGCACCGCGCTCGCCCTAGCCGGACTGTTGGCACTGATCCCCGTGCTCACCGGTTGTCTCACCAAGTCGACCACGGTCGGCGACCAGTTCTCCGGCACGGTCATCATCGCCACGTCACCGGATCAGCATCCGCAGAAGCCGTCCTTCGACATCCCGGCCTCGCTCAGCGGCCAGGTCTGGACCACCGACTTCCCGGAGAAGTCGGATGAGAGCAGTGCCGTACCCGCCCCGTCGACGCAGAGTTCGCGCCCCGGCGGACAGGCCGCGCCGTCGCCCGACGGCAAGGTCGGTTCCGAGCTCACCTTCGACAGACTCTCTGCGGGTCAGTTCAGCCAGCTCGGCGACATCATCGCCGCCGCCCTCCCCGACCCGTCCGCGACGGTCCATCTCAAATCGTCCCGCAGCGGCGACATCGTCCGTTTCCGCGGCTCGGCCTCGCTGACGGACGCCGATCCCGGCAGCGTGTACTTCTCCCTGTCGATCACGTTCGGCGGTGAGGTGGTCGCGACCAACGGTCATCAGGCGGGCGACGACACGGTGGTCTGGACGCCCACCCCGGGACAGAACGTCGACCTGCAGGCCGATTCGGAGTACGCGGATCCGGCGACCGCCGCCGTGCCCAGTTGGACCTGGTTCATGTTCCTGCTGTGCGCGATCATCGTCGCGATGGTCGTGTACGCGGCCTACCAGAATCGGGACCGCTCACCCCGTCCGGGACGCCCGAAGCGCAAGCCCGAGGCGCCGCAGTCCGACGAGGAGTCCCCGAAGCCCGAGCGCGAGACATCCGGGCGCGGCGCCGACTGACGCCGTCCGCGCGCGGTCGCCCTCTCCGGCGGACCGCACGTCTCAGACGCCGGCCAGCGCCCCGCGCGTGTCGATGCCGATGCGCTCGAGCACCTCGCTGGTCGCCTTCGCGAAGTTGAGGCTGCAGAAGTGCAGGCACGGCACCCCTTCGGAGATGAGCCGCAACGAGGCCTCCGTGCACAGGTCGATGCCGACCGCACGCACGTCGGCCCGATTCTCCTCCGGTCCGTCGCCCGCCGCCTTCGCTAGCCGTTCCTCGACCGCCGGGGGGATCTTGCTGCCGGACAGCTCGGTCATCCTGCGCGCCGAGGCCAGCGAGGTGATCGGCATCATCCCCGGGATCAGCGGCTTGGCGCCCTGCTCGGGATCGGCGGCGGCGATACGGTCGCGCAGGCGGAGGAAGTCGTCGACGTCGAAGAACATCTGCGTCACCGAGTACTCCGCGCCCGCCCGCAGCTTCCGCACCAGATTTCCGGTGTCGGCGGCGAGATTGGGCGCGCGGTGGTGACCTTCGGGGAACGACGCGACGCCCACGTGGAAGTCGCCGAGTTCTCCGATCAGGCGCACCAGTTCTTCGGCGTACGCCACGCCTTCCGGGTGCTTGACCCACTCACCGAGCGGATCACCGGGCGGATCACCGCGCAGGGCGAGCAGGTTGACGATGCCCTTGTCGGCGTACGCGCCCACCAGGCCGCGGAGTTCGTCGACGCTGTGGTTGACCGCGGTCAGATGCGCGACGGTCAGCAGCGTGGTCTCGGTCGCGAGTTCGCCCGCGATGCGCACGGTCCGGTCGCGGGTCGATCCGCCCGCACCGTAGGTCATCGACACGAAGGCCGGGTTCATTCGTTCGAAGATCCGGACCGCACGCCACAGTCGCGCCTCCTCGGCGGCGTCGCGCGGTGGGAAGAACTCGACGGAGAACGGCACCGGCCCGGAGTGCGGGTCGGCCAGACGCTCCACGACCGACTGCCCCGGGCGGGCGCGGACGTCGGAGTCGGTACTGATCGGATCGGTCACCCCAGTCATCATACGGACACCCGGCGGGCGGCCCGCGGCCGCCGATACCGCGGCTGTGCCCGCGATCACCGCCGCTGCGGCGCGTGGCCGGGCTATCGACGAGGACCGGTAACCTTGCCAGTCGTGGTCAACATTGCGCACGTGCCCGCCGCGGTCGACGAGATCCTGACGGCGTTCTTCGACTCCGGCCGGCCTGCGCTCGACGACATCTACCCCGCGGTCGCGGAGGCCGGCGACGTGCTCGCCGACTTCGTGCTGTCGGGCGGCAAACGGGTGCGGCCGCTGTTCGTCTACGCCGGCTGGCGATGCGGCCCCGAAGCGGCCGCCGACACCGGCCCCGGGGAGTCGACGGCATTGCGGGTCGGCGCCGCGATCGAGTTGATCCAGGCCTGCGCCCTCATCCACGACGACATCCTCGACCGCTCCGACACGCGGCGCGGCCGCCCGACCGTCCACCGCCGGTTCGAGGCCCTGCACGGCGACCGGGGGTTCGCCGGCGACCCCGCGCACTACGGCGTCTCGGCGGCCATCCTGCTGGGCGATCTGGCACTGGCCTGGGCCGACGACCTCGTGCACGGCATCACTCCCGCCGACGGCGGTCCCGCCGATCCGCATCCGCTGCCGCGGCCGGTGGCCGTTCTGTGGTCTCAGATGCGGACCGAGGTGCTCGGCGGTCAGCTCCTCGACATCACCAACGAGTCGTCCGGCGACGAGTCAGTGACCGCCGCGTACCGGGTGATGGAGTACAAGACGGCCGCGTACACGGTGGCCCGGCCGCTCCAGCTCGGTGCGGCGCTGTCCGGGGCCGAGGACGAGTTGTCACGCTCACTGCATCGCATCGGGCTCGATCTCGGCGTCGCCTTCCAACTGCGCGACGACGTCCTCGGTGTATTCGGAGACCCCGCGGAGACCGGGAAGCCGTCCGGTGACGACCTCGTCGAAGGCAAGCGCACCGCACTCCTGGCCGAGGGTCTGCAGCGCGCGTCGGCGGCCGGCCGAGATCTGCTGCGCGACAGCCTCGGCCGTTCGCTGTCGGAGGCGGAGCTGACCGCGGCGCGCGACGTCCTGACCGAATCCGGCGCACTCACCGAGATCGAGAGACAGATCGACGAACGCCTCGACGCGGCCCTGGCCGGCATCGACGGACTGGATGCCGGAGAGTCCGCGCGCGCCGATCTGACCTGGATGGCCCGCCGAATCACCCATCGACGGCGGTGACGGCCATGACCGCTGATTCGCACGTCGTCGTCATCGGAGCGGGGCTGTCGGGATTGACCGCCGCGGCCCACCTGCGCGCCCGCGGACACGAGGTGACAGTCTTGGAGGCCACCGACTCCCCCGGCGGCCTGGTGCGCACCGAGACCATCTCGGGTCACCGATTCGACACGGGTGCAACGGTTCTCACCATGCCCGAGTTGATCGTCGACGCACTCACCGCCGTCGGCGTCGACCGCGAGCAGGCCCTGGAGCGGCTGGCCCTGCGCCCGGTGGACCCGAGTTACGTCATGAACTACGCCGACGGCTCGTCGCTGGCGATACCGCGCGAGCCCGCGGCCATCCCCGCCGCCGTCGAGCAGGTGTTCGGGACCGAGGCCGCCGACGGTACTCGCGACCTGCTGACCTGGCTGCGCCGCGTCTACGATGCCGAGTTCGACGTCTTCATCGACCGCAACTACGACGGCCTGGCCGACCTGACCGGACCGCGCACGCGCGCCGCCGCCGCGAACCTGGTCCGGCTCGGCGCGCTCGGCGGCCTCACCGCCGCCGTGGGTCGATTCGTCTCCGACCCCAGGGTTCAGCGGGCGTTCACCTTCCAGGCGCTCTACGCCGGCGTTCCACCCCACCGCGCGCGGGCGATCTACGCCATCATCGCGGATATGGACATCGGCCGCGGCCTCTGTGCTCCCGCGGGCGGCATGGGCCGCATCGGCCGGGTCCTCGAGCGCGCACTGGCCGACGCCGGCGTGCGGATCGAGTACGGAGCACGCGTCGACCGGATTCTGCGCCGGACCGACGGCTCCGCCTCGGGTGTGCTCGTCGGCGACCAGCGGCTCGCCGCCGACGCGGTGGTCGCGACACTCGAACGCGACGCGGTCGCCGAACTGTTGCACGACGAGCGCCGCCTGCGGACTCTGCGCTACTCGCCGAGCGCCGTGGTGGTGCACGGCGTGCTGCCGGCCGGGACCACCGCGGGCTGGCGGTCCGGCCATCACACTCTCGACTTCGGCGCCGCGTGGACCGACACCTTCGCCGACCTCACCGCTCGCCCGGGCCGACTGATGGGCGACGGATCGTTCCTGATCACCCGGTCTGCGGCCACCGATCCGGAGACATTCGTGGCCGACGGATCCGAGTCGGTGTCGGTTCTCGCGCCGACACCGAATCTGGTCTCGGCCGATCTGCCGTGGGATGTGCTCGCCGAGCCGTACACCGCCGAGTTCCTCGGCGTCCTGGAGTCCCGCGGCTACCCGGGTCTGTCCTCGATGACCGTGCTCCGGATCGACCACCCGCTGACCTGGCTGCGATCGGGTCTGCCCGCGGGGACGCCGTTCTCCGCGGCTCACACCGTCGCGCAGACCGGCCCGCTGCGCACGCCCAACCGCTGGCGGGGTGTGCCGAACCTGGCTCTGGGCGGCAGCGCGACCGTGCCCGGAGTCGGCATCCCGCCCGTGCTCGTGTCCGGCGGGCTCGCCGCGGCGCGGATCGACGACTACCTGCGTGGCCGGAACGGACACGGGGGGCGGTCGTGAATCTCCTGAAGCGCTATCCCGACGCCTGTCTCGGGTTCCTCGGTGTGCTGCTGGTGGTCGCGGGAAGCTACGGTCTCTCCGACGTTCCTCGCAACGACGCGACGCTCGCCGATCTCGGCCTGGCGCCGATGACGTACGGCCACGGGAAGACGCTGTCCGGCTTCGCGTTCTGGACGGGGATCGCGCTGATGGTCATCGCCTGGGTGCGAATCGGCCGGAGCCCCGAGCGGATGAGCCTGCGCGCCACGATGGCCACCGTCGGCGCCTGGACCGCGCCGCTGATGTTCGCGGTACCCACCTTCAGCCGCGACGTGTACGCCTACCTCGGTCAGGCGTCGGTGCTGATGCACGGATTCGATCCCTACACCGACGGACCCGCACACCGTCCCGGACCGATCGTCGATTCGATGGCGCAGATCTGGGCTCCCACGACCTCGCCCTACAGTCCCGGGTTCATGCTCCTGCTGCGCGGCATCGTCGGGATCACCGGCGACAACGTCTTCGCCGGCGTGTTCGCCATCCGCGTCGCCCTGCTGCCCGGACTGCTCCTGACGATGTGGGCGGTGCCCCGGATCGCCGCGCACTTCGGTGCGAGCCGGCGACTCGGGCTCTGGCTGGTCCTGGTGAACCCGATGCTGCTGATCCATCTGGTCGGGGGCCCACACCTCGAACTGCTGATGATGGGCTTCCTGGCCGCAGGCGTGGCCCTGGCGCTGGAGGGCAGGCACGTCGCGGGTCTCGCGGTCCTGGGCCTGGCGATCTCGGTGAAGGTCACCGCGGGAATCGCGATTCCGTTCGTCATGTGGATCTGGCTCGACCACCTGCGCAAGCGGCGCGCGGCCGATCCCGCGGCACCGACTCCGCTCATCGCCTGGCGCGACCGTGTCGCGATCTTCGTCGCGACGGGCGCGATCCCCGCCGCGGTGTTCGGTGCCTTCACGGTGATCCTCGGCCTCGGCCTCGGATGGATGAACGGCCTGTCGTACGCCTCTCGGATCATCAACCCGTTCACCGTCCCGATCTTCGTCGGGCACATCGTCACCTACGCCGCGGCTCCCTTCGCGACGCTCAACCTCCAGGCGGTCCTGGTGGTGACGCGGGCCATCGGCAGCGTCGCACTCGCGCTGATCCTCGTGTACCTCTGGTGGCGGTCGCGTCGCGACGAGCGGTCCGCGATGGCCGGCATGGCATGGGCGATGCTCGCTCTGCTACTGCTCGAACCGTCGACCCTGCCCTGGTACTACACGTGGGTCGCCTGCCTGGCCGTCGCATTCACCCTCCCGATGTGGGTGCGGCAGGTGGTCGTCGGAGTCAGCACCTTCTATCTCATCGTCTTCCAGCCGGACGACTCGATCCTGTTCTACAAGCCGCTCGAAACTTTGATGGCGCTGGCCTTCGCCGTTCTCGCGGCCGTCTCGCTGCGCCGCCGCGACCCGCTCAGACTGCGGGGGCTCGGGTCCCTGCTGATCCATGGCTGACGCCGACCGCGGGTACCGCCTCGCCGAGTCGCTCACGCGCGCGGCCGGCCGCACCTACTTCCTGGCCTCGCGTCTGCTGCCGGTGGACGGCCGGCGCGCGGTGTTCGCGTTGTACGGCTATGCACGCACCGTCGACGACGTCGTCGACGGTGCCGGTGGGTCGCAGCCGCGATCGGCGCGGCTCGACGCCCTCGAGAACGGCCTGGCCGCCGCACTCGCGGGGGCGCCGGTGCCGGCTGGTCTGAGCCGGGACGAGGCCGACATGCTCGCTGCGCTCGCCGAGTCGGTCGACCGGTTCGCGATCCCTGCCGAAACCTTCGAGGCGTTCGGCCGATCGATGCGAATGGACCTGCCCGGCGACCCCCTGTTCCGGAACCGCTACGCGACGCTCGACGCCCTGGCCGAGTACACCTACGGCTCGGCCGCGGTGATCGGCCTGCAACTGCTGCCGATCCTGGGCGCGGCTCCCGATCCGGACACCGCCCGGGGTGCAGCCCTGCTGGGCGAAGCGTTCCAGCTCACGAACTTCCTCCGTGACGTCGGCGAAGATCTGAACCGGAATCGGATCTACCTGCCCCTCGACCACCTCGGCGCCTTCGGGGTCGACGAGCAGGAGCTGCGTCACGACGCCACCGCGGGCACGGCCGGCCCCCGGATGCGGCGGGCGACGGCGCATCTGATCGCCGTCAATCGCGACCAGTACCGGCGGACGCTGCCCGCCATCGCCTCACTGCCCCGACGGTCGCGCCCCGCGATCTGCGCGGCCGCGCGGTCGTACAGCGCGATTCTCACCGCCATCGAAGACCGCGGTCACGACGTGTTCGCCGCGCGGGCCGTCGTACCGGTCCACCGCAGGCTCGGCCATGCCGTCACCGCCGTGGCCGGCCGCCCGGCTCTCGGCTGACCGGCTGCGCCGTCAGAAGGCCTGAGCCTGTGCGCGCCGGATCACCTCGCGCGCCGAATGAGTGTGCAGCGCATCGGCCGGGCGCAGCCCCAGGTCGTCCTGCTCGGTGAACAGCCAGCGCATCGCCTCGTCGCGCGTGTAACCGCCGTCGAGCAGGATCCGGACCAGCCCCTCGAAGTGCTTCGCGAGGCCGTCGGACCCGAAGAAGGCCTCCGGAATCACGGGTACCCCTCCGCGCGAGGCCGCGAGCAGGTTGTGGTCGCGGATGAGTGTGCGGAGCCGGTTGGACGAGACCCCCAGCCGCTTGGCGGCCTGGTCCAGGTCGAGAACTGGAACGTCGTCGGGAAGGATGTCGATCGAAAGCGGAAGAGAACCCACGGGGCAAAGCCTACCGGTGTCCTGCGCGGCACATACGAGGTCGTCGGCGCGGCGGGTAGATTCGAACACCGTGACCACCCCTGGCGACCCGCTCATCGGCCGAGTGCTGGAGCGCAGATACCGGATCGACGCGCCGATCGCTCGCGGCGGGATGTCCTCGGTGTATGTGGGAACCGACCTGCGTCTGGGTCGGCGCGTCGCAGTGAAGGTGATGGATGCGCGTTACGTGGGCGACCCCCAGTTCCTGCGCCGGTTCGAGTTCGAGGCCCGCGCCGTCGCCGGTCTGAGCCACCCCGGCCTCGTCGCGGTCTACGACCAGAGCATCGACGGTGAGGTCGCGTTCCTCGTCATGGAGCTCGTGCGCGGGGGCAGCGTCCGCGAACTGCTCCGCGAACGCGGGCCGATGCCGCCGCACGCGGTGGCATCCGTCGCGATCCCGATGCTCGGCGGCCTGGGCACCGCGCACCGCGCGGGCCTGGTGCACCGGGACGTGAAGCCCGAGAACGTCCTCGTCTCCGACAACGGCGACATCAAGGTTGCCGACTTCGGTCTGGTCCGCGCGGTCGCCGAAGCCGGCGTCACGTCGGCGAGCGTGATTCTGGGGACCGCCGCGTACCTGTCCCCCGAGCAGGTCAACTCCACCGACGTCGACGCGCGCAGCGACGTGTACTCGGCCGGAGTGATGCTGTTCGAACTACTGACCGGACGGCAGCCCTTCAGCGGCAGCACTCCGCTCGCGCTGGCCTATCAGCGGCTCACCTACGACGTCCCCGCCCCCGGCGACCTGATCGAAGGCGTCCCGCCGCAGATCGACGAGATCGTCCTGCGAGCCACCGAGCGTGACCGCGCCGATCGCTTCCGCGACGGATTCGCCATGCAGCACGCGTTGCTCGACGCCGCCGATGAACTCGACCTGCCAGCCTTCACCGTCCCGGCTCCGAGCCGGGCCTCGGCGCGGGTCACCTCCGCCATCGCCCGCCCGGTGCGGGCCGTGTCGGCGCAGGCGCCCGATCCGCGACCGGTCACCGCATACGATCCCGAGCCGCTCCCCCGGTCTGATCGGTGGGACGACGACGCCTGGGACGGACCCGACGAGCGACGCTGGACGGACGACGAGCCGGAGTGGGCCGACCGGGCCGACTGGGAGCCGGACTCCGACCAGGTCGACGTGATCGACGAAGCCGATCCCGCGGCCACATCGCGCGGACGCGCACTGGCGGCCGTGTGGTTGACGATCATCACGATCGTCGCCGTCGTGCTCGCAGCGGCGGGGTGGGCCGTGGGCGCCTCGCTCGCCTGAACCGGGCGCCGTCGGGTCTCCTCAGCCGCGCAGGCTCCCCTCAGCCGCGCAGCATCTCCGCCACGAGGAAGGCCAGTTCCAGCGACTGCTGGGTGTTGAGGCGCGGGTCGCACGCCGTCTCGTAGCGGCCTTCGAGATCGAGGTCGGAGATGTCCTGTGCGCCACCGAGGCACTCGGTCACATCCTCACCGGTCAGCTCGATGTGAATGCCCCCGGGGTGACTGCCCAGCGCGCGATGCACCTCGAAGAAGCCCTGCACCTCGTCGACCACGCGGTCGAAGTGGCGGGTCTTGAAACCGGTGGACGCGGTGTGGGTGTTGCCGTGCATCGGATCGCACTGCCAGATCACCTTGTGTCCGGTCGCCTCGACGGCCTGCACGATCGCGGGCAGGACCTCGCGGACCTTGCCGTTACCCATCCGCGACACCAGCGTCAGCCGGCCGGGACGGTTGTCGGGGTCGAGTGCCTCCACGTACTCGACCGCCAGCTCGGGCGTCGTGGTGGGGCCGATCTTGACGCCGATCGGATTGCTGATCAGCTTGGCCAGCGCGATGTGAGCGCCGTCGAGCTGCCGGGTGCGTTCGCCGATCCACAGGAAGTGCGCCGACAGGTCGTACAGAGTCTGCTCGTCGCCGCCGCGCGGGTTGTCGGCGAGCCGCAGCATGGCGCGCTCGTAGTCCATCACCAGAGCTTCGTGCGAGGCGAAGATCGACGCCGACTCGAGGCTCGAGTCGGTGACGCCGCAGGCGTCCATGAATCGCAGCCCGCGATCGATCTCCGCGGCGAGCGCCTCGTACCGCGCACCGGCCGGCGATGTGCGGACGAACTCGCGGTTCCAGTTGTGAACGTGCGCCAGGCGGGCCTCCGACCCGGTCAGCGACCGCACCAGGTTCATCGCCGCGGCGGCGTTCGCGTACGCGCGCACCAGACGCGAGGGATCGTGCACGCGCGCGGCCTCGTCGGCCTCCAGCGCGTTGACCATGTCGCCTCGGTACGAGAGCAGCCCGAGCGCGTCGGTGTCGGACGAACGCGGCTTGGCGTACTGCCCCGCGATGCGGGCGACCTTCACCACCGGCATGCTCGCGCCGTAGGTGAGCACCACGGCCATCTGAAGCAGGGTGCGGATGTTGCCCTTGATGTGCGGCTCGGTGTTGGCCGCGAAGGTCTCGGCGCAGTCTCCGCCCTGGAGCATGAACGCGCGACCGTGGGCCACCTCGGCGAGTTGGTCGGCGAGCACCTCCACCTCGGACGGCATGCAGATCGGCGGGACGCTCTCGAGGACGGTGCGCATCTTGTGCGCCTCCTCTTCGGGCCAGCTCGGCTGCTGCAGAGCCGGGCGCGCCAGCATGTCGTCGAATTGCTCGGCGAGACGTCCCGGCAGGGGCGGCAGTTCGGGAAGCTCGTCGATGGGCACGTCTACGGTCCAGTTCACCACCGCTCCAGCCTATCGTGACGAACCGGACGTCGCGTCGGTCACCTCCGACAGTGCCATCGGTTCTCGGCCGTCAGTTCACGCCGGCGCCGCCGCCGACGGCCGCTTCGATGGCGCGCCACTTGACGAGGTTGTGCCGCGCGTCGGCGAGCGCATCGTGTGCGTTGCGCGGAGCCGGAGGCAGTTCCGGACGGCCCGCGGCCTCCCAGTGCTGTCGGAGTTCCCGGGTGAAGCGCGGCATCTCCCGCGGCAGCTCGGTCATCGACCCCCACAGCTGACACACCACCACGTGGTCGTACGCGCCGACCCACGCCCACAGTTCGACGCCGTCGCCAGGGGCGGTGAGGAACTCGTAGAGGCTCTCGCGGATCGCTCGGCGACTCCGCCACGCCTTGTCGGCCGGGGACGGCAGCTTGTCGAGGACGTTGGTGCGTACCCAGTCACCCGCCCGCGCCGGATCGAATTCGGTCGAGACGGCGTAGAACTCGCGGCCGTCCTCGCCGACCACCCCGATCGACACCAGCTCGATGGTGGTTCCGTCTTCGATGAACTCGGTGTCGTAGAAGTAGCGCACGACTTCTGATTATCCATGCCGGACAGGAATACTGGCTTTCATGCCCACTGCAAGCGGTCAGACGCAGCCCCGCGACGAGGGCGGAGCGCTCCGGGGTCAACGGCTCGCCGAGCGGCTCACCCGGTGGTCGCCCGGACCAGCCGCGAGGGCGGCGATCGTCGCCGCATTCGCACTCTCGGCCGCCCTGCAGATCCTGGGCGTGCCCTTCACATCCAGTTTCGGCACCCGAACCCGGTTCGACATGGACGTGTACCGCATCGGCGGCCAGATCTGGCATCAGGGCCTGAGTCTGTACGCCGACGGCTCGATGCCCTTCACCGCCGACGGCATCTGGCTGCCGTTCACGTACCCGCCGTTCGCGGCGCTGCTGTTCACCCCGTTGGGTGCGATCCCGCTCGCCGTCGCGAGCATCGGGATCTCACTGGTCACCGCCGCGCTGCTGGTCTACGTCACCAAGCTCTCGCTCGCCGTGCTCGACATCGGCTCGCCCGGCAACCGGTGGTGGCTCGCGATCGCTGCATCGGTCGCGACCATCTGGTTCAACCCGTTCTGGATGACCCTCGGATTCGGTCAGATCAACGTGGTGCTGATGGCGATGATCATGATCGACGTCTTCGTCCTGCACCGCGCCGGGGGCCGCCGCGCACAGGGTGTCCTGATCGGCATCGCGTCGGCGGTCAAACTCACCCCGCTGGTCTTCCTCGGCGTGTTCCTTGTGGCTCGCCGGTTCCGCGCCGTCGCCACCGGACTGGCCGCGTTCGTCGGCGCGGCGGCGATCGGCTGGATCTGGATGCCGGCCGACTCCCGCACGTATTGGACCGACACCCTGTTCCACACCGCCCGGATCGGCCAACCCGAGGGGCGGATCAATCAGAATCTGAACGCCGCGTGGCTCCGCGTGTTCGGTGACGCGGGCAGCGCCGCGGAGGTTGCCTGGATCCTGTCCAGCGTCGCGGCCACGGTCCTCGCGCTGGCGGCGGTGCTGGCGGCACGCCCCGCCGAGGCGTTCGCGCGCGGACCGATGACCGGCCGCGTCGACGCCCTCGCGATCACGTGCGCCGTGGCCGTGTGGGGACTGCTCGTCTCGCCGACCACCTGGGCCCACCACTGGGTCTGGTGCGTCCCGGCGCTGCTCCTGTGCCTGACGATCGGCTGGCGGGTCGATGAGCGCCGCTACCGTGCCACGTACTTCGGCCTCGCCGGAACCGGGGTCGTGATCTTCGCGGTGGGGCCTTTCCAGCTCCTGCCGCCCATCGAGCACGGCTGGGCTGCATGGCAGCACCTGATCGGCAACGCCTTCACGCTCTGGGGCGTGACGCTCCTGGTGGCACTGTGGCGGCTGCCGTACCGCGCCCCCGAGACGACGACGGTGTCCGCCACGGCCGCTTGACGGCCGGCGCGGACACCGTCATGGGGTCCGGAATCGGATCAGGCCGCGTCGCCCGGTTTCGCGGCCGGCGCCGTCGGTGCCGCCGCCTTGGCGCCTCCGCCGGCGTTCTTGAGGCTGGCGGCGTACACGTCGACGTACTGCTGGCCGCCGAGACGCATCAGCGCGTACATGATCTCGTCGGTGACCGCGCGCTCGATGAAGCGGTTGCCTGCCATGCCCTCGTACCGCGAGAAGTCGAGCGGTTCGCCCACTCGGACGACGATGCGGGTGGGCCGCGGCAGCACCGTGCCGGGCGGGTTGATCCGATCGGTCCCGACCATCGCGATCGGGATCACCGGTGTGCCCGTCTCCAGAGCGATCCGTGCGAGCCCGGTCTTTCCCTTGTACAGTCGGCCGTCCGGCGAGCGGGTGCCCTCCGGATACAGGCACAGCAGCCGTCCGTCCTCAAGCACCTTCTTGCCCGCCAGAAGCGCGTCCGCGGCCGCGCTGGCGCCGGACCGGTCGATCGGGATCTGTCCCGAAGTGCTGAAGAACCACTTCTTGAAGCGCCCCTTGAGGCCCTTCTCCGTGAAGTACTCACTCTTGGCGAGGAAGAAGATCCTCCGCGGCACCATGAGCGGCAGGTAGAAGCTGTCGACCACCGCCATGTGGTTGGACGCGATCAACGCGGCACCGTCCTTGGGGATGTTCTCCAGCCCCTCGATCCGCGGACGTCCCATCAAGCGGAGCGCCGGACCCATGAAGATGTATTTGAAAAGGTAGTACCACATGGACGTTGCTGCCCCTCCTGCTCGATTCCCGACCTGCACCGGCGCACCGGCGCCCGAACGCATCGGAAGAAACTCTACTGACTGCCCGCCACCTGCATCGCCAGTCCCTGCCGTGCCACCTCGGCCGCACCGATCGTTCCCGCCGCCTCGCCGAGCTGGGTACCGCGGATCCGGGCCAGCCGGCGGTGCCCGCTACCGGTGACCGCCGCCGCATAGTGCTCGCGCGCGTCGTCGAGGAACAGACTCGACGCAGCACCGACGCCGCCGGCGAGGACGATGAGATCCGGATCGAAGACGTCGGCGATCATGCCGAGACCGTAGCCGAGCCAGCGCGCCATGTCCTCGTACGCGGCCAGTGCCGCGGGGTCGCCGTCCGCCGCGGCCGCCGCCACTCGCCTGCCCGTGAGCGAGCCCGGGTCCGCCTCCGACTCGGCGGCCAGCACGCTGCGCGGATAGTCGTGCGAGGCGAGCAGTTCCAGCACGGTGTCGACCAGTGCCGTCCCGCTGCAGTAGCGCTCCCAGCAACCGCGTTTGCCGCAACTGCACGGGCGGCCGTCCGGAACCACGGTGAGGTGCCCGAACTCCGGCGCCACGCCGAAGCTGCCGCGATAGAGCCGCCCGTCCATGATCATCCCCGCGCCGATCCCGGTGCCGATGGACAGGACGAGCGTGTTGTGTCCACCTGCCGCCGCACCGAAGTGCAGCTCGGCGAGTGCGGCCGAATTGGCGTCGTGCTCGGCGAATACCGGCAACCCCAGCCTGCGCGTCATCGTCTCCGGTACCGGAGCCTCGCGCCAGGCCAGATGCGGGGAGAAGCGCACCGTCCGGCGATCGGGTGTCAGGAAACCCGCGATCGCCAGTCCCACCGCTGCCACCGCCCACCGGTCCCGCAGTTCGGTGACGAGCCGGTGCAGGCAGTGCTCGAGTGACTCGGCGGTCGGCGGGGTCGCCGTGCGAAGCGTGTCGAGTTGGCGACCGCGCGCGTCCACCACCGAAGCTCTCACGCTGGTGCCGCCGATGTCGATGCCGATGGTCAGTTCCGAACCGGGCGACGCCCCGTCGCCTGCGCGCGCGGTCACGTCACCTGCCCATCGGCGTGACGTTGACCGAGATCGTCTCGAACCGCGATGACGTGCCTGCGCGCTCGGACCGATCCGAGCGCAGCATGTCGGCGACGGCCTCGAGCACCGCGATCAGTGCGGCGAGGATGCGGGCGAGCAGGTCGCCGAGTTCCCGGACCATCGTGCCGACGTCTCCGAGCAGCTCCGGAATGCCCGATCCCGCAACCCCGGAACCCGGGACTCGCGGCCCGGATGTGCCGGCGATCAGACCGGCGAGCTGGTCGATCTGATTCGCGAAACCGAGCAGCAACGCCTGCACGGAGTCGCCGGCGTCGGCGGCTCCTGAACCGGTGGCGTCGTGGTCGTCGGTCATCGTGGGTGGAGTCCTCGGTGGTCGGGCCGACATCGGTGGTCGGGCAAACGGGGGTCGGGCAGCAAGCGGGGGTCGGACGGCACGTGGGTGCGCATCGCGAACACCTGACGCTACCGGGCGCGGCGGCCGATCCCCAGCGCCGGGCACCGGAGTGGTGACAGACCGCACATCCCACCCGGTCGATGCCCTCGCTCACAACGACGAGTGTACGTTCACCGGCTTCTCGTCGTGCCCGTCGCCGGGATCGTTCGTCCGGTCAACCGTCCCCGTCCGGAGTGGTTCCGGTGCGCCGCTGCGGCCAGACGGCCGGGTCCGGGCGGAAGCGCAGAACCAGCCGTCCCGCATGCCAGTCGGCCCCCGTCACCAGGCACCGCCGCAGCACCGAGGGCAGCCGGACCGGGAAGCGGAAACCCGACACCGTCACCAGCAGATCGTCGCCGGACCTGCCCAGCGCCAGCCGGTCGGGGTCGGGTAGCCCTTGGTCCCACGCCAGTTCGAAGACGCTGTCCAGGCCCTCTCCGGAGACGTGCGCGACGGTCAGCGCGCCCGACCCGCGCGGCCGCCCGCCCGGTGTCGGCAGATCGACCACCACCCGGCGGATCCGGGACAGCCGGTCGACCGCCTCCGGCGCGGCGGCCACGGCCATCACCTGCACCGTGTCGTCGCCGCCGAGCACCGCCCGCGCGGTATCGATCGCGCAGACCTGTGCCGCGCCGCCCGCGCCCTCATTGACCAGCACCGATCGCAACGGCAGCGCCATCAGGTCGCTGATCGCGATCTGGTCTGCGAGCGCACGCGCTCCGCGGTCCCCCGCGTCGACAACCACGTGGACCGCCACCCCGTGCGGATCGGTGAACAGATCCGCCAGATCCTGGCAGTCGCGGTCGATGCCCTCCACCGCCGCGGACAACTGCGCCACCGCGGGCTTCTCCGCCGCCTCGGCGAGCCGCGCGTGCCGCGGCCACAGCCGTTCGAGTGCCGCGGACAGCACCGTCGGCGACCGCAACAGGGCGAACGGATCACCGCAGCCGGACAGGTCTACGACTATGCGTCGCCACCGTCCAGCGGTCGCGGCTTCGCGAATCCGCCTGAGCAGCAGGAACTCCTGTACGCCGGGCAGAGCCGACAGCTCGCCCGGCGCGATCGACGCCACCGAACCGACTATCGGCAGCAGCGCCTTGCCCGAGCTCACCGCCGTGAGCGCACCGGTGAACTCGCTCCACGCCTGCTCCAGCACGGACAACGGGTCGAGTTGCAGAAGGTCGACGTCGGCGGTCACCGCGACGGGTTCCCCGGGGAGCCGAAGAACGCCGAGACGTTCCGGCAGATACGACCGCGAGTCGAGAGAGACGAGCAGTGTGCCCCGCTCGGCGCCCAGCCGCACGCCCGCGGGCGGGTGCGTGGTGTGCCGCAGTGCCGCGGCCGCGGCGACGACGGAGACGCCCGAGCCACCCGGCCCGAGCACCAGATCGATGGGCGCTAGATCGATCAGCCTTCGACCCTCTTCTTCAGGTCGCCGAGCGCGGCCTCGGTGATCGCCTTCTCCGCGCGTCGCTTCAACTGGCTGATCATCGGGATGTGAAGGTCCACCATGAGAGCGTAGGTCACCTTGGTCGAACCCGGAACCTGCTGCGCCAGACGGTAACTGCCCTCCTGAGCGCGCTGCAGCTCACTCGAGACGAGCGTCCAACAGACACCGTCGCCGTCCTCGTCCCACGTGTATCGGAGTTCGTAGGTGTCGGCGAGGACTCCCGCGTCGAGGACGAATCGCACCCGAACGCCCCGTCCCCACGCGTCCCGTTCCAGAACGGTCACCTCGCGGGCCGCGGTGACCCACTGCGGATAGTTGTCGAAGTCGGCGATCACTGCCATCACGTCCGCCACGTCGGCGTTGATGACGATCGACTGCTCGGTGTGGTCGGCCATCGCTACGCCCCCGCGGCGGCAGACGCCGCGGGCGCCCCGGCCTCGCGGTCTCCCTCGAGCAGCGCCTTGACATGGAAGGACATCTCCTTGCCCGCGATGCGCCTGCGGCGGTTCAGCTCTGCGACCGCGTCCATCCGCTCGCGCGCCCCGTCCGGCAGTGGGCGCGACGGCTCGGCGTGCAGGTAGTAGTGCAGGATGAAACCGTCCATGCACGGCTCGCACCAGATCTCCATGGTGCCCTCGACCGGTCCGGCCACCGTCCACCGCACGCCCTGGTCTCCGCGGTCCTCGACCACGGTCAGCCGGAGGTCCGGCCACCACTGCCGCCAGCGCGCCCGATCGCCCACCACCGCACCGGCGAGCGACGGCGCCGCAGCGACGAAGACCTCGTCGGCAACCTGAATGCTCGTCACCGTCCTAGCTTCACACACCCGGCCCCGTGGGTGAAACCCGACTCGTGCGTAACCGGCACTCCGAGTGGGTCTAAGATCACTCAGAGATTCAGGTCGTTCTGAGAAATTTCCGTTCCGGAAGGTGTATTTCATGGCCGAGTGCCGCGTGCCCGCGAAGTTTCAGATCCCCGAGGAGCGGAACGCGTCCGACGTGCTCTTCGACATCGTCGAGAAGCAGAGCGGCAAGACCGTGTTCCGTCGTCAGTCCGGCTCGCAGTGGCTCCCGGTCACCGCGGCCGAGGCCGGAGCACAGGTCACGGCGATCGCCAAAGGATTGATCGCCTCGGGCATCGAACCGGGCGACCGCGTCGCGTTGGTCTCGGCCACGCGCCTGGAATGGACTCTCCTGGACTTCGCCATCTGGTCGGCCGGCGCGATCACCGTCCCGGTCTACGACTCCTCCTCCGGTCCCCAGATCGATTGGATCATGCGCGATTCCGGCGCTACGGCGATCATCGCCGAGACCGCCGGGCACCGCGCCGTCATCGACACGGTGGAATCGGTGGACGACTCGGTCCAGGTGTTCCAGATCGACGTCGCCGACGGCCCGGGAGTCGTCGAACTCCTCACCGAGCGCGGCAAGGACGTGGCAGACGAGGAGGTCCACGCGCGTCGTCGGACGCTCAAGGCCTCCAGTCCGGCCACCCTCATCTACACCTCGGGGACCACGGGCCGCCCCAAGGGCTGCATGCTGACCCACTCCAACCTGCTCGGCGAGATCGCCGGCGTGATGGAGACCCCGCTGAATGCTCTGCTCGGCGACGGCAAGCGCCTGCTGCTGTTCCTGCCGATGGCACACGTACTCGCCCGCGCGATCAACCTGGTCGCGCTCGAGGCGGGCATGGAGGTCGGGTACACCAGCGACATCCCCAATCTGCTGCCGACTTTCTCCGTCTTCAAGCCGTCGCTGATCCTGTCGGTCCCCCGCGTCTTCGAGAAGGTGTTCAACTCGGCACGCCAGAGTGCGCACGACGGCGGGAAGGGCAAGATCTTCGATCTCGCGGCCGACGTCGCCGTGCAGTATTCGACGGCCGCCCAGAACGGTGACGTGGGCCTGCTGCTGCGCGCGAAGCACGCGGTGTTCGACAAGCTGGTGTACGCCAAGCTGCGCGCCGCGCTCGGCGGGGTCTGCGAACTCGCGATCTCCGGCGGCGCACCCCTCGGTTCGCGCCTCGGACACTTCTTCAGCGGCGTCGGCATCCCCGTCTACGAGGGCTACGGCCTCACCGAGACCACCGCCGCGGTCACGGTGAACACCCCCGGCCAGGTGAAGGTCGGCACCGTCGGCCGGCCCATCCCGGGCAACGCCGTCCGGATCGCCGACGACGGCGAGATCCTGCTCTCCGGCGAGGTGGTCTTCACCGGCTATTGGCGCAACGACGAGGCCACCGCTACCGCGATCACCGACGGCTGGTTCCACACCGGCGACATCGGAGCGCTCGACCAGGACGGCTACCTGAGCATCACCGGCCGCAAGAAGGAGATCATCGTCACCGCCGGCGGCAAGAACGTCTCGCCCGCGCCGATGGAGGACATCATCCGCGCGAGCGCACTGGTGTCGCAGGCCGTGGTGGTCGGCGATCAGAAACCGTTCATCGGCGCACTCATCACGATCGATCTCGAGGCCTTCCCGGCGTGGAAGGAGCGCCACGGCAAGTCCGCCGACCTCAGCGTCGCCGATCTGGCGCAGGACCCCGACCTGCTGGCCGAGGTCCAGGAGGCCGTCGACGCCGCCAACGAGACCGTCTCCCACGCCGAGACCATCAAGAAGTTCCGCATCCTCCCGACCGACTTCAGCGAGGACTCGGGCGAACTGACCCCCACGCTGAAGGTGAAGCGCAACGTGGTGGCCGACAAGTGGGCCGAGGAGATCGCGGCGATCTACCGCAAGTAGCCGCCGGTGCGTGCCTGCGGGCACCGAGACGCGGTATGACGATCCCCGCGAACCCCTTCCGACGGGGTTCGCGGGGATCGTCAGTTCAAGCGCGTGGGGCGGCGTGGTCGGCCGGACCGGACGGCGCTCGTCACAGCAGCCGCATGAGGCGCGCGGCCTGCATCTTCCACTGCCAGTTCTCCACTGCCCATTCGCGTCCGGCCTCCCCCATCGCCGCAGCGAGCCGCGGTGAGGAGAGGATCTCGACGATCGCCCCGGCGACGGCGGCCCGGTCACGGCCGTCGACGACGGTGCCCGTCAGGCTCTCGCGCACCGTCTCGGGCGCCCCGCCCGAGTCGCCCGCCACCACCGGCACACCGCTGGCCGAGGCCTCGAGAAAGACGATGCCGAGGCCTTCCACGTCGAGGCCGCCGCCCCGGGTGCGGGTCGGCATGGCGAATACGTCGGCCATCGCGTGGTGCATCGGCAGTTCCGCGGCGGGGACGCCGCCGGTGAAGGTCACCGAATCCATCACGCCGTTCTCCTCGGCGAGCCGGTGCAGCGCATCGGCGTAGGGACCGCCGCCGACGATCATCAGCCGCGCGTCGGGAATTGCGTCACGGATCGCGGGCCACGCCCTGATCAGCATGTCCTGGCCCTTGCGCGGCACGAGCCGCGACAGGCAGAGCACTGTGGGTGCGTCGCCCAGTCCGTAGCGCTCCCGCAGCACGCGCCGCGCCGTGGAGTCCGGCGCGAACCGGTCGACGTCCACTCCGCAGGAGACGTACTCGAGCGATGCCCGCGGGCCGAAGGCCGCCGCGAACCGGCCGCGGGTGTAGCGGCTGACGTAGGTGATCGCGTCGGTGTGGTCGCCGATGTACCGGAGTACCTGGCGGGCGCCGGGCAGCATCGACCACCCGACCTCGTGACCGTGTGTGCTCGCGACGATCCGCCGAGCCCCGGCCTTCCGGAGCTTGGGCCCGAGGACCGCGAGCGGAGCCGCCGCGCCGAACCAGACTGTGTGAACATCGTTGTCGCGCACGAGATTCGCAGCCCTTCGCAGCACTCCGGGAGTCGGCAGCATCAGGCTCGTGGGATGGCGGACGATCCGGTACGGAGCCGCGCAGTCGTACTCCTCGCAGCCCCGCCACGTCGGCGCGTAGACGATGACGTCCTCCGGCGGGAGGAAGGCGATCAGGTTCTCCAGGTACGACTGGATGCCGCCCGGCCGAGGCGGGAAGTCGTTGGTGACAAGCAGCGTTCGTCTCACCGGCGCACCTGGGTGCGCAGCCACGCCTGCCAGTCGGCGACCACCGTCGACTTGTCGGCACCCAGCGCGTCCTTCATCGCGTCGTCGGTGGTCGAGGTGTCTCCGCCCTTGCCGACACCGATGTACATCTTCTTGAGCTTCTCCTCGCCGAACCTCTGGCCGACGAAGGCCGCGAACGACCACGCCTCCTGATAGGCGATCCGGGCCGCGTCCGAGTCGACGGAGAACGACCCGTCCGAGGGCAGCGCCTTCGGAACGTCGCCGGCGGCCACGGCAGCGGCCAATTCCGGTGCGGCGTCGACGAAGTCCCGGTAAGTGCCCTTGCGGCCCACGTACTCCGGAACGCCCTCGGTGAGCCACAGCGGCGCGTTCTCGGCGGTGTTGAGCCGCGAGGCGACGTGCGTGAGCTCATGGCGGATCACGACGGCGAGCGCCGGCTTCGACAGGGCACGGGCGGCGGGCGTGAGCACGATCCGCTGTCCCACCACCTGCTGATTCTGACGATCGATCATGGTGTACACGGTGGCGGCCGCGGCAGCTGAGGTGTCGACCGGAACGGTCCTCGTGAGTCCGGAGAACTGAGCGCCGTCGGCGGTGGAGATCACCGCGATCCGCCGGACCCAGTCGTCGCCCCAGAACTTCGATACCTCATCCACCGCAGCGGGCAGGATTTCGGCGACCTGAGCCGCGGTCTTCTCCGCGCCCCGGTAGCACAGAACCGTCGAGGTCCCCCCGGAGGTGCGCACGTCGTTCGCCGACAGCCCCGGAAACGCCCACGGTCCCACCTCGGGTGCCTTCGGATTCTCGCGTGAGGCCTGCGACGGGTCGGGCGCCAGGCCACCGTCGCCGACGACTTTCCAGTCGTCGCCGTATCGCGCGAAGGTCAGGCTCTGGTGGAGGGTCACCGTCGGTTCGTCGAGTCCAGGCGACGACGCGCCTCCCAGCGCGTAGTCGAGATCGACGGGCGTCACCCAACTGTCGGAGGCGCCGGCCGCTTCGAGCTTCGCCTCGAAATCCGGTTCGAGAAGGTGCTCCGGGCCGGTCTGGGGCGCCACTCGATAGCGGAATTCCTTGAGTTTGAGCGGCTTTCCCACCGGCGCCGATGCGAAATCGGCAGCCACGGCGTCGAGCCGATGCCGGAACTCGACGGTGGCGGCCGGATCGATGAGTTCGGACAGACCTCTGCGGTCGCCGTTGCGCAGCGCCGACGACAGTTGGTCGAGCAGGGCGGTGACGCCGTCGTAGCGCTGCTGTTCGAACGGGTTCAGCGGCGTCGTCGCGATCGTCGGAGACGAAGTGGCCGATGGGTGATCGGCATCGGAGCCACAGGCGGTGAGCGACGCGGCAGTCACGGCCGCCAAGACAGTGGCCGCGATCGCGGCACGCTGGGGGCGCACTCAGTACCGTCGCGCGGAGTTGTACGGGCCGGCCTTGTCGATCGGCACCACCGCGACCGGCACACCGAAGGTCGATGCGTGCACCACGTAACCGTCGCCCACATACATCCCGACGTGCGTGGCATCCGGGTAGTAGATGATCAGATCTCCCGGCTCGAGGTCGTTGCGATCGACCGGGGTGCCGCCTGCGAGCTGGGCCTCGCTGGTCCGCGGAATCGAACGTCCGGCCTGCTTATAGGCCCACAGCATCAGGCCGGAGCAATCGAACTGGTTCGGCCCGGTGGCGCCCCAGACGTACGGATCACCGATACGCGAGATCGCGGCCTGGACGGCCACGAGTTCCGGAGAGGTCCCCTTCGGCACGGCCCGGGGGTCGAAGTTGTACTTCGGCCCGCGCAGCGCGGCGAGCTGCTTGCCGGTCATCGACTGGTAGATGGCGCGGATCTGAACGGCTTCGATCTGCAGATTCGCCTGCTTGGCCTGCAGTTCACCGCGCTGCTTCTCCGAGGCGGCAATGGCCTGGGTCGCGGCTGCGGCGGTCTTCTCGGCCTCCGATTTGGCGGCCTTGGCCTCGCGTGCGGTCTTCACCACCGACCGCAGGTCGGCCGCCGACTGGCGGGACATCACTTCCAGACCCGACATGTTGTCGAGGAGATTCTGGGGCGAATCGCTCACCAGCATCGCATAGAGGCGGTTGATGCGAGCGCCGCGGTAGCTGACGCGCGCGAGGGCGTCCACCTTCTTCTGGGCCGCGTCCATCTGGCCCTGCATCGCGGTGAGCTGATGGGCCGCCTTGTCGGCCTTGCGTCGTTCGACGGCGACGATGCGGCGCTGCTTGTCGTACTCGACCTGCGCGGCGTTCATCGCCTCGGAGGTCTTCTCGGCGTTCACCGAGAGCGAGCGGTACTTCGAGAGCAGTTGGTCGGGGGTGCGCGCCGGGTCGGCTGACACGGGGGCCCCGACCATGATCGTCGACGCGGACACGGCTGCCAGCCCGAAGGCGGCCGCCCGTCTGAGCGTCCGGGACGTTCGACTCTTCAACACCACTCGCACTCGATCCTTCATACCCGTGAGGGCGGGCCGGCGCACTTCACGCCGTCCCGCCCTTCACCGAAGTTCAAACGGCAGTCGCTGCTCAGTAGCGGCGAATACCCGTCAGGTTCCACGCGTTCACCTTGTCGCGCTTCACCGGAACGCCCTCGGTGGACGAGTGGACGAAGATTCCATTGCCGGCGTAGATGCCTGCGTGGCCGCCGCCGTTGAAGATCAGGATGTCGCCGGGCTGGGCCTGTGCCAGCGATGCGACGGGAGTGCCGCCGCCGAGCTGACCGTAGCTGTCACGCGGGATGATCTTCCCGGCCTGCTTGTAGGCCCACGAGGTCAGACCCGAGCAGTCGAAGGCGTTGGGGCCGGCCGCACCGTAGACGTACGGCGCGCCGATCTTGGACTCCGCGTAGCGCAGCGCCTTCTTGGCGCGCACCTGCTGCGGGGTGCCGATGTCCAGGCTCGGGGCCTGCGGGGCCTTCGGCACCAGGTTCTGCGGCAGTCCCGGAACGTCGAAGGTGCCGACGTTCGGAACGGTCACCGGAGTGGCATGTGCGGGAGCTGCGGCGAACGCCAGCGATCCGCCGATGGCGATCGAGCCGGCGAGCACTGCGGACTTGGCGGCCTTACGGCCGGCACTGGTCTGCTCCAAACTATGTTTGCCCACGAAAACACGTACTCCTTGTTGTTCTCCCTTATCGCCGACCGGGTTAGCTGTCGGGTTCGGGCCGGAAGAGATGGACCCTACGCAGGCAGAAAGAAGCCCGAAGCTTCAATCCTTGTGCGATTCACCCCAATCCGCACGCACGATTCACATCGGTCGCACGGAGGAAGTGGTTCCCCGGTTCGCCCCCGTTGGTGAGGGCGATTAGGCGATGACCCACCGGGCACCCGGACTGCTCCGGGACATCCCTGACTGGAAGGTCTCGGAAAGATTACGAAACCCTGACAGCGATGTCCACTGGCCCGCCGTAGGCGTGCCGTCCACTACCGGCTCACACGGCGCGGAGGCCACCCGGCCACGACTCCCGGAAAGTGTCATCACCTGCGACGACACCCCGTTTGGCCGCACCCGCGACCTCAGGGGAGATCAATTCTGTGTCAGCGAACACATCGATCGCGTCGGCGAGTTCGGCACCGGCGGGGTCAGGGTTCTCCATGACCCCATAACCGCTGGTGGGCGGACCGAAGAAGACCTGCATCATGCAGTCGCCGCAGGCTCGCGCTCGCATCGGACACCGCGCACAGTCAATTTTCATGTGATCTGCCTCTCATCATCTCGGTGGAGACGGCGAAACCGGGCAATCACGTTGTCCGCGACCCGAAGACGTCTCGTCGCCGTCGACCTCGGGTGGAGACTACGACGCCCCTACGACATCTCCGTCCGTCGAAGCGCGTCGGGCCGGGGCTGTCAGAGCCCCGCCGTACGGTTCGGCCATGACCGTCGAACAGCTGTCGTTCGCCGACCTTCCCGAGGCCGACGAGTTCACCTCCGCTCCATTGCGGGAGACCACCTTCGTGGTGGTCGACCTCGAGACCACGGGCGGCAGTCCGGAGAACGACCGCATCACCGAGATCGGTGCGGTCAAGATCCGCGGAGGCGAAGTGCTCGGCGAGTTCGCGACGCTGGTCGACCCCGGGCGCGCGATCCCGCCGCAGATCGTCGCCCTCACCGGAATCACCACCGCCATGCTCTACGACGCGCCAGCCGTCGAGGCGGTGCTGCCGTCCTTCGTCGAGTTCGCCCGCGGGTGCGTCCTGGTGGCGCACAACGCCCGCTTCGACATGGGGTTCCTGCGGAGGAGCGCTGCCCGAGCGGGCCTGCCGTGGCCGTTCTCCGCGTCCCTGTGCACTGTGGTGATGGCCCGACGGATTCTGAGCAGGCAGGAGGCGCCGAGCGTCAAACTCTTCGCGCTGGCCGATCTGTTCGACGTCTCGGTCCGGCCGACCCACCGTGCGCTGGACGACGCCCGTGCCACGGTCGACGTCTTCCATCGACTTCTGGAGCGCGTCGGCGACCAGGGGGTGCGAACGGTGGGCGATCTGACCACGTATCTGCCCCGGGCGACGCCGGCGATGCGCGCCAAACGCACGATGGCGTCCGGGCTCCCCCATCGGCCCGGCGTCTACCTCTTCCGCGGTCCGTCGGAGGAGGTCCTATATATAGGTACCGCCGTCGACCTCCACCGTCGCGTCTCCGGGTACTTCAACGGAAGCGACACCCGCACCCGGATCGCCGAGATGGTCTCACTCGCGACCCGCGTCGATCACGTCGAGTGCGCTCATGCGCTGGAGGCCGGGGTCGCCGAACTGCGACTCCTCGGAGTCCACAAGCCGTCCTACAATCGCCGCTCCCGCAATCCGCAGCGGGGCTGGTGGATCACCCTGACCGCCGAGCGCTTCCCGCGCCTCAAGGTGTCGCGCACGCCGGGGACCGAATCGCTCGGGCCGGTGACGAGCCGGGCGGTCGCGCTGGAGGTGGCGGACGTCCTCTCCGGGGCGGCGGGGCTGCGGACGTGCGGCGCCGACCTGAAGAAGGCGAGTCACCACTGGTGTGAGGGGCCGACGGAGGCGGGACGACTGCCGGATCCGCTCGTCGCGACGCTGCCGGGAACGTGCCGCGCCGCCAGTGACCGCCCGCAGACGCTGCCGGACTACCTCTGCCGAGTCGAGGCCGTACGCGACCTGATCTCGGGACGGTCCGACTCGCTTCTCGCGGTTCTGTGCGAACGCGTCGAGTACCTGGCCCAGCAGCGCCGGTTCGAGTCGGCGGCCCGGGCGCGCGACCGGCTGTCGGCGACCATCGAGACCCTCGCCCGGACGCAGCGGCTCGCGGCGGTGGCGCAGCGGCCGGAGGTCGTGGGCGCACGGCCCGACGGTGCCGGCGGCTGGGAGCTGAGCGTCGTCAGATACGGGCGCCTGGCCGGCTCCGCGCACGCGGCTCGCGGCGTGGCCCCGATGGCGGTCGTCGAACGACTCAGAGCCGCGTCCACGACCGTGTTGCCCCCGGCCGACGACAGCGGACCGCTCGCCGGTGCGCCTGCCGAGGAGACGGCGCTGATCGAGCGATGGCTGTACGAGTCCGGTACGCGGTTGGTCGACGTGAGCGACCAGCTCTCATTGCCGATCGGCGCGGCCGAGCGCTGGCGCGACTTCGCACGCATTGCGCGATCGGCGCGCGAGGCGACGAGTCGCTAACGGCCTGGCGGCAAGCCACTAGAGTCGAGCCCATGATCACCGCCATCGTTCTCATCGGAGCCGACATCCATCAGATCCCCGAGACGGCCCAGGCCGTCGCCGAGATCCCGGGCGTCACCGAGGTGTACTCGTGCGCCGGCGACGTGGACCTGATCGCCAAGGTCCGGGTGCGCAATCACGAGGAGATCGCCTCGGTGGTGACCGGCGCCATCAACCGTCTTCCCGGTGTCCGCACGAGTGCCACGCACATCGCGTTCCGCAGTTACGCCAGCGCCGAGGTGGAGGGCGGGTTCTCGATCGGCGAGGCGTGACGCGCCCCGATGTCCCGTCCGACCGAGGCGTCCTGCGCCCCGAGTCGCTTCCCGAGTTCCATCGACTTCCCGCCATCGGCGCGACGGCCGACCTGGTCCGGTGGTTCTGGATCTGCCGCTGGCAGCTGCCGACCGGCCGTGTCAGCCGCCAGGAGGTCATCGGCTTCGGCGCCCTGAATCTGGTGGTTCAGCACGATCACGTCGTGGTGGCCGGTGCGACCACCCGGATCAGTCATCGGGACCTGGCAGGAACAGGATGGGCCGTTGGAGCACTCCTGCGGCCCGCGGCCGCAGGAGCACTCCCCATCCGTCCCGCCGAACATCTCGACACCGTCACCGTGGTGTCCGCACCGGACCTGCACGCCGCGGTGAGCACTGAGATGACCACTGGAATGGGCTCCCCGCCCGACCCCGCGGCCGCTGCCGAGACGGTGGGACGGTGGCTGCGGGCTCGCGCGTCGCTCACCGACGAGGCGCTGCTCGCGAACCGCGCGGTGACCGCGCTCGAGTCCGACCCCGCTCTGATCCGGGTCGATCAATCGGCCGAACTCTTCGGGATCAGCGAACGGACCCTGCAGCGCCTCACCGCCAAGTACGTCGGCCTGTCACCGGCGGCGTTGATCCGCCGCCGTCGACTGCAGGAGGCGGCGCACCGCGTCCGGACACGGCCGGACGAATCCCTCGCCGAGATCGCCGCCGAGCTCGGCTACACCGATCACGCCCATATGACACGCGACTTCGCCTCGGTGCTCGGGTTCACCCCGAGCCGCTACCGCGCGGGAGGGTGAGATCAGCCGTGCTCGGCGGCGAGGCGGTTGCTGACCTGCGCCCAGCGCGACAGCAGGTCCGCCGCCCCGCCCGAGTCGATCACGGCCTCGACCCTCGCGAGAGCATCGCGCATCGCCGCGATGAACTCCTCCTGAGTGAACATCTCGTCCTGTTCGAAGGCGACCACAGCGGCCGCGGCGTTGAGGACCACCGCGTCACGCACCGCACCGCGGGCACCGGCGAACATCTCACGGGCGATCTGCGCGTTGACCGAAGCGTCTCCGCCCTGCAGGGCTGACAGCTCGACGAGATCGATTCCGAGATCTCGGGGATCGAGGGTCAGTTCGCGGGAACGGCCGCCGATGATCTGCCACACGGTGGAGGTGGTGGTGGTCGTCAACTCGTCGAGACCGTCGTCGCCTCGAACCAGAAGCACCCGGTTGCCGCGCTCTGCGAAGGCCTGCGCCAGCACCGGCGCGAGGTCGGAGAAGGCGCAGCCGATGAGTCCGGCTTCCGGCGACGCCGGATTCGTCAGCGGCCCGAGCACGTTGAAGACCGTCGGAATGCCGATCTGACTGCGCGGCGGTCCTGTGAAGCGGAAGGCCGGATGAAAGACCGGCGCGAAGCAGAAGCCGATACCGAGTTCCTCGACGCACTGCTGGACCGCGGCTGGCGGCAGCGTGATCGCCACGCCGAGCGCCTCGAGCACGTCGGCTCCGCCGCTCTTCGACGAGGCCGCACGGTTCCCGTGCTTCACCACCGGAACACCCAGAGCGGCCACGACCACCGATGTCATCGTGGAGATGTTGACGGTGTGGGAGCGGTCGCCCCCGGTCCCGACGATGTCGACCGCCGCCCCCGACACCTCGATGCGGTTCGCGAGCGCGAGCATCGCCTCCGACAGCCCTCGCAACTCCGACGACGAGGCGCCCTTCATTTTGACGCCGACACCGAACGCAGCGATCTGTGCGCCGGTCGCCGCGTCGGACATGATCTCGCGCATCGCCCACGCCGCCTCGTCCACCGTCAGATCGACCCGATCGGTCACTTTGCCGAGTACATACGGCCAGGTGTAAGCGTTCTCGGCGGCAGTCACGTCGTCAGCAGTCACGCGAACCACCCTAACGGCAGCCTCCCGGACGCGTCAGCGGAGTATCCGCCGCAGTTCAGCGACCGGGCGCACCGGCTTCCCCGGCACCCGCCGGCCGCAGCACCGCCCAACCGACGACGGCCCCCTCCGCGCGCGAGACCATGCTCGCGATGCGGGCCCGCTCCCGAGAGAGCGCCACCGCATCCACCGGCATCACCCGAGCAAGCGCGAGGGTCGTCAGCGCGTCGTCCGCTGTGTCGGGCCCCGCAGCCGCCACACGCTCATCCACCGGACTCTCGTCGACCGCGTAACCGTCCGCACCGACACGCTCGAGGACACCGCTGACCGCCGAGGCGGGCAGTCGCACCACATGCCGCAGAACCACGGCCTCGGTCGAGGCGAACCCCGCCTGCGCCAATGCCACCGAACTCGCGACCGTCTCGTCGGTGCCGGAGACGACGACCCGCAGATCCGGATCGCCCACCACGGGCTCGGGTGCGCGCGCGGCGTCACTGCGCCAGGGCAGCTTCCACGAGACCATCACGCCACCTCACGCCATATCGTCATGGCGTCCACCGTAAACCCTCATCCTGGTCTCAGGACACGCCGGTAGACTCGTCGTCATCGGCTCTACCTGCGGAAAGCAGGCGACTTCGAGCAATTTTCCGACCCGGGTGGTCAACGGTTACTACGAACCGTCATACTTCTCTTGTGACTAGCGCTGTGGGTAACTCAGAAACCGCCATCACCTCACGCGTGCACTCGCTGAACCGTCCGAACATGGTCAGCGTCGGCACCATCGTGTGGCTGTCGAGCGAATTGATGTTCTTCGCTGGCCTCTTCGCGATGTATTTCGTCGCTCGGGCCAATGCATCGGACGGCTGGCCGCAGCCGCCGACACATCTGAACCTCTGGCTCGCCGTGCCGGTGACCACGGTTCTGATTCTCAGTTCGTTCACCTGCCAGGCAGGTGTCTTCGCCGCCGAGCGCGGCGACGTGTACGGCCTTCGTCGCTGGTACACGCTGACCCTGCTGATGGGCACCTTCTTCGTGTGCGGCCAGGCCTACGAGTACTACTCGCTCATCAACGAGGGCACCACGCTCTCGTCGAGCGCATACGGGTCGGTCTTCTACATGGCGACCGGTTTCCACGGCATGCACGTCATCGGCGGTCTCCTCGCGTTCGTCTTCCTCCTCATCCGCACACGCCTGTCGAAGTTCACTCCGGCGCAGGCGACAGCTGCGATCGTCGTCTCGTACTACTGGCACTTCGTCGACGTGGTGTGGATCGCGCTGTTCGTCGTCATTTACTTCATCCGGTAGCCCCCGGCGGCCGAAGAACCGGCCGGCCCGCCGGACCGGTTCACATACATTCAGTCCAAACCGCTTAGTAGAGAGTCACAGATGAGATCATCTCCACCGAGTTCGCCGGAAGACCGCGACCCGTCCGATGACAACAACGACGCCGCGCGCGCTAAGCGGCGTCGCAAGCTCCGTCGCCGAGCCAGCGGCACCATCTTCCTTCTGCTGGGCCTGATCGCCACCGGCATCATCGCCGCATTGATCTCGCCCAAGCCGCAGGTCGCGACCGCCGACGACAAGAGCGCGAGCTCCGTCGCCGCAGGCAAGCAGCTGTACGACACCTCCTGCATCACCTGCCACGGCGCCAACCTCGAGGGCGTCCGGGACCGCGGTCCGTCGCTCATCGGCGTCGGTGACGCCGCGGTGTACTTCCAGGTCTCCAGCGGCCGCATGCCGGCCTCGCGCAACGAGGCTCAGGCGCAGCGCAAGCCCGCCAAGTTCACTGAGGCTCAGATCGACCAGCTCGGCGCCTACATCCAGGCGATGGGCGGCGGTCCGTCGGTCATGTACGAGAAGGACGCCGACGGCAACATCAAGTACAAGGACGGCTTCCCCGTCCTCGCGATGGACTCGCTGCGCGGCACCGACATCGGCCGCGGTTCGGAGCTGTTCCGTCTCAACTGCGCCTCCTGCCACAACTTCACCGGTCGTGGCGGCGCTCTCTCGGGCGGTAAGTTCGCTCCCCCGCTGACGGACGTCAACCCGCAGCAGCTCTACACCGCGATGCTCACCGGACCGCAGAACATGCCCAAGTTCTCGAACCGTCAGCTGTCGGTGGACGAGAAGAAGAACATCATCGGCTACGTCCGTTACGTGGACACCGCCAACCCCAGCGGCGGTTACGGACTGGGCGGTTTCGGTCCGGTCTCTGAGGGCATCGTCATGTGGGTTGTCGGCGTGACGGCGGTCGTCGCCGGCGCAATGTGGATTGGATCACGAAATTGAGCGACACGAGTAAGGACGTCCCGTCCGACGACGAACTCGCCGCAATGTCTCGCGACGAGAAGGTCCGTCTCGGTACCAACCTCGACGGAGTGGAGATCATCCACCGCGCCGAGCGTTTCCCCGAGCCGGGCACGAAGGCCGAGAAGCGCGCCGAGTTCGCTGTCGCGATCTGGTTCGTGCTGGCAGGCCTCTTCGCCATCGCCGGCTTCGCGCTGTTCATCTGGAATGAATGGCAGTTCCGCATGCCGGACGAGTCGGGCTACTGGGCTTACACCCTGTACACGCCTCTGCTCGGCGTCACCTTCGGTCTCTCGATCCTGTCGTTCGGATTCGGCGTCGTTCAGCTGACCAAGCGGTTCATCCCGGCCGAGATCTCGGTGCAGGATCGTCACGACGGCGGTTCGGCGGAGGTAGACAAGCAGACCATCGTCGCTGAACTCGACGACACGCTGGAGACCTCCACCCTCCCCCGCCGCAAGATGATCATCGGTTCGGCGGTCTTCGGCCTCGGCGCACTGTCGGTGGCCGGCGGCGTCGCCGCGATCGGCGGCTTCATCAAGAACCCGTGGGCCAAGGGCGACGACGCTCCCCTGTGGCACACCGGTTGGTCGCCGATCTACAACGAGACCAAGGGCGAGACCGTCTTCCTGCGCCGCGACACCGGCAACCCGTACCAGGTGGCCCTGGTCCGACCGGAGGACCTCGACGCCGGCGCCATGGAGACCGTCTTCCCGTGGCGCGTCTCCGACGGCTACGGCGAGACCGAGGAGTCCCGCCACAAGCTGCTCGAGGGTCTTCGCGCGGTCCGCAACCCCGTCATGCTGATCCGCCTGCGTCCGGCCGACGCCGAGCGCGTCATCAAGCGCAAGGGCCAGGAGAGCTTCAACTACGGCGACTACTACGCCTACACGAAGGTCTGCAGTCACCTGGGTTGCCCGACCTCGCTGTACGAGCAGCAGACCAACCGGATCCTCTGCCCGTGCCACCAGTCGCAGTTCAACGCCCTCGAGTACGGCAAGGCGGTCTTCGGACCGGCCGCACGTGCGCTGGCGCAGCTGCCCATCAGTGTTAACAACCAGGGCTACATGGTCGCCAACGGCGACTTCATCGAGCCCGTCGGACCGGCATTCTGGGAGCGTAAGTCATGACGATCGCTGACCGCCTCGCCACGCAGGCAGAAGAGGTCGACTCGCGGTACCACCTCGCGGCCGGTATGCGTCGACAGATCAACAAGGTCTTCCCCACCCACTGGTCGTTCCTGCTGGGCGAGATCGCGCTGTACAGCTTCATCATCCTGTTGCTGTCCGGTACGTACCTGACTCTGTTCTTCGACCCGTCGATGGCTCACGTCATCTACGACGGCGCCTACCAGCCGCTCAACGGCGTCACCATGAGTCGCGCGTACGAGACCACGCTGAACCTCTCCTTCGAGGTCCGCGGCGGACTCTTCGTTCGCCAGATCCACCACTGGGCGGCCCTGCTGTTCGCCGCGTCGATCATCATCCACATGATGCGAATCTTCTTCACCGGCGCGTTCCGCCGCCCGCGTGAGGCGAACTGGGTCATCGGCTGCTTCCTGCTGCTGCTGGCGATGTTCGAGGGATTCTTCGGGTACTCGCTGCCGGACGACCTGCTCTCGGGCACCGGTGTTCGCGCCGCGATGTCGGGCATCGTCCTGGGCATTCCGCTGATCGGTACCTGGGTCCAGTGGGCCCTGTTCAGCGGCGACTTCCCGGGCGACATCATCATCCCGCGCCTGTACGTCCTGCACATCCTGATCTTCCCGGCCATCATCCTGGGTCTGATCGGTGCTCACCTGGCTCTGGTCTGGTACCAGAAGCACACGCAGTTCCCCGGCCCCGGCCGCACCGAGAAGAACGTCGTCGGCGTTCGCATCCTTCCGGTGTTCGCCGCCAAGGGCGGTGCCTTCTTCGCCATCATCACCGGCGTTCTCGCCCTGATGGCCGGCGTCTTCCAGATCAATGCGGTGTGGAACATCGGCCCGTACAACCCGGCGCAGGTCTCGGCGGGCTCGCAGCCCGACATCTACATGATGTGGACCGACGGCTTCGCCCGACTGATGCCGCCGTGGGAGCTCTACCTCGGCAACTACACGATCCCCGCGATCTTCTGGGTCGTTGTGGTCATCGGCGTGATCTTCGGCCTGCTCTTCACGTACCCCTGGATCGAGAAGAAGCTGACCGGCGACACCGCGCACCACAACCTGCTGCAGCGTCCGCGTGACACCCCGGTGCGCACGGCGGTCGGAGCGATGGCCCTGGCGTTCTACATCATCCTCACGGTGAGCTGTATGAACGACATCATCGCGCTGAAGTTCCACATCTCGCTCAACGCGACCACCTGGATGGGCCGCATCGGTCTGCTGGTGATCCCGCCGCTGGTGTACTTCATCGCGTACCGCTGGGCATTGTCGTTGCAGCGCAGCGACCGCGACGTCCTCGCACACGGCATCGAGACGGGCATCATCCGCCGCGAGCCCAAGGGCGAGTACATCGAGATCCACCAGCCGCTCGGACCGGTCGACGACCACGGTCACCCGATCCCGCTCCCCTACGAGGGCGCGCCGCTGCCGAAGCGGATGAACAAGCTCGGCGCAGCGGGATCGCCGGGTTCGGGCACCGTGCTGGTTCCGGACAGCGCCGAGGATCAGGCGCTCAACGAGCGCATCGCTCACGAGCAGCACGAAGCGGAGAAGCAGGCGCTCATCGCCCTGCAGGAGAAGGGCGGCAAGGCCCTCGACTGATCCGCACAGTCACCACGACGAAGGCCGTCTCGCACCAGCGAGACGGCCTTCGTCGTATCTGCGCTCCCCTCCCCCACCGGCGACGGTGCGCGCCCTCGATCGGTCGCCGAGCGACGGACCACGGCCGAGCTGTCGGCGGCCGAACGGGAACTGCGCAAGCGTCGCTCGCGGTCCCGGTGACCGCCGCCGAACTCGACGAGGTCGCCGACGCCGGCCGAGAATGAAGGCACGACTCGGTGTCGACGCCCTCGGCTCTACCGTCGCCCGCCGGGCCGCGCCCGGAGATCTGGTGGCCGGCTGCGTGGTTCACAGCGACCGCGGATCGCAGGGCGGATTCAACTGGTCGTCGCAACACCTTGACTGTGGAGGTGTTTCAGCAGTGGCGACGAAGGACTGGTCTGCGAAGACAAGCGACGTTCCTGAAAGGGCTCGGCGGCAGTGGCGTCCAGATCGTGCGTTGCGCCCGCCGATACGCTCGCCCGGGCGGCCCGAGCCCTCTCGGGCGGTGCAGCGGCAGTTCTGCCTCTGATCGCGAAGGGCATCAACTAGGCCGAGGCGTCGTTGACGGTTGGCGTGTCCGTGCCGGTTGGCGCTCGTTGGTTCCGTCACGCTGGCGGTATGCCACCGATCTCATTGGCCGCACCTACCGGCCGCTACCTGTCTTTCGCCGGACGTCAGGAGATCGCGCTCTTGCGCGCTAGACAGGTCGGGGTTCGTGAGATCGTACGCAGGATTGGCCGGGACTCCGGGGACGATCTCGCGTGAGTTACGCCGCAACGCGGCCACACGCGCAGGGAAACAGGAGTATCGGGCGTTGGTGGCGCAGTGGAAAACGCCGCAGGCGGCGAAGCGGCCGACGACGGCGAAGCTGGTGACCAACGACCGGTTGCGTGGGTACGTTCAGGAACGACTGGCCGGCAACGCTCGCAGACCGGACGGCACCATCGTCGTCGGACCTGAGCCGCCGGCATGGAAGGGACTTAACAAGCCACACCGGCAGGACCGGCGATGGGCAACCGCGTGGTTCTCGCACCGCCTGAAGGTCGACTTCCCCGGTGATGAGTCCACGCGCATCAGCCACGAGGCGGTCTACTCCGTCGGCCACGGGCTCGAGCACAGAACCGACCACACGGGCATGTCACCGCCGACGTCGTGTTCTCCAAGCCCCGCGGAGACCGCCGACCGCGCGGTTCCTGGGCACTGGGAGGGCGATCTGATCATCGGTACGGGCCGCTGATCGGCACGACCGTCGAACGCGCGAGCCACTCGACCCTGCTGGTGCATCTACCGCGGCTGGAAGGCTATGAATCGTCCCGGGTTTGATGGAGGCAGGTTTGACCGGAAGGGACACTTGTTTCATGCCTCGCCCATCGAAGTACTCGAAGGAGTTGCGGGACCGTGCCACGCGGATGGCCATCGATGCCCGTAGCGATCCTGCGACCGCGCCGGGTGCGTTGGCGCGGATCGCCAAGCAACTCGATATCCACCCCGAGACTCTGCGGAACTGGGTCCGCCGCGTCGAGAAGGGCCAAGCCGAAACCCCTGGCGTGGAGACGGTCTCCGATATCGAGAGGATCCGTCAGCTCGAGCGTGAGAACGCGGAGTTGCGGCGGGCGAACGAGATCTTGAAGACCGCGTCGGCTTTCTTCGCGGCCGAGCTCGACCGGCCACGCCGCTGATCGTCGATTTCATCGACCAGTACCGCCGTCGATGGCCCGTCGAGGCGATCTGCACCGCCCTCACCGAGGCCGGATGCGCGATCGCGCCATCGACCTACTACGCCGCCCGAGGCCGCGGTCCATCGGCCCGCGCCCTGCGCGACGAGGAACTCAAAGAACAGATCATGGACGTCTACGAAGACTCCGGCGGTATCTATGGGCGCCGCAAGATCCGCGCCGCACTCGCCCGCAAAGGGATAACGGTCGCGAAGTGCACGGTCGAACGATTGTGCGGTGACCTGGGAATCCGTGGGGTGGTGCGCGGGAAGTTCCCGCGCACCACGAAACCAGCGGCCGAGACCGAACACCCCGGTGATCTCGTTGACCGCGCATTCGCCGCGACAGCGCCGAATCAGCTGTGGGTTGCCGACATCACCTACGTCCGCACCGATGCCGGCTGGGTCTACGTGGCATTCGTCTTGGACGTGTTCTCGCGGATGATCGTCGGCTGGCAGACCTCGACCCGCATGTTCGCCGACCTGGCGATCGACGCCCTCGCGATGGGCTTGTGGCTGCGGCGTCGGACCGGCCAGGACATCACTGGCCTGATTCATCATTCCGACCGCGGAGTCCAGTATCGAGCGGTGCGCTACACCCAGGCCCTCGACGAGGCCGGCGCCGTCGCCTCAGTCGGCTCGCGCGGGGACTCCTACGACAACGCGATGGCCGAAGCCCTGAACTCGCTGTACAAGCACGAGCTGATTTACCGGAAGGGCCCGTGGCGATCGACGAACGCCGTCGAGATCGCGACTGCCGAATGGGTCCATTGGTACAACACCGCCCGACTGCACGGCGAACTCGATCACCGGCCACCGACAGAGATCGAGGACCTCTACTGGCAGCAGCACGCTGCTGCCGAGACTGAACCTGCACTACAGAACAAATGATCGGTCTCTAACAAACCCGGGACTTGACACTATGGCCAGAGTCCGCCGGTGAAGAACGGCCCCGCGCTCGCCGGCTATGGCGCCGTCGCGATGAACGTCGTACTCACAGCGTCGATAATGAAGCTGCCGAACAACTCCGCAAGACGCTCACGTGGGACCGTGGCAAGGAACTCTCTGCGCACGCCGAGTTCGCTTTCGAGACGGGCACCAAGGTGTTTTTCGCCGATCCCCACTCGCCTTGGCAACGGCCGACAAACGAGAACGCGAACGGATCGCTGCGTCAATACTTCCCGAAGGGTACCGATCTTTCACGCTGGTCCGCGGACGACCTCGAAGCCGTCGCTCTCACGCTCAATAACCGGCCCGCAAGAGCCTGGGCTGGAGAACCCCGGCAGAGGGACTGCTCCGGAAGAACCTCATCGATCGTCAGCCCCGGGCGACCCGGAACGGGCCTACGAGGCCGTGGACGTCGAGTTCACCACACGTCCCCGCGGCGGTATTCGCAGATCAGCCGACCGTCCGTGTCGATCTCCGCGGTCTCAGGTGTCCGGAGGACCAGGACTGCGCCCTCATCGTCCGGGGTGAACTGTACCCCCGACTGTGTGAGGACGCCGAGCGGGCCGGACCACGGTTCCCAGCCGTGTCGAAGATACAGCCGGCGACCGTCGTCGGAGGCACCGAGTCCGCCGAGGTCGTACGCACGGGCGACGATTCCGTCCACCTGGTGCATCAGCGCATCGCCGATGCCGCGGCGGCGGTGTGCGGCATCGACCGCCACCGCCTCCACATAGCCGGTCCGCAGAACCCTGCCGCCGGGCACGTTCTCCCCTTGGACGATCAGCTGCCGTTGAACGACGGACGCGTGTCCCACCACCGCGTCGTCGGTACCGAACGCGATCACGTGGACGCCACCGAGCGCATGGTCGAAGTCGTCGGCGCCGAAGTCCCCGTCGAAGGCATCGGCCAGGAATGCGAACAACTGCCCGCGGAACGCCGCGGACAGCTCGTGAGAATGACGAAGCCGCACCCGGTTCTCGGGTGCGGCTTCGTGCGTCTGAGTGGAGACGATCAGTGCTTCTCGGGTCCGACGTGGTACTCGAAGACCAGTCCGGCGACCGTGCCGACGATGATCGGCACCAGACCGATGGCGAACCACCAGTTGGAACTCGCGAAACCGATGGCGAAGAGCGCTGCGCCGCCGGCGATCATGATCGGCCAGTAGCTGTGCGGCGAGAAGAAGCCGAGCTCACCGGCGCCGTCCTCGATCTCCGCCTCTTCGTAATCCTCCGGACGGATCTCCACGCGACGGGCCACGAACCGGAAGTAGGTGCCCGCGATGAGCGCCAGACCGCCGGAGAAGAACATGGCGGTCGCACCCGCCCATTCCACACCGGTCCGGTAGTAGAACGTCGCGACGGCGTAGATCACGCCCGTCAGGATGAAGAAGAGGGCGAGGGCCTCAAAGACCCGTGCTTCGACCTTCATAGTTCCTTAAACCTCCGGGGTGCACTGGGCGATCGTGGTGTTGTTGGCATCGCCGAGGTTCTTCGGAGTGGTTCCGTTGGAGACACGGCGGGTGTCGAACGGAACCGTGGTGACCGACTCGGGAACCTGGCACACGGCCTTGAGCGCCTGAGCGTTGGTCGCCTCCGGGTGGGCCTGGCGGTACTTGATGTAGTTCGCGAAGGTCGTCGGGCTCACGGCGCGGACCTCGAAGTTCATCATCGCGTGGAACGTTCCGCACATCTCCGCACAGCGTCCGACGAAGGCGCCCTCGCGGTCGATCTCGGAGATCTGGAAGCTCGAGTCCTGGTGGTTCTGCTTCGGGAAGGGCATCACGTCGCGCTTGAAGAGGAACTCGGGAACCCAGAAGGAGTGCACGACATCCGCTGCTGCGAGATCGAACTGAATGCGCGTATTGGTCGGCAGCACCAGGATCGGAATCTCCGACGAGCTACCGAGGGTCTCGATCTTGTCGTAGCTCAGGTAGTCCCGGATCTCGGCCGAACGGCCGCCGGCGGCACCGAGGATCTCCTCCTGCTTGCCGTCCTCTTCGCGGTACTTGGCGATCTGGTCCTGGAAGGGAACGCCCTGCTTGGAGTCCGTCTTCGGGTTCACCAGCTGCTTGCCGTCGATGGTGACCGACTTGTAGCCGAACTTCCAGTTCCACTGGAAGGCGGTGACGTCCACGGCGACAGCCGGGTTCTCTTCCTTCTTCTCCACCGAGTTCTGAACGACGACGGTGAAGTAGAACATCACGGCGATCAGCACGAACGGGATCGCGGTGTACGCGAGTTCCAGCGGAACGTTGTATCCGGTCTGACGCGGAATCTCGTCCTCGGCGGTGCCGTTCTTCTTGCGGCGGTGGAAGGTGATGGTCCAGAAGATCAGACCCCACACCAGCACACCCATGGCCAGGGCGGCGATGACCGACCAGGTCCAGAAGGTGCGCATATCATGTGCCTCGGGAGTGACTCCCTCCGGCCAACCGAAACGCAGGGCCTCTTCAGCACTGCAGCCCGATGTCATCAGCACACCGACGCCGAGTACTGCGAGGCCACTCAGTCTCTTGATCGTGCGCGACGGAGATCCCTTCCGTCGCGTCGACGGCCGTACACCGTTCGTCAATTTCACGCCTTCCTGCTGGCAGGGAGCTGTTCTTCCAAGGCCTGCGGCGACGAGCAGACACTCCTCGACGCAATTCTTGCACCTAGTACTACGCAGCGTAGACCAACCCGACGAAGTCGTCGTGATTGGGGTTCGCTGTTTCGCCGATCATTTTTCGCGACCTGCGGATACGGCTTCGACCGGGGGTGATTCCGCCCTCGCCACGGTGCGCCGGAGTCGCGACGGCCAGCGCATCTGCGGCATAGTGGAACGCGCTCACGGGCGCGGATCGCCGCCCGTCTGACCTGACAGTATCTGCGAAAGAGGCCCTGACACCGTGTGTGGCTTGCTCGGAATGCTCACCAGCGACGGTTCGGCGTCGTCCACCATCGACCTCGTCGCCTCGGCAGCGAGGTGCATGCGGCATCGCGGGCCCGACGACATGGGCACGTGGAACGACGGCGACCTCGTCTTCGGTTTCAACAGGCTCTCGATCATCGACATCGAACACTCGCACCAGCCGCTGCGATGGGGGCCGGCGGAGAACCCCGAACGCTATGCACTGGTGTTCAACGGAGAGATCTACAACTACCTGGAGATCCGTGACGAGCTGGCGCGCGACCACGACGCGCCGTTCCGCACCGAAGGGGACGGCGAGTCGATCGTCGCGGGCTTCCATTACTGGGGACCGGAGGTGGTCCGCAAACTGCGCGGCATGTTCGCCTTCGCGATCTGGGACACCCAGAACCGCGAGTTGTTCATCGCCCGTGACTCGTTCGGCATCAAGCCGCTGTTCCTGGCGACCAGCCCGCGGGGTACCGCCTTCGGATCGGAGAAGAAGAGCCTCCTGGAACTGCTCGACCGGCTCGACCTCGACCGCGAACTCGACGATCGCGCGATCGAGCACTACACCGTTCTCCAGTACGTCCCCGAGCCGGAGACTCTGCACCGCGACATCACCCGGCTGGAGTCCGGCTGTTACGCGACGCTCAAGCCGGGTGCCGCCCCGCAGACGACTCGCTATTTCGCACCTCGATTCCCGGTGCGCCCCTTCGCTCCGGGTGGCGAGCAGAAGCGCTACGACGAGATCGCCGACGTGCTGCGCGACTCGGTGGCCAAGCACATGCGCGCGGATGTCACCGTCGGGTCGTTCCTGTCCGGCGGCATCGACTCGACGGCGATCGCGGCGCTGGCGATCCAGCACAATCCCGACCTCATCACCTTCACCACCGGATTCGAACGGGAGGGTTACTCCGAGGTCGACGTCGCCGCGGAGTCGGCGGAGGCGATCGGCGCCCGCCACATCGTGAAGGTGGTCTCGCCGCGGGAGTTCATCGAGGCGCTCCCCCAGATCATCTGGTACCTCGACGACCCGGTCGCCGACCCCGCGCTGGTACCGCTGTACTTCGTCGCGGCCGAGGCCCGTAAGCACGTGAAGGTGGTGCTCTCCGGTGAGGGCGCCGACGAGTTGTTCGGCGGCTACACCATCTACAAAGAGCCGCTGTCGCTCAAGTCGTTCGACAAGCTGCCCGGCGGACTGCGGCGGCTGGCGGGCAAGGTGTCGGACAGAATCCCCGAGGGCACCCGCGGCAAGAGCCTCCTGCACCGCGGCTCGCTGACCCTCGAGGAGCGGTACTACGGCAATGCACGCAGCTTCGACGACGCCCGGCTGCGTGCGGTGCTGCGGAACTTCCGGCCCGAGTGGACACATCAGGACGTCACCGCACCCATTTACCGGATGAGCGAGGGAATGGACCCGGTGACGCGCATGCAGCACCTCGACCTGTTCACCTGGCTGCGCGGCGACATCCTCGTCAAGGCCGACAAGATCAACATGGCGCACTCGCTGGAACTGCGCGTTCCGTTCCTCGACAAGGAGGTGTTCGCCGTCGCCGAACGCCTCCCGTTCGAGGAGAAGATCAGCCATGGCACCACCAAGTACGCGCTGCGCAAGGCGCTCGAACAGATCGTTCCGCCGCACGTGCTGCATCGTCGTAAGCTCGGTTTCCCGGTCCCGCTGCGCCACTGGCTCGCCGGCACCGAGATGTACGACTGGGCGCGCGAGCTCATCTCCACGTCCGACACCGACCACGTCTTCGACAAGCGTTTCGTGATGCAGATGCTCGAAGAGCACCGGCGCGGCGAGGTCGACAACAGCCGGCGGATCTGGACCGTCCTCTGCTTCATGCTCTGGTACGGCATCTTCGTCGACGGAACCATCGTCCCGGCGATCGAAGATCACGATTACCCGGTCCGCCTGTAGCTGACCGCCCGGTGGTCGAGCAGGCGGCCCGTCCCGCCTCCGCTGGTTGAGCGAGCGGCCCGTCCCGCCTCCGCTGGTTGAGCGAGCGGCCCGTCCCTGTTCCCGCTGGTTGAGCGAGCGAAGCGAGTCGAAACCCCGGTGACAATCGGCCGGTAGCAGAACCATCTGCTGCCGTCGGATGTCGCGTTGGTTTCGACTCGCTTCGCTCGCTCAACCAGCCTGAGTGGCGCGCCGGCCGCCTACAGAACGGTCTTGATCTCCGCAGCGGCGTCGGCGCCGTAGGCCTCGGTGAGTCGCTCGACGGCCACGTCGACGTTCCAGGTCCAGCCCTGGGTCGATTCCGATTCGAGCACCAGAGTGGCGACCATCGCACCGAGCTGTGCGGCCCGTTCGTAGCCGAGGCCGCGGGCGATGCCGGTCAGGAACCCTGCGCGGAAGCCGTCGCCGACACCGGTCGGGTCCACCTGCTCGCGGACCGGCACCACGCCGACGTGGGTCGTGGTGCCGTCTCGCTCCACGATGTCGACACCGCCGGCACCGAGCGTGGTGATGCGGGTCCCGACGAGATCTGCCACCTGCGCGGCGTCGAGTCCGGTCTTCTGCTGCAGGAGGCCCCACTCGTACTCGTTGGTGAACAGGTACGCCGCGCCGTCGATCAGGTCGCGGGCGGCGGTGCCGTCGAGCCGCGCCAACTGCTGCGAGGGGTCCGCGGCGAACGGGATCCCCTGCTCACGGCACGTCCGCGTGTGGCTGACCATCGCGTCGGGGTCATCGGCTCCGACGAGCACGAGGTCGGGGCGGCCGGTGGTGGCGAACAGCGCGGTGAGGTCGATGTCGCGGGCCTCGCTCATGGCTCCGGCGTAGAACGTGGCGAGCTGAGCCATGGTCTCGTCGGTGGTGCACATGAATCGCGCGGTGTGCTGGGACTGGGACCTCGTGACGCCGCGGCAGTCGACGCCGTGTCCGGACAGCCAGTTCTCGTAGTCGTCGAAGTCGGGACCGGCCGCCGCGACGAGCAGGGGCTCCTCCCCTAGCGAACCGATCGCGTACGCGATGTTGCCGCCGACACCGCCCCGATGGACGACGAGGTCTTCGACGAGAAAGCTGAGCGAGATGTGCTCGAGCTGATCGGCGACGAGCTGATCGGAGAACTTTCCGGGGAACTTCATCAGATGGTCGGTCGCAAGCGACCCGCAGACGGCAATGAACATCTGTCCAACGGTACTTCGTCCGGAAACGACGACGGCCGTGACCCCACCCCCGACGCGAACGTCAGTTGAGGTCACGGCCGTCGACAGCTCCGTGTCAGCTGCCGTATGGACTCAGTTGAACGAATCGCCGCAGGCGCAGCTGCCGGTCGCATTCGGGTTGTCGATGGTGAAGCCCTGCTTCTCGATGCTGTCGACGAAGTCGATGGTGGCACCCTGCACGTAGGGTGCGCTCATCCGGTCGACGGCCAGCTTCACGCCGCCGAAGTCCGAGACCACGTCGCCGTCCAGGCTGCGGTCGTCGAAGAACAGCTGGTAGCGCAGACCGGCGCAGCCACCGGGCTGCACCGCGATGCGCAGGGCCAGGTCGTCGCGTCCTTCCTGGTCCAGCAGTGCCTTCGCCTTGGAGGCGGCGGCGTCGGTCAGCAGGACACCGGTTGCGGTTTCGTTCTGAACGGTCATGGGCGCTCCTCATGTCGCCGACCGCGAAGAATCTCGACGGCCGGATACGTTGTCGGTGGCTCAGTTACCGGTACAGCGGCCCGGCAGACACGGCCAACAGCATCAACGGTACTCGCCGACCCGCTATTCCCGCATCCCGCGCCCGGGTTTCGGCCGAGTCAGATTCCGGTCCGCTCGACCGTCCCGGCGAATCCGGCCGCGACCGTCTGCGCGAGTCCGGCCAGGATCGGCGCCGGGTCGGCGAGGGCGCGCGCGGACGAGCCGGCCCAGTCGGCCATCGAATACGCGACGGTGACGCCGTCGACGCGCGGCCTGCCGCGCACCTGCCCGGCCAGAACCACCGCAGGCACTCCGGCATGCCGTGCGTCGGCTGCGACGGAGGCCACCACCTTGCCGAAGGGAGTCTGCTCGTCGAAGCGGCCCTCCCCGGTCAGCACGAGATCGGCGCCGGCGATGCGCCGCGCACGACCGGTGACACCCGCCACCACCTCGGCGCCCGCCTCTCGGGTCGCACCGAGTGCCAGGAGAAAGGCACCGAGCCCGCCCGCAGCACCCGCACCGGCGGCGTCACGGAGCCGCTGACCGTCGTCGGTGCCGACGCGGTGGTCCTCCAACTCGTCCGCCCACCGCTGCAGTCGCGACTCCAACCGCGCGACCGTCTCGGGGTCGGCGCCCTTCTGCGGAGCGAAGACAGCGGCCGCCCCGGACGGACCGAGCAGCGGGTTGGTCACGTCGGTGGCCGCCACGAGTTCGGTCCCCCGCAGGAGGTGGTGCGCGGCGGTCAGTCCGCCGAGTGCCGTACAGGCGCCGCGGCCTCCGTCGGTGGTTCCACTTCCGCCGAGTCCGACCACGATCCGGGTCGCACCGGCCTCCACCGCAGCCCGCAGCAGGTCACCGACCCCGGCCGTCCCCGCACACCAGGCCGTCTCCGGACCGGGCGAGCCGATCAGATGCAGTCCGCATGCCTGAGCCGACTCCACGAACGCCGTGCGGCCGTCGAGCAGCACCTCGGCGGCCACCGCACCTCCGAGCGGTCCGGACGCCGAGACGCCGAGACGCCGCCCGACGCCGGCAGCCGCGAGCACGTCGACGAATCCGGGACCGCCGTCGGACTGCGGCAGCTGCTCGAGCACATCACCCGGCCGCGCGCGGGCCCAGCCCTCGGCGATCGCGGACGCGGCCTGCGCCGCCGTCAGCGTCCCGCCGAACTCGTCGGGGGCGATCACCACCCGCATCGCCGTCGTGTCCATCACCGGTCAGAGTAGCCGGGAGGCGCTTGCCCGATGCCCGCCGTCGCCGCCGCATCGAATAGTCTCGTAGTCGTGAAGTTGCCCTGGAAATCCGACGCCGCCAAGAGCTCAGCCGCCGAGTCGGAGGAGACCACCGACGTGCCGGCCGACGACGCGAGGCCGACCTCTGGTTCGACGACGCCCGGCAAGGGCCGCCCCACGCCGAAGCGCCGCGAAGCCGAACGCCGCCGCGGTCCCGTCGCGCCGCCCCCGACCACCCGCGCTGAAGCGCGGGCCCGGAAGAAGGCACTGCGGGCGTCGATGACCAAGGTGGAGCGCAAGGAGGTGGCCGCCGAACGCCGCCGCGTCCGCCTCGAGCAGCGCGAGAAGATGATGTCCGGCGACGAGAAGTTCATGATGGCCCGCGATCAGGGGCCGGTCCGGAAGATGGCGCGTGACATCGTCGACTCGCGACGCAACTTCGCCGGACTGTTCCTGCCCTTCGCGATCTTCCTGCTGGTGGTTCTGATGCTGCCGAACCTCGCGGTCATCGGGAACCTGGTGCTGCTGGCCTTCGTCCTGCTGGTGATCATCGATTCGCTGTACCTGGGCCGGATGGTCAACAAGCGGGTGCGTGAGCGCTACCCGGACACCACCGACACCGGATTCCGGCTCGGGTGGTACTGCTTCACCCGTGCCATGCAGCTGCGGATGATGCGCGCGCCGCGCCCGCAGGTCAAGCCGGGCGACAAGGTCTGATCGCGTGCGCACGCTGATCCTCGGCGGCATCCGCTCGGGCAAATCGGCGCACGCCGAGCATCTCCTCGCCGACGCACCCGCGGTCCGCTACGTCGCGACCGGTTCCGCCGACGGCGACCGGGCCTGGCGCGCGCGGATCGATGCCCACCGCGAACGTCGCGGCGACCGCTATCGCACCGTCGAATCGTGCGATCTCGCGTCGCTCCTGCGCGACTTTCCCGATGAGCCGACACTCGTCGACGACCTCGGCAACTGGCTCACCGCACTGCTCGACGAGGCCGGAGCCTGGGAGGACGAGGCCGCCGACGTATCCGCGCAGATCGAGGACCTGTGCGCCGCCATCGCCGGCTACTCCGGCGATCTAGTGCTGGTGAGCCCCGAAGTGGGGCTCTCGCTCGTCTCGCCGACACCGTCTGGACGGCGCTTCGCGGACGAACTGGGCCGCCTGAATGCGGCGGTGGCGGCTGTCTGCGAGACGGTCACTCTCGTCGTCGCCGGACGTGCACTGGACCTGCCCGCCGGTACCGGCGCCGTGCCCGCGGCCCCGGTACCGGTTTCCGCGTCCACGGCACCGTCCTCACCCGTCCCCGCGGAAGAGCCCGCCCGGCCCGCCGACGCGCCGGCGCCCCGGCGGGCGACCGTCTCCGAACCGGCCCAGATCGACGGCACCGACGCCGAGATCTTCCCGATCGTCGAACTCCCCGATCACGACGTCGCCGAGCAGGCCCGGGCACGACAGTTGCGGCTGACCAAACCGGCGCGATCCCTCGGCAGACTCGAAGAGCTCGGCGTCTGGATGTCGTCGTGCCAGGGCGTCTGCCCGCCGCGGACCCTGCAGTCGCCCGCAGTGGTGGTGTTCGCGGGCGATCACGCCGTGGCCGCCGACGGCGTCTCCGCCTATCCGCCCGAGGTGACAGCGCAGATGGTCGCGAACATCGCGACCGGCGGCGCCGCGATCAACGTGCTGGCGCGCCGCGCCGGAGCCACGGTGCAGGTCCTCGATATGGCGGTGCGAGCCGATACCGACCCGCACGTCTCCCGGTACAAGGTGCGCGCGGGAAGCGGCGATCTGCGAACCGGCAGTTCGCTGACCATCGCCGAAGCCCGACGGGCGGTCGCCGCCGGACGGGCCGTGGCCGACCAGCTCGTCGACGCCGGCGCCGACCTGCTCATCGCCGGCGACATGGGCATCGGCAACACCACCCCGGCGGCCGTGCTGGTCGGGACTCTCACCGATCGCGAGCCGGTGGTCGTGGTGGGACGGGGCACCGGGATCGACGACGCCACCTGGATCCGCAAGACAGCGGCCATCCGCGACGGCATGCGTCATGCACGGCGGCACCGCAACGAGCCGCTCGCGCTGCTCGCCGCGGTGGCGGGCGCCGACATCGCGGCGATGGCGGGATTCCTCGCCCAGGCGGCCGTCCGGAAGACTCCGGCACTCCTGGACGGGCTGATCACGACCTCGGCCGCCCTGGTCGCGCAGCAGTTGGCGCCGGGTGCCGCCTCCTGGTGGCAGGCCGGTCACCGGTCCACCGAACCGGCGCACGCGTTCGCACTCGATTCACTCGGCCTGACCGCGATCCTCGACCTGTCGATGCGGTTGGGCGAGGGCACCGGTGCCGTGTCGGCGCTGCCGCTGGTCGCGTCGTCGATCGACATTCTGACCGACATGGCGACCTTCGACGAGGCCGGCGTCAGCGGCGGAGAATAGGCACACCGGGATGATCGCCCGTGGCCTCCGCGGCGTGCACGACGCCTTCAGCTGGCTGACGGTACTCCCGCTCCCGCAGCCCCGCGGCGAATTCGACCGCGCCCGGGGCGCGACCGTGATCGCCGCGGTACCCGTCGTCGGAGCGGTGGTCGGACTGCTCGCCGCCGCCGTCGCCTTCGGGCTGTCGCACACCGATCTCCCCAGCGCGCTGGCCGGCGTCACCGTGGTGGCGGTGCTGGCGGCGACTACCCGCGGCATGCACTTGGACGGTCTCGCCGACACGGCCGACGGTCTCGGCTGCTACGGAGATCCGGATCGCGTGCGGGCGGTGATGCGCAGCGGCGACGTGGGGCCGTTCGGTGCGGCCACGCTCGTTCTGGTGCTGTTGGGCCAGTCCCTGGCGTTCGGCGCCCTGACCGCCGACTCACGATGGTGGTCGTTGGCGCTGGCGGTGGTCGCCGGAAGGACCACCGCGACCGTCGCGTGCCGGGCCGGTCTGAGCGCCGCGAACACCGACGGGTTCGGGGCGCTGGTCGCCGGAACTCAACGCGCGTCCATCGCGGTGTGGGCGGTGCTCCTGCTCGCGGTCGCGGTGGCCGCGGGAGGCTGGAACGGGGGCACCTTCCACGCGGCGGATGCGGTCCGTGCGGCGGCGACCGTGGCCGTCGTCTGGGCGTTCGCCTGGGCCTTCACCGGGCATTGCGCCCGTCGCGCCGGCGGGCTGACTGGCGATGTCATCGGCGCGACGATCGAAGTGGCGACCGTGCTGACAGCCGTCGGCCTGCTCCTGTAGAGGTCGCCGAAACGGATCATGCCGCAGCCGGACCCCGGACGGGTGCGGCTGCGGCATGAGCGCTCATTCAGGGCCGGAGCGGCCGGTTCACGGAGCCGGGTAGAGCGTGGTCATCCAGCCGTGTGTGTCGGCGAAGGTGCCGCGCTGCAGACCGGTGAGGGTGTCACGGAGAGCCTGCGTCACCTCTCCCGTGGTGCCGTCGCCGATCAGGTAGTCGTCGGTGTCGCTCTGAACCCGACCGACGGGAGTGATCACGGCAGCGGTACCGCAGGCGAAGACCTCGGTGATGTCGCCGTTCTTGACCCCCTCGCGCAGTTCCTCGGTCGAGATGCGGCGCTCGTCCACCTTGTAACCCGCGTCGGCGGCGAGGGTGAGCAGTGAGTCGCGGGTGATGCCCGGAAGCAGCGAGCCGCTGAGCTCCGGCGTCACCAGCTGTGCGTCCGACCCCGAGCCGAAGACGAAGAACAGGTTCATGCCGCCCATCTCCTCGATGAAGCGGTGCTCGATGGCGTCGAGCCACACCACCTGGTCGCAGCCCTTGTCGGCGGCCTGCGCCTGCGCCAGCAGCGACGCGGCGTAGTTGCCGCCGAACTTCGCATCGCCGGTACCTCCCGGGGAGGCCCGCACGTACTCGGTGCACAGATAGACGCTGACCGGCTTCACGCCGCCCTTGAAGTAAGCGCCGGCGGGCGATGCGATCAGCGCGTAGCTGTACTTGTCGGCCGGCCGGACGCCGAGGCTCGCCTCGGTCGCGATCATGAACGGGCGCAGATAGAGAGACTCCTCGCCGCCCGCGTCGGGAACCCACGCGTGGTCGGCGGCCAGCAACGCCCGCAGCGATCCGACGAAGTCCTCCACCGGCAGCTCCGGCATCGCGAGGCGCCGTGCCGACCGGTTGAACCGTTCGGCATTGGCCTCCGGCCGGAAGGCGGCGATGGAGCCGTCGGGCTGGCGGTACGCCTTCAGCCCCTCGAAGATCTCCTGCGCGTAGTGCAGGACCATCGCAGCCGGGTCCAGAGCGAGCGGCCCGTACGGGGTCACTCGTGCGCCGTGCCATCCACGATCGCGGTCGAAGTCTACGGTCACCATGTTGTCGGTGAAGTAGTTGCCGAAGCCCGGCGCGGCGAGGATCTCGGCGCGTCGATTCTCCGACACCGGATGCGGATGCTCGGTACGGGTGAACTCCAAGGTCATGCGGTCATGGTACCGCCGACCCGCAAGGGAGTTTCCCGGCACCGGCGGGATGCGCCGGTCAGACGTGACTCTCCACGAACGGCGGCAGAACGACCTCGCAGGTCAGGGCCCGCCCGCGGACATCGACCACCACTTCGTCGCCCTTCTTGACGCCGGAGGCGGTGTCGATGAACGCCAGGGCGATGCCCTGCTTGAGGGTCGGAGAGAACGTGCCCGACGTGCACACACCGATCTGCTCACCGCCGGCCTCGACATGCACCGTGCAGTCCGCGCGCGGCACCCCGCGGCCGGTGGCCTTCAGCCCGTACAGGCGCCGGGCCGGGCCCGCGGCGCGTTCGGCCACCAGCGCCTCGCGTCCGAAGAACGACGGCTTGTCCCAGCCGACGGCCCACGACGACCGCGCCTGCACCGGGGTGATGTCGACGCTCAGTTCGTGTCCGTGCAGCGCGTACCCCATCTCGGTGCGGAGCGTGTCACGCGCACCGAGCCCCGCGGGCTGACCGCCGCGCGCAGTCACCTCGGCGAGCAGAGCGTCGAAGACCGCACCCGCGTCGTCCCACCGGGGCAGCACCTCGTACCCGTGCTCGCCGGTGTAGCCCGACCGGCACACCCGGATCTCCAGTTCGGCTCCGCTCAGCACGATCCGAGCGTCTCGGTAGGCCATGTACTCCATGTCGGTCGGCAGGTCGAGCGCGGCGAGCACGTCGGCCGACTGCGGGCCCTGGACTGCGAAGACCGCGTAATCGCGGTGCTGATCGGTGATCTCGATCCCTTCGGGGGCGACCGCTCGCAGTGCCGCCACGACGGCTGCCGTATTGGCTGCATTCGGCACCAGGAACACCTCGTCGTCGCCGGCCAGGTAGGCGATCAGATCGTCGATCACGCCGCCGCGCTCGTTGCAGCACAGCGTGTACTGGGCCTTCCCGGGCTCGATCTTGCCGAGATCGTTGGTCAGGGTCGCGTTCACGAATCCGGCGGCTCCCGGGCCCGCCACGAGCGCCTTGCCGAGGTGACTGACGTCGAAGATGCCGACGGTGCTGCGGACGGCGTTGTGCTCGGCGACGGTGCCTGCATACGAGACGGGCATGTTCCATCCGCCGAACTCGGCGAAGGAGGCGCCCAGGGCGGTGTGACGATCGGCGATCGGGCCTGCGAGCAGTTCAGTCATGGCGCTAACGGTATCGCCCCGACCCGGGCGGTTCCCACCCGAGGTTCGGCCGCTCGGCGGTGCCGGTGTGGCAGAGTTGAAAGGCGTGAGCGCCAACCACTTCTCCGACCGTGTCCGCGGTCCCCGCATCGACCTGACCACTGCCCTTTCCTCCGACGACGACGTGCTCGTCGTCGGCCTCGTCGCCGGTTCCGGCGACGGCGGCACCGAGGAGCCGACACTGCTGCTCGTCGAGGACTTCCTCGACGACGAGCCCGCCGACCAGATCAGCGCGGCGCTGTCGGCTCTGGGCGCCAAGGGATCGGTCGGCGAGATCACGCGGATCCCGGCACCGCAATCGCTGCCGGTCGGCGTGGTGGTCGCGGTCGGGCTGGGAACAGAAGTGGACGATCCGGAGACCATCCGACAGGCCGCAGGGAGCGCCCTACGCGCACTGGACGGATCCGACCGCGTCGTGAGCACCCTCTCGGCCGCCGACCTCGGTGCGGCGGCGGAGGGTTCGTACCTGGGCGCGTATCGCTTCGACGAACTGCGCAGCGAGAAGTCACGCCCCTCCGAGCAGCCGCCCTCCGCCGTGTCACTCGCGGTACCCGCGAAGAGCAAGCAGGCCAAGGTCGAACTCGACCACGCGCTGATCGTCGCCGACTCCGTCGCGATCGCCCGCGACTTCGTCAACACCCCGCCGAACGTCCTCTACCCCGCCGAGTTCGCCGAGCGCGCACGCATCCTCGGCAGCAAGGCCGGCCTCCGGGTGGAGATCCTCGACGACGTGGAACTGGCGAAGGCAGGCTACGGCGGCATCGTCGGCGTGGGACAGGGATCCTCGCGCAAGCCCCGCCTGGTGCGCCTGACCCACGAGGCCAAGGGCGCCGAGCGCACCGTCGCGCTCGTCGGCAAGGGCATCACCTTCGACACCGGCGGCATCTCCATCAAACCCGCCGCCGGGATGGACCACATGACCTCGGACATGGGCGGTGCGGCGGCGGTCATCGCCTCCACGATCGCCGCCGCACGCCTGGACGTGCCGGTCACGGTCATCGCGACGGTGCCGATGGCCGAGAACATGCCCTCGTCGACCGCGCAGCGTCCCGGCGACGTCCTCACCCAGTACGGCGGCACCACGGTCGAGGTCCTCAACACCGACGCGGAGGGCCGGCTGATCCTGGCGGACGCCATCGTCCGCGCCTGCGAGGACGAGCCGGACTTCCTCATCGACACGGCCACCCTGACCGGCGCACAGATGGTGGCGCTGGGCACCCGGACTCCCGGTGTGCTCGGCACGGACGACTTCCGGGACCGCGTCGCCGCCATCTCCCAGTCGGTCGGCGAGCACGGCTGGCCGATGCCGATGCCTGCGGAACTCCGCAGCGACCTGAATTCACGGATCGCCGATCTCGCCAACGTCACCAACCACCGCTGGGGAGGCATGCTGTCGGCCGCGATGTTCCTGCGGGAGTTCGTCGCCGAGGGGCTCGACTGGGCGCATATCGACGTCGCCGGCCCGGCGTTCAACACCGGTGGCCCGTGGGGCTACACCGGTAAGGGCGGCACCGGCGTACCCGTCCGGACCATCATCGCGGTCATCGAGGACATCGCCGGCGGACAGTGACGCGCACCGCACTCCGGCGTTCAGCGGACTCACGCGGAGCCGAGATCGTTTGGGAGTAGGCTGAGTCACGGGCGTCGACCCATCCGGCCGACATCACGCGAACCTGCACACGCCGCTGGAGCGCGCCGACCCGCATCGACCGATCGACCGAACAGCACAGTTCACGAAATTGTTAGGGAGTCACACGCAAATGGCCTTCTCTGTCGAGATGCCCGCACTGGGCGAGAGCGTCACCGAGGGAACCGTCACCCAATGGCTGAAGCAGGAAGGCGACACCGTAGCGGTCGACGAGCCCCTGCTCGAAGTCTCCACCGACAAGGTCGACACCGAGATCCCGTCGCCCGTCGCGGGTGTGCTGGTCAAGATCGTCGCCGCTGAGGACGACGTCGTCGAGGTGGGCGGACAGCTGGCGCTGATCGGAGAGGCCGGCGAGTCGGCGTCCGATGACGCGGCCGCGCCCGAACCCGCCGCCGCTCCCGAGCCGGAACCCGAACCCGAGCCCGCCGCACCCGCTGCCTCCGCTCCGGCCGCCGAGAGCCCCGCGACCGAGGCGCCGGCCGCGTCGACTCCCGCGGCCTCGGCATCCGGCGTCGACGTCCTCATGCCCGAACTGGGCGAGAGCGTCACCGAGGGCACGGTGACCAACTGGCTCAAGCAGGTCGGCGACACGGTCGCGGTCGACGAACCGCTGGTCGAGGTGTCCACCGACAAGGTCGACACCGAGATCCCGTCGCCGACGGCTGGTGTGCTTCTCGAGATCGTCGCCGACACCGACGAGATCGTCGAGGTCGGCGGCAAGCTGGCCGTCATCGGCGACCCGAGTGCCGCATCGGCGGCCCCCGCGGCTCCGGCTCCGGCGGCTCCGGCTCCCGCGCCGGCCGCTCCCCCGACGCCCGAGCCCGCCGCTCCGGCACCTGAACCCGCACCCGCGGCCGCCGCACCCGCTCCGGCTCCGGCCGCTCCGACTCCCGCTGCCGCCGACGGAGATCTGCAGTCCACTCCGTACGTGACGCCGCTCGTGCGGAAGCTGGCCGCGGAGAACGGAATCGACCTGGCGACCGTCAAGGGCACCGGCGTCGGCGGACGCATCCGCAAGCAGGACGTGCTGGCCGCGGCCGAGGCCAAGAAGGCGCCTGCCGCCCCCGCCGCGGCTCCGGCCGCAACACCGTCGGCGCCGACACCGGCCGCCGCACCCGCCGCGGCGAGCCCCGAATTGGCTGCACTGCGCGGAACGACGCAGAAGATCAACCGCATCCGGCAGATCACCGCGGCCAAGACGCGCGAGTCGCTGCAGACCAGCGCGCAGCTCACGCAGGTCCACGAGGTCGACATGACCCGCATCGCGGCACTGCGCACCGCGGCGAAGTCCTCGTTCAAGGCAGCCGAGGGCGTCAACCTGACCTTCCTGCCGTTCTTCGCCAAGGCCGTCGTCGAGGCACTGAAGGTGCATCCGAACGTCAACGCCTCGATCAACGAAGAGGCCAAGGAGATCACGTACCACGCCGACGTGCATCTGGGCATCGCCGTCGACACCGAGCAGGGCCTCCTGTCGCCGGTGATCCACAACGCCGACGACCTCTCGCTGGCCGGCCTCGCTCGCGCGATCGCCGACATCGCCGCACGGGCCCGTTCCGGCGGGCTCAAGCCCGACGAGCTGGCCGGCGGCACGTTCACGATCACGAACATCGGCAGCCAGGGCGCTCTGTTCGACACCCCGATCCTGGTCCCGCCGCAGGCGGCCATGCTCGGCACCGGCGCGATCGTCAAGCGCCCCGTGGTTCTCACCGGCGACGACGGCACCGAGTCGATCGCCGCACGGTCGATGGCCTACCTACCGCTGACCTACGACCACCGGCTCATCGACGGTGCGGACGCCGGCCGGTTCCTCACCACGGTCCGTCACCGTCTCGAGGCCGCGGAGTTCGCCGCCGACCTGGGGCTGTAAGCACCCGGATATGCGAATCGCGGTCGCGGGAAGTCACGGGCTGATCGGTTCGGCCCTCGTTCCCGCGCTGACGCAGGCGGGGCACGACGTCCACACTCTGGTGCGTCGTGCCCCGACCGGTCCGCGGGAGATCGGTTGGGAACCCGAGCGGTCCGAACTGCCGGCCGACGCCCTGCGCGGCTTCGACGCGGTCATCGCCCTCGGCGGCGAGAACATCGGAGCCCACCGATGGAGCGGCCAGGTGAAGCAGCGGCTCCGCAATTCGCGGATCATCCCGACCACCGTCCTGGCCGACGCCGTCGCCGAGTCCGGCGTCGGAGTGTTCCTCAACGCCAGTGCCTCCGGTTTCTACGGAGACACCGGTGAGACCGCGGCGGACGAGACGTCGCCGCACGGCTCCGGCTTCCTGGCCGACCTGGTGGTCGACTGGGAGAAGGCCACCGAGCCCGCACAGGCCTCGGCGCGCGTGGTCACGCTCCGCACGGCGCCCGTGCTCTCCCGGCGCGGCGGCATCCTCGCGCGGCTCCGACCGCTCTACCGTTTCGGCCTCGGCGCCCGTATCGGCGACGGCAGGCAGTGGTTCTCGTGGATCAGCCTGCCCGACGAGATCGCCGCGATCACGCACGTGCTCGGCGACGATTCGATCGTCGGTCCGGTCAATCTGACCGCGCCCGGACCGGTACGCTTCGCCGATTTCTCCGCCGAGCTCGCACGAGCCGTCCACCGCCCCGCGGTGCTGCGCGTGCCCGCCGCGCTCGCGCGCAAGGCGGGCGGAGAGATGGTCGAGGAGATGGTCCTGACGTCCTCGCGCGTGGTTCCCGTGCTGCTCACCGACCGCGGCTTCACCTTCACCCACCCTCATCTGACATCTGCACTGGAGTACTGCTGTGCGTAACGCATCGTCGCGAGCCGACGGAGCACCGATCGAAGTCCGCCGCCTCGGCGTCGTCGACTACACCGAGGCCTACGAGCTGCAACACCGCCTGGCCGAGCAACGCGCCACCGGCGAGCTCGACCACGACCTGCTGCTGTTGCTCGAACATCCGTCGGTCTACACGGCGGGCAAACGGACCGAGGACTCCGACCGTCCGGTCAACGGCGCCCGGGTGATCGACGTCGACCGCGGCGGCCGCATCACCTGGCACGGTCCCGGCCAGCTCGTCGGGTATCCCATCGTCAAGCTCGCCGAACCCCTCGATGTGGTCGACTACGTCCGCCGTCTCGAAGAGGCGCTGATCGGCGTGGCGGCACGGCAGGGTCTGGCCACCGGCCGCGTGGACGGGCGCTCCGGCGTGTGGCTGCGCGACGCCGCCGGGGAGCGCAAGCTCGCCCAGATCGGCATCCGCGTCGCCAAGGGCGTCACCCTTCACGGGTTCGCCCTCAACGTGAACCCGGACATGTCAGTGTTCGACGCGATCGTCCCGTGCGGCATCGCGGACGCGGGGGTGACCTCGCTGAGCCAGGAGACCGGCACCGCCGTGACCGTCGACGACGTGCTCGACGACGTCGTCGAACTGGTCCAGAAGTGCCTGGACGACCCGGCCGGACCCGGCTCGGATACGGCAGGCGCCCCGGCTGAGGCCGGTCGGCCCACCGCACCCACGAGCGTAGGATCGGCACAGTGACCACCACCCCCGCCCAACCCGCCTCACCGAGTCCCGCCGACGCTCCCGCCGGGCGCAAGCTCCTGCGTCTGGAGGTGCGCAACGCGCAGACTCCCATCGAGCGCAAGCCGAAGTGGATCAAGACGCGTGCCACGATGGGACCGGAGTACACCGAGCTCAAGGGACTGGTGCGCAGCGAGGGGCTCCACACGGTGTGTGAGGAGGCCGGCTGCCCGAACATCTACGAGTGCTGGGAGGACCGCGAGGCCACCTTCCTGATCGGCGGAGAGCAGTGCACCCGTCGCTGCGACTTCTGCCAGATCGACACCGGCAAGCCCGCCGCACTCGACCGCGACGAACCGCGCCGCGTGGCCGAGTCCGTCCGGTCGATGGGGCTGCGCTACTCCACCATCACCGGCGTCGCCCGCGACGATCTCCCCGACGAGGGAGCGTGGCTGTACGCCGAGACCGTTCGCAAGATCCACGAACTCAATCCCGGCACCGGCGTCGAGAATCTGATCCCCGACTTCCACGCGAAGCCCGACCTGCTCGACGAGGTCTTCGCCTCCCGTCCCGAGGTGCTGGCTCACAATCTCGAGACCGTTCCCCGCATCTTCAAGAGCATCAGGCCCGCCTTCCGGTACGAACGCTCCCTGGAGGTGCTGACCCGTGCCCGCGACTACGGCCTCGTGACCAAGTCGAACCTCATCCTCGGCATGGGAGAGACACCGGACGAGGTGCGAGAGGCTCTGCGCGACCTCCACGACGCCGGCTGCGACATCGTCACCATCACCCAGTACCTGCGACCGTCGGTGCGGCATCATCCCGTCGAACGGTGGGTCAAGCCCGAGGAGTTCGTGGAGCACTCGCAGTACGCCGAGGAGATCGGATTCGCCGGGGTGATGGCCGGTCCGCTGGTGCGGTCGTCGTATCGCGCAGGCCGGCTGTACGCCCAGGCGATGGCCCGTCACGGCCGTGAGCTGCCGCCGGAACTGGCCCATCTGGCCAAGGAGGGCAGCGCCGCTCAGGAGGCCTCTTCGGTCCTCGCCCGCACCGTGCGCTGAGGCCCGCCCACTGCCGAATCGACCGGCCGGAACATGTGTTCCGGCCGGTCGATTCCGTTGTGCGGGCCGCGCTACCCGAGCGCCGTCGACACTGCGTCGGCGCGCTCGGTGTGCACCGTAGACTGGCACTCATGGCTAAGGCGCAAGACAAGTCGAGCAAAGAGGCGAAGCAGGCTGCTAAGGCAGCTCGCAAAGCGGCGAGCAGGGAACGGCGGCAGCAGATCTGGCAGGCGTTCCAGATGCAGCGGAAAGAGGACAAGGCCCTCATCCCGCTGATGGTCGCCACCGTCCTGGGCACCACGCTGGTCTTCGGCCTGCTCGGCCAGTTCGTCTTCCACAATCTCTGGATCACCCTGCCGCTCGGCGTCATCCTCGGCGCGCTGCTCGCCTTCGTTCTGTTCGGCCGGCGCGTTCAGCGGAGCGTCTACAAGAAGGCCGAGGGCCAGCCGGGCGCCGCGGGCTGGGCTCTGAGCAACATCCGTGGGCAGTGGCGGGTACAGCAGGCCGTCACCGGCACCTCGCATCTCGACGCGGTGCACCGCGTCATCGGCAAGCCCGGCGTCATCCTGGTCGGTGAGGGCTCCCCCACTCGCGTCAAGCCGCTGCTGGCGCAGGAGAAGAAGAAGGCCGCCCGCGTGGTCGGCGACACCCCGATCTACGAGATCCTCGTCGGCGACGGCGACGGCCAGGTGCCGCTGTCGAAGCTGGAACGCCACATCCGCAAACTCCCGAGCAACATCGACCGCAAGCGGATGGACGCGCTCGAGGGCCGACTGTCCGCGCTCAAGGCGAAGAGCGGCGCCGGCGCCGCCATGCCCAAGGGCCCGATGCCGCAGGGCGCCAAGATGCGCAGCGTCAGCCGCACCACCCGTCGCCGCGGGGCCTGAACCTCCCGGCCGGTGGAACACCGCCCCACCGCCCGCATCGCGCTCGTGCGAATGTCGGGCGATTCCGACTCGAACGAGGAGCTTTGACATGACCGATCTGAACCGTTACGGCCCCTGGGCATTGATAGTCGGAGCCTCCGAGGGAGTCGGTTCCGCGTTCGCCCGGCGCCTGGCCGCCGACGGGTTCGGAGTCGTGCTCGCCGCCCGCAACGCCGAGCGTCTGGAGGCGGTGGCCGGCGAGGTGCAGGCGCTCGGCGCACCTTCGCGCACGGTCGCTCTGGACATCCTCGACGAGGACGCCGCCGAACGGCTGATCGACGCGACCGCCGACCTCGAGATCGGGCTCCTGGTGATGAACGCCGGCGCCAACACGTACGGGCACTCGTTCGTCGACGGCGACCTCGCGCGCCACAACGAGGTGGTCACGCTCAACGTCCTGCGCCAGCTGCCGCTCCTGCACCACTACACGCGGGCGATGGTGGAGCGCGGCCGGGGCGGAGTCATCACCACCGGATCGGTCGCCGGCTACACGGGCTCACCGCGCGAAGGCGCCTACGCCGCGTCGAAGGCCTTCCTCCGGGTCTTCACCGAAGGTCTCTGGGTGGAGTGCAAGCCGAAGAACGTGGACGTGGTGCACCTGGTGCTCGGACTCACCCGGACCCCCGCGATGGAGCGCCGCGGCCTGAACTTCGACAACCCCGGCATCCCGGTGTCCGAGCCCGACGATGTCGCCGCCGAGGGTCTGGCCCATCTGGCCGACGGCCCGGTCTGGATCACCGAAAACAATGTGAGGTCGGTTCAGCGGCAGTCGGGGCCCGATCGCGCCGCGATCGTTCAGGCGTCCGCCGACGTGATCGCGAAGGTGGTCGGTCGGCGGTGATGCGCATCGGACTCGGTCTGCCCGTCGTCACCGCCTACCCGCCGACCACTCAGGACTGGGAGAAGGGTGCGGGCATCGCTGAGATCGCGACGGCCGCCCGTGTGGCCGACGCCCTCGGCTTCCACCACCTCACCTGCAGCGAACACGTCGCGGTGCCGGACGAGGTGGCCGCGGTCCGGGGCGGCGTGTACTGGGATCCGCTCGCGACCTTCGGGTACCTCGCGGCCATCACCCGCCAGATCCGCTTCGCGACCAGCGTGCTGGTTCTCGGCTATCACCATCCGCTCGAAGTCGCCAAGCGCTACGGCACCCTCGACCAGGTCTCCGGCGGACGGCTCGTCCTCGGCGTCGGCGTCGGGAGTCTGCAGGAGGAGTTCGAGCTGCTGGGCGCCGAGTTCGACGGCCGCGGCGCCCGCGCCGACGACGCGCTGGCCGCGATCCGGTCGGCGTTCCCGACCGGCACGCCGTCGCACACCGGCCCGTACTACTCCTACGGCGGCGTGACGGTGGAGCCGCACGCAGTGCAGGACCGGGTGCCCGTGTGGGTCGGCGGCCGGAGCGGTCGCGCCCTGCGCCGCGCCGTGGAACTCGGCGACGGGTTCAGCCCGTTCGCCCTGTCGCCCGACGAGGTCGCCGCCATGCTGTCGCGCGTCGAGACCCCGGAGGGATTCGACGTGGTGCTGCCCAGCGGTCCGGTGGACCCGCTCGGCGATCCGGACGGAGTCCGGAGCCGTCTCGACTCGCTGCAGGCGGCCGGCGCGACGATCGTGACAGCATCCATCGCCGCCACCGGTCTGGATCACTACACCGACCAGCTCGACGCACTCCACTCCCTCGCCCGTGCGCAGGGCGCCGTGTTCAGCCCCGCGGCGGAGGGCCCCCGATGAATGTCGACGAGCGGCTCGAGGCTCTCGAGACCCGGCTGCGCCTCGTGGAGGACAGGCTCGCGATCACCGATCTCGTCTACCGCTACGGTCCCGCGATCGACACCGGGTCGGTCGACGACGTGCTCGCTCTCTTCACCGAGGACGGCGTGTACGACGTCGACACCGGCAGGCTCTCCGGTGCGCAGGAGATCGCGGACATGGTGACCGGCGATCCGCACCAGGGGCTCATCCACCGCGGCTGCAGTCACGTGATGAGCGCGCCGCAGATCCGGATCGACGGCGACCGTGCGAGCGTCGTCAGCTACTCGCAGCTGCTCCTGCGCGACCCCGCCAGGGACACCTTCACCGTGCTGCGTGCGACGGTCAATCACTGGGCGCTCACCCGCACCCCCGACGGGTGGCGGGTGGCCCAGCGCACCGCACGCAAGGTCGACGGATCCGACGAGGTGCGCGCGCTACTGGCCTCCCACGGCCTCGACCGGACGTCAGAGAGCAGCTGAGTCGCCGAGCGGCTCATCCGCACCGAGCCGGAAGTGCGACCGGTCGGGCCGGGCGAGCATCCTCGACAGCGTCGCGCGGTCGAACGGCCACAGGTCCACCGCACCGGACTCGGTGAGGTACCAGGAATCGCATCCGCCTGTCTTCCACACCGTCGTCTCCGACGCCGCCGCCACCTGGGCGTTGAACTCGGCCGTCGCCTCCTCGGTGACCTCTATCCGGTCCACCTCTCCGTTCCGGAACAGGTCGAACCACTGCGCCAGGTACCGTGCGGTCTTCTCGGCCGTGTACTGCAGGGAGATCGAGCCGGTCGGTGAGTTGGGTCCAAGGACGGTGAACAGGTTGGGGAAGCCCGGGATCGCCGTCATCCGGTACGCCCGCGGACCGTCCCGCCACGCCTCGTCGATCGTGAGTCCGCCGCGGCCGACCACCGTCATCGGGCGCATGTAGTCGTGCGCGCGGAAGCCGGTCGCCAGAATGATCACGTCCACCTCGTGGAGCCGCCCGTCGGCGGTCACGATCCCCTCCGGCCGGACCTCGGTGATGGACTCGGTCACGAGGTCGGCGTTGCCGGCGGTGATCGCACGGTAGTAGGTGCCCGACACCACCTGCCGCTTGCACAGCGGCTGGTAGTCGGGCGTCAGGTCGGCCCGCAAGTCGCTGTCGCGGACTTGAGCGCGCAGCGACAGTCGCGCGTAGGCCTGAACGGCTCGGCGGCGCCAGGTGTCTTTGCGGACGATGTCGGCCAGAATTCCCGACCCCCACAGCAAGCCTCGGTACAGCGCGTGATGCAGGCGCGGCGACGCGGCCAGGACGGTGTCCGCGAAGGGCAACTGCGGCAACCACATCGGCGCCCAGAGGATCCACTGCGGGGTCCGGGTGAAGTGGAGCAGTTCCCGGGCTTCCGGCTGTAGCGCGGAGACCACCTGCACGCCGGTGGAGCCGGTGCCGATCACCGCGATCCGCTGTCCTGAGGTGCGCACGTCGTCGTCCCAACGCGCGGTGTGCACCACCGGTCCCGCGAAGCTGTCGAGCCCGGGGATGTCGGGGATCGACGGGTTGTGCAGCACCCCGGTGGCGCAGACGACGAAGTCGGCGTCCACCGTCACCCCGTCAGCGAGAGTGACCGTCCACCGACCGGTGGCGTCGTCGAAGACGCTGCTGACGACCTCGGCGTTCAGCCGGATCCGGTCGCTCAAGCCCAGGCGTTCGACGACGTCCCGGTGATACCGCTGGATCTCCGGACCACTGGCCCAGATCTTGGGCCAATCGGGTTTGGGTGCGAATCCGAACTGGTAGAGCTGCGAGGGCACGTCGCACGTGAGACCCGGGTAGTGGTTCCAATGCCATACCCCGCCGACGTCGTCGCCCTTCTCGTAGACGGTGAAGTCGGTGAACCCGGCCTCCTGCAGGACATGTGCCGTGGTGATGCCGGCTATCCCCGCACCGATGACGACGATCCGCGGCGATCGGCGGGCCGTCACAGCGCGGCCCGAGTCTCAAGAGCCCGGGCGACGGCCTCGGCCACGGTCGATCGCGCGGCGTCGAATGCGCGCTCCCGGTGATCCCGGTTCATGAAGTTCCATCCGAGACCGGCCATGTCTGCCGCACCGGGGGCGATGTGGACCACCTCGGTCCCGCGTCGACGGACGGTTGCGATCTCGGCGTCGAGCACGGCCGACATCGGCCGCCGGAGAAGAGCTCGTTCGGCGAGTCCGCCGATTCCGGGGGCCCGCACGGACGGCGCCGACGCCATCGGGGTGATCAGGTAGATCAGATCCGCTTCGTCTCGCGCGACCAGATCCACCGAGGCGGTGGACGCGGCCCCGCCGTCGACGTACTCGCGGCCCTCGATCGCCACCGGGGGCATCCATCCGGGAATCGCCCACGAGGCGCGCAGCGCCTCGCCTGCGCCGGCCTTCGGTGCACCCGGAGCACCGAACGCGACGCGCGCGCCGTCGTCCACGCGGTACGCGACCATGCGCGCGCCGGGATGCGGCAGTCGGCCGTAGTCCGCGGTCACCGCGTCCGCGAGTCGCTGAAGCCAGGAGGCATCACCGCGCCCGCGGGGAGCGATGCCGGTCAGCGCGGCGTGACCGCCGCGCCTGGTCCACAGCGTCGAGGGTCGAGGTCGCGCCGGACGCGGCAGCGGAGGCAGGCTCGGGGGCGTGGCAGCCGAGTGCGCCCGGAGAATCGGGCTGGTGGCCCGACCGGCCTGCATGTCTGCGAGGTCGGCGGCAGTGAATCCGCCGGCGAGCATCGTCACCATCTCCGCACCGGCGGAGGTGCCCTGCAGCACCGTCGCCTCCGCCGGGTCCCAACCGGTCTGCCGAGTCAGCTCGTCGAGGGCGGCGATCGCCCACGCTCCGCCGATGGTCCCGCCGCATCCGATCACCAGGGCCGTCTTCGTCATCGCGCCCGCACCTCGCTCGTGCCCGCAGAGTCCACTACCGCGCCGTCGACCACCGTGCCGCCGGAGTGGCCGCCCGCCGCGTGATCGCTCGCCTGCCTCGCGATCCGTGCGAGGTACGCCGATCGCTCCGCGGCGTCCAGGGCCAGCGCCTGACCGTGTCCGGCCAGAGTGCGCGCGACGCGTTCCACCGACTCCGGGACGAACAGGTCGGCGATCGACCATCCGGGCAGCACCCATCCGGGGACCGACGTGCGGGCCGCTCGCGTGCGAACCGTGCGGACCACGGCACGGGCGACATCCTGCGGGTCGACGGTGGGAAGCACGCCTCCGAGGTCCGCTCCGGAAGCCAGCTCGGTGCGGACCGCTGCGGGCAGAATCGCGGACACGGTGACGCCCGTGCCGTCGTATTCGCGGCGGGCGGCCAGCGAGGCGCCGTAGGCGGCGAACTTGCTGGCGTTGTACGAGACCATTCCCGGCAGTGGCAGCATTCCGGCCATCGACGCAATGTTGACGATGTGGCCTCTCCCCTCGCCGAGCATCGAAGGCAGGACGGCGCGCATCCCGTTCAGCATGCCCCGGACGTTGACGTCGAGGATCAGATCGGCGGTGGCCTCCGACTCCTCGAGGAACGCGCCCACCGGCATCACACCCGCGTTGTTGACCAGGATGTCGATGCGCCCGCACTCGTCGAGGACCTTCGAGACGAACTCACGCCAGGAGACGGCGTCGGTCACGTCCAGCACCGCCGACCGCGCACCGTCGATGACGCCAGCCGTGTCAGCGGCGACGTCGGCGTCCACGTCCCCGATCCAGACCGTCGCCTCCGCCTCCGCGAACTGTCGGGCGATCTCGGCGCCGATCCCCCGCGCCCCACCGGTGACTACGACGACGGCGCCGGGCGGCTCGATCCGCGGATTCGACCGCGCGTACGACCCCGGAACCAACTCGCTCAGCATCTCGGACAGCCTCACGGCCCACCTTCTCTCGGATCTTGCCATTGGATGATGGCACCGATGATCGTTCAGATACCATCGGTATGTCAATACCTTCGGTATCTGAAATGAGGAGGTCCGATATGGCCAGGATCAGCCGCGCCGACCAGAAGGAGCGGAACCGAGCGGCTCTTCTCGCCACCGCACGCACCCAGTTCCTCGACGCCGGCTACGCGGCGACCAGCCTCGATGCGATCGCCGAGGCGGCGGGCTTCTCGAAGGGCGCGGTGTACTCCAACTTCAAGGACAAGCCGACGCTCTGCCGGGCCGTGCTCGAGGACATCCACGGGGAGAAGCTGAACGAGCTGCGCGGCATCGTCGAACAGAGCACCGACCTGCACGGGATGCTCGACGCTTTCGCAGCGTGGGTGCGCCGCACCATCGGCGACGTGGAGTGGACGATGCTCGAAATGGAGTTCGCGGTGCTCTCACGGCATCATCCGGAACAGAAGGCGATGATCGTCTCCCTGCGTGAGGATGCGCGCGACGCCCTGGCCGGGCTTCTCGAAACCGTTCTCGGAGACTTCTCGCCGCTCATCGACCAGGCGGCGGCGGACACCTCGAATCCGGTGCCCACGCGGGACGAGATCGCCGACCTGATTCTCAGCACCGGAATCGGGCTCGGGATCCAACGAGCCATCGACCCGGCCGTGTCCGTCGAACCCGGCATCGCGTTGATCCGGTCGGCGTTCGGCCGGTGAGTCGACTCAGCGCGTGCGGACGATGGCCGTTCCGGTCGCGCGGTCGTGCATCGCGCGACCGTTGTAGTCGTTGATGAGTGCCGGCACCACGAAGATCAGAATCGCTTGGCGGCCGAGGGCCCGAATCGGCCCGACCGCGGCCCTCGGCGTCTCCCCGCGAGCCTCCGCGGCGCCGCGATCACTGCCCAGATCCACCCGTACCACCCGCGTGCCCGCGATGAACTGCCCCGGGGTGAAGCCGAAGAAGGCCACCGCCAGCACACCGATCACGAACCAGATGATCAACTGCGGCGTCGCCGCCGCACGCATGGTCATCTCCAGACTCGACGCCATCTCCTGAGCCGGCCGCACGCCGACGATCACGATCGCGAGGCCGCCGGCGATCAGCCAGTCGAACAGCAACCCCACCACGCGCAGCCACCCGCCGGCGAGAGCGCCCGGTCCGTCCTGCGGCAACCCGAGATCCTGCCCGCGGTACTCGTTCTCCGTGGCACCCGGGAACTGCGGCCCCGACAGCCACGTACTCGTCGCGCGCGCCACTACTGGGCCCCTCGGGAAACGGTCATGAATACCACGGTCATGAATGCCATGGTAGCCAGCTTCCCCGTGCACCCCAATAACGTGACTCCGACCACACCGCCGTGCGCGCGACGCGGTCTTTCGTAACGCGCCGGCCATCGGTGTAACACGGGGGAAACATTGGTTTAGCGCACGAGCAACGTCATCTCCGTACTCTGGTTGCCGAGATTCGTGCTGCCCTCGCGAGGGTGGCACGGGTTCTGTGTCAGAGAGTTTCTGACCGGATCTTCACCAAGAAGGAGTCAGGCGAACCGTGTACAACACGAACGAGGAACTGCTCGAGGGGATCAAGGCCGAAGGTGTCGAGTACGTCGACATCCGCTTCTGTGACCTGCCGGGAACGATGCAGCACTTCTCCATCCCCGCAGCAGCATTCACCGAGGACGTCTTCGAAGAGGGCCTGGCATTCGACGGTTCGTCGGTTCGCGGCTTCCAGTCGATCGACGAGTCGGACATGATGCTCCTCCCCGACCCGGCCACCGCGCGGATCGACCCGTTCCGCAAGGCGAAGACGATGAACATCAGCTTCTTCGTTCACGACCCGTTCACCCGCGAGGCCTACAGCCGCGATCCCCGCAACGTCGCGCGCAAGGCCGAGGAGTACCTCGCCTCCACCGGCATCGCCGACGCCTGCTTCTTCGGCGCGGAGGCCGAGTTCTACATCTTCGACTCGGTCTCGTTCAGCTCCGAGATGAACTCGACCCACTACGAGGTCGAGTCGGAGTCAGGTTGGTGGAACGCCGCGTCGCCGACCAACCCCGACGGCACCCCGAACAAGGGCTACAAGGTCCGCCAGAAGGGCGGCTACTTCCCCGTCGCCCCGTACGACCACTACGTCGACCTGCGCGACGAGATGTCGACCAACCTGACCAACTCGGGCTTCACCCTCGAGCGCGGCCACCACGAGGTCGGCACCGGCGGCCAGGCGGAGATCAACTACCGCTTCAACACGCTGCTGCACGCCGCGGACGACGTTCAGCTGTTCAAGTACATCATCAAGAACACCGCGTGGCAGAACAACAAGTCGGTCACCTTCATGCCGAAGCCGCTCTTCGGCGACAACGGTTCGGGCATGCACGCTCACCAGTCGCTCTGGAAGGACGGCAAGCCGCTGTTCCACGACGAGTCGGGCTACGCCGGACTGTCGGACATCGCGCGCTACTACATCGGCGGCATCCTGCACCACGCTCCGTCGCTGCTGGCCTTCACCAACCCGACCATCAACTCCTACAAGCGCCTGGTTCCGGGCTACGAGGCTCCGATCAACCTCGTCTACAGCCAGCGCAACCGCAGCGCCTGTGTGCGCATCCCGATCACGGGCAACAACCCGAAGGCCAAGCGCATCGAGTTCCGCTGCCCCGACAGCTCGGGCAACCCGTACCTGGCATTCGCGGCGATGATGATGGCCGGCCTGGACGGCATCAAGAACCGCATCGAGCCGCACGAGCCGGTCGACAAGGACCTCTACGAGCTCCCGCCGGAGGAGGCCAAGGGCATCCCGCAGGCACCGACCTCGCTGTCTGCCGTGATCGATCGCCTCGAGCAGGACCACGACTACCTGACCAGCGGCGGCGTCTTCACCGAGGACCTCATCGAGACCTGGATCGCACTCAAGCGCGAGAACGAGATCGAGCCGATCCAGATCCGCCCGCACCCGTACGAGTTCAACCTGTACTACGACTGCTGACGTCCGACCTGCTGCTACGCCTTTTCGGTACGCAGTAGAGCCCGCAGTCCCCTCGACCCGCTCCGCGATCACCTTCCCGATCGCCGAGCGGGTCGGCTCGTCTGAGTCCGGCGATGACAGAGCCGATCCACCCGCTCGGGCTCACGTCCATCCGTGACGAGCCCCGTTCCCTCTGCTCGACGAACCGTCGACCGGGCTCGATGTCGCCGCGCATGAACAGTGCCGAGACAGACGTGCGTAGGTGCCCGCGCCGGCCTACCCGATGAGATCGAGCGCCAGGTCTCGCGCTCGGTCGAGTTGCTCCTCGCTCCCGAAGAGTTCGCGGTGGACGTTCGCCGCACACAGGTAGGCGTCGATGCGGAACGCGTCCCCGGCCGGGTCAGCGACCCCCGCCTCTCGCAACTCGGACTCCAGCAGATCGAGCCACTCACGCTTCAACGCACGCACCGCGTCCGCTACGTCACCCTCACGGCGCCCGTACTCGGCCGTACTCGCGACGATGAAGCAGCCGCCGGGGAAGACCGCTGCCCGCAGGTAGGCGACCCAGCAGTCCAACAATGCCCGCAACCGCGGCCTGCCCGGCTCATGTCCCCATGCCGGAGCCACAACCGCCTCCAGATAGATCGCGCGCGCCTCGGCGACAGCAGCCACCTGGATCGCCTCCCTGGTACCGAACACCGTCAGGATCCCGCTCTTACTCAACCCGGTCGCCGCCGCGAGCGACCCGACGCTGATCGAGTCGAGCCCATGGGTGGTGGCGATCTCCGCCGCCTTCCGCGCGACGGTGCGACGCGTGAGATCTCCACGCGCACGGCGCCCGTCGACCTTCGAGTCCGACGTCATGGTCCGAGAATATGCGACCGACTTGACGCGAACCATCGGCGCTACCTACGCTCCACAACAACACGTCCGATCGAACGTATAGTTTGGAAACCCTCCGTGCCCGTCCCCTCCGCAGAGCTCCTGCACGACACCATCGACATCGACGCCACCCCGGAACAGGTCTGGGAACTGATCAGCGACCTGCGCCGCATGCCGCAGTGGAGTCCCCAGGTCGACTCCGTGCGGCTGCGCGAAGGCTTCGACCGGATCGAGCTCGGTGCCGAGTTCACACATCTCAACCATGAAGGCGACCTCAAGTGGACAACCCACAGCACGATCGTGCGGTTCGAGCCTGAGCAGGAGATCGCCTTCCGGATCGAGGAGAACTGGGTCGTCTGGTCGTTCCAGACCACTCCCCTGCCCAAGGGCCAGACGCGCCTGAGCCAGCGGCGCGAGACACCGGCCGGCATCTCCGACTACTCACGGGAACTCACCGAGAAGTACCTCGGCGGACAGCAAGCCTTCACTCAGGTCTTGCGCGCCGGAATGCGTCAGACGCTCGAGGCGATCAAGGCCGCCGCCGAACAGTCCGACCGCACCACCTGATCCGAGGCCACCGGCAAGTCGGTTCCCCAGCCTTGTCGCGTCCGATTGTTCGCGCGTGTGCCCGACTGAACGGGTCGTGACCGGTCCCGCGACACCAGCGCTGTTTCTGTGCCTTCCGGCGCGCTCTGCGCGCAACCACCGCCGTCCGCGGTGCTACAACTTACTGCGAGTCCGCCGGTCCCGATCGGCGTCTCCTTCCGGCGCCCTCCCGGCCCCCCGACACCGCAGCGGCTCGCGTCGCTCACGGAAGTGAAAAGAACTCGTATGAAGATCCGTTCCCTGGCAGGTCTGTTCGCCGGCCTGCTCACCCTGACGGCCGCTGCGACCGGTACGACGGTCATGGCCGCGTCCGCGTCCGCCACGGCTCCCTCCCACATCGTGTCGGTGGCCGACGGTGCCACCCCGCAGCACAAAGTGGTCACCGTCTACTCGCAGTCGATGCAGCGCGACATCCCGCTCGACGTCCTGCGGCCCGCCGACACCCGCAAGCCGGCTCCGGTGCTGTACCTGCTCAACGGCGCCGGCGGCGGCGAGGACTCCGCGAGCTGGGCCCTGCGCACCAACTACGTCGAGTTCTTCCGCACCAAGCACGTCAACGTGGTGACCCCGCTCAAGGGCATGTTCTCCTACTACACCGACTGGGAGCGCGACGACGAGGTCCTCGGCAAGCAGAAGTGGCAGACCTTCCTGACGAAGGAGCTTCCTCCCCTGCTCGACAAGAGGTTCAAGACCAGCGGAAAGAACGGCATCGCGGGCATCTCGATGGCGGGCACATCGGTACTGAACCTCGCCATCGCCGCGCCGGCGCTGTACAAGATCACTGCCTCGTACAGCGGCTGCGCTCGCACCAGCGACAAGGTCGGCCAGCAGTACATCCGCACGGTGGTGGAGAGCCGAGGCAAGGCCGACACCCGCAATATGTGGGGACCGTACGACGGCCCCGGCTGGCGCAAGAACGATCCGTACCTCAACGCCGAGAAGCTCCGCGGCACCCAGATCTATCTCTCCTCCAACTCCGGGCTCCCCGGGCAGGACGAGTCGATCGAGCCCGGAAGCACCGCGGCGCAGGGCGTCTCGCTGGCCGACCGGGTGGTTCTCGGCGGCGCCATCGAAGCCGCCACCAACGTCTGCACCCAACAGATGGCGCAACGCCTGGCGCAGCTGAAGATCCCCGCCCGCGTGGAACTGCATCCGCAGGGCACCCACTCGTGGGGCTACTGGGAGCGCGAACTGCACTCGTCCTGGCCGATGATCGCCAAGGCCATCGGAGCCTGACCGGAACCGGGCACCACACGTGCGAGCGGCGGCTCGGAGTCCTGTCGGGGGACTCCGAGCCGCCGCTCTGCGTGAGGTGTGCCACCGACGTTTTCGTGCCACGTCCGGGCCCAGGAACCTATCAGTCCGGGCTGCTAGTGTCGTCGCCCATGAAGCGCAAGTCTCTCCTCCTGGTCCCCGCGGCGGCGGCCCTGCTGGCCGTGGCCGGATGCTCCTCCGACGACACCGCGGGCAGCGCGCAGACCAGCCTCGACGTGACCACGCCCAGTCCGACGATGGACGGCGGGATGTGCCCGGAGGCCGATCCGCCGGCCGACACCAGACCGCAGTGGCAGGTGATGGGTGCGACGGGCAGCGCGGAGATCGCCGCCTCCACCGATACCGCCGGGCCGCTCATCAAGATCACCCCGCCGTTCAGCGTCGATGAGACCCAGGTCAAGACACTGGCACCGGGAACCGGCGACGAGATCACGGACGCCTCCATCGTCAACGTCTGCTACGAGGGCGTCGACGGCCGCGACGGCCAGACCTTCGACAGCTCCTACCAGAAGGGCACGCCCACCCGCCTGCACGCCGACGGCGTGGTTCCGGGTTTCCGCAAAGCGCTCGTCGGACAGCGCGTCGGCGCCTCGGTGGCAGTGGTGATGACCTCCGCCGACGGATACCCCGACGGCAGTCCCGACGGAACCATCAAGCCCGGAGACAGCATCGTGTTCGTCCTCAAGATCATGGCTGCGGAACCGGCCTCGGCGACCGACGGATAGGCTGATCGACCATGAAGCTCAAGGCACTGGTCCTCCTTCCCCTCGCCGCCTCCGCGCTCGCCCTGACCGCGTGCTCGTCCGACGACGGCGACAGCTCGGCCGCCGACACCACGAGCTGCGCGCCGACGCCGCAGAACGTCTCCGGAGCGCCCTCGTGGACCGTCGACGGCGTGCAGGGCAAGGCCGCTTTCACCGTCACCGACGACGCGAAGAACGCTGCGCCGGCGATCACCCTGACCACACCGTTCAAGGTCGACAAGACTCAGGTGAAGACGCTCATCGCGGGAAATGGCTCCGAGGTGACCGACGCGACCACCGTCTCCGTCTGCTACGAGGGGGTCAACGGCACCACGGGTCAGGTCTTCGACAGCGCTTACCAGCGAGGCGAGCCGGCCCAGTTCCCGGCCTCCGGCGTGGTTCCCGGCTTCCGTCAGGCCCTCGTCGGCCAGAAGGTCGGCTCCACCGTCGTCGTGGTGATCCCCTCCGCCGACGGCTATCCCGACGGCAATCCGGGCGCTTCCATCAACAAGGGCGACACCATCGTCTTCGGGCTCAAGATCCTGGAGGCACAGGGCTGAACCGGCCTCGGTCGGCTCATCCGCGCAGGCGTCTGCGCAGCACCTTGCCGGTGGCCGTCTTCGGCAGGGCAGGGAGCACGGTGATGCTGCGGGGACGTTTGTACGCCGCGAGCTGAGCCGCCGCGAACTCCTCGATGTCGGTGACGGTGGCGGTGGCCCCGGATTCGAAGGCGATGAAGGCGCTGACCACTTCGCCTCGTGTGTCGTCGGGCACTCCGACGACGGCGGCCTCGGCGATCGCCGGATGGCGGTAGAGCACCTCCTCCACCTCGCGCGGCCAGACCTTGTAGCCGGCGGTGGTGATCATGTCCTTACGCCGGTCGATCAGGAACACCCACCCGTCCGTATCGCGGAAGCCGATGTCGCCGGTCCGCAGCGCGCCGTCGCCCGGGCCGCCGACGATCGAACCGTCCTGCCAGTACCCGGGGCTCACCTGCGGTCCGGCGATCTCCACCTCGCCGATGACACCTGGGGCGACCGGCTCGCCGGAGTCATCGAGGATTCGGCAGCGCGTGGCCGCGACCGGCATCCCGATCGACAGTGCGCCGGACTCGCGGTCGATCGGCCCGAGCCGCCCCACGGGCGTCGCTATCGCGGGCGAGGTGGTCTCGGTGAGCCCGTAGACGATGCTGAGCTCGGTGCCCGTGCGTTCGGCCACCCGTGCGGCGGTGTCCGCCGACACCGGCGCACCGCCGGTCGCGAGCCATTTCACGGACCGGAAGTCGTCGGGACCGTCGGCTTCCTCGGCGAGCGCGACGATCGCACTGATGACGCCGATCACGAATGCCGGCCGATGCTCGCGCAGCGCGCGCACCAGCACCGGCGGATCGAACCGGTGCGCGAGGATCAGCGGCGCCCCCACACGCAGCGCGAGCGCCACGTGGCCGACGATTCCGGTGACGTGGAACAGCGGAGTGATCCCGAGGATCTCGTCATCGGAGCCGATCGTCGTCCACCGGCGGAACAGCTCTGCGCCCGCGGTGAGGTTGCCGTGGGTCACCACGGCGGCCTTCGGCACTCCGGTGGTGCCCGACGTGTACAGCAGCAGAGCGGGGTCGTCGCGGCCCGGATCGGCGCCGCGCACCGGGCCGGACCACGGCAGCGCGGGCAGCGATCCCGGCGCCGGGTCGGTCTTCGCCGCCCAGTCGCCGATCGAGGTCAGCACCACCGTCCGCACATCGGTGTCGCCGTCGGCGATCACCGCTTGCGCACCCGCGGCGTACAACTCGTCGAGGCACACGAGCGCCCGCGCACCGGTGTCGACCAACGCGAACGCCGTCTCCCGCCGGGTGTTCATCGGGTTGAGCGGTACCGCGATCCCGCCGGCCTTCCACGCGGCGACGAGGGCGATGACGAATGCGGGGCTGTTCTGCGTGAGGATCGCCAGCCGGTCGCCCGAGGAGAATCCCTGTCCGATCAAGTGGTGCGCGAGCGCATCCGAATGCCTGTCGACGTCGCGCATCGTGAGCACGCCGTCGAAGTAGCGGATCAGCGGACGGCCGGAGCCGGCGGCGACCGCCTCGTGGAACATCGTGAGCCCGGATGTCGGCCTCGGCAGGTCGGATCCGTCGTCGATCATCAGTTCGCGCCCTCATTCGTCGCTGGTTGCCCGCACCCGCGATTGTAAGCGGCGGCAACCGGGACAAGGTCGCTTTCGCGGCCCGGTCGCGCCCCGGAACCGTTGCGGCCTATTACCGTTGACCCCATGCCCGATCCATGCGCCCGCGCGCAGCTGATGATCCGGCCGGCTCGCGAGCTCGCCGGGATCTCGATGCGAGAGCTCGCCCGTCGCGTGGGAGTCAGCGTCGGGACGATGAGCGGGATCGAGACCGGCAAGACCGCGGCCTCACCGGAACGGCTCGCGGCCATCGCCGCCGAACTCGACACGACGATCACCGCGCTCACCGAGCTCCAGTCTCCACAGCCGGCCGACGCGGCCAAGGAGTTCGACTGGCGCGACTATCCCGACCGCGAGATCGACCCCGCCCTCGCCGCGGCCATCGGTTGCTTCGTGGAGACCGGGTATCACGGCGCGACCATGAGGACCGTCGCGGCCGCGGCCGGACTCAGCGCAGCCGGCGTGTATCACCACTATCCGAGCAAGCAGTCATTGCTCACCGCCGTCTTCGACCTCGCGTACACCGAGCTCGCGGCACACGTCGAGGCCGCCGCGGACGTCGACGACCGGGTGCTCGCACTCGGCAACGTCTGCGAGGCGGTCGCGCTGTTCGCCGCGGTTCGGCGCGACGTGATGCGGATCGTCGTGACCGACCGTGCCAACCTCGACCCCGCGGACCGGCCGCGAATAGAGGCGGTGTCGGGGCGGCTGCTCGAGGTGGTCCGCGCGCAGTTGCCCGACGGCGACGACGAGGACTCCACGGCGACCGCGCGCGCCGTCCTCGACCTCTGCACCGGCGTCTGCCGGCTGGAGCGCATCGACGATCCCGCCGACATCGCGGTCCGCTACCGCCGTTTCGGTCTCCGTCTCGCGGGACTAGACGGCGTCGGGTCCCGGCCGGGCTGAGCCGGTCGGGACCCGACCGCCGACAGGCGCGGGGCGACGCCGTTCAGGCGCGCGCGGCCGCCTGGTCGCGCAGCGTGCGGCGCAACACCTTGCCGGTCGCGGTCTTCGGCAGTTCGTCGAGGATCTCCACCGATCTCGGGTACTTGTAGGCCGCCATCTGCGACTTGCAGAACTCGACGATCTCCTCGCCGGTGGCGGCCTTGCCCGGTTGAAGGGAGACGAAGGCCTTCACCGTCTCCCCCCGGTACTCGTCGGGCACGCCGACCACCGCTGCCTCGGCGACGGCCGGATGACCGTACAAGACGTCTTCCACTTCACGGGGCCACACCTTGTAACCGGATGCGTTGATCATGTCCTTCTTGCGATCGACCAGGTAGAACCAGCCGTCGGAGTCCATGAAGCCGACGTCGCCGGTGCGCAGTTCACCGCCGGGAATCGACTCGGCGGTGGCGTCCGGACGGTTCCAGTATCCCGGCACCACCTGGGGCCCCGAGGTCGCGAACTCGCCGATCGCACCCACCGGCAGGTCTTCACCGTCGTCGTCGACGACCCGGACCACGGTGTTGAACACCGGCACCCCGACCGACAGGGCCCCGGACTCGCCGTCCACCGGCGCCCGCACTCCGAAGGGCACCGCATGCGACGGTGAGTTGGTCTCCGTGAGGCCGTAGATGTTGTGGATGTACGCACCGAACACCGATTCGAGACGATCGGCCACCGCGGGCGCGATCGGCGCGCCGCCCGAGTACAGGGCCCGCAGCGAGTCGAAGTCACCCGGTCGCGCGCCGCCGGAGTCGGCGAGGGCGATGTAGGCGGTGATCGCACCGACCGTGAACGTCGGACGGTGTTCGCGCACGGCGTCCACCATCACCGCGGGCGCGAACCGGTGCGTGAGGACCAGCGGAATCCGGAGCAGCGGAGCGAGCATCACGTGGCCCACGAGACCGGTGATGTGGAACAGCGGCGCGACGCCGAGCACCACGTCCTCACCGGTGAGCCCGATCCAGTCCCGGTAGGTCTGCGCATTGAACGCCAGGTTGCCGTGAGTATTCAACGCACCCTTGGGTTTTCCAGTGGTACCGGACGTGTAGGTCAAGACCGCCAGATCGTCCGCAGACGGCGCCGTCGGCGTCACGGGAGTGCCGTCGTGCTCGGCGATGATCGCCGACAGGGCACGGGTGCCGACCGGCACGTCGGCGCTCTGGTCGCCGAGCACCCGGTCGTCGTCGCGCGACTGACCGTCGAGCGCCGACACCGAGATCACCGTGCGGACGGCGGTCGTGCCGCCCGCGATGACCTCCGCGGCCACCTCGTCGTACAGAGTGTTCAGCGTCAGCAGCGCCGTCGCCCCCGAATCCTCGAGGAGGTAGGCGAGTTCTCGCTGTCGATTCATCGGGTTGACGGCCACGGCGGATCCGCCGGCCTTCCACGCCGCGAGGAGTCCGATCACGAACGCCGGGTTGTTCTGCACGTAGACCGCCAAGCGATCCCCGGCCGTGAAGCCGTCGGCGCGCAGTGCACCGGCGAGCGCGTCCGCGGCCGCGTCGAGTTCGCCGTAGGTCAGCACTCCGTCGAAGTACTTGATCGCCGGAGCGTCAGGAGCGTGGGCGGCGGCGCTCATGAAGATCTGGAGTGCGGACGCGTTCTCCGCGGTGATGTCCGTCGGCGTACCGGCCCGATACCGCGCGAGCCAGGGACGGTCGGTGTACGCGCTCACTTGATCGCCACCGGGTTCACCGGGGCACCGGTGGCGCGGTGGATCTTGAGCGGGGCCGCGACGTAGAACGACGTGTAACGACCGTCCGCCGCGGAGTCCTCGGCGAGTCGCTCCAAGTCGCAGATCTCGGTGAACGCGATACCGAGATTGCGCATCAGCGCGTTGTGCAGCACCAGCGCGACTCCGCTGTCGGGGTCGAAGGTCACCTCGTTGGCGATGGTGTCGGTGACCAGGTTCGGGATCTCCATCTCCTGGAACCACTCGACGAGCTCCGGCGAGTACACCAGTCCCGACTCGCAGAAGTCCTCGTAGAAGGCGTCTCCCTTCTCGAAGAACAACTGCAGGTGGTTGGTCCGGATCATGAGGATGTCGCGCTCGGCGATCGGCGTGCCCTGCGCTTCGGCGCAGGCGATCAGATCCTCGTGCGTGAACGTCTCCCCCGGGTCGAGATAGTCCTTCCCGCGGAATCGGGCCATGTCTAGCAGATTCGCCCGCCCCGCGACACCGCGCTGGGCGATCGGCTCCACGCTCGCCTTGTCGAGGCCACCGATGGTGGTGCGGGCGTCGAAGCCGTTCCAGATCTTGCCGTCGTACCAGACGTGGCCGAGCGCGTCGTATTGCGTGGACCCCTGCAGGAATGCGTTCAGCTTGTCGTCGGCGTAGTGCAATCCGCCCGGGAACGCCGGCCCGTCGCCGCCCTCGTCCCAGTGCGACTCGTCCAAGATCATCTCGCGGGTGGCCGGACTGCGGCCCGGCCACACCGGATCGCCGGCGGGGTCTCCGATGAGCCGCTGCAGCGTGAACAGTTCGCCCTTCCGGATCTCCGACGCCCCCGCGAGAACCTGGTCCGGGGTCAGGTAGTTCAACGATCCGACCTCGTCGTCGGGGCCCCACTTGCCCCAGTTGGACGGTGCGTCGGCCAGCAGATCGGTAAGGTCGGGAGCATCGGTCATGGGAGTCACACCTTCCAGAATTGAACACTCACTACCGAGCGTTCGGTTTGTTCAGGTGTGACTACACTCACCCCTCTCCGTCCGGATGTCAAGGCTTCGCCGCGGAATCGCGTGAAAGCCGACGTCAGCGATCCCGTCGCGACGGAGCGAACGGTGTGATGAACTCCGGGGCCCCACCGGTTCGGCGCAGCAGCGGCGAGCCGAAGAACGGCGCCACCAGCCGGCAGGGCACCACGCGCACGTCGCGGCCCTCGAGAGCGTTGACGACCATCGCCGCGGCGCGCGGCGAGCCGCAGATGCCCAGGTGGTCGGAGAAGTCCTTGCCGCACCCGTCCTGCAGGACGATGTTGGTGACGTCGTGACCGGGTCCGCCCTCCGCCTGCCCCGAGGTGTACGGGCGCACCAGTTCGTCGTGAACCGTGGAGATGTTGGTGTACGCGGTCCCGCGCACGTACGGACTGCCGCCGGAGTTCAGGCGGCGCAGGAACGTCGACCCCTGCATCATCTGCGGCAAGGCATGACATGGGATCACCGCGCTCGGATCGATCCCCAGCCGGCGCTCGAGTTGCGCGGCCACGGGGCGTGCGCGGGCGAAAGTCGAGGTCCCCTGCCACAAGGGGGCGAGGGAGACGTATCTTCGGATCCGGTCCTCCCCGCCCAGGAACTTGGCCCAGTACGCCGGGACGAGCGTGCCCTGCGAATGCCCCACCACGTCGATGCGGTCGGTTCCCGTCGATGCCATCACCTTCTCGGCGAATCGGCCGAACTCGGCGGCGCTGTCCTCGATCCGGCTCATGCCGCCGAGCGCGGAGATGGGCCACCTGGCGCCCTCCGTGGCTCCGTAGGTGAGCGTGAACACCGAGAATCCCGCACCCACAAGGAGCGGAACGTATGTGCCCCAGTTGGTCTGCGCACCGCCCGCCGTGCCGTGCACGAGGATCACCGGAACCGGATGCTCCGGATCACACGGAACGTCCCACCGATTCGCGCCCGGCAGCGATCCGCCGGGATGCGCCAGTTCGGGACCGATTCCGGAGAAGAAGTCGTAGACCACCCGGTTGGACGCGCGCTGCCGTTCGCTGCCGACCTCCACGAGCAGGTCGAGAGGCAGAGCTTGCGCGAGCGTCTGCGCCGCACGCAACGCCGGCGCGGCCGCCTTCTGGCCGGCGCGGATACCCGCGGTGATCGCATCGGCGACCGGTCGGCCCCACGCTCGGTGCAGAATGCTCACGTCTCGCAGCACGCCTCTCGTCCGGCCGCGACTCCGTGGGCCGGGTCGATCAGCTCTCGAATACCTCCACCACGACGGCCTTCGCTCGTCGCGTCACCCGCATGTAGTGCTCCAGGAACTCCTGCGCCTCGTCCTGCGGCCATCCCGCAGCGTACGCGACCGATCGCAGAGCGCGCCCCGGCCCCGGCAGTTGATCGACCGGCTTGCCGCGCACCAGCACGAGCGCGTTGCGCGCCTTGGTCGCGGTCAGCCAGGCGTCCGCCAGCATGTCCACCTGGTCCTCGGTGAGCAGCTCCAGCTCCCGGATCGCCTCGAGTGTCTCGAGCGTGGACGTGTTGTGCAGTTGCGGGTACTTGTGCGCGTAGCGCAACTGCATCAACTGCACCGTCCACTCGACGTCGGCGAGCCCGCCGCGGCCGAGTTTGGTGTGAGTGGCCGGATCGGCGCCGCGCGGCAGTCGTTCGGAGTCGACGCGGGCCTTGATGCGCCGGATCTCCCGAACAGCCTCCGCGGACACCCCGCCCTCGGGGTACCGCGTCACGTCGATCATGTGGAGGAAGCGCAACCCCAGGTCGGAATCGCCGGCCACCGAGTGGGCGCGCAACAGCGCCTGCACCTCCCACGGCTGGGCCCATTGGCGGTAGTAGGCCTCGTACGATCCGAGGGTCCGGACGATGGGCCCGTTCTTCCCCTCGGGCCGCAGACCGACGTCCACCTCGAGCGGCGGATCGGCGCTCGGCGTCCCCAGCAGACTGCGGACCTGGTCGGCCACCGTCTGCGCCCAGCGCAGCGCCTCCGATTCGTCGACGCCGTCGGCCGGCTCGCACACGAACAGCACGTCGGCGTCCGACCCGTAGCCGAGTTCGCCACCGCCGAGCCTGCCCATCCCGATGACGGCGATCCGGGCCGGCGCCCGCGCCCCGCGGTCCAGCGTCGACGCGATCACCTTGTCGAGCGCCGCGCCGAGCACCGCCGCCCAGACGGTCGACAGCGCCCGGCACACCTCCTGCACCGACATCAGCCCGAGCAGATCGGCCGAGGCGATCCGCGCGAGTTCGGCGCGTCGATGCGACCGCGCCACGGCGATCGCCCGGTCGAGGTCGGTGGCCCGCATGGTGGAGGCGACCAGACCTTTCACCACGTCGGCCGAATCGACCTCGGTGAGCTTGGGTCCGGTCGCCCCCGTCGAATACAGCTGGATCACGTCGGGCGAGCGCATCAGGAGGTCGGCGATGTACTCGCTGGTGCCGAGAACGTGCATCAGCCGTTCGGCGACCACCGCGTCGTCGCGCAGCAGGCGCAGGAACCAGTCGACGCCCACCACCTCGTCGCACAGCCTGCGGTAGTTCAGCAGGCCGGCATCGGGATCGGGGGTGTCGCTGATGTGCTCGAGCAGACTCGGCAGGATCAGCATCTGGATCTGGCCGCTGCGCCCCGGCTCCGATCCGAGCACCCGGATGTGCGCGAGCGCGCGATCGGGGAACGCCCAGCCCAGCACGGCGAGCTGACGCTTGGCCGACTCGTCCGACAGCCGCAGCGCCCCCTTGTCGAGTCGGGCGACCGACTCCAGCAGCGGACGGTAGAAGAGCTTCTCATGCAGCTGCCGGACCCGGGTCCGCTGTTTGCGCAGCTCGCGGCCGAGGACCTGGGTCGCGTCCTTGTCGCCCTCGGGCCGCACGTGCGCCGCCCGCGCCAACCACCGCATGGCCGCGGTGTCGTCGGGATCGGGCAGCAGATGAGTGCGCTGCAGCCGCTGCAGTTGCAGGCGATGCTCCAGCATCCGCAGGAACTGGTACGACGCCGAGAAGTTCGCGCCGTCGTCACGCCCGATGTACCCGCCGTCGGTGAGCGCGGCGAGAGCGTCGACGGTCGACTGGACGTGCAATTCCGGATCCACGCGGCCGTGAACCATCTGGAGCAGCTGCACCGCGAACTCCACATCGCGCAGTCCGCCGCGCCCGAGCTTGAGATTGCGAGCCTTCTCCTCCGGCGGCACCAGTGCCTCGACCCGGCGGCGCATCGCCTGCACCTCCGGTACGAAGTCGTCTCGTTCGGACGCGTCCCAGACCATCGGCGAAGTGGCCTCGATGTAGGCGGCGCCGAGCTTCATCGATCCCGTCATCGGGCGGGCCTTCAGCAACGCCTGGAACTCCCAGGTCTTGGCCCACCGACGGTAGTACGCCACATGCGATTCCAGCGTCCGCGTGAGGGCGCCGCGCTTTCCCTCCGGCCGCAGTCCCGCATCGACGTCGAAGAACGCCGACGAGCCGATGCGCATCATCTCCCCCGCGATGCGCGCCGACACCGAGTCCGCCGGCTCGGCGACGAAGACCACGTCTACATCGCTGACGTAGTTCAGTTCGCGCGCCCCGCATTTGCCCATCGCGATCACCGCGAGATCGATCTCGAGGGGATCCTCGTCGAGCACCGTCGCGATCGCCACCGCCAGGGCCGCGGTCAGTGCGGCGTCGGCGAGATCGGACAGGCGTGCCCCCACCTCGGGCAGATACAGGACGGGCTCGTCTTCGACCGTCGCCGCCAGATCGTGTGCCGCCAGGACGAGTAACTGGTCCCGGTAGGCGCAGCGCAGCGCGGCTACCGCGTCCGGACCGGTGACCCCGGCGCGGTACAGGAGATCTCCGCGTTCGTCCGCGCCCGGCTCGGGGGTCGCGGCCACCGCGCTCAGCAGCGACTCGCGGACCGCGATCTCGTCCGGCAGCTCGTCGTCGAGAAGCAGCCGCCACGTGCCGGGCTCGGCGACCACGTGGTCGCCCAGCGCGTCCGACCCGCCGAGCACGGAGAGCAGACGCCCCCGGAAATGCTTGTTACGGGCCATCAGCCGGCTGATCTCCGGCCAGGCGTCGGGGTCGGCGTCGCGGAGCCGGATCAGCGCGGCGAGGGCCAGATCGGCGTCGGCCGCCCGCGAGAGCGACCACAACAGGTCGATGTGCTCCGGTTCGGTCCAGCCGAGTGAGGCCAGACGCGCGCGCGCCTCGGGCTGCAGCAGACCGAGGCGGCCGGGGCTGGGGACGGTGGAACGGCCACGGGAAACAGTCACACGTGCCTCCCTTACAGCGGCAGGTAGTTCTCGAGCTCGTACGGCGTCACCCGGCCGCGGTACGCGTTCCACTCCGCGCGCTTGTTGCGCAGAAAGTAGTCGAAGACATGCTCACCCAGCGTCTCGGCCACCAGTTCCGACTTCTCCATCTCGACGAGCGCATCGGCGAGTGAGCCAGGGAGCTCGCGGTAGCCCATCGCGCGACGTTCGGCCTCGGTGAGCGCCCAGACGTTGTCCTCGGCCTCGTCCGGCAGCTCGTACTCGTTCTCGATCCCCTTCATGCCCGCGGCCAGGAGCACCGCGAACGTCAGGTACGGATTGCACGCGGAGTCGGGTGTCCGGATCTCCACGCGGCGCGACGACGCCTTGTTCGGCGTGTAGAGCGGCAGCCGGATCATCGCCGAGCGGTTGGCGCCGCCCCATGTGGCGGCGGTGGGGGCCTCGTCGCCGTAGATGAGGCGCTTGTAGCTGTTCACCCACTGGTTGGTGACGGCGCTGATCTCACCGGAATGCTTCAGAATCCCCGCGATGAACTGCTTGCCGACCGTCGACAGCTGCATCGGGTCGTCGGGATTGTGGAAGGCGTTGGTGTCGCCCTCGAACAGACTCATATGCGTGTGCATCGCCGAGCCCGGGTACTCGCTGAAGGGCTTGGGCATGAAGGTGGCGCGGACCCCGTCGCTGAAGGCCACCTGCTTCACCAGGTAGCGGAAGGTCATGACGTTGTCGGCCATCGACAGCGCATCGGCGTAACGCAGGTCGATCTCCTGCTGCCCCGGCGCGCCCTCGTGATGCGAGAACTCCACCGAGATGCCCATCGCCTCCAGCGCGTCGATCGCGTGGCGGCGGAAGTTCGGCGCCAGGGCATGGAACGCCTGATCGAAGTAGCCGCCGCGGTCGGCCGGAATCGGCGGCGTGCCGTCGATCGGCTTGTCCTTCAACAGGAAGAACTCGATCTCCGGATGGACGTAGCAGGTGAACCCCTGATCGGCCGCACGGTTGAGCTGCCTGCGCAGCACGTTGCGAGGGTCGGCCCAGGACGGCGAACCGTCGGGCATCGTGATGTCGCAGAAGATGCGCGCCGAGTACAGGTCGCCCTCGTCGCGCCACGGCAGGATCTGGAAGGTCGACGGGTCGGGCTTGGCCACCATGTCGGCTTCGGACACGCGAGAGAAGCCTTCGATCGCCGACCCGTCGAAACCGATGCCCTCGGCGAACGCGCCTTCCAGTTCGGCCGGCGCGATCGCCACCGATTTCAGATAGCCGAGGATGTCGGTGAACCACAGTCGGACGAAGCGGATGTCCCGCTCTTCGAGGGTGCGCAGCACGAATTCCTGTTGGCGGTCCATACCCGAACCTTAGAGGGCCGCGGTTACGCGCGTGTTACACACGCGCGGACCCGCGCCCGCGCGCCAGGGCTTGTCACGACGGGCCCGCCGTGTGACCAATCCCACCGAACCGCGGGTTCTCCCCTCCTCGGCCCGGTGGAACAATCGAGGGCGTCCACACCAACCCGGGTACCCGCACGAGCGGGACTCGAGGCAGAAATGAGGCAGATCATGTCGGATGCACCCGTCTACGGCTCCACTCCGGACACCGGCACGCAGGCACCTCGCCGCGCGACCCGCGTCCACCATCTCGCGCAGTGGAAGGCCGAGGGGCACAAGTGGCCCATGCTGACCGTGTACGACTACTCCACCGCCCGCATCTTCGACGAGGCCGAGATCCCGGTCCTGCTCGTCGGCGACTCGGCCGCCAACGTCGTCTACGGCTACGACACCACCATCCCGATCTCGATCGACGAGTTGATTCCGCTGGTCCGCGCGGTCGTCCGCGGAGCACCGCACGCCCTCGTCGTCGCAGACCTGCCGTTCGGCACCTACGAGGCCGGTCCCCAGCAGGCGCTCGAGACCGCCGTGCGCTTCTTCAAGGAGGGCGGCGCGCACGCGGTCAAGCTCGAGGGAGGCGAGCGCGTCGCACCGCAGATCGCGGCGCTCACGGCTGCGGGCATCCCGGTCATGGGCCATGTCGGGTTCACGCCGCAGAGCGTCAACGGACTCGGCGGATTCCGCGTTCAGGGGCGCGGCGACGCCGCCGATCAGTTGGTCGCCGACGCCATCGCGGTGCAGGAGGCGGGCGCGTTCTCGGTCGTCATGGAGATGGTCCCGGCCGATGTCGCCGGGCAGATCACCCGCAAGCTGACCATCCCGACCGTCGGTATCGGCGCGGGCAATGAGACCGACGCCCAGGTGCTGGTCTGGCAGGACATGGCCGGATACACGCACGGCAAGACCGCCAAGTTCGTGAAGCGCTACGCCGCGGTCGGCGACCAGCTCCGCGAGGCCGCCCGCACCTACGCCGCCGAGGTCGCCACCGCCGCCTTCCCCGGCCCGGAGCACTCGTACTGATCCGAGCCGCGGTCACATCAGCCGGCGCCGATCACCGGTCTCGCACGGGCATGAGCGCCGTCGGCGCGTGACTTAGGCTGAGGGTATGCGCACCCTGTACCCACCGATCGAGGCCTACGAATCCGGACATCTGAACGTCGGTGACGGACAGGAGATCTATTGGGAGACTTCGGGTGACCCCGAAGGCAAGCCCGTCGTCTTCGTCCACGGCGGGCCGGGCGGAGGAACGGCGCCCAGACAGCGCCGGTTCTTCGATCCGGCCCGCTACCGGATCGTCCTGTTCGATCAGCGCGGCTGCGGACAGTCGCGGCCGCACATCGCCGACGGCGGCGACCTCTCGGTCAACACCACCGACCATCTGATCGCCGACATGGAGGCGCTGCGCGTCCATCTGGGTATCGACGCCTGGCAGGTCTTCGGAGGCTCGTGGGGATCGACCCTCGGCCTGGCCTACGCCCAGGCCCATCCCGAGCGCGTCACCGAACTGGTGCTGCGCGGGATCTTCCTGCTGCGCCGCAGCGAGATCGACTGGTACTACAACGGCGGCGCGGCGAACATCTTCCCCGATCTCTGGGAGACCTACCTCGATCCGATCCCGGAGGATCAGCGCGGCGGCGATCTGGTGGAGGCGTACCACCGGATTCTCACCGGCGCCGACCGCGAACGGGCACAGCGGGCCGCGACTGCATGGAGCACGTGGGAGAACAAGACGAGTTATCTTCTGCCACAAGATAACTCGGATCAGACTGATCGATTCGACCTGGCCTTCGCCACCATCGAGAACCACTACTTCATGAACCGCGGATTCCTCGCGGATGGACAACTGCTGGCGAACATCGACCGCATCGCGCACATCCCGGCGGTCATCGTCCAGGGCCGTTACGATGTGGTCTGCCCGATGCGCAGCGCCTGGGATCTGCACCGCGCCTGGCCCGCCGCGCAGTTGGAGATCGTCGACGACGCCGGTCACGCATCGTTCGAGCCGGGCATCGTCCACCATCTCGTCGAGGCAACCGACAGTTTCGCCCGCAGCAGGAGCGTATGACATGAGCCCCTCCGATTCGATCGAGATCGAGCTGAAGTTCGACGTCGACGCCGGACTCCCCGCCCCCGACCTCACCGGTCTCGTCGACGGCGGCACCGTCGGCGAGCCCACGACCTACCTGCTCGAGGCGACCTACTTCGACACCGCCGACACCGCGCTCGCCAGGAACCGGATCACCCTGCGTCGCCGGACCGGCGGCACCGATGCGGGCTGGCATCTGAAGCGACCGTCGTCCGTGCCCGGCGGACGCAAGGAGACCGCGGTCGGCTTCGACGAGGCCGGCGACGCCCAGGTGCCGGCGCACCTGCGCGAGCAGGTGCTGACCATCGTCCGGTCGGCGCCGCTGGTGCCGGTCGCGACGATCACCACCGACCGGACCGTCACGCGCGTCCTCGACGCCGACGGCCGCTCGCTCGCCGAGTTCTGCGAGGATCTGGTCTCGGCCGAGTCCCTGCTGCCCGGCGGCTCCGTGCACCGCTGGGCCGAGTGGGAGTTCGAGCTCACCGGCGGCGATGCGAAACTGCTCAAGCGGGCCAAGGGCGTCCTCCGCTCAGCGGGCGCGCGTGAGGCGTCGAGCGTCTCCAAACTGGCGCGGGCCATCGGCAGCCGGCCGCACGACGACCTCGTCCGGGCACTCCCGAAGAAAGCGACTGCGCTCGGCCTGGTGCAGTACGACCTCGCGGCACACCGCGACGCCCTCGTCGCCTGGGACCCGATCGCGCGGGAGAACGGCGAAGACGCGGTCCATCAGATGCGAGTGGCGGCACGAAAGATCCGGTCGATTCTCGCGTCGTACCCGGGCGTCATCGCACCCGAGGCCGCGGCACCGGTGGCCGAGGAATTGCGCCTGCTCGGCGAAGTTCTCGGCGACGCACGCGATCGCGAGGTCCGTCTCGCCGCCAACGCCCAGTTGCTGCACCGCGAGCAGGCGCCCGACGATCTGGTCCGGGCACTGATCGACGACGAGCGGCTCCACCACGAGCGCGCACTCAAGTCGATGCGTTTCGCACTCACGACGCCCCGCTATCTCCGACTGCTCGACGATCTCGACGCGTTGATCGAGGCGCCCATCCCGGGCCCCGCGGCCGCCCGGGACGCCCGCGACGTGGCCGCCGACGCCATCGGCCGCGCCTACTCACGGATGGTCTCGGCCGAGAAGCGGCTCAAGAAGTACAGCCCCTGGTCCGCGGAGTGGGTGGAGCAGTTGCACACGATCCGCAAGCGCGCCAAGGCGGTCCGGTACACCGCCGAGTCGGCCGATCCGCTCGGCAAGCGCGCCTTCCACCGGGCCGGCAAGGAGGCCAAGCGCGTGCAGAACCACCTCGGCGTCTTTCACGACACGGTGGTCAATCGGCGGCACCTGGCCGGGGTCGCGGCGAATCCGGATCTGAGCCGCGAAGCCCTGTTCGTCCTGGGCCGGCTCGACGCGCACGAGGAAGCCCGGGGACGTCGCGCGGTGAAGAAGTACCGCCGCACGAGGTGATCGCGCGGACTCACACCGCGCGGAAGGACACCTCCGGCACCGCCGGATCGGCCGTGACCACCTCCACCGTGCAGGGAGTCCCCGCCGCGGGTGCGTTCTCGCAGCGGGCGACGATCGCCGGGGATTCGATGAAGATCTCCGGCGGCCGCCGGCCGTCGGCTCCGCGCATCACGACGGCGTCGAACCGACGGCCGACCTGGTCGGACAGCACGACTGCCTCGGTGAGGTCGATACTCTTGCGCTCGGCGGTCGCGGCCACCGAGTCCGAGCCGCTCATGGTCTTCGGCAGTTCCGGCAGCACTTCGCGCACCCACGTCGGCACCTCCGCCCCCGCCGTGACGGCCAGCGCGACCTCGGTGGCGTATCGGTCGCCCAGACGACGCAGGGGTGCGGTCACGTGTGCGTAGAGTCCGCCGACCCCGGCGTGCTCGCGGCGCTCCGCGGGCAGTGCCGAGGACTCACCGGCGAGGGACAGGTAGCCGGCGCCGCGCATCAGTCGCGCCCCGACCGTCATCAGCGCGAGGGTGGTCGGCGCATCGGGTTCGAGCGTCGCGAGGAACTCTCCCGGAGAGAGTCCGTCGCGCCACTCGATCCCGAGGTGTGCGGCAGCCCGGCGCAGATCCTCCACCGCCTCCGTCGAGGCCGGCGGCAGGGTTCTGAGCAGACCGATCCCCGCGTCATTCTGGATCCGGCCCGCACACATCCCGATCAACAGCGACACCTGCGCATTCCATTGGTCGGCCGGCGTGCGCGGCGCCATCCGCAGCGTCCATGCTCGTCCGGGTTCGGTGTGGGGCACGATCTCCTGGTCGGGGAGGTCGAGTTGCACCGCACCGCGGGCGAGCGACCATGCCAGGCGCGTGCGGCCGAAGTCCGGCAGCGCCGCGATCGCCGGATGGAGCCGGTCTGCGGACAGGTCGGCCATCACCCCGGCGTAATCGAGGCGAGCCCGGGACCGGACGAGTGCCCGCGAGACCTCGACGCCCCGGCACTGGCCGTCGACCGCCACATCGGCCGTCCACAGAACGGCCGGTCGTCGTTGATCCGGCAAGAGCGAGCCGGCCCCCTCCGAGAGCGCCCGCGGATGCAGCGGAACGCTCCCGTCGGGGAAGTAGACGGTCTGTCCCCGCCGCCGGGTCTCCAGATCGAGGGCGCTGCCGGGCTCCACCAGTGCCGCGACGTCGGCGATCGCATAGTGGACCAGGAAGCCTCCGTCGTCGGCCCGGATCACCCGCAGCGCCTGATCGAGGTCCATCGATCCCGGTGGGTCGATCGTCACCAGCTCGAGGTCGGTGCGATCGACGCGCGCGTCCGCGAAGCGGTCCACGGCCGCGGCCGCCTGCTGCTGAGCCTCCGCGGAGAACTCGCCTGCGATCCCCATGTCACGGCGCAACTGAGCGAAATCGATTGCCGGCGCCCGCATTCTCCGCTGCATATCTGAACAGCATAGGAGCCGTGGCGGGCGGACGCCGGGCCCGCCTCGGGTCAGCCGGCCGGTGTCACGGTCACCTTGCCGCCGACGAACTTGATCGTGCCGTTGTCGTAAGTCTGTTCGAGACCGCCCTCGATCTTCGTCTCATCGCTGGTCGGGTAGCCCAAGCGGCCGTTCTCGTGGTTCAGCCGGCCCCACTCGTCGCCGATCTCGCCGTGCACGGCGTAGACCGCGCCGGTGGCCGGATTCTGGTACAGCGAGCCGTGTTCGAAGGTGATGAACGAACCGCCGGACTTGAGCTTCACGACGGGACCGAGCGGCTTGCCCAGGTAGCCGTCGGGTCCGCCGCGTTCGCCGTACGACTTCGCGATCGCCTCGTCGCCGATGGTGATCTGCTGACCGCCGACGGTGGTCAGCTCGGTGTCGGTGGTGATCGTCGTGGGTTTGGACGCCCCCGAATCCATCCCGTTCGGCTCCATCGCATCGGACGACGCGGTCGCACCGCTCGCGTTCGACATCGGGCTCGACATCGCCGCCGACGTGTTCGACGCCGAGTCGTCGTCGGACGAGCACGCGGTACCCAGCAGCCCGATGGCCCCGACGGCCACGACGACGGCGGCCACTTTCCTGGAATCGACATTCATGAACAGTCCCCTGCCTCGTTCGGTGCGTGTTGCCGCCCGCCGTCCTCCGCGGCGGTGCGTGGGCGAGATGCTATGTCGCGCCGTCCGCTTGCGCGGTGTTCGATGGCCGGATCACCGCGTATGAGTGATACGCGAGCCGGAATCGTGATGTGCGCTCGACCGAACCGTGAGAAAAGTGCGGTGCCCGCACCGCGCAGGCGGGCGAAGGAGAGAGCGAACGAGCCGGCGTGTAAGCCGGATCCTGTACCGGCCCGAGAGCCGGTGGCGACCATCCATCTGGACACACCGTCGCCGGGTGCCTCGAGCGGCCAACCCGCGAGCTCGGACGAGCAGTCCTCGGTCACTCGCGCACTCGCACACGCCGGCCGGCGGTGCGAGCTTCGGCCTTGCTCCGGGTGGGGTTTACCGAGCCGACACGGTCACCCGCATCGCTGGTGCGCTCTTACCGCACCGTTTCACCCTTACCCGCACGCCATGCGTGCGGGCGGTCTGTTCTCTGTGGCACTGTCCCGCGGGTCACCCCGGGTTGCCGTTAGCAACCACCCTGCTTCTGTGGAGTCCGGACTTTCCTCGACTCGGGCCTGCACGATCGCTCGTGCGGTTCCCTCGCCGCGGCCGCCCGGCCGACTCGTTCGCGAGATTCAGGATAGCCCGGCGGGCGGTCGGACACCGAATGCCGCGGGCTACTGCAGGTGTGCGGTGTCGTTCACGAGCCGGACCACCGATCCGCCATCGGGGAAGAACTCGACCACGGAGATCGACGCGAGGTCCAGATGCAGCCGGAAGAGCAGTTCCGGTCCCACCGTCAGCGCCTGTCGCAGCATCGATTTGATCGGCGTCACGTGTGAGACGGCGAGCACGGTCCGGCCGGGGAATCGGGCGACGATGTCCTCGCGGGTCGCGGCGATCCGCTCCTGCACCTGGGCGAAGCTCTCTCCGCCGGGCGGGGCGACGTCGGCGTCGGCGAGCCACCGGCCGTGCACCTCGGGGTCGCGGCGGGCGGCTTCGCCGAAGGTGAGTCCCTCCCACGCACCGAAATCCGTCTCGATCAGCCCGTCGCACACTTCCACCTCGGCGCCCAGCCGTTCCGCGGCGGCGGTCGCGGTATCCATCGCCCGCACCAGCGGAGAGGACAGCACCGCGTCGATTCGACCGAGGCCTCCCCCGCCGATCCGCTCGCCTGCCGCGGAGGCCTGTGCGCGGCCGAGGGCGGTCAGTTCGGGATTGCCGCGGCCGGAGTACCGACGGTCCACCGAGAGCGCCGTCTGGCCGTGCCGGAGCAGGACGATCCGGGTCGGCTCCTCCATCTGTCCCTGCCAGTTCGGCGACTTCCGCGGTCCGGTCCGGCGGTCGGCGGTCACTGAGCCGATCCGGGTCGCGGCAGACCCGACTGCTCGGTCCGCACCATGATCGCCCCGCACTCCTCGCAGCGCACCACCTCGTCCTCGTCGGCGGCGGCGATTCTCGACAGCGTCCGCGGATCGAGTTCCATCCGGCACGCGCCGCATCGACGCTGGCGCAGCAGTCCGGCGCCGACCTTGCCCTGCGACCGCAGCCTCTCATAGACCGCCAGCAGCGACTCGTCGACGCCCTCCACCACGGCCGTCCGTTTGACGGCGAGGTCGTCGATGCGTTCGTCGACCGCGACGCCCGCGGCGTCGCGCCGTGCGATCAGGTCGAGTTCGCGTTCGGTGGCGTGCAACAGCGCGGCCTCGGTGCGCTCGGCTTCCGCCGTCGTCGCCTCCTGCTGCTCCATGATCTCGAGGAGTTCGGTCTCCAGGTTCTCCGACCTGCGCTGCAGACCGGTCACCTCGTGCTGGAGTTCGGCAAGTGCCTTGTGGTTGAGCGCACCCGACTCGATCTGCGCCTGGTCGCGCCGCAGGTGCTCCGTCGTGCCCGACAGTTCCGCGTCGATGCGCTCGTACTCGCTCTGCAGATCGTCGACCGCCACCTGAGCACGGGCGCGGTCCTCACGGATCTTCTCCATCTCCTCGGTGAGTCGGGCCAGCTCCGCGTCCTCCGGGAGGCTGCGGCGTTCGTGGCGAGCCTTCGCGAGATCGGCATCGATCTCGGCCAGGTCGAGCAGTCGGCGCTGCTGAGCGTTCGGGACCTTCACTGCTGCTCCTTGGGGCCGGCGATCACCGTGAAGGGATCGGTCGGGTCTTGGAATACGGTCGTCCGGCAACCGATCTCGGTCAGGATATCGGCGACGCTCTCGCACCACGGGAACTCGGTGGCCCAATGGCCGGCGTCGACCAGGGCCGGCGATCGGTCGCGTAGCGATTCGTCGACCACGTGGTGGCGCAGATCGCCGGTCAGGTAGACGTCGGCGCCGGCCGCGCTCGCCGCACCGATGAGCGAGTCACCGGCACCACCGCACACCGCGACGGTCTCCACCGTCGCAGCCGGATCACCCGCCCCGCGGACCGGCCACGCCGCGGCGGGCAGGACGCGTCCGGCGTGGGCGACGAACTGGCCGAAGGTCATCGGCTCGGGCAGTCGTCCCACCCGGCCCAGACCCACGTCACCGTCCGTGACGGCCTGCTCGAACACGTCGAAGGCCGGTTCCTCGTACGGGTGCGCCTCGCGCAGCGCACCGAGGACCAACCGGCGCAGATGCCGCGGCGCGACCATCTCGAGCCGTTCCTCATCCACCCGGGTCAGGGCTCCGACGGCCCCCACAGCGGGCGAGGCACCGTCCACCGGCAGGAATTGTCCGGTACCGACCACACTCCATTGGCAATTGCGGTACTCGCCCAGAGCGCCCGCCCCGGCGTTGAACATCGCCTCACTCACCTGATCCGCGCTGCCCTCGGGGACCATCACCACCCATTTGTCCAATGCCGGCGCGGGCTCGGGAGCCAGCGGCACGGTGTCGAGGAGACCGAGCGTCTCCGCGAGCGCATCCGACACGCCCCGGCGTGCCTTGTCCGCGTTGGTGTGCGCGGCGTACAGCGCGCATCCGCCCCGGATGAGGCGATGCACGATGCGGCCCTTGGGAGTGTCGGCGGCCACCGACGTGACGCCCCGCATCAGCAGTGGGTGGTGGGCCACGATGAGCGTCGCACCGGCTTCGAGCGCGGCGTCGACCACGGCGTCGGTGACGTCGACGCAGACCAGCACGCTGTCCGCGGGTTCGGCCGGGTCGCCGCAGACCAAGCCGACGGCGTCCCAGCTCTCGGCGAGCCGGGGCGGGTACACGCGCTCCAGCTCCGCGATCACCTCGTCCAGTCGCGGGCTCGGCAGACGGGGACTCATGTGGCCTCACTCTCTCGGCTCTGTCGGGTGAAGGGCGGTGCGTTCTCCGCCATCACATCTTGCAACGCGCCGACGAGCACGTCGGTGAGTTCCGGGCTCCGGACCGCGATGCGCAGATGGTCCGGTCCGAGCCCGACGAAGTTGGCGCAGCTGCGAACGCCGATCCCGCGGTGACGCAGGCGTTCCTTCACCTGCAGCGCGTTCGGCACCCGGATCAGCACATAGGATGCCGCCGCGTCCGCCGCGGGCGGCCACCCGCACTCGGCGAGCCGGGTGCTCAGATACGCGCGATGCGCTGCCACCGCCTCGCTCTGGGCCCGCGCGTACGCCTGCCCTTCGTCGCCGGCGCACACCGCGAGCGCGACGAGCGCGAGCGTGCCCAGCGGCCAGTGCCTGCGGCCCGTCGAGAGCCGCGCGATAATCGCAGGCGAGGCCAGCAGGTAGCCGGCGCGCAGCCCCGCGAGCGCGAACGTCTTCGTGATCGACCGGACGACGATCAGATCGTCGGAGCGCTCTCCTGCCAGCGACTGCGGTTCGTGGGCGCCGGTGACCGGGTCGAGGGTGAGATCGGCGAAGGCCTCGTCGATCACCACGGTCCGGCCCGGCCGCCGGAGCGAGTCGATGTGCGCGCGCGTGTGCAGCACGGACGTCGGATTGGTCGGGTTGCCGACCACCACCATGTCTGCGTCGTCGGGAACGTGGACGTCCGCCAGCGACCAGGGGTCGGTCAGGATCACCTGACTGATGCGCGCACCGGCGGCACGCAGCACGCGCTCGGGCTCGGTGAACGACGGCTGGACCAGCGCGACGTGTTTCGGTGCGAGCTTGGCGAGCAGTTCGAACCCTTCGGCCGCACCACCCAGCAACAGCACCTCCGACCGATCGCGGCCGTGCAGGCGCGCCACCGCGCTGGTGGCCGCGGTCAGGTCCGCCGCACTCGGATATCGGCCCAGATCGGCGATCCGATCGCGCAACGCCGAGACGAGGAATTCCGGCGGGCCCGGCCGCACGTTCACGGCGAAGTCGATCACACCCGGAGCGGTGTCCTCGTCGCCGTGCCGATCGGGATCGAAGAACTCGGCCGATCCGGACGGCGTCTGCTCAACGACGGACGTCGTCTGCGAGTTGCCCGGTTTCATGACCTCTGACACTACGTGCACGGTCGACGGCACGGGCCCGGGCCCCGCGCCCGGCACGTCGAAGGACTGCCGCGGCCACACGCCCGGCCTCGTCCGAGGGCGTCGGTCACGTGTGCGACGTACTACAGTCGAATGTGACAACGCCCCGAGTCGGGACGGTCGGCGTGAGGATCGGTTCCCCGGACAGGTCACGGCCGCGATGGCTGCCGCCGGGCACGCAGCCGTGATGGGAAGAACAACAAACGACTGGACCGCGACGCGGTTCACCAAATCGTGTGAGGAACTCGGTGTCTGACAACTCGCCCCGCACACTGCACGTGTGCTTCGTCTGTTCCGGCAACATCTGCCGCTCGCCCATGGCGGAGTCGATCTTCACCTCGGCGATCGAGGAGGCCGGCCTGGCCGACCGCGTCCGGGTGAGCAGCGCCGGAACCGGCGGCTGGCACATCGGCGAGCCCGCCGACAACCGCGCGCGGACCGAACTGCTCGCCCACGGCTACTCCGATCAGCACGTCGCCGCCCAGCTGACGCCCGATCACCTGTCGGCCGACCTGCTGGTCGCCGCCGACAGCGGTCACGTCGCCGAGTTGGAACGCAAGCGACTCGGGGATCGGGTCCGGCTCCTGCGCAGTTTCGATCCCGACGCCGACGGCGCTGATGTCCCCGATCCGTTCTATGGCAGTCCGGCGGATTTCACCTTGGTTCGCGAGCAGGTCGAGGCCGCCGTTCCCGGGCTGCTGGCGTGGGTGCACGCGACCCTGGCCGACGACGACTGACCGAGCCGATTCCAGCAGCCAGTAACCTGGAGTCGTGCGTGTGCTCAAGACCTTCCTGCGACCGGGCTGGCTGCTCCTGGCCGTCTTCGTGGTCACATTCGCGGCCGCCTGTTTCACGGTTCTCGCGCCGTGGCAGCTGGGCAAGAACTCCGACACCGAGCACCGCAACGACCTGATCCGTACGGCCGAGTCCACCGCTCCGGTCCCGATCGACGAACTCGCCCCGGCCGGCCGGCCGCTGAATCCGGATTCCGAGTGGCGCGAGGTCGAGGTCACCGGCCGGTACCTGGACGACGAACAGACCCTCATCCGCCTCCGCAGTGCCGACGAGCGTCCCTCCGTGGAGGTCGTGACCCCCTTCCAGGTGGCCGGCGGTGATCGCGTTCTGTTCATCGACCGCGGCTACGTGCGGCCCGGCGACAACAACCGCGTCGACGTCGCGCCCGCACCGACCGGCGAGGTGACCGTCACCGCGCGCCTGCGCAAGACCGAGTCGACGAGCCCGGGCAAAGAACCCCGCGTCGAGAACGGGCAGCGCACCGCATACACCATCGACACCCGCCTCTTGGGGCAGTCCACCGGCCTGACCAGCGAGAATCTCTATCTTCAGCTGTCTCCGAACCAGCCCGGCTCGCTCGGCGAGATCGCTCTGCCGCAACTCGAGTCGGGCCCGTACCTCTCGTACGGACTGCAGTGGCTGGCCTTCGGTGTCATGGCCCCGTTGGGCGCCGCGTACTTCATCTACTCCGAGGTGAAGGCGCGTCGCGCCGCGAAGAAGACCGGCGACGACACCGCCGCTCCGCCGCCCCCGCCGCGCAAAGACCGCGAGCGCATCCGCAGCCAGCTGCGCGAAGCGGGAACTTTCACCGGCAACGACATGACGGCCAAGAAGACCGCCGAGATCGGTGGCGGCGCGGCGCCCGCCGACACCGACGACGAGGTGAAGGCCAAGCTCGCGCAGCGCTACCGCAGCTGACGGAGAATGCGCACGGTCAGCTGAACAATCCGCTCAGCAGGTCGCCGAGCGAGCCGGCTACGGACCCGCTGCTGCCGACTGATCCGCTGCTGCCCATGTCGGGGCCGGACCCGCATCCGGTGACCGTGACGCTGCGCCATTGGCGGTCGCCCAGCCACTCCGGCTGTTCGTTCGGCGTCTGGCCGTTGTTTCCGGGAGGGCCGAGCACGATTCGGTAGTCGACGCGATGGGTGGAGGCACCGGGGTTCGGAAGCGCCGGGTTGAACGTCCCGGTCGGGTTCTTCAGATCCTGCACGTAGGTCGCCGTCACCGGTGCCCGGTCCGAGACCATGGTGCGGTTGTCGACGGTGTTATCGGGTACCTCGTCCGGCCAGGTCGGCGAAGCAGCCTTCGATGACATGCCACCGGTCCGGTAGATCTCGAACGGAATATCCTCGACCATTCGTCCGGCTTCTTCGTCGATACGCCAGTCGATCGTGTATGTCGTCACGTTCGTCTTGTTCACAATGGAGAACTCGGCCTTGCAGCCGCCGAGGTTCTTCGCCGAGAATGTGACGGCCCCTTCGGGCGTACCGGGGGCCGGCACCGCATTCGCCGGTGGAGCCAGCACCGTCAGTGTTCCTGCTGCTGCGCCGAGTACTGCGAGTTTGGCACCGTGCTTCATCGGGTCTCCCTTCGAGGATGGTTCGCGAACGATATCAATTCAGACGAATCACCACCGCGCGCTCGGACGCCGTTCACCTGTTCGTTCACCACCGATGCGAGTCACCGCGCGTCGTTCCTGACCGTCCGCGCCTGCCTGCCAGACGCACCGCCACCGCCACGGCGACGACGGCCGAGAGCCGTTGAATCCGGCGCGACAGCACAACCGCCGCGCGCAGATCGGATGCGAGCGGCGCCCGGCCGTCGCCCAGCCGCGGTCGGTCCTCCACCCCGTGCGGGTACACCGTGCGACCGCCGAGTTCGATGCCGAGGGCCGCCGCGAACGCGGTTTCCACCACCCCGGCGTTCGGGCTGGGGTGTGCTCCGGCGTCTCTGCGCACCGCACGCCACACGGTCACGGGCCGGCCGCTCACCAGCGCCGCGGCCACCGCCGTCATCCGAGCCGGCGCGAGATTCGCGGCGTCGTCGATCCGCGCCGCCGCCCACCCGAAGTTCCGGTACCGGTCCGAGCGGTAGCCGATCATCGCGTCCAGGGTGTTGACCGCCCGATAGCCGAGCAGGCCGGGCGCGCCGGCGACCGCGCCCCACAGCAGCGGTGCGACCGCGGCGTCGGACGTGTTCTCCGCGATGGATTCGACGGCGGCGCGGCAGATCCCGGACTCGTCGAGCAGATCGGGGTCCCGTCCCACCAGTCCCGATACCAGCCGGCGCGCCCGGTCGACGTCACCGGATTCGAGGGCTCCGGCGATATCGTCGCCGATCCGGCACAACGACGTGCCGCCGAGCGCGGTGAAGGTCGCCGCCGCGGTGCCCGCCGGGCCCGTCCGCCGCGCCAGGGCACCGACCGCGACCGCGACTGCGATCCATCCTCCGGCGAAGACCGCGCCGGCCGGTCTGGCGTCGGCGTACGCCCGTCGCTCCAGCCAGGCCACGGCGCTGCCGAACAGCGCCACCGGGTGTCCTCGCCGCGGGTCGCCGAAGACCGCATCCGCGACCGCTCCGATCGCCAGTCCCGCCGCCTCCGCCCGATTCCTGCGCATCCGGTGATCGTATCGGCGACTAGAATCGGTCCCCGATGGCCACCGCACGTTCCGAGCCCGAGCCGGGCTCATTCGAGATCTCCACCGGCGTCGCCGAGCTCGCCTCCGACCGCGAGGGTGGCTGGCTGCTGACCGTCAACGGTGTGCAGAGCAGTCACATCGCGCCCGCTCGTCCGGACCTGCTCGAGTTCGAGTACATGCGGCAGGCGGTCGCCGCCGTCGAGGACCGCTATCCCGACCGGTCCGCGGGACTGCGATTCTTACACCTCGGCGCCGCGGCATGCGCGCTGCCCCGCGCTCTGGCGCACACCTATCCCGCCTCACGCCATGTCGCCGTCGAGATCGACGCCGAACTCGCCCGGCTCGCCCGCGAATGGTTCGACATCCCGCGCGCACCCCGTCTGCGAATCCGGGTGGGCGATGCGCGGGAGGTGGTGACCGGTCTGCGCGAACAGACGCGCGACGTGGTGATCCGCGACGCCTTCGCCGAGAGCCTCACACCCGACCATCTGAAGACGGCTGAGTTCACCCAGGCGGTGCGTCGCGTGCTCGCCCCCGGAGGCCTCTACATCGCCAACTGCGGCGACCGTCGCGACCTCAAGTCCGTCCGGAGCGAGGTCGCCACCGTCGCCGAGGTGTTCGCGAACATCACCCTGATCGCCGACCCGTCGATGTTCAAAGGGCGGCGCAGCGGCAACGTGGTCGTCGTGGCGTCCGACGGCCCGGTCCCCGACTCTCCCGAACTGGAACGGCGGCTGCGCTCCGATCCCGAACCGGCCCGGTTGATGACCGGCGACGCCGCGCGGGCGTTCGGTTCCGGCGCCGTCCTGCGCGACGGCCCCGCCACCCGGCCCGGCACTGTTTGATTCACTGCGGGCACAACGGTCGACGACGGCGTCCTCGCCCGGCATCGTCGAAGACCTGCGGGTGTGGCTGAGTGGCGAGGCAGCGGTCTGCAAAACCGTGAGACGCGGGTTCGAATCCTGCCATCCGCTCCATTCATCCGCGTTCAGCCGCCGTAGTCCTCGAACATGAGACGGCGCTGGTGCCATCGCTGGCTGTAGGTGGCCTCTCGGACCACCTCTTCGTTGTCGAAGTTGGAGCCGAGTGCACCGGCCATGGTCCCCATCGACGCCGCGAACCAGCCGATGACGAGGTAATCGACAACCGAGACGGCGTGGCCCAGTCGGCTCGCCAGATACGCCGGCTCCACGACCGCCGTGGCCAGTACGGTCAGTCCGACGAAGAGAATCACGTGCATGAGTGTCACCGCCGACGAGACGGTCACGACGGTGGAGGCATTGTCCAGCGAGCCGCTCTGCGGTGCCAGGTTCCGACGTCGACGGGTCCAGAGCCCGTTGCGCAGGATCAGCCACGAGCTGAGCGCAGCGATCACGCAGACGCTGACCGCCGCCAGACGTGCGAACGACATCGAGTCGGCGATCGGCCACACGCTCCCGAAGAAGATGCCGAAGGCCCCCGAGGCCATACCGACGGCCGTGCAGCCGCGCAGCGCCCGCCCCATGGCGGCCGGCCGATTGCTGTGCACCATCCCGGTCAGCATTCGCGCATGTCCGAGCGGACCTCGTACACCATCGTCGGGTAGCTGAGATGCGGGTGGCCAGACGTGGCTGTGGCCGCCCGGGCGGTAGTCCACGCCGGTGTCGGTCTCTGCGTCCGCTCGGAGTATCTCGCGAACGAGCGTGCGCACCTTGGTGCGCCGTCGCGTACAGCCGAGAGTCGGGACGAACACGACGACCGCCGGTTCACCCGCGGCGAGCAGATAGCGGAGGGCCGACCGCCCTCGATAGTGAGTCAGGTCCGTGAGATAGACGACGTATCGCCATCGGTGGCGCCGCAAGAGGTCCGGCGTGCGTTCGGCGAGGGGAATCGCGCCGCTCGGAGCGATCGGCAACGACTCCTCGCTGACTTCCACCGACCACTGCCCGCCGAGGTCGTCACCGAGATCTTCAGCGAGGCCGCCGCCGATCGCCTCCGCGAGTTGCCGGGGTGCGCCGGGGTCCGCCAGCAGACCGACCGTCGGCGGCGGCCAGAGCCGGAGATCGTCCGGCTCGGCCGCGTCGGCGCGGGTTCCATGTGCATCTGCTGCGTTCGAGACGTATTCACCCACGCCGACGCGGGTACCCGACTCGATCGTCGCCAAACGCGAGCGGACGTCCCCGATCCGCGGCCCGGTTCCTCGTCATGATTCCGGACCGGCGGTGGGCTAGCGTCACAGACTGTGTGCAACGAAACCGAAGCCACGGCAGCGGCGGCACGAGGTCACTACCTGCGGACACATCTGGCCCGCGCGGAGCGGTGGGGCGAGACGCCCTCGCTCGTCTGGGCACGGACAGGCGCCCGGCACGCCGAGCTCAATCGGGTGCTGTGGTTCACCGCGGACGATGTCCCCGCCTGCCTCGAACTGATGGACGACGTGCCAGCGCTCTGGTCGCTGTGGCCGGGGACCGAGGGTCTCGCCGACGTGGAGGCAGCGATGCGCGAATCAGGCCTCGCTGCGGTGGAGGAAGAGCCGCTCATGACGCTGCCACTCGCGCGGTGGGCGTTGCCGACGGACGACGTGACGACCGACCGCGACGCTTCCGAAGTGACGATCCAAGCCTGCAGGTCGCTCAGGGATCTCGATCGCTGGGCGCGCTTCTGGGCTGCCGAGGATGCCGCTTCCGAGCACCTTCCCGGTATCACTGCGGCGCTGGCACCGTTCACCGGATTCGGCCTGCCCGAAAGCGGTTCGGCCGCACCGATCGTGACGCATTTTCTGGCGCTCCACCGTGGAAGAGTCGTCGGGTGTTCAGCGGCGGTGGTCGCCGGAGTGTCCGCGGCTGTGGAACACGTGATCGTCGCTGCGGAGTGGCGCTCCCGTCGGATCGGAACGCGTCTCACCGAAGCCGCGCTCGACCGCGCCGTGCTCGGCGGCGCGAAGACGTGCGTGCTCACCGCCTCGCCCGAAGGAGAAGGCCTGTACCGACGGCTGGGATTCTCGGAGATCTGCCGCGTGCAGAGCTACGGTCGGCGTCCGGTGGCGTGATGCCGGGGTGCGATGCCGAGCCGTCACCGAGCATCAGGTGGGTGGTGCGCGCAAAGGGATTCGAACCCCTGACCGCTGGTGTGTAAGACCAGAGCTCTACCGCTGAGCTATACGCGCCCGGCCGAGACGTGCTGCGGCCCACACCAAGATATCGGCTCGGCGGCGTCGGACCCAAACCGGGATACGCGCGACCGCTACGGCTAGCGTGAAGCGGAGCCCCCATTCCACGGAAGGATGCCCAGTGACGACCATCGTGCCGCAGGAACCGCTGATCAGCGCCCTCGAGACGCAGTGGAAGGCCATCGACGACCTCGTCTCCCCACTATCCGACGCGCAATGGACCGCCGCGTCGCCCCTGCCCGGGTGGCAGATCCGCGACATCGTCGCACACATCGCGGGCACCGAGTCGATGCTGGCCGGCAGGCAGCCCGCGTCGTCCATCGACACCTCGCAGATCGCCCACGTGAAGAACCCGATCGGCGAACTCAACGAGCGGTGGATCGACCACTACCGATCGCGGTCCCGCGACGAGCTGATGACCGACCTCCGCACGGTGACCGCTGAGCGCAGCAAGGCGCTGCGCGGCATGACCGAAGGCCAGTGGGACGCCGAGACGGCCACGCCCGCCGGTCCGGACACCTACGGGCGATTCATGCGGGTCCGCGACTTCGACTGCTGGGTGCACGAGATCGACATCCGCGACGCGCTCGGCCTCGGCGTCCCCGAGAACGTGGAGCCGGCGCACTGGGCGCTCCGCGAGATCGAGAGCTCGATGCCGTACGTCGTCGGCAAGAAGGCTCGCGCCGAGGTCGGCAGCACTGTCCGTTTCGACATCACCGGCCTGTATCCGTTCACCTTCTTCGTCGTCACCGAGGACCGCGCCGCGGTGGTGCCGGCCGTCGACGGAGAGCCCGACGTCACGCTCCGCCTCGACGGGCTCGACCTCGCCCGTTCGGTCGGCGGACGGCCCAGCGCCGGCGACGCGGAGGTGGAGGTCACCGGCGATACGGAACTCGGCGCGGCGATCATCCGCAGCCTGCATTACCTCATCTGAGCTCTCCCGGTCCCCCGCCCGCCGACGCCGGGACCACGTTCGACTCGACCGGGAACTGTGACTCAACCGACACGCTCGGGCGTTGCGGCGAGTGTCGCACGTCCGGTGCAATGTAATTGTTGTGACTACTGAGACTCCTGTTACCGACGACCGCCGCCGCACGCGCTTCCGCCGCGGGCGGCGACTCACTGCTGCTGTCATCGCGGCGGCCGCCGTAACGACGATCGTCGCGCCCGCGGCGTCGGCCAAGACCGACGTCGCCGGAACGCTCGACGCCGTCTCCCGGATCATCACTCAGAATCTGAGCACGCAGCGCGGAGTCTCCGACACACCGTTCGACGTTCCGTCGTACCTCTGGGTGCTGACTCATCCGCTCGGATCCGGCACTCAGAACCTGCCGCGCCCGAATCAGAAGACGATGTGCAACACCGTGATTCAGATCGGCGATTCGACGTCGGTGGGTCTGGACAACTCGCTTCGCGTGCCCAGCCCCACCGACCGCATGACCCCCCAGTACCGGCGCGTGGGCGCGAAGAAGGTCTATCTCGACGCGGCCAACGGCCGTGCGGTCGTCGAACCGGCCGGCGGCCGCCCCAGCGGACTCGAAGCGATCGACGATCAACGCCGCCGCGGCCACGACGGCTGCTGGGTCATCGCACTCGGAGCCAACGACGCGGCACGCATCGCGGAGGGCAGTCATATCAGCGCCGACCGCCGCATCGACCTGGTGATGCACCGTCTGGCCGGCCGACCGGTTCTCTGGCCCACGGTGCGCACGGGCGACGGAGCCCTACCCCAGTACGCCGACGCACACATGCGCGCATTCAACGCGGCGCTCCGCCGTGCTGCGCACCGCTACCCGAACCTGCGGGTCTACGACTTCGCCGCGCATACGGACCGGTCCTGGTACGTCGACGGGGTGCACTACACCCCGGACGCGATGATTCAGCGCAACCGCCTGCTCGCGACCGCGCTGGCCACCTCGTTCCCCCGGCGCTGAGCCCGGCGCCTCGGTCACACCGTCACGCGGCCCGACCGGTGGAACGGCGCTACCGCGCGACAGCCGCCAACGCCGCGTCCCAGGTCTCGTCGCCGCGCTGTTCGCCCGGGCCGACCATCGCCGAGTACGCCACGACACCGTCGCGCCCGACAACGAACGTCCCGCGATTGGCGAAGCCGCGCTCGGCGTCGAAGACGCCGTAAGCCTCCGCCACCGCACCGTGCGGCCAGAAGTCCGAGAGGATCGGGAACAGGAAGCCCTGCGCCGACGACCACACCTTGTGAGTCGGGGGCGGGCCCACCGACACCGTGACCACGGTGACGTCGTCGTTGTCGAAACGCGGCAGATTGTCGCGCAGAAAGCCGAGTTCGCCTTCGCACGTGCCGGTGAAGGCCAGCGGGAAGAAGACGATCAGCACATTGCGGTCGCGCAGCGCGGAGAGCTTGACGACCTGATTGTTCTGGTCCCGCAACTCGAAATCCGGGGCGAGAGTCCCCGTCGCGAGGGGTGCGGCCACCGACTGAGCGGCCATCAGCGCTTACCCGCGCGCGCCTTCGGCGTGACCAGACGGGCGCCGGACCAGTCTCCGAGATTGACGACGGAGGTCTGCGTGAGTCCGGCGGTCGGCGCGGCCTCCGCGATCTCGCTGGGATCGACGTAACCGTCGCGGCCGGTCTTCGGCGACAGCACCCAGATGAACCCGCCTTCGGCGAGCGGACCGATCGCGTCCATCAGCGCATCGACGAGGTCTCCGTCGTCGTCGCGCCACCACAGCACCACGGCGTCCATGACGTCGTCCGCATCGTCGTCGAGCATCTCGGCATCGATCGCGTCCTCGATCTCGATTCGGAGATCATCGTCGGTGTCCTCGTCCCACCCGATCTCCTGCACCACCATGCCGTTGGTGAAACCGAGCTTGACAGCCCTGCCTTCTGGGGCGGTTACCACCGCGTACGACCTCCATTCGATGTAGCGGGCCGTGCATTCCGCACGTGCCGAGCCACGCCACGACGGCGCAACTTATGTGACAGCGTAAAGGCAAACTACCCCCGAGCACAGTGTCTAACCGCCCGAAGTACGGGATTGGGGCTTCTCTGCAACGGATTCGGGACGGTTCACGCCGATCCCGCGGGGAGATACCCCGCGCACGTGTCGAGTAGTGCGGTACGGTCCGCGTCCCATCTGTCGGAGGCGCCGTTGAGCGCTTGGCGCCGCTTCGCCTGAATCTGCTCGGCCAGGCGTTCGGCACTGGCGACGAACGCCTCCACCTGCGCGTCGACCTTCTCCGGCACCTCGGGCGAGACGGCCTTGCGGACTTCCTCGGCGCCCGTGTCGAGAGTGTCGACCGCCCAGCGGTCCTCGGATCCGACCTTCTCGTAATCCTGGACCTCGTTGAGGCGTTTGACGAAGGCGTTGTAATCGCGTGCCATCACACCGGCCGAAGTGATCACCTGCTGGCACAATCGGACGACGGCGACCTTCTCCGCTTCGGAGGATCCCGCGCGGGCGACGGTCCTGGTGACCGTGCCGACCGAGACCGTCGGACTCGGCGACTCGTCGTCCGATGAGCACGCCGGGACGGCGGCGACAGCGGTCAGCGCCGTCGCCGCGACCACGATCGACCGAGCCGTCCGGCCCACGAGGTCCCCCTTTCGGGAGAGAAGCAGCGGATACGCCGACGCTACCGCACCCGAGCGGCATGTGACTGGACACATCTTGCGCCAGGGCCGGTGATTTGCGGCACGATATAGGCAAGGCCGCACCATCGTTCCGCGGCACGTATCCGGCCGCCCCACCCCGGCGGCCCCGACATGCAGTTCGCGGCGGCAATCGCTTCGGTGGACTGCGAGATAGGTGGCAGACAGTGACTGATCAGATCGCCGGCACCGACAAGGCCGGCGCGCCGGCGTCGAGCGGGAGCCGCGTTCAGGTCATTCGGGACGGCGTCGCGTCCTACCTGGTCGACAACGACCCCACGGAGACCGACGAGTGGCTCGAGTCCTTCGACGCCATGCTCGCCGACGCGGGCCCCGAGCGCGCGCGGTACCTCATGCTGCGCATTCTGGAACGCGCGGAGGACAAGCGTGTGGGCATCCCCGCGTTGACGAACACCGACTACGTCAACACGATCCCGACCGAACTGGAACCCGAGTTCCCCGGGGACGAGGATCTGGAGCGCCGCTACCGCGCCTTCATCCGGTGGAACGCCGCGATCATGGTCCACCGAGCGCAGCGGCCCGGCATCGGCGTGGGCGGCCACATCTCGACGTACGCGTCGTCCGCCTCGCTCTACGAAGTCGGCTTCAACTACTTCTTCCGCGGCCAGGATCATCCCGGCGGCGGCGACCAGGTCTTCATCCAGGGCCACGCCTCACCCGGCATCTACGCGCGCGCCTTCCTGGAAGGACGCATCGACCAGGCGCGGCTCGACGGCTTCCGTCAGGAGCAGAGCCACGCCGGCGAAGGCGGCGGGCTGCCGTCGTACCCGCATCCCCGGTTGATGCCGGAGTTCTGGCAGTTCCCCACCGTCTCGATGGGCCTGGGCCCGATGAACGCGATCTACCAGGCCCGGTTCAACAAATACCTGCACGCGAACGGCATCAAGGACACCTCCGACCAGCACGTCTGGGCATTCCTCGGCGACGGTGAGATGGACGAGCCCGAGTCGCGCGGTCTGGCGCAGGTCGCCGCCATCGACGGGCTCGACAACCTGACCTTCGTCATCAACTGCAATCTGCAGCGGCTCGACGGCCCGGTCCGCGGCAACGGAAAGATCATCCAGGAACTGGAGTCGTTCTTCCGCGGCGCGGGCTGGAACGTCATCAAGGTGGTGTGGGGCCGCGAGTGGGACGATCTGCTGCACGCCGACAAGGAGGGTGCGCTGGTCAACCTGATGAACCGCACCACCGACGGCGACTACCAGACCTACCGGGCCAACGACGGCGCGTTCATCCGCGACCACTTCTTCGGCCGTGATCCGCGCACCAAGGAACTCGTCAACGATCTCTCGGACGAGGACATCTGGAACCTCAAGCGCGGCGGTCACGACTACCGCAAGATCTACGCCGCATACGCCGCCGCCATGGCCCACAAGGGACAGCCCACGGTGATCCTGGCGAAGACGATCAAGGGCTACACGCTCGGCAAGCACTTCGAGGGCCGCAACGCGACCCACCAGATGAAGAAGATGACGCTCGACGATCTGAAGGCCTTCCGCGACACCGCGCATGTGCCGATCACCGATGCGCAGCTCGAGGCCGACCCGTACCTGCCGCCGTACTACCACCCGGGTATGGACTCTCCGGAGATCCAGTACATGCTGGAACGGCGCAAGCAGCTCGGCGGATTCGTCCCGAGCCGCAAGGTGGCGGCCAAGCCGCTGCAGGCCGATCCGGCACCCGCCCTCAAGGCCGTGGCATCCGGCTCGGGCAACCAGCAGGTGGCGACCACCATGGCGCTGGTCCGCATCTTCAAGGAGCTCCTGCGCGACAAGGAGGTCGGCAAGCGCATCGTTCCGATCATCCCGGACGAGGCCCGGACCTTCGGCATGGACTCCTGGTTCCCCACCTTGAAGATCTACAACCCGCACGGCCAGAACTACACGTCCGTCGACGCCGAACTGATGCTCGCCTACAAGGAGGCGGAGAACGGCCGGATCCTGCACGAGGGCATCAATGAGGCCGGTTCCACAGCCAGCTTCACCGCGGTCGGCACGTCGTACGCCACGCACGGCGAGCCGATGATCCCGCTGTACATCTTCTATTCGATGTTCGGCTTCCAGCGGACCGGCGACGGTCTCTGGGCCGCGGCCGACCAGATGGCCCGGGGATTCGTCATCGGAGCCACCGCGGGCCGGACCACGCTGACCGGTGAGGGTCTGCAGCACGCCGACGGACACTCTCCGCTGCTCGCCGCGACCAACCCGGGCGCCATCTCCTACGACCCGGCGTTCGCGTACGAGCTCTCGCACATCGTCGTCGACGGTCTCGAGCGCATGTACGGTCCGGATGCGGAGAACGTCTTCTACTACGTGACCGTCTACAACGAGCCCATCACCCAGCCGGCCGAGCCGGAGGATCTGGACGTCGCGGGGCTGCTCAAGGGCATCTACCGGTACCGGAGGGCACCGCAGCCCGCGGCGCACTTCGCGAACATCCTCGTCTCGGGCGTCACGATGGGCGATGCCCTGCGCGCCCAGGACCTGCTGGCGCAGGAGTGGGACGTGGCCGCCGACGTGTACTCGGTGACCTCGTGGTCGGAGCTCGCCCGCGACGGCATCGCCGCCGATCGGGCCGAACTGCGCAACCCGGGGTCGTCGACGCGGCCGTACCTCACCGAGGTGCTGCAGTACGCCAAGGGCCCGTTCGTCGGCGTCTCGGACTACATGCGCGGCGTCCAGGAACAGATCCGCGCGTACGTTCCGGGGACGTATCTCACCCTCGGCGCCGACGGCTTCGGATTCTCCGACACCCGCCCCGCCGCACGCCGCTACTTCAATATCGACGCCGAATCCATCGTCGTCGGAGTGCTGGTGGCGCTGGCCCGCGACGGCAAGATCGACCGCACCGTCGCGGCCGACGCCGCCCGGAAGTACCAGATCGACGACGTCTCGGCTGCTCCCGAGCAGACCAGCGACCCCGGCGTCGCCTGACCGGTCCGACCACCCGAACGCCGGCGACCTCGCGTCGCCGGCGTTCGGTCGTCTCGGCGCGGGGGACGTTCGACGGACAGCGCCCGCGACCATCGGCCCAGTCCGGCCGGCCGATACGACCCGGCCACAGCGGGTCGCGAGCGGTCTACATTGAATCCGTGCCTGATGCCGAACCCGACCCCCGTCTGAAGACGACGCGCGCCACCGACGTCTTCGGCGCGCGCGGCGCCCACGTGCCCGCGCCGGCCACCGTGCACGACGCGCTGCCCGACACCCTGTTGCGCCGCGTGAAGCAGTACAGCGGCCGACTGGCCACCGAAGCGATCCACTCGATGTCCGAGCAACTACCCTATTTCAGCGACCTCGACGCGGCGCAGCGGGCCAGCGTGCAGTTGGTGGTCCAGACGGCGGTCGTCAACTTCGTGGAGTGGATCCAGGACCCGGAGGGGAACGTCAAGTTCACCGTCCAGGCATTCCAAGTGGTCCCCCAGGACCTGGCCCGGCGCATCTCACTGCTGCAGACGGTCGAGATGGTGCGCGTGGCGATGGAGTTCTTCGAGAAGTGGCTTCCGCTCCTGGCCCGGAACGACGCCCAGCTTCGCGCACTCACCGAATCGGTGCTGCGGTACGGCCGGGAGATCGGATTCGCCGCCGCCGCGATCTACGCCTCGGCCGCCGAGTCGCGCGGCGCGTGGGACTCGCGCATGGAGGCACTCGTGGTCGACGCCGTGGTGCGCGGTGACGAGGGCCCGCAGTTGCTCTCGCGCGCGGCGGCACTGAACTGGTCCACCGACGCCGCGGCGACGGTGATCGTCGGATCTCCGCCCCCGGAACAGAACGTGTCGGTCGCGTTGACGCTCCACAACACCGCCAAACAGTACGACCGCGCCGCACTCTCGGTGGTGCAGGGCAGCACCCTCGTCGCGATCGTCGAGGGGCCGCTGCGGCCGTCCGACCGCTTTCTCACCGACCTCCTCGAGCACTTCGCCGAGGGTCCCGTGGTGATCGGCCCGACCACGCCCAACCTGGGATCGGCCCACGCGAGCGCTGTCGAGGCCATGGCCGGACTCCGGGCGGTGGTCGGATGGCCCAACGCGCCGCGACCGGCTTACAGCTGGGATCTGCTTCCCGAGCGGGCGCTCAACGGCGACCGCTCAGCGATCGAGACGATGGACGAGACGATCGTGGAACCCCTGAGCGGTTCGGAGACCCTCGTCAACACCGTCGAGGCCTACCTCGACAGCGGCGGCCAGGTGGAAACTTGTGCCAGGGAACTGTATATCCATCCAAATACTGTGCGGTATCGCCTAAAGAAGGTGGCCGACATCACCGGACGTGACGCATCTAACCCCCGAGACGCTTTCGTTCTGCGTGTCGCACTGACCATCGGGAGATTGGCACGAAACCATCAAGGAACGCCCCATTCAGCCCCCTGAGTAACACTCGTCACGGCAAAGTAGCCGTATAGACCCTGTTCGGTGTTTGTCAGACTCGATCGCGTAACGGATCTCAACCCGATGACGATGGGAACACCGACAGAGTCACTTTTGTAGGAACCCTACAAATATCGCCGCCAAGGTTCGTACCCAGCAACACCACTACGACACAGCTGAAAGGTGTTCCCTAGTCACGTGCTTTCGTTGCTTGCGCCCGGCCAGGGCTCCCAGACACCCGGCATGCTCACCGAATGGTTGGAGCTGCCCGGGGCTCGTGACCGCGTCTCCGCGTGGTCCGAGGCCATCGGACTCGACCTCGAACGCCTCGGAACCACAGCGACGGCGGAGGAGATCACCGATACCGCGGTCACCCAGCCGCTCGTGGTCGCCGCCGCACTGCTCTCGTTCGACGAGTTCCGCCGCCGCCACGGCGAGTTGCCCGCGGACGTCGTGATCGCCGGACACTCGATCGGCGAGGTCGCCGCCGCCGCCGTCGCGGGCGTCCTGACGGCCGATGAGGCGATGATCCTGGCCGGCGTGCGTGGCGCCGAGATGGCCAAGGCCTGCGCGCTGGAGGAGACCACCATGGCCGCGATCCTCGGCGGCGATGAGACCGAGGTGCTCGCCTTCCTCGACGATCTCGACCTCGTGCCCGCCAACCGCAATGCGAAGGGACAGATCGTCGCCGCGGGTTCGGTCGTCGCCATCGACAAGCTGATCTCGGCGCCGCCCGCCAAGGCGCGCACGCGCAAACTGGCGGTCGCCGGAGCGTTCCACACTCGGTTCATGGCACCGGCGCAGGACGCGTTCGCCGAGGCAGCAGCGCAGATCACGCCCGCCGACCCCACCCGGACCCTGCTCTCGAACGCAGACGGCCGCCCCGTTCCCACCGGCGCCGAAGCCCTGCGCCGACTCGTCACCCAGGTCACCAGCCCCGTACGCTGGGACCTCTGTTCGGACTACCTCCGCGAGGCGGGCACCGACGCGATCGTCGAACTCGCGCCGGGCGGGACGCTCGTGGGCATCGCCAAACGTGAACTGAAGGGCGTGCCCTCGCGGGCCGTCAAGGTCCCCGCCGATCTGGAGGACCTCCCAGGACTTGGATAGCGGTCGGCAGCACCCGACCCCCGGAAGGCCTCACGGCCCGTCCACTCAGCACACGCTGACTCCGGAAAACCACATAGCAGTACAGAAACGAAGAAGGGAGCCACACCGTGGCCGCCACTCAGGAACAGCTCGTCGCAGGCATCGCCGAGATCATCGAGGAAGTCACCGGCATCGAGCCGTCGGAGGTGACGCTGGAGAAGTCGTTCGTCGACGATCTGGACATCGACTCGCTGTCGATGGTGGAGATCGCCGTCCAGGTCGAGGACAAGTACGGCGTGAAGGTTCCGGACGAGGATCTCGCCAGCCTGCGCACCGTCGGCGACACCGTCGCCTACGTCCAGAAGCTCGAGGCCGAGAACCCCGAGACCGCTGCAGCCATCGCCGCCCAGATCGAGGGCGGCCAGGCGTAGCATGACCGAGCTGCGTGACTTTTCCACTCGCGGTGGAGAGTTCCCCAGCGTGGTGGTGACCTCCATGGTCGCCACCACGTCCCTGGGAGCTGATCTCGACACGACCTGGGAAAATCTCGTCGCCGGTAAGACCGGCATTCGGGAGCTGACCGACGATTTCGTCGAGCAGTACAAATTGCCGGTCAGCATCGGTGGTCGTCTCGTCGACGACCCGACCAACGAAGTGACTCGCATCGAGGCGCGACGCATGTCGTACGTCGAGCGGATGTCGCATGTGATGAGCAAGCGCCTGTGGGCGCAGGCCGGCGAGCCGGAGGTCGACCCCGACCGGCTCGGCGTGGTTCTCGGCACCGGCATCGGCGGCGCGGACTCGCTGATCGACGCCGACCGAGCTCTGAAGGACACCGGCAACTACCGCAAGGTGTCGCCGCTGGCCGTCTCGATGGCGATGCCCAACGGGCCCGCGGCCGTCGCAGGTCTCAACATCGGCGCACGCGCCGGCGTCATCACCCCGGTCTCGGCATGCTCGTCGGGTGCGGAGGCGATCGCACACGCATGGCGTCACATCGTCATGGGCGACGCCGACATGATCGTGTGCGGCGGCGTCGAAGGACACATCGACGCGGTGCCGATCGCAGCCTTCAGCATGATGCGCGCGATGAGCACCCGGAACGACGATCCGGCGTCCGCGTCGCGCCCGTTCGACTCCGACCGCGACGGATTCGTCTTCGGCGAGGCCGCGGCCATGCTCGTCCTCGAGCGGGAGGACCACGCCAAGGCGCGCGGTGCTCACATCCACGCTCGGCTGATGGGCACCGGCATCACCTCGGACGGGTTCCACATCGTCGCCCCCGACCCCTCGGGGCAGGGCAACACCCGCGCGATGGCCCGAGCCCTGCAGACCGCCGGTCTGCAGAAATCGGACATCACGCACGTCAACGCGCATGCGACGTCCACCCCCATCGGAGACACCGCAGAATCGCTGGGCATCCAGGCCGCCGTGGGCAACCACGCAGCCATCTACGCGCCCAAGTCAGCCCTGGGCCATTCGATCGGCGCCGTCGGCGCTCTCGAAGCGGTCCTGACCATCAAGTCGGTGGAGGACTCCGTCATTCCCCCGACGCTGAATCTGGACAACCTGGATCCGGAGTGCGGCGACATCGACGTCGTACACGGTGAGGCTCGCCGCGGACAGATCGACTTCGCGCTGAGCAACTCCTTCGGATTCGGTGGGCACAACGTGGCCTTGGCATTCGGCCGATACTGATCCCCAACCCCCGCATAGGAGAACCCGATGACCACACTGGCACCCATCCCCGGCCGTGAGGAGGCGACGGATCCGCGCGATCCGTTGCTGCGGTTGACTAGCTTCTTCGACGACGGAACCGTCGAGCTGCTGCATCCCCGAGACAAATCGGGTGTGCTGGCGGCGATCGGCGACGTCAACGGTGTTCGCACCGTCTCCTATTGCACCGATGGCACCGTGATGGGCGGTGCCATGGGGATCGTCGGCTGCGCTCACATCGTGAACGCGATCGACACCGCGATCGCCGAGCAGGCGCCCGTCGTGGGCATCTGGCACTCGGGCGGCGCTCGACTGGCCGAGGGCGTCGAGGCCCTGCACGCTGTGGGGGGCGTGTTCGAGGCCATGGTGCGCGCATCGGGTTACGTGCCGCAGATCTCCGTGGTGGTCGGGTTCGCCGCGGGCGGTGCCGCGTACGGACCGGCCCTGACCGACGTCGTGATCATGGCTCCGGAGGGCCGGGTCTTCGTGACCGGGCCCGACGTGGTCAAGAGCGTCACCGGCGAGCAGGTCGACATGGAATCGCTCGGCGGACCGCACACCCACGGCAAGCGCTCCGGCGTCAGCCACATCACCGCCGACTCGGAGGCCGACGCGTACTGGCGCGCCCGCCGTCTGGTCGGCACGTTCTCGCAGCAGGGTCACTTCAACCGGGAGAAGGCGGAGGCCGGCGACACCGACCTGCGCGCACTGCTGCCCGAGTCGAATCGGCGCGCCTACGACGTCCACCCGATCGTCGAGGCCCTCCTCGACACCCAGCTCGCGGCGGACGGCGAGTCGGAGGTCACCACCTTCGAGGAGTTCCAGGCCAAGTGGGCCCCGAACATCACCGTCGGCTTCGGCCGCTTGTCGGGCCGCAGCGTGGGCATCGTCGCGAACAACCCGCTCCGGATGGGCGGTTGCCTGAACTCGGAGGCCGCCGAGAAGGCCTCCCGCTTCGTGCGCCTGTGCGATGCCTTCGGTGTGCCGATCATCGTCATCACCGACGTCCCCGGCTACCTCCCGGGCGTCGGCCAGGAGTGGAACGGCGTCGTGCGCCGCGGCGCCAAGCTGCTGCACGCGTTCGCCGAGTGCTCGGTGCCGCGTGTCACGCTCGTGACACGCAAGATCTACGGCGGCGCCTACATCGCCATGAACTCGCGCGCCCTCGGCGCCACCGCGGTCTTCGCCTGGCCGGGCTCCGAGGTCGCCGTCATGGGCGCCAAGGCGGCCGTCGGCATTCTGCACAAGAAGACCCTCGCCGCGGCCCCGGAGGAGGAGCGCGAGGAGCTTCACGAGCGCCTCGCCCAGGAGCACGAGCAGATCGCAGGCGGCGTCGGCCGTGCCCAGTCGATCGGCGTCGTCGACGAGATCATCGATCCGGCCAAGACTCGCAGCATCATCGCCGAGGCCCTCGCTTCGGCGCCTGCCCGACGCGGACGGCACAAGAACATTCCGCTGTGACGCGCACTTGGAGCGCATGAGTTCGACGATGTCCCCGGACGCCTGTACGGCGCCGGGGACATCGTCGTTCCCGGCGGACTGCGCCGGCCCGTCGTCCGTCGTCCGTCGAGGAACACATCCGCACCAAAAAGAACTAGCGCAACACGCACATCACAAGGCATACTTTGTATCAGCAGTGTGATATCCGAGTTCCGGCGTAGGTGCGCTTGGGGAAGACGTTCCTCGTCGAACCGGAGGTGAAAAGGTGCGCAATCTGAATCAGTTTGCGGACATGACGAGCGGCGTGGTCTACATCCACGCCTCTCCCGTCGCGCTGTGCCCGCACGTGGAGTGGGCGCTGTCGTCGACTCTGAATGCGCGGGCCGACCTGAAGTGGTCCGAACAGGACGCCGAGCCCGGCCGCATGCGTGCGACCGTCGACTGGACGGGGCCGGTCGGTACCGGCGCACGGCTGACCAATGCGCTGCGCGAATGGTCCGGCCTGGTCTTCGAGGTGACCGAGAACCCCAGCGAGGGTGTCGACGGCGAACGCTTCTGCTATCTGCCGGGGCTGGGTCTGTGGCGTGGGTCCACCGGAGCCAACGGTGACGTGATCGTCGGAGAGATGCAGTTGCGCGCGCTGATGGACGCACAGCCCGACAGTGCCGGCCTGGCCGGAGAGCTCGATGCCATCCTCGGCACCGCGTGGGACGAGGGCCTGGAGAACTACCGCATGGGCGGTGTCGGCGCAGAGGTCACGTGGCTGCGCCAGCGGGTGGGCTGAACAGCCGCCGCACCCCGGTTCTTCGACAGACGACGGCCGCTCGGAGCGTTCTGCTCCGAGCGGCCGTCGTCTGTCGCGAGCTCTGTCCTAGGTACTCAGCGGGTAACGCAGCCGAGCCGTCACGGTGCCGTTCCAGATGTCGGAGACGATCTCGGACGCGCGAACCGGAATCACCCGGCCGCCCGTCTGCAGCACCCACACCGCGATGCGTGACAGCAGGTCGTAGCCGTCGTCGGCGTACGTGACGTCGCCCGTCTCGTTGTCCAGGCGCCCGAGGACGTCGACGGTGAAGTCGTACACCAGGGTGTCGACGTTGCCCGCGACCGCCGCCCGTGCCACATCCACGAGGTCGGTCGCGACGAGGCCCTTGGCCACGCCGTCGGCGATCTTCTCAACCGTCGCGTTGGCGCGGCGGGAGTTGATGTCCGCGAGTTCCTGGCGGATCCTGGCATCGATCTGCACCGCCGTCAGTTCGTCGGGGCTTCCGGGCACCGCGACGAGTTCGCGGAAGCCGCGGTCGAGGTTCCGGTACATGTCCAGCAGCGGATCGGCGGCGAACACGAACAGCGGGCGCTCGGCGGACGGGTCATCGGCGTCGATCGCCTTCACCACCACCTCGTGCACGCGTTTGGCGTACGTCTCGAGGAGCAGCTTGGTGCCCTCGTCGCCGTGCAGCCGACGGGCATGGATCCGTCCGCGCACCGTCGCGCGATTGGTGGCCTCCGCGACATCGCCGATGCCGTCTGCCTCCACCTCCATCTCCGACGCCAGCTCCGTTCCGGACGCCTGCCACAGGTTCCACCCGTCGGCCGACAGCGTCAGCGCGTAGGCGTCCTGCGGGGCCGCCGCCGCGCGCACCAGCTGTCCGACGTCGAAGTAGCTGCCGACCTGAAGCTGGTTCTCCAACTGGTTCGGGAGGACGAACATCTCCGCCTCTTCCGGAGTGATGAACACCGCCAGCGAGTGCGACAGCTTGCGCCACCCCTCGTCGGCGAGAATCGCCGTGGTCCTCTCGCGCAGGGCCGACTCCAGCGCGTGGTTCCCGCCGCCGTTGCGGAGCGACCGGATGGCGCGGTCCATCGCGCTCTTGACCGTGGTTCGGGCGAGATCGTACTGCGCGGCACTGGCCTGCGCATAGACGGTCACCGCGTGATCGCGCGGCGACCCGAGTTCGAGCAGCTCCGTCGTGGTCGGGAGTTCATAACGTGCCACGAAACGCCTCCTTCGGGTTCTCGGGTGCGAACGCGGCGACGACGCGCCCCCGCACCCGACTGACTCCACCCGGATGTGAGGCGAGACCGCGTCCTGGTTCCGAGGCTACCCGCCGGAGCCGTCGAGTTCGTCGAGTATTTCCTGGTTGAACTCACTCCAGAGGGGCTTGGCCCACGGCCCGAAAGGCCGGTCGGTGAGGACCACCGCGGCGGCCCGCCGGTCGGGGTCCACCCACAGGAAGGTCCCGGCCTGGCCGAAGTGCCCGTGAGTCCGCGGGGAATGAGCGGGAGCCGTCCAGTGCGGGCTCTTGGTTCCCCGGATCTCGAAGCCGAGGCCCCAATCGTTCGGCCGGTGCTTACCGTAGCCGGGGACGAATCCGTCGAGCCCGGGAAACTGCACCGACGCCGATTCCGCTGAGAGACCAATGGAGATCAGCCGGGGTGCGAGCCGCTCGGCGGCGAACCGGGAGAGGTCCGCGACGGTCGACCGCGCACCGTGCCCGGCCGGACCGTACAGTTCCGTCGCCGTCAGTCCGAGCGGATCGCAGACGGCCTCGCGCAGATAGTCGGCGAAGGCGATGCCGGTCTCCGCTTCCACCGCTTCGGCGAGCACCTCGAATCCCGCGCTCGAGTAGATCCGCTGTTCGGCCACGCCGGCGACCACCTGCCGGCTGTCGAAGGCCAGGCCCGATGCATGCGCCAGCAGGTGCGCGACGGTGGCTCCGGGCGGGCCGGCGGGAGTCCGCAGATCGATCGCGCCCTCTTCCACCGCGACGAGCACGGCCTGCGCGACGAGGAGCTTGGTGACCGACGCGAGCTCGTACACGCGGGCGAGGTCGCCGAACGTTCCGGCGGTTCCCTCCGCGGTGAGCACGGCCGCGGAGACGTTGTCGACAGGCCAGTCCGAAAGCGTCTCGAGTGATCTCACGCCTACCGACCCTACTCACCGGCACGATCGCGCGTTCGGTGTCCCGGCGTGGCGGGATCCCGCTCCGCCCTGATGATGTTGACCGACCGCGCGTAGACCGACTCCACTGTCAGCACCACCGCGCACAGGATCGCGATCGTGCCCGGTACGAAGACCAGCAGATCGTCGATCCTGTCCCATGCGGCCGGACTCCACAGCGCGACCCACGTCAGCATCAACGCCACCACCGTCGAGAGTTCGCCGAGAAAGCTCACCACCACGAACAGCAACGCGGCCCGCCGATGACGCCGCACCGACGTACGCGAGAAGTGGAAGTTGGCCGCGAACGCCAACAGCAGGACCGCGAACAATGACAGCAGTAGCCCGAGATCGTCACTCGTCAGCTCACGCACGGCACTCCCCGTCTCCGATCGGTGCGGTCAGCGGACCGGCGTCGGCGTGCCTGCGGGAGCGGGCGTCTCGACATCGGTGTTGACCGAGGGCTTGCCGTCGGAGCCCGTCGTGAACTGGTCGTCGTCGAGCGTGGAGGTGACGTCGTCGACGTCGCCGAGCACGGCGTCGACCCGCTCCACCGGGATCCCGCAGTTGTTGATCGCCTCGGAGACCCACTTCTTCGTCAGCCGGTCCTTGCCGTCAGCGTGCGCCTGGTCCACCGTGCCGTCGAGTATCGTCGCCGACCGCCGGAGATCGGGTACGTCGGCGCAGACGTGGAAGACCGAACCGCCCTTGGTGTAGTACACGCGGTTCTTGCCCGTCAGCTGCTCGACCACATTGGTCTCGACGCCGTACTGCTCCACCGAGGGCGGATCCCAGTCGGCGCCGGCCAATCCGACCAGAGCCGCGACGACGATCGCCACTGCGCCCGCGATCCCCTTCTGCTTCCCGTCCATGTCCTTGTTCAGGAAGATCAGGACGATCAGCGGGAGGAAGGCGATCACCGTGACGATCACGCCGAGCTGGTTCTGAACGAAGAATCGGACCCGGTCCTTCTCGGACGCCGGATCGTAGCGATTGGCCTTCTTCCACAGCAGCGATCCGGCCAGCGCGAACGCGCCGATGACGACGATCATCACGATCAGCAGCCACATCCGGAGCGGATCCTGACGCAGCACCCAGAAGATGGTGACGAGTTCACCCGCGATCGCAACTGTCCACAGCACTGCGGCGACGATGCGCAGAGTCAGAGCCGTCGACTTCGCCTCCGGCGAGGCCGCCCAGGCTCCGCCCTCGACGGTCTCGCGCTCGGCGATCTCCGCTCCCCGCTCGGCACGTGAACGCGAGCTCCTCTTCTCGGTCATCTCTCCCCTTCGCCGCCGGCAGTCGGACCTCCGGCCGCTGCCCGGGCCCACTGCATATGAAGATCCGCCGGCCCGATGAGCCGGCGGATCTTCAGGATGTCAGAATCTCGCGAGCGGGGCCTAGCGATCGGCGTCGGTGTAACGGATGACGCCGCGGATGTTCTTGCCGTCGAGCATGTCCTGGTAGCCCTCGTTGATCTGGTCCAGACTGTACTGGCGGGTGATCATCTCCTCGATCTTGAGCTTGCCGATCTTGTACATCGACAGCAGATTCGGGATGTCGAGCTTCGGGTTGGCGCCGCCGAAGATGCTGCCCTGCAAGTTCTTCTGCAGCAGCGTCAGCATCGACAGGTTGAGCGTGACCTGGTTCTCCATCATGTTGCCCATGCCGGTCAGCACGCACGTGCCGTTCTTGGCGGTGATGCTCAGCCAGGTGTCGACGTCCTCGCCGTGCACCTCGCCGACGGTGACGATCACCTTCTGGCACATCCCCCACTCGGTGGCGTTACCGATCTCGTTCATGGCCTCCTCGACGGACGCGAAGGCATGAGTCGCACCGAACTTCAGGGCCTGCTCACGCTTCCACTCCACCGGATCGATGGCGAAGACGTTGCGCGCGCCGGCGATGACCGCACCCTGCAGGGCAGCTGTTCCGACGCCACCGACGCCGATGATCGCCACATCCTCACCCGGGCGGACGTCGCCGCTGCGGGTGGACGATCCGTAGCCGGTCGGGATGCCGCAGCCGCACAGTGCCGCGACCTCGAACGGGATCTCCTTGTCGATCTTCACCGCCGACGCCTCGTGCACCACCATGTACGGGCTGAACGTGCCGAGGAGGGTCATCGGGTACACCGGCTCACCGGCGGCCGTGTGGATGCGGAAGGTGTGGTCGGAGACGGCTTCGCCCTGCAGCAGCATGGCACCGAAGTCGCACAGGTTGGCCACGCCCGCCTTGCAGGAGCGGCACTTGCCGCACGACGGGATGAACGACAGCACCACGTGGTCGCCGACCTCGAAGTCGGTGACGCCCTCACCGATCTCCTCGACCACACCCGCTCCCTCGTGACCGCCGAGGATCGGGAACCCGCCCATCGGAATGCCGCCGGTCATCAGGTGATGGTCCGAGTGGCACATGCCCGCTGCTTCCATGCGGATCTTGATCTCGTGCGCCTTGGGATCACCGATCTCGATCTCTTCGATCTTCCACGGCGTGTTCAGCTCCCGGAGGATGGCGCCCTTGGTCTTCACAGTCATTTACCTCGATTTCGAATCCCGTTGCGGCGAGGCCGCATCCCACAGATGACGTACGGCCTCAGCCGCATCTGCTAGTGAGGGTAGTCACTTCTCGACAAAAATGAAACACGTTACAGTTCTCAATTCTTGAGTCCGGCGTCTTTGCTGCCGTACGCCTCTCGCAACTGCGGCTTGACGACCTTTCCGCCGGCATTGCGCGGCAGTTCGTCGACGATGACGAGATCCTTCGGGTGCTTGAACCGCGCCAGATTCTCGTTCAGGAACGGTTCCATCTCCTCCAGCGTCAGGTCGTCGACCCCGTCGGCGAGGACGACCACCGCGACCGGCACCTCTCCCCACTTCTCGTGCGCGCGGCCGATGATCGCGGCCTCGGCGACCTTCGGGTGGCCGAAGAGCACGTTCTCCACCTCGGCGCAGTAGATGTTCTCTCCCCCGGATATGATCATGTCCTTCGCTCGGTCGACCACGTAGAGGAAACCCTCCTCGTCCTGACGCACCAGGTCGCCGGAGTGGAACCAGCCTCCGGCGAAGGCGTCCGCGGTGCCCTGCGGGTTCTGCCAGTAGCCGGCCATCAGGTTGGGGCCGCGGTACACGATCTCGCCGACCTCGCCCTGCGGCACGTCGTTCATCGCGGCGTCCACCACGCGCGCGGTGACGCACGGGACGACCTTCCCGATGGAGCCGAGTTTGCGCAAGGCGTCCTTGCCCTCGAGCACGCACGTGATCGGCGACATCTCGGTCTGTCCGAACACGGCCACGTTCATCGCGTCCGGGAAGGTCTCGTTCATAGCTCGCAGCACCGTGTCCGAGGCCGGCGCAGCGCCCCAGCTGACCACGCGCAGCTTGAGCTCGCGGGGACGTGCCTGCTGCGCGGCGCACACCGCCTGCCACTGCGCGGGCACCAGGAAGATGGAGGTCGTGCCCTCCGCCTCCAGGACGTCGAGCATCTGCTCGGGATCGAAATTGCCGAGCGGATGAATCACGGTGGTCGCACCCATGTAGAAGGTCGGCGTCATCGCACCGAGCGCCGCGATGTGGAACATCGGGGCGACGCAGGACGCGATGTCGTCGGATGCGGTGTTCAGCGCCTGAATGCACGTGACCGCCTGCGCCTGCAGATTCTGGTGCGTCAGCATCGACCCCTTCGGCTTGCCGGTGGTGCCGGACGTGTACATGATCAGGGCGACGGTGTCCTCCGGCACGTCGATATCGGGCAGCGGCTCACCCTGCTCGGACACAAGATCCTCGTACGCCAGGTGCGCGGGGTTCGCGACGTCGCCGACCGTGATGATCTCCTCGACGGAGCCGGTGATCTGCGAGACGGCGTCGGCCAGCGGGGCCAGCATCGTCTCGGTCGCGATCACCCGGGCACCCGAGTCGGAGACGAGGAAGGCCACCTCGGCGGGTGCCATCCGGATGTTGACCGGGACCGGGATCGCCCCGATCAGATTCGCGGCGAGCGTGAGTTCCACGTACTCGGTCCGGTTGAGCATCAGGACCATGATTCGATCGCCGAATCGCACACCGCGGCGCAGCAGCGCCGCCGCCAGCGAATGCGTCCGGTGGTCGAGCTCCCGCCATGTGGTGCTCTTGCCCAGGAAACGCAAGGCCACCCCGTCCGGGCGGGTCTCGGCGTGTCGGCGGACCTGGTTGTTCCAATGGTTGCGGCGCGAACGGAGCGGTTCGTCGGTGAGCGTGAAGCCCAGGGTCTCGGTCATGTCATCTCCTATCGAGGTGCGGAAATAGCGGGCGCGGCGAGAAGCACGGGTGACGCCGGTCGGTCAGCGGCCGGCGACGAACGACGTCAAGGCGGACTGGAACTCCGGCGACTGGAGGAGCTCGGTCTGACCGGAGATCTCACGCTCGAGCGCCTCGTCGAATCCGCTCAGCGAATGGCGGTCGAGAGCCGACTTGGTCAGCGCGAGCGCGCGCGGGGAACGGCGGGCCAGTCGTCCGGCAACCCGGTCGACGGCCGCCGCGAGCCCGGCCGGGTCATCGAAGAACGCCGTGATGAGCCCGGCGTCGTACGCATCGGCGGCCGACAGCTTCTCCCCGAGCAACGCCATCGCGTTGGCCCGAGCACGGCCGACCGCCGCGGTGAACAGGGCCGACGCTCCTCCGTCCGGCATCAGGCCGATATTGACGAATGCGAGCATGAAGTAGGTGCGGCTGGTGGCGTAGACGAGATCGGCCGCGACAGCCAGCGACGCGCCGATGCCGACTGCGGCACCGTCGAGCGCGGCGATCACCGGCATCGGCAGCCCCCGAACCGCGCGGACCAGATTCGACCCGTTCTCGATGATCGCCCGGGAGGCGGCCTCGTCGAAGCCTCCCGAGCCCCGCGCGTCCTGCGCCATCCCCGCCACATCGGCTCCCGCGCTGAACGATCCGCCTCGACCGGACACGATCACCACGCGGACGTCGGGACTCGCCGCCCACTCGTCACACAGGGCGATCACGCGCGCGGACGCGGGCCCGTCGAGTGCGTTCATCTGCCGGGGCCGGTCGATCTCCAGACGCGCGATCCCGTTCGCATCGATGCTCGCCCAGACCCCGTCACGGCACTCGGCCTCGCTGATCATCGCGCTCCTCGACTCGGTGAACCCTGGCAATCGCCCCCACCGTAGCACCGGAAGTGATCTACGTCATGCGAATGTAAATTAACTTACCACCCTAATAATTGTCCTCTACCAGCTTGTTCTCTCTTCTAGGTTTCCAGATTCATCGCAACGGAGGTTCGCTAGCATCGTTTCTCATGGAAACCGGAGACGACTGCGGCACCGCCGAACGCACACGCAGACGCCCGGCCGACAGGCGGGAGGTGATCCTTGCTGCCGCCGCGCGCAGTTTCGCTTCGTCCGGATTCCACGCCACCCGCCTCGGGGCGATCGCCGACGAGGCCGGAATCTCAGCGCCCGCGCTGTACAAGCACTTCTCGGGCAAGTACGAACTCTTCGCTGCCTCGCTGATCCATCTGGCCGGACAACTGGCCGCCGCGGTCGCCGCGGTGCCCTCCGAGGACGACCCGCGCAGCGAACTGCTCGCCGTCGTCCGGTCGATTGCCGCCAACGCGCTCGACAACCGCGAATCCGGGAACGTCTACCGGCGCGAACCCCGGCTGTTGCGGGGAGACGATCGCCGACGCCTTGCGGAACTGTCGGCGACGACCCGGAACCGGCTCACCGCACTCCTGCGCGGAATGCGCCCCGAAGTCGACGACCGGACCGCGCGGATTCTGGTGACCGCCACCCTGTCCGTCGTCGCCAGCCCGGTGACGCACCGGATCGGTCTCGCCCGTCGTACCGTCCTCGACGTCCTGTGCGCGGCAGTGGAGACTCTCATCGATCTGGACCTGCCAGAGCCGCAGCCCGCGGCCGGCACTCGGGGCCTCGCCCCGGCCGGTCGGCGCGAGACGATCCTCACCGAATCGATCCGACTGTTCGCCGACCGCGGGTTCCATGACGTGACCCTCGAGCAGATCGGCGCCGCCGCCGGTCTTCCGCCGTCCGGCGTGTACCGCCATTTCCCGTCGAAGAACGCGATTCTCGCCGCGGCCCTGTGGCGCGGCTCGGAACGCACCACCGCCGCGATCGCCGAAGGTCTGGCACACGCGAACACTCCCCGCGAGGCACTCGTCGCGCTCGCCGCCGAGTACAGCGCACTGTGCGTCGGCGACCCCGGGATCATGACGGTCTACCTGCGCGACACGGGAGTGCTCGATCCCGCCGATCAGCGCGCGCTGCGGCGTCAGCAGCGCGTCAACGTCGACGAATGGGCGACGTGGCTGCAGCGCGCCCGGCCCGGGGTGGCCCCCGGCGTCGCCCGATTCCTGGTGCACGCGGCACTGAACGTCGCCACTGACCTGACGATCGCCGACCGCGACCTCGATGCACCGACCATCGCGGTCGTCGTCACGGCGGTGCTCACCGGCGAGACCGCTTCGGCACAGACCGTCGGGGCGCTCACACCACCGACAGATCCGACAGCTTCCACGAATCACCGTCGCGCGACATCATGATCTTGATGCGCGACTGGTAGTCGATGCCCTCCTTCGACGCATCGGGCGCCAGCGGCGTCTTGACGTTCTGGTCGATCGCGACCAGGACCACCGCCTCGTCGTCGGAGATCGACACGACTCCGGCTTCCCTGGCCACGGCCGTTCCGGTGGCCTGCGCGGCGTCGTTGCCCTCCCGCGCCTGCTGTGAGGATCGGATGTACCGGTCGGCGAAATCAGGCGTCGAGATCGATCGGATCCGCTTGTCGAGATCGGCGTAGTCGCCCGCCGAGTACGTCAGCACGGTGGTCGCGTACTGCTTCGCTGCGACGATCGCCCCCTGCTCGTCTGAGCGCCCCGAACCCGCCGAGTCCTCCGAGACGAGCAAGTAGGCGAGGATCCCGACGACCACCACCAGAAGCGCCGTCGTCGCGGCGAACGCGATGGCGAGCTTGCGCGGCGAATCGGCCGGTCCGCCGACACCGATCTCGATGAGATCCTGATCGCCGTCGGCCTTCTCGACGCGCTCTTCGTCACGGATCCGGGCCCGGCGTTCGCGGTTCTGCGCCAACAACTCCGCTCGGTCCGGGTCCGTTGCTTCCGGCTTCGTCGCTCGTTCGTCGTCGCTGCTGTCGGCCATGATCACCCACTGTAATGATGCGCGAAGGATGGTCGTATGTGACACATGCCACTTCACCGATCGCTAGATATATGTGATACGACTTGTAGGGATCTGTTTCATTCAGCCGATGTCAAGGAGTCACCCCGTGGTCGAATTCACCCCCGAACAGGCAGCTTTCGCGCAGGCGGTCGCCGACTTCTGTGAGCGCGAGGTCGGCACCCGGCAGCGGCGAGACGCACTCACCAACAACGGGACCGAGGCCCACTCCGACGAGCTGTATCGGAAGATGGCCGGCCTCGGCTGGGCCGGAATCAACGTGGCAGAGGAATTCGGCGGCGCCGGCGCGGGCAACGTCGAGATGTGCATCTTCCTGGAGGAGGCCGTCCGCGGCCAGGCTCCGATCGGCGCGGTGGGCCCGACCCTCATCACCGCTGCCGCGTACGCCAAGTTCGCGCACGACGACCTGCGGCGCGAGGTGCTCGCGGGCGTGGTCGCGGGCGACTCACTATCGATCTCGATGTCCGAACCCGAGGCGGGGTCGGACGTCGGCGCCCTGACCTGTCGCGCGGAGAAGGTCGAGGGCGGCTGGAAGATCAACGGGCAGAAGACCTGGTGCTCCAATGCACACTTCTCGAAGAGCATCCTTCTCATCGCCCGCACCGACCGCTCCGGCGGAAAGCACGAGGGTCTCACCCAGTTCCACGTCCCGGCCGACACTCCCGGGCTCAAGATCAGCGGTATCGACACGCTCGGCGGCCGCGAGGTGAACGACCTCTACTTCACCGACTGCTTCGTTCCCGATTCCGCAGTCGTCGGCGAGGTCGGCAACGGGTGGCGCCAATTGATGTCCGGGCTCAATTCCGAGCGCCTCATCCTGGCGGCGATGCAGTTGGGACTCGCGCGACGCTCATTCGACGACACTCTCGCCTTCATCACCGAACGCAAGCAGTTCGGTCGCCCGGTCGGCTCCTTCCAAGCGCTGCGCCATCGGATGGCCGACCACGCCACGGAGATCGCGTGCACCCGGGAGCTCGTCTACAGCGTCGCCCGGGCCGCGGATGCTCATCCGGACCGGCTGATGCCGCGGGAGGCGTCGATGGTGAAGCTGAAGGCAACCGAGACGAGCAAGAAGATGACCATCGACGGGATGCAGATGATGGGCGGGTACGGCTACGCCACCGAATTCGACGCCGAGCGTCTCATGCGGTCGGCGATCATCTCGACCGTGTTCGGCGGCACCAACGAGATCCAGCGCGACATCATCGGAAAGACCTATGGCCTCTGACGCCACCCCGGTCCGTCAGCGGCGACGCCCGCAACTGTCCGAAGAGGTCGCGTCGATCCTCCGGCACAAGATCATGACCGCCGAGGTGCTGCCGGGAGCGCGGATTCGCATCGACGAGACCGCCGTGGAACTGGGCGTGAGCGTCACCCCGGTCCGCGAGGCACTGCTGACCCTGCGGGGCGAGGGCATGGTCCTCCTCGCCCCGCATCGCGGCTACGAGGTCGCTCCGCTCACTCGGACCGACGTCGACGATCTGTTCTGGCTCCAGGGCGAGGCCGCGGCACGGATCGCCCGTCGCACGGCGCGGGTGGTGACCAGTGCGCAGATCGACGAGCTCGCCTGGGCCAACGCCCGGTTCCGCAGCGCCGTGAGGTCAGGCGATCACGAGGACCTCACCGATGCGGAATTCGAGTTCCACCGCACGCACAATCAGATCAGCGGCAATACGAAGCTGGCCTGGGTGCTGCTCAACACGACCCGCTACACACCCCACGCGCTGTACGCGTCGGACCCTGAGTGGGGAGAGCTGACCGCGAACCTGCACGACGAGCTGATCGCCGCCTACCGATCCGGTGACCCGGACGCTGCGGCCGAGTGCATCCGTCGGGAGTTCACCGACGGCGCCGCGCGGCTGATCGCCCATCTGTCGCAGACTCAGATTTGGCAGAACGCCCCCTGAACTGCTGTTTTGCACTCTCCCGGAGACATGGGATAGAGTCTGTTCTCGTTCGCAACGAGAGCAATCCCCCATAGCTCAACGGCAGAGCACTCGACTGTTAATCGAGCGGTTATTGGTTCGAATCCAATTGGGGGAGCGTAAGAGACCCCAGGTCAGAACTACTTTCTGGCCTGGGGTTTTCTCTGTCCGGGAGACAAATCCCAGGAATATCCCAGGAATTGCCAGCCATCTACCGCCAGTGAACGACGAACCGGTCCCGGTCCGACGACTCCCGCAACGGCAGGATGTCGACGTGATCGATCACCGAAGCGATCAGTGCACGCCGGTCCTCGAGCGGCGTCGATTCGTCCGCCCACCATTGAACGACGTCCTCGTCTGTCAGCGACGGAAACCGGTCCACGACGTCGATCAACGCCAGCGACGACTCCGCCTCCGCGCGCACTTCTCGCGCGGCCGCCACGCCGGCCTCAAACGCCGCGGACAGGACCTCCAACTCAACCGAAACCGGCTCATCCCAATCGGGGGTGTAGGAGTTGGGGTCTGAAGCCGCCGGTCTCGAGCAGGCTTCGGGCGATGTAGTTGGTCAGGTTGCGGAACCCGAGTGCGGAGCCGCGCAGGTGTTCGAGCCGTCCGTTGAGCGCCTCGGTCGGCCCGTTGCTGGTGCCGGGTCGTTCGAAGTAGGCGAGCACGTCAGCGGCTCGCTTCTTCAGGGTCCGGCCCAGGGGGGGGTGAGCTCGGTGAGCACCTTGGGGACGCCGGCGCTGAGGTCGGTGATCAGCTTCTCCATGAGCTCGCGGCCACGTTGCCGGTCCTCGTGGCGATAGGCGGCGATCATGCGCTGGTAGACACCCCAGGTCGCCTCGACCTCGACGTGAGCGTCATCAACGAACAGCGCGCGTAGCCTGTCGCTCTGCTTGTCGGTGAGCAGGTCCGCGCCGGTGTGCAGCGTGCGCCGCGACTTGTAGAGCGGGTCGTCCCTGAACCCACGGTGCCCGTGGGTCGCGAGTTGGACCCGGCGCCGGCACCTGTCGAGGGCGTCACCGGCCAGGCGCACGACGTGGAAGGGATCCATCACCGTGACCGCGTCCGGGATCTCCTCTGCAGCGGCGGTCTTGAACCCGGTGAAGCCGTCCATCGCGACCACCTCGACCGCGTCACGGAAGGCGTCGTCGCGGTCGGCGAGCCAGGTCTTGAACGCCGCCTTCGACCGGCCCTCGACCATGTCCAGCAGCCTTGCTGGGCCGGCGCCATCGCGGACCGGGGTGAGGTCGATGATCACGGTGACGTACTTGTCGCCACGCCTGGTGTGGCGCCAGACGTGCTCATCGACGCCAATGACCTTCACGCCCTCAAACCGCGTGGGGTCGTTGATCAGCAGCCGCTTGCCTTCAGCCAGGACCGCGTTGTTGGCGGTGTCCCACGCGACCCCGAGTCCCTCGGCGACACGGGCGACGGTGAGGTGTGCGACCACGATCCCTTCCAGCGCCCACCGCAGCCCGGTGCGCGAGAGCTTCGCGCGTGGCTCCGCCGCGGCGCTGGTGTCTTGGCGCCACACGTGTCCGCAGTCGGCACAGCGGTAGCGGCGCACTACAACTTCCAGCACGGTCGGTCGCCAGCCCAGCGGCTCGTGGGCCAACCGCCGGATCACGGTGTCACGAGCAGCGCCTTCGCTGCCGCACCGTCGGCACCACTGATCTGGTTCCACCACGCGGCACGCGAGGACCGCACGATCCGGTTCAAGTCGTTGTCCGGTCACGCTCAGACCGAGGCTGTCGAGTCGAGCGAAGGCGGTCAGGTCAGGGCGGCCGAAGCCGGCCGGCGGGGTAGCGTCGGACACGTCGAGGTCTTTCGGATGGATGGCGTAGGAACCTCCGTCGTCGGGAGACCTCGACGTCTATCTGCGGACCGACGCGCCCAGCCGACCTACACCGTCAGCTGAGAAGACCCCTGAAACGTCTTCGACGACGACAGGACCGGCGAGGAGGAGGGCGCGGTGAGCTAAAGGAATGGAGCTTGCTCGGCTTCGACGCCGCCGCAAGCTCCGGTGAAACGGTCGGTACTGGTCGGTACTGGTCGGTCGTCGTCGGTCACCACCGGATGGCGGCGTCCCCCACGCTCGGCGTTTGAGCAGGTCAGCGGCTCGTTCGCCCAGTGGGCGCATCAAGCGATAGACGCAAAGCCGACGTGATTAGGTCGTCGGTTCGATTCCGACAGGCGGCTCCGGCGAACAGCCCCTGACCTGCGCAAACGCAGGGCAGGGGCGGTTCGGTTCTGGTGGTCGCGCGATGCGCTGGCCTCACGGCTCTGCCCGACACCGACGTCGCTCTCCTCTGCGACGGACCCCTCGCCGGCTGAGCGCTCGCGGCCGGCATCCTGTCCGTGTGCCGATAGGCCTCGCACCGCTCGGCAACGCAGCGTGGCGTTGCGTCGCGACCTGGCGACGGCTCGGCGGGGCGCGATCGTCTCGTGCGTTGGCGGACTACGGGAGCTTGGACGCGAGGACGTCGGCCGCCAGGATCTCGGGTGCTGCGCCGAGGAGGTGCTGATTGTCCGTCAGGGCTGCGACGATGGCGCCGTTGGCGTGGGCGTCGCGAGCGGCCTCGTCGGGGAATGCATCGAAGATCCAGAAAGTGTCGGCGTGGGTCCTGACCGCGAACCAGACAATCGTTCCTACTTCTTCGTTGGCGAGCGCGACAGCGCCGGCGAGCAGATCGGCGAGCGCGTCGTGCTGTCCATCGGCCGCGACGATCTTGGCGACGAAGGCATACGGAAGTGATGCGGGTGTGGACATGAGGGGTTCTCCTAGGTGTCGAGGTTTCCCGGTGAAGCAAGTTCAGCGTAGGACGAGCAAGGGCATGTGAGAAGTGGCGTATACGGCAGTATTGCTATTGTTTGCGCCATGCGTATCGGACTGATCGCGATCGACGGCTGCTTCGGTTCGGCTGTCGCGTCGGTCATCGACATCGTGCGGGTGGCCGACGGAGCCCGCGGCGATGTCGACCCGCGGATCGACCCGATCGAACTCGCCATCCTCGGACCGAAACGGAGAGTGACCACGACGGCATCGATGACCCTGTCGGTGGACCACCCGCTGTCGGAGTCCGCAGAGTTCGACGTGGTCGTCGTCCCTGCGCTTGGAACCCTCACGGCCGCCGCTACCAACGACGCCCTCCAGAGCCGAGATGCTCGTTCGGTCATCGCCTCGCTCGGGCGCCTCGACGACGCGACCACCCGGATCGCCGCGGCGTGCACCGGCGTGTTCGCTGTCGCCGAGACCGGACGGATGCATCATCGGCGGGCGACGACCAGCTGGTTCCTGGGGCCGGAGTTCCTGAAGCGCTATCCGACCGTCGCCCTCGATCTCGACACCATGGTCGTGGTCGACGGAAACCTCGTCACCGCCGGCGCCGCGTTCGCCCACATCGACCTCGCGCTCTCACTCGTGCGATCGATCAGCCCCGACCTGGCCCAACATGTCGCCAAGCTCCTCATCATCGACGAGCGCCCGTCGCAGGCGGCCTTCGTCGCCTACGAACATCTCCGGCACGAAGACCCGATCGTCGTCGAGTTCGAACGCTTCGTGCGCGCCCGCCTGGACGAACCGTTCAACGTCGCCTTCGTCGCGCAGTCGCTCGGCACCAGCCGGCGCACCCTCGAACGACGAGTCCGTGCGGCGCTCAACCTCACTCCGCTCGGCTTCGTCCAACGGCTTCGCATCGAACGAGCTCGGCACCTCTCAGCAACCACGGACCTCACCTCCGCCGAGATCGCGCTACGGGTCGGCTACGCGAACGCCGAGACTCTGCGCTCCCTCCTGCGCAGGGAGCGACGCCGTTCCTGACCTATCGCCATGCCTGTAGCCGGTGTCCTAGCGCTCGACTGGAACCACCTCTCAGCACGTCGCGTCGACGCCCCGGCGTCGCCCCTGGACGACCCACTCGACACACCCGCAGCACAGGCCATGTGACGTGCCCCGGCCTCCCGGACGGTCGGGGTCGGGTGGCTGTGATGTCGCTGCGTTCTCGTCGAGGGGGTCAGCAGACTCGATCAGGGTCGATTGGGATGAGACGCGAAGGCGGTCAGGTCAGCGCGGCCGAAGCCGGCCGGCGGGGTAGCGTCGGTCACGTCGAGGTCTTTCGGATGGATGGCGTAGAAACCTCCATCGTCGGGAGACCTCGACGTCTATCTGCGGACCGACGCGCCCGGCCGACCTACACCCTCATCTGGGAAGAGCCCCGAAACCAGAGGCTCGCCGGAGGAAGGCGAAGGCTGAGCGGCTACGCGCAGATCAGCCAGAAGGCGACAGTCCCGATGCAGTTGATGCCCTACACCGAATGCGCCAAAGCCGGCCGAAGTAGAAGCGACGCTCAATACGATGCTGGACTCGATACGTAACGACGTCCCCACTTACGACGGCGCTGGAGAACCGCAAGTGTCCCGCACGAGAATCGTGAATGGGCACCACGTCCAGGCATTTATTTGCGCGCCGCGGCGCTCCGCGCCGAAGAGCCCGACTTGTATCTCGAGCCCGATGAACTCGAACTCGCCGGGATACCGCAGGCGCTCGGGCATGCGACGAATCAGCAGCTTCTCGACGAGATTCAGCAGCGCGTTGACCCGGAAGCAGCACGACTGTTCCGTGGAGAGGGCGACGCGGTCATCATCACGCCGAAGTTCGCGAGCGCCGACGATGCGATCGAGGAGGAATGCTGGGCGGCCCGTCGCATCGACGAGATGTCGCAGTCGGACTACATCAACCGGGCATCCGCTCGTCGCTGCGAAGAGCCCGATCCCGAAGGTCCCGAGAACGGGGCATAGCAGACCCAGTGTCAGATACGACCGATACGATCCACGCCACACGGTGCGCGACAGGACAGCGCGCCTCACACGAAGGGGATCAAGATGGGGCTCTATGTCGGAGGAGGGATCGGGCCAGTCGGCTGGTCGATGCCGCTGGTACCCCGCGGCCTCGGCAAGGACATGGTCAGCGCAACCGGCGGACTGCTCTACCTCTGCTGGCAGATGGTGCGCTGGTTCTTGCTGCTGACGTGGTGGATGCTCTACGGCGTCTGGCTGTTCTACAAGTACCTCGCGATCGGATGCTGGTGGCTCGGCCGGAAGGGCTGGGAATGGTGGCAGATCCGCCAGGGGAACCGAGCCGCCGTGGAAGCGGCGAACCGCGCGTACGCGAAAGCTCTCGCGGACCGTGCTGACGCCGAGAACGCCGCATGGAACTCCGGCCAGCCCGGCGCCGAGTACGGCCAGTACCAGCCTCACCTGCTGACGCGACATGACCTACCCGATCAGGACCGTCGCGCCAGCTAGCCCCGACTACGACCCCGGCACAGTCTCACCAGCCGTGCCGCGCGAAGGAGATCATCATGCGCTACCACCCGTGGCGGGAGGCATCCGGAATCAAGGACTCGAAATCGTGTTCGTCGACAACCTCCCGCCCGGGGTGCGCGGCCAGAGCTGCGCTGCGGGAACCGCATAGAGATCAGCGCCGGTGCGCTCAGCGACGAGCGACGCTCGACACTGTCCCACGAGATGGGCCACATCGAACGCGGCTGCTTCATCCCCGTTGACCCGGTTCTGCACGCTCGCGAGGAAGCCGCTGTCGAACGCATCGCCACGCGCCGTTTCGTCACCCTCGACCAACTCCTCGATGCCCTCTGCTGGTCGCAGCACGTCGGCGAGATCGCCGACGAGCTCTGGACCGATATCCCGATGCTCAAGGCCCGCGTCGCCGACCTCACACCAGCCGAACGGCGGTGGATCGAGGACGAACTCGAACGTCGGGTAGCCTGATGGGGCGCCGGCGCCTCGAGGTCGGCGAGCACGGACAAATCGCGGTCACGCCGCTCGCCTCGAATAAGTACCGTGCGCGCTGAGAAGTCCGATGCCGCGACGGGAAGATCCGATCCGTTCAGGCAGACGGGCCCTCCGAAGGCGCGGCCACCGACGCGGTCACGAAACGCGCAGCGGAGCGTGCAGCATCCGCCGGCCGTCCCGTCTCTGATGCCGCAGTCGCAGAACTGACTCCGAACCCTGGTGACCGTACTGGCAGATAAGTGGCGGGAGCAGAAGGAGTCCGCGGTCTCGGAACAATCTGTCCAGACCTCGAGCCTTACCATCTCGCGATCACGCGATCGGCGAACTCCGGATCAATAAGGTCACCACGTAGACGATCGAGTGGCTGATCGATCGAGAAGCGTCTGGGCGCCCAGCTAAAGCGAAGGGCTTACGTCGTCAGGTATCGGAGATGTTCGCAATCGCGATCCGGCACGACGCTTACGACGGCGCGAACCCTCTCTTCGCGTTTTCCCACCGGTCTGGCGACACGGCGAAGCCGGTCAACACCGCATCAGCGAACGCCCGGCGTTCCATGCATCGACGAAGGCATCGTCCAGCCTGCTCTCCACTGCCTGGAGGGCCCGGATCCCGAACACGACGTCGTCGGCGAGATCCGGCTCGTCGGCGATGAGCGGCGCGACGACTTGATCACGCATCACGAGCTCGTGCACGGCGTCGGCCTCGACGTGTTCACGGTAGAAATGCCGGGCCGCCTCCGGAGCGTCGATCCGCTCGAGTCCTTTGAGAAGCCACGCCGAGCCCACCGGCGAGGTCATCTCCGTGGCGGCGAAGTGCCCGACCGTCGCTCCGCGGCGTGAGCCTCGCAGCGCGAGACACGACATGAGGTTCACGGTCGCCAGCACCACGGCGGGAGCGTCGTTGAGATAGCCGAGATAACTGTGGTCGAGCCCTGTGGCCGACAGCAGATCGGCGTACAGCTCCTGGTGAACACGCTCACCGCGTCCGCCGCCGTACTCGTCGAACTCCACCGCCACGAAGGCCGCCTTGGCATCTCGACGCAGCCGGGGAATCGCCCACGCGTGGGGATCGGCCTCCTTCAAGTGGTAGATGGAGCGCGCCTTGAAATAGTCGGCGAACTCGTCTTCGGTGCCGTGACGGCGCAGATGCGCCGTCGCTCCCTCGGGAACGGCCCGTGCAAGCGCGCCGAGTTCGGCATCGGCGGTGCCTTCGTCGCTCAGTGGCGACAGCCGATCCGCCACGGCGTCGAGGAACCGGTCCTCGAGACGGACGCGTGCGTCGATGACTGCCGGGTCCCACTCGCAATCCCTCCCGGCGTCGGCCCAACCGCGATAGTGCAATTCGTGGCACACGGTCAACGACAGCTGCAGATCGTCGCCCCACGGATCGAGCCCGTCCGGCACGTCGATCCGGGACGGACGACTGTCGGCCTTCGCGCGTATCGCTTCGATGAGGACTTCGGACATCGGTCCGCGCGGTTCCGGCATTCGCGGAATCACGCGTTCCCGAATCGATCCCGGTCGGGACATCGGGCATCACCTGCCTTTCATCGCCACGGCAGAAGTACCCTCCCTGAACGAAAGCAAACCATCGCAGGACGTGACTGACGCCCGGTCGGGTACCCGATGCTTCATCAGGCACTGAACGAAACACGCGAGACGGAGCGAGATCGATGGCCGACGAGAACACCCCGCAACGGAGCACCGCTCCCCTTTTCACCCGTCAACCGCCGCCGACACCCCGGCTGCGCACGCTCGAGACATTGGACGACGTCGTCGACGAGATCGCCGACCGCGAGCCGGTGTACATCAGATACTCACACGGTCCGGCGACGGACGCGGAGGCCGGACCGAGCCTCGACTACGAGGCGGCATTCACGTTGCCCGGGTTGTCGGTCGCATCGCTGACTCCCGAACCGTGGTGGACACGGAGCCCGAAGCCGTGGATCGCGCGACGCATTCGCAAGTATGCCGAACTCGACGCCCCCGACCGCTACGCCTGGCTTCTGGCCGGCGAGGTGGTGGGCCGCGGGCCCGACCACGAGCCGCTGGTCCGCCGGGTCGACGTCATCGCCCGCCTCGCTCCGCAGGTGCTGTCGGAGGCGGCTGAGGTCTACGAGGAGATGTTCGAGGCGGGCCGCGATTCCCGGGCCGACGCATCCGACGGTTGATCGGCCGCACGGCGGGGTACTCCTCACTCGACCGACGAGCCCGTGTGCTCGTACCCAGATGGCCGGAGGTTTGTCCATGAGCACGACCGCGTCGAGAGCTGAGTCCGTATCGAGGCAGCGACCCCTCGGAGTGCGAAGCGCCGTCACCGACTCGCTCCTGATCACGTCGGACGTGTCCGCGCTGCACCGTGTGCAGGACGTCTATCGACCTCAGGAGGACACCGCTCTGCTGGTCGACGAACTGACCTCGGCAGACCTCACCGGACTCCGCGTGTTGGATCTGTGCACGGGTTCAGGCGCGGTCGCCGTTGCCGCCGCTCTGGCCGGCGCCCAGGTCACCGCCGTCGATTCCTGCCGCCATGCGGTGGCCCGAACGCGCCGGTCAGCCGCGGACGCCGGGGTCGAGGTACGGACTGTCTGTGCCGATCTCGCGGACGTGAGCGAGACCGGCTTCGACGTCATCACTTGCAACCCGCCGTATGTGCCGACACCGCCCGGCACGGAGATGTCGGCGGTCGGGCCCCGGCACGCGTGGAACGGTGGCCCTGATGGCCGCGCCGTGCTCGACGTGGTGTGTGCCGTCGTGCCCGGGCTGCTCGCCGACGGTGGAACGGCGCTGATCGTGCAATCCGAACTGTCCGGCGTCGACGCCACGGTGGCCGCACTGCGCGCCGCGGGTCTGCGGACCGAAGTCACGTCCGAACGACGGATTCCGTTCGGGCCCGTCGTCAGGTCGCGTCACGACGCCCTCGTGGAGTCGGGATTCCTCGACCCTGAGTCGGACGACGAAGCGATCGTCGTCATCCGGGCGCAGCGGGCCGGGGACCGCCCGGGACGAGCGGAGCCGGCATGACCGACGGACGCCGCCGAGTACGAGTGGTGCCGAAAGGCCCGATTCTGGTGGAGGGGCCGGTCGACGTGCAGCGGCCGGACGGATCGGTGCTCCACTGCGACCGTTTCCAGGTGGCCGTCTGCGCGTGCGGCTTCAGCGCGACGCCGCCGCTGTGCGACGCCTCCCACCGTCGGCGGCGACCGCGGAAGGCGACCGGCACCGCCGAGGCCGCGGACGGAGACTAAGCACCCTGACCGCGGCGCGGCCGGTCGGGCACGAAACCGTGGTGCACACCCCAGAGAACGGCCTGCGCACGCGTGGTGACACCGATGCGGCGATAGCACGTGCGGATATAGGTCTTCACCGAATTGATCGACAACCCGGTGCTGTCGGCGATGTCGGCGTTGCTCAGCCCCTGCGTGATGAGGGCCAGTACCTCGGCCTCCCGCTGGGTGAGACCCTCCTCCCGGCCAGGCCAGTCGCCCGCACTGCTCACCGCGGTCTCCTGCCGACTCGCGAAGACGGTCGAGGACGGTTTCGCCGCGTGGATCTGCTCCAAGGCGTCCACGAGTTCCCCGGCGGGGAGTTTCTTGGATACGAGCGCGGCCGCACCGTTGTCGAGGGCCACAGTGACAGCCGGCTCCGAGACCTCCCATGCATACACGACCACCTTGCGCACCCGATGGTTCGCGACCAGGTCGGAGATCATCGAACGGTCGGCCGGCGGATTGGCGAAGGAGTCGTACAGCGCGATGTCGACGTCCTCGGCGACCTCGCCCGAGGTCGAGAGCGCCTGTACGCGCACGCGGTCGGAGTACCGCCGGAGCATCGTCGCCAGCCCCCGCACCACCACGTCGTAGTCGTCGATGAGGGCTACTCGAATCGGATCCATACCCAACCGTACCCATTTCCGGTACACCCCTAGGGGTGAGCCTTTTAACCCCTCGAGTCGCTTACGGTCGACGCGACGGCGGATCGAATCCCTCCGCCCGACGACAGGTGCAGGCCCGGCCCGCACCGACTCCGAAGAGGACACTCCTGTGCAAGGACACGACGGCGTCGCCGATCCCGTCGACCCCACGCTCGCGGTCGACCAAACCTTCCAGTTCGGACGGTTCTGGTATTACCGCGATGACGACCGCTGGGAGTGGTCGGATCAGTTGGCCCGCCTGCACGGCTACGAGTCGGCCGAGTCGGTGGTCCCGACCAGCGACCTGCTGCTCCGGCACAAGCACCCGGACGACAAGGATCGAGTGGCCGACCTCATCGATCGTGTCCGGCGGGCCGGCGAGCCGTTCAGCAGTCAACATCGCATCATCGACACCCGCGGCGCGGTGATTCCGGTGATCGTCATCGCCGACGTACTGCAACATCCGGACGGTCGGCGACAAGGCACGTTCGGCTTCTACGTCGCGGCATCGCCCAGCGGGACTGCGGCAGGCGGCAGCGCGGTGGTGCCGTCCGGGCGGGCCCACATGGACATCGACGAAATGGTCCGCCGGCGGTCGACGATCGAACGGGTCAAGGGCGCACTGATGCTGGTCTACCGGCTCGACGCCCAGCAGGCCTTCGACTTGCTCGTCTGGCGCTCGCAGGAGTCGAACACGAAGCTGTACTCCCTCGCAGCCGCCATCGAGTCGAGATTCGTCGACGTCGACATGCCCTCACGCGCCAGAACCAGCTTGGATCGAGTCGTGCTCAGCGCGCACGAGCACGTCCGTCGCGACCGGTCGGAGCACGCCTGAACCGCCGCGAGCACGTTTAGATCCGGGCGCACCCGGGCAACCACACCGTGGACACCATGTCTATCGAGTGAGGAGTCCCGATGCGTGCCGTCACATGGCAGGGCCGACGCGACGTACGGGTGGAGACCATCCCCGACCCGCGGATCGAAGAACCGACCGACGCCGTGATCAGCGTCAGTTCGACCAACATCTGCGGATCGGACCTACACCTGTACGAGGTCCTCGCGCCGTTCATGAAGGCCGGGGACGTCCTCGGCCACGAGGCGATGGGAACCGTGGAAGAGGTGGGGGCCGACACCGGCGACCTCCGAGTCGGTGACCGCGTCGTCATCCCGTTCCAGATCTCCTGCGGTCGTTGCTACATGTGCGACAGATCGCTCTACACCCAATGCGAGACCACCCAGGTCCGCGAAAAGGGAACGGGCGCGGCGTTGTTCGGCTATTCGGAGCTGTACGGCTCGGTCGCCGGCGGTCAAGCGGAGTATCTCCGCGTGCCCCAAGCCCACTTCACCCATATCAAGGTGCCGGACGGACCTCCCGACAGCCGGTTCGGCTACCTCTCCGACGTGCTGCCGACAGCGTGGCAGGCGGTGGAGTACGCGGACGTTCCCGACGGCGGGTCGCTGACCGTGATCGGCCTGGGGCCGATCGGCGATATGGCCGCACGCATCGCCGCGCACCGCGGGATCCGCGTGATCGGCGTCGACAGAGTGCCTGAGCGGCTCGCCCGAGCCGACGCGAACGGAGTCGAGACGGTCTCCGCCCACGAAGACGTCGCTACCGCGGTGCGCGACCTGACGTCGGGCCGGGGCACCGACTCCGTGATCGACGCGGTGGGCATGGAAGCGCACGGATCACCCGTCGCGAAGGCTCTGCAGCACGCCGTGGGCCTGCTCCCCGACGCGGTCGGTCGGCGGATCGACACCGCCTTCGGCGTCGACCGGATGTCGGCGCTGCACACCGCGTGCGACGTGGTCCGGCGAGGTGGAACGGTCTCCGTCTCCGGTGTGTACGGCGGTGCGATCGACCCGATGCCGATGTTCAAGCTCTTCGACAAACAGGTGCAACTCCGGATGGGACAGGCCAATGTGAAGCGCTGGACCGACGCGATCATGCCGCTGCTGACCGACGACGATCCCCTCGGGGTGGACCGCTTCGCCTCGCATCGACTGCCACTCGACGACGCCGCAGACGCGTACCGGAAGTTCCAGGAGAAGTCGGACGGATACGTCAAGGTCGTCCTCGAACCCTGACGCCGCGCCGCCCGTCGCGGGTTTGACAACGAGAGGAGAAGCTCATGCTGGCGCTGGACTCGGACGAACCATGCGTATTGCTGACCGATCACGTCGACACTCTGGCGGACTTCTGGTCGAAAGCGCTGCACCTCGCCGTCGGGGACGCGGACTCCGATCGCGCCGAACTGATCGATGACGGCCGGCGCGTCCAGCTCATCGTGCGACGCGTGATGCCGCCGCGGCCGCAGTCTCGAATCCGATTGTCGGCCTTCGATACTCAGGACGTCGCCGCCGCTGTCGAGCGGCTGATCGCGTTCGGCGCCTCGTCGCCCCGGACCCCCTACCCGTCGACTTCCGGGCACGCTGTGGTCATCGATCCCGACGGCAACACCGTGGAGATCACCGCGACGGTGGGCTCGGCCGACTGACCGCGGCGCACCACGGGGCCGATCACGTCGCCGTCAGCTCCTGCCGCAAGGTGGCGATCGACTGACGCAACAGCCGAGAGACATGCATCTGCGACATCCCCGTGCGTTGGGCGATCGCGCTCTGCGAGAGGTCTTCGAAGAATCGGAGACCGAGGATGCGGCGCTCCCGCGGCCGCAGTCGCGCGAGCGCCGGCCGGAGAGACTGCGCGACGTCGACCAGATCGTAAGCCGGGTCGGGACGGCCGATCCGGTCGATCGCGGATCGGTCGTCGGCTGCGCCCGCCGGCTGATCGAGCGAGGCCGGAGCCGATGCGGCGGCCGCCATCCGCGCTTCGTCGATGTCGGCGAGGTCGGCATCCAGTTCGGCCGCCAGCTCGGCACGCGTCGGTAGCCGATGGAGTCGGTGCGTCAGGTGTCCTTCAGCCGTCCCGATCCTCGATGACAGTTCCTTGATGCTGCGAGGAGTGCGAAGGACCGCGGTCCGGTCCCGGAAGTGCCTGCGCACCTCGCCCATCACTGTCGGGACGGCGAATGACAGAAAATCGGACCCGCGAGACGGCGCGTACCTGTCGACGGCCTGGACCAGTCCCAGTCGTGCCACTTGCACGAGGTCGTCGTGGAACTCCCCTCGGCCGCCGAACCTCTGCGCGATGTGCTGAGCGAGCGGGAGGCTCGCCACCACCGCCTCGTCTCGAAGGCACTTTCTGCGGGGATCCCCCGCGGGAAGCGCTTCGCGCTGCGCGAGCAGGTCCCGCACGTGGTCGTACCCGTCGTCGGTCATGGCAGAGCTCCTTCAACGCCGACCGCACCCAGGCGTGGTCACACGTGACCGGAGCCCGCTGTGCGGTGATGATGTGAACGCCCGGGCGCGGTGCGCCTTCCGGGCAGGAGTTCGGCTGCCGTTTCAACCGAGTGGATTCGACGCTACCCGCTGCGAGCGTCCCGCGGAAGGCAATCGGCCCCACCGACGCATATCGCCCCCGACCTGCGGGTCGGGGGCGATAGGTTTTCCGGCAGTGCCTGCGCAGTTCGGTGTCAGACGGACTTGACCTTCGACCGCAGCATGAACGCGTGCACGATCTCGACTGCGCCGACCACCACGAGCATGATGCCCGAGACGACGGTGAGGGTGGCGACCGACGAGATGGGCCAGATGATCAGGATGCCGCCGGCGATCACGGTCACGATTCCCAGGAAGATGCCCCAGCCACGGCCGGGCAGGCCGCTCGCCGAGTCCATGAAGACCGACAGTTCGGTGACTCCGCGGAAGATCCAGCCGATACCGACCCACAGTGCCAGGAGAATCACCGCGGTCTCGATGTTCCGGAAGGCCACGAAGGCCAGCAGGATCGAGATGGCGCCGGAGAGGAACGAGAGAACGCGCCACCAACCGTGGGTGTGCTGCACTCCGAAGGTCGCGGCGACCTGGAAGATGCCCGAGATCAGCAGATAGATGCCGAAAAGAATGGCGACCACCAGAAGTGTCGCCGCCGGCCAGATCAGGACGATGACGCCGAGGATCAGCGAGGCGATGCCGATTCCGAGGAGGCTCTGCCATGTGCGGGTCGCGATGTCCTTGACGGCGTCGCGCGCCGCAGCGCTGAGCGGATCATTGATTGCCAAAGTGCTCGTCGGCCTTTCTCTTTCGATGGGTGACGATCGGTGTGGACCGTCTCCGGGAACCGGGCGAGAGGCGAACTCTGTCCGGATTCATCGGAGCAGGACGATACTAGCGCGGACGGCCTTCCCCGTCCCGGTACATCGGCCCAGGTGATACGGCATCGTCACCGAGTCCGCACACCCGCCGCGCGATGCGCTAGCGTGGAGTCGACATGATCACTCACATTCAGGAGATGTCCGGCGCGTTCCGCGCCGCGAACAGATGACCGCGCTCCGCAGCCGATTCCAATGGATCGGCCAGTGGATCCTGCCGTCGCACCCGCGCCCGCGGGCCGACCTCACCTCATCTCTCCCGCGCGACCACGCGCATTCGACTGATCGGTCATCGATATGAAGCAGTACACCCAACAGCAGATCCTCGACTCGTTCCGCGGCGCCACCCGCAGCGAGATCAAGAAGGTCACCTTTCCCCTCGACTTCGACGACGTCGACTTCTCGCGCCTCGAGTACTACGGCTGGCGCGACCGCAAGATGCCCCGCCGCGCCTACATCGCGGTGGAGCACGACGGCCGGCTCGTGTCGTTGATCCTCAACCGCGCCGAGGCGACGCCGTCGCGCCGCACGATGTGCACCTGGTGCCGGGACGTCGACCTCAGCGAAGAGGTGGTGCTGTACACCGCCAGGCGCACCGGTGCGCAGGGCAGGCGTGGCGACACCATCGGCACGCTGGTGTGCTCGGGGTTCCACTGCTCGAAGCACGCCCGTAAGCTGCCGCCCGCCTATCACAAGGCCACCGACCTCGACGCCATTCGGGCCGAGCAGGTGGCCGGACTGCGCAACCGCGTCGGATCGTTCGTCGCCGAGGTGCTCTCGACCGAGGACTGACGCGCGGCGCGGGCCGCACGGCGGCCCGCGCGGGTCGCGCCGAGCGTCGAGGCACTGCGGCCGTAGCCCACCAGGAACAGACCGGGGACCCGGACCACGCTGACGTCGTCGTCGGCCATCAGCACGCCGCCGGAGGGCTCCCGGATCCCGAGCGGGGCCAGGTGTGCGAGCGACGGCCGAAAGCCGGTGGCCCAGATGATCACGTCCACCGGTTCGCTCGTGCCGTCGGCGAACTCGACACCGTTGCGCACCAGACGCGCGAGCGGACCGCGCGAGGACAGGACACCGCTGTCGATCGCCGGCGCGAACCGCGGGGTTCGCGGCAGCCCCGTGGCCGCGACCACGCTCAGCGGTCGCAGACCCGCACGGGTCCGGGCCGCGACACCGTTCTCGACGGCGAGCCCCCATCGAGCGTCGAACGGGGTGTCGCGCCAGCGCGGCGGCGTGCGCGTCGACCAGATCGGGACGGCACCGGCCTCGTCCAGGAGTACGACGAACTCGACAGCGGATATGCCTCCGCCGACCACCAGGACCCGCTGTCCGGCGAAGTCCTCCGGTTCCGGAAAGTCCCGGGTGGTCAGTTGACGGCCCGCGAAACGACCCGGGTACCACGGCACATACGGGTGATCCCACGTGCCGGTACCACTGATCACCGCCGACGCACGGTAGGTCCGCGTCGCTCCGCCGGGGCCCTCGGCACGGACGAGGAAGCGCCACACCGGTTCGCCCGTCGGTTCGACCGCGACCACTCGCCACGGTCGCGCCACCCGGAGACCGTGCTCGGCCTCGTAACGCCCGTAGTAGCGCTTGATCACCTCGCGCGCGGGCTCGTCAGGATCGGCACCGGTGAGCCGTGTGCCGGGCAGGTCGTGGACGCCGTTCACCAGGCTGAAGGTCAGGGCGTCCCAGCGATGGCTCCACGCTCCGCCCGGAGTCGGGTTTGCGTCGAGCACCTCGAAGTCGCTGCCCGCACGCAATCCGCCGCGCTGGAGGAAGTAGGCGGCCGAGAGTCCGGCCTGGCCGGCGCCGATCACCACGATCCGGCGGTCGACTGCGGCCGCAGTCAGCGTCGTCGGCACTTCTGGGTCTCGGCTCATGACTGAGGCAACCGCACGTACCTCCTCGGTGTTCCGAGACAGTTGCGTCAGTCACAGTTGCGTGCACAAAACTTTTCACTCGTGCAATACTGCACTAGTGCAAAATATTTCTGAACTAGGCCTTCGGGAACGCCAGCGTCTTGAGACGCTGCGTGCACTGCGAACGGCCGCCGTCGAACTGGTGGGTGAGAACGGACTCCACGACACCACGGTCGCCGAGATCGCCGACCGCGCCGGAGTGTCACGACGGACGTTCTTCAACTACTACGCGTGCAAAGAGGACGCCGTCCTCGGAGCCGTGCCGCCGACAGTGCCCGACCAGGCGCTCAAGGATTTCGTCGAAGCCGGTCCCGGCCCGGACCGCCTCGACCGTGCCGTCGATCTGGTGATGGCGGTCGCCAAGAGCATCCGACAGGGCGGCGGCCCCCATTCCGACCACCGCGAGCTGATCCGTCGGTTTCCCGAGCTCGTCGAACGGATGCAGCAGCACGGCACCGCCGCGCAGGAACTGCTGAGTTCGGTGATCACCGAACAGATCGGTGAGCGAGCCGGCCCGGAATCGGTGGACGACGCCCGCGCGCTCATCATGCTCGCCGGCGCCGTCCTGCGCTTCGCCTACAAGAAGGACCCCGAAGTCCTCGACAACCCCGACTCGCCCGCCCTCGCCGACGCCGGCGCAGTCTTCCGCCGAACCATCAAGGACCTGCTATGACCACTTCCCTCGCCGAACCAACGGACGGCACTACCGGGAATACCGAGCGCCGCAGCGTGATGCTGCTGTTCATCGGACTGATGATCACGATGCTGCTGGCATCGCTGAACCAGACCGTGCTCTCGACAGCTCTGCCGACCATCGTCGGTGAGCTCCAGGGCGTCGACCAGATGACCTGGGTCATCACCGCCTACATCCTCGCGTCCACCATCGTGATGCCCGTGTACGGCAAGATCAGCGATCTGCTGGGCCGCAAGCCCGTACTGATCGCCGCGATCCTGATCTTCCTCAGCGGTTCGGTGGTCGGCGCACTCTCCGGGAACATCACCTGGCTGATCTTCGGCCGCATCCTCCAGGGCATCGGCGGCGGCGGATTGATGATCCTGTCGCAGGCGGCCATCGCCGACGTGGTTCCCGCCCGGGAACGCGGCCGCTACATGGGCTTCCTCGGCGCGGTCTTCGCCGTCTCCTCGGTCGCCGGCCCGCTGCTCGGCGGCTGGCTCACCGAGGGCCCGGGCTGGCGCTGGGCGTTCTGGCTGAACCTCCCGCTGGGTGCTCTCGCGATCGCCGCCACCCTGGCCTTCATGAAGCTGCCGAAGGTGCAGCACGAGGTGCGACCGCGACTGGACTACCTGGGTATGGCTCTGATCGCCGGCGCCACCACCAGCCTCGTGCTGATCTGCACCTGGGGCGGGCACACCTACGACTGGCTGAGCCCGCAGATCCTCGGCCTCGCGGTCGCGACCGTCGTCCTGGCTGTGGGATTCGTCGTCGCCGAGCTGCGCGCCGACAACCCGGTCATGCCGATGAAGCTGTTCGCGGATCGCAACTTCACGTTGACGACCGTCGCGAACCTGATGATCGGCGTCGCCATGTTCGGCGCTCTGGGCTACATGCCGACCTACATCCAGATGGTCACCGGAGTCGACGCGACCGTCGCAGGCCTGTTGATGATCCCGATGATGGGCGGACTGCTCATCACCTCGATCGCCTCCGGTCAGGCCGTGGCACGCACGGGCCGCTACAAGATCTTCCCGATCATCGGCTCCATCGTCATGGGCGTCGGCCTGGTGCTGATCGCGTCGATGCACATCACCACTCCCACCTGGCTCATGTGCGTGTATCTGGCCGTCTTCGGCATCGGCATCGGCCTGTCGATGCAGATCCTGACCCTCATCGTGCAGAACTCGTTCCCGGTCACCATGGTCGGCACCGCGACCGCCGCGAACAACTACTTCCGTCAGGTCGGCGCCACCCTGGGATCGGCGGTCGTCGGATCGATCTTTGCCTCCCGCCTGGCCACCCTGCTCACCGAGAAGCTCGCGGGCAGCGGCGCGGGAGCCGGCGGCGACGCGGGTCGCAACGGTCTCACGCCGGCAGCGGTGAACGCCCTGCCCGACGCCGTGCGCATCCCGATCATCGAGTCGTACAACGAGGCGTTGCTGCCGATCTTCCTGTTCTTCGTTCCGCTGGCCGGGATCGCACTCGTGGTCCTGCTGTTCGTGAAGGAGAAGCCGCTCGCGACGACCGTCCAACGAGAGGCAGCCGAAGTGCTCACCGAGGAGGAATTGCTGACCGAGGCCGAGATGATCACCATCGAAGCCGCCGAGGAGGCCGGCAACGACAAGGCCGCGGCGACCCGCTCCCGCGAGTAGTCGTCGGCGCGAGCCCGTCACCCGCTCCACCCCTTTCTCTACCCTTCGTCTCAGGCGACGGCGAGCGCGTCCACCGGCGTCACCGACACCGCACGACGACTGGGCGGCAGGGCGGCGATCGCCACCAGCACGACCGTTCCCGCGACGATTCCCACGAACGCGCCCAGCGGCAGTCCGATCGGGAATCCCGGCGTGATCGCACCGATGAGCGACTGGCTGCCGACCGCCCCGAAGATCACGCCCAGCGCCAGACCCGCCACCATCGCCGTCCCGGACAAGGCGATCGATTCAAGAGTGATCGTGGCGCGGACCTGCCTGGCGGTGAAGCCCATCGCGCGCAGCATGCCGATCTCACGAGTCCTCCCGATCACTGTCAACGACATCGTCGACACGAAGCCGACCGCCGCGATGAGCACCGAGATGAGAATCAGTCCCACCAGCACCCAGGTCATCATCGACATCACGTGCCGGTTCTCCTCCACCTGTTCGGGCGTGAGATCCCAGCGGTCGATGGACTGCTGCAACGACCTCATACCCGCGACGATCGTGGTGATCAGGGTGACGCCGATGAACAGTCCGACGGTGGAGCGTGTGGTGCGGCCCGGGTCGGCGACCGAGTTCTTGCGCGCGAGGATCGCCGCCGGGCTCGCGCCCAGGAGCCGTCCCACACCGGCGACCATCGCGGGCACGAGGATCGGCGCACCGACCAGCAGTCCCACCGCGGCCGTCGCGGTGCCGAGGAAGGCGACGACGAATCCGCTCATGCTCCCCTCCTCCCCCAACAGACACGCGGCTCCGAGCAGGAGCGCGCCGACACCGGTCGCGATGACGGCCGCGGTGCCGCGAAGCCACCGCATCGAGCCCTTCGGCGCGACGACGGCGGCTCCGGAGAGCGTCTTCCGCGAACCCACCAGTGTCGCGCCCACCGCGACGCCCACCACCACGATCGCCGCGAGCACGGTGGTCGGGGGAAGGTAGCTGTACCGGATGGACGGAAGGATGTCCCGCGACACCATCACGGTCCGTACGGCGTCGGCCAGCGTCACTCCGGCGACCAGCCCGATCCCGGCACCGATCGCCGCGACCTTCGCGACCCCGCGCACCAGACTCGACCGCAGCTGTCTCGACGAGGCGCCGATCAACCGCAGCAGCTCGAGTTGCTTGCGTCGGCCCGCGATCACCGTGTCGACACCGTTGCCGATCACCAGCGCGGCCACGAACAGCGCGATGAGGATGAACACGGACGACACGATGCCGAGCACCACTCCCACGTTGCCGCCGTTGTGCTCACCGGCACGGCCGAGGAAGTCGGAGGCCGTGAGCACCATTCCGGCGTACGCCGCCGACAGGCCGCAGACCACGCCCACGGTCGACAGTTCCCGCAGCGAACCCGCCGTCAGGCGGTAGTCCGTGGCCCTCATGCCGCCGCCCCCTGGAGATTGATCAGGAGGTCGGAGATCTGGTGCGGGTCGAGGCCCCGGTACTCTCCGACGATCCGGCCGTCGGCCAGTACCAGGATGCGATCGGCGTACGACGCGGCCACCGGATCGTGCGTGACCATCGCGATCCCCTGCCCGTACTCGCGAGCGGCCGTGGTCAGCAAGGTCAGCACCTCGCGGCTGGTGCGCGTGTCCAGGGCGCCGGTCGGCTCATCGGCGAGAATGATGGTCGGGCGGCCGGCCAGGGCCCGGACGATCGCCACCCGCTGCTGCTGTCCGCCCGACAGCTGGGACGGCAGATGGTCCAGACGATCACGGAGTCCGAGCGAACCGACCAGGTGAGCGATCCACGCCTGCTGCACGGCGTCCGGCTTGTGTCCCGCCAGGACGAAGGGCAGCCGGATGTTCTCGTCCGCGGTCAGCGTCGGGATCAGATTGAACGACTGGAAGACGAAGCCGATGTTGGTGCGGCGCAGGAGCGTCCGCGCGGTGTCGTCGAGCCCGACGATGGGCGTCTGGCCGAGCCAGATCTGACCGGAGGTCGCCTCGTCGAGTCCGGCCATCACATTCATCAGGGTCGATTTGCCCGACCCCGACGGGCCCATGACGGCGGTGAACTCGCTGCGGCGGATGTCGACCGAGACGTCGCGCAGCGCGTGGACTGGGTTCGCCGGATCACCGTAGGTGCGCGACACGTGGCGCATGACGACGGCGGGTCCGGTACTGATCTCGTTGGCGTTCATACGTCAAAGTTATGGCTCTGACCTGGCTCTTCGCGTCCGGCTACCGGCGCAAATCGCATCCTCCGACGGGCGGGTGCGGGGTCATCCCGCAGATGTACGCCGCTGCGTCCTCCGGCTCGTCAGACGAGGCCGTGCTCGTACGCGTACACCACGAGTTGTACGCGGTCGCGCAGCGACAGCTTCGCGAGAATCCGGGAGATGTGCGTCTTGACCGTCGCCTCCGACAGAAACTCGGCTTGCGCGATCTCGGCATTCGACAGCCCGGACGCGGCACGCACCAGGATTTCGCGTTCGCGGACCGTGAGCGCGTCGTACTCCGGTCCGGGACGGGTACGGGTTCCGTGCCGCTCGAAGAGCCTTCGGGTGGCCGATGCCGCGACCACCTGGCTGCCGTCGGCCACCGCGCGCACCGAGGCCAGCAGGAACTCCGGTTGCGCGTCTTTCAGGACGAATCCGCTCGCACCGGCTTCGATCGCCCGTGCGGCGGCCTCGTCGACGTCGAATGTGGTGAGCACGAGGATCTTCGGCGCCTCGTCGCCGAGGTCGGCCACGAGTTGACGGGTCGCGGTGATCCCGTCGATGCCCGGCATGCGCACATCCATGAGGATCACATCGGGCGCGGACGCGCGCACCGTCGACGAGAGGTTCAGCGCCGACGACTCCTGCGCCACCACTTCCACATCGGGTTGGCTGTCGAGAATCATCGCGATCCCGCCACGGAACAGCGGCTGATCGTCGATGAGGGCGACGCGGATCATGACGGTCCTTCCGGACGAGCGGGGATGACGAGTTCGACGAGCCAGCCGCCTTCGACGGCGGCGCTGGTCAGCGTACCGCCGGCGAGTTCGGCCCGCTCTGCCATGCCCCTGATGCCGTGGCCCGCGCCACCGGGAGCCAGCGGCTTCTCCGACAGCGAGTTCGCCACCGTGAGCCGGCATCCGTCCGACCAGTCCTGCCGGACGTACACCGGCGCACCCAGGTCGCCGTACTTGAGCGCATTCGTCAATGCCTCGGTGAGGACCGCGAAGGCGACCCGCACACTCAGCGGCGACGCCGCGTCTTCGTCACCGATCTCGGTGGACTGCAACGTCATTCCGGCTGCGCGCATCCGTGCGTAGAGCTGGTCGCGGTCGGTTCGCGCGTGCTCGGCCGTCGACTCGGCGCTGCGCAGTTCCTCCAGCACGCCCCGGACGTCGGCGAGCGCCTGCCGCGCCGTGTCGGCGATGACGCCGAGCGCCTCCTTCGCCGCCTCGGGACTGGCGTCCAGGGCGAAGCGTGCTCCTTCGGCCTGCGCCACCACCACCGCGAGCGAGTGCGCCACCACGTCGTGCATGTCGCGGGCCAGACTCGACCGCTGGGCCTGCTCGTCGTACAGGTCGAGCAGTCGCCGTCGTTCGAGTTCGGAGATCTGCTCGGCGATCCTCGCCTGTTCCACGCTGTGGCGCTGATACCGGATGAATCCGAAGGTCCAGCTGCCCACCAGCAGCACCGCGATGCCGACGAAGGTCATCGTGTGCGAGACGATCGTCGACGCCTCGGCATCGGTGCCGAACGCCGTCGACCTCGGATACACCCACGCCGCGATCGCCGAACCCACGACTGCCACGGCCAGCGACGCGCCCCGGACCCGACGATCCGGATGATTGCCCGCCGTGTAGTAGAGCACCGAGTAGAGCAGGCACGGTCCCACCGCGACGTCGTAGGTCGCCACCTGGATCACCGCCGACGTCACCGCCAGCAGCATCATCACCGACGACGCGGACCGGCGGCACATCAGAGCCAGCCCGATCAGCAGGCTGACCACCTGCACCGTCGTGGTGAGACCCGACGAGAAGGCCAGCATCAACACCAGCAGAATCAGACCGATGACGGCGTCGGCGATCGTCGACCGTCGAGAGAGGTTCGGGAACGCGAGGGGGTCGGCGACGCGGTACCTGCCGATCATGACCATGCCACTACCGTGCCACGCCCGGAACGCATGGCCGACTCGATCCCCTGTGACCGGCGCTGCATTCGACGCTCGATCCGCCGATTGTGCCAATGAGCGTTGTACCGTTCACGTGTGACTTCGTTAGCAGACCGTGGGAGACGGAGCGTCACGGGCATCGCACAGCAGTCGACCGCACTGGTCGGCCGGGCCGCGGCCTCCGCCACCGACGCCCTCGCAGTGCCGGGAGCCCGAGCCCTGGCGACCGCGCGCACCTTCACCAGCCCGATTCAGGCACAGTCCGCCCCGGTTCCGGTGGACGGTGTGGAAGCCGCCAACCGGCTGCTGCGCCAACTCGGCATCACCACGTTCACGCCGACCGTCGGACTCAGCACCGACCTCACCTTTCCGGTCGCGGTCGGCGGCGCCGTGGCCGGTCCGTACACCCCGGGAATCGGCAACCTCACCATTGCGAACGTCAGCGTGAACGCGGTGCGCGGCGGCGAGATCCTCTACGGTTTCCTGCCCGTGGGCGTGTTCGCCGACTTCGGCGACAAGTCCGGCGTCCACGTCGCTTGGTTCAACGTCACCACGCTGCGCGGTGGGCTCGGCGCGCCGCTCGGCGGACTCACGGACACGGTGATCGACGCGGTCTCCAAGCGTGTGAAGTCCGCACCGATTCCGCCGGTGATGTACGCCGGCACGGTCTCTCGCCTCAAACGAGCGCTGCGCGTGATCCCGTCGAACGGCGTTCGCGGAGGTCTGGTCGACACCGGCCAGGGCGTCGTGGTGTGCGCCGTCTACGGCACCGTGCGACGCGGCCGGACCTCGTACTTCTTCCTGCCGTCGATCGGGGTGACCCGGGCCTGAGCGGGGCGGTCGGCGGGAGCAGGGATGTTGACGGACGCAGGGATGTTTCAGTGGGGCGAGCGGGGCTCGAACCCGCGACCAGCTGATTATGAGTCAGCGGCTCTAACCGACTGAGCTATCGCCCCTGAGCCGAATCGGCCCGAGGACAGAGATTACCCTCCGCCTACTTCTTGGTCTGCACCGCAGTGGCGGCGGGCCCGTCGTCGGAACCGATCCGCTTCACGTAGCTGTACATCGCCGTGAGCATCACGGCGAATACCACGACGCCGATCACCTGCATCCAGTTGCCGAGTCCGTCGCCGACGATCGCCAGCGGCGAGTCGTCTCCGGTGCCGGCGACGATGCCGGCGAAGACGACGCCGTAGAGGCTCTCGCCGACGATCAGGCCGGTCGCGAGGAGCACGCCGAGCCGCTTCTTCCGTTCGCCGCCGATCGGGTCGCGCAGCGCCCACTTGTCGTACGCCAGACCGATGAAGGCACCGATCGGAATGATGAGCGTGAGCGACATCGGCAGGTACATGCCCATACCGACGGCCAGCGGTGGCAGCTTGAGGTTCGAGGTGGTCCTCTTGAGCACCTCGTCGACCACGATGACGCCGGCGCCGATCGCCGCGCCGAGGCCGATCAGGGCCCAGTTGAGGTCGCCGCCGAAGACGCCCTTCGCCAGTGTCGAGAGCAGTGCGGCCTGCGGGGCGGCCAGGGCGTTCTCCGTGGCGTTCGGGGCGCCCTGGAAACCGAAGGCGTTGTTCATCAGTCCCAGGATCGGCGGGATCACGGCGGATCCGAAGAGCACGCCGATGATGAGCGCGACCTGCTGCTTCCACGGCGTGGCGCCGACGAGTTGACCGGTCTTGAGATCCTGCAGGTTGTCGTTGGAGATGGTCGCGACACCGAACACCACCGACGAGGTGAACAGCGTGTACGCGATGAGCGCCTCGGTCTGACTCGTGCTGTCGGCGGGGCCGTGCGTCACCTTGATCAGCAGTGCCGCGCACAGGACCACCAGCACGCCGACACCGGAGATCGGGCTGTTCGACGATCCGATCAGGCCCGCCATGTATCCGCACACGGCGGCTACGACGAGGCCGATCACGAAGACGAAGATGATCGTGACGATCAGGATGCCGGTGGCACTCCCGACCAGCGCGGTCCCCTTCATGAAGTCCCAGAGCAGCCATCCGATCGGGATGAGCGCGACGATGATCGTCAGGCCGACGTACTGGATCGGGATGTCGCGTTCGGTCACGTCGACGCTCTCGCCCGACCTGCGCTTGCGTGCGCTGGCCGCGGCCGCCACGATGCCGCGCAGGATCGGGCCGATGACGGTCAGCAGCGTCCACACGGCCGCGACCGCGATCGCGCCGGCTCCCACCATCCGCACGTCGGCGCTGAAGACGCTGTTCACACCGTCGAGCAGATCGCCGGAGGGAATGGCGTCCCATGTCCGCGTCGGAAGGATGACGAAGAAAGAGATCACCAGGCCGACGAGCATCGCGATACCGACCCCGATGCCGACCAGGTGGCCGACGCCGATCAGCGCCATCGACAGGCTGGCACCCACCATCGTCGCGCCCGAGCCGACACGGAACGCGACCGCGACCTCGGAGGCGATCAGCTTCAGCGAACCGAGCAGGGAGAAGAACGCGGCGCCCACCGCACCGAGAACGATCGCTCGCATACCGCCGCGGTTGGGGTCGACGGCGTCGGGGTCGCGCCCGGACGAGTCGCCGACCTTCAGGACCTCCGCGGCCGCCACTCCCTCGGGATACGGCAGATCAGAGCCGGTGACGAGCGCGCGCCGCAGCGGGATCGAGTACATGACGCCGAGGATGCCGCCGATCGCGCAGACCGCGACGGTCATCCAGTACGGAAAGCCGGTCCACCAGCCGATCATGATGAGACCGGGCAGGACGAAGATGATGGCCGAGAGCGTGCCCGCCGCCGACGCGATGGTCTGCACGATGTTGTTCTCCACGATCGTGTGATCGCGGAAATAGCGCAGTACCGACATCGAGATGACCGCCGCCGGAATCGCTGTGGCGAACGTGAGACCGACCTTGAGTCCGAGGTAGACGTTGGCCGCGGTGAAGACCAGGGTGATGAGACCACCGAGGATCACGCCGCGAGTCGTCAGCTCGCGCACCGAGCTCCTCATCACCTGCGTCATGCGCTTACCCTTTCCGCCGGGACGAGGGCGTCCGTCAGCAGAGAATCACCTTACGACGCACCGCAGACGATGCTGGGGAGAACCCGCCGATGGACGCCGCGGCCGAACCGCTCAGACCGCGTCCGCTCCGGCGTCGAAGGCCTGCTCGAGCAGACTGCGCCGATACGCTTCGAGCGCCACGAGGTCGCCGAAGAGCGCGTTGTAGCCGTCGGGGTCCCCGGCGGGCGACATCCGGCGCAGCTTCGATTTGATGTCGGCGATCTGAGAGCCGACCCAGATCTCCTGCGACCGCGCCAGGACGCTCGAGATGTACTGCGGCACACGGTCGTCCTCGACCGGGAGCGGCTCCACCGCCAGCTCGGTGACGAGCGGAGCCACCGCGGGGTCGTCGATCACGCCGTGATGGACGGCGTCCACCCAGGCGGCGCCGCCGAGACCGCTCGCCGCTCCCCCGGCCGCCGCTATCGCCTCGCGGACAGCCAGGTACGAGGGATCGGTGAAGCACTCGCCGGGCAGGGAATCGAAGACCGTGCCCGCGATGGCGGGATACTGAAGCGCCGCCTTGAGCGCTTCGCGCTGGTGCCAGAGCCGCGGGTCGTTCGGCAGCGGTCGCGCGGTCGGCGGCGGCGACATCGCCTCGGGCCGGGTGCGCGAGTTCCGCTGCCGCGCGTTCGCGCCGCGCCGGCCACCGTGTCGCTTGGCCTCGGCGCGCACGCGCGAGAGAACCTGGGCCACATCGTCCCAGCCGACCCACCCGGCGAGCTGGCGCGCGTATTCGTCCCGCAGCGCGACGTCGCGGATCCTCGCCACCACCGGCACCGTCTCCCGCAGGGCCGCCACGCGGCCCTCCGCGGTGTCGAGGTTCTGCTGGGCGATCAACGACTTGATCGCGAACTGGAACATCGGGATGCGCCGGGCGATGAGATCGCGCAACGCCGGATCGCCGGCAGATTGTCGGAGCTCGCACGGATCCATACCGTCGGGCGCGACGGCCACGAAGGTCTGACCGGCGATGGACTGCTCCCCCTCGAAGGCCTTCAGCGCCGCGGCCTGACCGGCGTCGTCGCCGTCGAAGGTGTAGATCACCTCGCCGCGGAAGTACGAGTCGTCCATCATCAGCCGGCGGATCAGTGCCAGATGGTCCTCTCCGAACGCCGTGCCGCAAGAGGCCACGGCCGTGGTGACACCGGCCATGTGCATCGCCATGACGTCGGTGTAGCCCTCGACGATCACGACCTGGTGGCCCTTGGCGATGTCACGCTTGGCCAGGTCGAGTCCGAACAGCACCTGCGACTTCTTGTACAGCATGGTCTCGGGCGTGTTCATGTACTTGCCGAGGTTGTCGTCGTCGAAGAGCTTGCGCGCGCCGAACCCGATGACATCGCCGCCGAGATTGCGGATGGGCCACAGCAGACGCCGATGGAACCGATCGATGGGCCCTTTGCGGCCCTGCTTCGACAGCCCGGCGGCTTCCAGCTCGGAGAACTGGAAGCCGAGCTTCAGCAGGGCCTTCGTCATCGTGTCCCACCCGGCGGGGGCGTACCCGCAGCCGAAATGCGCCGCCGCAGTGCCGTCGAAGCCGCGTTCGGTGAGGAAGTCGCGCGCCACCTGCGCCTCGGGCGTCGCGAGCTGTTCGGCGTAGAACTGCTGCGCCGCCGCGTTGGCGGCCACGAGCCGGGCGCGCGTGCCGCGGTCGCGCTTGATCGCGGTGCCGCCGCCCTCGTAGTTGATGGTGTAACCGATCCGGTCCGCCAGCTGTTCGACGGCTTCGACGAAACTGACGTGCTCCTGCTTCTGCAGGAACGTGTAGACGTCGCCGCCCTCGCCGCACCCGAAGCAGTGGAAGTGCCCGTGATGAGGCCGGACGTGGAACGACGGTGTCTTCTCATCGTGGAACGGGCACAACCCGGTCATGCGGTCCGCGCCGGCCCTGCGCAGCGTGACATAGTCTCCGACCACGTCTTCGATGCGCGTCTGCTCACGGATCGCGGCGATGTCGCGATCGGGGATTCGGCCTGGCACGCACCCAGTCTAGGCGCCGCGCCCGAACGGGGTCGGCCGGGCGCGACTCGCCCGGCGCACCTCGCCGCTTTCTCTTGAAGCCGACTTCTGTCGGACCCGCGTCGTACAGTGACACCACCAATCGAACAAATGATCGAATCGGTCAGGAGGATGTCATGTGTGAGTTCGACCCACGGTGCGACGGCGCGGACGATCTGGTCGGCGACGCCCTCGCGCTCATCGCGGAGGGACGCTGGTCGGTGACCGGCGTGCTCGGTGACGCCGCCAACCCGCCCCTGACCTACACCACCGGGCTGACCGAGCACGGACGCCCGGAACTGGTGATGACCGGGCTCCCGCCGGATCTCGCCGGGATCCTGCTCGACCACGCGGCACGGGCGGTGGTCGCCGACCCTGGCTTCGGCCCGGGGTCCGACGTACCCGCGCGGTTGCGCCGCCCGGTCCGGTTCCGTGCGATCGACGTCATCGACGCCGGAGCTCTGCGGCTCACGCGGGTCGTCTACGGCGCCCGGTTCGATGCGATACAACTCGTCTGGCCCGACGACGACGGCCGGTACCCGTGGCAGTCCGGGTACTCCATCCCGGCACGGGTGCAACCGCTGCTCGGCGTGCCCGAATCGGAGGCCGCGTAAGCGGCGCGCGGCCGGTGTAAGCCGACGACAGCGCCGTGAAAGCGCACGGGCGCATGGTTTCCGGCATGAACACATACTCCTCAACGCTCCCCCGGTCGAGCGCTTCAACCGGGCGTGACTCCGATCTCGCCATCGACGCCCGAGGTCTGGTCAAGCACTTCGGGTCGACGAAAGCCGTCAACGGCGTCGACCTCGCGGTGCCCGCAGGCACGGTCTATGGGGTCCTCGGTCCCAACGGTGCGGGCAAGACCACCACCGTCAGCATGCTGGCGACCCTCCTGAAGCCCGACGCCGGATACGGCCGGATCTTCGGCTACGACGTGGTCGAGGATCCGGTCGCGGTGCGGTCGCTGATCGGCGTCACCGGTCAATACGCGTCGGTCGACGAAGACCTGACCGCAGCGCAGAACCTCACGCTGTTCGCCCGGCTTCTCGGCAAGTCGAAGGCTCAGGCGCGCAGCCGTGCCGAGGAACTGCTCGCCGACTTCTCACTGGAGGAGGCCGCGAACCGTCCGCTGAGCGACTTCTCCGGCGGCATGCGCCGGCGTCTGGACCTCGCGGCGTCCCTGATCGACACGCCACCGCTGCTGTTCCTGGACGAGCCGACCACCGGACTGGATCCGCGCACGCGCGCGCAGATGTGGGAGACCATCCGCAAGCTCGTCGCACAGGGTTCAACGGTCCTGCTCACCACGCAGTACCTCGACGAGGCCGATCAGCTCGCCGATCGGATCGCCGTGATCGACCGCGGTCTGGTGATCGCCGACGGAACCGCGGACGAACTCAAGCAGTCCATCGGCTCGAGCACCCTGATGCTCACGCCGGCCGATCGTGACGACGCCGCGCACGTGGCCCGACTCGCCGAGCAGGTCCTCGGCGAGTCCGCGACCCTCAGCCCCGAGGCCGGTCGCATCACCGTGGCACTGCACCATCCCGACCGCGTGCCCGACGTCCTGCTCGCCCTGCGCGACGAGCAGATCGAGATCGACGAGATCACCGTCTCCAAGCCCACCCTCGACGAGGTCTTTCTCACGATCACCGGGCACTCCGAATCCGATGAGTCCGACCCGCGCACCGAAACCGACGCCGAGGAGGCACTCCGATGACCACCACCACCCTGACCCCTCCCTCTCCCCGGACCGCGATCAGCATCGAACAGGTCCGGACGCAGGCGAAGCGCTCCATCGGCTTCGGCGAGACCGTGAGCCAGTCGTTCTCCCTGGCCCGCCGCAGCATCATCAAGATGCTCCGCAATCCGGAGCAGTTCTTCGACGTGGTGCTGCAACCGATCATCTTCACGTTGATGTTCACCTACATCTTCGGCGGCGCGATCAGCGGCGACACCAAGAGCTACCTCCCGGTCATCATTCCGGGAATCCTGGTGCAGACTGTGATCGTGACGTCGATCGTCACCGGCACGCAGCTCCGCGAAGACATGAACAAGGGCGTCTTCGACCGCTTCCGATCGCTGCCGATCGCGCGGATCAGTCCCCTCGCCGGCGCACTGCTCGCCGACGTCGTCCGGTATCTCATCGCCACCGTCATCACGTTCGCGGTAGGCATCGCGATGGGCTGGCGACCCGACGCCCTGGGCGTCCTCGGCTCCACCCTGCTGGTTCTGGTGTGCAGCTTCGCGGTGTCGTGGATCTTCGCCTTGATGGGCTGCCTCGTGAAGAAGGCGTCGGCCGTGCAGGGCGTGTCGATGCTGATCATGTTCCCGCTGACCTTCATGTCGAACGCGTTCGTGCCGGTGGAGACCATGCCGGGCTGGCTGCAGGGATTCGTCAACGTCAATCCAGTGAGCCACCTGGTGACGGCGGTCCGCGAGATGTGCAACGACGGGCACGTCGGTTCGCATGTGCTGTGGAGCCTGATCGGTGCCGCGGTCATCACCGCGGTGTTCGCCCCGCTGGCCGTGCGGGCATACATCCGCAACGCGCGCTGAGCCGATCGAACAGCCGTCAGTCGCGGCCCTCGCCGAGGATCTTCACGGTCTCGGCGAGGGCCGCTTGGCGTCCCAGACCGCCGAATCGCGCCCGGGCACGATCCCACACCTCGTCGGCGGCGCCCGACACCTCGCGCCGGCGTTCCATCAACTCCTGCATCGCGGGATAGTCGCGTCGCGCGTGCAGCCGCTCGGCGAGCACCAGCAGTGCCACCCCGCGTTCGTCGCCGGGCCGCAGTGCGCACAGCAGTGCGCCGCTCACCAGCGCCACGTTTCCTGTCTGTGGAAGGTCGTACCATCCGAGTTCGGCGATGGTGGCGCCGAGCGAGTCCGCGAGGGGCGCGACGTAGCGTTCTGCGGCCTCGCAGGCTCCGATCTCTATCAATCCCGCGGCCACCGCGCTGAGCGTCATCACCGCACCGGGATCGCGGGTGGCCAGCGGGTGCCCCGCGAGTAGCACATCACCCGCCTCCTCATATGCCGACCGCGATCGGTCGCCCGTCATCCGCCGGTACTCGGCAGTCGCGAGCATCATCACCGCGACGGCCTCGGGGTCGCCCTGCGGCGTCGGGGCGCCCGGCTCCCAGCCGTGCGCGATGGCGTCGAGTTGCCCGCGCGCCCGATCGAACTCCCCGAGCTGCAGTAACGCCGCGACGACGTACGCGCCCACCTGCTGGGCGTCGTCCTGGGCTCCGAGTTCGCGGAAGCGTCTGAGACTGCCTTCGTACAGGCGCAGACCCTCGCGCCACAGACCCTGCTGGCTGTAGAGACTCGCAGTGCTCATGTCCACCATCGCCGCGGCGAACGAGTCCGGCCGAGCGGGGAACTCCGTGAGCTGAGCGCTGATCCGCAGCGCACCGACCAGGTCTCCGCCGTTCTCCTTCATATTGAGCAGCAGGGTCAGGGCGATGGCGCGCACCACCGCCGCGTGGCCGGGAGCAGAGCCGCGCACGATCGTCCGGTACACCTCGATCATGGTGCGGCTCATCAGCAGCGCCGAGAGGAACTCCGCGGGATCGTCGAATGTGTGCTCCGGGCGATGCAGCCGACGCAGCCGAGTGCGGACTCGGGCCGTCGACCGCTGACGCCGGCGCGGAATGAAGTGCAGGGCCGCGGCGATCAGCGTCACCTGCCACGCTTCGCGCTCGGCGTCGTCGAGATCGGACGGCGGCACGGGCAACGCGTCGACGATCCGCTCACCCCACGACTGCACCTCCTGATGCAGCCCGCGGCTCGACCAGAATGCGCTCAGCACCGGGAACACCGTGACGATCGTCGGCCACGCGGGCGCGCCGAGTTCCACGGCCCGCCGCAGCACCCAGACGAGATTGTCGGCCTCGCGGTCCACTTCGGCCGCCAGGTCGCGATCGGCCTCGACGTCGTATCGGGCGCGGATGTCGCGGCAGAGCTCGCGGGCCCACCGCTGCATCGCGTCGACCACCTCGCCCGTCGCTCCCGTCTCGGTGAGTCGCTGCTCGCCGAACTCACGGACCATCTCGAGCATCCGGAACCGGGCACGACCGCCGGCGTCGTCCACCTGCAGAAGTGACTGGTCGGCGAGCGAGGCCAATGCGTCGTCGAGCGCGATGCCGCTGGTCCCGGTGACCACTGCCGCGGCCTCGCGTGAGAATCCGCCGGGGAACAGGCACAGCCGCGCCAGAGCCGCACGGGCGCCCGGGTCCAGCAGTTCCCAGCTCCAGTCGATGACGGCATACAGCGTGCGGTGGCGGTCGGGTGCCGTCCGGTCGGTGGAGCGGAGCAGCTCGAACCGTTCAGCGATGCGCTCGGCGATGTCCTCCACGCTCATGGTCCGCACACGCGCCGCGGCGAGCTCGATCGCGAGCGGCAGCCCGTCGAGATGTTCGCAGAGGGCCGCGACGGTCGACGGTTCGAGCTCCACGTCGGGGCGTACCGCACGAGCGCGCAGGGCGAACAGTTCGGCGGCCGGAGAACGATCGCCGGCGACGCCGAGCACGGGGAGCTGATACACCTGCTCGGCCGGAATCAGCAGCGGAGACCGGCTCGTGGTGAGCACACGCACACCCGGCTCCGCGGCGACCAGCGAGTCGACCAGTGCCGCGCACGCGTCGATCACCTGCTCACAGTTGTCCAGGATCAGGACCGACTCACCACCGCGCAGCGCGTCGGTCAACCGGTCCGACAAGCTGCCGGACACGACGCGCGGCCGGGCATTGCTGCCGAGCTCCGACTCACCGACGCCGAGGGTCGCGGCCACCGCCGCGACCACGTCGTCACCGTTGCGGACGGCGGCGAGCGGGACGAAGTACACGGCGGTCCCGCGCTCGCTCAGGCGACGGCCGACCGCATTGGCGATCCTCGTCTTCCCGACGCCGCCCGGCCCCTGCACGGTCACCACCCTCCGATCGGACAGCAGGCTCTCCAGCGCGGCGAGGTCGTCGGCCCGCCCGATCAGCACGTTGCCGTCCTCGCGCAGTCCCACCCGCGCGCCGGTCGGCCTGCGCCGCGGCACGGCCACGGTCGGCGGCTGCGCGGCCAGCAGGTCCGCGTTCAGCGCCGTCGCCTCCGGTCCGGGGTCGACGCCCAGTTCTTCGGCCAGGGTGCGCCGAAGCCGGGCGAACACCGCGAGCGCCTCGTTCCGGCGGCCGCGGCCGGCCAGCGCGCGCATCAGCAGCAGATAGCCGGGTTCGTCGAGACGATCGGCGTTCACCCGTTCTCTGGCGAGTTCTTCGGCGACGGCGTAGTCACCGGTCGCGAGTGCGGCCTCCGCCGCCGCCTCGTCGATCCGCCGGCGCACCCCGTCGGCCAGGTCGGCGAGTTCGCGCGCGAGGTCGCCCCCACCGAGGTCGTCGCCGGGCGTGCCGCGCCAGAGAGCGAGCGCGGCATCCGGCCGACCGGCCGCGGCCAGTCGCCGGGCCCGCTCCAGATCGGTGACCACGCCGGTGAGCCGGTACCGGCTTCCGGTGCCGTCCAGACTCGCGCCGCCGAGCAGCCCGCGCAGGCGGGAGACCTGCGTGTGCAGAGCCGGACCCGGCGATTTGGGCGGCTGATCGCCCCACACCTCGTCGATCAGGCGGGCGGCCGGCACCGCTCGGCCCTCGGCCAGCGTCAGGGCCACGAGCAACCGCCGGGCACGTTGGCCGGGCACCTCACGGCCGTCGATCGTCACCGGTCCGAGCACACCGATCACGGTCGGCGCGCTCCCGGCGCGGTCGTCGTCAGGCACTCGGTCAGCGTACCGAGAAGACCTCGACACGATCATCGCACTCACCGTCTCAGCGCAGTCACCGTCTCAGCGCGCCGACTCGCGCAGCAGCAGCCAGATGAGGTACAAGCCGCCGACGGTGACGGTGACCACGCCGACCGGCGGACGCGCGCCGGCGAGCAGATACTGCGCGATCAGATCGGATGCCGCGAGCACCACGGCGCCGACCAGCGCCGATCCGGTCAGACTGAGCGACGGTGCGCGGCACAGCCGGCGCGCGATCTGCGGAGCGGCGAGTGCGATGAAGGCGATCGGCCCGGCGACCGCAGTGACGATCGCGGTGCTGAACACCCCGACCACGACCATCAGGAGCTTGGTGCGTTCGACATCCACTCCCTGCGCGGCGGCCACGTCGTCACCCAGTTCCAGTTCCCGCATGCGGTGCGCGATCACCGGCAGAACCGGAAGCATGAGCGCGAACGCGCACAGTGTCGCAACGAGCGGAGTCCACGTGATCCCGCCCAGACTTCCCGCACCCCAGATCGCCGCCTGCAGCGCCTCGTCGAGGTCGGCGCGCACGCTGAACCAGTGATTGACCGAGATGAGCACTGCACTGACGGCGATGCCGACCACGATCAACCGGAATCCGGCCATTCCCTGCCTGTACGCGAGGACGAAGACTGTCAGTGCGGCCAGTGTGCATCCGACGACCGCCCCGGCCGCGGTGGCCGCATATCCGGAGCCGCCGGCCATCAACACCACGATCACTCCGGTGTAGGCACCTGAGTTGATGCCGATCACATCCGGACTGCCGAGCGCGTTGCGGGTGATGGCCTGGAACATCGCGCCGCTGATCCCCAGACAGGCGCCGAAGAGAACCGACGCCAGAGCTCTCGGCGCCCGCCAGGAGAACACGAGTTCCTGCTTCCTCGACCCCTCGCCGCGCATGAGCGCGAGCAGGTCGTCGAAGCCGAGGCCGCTGCGCCCGAGAACCAGGGCACCGACCAGCAGGGCCCCGATGAGGATCAGAAGTGCCGAGTTGACCACGACGGCGCGCCGGGTCACGCGCAGACCGATCGGCCCGGCGAGCACCTCCACCGTCCGGTGCGCGCTCATAGACGTCGCGTCCGTCGGACGAGCCAGATCAGAACCGGTGCGCCGAACAGGGGCGTGACGATCCCGACCTCCAGTTCTTCAGGCCGCACCACCACTCGGCCGAACAGGTCCGCCGCCAGCACGAGCACCGGCCCCGCCAGCGCAGAGAATGCGATCACCCACCGTTGGTCGGCACCGACCAGCATCCGGACCGCATGCGGCACCATGAGTCCGACGAACGCGATCGGTCCGGCCGCCGCCGTGGCCGCGCCGCACAGGAGGACCAGCGAGACCACCGCCGCGGCCCGCGTGAGCCCGAGCCGGGCGCCGACCGACCGCGCCACGTCATCGCCGAGAGCCAGCACGTTCAGCGAACGTGACGCAGCGAGGGCAAGGACGAGCCCGGCGACGATGAACGGCGCGACGAACTCCACCGTGCCCGGCGGCCGGTCGGTGATACTGCCGACACCCCAGAACCGCATGCGCTCGAAGCGGCTGGGATTCACCAGCGAGAGGCTCAGACTCAGTCCGTTGAGGACCGCGGTCAACGCGACCCCGACGAGCGTCAGCCGCAGTGGCGTGGCTCCGCCGGGACCGCGCGCGGCGATCGCGGCCACCAGAACCGCCGCCACCACGGCGCCGACCATGCCGAGCCACACGAACTCGGAGATGGTCGTCAATCCCAGGTACGCCACGCCGACGGCGACCGCGAGGCCCGCGCCGGCGTTGACGCCGAGAATCCCGGGATCGGCGAGCGGGTTACGGCCGACTGCCTGCATCAATGCGCCCGCCACTCCCAGCGCCGCTCCGACGAGCAGTCCGAGCAGTGTGCGCGGCAGGCGCACGTCCATGACGGTGATGTGGTCGATGGACTGATCGCGGTCGGTCAGCGCTGCCCACACGGTCGAGAGCGGCAGTGCCGCTGAACCGACGGCGAGACTGAGACCGCAGATGAAGACCAGCACGGCGGCCACTGCGATCAGCGCCGCCATGCGTCCGCCGATCCGGTGCTCCGCGGGTTGCCGCCGGCCCTGATCCGGCCGCACGGCCGTCTCGGTGCCGCTGTTCACTCCGCGGGCTCACACACGAGCGCAGAGACTCCCCACCCCAGCGCGGCCTCGTCGACGACCCGCCAGCCCGCATCGCGCGCGAGGCGACCGAGTTGCTCGCGGTCGCGCGGTGCTCGTCCGACGAGGGCCAGCGAGAGAACTGCGTCCTCGGCGACGCGCGGACTCAGCGCGTCCGGAGAAGTGGATTCGACGATCACCAGCCTGCGCACCGCGGGCCGCGGAGCCGCTAGCAGCGCCACCGCCTCCTCGTCCTCGCAGTGCGCCAGCGCGCACGCCGCAATCGCCGTCTGAGCCCTCGGCCAGTCGTCGGCGAACAGGATGTCCCCGGCACCCGCGGCCTCCTCGAGGGCGGCGCGTGGCGCGCCCTGAGCGACGACGGTGGGCACCGCACCGGGTCCGATCGCGCCCGCCGCCCGCAATCCCTGCGCGAGGGTGACGGCGCCGGGCCCGAAGAAAACAGGCGATCCGGTCCACAGCGCGGACAGCGCCGCAAGCGCGGGGATCAGGAACTGCAGGCGCTCGGCGTCCTCGATGAGTTCGGCGTACACAGCCGCGTCTGACGCGGCGAACCGAGCGAAACTCGTGCCGGTGCGGCGGCGCCACGCCGGCCCAGCCGCCGGCAGACACTCAGCCAGCTCGGTCAGCGCCAGGATCTGCTCGGCGCGTACGCCGTCGAACTGCTCGCGCGCATGATCGTCGGTGAGGAGAACGTCGCCTCTCTCCCCGACTGTCAGCGCCGTCCCGTCGGCGCTCAGCACCCGACACGCGATGAGCAGGTCGACGAGCGGAGCGAGCCGCTCATCCGGAATGCCGAGACGTCGCGCGAGCCCTGCGCGACCGATGCGACCGGCGTCCACCGCCTCGATGAGTCCCAGTCGCAGGGCCGCTCGGACCGCGAACCAGGTCACCGGCGATTCCACAACCGCCGGTCCGGCGGTCGGCGCGCCGTCGTCCGCGGCGGCCTGCTCCGGGACGAGCTCGCGCAGATGCCAGTATCCGGTGATGTCGACGTCCCGTTTGGGCACCGCGAGCTCTCGCTTGACGTACTTGCGGATCGGCAGCAGGCTGCGGCTCTCCCCGGCACCCCAGATGTAGGGGGCACCGTCGAGCGGCACGATCCCCGCGACGGCGTCGGCCAGGGCGGCGCCATCGCCCGGTTCAGCGCACACCCAGGTGATCTCGTCGTCCGGGCCGACGGGAAGGACCTGCTGTGCGACGGGGTCGGCGACGGCGAGGACGGCTCGGACCGGCCCCGGCACCGGTCGTTCCGTGAGGAATCGGCGTACTGCGGGCAAACCGGTCTCGTCTGCGACCATCAGCGTCCATGTCGCATTCGGCGGCACCACCGTGGACGACTTGGGCCCCACGATCCACAGGTCGTCACCGGGTCGCGCGGCGGCCGCCCAGGCCTCGGCGGGCCCCGCCGCCGATCGGTCCCCCGAATCGCTGTGAACGACGAAATCGAATGCGATGGTGCCCGCGTCCGCGTCCACCTCGACCGGCGTGTAGTCGCGCGACTCGCGCACCGGCGACGCCGTCCACTCGATACCGTGCGCGCGCTGCACCGGCAGCGCGTCGGCGATGTCGCCGCCCGGTGCGAAGATCAGCTTCACATGGTCGTCGAACCCGGGGCTGGCGAAGGCCGGAAAGAGGACACCGTCACGCTCGAAGGCCCCCAGTTCCTCGCCGCCGAGCCGCACGCGCCGCAGCCGCGGGTTGACGAGCTCGTTGGACTCCACGACCAGCCGTCGCAGGATGATCGGCAGCGGTGTGAGCCGCGACTGAGTCATCAGTGCTCCTGTCCCGGACCCGCTCCGCCGAACATGCCCTCGACGATGTCGAGCATCGCCATCGCCTCGTGGTAGTCGCTGCGTTGCACCCAGTACGGAAGGTCGTGTGCCTGCTTCTTCTGGAAGGCCGGCAGTGCCGCGTAGATCGGCTGCTTGGCGAGTTCGGCGACGGAGGTGACGTCGGCGTTGAAGCCCAGGACGAACACCGTGTCCTGATTGATCCACTGGCCCACCTGTTCGGTCGAGAGCGCGAAGCTGTCGCCGCCCGGGGTGTACGGCTGGAACCGGCCCGTCGCGAACAGCGGTGCGGGACGGAAGCCGAGCTTCGCGAACTCGGCGGGCAGCCCGCGCGTCTCGATGGGCACGTACACGTCTCCCGCCGCGGTGAGCGACAGGAAGGTGATCTCACCCTCGGGGACGGTGATCTCGTCGCGGACTTCGGCGACTCGCTTGTCGTAGGCCGCCGAGGCCTCGGCGAACTTCTCCGGCCGGTTGAAGACGTCGTCGGCGAGGAACTCGTATTGGTCGCGCCACTCGGTCAGATCCCCGCTCACCACGACGGTCGGCGCGATCTTGCTGAGTTCCGGGTACGCCGCGGTGGCGTGCTTGAGCGGAAATCCGAGACCACCTGCGACGATGAGATCGGGTTCGGCCTCCAGGATCGACTCCATGTCGAATCCGTCGTTGCTCCAGGGGAGGAAGGTCGTGCCCGCCTTCTGCGCCTTCTCGGCCCACGCGGCGTTGAACTCGTGCTTGCCGTCGGTCACCTCGGGGGTCGTCGCAACCACCGGGACGTCCATATCGAAGAGATAGCCGGCCAGGGCGTAGTTGAGCAGCACCACCCGCTTCGGTGCCACCGGGACGTCCACCTCGCCCTGGGACGTCTTGACCGCACGAGTCTGTCCAGACGCATCGCCCCCGGACGTCGAACAGCCCCCGAGCGCCAGGGTCAGCACGGCGACCACGGCCAGCATCGTCGCAGGCAGTGCACGAGATCTGAGCATCACTTCCACCATCTCGGTTCGGCGCGCGGGAGACGGCCCAGCGCGCACATCTTATTAGGCAAGACTAAGCTAATGGACCGAACGACCGGATTCGGTCCGGACGTGACACGATCTGCCGACCAACCTGACATGCCGGTCGCCGACACGATGAGAGGTGTGAACGATGGCCGAACGCGTACCGAGCCGCCTCGCGACCCTGGTCCCCGACGCCGCTCCGAAGTTCCTGGGGCACGGAACGCACAGCCACCACCTCCCGCACCTCATCTACGTCGCGGCCGGTTCGGCGACACTCGACGTCGCCGGTGAGCAGGTATTGCTCGGGGACCAGGAGGCCGTGTGGCTGGCGGCCGACCTTCCGCATTCGGCGCGCTACTCCCCCGGCAGTCTGGTCCTGGGCCCGCTGCTGTCGCCGACGACCACCCCACCCGAGCCGGTGCATCGGCTCGGCTCGGTGCCCGCTCTCACCGCCGTGATGACCGGTGTGCTCGGGGCAGCGCCCTCGACCGCAGAACAGGTCGCGGTGTTCCGCGAGGCGATCGAGGAGGTCCTGGCCGGATTGAGCGGCCCGTACTTCGCCCTGCCGATGCCGCGACATCCGGTGGCGGCCGCGATCGCGGTGGAGGCACCGCTGTCGGCACGGCCGCTCGACGAACTCGCCGACCGGCACGGAACGAGCGTCCGGCACGTCCAGCGCCTGTTCGTGTCAGAGACCGGGATCCCGTTCCGGCAGTGGCGAGTCCGCGCCCGGCTCAACGTGGCGATCGACCGCCTGCGCGCGGGCTCCTCCGTCCGCCGCGCAGCGCTCGCGGCCGGCTACGAGACCGCGTCGGGCCTGCAGAAGGCGCTGCGGCGTGAGGCCGGCGTGGACGCCGAATCGATTCGATCCGTTCGCCGCACACGACTCACTTCTTAGCGCGCACCCGGTCGAGCGCGTCCGAACGCACCGCCACCGCATTCGCGATCAGCAGGTCGGCGGCCACCATAGCCGGACAGTAGTCGGCCAGCGTGGCCCACATCGCGCGACCCTCGTCGGTCAGCACCGGCTGCTTGAGCCGGCCGTACGCCTGCAGGCGCCCGATGGCCGCGAACGCCAGCGATTGCATCGAGAGCAGCATCCAGGGATTGCTGATCGTGTCGACGCCGTCGAGCGCCTCGTTGCGCGCGGCGATCAGGTCGTACAGTTCGGGCGAGGCGCGGCGTACATCGCGCAGCGTCTTGTTCACGTACCGCGGCGCCTCCAGGCTGACCGGATCGGTCATCCACTCGGCGCGGCGATGGAAGGCCTCGATGGTCGCCGCGGTCCGCATGTCGAGATCGACCAGCGGGCCGGGAACGATGCGGAAACGTTCGAACAGCGACTCCACCTGCGCCCGTGCCATCGCGTCGACGGCCAGCACGTTCCGGTCGAAGACACCGGTCCGCGGGTCCTCCATGCGGCCGGTCGCGATCACCCGGAGCAGATCGTCGCCGCCGCGTGTGGCCAGGTAGGACTGCAACTCGTCGCGCTGCGGACTGGCCGGGTCGACGATGGCCGAGGTCGCGAGGAGGCAGCTGACGTACGGGTTCGGGTGGGCGCCGTCGTACGGCTCGGGTGCGGTGAACACGCTCTCGGCCAGTCCCGACCGGATCAGCAGCGCCGGGATGCGCGAGGGCGCCACCGGGCTGTCGCCGAGGGCGATGAGCGAGGCGGTGGGGTCCGCGGTCAACAACTCATCGGCCGGAGCTCCGACCGCCTCGATCGGTGCCGCGTCGGGGGCGGGCGCCTCCACCTCCGCGGCCTGGACGGTGTCCAGACGCAGCCATTCGGCGGTGAGGGCGTCGGCGCCGGCTGCGGAGTCCGCCACCGGCGCCTGAGAGGTGGACGCCGAGCGCGCCACGCGGGCTACCTCCGCCTCCTCGGAATCGCCGTGCTCATCCTCGATCAACGCGACGAGGCTGCCCCGCAGAAGCCGTTTAGCGGCGTCGACGACCGACCTGGCCGCGAGGGTGAACTCCGTACCCGCGCGGGAGTCGGCCGCCCATTCGCGGACGATGTCGCCGTCCCCGTCCAGCAGCGCGAACGACACGTCCACGGCGCCGGGCACCCGGACGGTGAGACGACCGGCACCGGCGTCGTCGACGCCGATCGTCGGCAGTGAGGTCTGCCAGGCCGATGGGTGGCCCGGATGCTCGAAGCGGATCTCGGCGTGCGGCGGACGGATCAGCAGCGGCAGATCGTCGTCGCCCGCATGGACGGTCGCGACGCGTTCGGTGTCACCGGGACCGAACGCCAGTTCGCCCTCGTCGATCTTGAGTCCGGTCTCGGCGACGAGTTCGCTCACCGATTCCGCGAGTCCGTCGGCCTGCGGCAGTCGGACGACGGGATCGTGGGTCACCTCGAGCCCTTCGGCGAGCACCACCGTCAGTCGCCGATCGAGTCCGTACGAGTCGCCGGCGGCGATCTCGAACCGTCCCACCAGGGGTTCCTCGAGACCGTCGAACGGGTCGGCCGAGGTCACGTAATCGGCAGCGGCCCACGGATAGTCGATCAGCCAGTCCAGGTCGCCCGCTCGCCGCACGCGCACCCGCCACTCCTTGGTGTCGTCTCCGTCGTGCGCGGGCAGATCCACCAGCGGGCGTTCGCCGTAGACGGGATCGCCGTCGGCCGTGGTGACGCCCGCGATCGGCTCCGGGAGCGCGTAGGCCGGCGACTCCACCGGCAGGATCCGGCGCGTGCGCCCGGCTCTTCCATCGCGTTTCAGGGTCAGTTCGGTGTGCCCGGCCAGGTCGACGGTCCGCAGTTCCCAGCCCTCCCACGGGGCGGGCACGGAATCGGTCACGGCGATCTTCCTCCGTGTGCCCGAGACCAGGTCGGCGTCGCGCGGCACCAGGACGAGTACCTCTCCCGCCGGCAGCGGCTCGAACCGCGAGATGCGACGGCCGTCGTCGGCGAACACGATGATCGGGTCGGCGGGATCGAACAGAGGTACCGAGCGTCGCACGCCGGTGTCGAGCCGGATCAGGACGCTCTCGCGCACCGCGACGCCGATCGGAAGTGCGATCGCCTCACCGGCCGGGACCGCGAGTTCCTCCGGGGCGTCGCCGGTCCACACCCGCCACACCGCGGCGTCGTCCCGCGCGGGAACCACGATCCGCACCTCGCCGTCGATCGCGTCGAAGCGGAGGTCGGGCGCGCGATGGCGGCACAGGTCGCGCGCGGCGGCATCGTCGTTCAGGAAGGGAGTGCGCCGCACTCGGTCGAGCACCGACTCGAGCATCGCCCGCGGGAGATCCGCGGTGCCCGGAGTGATCGCGTCCGGCGTCCAGGTGTCCGGATGCACGACCGTCGCGAGCAGAAGTTCGCACAGGCGATTGAGAAGACCGACGGCCACCTCGGGGGCATGCTGCAGCAGCACGCGATAGTCGGCGGGCAGGGCGCGGCGCCGGTGCTCGAAGCCCTGCTCGGTGAGGCGTTCGAGAACGGCGACGCCGGTGGGCTCGTGCCCGGCTGCCACATGATCCTCGATCACCCCCACGAGCGCGTCCACCGTCGGCACGGTCGGACCCGCGTGGAGCTTCAGCAGCGGCACCACCGAGCTCTCGCGCAGCGACGGCACGTCGCGGAGTCCGCATTCGCGCAGCAGGTCGCCGATCAGCTGTCCGACCACTGTCTCGAACGCCGGATCCCGATCGCGGCCGATGGCGTCCCAGAAGTCCGGCCAGTAGTCGCTCTTCGGGTCGGTCCGCAGCGCCGCGTGACCCACCAGCCCGGCGAGGGTCAGAGCGGGGAACCGCATCAGCAGGGCGATGTACGCCCCCGGCGGGATCTCCCCCATCAGGGCACCGATCTGGCCGCGGGCGCATCGATACTGTCGCGCGTCGAGGTCCGCGTCCAGTACCAGCCCGTCGGCGGTGAAAGCGTTCCGCAGCTCGGCTTCGAATCCGGTCGCACGATCAGTCACCGAAGTGGTCATTCGAGCGTTCTCACCACACCTTTTCGCAACGTCTACCGACCCCGGGGCAGGGCCGCACCAATGGGTGGCGATCAATTGGGGAGGCCACCGAGACAGACGGACATTACCCGGTGCCGAGAGCTTTCCCCGAACCCGCTTCGAGGTCTGTGTCCATGTTCACGCGGGCTTGACGAACGCCTCCCGGACACGCTCACCGTAAGTCGACTGATGGCGCTACGAGAGCATCACGCCGGGGTTCAAGAGCCCCTTCGGATCGACGGCCGACTTGATCATCTCCATCAGGTCCATGACGTCGTCGCCCACCTGGTCGCGAAGCCATCCCTTCTTGAGCCGGCCCACACCGTGTTCGCCGGTGATGGTGCCGCCGAGCGAGATGGCGAGGTCCATGATCTGGCCGAAGGCGCGGTTGGCGCGGGCGGTCTCCTCGGCGTCGGCGGGGTCGTGAACGATCAGCGGATGGGTGTTCCCGTCACCCGCGTGGGCGATCACCGAGATCAGCACGTCGTTCTCGGCTGCGATGGCGCCGACGCCGTCGATCAGATCCGGCAGGGCGGGCAGCGGCACGCCGACGTCCTCGAGCAGCAGCGCGCCGATCCGCTCCACCGCGGGGATCGCCGCACGCCGCGCGGCCGTGAACGCCTCCGACTCGACCGGATCCGACGTGGCGAAGACCTCGGCGGCCCCGCAGGCGCCGAAGGCCTCCTCGATCAGCGCCACCTCCGCCGCACCGGCGGGTCCCGGCGCGTCCGACTGCGCCACCAGCAGGGCGCCCGCCTCGCGATCGAGGCCCATCTTCAGCATGTCTTCGACGGCGTTGATCGAGACGCCGTCCATGAACTCGAGCATCGCCGGCCGGATCTGGGACGTCACCGCCAGCACCGCCTCGACGGCCGCCCGGACCGACCCGAACGAGCCCACGACGGTGCAGGCCGGAGCCTGTGGCGGCAGCAGTCGCAGTGTCACCTCGGTGACGATGCCGAGCAGGCCCTCGCTGCCGACGAACAGCTTGGTCAGTGGCAGGCCCGCGGAGTCCTTCAACTGCTTGCCGCCGAGCCGGAGCGCCCGGCCGTCGGCCAGGACCACTTCCAGGCCCAGCACATAATCGGTGGTGACCCCGTACTTCACGCAGCACAGCCCACCGGCGTTGGTCGCGACGTTGCCGCCGATGCTGCAGATCTCGAACGACGACGGGTCCGGCGGATACCAGAGCCCCTTCTCGGCCGCGGCCGCCTTCACCTCGGCATTCAGCATTCCCGGTTGGGTGACGGCGGTGCGGGTCGCGGTGTCGACGGTGAGCTGCCGCATCTTCTCGGTCGAGATCGTCAACGCGCCGTCGACCGCGGTCGATCCTCCCGACAGGCTCGTCCCAGCGCCCCGGGTGATGATCGGCACGTCGTGGGCCGCCGCCCATCTGACCGCCGTCTGCACGTGCTCGGTCGTCATCGGCCGCACCAGCGCTGCCGGTGTCCCCGCGTCCGGGTCGTTGGCGCGGTCGTATCGATAGGCGCTCAGCACGTCGGGGTCGGTGATCACCATCCCGCGGGGCAGCGACTCGATCAACGACGTCAGGTCCGGTGCAGTCATGGGTCCACGATAGGCAGCACCGGCGTGTGCGGACCGGTGAACGAACCCTTGACCGGGCCTCGGGCACCACATAGCGTTCGGCAGAGAGAGTTTTTCCGTTACCCGCGGTTACGTAAATTTCCGCGGCTTGCCTCGGGAGCAGTCATGGAAACCTTTTCGCGAGCCGGCTTCACCTTCGACGTCGCCGACGCGGGCACCGCCGACAACGGCACAGTCGTTCTGCTGCATGGCTTTCCGCAGACCTCGCAGTCGTGGACCGGAGTGTCGGAGCGATTGAATCAGCGGGGCTACCGCACCATCGCGCCGGACCAGCGCGGCTACTCTCCCCGCGCCCGTCCGCGCAGGCGAGTCGAGTACCGCATCGGCGAACTCGTCTCCGACATCGAGTCCCTCATCATCCAGTCCGATGCGCGGCAGGTGCATCTGGTCGGCCACGACTGGGGAGCGCAGGTGGCGTGGATGCTGACCGCCACGCGACCGGACCTGGTCGCCACGCTCACCACCGTCTCGGTGCCGCATCCCGCGGCCTTCCTGAAATCGATGCTGCAGAGCGACCAGCTCCGCCGCTCCTGGTACATGGCCGCCTTCCAACCGCCCCGCCTGCCGGAACTGCTGATCGCCCGGAAACCCGAGTTCTTCGACCGCATGCTCGCCGCGACCGGCATGGACGATCAGATGATCGCCGACACCCACCGGCAGATCATCGACTCGGGGGCACTGACCGGCGGCCTGAACTGGTATCGCGCGCTTCCGTTCGGCCGCCCCGGCGCTCTGGCGCGCCGCATCACCGTGCCGACCACTCACGTGTGGGGCGCAGGCGACACCGCGTTGGCGCGCCGCGGCGCCGAGCTGGCCGGAGACTACGTCGACGCCGACTTCCGGCTCCGGATCCTCGAACACGCCAGCCACTGGATCCCCGAACAGAACGCCGCCGAACTGACCGAGATCATCCTCGACCGGATCGAGAACTGAGAACTGTGAAAACTTTGGCTCCCGGAACGGTGTGAGAGACCGTTCCGGGAGCCAAAGTTTCTGCCGCGGTCAGATCCACGCACCGTATCGGCGCACGAACATCCGCTTCGCCACTTGCGTCACGACGCAGTACCCGACCAACGTGACAATCAGCCACGGGAAGTACGACCACGGCAGCGGCACCAGACCCAGGCCCTGACCGAAGCCGGTGAAAGGCAGGACCAGTCCGAACACGCAGACTGCGGCAGTGGCGAGCACCACCGGGAGTCCGGCCCGGGACTGGACGAACGGAACCCGGCCGGTCCGCAGCAGATGCACGATGAGCGTCTGCGAGATGATCGACTCCACGAACCAGCCGGACTGAAACAGCGCCGCGTGAACCGGTGAGTTCGCCGCGAAGACGAACCACATCAGCGCGTAGGTCGTGATGTCGAAGATCGACGACAACGGACCGATCCGCACCATGAACCTCCCCAGTCCGCGGCTCTCCCACTTGCGCGGACGCGCCAGGTCCTCCGAGTCCGCGCGATCCCACGGCAGAGTGAGCATCGCGAGGTCGTAGGCCAGGTTCTGCACGAGCACCACGATCGGAATCATCGGGATGAACGGGAGCAATGCGCTGGCGACCAGCACCGAGAACATGTTGCCGAAATTCGACGACGCCGTCATCTTGATGTACTTCATGGTGTTCACGAAGGTCCGCCGGCCCTCGATCACTCCCGATTCGAGAACAGTCAGGTCCTTCTCCAGGAGAATGATGTCGGCCGATTCCTTGGCGATGTCGACCGCCGTGTCCACCGAGATTCCGACATCCGCGGTCCGCAGAGCGGGCGCATCGTTGATGCCGTCGCCCAGGAACCCGACGGTGTGTCCCCGCGTCCGCATCGCCTCGACGATCCGCGCCTTCTGCGTGGGGTTCACCTTCGCGAACACACTGGTGCGCTCGGCGAGTTCGGCGAGCTCCTTCAGGGACAGGTCGTCGATTTCGGCGCCGCTCACCACCCGCCGGGCGTCGACGCCGACCTTCCGGCAGACGGTGGCCGCCACCATCGGGTTGTCGCCGGTGATCACCTTCACCGCCACGCCGCGTAGCCGCAGACTGGTGATCGCCGCCGCGGCCGAGTCCTTCGGCGGGTCGAGGAACAGCAGGAACCCGACGAGCGTCATGCTCGCCTCGTCGTCCTTGGTGTACTCATTCTCGGTGAGACCGCCCTCGGGGTGGTCACCGCGTTCTGCGACGACCGACCGGACGGCGACGGCGAGCACGCGCATTCCGAGCGCATTCTGTTCCGCTACCAGATCGTCGAGTTCGGTGCGGCGCTGGACGGTCAGCGGCAGTTCGGTCCCGTCGCGACGTTCGGCGACGCACCTGTCGAGCAGTTCCTCCACGGCCCCCTTGGTGACGATCAGGCGCGACAGTCCGTCGTCCACCACCACCGACAACCGCCGGCGCTCGAAGTCGAACGGAATCTCATCGACGAGGGTGTACTCGCGTTCGATGCGGCGCACGATCCGCGAGCCGGCCGAATCGAGCACCGCATCGTCCAGCAGATTCCGCAGCCCCGTCTGAAAGTGCGCGTTGACCGCCGCGTACCACAGCGGATCGTCACTGTCGTTCCCCGTGACGTCGACGTGCCGCTCCAGAACGATGCGGTCCTCAGTGAGCGTTCCGGTCTTGTCGGTGGCCAGCACATCCATCGCGCCGACGTTCTGGATGCTGCCGAGCCCCTTGACGATCACCTTCCTCCGCGCCATGAAGTTCGCGCCCTTGGCGAGGTTCGCGGTCACGATCAGCGGAAGCATCTCCGGCGTGAGTCCGACGGCGGTCGTGACGCCGAACAGGAATGCGGTGGTCCAATCCTTGGTCAGTCCGTTGATCACGAACACCACCGGCACCATCACCAGCATGAACCGGATCAGCGTGTAGCTGACCTTCTTGATCCCGACGTCGAAGGCGGTCTCCGGTCGCTCACCGACGATAGCCTTCGACATCGAGCCGAAATAGCTGTTCCTTCCCGTTCCGAGGACGACGGCGGTGCCCGATCCCGACACCACGGAAGTGCCCATGAAGGCCAGGTTGGGGGCATCGAGCAGGTCTGCTGCCGTCACCTCGACGACCTGTTCGGCGGTCTTCTCGGCGGGCAATGCCTCGCCGGTGAGCATGGCCTGGTTGATCTGGAGGTCGTTGACCGCGATCAGCCGCACGTCGGCCGGGATCATGTCGCCCGCCGCGAGCCGGACGATGTCTCCCGGCACCAGGTGCTCGACCGGGAGTTCCTCGGTCACCGCGACTCCCCGCCGGTTCCGGGTGACCGCCGCCGTCGTCCGGACCATCGCCTTGAGGTTCTCGGCCGCCCTCCCCGACCGGTACTCCTGCCAGAACCGCAAGATCGCGCTGACCAGGACCATCGCACCGACAGTGACGACGCCGGTGTAGTCACGGCCGCCGGCCGGATCGGCGAAGACTACATCGGTGAACACCATCACGACGGCCAGGAATACGAGGATCGCAATGAAGGGGTTGACGAAGGCGCGAGCGAATTGCACGACCACCGGCGCGGGCCTGTCATGATCGAGTTCATTGGCGCCGTAGCGGAGTCGGCGTGCACCGACCGCCTCGTCGACGAGGCCGTCGAGCGAGGTCGACTGCGCGGAAAGCACCGCGTCTGCGGTGCCGGTGGCGGCGTCGAGCAACGCTTGCACGCGCGTGGAGTCGATGGTGCTGGTCGTGGCCTGCCGGCGCACGTCGGCGCCGGATGGCCGGCTGTCGTGCGAGTGCTCGGCGCGACGGCCGAGCACGTCCAATGGAGTGCTGAAATTCTGCATGAGGATCCCCGGTGATTCGGGCACGACGGAGCCCCGCGCTGCCTGATGCAGCGCGGTTCTCCACGTCAGTGCACGGTGAAAGGAATGGGACGGTGACCCGGGCAGGACCGCTCTCAGCGGCCGTCGCTACGAGAGCCGAGGCCGGTCGGCCTGCGCGGGTACGGCAATCGACTACTTCCGTCGTCGCTCACGGCCGATCACCTCCTCTCGCTCGACATGCACGACGCGCACGAGGAGGCCGGAACCACGGAGATGGATCGACGAACGACTTCCATGTAAGAGCTTCGGCACTGCACGACGTGTCCGTCCGCGGGAGCGGACGGAAGCCACTTCGGGTCAACCCTTAATCCGGGAGGACCTGTCCTAACCTTGGGCGTCTCTCGACGTCGTGAGATCAGTGGCCTGTGTTCGTGCAGGAGCTTCGCCTAACGAAGTGCTTGCCCGACCATTGTGCGTCGCTACACGTGACACCGCAACCCGAGCGGCGCGCCGGAGGCATTGTTCTCGGCGAATCCGGCAGATCCGCGTTTTGAGTTCGGCCCGCTGCTGTGCTGGACTGACTCCGGATTCGGCATATCGTCGCAATTCCATTGCGGGGGAAGGCCGTCGGCCTTCGGTACCGGCACTGCGCCGTGTCGCGGCGTCGGTCGACTACCCGATCGGCACATTCTGGGGAGGATGAATGAAGAGACTTCGTACAGCGGTGATCGCGATCGGCGCTGCCGCCGTCGCGCTGAGCCCGGCCGCGGTCGCGCACGCCGCGCCGGCCGCCACCGTCGGAGGCGGGAGCGGCATCGTCATCGACAATCGGTCGCTGTGCACGGTGACCGCGGTCGGTCACGACCGCGGCGGCAGGCTGGTCGGCCTCACCGCCGGGCACTGCGGCGACGTCGGTGACGCGGTCAGCCTCGAGCGCAACCGCCGGGCCGGCACCATCGGCCGGATCGTCACCAAGAGCAAGGCTGGGACGTCGCCGTCATCCGCCTCGATCCGGCACGCGTCCGCGCGGTCCGCACCGTCGGGCACGCCCGGATCGCCGGTGTCGGCGCCTATCCGCAGCCGTTCAGCAATGTCTGCAAGGCCGGTCGCACCACCGGATTCACCTGCGGTCCCACTCTGCTGGTGAACGGCTCGCGAAGCTACAGCTACGTGTGTTCGGCACCCGGCGACTCGGGCGGGCCGATCATCGAACGCGGACGCGTCGTCGGGATGCTGAACGGCTCGCTGCGTCTGGCCGGCCCCGGCACGTCGATCGCGTGCGTCGATCCGGCACTGCCGGTCTACACGCCGATGGCGGCCACGAAGATGACCGACATTCTGCGGTCGCTCAACGCCAGCGGTCTCGTCGGCGCGGGATTCCGTACAGTCTGACGCCGGAGCCCACCGCCGGAGCGGACCGATTCTCACGGATCGGTCCGCTCTCGCCTTCTCGGCGGGCGCGAGTACTAACGTCGAAGCCGAGGGTGACGCCGAACCGAGGGAGCCGACTGTGCGCACCATGAAGATCAGCACCAACATCTCGGTCGACGACGTCGACCGCGCCAAGTCGTTCTACACCGACTTCCTCGGCTTGCGCGAGGAAGAGTTCAACATGGGCTGGGTCGCCCGCTGCACCGACCCCGATTCCGGCGCGCACGTCCAACTCGTCTCACGCGACAAGACCGCCCCGGTCGATTCGGCACTGTCTGTGCACGCCGACGACGTCGACGCCGCCTACGCCGAGGCACAGGCGGCCGGATACGAGATCGTCTACCCGCTGACCACCGAAGAATGGGGTGTCCGCCGGTTCTTCGTCCGTGCACCCGACGGAACCGTGCTGAACATAGTTCAGCACCATCACTGAACCGGGACCCCGGAAGCGCCGCAACCGCGGATGCTCAGTGCGCGACGGCCTCGCGCAGCAGTTGTTCGAGCGCGCCGTCGAACGCCACGAGCAGCACCGACGACACCCCGGTCGGCGTCGCACGGACCGTCTGCACCGCCGCCGCGGCGGCGTCGTCCTTGGGCCACCCGTACACACCGGCACTGATCAGCGGAAATGCGACGGTCGCCGCCCCCAGCGTGTCGGCCACTTCCAGCGACCTGCGGTAGCACGACTCCAGCAGCGACCGATCCCTCTGTCCCGCTGCGTAATTCGGCCCCACGGTGTGGATCACCCATCGCGCCGGGAGATCGCCCGCGGTGGTGTGTCCGGCATCGCCGGTCGCGAGGCCGTCCGGAAACCGTGCGATGCAGTCACGCAGGATCGCCGGACCGCCGGCGCGATGTATCGCGCCGTCCACACCCCCGCCGCCCCGCATCGCGTTGTTGGCCGCGTTGACGATCGCGTCCACGTCGAGGGTGGTGATGTCCGCGCGCACCACGTCGATGCTCGCCATCGTCTCCTCCGTCTCCTCAGTGTCCTCAGTTCCCGTGTCCTCAGTTCTCCGCGGCGTCCAGCCGGTCCGCGACCTCCTGGGGGAAGCCACCGGTCGCGATGGGCCCCCACCGCTGCGGCGTGATCCGGATCAGGGACTTGTTCTGCAGCCGCATCGCCGCCCGGTACTCGTCCCAGTCCGAGTGCTCACCGGCGATGCTGCGGAAGTAGTCCACGAGGGCGTCCTCGGCCTCGGGCATGTCCAGGACCTCGGCCGTCCCGTCGATCTGCACCCACGCATCGTTGAAGCTCTCCGAGAGCACCAGAACGCTGACGATCGGGTTCCTGCGCGCGTTGGCGGTCTTCGCCCGGCCCGGATACGTCGCGATGACGATCCGGCCCTGATCGTCCACTCCCGCGGTGACCGGTGACATCTGCGCGGTGCCGTCCCGCCGCGTCGTCGAGAGGATCATGTGATGCCGCGATCGGGCGAAGTCGAGGACTTCGGGCAGGGTCACAGAGGTATTGGTTGCGATGGTGCGTGCCATGTCGCCGAGGGTAGTCCGAGCACTGCGCTCCGGACAGGGCTCGGCGATCATCGGTCCGGCGGCGCCGCCACCGTGAGCCCGCCCACGCTCCGGACCCCGCTACCCTGACCCAGTGCAATTCGACGAGATCGTCGCCGTCCGGAGGAGCAATGCTGCCTGGCGACTGCTGAGGGCCGACAACGCGCCGTTGCTGCTGTCGTTCCTGGGACGGGTCTTCGTCGACGACAACGTCCGCGAGATCTCGGAGTCGGCACTGGTCAGCCTGCTCGACGAGGAGTTGTACTCGTTGAACGAGCGGCTCGGCGAGGGAACCTATCCGCGATCGCCGAAGGCCTACCTCGACGAGTGGTCGGCCGCCGATACTGCGTGGCTGCGCAAGTACTACGTGATCGAGAGCGACGAGCCGCACTACGACGCGACCCCGGCGGTCGAGCGCGCCGTGGCCTGGGTCCGGTCGCTGCGCGACCGCGACTTCGTGGGCACCGAGTCACGTCTCAAGACCGTGCTGGAACTACTGCGGCAGATCGTCTACGGCACCACCACCGACGCCGAGGTCCGGCTCGCCGAACTGCGCCGCCGTCGCGCCGAACTCGACGCGGAGATCGAGGCCGCCGAGCGGGGCGAGTTCCAGGTCCTCGACGCCACCAGCCGACGGGAGCGCTACCAGCAGTTCGCCGACATCGCCCGCGCGCTGCTCTCCGACTTCCGTGAGGTGGAGACCAACTTCCGCACCCTCGACCGCCAGATGCGGGAGCGCATCGCCACCTGGCGCGGCACCAAGGGCGAACTGCTCGACGAGATCGTCGGCAGCCGAAACGTCATCAGCGACTCCGACCAGGGCCGCAGCTTCCAGGCCTTCTACGACCTCCTGCTCTCCGCCGACCGACTCGACGAGCTCGACGAACTGGTCCGGCATGCGCAGGGCCTCGACGAGGTCGCCGACTCCGACATCCGGCTCACCAACATCCACCACGACTGGCTCGACGCCGGAACCCGCGCGCAGGACACGGTCCGCCGGCTGTCGGAGCAGCTGCGCCGCTTCCTCGACGACCAGGCGTGGCTCGAGAACCGCCGCGTCATGGACCTGCTGCGGAGCATCGAGTCGTCGGCCTACGCCATCCGCGACCGCCGCGTCGACGACTTCGCCCAGGAGATCGACTCCCCGGCACCGAGCGTGAATCTGCCCCTCGAGCGTCCGCTGTACCGTCCCGCCGCGGCGGTCGAGGTCGCCAGCGAGGGCATCGAGGAGGGCGAGGCTCAGGGGGCCTCGGAAGCGCTGTTCGAGCAGATCCACGTCGACCCCGCGCCGCTGATCGACGGCGTCCGACGGGCGCTGCGCCGCTCCGGCCAGGTCACGCTCGCCGAAGTCCTCGCCGAACGTCCCCTCGAACAGGGGCTCGCCGAACTGGTCACCTATCTGTCTCTCACCGACGACGGCTTCGGGAAGGTCTTCGACGAAAGCGCCGACGAGACGGTCTCGTGGACTGACGAGAGCGGTGGCCGCCGTGTCGCTCGCGTCCCGCGCGTGATCTACACCCGGCCGTCCCCTACCGCGAGCCCCACCGCGGGCCCCACCGTGAATCCGACCGCCGACCCCACCGCCCCCGACCAGGAGACTCGATGAGCCGCCCCGTCCCCCGCGACGAGCTGAACCTCTCGCTCGCGGTCACCTCGCTGATGAAGGGCGTCGTCTACCGCGACACCGCCGAGACCGCCTGGCGCCACGTCCTCGGCCTGGCCGCGCAGGTGAGCGATTACGTCGCCACGCTCGGTCTCACCGTCGTGATCGACGAGGCCGAGGGATATGCCTTCCTGCGGTCCAAGAGCGACGACGAGCTGGCCGACCTCGGGATCGGGCGTCTGGTCGCCCGCCACCAACTGCCGCTGCATCCGTCGTTGCTGCTGGCCCTGTTGCGCAAGAAGCTCGCCGAGCACGACACCTCCGATGCGGGCAACCGTCTGATCGTGACCGGTGCGCAGCTGCGTGAAATGGTCAGCCCCTTCTTCCCCGCCACCACCAACGAAGCTCGGATCGCCGACCAGGCGGACACCGCGATCCGGCGCGTCGTCGAACTCGGCTTCCTGCGCCGCATGCCCGGCCAGGACGGCGAGTACGAGGTCCGGCGGGTCATCAAGGCCTACGTCGACGCCCAGTGGCTGTCGGATCTGGACGCCCACCTGGCCGAGTACGCCGAGATCGCCACCGAGGAGCGACGATGACCGGACTGTTCGCGCCCACCGAACTCGAGAACGCCGATTCGGCACGGTCGGGATTCCGGCTCCAGCGCTTCCAGGTGCTCAACTGGGGCACCTTCGACCAGCGTGTGTGGACGCTGGTGCTCGACGGCCAGAACGGATTGCTCACCGGCGACATCGGGTCCGGCAAGTCGACGCTGGTCGACGCCCTGACCACGCTGCTCCTGCCGGCCCACCGGGTGGCCTACAACAAGGCCGCGGGCGGCGAGTCGCGCGAGCGCGACCTGCGCTCATACGTTCTGGGCTACTACAAGTCCGAGCGCAACGAGGTGACCGGCGCGTCGCGTCCGGTGGCACTGCGCGGGATGTCGAACTATTCGGTGATCCTCGGCGTCTTCCACAACGAAGGCCACGACGAAACGGTCACGCTGGCGCAGGTGTTCTCGATGCGGCACGACAGCGGCCAGCCCGAGCGGTTCTTCACCGTCACCGACCGCGCCCTGGACATCGCCACCGACTTCGCCGACTTCGGCTCCGACCTGCGCGCCCTCCGCAAGCGCCTCAAAGACGGCGACACCCGCATCCACGAGCACTTCCCGGAGTACGGGCGCGATTACCGGCGGGCGCTCGCCATCCGCTCCGAGCAGGCCATGGAACTGTTCCATCAGACCGTGTCGATGAAGGCGGTCGGCAACCTCAACGACTTCGTCCGCGACCACATGCTCGAGCCGTTCGACTCCAGCGGATGGGTCGACACGATGGTCTCGCATTTCGAGGACCTGACCGCCGCCCACGACGCGGTGGTCCTGGCACGCACTCAGCTCGAGGAACTCGGACCGCTGCTCGCCGACGACGACCGCTACCGCCGTCACGTCGAGATGGCCGCCGAGCTCAAGGCCCGGCGCGGCGCCCTGCGCCACTACTTCGCCCAGCAGCGCCACGACCTTCTCGCCGGTGAACTGGAGAACCACAACCGTGACCTCGCGGCCACCCGCGCGGCGCTCGAAGCGGTCGACCGTGATCTGGCCGACCTGCGGATCGGCCTGCGGGAGCTGGAGCTGCGCCAGGCGGGTCTCGGCGGCACCGACATCGCGGCGCTCGAACAGCAGATCGTCGACGCTGCGCGCCAACGCGAGGAACGCGCCGCGGCACACGAGCGGTACACCCGGATGATCGAGGACGCCGGGCTGGCGCCGGTCTCCGACCGCGGACAGTTCGAACAGCGCCGCACCGAGGTCGCGGACGCCGTCGAGGCGCTGGACGCCGAGGCCGCGGAGGTCGACAACGCGCTCAACGAGGTCCGGTACAGCCGCAGGCAGTTGGACGGCGAGGGGCGGCGCGTCGCCGGCGAGATCGCCAGCCTGCGCGGGCGGACCAGCAATATCCCCGAACGCAATCTGCGGATCCGCGAGCTGATCTGCCAGGGCGTCGGCCTTCCGCACGACGAGCTGCCGTTCGTCGGCGAACTCATCGGCGTCCGCGCGGACGAGAGCCGCTGGGAGGGCGCCGCCGAACGGGTGCTGCGCGGCTTCGGCCTGTCCCTGCTGGTCGCCGCCGACCTGTACGACGAGGTCTCGGCATGGATCGACGCGAATCATCTGGGCGGGCGCGTCGTCTACTTCAAGGTGTCCGATCACGTCTCGTCGAAGGGTGCGCCGACGCCGCCGCCGACCGCGCTCGCACACAAGATCGACATCAAGGAGGGACGCTTCGAGACCTGGCTGGAACGCCGGCTGTTCGAGCGGGCCCGGCATGTGTGCGCCGAGACGCTCGAGGAGTTCCGCGCCGCGGACTACGCGGTGACGGTCAACGGGCAGGTCCGCTCCGGCGGCGGGCGGCACGAGAAGGACGATTCCCAGCGGGTCGACGACCGTCGGAACTTCGTCCTCGGCTGGAGCAACGAGCAGAAGATCACCGCGCTCTTCACCGCCGGCCAGCGGGTGCAGGACGACCTCAACCGGGTCGATCAGGAGATCGCCGATCTCGAGGATCGGCGGCGAGCCCTGATGGACCGCCGCAATGCGCTCACCGGTTTGGACGCCTACCCGAGCTTCGATGTCATCGACTGGATGAGTTCGGCGGCCCGGATCGCCGAAATCACCGAGCGCAAGACCGAGCTCGAGCATTCCTCGACCGAACTCGCGGAAGTCACCGACGCCGTCGCCGCCACGCGCGAACAGCTGTCGGCCGCCGACGCGACTCGAGACGGATTGCGCGACAAGGTCTCCCGCCTGGAGATGGCGCGCGATCAAGGAGAGAAGGCGCGCAATGCGGCGCAGGCGGTGCTCGCCGAACCGGAGTTCGCCGAGGCCGAAGCCTACTTCGAAGCGATCGCCGAGGCGGTCCAGGCCTACCGAGCCAAGGTCGACGGCGGTGCCGACCAAGTGCTCACCGTCGCCGAATGCGCAGAGTTGGAGGCGTCGCTGACCGAGAAGCTCACGGACGAATCCGAGCAGCACACGAGCCGTGCGGGAACGTACGAGACGCGTGTGGTGAACCGGATGTCGGAGTTCAACCGCAACCATCCGGTTCTCACCACGGAGTTCGACGCGGACATCGCATCGGCCGACGAGTACCGCGAGTTGCATCGTCGGCTGGCGGAGGACGATCTCCCCCGCTTCGAATCGGAGTTCAAGAACTATCTGAACACCAATGCGATCCGCGACATCGCGATCTTCGCCGCCAAGCTCAACAAAGAAGTCCACCAGATCCACTCGAAGATCGACACGATCAACGAGTCGCTGGCCGGGATCGAGTACAACCCGGGACGCTACATCCGGCTCGACGTGAATCCGACGGCCGCGCAAGACATTCGGGAGTTCCGCGCCGATCTGCGCAAGTGCAGTGACGGTTCCTTCGATTCCGGCGGCGACGATCAGTACGCCGAGGAGAAGTTCCTCCTCGTCAAGGCTCTGGTGGAGCGCTTCCGCGGCCGCGAGGGTTTCACCGACCTCGATCGCAAGTGGACCGAGCAGGTCACGGACGTGCGCAACTGGGTCACCTTCGCGGCGTCGGAGCGATACCTCGACGGCGACGGGGAGTACGAGAACTACACCGACTCCGACGGCAAGTCCGGCGGCCAGAAGGAGAAGCTCGCGTACACGATCCTGGCCGCATCGCTCGCCTATCAGTTCGACCTCAAGTGGGGAGCCACCCGCTCGCGCGATTTCCGTTTCGTGGTGATCGACGAGGCCTTCGGCCGGGGCTCGGACGATTCGGCCCGTTACGCGCTGTCGCTGTTCGCGCGCCTCGGCCTGCAGTTGCTGATCGTCACGCCGCTGACGAAGATCTACACGATCGAACCCTTCGTCTCCGCGGTCGGATACGTGGAGAACCGCGGCGGCAGCTACTCACAGCTCCAGTGCCTCACCATCGAGCAGTACCGCGAGAAGCGTGCGGTGCGGGAGTTGGTGCACGAGGCCTGAGTCGGGAGCCTGCTCAGGTATCGCGCGGTTCCAGTGCGAACCCGATCTTGACGGTGACCTGGAAGTGCGCGATGGCGCCGTCCTCGATGTGGCCGCGGGTCGACACCACCTCGAACCAGTCGAGGTTCTTGACGGTCTCACCCGCCCGGCTGATCGCATTGCGGATGGCGTCGTCGGTGCCGGTGGTCGACGAACCCACGACCTCGATCACGCGGTAGACATTGTCGCCCATGACTCGCTCCTATCGATTGGGGTGCCTCTCCCCTGTCTATCAGTTCCGGCTCGGTCGTCAGCGGGTTTGGGCGTCTGGAACTGGCACGTCCACCCATGTCCGGCCCGCCGGCTCGGCCGTCCCCGCACCCGAGGTCGCCGCCGCGACCACCGCCTCGACGTCGTCGGCCTCGGCCGCGACCACCAGGGTCACGTCGGCGCCGTACTCGGTGTCGATCACCTGCGCGCCCTTCGAGCGGAGCAGCCCCTCGACACGTCCCGCGTCCGCGTGTGCCAGCCGGATCCGCCACAGCGAGCGCGGCTCCCGGCGCACCAGCGGTGCCGTCTGCAATGCCAGCGACACCGCGTCGCCGTACGCGCGGACGAGCCCGCCGGCGCCGAGGAGGGTTCCGCCGAACCAGCGCACCACCACCGCGCAGACATCGCTGAGTCCGGCTCCCACCAGCACGTCGAGCATCGGGCCGCCGGCGGTGCCCGACGGCTCGCCGTCGTCGTTGGTGCGGGTCGTCTCGCCTCTGGCTCCCAGCACGAATGCCGAGCAGTGGTGCCGCGCGTCGCGGTGAGCGCGCCTCTGCTCGGCGATCAGTTCGCGGGCCGCGGCTTCGGAGTCCACGCGGCGCACCACGGCGAGGAACTTCGAGCGCTTCACATCGAGCGTCGCGACGGCGTCCGGCCCGCCGGCGAGCGTGAGATGACCGGTCGGGCCGGCGTCGGGTGCTGTCCGGGGCGGCCGAGTGTCCATGGGTTCATCTTGCCGTACCACCGGCAACGATCGCCGCGAGCGCGAACTCATCTGATCCCGAAGATCTTCACGAACATCGGCGTATCGAGCAGGGTGTGCGGTGCAATGGCGTGGTAGGCCCACAGATGCGTCCACGCGTTGGCGCTGCGGATGGTGATGAAGGTCTTGAACATCCCCGGACCGGTGTAGAAGAGGAACAGGTACAGCACTGAGACGAGTGCGTCCGACGGCGAGGCGAAGTTGGTCCATCCGTCGAAGAAGTGCAGGGTCGCATACGTCAGACCGCCGAGCACCACCGTCGCGGGCACCGACCCGGTCAGCTTCAGGTACCGCGGCGTCAGGATGCAGTAGATGAAGACCATCGTCGGCAGAGCTGTGCCCGCCAACCCCAGCACGAGGGTCAGCGGGGCGCCCAGCAGTGCCTGATGCGCGGGCAGTCCGAGGATCGACGACGATCCCGCCACCGCCAACTGCACGGCCGACTCGATGAGCAGGACCACGACGATCAGCAGGAGGTCGGCACGGCGGTCGGACGACGTCAGACTCAGTTGCTCGGAGGTGTACCGCCGCCGGAAGACGATCAGCGGCACCACGGCGAACACGATGAGGTTGTACAACGCCCAGCTCAGCGTCTCCGGAATCGTCACGGGCTGGTCGGTGCGGATCACCATGCCGTCGAGGTGGAAGCTGAAGGCGTGCCAGCCGAAGGCGCGCCCGAGCAGGAAGCCGCCGACCATGCCCGCGACGCCGTAGCCGAGCGTCGCGGCCACCTCGGCGCGCGCCCTGGTCCGCTCGGGTGCCCGCGTCGCGATGTCGGGCACCCTCCGATGGCGCGTGAGCAGATGCACGACGACCATCAGCGCGAAGACCTCGAGATACATCAGGTCGGTGCCGATCACCTTCTGGGCGGTGGGCGGTTCGGCGAGTTCGCTCGCGTGCAGCGGCAGATGCCGTCCGGCCACCGCGATCAGCACCGCGTTGATCACCAACCATCCGGCAGCCGCGAGCCAGACGGCGCGACCGGGCCGTCGCCTCCGCCGTGATGCGGAGCGGCGGTCGAGGACCAGGTCTCGCGTGCCAGCCATACTAGAATCATACGCTCGTATCATACGAGTGTATAGATACTCGGCTACACTGTTCTCATGTCCGACGCCTCCGTCCGCGACCGCATCCTCGACACCCTGCTGCGGCTGGCCGCCGAACGCGGCGCCGAGGGCGTCACCGTGCGGGAAGTCGCCTCCGCCGCCGCGGTGTCGATCGGCACCGTGCAGTACTACTGCCACTCCAAAGAACAGATGCTGACGATGGCCTTCGACGAAGTGAACCGGCGGATCGCCGCCCGGGTCGACGCGATCGAGTACGACGGGCCGGTCGGTGCCGTGTTGCGACGCGCCCTCCTCGAGTTCCTCCCCCTCGACGACGTGCGCCGCCGCGAAGCGGCGGTGTACCTCGCGTTCAGCACGCGAGCGGTGGTGGAGCCGACCCTCGCTGCCATCCGCCACGACCTCATCACCGAACAGCATCGGCTCTGCGCCGACGCCTTCCGGCTCGCGCAGCGACGCGGCCAGGACGTGACGGTCTTCGACGCCGATCAAGCCGCCTGGACCACCGTCGCTCTGATCGACGGACTCCTGCTGAATCTGTTGAGCGATCCGCGGGGGCTGTCGGCGGCCGGCGCGATCGAGGCGGTCGACCGCCATCTCGGTGCCCTCACCCAGATCTGACCGGCGCCACGATCGGCATTCTCAATCAGCTCGAACGCGATGACACACCGGTTCATCCGCCCGCTCGGTGGCGCGGCCGGCGTTCTCGCACCCTCAGAACTGGGGCTCACCCCACTCCGTCCCCCACACCGTCCCGCACTCCGTCACCGAAGCCCCCGTCGGCACCACAGCCTCCACGACCTCACGAGCTCGACGATTCGCCGCCCGCCGCCGCATCCGGTACTGATGCTTGGCCTCCACTCGCGTACGCGGTCGTTCCGGTGCAACACCGGCGTGTCCGGATCCTGGGCGTGTCGGCGCCGGGTGTCTGCAAGTGAGGTGGCCGAGCTCCGGCAGGAGCCGCATGTTCAACGCCCGCTGACGTACCGTGAACCCCTCCGGCGTGGTGACCTCTGTCCAGATCACACCGTTCGCGTCCACGACCTGATCGTCGACCCATCCGCCGACGAAGGTCTTCAGACCATGATGGAAGCGGCACTTCGGATTCAGGTTGCACACGCACGTCGGGCCGCCGGCACTCGGATCGGTGTGGTTGAACTCGCACACGTGATCCAGATCCGACTTCCACGCCGCCCTCTCGCATCCCGGCCACGAGCAGGTACCGAACAGACCCCGCACCGCCGCGTCCACCGCCGCCGTCGGACGATAGGCGTTGCCTCGCTGCGCCTGGTGATCGACGAGCTCGCCGAGATCCACCTCTCGCCGAACCGCGTCCGGTCGAGCCGCCAGCTCCCGCACGTGCTCGGCCGAGATCGGGCCGTAGCCGTCCAGATGGGCCGGGGTGTCGGACTCCCCTCCGAGAGTCTCCTTGCGAACCACAACGTGCAGCACCACCCGTGCGCACCGCGACGCAATCGCCTCCGTCGACAATTCGGCGGTGCAATCGTCCCGACCGCACTCGCACACGAAGTCGGTCCCCGCCAGACGCGCGACGGCTGCCGCCGACCGACGCTCACCGCGAGTCCGCGGATCGTGCGAGCACACTCCGGCGATCACCGCGTCCAGCACGTCTTTCACGACCATCGCGTCCTCGGTCGAGGCCGTCACGATCACCTCGGACACGCCCTCGCCGAGCGGGTTCACCCGCACCTGCTTGGCGAGCTTCACCTGCTCGCGGGTCAGCGTCACCGCATCCGGATCATGTTCAGCCACAATCGAACTCACCAGAGCCTCCACCCGGCCAGCCGACAGCTTGCCCACCACGGACAGCGTGTGCGCGATCTCGGCGTCGATGAACGCCAGCAGATCCGCATCGTCGACCAGCGCCGTCTGCTCGACCACCCGACGAAACCACGCCGGGCAGATCAGCCCGTCACGCATCAACCGGCCCACCGCCGGAATCCGCTCCATGCACGCCACCGCGGCCTCCACGAAATGCTCAGCCGTGCACTGCCGCACGCCTGCCGCCGTCGCATACGACGCCGCGACCTGGCACAGCGGATCGTAGAGCCGTGTGTACACGTCGGCACCCGACTCGACACCGCCGGCCGGGCCATCGGACTCGGCCTGCTTCGCTAGCAGCAGTGCGTACACCGCTTCGTAGCGGTGCCACAACACCAGCCCCTGATAGCAGTCCGCTCGCGCCGCGAACCCGAGCAGAGCAGAACGATCGGCCCGCGAGGTGCAGTCCGCCGACTCTCCCGTACCTCCCGGACGACCGATCCGAATCACGATCGCACTCTCGTCGACCACCACCGACGAGACCGCCGACGCGGATCCCGAATCACCTCTGACCTTGATGTTCATTGATCCCCCTCCGTTCGAATCGAACTTGCATTCGATGTTATCCGGAGGGTCTGACATGAATGATCGCGAGAACTTCCGCCAACCCTGAGCGGACCGCCATGTGTAGATCGAGGATCCGGATTGTCGTAGGCCCGTGCTTGTCTGTCACGTTGCCGCATGGGCGGGGACGTGCCGTTCGTCGGCGCCACTACGTGTGAAGGACCAACATGCCCCCTCGCGCAACGATTCTCAACGGAAACCCCGACTCGCCGGTCCTGCTTCATGTCGCCCGCCGTGCTCAGCTCGCACGGCCGCACTCCATCGCACCGTCGATCCCACTCGAGTCCCTGGACGCCGCAACCGAATCGGTGGCCAAGTGCGCGCGGACGCACGCTGCGGTTCGCCCGCACCTGATCGTGAACGACCTCTCTCCGCTACCAGAAGCCGCACGCCTGCCCGGTGATGCAGACCCGATCGACCACATCCAGCCCTACGCCTGGCTGGTGACCGATCTGATCGAAGAGCGGTTGACCGCGACCGGCTGCGCCGTGATCGTCGACATTTGTTCGTACCCGAACGAGTCGACTCCGCTCGAGGATCAGCAGCAGACACACCCCGAGGTCTGTCGCGGCATCGACTTTTCGCACACTCCGACAGCGCTTCTCGATGCGGCGGTCACCGCATTCGGCGAGTTGGCCTCCGCCGGACCCGACGTACCGCAGCCGCGGCGATACGTGCCCCAGGCACAGTATGGAAACGACCAGCGTGTCCAGGCAGTCACGGTGGCGATCCGCAATGACGTCCTGCTCGACGGACACTTCGCGGTCAACCCGGAGTCGGTCGAGCGGCTGGGCCGGGCGATCGGCGAAGTGATCGGGGCACGCATCTGCGCGGCGCTGCCGCACCCCTGCGATCCGGTCCCGCCAATCTCATGACCGGGCGGTGGTTAGCCAACGGCAGGGCGACCTAGGTTCTGTTACGAAAGTCGTCTGAGCCAGTGATTGATGCTTGCGATTTCGATGGTGGCGGCGAAGCGGACGGCGAGTTTGTCGTAGCGGGTTGCGCAGGCTCGGTGTTGTTTTAGCTGGTTGATGCCATATTCGACGGCATGGCGGTCCTTGTATCGCTCGGAGTCGAACGCGGGTGGGCGTCCGCCGACCGATCCTCGTCGTTTGCGGTGTCGGTGTTGGTCGGACGGTTGAGCGATCGTGGCCTTGATGTGGTGGGTTCGCAGCCAGGTCCGGTTGGCCTTCGATGAGTAGGCCTTGTCCGCGAGGACCCGGTCGGGGCGAGACCGTGGTCGGCCGGGACCGGCGCGGCAGACTCGGATTCCTTCCAGGACGGGAATCATCTCGGGGCTGTCGCCGCACTGGCCGGCGGTCAGGAGGAAGGAGAGCACTCCGCGGTGCTGATCAATCGCGACATGGGTCTTTGTCGACCAGCCGCCGCGGGATCGTCCGAGCGCGTGATCGGACGGTTCGTCGGGCACCTTCTCGAGGCTGTCGGCGCGAGCGCCTGCGGCGTGCGCATGAGCTCTGGACGTCATCGAATCAACGCTGACCTGCCACGACAGTCGATCTGAGGCGGCAGCATTGGCGCGTAGTTCGGCATCGATTCGTGCCCAGATTCCGGCGACCTGCCATTGAGTGAACAAGGCGTACACCCGCCACCACGGGCCGTAACGGTCTGGAACGTCGCGCCACGGACAGCCGATGCGAGTTCGGTAGCGGACCCCGTCGATCAGCGCTCGCAGACAATACTGGCGGGGTCGACCGCGTCTGGGCGGGGTGGGAAGGTGCGGCTCGAGAACCGTCCACTGCCTGTCGGTCAGGTCATGGCGCGCTGATGCCGATACGGTGGCCATGGGAGGCCTCCCTGCGAGCGTTGATGATTAGACACCAACTGCGTTAGCGCGGAGGCCTCCCGTCATGCTCGCGGACACGCCGACGCCACACCAGCCACTTTCGTAACAGAACCTAGGTCGTGTCTGACAATGTGCGGGGCCAGGCGATCACGGCATTGAGGACGACCGCTGCTCGATAGTTGACGGCGTGCTTGTCGTAGCGAGTGGCGATGCCGCGCCACTGCTTGGTCACTACACACAGATCTTTGTCAGACACGCCCTAGCCGATGCCTCACACTTTCGGCCGTTCGGTCGACACCTGTCACTGTCTGTCAGCAGGCTTTCGGTACCCGACCTGTCAGACCCTCGTCGTACCGTGCGAACCATGACAGACAGTCGCGAGGCGCAGCCCGCCGAGTCTCGCGGCAGCGCTCAACTCGTGTGAGGGGAACCCAAATGAACGACTACCACCACACCCTGGCCGCACTCGGACTCTGCGTGTCCGTGCGGATCCCGGTGATCTTGTGGGGTAACCCCGGCGAAGGCAAGACGTCCATGATCGAGTCTGCCGCCGCGGACGGCTGGCACGTGGAGACGGTGATCCTCAGCCAGAGCGAACCGTCGGATCTCGCGGGACTGCCAGTGGTCGGACCGGACGGATCCGTGGTGCTGGCACCACCGGCCTGGGCGCAGCGACTCGCTGATCGCGACGGTCCTTCCATCTGCTTCTTCGACGAGTTCACTACTGCGCCACCGTCACTGCAGGCAGCCGCGCTCCGGGTGCTCACCCACGGACAGGTCGGCACTCTGCAGCTTCCGGACACCGTCGCGTTCGTCGCAGCGGCGAATCCGATCGACGTGTCCGCCGCCGGGTGGGATCTCGCCGCCCCGACCTCGTCGCGGTTCGTCCATCTCGACTACGCAATGACGGTCGACATCTTCGCCGGCGGCGCGGTCGCCGGGAACTGGCCGCCTCTGCCGACGTGGGAGCTACCGGCCGACCACCGGACGGTCATCGCGTTGGAGATGGCCCAGATCGCCGGTTTTCTCCGTGCTCGCCCCAATCAGCTGAGCGTGATTCCACAGGATCACGCAACACGGTCGCGGGCGTTCCCCACCCCTCGGACGTGGGAGTTCGCGGGCCGACTGTCGGCCCTGGCTGCGGCACTGCAACTGCCCGATGAGGTGACAGCACTGCTCGTCGCGGGCGCCATCGGCGATGCCACCGCGCACGAGTACCTGTCGTGGCGGGCCAACCTCGACCTGCCAGACCCGGAAGACCTCTTGGACGGTGCGGTGGACGTCAGCTTCTCGCAGTGGAGGCCCGATCGGGTCTATGTGGTCCTGCAGTCATTGGTCGCCGCGCTCGACACCCGGAACACCTCCGACCGGTGGACTGCGGCCATGAAGCTGTGCTGCCAGGCGGCGGACGAGTCCGGCCTCGATGCCGCGATCCCCGCCGTCCGCACTCTGGTGGCACCGGATCGGAGACCGCCGGGCGCCCCGGTCCCGTCGTCGATCTCCGTATTCGCACCAGCGCTCCAGGCCGCCGGGCTGCTGCGATGACGGTCGACCTCAGCAGCCTCACCGCTGCGCGACTCTGGATCATCAGCGCACCGCCGGATCGATCGTCTTCATCGGACGCTCCCCGCGGCCAGGCCTATCTGTCCCGCGCTCTGTTCAGCCTGTGCACGGTCCACACCGACGCGGTGCCCAGTCTGTCCGTCGACGAGGGATGGCGGCTGTACGTGAACCCGGATTGGCTGGCGACGACCGACGTGCCGACCATCGGTCGCGAACTGGCGCACGTGCTGTGGCACCTGCTGAACAATCATGCGGAGCGGGCCCGTGCGTGCGGCGTCACTGATGAGTCGGCCGAGCGCTGGCATCTCGCCGCTGACATGGCGATCCAGGATCTGACAGCCTCCTCCGGTCTCGCCCCCGACCACCTGCCCGAACCGCTGACGAGCGACGATGGCCACTGTCCGTCGGCCGAGGAACTGTTCGCCGGTCTCCTCGGCGACGAGCGGTGCGACGGTTCGGCCGACGGCAACGCCGATCGCGATCACACGGACTGCGGCAGCGGCGCGGACGGCATTCCGCGGAACTACGAGCCCGCCGTCAGCGCCGAACTGCCGGTCCTCAGCCGTCTCGAGGCAATGGCGGTGCGGCATGACGTCGCACTCGGTGTCGGTGGCGCCCATCCCGGGACGCGATGTTCGGGTGCCTTGCAACGGTGGGCCGATAGCATTGCGACGCCGCGTGTTCCGTGGCAGCAAGTGCTCGCCGGGACAGTCCGGCGGTCAGTCACGACCGTCGCCGGTCGCGGCGACTACACCTATCGGCGACCATCGCGGCGCTCGTCGTCCACACCCGGCGTCGTGCTGCCGAGCCAACAGCGTCCCGTACCCCAGGTCGCCGTCGTCGTCGACACCTCCGGAAGCATGGACCACCGGATGCTCGGACGGGCCCTCGTTGAGCTCGACCGCATCCTCGAGACGCTTCAGATGGGCGAGAACGGGCTCCAGGTATTCACGGTCGACACCGCCGCCTACGAGATGTCGCGTGTCCGGCGCGCAGTGGACGTCGACCTGCTCGGCGGTGGCGGCACCGATATGACAGTCGGGATCGCCGCGGCGGCGATGCAGCGTCCACGTCCTGAACTCGTCGTCGTGTTCACCGACGGCTACACCCCTTGGCCTGCGGCACCAGTTCCGGGGATGACCGTCCTCGCAGCGCTCATCGGCCCCGATCACCACAGTCTTCCGACGACTCCCGACTGGATCGTCCGCGTCGAATGCGTCGGCGATGAGTGACGACGCCGACGACTTCCGTCTCCCGCGGGCCTGCACGGTCGAGTTCCCCTGCACCATCGACGGCACCGCATCGCATCCGGTCACGATCGAGCCGGACTGGTCATTCGACAACCACCACGATCCGGCGGACCTCGTCGCCGTGGCACTCGGCGCCGGGCGTCCGGCCTGCGACGACCTGCCGACGATTCTCCGGCAGGCCCGCCGGATCGCCGCCTACCGTTCGGGCGACGTGCCGCTGCCGATCGTCTGGAACGGCACCGATGCCCGGATCGACGATGACGCGGTGGTCGCGATGGTCAACCCGCGTCCCGCGCTGTACTCGCGCGTGCGAACGATGGCCGGTGGACCCGACCCGTTCGCCACCGTCGCGGCGGCCGCCTCCTATCTGCGCTCCCCGCGCAGTGCGAGACAACACCGACCGTTGGTCGCAGCGGTGCTCGCGGGGCTGGCTCAACGCGGCGTGCTGCCACGACCGGCCGAGGACGACGCGACGACCCTCATCGATTCCTTCATGCACGAGCAGTCGATCACCGATCGACTCCGTGCCGAACGACCCCGCACTGCTGACCTGTCCGAGGCCGCGGTCCTGCGCGCGCGTGCCGCACTCGCCACGGCATCCGCCACGAGGACGCACCGCGTCGGCGACACGACGCTCACCTGCGCGACTGCCGACAATCGTCTGGTCGGTATCCTCGAACGCACCGCGGTCGACGCCGAGCCGGTTCCGGTCGCCGTCGTGAACAGCGGAATGTCGTCGGAGTACTCCCTGTTCACCGGCGGACGGACCATCGGCCCCAGCCTGCTCGACCAGAGCTTGAGTCGACTGGGCACCGAGATGATTCGCAGAACCGCCGCACTCCTCGACGCGTCCGCCCTCGGCCTCACCGTCGAAACGTGCTGCGGCGCTGCCGAAGGCGCCCGCTGGCGTCTCCAGGCCGCACTGTCGTCTGCGCCGTGGTCGATCCGATCGGACCGGCTTGCGCTCCTCATCGTCGCGAGCCGCCTCGGCCTGCTCGACACACTCGGCGGCGGCCCGACCGTCGCCGAACTCGCGCTCGAGGTCTGGCGACGACAGCTTCCGGACGAGTGGAATTGATCATGACCGAGACGTTCCCTGGCGATCTCGACGGGCTTCCGGAGCCGTGCACGGTGAGTGTCCGCTGCACGGGATGGGCTGAACGTCGACACGACATCGTGATCGAGCGCGACTGGACCGTCCGCACTCCGCACGATCTGGAGGCGGATCGGATCGCCGCGGCATTGGGTGGTCAGCGACACTCGTGCCTGTCGATCGCAAGGGCGGTCGATAGAGCCCGTATGGTGTTCGACCGCCAGGACAGAAGGACAGCGTTACCGGCCCGATGCCCGTCCGAGTCTCCGATCGCACTCGCCGCGGAAGTCCGTCACCATGCCTCGACCTACGGTCCGACCGTCCTGGGGCTCGTCCAATCCATTCGTCTCCAGGTCGGCGATAGTGCGCCGTCGCCGGAGTTGACCGAGTCCGCCGCGCGCATCCTCCTCGAGACCGACGGCATCGAGATTCTCTGGGACGCCGGCGTCCATCCACGACATGTCGTCGCCTGGTGGGAGTCGGTAGGTCGGCCCGACGGCAGGGTGTCGGTCTACGACCTGCTCGCGCACATGGCATCCCGCGACGAGTTTCCAACCCTCGTCCACACCGGCCCGCAGCCGCGCGCGGTTCCCGACCTCCTGACTGACGGCTTCGTCGTACCCGGCGTGGTGCGGAGTCTCGTCGGCGACCCTGCGTTCATCGAGCAGTGTGCTCGGATCGTCGCAGCTCCACGCCCGGATCACTCCCCCGCCAGCACTGTCCCCGGCTGTACTCTGCTCGTTCCGGAGGTCGAGCCACCGGCCCGGCTCTTCATCGATCGCTCCAGACCCGGTCAGCAGGCCGCGGCCCGGAACGGCACGCGGCAGGCCTCTTCGGACGTGGTCGACGGTGTCCGTCTCGTCGCGGTCCGTCGTGCGCACGACCGAGAACCGTCGTTACTGCTCTTCGCGGTCTCCGACGCAGTCGAGGTGCCGCGCAATCCCGTCGACGACGCCGATCCGCTGTACCGCCTGTCACGCGATCTCCTCGAAGCCGCCTTCGGGGAGACGCGGAACGCCAGGCTTCGCCGGCTCAACCGGTTCGCGGAGTGGATGCACGAGGCCGGCGAGTACGCCGAGGCCGTCATCTGGCTTCTGGACACGTACCGGCGCCAGCCGGCGAATCCATGGTCGGTCAGCCAGTTGATGACGGTGTTCGCGATGGTCTTGCGCGGTTGTCTTCCCACGAGGGACACACCGCGCGTCCTCGAGACCGTCGGCCGACTCCTGACCCGCGACGCTCCCGAGATCTGGGGATTGCCGACGCACTTCGGCGAATGCGAGTTGCTGGAGACGGAACCCGTCGCTGATCTGGTCGATCTGGATCTGCTGCATTCCCGCACTGAAGTCTGGATGCGATCGATCTTCCGAGAGATGCACCCGCACGACGACGGTGCCGCACTCGCCGCATCGGTCACCGTCGACCGGCGCGAACACGACATCCAGTGCGCCTGGGGACCGACGGTGGTGGCGTTCGCGTACCGCCGCTCGGGTACCGCGGATCCGACATGGATCGCCGAGTCTCCGCCCTCGGCCAGGGCTCACCTGATTCATGCGGCCCTGTTGCTGGCGTTCAACGAGGTCACCGGCGTCCCGACCCCGCTGCCTCCGGTTCCCGCCGACTATTCGGACACCGCCGCCCGTTCCGCATTCATCCGGGAGCTCTTCGACGTGCGCGCGTTGCGGCGCTTGAGCTCCGTGCGCGGGACTCACTTCTAGCTCTATATGCCGGACGCTGTGGATCAGCGGTTCGCGTCCTCCACCGATCACGGCCGACCATGAGCAAACCGCGATCGAAGGAGCACGTGCCATGGTCGGAACCTGGGGACTGCCGGTGGATGAGCACGGGCTCGTTCACCGTGCGCGGGTCAAGGCGGCCGGTTGGTCGGACGCCGCGCTTGCCGAGGCCGTCGCGCGCCGCGAACTGCAGCCGATTTGCTCCGGCACGATGTTCGCCGTCGTGCTCGCGTCGCGACCGACACCGGTCACGAACGTCCGGTTCGGCTCCGCCGCAGCCGCCCTCGGATTGCCGAGCGGTGTCAGAGCCTGCGGATAGCGTGTTCGCCCCACTTCTCTGCGGGCGGCACGAGTGTCGGTGTCGGCCGCGTCACTGTATCCGCAGGCCCGGCACACCGAACCGACCACGTCATGAGAACCTGGTCAGGTGACTCTTCCTCATGACGACATCGATCCAGACGGCCTGCTCGAGTACTCGGTCGTGTTCACCGACCGTTCCCTGAACCACATGTCCAAGCGGTTCATCGGCGTCATGCAGGATCTCCTCGGCATCCTGCGCACCACCTACCACGCTGGCAGCGTCGCTGTCGTTCCCGGCGGCGGCACCTATGGCATGGAGGCGGTGGCGCGTCAGCTCGCGACCGGGCGCCGCGTGCTCGTCGTGCGCAACGGCCTGTTCTCGTACCGGTGGTCGCAGATCCTTGAGACCGGTGGCATCACCGATCAGGTCACGGTGTGCCAGGCGCGTCCGGTCAGCGACGCCCACCAAGCCGCGTGGGCTCCGGCGCCGATCGACGAAGTGGTGGCCGCGGTGCGCGAACAGCGCCCCGAGGTGGTCTTCGCTCCCCACGTGGAGACCGCGTCCGGCATTCTGCTGCCCGACGACTACCTGACGACTCTCGCCGCGGCGGTTCACGAGGTGGGCGGACTGTTCGTCCTCGACTGCGTCGCCTCCGGTGCGCTGTGGGTCGACATGGCCACCATCGACGTCGACGTCCTCCTCACCGCGCCGCAGAAGGGCTGGAGCGGCACCCCGTGTGCCGGCTACGTCATGCTGCGCGAACGCGGCCGCGACGCCGTCCTCAATTCGACGTCCACCAGCTTCGCGATGGACTTGCGCAAGTGGCTCTCGATCAGTGACTCGTACGTCGACGGCCAGGCCCCGTACCACGCGACGATGCCGACCGATTCGCTCGCGCACAACGTCGAGCTCATGCGCGAGACCGTCGACCTCGGCGCTGAGGAACTGCGCAGCCGTCAGCTCGACCTGGGCAGCCGGGTTCGCAAGCTGCTCGCCGCGAACGGCATGCCGTCTGTCGCCGCCGAAGGCTTCGACGCCGCGACCGTCGTCGTCGCCTTCACCGACGACGCCACCCGCAAGACCGGCGCCGCGTTCAAGGAGGTCGGTCTGCAGATCGCCGCCGGCGTCCCGCTGCAGTGCGGCGAGGGCGAGAACTACTCGTCGCTTCGCATCGGACTGTTCGGCGTCGACAAGCTGACAGACGTGGACGGGACGGTCGAGCGGTTGAGTGCGGCGCTGGATCGGTTGAAGGGGTAGTACTCGTCCCCTCGTGGCCTTCTTCCGGAAGCGATACCATCTTCCGGAAGAAGGCCACGAATGTCTGGCCACGAAGTCCAAGTACAGCAAAGGCATCACGTGGCTCGCCCGTTGTCACTCATCGTGCCCGGCCGATGCCGTGCGATCAGACCGTGTTTCCAACCGCTTCGGCTAATTGGTCGGCGACGGTATCCGCCACGCGATACACCTTGTATCCGTCGGCGGCCAACGCCGCGTCACGATCATCATCTTCACCCTCGACGAGGACGACCCGCGACTCCGTCCACAAGGCCTCGGCAGGCCAGTAGTACTCACCGATGTCGATTCCGATCTGAGGCTTGGCGACGCCAAGCGTGGCAAGCTCAGCAAACAGCTCAATCACGGAACTCGACGTGTGCGTGAGAGTCTGTCCCCACGGTCCGTCAACCGCGTCTCGGACGCCTTCAATCCTCAGCTCGTTGAATATCGCCAGAGCTCCGGCGCGCGAAAGACGATCGTGATGCCGGTCGTTGCGGTACGACCGCAGACAGCCGTAACACGATGTCTCCTCACCACAGTCGCACCGACTCACGCGATCCACCGCGAACCTGACGACCCGCTGCAGGTTCTCGGCGATCTTCTTCGACGCGCCCGCTCCCCCGGGCACCGTATCGAACAAAACGATGCTGCGTTTGCCGTCTTTGCTCCACGAGAGAGTGCCGTCGATGTCATCCCTACTGATCTCAAGAGCTTCCGATGCCCCCTCGAGCAAGGCATACAGAACCGACAGCCAATGTGATTCGGAGTCCTTGTCGTAACTGACGGCGCGAACGGGTGGTCGCTCATCGTCCACGGCAAAGGCATGAGGCAACGGGTCCTGCCTGTGCCCGATGATCTGGCGTCCGCACTCCGGAGCGCGGATAAAGGGTTCCTCTTTCCGGGCCCGTCAGGCAGCCACCTTTCAGCGCACTGGGTCGGGACTCTTGTCTCACGCGCACTCGGAGACGGAACAACCATGCATCAGCTCCGCCACCTGTGCGCAACTGAGCTCCACAACGAGACTCACGACGTGCGGCTCGTACAGGTAATCCTCGGACACGCTTCGCTGGCAACTACCCAGCGCTATCTAGCCGTTGACGAGACCGTCATGCGGAACGCGCTCGTTCAGAGGGCCAACAAGTGGAGCAGCGTTCGTCGTCAATAATAATGTCTGAGTTGGCACCTGTCCCGGAACTGTGGCTGATCCCAATGCCGGACGGACACTTCCTATAGGGCATGCTCGACTTGCGGGACATCGTAGAGAAGGGCGGCAACAGCTGTGGGGGTCCTACTTCCAACAATCCAGGCCAACCACATCCGAGAAGGCCTGACCGACTACCTCGCGACCACGTTCGCCCTCACCGACCCCGACGCCCAGGGCGTCCTGTCGGACTTCGTTGGACACCCCGACATCGGCATGTTCAAAGACCGCTACGTGCGCCTTCGCCTGCCGTTCGCCCCGGCGGGTGGGAACTGGAGGATGCACCTGGACTGGTGGCCAACGGGATTCACCCCCTACGGCCACCAGGCCGCCGCGTTCGAACGCCTCTCCAGCACGTTCCACCAGCGTCCACAGCTGGAGCTCGTCACCGCCGGCACCGGCTCCGTCAATCGCTCCGGAAGCCCGCGACCAACGTGTCCGAACCGAGAGTTCGTGGTGTCGCGTCCTGCAAACTCACCTGAAGCACCACACGATACGGAGGCCTGAGCCAGTGAAGCCCGAAACCCACACCGTTCAACAGTTGTTCGAGCGCGACGTCCGCTACATCGTCCCGCTCTACCAGCGCCCGTACGTGTGGACTGAAGACGAGCAGCTGGCACCGCTGTGGGATGACGTGAGCGCGCTCCTCGCGCACCAGGAGTCCGGCGACGCGTCTTTCCCCACCCACTTCCTCGGTGCGATCGTCCTCGACCAGGAACCGACGGCACCGGGAAAGATCCCGCAGTACACGGTGATCGACGGACAGCAGCGACTGACCACCATGCAGCTGCTCATCGCTGCCACGGCCAATGCGATGAGCAATGCCGGTGCCGACGACGACGCCGCCCTCCTGCGCGACCTGATCTCCAACAACGAGCGCAAGTCCAAGGGGATCGAACGCTTCAAGGTCTGGCCGACCAACGCCAATCGCGACTCGTTCGCCGCGGTCATGGCGCCAGCGGGCCCCACCGACGACCGCGAGGACGATCCGAACAATCGGATCGACGAGGCGTACGACTACTTCGTCAACCGGGTTGCCGAGTACCTGGCCGGCGCTGACGACGACACTCCGTCCGAGGACGGCGCGCTGTTCGACCGCGCAGAACGTCTTCGGATCACCTTAAGCGACCTCCTCAAGGTCGTCTCGATCACGTTGGAGCCCAACGACAACGCCCAGGTCATCTTCGAGACACTCAATGCTCGCGGCACGCCGCTCCTCGCCCTCGACCTGGTGAAGAACGCCGTCTTCCGGGAGGCGTCGCGTCAACACCGCGACACCGACGACCTGTACGACAACCTGTGGAAGCCCGCCCTGGAGGACGACTACTGGCGTGCCGTTCGCCGGCAGGGGCGTTTGAACCGCCCTGTCGGAGAACACTTCCTGATGCACTGGCTCGCGATGAAGCTCGAACGCGTCATCCCCGCCACCGAACTCTTCGCAACGTTCCGGCAGAGCATCTTGCAACCCGGCATCGACGCCGAGGCACTGCTCCGTGAGCTCTGCAAAGACGCCGCCGTCATGCGGTCCTTCGACGACTTCCAAACAGGAACCGTCGAAGGCGACTTCATCGCGCGACTCGAACCGCTGGGAGCAGGAACTGCGTTACCCGTGGTCCTGCTCCTGTTTCGCACCCCCGAGATCACCCTGAATGTTCGTCGACGTGCGCTCCGCATCCTGGAGTCCTTCCTCGCGCGGCGGGCACTCATGCGGTTGACCACCCAGAACTACAACCGCATCGTGCCCCGGATGATCGCGGCCATCAAGGCGGACCCGGCCCACGCCGACACCGCACTCCTCGCCGTCCTCGCAGCAGGCGAGGGATACGCGACCCGCTGGCCCGGTGACGGCGAGTTCTCCACCTTTCTGCGAACCCGCGACGTCTACGACTACATCAGCCGCAAGCGTCTGATCATGGCGTTCTCCGCAGTCGAATCGAGCCTGGACTCGCGCAAGACCGATGTCGTGGCACAGGTTTCGGACCTCTCCCTCGAACACCTGATGCCCCAGCAGTGGGACCAGCATTGGCCGGTCGACGCGGATACGAGCAGCGCGGACCACGAGGCGATCACCACGGCCCGAGACGCCCGCGTCCACCGGCTCGGGAACCTCACGATCGTCGCCGGATCACTGAACTCGGCCATGTCGAACGCTCCCTGGGCCACCAAGCGTGCTGCCCTGAACCGGCACAGCCGGCTGCTGCTCAACGCCTGGCTGGCCGAGCAGGAAAGCTGGGACACCGCAGCGATCGACGACCGCGGACAGTGGCTGGTCGACAGGCTCACCGATATCTGGCCCGGCCCCGACTCCGCGACCTGGCACAACTGAGAAGGACGTACTGAATCGCCCCGGGTCTGATGGAGGCTCTCAATCCTGGGAAGGATGATGAGAGTCATGGCAGGACCGGGGAAGTACAGCGTTGAGCTCCAGCAGCGGGCGACGCGGATGGCGATGGACGCCAGGAAGGACCCCGAGTCCGCTCGTGGGGCGATCAAGCGGGTCGCCGATCAGCTCGGGGTTCATCCCGAAGCGCTTCGGAATTGGGTCCGTCAGGCCGAGATCGACGGCGGTGTTCGGCCGGGTACCACGACCGACGACGCGCAGCGGCTGGCCGAGCTCGAGCGCGAGGTCCGCGAACTGCGTCGGGCGAACGAGATATTGAAGACATCTGCGGCGTTTTTCGCGGCAGCGGAGCTCGACCGCAAGATCAAGTAGAGGTACCCACCGCGGTGCTGGTCGACTATATCGATCAGCACCGCGACCGGTTCGGGGTCGAGCCGATCTGCGCTGTGGTGAAGGACGCCGGCGTGCAGATCGCCCCGAGCACCTACTACGCCGCTAAGAAGCGGCCACCCTCGGCACGTGCGGTACGAGACGCTGAGCTGGTCATCGATATCCGGCATGCTCACAAGGCCAACCTCGGCGTCTATGGCGCCCGCAAGATTCACGCCGAGCTCAACCGCGAGGGCCTCAAGGTCGCCAGGTGCACCGTCGAGCGACTGATGAAGGATGAGGGCCTACGTGGCATCGGTCGGGAGAAGACCCGCAAGACCACCATCGGCGCCGACGCCGAGACCGAACGTCCGGAAGACCTCGTCGACAGGAAGTTCGTCGCCACTGCACCGAACCAGCTGTGGGTGGCCGATCTGACCTACGTCAGAACACACGCCGGGTGGGCCTACGTCGGGTTCGTCCTAGATGTGTTCAGCCGGATGATCGTCGGCTGGCAGGTGTCGACCTCGCTTCGCACTGACCTCGCTTTGGACGCCCTCGACATGGGGCTGTGGGCCCGGCAGCGCGCCGACCAGGACCTCACTGGCCTTATCCACCACAGCGACAGAGGAGTCCAGTATCGAGCGATTCGCTACACCGAGCGGCTCGCCGAGGCCAACGCCGTCGCATCCGTCGGGTCGAAGGGCGACAGCTACGACAACGCCATGGCCGAGGCGCTCAACTCGCTGTTCAAGGCTGAGTGCATCCGCAACCCCGTCATGCGGCCCAAGGGCGGCTGGAAGAACGTCGGTGACATCGAGATCGCGGTCGCTGAATACGTCGACTGGTTCAACCACCGACGGCTTCACGGCGAGATCGGGCTCGTCCCGCCAGCTGAATTCGAGGCCAACCACTGGGCATCACAACCCACGAAGCACTACCGTCAGAATCCGGTCCTCACCGAGGTCGGATCCAACTAACCGAGCCTCCACGAAACCCGGGGCGATTCACGATGACTTCCCGACGTCGTCGATGCCAGCGCGATCCTCACGACGACTCATCTGGATCCTCGCAGGTGTCGCAACGGTTCTCCTATTGGCAATCTCCGCCGGCGTCGGCCTGATGCTCGGACAACGAGGCTCCGACACTTCCGCGCAGTCGGCCGTGCAACAGATCTTCGCGCCGAAGCCCGAGTCGCTGCGCAGCGCGGCAGAACGTATGGACAAGGAGGGAGATGCCATCGAGGCTGCGGGATCGTCGCCGATCGCGCAAAAGAAATTCGTCGAGTACTGGGCCGAGCCGTCGTGCGCAGCGATGATCAACGCCTTCGTCGAAGCGTTCGCCGGATCTGAAGATGATCCCGCCACTCCGTCCGCACCTAGTCGGATCATCTCGGTGAACGAGTCCGGCGACAAAGGCACTGTGGTCACAGAGTCAGCTGGTGAGACCGAGACACAGCACTGGGTTCGATTGAACGGCCGCTGGATGATCACTTGCGAAGGCGCGTTCGGTGACGAATCGTCGACTCCGACCCAAGCGGACGACGTAGCCGAGACGGCCCTGCGCACGCGACCGACCGCAACGCCTCGCTCCGAGTCCACCGATCACCAGCGGCCAGTTCCACTGCCGAGCCCCCGGTTCAGAAGCTCTCCTCACGGTCGAGGCCGATACACCCAACGTGCAGATCGCCTACGCACCCGGAGAATGGCAAACATACGCACTGACATACTCAAATGCTGTAGGCCGATATTCAACGTCGATCAATGTGACTCCGGAGAGTTCGAGGAGCATGTACATCGCTGTTAGAGGATCGACTTCGCAGCACTGTCGCATCCGACTCGACGGAACCGTTACCGTCACCGATAGCGGTCCGGAGCAGGCGGTCTGCAGCATGCCTGAGTGACGGCGTCACGGCTCGAACCCTGGCGAGTGCGGATAGTCCGGAGCCACGGTGCAGTCGATCGTCGACGACAACGGTCTACCCTCCTACGTTCGCGATCCCGATCCGACCCGCGTCAGCGATCGACCTGATCGCGGTGATCGTGTTGAGGCCACGACAGTTCGAATGTCCACCGTCATTGACGCGCGTATCCACGCATCAGTCACCGAGCAACGATTGAGTGCACTTTCGTGTCCACTCATCTCAGGCGACCGTCCTTCGCACGCTCAGCCATCAGCAGTTCTCCGAGGGCATTGACGCCGGGCGCCGCACATCTACGCCCACCGCACCGGCAATCACCCCAGAAGTTGTCGTGGTGAGAGTTGCCTTCGACCAGAGCGGCGGTGCCGGTTCCGAGCAGAAGCTCGCGCATCCGTCGGGATCCGAACTTGTACTGGAGGACGACTTGCATTGCGCGAACACGCCCACCGACATCCCAGTCATCCCGAAGCGTGACGGACCGCCCGCGGCGCTTCGCCTCCCCCGGACTACTCGCCGACAAGACGTACTCCTGCTCGTTCGGATCCCGCGTCTTCAATGCGTTGAACGCATGCTCTGACGACGGAACGGTCCCGAGGGTCGGAACCGTGAACTCGTCCTCAAAGAAGTTCGACAAGAAGAAGTTCGACCCGCGAAATGAGTCGATACGTTCGAAATTGCTCATGCCTGGCACTGTGGCACGAGACTCCGACAGAAACGAACGATTATCGCGCGGGCCAGGCAACCGTCGAGCGTTCGGACTACGGCACCCGGTACGTCCACTCCTGGCTGCTGAACTTCTCGTCGACCAACTCCTGCGCGGCCGCCAGTTCCGTATCCGTGTACCCGGCCTCCCGCGTCCGGTACCGCCCGCGGAAGTGATCTAAGAACGCCTCGATGATCGCTGCACGCGTCATCCCCGTCTGCGACCGCATCGGGTCCACGCGCTTGCCGGAGCTGGTGATTCCCTTGTCGGAGATCTTCTCTCGCCCGATCCGCAGGACCTCGGTCATCTTGTCGGCGTCGATGTCGTACGACATCGTGACGTGGTGCAGCACGGCGCCGGCGACGATGCGCTTCTGCGCGGCGCCGCCGATCTTGCCGTGGTCGGAGACGATGTCGTTGATCGGGACGTAGCGGGCGTTGACGCCGACGTCGGCGAGGGCGCCCATCACCCACTGGTCGAGGAACTCGTACGACCGCTCGAAGCTGAGTCCGTCCACCAGCGATGTCGGCACGACGAGCGAGTAAGTGATGCAGTTGCCCGGCTCCATGAACATCGCGCCGCCACCGGATATGCGCCGGACGATCCCGATGCCGTGGCGGGCGGCGGACTCCTCGTCGACCTCGTTGCGGACCGACTGGAACGAGCCGATCACGACGAGCGGCGAGTCCCAGTCCCAGAAGCGCAAGGTCGGCGGGCGAGTCCCCGCCGCCACCTCCCGCAGGAGCACCTCGTCGAGCGCGACGTGCATCGCGGGCGCCATGACGACCGGTTCGACGACGTCGAAGGTGTGGTCGTGCCAACTCGTGGCATGACCGAGCGCACGACGGATCGCAATACCGACCGACTCGGGCGTGAAGCCGACCATCGAGACGTCAGCGGTCAGTGCCGCTTGAATGAGCGCGCCCAAACCGGACGCATCGGCCGTCACGGACGCACCGGTGACGGCCTCGGTGATGACGTCGAGAGCGTCGTCCGGTTCGAGGAAGAAGTCGCCCGACAGCGATACCCGCGAGAGCCTCCCATCCTCGACGTGGACGTCAACCACCACCAGCTTGCCACCAGGAACTTTGTATTCGCCGTGCACTCGTCCAGCGTACGGCCGCAGGTACGCCGCAGAGTTCCCGCTCCTGAGTCGATCGGGGCGCGAGAACGCGCAATCGAGATCCACCCGAACGGACCACACCGACCGCCTGTCACCAGCGCTGATCGTCATACGACCGCCGCAGACGTCGGCGCGCGGGACGTGCAGCGATCAGATTCTTGTCGTAGCTCAGTCGTACGTTCTCGGAACCATCGCAAAACAGACAGAACGAAGGAGAGGAAATGAACGAACACGACGCGGGCAACGACGGTCCCACGGGCAGACCAGTCCCGCCGACCGGCGAACATCATTTCGCCGCCGCCGGGTATCCCCCGCCCACGAGTCCATTCGCGACACCGCCGGGAACCCTTGCACCACCCGAAAGCGCTGCCGCGCCGAAGCGCCCGCGTAAGCGTGGCCGGATTCTGTTCGCGATCGTCGCAGCGGTGTTCATCGCAGTCGGCTCGGGTGCAGTGGGATACGCGATCGGGTCGGACGAGTCCGCGACCTCCGGGACCGAGACCGCGGCATCGCCCGAATACAGCTACCCGCCGACGACTGGGGTCTCGACCGTCCCGGTCACGGCAGCCGACTTCAGTCTCTCCGTCCTGACAGAGGAGAAGAAGTGTTTCGGTTCCGCCGGCTGCCTCGTCACGGTCTCTCTCGAGCCGACCTTCAAAGGTGCTTCCAGCGTCCTCACGGACCGTAGTTTCAAAGTCCTCTACGAGATCGACGGCGGCGAGGATCCGATCCTCGACAAGTTCACGATGGTGGGCACACAGGTGACCATCGACCAGAGCACATCGGTCGAAACACCGTCGAGCGACACCGAGGTCACTGCCAGGGTGACGCAGGTCGTGGAGACAACGGACGAGGGCTGACCAGAACCGGCGGCCGCGGCGCGCTGCGAACGTACGCACTTCACCCTCGCCAGGCGAAGCCGCCCATTCGGACACGAAGCGCGCACTACGCTTACGCCATGTCCAGCATCCTGATCGGCTTCATCGCCATCATCATCGGCATTCTGTTCTGCTTCCGAGGCGTGGTGGCGATGCGCGTCGTCATCGCAGTGTGGGGCGCCTTCGTCGGCCTCAATCTCGGTGCGGGGCTCGTCTCCGCCGTCACCGGAGACGGCTTCTTCTCAAGCGCGGTCGGATGGATCGTCGGCATCGCGGTCGCGATCCTCTTCGCACTCCTGGCGTACCTGTACTACGCGGTGGCGGTGACGCTGGCGATGGCCTCCATCGGTTTCGTCCTGGGCACCGCACTGATGGCCGCCATCGGAGTGACCTGGAACTGGGTCATCATCGTGGTCGGCGTGCTCGTCGGCATCCTCCTGGCGGTCGCTGCCATCGCGCTGAATCTGCCGGCGCTACTGCTCGTGGTGCTCAGCGCACTCGGCGGCGCCACGGCGATCGTCGGCGGTCTCATGCTTCTGACGTCGACGATCGCGCTCGACGACTTCTCGCGGGCGAGCGTCACATCCACCATCGGCCATCACTGGTGGTGGTACGCCGCCTACATCGTGCTCGTCATCGCGGGCGTGGTGGCTCAGGCGCGCGTCATCGGACGCGACCAGGACCTGCACCAGCAATGGTGAACACGGACCCCTGCTGAACGACAGCGGCCCGCCACCCGAACTCTCGGGTGGCGGGCCGCTCCGGTCGGTACGGTCAGCGGCCGGTCAACTTGTCTTTCACGGCGTCGACGCCTTCCTTGACCTTGTCCGCAACCTCGGTGACCTTCTCCTTGGCGGCAGACTTCCCCTGGTCGGTCTGCCCCTCGGTACGCAACTGGTCATCGTCGGTCGCAGCGCCGACGGCTTCCTTCGCCCGGCCCTTCAGGTCTTCAGCCTTGTTCTGTGCATCGTCGGAAAAGCTCATCTGTCCTCCTTGAATAGCGGATGGATCTGCATCTTCCACACTTCGTCGCCACTCGTTTGGACGACACTTCCGACGGTACCCACTCCCCTTCGACCCTGCAGGACACGAGGTGACACCATCCGCAGTGGCATCGCCGACACCTCGCCGCATCCCCCGTCCATGTCACTGAGCAGCGGGCCCACCGACGCACCGGATCGCACATCTGTGCGAACATGTCGTCCGGCTGTGGCACAGTGTTCACAGCCGCATCTGAACGAGGAGAAAGGCCCGCCATGCCCCCGCGCCGCCGCTTGGCATCGGAGTCTCTGACCGCTGACGACCTCGCCTCCCTGAACTCGGCGCTGGCCGAGGGGCGACGCGCCACGGTGTATCTGCGCGAGGGCACACCCAGCCTCGGCCTCGCGCCCGGCGCCTCGGCGCGCGTGATCGCGATCTCCGGGACGACGCTGACCATCAAACCGCGCGGCGTCGACGACGAACTCCCCTACGAAGCCGATGAACTGCGGATGACCAAGGACGCACCGGCTCAACCGGCGAAGGCTGCGAAGGTCGCGAAGCCCGCGGCAGCGAAAAAGGCCGCTCAGCCGAGACCGGCCGCAGCACCGAAGACCGACGCAGCGGCGGCTCAGACACGAGCTACCGCGGCGGCGCCGAAGACTGCGGCCAGGCCGGCGAAGCGCGCGGCAAGCAAGAAGGCACCGTCGTCGGTGACGGTGACGGTCTTCGGTTCGGCCGACAACGAATGGTCGGTATCGGTGACACGGGGCGGACGCAAGCCCACGCGGTCGCGCAGTGTCGCTGCTGACTCCGTCGAGTCTGCGATGCGCGAACTCGGTGACGACGCGGCGTTGGAAGCGGCGGCGTCGGTGCTGAACGCGGCGCGGGAGGAGGCTCAGCGGCGGGTCGAGGAGCTGAGCCGGGAGCTGGAAGCGGCTCGGCGAGCGTTGGCGGCGCTGGAGGGGCAGTCGGAGTCGGAGTGAAGGGGGTGGCGGGTTGGTGATCGTCTCGATACGCCCGGCTCACTGCGTTCGCTGGGCTACTCGACCGGCCTTGGGGGTGACGTCGGCCTGCTCGGCGGGCCTAGAAAGTGGAGCGGGGATGCTCGGCGGGCCTAGAGGTGGCGTCGGCCTACTCGACGAACGTGAGCTGTGACGACAACGCTCAACCCATTCCGACCTTCTGCACCGTCGGTTCGATCACCGCGACCACCCTCGGGTCCTCGCGCGGGTAGGGTACCGGGATGTACTTGGCCGCGACGCGGTCGACGATCTCCCAGCCGGCGTCGCCGTCGATCCAGTCCACCACTCGACCGCGGACCGTCACCGGCGTGAACGGATCGTCGGCGGTGGCGATCGAGATCGCGACGCGCGGATCGCGCCGCAAGTTGCGCGCCTTCACCGAGCCAGGGCCGGTGAAGACGACGATGCGATCGCCGTCGGTCCCGACGAAGACCGGGACGACGTGCGGTGAGCCGTCGGGAGAGACGGTGGCGACGTGGGCGATCGGGGCGCCGTCGAGGACGCGCCGGAGGTCCGAGGTGAGCATGGCTGGTCCTTTCGCTCTGACTGGGACGCTAGTCGCCGCGGAGCCCTGCTGAAATCAGTTCGCACAACCGATGCCGAGGGAAGATTCACCCGCGCGGCACTGTGCGGACTGATTTCAGCAGGGCCCCGTGATTACTCCGAGGTAACAAGGGCGGCGTTTCGGCCGGTGGACCGTCTCCGGCCCTGCGATAGTCGAACCATGCGCCCGACATGCAGCTTGTACATAGACACCGGATACCTCCTCGCGTCGGCCGCCACTCGCGTCGCCGGAACATCGTTGCGCGGCAGCATCAACGTCGAGTACTCGCGTCTGATCGACACACTGGTCGACACCGCCGAACACCTCTCCGGCCTCCCGACGCTGCGGGTGCACTGGTACGACTCCGCCGACAACGGCGTTCCCAATGCCACACAGCAACGCATCGGCGAACTGGCCAAGGTGAAGCTCCGACTCGGCCGCTTCGGCGTCAACGGCGAGCAGAAGGGCGTCGACCTCCGCATCGGCCTCGATCTCGTCGCGCACGCCCGCAACAGCACCTCCGACGTCTTCTTCCTCGTGTCCGGCGACGACGACCTGACCGAGGCCGTCGAAGAAGCACAGGTACACGGCGTGCAGGTGATCCTGCTGGCGGTGCCGAACGCCGACGGCAAGTCGCACGGCGTCAGCAGGCACCTGATCCGCGCCGCGGACGACCTGCACCGGATCGACGGACCCGCGATCGACCGTTCCGTTCTCAGCGTGGATCGCCAGCCCGCCCCGAAGCCGTCGGCGCCGGTCACCGCCAAACCCGGGCCGGTCGCACCCAAACCCGCCGCGCGCACACCGCTCGACGCCGCCGCCGCGTCGGTGGCCGCACGCGCTACTCCCCCGCCCGCACCGACCGGCGTGCTGGCCTACAGCTCCACAACCGGATCGGTGGCACACGTGATGCCGGAGTTCGACGACGCCGAGCAGGAGCAGATCATCGGCGACGTGGTCGGCCGCGTGCTGGCGGCCTTCCGCAAGAGCGCCACCCCGCAGGAGACCGCGGAGCTCGAGCGCGCACGACCCTCCATCCCGCGCGACATCGATCGCGCCCTCCTGCTCGACGCCTCGGAGGCGATGGAGCGCTACACCGTCGACGAGCCCGTCCGCTTCCGCCTCCGCCAGCGATTCTGGGACGAGTACGACGCCGGCTGACCCACCTTCCGGCAGCTCACCGTGAGCGCATGAGGTGCTTCTGAATCTTGCCGGTCGCCGTCTTCGGGAGAGCGTCCACCACGACCACGCTCTTGGGCGCCTTGAATCCGGCGAGGCGCTCGCGCGCCCACGACTGAATCTCCTCCGACCGCCCCTCACCGGAGTCGGCCGGCTCACTGAGCACGACGAACGCGGTCACCGCCTCACCCCAGTGTTCGTCGGGCACGCCGACCACCGCGACTTCGGCGACCGACTCGTGTCCGAGCAGCACCCGTTCCACTTCCACCGACGAGACGTTCTCGCCGCCGGATTTGACGATGTCCTTGGCGCGGTCGGTGAACCACACGACGGCCTCGTCGTCGAGATAGCCGATGTCGCCGCCGTGGAACCAGCCATGCGCGAAGGCTTCAGTGTTCGCGTCGCGGTTGTTCCAGTAACCCTCCATGAGTTGCGGTGCGCGATAGACGATCTCGCCCTCCTGACCGGTCGGCAGGAGGGTGCCGTCGCCGCCCATGATGGCGATGTCGGTGCTGACCGTCGCCGGCCCCCACGAGGCGTCCTTGACACCCTGGTGGCCCGACCACTGCAGCTCCGACGCCGGCGTGGTCTCGGTCTGTCCCGAGCCGAGGATGATCGCGGCGTTGGGGAACCTCGACCGCAGCGCCGCGAGCAGTTCGGCGGGCATCGGCGCCATCGCGTACAGCCCGGTGACGAGGCTGTCGGTGTCTCCCTCCGCCAGCGCGGGCTGCTGCAGGAGAGCGGCCCACATCATCGGGAGCATCGTCAGGTGCGTCACCGCACGCCGGGTGAACACCTCGGCGAGCGCGGCGGGGTCGAAGCCGCGCAGCAGCACCACCGTCGCGCCGACGGTCAACGACGGCAGCAGCAGCGCATCCAGGGCCGTGACGTGGAACAGCGGCAGCACGATCGGTTGCACCGCGGGGCGGGTGTCCGGCCGCAGACCGAGGCCAAGTGCCGAACTCAGCACCGAGATCTGCACGGCCACATGCGAAGTCACCACGCCCTTGGGCCGCGACGTGGTTCCGGAGGTGTAGAGGCAGTGCAGGATGTCGCGGTCGTCGACGATCGTCTCGACGACGGACCGGTCGGCGGCGAAGACCTCGTCGAAGGCCACCGACCGCAACCCGGCCACCGTGTCGGGTGCCGTGCCGGCCACGATCACCTCACCGAGGCGATCCGATGAGGCCTCCGCGACCGCCGGCTCGAGCACTCCGAGGAACACATCCTCGGTGACGATGGCGCGGACGCCGCTGTCGGCGAGTTGGTAGGCGATGTCGGACGGCGAGAGCAGCAGATTGAGCGGCATCGCCACCACGCCGATCTTGGCGAGTGCGAAGAACGACGTGACGAACTGCCAGCTGTTCTGCAACTGCAGCGCGATGGCGTCACCCCGCTCGTAACCGCGTTCGAGCAGCCCCCGCGCCAGCGCGTTGGCACGTGCCTCGAGTTCGGCGTACGAGAGTTCGAGGTCGCCGTCCACCAGGGCTGTGCGCGTGCCGTAGTGGGCGGCGCTGCGAGTCAACAGGTCGCCGACGCAGACGCGATGCGTCAGGTTGACGGTCAGCGGGTCGACACCGGACAGGTCGGGGCGCATTCCGGACATCAAGAACTCCTTGCAGTGGATCGCGGGGACACGCGGTCGGCGTGAGGCGACCGTAGCGCAAAAACAATCGTTCGTGACTGTTTTTCGCGGATGTGCTGGTCACACACGTCGAAGCACCGTCGCCGCGGCACGCCGCCGATCCCGACTACGCTGGATCCGATGACCTCCCCCGACTGGACCGACGAGCAGGTCGACGCCGTCCTCGGCGCCTTCGACACTCGGACGCTGCAGCGTGCGCGGTCGTACGCCACCAACGGCATGATCACCGGTATCGACTGGTCCGACGGCGTCCTCACTGGCGTCTCACTCGGCTCCGGTGAGCAGCGCTACCGGTGCAAGGTCACAGCCGCCTGGGATGGCCCGAAGCCGCGGGTGTCCGCGAGCTGCACCTGCCCGGTCGCGATCCGCTGCAAGCACTGCGCGGCGCTGGTCATGGCCGCGACCGCCGAAGGCACGGCCGTCGCCCGGCGGTCGTCGTCGGCGCACTCGGCCCTCCCGCTTTCACGATGGCGCACTCTGATCGACGAGATCTCGAAGTCGTCGCAGTCCGTCGAGCACACCCCGGACGGTCCGGAACTGCCACTGGCACTTCAGTTCTCCGTACACCGCAGCTATCGCGGCGCCGACTCCGTCCGTCTCCGGCCGCTCACCATGAGCGAGCAGGGGCGGTGGGTCAAGACGCGCGTCACCTGGAAGACGATCCTGTCCGGAAAGACCGCCGACCGCCATCCGGAGAAGGCCCTCGACGTCCTGACCCGATTGGCCTCGGCGCTGGCGATCAGCGGACAGAGCGCCTCCATCGGTGACGAGATGTCGCTGCTGATGGCTCCGCCGAGCATCTGGGTCCTGCTCGACGAGGCCCGCGACGCGGGCGTGGAGTTCGTCAACGCGCGGTCGTCGAAGAGCACGACCGTCGAGTACGGCGATCACCTCAGCACCCGACTGCACGTCACCGCTCAGCGTGCCGGCGTCCATGTGGCGCTCGAGGTGCTGGTGGACGGTCGGCCCGTTCCGCCGGACGCCTTCCAGTTCCCGATCGGCAGGCCCCGCGCGCACGGCATCGCGCAGGAGGTCGGCGACGTCCTGTACATCGGCCCGCTGCCCCGGCTGACCACCACCGAATCGATGCTGCTGGTGAGCCGGGTCCCACTGGAGGTGAGCGACGACGAACTCGGCGACTTCCGCGAGGCGCTGCCGACCCTGCAGGCCGACCGCGCCGTGGTGGTGGAACCCGGAGCGTTCCCGGCCGCCGACCTCGCCGGTCCGTTCCCGGTACTGCGCATCGAGACCGGTGAGCACCCGTGCGCCACCTGGTCGACGGCGTACGAGACCGACGGCGAGGTCCACGAGTTCCCGACGCAGGGCACCGAGACCGGCCGGTTCCGCAACGCGGCGGCCGAGCGCGCGATGTGGGACGAGGTGCGTCCCGAGCTGGAGATGGTCGCCCGCAGCAGCGCCCACTGGGTGGCAGCCGCCGCCGATCTCCTCGAACGTCGGCTGCCGAAGTACCGCTCCGACTACCGTCGCTTCAATCGGGTGTACGCCGTCCTGCGTCAACTCCGCGGCGGCTGCACGGTCGCGGCGGCGTTCGATTCTCTTCCCGAGTTGCGCACCGTTCCGGTGCCGCTGTCACAGCTCGAAGTGGCGATCCTGTGCGCGGAGACGGTCCCGAAGATCACCGAGCTCGGCCGGGTGCGCGTCGACGTGGTCGGCACGCCGCCCGACTACCGTCCTGCCGAGGCGCCGCCGGTCCTGAGCTTCTCCGGCGACGGCGACGCGCGCAGCGACTGGTTCGACCTCCGCGTGGCACTCGACGTGGACGGCCACAAGATTCCGATCACCACGATCATCTCCGCCCTCGCGTCCGGCGAGACGCACATGGTGCTCGACGACGGTACGTACTTCGCCCTCGACATCCCCGCGCTGCAGACCCTGCGCGACCGGCTCGACGAGGCCCGGGAGATGGGCGAGCTCGACGGCGACCGCGTCAGCACGCACACCCTCAACGCATCACTGTGGGACGAACTGCTCGAACTCGGCGTGGTCGACGAGCAGCTCCGCCGATGGCGTGATCGCATCGCCCGTCTGGCCGCGGCGAGGCCGCCGCACTCGGTACCGCCGCCCGCGGGTGTCGACGCCCGGCTGCGGCCGTACCAGCAGGAGGGCCTGGATTGGCTCACGTTCCTCTGGGACAACGAGCTCGGCGGCGTGCTCGCCGACGACATGGGGCTCGGCAAGACGGTGCAGACTCTCGCGCTGATCCAGCGCGTAGTGGACGAGCGACCCGATGCCCGGTTCCTGGTGGTCGCGCCCACCAGCGTGATCGCCAACTGGGCCGCCGAGATCCACCGGTTCGTACCCGGCCTCGAGATGCTGACCGTTCCCGCCACCGAGAAGCGGGTCGGGACCCCGCTGGCCGATCGGATCGCCGACGCCCGGATCGTCGTCACCTCCTACGCGTTGCTGCGGATCGACTACGACGCCTTCGCCCGGGTGCCGTGGACGGGTGCGATCTTCGATGAGGCGCAGTTCCTCAAGAACCACAACTCCAAGACCTACCAGGCCGCACGGCGGCTGCAGGCCCCGTTCAAGCTCGCGATCACCGGAACCCCGATGGAGAACCGCGTGATGGAACTGTGGTCGCTGGTGTCGGTGGTGGCGCCGGGACTCTACAGTTCACCGAAACTGTTCAAGGAGCACTTCGCCGACGCCATCGAAAGCGGGCAGGCTCCCGAGCGGCTGGCGATTCTCCGACGCCGGCTGCGGCCGATCATGTTGCGCCGCACCAAGGATCAAGTGCTCGTCGACCTGCCCGAGAAGCAGGAACAGTTGCTGCCGATCGAGCTCGAGCCCAAGCATCGAAAGGTGTACGACACCTATCTGGCCCGCGACCGCCAGCAACTCCTCGGGCTCTTGGAGGACTTCGACGGCAACCGCATCCAGGTGCTGCGTGCGCTCACCCGGCTACGGCAGTTGAGTCTGCATCCGGCGCTGGTGGACGACGAGCACGCCGCGGTGAACTCGGCGAAGATCGAGTACCTGTCCGAGCAGCTGCCCATCCTCATCGACGAGGGCCACAGTGCGTTGGTCTTCAGCAGCTTCACCGGCTTCCTGAAACTGATCGCCGCCCGGCTCGACGCGGCCGGGATCGCCTACAGCTATCTGGACGGCTCCACCGCGATCACCCGGCGCGGCGAGCAGATCGAGCAGTTCACCCACGGCCGCACCCGGGTGTTCCTCATCAGCTTGAAGGCCGGCGGCTTCGGATTGAACCTCACCGCCGCCGACTACTGCTTCATGACCGATCCCTGGTGGAATCCCGACGCCGAGAATCAGGCCGTCGACCGCGCGCACCGCATCGGCCAGCACCGCGCGGTGACCGTCTATCGAATGGTGTCCACCGGCACTATCGAGGAGAAGGTGATCGACCTGCAGAACCGCAAACGCGAACTGTTCGACGCGCTGCTCGACGACGGCGCCGCGTTCTCCGGCGCAATCACCGCCGAGGACGTCCGCGGTCTGCTCGGATAGGCACGATGCCACACTGGTGAGCGACCGCTCACCGACCACGAGGAACCGCATCGCCGATGACGACGACAGCCGACCGCCGAAACCTCTGGACCGTGCTCGCGCTCCTGTTCACCACCGGCTGGGCCACCAACCATTTCGTCGCGATGATGCCGGTCCTTCACGACCGCAACGGAATCGGCGACGCGGCTCTCGAAGGGGCGTTCGGTGTCTACGCGATCGGTCTGCTCCCCGGGCTGCTGACCGGCGGCGGGATCTCCGACCGCGTCGGACGCAAACCCGTGGTCCTCGTCGGCGCGACCGGAGCCGCACTCGGCAATCTGCTGATGCTCCTGTGGCACACCGAGCCCGGCGTCTTCGTCGGACGGTTCGCGGTGGGACTCGGCGTCGGGCTGGCCGTCAGCGCAGGGACCGCGTGGAGCGCCGACGTCGGCGGTTCTCGCGGCACGGTGTTCGCAGGCGCAGTCCTCACCAGCGGCTTCACCGTCGGTCCACTCGCGTCGGGACTCATTGCTCAGTTCACCGACGGCGCCGCGCTGATCGCCCCCTTCGCGGTCACCGTCACCGGCTCGCTCCTGGCGGTCGTCGCGGGCCTCGCCGTGCCGAACTCGCGGCGCACCGTCGCGGAGAGCACCGTCATGGAGAGCACCGACGCCGAGAGCCCCGACACGGAGAGCACCGACGTCACCGACTCGACCGTGCGCGGACCGCGGAGCCTGTCCCGCGCGCTGGTCACGAGCCTTCCGATGTCGCTGTGGGTGTTCGCATCGGTCACCATCAGTGTGGTGACGATGGCCGGGCGGATGTCGAGCTTCAGCGGTCCGTGGGTGCCGGGCGTCGCCGCCGTGCTCGCGCTGGGATCCGGCGTGGCCGTGCAGGTGATCGCGCGCCGAAACTCCTGGGGTGCGCGCGCCGGAGTGTGCGGCGCCTTGCTGTCGGCCGTCGGATTCGTGATCGTCGCGGCGTCCGGGTCCGACCCGGCGCCGGTCGCCTTCGTCGCCGCATCCATCGTTCTCGGCAGCGGCTACGGGCTCTGCCTCCGCGAAGGCCTGCTCGACGTCGAGACCTTCGCTCCCGCCGACCGGATCGGGCTGGCCACCGGGATCTTCTACGTCGGCACGTACCTCGGGTTCGGGTTGCCGGTCTTGCTGCGGGTGATCGCACCCACGGTGGGGATCGTCGCACCGATCGTCGTGCTGGCGGTGATGGCCGCCGGCTGTGCGGGGATTCGCGGGATGCAGTTGCGGAGTGGGGTGCTGGCCGGCCGGTGATGCGGGGGTGGGTGGGGGTTTGCTTGGTCTCGATGCGCGGAGTCGCTACGCTCCCCCGCTTACTCGACGAGCCTGCCCGGGTGGAGATCACTCGACGAGCCTGACAGGGAAGACGTGCGAGACTGCGGTCTCGATGCGCGGGGTCGCTGCGCTCCCCCGCTTACTCGACGAGCCTGACAGGAGAAGCGTGGCGGGAGTTCGACGGGCTAGCCCAGGTGTGCCTGGACTTCGGCGCTGGACTTGTCGAGGCGCTCGAGGCGGCCCTCGGTCATGGAGGCGATCTGGTCGATCACCACGCGCATCCGGGCGTCGTCGTCGGCCGCGGCATTCCACGCGGCGGCGAAGATCGGGTCGAGGCCGCCCGGGGCGGTCACCAGGAGCATCTCGGCGACGCGGTGGATGCGCTCGCGCTGACGGTCCTGCTTGGCGCGGTGACTCGGGTCGGAGAAGATGAACCGCAGGGCGAGCGTCTTCAGCACGGCGACCTCGGCCGCCACATCGGCCGGCACCGAGAGATCCGCGTCGTACCGGCGCAGCGGACGTGCGCCCTCCACCCTGCGCGTCCGGGTGATCGCGGCCGAAGCGAAACGCCCGATGAGCTCGCTCGTGAGTCGCTTGAGCCGCGTGTACGCCTCCAACGAACCGTCGAACTCGCCGAGCGAGGCGAAGATCTCCATCTCCGACAACCGCTGCGCCGCCCCGACCAGCGGATCGGCGGTGAGCCCGTCGAAGTACTGCATGCCTAGCTGCGCCAGATCGTGCTGATCGGTGGGCGAACTCAACTGGCGCAGATCGATCCGCCCGCCGATCACTCCGTCTTCGAGGTCGTGCACCGAGTACGCGACATCGTCGGACCAGTCCATCACCTGGGCCTCCAGACAGCGCCGGCCGTCGGGCGCACCGTCACGCACCCAGTCGAGCGCGGGGCGGTCTTCGACGTACGCGCCGTACTTGGTGCCGGGCGCCGTGCGCGACCACGGGTACTTGAGCGTTGCGTCGAGCGCCGCCCGGGTGAGGTTGAGACCGGCGCTGACCCCGTCCGGGCCGACGATCTTCGGTTCCAGCGCCGTCAGGATGCGCAAATTCTGCGCATTGCCTTCGAATCCGCCACGGTCGCGGGCCACTTCTTCAAGAGCCCGCTCGCCGTTGTGCCCGTAGGGCGGGTGGCCGATGTCGTGGGCGAGTCCGGCGAGTTCGACCAGATCCGGGTCGCAGCCCAGACCGACCGCGATACCGCGTCCGATCTGGCCGACCTCGAGCGAATGGGTCAGACGAGTCCGCGGGTTATCGCCCTCCCGCGGACCCACCACCTGCGTCTTGTCCGCGAGTCGCCGCAGGGCCGCGCTATGCAGCACCCGGGCGCGGTCGCGGGCGAAGTCGCTGCGATGGTCGGTCGCGGGATTCGCGCCCGCGGCGATCTTGGGCGCCTCGACGACCATCCGTTCCAGGTCGTGAGCGTCGTACATCGCCACGGGCGGGCCGCCCGCGGACCGATCGGCGTCGGTCAAACTACTCCGACCAGCCGCGCTGGGATGCCATGTCCAGGAGACCGGATCGGATCGCGACGATCTGACGAGCGGTCAGGTCCGGCGATGCGTCGAGCAGCAGCTCGGTGATCTCGTTGAACAGACGGCCGCCGCCCCGATTGCCGAAGCGTCGCGGTCCGCGGTCATCACGGCCGCCGCGCCGGTCGTCACGGCGGTCGCCGCGATCGTGCCGGTCGCCGAAGCGTCCGCGGCCCTCGTCACGACGCTGGGCGCGCTCGGCTGCGGGCGACTCGCCCTCCGGAGCCTCTTTGGTCACCTTCACGTTCAGTGCCTTCGCGCCACGATCGGTGCTCTCGACGTCGAACTCGACCTCGGCGCCGGGGCGCAGCAGGGTCTCATCGATGCCCACGTCGTTGATGTGCAGGAAGACGTCGTCTCCGCCCTCCGCGGGCGCCAGGAATCCAAAACCACGATTGGTGTCGAAATGCACGACCTTGCCGTTGACAGCCACCACAAACTCTCTCTCCAAAGCACGCCCACACCGCGAACCCCTTGCCCGCGCGACGCACTCCCCAACTACTATGCCTCAAAACCGTCAGCCGACCGAGCTGAAATGCCTGGTAGTGATCGGAATGTCAACCGGTCGACGACCACCGCGGCTCCTACTGACGCGTCGCATTCGTCCCGAGGCTCACCTCGACCACCGTGCCGGTGATGACGCCGGGGTCGTCGACCAGATACATCACCGCGCGGGTGACGTCGGCCGGTGCCAGCCACGGCACGCCCAGCGGACTCCAACCGGCGAAGACCTGAGCGAGATCGTCCTGCGTCGGGTGTTCGACCGTCGGACAGAATCTCTTCATCGTCGCGGTGTTCAGCACCATCGGCGTCGCCACCGACGCCGGGCACACCACGTTCGCGGTGATGCCGTACGCACCCACTTCCAGGGCCAACGACTTGATGAATCCGATGATCCCCCACTTGCTCGCGGCGTAATGGCTCAGATGCAGCATGCCGCCGCGGCCGGCTCCCGAGGAGATCCCGACGATGCGGCCGAACCGGTTCTCCTTCATCAGCGTGAGAACGGCCTGCGCGCAGTTGAACGTACCGGTGAGATTGGTGTCGATGACGTCGGCCCATTGTTGGTGGGTCAGCGACTCGACCGGTTCGAACGAGCAGACGCCGGCATTGCACACGAGGATGTCGAGGCGTCCGCGTTCGTCGCGGATCCGCGAGACGAGCCCGTTCACCGCGGCCCGGTCGCGAACGTCCACCTGCGCCGATGTCACCGAGCCGCCGGTCGACTTGATCTCTCTCGCCGTCTCCGCGAGGTCGTTCGGATCGCTCATCGGGTAGGCGATCGTGTCGACCGGCGCCGCGATGTCGGTGACGACGACGTGCGCGCCCGCCGCCGCCAGGGCCAGTGCGTGCGATCGTCCCTGCCCGCGCGCCGCACCAGTCACCCAGGCCACTTTTCCGGTGAGATCAGTCATTGCCCGCCTCCTCGAATCGTCGACTCCATTGTCTCGCTTCGGCGGAGGGGTGTGCACGCGATCGGGAGACCTTTTCCCGGCCGGCTACTTCACGGTCGCGATGCCCAGCGACGGGAAGAAGTAGCACGTGACCGGCGCGTCCTCACTGCCGCCGGCCTTCTGCATCGTGCCGTAGATCGCGGAGAGAACCGTGCCCGAGCCGGTCTTGACGATGCCGCCTCGAGCGCCGTTGGCCGGAATCGCCGCGACGACCGAGCCGAGCGTCTTCCGGGCGAGGGTCCGCACCAAGGCGCTGACATCCGCTTCCTTCAGGCGTGCGTCCACGGCGTCGACGATCGAGTCGCCGAGCCCCTTCATGGGCTCGCCGAACCCGCCGTCGAGGGTGTTGACGTTGAACCACGCGACACGCATGCCGCTCTTGTCCTTGGTGTCGGAGAACTTGTCGACCGGCACGAAGCCGTAGAGCACCTCGCCCTTCTGAATCGCGTTGATGTCCTTGTCCTTGACGCGAAGCGACTTGTTCAGGTCACCGAGGAGCGGAGTGATCGATCCGGGCATCGCGCCGCCGACCGCCGACGGCATCGACAGATCGGTGCACAGTCCCTTGGTCGGCGTGAACGGAGTGATGCCGAGCTTCTTGAGGACCGCGTTGGCCTCGTCGATCGAGTCGATCACCGATGCGGCGTCGTTCGGCTGAGCGGCGACCTCGTGGAGTGCGGCACGGGCGGCAGCCGCGTCGCGGGAGGTGTCGGCGTGTGCGGCGGGTGCGGCGACCGCGCCTCCGACGAGTGCGGCCGACGCGGCGACCGACGCGATCGTGAAACGAAATGACCTGGACAATGTGACCTCCGGGGCTGAAGTGACTGGTGTTTCGACTGAGTATGGGGCCACTTCGCTCCGAAACAGCGCCCTGAGACCGAGTTGAGACCCGCAGATCAGCGCACGAGAACGGCGGCGGGTCCCCGACCGAAGCCGAGGACCCGCCGCCGTTGCGAACTGGCGTTCAACTGCCCGAACTGCCGCGCACCTTCTCCACGATCCACAGCAGGATCACCGAACCGAGCACTGCCGTCAGGAGGGTGAACCACCAGCCGCCGGACGCGGTGTCCAGGAAGAAACTCAAGAGAAAACCGCCGATCAGCGCGCCGATGACGCCGATGACGATGTTCATCAGGATCCCGGCACCGCCGCCCTTGACGATCTTTCCGGCGATCCAGCCCGCGATCGCGCCGATGACCAGATAGCCGATCCATCCGACATTGGTGGTCGTACTCGAGCGCGCCAGGATCTCACTCACTGCAATTGCGTCCATTTGCCCATCCTTTGTCTCGACTGCTGTGCCTCCACGCTACGAGACAAGGGATAACGGTCGCTCCGATGACATGAAGCGTTATCTGGATGTCATCTGCGCACCACTTCCGAGAAGTGACGGCGCTCGGATGACCGGCCACCGACACCTCATGGCATAGTGATCGCAAATGCAACATGTTCTAGTTCCTGGGGCTCCGGGAACGAAGGGGCGACCTATGAATCCTGCTCGACGAGACCTGACCGCCGCGCGCGCACCGCGAGTCCGGCTGCCGAGAGTCGACATCCCCGCGGGCCGTCTGATCGAACTGCCCGGCCGGGGCTCCACCTACGTCACCGACACCGCCGGTCCCACCGCCGACGCACCGGCGATCGTTCTTCTGCACGCGCTGACGACCACCGGCCTGCTGACCTGGTTTCCGAGCATCCCGGAACTGTCGAAGCGGTTCCGGGTGATCACTCTCGACCTGCGCTGGCACGGTCAGGGCATCAAATCACCCGAGTTCAGCCTCCGCGACTGCGCCGACGACGCCGTGGCACTGCTGGACGTCCTCGGAATCGATGAAGCGATGTTCGCCGGCTTCTCGATGGGATCGCTGGTCGCTCAGCGTGTCTGGCGGCAGCATCCCGACCGGGCGGGCGGGCTGGTGCTCTGCGCCTCCACCGACGCCTTTCAGATGACCGCGACCGAACGGGTCTTCCACAACGGGATGGCGGGCATCACCTCACGCGTTCCCGGATCCGGTTCCCCGCGCCGCGCCGGCCGAGTTCAGGCGTCGCAGGTCGACCCGGCCGTCGACATCAACCGGTGGGCGCTCAACGAGTTCCGCTCCACGTCGCCGATCGCCGTCGGCAAGGCGGTCGGCGCCATCGGCAGGCACCATACGCGACCGTGGATCAGCCAGATCGATGTGCCGACCGCCGTCGTGGTGCCCCTGCGCGACCGCGCGATACCGCCGGCCCGGCAGATCGCGATGGCCCGCCGCATCCCGGGCGCCACGGTGCACGAGGTGGACGGCGGTCACTCGTGCTGCGTGATCGATGCCGACAAATTCGTGCCGGTATTCGCGCACGCCTGCAGCGTGGTGCGGGCGCGGTGGCGCGAGCGCGCCGAGTCGTGATGCCCGCCGCGCCATTCGCCCACTTCGCGCCTACCCCGCGGGCGCGACCTGTTCTTTGAGCCGCCCGAGTTCCTCCGGGAAGTGGGCGACGAGCTTCTCCGGGCTGCGCATGCTGTCCTCACACGCGATGACGCCCACGTGGACGACGCCGTTGTTCGACAGCACCGTGATGTTGACGCCCGCTCCGTGGAAGACCGGGCCCAGCGGGTACATCCCGTCCATCCGTGCCCCCATGAAGTACAGCGGGATCGGCGGACCGGGGACGTTCGAGATGACCAGGTTGTGCACCACCGGATGCCGGTCGGCCAGGCGCAGTCCCGCATATGCGCGCACGGCGAGCCCGAACGTGCGCGGCGCGGCGAACTCGGCCCAGTCCTGCAGGGTGTCCGCGGAGATCGCGTTGTGATGGTCTTTCGCGTGCTTGTTCGCCTCGGTCATCGCGGTCAGCCGCTCGAGCGGGTCGGCGATGTCGGTCCCGAGCCGGGTGAACAGCGCCGAGACCTTGTTCGCCCCGTCGTCACGCTTGGACTCTCCGCGCACCGAGACCGGCACGGTGGCCAGCAGCGACGAGTCGGGCAACTCGTCGCGTTCCAGGAGATAGTCGCGCAGAGCGCCGCCGGCGATGCTCAGCACGATGTCGTTGACCGTCGCACCGGTCGCGCGCCGGACCGCCTTGACGTCCTCGAGGTCCATATCGCCCACCGCGATGGTGCGGTGACCGGTGATGGTGCCGTTGAACGAGGTCCGCGGCGCGGTGAGCGGAGGCGCCATCGCGGTGCCGTGCTGGGCGCGGCTCACCGTCTCGGTGATCAGCCCCAGGGTCGGACTCAGCATCTTCGGGATCGACAGCGGTCGCGACAGCGTGCTCACGATGCCGCGGCCGAAGAGTTCGAGCGACCCCGGCGACCGTCCGTCCATGGGGATCTCATCGGTGGCCAGCGGTGGCGCGTCCGGTTCGAGACTGCACAGGTATGAGATCAGATTGGCGCCCGACGCGCCGTCGACCGTGGCGTGATGCATCTTCGTGAAGACGACCAGTTTCTCCTCGCCGTCCTCGCCGCGGTATCCCTCGATGACGTTCATCTCCCACAGCGGGCGGCCGCGGTCCATCGGGAGTCCGGCCAGATGACCGCACATCTCCATGAGTTCGGCGTGGCCGGCGGGTGCGGGCAGTGCCATCCGGTGCAGGTGGTGGTCGATAGCGAAGTGCTCGTCCTTGACCCACACGGGGTGGCCGAGATCGAGCGGAACGCGTCGCACCCGCCGAGTGAACTGGGGAACTCGGCGCACACGCTCGTCGAGTGTGGCTCGGAAGGTCGCGAACGAATACCCGCCGGGAACCGTGGACTTGTCCATGACCATCACCGAGCAGACGTGCATCAACTGCTCGGGTGTCTCGAGGTAGAGGAAGCTGGCATCCAGGCCGCTCAATCGTTCCATGACCATGGAGAATAGCGGAGAATTAGAACCTGTTCTAATTACTGGCGAGTATCGGATGACGCGGTTCCGGTGGCCCCGCCTAGCCTGGAGACCGTGGGAGATCGGTATCAGCACATCGCGTTCGGCGACGCAGCCGTTGCGCGGCAACGCATCACCGGCAGCGTGGTGGCCTACGGCGCGGGTCTCGACACACCCGATTCGGGCCCGCAGCGGGTGACGCCGCGGGAGGTTCGGATGCTCACCGGGGTGTTCGCCTTCCACATGGCGACGGTGACCCCCTCGGGGTGGCCTTACGTCCAGTACCGCAGCGGGCCGACCGGATTCGTCCACCACCTCGGCGGCAATCGCTTCGGATTCGCCGATTTCCGCGGCAATCAGCAGTTCGTGTCGGTCGGCAACCTGGAGACAGACGGTCGTGTCGCGCTCTTCGTCGCCGATCATCCGAAGAAGATGCGGCTCAAGGTCTTCGGGCGTGCCACTGTGATCGACGGCGACGCCGATCCCGAACTGCTCGAGCGCCTGTCCCAGGTCGCGGACGGCCGGATCGCCGCACGATGCGAGCGCAGCATCGTCATCGACGTCGAGGCCTTCGACTGGAACTGTGCGCGGTCGATGGTGCCCCTGTACACCTCCGAACAGGTCCGTGAACGGGTGCAGCCGTACATCGATCAGATCCACCAGTTGCAGGACCGGGTCGACGAACTGGAACGGCGACTGTGGTGATATCGCGGAGGTTCTCGACTCGCCGGTACCGCGACCGCGCGCACGCCGGGCGGGTCCTGGCCGAGAGGCTGTCGTCCGATCTCCGCGGTCGCGACGACACGATCGTGCTCGCACTCCCCCGCGGCGGAGTGGACGTGGCCGCACCGATCGCCGAGGACCTGCGGGCGCCGTTGGACGTCTACCTGGTGCACAAGATCGGCGTTCCGTGGGAGCCGGAAGTGGCGGCCGGAGCCATCGGCGCCGACGATGCGGTGGTGATGAACGACGACGTCCTGCGCGCCACCGGCCTGACCCCGGCGAGGTTGGCCGAGGCCGTCGACGCGGCTCGCACCGAACTCCGGCGACGTGACGCCGCCTATCGGGACCGACGCCCGCAACCCGTCGTGGCCGGACGCACCGTGGTGCTCGTCGACGACGGTGTCGCCACCGGCGCGACGATGAACGTGGCCGTCCGCGCGCTCCGAAGCCGCGGGGCCGGACGGATCGTGGTGGCAGTGCCCGCCGGCCCGGTCGGCACCGCGGACATGTTTCCCGAGGCCGACTCCGTCGTCTGTCCGTACACGCCGGAGGACTTCATCGGAGTCGGCGGCGCGTACGACGATTTCGCACAGCTCACCGACGCCCGCGTGCGTTCGGTTCTGGATCAGTTCACAGACCGCTGAGCCGGAAGCCCGGTGTGGGGTATGAGGATCGAGGCACTACCGACTCCGCTGGCGATACCACCACGCGCCGAGGATGATCAGCCAGATCGGCAGGACCACGGCGAGCATCACCCACTGCTTCTGACCCACCATCAACCCCAACGCGATGATCATCAGGACACCGCTGAACAACATGATGAGCCTCGGGTTCACTGCGGTCCTCTCGTCGGGGGTTGCACTACAGATACCCGATGGCGCGGACATCCATCACGCGACCCACCGGAACAGGACTTCCCGCCCACGTCGATCGCCGACGGCGCGAGACAGTCCGCACATCGCGCACTAGGGTCGTCACATGGCACTCGTTCACCAGGCGACCCTCTCGCCCACCAAGCGCGAACTGGTCACCGCCTACCTCGACAGCGTCCCGTGGGGCGGGACCGGAGAGGTGGAGATGATCGGCGGCTACCGCTTCGACGATCCTGCGGGCGAGGTCGGTGTCGAAGCTCTGCTGGTCTCGCGCGACGACCGCAGCCTGCACATCCCGCTGACCTACCGTGGCGCTCCGCTGCCGGAGGCCGACGAGTTCCTCGTCTCCACGATGACTCACTCGGTGCTCGGCGATCGCTGGATCTACGAGGCCGCCGCCGATCCCGTCGCCGTCGACTGCTTCGTGCGGGCATTGCGCGGGCGACAGGAACAGGCACGTCTCGAGATCCAGAGCAGCGACGGGTCCGTGACGATCCAGGAACCGCCGGTGCGCATCCGCGTCGAAGGCGCACCGGCCGACGCGACGGCGCTCGCCCTCAGCGACGACCTCGCCTCCCCGGTGTCGGGTGCGGCGTGGCTCGTCGCCGAATGGGACGGCGGCGCCGGCGTCGTGGCGGCACTGCGGTAGCGCCGTCCGCGCCCGTCAGACGCCGATCAGTTTGCCGCCGAGGTACTCCACGACCTTGTCGAGCGCGACCCGCTCCTGGCTCATGCTGTCGCGCTCGCGGATGGTGACCGCCTGATCGTCGAGGGTGTCGAAATCGACCGTGACGCAGAACGGCGTGCCGATCTCGTCCTGGCGGCGGTAGCGCTTGCCGATACCCTGCGCGTCGTCGAACTCGATGTTCCAGTGCTTGCGCAGCTCCACGGCGAGGTCGCGCGCCTTCGGGGACAGCTTCTCGTTGCGGGACAGCGGGAGCACCGCCGCCTTCACCGGCGCGAGCCGACGGTCGAGCTTGAGCATGGTTCGGGTGTCGGTGCCGCCCTTCGCGTTGGGCACCTCCTCCTCGGTGTAGGCATCGCACAGGAAGGCCATCATCGACCGGCCCAGTCCCGCCGCGGGCTCGATGACGTACGGGGTGTATCGCTCACCCGAGGCCTGGTCGAAGAACGACAGGTCCTCACCCGAGGCCTTGCTGTGGGTCGACAGATCGTAGTCCGTGCGGTTCGCGACGCCCTCGAGCTCACCCCACGGGTTGCCGCCGAAGCCGAACTTGTACTCGACGTCCACCGTGCTCTTGGAGTAGTGCGAGAGCTTCTCCTTGGGGTGCTCGTACAGCCGCAGGTTCTCGGGATCGATCCCGAGGTCGATGTACCAGTTGTGCCGCGCGTCGATCCAGTACTTGTGCCACTGCTCGTCCTCGCCGGGCTTGACGAAGAACTCCATCTCCATCTGCTCGAACTCGCGGGTGCGGAAGATGAAGTTGCCGGGCGTGATCTCGTTGCGGAAGCTCTTGCCGATCTGCGCGATGCCGAACGGGGGCTTGCGGCGCGCCGTGGTCATCACGTTCTTGAAGTTGATGAAGATGCCCTGCGCGGTCTCGGGACGGAGGTAGTGCAGCCCCTCCTGGTCGTCGACCGGCCCGAGGAAGGTCTTGAGCAGCCCGGAGAAGGCCTTGGGCTCGGTCCACTGCCCCTTCGCGCCGCACTCGGGGCACGCGATCTCCGACATCGGGACCGAGTCGGGATCGTCGATCCCCTTCTTGAGCGCGTACGCCTCCTGCAGGTGATCCTGGCGCTGACGCTTGTGGCAGTTGGTGCACTCCACCAGCGGATCGGTGAAGACCTCGACGTGTCCGGAGGCCTCCCACACCCGCCGCGGCAGGATCACCGACGAGTCCAGTCCGACGACGTCCTCGCGCGAGGTCACCATCGTCCGCCACCACTGCCGCTTGATGTTGTCCTTCAGCTCCACGCCGAGCGGACCGTAGTCCCATGCGGAGCGGGTTCCGCCGTAGATCTCACCGCAGGGATACACCAGACCCCGCCGCTTGGCGAGATTGACGACGGCATCGACTTTGGACTGCACAGCCACGGTTTTCTGATCTCCACGACGTAGGGGTTCGGACTTCTGTCACGGTGCTCGACGGTGGTCGTGCACGTCGCAGTACAGCGTAGTCGGTGGCGGGACGAGTGCGCCGGTCACCCGCACGGGGAGGCTCCGCGCGGGACTGCGCCGGAACCACCGCGGTATCGCCGGGTCAGTCGCACTGGCCGGAATTGTCGTAGGTGCCGCGTACGTTCGCAGCACCCGATGAGGCGCAGCGCCTCATCGCCGACTACGAGGAGCAACCATGAAACTCACCAAGCGAAGCGCCGTCGCCGGAGCCGTCGTGGCCGCCGCGGCCACAGCCTGTGCGATCGCTGCCGGCCCGGCCGCCGCCGATTCGGCGGATCCGACCGTCGGCGACACCGTGAGGTACGTCTTCTTCAGCGACACGCACGTGAATGAGTCGCTGGCCTGGTACGACGCCTACGACGACATGCAGACCATGTCGCGCCCGTCGCTCCCGACCCGCTCCAAGGATCGGAAGACGTGGTCCGGAAGCATCACCGTCACGTCGCGGTCGACGTATCAGTTCACCGGCAGTTCTTTCCAGACCAGCGGCCACTACGCCGCCTGCCGCACCTATGTGAACGGGGTCCTCGTCTCCGAGGACAGCAGCACCGGCCGATACGCGGTGGCCTTCTGCTGATCGTCAGCGATCCAGGGTCAGTTCGAGATAGGGGATCTGGTCGATCGGCAGACCGGTCGACTCCTCTATCACTCCCGCCAGTTCGGCGTACGCCTTCGGGTGCTCGCGGCGGTAGCGGTCCAGGACCGCGGCCGACTCCTGCGGGGTGAGAACTCGCGCGGTCGCCGGTCGATCGCGGTCGAAACCGATCCAGACGCGGCACCGCGGATCGGCCTGAAGGTTGCGGAACCACTGGGAGCTACGACCGAAGCCCGACGCGATGATCACTCGGTTCCGGTCCGGCCGTTCCACCCTTTCCAGGGCGACGTATCGAGGCTCACCGGACTTGCGGCCCGTGTGCTGCAACAGCAGCAGCCGACCGCCGAAGAGGAACCCGAGTCCCGCGCGGAAGAGCGGTATCGGTGAACGCACGAACCACCGGGTCCGCAGCGCCCGCGCGCCGATGCTGGTCATACCCAGGAACGCTACGCTGCGCCGGCCGAGGCCACAGGCAAATGAAAATCAGTTCCTTTAGGATGGAGGTGTTGAATCCCTTTCGAAGGAGCAGTCATGAGTCAGTCGGTGATGTCGCCGGCACTGACCGCCGACCGCCGGGCGCACGGCGCCGCCAGCGAGTTGCTGCGGGCGCTGGCCTCGCCCGCCCGGGTGTCGATCGTCATGACACTGCGCGACCGGCCGATGTGCGTCCACGAACTGGTCGACGCCCTCGCACTGAACCAGCCGCAGGTGAGCCAGCACCTCCGCGTCCTGAAGCAGTCGGGAGTGGTGGTCGGGAGCCGGCGCGGCCGGGAGGTCGAGTACTCGCTGGCCGACGATCACGTCGCACACATCGTGGTCGACGCAGTCCTGCACGCCACTGAGCATCGGACGGAGGCGCAGGCATGAGCGACACGGCGAACAAGCCGGTCACCGGCCAGCGGTCCACCAAGCAGCGGGCGGCGATCGCCGATGTGCTGTCGGACACCGACGACTTCCTGTCGGCCCAACAGCTCCACGACAAACTGCGTGAGCGGGGCGAGTCGATCGGACTGACCACGGTGTACCGCAACCTCCAGGCGCTCACCGCGGCCAGGCAGATCGACGCGATCTGGGACGGATCAGGCGAGACCCGCTATCGGCACTGCTCCACCGGACACCACCATCACCTGGTATGCCGCGAGTGCGGAACCACCGTGGAGATCAAAGCCGACAAGGTGGAGCGATGGGCCGACTCGGTGGCCTCGGAGAACGGCTTCGCCGACATCTCGCACACCGTCGAGATCTTCGGGACGTGCAGAGACTGCACAGCAGCGTCAACCAACCATTGACGACAGCGACTTCGTCAACTTAAGGTTGACTCATGGCTGAGAAGACCTCCCTGACTCCCACCGTCCGACTCGACGACCTGATCGACACGATCAAGAAGGTGCACGACGATCCGCTCGATCAACTGTCCGACGCGGTGCTGGCCGCCGACCACCTCGGCGAGGTGGCCGACCACCTGATCGGCCACTTCGTCGATCAGGCACGCCGCAGCGGTGCGTCCTGGACCCAGATCGGGACCAGCATGGGCGTCAGCAAACAGGCCGTGCAGAAGCGGTTCACACCGAAGGACCCGGGTACGGCGGCCGATCTGAACCCGGCTCAGGGGTTCAATCAGTTCACCCCTCGTGCGCGCAATGTCGCGGCCGCCGCACACAACGCCGCCGAAGCTGCGGGCAACAGCGAGGTATCCCCCGCGCATCTGCTGCTCGGGCTGCTCGACGACCGCGAGTCGCTGGCGGTGACGCTGCTGGCGGCGCTGCGCGTCGACGTCGACGCGCTGGCCGCCGGGGCGTCCGAGGCCCTGCCCGAACCGGGTGAGGCACCGGAGGTGATTCCGTACGACGCCGCCGCACGCAAGGTGCTGGAACTGACTTTCCGCCATGCGCTGCGTCTGGGGCACAACTACATCGGCACCGAGCACATCGTGCTCGCTCTGCTGGAGGTGGAGGACGGTCGCGGTCCGCTCAGCGACGCCGGTGTGACGCCCGAAGCCTTTGAAAGGCGCCTGACGGAGGCGCTCGCGCAGTTCACGTCGGCGACGCCGGACTGACGTGGCGGCCTCAGGCGCTCCCGAATCGTCGGTCGCGCTTGGCATACTCCAGGCAGGCGGCCCAGAGGTCCCGGCGGTCGAAGTCGGGAAACAACTTCTCCTGATAGACCATCTCGGCGTACGCGCTCTGCCACAGCAGGAAGTTCGACAGCCGCTGCTCCCCCGACGGACGGAGGAACAGGTCCACGTCGGGCATGTCGGGCTCGTCGAGGTACTTGGCGAAACTCGCCTCGGTGATCCGTTCGGGATCGATCTCCCCCCGCGCCGCCCGGCGGGCGATCTCCCTCGCCGCATCGGCGATCTCGGCCCGGCCGCCGTAATTGACGCACATGGTCAAGGTCATGACGGTGTTGTTCCGGGTGAGTTCCTCGGCGACCTCGAGTTCTTTGATCACGCTGCGCCACAGCTTCGGCCGTCGCCCGGCCCACCGCACGCGGACGCCCATCTCGTTCATCTCGTCGCGGCGGCGCCGGATCACGTCGCGGTTGAAACCCATGAGGAACTTGACCTCTTCCGGGCTGCGCGACCAGTTCTCTGTGGAGAACGCGTAGGCGGACAGATGCGTGACGCCCAGCTCGATGCAGCCGCAGACACTGTCCATCAACACGGCCTCACCGCGCTTGTGTCCCTCGGTGCGCGGCAGGCCGCGTTCCTTGGCCCACCGGCCGTTGCCGTCCATCACCAGCGCGATGTGTTTCGGTATCAGCTCGGCGGGGATCTCCGGCGGTGTGGCTCCGGACGGATGCGGATCGGGCGGGCGCACCTCGACGGGTGCGGACGCCTGGGCGCGGCGGGTGAGACGAGCCATCAGCTCCGGCCTTTCATGCGGTTTCGGTGACTGCGACGCCGGCGCCCGGGACGTCGGTCCGGGCGGCGCCTTCGCTCGCGGGTCGCTCGATCAGACTATGCGGCGCCTGCCGTTCGATGAGCGGCAAGGTGCGCAGTTGCCGTTCCAGATGCCACTGCAGATGCGCGGCGGTGAGACCGGTCGCCTGACGGCGTTGCGACGGCGTCGCGAGCAGGACGTGATCCCACTCTCCGCGCGCCAGCGCCTCCATCAGATCGAGCACCCCGACCGACGGGGTGGCCGCACCGGCCGGGCGGCAATGCACGCACACCGCGCCACCGGCCGCGACGTGGAACGCGCGGTGCGGTCCCGGTGAAGCGCACCGTGCACACACCGACAGCGCGGGCATCCAGCCGGCCGACGACATCGCACGCAGGAGGAAGGCGTCCAGAATGAGCTGACGGTCTCGGCGGTCCTCGGCGAGCGCTTCGAGGGCGCCGACGGTGAGCCGGTGCAGATGCTGTGCCGGCGCCCGCTCCTCACCGGCCAGACGCTCGGCGGTCTCCAGTACCGCGCACGCGGTGGTGTACCGGCCGTAATCGGCGACGATGAGATCGCTGAAAGCGTTCAGGCTGTGCACCTGGGTGATGACGTCGAGATTGCGACCGGGATAGAAATGGACGTCGACGTGCGCGAACGGCTCAAGCCGCGCACCGAATTTCGAGCGCGTGCGCCGCACGCCCTTCGCGACCGCGCGCACCAGACCATGCTCGGCGGTGAGAAAGGTGATGATGCGATCGGCTTCGCCCAGCTTGTGCTGGCGCAGCACGACGGCCTCATCCTGGTAGAACCTCACCCGACCATTGTGTCACCGGGCACCGACGAATTCGCGCAGCGCCGCGGCGACCTGCTCCGGCTGGTCCTCGGGCAGCAGAGTCCAGGAGTCGGCGATCTCCACCAGCCGCGCATCGGGGAACTCGTCGACCATCCGGCGGGCGTGCTCCACCGGCATCATCCGATCTTCGGTGGCCCAGAGCAGCAGCACGGGTCGATCGAAGGACACCACCTTGCGGTGCCAGTCGAGCAGTACCTGCTTGGGCGGTGTACCCGTGACGAACTTGCGCAGATCACGGCGGACGCCGGGATCGGCCAGCGCATGGCCGAACCAGTCGTCCATCACCGCGTCGGGTATCCGGTTCTTGGCCAGCCCGCCGTAGCCCGCCCGCCCGTGCCGGAACACCGACAACTGAGTCAGCCGGGTCAGCAGCCACGTCCCGCCGGGCACGCGGCACAGCTGGGCGGCCGGCCGGGCCGGCCGCGGCGGAAAGTTGTCGTACGCCTCGCACGAGGCCAGGACCAGCCGCGCCAGCCGTTCGTCGCGGCCCTCCGAGATGATGAACTGCCCACCGCCCCAGTCGTTCAGCACGAGGGTGACCGCGCGCAGATCGAGTGCTTCGAGGAAATCGGCGATGATGTTCGCCTGCCCCGACTGCGTCAGATCGGCGGAAGCGTTCATCGGCTGCCGCTGGGCGCCGAGCGGCCACGTCGGCGCGATGCACCGGAAGTCGTCGAGAAGGGGGATCACCCGGCGCCACTGAGTCCGGTTCATCAGGAGCCCGTGGCCGAAGAGCAGCACCGGCCCGTCACCTCCGGTGTCGAGGTAGTCGATGGGTCCGGCAGGCAGATCGATGCTCCCCATTCCTCGACGGTCCCGCAGCCCGCGCGGGATGTCAACGGCTCAGCCGCCAGCGGCGCCGGGATTCGGCGTCTACTCTCGGAACCGACCCGGCGAGAAGGAGACTCATGACCGCACTGCTGGCACTCGGACTCGCCACCCGCACCATCTTCCGCGTCGACGTCGCCGACGGCCGGACGAGCGTCGTCCACAAGGACACCGCGTACTCACCGGACGGCGTGGTCGTCGTCGGCGACACCGTCTACTGGACGACGATGGGCCGTCCCGAACGGATCCCCGGCGTCGACGGCGAGGCGGCGTTCGACTACACGGCACCGACCGGCGGCCTGCACGCCATGCGCCTCGACGGGACCGACCGACGCGATCTGCTGCCACCCGGAGCGCTGACCACCGGGAAACAACTCGCGACCGACGGCCGCGAGCGGCTGTACTGGGGTGATCGGGAGGGGCTGCGCGTGTCCTCGTGCAGACTCGACGGCTCCGACCGGATCGACCTGGTGGTCAACGCGCAGACCGGGGACGGCACCGCCGAATGCGTCGGCGTCGCCGTCGACCGCGATCACCTGTACTGGACCCAGAAGGGGCCGTCGAAAGGCGGTCTCGGCCGGATCTTCCGGGCCGGACTGTCCGTTCCCGAGGGCGAGTCCGCCGACCGTCGCTCCGATGTCGAGACGCTGTGGAGCGGACTTCCCGAGCCCATCGATCTCGAGGTGGTCGACGGCGTCCTGTACTGGACCGACCGCGGTGCCGAACCCGACGGCAACACGCTCAACCGGGCGCCGCTGCCCGGTCCCGGCGAGCCCGGAACGCCCCCGGAGATCCTGGCCCGCGGACTGCATGAGGCGGTCGGCATCGCCGTCGACACGCGGGCCGGCCTGGCGTACGTGTCCGATCTGGGCGGCACCATCCTGGCCGTCGCCCTGGACGGCACGGGCGATCGCGTCGTGGCCGACATGGGGCAGATGATCACGGGTCTGGCACTGGTGCGGTGAGCCGGGCCGACTCGCGATCAACCGCCCGTGCGCTGCTCAGAAGCCGAGGCGTCCGAGCTGCTTCGGGTCGCGCTGCCAGTCCTTCGCGACCTTGACGTGCAGGTCGAGATAGATGCGGGTGCCGAGGAGCCGCTCGATCTGGGCGCGCGCGGCGATGCCGACCTCCTTCAGTCGGGACCCCTTGTGGCCGATCACGATCCCCTTCTGGGAATCGCGTTCGACGTAGAGGATGGCGTGCACGTCGACGACCTCGGAGTCCTCGCGGGGAATCACCTCTTCGATGACCACCGCCAGCGAATGCGGAAGCTCGTCCCGGACTCCTTCCAGCGCGGCCTCGCGGATGAACTCCGCCATCAGCACCTGCTCCGGTTCGTCGGTGAGCTCGCCGTCCGGGTAGAACGCCGGGCCCTCCTCGCAGAGCGAGACGAGGACGTCGCCCAGCACGTCGAGTTGCTTGCCCGACTTCGCCGAGCACGGCACCACCTCGGCGTCGGGGCCCATCAGCTTCGACAGCTCCATCAACTGCATGGCCACCTTCTCGGGCCCCACGCGGTCGATCTTGGTCACGATGCCGACCTTGCGCGTACGCGGCGAGGTCGCCTTGATCTCGTCGATGATGCGCCGGTCGCCGGGTCCGATCGCCTCGTCGGCGGGGATGCACACGCAGATGATGTCGACGTCGGCGTAGGTCTCCCGGACGAGGTCGTTGAGCCGCTGGCCGAGCAGGGTGCGAGGACGGTGCAGGCCGGGGGTGTCGACCAGGATCAGCTGCGCATCGGGCCGGTTCACGATGCCGCGGATGGTGTGCCGCGTGGTCTGCGGACGATTGGAGGTGATCGCCACCTTGTCACCGATGAGCGCGTTGGTGAGCGTCGACTTGCCGGTGTTCGGCCTTCCGACGAAACACACGAAGCCGGATCGGAATTCGGTCACTGTCAGTTCTCCTTCAGGTCGTTCGTCTCGCCGGACCCCTCGCTCGCCGGGACGGCGGGAGCTGACTTCTTGGACCGCCGTACGACGACGGAGGTGATGCGCTGGCGGCCGAGCCGGTTGGGACCGCCTTCGGCGATCATCCGCAGTCCGTCGACCTTCACCTTGGCGCCGGGCAGCGGCACCCGGCCCAGGCGCAGGGCCAGCAGCCCGCCCACGGTGTCGACGTCGTCGAGATCGAGGTCGATCTCGGTGCCGAACAGTTCTTCGAGATCCTCCACCGGCAGCCGCGAGGACACTCGGTACACGTCGTCGCCCAGCTTCTCGATGGGGGCGACCTCGTCCGTGTCGTACTCGTCGGTGATCTCGCCGACGATCTCCTCCAGGACGTCCTCGATCGTGACGAGCCCGGCGATGCCGCCGTACTCGTCCACCAGCAGCGCCATGTGATTCCGGTTGGCCTGCATGTCCGAGAGGACGTCGTCGAGCGGTTTGGAGTCCGGCACGAACTCGGCGTCGCGCATCACCTCCTCTACGGAGACTCCGCGCGCCGCGCTCGACAGCTGCGGCAGCAGGCGTTCGACGACGTCCTTGAGATACACCACGCCGAGGACGTCGTCGGGGTTCTCGCCGATCACCGGGATCCGCGAGTGGCCCGACCGGACCGCGAGACTCATCGCCTGAGCCGCCGACTTGTCGTGCTCGATCCACACCATCTCGGGCCGGGGGACCATCACCTCGCGGGCGTCGGTGTCGCCGAACTCGAACACGGACTGGATCATGCGTCGCTCGTCGGCGTCGACCACGCCCCGCTGCTGAGCCATGTCGACCACCTCGCGCACCTCGACCTCCGTCGCGAACGGCCCGTTCCGGTAGCCCTTGCCGGGGGTCAGCGCGTTGCCCATGAGGATCAGCAGCCGGGTCACCGGACGCAGCAGGACTCCGACCGCCGTCAGGATCGGTCCGGCGACGAGCGAGATGGAGTACGCGTTCTGACGGCCCAGGGTGCGGGGGCCCACGCCCACGGCCACGTACGAGACGACGGTCATCGCGGCGACGGTGACGGCGATGCCCCATCCGGTGCCGAGCGCGTCGACCGCGACCACCGCGACCATCGTCGTCGCGGCCACCTCGCAGAGAACGCGCAGCAGAACCGCGAGTCCCACGTAGGTGCCGCGCTGTTCCACCACGGTGTGCAGGCGCCGGGCCCCCGCCCGACCCTCTTTCACCAGGTCGTCGACGCGTGCGACCGAGACGGTCGCCAGCGCGGCGTCGGTGGCGGCGAAGCCGCCCGCGAGCACGGTCAGCAGCGCGGCAACGCACAGAAAGACGATGTCGCTGAGCAGAGGAGACACCCGTCAGCGCCCTTCCGGGCCGGCGAATCCGATGTCGTTGAGAAGCCGGGCGTCGCGCTGCGCCTGCTGAAGCAGCCGCGCGCGGTCGTCGCGGGCCGAGTACCAATCGGTGATGATCTGGCCCTGCAGCCCGAACATCTCGCGCTCCTCGTCCGGCTCGGCGTGGTCGAATCCGAGCAGGTGCAGCACGCCGTGAACGGTGAGTACGGCGAGTTCGTGCTCGAAGCTGTGGTGCTGCGACTTGGCCTGCTCGGCGGCGAACTCCGGACACAGCACGATGTCGCCGAGCATCGCCGGGCCGGGCTCGTCCGCGTCGGGGCGCCCGCCGGGCGTCAGCTCATCCATCGGGAAGCTCATCACGTCGGTGGGCCCCGGCAGATCCATCCACTGCATGTGCAGTTCGGCCATCGAATCGGAGTCGATCAGCTGAATCGACAGTTCAGCACCCGGATGCACCTCCATCCGGCGCATCGCGAACCGTGCCGCCTCGATGATCAGCTGCTCGGGTACGTCGACGCCCGACTCGTTGAACAGTTCGACGCTCACCGGCGACGCCCTCCGCTCGTGTGGCGCAGCCCTTCGCGTCGGGCCGCGCGATTGCCCTCGTGAGCCTCGGCCCTGCCGTACGCGTCGACGATGTCGGCCACCAACCGGTGCCGCACCACGTCCGCGCTGGTCAGGTTCGCGAAATGGATGTCGTCGATGCCGTCGAGGATGCGGGCCGCAGCGCGCAGGCCCGACTGGGCCCCGCCCGGGAGGTCGATCTGCGTCGTATCGCCGGTGACGACGATCTTGGCGCCGAAGCCCAGGCGGGTGAGGAACATCTTCATCTGCTCGCCCGTGGTGTTCTGAGCCTCGTCGAGAATGATGAAGGCATCGTTGATCGTCCGGCCGCGCATGTAGGCCAGCGGCGCCACCTCGATGACACCGGCCTCCATCAGCTTGGGGATGGCCTCCGGATCCATCATGTCGTGAAGCGCGTCGTAGAGCGGGCGCAGGTACGGGTCGATCTTCTGATGGAGCGTGCCGGGCAGGAAGCCGAGCCGTTCTCCCGCCTCCACCGCGGGACGGGTCAGGATGATGCGACTGACCTGCTTGGTCTGCAGTGCCTGCACCGCCTTGGCCATCGCGAGGTAGGTCTTGCCCGTGCCCGCGGGTCCGATTCCGAATACGATCGTGTTCTCGTCGATCGCGTCGACGTACCGCTTCTGATTGAGCGTCTTGGGGCGGATCACCTTGCCGCGCCGCGAGATGATGTCGAGGCTCAGCACATCGGCGGGGGTCTCCGAATCGCTCGTGGCCAGGATCGACAGGCTCTGACGCACCAGGTCGGGGGTGAGTGTGGTCCCTCCGCGCACCACGCGGACCAGTTCGGCGATCACCCGTTCGGACGCGGCCACGTCGGCGGGTACGCCGGTGAGCGTGATCAGATTGCCGCGGACGTGGATGTCGGCGGGCAGCTGCACCTCCAGGGTGCGGAGGTTGACGTCGGCCGCACCGAGCAGCCCCACCGCCAGGTCCTGGGGAACCTCGATATTCGAACTGGTCACCGCCGCGGCCGTCGGGTCGTCGCGGTTGTCGTCAGTCACTGAGTTTCGTCTCCCCGGGGTCGGTCGGCGGGCGGTCGCACGCTTGTGTGGATTCGCTCAAGTCTATCGCCGGTGATCGCCGGGTGCGAGCGAGTACGCCCGCGGCCGCCGTCGCCGGTCAGATGCCGAGCACCCGCAGGGTCTGCCGGTGCGCCGCGCTGCGCGGATCGACGAAGGCGTCGTGCCCCTCCCCCGGCACCTCGTAGAGCACCGCCCGCTGACCGCGCGCGGCGGCCCCCTCCACGTAGCGGCGGCTCAGCTCGATCGGCACCGAGGCGTCGTCGGCCGTGTGCACGGCGGCCACCAGCGCGTCGAAGGGCGGCTGGCAGGCGGGCGACGCCGCCGCGTAGCGGTCCGGCGCCTCCTCGAACGAGACGCCCATCAACCGACGGACCGACGGGCGGTCGGAGGCGCCGCCGGTGAAGTCGAGGACCGCGGACTGCGGCACCACCGTCGCGATGCGGAAGCCGCCCGCTCTCGCGTCGGTCTGCGCGACCGCCCAGACCGCGAGTTGTCCGCCCGCCGAGTGTCCGACGACGGCGACGTTCTTGCGATCGACCTTGACGCCGTCGATCGCCAACTGTTCGGCGACCGGACCGTCGAGGGCACGGATCGCCGCGACCACATCGCGCCCGGTACCCGGCCAGCCGCCGCCGGTCTCTTCCACCCTGCGGTACTCGATGTTCCAGACCGCCGCCCCGCGCTGCGCCAGGTCGCGGGCGACCGGTGTGTTGATCACCAGCGAGTACTCGGTGGACCAGTATCCGCCGTGCACCAGGACGACGAGCGGCGCGCACTCGGCCGGCCCCCGTTCCGGAAGATACAGGTGGCCGAACTGGCTTGGCTGATCGCCATAGTGAATCTTCTTGCGACGCAACAGATGTCCTTTTATCGAGTCCAGCGGTCGGTGACCGCGCCGAGAGCGCCGAGCGCCACCGCTCCGGCGGCGACGGTACGCAGCACCTCCGGACCCAGCACCACCGGCACCGCACCCAGGGCGGTGAGGTCGGCGATCTCCGCCTCCGCCAGTCCGCCTTCGGGCCCCACCACGAGAAGCACCTCGGGCACCTCGGCGAAATCCAGCGAACGGAACGCGACCGCGCCGTCCTCATGAAGCAGCGCGACGATCCCTCCGTCGGCGGCCACCCGTGCCGCCAGCTCGCGCACGTCGGTGGTGCCGGCCAGATCGGCGACCTCGGGGATCCACGCCCGGCGCGCCTGCTTGGCCGCGGTGGCCGCGGTGGCACGCCACTTCTCCACACCCTTGACGGCCTTCACGCCGCTCCAGCGGGCGATGGTGCGAGCCGACTGCCACGGCACGATCGCGTCGACCCCGGCCTCCGTCATCAGGTCGACGGCGAGATCGCTGCGCTCAGCCTTCGGCAGCGCCTGCACGACCGTCACCAGCGGCTTGGGACGGGGGTGGACCTGTACCCGGCCGACGCGGACGGTGAGCCGGTCCTTTCCGCCGACCTCGATCACCTCGCACTCGGCGGTGGTTCCGCGTCCGTCGCCGAGGGTCACCGTCTCACCGGCACCGATCCGCGTGACGGTCACCGCATGTCTGCCCTCCGGGCCGGACAGCACCGTGGTGTCGCCGGCGCGCGGCACCTCGTCGACCCAGAAGAGCGGCGGCGTCATCGGCCGGCGAAGGCGTTACGCAGCTTGGAGAAGAGTCCGCCGTTGGCGGCGGCCTTGGAGGTGGCGGTCACAAGTTCCACTTCCTCGCCGGAGACCTCGCGCAGTTCGCGGAGCAGGTCGCTCTGGCGTCCGTCGATCCGCTTCGGCACCACCACGTCCAGATGTGCGTGCAGGTCGCCGCGCACACCGGAGTTCAGATGCGGCAGACCCTGGCCGCGCACCCGGACGACGGTGCCGGGCTGGGTGCCGGGTTCGACGGTGAGGGTCGCGGAGCCGCCGAGCACGGTGTCGACGGTGAGTTCGGTGCCCAGCGCCGCGTCGACCATCGGCACCCGGACGGTGCAGTGCAGATCGTCGCCGTCACGGACGAAGACGTCGTCGGCCTGCTCGGAGACCTCCACGTAGAGATCGCCCGCCGGGCCTCCGCCGGGGCCCACCTCGCCCTGCCCGGCCAGTCGCACGCGCATGCCGTCCTGGACGCCGGCCGGGATCTTCACGGTCATCGTGCGGCGCGAACGGACGCGGCCGTCGCCGCCGCACTTGAGGCACGGATCGGGGATGGTCTCTCCGACCCCGTGACACTCCGGGCATTCGCGCACCGTCATCACCTGGCCGAGGAAGGACCGCTGCACGGCCTGGATCTCACCGGCGCCCTTGCACGTCGCGCAGGTCACCGGCTTCGAATCGTCGCGAGTGCCCGATCCCTTGCACGTATCGCACAGGACCGCGGTGTCGACCGTGATCTCCTTGCGTGCGCCCGCCGCGATCTCCTCCAGGGTCAGACTGACGCCCACCAGTGCGGGTTCACCGGGGCGCACCCGTCCCCGGGGACCGCGGCCGCCCCCGAAGCCGCCAGTGGCCCCACCGAAGAAAGTCTGGAAGATGTCGCCGAGCCCGCCTGCACCGAACGGATCGCCTCCGAAGCCGCCGCTCGGGCCCGCCAGGGGGTCGCCGCCCGCGTCGACGATGCGCCGGCGCTCGGGATCGGAGAGCACCTCGTAGGCGGTCGTGACCTCTTTGAATTTGTCCTCGGCGTCGGGGTTGACGTCGGGGTGCAGTTCGCGAGCCAGCTTGCGGTACGCACGCTTGATCTCCTGGTCCGACGCGCCTGCAGACACGCCCAGAATTCCGTAGTAGTCACGAGCCACGGTGAATTAGGTCCTTCGCAATCAAGACATCAACTAACGGTCGGCGAGGACTTCGCCGACGTATTTCGCAACCGCCGCCACCGATGCGATTGTTCCCGGATAGTCCATTCGGGTGGGTCCAACCACACCGACACTGCCGAAGACGGTGCCCGAAGCACCGTACCCGGTCGAGACCACCGAGGTACTCCGGAGGTTCTCGGTGTTGGTCTCCTCGCCGATCTGGACGGTGACCTTTCCGGTCCGCTGCGTGTGCGCGAGCAGCTTGAGGACCACCACCTGCTCTTCGAGCGCGTCGAGCACGATGTCCATGCCGCCCATGTTCGAGGAGAAGTCGGCCGCCGACCGCGCCAGGTTCGACGTGCCGCCGAGGACGAGCCGGTCGTCTCCGCGTTCCACGAGGGTCTCGACCAACACGGTGGCGATGGTGATGACCGCCTCGCGCAGGTCCGCGGGCGCGGTGGTCGCCAGTTCGGCGACCGCCACCGAGGCGTCTTCGAGCCGCTTGCCGTCCAGGGCCGTGGAGAACATGTCGCGCACCCGCACCAGGTTGTCCTCGTCGATCTCCTCGGAGAGGGTCACCATCCGCTGCTCCACCCGGCCGGTGTCGGTGATGACCACCAGCAGCAATCGGGTGGGCGAGAGTGAGACGACTTCGAGGTGCCGCACGCGGGCGGTGGAGAGCACCGGGTACTGGATCACGGCGACCTGGCGAGTGAGTTGCGCGAGCAGGCGGACCGAGCGGCGCAGTACGTCGTCGAGGTCGACCCCGTTGTCGAGCACCGACAGGATCGCGCGGCGTTCGGCGGCCGACAGCGGTTTGATCTCGCTGATGCGGTCGACGAACATCCGGTAGCCCTTGTCGGTCGGGATCCGACCCGAGCTGGTGTGCGGCTGGGCGATGTACCCCTCGGCTTCGAGCGCCGCCATATCGTTGCGGACGGTGGCGCTCGAGACGCCCAGGTGGTGGCGCTCCACGAGCGCTTTCGACCCGATCGGCTCCTGCGTGGAGACGTAGTCGGTGACGATCGCACGCAAGATCTCGAAACGCCGGTCATCCGTCGACGACGACAAGTCCGTACCTCCCGATGCCACGACTTTGCCTACAGTGGATACGACCATTCTACGTAACCGACGGAAAGACCAGGACCGCGATGATCTTCAAGGGCGTGCGCGAGGGCAGACCCTACGTCGATCACGGTCTCACCGCGCGCGAGTGGGCGCAGATCCCGCCGCGCCAGTTCCGGCTCGATCAGCTCACCACCGTCACCACCGTCCTCGCACTCGACAAGCTGCTGTCGGAGGATTCGACTTTCTACGGCGACCTGTTCGCCCACGTGGTGCTGTTCGAAGGAAACCTGTATCTCGAGGACGGGCTGCACCGGGCCGTGCGCTCGGCGTTGCGGAACCGCACGATCATCCACGCCCGGATGCTCGATCTGGACGAGCGCATCGCCGCGGGCCGCGTCGCACCCGAGTCCGGCGAGCTGGAGATCACTGCGCCGATCGCCCCGGTCACCGGCAGGCGCCGCCGCTCGGTCGGCGCGCATCGGCTGCCCGACTGATCCGGCCGACGCACCGGCGACCGGATCGATCAACGCGCGAGCGGGTTCAATGCCATCGGAACGCGCGCGCCGGCGCGCCACAGCACTGCCGCGCTCGAGTGCGGTCGCAGTCTCGCCTCGGTTCTCATCGCAGTCGTGAACACCTCGCCGAACCCGGCGCGCGGATGCGCGCTCTCGGTGGCCGTGACGAGCCCTCCGTCGACCTCCCTCAGCCGATATCCGACGACGTCGAGTTCGACCGCCGAGTGCAGGCATCGCGCGACCGGCTCCGCCGGAACGGCCGGGTGGAAGTGTCCGGCGATCGCCGCGCGCACCACCTCGGCCTGCGCCTGGCCTCGGTGTGCCGCGACGAGTCGGGCCGCATGATCGGCGCCGAGCGCGGCGAAACAGCCGTAGTCGGGGTGATCGGGCGCACCGAGCGCCAGATCGTGCAGCATCGTCGCCGCCCACAACTGCTCGGCATCGACGTCCAGGCCGTCGACCTCGGCGAACGCGATCGCCCACTGCCAGCATCGGAGGCTGTGCTGATGCACCGGGCCGGAGAGTTCGTCGGCTGCACGCTCAGCCACCTCGCGAGCGAACCGGGAGTCGGGCGGCGGGGTCAGGTGTTCGCCCGCCCTCATCGCGCGCCGATCCGGTGCGCGCCGTCGACGCGGTCGGCCAGCTCACCGCGGATCGACGCGAGCAAGGCGTCGAACTCGGCCGAGTCGGTGAACCCCTGTGCACGCAGGGAGATCATGCCATTCGCCGTACCCCACAGCCGCAGCGCCTCGAGTCTCGCCGCGCGGGGCGGCAGGGCCGACGCTCCGACCGCGTGCTCGACGAGCCCGCCGAGCAGCCCGCGGATCATCGCCCGCGCCTGGTCGACGAGCTCGGAATCGTCCGGACCGACGTCGACCAGTCCCAGCGCCCGGAAGGCCAGCGGGTTGTCGGCGTGGAAGAGCAGGTACTCGTCGAAGACGGCGAGTTCCACGGCCTCTTCCGCGGAAGCGATCGCCGCCTCCATCCGCTCCACGTGGTCGCGGGCGATTCGGCATGCCAGCGCCACATACACGTCGGCTTTGCCGCCCGGGAAGTTCGAGTAGATAGAGCTCAGCGCCACGTCGGCCGCGTGGGCGAGTTGGTCGACGGACGTGCGGCGGAACCCCTGGTCGGCGAAGAGTTCTGCGGCTGCGTCGAGCACCGCGTCATGTGTTCGGCGGCGTCGCTTGTCGGACGGCGGGGTCAAGGGAACTGTCATATCAATAACGTAGTAACACTACGATTTCGTAGTCAAATTATGGTTTCATAGTAATACTACGAAAAGGAGCATTCAGATGACGACCACCGCCGACCGACAGCCGGCCACCGGCTCGGACGCCATGCGCGCGTTCTTCCCCACATCACCGTTCATCGACACACTCGGCGTCGAGTTGATCGACATCGGCGAGGGCACCGCACACCTGCGCCTCCCGTTCGCCGAGTCCAACACCACGGTCGGGCCGATGGTCCACGGCGGAGCCATCGGAGCATGCGTGGATCTGGGCATCATGGCGGCCGCATGGGCGGGTGACGACCCGGTACCCGAGAAGCTGCGCGGGGTCACCGTCAGCATGTCCGTCAACTTCATCGCACCCGCCATGAACGACGACATCGAGATCGTCGCGACCCGGCTTCGCAAGGGCCGGAGACTCAACCATTGCGCGGTCGAGATCCGGACCCGGGCCGACGACGGGCTCGTCGCGACGGGCAGCGGGGTCTACCAGACGGGATGACCGCCCTTCTCAGCCGCGACCGCACGGCCGAGGTCCGCTACTGCGCGACGAGGATGTCGCGGACCACGCCGTCGGCGAGCAGGCGTCCGCGATCGGTCAGCACATAGGCGCCCGCGACCGTCCGCAGCAGCGCCTGGGCCACCGCGGCGTCGGCTCGAATCCGTTCCGCGCCCGAGAGCACGTTCACGTCGAGCCCCTGGTGCATGCGCAGACGCAGCATCACCGCCTCGGTGTGCCGGTCGTCCGCGGTGAGGATCTCGTGGCCGCCGATCGGGAGCGAGCCGGAGGCCAGCGACGCCGAATAGGTGGCCGGATGCTTCTGATTCCACCAGCGCACCCCGTCCACATGCGAGTGCGCACCCGGGCCGATCCCCCACCAGTCGTCGCTGCGCCAATACGCCTCGTTGTGGCGGCACACCGAATCCGGGTCGGGCGACGCATCCGGGCGAGCGCGCGCCCAGTTCGACACCTCGTACCAGGCCATTCCCGCGGCGCGCAGACGCGAGTCGATCATCTCGTAGCGCGCCGCGAGCACATCGTCGTCGGGCATGGGGATCTCCCCGCGGCGCACCTTGCGGGCGAACCGCGTTCCGTCCTCCACGATCAGCGCGTAGGCCGAGACGTGGTCGACGGGGACCGACAGGACGGCGTCGAGCGAGGCGTCGAGATCCTCGTCGCGCTCACCCGGTGTCCCGTAGATCAGATCCAGATTGAGGTGCTCGAAGCCCGCCGCCGCGGCCTCGCGCGCGGCGTCGAGGGCACGGCCGGGCGTGTGCGTGCGTTCGAGTACCGCGAGTACGTGCCGCGCGGCCGACTGCATCCCGAGCGAGACGCGGGTGAACCCCGCGGCCCGCAGCCCTTCGAAGAACTCCGGCGACGTCGACTCCGGATTCGACTCCGTCGTCACCTCGGCGCCGGGCGCGAGGACGAACGAGTCGCGCACGGCCCCCAGCAGGTCGGCGAGCCCGTCGGCGCCGAGCAGCGACGGGGTGCCGCCGCCGACGAACACGGTGCCGACGCGCCGGCCCGGGGCCAGGAGCGCGGCGGCCTGATCGAGTTCGGCGCGCACCCCCTCCATCCAGCTCTGCGGGGACGACGACGAACCGAGTTCACCGGCCGTATACGTGTTGAAATCGCAGTATCCGCAGCGCGTGGCGCAGAACGGCACGTGGAGGTAGAGGCTCAGCGGCCGACTGGGGTCGGCGGTCGCCACTGTGGTGCGTGCCTGTGCGGAGAGTGCCTCCGGAGCACGTCGGTCAATCACCTATCCATCATGACTCACGCCGTGTCAAGGATATTAATCTCACGCTGAGGAAAAATAACCCCAAGTAGACTGACCTCGTCGGACGTGGCACTATGGCAGTCGTGACTTCCTCAGGAGTGTGGCTCGCCGAACGGCGGCACATCGATCTCAAGCGCGTCTGCAGCGCTTTCTGTCGGCACTAGCCGACGTCTCGGCCTTTCGAGAAGTCCCGACCCGCCAGCCCATCGCGGGTCTCTGAGGATGCCGATCTTCGTCACATTCTGATTTCAGCCCAATCGTCGTGCCGTGCTGTGCGCTGCACGCTCAGGAGAACTGATGACGCTCACGTCCCCCACCACCGCGGAGCCGACGGAGACGCCCACCGAGGCGCCCCGCAAGCGCGCGCGTCCCACCAAGCGCCGATCCGAAGGCCAGTGGGCCCTCGGCTATCGCACCCCGCTCAACGCGAACGAGCAGAGCAAGCGCGACGACAACCCGCTCAATGTGCGGCGTCGCATCATCGACAGCTACCAGTACGTCGGCTTCGACGGCATCGACAAGGCCGACCTGCGGGGCCGTTTCCGCTGGATGGGCCTCTACACCCAGCGGGCCGAAGGATTCGACGGAACGTACTCGGGCGAAGCCCACATCGACGAGATCGAGGCGCCGTACTTCATGATGCGGGTCCGCACCGACGGCGGACAGCTGAACCTGGCGCAGGTGCGCACGCTGGCGTCGATCTCTCGCGACTTCGCCCGCGGTACCGCCGACGTCACCGACCGCCAGAACCTGCAATACCACTGGATCGAGATCGAGAACGTCCCGGAGATCTGGCGCCGGCTCGAAGAGGTCGGCCTGGAGACCACCGAGGCCTGCGGCGACTGCCCGCGCGGCATGCTCGGCTCTCCCCTGGCAGGGCTCTCCACCGACGAGGTCCTCGACGCCAGTCCGGCCCTCGCCGAGATCAAGCGCCGCTACATCGGCAACCCCGAGTACTCGAACCTGCCGCGCAAGTTCAAGACCGCCGTCTCGGGTCTGCAGGACGTGGTGCACGAGATCAACGACGTCTCGTTCGTCGGCGTCGAGCACCCCGAACACGGCCCCGGACTGGACCTCTGGGTCGGCGGCGGGCTCTCGACCAACCCGATGCTGGCCAAGCGGCTCGGTGTCTGGGTGCCGCTCGACGAGGTCCCCGACGTCTGGGAGGGCGTAGTCGCGATCTTCCGCGACTACGGCTACCGGCGCCTGCGTTCCAAGGCCCGGCTGAAGTTCCTGATGAAGGACTGGGGGCCGGAGAAGTTCCGCCAGGTCCTCGAAGACGAGTACCTGCACCGCAAGCTCATCGACGGCCCGGCGCCGACTCCGCCGAAGCAGCCGATCGACCACGTCGGCGTCACCAAGCAGAAGAACGGCCTGTACGCGGTCGGGTTCTCCGCCGTCTCCGGCCGACTGTCGGACGACGTGCTGTACGCGATCGCCGATGCCGCGGAGAAGGCAGGCAGCGACAGCGTCCGCTTCACGCCGTACCAGAAGCTGGTCGTGGTGAACGTCCCCGAGGACCGGATCGCCCAACTCGACGCGGACCTGACCGCCGTCGGCCTGCAGTCGAAGCCGTCGGTGTGGCGCCGGAACCTGATCGCGTGCACCGGTCTGGAGTACTGCAAGCTCTCGTTCACCGAGACCCGCAGCCGGTCGCAGGCTCTGGTTCCGGAGTTGGAGAAGCGTCTGGCCGAACTCAACGAGCAGCTCGACGTGCCGATCACCATCAACTTCAACGGCTGCCCCAACTCCTGCGCCCGCGTGCAGGTCGCCGACATCGGCCTCAAGGGTCAGCTGATCGACGACGACGGCACCCCGGTGGAGGGCTTCCAGGTGCATCTCGGCGGAAGCCTGGGCTTCGACAGCGGCTTCGGCCGAAAGCTGCGCCAGCACAAGATCTACGCCAGTGAGGCCACCGAGTACATCGAACGTCTCGTCCGCAATTTCATCGCAGGCCGCAACCCCGGCGAACGCTTCGCCGAATGGGCGGTCCGCGCCGACGACGCCGAACTGCAGTGAGGGAAAGACGATGACCGTCACCACAGATGATCTGGACGAACTGAAGGCGATCGCGGAGGCCGGTGCCGAGCAGCTCGGACCCGACGCCACCGCCGAGGAACTGCTGCGCTGGACCGCCGAGACCTTCGGCCCGCACTTCGTCATCGCGGCGAACATGCAGGACGCCGTACTGATCGACGTCGCCGACAAGGCGATCGAGGACAAGGAGGCCATCGGCGGCAGGCTCAAGGCGCTGTTCCTCGACACCGGCTACCACTTCGCCGAGACCCTCGGCACCCGGGACGCCGTCGAGCAGGTCTACGACCTCGAACTGCTCAACATCACGCCCGAGCAGACGGTGCAGGAGCAGGACGAGCTGGTCGGCAGAAATCTGTTCGCCACCGACGCGGCCGAATGCTGCCGGCTGCGCAAGGTGGTCCCGCTGCGCGGTGCCCTGGCACCCTTCCGCGCATGGGTCACCGGTATCCGCCGCGTGGAGGCGCCCACCCGCGCCAACGCACCGTTGATCTCCTTCGACGAGGGCTTCGGCCTGGTCAAGATCAATCCGCTCGCCGCATGGAGCGACGAGCAGTTCCAGGACTACATCGACAGCCACGGCGTCCTGGTGAATCCGCTGGTCGACGAGGGCTATCCCTCGATCGGGTGCGAACCGTGCACCGTCAAACCAGCCGCCGGAGCCGATCCGCGCAGCGGCCGTTGGGCCGGCAGCGCCAAGACAGAATGCGGGTTGCACGCATGAGCATCATCGAATCGACAGACGTCCAGTCCGCCGTCGCGGACCGTGACGAACACCGTCCTGAGCGAGCGCAGCGAGACGAGGGATTCACCACGCTCGACGCCCTCGAGTCCGAGGCCATCCACATCTTCCGCGAGGTGGCGGGCGAGTTCGAGCGGCCGGTGATCCTGTTCTCCGGCGGCAAGGACTCGACGTTGCTGCTCCACCTGGCGCTCAAGGCCTTCTGGCCCGCGCCGCTGCCGTTCTCGCTGCTGCACGTAGACACCGGCCACAACCTGCCGGAGATCATCGAGTTCCGCGACGAGATCGTCGAACGTCACGGCCTGCGCCTGCATGTCGCGAGCGTCGAGGAATATCTGGCCGACGGTCGTCTCACCGAGCGGCCGGACGGCATCCGCAACCCGCTGCAGACCATCCCGCTGCTGGACGGCATCAGCGAGAACCGCTTCGACGCCGTGTTCGGCGGCGCCCGGCGCGACGAAGAGCGGGCCCGCGCGAAGGAACGCATCTTCTCGCTGCGCAACGCCTTCGGCCAGTGGGACCCGAAGCGTCAGCGTCCCGAACTGTGGAACCTCTACAACGGCAGGCACGCTCCGGGCGAGCACGTGCGCGTGTTCCCGCTGAGCAACTGGACCGAGCTGGACGTGTGGCGTTACATCGCCCGCGAGCAGGTGCTGCTGGCGCCGCTGTACTACGCGCATGAGCGCGAGGTGTACCAGCGCGACGGCATGTGGATGACCGCCGGGCCGTGGGGCGGACCGCGCGAGGACGAGACCGTCGAGACCCGGATGGTGCGCTACCGCACCGTCGGCGACGGCTCCACCACCGGTGCGGTGCTGTCCGAGGCCACCGACAACGAAGCCGTTCTGGCCGAGGTCGCCGCATCGCGGCTGACCGAACGCGGAGCCACCCGCGGCGACGACCGCGTCTCCGAGGCCGCCATGGAAGACCGCAAGCGCGAAGGATATTTCTGATGAAGCACTCCCCTGACCTTCTGCGCATCGCCACGGCCGGTTCCGTGGACGACGGCAAGTCGACCCTCGTCGGCCGCCTGCTGTACGACACCAAGTCGGTGCTCGCCGACCAGATCGACGCCGTCACCAAGGCCTCGGTGGACCGCGGCATGGACACCCCGGACCTGTCGCTCCTGGTCGACGGCCTGCGCGCCGAGCGCGAGCAGGGCATCACCATCGACGTCGCGTACCGCTACTTCGCGACCCCCGCCCGGTCGTTCGTCCTCGCCGACACCCCCGGCCACGTGCAGTACACGCGCAACACCGTCTCCGGAGCGTCTACCGCGCAGCTGGTGATCCTGCTGGTCGACGCCCGCAGCGGCGTCGTCGCCCAGACGCGTCGGCACGCCGCCGTGATGGCCCTGCTCGGCGTTCCGCGGCTGGTGCTCGCAGTCAACAAGATCGACCTCGTGGAGAACGCCGCCGAGGTGTTCGCCGAGATCTCGGCCGAGTTCAACCAGATCACCGCTTCGCTCGGCTACTCGCCCGAGCAGGTCCAGGAGATCCCGGTCTCGGCGCTCCACGGCGACAATGTCGCGATCCGCTCGGAGAACACGCCGTACTACGACGGTCCGACTCTGATCGAGCATCTGGAGACGGTGCCGAACGAGCTCGACCGCGGGCAGGTCGGACTCCGGTTCCCCGTGCAGTACGTGATCCGGCCGCGCACCCCCGAGTACCCGGATTACCGCGGCTACGCCGGTCTGGTGGCCGCGGGAAGCGTGTCGGTCGGCGACGAGATCGTCGTCCAGCCGTCCGGTCTGCGCTCGACGATCGCGAAGATCGACACCCCCGACGGCGAGCTGGACACGGCGCACGCCGGCCGGAGCGTCACGCTGCTGTTGACCGACGACATCGACATCTCGCGCGGCGATCTGATCGCCTCGGCGGCCGATGCACCGGAGCCCGCGCAGCAGTTCACCACCACGGTGTGCTGGCTGTCGGAGAAGCCGCTGCGTGCCGGTGCCCGCCTGCTGTTGAAGCACGGCGCCAAGACCACGCAGGTGATCGTCGGCGGCCTCGACGCGCTCTTCGACGAACAGAACCTCGCCCTGGTCGAGGCACCGGAGTCGATCGAGCTGAACCAGATCGGACGGGTCTCGCTGATGACCGCCGAGCCGATCCCGGCCGACGACTACTCGCGCAGCCGCGAGTCAGGCAGCTTCCTGTTGATCGATCCGCAGGGCGGCAACACCCTCGGTGCCGGCCTGGTCGGCGACGCGCTGGCGGCGCTCGAGCTGCCGTCGCCGGCCTTGGCGTGACCGCCCGGTCCGGATGACCACGCTCGTTCTCGCCGCGCACGGCAGTCGTGATCCGCGCTTCGGCGTCACCGCGCGCCGGGTGGCCGATGCGGTCCGCATCGCGCTGCCCGGCGTGACGGTGGAGACGGCATACCTCGACCTGACCGCTCCGCTGCTCACCGATGTTCTCGGGTCCGTGTCCGGCGAAGTGGTGGTCGTTCCGTTGCTGTTCGGCGACGGCTATCACAGCAAGGTGGATCTGCCCGCGCTGATCGACGCGGCCCACGCCGCGAATCCCGCCGCGACCATCGTCCAGACTCCGGTCGTGGGCCGGTACTCCCCGGTTCCGGCGCTGGTCGAGCGGCTGTCGGAGGCCGGTGCCGGCCCTCGTGACGGCGTGCTGATGTTCGCCGTCGGATCGTCGGACGCCGGCAGCGATGCGTCGGTGATCGGACGAGGCCGCGAACTCTCCGCAGCGCTCGGCCGGCCGGTACGCACGCTCTTCGCCACCCGTCTGGGCCGTGACGGCGCCGCCGTCCGGGAGACGGTCGACGCACTCCTGGCCGACGGCGCCGACCGCGTCGCGGTCAGTCCGTTGTTCCTGTCGGCGGGCCTGTTGACCGATCGGGTGGAGCGGTATCTCGACGCGATGGACGTACCGATGGTCGTGGCCGGTCCTGTCGCCGACCACCCGTGTCTGGTCGACGCAGTCGCTCGCCTGTACACAGCCGCCGCGGTCGTCGTCGCGAGCTGACTCCCGAGTTCGCTTCCTCCGGGCCCCGGGAGTCTCGACACGCACACTCACTGCGTTCGCGCGCTGCTCGACAACCCTGCGAAGCCCGAGGCCCGTCGAGTCGCGAGGAACGAAGTGACGAAGCGAATCGAGACATATGCACGTCTCGACACGCGCACTCACTACGTTCGCGCGCTGCTCGACAACCCTGCGAAGCCCGAGGCCCGTCGAGTCGCGAGGAACGAAGTGACGAGCGTATCGAGACATACGCGCGTCTCGACACGCACACTCACTGCGTTCGCGCGCTGCTCGACAACCCTGCGAGACCCAGCCCGAGGCAACCCTGCGAGACCAGCCCGAGGCCCGTCGAGTCGCGAGGAACGAAGTGACGAAGCGAATCGAGACATACGCGCGTCTCGACACGCACACTCACTGCGTTCGCGCGCTGCTCGACAAACCTGCAGACCCAGCCCGAGACAACCCTCAAACGGTCAGCCTTGGATGCGCATGGTCGAGTCGCCCCAGGCGGCGTCGCGGAGTTCGTTCTTGCGGATCTTGCCGGTCGACGTCTTCGGCAGATCGTCGACGAACTCCACCTCGCGCGGAGCCTTGTAGCCCGCGATCCGGCTCTTCACGTGTGCGATCACCTCGGCCTCGGTGAGCTGTTCGCCCGGCTTGCGCACCGCGTAGGCCTTCGGGCGCTCGCCCCACTTGTCGTCCGGCACGCCGACCACCGCGACATCGACGATCGCGGGATGGCTCACCACCGCCTGCTCCACCTCGATGGTCGAGATGTTCTCACCGCCGGAGATGATGACGTCCTTGGCCCGGTCGAGGAGCTGCACGTAGCCGTCGGGATGCATCACGCCGAGATCGCCCGAGTGGAACCAGCCTCCGGCGAAGGCCTCGGCGGTGCGCTCCGGATCCTCGAAGTACCCCTTCATCACCACATTGCCGCGCATCACGATCTCGCCCATCATCACACCGTCGGGCTCCACGTCCACCAGGGTCCCGTCCTCGGCGGGCTCCGGGAGAACGACGCGGAGCCGATCGGCGGTGATCATCCCGACGCCCTGCCGTGCCATGCGCACGGCCAGTTCCTCGCCCGACAGCGACGACCAGCTCGCGCTGGGCTCGCACACCGAATACGGGCCGTAGGTCTCGGTGAGACCGTAGACGTGCACGAGCTCGATCCCCAGATTGCGGATCGCGCGAATGATCGTGGGACTCGGCGGCGCCCCCGCGGTCGCAATGGTCAGGGGCCGGTCCATCCGGTGGGCCTCGCCCGCGGTGGCGAGTGTGGTCAGCACCGTCGGCGCGCCACTCATCTGGGTCACCTGTTCGGTGTCGATGAGACGCCACATGTCGTCGCCGCGAACCGCCCGCAGGCACACGTGCGTGCCCGCGACCGCCGTCACCGACCAGGGGCCGCACCAGCCGTTGCAGTGGAACATCGGCAGGGTCCACAGGTAGCGGGTGTCGATGCCGAATCCCTGGGTGAGCACGTTGCCCAGCGAGGCCAGGTACGCACCGCGATGGGTGTACATCACGCCCTTGGGCTCGCCGGTGGTGCCCGAGGTGTAGTTGATGCTGATCAGCGAGTTCTCGTCGTCGACCTCCCACGGGATCGGGCTGTCGGAGCCGCGTGCCGTCAGCTCGTCGTACCGCAGATCGCCCGCACCGGTGTACTCGCCGTCGACGCTCGGGGTCTCGACCACCTCGCGCACGGTCTCGAATTCCACGCCCGCGAGCGCCTCGAGGAACGGCGCGTCGCCGACCAGCAGACGTGCTCCCGAGTGATTGCAGATGTAGCGGACCTCGGCGGGTGCGAGACGAGTGTTGACCGCCACCAGCACGCCGCCGGAGAGCGGCACCGCGAAGTGCGCGACCAGCATCTCCAGCGAATTGGTCGCCAGATACGCCACTCGGTCGCCGTCTCCGATCCCAGAGGCACGCAGGGCTTGGGCCAGACGGGTCACCTCAGCCGCCAGCTCGCGGTACGTGCGTCGCCGACCGCCGTCGACGGCCGCCTCCTTGTCCGGATGCACCTCGACGGCACGGTCGAGGAATCGCAGGGGCGTCAGCGGGCTGTCGAGTCCGGATCGGGCGGGAAGCGTCATGGTGTGACCCCTTCGGGGAGTGGTGGTGCAGTGTGACCCGACCACCATAGTCCAATGACACTCAGTGCCACCATAGGTCCGAAGTCTTTGCGCCGAACGGTCGAACCCCTGCGATCTACGGCACTTCGTGCCGTACCGAATCTCTAGTCGGCCGAGAGTTGCGGCACTTTCGTGGCGCGCGCGAAGATGTCCTCGCCGGCCACCAGACGCAGGGCGTTCTGGTCACCGCGCGTGATCTGCGCGACGAACTCCTCGCCCGACGCCGCCGAGACCAGTTCCACGCGGGTCTCGAAGCCGAGATTCACCACGCGCTTCACCCGCGCCTTGATCACGCCGGTGTCCAGCGCGGTCTCGGCGGGCGGATAGACCATCTCGGCCGAGCGGCCGAGCCGGATGTCGTGCGGACGCACCAGTTCGCCGTTCAACCGCGAAATCGATCCGAGGAACGACGCGACGAAGACGTTGTCCGGCCGGTCGTACAGATCGTCGGGCTTGCCGACCTGCTCGATGCGCCCCTTGTTCAGCACCGCGATCCGGTCGGAGACGTCGAGCGCCTCCTGCTGGTCGTGTGTCACGAGGACCGTCGTCACGTGCACTTCATCGTGCAGCTGACGCAGCCATTTGCGCAGGTCCTCACGCACTTTGGCGTCGAGGGCGCCGAAGGGCTCGTCGAGCAGGAGCACCTGCGGATCAACGGCCAGAGCGCGGGCCAACGCCATCCGCTGACGCTGACCGCCCGAGAGCTGAGCCGGATAGCGCTTCTGAAAGACGGTGAGTCCGACGATGTCGAGCAGCTCGTCGACCTTCGCCTTGATCTCGTGCTTGGGCCGCTTGCGGATCTTCAGGCCGAAGGCGATGTTGTCGCGGACGGTGAGGTGCTTGAACGCGGCGTAGTGCTGGAAGACGAACCCGATGTCGCGCTGCTGCGGCGACGCACCCGAGACGTCGACGCCGTTGATCCGTACCGTTCCCGAATCGAGCCGATCCAGACCCGCGATGGCGCGCAGGAGCGTCGACTTGCCCGATCCCGACGGGCCGAGCAGGGAGGTCAGGGATCCCTCCGGGATGTCGATGGAGACGTCGTCGAGGGCCGCGAAGTCGCCGTAGCGCTTGTTGGCGCCGATCACCGAGATGGACATGTCAGTTGTTCTCCTCGCCCGCGCCGACGGCCGTCGGCGCGTGGGCAGCCTCGTGTTCGTTCCGGTCCTCGGACACGGCCTTCATCGTCTCCGCGCTCGCATCCGCGAGCTTGCCCTTGGCCCGGCGCTCGATGAGCGTCATCACGACCAGGACGAGAATGGCGACCATCATGAGCAGGGTCGCCGCGGCGTACGCCCCGTACTCGTTGTAGTCGTCGGTGTACCTCGAGTTCACCAGCAGCGTCAGCGTCTGCGAGACTCCCGGGAAGTTCGACGACACCATCGTGACCGCGCCGAATTCGCCGAGCGTGCGGGCGATCGTCAGGACCACACCGTAGGTGAGACCCCATCGGACGGCGGGCAGTGTGATCCGGCTGAACGTCTGCCAGCCGGTGGCGCCAAGCGTCGCGGCGGCCTCCTCCTGCTCGGTGCCGATCTCGCGCAGCACCGGCTCCACCTCGCGGACGACGAAGGGCAGGGTGACGAAGATCGTGGCGAGGACCATGCCCGGGATCCCGAAGATGACGCGGAATCCGAGCGACTCGATGCCGCCGAACCAGCCCTCGGCGCCCCACAGGGCGATCAGCGCCACGCCGACCACCACCGGCGACACCGCGAACGGCAGATCGACCACCGCCTGCAGCAGGCCCTTGCCCCGGAACCGGCCGCGCGCGAGGGCGAGAGCGGTCAGGACTCCGAAGATCACGTTGAGCGGCACCACGATCGCCACGATGAGCAATGTGAGCTGGAGCGCCGAGATGGCCGCCGGCGTGGTGATCCACTCCCAGAACTGCCCCAGCCCGTGCTCGAACGATCGCCAGAAGATCAGTCCGACGGGTACGACGAGCAGCACCGTCAGGTACAGCAGTGCGATGGATCGCAGCGTCAATCTGGTGAGACGAGAGACGATCATTCCGAGCCCTCCCGGCGGGTCTGGATCTTGGCCACGACACGCAGCAGGAACAGGACGACGAAGGCGATGACCAGCAACGCCACGGACACTGCGGCCGCGTTCACCGGCTCGTCGACCTCGATCTGCTGCTGGATGTACTGCGAAGCGACCTGCGTCTTGCCCGGGATGTTGCCGCCGATCAGAACCACCGAACCGAACTCGCCGATCGCGCGGGTGAACGCCAGTCCGGCACCGCTGAGGATCGCGGGCAGCAGCGCGGGCAGCACGATTCGCGACCAGATCACCCGATTCCCGGCGCCCAGGACCGCGGCCGCCTCCTCCACCGAGGTGTCGAGTTCCATCAGGACCGGCTGCACCTGCCGGACGACGAAGGGCAGCGTCACGAAGGTCAGCGCGAGGACGACGCCCGGCTGGGTGGCCGCCAGGTGGATGTCGAAGGGACTGTTGGGCCCGTAGAGGGCGAGCAGCACCAGGCTGGCGACGATGGTGGGCAGCGCGAAGGGCAGGTCGATGATGGCGTTGACGACACCCTTGCCCGGGAACTCGTCACGCACCAGCACCCAGGCGATCACGGTGCCGAACAGCACGTTGACGACGCCGACGATCAGCGACACCACGACGGTGATGCCCAGCGCCTGCAGCGCCGCCGGATCGGTGATGCCGTCCCAGAATCCGCCCGCGCCGTCGTCGAAGGCCTGAGCGGCGATCGCGGCGAGCGGAAGCAGCACGATGATGCTGAGCCACAGCCCGGTTATCCCGAGCGAGAGCGGTCCGTCGGGCCGCCATCCGCGGCGCGGCGCGAAGTCCTGGGTCTCGTGAGAGACGCGCTCGGTGGTCACCGTCCGGCCTCCCGCGCGTAGATCTCACTGATCTCGCCGCCGTTGCCGAACAACTGCTTGTCGACCTTCTTCCAGCCGCCGAGATCGGCGACGGTCCACTCCTTGCGGATGTCTCCGGGGAACAGGTGGGCGGTCTGCCGCGCGACGTCCGGATCCACCGGCCGGAACCCCGCCTCGGCCCACAGCTTCTGGCCCGGGGTCGAGAACAGGTACCTGACGAAGGCCCGCGCGGCGGCCGGATCGGTGCTCGTGTTGACCACCGCGACCGGATTCTCGATCTTGAAGGTGACCGAGGGCACGATGTAGTCGATGCGGTCGGCCGGCGGCGAACTCGCATTCTTGCGGGACAGCATGATCGCCTCGTTCTCATAGCTGATGAGGACGTCGCCCTGCCCCTGCTGGAAGGCCGAGGTGGCCTCGCGTCCGGACTTCGGCAGCACCTTCACGTGATCGCGGACCAAGGCGCTGACGTAGTCCAGCCCGGCCTGGGGGTTCCGGCCGCCGTCGCTCTTGGCCGCGTACGGAGCGAGCAGGTTCCACTTCGCGGACCCGGAACTGCCCGGGTTCGGCGTCACCACTTCGATGCCTGGCCGCAGGAGATCGTCCCACGTATGGATGTTCTTGGGGTTGCCCTGGCGGACGACGAGCGCGACCACCGACCCGAAGGGAATCGAATCGTTCGGCGCCTGCTGCTGCCAGTCCTCATCGACGACACCGGCGTCGACCAGCCGGGTGATGTCGGGCTCCACGGAGAAGTTGACCACGTCGGCCGGCAGACCGCGGGCCACCTTCCGCGACTGATCGCCGGACGCGCCGTACGACTGGGAGAAGCCGACGTCGTGACCTTCCGGCGTCGCGCGGAAACCGGGAATCACCATGTCGAAGCCGACCTTGGGGGTCGCGTAGGCCACCAGGTTGAGATGCCTGCTTCCCGAGGAGATGTCGATGCCATCGGGACGGTCGGTGGATCCGCCGCCGCACCCGGCCAGCGCGGCGACGAGTGCCAGCGCGACCGTCACGCATGCCGCCTTGAGTGCTGCGCGCTGAAGAGTTCCCGTGCTCACCCGAAGAACCTAACCACCGCGCCGGGCCGCTCTCAACGCCGCGATTCGTGTCTCCGCGAGGGTGGTGACGCGGCGTCGAGGTTGTGCTAGCGGAGGATCAGCCAGGCGAGCAACACGAGAACGAGCAGTGCCACCAGAGCAATCGTGACCTTGGAACGAAACATCGCGTCAGATACCCAATCCGTGATCGTCGTCGGCCTCCGCGCGGCCGAGCTTCGAGAAGAGTCGTCCGACCAGGTAGTTCACCCCGGACGCGACGAGCGTGGCCAACGGCACCAGCACCACGGCGGTGACGATGAGCTGCGGGACGAAGGGCAGACCGGTGAGCCACTCCTCGACCCCGTCCCACCAGGACAGAACGCCGTTCACCGCTCGATCACCTCATCTGCACTCGCACTCGCGCGGTTTCGCCCACACTGATTTGAAACCCTACTCGCCGGGTGCCTGCGACGGGGGTCACGCCACTGCCCCGGCACCGCCGCGCTACGCGAGCCCACGGCGGAGCAGCAGCGGTTCGATCCGGGCGCTGTGGCCGATCATGGCGGCATGCGCGGCGACCGGATCGACGCTGTCGCCGCGCGACAGCACCGCCTCGGCGAACGCCGCTCCCAGTTCCGGTCTGAGACCGCCGCCCGCCAGGAACCACTGCTCGGTCTCGGCGTCGAGGATCTCCGACCAGATGTACGAGTAGTACGCCGACGAGTAACCGCCGCCGAAGACGTGGTTGAAGTACGTGCTGCGGTACCGGGGCGGAATCAGGTCGGCGGCCAGCCCGGCATCGGAGAGTGCGCGGCGTTCGAACTCCAGCACGTCGTCGGGGATCGCGTCCTCGGCGAGCCGGTGCCATGCGAGGTCGAGCGCGGCGGCGGCGAGGTACTCGACGGTGGAGTGCGCCGATTCGGTTCCGGTCGCGCCGCGGACGGCGTCGATGAGCTCGGCCGGCGCGGGTTCACCGGTGAGGTGGTGCCGCGCGTAGCCTGCCACCACCTCCGGGTGCAGCGCCCACATCTCATTGACCTGCGACGGGAATTCAACGAAGTCCCGCGGCACGCTGGTTCCGGACTGCGAGACGTAGTCGACCGCCGACAGCAACCCGTGGATCGCATGTCCGAACTCGTGGAACAGCGTCGTGAGTTGGTCGAGGGAGAGCAGACACGGACGGCCCGGCTCAGGACGGGTGAGGTTCAGGACGTTGACCACGATCGGCGCCGTGCCGAGTTGCCGGGACTGGTCGACGATGTTGTTCATCCAGGCGCCGCCCCGCTTGGACGGCCGGGCGAAGTAGTCGCCGAGGAACAGCCCGATCCCGGTGCCGTTGCGGCTCACCTCCCACACCCGGACGTCGGGATGGTAGCCGGCGAGGTCGTCGCGCTCGGCGAAGCTCAACCCGTAGAGGCGTCCGGCCGCGGCGAAGACCCCGTCGGTGATGACGGTGTCCAGCTCGCAGTAGTCCGCGAAGCCGTCGATGTCGATCGACTCGGCAGAGCCGGCGGCACGGGCCCGCTGATCGGCGGCGAGCCAGTAGGTCACATCGGCCGCACCGAGCGGACCGCCGGCGAGTGCGGCCAGGCGCGCGAGCTCATCGTCGGCGGCCTTCATCGCCGCGGCGCCGAGCCGAGCCAGGAGATCGGCGACAGACTGCGGCGACGGTGCCGTCTCTTCGGCGATCACGTACTCGGCGTGGTTCGCGTAGCCGAGCAGGGCCGCGCGCCGAGCGCGCAGCCGGACGATCTCGAGGATCGACTCCCGGGTGTCGTGGGCGTTGCCGCGGGCACACCGGACCGCGGAGGCGTCGAAGACGCGGCGACGCGCGGCGGGGTCGGTGAGCTTGGCGACCGTCGCCTGACTGGTCGGGAGTTCGAGGGCCACCAGGTAGCCGTCTCGACCGGCGTCGGCCGCAGCGCGTGCAGCCGCGGCGATCTCCGAGGGCGACAGCCCGTCGAGGTCCGCGGCGTCCTCGAAGTGCACGGCCGAATCGTTGGTGTCGTCGAGCAGGTGCTGGCCGAAGTCGGTGGTCAGCGTCGCCAGTCGGGCGGAGATCTCCCGCATCTGTTCCTGCCCCGCCTCGTCGAGGGCCGCGCCGGACCGGATCGCGTCGCGATACCGCTGCTCCAGCAGGCGCGTCTGCGCCTCGTCGAGGTCGAGTTCGGCGCGACGCTCGTACAGCTCGGCGATGCGCGCGAAGAGCGCGGGGTTCAGCGCGATCGCGTTGGCGTGCTCAGTGAGGCGCACCGCGAGGACCTGCGCGATCTTCGCGCGCTGCGGATTGCTGTCGGGCCCCTCGAGATTGAAGAAGATCCCGTTCACCCGGGCCAGCGACCGTCCCGACGCCTCCAGCGCGGCCACCGTGTTGTCGAAGGTCGGGGCCTGCGTCGAGTCCGCGATCGCCTCCACCTCGGCGCGATGCTCGGCGAGCGCGATGTCGTACGCGGGCAGGAAGTCGTCGTCGGAGATCGACGCGAAATCCGGAAGCCCATACGGCAGCGGCGAGTCGGCGAGAACCGGCGACGTCGTGGCCGCCACTACTTACCCTTCGGCTTATCGCCGAGTTCGTCGGTGGACAGCGCGGCGACGAAGGCCTCCTGCGGAACCTCGACCCGCCCGATCGTCTTCATCCGCTTCTTGCCCTCCTTCTGCTTCTCGAGCAGTTTGCGCTTGCGGCTGATGTCGCCGCCGTAGCACTTGGCCAGCACGTCCTTGCGGATCGCGCGGATGTTCTCGCGGGCGATGACCTTCGACCCGATGGCGGCCTGAATCGGCACCTCGAACTGCTGGCGCGGGATCAGGTCCTTGAGCTTGAGCGCCATCCGGTTGCCGTAGGAGTACGCCGAGTCCTTGTGGACGATCGCGCTGAACGCGTCGACGGCTTCGCCCTGCAGCAGGATGTCGACCTTCACCAGATCGGCCTGCGCCTCTCCCGACTCCTCGTAGTCGAGGCTGGCGTAACCGCGGGTGCGCGACTTGAGCGAGTCGAAGAAGTCGAAGATGATCTCCGCCATCGGCATCGTGTAGCGCAGTTCGACGCGGGTCTCCGACAGGTAGTCCATGCCGCCGAGCTCGCCGCGGCGCGACTGGCACAGCTCCATGATCGCGCCGATGAACTCACTGGGCGCGATCACCGTGGTCTTGACCATCGGCTCGAAGATCTGGCTGGTCTTGCCGGTGGGCCAGTCGGACGGATTGGTCACGATGTGCTCGGTGCCGTCGTCCATCACCACGCGGTACACCACATTGGGCGCGGTGGAGATCAGGTTGAGGTCGAACTCCCGCTCCAGCCGCTCGCGGGTGATCTCCATATGCAGCAGGCCGAGGAAGCCGCAGCGGAAACCGAAGCCGAGCGCCACCGACGTCTCGGGCTCGTACGTCAGGGCCGCATCGTTGAGCTGGAGCTTCTCGAGTGCCTCGCGCAGGACCGGGTAGTCGGACCCGTCGACGGGATACAGACCCGAGTAGACCATCGGACGCGGCTCGCGGTAACCGGTGAGCGGCTCGTCGGCGCCGTTGCGAGCGGTGGTGACGGTGTCACCGACCTTCGACTGCCGGACGTCCTTGACGCCGGTGATCAGATAACCCACCTCGCCGACGCCGAGACCCGCGCTGGCCTTCGGCTCCGGCGAGACGATGCCGACTTCGAGCAGCTCGTGCGTCGCGCCGGTCGACATCATCGCGATCTTCTCGCGCGGGACGATGCGTCCGTCCACCACGCGGACGTACGTGACCACACCGCGGTAGGTGTCGTACACCGAGTCGAAGATCATCGCCCGGGCCGGCGCATCGGGGTCGCCGACCGGGGCGGGGATCAGACGGACCGCCTCGTCGAGCAGTTCCGGCACGCCCACGCCGGTCTTGCCGGAGACGCGGAGCACCTCCTCGGGTTCGCAGCCGACGATGTGTGCGATCTCCGCCGCGTAGCGGTCGGGGTCGGCCGCGGGCAGGTCGATCTTGTTGAGCACCGGGATGATGGTGAGGTCGTTCTCCATCGCCAGGTACAGGTTCGCCAGCGTCTGCGCCTCGATCCCCTGGGCGGCGTCCACCAGCAGGATCGCACCCTCGCACGCTTCGAGCGCGCGGGAGACCTCGTAGGTGAAGTCGACGTGACCGGGGGTGTCGATGAGGTGCAGCACGTACTCCTCGTCGCCCACCTTCCACGGCAGCCGGACGTTCTGCGCCTTGATGGTGATGCCGCGCTCGCGCTCGATGTCCATGCGGTCGAGGTACTGCGCGCGCATCTGCCGTTCCTCGACGACGCCCGTCAGCTGCAGCATCCGATCGGCGAGGGTGGACTTGCCGTGGTCGATGTGCGCGATGATGCAGAAGTTGCGGATCTTTGCGGGATCGGTGAACGTCTTGTCGGCGAAGCTGGGAATCTCACTCACTCCTTGCGCGGCGGGCCCGGGTGAAGCCCGGTGCAGATCACCCTCCAGTTTCGCACGACACCGGCCGGCAGTTCACCCCGCCGCCCCGCGCGAGGCGGGCCGCCGCAGGCCCGACGGCCCGCAGCGCGGCCGCACCACCGATTAGGCTCGACGCATCATGGGTACGGACAGGCGATGACTGACAACGAGTTCACGGTGGAGACGGCGACGGTCGCGGCGGACGTGACGTGCCCGGACGAACCCCGCGGACTGGTGATCCTCGCGCACGGAGCGGGCGCCGACCGCCGGGCCGCGATCCTGCGGGCGGTCGGCGGCGCCCTGGCCGCCCGAGGACTGGCGGTCGCGCGCATCGATCTGCCGTACCGGCAGGACCGGCCCAAGGGTCCGCCGTCACCGTCGAAGGCGGCCCGAGACCGCGACGGCATCCGCGAGGCGGTGGCCGAGCTGCGGTCCGCGGCTCCCGGCCCGCTGATCGTCGGCGGACACTCGTACGGCGGACGTCAGGCGTCGATGGTGGCGGCCGAGGACCCGGATCTGTTCGACGGGCTGTTGCTCACTTCGTACCCACTGCATCCGCCCGGGAAACCCGACCGCATGCGGACCGACCATCTCCCCGCGATCACCGCGCCGACGCTGATCGTGCACGGCCGCAGCGACGCCTTCGGAACGTCGCAGGAGTTCGCCGAGGCGATAGACCTGTTCGGCGGTCCGGTGCGAGTGCTCGAAGTGGAGCGGGCCGATCACAGCCTCAAACCCGACCGGAGCGGCGTCGCCGACCTGACGGCCGATGCGGTCGACGCATGGCTCCTGCCCGCGGCCGCCGAGCGCGCGGAACGACGATGAGCAGCGCACCGCGGCACCCGGCCCGCTGCCGTCGACCGGACGTTCCCAATGCGCCGGCGAAGTCCGCTTCCTGACCCGTCAGCGCATCAGCCGGCGCCGCACCCGCCGCACGAGATCAGCCGCGCGCGTGGTCAACGCGGGACTGCGGTCGGGCACCGGACCGGACTTCGCCCACAGTGCGATCACATCGAGCGCGGCCTCGACGATGTCGCCGTCGGTGACAGCGGCGGACTCGTCCCCCGCGGTGGCGGTCACTCGAAGGTCCTGAACTGTTCCGGCGACCGGATGTCCGCGCCGGACGAGTTCGGCGACCATCTTCTCCGACTTCCTCGCGGCCCAGGCCGCCTGCGGCCCGGTCAGCCCCTCAGGCCGGCCGTCGCGCGTCGCGAACAGGTAGTCGCCGATCAGAACGCCTTTGACGAGACGCTCGTACCGGCGCCATTCGATGTCCTCGGGCTGCAGCCGGCCGTTGAGCCTGCGCAGCAGTTCGGTCTGCGTCGCCGACAGTGACTTGTTGCTGCTGGGCACCTCCGCGGGCAGGTCGGCCGGATCCATGCCGAGCGCGCGGACGAAGCGCTCCCACAGACCGTCGCCGTCGCTCGCGGTTCCGGGCGCCGGAACGGTGACGATGTGAACGCGTTCGGGACCGACCACCTCCGACCAGTCCGCAGTGATCCGCCGGTAGTCCTGGAACTCCCAGAACGGTTCCTGATCGGGGCCGGCGTGGTCGTCGGAGATCGACTCGACGAACTCGTCGAGCGTCGCCTGTCGCTGATTCTTGACGTTCTCCTGCCAGACCGATGGGACCTGTCTGGCCAGATCGCGCACCGTGAGCACGGCGTGCACCTCGTCTGCGAAGCTCAGGTCGGCCACCAGGCGCCGGATGTGCTCCGGACCGGCGTTGGCGAACAGCTCGTGCGAGACGAGGGACGAGCCGCGCCAGGCCCGCATCTGTGCGACCATCGACGGCCACACGCCGGCGTGTGCGGGATCGGCCCAGTCGAGGTAGCGCTCGGGCTGCAGGTGGGCCGCGGCGTGGAAGTGGTCGTCGATCCGGTTGCCCGGATAGAGCAGCCCGGCCCGGGCGAGGGCGTGGTCGCGGTTGCGCCACAGCCGATCCTGAACGTGCGTGGTTCCGGTCTTCGGCAGACCTACGTGGACATAGACGACTGACATAGTGCTTCCACTGTAGGCAGCGGTGCGGACCGCCGGATGACGCTCGCACCTCGGGTGCGGGCGATTTTGGCGCTTCCTGCGACGCTGGTATCGTTGACCGCTGTTGCGATGGACGCTGGCCGATGACCGGACCGCTCTGTCGCCGATGGGTACAAACGACAGTCGGCCGAGGGCCGCACAGGACGCCAGAAGAGGACATCGCGTGGCTAATATCAAGTCTCAGATCAAGCGGAACAAGACCAACGAGAAGGCACGTCAGCGCAACCAGTCGATCAAGTCGGCCCTGCGTACCGCCATCCGCAACTTCCGCGAGACGGTCGCCTCGGGCGACAAGGACAAGGCCGCCGAGCTGCTCGTCACGACCAGCCGTCAGCTGGACAAGGCTGCGTCGAAGGGCGTCATCCACAAGAACCAGGCCGCCAACAAGAAGTCGGCCATGGCTCTCGCGGTCAACAAGCTCTGACGCCGGGCGGCCTTCGGGCCGCTCCGCTTCGTTCTGCTGAGCGAGGCCACAACAGAATCACACTTTCGCAAACACCTCGATGACGGGCCACGGAGTCATCGAGGTGTTTGTCGTCGCACGCTTCCGGGTCCCGATCTCGCGCGACGGTGGCCGACGCGGAGACACACCGCCTATCGCCGGCGCGGACGCAGACGCGCCACAGTGGCGACCGCGTGCTCCAATGCGTAATCGGGATCGGCGGCCTGTCCCTTGACGGCACCGTTGAGGTCGGCGACCACGAGCACCGCCTCGCCGATCGACGCCGAATCCCAGGCTCGAGCCTGGGTCTGGATCTTCCCGACCCGGCCGGGCGACATCCCGAGCTCCGAGGCGAGGGAGTACTTGTCGCCGCCGCCCATCGACCGGACCCGCGCGATGGCGTGCACCGCCTCCGCGAGCGCGTCCGCGAGCAGAACACGCGCGGTGCCGTGGTGTTCGGCCCAGGCGAGCGATTCGAGCGCGCCGGCGAGGTCACCGGTCACGGCCTTGTCCGCGACCTCGAAGCCCGTCACCTCGGGACGCCCGGTGTAGTAGAGCCGAACGGCGGCGGCGTCGACCTTGTTGCCGGTGTCGGCGACCAACTGGTGGCAGGCGGCCGAGAGCTCCCGCAGATCCGACCCCACCATTTCGGTGACCAGTTCCACCACCTCGGCGCTGGCCCGGGCGCCGAGCGCGCGGAACTCCGCGCGCACGAAGTCCATCCGCTCCGACGGCCACTTGGGCGCCGCGCACGCGAACTCCTGGGCCCCGGCCTTCTTCAGTTCACCCACCATCGACTTCTGCCTGCCGCCGCCGGTGTGCACCACCATCAGCGTGATGCCCTCGGGCAGCGCCTTGGCGGACGCGGTGATGAGCGCCGCGGGCTCCTTGCCCGCATCCGCGGCGGACTGCACCACGACGATGCGTTCCTCGGCGAACAGCGACGGACTCAACAGTTCAGCCAACTCCGGCGCGGTGACTTCACCGGCGCGGACGCGGGTGACCGGTACGTCGACCCCCGCCTCGCGACTGCGCTCGGCCGAGACCTTCGAGATGACGCGCCCGGTCAGGAAGTCGTCGTCTCCGAGTAGCAAGTACAGCCGATCGCTCACATCGAACATGGTGCCAGACACCCCGGACACGACCGCGGCTGCGCCACCCCAGCACGCCGGCCGCGCCGAGGACCAGCACCGTGACCGCGGTCGGTCCCGGCACGGTCAGCGTGGACCACCGCGGCCCTCCCAGCCAGTCGGCGACCGCGATCAACCACCTCGTCGGCGGACCCGCGGCGCGCACCAGCAGTTCGGCGAGAACGGTGGTCGGTCCGTAGCGCGGTCCGAGCCCGCCGATCACCGCCGCCGCCGTGCCCAGCAGTCCGGCGATGCCCACGACCGGCACCGCCAGCAGATTCGCCGGAACCGACAGGAGGTTCACCGTGTCGGTGACGGCGATCAGCAACGGCGTGGTGAGCACCTGTGCGGCGAGGGTCATCGACAACAGCGTCGCCGGCGCTTCGGGGACCCCGCGACGCACGAGCGCCGAGCGGATCGGCACCGACCACAGCACCAGCCCGAGCGTCGCGACCACCGACAGCGCGAACCCGGGAGCGAGCGCCATCTGAGGCCACAGCAGGGTCACCACGATCACCGCCGTCCCGAGAGCGGGGAGCGCCTGAGCCCGTCGCGAGCCCAGACCCGCAGCCAGGCCCACCGACCCCATCACCGCCGCTCGCAGCACACTGTCGGTGGGGCGGACCAGGATCACGAAACCGATGATCGCGAGGCCGCCCAGTATCGCCACCGTGCGCTCGGACGCACCGCACGACCGGACGCCGAGAATCACGGCGCCGCACACGAGCGCGAAATTGCTGCCGGAGACAGCAATGAGATGTGCCAGACCGGCGGCCCGGAAGTCGGCGGCCGTGCGTTCGTCGAGTCCGCTCACATCGCCGAGGACGAGTCCCGGCAGCAATCCCGCCGACCGCTCGGGCAAGGCCCGCAGCGAGACATCTCGCAACCGCTCCCGGACGGTACCGGCAGCGCGCTGCCACCACGGCGGTCCCCGCAGCCCGGTCATCGGACCGGTCGCGGTCAACTGCGCGGCCTGCAACCGGTCGGCCGCACGGTCACGCGGTGGCCGGACGCGGACTCGTACGCGGTACCGCTCGCCGGGCAGCACATCCGGGCCGTCCACCGGCGCGGTCAGCTGTGCCGCGACCGGTCGCTGGCGGAGGCCGCTCAGCGCACGGACGGTGACCGGAACGCGCATGCGTCCGCCGGTGAGGAACACCGGGTCGCCGGTGGTCTCCACCTCGACGGTCGGCTTGCCCTCAGCGGTTCGGATCGGTGCGGAGTCGACGGCGATCACTCGCAGGACGACGGCCAGAGTGGACGCCGCGATCAATCCGCACGCCGCTGCGGCCGAGACGCCGATCGCGCGACGCAGGCCCGCGTTCCGCCTGCTCCACACCGCTGCGGCGATTCCGGCAGCCCCGAATCCGGCGCTTATCGACGCGCTCACCGCGACCGGCGCCGCGAGCGCCGTCGCCGCGGCCGCCCAGCATCCCGCGGCGGGTGCCGCGAGCCGCAGGTCGGACGTGCGCACCTCGCTAACCGACCGTCACCAGTGGCTTGAGCTTGGCCAGCCTGCCCGGTCCGATGCCGTCCACCTCCGCGAGCCGGTCAACCGAGTCGAACCGGCCGTGAGCCTGCCGCCAGGCCAGAATCGAGGCTGCCGTCACCGGGCCCACTCCGGGCAGCGCGTCCAATTGCTCGGCGGTGGCCGTATTCAGATCGACGAGGCCGGTGCCCGCCGCCGGCGCACTGCCGCCGGGAACCGATGGCGACTCCCCCGCCGGCGCCGAACCCGCCGCCACCACCGCGCTGCGGACCGTCGCCTCCTCCCCGCCCCTGCCGATGAGGATCTGGTCTCCGTCGTGCAGCGGCTGCGCCATGTTCAGGCTCAGCAGATCGGCGCCGGGCCGGGCCCCGCCTGCTCGCTTCAGCGCGTCCGCCACTCGCGCCGCACCGGTCAGTTCCACCAGACCCGGCCGATTGACCAGACCCACGACGCTCACCACGATCCGCGGAGACGACGGCGGCGGTACCGACGCGGACTCGCCGCCGGATGCGGCCGCCGGCGCGCGCGGGCCGGCGCTCGACTCGAAGGCCACCAGCGGCGCCGTCGGCTCATTCTGTTTCAGCAGTGAGTACCCGGCGATCGCACACGCCACCAGACCGACGACGATCAGGCCGATCGCGGCCGGCGGCAGCATCGTGAACCGGCGACGCGGCGCATCCCATTCGTCGTCCCACGGCTCCTCATCGTCACCGTGCCGGGATCGGTCGCCGTCACCGAGCGACTCGATGCCCGCCGGCTCGTAGCGCTCCGGCTCATAACCTTCCTGCTCATAGCCTTCCTGCTCGTAGTCGTCGGGGCGGTCGGCGCCGTCCTCGTCCTCCGGTTCATCCGAGAGGCAGTCGAATTCAGCCCGCTGCGACCACGCCCGTCGGCCCTGGGGCGTATCGAGCCAGTTCGGCATGCCAGTGACACCCCACGGCGTGTCGGCCCGCGGGGCCGGCCCCGCCAGGCGTGCCAGTGGATCGGCCCCGGTTGCGCGGTCGCGGGCCACCCGCTTGTTCCTCCCCATGCCGGGAAGAGTAGGCAGCGCGCCCGCCGCGCGGCGGTGCCGATCCGGCGATCCCGGTCATCTGTGGACCGCTTCGCCGAACTCCACAGACGCGGCGCACGCGTCGAGCCCGCTCAGCTCACGGACGACTCGATGCCGTCGAGGAATCTCCGCAGCGCCGACGTCAACAGCACCTCGGGATCGTACGGGTACCCCACCTCCATGATCCGGCGCATGTTCGGGAACCGATCCGGTGGCGTCAGTCTGCGCAGCTCCGCCACCTGGGTGTCCATCCACTCGTCGTTGCTCATCCCCGTCTCCGCGGCGTCGGCCAGCTCCGGCTCGAGAGTCAGACCCACCGCCCGGATCAGATTCAGCAGGCCGAGATAGTCGGTGAACGCCTGCACCGGATCGAGTCCGGCGGCGTGGAGCGCGGACAGCATCGATTCGGCGAGCGGCATCGCCTGGGGCATGGCCGCGGGCCGGGTCATCGAGAGCGCGCCCGCCAGCCACGGGTGACGGACCATCGTCGCCCACATCGACGTCGCGGCCGCCTCCAGATCGGCGCGCCACTGTCCCGACGCGTTCGGTGCCCGCACTTCGCCGAGGACCCGGTCCACCATCGCGAACTCGAGTTGTTCCCGGCTCGGCACGTACCGATAGACGGCCATCGTCGGAATCTCGAGCGCCGAGGCCAGCCGTCGCATCGACACCGCGGCGAGCGACTCGGCGTCGGCGATCGCGACGGCCGCGCTCACCACGCCGTCCGCAGTCAGCACGGCGGGGTCGCCGCCGTCCGGTGCGAGCACCACGCTGCCCCGTCCGGGCACCGACTCGATCAGACCGTCCGCCTGCAGCAGCGAGAGCACGCGGCTCGCCGTCGCCATCGCCACGTTGTGGTCGCGCATGATCGCCCGAGTGGATGGGACGGCGTCGCCCGGGCGCAATCGCCCGGTGACGATCCGCATTCGCAGCTCGTCCGCGATCTGCTCCGCTCGGCTCATCTGACCGCCCTTCCCCAGTGCTCTAGTGCACTTTTACGAAAAGTACACGTGAACACCGTATCTCAGTGCACTCGATACGGCGTACGGTCGCACCATGAAGAAGTTGGAGATCCTCATCAGCGGCGCATCGATCGCCGGCCCCGCATCCGCTCTGCTCCTGGCCCGGCAGGGGCACCGGGTCACCGTGGTCGAACGGGCTCCCCGGCTCCGCCCCGGCGGCCAGACCGTCGATCTGCGCGGGGCAGGACGGACCGTGATCGACCGAATGGGACTGACGCCGGCCACCGACGCACGACTGCTCGACCAGCGCGGGATCGCGACGGTCGACGCCCGCGGCCGACGACGCAGCGAACTGCCCGTGGAAGCCTTCGGCGGCAACGGCATCGTCTCGACTCACGAGATCCTGCGCGGCGATCTCGCCGAGGTGCTCGTCGGGGCCGTGCCGGAGTCCGTCGAGTACCTGTGGGACGACTCGGTACGCGCCATCGAACAGCACACCGGCTCGGTGACCGTCTCCTTCGAGCGCGCCCCAGACCGCTCGTTCGACCTGGTCGTCGGTGCCGACGGGCTGAGGTCCGCGGTGCGCCGCGCCGCCTTCGGCCCCGACGACCGCCATCTGCGGCCGATCGGGCTGCGGTACGCCTGGTTCACGGCGACCATCGATCAGCCGCTCGACGGCTGGTATCTGATGCACAACAGCCGCGGCGGCCGAGTGGTGTCGGCCCGCCCGTCACGCGTCGACGGGACGGTCAAGGCCTCGCTCGCCGTCCGCGGAAGCGACCCGGAGCCGCTGCACGACCGCGAGAGCCAGTGGCGCATGCTCGAGGAAGCGTTCGACGGCGTCGGATGGGTGGCGCCCCGATTGCTCGAGCAGATGCGCTCGGCGACCGACTGGGCGTACGCCGATCTCGCTCAGGTGCGGATGGAGCGTTTCGCCTCCGGGCGGGTGGCGCTGGTCGGCGACGCCGGTTACTGCCCGACACCGCTGACGGGTCTGGGCACCACCCTGGCTCTGGTCGGGGCATACGTCCTGGCCGGTGAGCTCGGGCGTTCCGGCGGCGAGGTCGCGCCCGCGCTCACCGAGTACCAGGCGGTGATGCGGCCGTTCATCGCGCGTACTCAGCAGCTGCCGCCCGGCGGCGCATCAGGATACGCGCCGTCGAGCCGTGCGGCCGTCGCCCTGAGCCGCTTCTCCTACTGGTCGATGAACAAGTGGCCGATGCGGTCGTTGCTCGCCGGCCAGTTCGCCAAGGCCGACGGCATCGATCTGCCCGACTACGGCGCGTGATCAGCGCAGGGGTCCGAGTCCGTGTCCGAGGCTGATGCCGACCGCCCCCGGCCCCACGTGGCTGCCGAGCACGGCGCCGAGATCGACGACGATGGTGGAGGTGATGTTCTCCAGCCGCCTGCTGAGCTGCGCGAGCACCTCGGTCGCCAGGTCGGGGTTCTGACAATGCTGGATCCCGACTGTCACGGCGTCGTCGCCCGCGAGTTCCACGGCGGCGTCGAGCATCTTCGCGACCGCCTTGGTGGACGTGCGATGCCGTTCGCGCAGCGTCAGGAGCCCGTCGGACATGTGCAGGATCGGCTTGATCGCCAACGCCGAACCGAGCAGGTGTCCGGCGGCGCTGATCCGGCCGCTGCGCCGCAGATTGTCCAGCCCCTGCACGCAGAGCAGTGATTCGGCCGTCGCGGCCGCCCGGACCGCGGCCTCGTACACCTCGTCCCGAGACGCGCCGTTCTCGGCCGCCTGAACCGCGGCCATCGTCGTCAGGCCGAGCGAGATCCCGACCGAGCGCGAGTCGACGACGCGGACCTCACCGTCGGTCTGGTCCGCCGCCAGACGCGCGGCGCCCCACGTGCCCGACAGCCTGCGCGAGATGTGCACGGCCACCACCCCGTCGCCCTCGCTGGCCTCCCACGCCTGCGCGTACGCGCGCTTGAGATCGCCGAGGTTGGCACCGGACGTGGTGACCTTCTGGGAGCCGATGACGTCGGGCGGGATCTCGTCGACGCCTTCGGCGTACTGGGCACCGTCCTCGGTGTGCAAGTACAGCGGCACCTGGCCGATCCTGTGCTCGTCGAGGAGTGTCGCGGGCAACCGCGAGGACGAATCGGTGACGACGACGACTGGCACCCCTACACGGTAGCCGGTCGGTTTGGGTGATTCGACGGTGAGTCAGCCGAGAACGGCGCGGACCGCGGGCGTCATGAGCGCGGCGATCCGTCGGTGGGCCTCGAATCCCCAGTGGATGCCGTCCGGGTTCATCTCGACCGCCGGGTCGGCGAACGCCTCCGCCGTCACCGGATAGAAGTCCACGGTCGGCAGTCGGTGGCGTCGCGCCCACTCGCTGATCGCGGCCGTGGTCGGGATCCGGCCCGGGTGGACGTTTCCGTAGTACGGGCTGTCGTGGGTCGGAGGCAGCGCGACGACGACCGGCAGATCCGGACGCAGGTGCGCGAGCGCACCCCGGATCTTTTCGAAGTAGCGTGCGGTCTCCGCCGGCGGAATGGCCATGGGCCAGCCGATCGGCGACAACCGGGGCTGCAGCCAGCCGTAGGCGCCGCGCACCGCCTGGCGTAGCTTCGCCGGCCGCACGTATCGGATCTGCTCGCGCAGCGCGGTCGGCAGCGGCGACGGCAGCGAGTCCATCCCGCCGAACGCCAGCACGAGGACCTCGGCTTCCGGCACCGCGGCCCACACCCGCGGGTCCTGCGTGATCGCCCACCAGATGTCGCGGCTGGTCCAGCCGATACGCGCGAAGAGTTCGACGTCGCGGCCGGTGTCCGCACCCACCAGGTTGGGCCAGATCCGCGGATCGTCGGCGGCGAGCCCTCCAGTGGCTCCGTAGAAGGACAGGGAGTCGCCCAGCACCATGATCGAACCCATAGCGGTCTACTGCACCGTGCTCTCGGCCGACTCCGCGGAGGCGTTCCAGACGTCCAGACGCCACACCGGTTCCTCACCCGGCAGGGCGTGGCCGGACAACTGCACCCAGCTGGTGTTGGCGAGGCCTCCGAAAATGGGCCAGTTCTCCACCGGCAGCCCGAGCAGACCCGCGGTCAGCGCGGCGATCACCCCGCCGTGCGCCACCAGAACCACCGGCGCCTCGGCGTTCTCGCCCTGCCCCCAGTCGTCGAGACGGTCGACGAGTTCGGTGACCACCGGGACCGACCTGCCCGCCACCTCGACGCGTGACTCACCGTTCGGCGGCGCCCAGTGGGCGTCGTCGCGCCAGTGCCTGCGCGCACCGGGCGCGACGGTGTCCACCTCGGTGTGGGTCATACCCTGCCAGTCGCCCAGATGCGTCTCCCGCAACCGGACGTCGGTCTCCACCTCCTGGCCGGTCACCGCGGCCAGCGCGAGCGCCGTGTCGTAGGCGCGGCGCAGGTCGGAGGAGCGGATCAGCCGGGGTCCACGAGTGGCGAGGGCCCGGCCGGCGACAGCCGCCTGCGCCACCCCGACCGGCGACAGCTCGGTGTCGAGTTGACCCTGCATCCGCCGTCCCGCGTTGTACTCGGTCTGTCCGTGGCGCAGCAGGATCAGCCTGCGGACGATCGGAGTCAGCCGTTCGACACTGGTGTCGCCGGCGTCGGGTTCACTTCTCATTCGCCCGTCGCGGATTCTGCGCCGGAGGGTTCGCCGTCGTCGTCGGCGGCGCGATCGCGCGACGGCGGCTCGATGCCGTCGATCTCGATCGCCGGGCAGTCCTTCCAGAGCCGTTCGAGCCCGTAGAAGTCGCGCTCGTCGTCGTGCTGGACGTGCACGACGAGATCGCCGTAGTCGAGCAGCGCCCAACGGCCCTCACGCGTCCCCTCCCGGCGCAACGCCTTGTATCCGGCTTCGCGCAGCTTGTCCTCGATCTCTTCGACGATCGAGTTAACCTGCCGTTCGTTGTCCGCAGACGCGATGAAGAAGGCGTCGGTGATGACGAGCGTGTCGGAGACGTCGAGGGCGACGATGTCGGTCGCCACCTTGTCGGCGGCGGCCAGAGCCGCGATCGTCACCATCTGGCGGGCTTCGGGAGAAGCGGTCACGCGAGGTCCTTTCGGTACAAACCGTGCTTGGCGATGTACTGGACCACTCCGTCCGGTACCAGGTACCAGACCGGGCGTCCCGCGGCGGCGCGTGCACGGCAATCGGTCGAGGAGATCGCCAGCGCGGGGATCTCCAGCATCTGCAGGGCATCGGCCGGTTTGGCCGCCAGATGCTCCATCAGATGTGTGGCATTCAGTTCGTATCCGGGTCGCGAGACTCCGATGAAGTTCGCGAGCTCGAAGAGGTCTTCCCAATCATGCCAGGAGAGAATCGTCTCCAAGGCGTCCGCACCGGTGATGAAGTACAGCTCGTCGTCCGGATAGGTCTTCCGGAGGTCGCGGAGGGTGTCGACGGTATACGTCACGCCTTCGCGATCCACGTCCACCCGACTCACCGTGAACCGCGGGTTGGAGGCGGTGGCGATGACAGTCATCAGGTACCGGTGCTCGGCGGGCGAGACCAGCCGCGACGGGTCGGGCGCGTGGTCGCCCTCCTTCTGCCACGGTCGGCCCGTCGGGACGAAGACCACCTCGTCGAGTCCGAAGCGGTGGGCCACTTCGCTGCCCGCGACGAGGTGCCCGTTGTGGATCGGATCGAACGTCCCGCCCATCACGCCGATCCGGCGGGGCGCGCGTGCGGCCTGTGACATGCCGGTTGAGTCTACCGGGAGCGGTTCGGGCGGCGGTCGCGGGCCGGGGTGCGGGGTCGGGAGGGTTTCGACTCGCTCCGCTCGCTCAACAGGCCTGGGAAGAGTCGCTCAAACAAGCCTGGGGAACGGTCGCTCAACCAGCGTGCAGAAGGGGCGCTCAGCCGGCCTGGGAAGGGTCGCTCAGCAGGCCTGGGGAAGGACGTGCGGGAGTGTCAGACCGGGAGCAGGTCGGCGATCACTCTCGACAGTTGGTCGGCGTTGCGGCACTCGAACATCTCGATCACCTCTGCATACTTGCCGGCGTCCGAGTCGCCGGAGTCCCACGACGACCGGCGTTCCGGGTTGAGCCAGTAGGCGTTGCGGACACGGTCGCGCATCGCGGCGAGGGCGTCGGCGTGCGTCGGGCGGAAGTTGTTGCGCGCATCGCCCAGAATCAGCAGCGCGCTCTTGTGCGTGAGCGAATCACCGTAGCGGGCGTTGAACCCCTTGAGCATGTGACCGTAGTCGGAGTGGCCGTCGCGCGTGCTGATCGAGGCCTCGGTCAGCATGCGGTGCATCCGCTCGCCGAACTGCTCGTCACCGCTGCCGCGGTCGAAGAACTCGGTGACCTCGTCGACCGTGTCGACGAAGGCGAACACCCGCACATGGGAGAACTGCTGGCGAAGGGCGTACACCAGTTGCAGCGTGAACTGACTGAACCCCGCGACCGAACCGGAGACGTCGCAGATCACGACCAGTTCGGGTTTGCCGGGCCGCGGCTTGCGGCGGCGCAGCTCGATCGGCACGCCGCCGGTCGACATCGAGGCTCGCAGCGTGGCCCGCACGTCCACCTGGCCGTGATGGTTGCGCCTGCGCCGGAACTCGAGCTTCGCGGCCAGCAAGCGCGCGATCGGTGCGATCGTGCGCCGCATCTTGGCCAGATCCTGCGGATTGGCCGAGAAGAAGTCGATCATCTCCGGCAGCTTCGGCACCGCGTACTGGCCGACGGCGTCGCGCCCGCGCACCTCGGCCATGCGGCGCTGCGTCTCGGTCGTCACCGCGTCCCGCAGCCGTTCGGTCGCGTCCCGAGCCGCGCGACGGCTCATCGGATCCGTGCCAGGCCGCCCGCCCGACTCCGTCGGCTCCCCGCCGGCCATCGCCGCCGCGATACGGGCGATCAACGTCTGCGGCGAGATCGCCGTCATCGCCTGATAGGTCGAGTACGCCTCACCGCGCGCGGACTCGTACTGTCCCACCTCGCCGACGATCATCGCGACCAGCTGGTCGAACCGGCCGTCGCTCATCGCCTCGGCATCGGCGAGCACATCCGCGGTCAGCTCCCGCAGGGCCTGCACGTCGACGTTGCCGTCCGCGTCGCGCGGAACCTCCATGGCCGACCGCCGCGCCGCCGAGCCGAGCGGGAACCACAGCTCGAAACACAGATCGAAGGTGTCGCGGTGAGTGTGGTCGCCCAGCAGCGTCGCAGCGAGCCCTTCCCGAAGCGAGTCGCGGTCGAGCAGATCGAGCACGCTCATCGCCTGCCCCGCGTCGATCAGACTCGACGGCCCCACCGTGATGCCGCGGCTGCGCAGGTCGTCCACGAAACCGGTCAGGGTGTCGACGAGCGGCTCCGTCATCGACTGCGTGATCCCATCAGTGACATCCCACCGCTCATCTGTCACCGAGTTTGAGTTCGCGCAGTGCGGTCTTCACATCCGGGCGGTGTTTGAGCACCACTCCCAGGGTCCGCGCCACCAGTGAGTCGTCGATCCGGCCCGACGCGACGTCGGCGCCTGCGGTCATCGCCAGGAGGGTGTTGCCCCAGTCGATGGTCTCCGCCACCGACGGCTTCTTCTTGATGTCGAGGGTCCGCAGCACCCCGACGATCCGCACGATCTCCTCCGCCAACCGGGCAGGCAGCTCCGGCACGCGGGAGGCGAGGATCTCCCGTTCGAGTTGTGCGTCCGGGAAGTCGATGTACAGGTACAGGCAGCGGCGCTTGAGCGCCTCCGACAGTTCGCGATTCGCATTCGACGTCAGGAGCACGATCGGACGGCGGACCGCGGTCACCGTCCCCATCTCCGGAATCGTGATCGCGAAGTCGCTGAGCACCTCGAGCAGCAGACCCTCGATGTCCACGTCGGCCTTGTCGATCTCATCGATCAGCAGCACCGTGGGCTCGGTCCGCGAGATCGCCGTCAGCAGCGGCCGTGCGAGGAGGAACTCCTCGGAGAAGATGTCCCCCTTCGTCGCATCCCAGTCCCGATGACCCGCCGCCTGGATCGCGAGGATCTGCTTGGCGTGATTCCACTCGTACAGCGCCCGGGCCTCGTCGATGCCCTCATAGCACTGCAGCCTGACCAGCTCCGAACCGGTCGCCTGCGCCAGCGCGCGGGCCAGCTCCGTCTTGCCGACACCCGCGGGGCCCTCCACCAACAGCGGCTTTCCGAGCCGGTCGGCGAGGAAGGCCGTGGTGGACGTCGCGTCGTCGGCCAGATAGCCGGTCTGCTTGAGCCGTGACCGGACGTCGTCGACCCCGGTGAACGCGGGCCGCACGTCGTCACGCACGGTGGGACCGCCGAGGTTCTCCGCCGCGCTCATGCGGGACGGATCTGTCCGTCGCCCCACACCAGCCATTTGGTCGAGGTGAGTTCCGGAAGCCCCATCGGCCCACGCGCATGGAGCTTCTGCGTCGAGATGCCGATCTCGGCGCCGAAGCCGAACTGCTCGCCGTCGGTGAACGCCGTGGACGCGTTGACCATGACAGCGGCCGCGTCGACGCGCGAGGTGAACTCGTTTGCCGCCGAGAGACTTCCGGTGATGATCGCTTCGGTGTGACCGGTGCCGTACGCCGCGATGTGCTCGATCGCGGCGTCGATGCCGTCGACCACCTTGAGCGCGATGTCGAGCGAGAGGTATTCGCGGTGCCAGTCGTCCTCCGTGGCGGGTTCCATTCCGGGTTCCTCACCGTGGATCACCACTCCCTGAGCCTGCAGCGCAGAGGTGATCGGAACCAATGCTCGGTCGGCGATCTCGCGGTCGAGCAACACGGTCTCGACCGTGTTGCAGACGCTGGGCCGACGGGTCTTGGCGTTGAGCACGATCCGGGTCGCGACGTCGACATCGGCATCCCGGTGGACGAAGATGTGGCAGTTGCCGGTTCCGGTCTCGATGGTCGGGACCTTGGCGTTCTCGACGATCGCGTTGATCAGTCCGGCACCGCCGCGCGGGATCACCACGTCCACCAATCCGCGCGCCTGGATCAGCGCGGTGACGCTCTCGCGGCTCTCGCTCGGCAGCAACGACACCGCGTTCGGGTCGATCTGGTGGTCGCGCAGCACTCCGCGCAGCACCTCCACCAGCGCCGCGTTGGACGCCGCGGCCGACGACGACCCGCGCAGCAGGACCGCGTTTCCGGATTTGAAGGAGATGCCGAAGCCGTCGACCGTGACGTTGGGGCGGGCCTCGTACACGAATCCGACCACGCCCAGCGGCACCCGCACCTGACGCAGTTCGAGACCGTTGGGCAGGGTCTTCCCGGCCAGTACCTCGCCGATCGGATCGGGCAGCGCCGCCACCTGGCGCAGGCCGCCGGTGATGCCCGCCACGCGCTCCGGGGTCAGACGCAGTCGGTCGACCAGCGACGCCTCGGTGCCTGCTTCCTCGGCGCGACGCACATCGTCGGCATTGGCTGCGAGAACGTCCTCGGCTGCCGAGTCGATTGCATCGGCGGCCGCCAGCAGCACGGCGTTCTTCTGCGCGGTCGTCAGTGGCCCGAGCGTGCGGGCGGCCTTCTTGGCGGCGGTGGCGAGTTCGGTGACCGCGGCCGTGACGTCTGCCGTCACGCCGGCGGTCGCGTCGACCGAATCGGCGGTGGGTGCACTCATGACTCCAGGGTAGCCGCGACGGCCGGTCACACCCGCGGCAGCCGCACGGTGAACGTCGCTCCCCTGCCGGGCCCGTCGCTCGCCGCCGACAGGCTGCCGCCGTGCTGTTCGACCAGAGCCCGCGCGATGGTGAGCCCGATCCCGCTGCCACCGTGGTCCCGATCGCGGGCGGTGTCAGCACGATAGAACCGGTCGAAGACGTGGGAGAGATGGTCGGAGGCGATACCGTCGCCGGTGTCGGCGACCTCGATGACGGCGTCCGGATCGGCACAGCGCGTCCGCAGCGTCACCGCGCCACCGTCAGGAGTGTGCCGCAACGCGTTGGCCAGCAGATTTCCCAGGACTTGGCCGATCCGTGCGGGGTCGGCGCGGACGGCTGTCGCCGCATGCGCCTCCACCCGCAGCGTCACTCCCTTCGCCGCATACGCCTCCCCCGCCGCGGCGGCCGCCGACTCCGCGAGTTCACGATCGGTGGTCCGCACCGGCATCACCGACAGCACGCCCTCCTGCGCCTGCGACACCGCGGTCACGTCCTCGGCGAGACGGCGCAGCCGGCCGGTCGCCGCATGCAGGATGTCCATCGTGTCGGCGTCCGGCCGCCGGACACCGTCCTCGACGGCTTCGAGATACGAGTCGATGGTGGCGAGCGGGGTGCGCATCTCGTGGGCGAGGTCCGAGAGCATCCGGCGGCGCGTCGCCTCGGTCTCCGCCAGCCGTGCGGCGAGCCGGTTCACCGCTGCGGCGAGCGCGTCGAACTCCCGTCCCATTCCGCCGCCGTGCACCCGCACGTCGTATCCGCCGTCCGCGATCCGGGCGGTCGACGCCGCCACCGCCGTGACGGTCCGGTGCGCGCGTCCGGCGAGGTACCAGCTCACCGCGAGCGCGGACACCGTGGCGATCACGGCGGCCAGTCCCCACGACACACCCACGGCAGCGGCGAAGGCGCGTTCGACGTGCATCGCCTCGCTCGAATCGCGGTCGATTCCCGCTTGACGCAGATGCTCACGGAAGATCCCCGGAGCGACGAGCCACGCGATCATCAGTGCGCACGCGGTGGTGGCGACCACCACCGCCGCCATCACGAGCATCAGTCCGGTGCCGACCGCGAACCGGCTCGGCCGACCGGTCGCGGTCATCGCCCGGTGCCCATTCGATAGCCGACGCCGCGAACGGTGCGCACATATCGTCCGTGGGCCGCGTCGTCGCCGAGCTTGCGTCGCACGTGGCCGATGTGGACGTCGACGAGGTGGTCGTCGCCGACCCATTCCGGGCCCCATACGGCGTCGATGAGACGACTGCGCGAGAACACCGTTCCGGGGGCCGACGAGAGCACCTCGAGAACATCGAACTCGGTGCGGGTCAGATGGACCGGCGCGCCTGCCACCCGCACCTCTCGGCCGGGAACGTCGATGGACAGGTCACCGACCACGCGGACCGTGCCCGACCGGCCCGCCGCCGCTCCGGCGAAACCGTTGCGAGGACGCCTCATCCGCGCCTGGATCCGTGCCGACAGCTCGCGCGGACTGAACGGTTTGGTCACGTAGTCGTCCGCCCCGATCGACAGCCCCACCAGCGTGTCGACCTCGTCGGCGCGTGCGGTCAGCATCACCACGTAGGCGTCGGAGAAGGTGCGCAGCCGGCGGCACACCTCCACACCGTCGAGTCCGGGCAACCCCAGATCGAGGACCACCACGTCGGGGTCCACACTTCGCGCGCGGGCCACCGCCTCGCCCCCGTCGCCGGTCACTGTGACCTCGAACCCGTCCCGCTCCAGGTACGACGCCACCAGCGCCGCGATCGCCGCCTCGTCCTCCACCACCATCGCCCGTGCCGACATGGCCTCCATCTTGACCGGAATCCGGCCGGGATCTCATCTACCCGGGTGCCGACGGTCCGGAGCTTGAGCAAACCTTCACAGAAGGGTCATCGAACGAGGCGAGTCCGTGCGGCAGACTGGCTCGAGACCACCACGGAAGGAACGCTCATCGTGAGAACCCGACTCGCCGCCACCACGATCGCCGCCGCAGCTGTCATCGTCGGCGCCGCCGCGTGCAGCCCGAACGAGGAGGCCTCGGACGCCACCCACGACATGTCGAGCATGTCGGCCTCGCACGAGGCTCCGCATTCGTCGCAGGCGTCCGCCGGCACCGAACACAACGAAGCCGACGTGATGTTCGCTCAGATGATGCTCCCGCACCACGAACAGGCACTGGTGATGAGCGACATCATTCTCGCCAAGCCGGGTGTCCCGGGCAATGTCACGGCCCTGGCCAAGCGGATCAAGGACGCGCAGGGGCCGGAGATCGACAAGCTCAAGTCCTGGCTCACGGCATGGAACGAGCCGACGCATTCGTCGATGGACCACGAGATGGACGGCATGCTGTCCGAGGACCAGATCGCTCAGCTGCGCGCCGCACAGGGCACCGACGCCGCCCGGCTCTTCCTCACGCAGATGATCGAGCATCACGAGGGCGCGGTCGACATGGCCAAGGAGGAGATCGCCGACGGCAAGAACACCGACGCGGTCGAGATGGCCCGCGACATCGCCGACTCCCAGCAGTCCGAGATCGATGAGATGAAGGCGATGCTGAAGGGCTTGTGAGTCACCCCCAGGGTCATTGAGTGAACGCAGCGCTCCCAGGCTCATGCAGCATTCCCAGGCTCATTGAGCGAGCGCAGCATCCCCAGGCTCATTGAGCGAGCGCAGCGAGTCGAAATCCCCCACCCCCGGTTTCGACTCGCTCCGCTCGCTCAACCACCGAGCACGAGAGTTCGACCCACCGCCGAGCACACCCTCCCCAGGCCTAATGAGGCGAGCACAACATCCGCTCGCTCAACCACCGAGCACCAGAGTTCAGCCCGCCGCCGAGCGCACCCTCCCCAGGCTTATTGAGCGAGGACGAGAGTTCAGCCCACCGCAGAGCGCCCTCCCCAGGCTTATTGAGCGAGCGCAGCGAGTCGAAATCACCGCACCGACAGCCAAGCCGAGAGGAGTCGCTCGACCCTTTAATCGACGGGCGACAAGACGGGGAACACCGCGTCGCGCAACAGCGGTGCGATGTCGGCTCGGCTCCGGTCGGTGGGCTCGACCCACGCGATCTCGGCGATCTCCGCACTCGCCGCGGGAACGCCGACCACAGGGTGCTCGAAGACCTCCGCGACGACGACGTGACCGGGTTCGTTCGCGGCGTCGGCTTCGAACGTGCCGAGAGCACGCAGTGAACTCTCATCCAGGTGCACTCCGAGTTCCTCCCGCGCCTCGCGTACCGCGGCTGACGCGAAACTCTCCCCCGGATCGAGCTTTCCGCCGGGGAACATGAACAGCGACGACCCGCGTTTGCGCACTACGAGCACGCGGCCCACCCGGTCGCGCATCACCACGGCGCTCACCACGATTCGACGATCCACTGTTCTCCCACCCGCTCAGCACGACCTCAGGACCGCACCGAGGATATCTCTCGACGGAACGTCGATCGGGAGTCCGTACGCGGTGAGGACGGCCACGAACTGGACCGCGTACTGGCAGTGAAAGGCACGCAGCGGCGGCATCCAGCGAGCCGGTTCAGCATCCGACTTCGCCTGGTTGCTGGCACCGTCCACCGCGACGAGGTTCGCCGGGTCGTTGGCGAACGACCATCGGCGCGGCGCCGGCCACCTCGACGCCCCCAGGTCCCAGGCGTAAGAGAGCGGAACGATGTGATCGATCTGCACTGCCGCCGAACCGCGACCGCGCTGGAATCCGATCGTCCGGCCGGTGTACGGGCTGGTCAGCGTGCCTGAGGCGACAGCACTCGGGCACGACGACGTACCGGTTCGCGCCGAAACCACGAGGTCGCGGGCGAGGATGTCGTTGCGGGTGTCGCAGGCATTGCCGCCGCCCCGCACCGCCGCATCGTCTGTCCACGCCGGACCGAAGGCGTCCCGGTCGTACGACGAGTCGTGAGGCGGCCGTCGGCCGAGGACGGGAAGCGCAGACAACGCGGCGCGCGCCCGTACAACGGCAGCCGCCGGCACCTTCGAAGGCGTGTGCGGAAGACCTGCCCCGACCGCGACCACTGCGGACGTGACCGCGAAGACCACGACGATCGTCCACTGCCGGACGGTGAGCCGAATCCGCCCGGGTCTGCGCCGCGACCGACTCCACCGCCATCGCTGAGCGGCCGCACGCGGCAGGCCGAGAAGACGCCCCATGCTCCTTAGACGCAGCCGCGACGGTCGCGGTTCCGCGACACGCGCTCAGCGCTGGATGTAGCGCACGCGCTCAGTGCTGGATATAGCGCACCAGATGTTCACGCTCGGTCTCCAGCTCATCGATCGCGCTCTTGACCACGTCCCCGATACTGATGATCCCGACCAGCGCCCCGTCGTCGAGGACCGGGAGGTGACGGACGCGGTGTTCGGTCATCGTCTCCCGCAGGCCCTCGATCTCGTCGCCGGGAGAGCAGGTGTGCACGATGGGAGTCATGATCCGGCCCACCGGACCGTCGAGGATGTCCGCGCCGCCCGAATGCAGCCTGCGAACCACGTCGCGTTCGGAGACGATGCCGGCGAGTGCACCGCCCTCGTCGATCACCACCACCGCCCCGATGTTCCACTCGTCGAGCGTCGCCAGCAGACTGCGCACCGTGGATGCGGCGCCCACGGTGATCACTCCGCTGCCCTTCTTGCTCAGGATCTGGGAAATCCGCATTTCGCCGTCCTCCACCCGTTCGGTGAGCTGAATTCGACATCTCCAGGGTCCGCCAAAACTCGCCGAAAGACCAGACCCTGTCGCACCGCTCCCGCGCCGGTTGACGAGCGGGTACGGGCGCGACGGGGTTCCCAGCCCGGGGATGCGGTGGTTTCGACTCGCTGCGCTCGCTCAACCAGCGGGAGGGGAGCCGCTCAACCAGCGCGGGAGGGGAGCCGCTCAACCAGCGGGAGGGGAGCCGCTCGACCAGCGCGGGCGGGAGCCGCTCAACCAGCGCGGGCGGGAGCCGCTCGACCAGCGGGCGAGACGGTCACGACTTGTCGAGGTACTCGGCGCGGGAGGGCAGCAGGATTGAATGCACGAGATCGGCGAGTGGTTGGTGCGCCACCAGATCCGGATCGTCGAGCACGATCTGCTCCGCGAGGTCGCGGGCATCCGCGATGACCTCGGTGTCGTCGAGCAGCGAGAGGAAGCTCAACGAACTCTTGCCGCCCGACTGCAACGATCCGAGGATGTCTCCCTCGCGTCGCTGTGCGAGGTCGACGCGGGCGAGCTCGAAGCCGTCGTTGCTGGCCTCGACAGCACGGAGACGCTCCATCGACGGCCCCACGTCGCTCGCCGTCGTCATCAGCAGGCACAGCCCGGCATGACGACCGCGTCCCACGCGACCGCGGAGCTGGTGCAACTGGCTCACGCCGAACCGTTCGGCATTGACGATCGCCATCATGGTGGCGTTCGGGACGTCGACGCCGACCTCGATCACGGTGGTCGCGACCAGCACGTCCACGTCTCCGCGGGTGAAGCCGTCCATGACGTCGTTCTTCTCGTCGGCGGGCAGCCGACCGTGCAGGATGCCGATGCGGCGGCCCGCGAGCGGTCCCGCCTCCAACTGTTCGGCGAGGTCCAGCACGGAGACGGTGTCGTCGTCGGGCTCCTGATCCTTGGCGGCCTTCTTCGACTTCTTCACGTTGGTCTGTTCGTCGCCGATCTTGGTGCACACCACATACACCTGTCGGCCGGCGTCGATCTCCTCATTGGCCCGTGCCCAGACCCGGTCCACCCACTTCTGGTTGCGCATCGGCACCACGCTGGTGGCGATGGGCTGCCGGCCTCGCGGCAGTTCGGTCATCACCGACGTCTCGAGATCACCGAAGGTGATCATCGCGACGGTGCGGGGAATCGGAGTCGCCGTCATCACCAGGAAGTGCGGCCGGGTCTCGTCGCGACCCTTGGACCGCAGGACGTCGCGCTGTTCGACACCGAAGCGGTGCTGTTCGTCGACCACGACCATCCCGAGATCGAAGAACTCCACATGTTCTTCCAGCAGTGCGTGCGTGCCGATGACGATGCCCGCCTCCCCGGTGACCGCGTCGAGCAGCGTCTGGCGTTTGGCCGCGGTCCCGAGCGATCCGGTCAGCAGTCCGACGCGGGTCGCACCGTCGGCGGCGCCCAGTTCACCCGCTCGCGCGAGGTCTCCGAGCATCGTCATCACGGTGCGGTAGTGCTGGGCGGCGAGGACCTCGGTGGGTGCGAGGATCGCGCACTGGTGGCCGTTGTCGACCACTCGGAGCATCGCGAGCAGAGAGACGAGGGTCTTGCCGGAACCGACCTCGCCCTGCAGCAGCCTGCTCATCGGGTGCTCGCCGGCGAGGTCCTCGCCGATCTCCGCGAGAACGTCGCGCTGGCCGCCGGTGAGTTCGAACGGCAACCGTTCCAGGAGCCGATCCTCCAGGCCGCCGGGAACGTGCGGGCACGAGCGCGCCGACTCCGAGACCGCGCTCAAACGCCTGCGGGCGAGCTCGGTCTGCACGGCGAGCGCTTCGTCGAACTTCAGCCGAGCGCGTGCGGCCTCGATGTCGTCGAGGCTGTCGGGCAGGTGGATGCGGCTGATCGCCTCGTCGGCCGTGATCAGACCGCGTTCGGCGCGCTGCGCCTCCGTGAGCGGGTCCTCGGCGGGCACCGTGTCCGCCAGCACCTGCCGCACCGCACGCCAGATCTCCCAGGTCTGAACGTCTTTGGTGGCCGGATACATCGGGATGATGTCGCGCGAGAAGTTCGCGACGTCGTCGGGCGACGCGGTGGATCCATGCGAGCCCTTGCCCTCCGACTCTGCTTCCTCGGCGGCCAACTCGCCGATCATGGCGGCGTTCCCCACGACGTCGATGCCGTCGTCCTCGGGCAGCACCATCCAGTCCGGATGCGACAGCTGGATCTGGTCGCGGAAGAGCTTCACGGTGCCGGCGAGCGCGACACGGGTACCCGGTCGCAGCACCTTCTGGATCCATCGGGCGTTGAAGAAGCTCGCCTCGTAGTCGGCGCGGCCGTCGTTGACCACGATCTTGAGGAACTGTCCGTACCTGCGCTTCATCTGGATCATCTGCGCCTTCTTGATGCGCCCGATCACAGTGATCCACTCGCCCGCCTCCGGGCGCTCGGACTCCGACAGATGACCGCGCCGCAGGTACCGGCGCGGCACGTAGCGGAGCAGTTCACCGACCGTGGTCAGTTCCAGTCCGGCCAGTTTCTTCAGCAGCGCCGGGTCCACCGACGAGTCGGTCAGCGGCGAGGCGGCGGTCAGCATCATTCGACGCCGACCTGCAACAGGTGCGACGACTGTCCGGTCTCGTACAGCGCCAGTTCGATGCCCGGGTAGTGCGCGTGCAGATGCTCGGCAATAGCCTCCCGCGTCCGTTCGTCAAGGTCGCGGCCCGCGAGCCCGGTCACCAGCTCGCCGCCGGTCGCGAGCATCAGATCGAGCAGCGCGGTGGCCGCCTGCCGCTGCTCGGGTGCGATGACCAGCACATCGGAGCCGATGAGTCCGAGGGTGTCGCCGATCTCGCAGGTGCCTGCGAGAGTCATCATCTTGGTGTTGGAGTGCATCAATGAGCCCCAGCGCGTGTTCGCGGCCGCCTCGGCCATGGCGAAGGCGTCCACGTCGGGCTCTTCGACCGGATCGTGCACGGCCAGGGCGGACAGGCACTGCACCATCGACAGCGTCGGCAGGAAGACCACCGACCGTTGGGGCGAACGCGCCTGCGCGCCCACCTGTACCAGATCCTGCGAGGACATCATCCCGTTCCCCATCACGATGACGTGGGCGCTGTCGGTCGCGCGGATCGCCTTCGAGAGCGTCGCCGGATGGACGCCGTGATCGGCCCGGACCACTGCCGCTCCCGCCTCGGCGAAGAGTTGTTCGGCGCCGTCGCCGGTGACCAGGACGACGACGGCCCGTTTGAACCGCGGCGGCGGCTCGTTGGCCCCCGGCGCGGCACGGATGGCGTCGAGCGCGAAGCAGCTGATCCGGATGTCGGTGAGCCGACCCAGTTCGATCCCGGCTTCAACCGCGGCCCCGGGGTCGTCGGTGTGCACATGCACGGAGAACCGCTCGCCGTCGGCGGAGCTGTCGCCGACGATCACGACCGAGTCGCCGAGTTGTCCGAGCCGGTCGCGGAGCCCGCCGATCTGCGCTCCTTCGGCGCCGTCGAGCAGATACATCACCTCGAAGTCGGTGTCGCCGGCACCGCCGCACTCTCCGGTCTCGTGGCCCGTACCGTGCACACTCGAGGTGAGGATGCCGCGGTAGGCGCGGCGCTTGTTGGCGACGCCGGTGACGACCAGCACGAGCGCGTCGGCCATCGCCAGGAAGCCTCGTGCACCGGCGTCCACCACACCCGCGCTCGCGAGTTCGGGCATCTGCTCGGGCGTGTGCTCGAGTGCTTCGGCGCAGTCGTCGGCCACCGCGCGCGCCAGATCCGCCGGTGATCCGGCGACATTGGCCGCAGCCGAATCCGCCGCGACCTGCAGCAGAGTGAGAACAGTTCCCTCCCTCGGCTCGCTGACGGCACGCCGGGCCGCGAGGGCGCCGAGGCGCAGCCCGTTCTTGCACAGTCGATTGAAACTGTGGTCGTTCTCGGCCATCGCGAGATCGACCGCGTCGGCGATCCCGACCAGGACCTGCGAGAGAATGACGCCGGAGTTGCCGCGAGCGCATCCGACGGCCGCCTCCGCGAGAGTGCGGGTCACCGCGGGCAGATCGGCCGCGCCGTCGAGGTCGTCGAGGACCGCGAGCGCGCCGGTCATCGTCTGCGCCATGTTGCTTCCGGTGTCCGAATCGGGGATCGGGAAGACGTTGAGGTCGTTGATCTCCGGACGCAGAGCCTCGAGGCCGTCGGCGCAGGCACGTGCCCAGTCCCTGATGAGCTGAGGATTGACCGCGGTACTGCTGTCTCCGGTCATCAACCGCACGACCACCCCGCCTTCCCGTCGCTCTCCGCCGGCCCGTCGCGATCCTCGTGCGCGGTCGCCGAACCGCCGGTGAACCTCGAATGTGCCCCGAGGTTACCGCCCGCCCCCGACACTCGGACAGGTACTGTCGCGGCGTCTGGTCCGGGCCCCTCGCCGAGGTCGCCGGGACTCTCGCGTTCCGGCGCCGATTTGGACACCCGAGGTCTGCGCGGTTATTCTATTCGGGTTGCCGATCGTCGCGGCGCGCACCGCAGCGCCCGCTATCGGCTGACCACTGACCCAAGTTTTCTACCAAGGGAGTTCGATCATGGCTGCCGTTTGTGACGTTTGTGGCAAGGGCCCCGGCTTCGGCAAGTCGGTCTCGCACTCGCATCGGCGCACCAACCGCCGCTGGAACCCGAACATCCAGTCTGTGCGCGTCGAGGTCGCCCCGGGCAACAAGAAGCGCAAGAACGTGTGCACCTCGTGCCTCAAGGCGGGCAAGACCGTCAAGGCCTGAGCGCACCACGCGTGAGGAGATCGCCGTCCGGCAGTGCCGGGCGGCGATTTCGTCGTCTCCGGAGTCGCCGAGTGCACCTGTCCGGCGCGGACGGCAACCACCCGGACCGGCCGGCGACGAGCGTTCCGTAGAGTACTCGCCATGGCCTCTGATCTGATCCGCGTCGACGACGACGGCGTTCTGAACCTCACCATCTCGACCGGCGATGCGGGAACCGCTCTCGATCACGCTCTGGTCCTGGAGTCACGCGAGGCGCTGCGCGCCGTCACCCGGGGAAAGCTCGAGGCGGGTGCGGTGCTGCTCCGCGGTGCTGGCAAGAACTTCTGCGCGGGTGGCAATGTCGCGGCGTTCGCGGCGGCCGACGACCGCAGCGACTACCTGCGGGGCCTGGCCGACGATCTGCATTCGACGATCGAGTTCCTCTACGAGACGGAGCTTCCGGTGGTCGCCGCGGTGAAGGGCTGGGCCGCCGGCGCAGGCATGAGCCTCGTTCTGCACGCGGACATCGCGATCGGCGGTCGCGCCACCAAGATGCGTCCCGCCTATCCCGGAATCGGACTGTCGCCCGACGGCGGCATGTCATGGCTGCTCCCCCGCGTCGTGGGCGCGGCCCGCGCACGGCACATCATCATGACCGACCAGATCCTGGACGCCGACCGCGCGCTGGACCTCGGCATCCTGTCGGAGATCGTCGACGACGCTTCCGTCGAGCAGACCGCCCACGACGTCGCGGCCGGGCTCGCCTCCGGACCGCGCGGCTCCTACCGCGCGATCCGCCGTCTGCTGCACCACAGCGCCACCAGCACCCTCGGCGATCAGCTCACCGCGGAGTCGGCCTCGATCGCAGCCCTCGGATCCACGCCCGAGGGCGTCGAGGGAGTCGACGCCTTCGTCGCCAAGCGCGCGCCGGACTACGCCGCCGCCCGCCGGTAGTCCGACCGGATCAGGGCAGACGCCAGTCCACCGGATCGCCGCCGAGATCGAGCAGTTCCTCGTTGGCGCGGGAGAAGGGTCGCGAACCGAAGAACCCGCGCGACGCCGAGAGCGGCGACGGGTGGGGCGATTCGATGACCGGGACGTCGGGCAACCACTTCACCAGCTGCCGGGCGTCGTTGCCCCACAGGATCGCCACCATGGGCTCGTCGCGCGCGGCCAGCGCTTTGATCGCGCACTCGGTCACCTCTTCCCACCCCTTGTTGCGGTGGGACGCCGGTTCGCCCGGGCGCACCGTCAGAACTCTGTTGAGAAGGAGAACGCCCTGCCGCGCCCACGGCGTCAGATCGCCGTTGGCCGGACGGGGATAACCGAGGTCTTCGCAGTACTCCTGGTAGATGTTCTGCAGCGATCGCGGAATCGGGCGGACGTCCGGCGCCACGGAGAAGCTCAGTCCCACAGCGTGCCCCGGCGTGGGATAGGGATCCTGTCCGACGATGAGAACCCGGACGTCATCGAAGGGCTGCGCGAACGCGCGCAGCACGTTCTCTCCGGCGGGCAGGTAGCGACGGCCGGCCGCGATCTCCTCGCGCAGGAATCGGCCCATCCGTGCGACCGTCTCCTCGACCGGCGCCAGTGCCTGAGCCCAGCCGGGATCGATCAGCTCGGCCAACGGCTTGGCGCTCACGCGTCGAGCCTCCGGAGGCTCTTCCGGTAGTACTGGGCGTTCTGGTAGTAGAGCTCGGTGTTCTGCTGCAGATGGCCCTCCGGAACCTGATAGCCCTCGCGGAGGCGGGCCGGGACGCCGAGCACCATCGACCGCTCGGGAACCGTGAAGCCGTACGACACCACCGCACCGGCGCCGACCACCGAGCCCGCGCCGATCACCGAACGGTTCAGGACCACCGATCCCGAAGCGATCAGGCATTCGTCGCCGATCGTCGATCCCTCGATGTGCGCGTTGTGCCCGACGACGCAACCGGCGCCGATCACGGTGGGCTCGGTGAAGGTGCAGTGCACCACCGTGCCGTCCTGGATGTTGGTGCGGTCGCCGACGGTGATGGTCCCGTAGTCGCCGCGGAGCACCGCTCCCGGCCAGATCGAGACCCCGTCGCCGAGCGTCACCGCACCGATGACGGTCGCGTCGGGATGAATGAAAACGTCTGTGCCGAGAACCGGCTCACGATCGCCGAGTGCGTAGACAGCCATACGTCGATCTAATCAGGTCAGGTCTCGGTGAACGATTGCCACCCGCGGATCTCTCCGACGGCCGCGCCGTCGATGCGGGCGTCGGGCTCGCCGTCGGACACCGTCCCGATCACCGTCCAGCCCGCGGGGACCGCCGAGGGCTCGAAGGCCGCGAGCAGCTCGTGTTCCTCGCCGCCCGCGAGGGCCCATCGCGCGGGGTCGACGCCGAGCGCCGCCCCGAGTTCGGCGAGCCCGCGGACCTGGGGAACCGACGCCGAATCGATGTCGATCCGTACCTGCGAAGCCTCCGCCATCGTGATGATCTCCTCCACGAGGCCGTCGGAGACGTCGGTCATCGCCCGGGCGCCCGCCAGCGCCGCCACGCGCCCCTGACCCAGATCCGGCCGCGGGAGGCGGTAGGCCTCGACCAGGTCGGAGAACTGCTCCAGCAGAAGAGGATCCGCCCCGTGCTCGACGGCAGACAGAGCCGCCAGACCGCCTGCCGGACCGCCGAGCGGACCGCTGAGCGCGAGCACCTCGCCGCCGCGCGCACCCGACAGCGCCACCGCCTGCGTGCCGTCGAGAACACCGAGGGAGGTGACGGTCAGCACCACCTCCGACGAGGACACGAGGTCGCCGCCGAGCACCCGCGCCCGATACCTGTGGGTCTGGTCGACGATGCCGGCGTTGAGCTCGAGCACGCGCTCCACCGGGGTCTGCGGCGGGCAGCCGATCGACACGACGACGCCGGTGAGGACCCCGCCCATCGCCGCGATGTCGGCGGCGCTCTGGACCACCGCCCGTGCCCCGATCTGCCGCGGAGTCGACCAGTCGAACCGGAAGTGCCTGCCCGCGACCGCTGTGTCAGTGCTGACCACCACCGGTCCGGTGGGCGCGAACACCGCTGCATCGTCGCCCGACCCGATCACCAGATCGTCGGTGTCACCGCCCGACGCCGCGGCAGTGGTGAACATCGCGACCAGCGCGCGTTCTCCGACTTCACCCACTGTCTTCATCGGGCCGATGCTACCGCCGGCGCACCGCGAACGGTCGCACCGATTTCCACGGACGCAGTCCATCGATCACACTGGCAGCATGAGCGACGGCACCGGGAACACTCCAACGGAGAAGGCTCAGGACGGCCAGACCGCGGCCGATGAGGGACCGCGATTCAGTCCGGCGATGATCGCCACCCTGGTGGCAGTCCCGGTCATGGTGATCGCCGGCTTCATCACGTACGCGGCGCTGCACTTCTCCGCCGACGACACCCCGCCGTCACCGGTCGAGTCGTACACGACCACCGCCGCCGACGCCGCCGGCTGCGCCGAGTTCATCAAGAAACTGCCCGATGAGCTCGGCGACTTCGAGGGCAAGTCGGTCGACGGGACCACCGTCCGATGGACCAAAGCCGACTCCGACCCGGTTGTGGTGCGCTGCGGTGTCGAGCGGCCCGACGAACTCGCGCCGACGAGTTCACTGCAGGTGATCAACCCGGTCCAGTGGTTCATCACCGACACGATCGAGGGCCGCGGTCAGGCGTACGTGAGCGTCGACCACCGCCCCTACGTGGCCGTGTGGGTGCCCGCGGGTGCCGGCAACGCGCCGATCACCGACGTCTCGGCGTTGATCGAGAAGAATCTGCAGCGAGCCCCGCTCGACTTCGGCCGCTGACGCGGCTCAGGCCCGCCCGTACACCTCCGGTTTGGTGCTGCGCCCGAGCAGGGAACTGACCATGTCCGACACCGACATGCCCTCGTGGCACACCTGATGGACGGCCTCGGTCAGCGGCATCTCCACCCCGTGCGCCTTCGCCAGCGCCAGCACCGACGAGCACGATTTGACGCCCTCGGCCACCTGCCCGTTGGTCGCCGCCTGAGCCTCGGCCAGGCTCGCGCCCTCGCCCAGGCGGGCACCGAAGGTTCGGTTGCGCGACAGCGGCGAGGAGCACGTCGCCACGAGGTCGCCGATGCCCGCGAGACCGGCGAGGGTCGTGATGTCGGCGCCCAGTGCCACTCCCAGCCGAATGGTCTCGGCGAGACCGCGCGTGATGATCGTCGCCAGCGTGTTCTCGCCGAAGCCCATCCCGGACGCCATGCCGCACGCGAGCGCGATCACGTTCTTCGCCGCTCCGCCGATCTCGCAGCCGACGACGTCGACGTTGGTGTACGGACGGAAGTATCCGGTGGCGAACGCCTCCTGCACACGAACCGCCTGGGCCTCGTCGACGCATGCGATCACGGTGGCGGCGGGCTGTCCCTGCGCCACCTCTTTCGCGAGGTTGGGTCCGGTCAGCACCGCGATCTGCCGAGCCGGGAACCCGGTGACCTCGGCGATCACTTCGCTCATCCGCTTACCGGAACTCGTCTCGACGCCCTTGGCGAGGGACAGCAGGATCGCATCGGCGGGCAGATGCGGTCGCCAGATCTCGAGGTTGGCACGCAACGACTGCGAGGGCACCGCACACACCACCAGTTCGGCGCCGGCCAGCGCCTCCTCCACGGAGCCGACGGCCCGCAGACTCTCGGGCAGCGCGATACCCGAGAGGTAATCGCGATTCTCGTGGGCGGTGTTGATCTGCTCCACCAGCTCCGGACGGCGAGCCCAGATCTTCACCTCGTTGCCCGCATCGGCGAGCACCTTCGCCACCGCGGTGCCCCACGATCCAGCACCCATCACTACTGCACGCACTCGCGACTCCTCCACCCACGACCGGTAACTGCGGTCCACCCTAGCGCCACCTCGCCACGGCTCAGCGCCGATCGCCGGGGTCGGCTCGACGGCCCGGCAGGCGGCCCGGCCCGTCGGTGCTGCACCATGGTGAACATGCGCGACCCGCTCCCGATAGCCGTCGTCCTGGCCGTGAAACGGCTGGACCACGCGAAGTCACGGCTGGCCGGGGCCCTGCCCTCCGACGAGCAGCGCCGGAGCCTGGTGACCGCGATGCTCGGCGACACGCTCGAGGCGGTCCGGGAGGCGGGCGTCGCGCAGGCGGCTGTCGTCACTCCCGATCCCGCCGTGCACGTCGCCGTCCGCGAGCACGGTGTCCGGGTACTCGACGAGCCCGAGGAGGCCGGCGCCGCGCCGCGCCGATCACCGTTGAACGCAGCGCTGGCGCATGCGATCGCGGCCGTCTCCCCGACCGCCGCGCTCATCGCCGCGTTGCAGGCCGACCTCGCGGCGCTCGACGCGCTCACGCTCGCCGAGGTACTGGACGAAGCGGCCGCAGCCATCGCCGGAGGCGCCCCCGCAGCCTTCGTCGCCGACCGCTCCGGAGAGGGCACGGCGCTGCTGGTGGTGCGCGCCCAGCACCCCGTCGAACCGCGATTCGGTGCCCGGTCGGCGTCGGCGCACCGAGCGGCCGGAGCGGTTGAGCTCGATCCCGGGCGGCTGCGGTGGGCCCGGCTGCGCACCGACGTCGACACGCCCGCGGATCTGGCCGCCGCGGTCGAACTCGGCGTCGGGAGACGCACGGGCGCGGCACTCCGGGCGTCCCGACACTCCGGTGAACCAAACCGTCCGGCTGACAGGACAGCATCGGACCGATAGTCCACAATTGACGCGTGAGTGCCACGGAAGAGATCGAGAACGAGTCCCAGACCGCCCTGCCCGCCGCACTGCCGGCCGAGACCGTGGATCCCGACGAAGCGGCGGACCTGCCCGCCGACCGGTACTTCAACCGTGAGCTGAGCTGGCTCGACTTCAACTCTCGCGTCCTCGCACTGGCCGAGGACGTCTCCCGCCCGCTGCTGGAGCGCGCCAAGTTCCTGGCCATCTTCGCGTCGAATCTCGACGAGTTCTTCATGGTGCGCGTCGCGGGCCTCAAGCGCCGCGACGAGACCGGCCTCTCGGTGCGCTCGGCGGACGGCCGTTCCCCGCGCGAGCAACTGCATATGATCGCTGTCCGCACCCAGAAGATCGCCGACCGGCATGCGCGCGTCTTCCGTGACTCGGTGCTCCCGGCACTCTCCGGCGAGAACATCAAGATCATCGGCTGGGACGATCTCACGGCCGCCGAGCGGGTGCGGATGCAGACGCACTTCCACAACGAACTGTTCCCGATCCTGACCCCGCTGGCCGTCGATCCGGCGCATCCGTTCCCCTACATCTCGGGTCTGAGCCTGAACCTCGCGGTGACGGTGAAGGACCGCGCCGAGGGCGGCGAGCACTTCGCGCGTGTGAAGGTGCCCGACAACGTCAACCGGTTCGTCCGGGTCGACCGTCTCGTCCAGCCGCAGGGCCCCGACGACGGGCCGCGCACCGCGCTCTTCCTGCCCGTGGAGAATCTGATCGCGGCCAATCTGCCGGAACTGTTCCCCGGCATGGAGATCGTGGAGCACCACGTCTTCCGGGTCACGCGCAACGCCGACTTCGAGGTCGACGAGGACCGTGACGAGGACCTGCTCCAGGCGCTCGAACGCGAACTGGCGCGCAGGCGGTTCGGTTCACCGGTCCGGCTCGAGGTCGGCGACGACATGACCGAGCACATGCTCGAACTCCTGCTCCGCGAGTTGGACGTCGACCCGGGCGACGTCATCCAAGTGCCTGGACTGCTCGATCTGACCTGTCTCTGGCAGATCTACGGGATCGACCGGCCGCAGCTGAAGGAGCGTCCGTTCGTGCCGGCCACCCACCCGGCGTTCGGTGAGCGGGAGACGCCGAAGAGCATCTTCTCGACCCTGCGCGACGGCGACGTGCTGGTACATCACCCCTACGACTCGTTCTCCACCAGCGTCCAGCGATTCATCGAGCAGGCGGCCGCCGATCCGCACGTGCTGGCGATCAAGCAGACCCTCTACCGCACCTCGGGCGACTCGCCCATCGTCAACGCGCTGATCGACGCCGCGGCCGCGGGCAAACAGGTGGTGGCGCTGGTGGAACTCAAGGCACGGTTCGACGAACAGGCCAACATCCGCTGGGCGCGCACTCTGGAACAGGCCGGGGTGCACGTCGTCTACGGGCTCGTCGGGCTCAAGACGCATTGCAAGACCTGCCTGGTGATCCGTCGCGAGGGCTCGACCCTTCGCCGCTACTGTCACATCGGCACGGGCAACTACAACCCGAAGACGGCACGGCTGTACGAAGACGTCGGTCTGTTCACCGCCGCACCGGAGATCGGCTCGGACCTCACCGACCTGTTCAACACGCTCACCGGCTACTCGCGCAAGCAGGAGTACCGGAATCTGCTGGTGGCGCCCCACGGCATCCGCACCGGCATCATCGAGCGGATCGAGGGCGAGATCGCGGCCCACCGGTCCGGAGATCCGGGGGCACTCATCCGGCTCAAGGCCAACGCGCTGGTCGACGAGCAGGTGATCGACGCGCTGTACCGGGCCTCACAGGCGGGCGTTCGCGTCGACGTGGTGGTGCGGGGCATCTGCGCGCTGCGACCGGGTGTGGAGGGACTCAGCGAGAACATCGTCGTCCGGTCGATTCTCGGCGAGTTCCTGGAGCATTCACGGATCCTGCAGTTCGGTGCCCAGAACGAGTACTGGATCGGCAGCGCCGACATGATGCACCGCAACCTCGATCGACGTGTCGAGGTGATGGTGCAGGTCCGTGACCGCAGGCTGGCCGCCGATCTGGAGGACATCTTCGAGTCGGCGCTCGATCCCCGGACCCGCTGCTGGGAACTGCAGCCGGACGGCACCTGGCGGGCCCAGCCGGCGGCCGGTGAGCAGGTCCGCGACCACCAGCGACAGATGATGACCCGTCAACGCCACCACGCCGACCCGACTGGATCCTGATGAGCCGGCCGACCCGTACCGTGTGGGCCGGAGGCGGCGTCCTCTGGAAGCCGAGCAAGTCGGCCGGCGTGAAGGTGGCGCTGGTTCACCGGCGGCGCTACGACGACTGGTCGCTGCCCAAGGGAAAGGCCGAACGCGGCGAGATCCTGCCGGTGACGGCCGCGCGGGAACTCGTCGAAGAGACCGGCTACGAGGTGCGGTTGGGACACCGGCTGCGCACTGTCGGCTACCGTCTGGCCTCGGGGGTGCCGAAACGGGTCTCCTATTGGGCGGTGGAGGCCGTCGGCGGAGGGTTCCACGCCAACCGCGAATGCGACGATCTGAAGTGGCTTCCGGTGGCCGACGCGATCGACGCGGTCAGCTACGACGCCGATCGCGATGTGCTGCACACCTTCGCCTCCCGGCCGGTGCGAGAGCTGCACACACTGATCGTTCTCCGGCATGCGTCGGCGGGGAGCCGCAGGGACTTCACCGGCGACGATCGCCTGCGGCCGCTCGACACGTGCGGGGTGGCCCAGGCCGCGGCGATCCGTGAGCTGCTCCCCCTCTTCGGCGCGCACCGCCTGCACGCCGCCGACCGGACACGGTGCGTCGACACTCTCGCGCCGCTGGCCGAATCGCTGCGCACCGAGGTGAAGCTGGAACCCGCACTGTCGGAGGAGTCCTTCGAGGCGGCTCCGGACGAGGCCTACCGCAGGATTCGACGACTGGCGAGCAAGACCGGGTCGGTGCACGCGGTGTGCAGTCAGGGCGGAGTCATCGCACCGTTGCTGCACCGGTGGGCCGAGGCCGACGGTGTGGAGTTGCCCGAAGCGGACAACCGCAAGGGCAGCGTATGGGTGCTGACCACGCGCGACGGCGATCTCGTCGCCGCCGATCACATCCCCAGTCCGCTCGCCGACTGACACACCGGACGCACTTCGGCCCCCGTCCACATCGTGCGGACAGGGGCCGAAGTGCGCAATACCCTTTGGCGGCAGGTGGATTCGGTCAGTCGTCGGCGCCCTTCGTCGGTGCGGACTTCTTGGCGGCGGTCTTCTTCGCCGGAGCGGACTTCTTGGCCGCCGTCGTCTTCTTGGCAGCAGCGGTCTTCTTGGCTGTCGTCTTCTTCGCCGGTGCCGTCTTCTCGGCCGCGGCGCTCGTGGCCGTCGTACCCGCGCCGGCGGTCTTCGCCGGAACCGTCTTCTTGGCCGCGGTCTTCTTCGCGGGGGTCTTCTTCGCGGCGGCGGTCTTCTTCGCCGGCGTCGTCTTCTTCGCGGCGGCCTTCGTGGCGGCCGTCTTCTTCGCGGCCGTGGTCTTCGTGGCCGTCGTCTTCTTGGCCGTCGTCTTCTTCGCCGCGGTGGTCTTCTTCGCCGCAGCGGTGGACTTAGCCGGTGCGGCCTTCTTGGCGGTTCCGGAACCGGCGGCCGGTGTCGCCGACGCGCGCTTCACCGCGGGCTGCCCCGACTTGAGCTTCTGCTTGCCGGAGACGATCGCCTTGAACTGTGCACCCGGCCGGAAGGCCGGGATCGACGTGGCCTTCACCTTCACCGTTTCTCCGGTGCGGGGATTGCGTGCCACGCGTGCTGCACGACGGCGCTTCTCGAAGACGCCGAAACCGGTGATCGTGACGCTCTCACCCTTGTTCACGGCGCGAACGATGGTGTCGATCGCCTGCTCGACGAAGTTGGTGGCTGTCTTCCTGTCCGCATCGAGTCTTTTGGTGAGTTCCTCGATGAGTTCTGCCTTGTTCATCCGTACCTCCGCAGGATTCACACTGGCCGGGCGTGCCAGCTAATCCACACGGTAAACGGATCGTGGCGCAAAATAAGCCAACCAGCGCAAATTCACATGAGAAGTTCGGCCGCAGAACGCAAGCCTCACGGCGAGCGTCGAAATCGATTCTCGCCGTGAGGCTTCAGCGCCCGCGATCGCAGGTCAGGGCAGGGTGGTCGGCTTGAACGACGGACGCCGCGACTCGTACTCGGCGATCGCATCCGTCTGGCGGAGGGTCAGCCCGATGTCGTCGAGTCCCTCCATCAGGCGCCAGCGCGTGTAATCGTCGATCTGCAGCGGCACCACGAGATCGCCCGCGGTGACGGTCTTGTCCTCCAGACTGACCGTCAGCTCCAGTCCCGGCTCGGCCTCGAGCCGCTTCCACAGCAGCTCGACGTCGGACTGGGCCACCTGTGCGGCCACCAGCCCGGCCTTGCCGGAATTGCCGCGGAAGATATCGGCGAAGCGCGACGAGATGACGACGCGGAAGCCGAAGTCCATGAGTGCCCAGACGGCGTGCTCACGCGAGGAGCCGGTGCCGAAATCCGGTCCGGCGACGAGCACCGACCCCTTGCTCCAGGGCTCGTTGTTGAGAATGAAGTCGGGGTCGCCGCGCCACCCGACGAACAGGCCGTCCTCGAATCCGGTGCGTGTGACGCGCTTGAGGTAGACGGCGGGGATGATCTGATCGGTGTCGACGTTGCTGCGCTGCAACGGAACTCCGACACCGGTGTGGGTGATGAACGGTTCCATCGTGTTTGACTCCTAGTCAGGCCTTGGAGAGGCTCGGTCAGTCCAGATCGGCGGGGGCGGCGAGCGTGCCGCGCACGGCGGTCGCGGCGGCGACCGCCGGCGACACCAGATGCGTGCGGCCGCCCTTGCCCTGGCGACCCTCGAAGTTGCGGTTCGACGTCGACGCGCAGCGCTCGCCCGGCGAGAGCTGGTCCGGGTTCATTCCCAGGCACATCGAGCAACCCGCCATCCGCCATTCGGCGCCGGCTGCCTCGAAGATCTCGCCGAGTCCCTCCGCGTCGGCCTGCGCACGGACCTTCATGGAACCGGGCACCACCAGCATCCGCATTCCGTCAGCCACCTTGCGGCCCTTGAGGACCTCCGCGACCGCCCGCAGATCTTCGATGCGTCCGTTGGTGCATGAGCCGACGAAGACGGTGTCGACCTTGACTTCGCGCAGCGGCATGCCGGGCGTCAAGTCCATGTACTCGAGCGCCCGAGCGGCCGCCTGCGCCTCGGTCTCGTCGGTGATGTCGGCCGGATCCGGCACGTTCGCCCCCAACGGCAGACCCTGGCCGGGGTTGGTCCCCCAGGTGACGAAGGGCGTCAAGGCGGAGGCGTCGATGTGGACCTCGCGGTCGAAGACCGCACCCTCGTCGGTCCGCAGCGAGTTCCAGTACTCCACGGCCGCATCCCAGTCGTCGCCGGTCGGTGCATGCGGACGGCCCTTGAGGAACTCGTAGGTCACCTCGTCCGGCGCGATCATGCCGGCCCGGGCACCCGCCTCGATCGACATGTTGCAGATCGTCATCCGGGCCTCCATCGAGAGCTTCTCGATCGCCGGACCGCGGTACTCCAGCACGTGTCCCTGTCCGCCGCCGGTGCCGATCTCCGCGATCACGGCCAGGATCAGGTCCTTGCTCGTGACGCCGGGCGGCAGTTCGCCGTCGACGGTGATCGCCATCGTCTTGAACGGCCGCAGCGACAGCGTCTGGGTGGCCATCACATGCTCCACCTCGGAGGTGCCGATCCCCATCGCCAGCGCGCCGAAGGCGCCGTGAGTGGAGGTGTGGCTGTCGCCGCAGACGACGGTCATGCCGGGCTGGGTCAGTCCCAGCTGGGGACCGACGACGTGCACGATGCCCTGTTCCGCGTCGCCCATCGGGTAGAGGCGGACGCCGAACTCCTCGCAATTCTTGCGCAGCGTCTCCACCTGCAGGGCCGAGACCTGATCGGCGATCGGGCTGAAGATGTCGACGGTCGGGACGTTGTGGTCCTCGGTGGCGATGGTGAGGTCCGGTCGACGCAGCTTCCGGCCGGCCATCCGGAGGCCGTCGAAGGCCTGCGGACTGGTCACCTCGTGCACGAGGTGCAGGTCGATGTAGATCAGGTCGGGGTTGGTGTTGCCGCTCGCATCGGCCTCTCCCGGAACGACGACGTGGTCGTCCCAGACCTTCTCGGCCAGCGTGCGCGGATTTCCGGCGCTCTGCGTCATGAGCTCACTCGCATCTTCTAGTAGTTCCGCTTCGAGTCGGGAGACGCGACCGGGAGGTCCGGGCTGTGGACCACCTCGGCCGGGCCTGCGCCCCTCGACTTTCAATCTCAGTATTTGGACGGTTAATATCGTCCTATGGGAAAGGATAGCGGAATCGGCGTGCTGGACAAATCCGTGATGATTCTGCACACGGTGTCGGAGCAGCCGTGCAACTTGGGCGAGCTGTGCGACGCGACCGGGCTGCCCCGGGCCACCGCCCACCGGCTGGCCGTCGGGCTCGAAGTGCACCAGTTGGTCGCGCGCGACGACAGCGGCCGGTGGATTCCCGGTCCCACTCTCGGCAGGCTCGCCGCGACCGCCCGCGATACCGTCCGCGAAGCCGCCCTGATGGTGCTCCCCCGCCTGCAGGAGTCCACAGGCGAGTCGGTGCAGCTCTATCGCCGAGAGGGCGCCGATCGCGTCTGCATCGCGGCCGTGGAGCCGCCGACCGGTCTGCGCGACACCGTTCCGGAGGGCACGCGGCTGCCGATGTCCGCGGGCTCGGCGGCCAAGGTGCTCGCCGCCTGGTCCGATCCCGACACTCTCCGCAGTCTCCTCGCCGACGCCGTCTACTCCGAGCGGACGCTCGCCGAGATCCGCAGGCGAGGATGGGCGCAGAGCGTCGCCGAACGCGCTGCGGGCGTGGCGAGCATCTCCGCACCCGTGCGCGACGCCTCCGGCGCCGTCGTGGCCGCGGTGTCGGTGTCCGGACCCGTCGACCGGATGGGCCGCCGTCCCGGCGACCGGCTGGCCACCGATCTGGTGGCGGCCGCCGACGCCATCAGCGCGAAACTCAAGACACCGGCACAGATCTGAGTCGACCGCGGCAGCCCGACGGGCGAGACGATAACGTCGGATCATGGGAATCAACCAACGCGCGGCGATCGTCATGAGCGACGACGAGATCGAGGAATTCATCAACCGCCACCGGGTCGCCACTCTCGGAACGCACGGCAAGGACGCGATCCACCTCACCGCCATGTGGTACGGCGTGATCGACGGCGAGATCTGGTTCGAGACCAAGGCGAAGTCGCAGAAGGTGGTCAATCTCCGCCGCGACCCGCACGCGACGGTCCTGATCGAGGACGGCGACACCTACGACACTCTGCGCGGCGTCAGCATCGAAGGCACGGTCGAGGTCTACGACGACGCCGAGAGCTGCCTCAAGGTCGGCATCAGCGTGTGGGAGCGGTACACCGGGCCGTACAGCGACGACCTCCAGCCCGCCGTCGAAGCGATGATGAACAAGAGGGTCGCGGTGCGCCTGGTGCCGTCAAGGATCCGCTCGTGGGACCACCGGAAGCTGAACCTCCCGTCGATGCCCGTGGCGGGGTCGACGGCTCAGTGGCTCGACGACTGAGACTCGCGTTCCCCGGCCGCGTGCTGATGGACTCTGAGTTCGTGGTCGAGCGCTCCGTCGAGGCACCGGTCGAGGGTGGCGTGTGCATTCTGCGTACCGACCGCACGCATCGTCCCCAGCAGTGAGGCCGCCCAGGACGCCTCGTCCTGGTCGGCAGGCACCCATCCCGGGCCGCGCCTGCGGTCCACCTCTTCCCGTGCGGAGACCATCAGGATCTCGGCGGCCTCGGCGACCTTCTCGGCGAACCGACGGTGCACGTCGGCCAGCACCGTCAGTCGCATTCCCTGTTCGACGAGCCGCGCGAGATTGCGGAGGCTCCGAGGATCGCCGGTCTCATACGCCGCGCCGTCGGCGGTCTCCTCCAGCAGGCCCGCGCCGAGCAACGCCTGCACGTCTGCGTCGTCGACGGTTCCGAACAGACGCTCGAGCGCCGGGTGGTCGAACACGGTCCGTTCCGTACTCGCCCACGGCTCGTCGAGGATCTCGGTCAGCTCCAGAGCCTCGCCGACGAGTGCCCGCGGATTCGTCAGGAAGGTCGCGATGTGCTTGAGCGTGAACCCGTTGCGCAGCAGTTTGTCGATCGCGCGGAGTCTGCTCAGGTGCTTCTCCGTGTAGATCGCCACCCTTCCTCGACGCACCGGGCGCGGCAGGAGGCCGTGCTCTTGATAGCCGCGGATGTTGCGGGTGGTGACCCCGGATATGCGAGCGAGGTCGTCGATCCGGTACTCGGTCATGCGCAGATGTTATCCGGCACCCACGGGTCGCCTCCGACCCCGCAGACCGGGATCGACCGCACGGGCGGCATCGGAGCCTCCCCCGCGGCCGCCCGCCATCTCGGCATCGGCGCCCCGCCCCGACGCGTGCACCAGGATTCGGTAGTCGCGTAGATCCACCCTGCGGAGCTGACGGACGTACTGGGTCGCGAATCCCGGATACATCGTCGCGTTGAAGCCGTCATCGGTGAGATACCAGCTCCGACAACCGGAGTTCCACGTGGTGGCGCCCAGCCGCCGCTGAATGTCGTCGTTGTAGGCCCGCTGGACGTCGGCCCGGACGTCGAGTGCCTTCCAGTCGGCCGCCAGCAGTCGCCCGATGGCGTCGGTGATGTATTCGATCTGGGCCTCCATGTACACCAACGCGGAGTTGTGGCCCGGGCCGGAGTTGGGTCCGAACGTGAAGAACAGATTGGGGTACCCCGACACCGCGACGCTGCGGTACGCGTACGCACCGCCTCGCCATTCGTCGGCGAGGACCCGTCCGTCCAGACCCGTCACCGGTATCGGCGTGCCCGCCTTCGCCACGTCGAACCCGGTCGCGAAGACGATGCAGTCGGCCTGGTGCTCGATACCCTCGACCGTCCGGATCCCCTGGGGTGCGATCCGGGCGATCGGCCAGGTGACCAGCTTGCAATTGTCCTGCTGAAGCGCCGAATAGTAGTCGGTGGTCATCAACAGCCGCTTGCAGCCGGCTGCGAAGTCCGGGGTGAGTTGGCGCCGGAGCCACGGGTCGGACACCTGCGACCGCAGGTACAGCTTGCTCGCCGCTTCCAACGCGCGGGTGAGCGGAGTGTTCCAGACCACGCCGAGCGCGATGGATTCGTGTCCCCAGAACCATGCCGAACGGACCAGCTTCTGGGCTCCGGGAATCGATCGGTATGCGGTCTTGGTCAGCCTGCCGGTCTTGACGTCGACGCGCGGCAGAACCCAGCCGGGGGTCCGCTGGAAGACCTTCACCGAAGCCGCCTGTTTCACCAACTCGGGCACGATCTGGACGGCGCTGGCCCCGGTGCCCACCACCGCCACCCGTTTGCCGGTGAAGTCGTAGTCGTGGTCCCATCGGGCACTGTGGATCCGATGACCTTCGTAGTCGTCTATTCCGCGGATGTCCGGGAACGAGGGATTGGCGAGCGGGCCGGACGCCAGGATCACCGACCGCGCCCGAACAGGTGCGCGGTGCTCGAAGGAGATCGTCCATTCACCCGAGGCCGCGTCATAGTCCAGGCCGCAGACGGTGTGCTCGAACCGGATGTGTTCGCGCACTCGGGCGGCGTCGGCCATCTCTTCGATGTAGTCGAGGATCTCGCGGCTGCCGGAATAGGTGTGCGACCACTCCGGATTGGGAGCGAAGCTGTACGAGTACAGCTGGGACGGAATATCGCACGCGGCACCGGGATAGGTGTTGTCGCGCCACGTCCCGCCGATCGCGGTGTCCCGTTCGAACACGACGAAGTCGTCGATGCCCTTGTCTTTGAGTCTGATCGCGGCGCCGATACCGGCGAATCCGGCTCCGATGACGGCCACTGAGAGTGTCATGGTGGTCTCCCGTCAGGCCGTGGGCTCGTAGGTCAACTCCCGCGACCACGTCGGTGTTCGCCTCACCAGCGACACGGGAATCCAGTTCGTCACCGTCACCAGCGAATCGGCGACCGCGTGATAGGCGACGTTGTCACGATTGGTCACCAGAGCGCCGTGTGTGGCGACGAAACGGAACATCGGCAGTCTGCGGGTGTACTCGCTGCGCCGCCCGACCGAGCGGTAGCGCTTCATCGCGCTGTAGAGACGTTGCTCGTCGACGCCCATCGCGACGATGTTGTCGCGCATCTTGTTCAGCAGCGGAAGGTATGTCAGCAGTCCGATGAGCAGAGAGGGCTGCGCCCATCCGCCGACGAAGTCGATCGTGCGCCGACGCAGACTGGCGTGGCCCAACATGTCCATCACCTCGAAATCCACTGCCAGGTGGCGTGATTCGTCGGAGTTGATCCGCTTGAACACCTCCTGCGCCACCGGGTCCTTCACCTCGTCGGTGATGAACTTGATGAGCGCACCGTCGAGCGCCACCTCCAGCATCGGAATCACCGTGCCCAGGAACGACAGCGACAGTCCGTCGGAGTAACGATCGAGCCAGTTGATCACCAGCTGAACGTTCACGTTGGGCGACGGGATCTCATCGTCGTCGAGCATCCCCCAGCGCCGCATCAGCGCCAGCTCGGCGTTCGCGTGCTTCTGTTCCTCCGCGTGGAAGTGCTCGTAGATGCTCTTGAGGGTGGCGTCGGGAGCCTTCTTCGCCATCGCCGCGAATCCGCGCGCACCGACGTTCTCGATCCACATCAGATCGGAGATGAACGGCTTGAGCTTCGCATGCAGTTCCGGCTCGATCAGTTCGGCGCCCGGTGCGTCCCAGTCGATGTCGGCGAGCGCCCACTGCCGGTCTTTGATCTTCTGGAGCATGCTGTCGAAGTCCATGGCCATGGCCGGTCCTTTCGTTGGATGCGATGAGACTGTCGGTCAGGCGGCCGGCAGGAAGCGGCCCAGCACGCCGAGACCGCGGGCGTACGGGACGGGGAGAAAACGCTTGAGACGCCAGATCACGTTGGCGTCGAGTTGCGGGAGCACGTACAGCCGTCCGAGATCATGGGCGTCCAGGGTCATGGCGGCGACGGACTGCGGCGAGGTTCCGGTCAGTTCCATCAGCCGGCCGGCCAGATTCTGTCCGGCCTCGGTGATCCGGCCGTCCCGCGCGACATTGGTCTTGACGAACGTCGGGCAGAGCACCGTGACTCCGACGCCCGACCCCGCGAGCTCGGCTGCGAGGGTCTCCGACAGCGACATGACGCCGGCTTTGGAGACGTTGTACGGCCCCATCGACGGTGCCGCGGCGAACCCCGCCGCGGACGCGACGTTGATGATTCCGCCGCGGCCGGCCGCGCGGAGCATGGGGGCGAAGAGTTCGCATCCGTGGATCACGCCCCAGAGATTGATTCCCAGCGCCCAGTCCCAGTCGTCGAGGCCCACCTGCCCCACCGGTTCGCCGCCGATTCCGACTCCGGCGTTGTTGACGACGAGTGTCGGCGCCCCGGAGAAGACATCGCAGACGACGGTCACCAGCGCCTCGACATCGGCCCGATCGGCCACATCGCATCGGACCGCGTGGGCGCTGCGGCCGGTCTCGGCGGCGATGAGCGCGACGGTCTCGGCGGCGCGCTCGGCGTCGATGTCGGCACAGACCACATCACCGCCCCGGCGGGCGAGTTCGAGTGCGAAGGCCCTCCCGATCCCGCTGCCCGCACCGGTGACGACCGCGTCGGCACCGACTGAGCGCGGGTCGCGGACCAGACGATGAAGAAGCCGGTCGACGCCGTACATCAGTGCGCCCCCGTCGCGCTGTCGAGGCTCCCCGAGCGCCGACCGGTGATTCCAGACACCGGATCCGGACCTGAGTGATTCGCGCAACTTCCCATCTCTGAACAACATCACCCACTGCGCCAGTTGTCAATGGCACAGTGAAGGATGGTGTATCGAGGACGCCGAAAGAGAAGACCCCCGGCCATGAATTCCACTTCATGACCGGGGGTCTTCTTCTGTAGCCCCGACGGGATTCGAACCCGCGCTACCGCCTTGAGAGGGCGGCGTCCTAGGCCGCTAGACGACGGGGCCCTAGAACAACTCTGTTGAATTGTGAGGCACACAGAATAACATCCGTGTACTTCGCTGGGGTACCAGGACTCGAACCTAGAATGGCTGAACCAGAATCAGCTGTGTTGCCAATTACACCATACCCCAAGGGTTTGAACCGGAATCCGTTGGGCTTGGCGCTGCCGTTCCGCTTTCCGGGCCGGGAAGAACAATACCAACACCACCCACCCTAAACACAAATCGGCTGGTCAGGGGCCCGTTCAGGGCGCCCGACCAGCCGAGGTGATCAGAGCGAAGCCGACAGTTCGCGCGCCTGGCGGAGTCGAGCCAGCGACTTCTCTCGCCCCAGCAACTCCATCGATTCGTACAGCGGCGGGCTCACCGCGGCACCGGTGACACCGACGCGCACGGGCCCGAAGGCCTTGCGCGGCTTGAGCTCCAGACCGTCGACGAGAGCCTCCTTGAGAGCCGACTCGAGGGCCGCGGTCTCCCAGAGATCTACCGCCTCGCACGCCGCGATCGCCGCGTCGAGCACGCCGGTGGCCTCCCCGCCGAGGTTCTTCTTCACAGATTTCTCGTCGTAGGTGAAGTCGTCGTCGGACACGAACAGGAATTTGATGAGATCCCACGCGTCGCCGAGCACTTGAATGCGCGTCTGGACGAGGTCGGCGATCACCGCCCACCGGCCGGCGTCGACCGGCCCGGACAACCGGCCCCCGTCGATCAGGAACTTCTGCAGTCGGTCGGCGAAGTCGGCGGAGTCGAGCCGGCGGATGTGCTCGGCATTGATGGAGTCGGCCTTCTTCTGGTCGAAGCGAGCGGGATTCGAATTCACGTTGCGGACGTCGAATGCCTCGACCATCTCGTCGAGCGTGAAGATGTCGTGGTCGGCGGAGATTCCCCACCCCAGCAGGGCCAGGTAGTTGAGCAGACCCTCGGGGATGAATCCCCGATCACGGTGGTGGAACAGACTCGACTCGGGGTCGCGCTTGGAGAGCTTCTTGTTGCCCTCACCCATGACGAAGGGCAGGTGGCCGAACTCGGGAACGCGGTCGGCCACGCCGAGCCTCATCAGTGCGCGGTACAGCGCGATCTGCCGGGGCGTCGACGGAAGGAGGTCTTCGCCGCGCAGGACGTGCGTGATCTTCATCATCGCGTCGTCCACCGGGTTCACCAGTGTGTACAGCGGATCGCCGATCTCGTCGTCCCCGCGGGCGGCGCGAGTGAGCGCGAAGTCGGGCACCGTCCCCGCCTTGATCGTGGTGGTGCCGCGAACCAGGTCGTCCCACGTCAGGTCCTCGTCGGGCATCCGCAGCCGGATCACCGGCTTGCGGCCCTGCGCACGGAACTCCGCGCGCTGCGCGTCGGTGAGATCACGGTCGAAGTTGTCGTAGCCGAGCTTGGGGTCGCGTCCGGCCGCCTTGTGCCGCGCCTCCACCTCCTCGTTGGTGGAGTAGGCCTCGTACGCCTCCCCCGCCTCGAGCAGCCGGGCGACCACATCGCGGTGAATCTGCTTACGCTCCGACTGCCGGTACGGTCCGTAGGGGCCGCCGACCTCGGGTCCCTCGTCCCACTCCAATCCGAGCCAGCGCAGGGCGTCGAGGATGGCGTCGTACGACTCCTGGCTGTCACGCGCCGCGTCGGTGTCCTCGATCCGGAAGACGAAGGTGCCGCCGACGTGACGCGCCTGAGCGAAGTTGAACAGCGCGGTCCGGGCGAGTCCGACGTGCGGAGTTCCGGTTGGGGAGGGACAGAAGCGGACGCGGACGTTCTCGGCACTGGTCATGGCCGTAATGGTAGTCAGTCCGTTGCGAACAGTCGTTCCCAGTTCTCCCTGCTCGTGAGCTGCGGCACTGCTTCGCGCCAGGCGCGCTGCAGTTCCGGGGCCTGCCGCCGCAGTCGCCAGCACAGCGTGGCGAGCTCCCTGCCCTGCGCCACACTGGTCGCGCGATCGTATGTGCGAACCCGCACGCCGGTCTGCGAGGCGTCGGTGACCACCGCTGAGGTGAACCGTCCGACGTGCCACCAGGCTCCGTCGTCGGCGCCTATCGCCACCCGCCCGGGCGCCCGCCGACCGAGCAACTGCTGCGCGGCGCGCTTCACCAGCACCCGCCGTTCCCACTTCTTCGCGGGCGCCGGCGGCCGCGGGATCACCGGCAGGTCCGCGATCTCAGACGCGGGCCGCAGCCTGGTGTCGTCGTACTCGCTACGCAGCGCGTTGATCTCGGCGAGCTTGGCTCGGCCGCCGTCGGCGAGCACGTACGGCCCGGCGAGAAAGTCACGGACCGCCCGCAGTTCGATCGCCGCCTGCCCGTACTTGAGGCCGACGATCAACTCGCCGATGTGCTCCGCGACGGTCGCGGAGATCGTCTTGCCGTCGAACCGCGAATGGATGGCCGCCGAGATCAGTACATTGCGCTGACCGAAGTACGACGACCAGTCGTCGACGTCTTTGAGATGGAAGTCGGCGTGCCAGACGCCGGCGTTGGGCAGCGTGACCGTGGGAAAGCCCGCTCGACGGCACCGTACGCCGTACTCGATGTCGTCCCACTTGATGAAGTACGGCATCGGCAGACCCACCGCGTCGATCGCCTCCCGCGGGATCAGGCACGACCACCAGGCGTTGTACCCGGCGATCACACGCACGTCCTGCCGGAACTCGAGCGCGTCGACACCGCGGCGGGCGTTGGGCGGCGGGTCGGCACACGTCAGGTGATCGAGATCGTCGGTCTCCGCCGTCATGTGGATGCGCGTCGTCTCCGACAGCAGCAGCATCTGCGCACCGACCAGCATCGGTTCCCGCGCGAATCGCGCGAACGAGGTCATCCGCAGGATCGACTCCGACTCGCAGAGGATGTCGTCGTCCATCACCAGCACGTCGGTCAGCGGTCGGCCGGCCGCGGTCGCCTCGTAGATTCCCCGCGAGAAACCGCCGCTGCCACCGAGATTGGCCTGGTTGAGATAGTCGAGCCGGCTGCCGAGTCCGGCCCTCAGATCGTCGAAGCCCGCGGCGTCGGCGACCCGGCGTGTGCCCTGGTCGACGAGGTGAACCGTCTCGACGCGCTCGGCGAGATCGGCGTCACGAGCGACGGCGCCGACCGTGGCGACAGCGTCGTCGGGACGGTTGAACGTGCAGATCACCACACTGACCCGGCGGTCGCGGACCGGCTCGACCGCCGTAGTCCACCGGGCGTTCCACACGCGCGCTCGGCCACCGACGACCGCGAGGTCGAACCACGCGGCACCGCCGTCGAGGTAGCGATCGATCTGTACCTCCACCACGGCGCGGCCCGCACCGGTGAGACCGACCACGGTCAGCGGCCGTATCCGCCCGCTGATGTCGGAGGCACGGGTGGCGACGGTGAGTTCGGCGCCGTCGTCGCATGAGTAGTCGAACTCGACGGCGACCGTCCCGACGTCGGTGTACCGCTGCCAGTACGCGGCGGCGAACCGACCGAAGTAGGTGTCGGTGCTCAGCCGAGAACCGTCGGACAGGACCGCACAGTCACGCTCCACCCGGACCGGTGTTCCGCCTGCATCGGCGTACAGGGCGGGGTCGACGCGAGCGGTGTCACTCGCGAAGAAGGTCCGCTGGAGAAGGTGGCCGGTCCCACCCGGCTGACTGTGGGGCATGAGCGACTCCCTGTGCACGCACCGATCCCGCCATCATCTGTGGCGGCTGAGGAACTCGAGGATAAGCGAATTCACCTCGTCGGGCTGCTCGATGTATCCGTAGTGACCGGCTCGCGCCACCTCACGGTACTCGGCGTCCGGAATCGCCTCGGATACCTCTTTGGCCAGGTAGGCCGGAAGCGTCCGGTCGTCGGCGAACCCCACGACGAGGCACGGCGCCGCGATGTCGCGGTACGCGGAAAGGCGGTTCTGCTCGCGGTCGTGCAACGCGAGCTGGGCGCGGACGCCGGGCGCGCGCGTCTGGCCGCTGAAGCCGATGATGTCGAGCCAGTCGCGCGCCGAGCGGTCGTCGGCGAGCGTGTGCGGCGAGAGATTCATATGTGCCGTGAGCGCGGCGTGGTACGAATCGGGCAGTGTGATGTTCTTGTCGAACAGTTCCCGCTCCCCCGCCGAGAAGGCCTCGAGCATCGGGGTCGGACGCCCGTAGGTGGCGAGCATCACCGCCGCAGTCACCAGATCCGGCCGGGCGAGCGCCAGTTCCTGGGCGATCCGAGCGCCCAGCGACGTCCCGACCACCCGCGCGGGACCGCCCAGATGCTCGATCAGGGCGGCGGTGTCGGCGACCATGTCGGCGAGCGAGAAGCCCTCGGCACATTCGCTGGAGGGCGCGATACCCCGGTTGTCGAAGGTGACGACGCGGTAGCCCGCCTTGAGGAGTGCCGGCTGCTGGTGCGCATGCCACACGCGTCCGGGACTCCCAGTACCCATCACCATGACCACCAGAGGCCCCGACCCGGCATCGGTGTACGACACATTGATCCCGTTGACGCGCACTGTCTGAGGCCGTGCCGGCGCGGGCCGGGTCACTTGTCGACCACCGGGTTGCTCAGCGTCCCGATACCCTCCACGGAGACCGAGACGCGCTGACCGGCGGTCATCGGCCCGATCCCCTCCGGGGTGCCCGTGAGAATGACGTCGCCCGGCAGCAGCGTCATCACACGCGACACCCATTCGACGATCTCTCCGACACTGTGCAGCATCAGCGAGGTCCGGCTCGACTGCTTCACCTCACCGTCGAGCTCGGTCTTGATCTGGACGTCGGAGGGGTCGAAGTCGGTGACGATCCACGGCCCCAGCGGACAGAAGGTGTCGTAGCCCTTGCCCCTCGTCCACTGGCCGTCGTGCTGCTGCTGGTCGCGGGCGGTCACATCGTTCGCCACCGTGTAACCGAGGATCACCTCGCCCGCCTTGGCCGCCGGGACGTCTTTGCACGGGCGCCCGATCACGATCGCGAGTTCGCCCTCGTAATCGACGCGCTCGGACGACGGCGGGCGGACGATGGGCGCCTCCGGACCGATGATCGAGGTGTTCGGCTTCATGAAGATGACCGGATCCGCCGGCGCCTCGCCGCCCATCTCGGCTGCGTGCGCAGCGTAGTTCTTGCCGATGGCGATGATCTTGGTCGCGAGGATCGGCGCGAGGATGCGCGTCTGCGACAACTGCCATGAGCGCCCCGTGAACGTGGGCGTTCCGAAGGGATGTTCAGCGATCTCCCGGGCCGTCTCCTGCCCGGGCTCACCTTCGACGGCGACGAAAGCGACGCCGTCAGGACTGGCTACACGACCCAATTTCATAGCCCCAAGGCTAACGCACGAGTCGGACGGTTCTAGAATGTGAAACGGATATATCACTATGTGAGACGCTAGCGCAAAGGCGCAGCGTCTCACCCGATCGACCGGGAGGCCGATGATGCCGGGACGCCCCGAATCCATCTCCGATGTCAGAGCGTGGACGATGCTCGCCTGCTCGCTCCTGGCGGCGATGACTACGACGTGCGCCACATCAGGAGTGGCCTATGTGATTCCGGAACTGCATCGGTCGCAGGGGATGTCGCTCTCGTCGGCGGCCACGCTCGCGGCGATCCCGACGATCGGCCTGACCCTCACGATCATCGTCTGGGGTGCGGCGCTGGACCGCTTCGGCGAGCGCCGAGTCCTGACGGTCTCCCTGCTGATCACTCTGGCCGGAACGATCGGCGCACTGGCCGCCGCGGCGGCGGGCGCGGGCTTCACCGCGCTGGCCGCGGCCCTGCTGGTGGGCGGGCTGGGCGCGGGCGCGGCGAACGGTGCGAGTGGACGGATCGTGGTCGGATGGTTCCCGGCCTCCTCGCGCGGCACCGCGATGGGCATCCGGCAGATGGCGCAGCCACTGGGCATCGCCGTCTGCGCGCTCACCATGCCGGTGCTCGCCGCACGGGCCGGACTGACGGCGGCCTTCGCGGTGCCGGTCGCCGTCACCGCGCTCGGGCTGATCGCCGTGGTCTTCGGGATCATCGACCCCCCGATCGGACGCGGCGCCGGCTCGGCCTCGTCGGCGAATCCGTATCGCGGGGCGACATTTCTGCAGCGGGTCCACGCGGTGAGCGTCCTGCTGGTGATCCCGCAGTCGATGCTGTGGACCTTCGTTCCGGCATGGTTGATCGTCGGGCACGGGTGGTCGCCCCTGAGGGCCGGTGTCCTGGTCACCGCCACACAGGTGGTCGGCGCGCTGGGACGCATCGCAGCCGGCCGGATATCCGACGTCTGGGGATCGAGGATGCGACCGATCCGGGTGATCGCCGTGGCCGCGGGAGCCGGAACCGCGCTGCTGGCGCTGACCGACTGGATCGGTTCTCCGCTGGCCGCGGCGGTGATGGTGGTCGCGACGGTGAGTTCGGTGGCCGACAACGGACTGGCGTTCACGGCGATCGCCGAGTTCGCCGGGCCGTCGTGGAGCGGCCGCGCCCTCGGTGTGCAGAACACCGCCCAGTACGTCACGACCGCGGCGAGCACGCCCGTGCTCGGCGCGCTGATCGAGGCAGCGGGCTACTCGGCCGCCTTCGCCGTCGCAGCGATCGCACCCGTCATCGCGATCCCCCTCGTGCCCCGCGACCGCACTCCCCGGATCAGCGAGACACCAGTGCGTTGAGGACGCCCGCGGCGTCGGCGGCGCCGTCGACCACGACCACCTCGCGACGGTCGTCACCGACCACCAGCAGCGCCTGACCTGACCGCAGCACGAACCCCTTGGCGCCGCGCAGATTCCGCCGACCCGAGACCCGGTAACCCCAGCCGCCGAAGTCACGGAGCGCGTTGACCTCCACGACCTCGGCGCGCCGGATCTCCGAGAGCGGCATGGCGATCACCGGCCAGCCGATCCGACTCGCCGCCCTGAAGCCGTCCTCGGACACGCTCACCTGTATCGAACCGGTCAATGCCAGCCCGACGGCGGCGACCAGCACCGCCACACCGAGCAGATACCAGTTCGCCATCACCACACCCAGCCCGCACAGCACGGCGACGGCCGCTCCGACGGTCACCAGGCCACCCGCGCCCACGGACGCCGTTCCCGTCCAGCTGCGCTGCCCGTCGTGCGCGACCGGCACCTCGCCCACGGGGGCCGTGCGGCCGTATCCGACCGGCCGGACCGGCGTGGCGTAGGCGACGGCGACCGCGAGAACCAAGGCACCGACGCCGCAGACCGCCGTCAGCCAGACCGGTGCCGTCGCCGACGATGCGTCGTCGAGCCCTCGCTGGCGGCCGGTGATCCAGATCGTCACCGCAATCACGAAGGTCGCGGTTCCGGTTCCGATCCCGGTCACGATCCGCGAGGTGACCGGCTCCTTCACCACGAAGGCGCCGACCCCTGCGATCACGGCGCCGACCACGGCGGTCGCCGCCGTGAGCACGATCAACTCGGTGATCGACGAGAATCCGTCGGCGCCGTCGGCGCCGAAGTGCGAGGCCACCCGATCCGGCAGATCCGAGGACCAGATCGCGAGCAGTGCGCACCCGACGACACCCACCAGCAGCACAACCAGCGGTCCGATCGTCCGCCGGGCAGATTCACTCATACTCGTCACGGTAGCCGAGCGATCGCCGGATCCCGGTACCTGACCCGCGAGAGGAACGGCCCCGACGCGCAAGCGCCGGGGCCGTTCGCAGACTGATCGTCGTCAGACGCCGGCGAGGATCCGGTCGCCGACCTCCGAGGTGGAACCGCGGGAGGATCCGCGGGTCGCCACATCGGCCGCGACGGCCTTCTCCACGCGTGCCGCGCCCTCATCGTCGCCCAGGTGGCGGAGCAGCAGTGCCACGGACAGAATGGCCGCGGTGGGGTCCGCGATGTTCTGTCCGGCGATGTCGGGCGCGCTGCCGTGCACCGGCTCGAACATCGACGGGTTGGCGCGAGTGGCGTCGATGTTGCCCGACGCCGCCAGGCCGATGCCGCCGGACACCGCCGCCGCCAGGTCGGTGATGATGTCGCCGAAGAGGTTGTCGGTGACGATCACGTCGAAGCGCCCCGGGTCGGTGACCATGTAGATGGTCGCCGCGTCGACGTGAATGTAGTCCGTCGCGACCTCGGGGAACTCCTTGCCGATCTCCTCGACCGCACGGGTCCACATGCCGCCGGCGAAGGTGAGCACGTTGTTCTTGTGCACCAGCGTCAGCTTCTTGCGCCGGGACTGCGCGCGAGCGAAGGCGTCGCGGATCACGCGCTCGATGCCGAACCGGGTGTTGACACTGACCTCGGTCGCCACCTCGTGCGGTGTGCCCACCCGGATCGCGCCGCCGTTGCCGGTGTACGGCCCCTCGGTGCCTTCGCGGACCACGACGAAATCGATCTTCGGATCGCCTGCGAGCGGCGAGGCGACGCCCTCGTAGAGCACCGACGGCCGCAGGTTGACGTGATGATCGAGAATGAACCGCATCTTCAGCAGGAAGCCGCGTTCCAGCGTGCCCGACGGGACCGACGGGTCACCGATGGCGCCCAGCAGGATCGCATCGTGCTCACGCAGCGAGGCGATGTCCTCGTCGGTGAGCAGTTCACCGGTCGCGTGGTAGCGGCGTGCACCGAAGTCGTATTCGGTGGTCTCGACGTCGGGGTGCAGCTTGCGCAGCACGCGAAGCGCCTGGTCGACCACCTCGGGTCCGATCCCGTCACCGGGGATGACAGCGAGTCTCATCGGCTTGCCCTGGCTCACGACAGGTCCACCTGCTTGATGAGGGTGGCCGAGACGGCGTCGCCGACCGCCGCGACCAGCGCGTCGTCGAGTTCGCGGTCGAGCCGCAGGATCATGGTCGCGCCGTTGCCCTCCACGTCCTGGGCCAGGGCGGCGGCGATGATGTCGACACCGGCGTCACCGAGCACGGTGCCGATCTTGCCGAGCGAACCGGGCTGGTCGGCGTAGCTCACGAGCAGGTTGCGGCCCTCGGCGCGGAGGTCGAAGTTACGGCCGTTGATGTTCACGATCTTCTGAACCTGCTGCGGTCCGGTCAGCGTTCCGGCGACGTTGACGATGCTGCCGTCGGCGAAGACCGCGCGCACGTCCACCTGGCTGCGGTGGTTGGGGCTCTCGGTCTCGGTGACGACGTCGTGGCTCACGCCGCGCTCACCGGCGACTGCCGGGGCGTTCACGAAGGTGACCGGCTCGTCGACGACGGCCGAGAACAGTCCGCGCAGCGCCGAGAGGCCGAGCACGTCGACCGGGCTGGCGGCGAGTTCGCCGCGCACCTCGACGGTCAGGTTGGTCGGCATGCCGCCCGCGACGACGCCGGCCAGGACGCCGAGCTTGCGCGACAGCTCCAGCCACGGCGCCACCTCGTCGTCGACCGGACCGCCCGTGATGTTCACCGCGTCCGGCACGAAGTGTCCGGCCAGCGCCAGCTTCACACTGGCGGCGACGTCGGTGCCCGCGCGGTCCTGGGCCTCGGCGGTGGAGGCGCCGAGATGCGGCGTCACGACGACCTGGTCGAGGTCGAACAGCGGGGAGTCGGTGCAGGGCTCGGAGTCGAAGACGTCCAGGCCCGCGCCGCGGACCCTGCCGGCCTTGATGGCGTCGGCCAGGGCCTGCTCGTCGATCAGCCCGCCGCGAGCGGCATTGACGATGATGACGCCGTCCTTGACCTTGGCGAGCTGCTCGGCGCCGATGAGGCCAGCGGTCTCCTTGGTCTTGGGCAGGTGGATGGTGATGAAGTCGGCGCGTTCGAGGAGTTCGTCGAGGCCGACCAGCTCGATGCCCAGCTGTGCCGCACGGGCCGCCGAGGCGTAGGGGTCGTACGCGATGATCTTGGCCTCGAAGGCGGCCAGTCGCTGGGCGACCAGCTGACCGATGCGGCCGAGCCCGATGACGCCGACGGTCTTGTCGAAGACCTCCACGCCGGAGAACGACGAGCGCTTCCAGGTGTGTTCCTTGAGCGTGGCGTCGGCGGCCGGGACCTGACGAGCAGTCGACATCAGCAGGGCGATCGCATGCTCGGCCGCCGAATGGATGTTGGACGTGGGAGCGTTGACGACCATGACGCCGCGCTCAGTGGCCGACGGCACGTCGACGTTGTCCAGGCCGACGCCTGCGCGAGCGATGATCTTCAGATTCTTACCCGCATCGAGGACTTCGGCGTCCACGGTGGTCGCCGAACGCACCAGAATGGCGTCGGCGTCGACCACTGCTTCGAGCAGCTTCGGGCGATCAGGGCCGTCTACCCAGCGCACCTCGACGTCGGAGCCGAGGGCTTCCACCGTCGAGGGGGCGAGCTTGTCAGCGATGAGGACAACTGGACGGCCGCTTTCGGTCACTGCATTCTCCAGGTTTCTTCCGGTGAAGAGTGCCAGGTCCGGCACCCAAGACTTGCCCCGCCATCGTAATTCCCCGGCGCCGCGCGGGCACATCCGCCCCGATGCGAATGTGGTGCCCGACACCTGGGCGCGTGTACATTGCTGACGTCGTCTCATTTCCGTCACAACTGCAGCGGTATCTGAGGCGGGCATTGGGCGTTGCCCCGGAGGGCACTTAAGGTAGGCACGTCGCCCGTGAAGACATACGCGGCCTCGACAAGTACTGAGCGGAGATGCAATGAAGAAGTTGACGGTGCTGCTCGCGGTTCTCGCCGCCGGCCTGTTGTCACTGGTCGGAGTCGGTACCGCCGATGCCGCACCCAAGGTTCCGCTCGGCGGCGGGTCCGGGATCCTCGTCCTCAAGGGAGGGAACAGCGCGGCGGCGTGCACGGTGACCACCGTGGGCCGTCCGACCACCGGGCCGCGAAAGGGACAGCTCATCGCCGTCACCGCCGGCCACTGCGGCAAGCCCGGTCAGCGAGTGATCTCGGAGAGCTTCCAGAGCCGCGGCCAGATCGGCACGGTCGTCTACTCGGCGTCGGACATCGACGTCGCGGTGATCGCGCTCAACTCGAACGTCGCTCCGACGCGCACCGTGCGCGGTGTCACGATCCGCAAGGTCAACACCACCCCGGTCCAGTTCCCGACCATCCTGTGCAAGGAAGGTCGCACCACCGGCAACACCTGCGGCGTCACCTGGTTCTCCGACGGCACCTCGCACTTCAGCCAGATGTGCGTCATCGAGGGCGATTCGGGCAGCCCCGTGGTGGTCGGAGATCAGCTGGTCGGCATGGTCAACGCCTACTACTTCCTGTCGTGCCTGGGACCGGAGACCGGGACCAACGCCAAGACGATCCTGAACCGGCTCAACAAGATCGGCTACAACAACTTCAAGCCGGTGTAGCCCGAAGCAGCCGACGAAACGACGCCGGGCCCCGAGACCTTCCGTCTCGGGGCCCGACGTCTGTCTGTGCCGGTGCGCGCGCTCAGGCGGCGTCGCTGCTCTCCACCGCGGCCCGGAGCGCCGCCTCGGTCTGCCTCACCGCCTGGCCGACGACGGGCTCGATGATCGCACCGAGCGCCCTGCCCGCCAGGCCGCCCGGCAGGTCGTAGTCGAAGTTCACATCCACCACGGTCTGCCCGTCGGCGCCGTCGGCGAACCGCCAGCCGGTCCGCACGTCGAAGCCGGCGATGGAGGTGAGGACGACGCACTCGTTCTCCACCCACTCGGTGACCCGAAGGGTGGATGTGAGGTTCTTCGGACCGATCTTCATGCAGGCCTCGTACGTGGCGCCGAGCCCGGACGTGTGGTCGGTGACGGGTGTGAACCGGGTGACGCCGAACATCCAGCTCGGAACGTTTCGGTAATCGTCGACGTACGCGAACACGCGGTCGCGCGACGCCTCGGTGGTCACGGTCTGGCGAACTCCCGGCATTGGTGACTCCTGGGGATCGATCGGTTGCGGTCGAACGGGCATTGCGGTGTGCCCGATGTTGTGCACACCACAATGCCATGCGCCGATGGCAAGGTTGATCCGCCCCCCGGGATCGCCGCCGGTCAGTCCTCGACGGCCGCCCTGATCTTCGCCTCCGTATGCTTCACGCCCTGTTCGGCGAAGGGGCCGATCAGTCCGCCGAGCACCTTGCCCGCGAGCCCGCCGGGCAGCGTGTACCCGAACACGACCCGGAGGACGGTGGTACCCGGCTCGTCACCGTCGGCGAACGTCCACGCGGTGTCGGCGCCGAAGCCCTTCACCGACTCGAGCCTGATCAGTTGTCCGTCGATCCATTCGGTACAGCGCACCGTCGACGTCAATTCCTTCGGGCCGACCCGGATGGCCGTCTCGAACTCGGAGTCCTGGCCGTGTGTCACCTCGGTGGTCGGCGTGAACCGACCGACCCCGAACATGTACTCGGGCACGTTCCGGTAGTCGTCCACGTACGAGAACACCGCCTCGCGTGGGGCCCCGATGACTGCCTCATGCCGGACTTCGCCCATCTGTTCTCCCCTTCTCGTCGCCGCGCGCGGTCGCCGCAGCACTGCGCAGCATGGTAGCGAGGGCATCCCGCCGGCGAACGCGGACGACCCCGCACCCGGGATCGGGTGCGGGGTCGTCGAAGAGGTGCGCCGGCGGTGGCCGCTGAGACTCAGGCGGTCTCGGTGATGGGGCGGTCGACCCAGCTCATCAGGTCGCGCAGCTTCTGGCCGGTGACCTCGATCGGGTGCTCGGCGTTCTGCTTGCGCAGCGCCTCGAGTTCCTTGTTGCCGCCCTCGACGTTGGCGACGAGACGCTTGACGAAGGTGCCGTCCTGAATGTCCTTCAGGATGGCGCGCATGCGCTCCTTGGTGTCGGCGTCGATGACGCGCGGGCCCGACAGGTAGCCGCCGAACTCAGCGGTGTCCGAGACCGAGTAGTTCATGCGGGCGATGCCGCCCTCGTACATGAGGTCGACGATCAGCTTGAGCTCGTGCAGGACCTCGAAGTAGGCCATCTCCGGTGCGTAGCCGGCCTCCACCATGACCTCGAAACCGGTCTTGACCAGCTCCTCGGTGCCGCCGCAGAGCACGGCCTGCTCACCGAAGAGGTCGGTCTCGGTCTCTTCCTTGAAGGTGGTCTTGATGACGCCGGCGCGGGTACCGCCGATGCCCTTGGCGTAGCTCAGCGCCAGCGCCTGGGCCTCGCCCTTCGGGTCCTGATCGACGGCGATGAGCGCCGGGACGCCCTTGCCGTCGACGAACTGACGGCGGACCAGGTGGCCCGGTCCCTTCGGCGCGACCATCGCGACGGTCACGTTGGCCGGCGGCTTGATCAGGTCGAAGTGGATGTTGAGGCCGTGCCCGAAGAACAGCGCGTCGCCGTCGTTCAGGTTCGGTGCGATGTCATCGGTGAAGATCTGCGCCTGGCTGGTGTCCGGAGCCAGCAGCATGATGACGTCGGCCCAGGCGGCGGCCTCCGCCGCGGTCATGACCTTCAGCCCCTGCTCGGCCGCCTTCTCGCGGGACTTGGAGCCCTCGCGCAGACCGATGGCGACCTCGACACCCGAGTCGCGCAGCGACAGCGAGTGTGCGTGGCCCTGGCTGCCGTAACCGATCACGGCCACCTTGCGGCCCTGGATGATCGACAGGTCGGCGTCATCGTCGTAGAACATCTCGACTGCCACAGTGGAATCCCTTCAATACGAAATATTTGTGTTGTGTGTCGTGACCATTCAACCCGTCGGTGTGACGGTGGCCGCGACCGGGGTCTGACGCTTCACTCGGCGAACCGAGCTCGAGATGTCAGCGGTTGGCGGACATGCTCTTGGGGCCGCGGCCGAGCGTGACACCGCCCGACTGCGCGATCTCCCGGATGCCGTACGGGTCCAGCATCCGCAGGAGTGCCTCGAGCTTGTCCGAGGTTCCGGTGGCCTCGACGGTCACCGACTCCGGTGAGACGTCGACGACCTTGGCGCGGAACAGATTCACCACGTCGATCACTTCGCTCCGGTTGGACGCGTCGGCGCGGACCTTGATCAGCATCAGTTCGCGGGAGACCGAGTTCGCCGGCTCCTGCTCCACGATCTTGATCACGTTGACGAGCTTGTTGAGCTGCTTGGTGACCTGCTCCAGCGGGAAGTCCTCCACCGAGACCATGATGGTCATCCGCGAGATGCCCTTCAGCTCGGTGGGACCGACGGCGAGGGACTCGATGTTGAATCCGCGCCGGGAGAACAGGCCCGAGACGCGGGCGAGCACGCCCGGACGGTCTTCGACCAGAACGCTCAGAGTATGGGTGCTCACTGCTGGTTCCCTTCGCTCGTGGCCTGCTCACGAATCATGGCGTCGTGGATCTCCGCCGGGTCGGCGGCCGACTCCTCGTCGTCGAACAGCGGCCGGATGTCGCGCGCGGCCATGATCTCGTCGTTGCCGGTGCCCGCGGCGACCATCGGCCACACCTGGGCGTCCTTGCCGACGATGAAGTCGATGACCACCGGGCGGTCGTTGATCTCCTGGGCCTTCGCGATCGTCGGTGCGACGTCCTCTTCGCGCTCCACGCGGAAAGCGACACAGCCCAGCGCCTCGGCGAGCTTGAGGAAGTCCGGGATCATCCGCGAGTGCGTCGCCAGATCGGTGTTGGAGTACCGTTCGTCGTAGAACAGCGTCTGCCACTGACGGACCATGCCGAGATTGCCGTTGTTGATCAGTGCGACCTTGATCGGGAAGCCCTCGATGGCGCAGGTGGCCAGCTCCTGATTGGTCATCTGGAAACATCCGTCGCCGTCGACCGCCCAGACCTCCTTGTCCGGAGCCGCGGCCTTGGCGCCCATCGCCGCCGGAACCGAGTAGCCCATCGTTCCCAGGCCGCCCGAGTTGAGCCAGGTGCGCGGCTTCTCGTACTTGACGAACTGCGCGGCCCACATCTGGTGCTGGCCGACGCCCGCGACGTACACGGCGTCGGGGCCGGCGGCCTTGCCGAGCTGCTCGATGACGTACTCCGGCGACAACGAGCCGTCGGACTGCTTGTCGTAGCTCAGCGGGTAGGTGTTGCGGATGTCCCGCAGGTACTCCCACCAGTCGACCATGTCCGGCTTGGCCCCGCCCGCGGCGAGGTCGGCGCGGATGGCCTCGATCAAGTCGGCGATGACGGCCTTGGCGTCACCGACGATCGGGACGTCGACCTCGCGGTTCTTGCCGATCTCCGCCGGATCGACGTCGGCGTGGATCACCTTGGCCTCCGGAGCGAAGGACGAGAGCTGTCCGGTGACCCGGTCGTCGAAGCGGGCGCCGAGGGTGATCAGCAGATCGCTGCGCTGCAGGGCGGCGACGGCGCCGACCGCGCCGTGCATGCCGGGCATGCCCATGTGCAGATCGTGGCTGTCGGGGAACGCGCCGCGCGCCATCAGCGTCGTGACGACGGGGATGCCGGTCAGTTCGGCGAGTTCACGCAGCTCCTCGGAGGCCTCGGCCTTGATGACGCCGCCGCCGACGTACAGCACGGGACGCTTCGACTGCGCGATCATCCGCGCGGCCTCACGGATCTGCTTGCCGTGCGGCTTGGTGACCGGACGGTAGCCGGGCAGTTCGAACTGCGGCGGCCACGAGAACGTGGTCTGCGCCTGCAGGATGTCCTTCGGGATGTCGACGAGCACCGCGCCGGGCCGGCCCGACTCCGCGATGTAGAAGGCCTCGGCGATGATCCGGGGGATCTCCGCCGCGCTGCTGACCAGGAAGTTGTGCTTGGTGATCGGCATCGTGATTCCGGAGATGTCGGCTTCCTGGAAGCCGTCGGTGCCGATGAGCGAGCGCCCGACCTGGCCGGTGATCGCGACCACCGGGACCGAGTCCATCTGGGCGTCGGCCAACGGCGTCACCAGGTTGGTGGCGCCCGGGCCGGACGTCGCCATCATGACGCCGGCACGGCCGGCGACCTGTGCGTAGCCGGTGGCCGCGTGTCCGGCGCCCTGCTCGTGACGGACGAGCACGTGCCGGACCCGCTGCGAGTCGAGCAGGGGGTCGTAGACCGGGAGCACGGCGCCGCCGGGAATGCCGAACACGACCTCCACGCCGAGCTCTTCGAGCGACCGGACCACGGACTGCGCGCCCGTGACCCGTTCGGGTGCGACGACGGCGCCCGGTGAGCGCATGCCCTCGGTGGACGGCGACTGCGGTCGGGTCGACGACCCGCGTGCTGTTGGAGTACTCACTGCACGATCCTCATCCTCTTGTGTTCTGCTCTTCCACGCGATTCCCGATCAGGCCGGAGGGACTTCTCGTCCGGCTCCCGACAAGAAAAAACCCCCGCCAGCGAGGCTGTGCGAGGGGCGCGTCGTAATTGGTATCTGAAGGTCTACGAAGTGACCGATCAGGCGTCGACGCGCCGACCGATTACTACGAGAAGCTTCTGATTCATCACGTGGACAAAGTAGGCCAGTTCCGGGTCTCGCGTCAAATCATTCCCTCTCGCCCGAAGCTGTGACCTGCGCCCGGCGCGGTGCGTGAGACAATGGGGAATATGAGTGAGTCGTCCAAGGTCTTCTCCATCTCGCGCATCGCTTACTTCGCGGTGCCGGTCGCGTTTCTGCTCGTCATCATGCTGATGGGGATCTCGGTCGCCGGCTTCGCCTGGACTGTCATCGTGCCGATCGCGCTGGCGTGGTGGATTCACCGGCTCCGCACCATCGTCGACGAGCAGGGCGTCACCGCCGTCGGCACCTTCGGCACCAGCCGCCTCCCGTGGCACGACGTCGACGGCATCCGGTTCCCGCGCTGGGGCGCGGTGCGCCTGGTGGCCCGAGACGGATCGAGCGTGCGTCTGCCCGCGGTCGGCTTCTCCGATCTGCCCGCGCTGTCGAACGCCAGCGGCGGCCGCATCCCCGATCCGTTCGCCGCCGAGCGGGACGCCCGACTGTCCGCTCGCTGACCGGGGCGCTCGCCGCGCCCGCATCCGCCAACGACGCCGACACGGAGCCCATGACGACACTCACCGCCAAGGCCCTGCAGAGCGCCATCGACGACGGCCGGCTGGCGTTCGTGGGCCGCGAACTCTCGCAACTGGCCCCGCAGGACGCCGCCGCGATCCTCGACGCGATGGATGAGGGCGACCGGACCATCGCCTTCCGGCTGCTCGCCAAGGACGACGCCGTGCAGGTCTTCGACGACCTCAGCTCCACCGCGCAGGCCGCGTTGATCAGTTCGCTCGGGACCGCGGAGGTGGCCGACGCCTTCGACCATCTGGACCCCGACGACCGCGCGGAGCTGCTCGACGAGCTCCCCGCGAACGTCGCCAAGGCGCTGATCCGCTCCCTCTCCCCCGCCGAGCGCGAGACGACGGCGGTGGTCCTGGGGTTCCGGCGCGGGTCGGTGGGACGCCGGATGAGTCCGGAGTTCGTGCACGTCTTCCCCGACGACGACTGCCGCACGGCGATCGAGCGGATCAAGGCGCGCGGGCGGCACGCCGAGACCATCTACACGGTGCCCGTGGTGGACCACCAGCGCCGCCTGATCGGCGTGGCGAGCCTGCGCGATCTGCTGCTCTCGGATCCGGACACCGATGTCGCCGAGCACACGAAGGCGCCGATCTTCGCCTACGCCGCCGAACCGGCCGAGTCGGCCGCCCAGCGCTGTATCGACCGGTCGATCATGGCGATGCCCGTGGTCGACAACGAGGACCGACTGCTCGGCGTCCTGACCCTCGACGACGCCGCCGAGGTGGTAGAAGCGGCCCGCGACGAGGACGAGGCGCGCGCCGGCGCCCGCGAGATGCTGAAGACGCCGTACCTGCAGGCCTCGACGTTCGCGATCACCCGCGCGCGAGTGGTGTGGCTGTTCGTGCTGGCGATCTCGGCGATCCTCACGGTGAACGTCCTGGAGATCTTCGAGGGCACTCTGGAGCAGAAGGTGGCCCTCGCACTGTTCATTCCGCTCCTGACCGGCATCGGCGGCAACACCGGCTCGCAGGCGGCGACCACGGTGACCCGTGCGCTCGCCACCGACGAGGTGACCACCTCCGACGTGGTCCGAGTCGCGGGCAAGGAGATGAGCGTCGGCGTCACCATGGGCGCCGCCCTCGGCGTCGTCGGATTCCTCGTCGCAGGACTGGTCTACGACATCGGCATCGGTACCGTCATCGGGCTGACCATCCTCTCGGTCTGCACGGTCGCGGCGACCGTCGGCGGCATCATGCCGCTGGTGGCGCGCTCCATCCACGTCGATCCCGCAGTGTTCTCCACCCCGTTCATCTCCACCTTCTGCGATGCGACGGGTCTGATCATCTACTTCTCGATCGCCAAGGCGGTCCTGCAGATCTGACGCCCCCGCGCCCCGGCGGATTCCGCCGTCGGCGTCGCCGGTACCGAGGCCGGGAATAACTCTGGACAGCTGAGCGTAAAGTTGAAGGACATCCCGGATCGTCAGCCCGTCCGGGTCCAGTTCAGCGATTTCTAGCGAGGAATTCCATGCCAGCCCTGCGGTCTCGCACCACAACCGTCGGCCGTGAAGCCGCCGGCGCCCGCGCCCTCTGGCGCGCCACCGGTATGACCGACGACGATTTCGGGAAGCCGATCATCGCGATCGCCAACTCGTACACCCAGTTCGTCCCGGGTCACGTGCATCTGAAGAACGTCGGCGAGATCGTCGCCGACGCCGTGCGCGAGGCCGGCGGCGTGGCCAAGGAGTTCCACACCATCGCCGTCGACGACGGCATCGCGATGGGTCACGGCGGCATGCTGTACTCGCTGCCGAGCCGTGAGATCATCGCCGACTCCGTCGAGTACATGGTGAACGCGCACACCGCCGACGCCCTGGTCTGCATCTCGAACTGCGACAAGATCACGCCGGGCATGCTCAACGCCGCGATGCGTCTCAACATCCCCACCGTGTTCGTCTCCGGCGGACCGATGGAGGCGGGCACATCGGTCGTCATCAACGGCGTCGTGCGCCCGGGCACCGACCTGATCGACGCGATCTCGGCGTCCGCCGACAGCAACGTCGACGACAAGGAACTGCTGGAGGTGGAGCGGTCCGCCTGTCCGACGTGCGGGTCGTGCTCCGGCATGTTCACCGCCAACTCGATGAACTGCCTCACCGAAGCGCTCGGGCTGTCGCTGCCCGGCAACGGATCGACGCTGGCCACCCAGGTCGCACGCCGCGACCTGTTCACGCGCGCCGGCGAGCTGATCGTCGACATCGCGAAGCGCTACTACCAGGACGACGATGAGTCGGTGCTGCCGCGCAACGTCGCCACCCGCCAGGCCTTCGAGAACGCCATGGCGCTCGACGTGGCGATGGGCGGATCCACCAACACCGTTCTGCACATCCTGGCCGCGGCCCAGGAGGGCGAGGTGGACTTCGATCTGAAGGACATCGACCGCATCTCACGTAACGTTCCGTGCCTGGCCAAGGTGGCGCCCAATTCACCGAAGTACTACATGGAGCACGTGCATCGCGCCGGCGGCATCCCCGCGATCCTCGGTGAGCTGAACCGCGCCGGTCTGCTCAACACCGACGTCCATCCCGTTCACGCGCCGTCGCTCGAGAGCTACCTCGCCGACTGGGACATCCGTGGCGGCACGGCCACCGATCAGGCGATCGAACTGTTCCACGCGGCCCCGGGCGGCGTCCGCACCACCGAACCCTTCTCCACCTCCAACCGCTGGGAGTCGCTCGACACCGATGCCGCCGACGGCTGCATCCGCGACAAGGAGCACGCCTACACCGTCGAAGGCGGACTGTGCGTGCTGCACGGCAACCTGGCCCGCGACGGCGCCATCCTGAAGACCGCCGGCGTCGACGAGTCGCTGTGGCACTTCCAGGGCCCGGCGCGCGTCGTCGAGAGCCAGGAGGACGCGGTGCACGCCATCCTGTCGAAGGAACTGCAGGCGGGCGAGGTGCTGGTGATCCGTTACGAGGGGCCCGCCGGCGGGCCCGGCATGCAGGAGATGCTGCATCCGACGGCCTTCATGAAGGGCACCGGCATGGGGAAGAAGTGCGGTCTGGTCACCGACGGCCGCTTCTCGGGCGGATCGTCGGGCCTGGTGATCGGCCACGCCTCCCCGGAGGCGGCGGCCGGCGGCGACATCGGTCTGGTGGAGAACGGCGACGAGATCCTCATCGATGTGAAATCCCGCACCCTCAAGGTCCTCGTCGACGACGAGACCCTGGCGGAGCGTCGCGCCAAGATGGAAGCCTCCGAGCACCCGTGGACGCCGCGCGACCGCCAGCGTCCGGTCACCAAGGCGCTTCGCGCGTACGCGAAGCTCGCGGCCTCCGCCGACAAGGGCGCCGTCCGCGTCGTCGACTGAACACTGTCGGCTGAAAGCACTCATGCCGTATTCCGTGACCCGATTCGGGTCACGGAATACGGCATATGAGTTCAGGAGTGCGTCAGGACGTCGGGTTCCCCGGCGAATCGAGCGGATTGGTGCCGTTGAAAACGATCCAGACGGCCACGGCGACGCCGACGCCGACGATGAACCAGGCGGCCGAACCCCAGGCCGGCCTGCGCGACCATCCCCAGCGACGGTCGAAGGAGTAGGTGCCGGGCCCGGTGAGGATCAGCGCCGCCGCCGCGGCGGCCAGCACGATCTCCAGTTCGAGCCCGTTGCCTCCGCCGTCGGCCGAGAAGAACCAGAGGCCGCCGGCGAGCGTCGCCTTGTAGGTGCCTGCCACCAGGATGCTGCTCAGTACCGCCGCCCCGGCGATCGGCGTCAGCAGCCCCAGGATCAGCAGGATGCCGCCCGCGGTCTCGCTGACTCCGGCGACGAGTGAGAGCGCCGTCGTGGCGTTGTCGTGGAACCCGATGCCGGGATTCGGCTTGTTGGCGAGGAACTGCGCGAAGCCGTCCGGCCCGGGTCCGTTCAACCAGCCGGTGAGCTTCTGGAGACCGTGCAGGGTGAACGTCACGCCCACCACCACGCGCAGAATGAGCAAGCCGAGATCGAGCGTTCCGCGCCGGATCACCGGCTCCGGAGCCTGGGCGACGTACTCCTCTTCGTCGCGCGGCTGCGGTGCCCCCACGTAGTCGTCTTCGGGCTCGAGCAGCGGTGCGGTGGGCTGCGGCTCGATGTAAGGCAGCGGCGGTTCGGTGAGATGCTCCGCGTATCCCCTGCGCTCGCCGGGGTCCTCACCGTCGTCCTCGTCGTCGGCGAAGGGCTCGGTGTGCACCGGCTCGTCCGACGAGCTCTTCTTGATCGGGCTCTCCGTGGCCGCGGCACCCCCCGAACTGATGATCACCGCGGTCTTCGCGTCATCGTCCGGCGGTGAGCCGTCGGGCAGCGTGGCTACGGGTTCGGTCGGCTCGGTGACCGGCAGCGTCTCAGTGGGCGACTCGTCGAGTTCGACGGCCTCCTCGCGTGCGGCCTTCTCGTCGATCGCATCCTGAACCGCGGGCTCCGGCCTGCGGCCGTGCCTGTCGAAGAAGCTGTCGTTGTCGGGCTTCGGCCGACGCACCCGAGGTCGCTCGATGGCGTCGGTCGGTTCATCGTACGGACTGCCCGCAGCCGACGGATCCCCTCCGGTCCCTGGCTTGTCATCGGAACTACTCACGGTTACCGACTCTATGGCCGTGCGCCCGCGTGAGGGCCGAGCGGCACCCGACGATTTGGTAACGATCGTTAGAGTGGTGGAATGCCATCACACTCCCGGACTGCCGGCCGCGCGCTGCTCGCCGCGGCGTCCGCGGTGGCCGTCGTATTGGCGTCGACGTCGTGTGTGAACTTCAGCGAAGAGGACCAGGCCGCCGACCAGGGTTCCTTCACTGCGCCGCCCACCATGCAGCAGGCCCCCGAGCAGCCTCCGGCGCCTCCGTCGGACGATCAGGGCGGCGGTCCCCCGCCGACCGGGCCCTGCGTCGACCCGGATCCGGCGGTGATCGCCACGTGTCTGGCGTCCACCGGAGGTGTGCGGCCCGCGGACTCGTCGGGACGCAGTACGTACGTCGCCGAACGGACCACCGGCAAGATCATTCTGTCCAAGCGGTACGGTCCGCAGCGTGCGGTCGCCGGCGTGGAGGTGGACGCCTCCGGCGACGGCGGGCTCGTCGACTTCGAGATGTCGCCCACGTACGCCGAGGATCAGCTGATCTACGCGCTGATCACCACCGGGTCCGACAATCGCGTGGTCCGGATCGCCCCCACCGGGTCGGTGAAGCCGATTCTCACCGGTATCCCGAAGGGCGCGACCGGCAACATGGGATCGATCTCGTTCGCGTCGCCGACCGAGCTCATCGTCGCGACCGGCGATGCGGGCGATCCGGCCGCCGCGTCGAACCCGGCCTCGCTCGCGGGCAAGATCTTCTCGATCGACCCGAACGTCGCGGACCCGAAGCCCGACATCCGTGCGTCGGGGCTCGGGTCGAACGTCGCGCTCTGCCCGTCACCGGGCTCCGACGGCCAGCTGTACGTCGCCGACAGCGGCGCGCCGGGCGATCGGCTCTCCCTGGTCGGCCCTCGCGGTCTGCAGACGCTGTGGAGCTGGCCCGATCGGCCGGGGGTGAGCGGCTGCGCCGTCGGCAAGGACTGGATAGCGGTGTCGATCGCCAAGGCACAGCGGCTCGACACGTTCATGCGGCCGGCCGCCGGAAGCACATCGGTCGGCAAGCCGAGCCCGCAGGACTTCCGCAAGTCGTACGGAGCGGTGGGCCGCATGACCAGTGTCGCGGGGGCGGCGCAGATGGCCACCGTCAACAAGGCCACCCGAGGTGCGGACGTGAAGAGCTACGACGATCGCGTCGCGATCTACCTCCCGAAGGCCGGCGAAGACCTCACCTGAGCGCGCGCATCATCACTCGCACGCGGCGAGGACCAGTTCCTTGACGCGGGCCGGGTCGGCCTGACCGCGGGTCGCCTTCATGACATCGCCGACGATCTTGCCTGCCGCCTGCACCTTGCCGCTGCGAATCTTGTCGGCGATATCGGGGTTCGCGGCGAGTGCCTCGTCGACCGCCTTCTGCAGCGCGGAATCGTCCCGGACCACCTCGAGACCGCGATCGGCGACGATCTGCGCGGGCTCGCCCTCACCGTCGAGCACGGCGACGACCACCTGCTGGGCCAGTTTGTTGGTCAGCTTGCCCTCGTCGACCATGCCGATCACCTCGGCGACCTGTTTGGGGGTGATGGCGAGTTCCGCCAACTCCATCTCGCGGGTGTTGGCCTGCTGGGCCAGGAACGACACCCACCAGCTGCGGGCGGCGTCGGGTGAGGCACCCGCTTCGGCCGTCTCGATGATGAGGTCGACGGCGCCGACGTTCACCAGATCGCGCATCACCTCGTCGGACACGCCCCACTCCTTCTGGATGCGGGCGCGGCGGATCCACGGCAGCTCCGGCAGAGTGGCGCGCAGCGAATCCACCCATTCCGGGCTCGCGAGCACCGGGGGCAGGTCCGGCTCCGGGAAGTAGCGGTAGTCCTCGGCGGTCTCCTTGCGACGGCCCGCCGACGTGGTTCCGTCCGACTCGTGGAAGTGCCTGGTCTCCTGGATGATCTCGCCGCCGGCCGACAGGATCGCGGCCTGCCGGCTCATCTCGAACCGGACCGCGGCCTCGACCGACTTGAGCGAGTTGACGTTCTTGGTCTCGGTGCGGGTGCCGAACTCGGCGGCGCCCTTGGGCATCAGCGACAGGTTCACGTCGCAGCGCATCGATCCCTGGTCCATGCGGACGTCGGACACGTCGAGCGACTTGAGCAGATCGCGCAGGGCGGTCACGTACGCGCGGGCCACCTCCGGTGCGCGCTCGCCCGCACCCTCGATGGGGCGGGTCACGATCTCGACGAGCGGGACGCCCGCGCGGTTGTAGTCGAGCAGCGAGTGACTGGCACCGTGGATGCGCCCGGTGGCGCCGCCGATGTGCAGCGACTTACCGGTGTCCTCCTCCATGTGGGCGCGCTCGATCTCCACCCGCCAGGTGGTGCCGTCGCTCAGCAGCACGTCGAGGTAGCCGTCGTAGGCGATCGGCTCGTCGTACTGACTGATCTGATAGTTCTTCGGCTGGTCCGGGTAGAAGTAGTTCTTCCGCGCGAACACGCTCGACTCCCGGATCGAGCAGTTCAGCGCCAAGCCGATGCGCGCGGCGGATTCGACGGCCTTCGCGTTGGCGACCGGAAGCGCCCCCGGCAGACCCAGGCAGGCGGGGCACACCTGGGTGTTCGGCTCGCCGCCGAACGTGGTCGGGCAACCGCAGAACATCTTGGTCGCCGTGCCGAGCTCGACGTGGACCTCCATGCCCATGACCGGGTCGTAAGTCTCGATGACGTCGTCGAAGTCCATCAGTTCGTCGATAGCGGCACTCATGCGTCCCATCGTATCTGGGGGCCGAAGTCAGGGTGCTTCCCGATGCCCGATAGCGCCGCCGGGGCCTACGTTCGAGTCATCGGGCGGACGCCCGAACCGAGACCGATCCGAACCGAGGAGAACACCGTGACCGATCCAGCCCTTCCGGGAGCCGGCGACGCGTACGACGCCGAGCCCGTCCGCCCCGCCAAACGACTCACCCGCTCGACCACCGACAAGATGATCGGCGGTGTCGCGGGCGGCATCGCCGAGTACTTCGGAATCGACTCCACCTGGGTCCGCGTCGCCTTCGTCGCGTCGATCATCCTCCCGGGCCCGCAGGTGCTTCTGTACCTGCTGCTCTGGGCGATCATCCCGAAGAACCGCTAGCCCTCAGCCGAAGATCGCGCGCGCTCCGCGGTAGTACTCGAGCGGCACCGTCTTGGTGTGGCCCACGGCCTCCTCGAAGGGGACCCGGACGATGTCGGTGCCGCGCAGTGCCACCATGGACCCCCACCCCGCGTCCGCGACGAGGTCGCTCACCGCCTGGCCGAAGCGGGTGCCGAGGACCCGGTCCCATGCGCTGGGCACACCGCCGCGCTGGATGTAGCCGAGCACCGTGGCGCGTGTGGCGATCCCGGTCCGTTCCTCGATGAGCGGCGCGAGGATCTCGCCGATCCCGCCCAGCCGCGGCCGGTTGAACTCGTCCATGCCCTTGTACGAGTGCGCCTGCTCCATCTCCGGCAGCATGAAGCCCTCGGCGACGACGACCATCGGCGAACGACCACGGTCGCGGACGCTGACCACCCACTCGCAGATCTGCTCGAGCGACTCCTGCTGCTCCGGAATGAGGATCGCGTGGGCGCCGGCCGCGACACCCGCGTACATCGCGATCCATCCGGCGTGCCTGCCCATCACCTCCAGAACCATGCACCGCTTGTGCGAATTGCCGGTGGTGCGCAGCCGGTCGACGGCCTCGGTCGCGATCTCGACCGCGGTGTTGAAACCGAAAGTGTAGTCCGTCGCCTGCAGGTCGTTGTCGATCGTCTTGGGCACGCCGACGATCGGAATGCCGTCGCCGAGCAGTCTGTTGGCGGCCGCCATGGTCCCGTCGCCGCCGACGGCGATGACGCCGTCCACCCCGATCCGCTGGAGTGCCCGCTTGATGTTCTCCGGCCCGCCGTCGGGTTCGGTGTACGGACCGAAGCGGCTGGTTCCCAGAATGGTGCCGCCCTGCTGGGAGATGCCTCGCACCACGGATCGGTCGAGGTCGATCGCCTCGCCGTACACCAGCCCCCAGAACCCGTCTCTGAATCCCACGAACTCCTGATCGTGGACCGTGCTGCCCTGCAGGACGGTTCCGCGGATCACCGCGTTGAGACCGGGGCAGTCTCCGCCGGATGTCAGAATGCCGAAGCGCGCCATCGGGTGCGACCCCTCTCTGAAAGGAAACCGGGTTCGCGTCCATCACAACACGATCCGTGCCCGGTGGCAGCACGTCGGCCAGTTCCGGACCGGTGCGCGGCATCGACCTCCTACTTCAGGCCGTTCTCGTAGGCGAAGACCACCGCTTGCGCGCGGTCGCGCAGACCCAGCTTGGCCAGCATGTTGCTCACATGGGTCTTCACCGTCTGTTCGGAGACGAACAGTTCGGCGGCGATCTCACCGTTCGACTTGCCGTCGGCGACGGTCAGGAGCACCTCGAGTTCGCGCGGGGTGAGCGAGTCGGCGGCCGCGGTGGCCTTGCGCGTGGTCCGGGAGGTGACCTGCTCGATCAGGCGTCTGGTGACCGAGGGCGCCAACAGCGCGTCGCCAGCGGCCACCACTCGGACCGCGCGCACGAGCTCGTCTGCCGGCGCGTCCTTGAGCAGGAAGCCCGACGCACCGATCCGCAGGGCGGCGTACACGTAATCGTCGATGTCGAAGGTCGTCAGCATCAGGACTCTGGTGGCCGACCCGCTGGAGATGATCTGCTCCGCGGCCCACAAGCCGTCGCGTCGCGGCATCCGGACGTCCATCAGGACCACATCGGGTTTGAGGCGGCGCACCTGGTCGACGGCGACCTGCCCGTCCTCGGCGTCCCCGAGCACGGTGATGTCGTCGGCGGCGCCCAGCAGTGCCGCGAAACCGGCGCGGACCATCGCTTGGTCGTCGGCGATGAGGACAGTGGTCGGCACGAGGGTCAGCCTAGTGCGCCGGGCCGCGGCGCGGCGCTCACGCCCGGGCGCTTCACGCGACCGCCCTCACCGACGGACCGATCGGCAGAGACGCGCGGACGGCGAAACCGCCGCCCGGCCGCGCCGCCGCGGTGAGACTCCCGCCGACCGCGTGGGCGCGTTCGGTCATTCCCAGGATGCCGTGCCCGCCGCCGACGGTCGCGCCCAGCGGCTGCGTCGCCAACCCGTTCACGATCTCGACGTCGAGTCTCCCCTCGTGCACGGGATCCTCCTCGATGCGGACCGCGATCGCCGCCCCGGGCGCATGGCGGGTGGCGTTCGTGACGGCCTCCTGAACGATCCGGTACACGGCAGCGCCGACCGTCTGCGCCACCGACGAATGGTCGGAGGTGTCGGTCAGTTCCACATCCACGCCCACCGCCAGCACGCCCTCGATGAGTTCGGGGACGTCGCCGAGGCCCTGGACCGGAGCGAGCGCCGCGGTGTCCGCGGCGTCGCCGTGCGGGCGAAGCACGCCCAACAGCTGGCGCACCTCGTCGAGCGATTCGCGGGCGGCGTCGGCGATCGCGTCGAACTCCGCCTTGGCCCCGGGCCCCACCTCCTCGGCATCGGCGGCCGCGGCCAGCCGGTAGGGTGCGGTCTGCGCCATCACCACCACCATCGACATGCGGTGCGCGACGATATCGTGCAGGTCGCGCGCGATGCGGGAGCGTTCGGCGAGTACGGCCTCTCGGGCGCGCAGCACCTCGGTCTCCTCGGTCTGCTCCGCGATCTCGCGCTGCGAGCGAGCACGGTAGCGCAGGAACGCGACGGCCATGCCGACGACGACCAGCCCGAAGATCCAGCCCACCAGCGCATCGAAGGGCAAGCCGACGACGAAGGCGCCCGCGACGGCGGCCAGCACCACTGGCAGCCGCTTGAGCGGCTGGGTCCACAGCGCCGCGACGGTCATCGCCAGCAGCGCCAGGAACAATGGGATCGGCATCGGCCACGGTCCGTCGTTGGGAATCAACGACGCGACGGCCGAGGTGATGACCGTGGACGCCCAGCCGTACCTGACCGCCTCCTCGCCGGCGAATACGAGCGCGATGCCGCCGCAGCCGAGGATCGCGAAGGCGGGCAGGAGGAACGCGGGCAGGCGAGTGACCTCGCCGAGCACCGGCCAGCACACCGAGATCATGCTGACCGCGGCCAGGGCGGCGAGCCAGTTGCGCCAGTGCGACAGGTATCGGTGCAGCGCCGGGTCGCTGATGCGGTCGAGCGCGATCCGGTCACGGACCCGCCCGACCGCGGCGGCGGTCCGGCGACGGACGGCAGAGGGAGACTTCACAGTTCGACGATAGGAGCCCGAGCCGGGTCGCCACCTCCCCCGCGAGAGTGAGATCCGACCGGTTCCCCAGTCGCAGGGTTCCCTGCGGTCTCACTCTCGCGCGCGGGGTGCAAGACCCCCGTTGCGAGCGATCCGGTGTGGTGCCACCCGGCCATAGCGTTCGGGACATGACCTCGAACACCTCCGCTGACTCAGCCGATTCCCCTGGCCGACAAGGTATCCGCCGGTGGGTCGTCCGGCTCTCGACCGGCGCGGCGTTGACCGTCGGAGTCCTCGGGCTGCTGCCGATCAGCTCGGCGCTGGCGGACTCGCATCGGGCCGCTCCCCCGGCCCGGCCGGCCACAGCCGCCGAACGCGCCATCGCGAACCTGGTCGGCGACCGTCCGCTCGACGCCATGCGCGATCTGCCCGCCGACTTCTCCCGACGACTCGGGTATCGACCGGTGGTGATCGACGGCCGCCCCCTCAACCCGGCCGGAGACTGTTCCTCGCCGGTCCCGTTGCCGGACCGATTCACCGACGCCTGCCGTGCGCACGATCTCGGATACGACCTGCTCCGGTACTCCGATTCCACCGGCCGGCCCGCGGGAGCCTGGGCTCGCACCGCCCTCGACGGCCGACTGATCGACGACATGCACGCCGTCTGCGACGATCCGCTGTGCCACGCCGCCGCCGAGACCGCGCGGACCGGCCTGGCGGTGAACACCTGGCGGCAGCATTCGGGCCCGCCGGTGCGCGAGTCGGGCGGCACGATCGTCCTCGGCTATCTCTCCCGAACCGCAGAGACAGTGGGGTTGCGATGAACCGCCTGCGGGTGCGTCCCGCGGTGGCCGCCGGCGCTCTCGCCGGTCGCCTGCTGGCTCTCGCCCCCGGCATGCTCCCCCGCTCCGCGCTGGTCGCCGCCGTCGCCGGCCTCGCGTTGACTCTTCTCGGGATGGCCGTCGGTGCCGGCGTCGGCGCGCTTCGAGACCGGATCGGTGACCGTCCACCTGCCCCGGTCTCCGGGGGCGTCCTCGCCGCCGGGCTCGTGGTCGCCGGTGCGGCCGTCGGGCTCGCGGCGCGTCACGAGTCGGCGGTCCGGGCCGCGGTGGGTGCCCCGCCGATCGGCCCCGGGTGGGTCCTGGCCGTGTGCGCGATCCCGGTCGCCGCCGCGGCCGCGGTCGTCGCGATCCCAGGACGGGTGTGGGCCGGCTTCGGAATGGTCGCGGTGGTCGCGGCGGCGTCGATCGGGCTGCCCGCGCCCGCACAGGCGTCGGGACCGGATGTTCCCGAGCGCCCCGTGATGCTCTACAGCCCGCTGAGCGAACCCGGCTCGGTCCGGGACCGCGCCGAGCGCCTGGCCGATCGCTGGGTGGCCGACGGCGGTCGCGAGGCACGCGCGGTCGTGGTGGCCGTGCCAACCGGCTCGGGATGGATCGACGCCGGAACGGTGGACGGCTTCACCGGGTACTTCGGCGGATCGGTCCGGGTCGTCGCCCTGCAGTACGACGACGTCGCGTCGTGGCGGGCGTTCATCTCCTCCCCGGATCGTGCGGGGACCTCCGCGTCCGCGGTCCTCGACGCCGTCTGGTCCCGTATCTCGGGCCTGCCCGAAGCGCGGCGGCCCCGCGTGTACCTCGTCGGGCAGAGCCTGGGAGCGGTGGGAGCCGACGCCGCGCGCCGCTGGGCGAACGACTCCGGGGTCGAACTCGCCGGGACAGTGCTCGCCGGGCCGCCGGCGGGGTCTGTCGACCGGGTCGCATCGTGCGAGCGGCGGGTGGTGCTGGCCAACGCCGACGATCCCGTCCCCGGGTTCGCTCCGTCGCTGCTGTGGCATCCGATCGACCGCATTCCCGGAGACGGCGACGACCGGCACCACAGCGAGTCTCCGCCGTGGCTGCCGGTCGTGTCGATGGTCGGTACCGTCCTCGACCTCGCGGGCTCACTGAAGGTTCCCGCGGGACACGGGCACCGTTACGGCGTCGAGCAGGGGCTCGCCGCCGGGAACATGCCGGCAGGCTGTCAGCCGACCGGCCCGCGGGCCGCCTCGTAGGCCGCACCGACCCGGTACAGCCGGTCGTCGGCCAGTGCCGGTGCCATGATCTGCAGGCCGACCGGGAGTCCGTCGTCGGAGGAGACCCCCGACGGAACCGACATCGCCGCGGTGCCCGCCAGGTTCACCGGCAGCGTGCACAGGTCGAACAGATACATCGACAGCGGATCGTCGACCTTCTCTCCGAGCTTGAACGGCGTGGTGGGGGTGGTCGGGGAGATCAGCACGTCGACGTCCTCGTATGCCGCGGCGAAGTCGCGAGCGATGAGCGTGCGCACCTTCTGCGCCTGACCGTAGAACGCGTCGTAGTAACCGGAGCTCAGCGCGTACGTCCCGATCATGATGCGGCGCTTGACCTCCGGGCCGAAGCCGGCCTCGCGGGTCAGTGCCATGACCTCGTCGGCGCTGTGCGAACCGTCGTCGCCGACCCGGAGCCCGTACCGCATCGCATCGAAGCGGGCCAGGTTGCTCGACACCTCCGACGGCAGGATCAGGTAGTAGGCGCCGAGCGCGTACGAGAAGTGCGGGCAGTCGACCTCGACGATCGTCGCGCCGAGATCGGTCAGCTGCTTGCACGCCGCCTGGAACGACTCCAGCACACCGGCTTGGTAGCCCTCGCCCTGCAACTGCTTCACCACGCCTATGCGCACACCCGACAGGTCGCCGGACGCGCCGGCGCGCGCGGCGCCGACGACATCGGGAATCGCCGCGTCGATCGAGGTGGAGTCGCGCGGATCGTGCCCGGCGATCACCTGGTGCAGCAGCGCCGTGTCGAGCACGGTGCGTCCGCAGGGGCCGCCCTGATCGAGCGACGACGCGCACGCCACGAGTCCGTAGCGCGACACGGTTCCGTAGGTCGGCTTGACGCCGACGGTCGCGGTGACCGAGGCCGGCTGTCGGATCGAGCCGCCGGTGTCGGTGCCGATGGCCAGCGGCGCCTGGTACGAGGCGAGTGCCGCGGCGCTGCCGCCGCCCGAACCGCCCGGAACACGCGTGGTGTCCCACGGATTCCGGGTCACCTGGTAGGCCGAGTTCTCGGTCGACGAGCCCATCGCGAACTCGTCCATGTTCGTCTTGCCGAGGATCGGGATGCCCGCGGCACGGAGCTTGGCCGTGACGGTCGCGTCGTACGGCGAGACCCATCCTTCGAGGATTTTGGACCCACAGGTGGTCGGGGCGTCGACGGTGGTGAAGACGTCCTTGAGCGCGATCGGGACGCCGGCCAGAGCGGACGGCGCCTCACCCGAAGCGATCGCCTGGTCGGCCGCCTCCGCCGCGGCGAGTGCTTCGTCGCCGCCGACGTGCAGGAATGCGCCCAGCTGTCCGTCGATCTGCTCGATGCGGTCGAGGTGTGCCCGGGTCACCTCGACCGACGACAGTTCGCGAGCGGCGATCTTGCCCGCGAGGTCGGCTGCGGACAGGCCCGTGATCTCGTTCGCGCTGCGGGTGTCGCTCACGCTCATTCCTCTCCCAGGATCTGCGGAACGGCGAAGCGCTCCTGTTCGACGGCGGGCGCCCCCGACAGCGCCTGTTCTGCGGTCAGGCTCGGGACGACGACGTCCTCGCGCAGCACGTCGCGCAACTCGGCGGGATGCGCGGTGGGCGGCACGTCGTCGGCGGCCACCTCTGAGATCTGCGCGACGTGGCTCAGGATCGAGTCGAGCTGCGCCGCGTAACGGTCGAGTTCGTCGTCGTCGAGCGCCAAGCGGGACAGTCGCGCGAGATGCGCGACCTCGTCCCGGCTGATCGCCGGCTGGGAATCGGTGGACATCGTCGACCTCTCTACACACGCACTCGTCACGGCGCACCGCACGAGCTCAGGACAGTGGGACTTGCCTACCAGGATATGCGGCCGCTTCGGACCGAGCCCGCGCGGGAGGTGTGCTCCGGGTGAATGATCGCGGAGTGGCCGGAGTGCACCGCACCGGTTAACTTGGACACATGATAATCGTCACCACCAACGAACTGCCGGGCTACCGGATCGAGCACGTGTTCGGCGAGGTGTTCGGCCTCACGGTGCGGTCGCGACACATCGGTTCCAACATCGGCGCCAGCTTCAAGTCGATCGCCGGTGGCGAACTCAAGGGCATCACCCAGTTGCTGCACGAGGCGCGTCATGAAGCGTTGAGTCGCTTGGCCGCCGAAGCTCAGAGCAAGGGGGCCAACGCGGTTCTCGCATTCCGCTTCGAGACGAATGAGTACGCCGGATCCGGCGGCGTCGAGGTGTGCGCGTACGGCACGGCTGTGGGCGTGCGTCCGCTCGAGCAGCAGCCGCGCTGACTCCGGTGTCGTATCTGCTTCGCGTTCTGCTGAACGACCGTCCCGGCAGTCTCGGCATGCTCGCCGTTCAACTCGGCGCCGTCGGTGCCGACATCCGCTCGCTCGAAGTGATCGAGCGAGGCGAGGGCTACGCCGTCGACGACCTGGTGGTCGACCTGCCCTCGGGTGCGCTGCCCGACACCCTCATCACCGCCGCGGAGAAGGTCGCGGGCGTGCACGTCGACTCTCTCCGTCCGCACGACGGGGTCCTCGACACGCATCAGGAACTCGAGTTGATCGACCTCGTCGCCGCGGGCGGCAAGGACCGCCTGCAGGTGCTGGCCGACTACGCTCCCCGTGTGCTCCGCGTGTCGTGGGCGATGGTGATCTCCCGCCCCGGTCCGGACGTGCTGCGCCTCTACGGCAGTTCGGGAGCCCCCGAGACGGCCCTGGAGACGGCCGACTGGCTGCCCCTCGACCGGGCGGTGGCGTTCGACTCCGAAGCCGAATGGATCCCTCAGGGATGGCGTGACATGGGGACCAGGCTGGCCGCCGCCCCCTTGGGCGACGACGGCAAGGCCCTGCTCCTCGGCCGGATCGGCGGTCCCGACTTCCGCCCCGCGGAAGTCGCACGCCTGGGCTACCTGACCGGCATCATCGCCACCGTCCTGAAGAGAAAGCCGAACACTCAGGGCGGTTGAGCGAGCGCTCCAAGGCTGGTTGAGCGAGCGCTCCAAGGCTGGTTGAGCGAGCGCAGCGAGTCGAAACGACACGCGCAGTCTCGATACGCCTGCTCGCTACGCTCACACGCTCACTCGACGAACCTGGGTCTCCTCAGGCCAGTTGAGCGAGCACCTCCCAGGCCAGTTGAGCGAGCGCAGCGAGTCGAAACAACACGCGCAGTCTCGATACGCCTGCTCGCTACGCTCACACGCTCACTCGACCAACCTAGAAACTTCCGCGAGCGCAGCGAGTCGAAACAGCACGCGCAGTCTCGATGCGCCTGCTCGCTACGCTCACCGGCTCACTCGACGGACCTGGGGTCTTCCGCGAGTCGAAACGGCGCACGCATCACTCGTCCTCCGACTCCGACTCTCCCGCAGATCCGGTCGCCAGCAATTGTTTGAAGCCGTCCTCGTCGAGGATCGGAACGCCTAATTCTTCGGCCTTGGCGGCTTTGCTGCCGGGCGAGTCGCCGACCACGACGTAGTCGGTCTTCTTCGACACCGAGCCCGACGCCTTGCCGCCGCGCACGATGATCGCCTCTTTGGCCCCGTCACGGGAGAAATCGACGAGCGAACCGGTGACCACGATCGTCTTGCCGTCGAGCGTCCGCTCGATCGACTCGTCCCGCTCATCGGCCATGGCCACCCCCGCGGCCCGCCATTTGGCGACGATCTCGCGGTGCCAGTCGACGGCGAACCAGTCGTGCACGCTCGCCGCCCGCGTGGGGCCGAGACCGTCCACCTGCGCCAACTCATCGACGGAGGCGTTCTGGATGCTTTCGAGGTCGCCGAAAGCGGTGGCCAGAGCCCGCGCCGGGGTGGGCCCGACGTGGCGGATCGACAGCGCGACGATCACCCGCCACAGCGGGACCCGCTTGGCCTTGTCGAGGTTGTCCAGGAATCGCCGACCGTTGGCCGAGAGCGCACCAGACTTCGTGGTGTACAGGTCGGTCTTGACCAGATCGCCGGCAGTGAGCGAGAACAGGTCGCCTTCGTCGGTCAGCACGCCGCTCGACAGAAGTGCTTGCGCCCCTTCGTATCCGAGCGCTTCGATGTCGAATGCGCCGCGGCCCGCCAGATAGAACAGCCGTTCGCGCAGTTGTCCCGGGCAGTAGCGCTGGTTGGGACAGCGGATGTCCTTGTCGCCCTCCTTCGCGGGGGCCAGTTCGGTTCCGCACTCGGGGCATCGAGTCGGCATCACGAACTCGCGTTCGGTACCGTCGCGCAGTTCGACGACCGGACCGAGCACCTCGGGAATCACGTCGCCGGCCTTGCGAATGGTGATGGTGTCGCCGATCAGGACGCCTTTACGCTTCACCTCGAAGGCGTTGTGGAGTGTCGCGCGGGAGACGGTCGATCCCGCGACCAGCACCGGTTCCATCAGCGCCCACGGCGTGACGCGGCCCGTCCGTCCGACGCCGACCATGATGTCGAGCAGTTTGGTCGTGACCTCTTCCGGCGGGTACTTGTACGCGATCGCCCAGCGCGGTGCGCGTGAAGTCGCACCCAGCCGGCGCTGGCGCGTCACATCGTCCACCTTGACGACGAGGCCGTCGATCTCGTGTTCCACCGAGTGCCGGTTCTCGCCCCAGTACGCGATCGCCTCGATGATCTCGTCGGCCCCGGTCACCTTCTTCGTGTGGTCGGAGACGGGCAGCCCCCACTCGCCCAGCGCGAGGTAGGCCTCGTGCAGCGACTCGGGCCTCCAGCCCTCCACCTTCCCGATCCCGTGACAGATCATCCGGAGTCGGCGCCGCGCGGTGACCTGCGGATTCTTCTGGCGCAGAGAGCCGGCGGCCGAGTTGCGCGGATTCGCGAACGGCGGCTTCCCCTCTTCGACGAGGGAGGCGTTCAGATTCTGGAAGTCTTCGACTCGGAAGAACACCTCACCGCGGACCTCCAGGAGTTCGGGCACCGGGCGCACTGAGTCGTCGAGATCGTGCGGAACGTCGGTGATGGTGCGCGCGTTGAGTGTCACGTCCTCGCCGGTGCGGCCGTCGCCCCGGGTCACTCCCCGGACCAGCCTGCCCTTCTCGTACACCAGCGAGAGTGCCACCCCGTCGATCTTGAGTTCGCACAGGAACTCGGTCCCGGCGCCGATCTCGGCTTCGGTACGCGAGACCCAGGTGCGCATCTCGTCGTAATCGAAGACGTTGTCGAGCGACATCATCCGTTCGAGATGGTCGACCGAGGTGAAGTCGGTCGAGAAGCCGCCGCCGACCAGCTTCGTCGGCGAATCGGGCACCGCCAGTTCGGGATGCTCGTCCTCGAGTGCCTGCAGCCGGCGCAACAGCGAGTCGAACTCTCCGTCGCTGATCACAGGCGCGTCCTGGACGTAGTAGCGGAACTGATGCCCGCGAACCTCCTCGGCGAGCAGCGCCCACTCCCGCGCCCAATCGGCGCCCGCCTCCGCTGCGGCCGATCCCGCCGTGTCTGTCCCCTCGCCCTCACTCACGCGTTCAGGTTAACCGAGCCCTGCGACATGGCCGCGTCGGACGAACGCCGACACTACGCTTACCGGCATGCCGCACCCCATCATGTTCTCCGACGACGATCCGATCCTGCAACGACTCCGAACCGTGGCACTGGCACTCCCGGAAGCCACCGAGAAGGTTGCGCACGGCCGTCCGACCTTTCGCTGCGGCAAGATGTTCGCCATGTACGGCGGCGGTGAGAAGGGCTCCAAGATCCGCCGCGACACCGCGCTTCTGTTCATCCCCGACCCGCTCGAGCGAGAGGCGCTCATCCAGGACGCCCGCTTCTTCGTCCCCGCGTACGTCGGCGCCTACGGATGGCTCGGCATCGACCTGACCGCCGACTCGGACTGGGACGAGGTGGCCGAACTGCTCGACGCCAGCTTCCGGCAGGTGGCGCCCAAGCGCGCGGTCGCACAGTTGGAGAGCGACGTCTGAGACGTCCGGAACGGGCGCCGATCGGCCGGGGCCGCGGCGACGCTACGAGGAGCGGTAGTCCGGATCCGCGGCCAGTCCCGCGGCGATCTCCGACGACAGCGACAGGGCCCGCGTCGCCCACGATCCCGTGGCCCCCGCGAGGCCGCATACGGGTGTGACCAGGATGTTGTCGCACAAGACCCGACGCGGCAGGCCGATCCGGTCGATCAGTTCGGTGAGACGACCGGCGAGCGTCTCGGCGTCGACCGGGGTCTCCGGCTCGGTGGCCGGAACCAGCCCCGCAGCGAGCACTCCGTCGCTGTCGACGAAGGCTCCGAGCCGGTCGTAGTCGGCGTCGGGTCGCAGTCTCGTCAGATCGATCGACAGCGCGACCCGCTCGAGTCGATCGGTCAGGTCCCACCGCGGGCGTCCACACGAATGCAGAAGAACGGGCACGTCGAGGCCGTCGACGACGCCCTGCATCAACTCGGCGGCGTCGGGCGCCGGGATCGGCCGAATCGGGTCGAGGCGGGTCAGCGGGGTGACGGTGCCATCGATCACCCGCCCCACGTCGGGTTCGTCGAGCTGCACCAGCACCTTCGCGCCGAGCCGTCGCGTCACCTCGGCGACGTGCCCGCGCAGTCCCTCGGTCAGCGACGCCGCGATGTCACGAACCGCACCGCGGTCCTTGACGATCTTGTGGCCTCCGCGCAGCTCGGCGTTCGCGGCGAAGGTCAGCGGCCCGCACGCCTGCACCTTCACGGTTCGTCCGGAGCCGACGAGCCCGGAGGCTTCCCAATGCTCCTCGAGAGCATCGAGGTCCCAGCGCAGCCAATCCCGCGCGCGCCGCGTGGTGGTGTTGGGGTGATCGGTGAGCCGGTAGGCGTGATGCACCATGTCGAGCGGCAGGTCGACGAGCAACGCGCCGGTCCGGCCGATCATGTCGGCTCCCACTCCTCGCGCGGGGAGTTCGGGAAGGAACGCCAGATCGAGTTCGCCGCTCGCGATGCGCACCGCCTCGGACGGATCGGTGCCGGGCATGGAGCCGACGCCGGTGCCGACTCCGGCCGGCAGCCCCGTCCCGGGCGCCTGAGCTGTCACTCCGAGCCGGTGATCCGGCCGCAGCCGATCACCAGGTCGCCTTCGACCTCGTCCGGAGCGTAGAGCACGGCCGCCTGTCCACGCGCCACACCGCGAAGCGGCTCGCGCAGATCGATCCGGATGCCGGGGCCGTCGGGGCCCTCGACCGGCGTCGCGACTGCGGGCGCGAGTCCGCCGTGCGCGCGCACCTGCACCACGCACTCCACCGGGCCGTCCGGGGTGCGGCCGGAGGTCCACACCGCCTTACCCGCGGTGATCGCGGTGACCTCGAGATCGGCCGCGGCGCCCACCGTCACCGTCCCGCTCTCCGGATCGATCCCCGTCACGTAGCGCGGACGACCGTCGGCGGCGGGCGTCTCGATCCCGAGGCCCTTGCGCTGACCGATGGTGAATCCGTGGACGCCGTCGTGCTCGGCCAGCCTCTCGCCCGTCGCCGAGTCGACAACGGCCCCGGGCCGCACGCCGATCCGCGCGCCGAGGAAGGCTCGCGTGTCGCCACTCGGAATGAAGCAGATGTCGTGGGAGTCGGGCTTATTGGCGACCGCGAGCCCGCGGCGTTCGGCCTCCTCCCGGATCTGCGGCTTCGGGGTGTCACCGACCGGGAACATGGCACGCGAGAGCTGCTCGTGGTCCAGGACGGCCAGCACGTACGACTGATCCTTGTCGGCGTCGACGGCACGGCGCAGTTCGCCGTCGGCCAACCGTGCGTAGTGCCCGGTGGCGAGCGCGTCGAAGCCCAGCGCGACCGCGCGTTCGGCCAAGGCCGCGAACTTGATCTTCTCGTTGCACGACAGGCAGGGGTTCGGCGTCTCACCGGCCGCGTACGAGGCGACGAACTCGTCGATCACATCTTCTTTGAAACGGTCGGCGAAGTCCCACACGTAGAACGGGATGCCGAGCAGGTCGGCCGCGCGCCGGGCGTCGTCGGCGTCCTCGCGCGAACAGCAGCCGCGCGAACCAGTGCGCAGGGCACCGGGCGCCGTCGACAACGCCAGATGGACTCCGACCACCTCATGACCGGCGTCCACCGCACGCGCAGCGGCGACCGCCGAGTCGACCCCTCCGCTCATCGCTGCGAGTACCCGCATCAGCTCTCACCTCCAGCCCGCGCTCCGACCGCCGACAGCAGTCCGGCGGCCCGGGCACGATCGACCACCTCGCCGATCACCTCGCCGACCAGGTCGACGTCGTCCTCCGTATTGCCGGTTCCCAGCGAGAACCGGAGCGATCCGCGGGCGGTCGCAGTGTCGAAGCCCATCGCCAGCAGCACGTGGCTGGCCGCCGCGACACCCGCGGTGCAGGCCGATCCGGTGGAGCACTCCACTCCCTTCGCGTCGAGGAGCATGAGCAACGAATCACCCTCGCACCCGTCGATGGACACGTGCAGCACGCCCGGCAGCGCGAGGTCGGGCTCGATGGGCAGCGCACCGTTGATCCGCACACCGTCGACGGCGCCCAGCACTCCCGCGAGCCGGTCGCGCAAGGCCGCGACGCGCCGGGAATCGGTGTCGCATCCGGCGACCGCCGTCCGCAGGGCCGCCGCCATTCCCGCGGCCGACGCGACGTCGGGGGTCCCCGACCGGAGGTCACGCTCGTGACCGCCGCCGTGGAGCAGCGGCACGCAGGCCACGTCACGGCCGATCACCAGCACTCCGGTCCCCTGCGGCCCGCCGAACTTGTGTGCCGCGACAGTCATCGCCGACAACCCGCTCGCCGCGAAGTCGACCGGCAGGTGGCCGACGGCGGCTACGGCGTCCGAGTGGACCGGAATCCCGGCTTCGGCGCCGAGCCGGGCGATCTCGGCGATCGGCTGCACCGTCCCGACCTCGTTGTTGGCCCACATCACCGAGATCAGCGCCACCTCGCCGGCGTGCTCCTCGAGCGCCGCGCGCACCGAGTCGGGACTGACGAACCCGTGACCGTCGACCGGCAGCACGACGAGTTCGGCGCCGGCCTCGTCGGCGAGCCACTGCGCCGGATCGAGAACCGCGTGGTGTTCGATCGCCGAGATGACGATCTTGCGGCGCCGAGGGTCCTCACGGCGGCGCGCCTCGAAGATCCCCTTCACCGCGAGATTGTCGGATTCGGTGCCGCCGCCGGTGAAGATCACCTCGGACGGACGGGCTCCCAGGTCGCGGGCGATCGACTCGCGCGATTCCTCCAGCATCCGTCGGGCCGCCCGGCCGGAGCCGTGCAGCGAGGAGGCGTTCCCCGGGTGTGCCCACGCCGCCGCCATCGCCGCGGCGGCTTCGGGTACTAGCGCGGTGGACGCGGCGTTGTCGAGGTAGACGGGAGGGTAGGGCAGCGACATGACGCGCTCCACGATAGTCGCACGTCGCACTGCCCGGAAATCACCGGGCCAGTTGTCCGACTCGGAGCACGCCGCGCGGATCGTGTTGGCCGGCGAGCGCACGCAGCCAGGCGCGTGTCTGCTCGTCATAACAACGCGCCGTCACGCCGGCGTCGGAGGTCGCCGTGAAGTTCGGCAGCCGGTATCCGTCGGAGTACGCCGACATGGTCTCCACCAGTCCCGCGACCGCGACCGGAACCTGTTCCGCGATCGGCGGCGCCAGAATCCCGACCGTGTACAGATGCAGGGGCGCCGATCGGTGACAGAGTGCGCTGTCGACCTGCGGCGTCCGCGCGAACCGGCCGCCGAGCAGTCGCAGTTCCACCATGAGGAGAGGCGATTCGACGTCCGGTCCGGCGGAGGCCAGGATCGCGTCGACCGCGTCTTCGGGGAGTTCTCGGAGCAGGCAGCCGTCCTCAGCGACCGGCATCGGGTCTGCGGGATCGGCGTGGATCGCGCCGATCGCCGCGTAGGGCATCGTGCCGACCGCATCGAGCAGCGGGGGCGCGACCGCACGTATGGGCGCGATCAGCCGCTGCGCCTCATCGCGCGAAGTCAACGCGGCGTAGCGGACGGCGACCGTCATGCGGCCGGCGAGCATCGGCGGCACCGTCGGCAGCTCTGGCAGTCGCAGCAGTGCCACGGAGGTGTTCGCCTCGACCGGCAGCGAGGCACTCCATGTCCGCCATTCACGCAGAACCGCGGGTGCGTCGGCGCCGTCGAAGTACATCGCACCGGCGTACAGTTCCGGGATCGGCAGCAGATCGATCACCGCCTCGGTGACCAGCCCGAGAGTCGCTTTGCCGCCCCGCAGCCCCCAGAACAACTCGGCGTTCTCATCGGGCGACGCCCGGACCACCCGTCCGGCACCGGTCACGACCTCGAACGAACGGACGTGGTCGCTGGAGGATCCGACAGTTCGCACCAGCGGACCGATGCCGCCGCCCGTCAGGAATCCGATCACGCCGACAGACGGTGCCGACCCGCACAGCGGGGCCAGACCGTGCGGTGCGGACTCGTCGAGGACCCGCTGCCACCGCACCCCGGCGCCGACGCGCGCGGTACGCCCTGCGGGATCGATCTCCAGGGTGTCGAGACCGCCGGTGCGTACAAGCAGCGAGCGCCCGTCGATGGGAATCGCGCCATGCCCGGTCGAGTGGACGGCGACAGTCATCCCGTTGTCTCCCGCGAACGTCATCACCGCGGCGATGTCCGCGGCGTCGGCAGCGTCGACGACCGCCCAGGGGCGGCGTGACACGGCGACGTTGAATCCGATCGTCTCGTACCCGTCGTCCGACGGCCGGTGCACCGCTCCGCGTACCCGCGTTCGTAGGTCGGCGATGTCGGCGCGATCGATGGCGTGTGAGGTCATGGCATGTCTCCCGGTTCACGGCGGCGCGGGGATCCGCACCTGTCCCGAACCGACTGTCACTCAGTGCGCTTGCATCCTTCTTGGACTGCCCTTGGCACACTCGTCCTCCGCTCGGCGGCGTGCGCGACGTCGGCTACTGCCTGGAGGCCCAGCGCACGGGCCTGCGCGGCGATCGCCGCGATCTCCCTCGCACGGTCGGCCGAGTCAGGTGCCCGCAGAGCTTCGAAGAGGCGGCAGCGCAGCAGCCCGGGCCGGCTGTCCCCGGCGATCGAGAGCGCTCGTGCGCGACCCAGCGCCGCGTCCGCGGCCGCATCGTCACCGATCAGGTCGTAGAGGCCGGCGAGCGCCAGGTCGACGGGGCCGACGCAACCGACCTGACCGACCGTCGCGATATGCCCCGCGTAGGGGGCGAGCACATCGATGAACGCCCGCGCGTCGTCGACGAAGCGCTCCTCGACCACGAGATTCGCCAGCACCACGGCCTGCGCGAGCGACGTCCAGATCATCGGGCGGTCGTCCGCCCGCCAGAGATCGATCATCGACTGGACCAGCGCGGCGTCGCCGTGCTCGACGGCCACGGTCGCCACACCCGCGGCCAGCAGCGTCGATACCCGATTGTCGGGCGCCGCGGACATCACCGTCCGCACCCATTCCATGCGGTCCCCGCCGCCGGTGCCGAGCACCTCATCGACGACGTCGTCGAACACGCCCCGCTGATTCGCCGTCGCCATCAGCGCGAGCGCCCCGGAGCCCGCAACATACAGTTCCGTCTGCCGATGGACCGCGAGGGCGGTCCGGAAGTGCTCTTCGGCAAGCGCGAAGTCGCCGTGCCAGACCGCCAGCGCGGCCTCCATCCAGCGCAGTTGCGCGCGCAGGACCGGCAGTCGCATGCGCTCACTGCCTGCGATCGCCGCACGCAGACGAGCCTTCGTCTGCGGGATGTCGCCGAGCGTCATCGCGGCCATCGTCACGACCGAACCCGCGATCACCTCGTCGAGTTCGGCATCCGCGTGAGGCAGCGCGGTCAGGTCATCGGCCAGCGAGATCAGCTCGGCCGCGCGTCCGGAGACCCCGGAGTAGGTGATGAGGCGCGCGAGAATCGCGTCGGCCATCACATCGGGATCGCCGACCGCAGCGGCCACCTCGGCGGCTCGCTCCAGAAGCCCGGCAGGCACCGAGGCGTCCCGGTGATAGCAGTGTCCGATCGCGAGCGCTCCCAGCACTCGAACCAAGGCTATGGAGTCGCCGTCGACGATGTCGACCGCTGCGGTGAGGACCTCGTGCAGCGACCCGGTCTCGGCGGTCGGCGAGATCCACGGCCAACCACCGCCCGCACGCAGTAGAACACCCGCGAGACGCCCTACCGTGACAGTGCTCCCGTCACGCATCGCCCGCACCAGCATGGCCTCGACCGTGTCCAGGACGAGCTGAGCCCGTCCGGCGCGGACCTGCGCGTGCAGCATGCCCGTAAGCAGCGCGTCCCGCTCGTCGACCGACGCTTCCGGACCCGCCAGTGTCTCGTGTGTCCGGAGCGCGCGGCTGAGCCAGTGCGCTGCGCTCTCCGAGTCCCAGCGGACCGCCGCATCGTGCGCCGCCTCCCGGCAGGCGGCGACCACGTCGGGCACCTCGGCCACCGGCAACGCGTCGAGCAGGTGCGCTGCGCGGCGGGCGCTCATCTCCGGGCCGCTCCGCGCCGCGAGCAGTTCGGCGGCCCGCAGATGGATCCGGCAACGGCGCAGCGGCGCGAACATCGTCTCGGCCTCGTCGCGCAGAAGTGCGTGGGCGAAGGTCAGTCCACCGCTGCTCGGCAAGGGGACGACGATCCGCTCGTCCGCGGCTTCGTCGAGACAGTCGGCGACCGCGTCGACGCTGCGGGAGGTCAGTTCCGACAACATCGCTATGTCGATCTCCTCGCCGATCACCGCGGCGTGGCCGATGACCTCGCGGACGGTCGGATCGAGTGTCGCCAGCCGGCGACCGAGCACCGATCTGACCGCCGCCGGGATCACGTCGCGGCGCTGTTCCTCCGGCAGCCGGGCATACTCGGTCACATACAGCGGATTGCCACCGGTCCGGGCCACCAGCTGGTCGAGTTCGGCGGCCGACAAATCGGTGTCCGCCACCGCCCGCACCAGCTCACCGACCGCCTCGCGCGACAGCTCCGGCACGTCGAGCAGTCGGCCGCCGGATCGTGCGACGGCCTCGCGGAGCGACTGCGCGGCGTCGGTCGCCTCCTCCTCCCGCAGTGTCAGGACGACGGTGACCGGCGCATCCCGAAGTACCGGCGCAAGGTAGCGGAGCAGTCCCAGCGACATCGCATCGGCCCACTGGACATCGTCCACGACGATCGTCAGCGGTTTCGTCGCGCTCTCGTGTTCGAGGAGGGCTTGCACGCGGTCGTAGACCTCGAAACGGGCCGCGTCGGCGTCGGCGCCGTCGGAGACCGTCAGCAGATCCGTGTCCGCGTTCAACGCGCGGCAGAGCTGGCGCAGGGGCCACCATGCCGGAACGCCCTCGGTGTCCGGGCAGCGCACCCACACAGCCCGATCCCCCGCCGCCTCGGCGAGGTGGACCGCCTCCTCGGCCAGACGAGTCTTGCCGATGCCGGCGGGTCCGGACAGGATCAGCCAGCGGGTGCCGGTGCCCGCCGTACGCAATTCGCGGAGCACGCGCACCGCATCCTCCCTCCCGACGAGCGGCGCCCCGATATCGCGGGCCACCTCGCCCGCGAGCTCTTGCGTCTCGACGGGCTGGACGGCTCGCGGTTCCGGGGACGACACCGGCCGGGCGCCGGTCCAGCGAGGAGTCAGCGGCCAGGCTGCCAGCTCGGGGTCGTGCCTGAGCACCGCACCCTGCAGCTCACGCAGTTCAGCGCTCGGGTCGAGGCCGAGTTCCACGTCGAGATCGCGGACATACGCCGCGTACGCTTCGAGAGCGCTCCCGGCCCGACCGTCGCGATACAGTGCGACCATCCGCAGCCAGACGCTCCGCTCCCGGAGCGGGTCCTGGCGGCACAACTCAGTCGCGGCGACGAGTGCGGTCGCCACATCGCCGTGCGCAAGGAGCGCCGCGATCTGAGCCTCGGTGGCCGCACGCCGCAGCTCGGTCGGCGCCGTCGACTCCACTTCGATCCAATCGCGGTCCTCGAACTCCTCCAGCAACGGCCCCCTCCAGAGCGCCAGAGCGGCTGTCGAGGCAGACAGCGCGGTCTCCCAGTCAAACGCGTCGACCGCATCGCGCGCCTCGCCGGCCAGTCGCCCGAACTCCAGCAGATCGAACCGATCCTGGCCCACCGCCAACCGGTAGCCGGGACTGACCCGCTCGATCGGAGACGCACCGGATGCGTCACGCAGCAGTCTGCGGAGATTCGAGATGTAAGCCTGCAGACTGGTCGCCACCGCCGCGGGCGGATCGTCTCCCCAGACCGCGTGCACCAGCCGATCGGTCGAAACGACGGCGCCACGGGCCAGCAGCAGCGCCGCGAGGACCGCGCGCTGCTTGGGCGACCCGGGGTCGACGGGCATGCCGTCACGCCGAACGACGAGTGGCCCCAGCACCCGGTACTCAAGCATCACAGCCCAGCTCATCCCGTCGATTCTAGAATGCGACGCGCGGGCGGTCGTCGGCTTCGGCAGGCGTCGCATCCGATCGCGCCTGCCTGATCCACACTGCGGCCGCTGCCGCTCCCACGAGAGCCGTCCCACAGCTCACCCACAGTGCCAGCCGCAGACCGTCGACGAATTCCGCCGGGGATCCGCCCGCCAGGACGGACCGCGCGGGGAACAGAGCTCCCAGCGCAGCGACACCCAGTGCGATCCCGGACTGCCGAAAGGCGTCGTTGATTCCCGCGGCCAGTCCGGCATCGTCACCGTGGCTCTCACTGAGCACGACACCGCTCATCACCGGATTGAACACCCCGGCGCCGATGCACGCGACGACGAATCCGGGAACCATCACCAGACCGCTGCTGTGCACACCGCCGAGCGTCATCATCGCCATCCCGACCGCGACCGCCACCAGCGAGAGCGCGAGGGCCCGGCCGGGCGGAACAGAGGTCAGGAAACGGTCCGTGACACCGGCGACGGCCAGCATGACCACAGTTCCCGGCAGATACACGAGCCCGGCGCCGATCGGCGACATGCCGAGGACACCCTGCAAGTAGACAGTGACGTACACGAAGACCGCGAACATCGACGCCGAGATCGCGAAGACCGCGACCTGTGCGCCGGCGAATGAGCGATTCGCGAACATCGCCAGGGGCAGCATCGGCTGGTCTACTCTCCTTTCGACACTGATGAATCCTGCGAGAGCCGCTACCGCGACGGCGAAGGCGGCCACCGTCGCGCGATCGGTCCAGCCCCGCTCGTTCGCCTCGACGAGGCCGTAGGTGAGCGCGGCCAGTCCGATCACCACTGCGAGTTGTCCCCGGCGGTCGCCGCGTCGGGGCGCGCTGCTGCGCGACTCCGCGACGTGGCGCACCCCCGCCAGGATGACGAGGCCGACCGGCACGTTGATGAGAAAGATCGATCGCCAGGCGAGCAATTCGGTGAGGAGACCGCCGAGCAGCGGACCGACCGCGAACGACGCGCCGATGGTCGCGCCGTACACCGCGAGCGGCCGCGCCCGATCGGACCGCCGGGGAAACGCGCCGGCGAGCAGAGCGAGCGACGAGGCGAACAACAGCGCGGCGGCCAGCCCCTGCACCACCCTGGCGACGATCAGCATCGGCATGCCGACAGCGGCCGCACAGAGGATCGACGCCCCGGTGAATCCCACGGTGCCGAGGATGAACACCCGTCGTCGCCCGTAGCGGTCCGACCATGCACCGGCGCTGAGCACGATAGTCGCGAGTGCGAGCGTATAGCCGTCGACCACCCACTTGAGCGAGGCCATGCCGGCATCGAACTCGCGCGCCATCGCGGGAAGGGCGGTGTTCACCACGGCGATGTCGAGCATCAGCATCGCGGTGGCGGCGCAGACCACCGCGGTCGTCATCGTCTGGGAGAGGTCCCGGCCGCGCCGGGAAACTCGATCAATGTGTTCCATTAGTCCTGACCTCGTTCGTTGAGATTGACGAGAACAGGTTCCGGGGCGGTCCTTGGAAGCGCCTTGCCGCGCCCATGGCCCCGCGGTCACAGTGCGTCCGGCGATGCGGCTGCCGACCCGTCGGCGTCAGGCCGCGGTCGGCACCGGCGGCTGACCGGACAGATCCACGTCCAGTTCCCGCATCGCCGAGATCGGCTCCGCCGGCAGAATCAGTCGCTGGGCCGCGGCCGCCAGACCGCGTCGATCCCCTGCAGGCATCTGCAGGTCGAAGATCGTGATCGTGACGGTGAGATGGCGCGATCGCACGATACGTGACAGCGTGCTTGCGACGGTGTCTTCGCCCAGGAATCCCGGCATGGTGGTCCGTGAACCGCGATCGGTGTACGAGAGTCGGACCGGCAGGATCGGAACCCCGGCATCGACGGCCGCTTGGAAGAACGCCGGACGGAATCTGCCGGACGCGGTCCCGCACCACGTCGTCCCCTCGGGGAACACCGCTACCGTGCGGCCGCGGTCGAGGATGCCGCCCACCCGATCGAGCATCGGCCGCAGCCGGCGCAGATCCCCGCGCCGATGCGCCAGTACTCCGAACAGGCGGGCGATCGGGCCGAAGCCCGGCATCGCCAGCACCTCGCTCTTGGCGACGAAACGCGCGGGCGCCACACATGCGATCGCGACGATGTCCAGATAAGAGATGTGGTTCGCGACGATCAGCGCGCCGCGCAACCGGGGCGCATGTGACGGACGGCGATCGTCGATCTCGAGCAGCACCCCCATCGAGCGCAGCGTCACTCGGGCGCCGGCCCGCCAGTACCGGTGGCGCAGCCCGCGCGGGCACGCCACGGTCAGCAGTCCGAAGAGCAGGATCGTCACGCCGACGACAGCGAACGACGTGAGCCGCACGCTCGCTCGCAGCCGGGACACCGGGGGCGTGTGCGTGTGTACGCAGTGCACACCGCACGGACTGACCGGCATCCACGGACTGGACTCCACGGCGCCTACTTCCCGTCGGTGCCGAGCCGGGTCATGGCACCCCGGAGACGGTCGGTGTACCGCTGGTCGCCGTTGTGGCGATCCAGGACGGTGAGGAAGTCACCGACGTCGAACACCTCGTCGAACGCCGGTTCCCCGCACACGCGGGCACCGAGGCGGACATAGCCGCGCAACAGTGCGGGCAGCCGGTTGACGGCGGGAGGCTCCAGATCGTCGAGCCTGGCTCCGTCGACCTCCACGTGCCGGTACGGGTACACCTGCCAGGGCGCCCGGTGCCTGTCGCGGGCGAGGTCGCGGATCCCGCGCAGTTCCCGACCGCGGCCGATCGCCGATTCCAGGGGCACCGATACGCAACCCATCAGATACCGGTAACCGCCCTCCTCGAGGTAGCTCAGGACGGCGGCCCACAGCATCGCCGTCACCGAACCGCTGCGGTGACCCGGATCGACCACCGCGCGGCCCATCTCGACCGTCTCGCCGCGGATCTCCGAGAGCTCTCCGAGATCGAATTCACCGGCCGAGTACCAGCCGCCGGCTGCGATCGCCCTGGGCGGCGGCAGCACCCGGGCGCACCCGACGAGTGCCCCGGTCGGCATGTGACGGACCAGCATGTGGTCGCAGAACTCGTCGAAAGCGTCGGCGTCGCGGCCCGAATCGGCGTCGCCGATGGCGTCGGAGTAGCCGGGCTCGCCGTTGAACACCTCGTATCGGAGTCGTTGCGCGTCGTCGATGTCGGAGGGGTTCTCGGAGATCAGGACCTGGTAGTCGCCCCCGGCGAGGACCGGTCGCGCGAGGATCGGAGACGGGAATCCGGTGGAGACGTCCGTTACTGTCATGCCTCGCAGTCAAGGCGCGTCGTTGAACGTCCCCGGCAATGCGACGTGACGTGTCCGGACACTGCGGGTGAACTCCTGTCGTGCTCGGCTCACGCGGAAATGCGGATCGCCCCGCCGCACGGGGTGCGGCGGGGCGATCTCGACGCTTACGCGAAGATCAGCGCATCACTTGCGCTTGTTGATCTCCTCGGTCAGCTGCGGGGCGACGTTGAACAGGTCGCCGACGATGCCGAAGTCGCTGATCTCGAAGATCGGGGCCTCTTCGTCCTTGTTGACGGCCACGATGGTCTTCGAGGTCTGCATGCCGGCACGGTGCTGGATCGCGCCCGAGATGCCGAGGGCGATGTACAGCTGCGGCGACACGGTCTTGCCGGTCTGACCCACCTGGAACTGGCCCGGGTAGTAGCCCGAGTCGACGGCGGCACGCGATGCGCCGACAGCGGCACCGAGCGAGTCGGCCAGTGCCTCGACCACCGAGAAGCTCTCGGCCGAACCGACACCGCGGCCACCGGAGACGACGATCGACGCCTCGGTGAGCTCGGGGCGGTCGCCGCCGACGTTCGGCGCGAAGCCGGTGATCTTCACACCGCCTTCCTGAGCCGGAACCTCGACCTCGACGACCTCGCCCGCACCGGCGGCCGGCGCGGCCTCGACGGCGCCGGGGCGCACCGAGATGACCGGGGTGTCTCCGCCGGCCTGCGCGTCGACGGTGAACGCGCCACCGAAGATCGAGTGCACGCCTGCGCCGCCCTCCTTGACCTCGATGACGTCGGTCAGCAGACCCGAGCCCAGACGCACGGCCAGACGGCCGGCGATCTCCTTGCCGTCCGCGGTGGCGGCGACGAGGACGCCTGCGGCGCCGTTCGCCTCGGCCAGCTGCGACAGCACGTCGACCTTGGGCGTGATGAGGTAGTTCGCGACGTCGTCCGACTCGGCGACGTAGATCTTCTCGGCGCCGGCCTCGGTAAGACCCGCGGTGACGCCGGCAGCCGAGCCCGGCTTGCCGACGACGACAGCGGACGGGGTGCCGAGGGCGCGCGCCGCGGTGATGAGCTCGCTGGTGACCTTCTTCAGCCCACCTTCGGCGTCCTGCTCAACGAGCACGAGTACTTCAGCCATGATTGTTCTCCTGAATGTCTATGGGTTCGCCAGATGAAGTGGTGGGCGCGATCAGATGATCTTCGACGCGACCAGGAACTCGGCGACCTTGACGCCACCGTCGCCCTCGTCCGTGACGCGCTCGCCGGCCGTCTTCTCGGCCTTCGGGGTGACGCCGGTGACGGTGCTGCCCGCGTTGGCCAGACCGACGGTGTCGGCCTCGACGCCGATCTCCGCGAGGGTCACGACATTCACTTCCTTCTTCTTGGCGGCCATGATGCCCTTGAAGGACGGGAAGCGCGGCTCGTTGATCTTCTCGTTGACCGAGACGATCGCCGGCAGGGTGGCCTCGACGTTGAAGATGCCTTCGTCGGTCTCCCGCTCACCGCGCAGGGTCTCGCCGTCGATCTCCAGCTTGCGCAGGTGGGTCAGGTGCGGCAGCTCGAGGTACTCGGCGATCATCGCCGGCACAGCACCGCTGCGTCCGTCGGTGGCCTCGTTGCCCGCGATGACCATCTCGACGCCCTCGATGGTGCCCAGCGCCGACGCCAGAACGTAGGCGGTCTGGACCGCGTCGCTGCCGTGCATCAGGTCGTCCTTGATGTGGATGGCCTTGTCCGCACCCATCGACAGAGCCTTGCGGATGGCGTCGGTGGCGCGCTCGGGACCGGCGCACAGCAGCGTCACCTCGCCGCCGTTGGCTTCCTTGATCTGCAGCGCCTCTTCCACAGCGCGCTCGTTGATCTCGTCGAGCACTGCGTCGGCGGCTTCCCGGTCGAGCGTGAAATCGCCATCGGCGAGCTTGCGCTCGGACCACGTGTCGGGAACCTGCTTGATCAGAACGACAATATTCGTCATGGGTCTACGTCGACCTCCTGCATCGGGTTCGGCAACTTACCGGCCGGTAAGGCCATGGTTTACTCATCACTTTAGCGGCTGGTACTCGGCGACGAGAACATGGCACCGATCACTTCCCGCATGCAGGCGCCCACCCGCACGGGTACTAAGGTCGTGGCGGTGACCGATTACCAGGCGACACCGCAGTCCGATCAGCTCGCGCTCACCGGTGAACGCACCGTACCCGGAATCGCCGCGGAGAACTACTGGTTCCGCAGGCACGAGGTGGCCTACGAGTACATCCTCGACCACTGCGCGGGCCGCGACGTCCTCGAAGCCGGATCGGGTGAGGGCTACGGCGCGTCGATGATCGCCGCGCGCGCGAAGTCGGTGACATGCGTCGACTACGACGAGCAGGCCGTCGATCACACACGCCGCCGGTACCCCGAACTGGTCGTCCACCGGGGCAATCTGATCGACCTCCCGCTGGCCGACGGATCGGTGGATGTGGTCGTCAACTTCCAGGTGATCGAACATCTGTGGGACCAGAGTGCCTTCGTCGCCGAGTGCCACCGCGTTCTCCGCCCGGGCGGGGTGCTTCTGATGAGCACCCCGAACCGCATCACCTTCTCCCCCGGCCGCGACACTCCGCTGAACCCGTTCCACACCCGGGAGCTCAGCGCGGCCGAACTGACCGAACTGCTGACCGGAGCGGCCGCGCCGAACAGGCCCGACGACGCCGGCGCGGCGGCCTTCGACGTCCGGCAGATGCTCGGCGTCCACCACGGCCCGGCGCTGCGCGACCTCGACGCGAAATGGGGTGGATCGATCATCGACGCCCAGATCGACCGCGCACTCGCCGGAGACGAGTGGCCCGCCGACCTGGCCGCGGACGTCGCCGCGGTGGCGACCTCCGATTTCGACATCCTCTCCGCCGACGACGCCGACATCGACGCGAGTCTCGACCTGCTCGCCGTGGCCGTGCGCCGCTGACGACCCTCGATCTGGAGCCGTGATGAGCACGACCGCCGCTGCACCGCGCGCCGAGAAGGTACCCGGCCAGTTCACCCTGGTGCTGCATTCGCATCTGCCGTGGCTGGCCAATCACGGCCGCTGGCCGGTCGGCGAGGAATGGCTGTACCAGTCGTGGGCACACTGCTACCAGCCCGTCTTCGCCGCCCTGCGACGCCTCGCCGACGACGGATACACCGACCTGATCTCCTTGGGCATCACCCCGGTGCTGGCCGCGCAGCTCGACGACCCGCACTGCGCCACGTCGATGTACGAGTGGCTGGCCGACTGGCAGTTGCGCGCGATGGAGGCCGCGACCTCACCGGACGCCGACCGTCGTGCGATGGGCCACCGCGAGTTCCGTGCGGCCGCCGGAGCACTGGCCGATTTCGAGTCGCAGTGGCGGCACGGCGGCAGCCCGCAGATCCGTCCGCTCGTCTCCGCCGGGGTGATCGAACTGCTCGGCGGACCGCTCGCCCATCCCTTCCAGCCGCTGCTCGACCGACGACTCCGGCAGTTCTCCCTCCGGGAGGGTCTCGCCGACGCGCGGTTGCGCTGGGGCACGCAGCCGTCGGGCATCTGGGCGCCGGAGTGCGCGTACACGCCGGGCATGGAGCAAGAGTACGCCGCTGCCGGCGTAGGCCACTTCATGGTCGACGGCCCCACATTGCACGGCGACACGGCGCTCGGCCGCCCGGTGGGCGACTCCGACGTCGTCGCGTTCGGACGCGATCTGACCGTCAGCTACCGCGTGTGGTCACCGAAGTCCGGCTACCCCGGGCACGCGAACTACCGCGACTTCCACACCTACGACCACCTGACCGGTTTCAAGCCCGTTCGGGTCACCGGCAAGAACGTGCCGGGTGACGCCAAGAAGCCCTACGATCCGGCTCTCGTGGACCCCGTGATCGACAAGCACGTCGACGACTTCATCGACTGCGTGCGCTCACGGCTCATCGCCGAGTCGGACCGGATCGGCCGCCCCGCACACGTGGTCGCCGCCTTCGACACCGAGTTGTTCGGCCACTGGTGGTACGAGGGACCGGTGTGGCTCGAGCGGCTCATGCGCAGGCTGCCCGAGTCGGGCATCACGGTCGGATCGCTCGCCACCGCCCGCCGGAACGGATTCGTCGGCGACCCGGTCCGGATCGACGACTCGTCGTGGGGCTCGGGCAAGGACTGGCGCGTCTGGGAGGGTCCGCAGGTGCAGCACCTGGTGCGGCTCAACGAGGAGGTCACCGCGACCGCGCTCGATTCCCTCGACAAGCGGCTCGACGGCGGTCACGGGATTCCGGACGTGCGGGACGAGGTAGCCGACCAGATTCTGCGCGAGACGCTGCTGACGGTGCAGTCCGACTGGCCGTTCATGATCTCGAAGGACACCGCCGCCGGCTACGCCCAGGACCGCGCGTACAAGCATGCGCACGCCACGCGAGAGATCTGCGAGGCCTCCGATGCGGGCAAGGAGCAGCGGGCCGCCGGGCTGGCCGCCGGGTGGCGCCGCGCCGACAATCTGTTCGGCGCACTCGACGCCCGCCGTCTGCCGAGCCGCGAAGGCGGGTTCTGATGCGCGTGCTGATCGTCTCCTGGGAGTACCCGCCAGTGGTGGTCGGGGGCCTCGGCCGCCACGTCCACCATCTCACCGAGGCCGTCGCCGGCCTGGGCCACGAGGTGACGGTGCTGACCCGCCGGCCGTCGGGCACCGACGCCCGGACCCATCCCACCACCGACACCGTCGTGAACGGCGTCCGTGTGATCGCGGTGGCCGAAGACCCGCCGGCGTTCGATTTCGGCGCCGACATGATGGCGTGGACGCTGGCGATGGGCCACGGGTTCGTCCGCGCCGGCCTGCGCCTCCTGCGTGACGGCCCACCGCCGGACGTGGTGCATGCGCACGACTGGCTGGTGGCCCACCCCGCGGTTGCGCTGGCCGAGTACTTCGACGTTCCGCTGGTCTCGACTCTTCACGCCACCGAAGCCGGGCGGCACAGCGGATGGGTGGCCGGCCACATCAACCGGCAGGTTCACTCGGTCGAATGGTGGCTGGCCAATGCCTCCGACGCGCTGATCACCTGTTCGGCGTCCATGCGCGAGGAGGTGGCGACTCTCTTCGGCCCCGACCTGGCGCCGATCACCGTGATCCACAACGGAATCGACGTCGGCACCTGGCGGTTCGTGGATCGACGCCCGCGCAGCGGTCCGCCCGAGTTGCTCTTCGCCGGTCGGCTCGAGTTCGAGAAGGGCGTGCAGGATCTGCTCGAGGCACTCCCGGTGATCCGGCGGGCGCACCCCGGCACGCACCTCACGGTTGCGGGCGACGGCACCCAGATCGGCTGGCTGCGTCAGCTGGCCCTCGAACATCAGGTGACGGCCGCGGTCGACTTCGTCGGACGGCAGGACCACGACGGCCTGCTGAAACTGATGCACCGCTGCGACGCGATCGTCCTGCCGAGCCGTTACGAACCGTTCGGCATCGTCGCCCTCGAGGCAGCCGCCACCGGCATCCCGTTGATCACGTCCACGGCGGGCGGGCTCGGCGAAGCGGTGACCGACGGCGAGACGGGCTGGACCTTCGACCCCTTCGATCCGGAGGGACTCGCCGTCGCCGTCTGCGAGGCCCTGGACGACCCGGCGGCGACGCAGCAGCGCGCCCGTCGCGCCCGTACCCGGCTGGGCGAGGAATTCACCTGGCAGTCGATCGCCAAGCGCACCGCATCGGTGTACGCGGCTGCGCGCCGGCGCCCGCCGCGTGACCTCGGCCGTCCGGACATTCCGATGCGCCCGATGCCCGATCGAGACCCGTCGCAGCCCTGATCGAGGCCTTCGGCCCATGCGCCTGTGGACGACATGCCCGATGCGCATAACGGTTCGATAACAGAAGGTATCGGCCTATTCGGACGTCTGCGATTACTCGGTCAGTGGTACAACGTCACGATTTTCGAGTTCGGTGGCGTCGACGATGACCACCGCGACCAGAGGTAAGAGATATGAACCGTAAGACCAAAGGTGCACTGGCCGTCGGCGCGGGGGCGATCCTCCTGCTCGGCGGAGTCGGATCGTACGCACTGTGGAACGACACCGAGGACATCGTCGGCGGCAACATCACGACCGGCGACTTCGGGCTCGACTGCGGCACCGGCGGCACCTGGACCGACGTCTCGCCGACCATGATCGGCGGCAGCGCGATCAATCCCCTCGAAGACCTGATGGTTCCCGGCGACGTCTGGAAGTACTCCGGTGACTGCACTGTCACGGCGACCGGTAAGAACATGAAGGCCACGCTCGGCGTGAACCTCGGCACCACCAACGTGCCGTCTGACAACTTCGTCGTGACCACCTCGGTCAACGGCACCGACACCACCACCACGCCGATCGACGTCACGAACGGGCAGGAGCTCCCCGTGACCGTCCAGGTCGAGTTCAAGGAATCGACACCGGGTACCGAGGACACCAACGCCTCGGTGCAGGTCAGCAATATGAAGATCACACTCAACCAGGTCCGGCCGTCCTGACGGAGAATCGCTGAGCGAAACCCCGGACCGTGACCCAGCGCAGACTGCTGCTCGGAGCCCTCGGAGTCCTGGTGGTGTCACTGATCTTCGGATCGGTGTACACCACCGGGGCTCTGTGGGCCGATGAGGAGACTCGGAATCCAGGCACCATCGAGACGGGCACCATCGGCCTCGATGCACATGGCGACGGAGCGTCGTCCCACACCTTCCCCGCACTGCAGGGAACGAACATCGCGGTCGGCAACGTCACGCAGGCGCCGCTGAAGATCAAGAACACCGGCTCCACGCGGATCAAGTTCCTGCTCGCGAGCGCCGGGCCGTCGATCACGTCCTCCGGTTCGGCGGTCACGGTGCGGCTGTCGGGTTCGGTCGGTGGCTGCCCCGGTGGCACGGGGGATCTGAGCGGGGCCTTTCCCGCCACCGACACCACGGGTCCGCACACGGCGATCGCGCCGACGTCCCCGTCGTCATCGGATTGGAAGGTGCTCGACGTCGGCGCCGAGACCACCTGGTGCGTGCAGGCCCAGCTGAAGTCCGTCACCGGCACCCAGCCCGCCCAGTATCAGATCAACTTCGACTTCTCCGTCGGACAGCTGCGGCCGGGACAGAACCCGTGACCGGCGACGAATCGGCTCGGACCGAGACCGGCGGCTCGGCGGAGGTGGAGCGCACACCGCGTCAGCGAGCACTGCACATTCTGTGGCAGACGGTCAGCTGGATTCTCCTCATCGCGGCATTCGCCGTGCTGTTCACGACCATCGTGATACCGAAGGTCGCCGGGGCGCGGCCGTACTCCGTACTCACCGGGTCCATGCGGCCGGATTATCCGCCGGGAACGCTGATCGTGGTGAAGCCGCGTCCGTTCTCGTCGATCGAGGTCGGCGATGTGGTCACCTATCAGGTGAAGTCGGGACAGCCCGGTGTGGTGACCCACCGAGTGGTCGGATTCGACAAGTCGCCGTCCGGTCAGCCGCGGCTGATCACCAAGGGCGACGCCAACAGCGCCGTCGACCCACCGGTCCGGCCGGTGCAGGTCCGCCGAGTCCTCTGGTACTCGGTTCCGCTTCTGGGCTATGTCAACACCTGGTTCAGCGGCGCCAAACGCACCCTGACGGTGTTCGTCCTCGCCGGACTGCTCTTCGCTTACGGCGCGTGGCAGTTCTACACCGACTGGAGACAGGAGCGCCGAGACAAAGCCGCCGCCGAAGCGGCCGCGGGGCCGGCGGACGACACTCCGACCGAGACGTTCGCCGCCGTGCACAGCGACGCGCAGACCCAGCCGATCGCCGACGCCAGTGCCGACGATCCCCTTCCCGAGTGGCCTTCGTCGAAGGAGCCAGAATCGTGAGACCCGGATGGAAGACGGCGGTCACCTCGAAGAGGGTCCGCGCGCTGCTCGCGTGCGGCGTGCTCCTGGGTACCGGCGCGATAGGTACCTCGGCGCTCTGGTCCACCACCTCCCAGACACTGTCGGGAACGTTCACGACCGGGGTCCTCAAGATCGAGGCGAACGGGTCACACACCGCGACCCTCACCTTCCCGGGAACACTGCTCCCGGCCTACACGACTGCTGCAATGGTGGACGTCCAGAATGTCGGCTCGGTCGCGCTCACGTACGTCCCCTCGGTGCAGGCGACCGGCACTTCCGGCACACCGCCCACCGACGTCGGCCGGTGGACGACACTGAAATCAACAGTCGTCGCCGCGAACGCCACCGTCGGCAGCACGTCGACCGGCACGGTGTGTCCGTCGGGATCGGCCACCCTCGTATCGGCACAGAACGTCTCCACGGCGAAGACTGAATTCACTGGCGTACCCCCGCGGCCGTTGGCGGTCGGCAGCAGCGAGCGGCTGTGCATGCAGCTCACACTCCGGACCGACACGCCGGCGCAGTACGCGGGCCTCAACCTCGGGTCTGCAGGCAGCGTCGTCTTCTTCTTCGATGCGACGGGATAGCCACGTGAACGACGACGCCCCCACTCAACCGATCACCGCCACGCCGACCAGGCCGGCCGGGCATCGGCGCCTCGCCGATCGCGCGCTCACCGTGGGCGCGGTTCTCGGTGCACTCTGCCTCCTCGCCACGGTCGTGGCCCTGATCTTCGGTATCCGGCCGCTGATCTTCGAGACCGGATCGATGGCGCCGACCATTCCCGTGGGATCCCTCGGCATCTCGAAGACCATCGACGCGAACCGCCTCGAGCCCGGAGACGTCGCCACGGTCGTGCGCGACGACGGCACACGCGTCACCCATCGCGTAGTATCCGTCGACGCGAAGTCCTCGGCTTCCGCTGAACTGACGATGCAGGGCGATGCGAACTCTGCGCCCGACCCGAACCGGTACATCGTCGCCGACGCACGGCGCGTTCTCTTCACTGTGCCGATCCTCGGGTACGTCGCATCGTGGCTCGCCAACCCGCTCACCCTCACCCTCCAGGCCCTCGCTGTAGCCGCCCTGCTGGCTATCGCATTCGCACCCGCGCGGGGGTGGCGGAACACGAAGATCGCTCATCGGCTGCTCGCCGGCACCGCGGCCGTGACCGTCATCGCCGTCGCAGCCTCCGGCATACACGGTTCCGGGCCGGCTCGAGCCGCGCAGTCAGACCAGGCGACCGCAACCGGCGCGCTGGCCACCGGGTGGGAGGCCGACCCCATCTCGCTGGCCTGTACCGCCTCGAATCCTGGATTCGGACTCTCGAAATCGGTGCAATTCAGCTGGCCCAACGTGGCACAGCCGGACCCGAACCGGAAATTCGTCCTGTCGGTGACGAAAGGCTCGTCCACCGAGGCTGACACTTTCCTGACCAGTGCTTACCCCGCGAACTCGACCATCACCAAGGACATCACAGGGGGCAGCTTCTGGACTTGGCTCTGGGACCTGCTCTTCGGCGGCGGCGACACCGTTCTAACCATTTCCCTGCGGGCCTACGATTACCTTTTCCCGTCGCAGCGGACACTGACCGTCCAAGTCCAGTTCCACGCCGCGCGACTTCTCCCACCGGCACTGCCCTACCTCGAGTGTCTCTCGCCGTCATCCGTCTCGCGGGCCGCACCCAAGGCGAGCCCGAGCGGTTCCGCGACCGCTTCGACCTCCGCAGCCCCGTCGAGCTCCGCGGCCCCCTCCACGTCTGAGTCCCCGTCGACCGCTCCAGGGTCGTCGGAGTCGAAGCCGGCGCAGCCGTCCACCACCGACAGTCCGAGCGCCACCCCCGAACTTCCGCCGGGCGGAACGCTCACCTCGTCCGGACAGTTCGCGTTCTACGACGACGGCGGCGCGGTGACGATCCGGGACGCGACCTCGACCGAGGTCGTCTACCGGGGCAGCTTCCCGTCGTCGAGTTCGGTGCGCTGGCTGCCGCAGAGTGAGCGGCTGGAGATCACCGAACCCGACGGCACCGTCGTCGTGGTGAGCCGCTCGGGCGGGGTCTGGAGTGAGGCGCGCACGCCGCCGACCACCGCTGCGCCCGACGCTCCGTCCCCGGAGGCCCCGGCCGCCCAGCCGGAGACCTCCGTCGAACCGGTTCCGGTGGCTCCGGCCGGCTGACCTCCGGCGGCTGATCGGCAGCCGCGGTGAGCCGATCCCGGATCGGCCGAGGCGCTACTCTGCGCTGGTGTCCTCGCCCCGGGCGGCGGCCTTCTTGCGCTCGATGTCGGCCAAGGCGCGTTCGAGTTCGGCGCGCTGCTCGGCGCCGGCCTCCCACGCCTCCTTGCGGTTCTTCACCATGCGGGCGGGCGCGCCGACGGCTATCGCGTAGTCGTCGATCACTCCGCGCACCACCGCATGGGCACCGAGCACACAGCCACGCCCCACGGTGGTGTTGCGCAGCACCGTCACCTTGGCGGCGATCCAGGTGTCCGGGCCGATTCGCACCGGCCCTTTGACGATGCCCTGGTCTTTGATCGGCAGGTCGAGATTGTCGGTGACATGGTCGAAGTCGCAGATGTAGCACCAGTCCGCGATCAGCGTCGATCCGCCGATCTCGAGATCGAGATATGAGTTGACGACGTTGTTGCAACCGAAGACGGTCTTGTCCCCGATGCGCATGCTGCCCTCGTGGCAGCGGATGGAGTTGCCGTCGCCGATGTGCACCCAGCGCCCGATCTCCATCCGCGACAGTTCCGGCGTCGCGTGGATCTCCACGTTCTTGCCGAGGAAGACCATGCCGCGCAGCACGATGTGCGGGTTCGCCATCCGGAACCTGGCCAGACGGTAGTAGCGCACGAGATACCACGGTGTCCACGCGCGATTGCGCTTCACCCAGCGCAGCGAGTCCATCGTCAGGAAACGAACCTGCTGCGGGTCGCGGCGGCGTCCGGCACGCCAGCGTGAACGATAGGAGGCGTTCCACATCGTGGTCATGAAGACACACAGTAAACGACGGTCTCCGACAGACCTCCGCCAGCGGACGATTGGCCTGGTGACACGACACGATAGAGTCGTGCGCGGGCGCGACGGCAGTCGCGCATCTCGACCAGATCGGAGCACGATGACCCAGGCCGCACGCCGACGTATGCGCGCGATCCTCCGCACCGCCGTTCTCGGGGCGCTGACCGCGCTGATCGTCGCCTCCTGCTCCGACGGTCACCTGGACGTGCGGTCGGTGCCCGCGGCGGGCTGGTCGTCGTACGGCGGCAACAATGCGAACTCGAACTACAGCTTCGCACGACCGCCGGCCGACCTCGAACTGTCGTGGACCCGGCCCACCGGAGGCCCGGTGACCAGTCCGGTGACCCTCAACGGCGGCGGAGACGTCGTCGTCAGCGCACGGACGCCGGTCGGTTGCAACTTCCTGGTGCTCGACTCGCGGGCGGGACGGAAGAACTTCTGCAAGCGCATGGCCGACGGCTTCTGGGGCAACGCGGCCGTCGTGGATCAGTTCTCGCAGCCGTACATCGGAGAGCCGGGCCGGTTCCTGGCGCTCACCGGCGGCGGAGCGATCCGCTGGCGCAAGGACGTGGCCGGAGTACCGACGTCGGCCAAGTTCGTCGGCCCCGGCCACGTGCTGGTGACCACGTCGCTCGGCCAGGTGATGATCCTCAATTCACAGAACGGCGATCTCGCGATGCCGCAGGCCGAGCTCTGGTCGGCGCCCGCCGCCGACCCGTTGACCGGGCTGGGCGACTGCGTGAGCGGCGGGCCGGGATGCGCGATCTCCGCGCCTCCGGCCGTCGACTGGGCGCACCAGCGCCTCTTCCTCAACTTCTTCCCACAGGGCGCGAAATCGTCGCAGGTGAAGGCGCTCTCGTACGCCCGCCAGGGCGACCACCAGGCGATCACCGACCGGTGGGCCACCGACCTTCCCGGCGGTGTCGTCGGCCCTCCCACCGTGTCGGCCGACGGCAAGACCGTCTACGCCTTCAGCAGGGACGGCCGGATCAACGCACTCGACGCGTCCAACGGCGCGGTGAAGTGGACCCACGACAACGGCGGATACGGGTTCGGCACCATGTCCGTCTCTCCCGACGGACTGATCATCCCGGCGGGCACCATCGGCGCCCCGCTGGTGATCTTGCGCGACGCCGGCGACAGGGCCGAAGAAGTCGTTCGCCGCGACGACCTCCAGACGACGGGACTGTCGAGCATGACCGCGGCGGGCACCGCGTGGACGGTGGTCCGCACCGGCGCCGACCAGAACCTCGAATTGATGGAGATCGACACCCGCTCGGGCGCTACCGAACGCACGCTGCCGATGCCGGACGCCAAGGGATTCGCGACGGGCGTCGCGGTCTCGCCGACCGGCCGCCTGGCGGTCGCCACCAATATCGGCGCAGTGTACTACTACAGCCCGAAGTCGCCGTCTTAGCGCCGGACACCCGGCTCGCACAGGAACGCGGTCCCCGACCGACCGATGCGCGTCATGATCAGCGCAAGAGGTCGGGAACCCTTGAGCTTCAGCCGCTTTCGCAGACGGTCGGGGTCCACGTCGAGCCCCCGGACCAGGATCTCCAGACTCCCGCAGTCGTGCGCCGCCAGTGCGCCCCGAAGGTTCTTCTCCGAGACCCCCAGCTGGTCGATCACCCGGAAACCGCGCTCCCCCGCGGGCACGCGGCCACCGGTCAGATAAGCGATCTGCGGGTCCAACTGCCGCAGCCCGTGTCGGTGGGCGTAGTTCCGCACCAGACCGGCGCGAACCACCGCGCCGTCCGGATCGATGATCCACTCGTCGACTCCCGGCGGATCGATGTCGTCGGGATCGGCACTGGTGATCTCGTAGTCTCGGCCGGCTGCGCGCAGGACGGTCGCTCGGCGGCGCGGCTGCGTCACTTCGCTCCACAGACATGCCTCGCGGACGCCGCCGTCGAGCGAGACGATCTGGACCTGGCCCTCGAAACCGAACCGATCGCGCAGCAGTCGGTAGTCGAGCCCCGGGGCGCATTTGACGACCAGCTCGCGTCCGGCGTACACCGCGAGCAACTCCAACAGCGGCGGATCGAGTTCGTCGAGCTTGAAGGTTCGGCCACGCGCATTCCTGCGCGCCGGGTCGGCGATCACCACGTCGGCGTTCGACACCGGCGCGAGGGCGTCGGCGCGCGCCAGCAGCCACGGCGAGCGCCGCTCGTCGCCCAGGGACATGTTGTGGTCGGCCATCGCCAACCGGACCGGATCGACGTCACTGCCGATCACACCGGCGATGCCGCTCGTCACCGACAGCGCCATCATCTCCGATCCGATGGAACAGGTCATGTCGTGCACGACGGCTCCGGGATAGCGCGCCGCGATGTCGGCCGCCCGGTGCTCGGCCACGGCCGCCGCCGTGGCCTGCTGGACCGCGGTGTCGCTCGCCAGCAGCTGATCGGCGTGTGCCAACCGTCCGGCGGCCTTGCGGCGATTGAGGACGGTCTCGACGAGCGCCGGCGCGCGGTCGCCGTACCGGGAGCGCAGATCGGGCATCTCACGCAGCAGCGAATCAGGAGTCAGGGCCATCGCGGACGCGTTCTGGAGGGCCTTGTCGCCGTACCGGGAACGCAGGTAGTCGACGTCGTCGATGCTGAACTCGTAACCCACAGCGCAACCCTAGTCGGTGCGATAACCGGTATAACCGGCACCATGACATGGAGCGAGGAGTTCGTGACACGGTCCCGTATCCGGGAGCAGAATCCGGACCCCGACTGGCGAGCCGGCAGCCGACTCCCCTCACCGGTGATCCGGAGTCTGCAACGGTTCCAGGTGGGCGAGAGCGGCGACGGCGCTGCGCTGATCCGGCTTGCGGAAGCAACCGGCGATCCCGACTACGCCGCGGCGGTTCGGATGTTCGTCGCCGAGGAACAGAACCACGCGCGCATGCTGGCCGAATTGCTTCGGGCAGCCGGGGCGCCGACGATCGCCGGGCACTGGTCCGACCGCGTGTTCGTCGCGACGCGGCGCGCCCTCGGACTGCGGAGCGAACTGCTGGTACTGGCGACCGCCGAGCTCATCGCACTGGAATACTACGGCGCGCTCGCCGCATCGTCCGACCCTCTGCTGCGCGAGGTCTCGTCGCGGATCCTGGACGACGAACGCCACCACGTCCGCTTCCAGGAACGCCGGTTGCGCGAGGCGTTCGCGCCCGCACCGCGATGGGCGCGCAGGCCGGCGGGCGCCGCGTGGCAGACCTTCGCGACCGTCGTGATCGCGGTGGTGGCATTGGACCACGGGCCGGCGCTGCGCGCGATAGGCACCACGAGGCGGGATTTCTACACGCACTGCCGTCGGCTGATGACCGACTTCCGGGTGGCGGTGTTCGACGGCGCCGGGCCGCGATAGCGATCACCGCCCGGCTCCGGCCCCTCGCGGAGGAGGTCGCCGATGCCGAGCGGTGCGTCGATCGTTTGCGGAGGGTGCCCTACTTCTCCGGCTTCACTCCGGTGATCAGGACGTTGTAGAAGAACTTCGGCGGAACCACCTTGCGGAGGACGTTCTCATCGAGCCAGGTCATGCGCTTCCAGCCGCCGAACGCGAAGCCCGCCCAGCCCCAGCCGAGCTTCTCGGGCGGCACCGCGGCCTCGAAAGTCCGGACCGGCCAGCCGAGCATGGCAGCGGCGAGTTCCTCCGCGGCCGACTCGACCTGGACCGCACCCGCGCTGGTCGCCAGTCGCTCCAGATCCTCGGGCGAGAAGGTATGGATGTCGACGACGGCCTCCAGTGCCGCCGCGCGCGAGCTCTCGTCGAGTTCCTCCTGCGGCCGGCGCCACGACTTGAGCGGCCCGAACTTCGTGATATTGGTGGTGGCCCACCAGGTGGCGCGGCTCATCCACCGGGCGTAGAAGTCACCGTACGTCGAGGGCTCGCCTGCGAAGACGAAGCGGCCGCCGGGCTTGAGCACGCGCAGCACCTCCCGCAACGACTTCTCGACGTCGGGGATGTGATGCAGCACCGCGTGGCCCACGACGAGATCGAAGGTGTCGTCCTCGTACGGGATGCTCTCGGCGTCGGCGACCCGGCCGTCGACGTCCAGGCCGAGGTTCTCCGCGTTGCGCAGCGCCACCTTCACCATGCCCGGCGACAGATCGGTGACCGAGCCCTTCTCCGCCACACCCGACTGCATCAGGTTCAGCAGGAAGAAGCCGGTGCCGCAACCGAGCTCCATGGCCCGGCCGTACGGCAGCGGCGCATCGGGAAGGATCTTGTCGAGACGACCGCGGGCGTAGTCGATGCAGCGCTCGTCGAAGGAGATCGACCACTTCTCGTCGTACGTCTCGGCTTCCCAGTCGTGGTAGAGGACCTGCGCGAGCTTGGTGTCCTTCAGCGCGGCCTCCACCTGCTCGGCGGTGGCATGCGGATTGGGTGCCGGGTCCACTTGATCGGCGGCGTCGACGCCCGTGGGGGACGGATCGGCGGGGTTCTGGTCGTCGATGGCGGTCATTGTCGGGTGTTTCCCTACTTTCCGGTGAATTCGGCTTTGCCCGGGCCGTTGGCTACGAACGACTCCATGCCGATGGTGCGGTCCTGCGTCGCGAACAGGGCCGCGAAAGCCTGTTCTTCGATCTTGAGTCCGGTGGCCAGGTCCACTTCGAGACCCGAGTCGACGGCGGTCTTCGCGGCGGCGAGGGCGGCCGACGCCGCTCCGGAGAACTGGCCCGCCCACTTCAGCGCTTCGTCGTACACGTCGTCGGGTGCCACCACCTGGTCGACGAGACCGATCCGCAGAGCTTCCTCGGCACCGACGAACCGACCGGTGAAGATCATGTCCTTGGCCCGCGAGGGACCGATCAGCCGCGCGAGCCGCTGCGTGCCGCCGCCTCCGGGGATCACTCCGAGCAGCACCTCGGGCACGCCGAGCTTGGCGTTGTCGCCGACGATGCGCCGATCGGCGCCCAGCGCCACCTCGAGTCCGCCGCCCAGCGCGTAACCGGTGATCGCCGCGACCGTCGGCTTCGGGATGTCGGCGATCGCCCCCAGCGCCCGCTGCAGACGTCCGGCGACCTTCTGCATGTCCGAGAACGACATATCGTTCATCTCTTTGATGTCGGCGCCCGCCGCCAGCACCTTGGGCCCGCCGTAGATGACGACGGCCTTGACGTCGTCGCGCACGCTCGCCTCGTCGGCGGCCGCCGCGAGCTCATTCTGGACCTGACGGTTCAGCGCGTTCATCGGCGGACGGTTCAGCAGGATCGTCCCGACGCCCGGATGTTCCTCGGACGTCTCCAGCGTCACAAACTCAGCCATGAGGGCAGGCTACCGGTAAGTCAGGTCGTCGACCCAACCGGGCGGTAAGCATGTGACACCTGAACCCTCCCGAGAGGGATTAGTGTTGCCGCATGGGTGACGAAGCCGTCGTACTGCAGGTTCCCGGGCCCGACGGGTCGGTTCGCGACGTGCGGGTGAGCAGCCCCGACCGTGTCTATTTCGCCGATGCCGGACTCACGAAGCTCGACCTCGCGAGGTACTACCTGGCCGTCGCGGACGGCATCACCCGCGCTCTGTACGAACGGCCGTGCATGCTTCACCGCTTCCCTCGCGGGACGGCGGAGAAGAAGGTCCACCAGAAGAAGCGCCCAGCCGGTGCGCCCGACTGGGTGCAGACCGTCGACATCTTCTTCCCCCGGTACTCGCGTACCGTCCACGAACTGTGCGTGACCGAGCCCGCGGCGGTGCTCTGGGCCGTACAGATGGCGACTGTCGAGTTCCACCCCTGGAACTCGCGGCGCTCGCACGTCGAACAGCCCGACGAGTGGCGGATCGACCTCGATCCGATGCCCGGCGCGGACTTCGCTCGCGTCCGCCGGGTGGCGCACGTGGTCCACGAGATACTCGACGAACTCGGCATCCGCGGATTCCCGAAGACGTCCGGCGGGCACGGGCTGCACGTCTACGTTCGCATCGAACCCGAGTGGGGATTCGGCGACGTGCGCCGCGCCGCACACGCCTTCGGTGCCGAAGTGGTGCGACGGCTGCCCGGCGACGCCACGGTGACGTGGTGGCGCAAGGACCGCGATCCCGAAGCCGTCTTCATCGACTTCAACCAGAACGCCAGGGATCACACGATGGCCGCCGCGTACTCGATCCGCGCGAACGCCCGCGCCACGGTCTCGGCGCCGCTGCGCTGGGACGAGATCGACGACGCCGAGCCGGACGACTTCACCGTCGCGACGATGCCCGCCCGCTACGCCGAACTCGGCGACCTTCACCGCGCGATCGACGACCGCGCATTCCGGCTCGACCCCCTGCTGGAGTGGGCCGACCGAGACGGACTCGCCGGCGAGTAGCACCCGCGCCGGATGCCGCGCCCCTCTCCGGCTACGACGCGGTGTCCCCGAGCCGTTCCATCCGGCCGTCGGCGAGCGAGGCGAGGTACTCGTCGGAGTCGGCGAAGCGGAGCCCCTGGAGTCCCGCCGGGTCGGCGATGGCAGGTTCCACCGGCGCGATGACGTGCTCGGCGGCCATCAGTTCGGCGACCGTCGCGTACCGGGCGACCTCTCGGAGCTGCGACCACGTGGGCGGGAGCAGAAAGTGCCGCCCCGCCTCCCAGTCGGCCAGCGCTCGCTCCGCGGTCTGCCACTCGGTGGCGGCCGCCTCCGAGGTCTCGCCGTCGGCGTTCTGCCCGGCGGGGAGTTCCGCGAGGAAGAAGCGGGTGTCGTAGCGGCGAACCTCGTTCTTGGGGGTGATCCAGTGCGACAGCGGCGCGAGCAGATCGGTGCGCAGCACCAGTGCGTGCTCGTTCAAGAACTGCGCGAACGAGATCTCCTTGTTCACCAGGCGGGCGCGTTCACCCGCCAGGCTCGCCGGGTCCGGATGGACGGCGTCGGCCGACCCGGCGAGGAGCACCCCGCATTCCTCGAAGGTCTCGCGGACCGCGGCGCACACCAGCGCCCGCACGGTCTCGACGTCGGTGCCGAACTTCTCGCCCCACCAGTCCACGTCCGGGCCCGCCCACGCGATCTCCGCATCGCGGTCGCGATCGTCGACACCGCCGCCGGGGAACACCGTCATCCCGCCGGCGAACGCCATCTGCTTGACCCTGCGCTGGAGGAAGATCTCGATGCCGTCGGCGGAGTCTCGGACGAGGACGACCGTGGAGGCGTCCCGCAGCGGCACCGGGGCCGAACCTTCTTCAGCAAACATGCACGTTCCTTCGACTGAGCGATCATCTGCGACCGAACTTACGCTCGGTCGGCCGGATTCAATACTCGCATACCCAAGAAACGCCGCATCGATATTCGGCGGCCCGGTCGGGTCATTCCCCGCGACGGTGACCGCCCGCTCGGCGTGCGCGACGAGCGAAGTAACGGCCGTCGTCCCGGGTGAGCGCGATGTTCTGGCGGAAGGTCGCCGTGAGGTTCTCGGCCGTGAGCGCCTCGTCGAGCGGACCCTGTGCGGTCACGGCGCCCTCGGACAGCATCATGATGTTCGTGAAGCCCGGCGGAATCTCTTCGACGTGATGCGTGATCAGCACCAGCGCCGGGGAATCCGGATCGGATGCGAGCACACTCAGCCGGTCGACGAGTTCCTCGCGCCCGCCGAGATCGAGTCCAGCGGCCGGCTCGTCCAGAAGCAGCAGTTCCGGGTCGGTCATCAGACCTCGGGCGATCAGCACTCGCTTGCGTTCGCCCTCCGACAACGTGCCGAACGTGCGATCGGCGAGGTGTTCGGCGCCCATCGACTCCAGGATGTCCGCCGCCTGCGCCCGGTCCATCTCGTCGTACTGTTCGCGCCAGCGGCCCAGCACCGAATAGCCTGCCGAGATCACCAGGTCGGAGACGAGTTCGTCGCCCGGCACCCGGGCCGCCATCGCCGAACTCACCATGCCGATCCGGGTCGACAGCTCACGCACGTCGGTGCGGCCCAGCCGCTCGCCCACCACGAACGCCTCACCGCGGGTGGGGAAGTCCATGGCCGCGGCCATCCGGAGCAGCGACGTCTTCCCAGCGCCGTTGGGCCCGATGATCACCCATCGCTCGTCGAGCTCCACCTGCCAGTTCACCGGGCCGACGAGCGTCTTGCCGTCACGCACCAGGGAGACGTCGCGAAAATCGATGAGCAGGTCGGGGTCAGCAATCAGTTCGGTCACGTCTCCATGGTGCCGGATGCCTCACATCGCCGGTGCGGCGGAATACAAAGACGCCCCGCACCGCTGAACCATCAGTGACCGATTCCGTCGTTTCCGATCCCTCAGACGCTGTCTCCGATCCCTCAGACTCGCCGGCCGATTCCCGCGCCGCGCGGTCCCGCGTCCCGTTCTCCCTCCTCGACCTCGCTCAGGTGGGCCCCGGCGAGACCGTCGCCCAGTCCCTCGCGCACTCGCTCCGGATGGCGCAGTTCGCGGACCGGACCGGTTACCGGCGGATCTGGTACGCCGAGCACCACAACATGCCGGCCATCGCGTCCGCAGCGCCCGCGGTCCTCGTCGCGCACATGGCGGCCCACACCTCCCATATCCGTCTCGGCGCCGGCGGCGTGATGCTGCCCAACCACTCGCCGCTGGCGATCGCCGAGCAGTTCGGCACCCTCGCCGAGCTCCATCCCGGCCGCATCGATCTCGGCCTCGGGCGTGCGCCGGGCGGCGATCAGGCCACGTTCACCGCGCTCCGACGCACTCCCGCGGCCGCAGAGAACTTCCCGGGCGACGTCGTGGAACTCCAGCGCTACTTCGCGGGTTCCTCGGTCCACGGTGTGGTCGCGACCCCGGGCGCGGGCACCGGTGTCCCGCTCTACATCCTCGGATCATCACTGTTCGGCGCCCAGCTCGCCGCGGCCCTCGGTCTCCCCTACGCCTTCGCCTCGCATTTCGCGCCGCAGGCCCTGGAACGGGCAGTGGAACTCTACGTGCGCGACTTCCGGCCCGCACCGCTGCCCGACGGCGGACAGACCGAGCCGTACGTGATGGCGGCCGCGACCGTCATCGCCGACGACGACGTCGACCGCGCCTACGAGCAGCTCCGATCGGCGAAACTGCAGCGGATCAAGTTCCTCTTCAACCGCGGACGTCACCTGAGTGACGCGGACGCCGCCGCTCTGCTCGACGGACCGCAGGGCGCTCAGGTCGACGAGATGCTTCGGCTCGCCGCGGTCGGCACACCCGACGACGTCCTGGGCCGACTCGATCGGTTCGCCGAGCGTATCGGCGCCGACGAATTGATCCTCGCCCCGCTGGCGGGCGATCGCGAGGTGTGGTTCGGCACCGTGGAGAAGTTGGCCCCGAGCGTCTGAGCGGTCCGGCTCCGCTCGCCGTGCGGCGGAGCCGAACAGCTCACGGCCGGGCTAGTTCGGCGATCACGGTCATCGACCCGGGCGCGATCTCGGTGAAACCGGCATCCTGCACGGGGACAGCGTCGCCGGCCGCGGCGGCGTCGACGAGACGGGCCCAGTGCTGCGGTCCCGGCAGGCGGACGTCCAGAGGACAGCCCTCCGCATACCAGTCCGCGGTCTGCGTCTCCGACATCAAGCGGACTCCCAGCATCGACGCGTGACCGACCTGTGCCGCCGTCTTCCCCACCGTCATCTCGAGGCCCGGATTGACCCAGAGGATCAAACCGGCGGAACCGTCCACCGGCGCATCGTCGCCCGGTAGCGGGCCGTCGACCTCGGTGCCGCCGATCTGCAATTTCGCGATCCGCTTGTCGACGTCGCCGATGCGGCTCGGCACATACGCCCGAGCCTGCACGCCGCTCACGGTCGCGGTGACTCCCGGTACGCCTTGAGCCGCCTCCCATTGGGCGCCCCGTGCGCGTCGGGCGATCTTGCGGATCCGGGCATCGCACCAGGCGTCCATCGGTGCGGCCCACTCCCCGCCCGCCGCGACACGAGGGTCCAGACAGAGCAGGACGACGGCTCGAGCCGCCGACACCAGCAGCGAATGGCGCTCGGGTGGGTCCTTCTTCTCGATGTGCAGGACCATCTGCATGGCCTGTACGTTCTGCGGGTCCTCGGGATCGTCGTAGGCACCCTGGTACGACACCAGGCGCCGGTACTGATCGGTGACGGAGACGCTCATCCGATCAGTCGATCGGCACGCGTCGCACCACGCCGTCGCGACTGTCAGCCGCCTCCACCTCGTCGCGGGTGACGCCGAGCATGAACAGCACGGCGTCGAGGTACGGATGGTCGAGGGTGGTGTCGGCGACCTCGCGGAGCGCGGGTTTGGCGTTGAATGCGATGCCCAGGCCGGCGGCGGTCAGCATGTCGATGTCGTTGGCACCGTCGCCGACCGCGACGGTCTGCTCCATCGGGACGCCCATCTGTTCGGCGAAGGCGGCCAGCGCGCGAGCCTTGCCCTCTCGGTCGACCACCTCTCCGATCACCCGACCGGTCAGCTTGCCGTCGACGATCTCCAGAGTGTTCGCGCGCACGAAGTCGAGTTCCAGCTCTCCGGCCAACGGCTCGATCACCTGGCGGAAGCCACCGGAGACCACACCGCAGTGGTACCCGAGGCGGTTCAGGGTGCGAATGGTGGTGCGCGCGCCCGGAGTCAGTTCCAGGGACGACGCGACCCGGTCGATGACCTCCGCGTCGAGGCCCTCGAGTGCCTTGACCCGCTCGTGCAGCGACTCGGCGAAGTCCAGTTCCCCGCGCATGGCGGCCTCGGTGACCGCCGCGACCTCGGCTTCGCGGCCGGCCTTGGCCGCGAGCATCTCGATGACCTCGCCCTGTATCAGCGTCGAGTCGACGTCGAAGACGATGACGCGCTTGGCACGCCGCGCCAGCCCGCCGCGTTCGACCGCGACGTCGATCGGGTACTTCGCCGACACCGCGCCCAGCCCCTCGCGGATGGCCGCGTCGGAGTCCTCGGTGTCGACGGCCTTGATCATCAGCTCCAGGCCGGTGAGCGGGTAGTCGGCCACTCCGCGGATAGAGTCGATGTTCGCGCCCTGACGATGCAGTTCGGCGGCCACGGCCTGGAAGGCCTCCGCGGAGATCGGGCGGCCGAGGACCACGACGGCGTGAGTGGAGGCGGCCTGTTCTCTGCCGTGCGGATCGAGGTCGATATCGACGTGCATGCCGCGGTCGGCCATCTGCGCGGACACCGCGTCCTGCAGGTCCTCCACATCGCCGTCGGCGGTCACCAGTACACCGAGGGTCAGATGATTGTGAATCACGACCTGCTCCACGTCGAGCAGATCGACGCCCACCGACGACAACGCCCCCATCAGGGAGGAGGTGACGCCGGGATGGTCGGGTCCGCTGACGGTGATCAGAATGGTGCGCTTCGCATCGCTCGTTTCCACACCGCAATTATGGCCGCCACCGACGACGCGTTCCCAGGCAGGTCCACCAACGACGATCAGGCCCGTCCGAGCGAACTCGGACGGGCCTGATCTGGTCGCTGTCGCGACGTCAGTGCTGGTTGCTGCTGCCCCAGCCGACATGGGCTTCGGCGCGCATGCGCTCGACCATGTGCGGGTAGTGCAGCTCGAACGCCGGGCGCTCCGAACGGATGCGCGGCAGCTCGGTGAAGTTGTGCCGCGGCGGCGGGCAGCTGGTGGCCCACTCGAGGCTGTTGCCGAAGCCCCACGGGTCGTCGACGGTCACGACCTCGCCGTAGCGGTAGCTCTTGAAGACGTTCCACACGAACGGCAGGGTCGACAGGCCGAGGATGAACGCGCCGACGGTCGAGACGATGTTCAGCGTGGTGAAACCGTCCGACGGCAGGTAGTCGGCGTAACGACGCGGCATGCCCTCGTTGCCCAGCCAGTGCTGGACCAGGAAGGTGACGTGGAAGCCGATGAAGGTCAGCCAGAAGTGCCACTTGCCCAGGGTCTCGTCGAGCATGCGACCGGTCATCTTCGGGAACCAGAAGTAGATTCCCGAGAAGGTCGCGAACACGATCGTGCCGAAGAGCACGTAGTGGAAGTGCGCCACCACGAAGTAGGTGTCGGAGATGTGGAAGTCCAGCGGCGGGCTGGCGAGCAGAACACCGGTCAGACCACCGAAGAGGAAGGTGACGATGAAGCCGATGGCGAACAGCATCGGTGTCTCGAAGGTGATTCGGCCCTTCCACATGGTGCCGATCCAGTTGAAGAACTTCACACCGGTCGGAACCGCGATCAGGAACGTCATGAACGAGAAGAACGGCAGCAGGACCGATCCGGTCACGTACATGTGGTGCGCCCAGACGGCGACGGACAGCGCCGCGATGGCCAGCGTCGCGTACACCAGGCCCGAGTAGCCGAACAGCGGCTTACGGGAGAACACCGGGAACACCTCGGACACGATGCCGAAGAACGGCAGGGCGATGATGTAGACCTCGGGGTGACCGAAGAACCAGAACAGGTGCTGCCACAGGATCACGCCGCCGTTGGCCGGGTCGTACAGATGCGCACCGAACTGCCGGTCCACCTCCAGACCCATCAGCGCCGCGGTGAGCAGCGGGAAGATCAGCAGGATCAGAACGCTCGTCACCAGGATGTTCCAGGTGAAGATCGGCATGCGGAACATGGTCATGCCGGGTGCGCGCAGACACACGACGGTGGTGATCATGTTGACCGCACCCAGGATGGTGCCCAGACCGGCGACACCCAGGCCCATGATCCACAGGTCGGCACCGACGCCCGGAGCGTGAACGGCGTCAGTCAGCGGGGTGTAAGCGGTCCAGCCGAAGTCGGCGGCGCCGCCCGGAGTGAGGAAGCCGCCCAGCGCGACCAGGTTGCCGAACAGGAACAGCCAGTAGCCGAGCGCGTTCAGGCGGGGGAAGGCGACGTCCGGCGAGCCGATCTGCAGAGGCAGGACGAAGTTCGCGAAACCGATCACGATCGGGGTCGCGTACATCAGAAGCATCACCGTGCCGTGCATGGTGAACAGCTGGTTGAACTGCTCGTTCGACAGGAACTGCAGCCCCGGATGCGCCAACTCGGCACGCATCAACAACGCCATGAGACCGCCGACCAGGAAGAACCCGATGCAGGTGGCGATGTACATCTGACCGATCAGCTTGTGGTCGGTCGTCGTGATGAGCTTGTAGAAGAACGAGCCCTTGGGCTGGACGCGGGCCGGATACGGCCGCTCCGCCTCCACCCGGGTCGTCGGTTGGTCTACCGCGGTCACAGATTCCTCCTCCTCGGCGCCGATTGCGGGCACCGGGCCTGACGGCCCAAAACTCTGCTGTCGTGCCAACTCTGGCGCTAGCGCTACGTACTGATCGTAAACCAGACCGGCGCACCGTTCCGACCGGGTCCTACGATCTGTCGTATTACCAAGATAGACCGCGTTCGTCGCCGCAGGTAGCCCCATTTCACGGCGAGCCGCCGATGCTAGCGTAGGCGGGTGTTCTCCATGCTTGCCCGCTCCCCGCGGCGCTGCGCCGGTGCCCTGGCGACGGCGGTCGCGCTGACCGTCGGCCTCGGCGCCTGTGCCGCCGACGACGACGTCCTGCGCACGCCCGACGGCTCGGTCATCTCCACGACGGTGACCCGGATCGCCGAGGTGAACATCGTGAATCCGGGCCGCGACTACGCCAAGACCTGTCTGGCTCCCACCGCACCCGACCCGGGCCTCGCAGACGTGGCCAGGATCGTCGTCACCGATCCCGCTCTCCTCGACGCGCTGTGCGCGCTCGGCATGGGCGCTCAAGTCACGGGTGTGACCGCGCCGGCCGGGTCGGTCCCGGCCTATCTGGGCCCGCAACTGGCCTCGGTTCCGGCGCTCGGCGACGCACCGGCGAGTTCGGCCGTGCGCACCGCCGCCCCCCAGGTGGTCCTGACCTCGCCGGAGACGCGGCAGCGCCTCGACGCGTTGCGCGGTACCGGCGCGCTCGGCACGGCCCGAATCGTCACCGTCGATCCCGCCTCCGACTGGCAGGCGGCCTTCCGCGCGGTCGCGGCGGGCGTCAGCCGGACCGGGGCGGCGAATGCTCGTCTCGACGAATTCACCACCGAGGCGCACCGCGTGGGACGCGTGATGGACGCACCCCACAGCGAGGTCTCGCTGGTCCGTTTCACTCCCGACGCGGAGATGATCGAGGGCACCGGTTCCTTCGGTGCGCAGATCATGGCGACGATCGGGGTCGCCCGGCCCGCCGCCCAGCGCACGCCCGAGGCGGTGCCCGCCACCGACGCCGACTTCACCGACGCCGACGCCGACCTCATCTATGTGAGCTACGAGGGGCCCGAGGGTCTGGAGCGCGGCAAGCGCGTCCTCCTCAGCGATCGTTGGCTAGACATGGGCGCGCCCACCTGGAACCGAGTCCTCTCCGTCGACGACACCGTCTGGTACGGCACGTCCGGACTGGCAGCGGCGTGGCTGGTGCTCAACGACGTGAAGGTCTCCCTCAACAGCAGTTCCGCGGGCTGATTCCGCCGGTCCGGGCCTCGCGGCGCTCCCGACATCGCCGATGTCGTACCGCTGAGCTACAACTGGTGCCATGACAGCGATCGCCGTGGCCGAGCAGCACAGCCGGGCACCGCTGCGCATCCGCTGGGTTCCCGGGCTCGGGATGGCCGTGTGGCCCGATGCGCCGACCGAACCGGGCACCGTCTTCGGCGACGCGGTCGAGGTCCCCGCGGCGCTCACCGATCTGGTGTCACGCAAGCGGCTGCGGCACACGGTGGAGATCGCCGAACCCGACGGCACGCGCCGGTTCCTTCCGGCATGCGGACTCGGCATGGCGTCGGCTGTCGAGTTCCTCGATCGCTGCGCCCATCTCCGCGTCGGCGGCGACATCGCGTACTACCGTCACCTCCTCGCCTGCGTACGCCGCTATATCGCGTCAGGCGCCGTCGCGCCGAGCACCTGTCTGGTCGGCGGGGTGTACGAGGTGCGCTGGGTCCCGGTACCCGGGGCCGCGTGGCACAGCTGGCTGTCGATCGCACAGGACTCGGCGCCGCCCGCGCTGGCCACCCGGGGAGCTGTCACCGACTTCGTCGCCGAGGCCGTCGACCACGAGTGCCGCCGGCTCCTCGCGGCAGCGGAGGTGACGTCGCCGATACCGCTCATCGCCGGTCTGGCGCAACGAGCGCCCACCGATCTCGGTGGCGAGATCGGACCGCGCAGCGCACAGGCCTGGCACGACTGGGTCGGCACCGCCGGTCCGGGACGCCCCGCACTGGTGATGCGCCTTCACGTACCTCCGGACGAGCCCGACGAGCCGCTGATGGCGCCGGAGCAGGTGCGCTGGCGCCTCGAGGTCTGCCTCCGCAGTCCGAACGGTGAACTCGTCCCGGTGGTCCCGCACCGCCTCGATGCGCACGAACTCGATGCCGTCACCACCGAGCTCGCGACAGCGGTCGGCGCGTTCGGCGAGCTGAGCCGCGCCGAAGCCGATCCGCACAGCCTCGACTATCTGCTCACGACCGCGGTGGTCGATGAACTCCTCGCCCGCGGTGCCGCGGACCTCCAGGCGGCGGGCGTGAACGTCCTTCTGCCGTCGTCGATCGCGGCCGTCACCCCCTCGCTGTCGATCCGTTCACAACAGACGCCCGGCGGCGGAGCCCGGCCCGGATTCGTCGGCCTCGACGAGATCTCGGATTTCGAGTGGCGGCTCGCTCTCGGCGACGCCCCGGGCTCCCGAGAGCTGTCATCGTCCGACATCGAGGAACTCGCTCAGCAGAGCGGCGATCTCGTCCGGCTCCGCGGCACGTGGCTCCGCGCCGAAGGCGCCGCACTGGGCCGCGCCGCGGCCTTCGTCGCGGCCCAACGTGCGCTGGCGCCCGGCGACCAGGCGCCCACGATGGCCGATCTCCTGGCTCTGGTGACCGAGCGCGACGACACCCTTCCGGTTCCGGTCACGACGGTCTCCGGCCTCGGCTGGCTCGACGACATCGCCGCGGGCGGGACCATCGTGCCGCCGTCGATGCCCCCGCCGTCGCGTCTACGCGCCGAGCTTCGTCCCTACCAGCAGCGCGGACTGGAGTGGCTGACCGCGTTGGGCGCCATCGGGGCAGGCGGCGTCCTCGCCGACGACATGGGTCTGGGCAAGACCGTGCAGGTGATCGCGCTGCTCACCGCCGGCCGCGAGCGCGACCCGGAATCGGATCCGGCTCTGGTGGTGTGCCCGATGTCGGTCATCGGCAATTGGCAACGGGAGTTGTCGTCGTTCGCGCCGCATCTGCGGGTGGTGGTCCATCACGGCACCGGCCGATCGACGGAGCGGATCGCCGAGAACCGTGCCGACGTGGTGCTCACCACGTTCGCGACTCTCGCGCGCGACCGTGATGCACTGGCGGCGTTGACATGGAAGGAACTCGTCGTCGACGAGGCTCAGCACGTCAAGAACGTCCACACCGCGGCAGCGAAAGCGCTGCGCGCCGTCTCGGCCGCCCAGCGGGTCGCGTTGACCGGGACCCCGGTCGAGAATCGGCTGGAGGACCTGCGGGCCGTGATCGATCTGGTGAATCCCGGCATGCTCGGCACCGCCTCGAAGTTCCGGGCCCGGTTCGCCGAACCCATCGAGCGCGACCGGGACGCGCGAGCCGTCGCCCGGCTGTCGGCCGTGACCAAGCCGTTCATTCTGCGCAGGGAGAAGACCGATCCGACCATCGCTCCCGATCTCCCGGAGAAGACCGAACTGATGGTCCGCACCAACCTGTCCAGTGAGCAGGCAGGCCTGTATCAAGCCGTTCTGAACGAATTGCATGAGGCACTCGCCGATACCCAGCAGGGCGGCCCGCGCCGTCGGACGGTCCTCGCTGCCCTGACCCGGCTCAAGCAGATCTGCAATCACCCGGCGCACTACCTCGACGACGGCTCGGCCATGCTGCGGCGGGGCCGCCATCGATCCGGCAAGGTCGAACTCCTCGTCGACGTCCTGACCACGCTGATCGCCGAGGGCGACCGCGCGCTGGTCTTCACCCAGTTCGCTGCGTTCGCCGACTTGCTCTCGACCTGGCTCGAACCGGTCCTCGGCGCCGCCGTGCCGGTCCTGCACGGCGGTGTCACCCGCAGCGGGCGTGACGAGATCGTCGAGCGGTTCGCCGCCGAGGACGGTCCGCCGGTGCTTCTCGCCACACTGAAGGCCGGCGGAACGGGCCTGAACATGGTGGCGGCGAATCATGTCATCCACGCCGATCGATGGTGGAATCCGGCGGTGGAGGATCAAGCCACCGACCGTGCTTACCGGATCGGGCAGACGCGCAATGTGCAGGTCCGGAAGTTCGTGTGCGTCGGAACGCTGGAGGAACGGATCGACGAGATGGTCGCGGCGAAGCGGGAACTGTCGCGCCTGACGGTCAGCACCGGCGAGTCGTGGCTCACCGAGCTCGACGACGACACCCTGATGGATCTGCTGGCTCTGCGCGAGGAGGCTGTCGCCGAATGAGATCGGAGCGTCCATGAGTCCCGGCAGACGGCGGACGAAGGCCGCAGTCCGCGGCTACGGCATCACCGGCTGGTCGCGCGCCTTCGTCGGCGTGGTGGAGTCGGGTGCCGATCACCGCCGCATCACCGGCGCCCGTCGATACTTCCGAGAGCGGCACGTCGAAGGTCTTCGGATCGGGCACGGTGTGGTGACGGCTTCGGTGCGCGGCAGCCAGCTCGACCCCTTCGACGTCCGGCTCGAGATGCGCACCGTCGACCCGGAGACCGTCGTGGAACTGCTGCGCCGAACGGGCAGCACCGACGACCTGCTCGACCTCGCCCGCGGTGAGCAGCCGACCGGACTCGGCGAATTGATCGCACCCACCGAGCCGGCCGACGTGACGTCCGACTGCAGTTGCCCCGACGACGCTCCCCGATGCACCCATGTCCTGGCGGTGTCGTTCGAGGTGGCGGCGGAGATCGACCGGCGTCCCACCACGCTGCTGACAGTGATGGGCACCGACCTGCCCGAACTGCTGGCGGTGGTGCAGGACGGCGACCGACACGCGGCGGTGGGCGACGACGATCCGCTCGTCGCCGACGACCCCTACGGGGACCACCGTCTGCCGCCCGCTCCCCCGTCGTTTCCCGCCGTCGACCCGCTCTCCGACCTCGACCCGACGGCCCTGCGGCAGGCGCTGCGCGCCACCGGGGTGCCGCTGACCGAGGTCGGCGAGGCCCTCGACGACCTCACGACGTACTACGACGTGCTGACCGGCCGGCGCTGACGGGCGCCGGACCGGCCGCAAGAGGTCAGAAGTCCCAGTCCTCGTCTTCGGTGTTGACAGCCTTGCCGATCACGTACGAGCTGCCCGATCCCGAGAAGAAGTCGTGGTTCTCGTCGGCGTTCGGCGACAGCGCCGACAGAATCGCCGGGTTCACGTCCGTCTCGTCCTTCGGGAACATCGCCTCGTAGCCGAGATTCATGAGGGCCTTGTTGGCGTTGTACCGAAGGAACTTCTTGACGTCCTCACTCAGCCCGACCTCGTCGTAGAGCGCCTCGGTGTAGTCGGTCTCGTTGTCGTAGAGCTCGAACAGCAGCTCGAAGGTGTAGTCCTTGAGCTCCTGACGACGCTCCGGCGTCTCCACTTCCAGCGAGCGCTGGTACTTGTAGCCGATGTAGTAGCCATGGACGGCCTCGTCGCGGATGATCAGCCGGATCATGTCGGCGGTGTTCGTGAGCTTGGCGCGCGAAGACCAGTACATCGGCAGGTAGAAGCCGGAGTAGAACAGGAACGACTCGAGCAGAGTCGAGGCCACCTTTCGCTTGAGGGGATCGTCGCCACGGTAGTAATCCATGACGATCTGCGCCTTGCGCTGGAGATACTCGTTCTCCTCCGACCAGCGGAAGGCCTCGTCGATCTCCTTGGTGGAGCACAGCGTCGAGAAGATCGCGCTGTAGCTCTTGGCGTGCACCGACTCCATGAAGGCGATGTTGGTCATCACCGCTTCCTCATGCGGGGTCAGCGCATCGGGGATGAGCGCGATGGCGCCGACGGTTCCCTGGATGGTGTCGAGCAGGGTGAGCCCGGTGAAGACGCGCATGGTGAGCGTCTTCTCGTAGTCGGTCAGCGTTCCCCACGACTGGATGTCGTTGGACACCGGCACCTTCTCCGGCAGCCAGAAGTTGCCGGTCAGTCGGTCCCAGACCTCGGCGTCCTTGTCGTCCTGGACTCGGTTCCAGTTGATGGCCGAGACCCGGTTCACCAGCTTGACCGGTGCGCCCTCGGCAGGACTAGTCGATGTCATCGTCATTCCTCATTCGGTGTAGTCGGCGACTGGATCTCGTTGTGCGACAACAGCTCACAACATGCAGCTGACGCAGCCATCCACTTCGGTCCCCTCGAGCGCCATCTGACGGAGCCTGATGTAGTACAGCGTCTTGATGCCCTTGCGCCACGCGTAGATCTGCGCCTTGTTGACGTCCCGCGTGGTCGCGGTGTCCTTGAAGAACAGCGTCAGGCTCAAACCCTGATCGACGTGCTGGGTCGCGGCCGCATACGTGTCGATGATCTTCTCGTAACCGATCTCGTACGCGTCCTGGTAGTACTCCAGATTGTCGTTCGTCAGGTACGGAGCCGGGTAGTAGACGCGGCCGATCTTGCCTTCCTTGCGGATCTCGATCTTCGACGCGACCGGGTGAATCGAGCTGGTCGAATGATTGATGTAGCTGATCGAACCGGTCGGCGGCACCGCCTGCAGATTCTGGTTGTAGATGCCGTACTGCTGCACCGACGCCTTGAGCTCACGCCAGTCGTCCTGGGTCGGAATGTGGATGCCCGACTCGAACAGCTGCGCGCTCTCGCCGTCACGGCCCGCGCGTGCGAACAGGTCGCGCACCTTCTGAGTCTTCGGTTCCCACACCTGGTCGATGTATTTGTCGAAGAACTCACCGGTCGCATACGTGCTCTTCTCGAAGCCGGCGAACGCCGTCCCGCGCTCCTTGGCGATCTTGTTCGACGCGCGGATGGCGTGGAACAGGACCGTGTAGAAGTACATGTTCGTGAAGTCGATGCCCTCTTCGCTGCCGTAGAAGATCCGCTCACGAGCCAGGTAACCGTGCAGGTTCATCTGGCCGAGGCCGATGGCGTGACCCTCGTCGTTCGCCCGCTTGATCGACGGCACCGACTCGATCGACGTCTGATCGGCGACGGCGGTGAGTCCGCGGATCGCGGTCTCGATGCTCTGGCCGAAGTCCGGCGAGTCCATCGTCTTGGCGATGTTCATCGATCCGAGGTTGCACGAGATGTCCTTGCCGACATGCGAGTACGTGAGGTCCTCGTTGAACTCCGACGGGGTCGAGACCTGCAGGATCTCCGAGCAGAGGTTGGAGTGCGTCACCTTGCCCTCGATCGGGTTCGACCTGTTCACCGTGTCCTCGAACATGATGTACGGGTAGCCGGACTCGAACTGCAGCTCAGCGAGCGTCTGGAAGAACTCCCGCGCCCTGATCTTCGACTTGCGGATCCGCCGGTCCTCGACCATGGCGTGGTACTCGTCGGTGACGTTCACGTCCGCGAACGGCTTGCCGTAGACGCGCTCCACGTCGTACGGGCTGAACAGGTACATGTCGTCGTTGTTCTTGGCGAGCTCGAAGGTGATGTCCGGGATCACCACGCCCAGCGACAGCGTCTTGATCCGGATCTTCTCATCGGCGTTCTCACGCTTGGTGTCCAAGAAGCGGTAGATGTCGGGGTGGTGCGCGTGCAGGTACACGGCACCGGCGCCCTGACGCGCGCCGAGCTGGTTGGCATAGCTGAACGAGTCCTCCAGCAGCTTCATGATCGGGATGACACCGGAACTCTGGTTCTCGATGCGCTTGATCGGCGCGCCGTGCTCGCGGACGTTGCTGAGGAGCAGCGCCACGCCCCCGCCGCGCTTGCTCAACTGCAGCGCGGAGTTGATCGATCGGCCGATCGACTCCATGTTGTCCTCGATGCGCAGCAGGAAGCACGAGACCGGCTCGCCGCGCTGCTTCTTGCCCGAGTTCAGGAAGGTCGGCGTGGCCGGCTGGAACCGGCCGTCCATGATCTCGTCGACCAGATTGCGCGCGAGCGCGGTGTCGCCGTCGGCCAGCGTCAGCGCCACCATGCAGACGCGGTCCTCGAAACGCTCCAGGTAGCGCTTTCCGTCGAACGTCTTGAGCGTGTAGCTGGTGTAGTACTTGAACGCGCCCAGGAAGGTCGGGAACCGGAACTTCTTGGCGAAGGCGTGCCCGAACAGCAACTTCACGAACTCGCGGTCGTACTTCGCGAGGACCTCGGGCTCGTAGTAGTTCTCCTTGAGGAGATAGTCGAGCTTCTCGTCGAGATCGTGGAAGAACACCGTGTTCTGGTTGACGTGCTGCAAGAAGTACTGGCGGGCGGCCTCACGATCCTTGTCGAACTGGATCCGACCGTCCGCGTCGTACAGGTTGAGCATCGCGTTGAGCGCGTGGTAGTCGAGGTCGCCCGGCTCGTGGCCGGCCGGACCCGTGTGCACCCCCGACTTGCTCGCCGAGACGGTGGATTCGCTGACAGAAACTGCGGTGGGCGACACTGCTTCTCCCTGGTGAAACTGAAGTTTGCGTACTTGACGGAAACTGGTGGTCCGGAAACTGGTGAGCGCGGGCAGTCAGGCGGCCCGGCCGGTGAACGCGGAACTCGCGGCGAACTGAGCCAGGCCCGCGCGCACCCGTTCGACGTCGTCGGTGGTTCCCATCAACTCGAAGCGATAGAGGAACGGCACCTGGCACTTGTGCGAGACGATGTCGCCCGCCAGGGCGAACTCCTCGCCGAAGTTGGTGTTGCCCCCGGCGATGACGCCGCGGATCAATGACCGATTCTGTTCGATGTTCAGGAACTTGATGACCTGCTTGGGCACGTAGCCTCCGCCCGCATGAGCGGTGACGCTGCCCGCATCGCTGATCTTCCCGCCCCCGTATGTGGGCGTGATCAAGATGTAGGGCTCGTCCACCCGGAACGACGACGTGCGGTCGATGAGGGGGATCCGGACCGCGCGGAGCCCCAGCTTCTGAACGAAGCGGTGGGTGTACTCCGACACCGACGAGAAGTAGACGATGAGCGGATTTCGGGTTTCAGTGTCGGCGGCCATGTGGCTCGCCTCCGTCAGGCCGCGTTGGTGGCGAGCGACTTGATGCGGTCGGGACGGAAACCCGACCAGTGCTCGTCGCCGACCACGACGACCGGCGCCTGAAGGTAGCCGAGCGCCATCACGTAATCGCGAGCCTCGTCGTCCTGGCTGATGTCCACGACGTCGTACTCCAGGCCCATCTTGTCGAGAGCCTTGTAGGTCGCGTTGCACTGGACGCAGGCGGGCTTGGTGTAGACGGTGATGGCCATCGATGAACTCCCTTGAGATGAATGATCTGCTGCGAGCGACTTGCTTGACTTCTCTGACCGGATCTCCTGCTTTCGCAGTGAACGACACCGCCGTAATTCGGTCGATTGCCGTCCGCCCCCCGGACACCCCAAACACTACACCTAGTGTCTGATGTTTTCCTAGACCACAAGAACTTGTGAATAACATTCTTGAAACTCCCAGGTCGCGTGACAGTTGTCCACAGGCGGACCGGCGTGTCTCGGCGCGTCCGGCGTGTCTCGAATCCGCGTGCCCGAGACGGGCCGGCGGACGCCGATTCGGCGCCTTCGGCCGGGACCGTGCGGCCCCTTGCACACACAGTTCACCACCGGGGTCCGACATCGCCGGCAGCCCGGCCGCAGACGGCTCGACACAGACGGCGGGGCCGGCCGCGGACATCCGCGGCCGGCCCCGCCGGAGGAGCGTCGATCAGGCGGCGACGGCGACCGCGTCGGCCAGTACCCGGACCACCTCGGCCAACTGCTCGGCGGTCTCAGCGGTCGCCACGCCCTCGTCGCCCAGCGCGCCGGTGCCGATACCGATCTCGACGGCCTCGACCACATTCGCTCCCGCGACGCCGATCGACTTGCGCGTGTCCTGACGGGACCAGGTGCCCGCGTACCGGCCGAGTGCGGCGCCGATGACGCCGGCCGGACGCCCGGCGAGCGCGCCGGCGCCGTAGGGACGCGACAGCCAGTCGATGGCGTTCTTCAGGACGGCCGACATCGTGCCGTTGTACTCGGGGGTGACGAAGAGGAAGGCGTCGGCCGACGCCACCTGATCGCGCAGCGAGGCCGCGGCGGCCGGGATCGCATCCGGGGTGTCGATGTCCTCGTTGTAGAACGGCACCTCGCCCAGACCTTCGACGATCTTCAACGAGATCCCCTCGGGAGCATTGGCCGCGGCCAGTTCGGCGAGCGCACGGTTGTGCGAGCCGGAGCGGAGGCTGCCGACGAGAACTGCGATGGTGATGTTGCCTTCAGACATGGAGCGACACTCTTCCTGACGTACGTACGGATACCTCCAGTGAAACGGACCACGGTCCGCCGTGATTCCCGATGCCGGCCGTGATGACGGACACAGCATGGAAGTGCTGGTCGCGCGCGGATCGGCCTCCGGTGTCCGCAATCGCGACAACGCCGACATGCTTTACAGTCGACTCATGCTCCCCGACGGCCCCGGCCCCCTTGAACTGCACGTGGCGAACGCGCCCGCTGCGTCGCCGGAGCGGGCCGACGCCGCACGGAATCGTCGGCTGCTGCTGGCGGCCGCCAAATCGCTGATCGACAGTCAGGGCGCGTCCGCGGTGACGATGGAAGCGGTGGCCCGTGCCGCCGGCGTCGGCAAGGGCACGGTATTCCGCCGTTTCGGCAACCGGACGGGACTGATGCTCGCCCTCCTCGACCACTCGGAGTCAGACCTCCAGCAGGCCTTTCTCTCCGGACCGGAACCTCTCGGGCCCGGCGCTCCCCCGCTCGACCGGCTGATCGCCTACGGCCGCGCGCGACTCAAGATGACCGTCGACCACCTCGACATCCTGCTGGAGGCGGGTGCCGACCAGCCCGACCATCTATCGCATCCGGTCTGGGCGATGTCGACGCTCCACGTGCGGATGCTCCTGGCCGAACTAGGCATCGACGGCAGGCTGGAGGTCACCGCCCACGCCGTCCAGGCACCGCTCATGGCCTTGACCGTGCGCCATCTTCTCGACGTCGTCGGCATGACGTGCGAGGAGATCGCCGACGACTGGGAGGCGATGGTGCGCCGCTTCGTCAACGGGAGCTGACGCCGTCGGAGGTGACCGCCGCGGCCTCCCGGCTCAGCTCCGGCCCCGACGGCAGCAGCGCGATCATCGGCCACGGCGCCCGCACCGGTTCCGGCAACCCGAGGATCTCGCCGATCCCCGCGCCCGCCAACCGATAGCGCACGCCCGCATCGCTCACATAAAACGGCGTCGACGCGCGCGGCGACCGCGGGTCCACGCCGGTCAACACCACGTGCTCACCCGTCCCCGGCCGCAGATAGACCCGGTCGAGCGCCGGTCCCTGACCGTCCGACGAAGCCAGAACCACCGGTCTGGCGCCGTCGGGCACCGGCAGTCGGCGCGCTCCGAGAAGCGCCGCCGTCGCGGCCCCCTCGGTGTCGCGGCTCCAGCGATGGCACAGCACCGACGGAGGGTCGCCGAACCGAGGCACCGCGTGCGGAAAATGCGCGACGGGCACCACTTCGCGGACCGTGAGCGCCGCCACCGCGGCCGGCGCCACTCGCCGTACTCCGTCCGCGGCCGACGGGTCGGTCAGTCGCATCATCTCGGCCGCAGGCTCGGAAAGCGGCTGCACTCCGTCGGCGAGAACCAGCTGATAGCGCAGGGTTCCGTCGACGCCGGCGGTCGCGACCACCGAACCGACCGGCAGACCGAGAACGCCCGGTGACCCGCGACCCGGGATCTCCGGCACGCGCAGATCGGGCCGCGCGGTGAAGGTGTTCAACAGTCCCGCCCCCACCGTCCTGGGCTCGCGCCCCTCCAGTCCCAGCGCACGGACCAACTCCACCCGCGACCGGTCGACGCGGGCCCGGACCGGAACGGAGGTCCCGCTGCCGGTCGGGTCCCGGTACAGCAGCCATTCGACTCCCGCGTGCTGCACGAGATCGGCGTCGATCGTCTCGGCGGCGGACGCGAGGTCGCCGACCACGACTGCGCTGCCCTCGGCGTCCTCGCAGACGGTCCACGTCGACCGTCCGGCCACCGCCGGTCGATCGAGCGCACCCGGTGCGTCCGGAATGACGACGGCCGCACCGCGCGGGAAGCGACTCAACGACCGCTCGCTCACCCGCCGCACCGGCAGCGGCCTGCCGAGGATCAGACGGGCCGACGCGACGTTCGGCACCGGATGCATCACGCCGTCGATCAGCACGTACATCCCACCGCCGTCGACGGCCACGATCTGGGCATCGCGCACGTCGGGTTGCGGTCGGACGAATCCGTAGATCGCCGCGCCGGCGAGCACCAGGACCGCCAGCACCGTCCCGGCGACGAGCGCCCGCGACTGCGCGCGCATCGGATCGTGCGTCATCCGTACGTCGCGGCGCACGAGCGCGTGTTCGGCCCGAGCCACCCCGAAGCGGTACCCGCTGATCTGCGCACGCGTCGTGATGTGACGTGACATCAATCCCCCCGATCGATTCCCCCGCAAGGAGGTTAGACGCGGGTTAGCCTCGTCCCACGGCGATTTCGCGAAGTCCGTGTTCGGGGGGAGCACTCAGTGCAAGCGAGGATGCTGGTGCGTCGCACCGCGCCATGGGAGGTCCGGGCACCGTTCGACGTGCCCGCCGACGACGGTTTCATCGGACTGCGGCGCTGCGGCGACAGTCTGATCGGGGTGCTTGCGATCGCCCCCGACGAACCGGCGCCGGTGGTGGTCGGAACACCCCGGGCCACACCGCCGCGTCTGTTGCCCGCAGTGCTCTCGGCGATGTCGGCCCACGACGCCGCGCCCTGGGCGATCGACGTCGTCAGTCACACCATGCGCAGCTGGGACGACGGCATCGCGGCCGGCGCGTATCGGACGCTGCTCGGCGGACTGCGGATTCCCACCCACCGCAGCGTGCACCTGGTGGTCCGAATCCGGCCCGCTGACTGTCCGCAGGCGGTCCTGATGCGCGGTGACGGGCCCGCCGGGATGCTGCGTACGGCGCTGTGGTGCCTGCGCCGACTGCGCGCTCGCCTCGCCGACTCCGGCATCCCCACCCGTCCGCTGACGGCTGCCGAGATCACCGACCTGACGATGCGGCTCACCGAGGGGGCTCCCGTCGAGCGCGCGACGTCCGATGTGCTCGGCGCACACGTCGACGGATTCCGGTTCGCCGCCCACCGATGGGCCGGGACCTCTCCGGAATCGCTGTCCGCGCTGCTGGCCGCTCCGGGTTCGAGCGAGGCGGTGTCGACGACCGTCACGCTGAGCCTCACGGCCGACCGGTCCGGTCCGCGGCTGACCGCGACGGTGCGCGACAACGGCGCACACGCCTCCGATCGCGACGGCTGTCACGATCTGGTCCCGGTCGACGCCTCCGACCGCGGCGCGCTCGCCGCGGGTCTGCCGATCGCTGCGCCACCGGAGGATCGTCGAGACGACCGTTCTCGTGGCAGCGGTTCTCGTGGCAGCGGGGCCGCGTCGGTGCCGCCGGCCGCCACCGAACAGATCTGCCGCTCGGTGGCCGTTCCCTGCGCCGGTGACGGTCAGCTCGTCGGCGCCGCGGCATCCGGCGCGCCCGTGGCGCTTCGCCTGGCCGGTCCCGGCGTCGCCGCGAGCACGATCTGCGGCGACCACCGGCTCGCACGACAAGTGGCGGCGCGACTGGCTGCGATCGGGATGTCGGTGGCCGTCGTGTCCGACACTCCCCAGCGCTGGCGGCGATTGGCGGATGCAGTCGGCGAGCGGTGGATCACCGTCAACGATCGCGGACCCACCGCTCCGCACGTGCTGTTCGACGACACCCGCGCCGGCGGGCACGAGGTTCCGCCCGGCGCGACCCTGCTGCGCAGGCACGACTGCATGGACGACGGTCGCGGCGGACGCGAGCCCACCCTGCGTCACGATCCCGGCAGCGGACTCCTCCTCGCATCCGGACTCGGCTGCACCGTCCCGGTGCGCCCGGTCTCCACCGCCGCCGAACGAAGCCTCACCGAACTCGACTGACTCCGTTGCGGTCGAGCCGCGGACGGTCAGTGCTGCAGGGCCGGAACCATCGCACGGAAGAAGACGGCACCGGACGAGATCGCGCGCACCACCACGTCCGGATCGGCCGCCGACAGCCAGACCGCATCGCCCGGACCGGCTTTCAGCAGTTCGCCGCCGCTCCCCTCCACGGCCACCCGGCCGGAGATCACCGCCAGGATCTGCGGACCCGCCATCTCGAAGCTGATCGACTGCGCGGCGTGTAGCCCGGTGCCGTCCAATTCCACCCGCGACAGCCGGAACTCGGGCGCCGGGGTCAGATAGACGCGCTCGGTCCCGAGGCTCCGCACCTGAGGCATCAGGGCGTCGATCGACACCGGATGGAAGTCGAGGACGCGCAGCAGTTCCGGGACGTCGATGTGCTTGGGAGTGAGCCCGCCGCGCAGCACGTTGTCGGAGTTCGCCATCAGCTCCACCGCCATCCCGTGCAGGTAGGCGTGGAGATTGCCCGCGGACAGATAGATTCCCTCACCGGGCTGCAACCGGATCCGGTTCAACAGCAGCGACGCGAGCACGCCCGGATCGCCGGGGTACGCCTCTCCGAGCTCGAGCAGGGACCGCAGTTCGAGGGTGAAGCGGTCGTCGTCCCCGCCCAGGACGCGCACCGCGCCGTTGAGCACCTCGGGGACCAGCGCACCGATGACCGCCTCGGGCAGGGTCAGCCACGTGGTGAAGACCGCTCGCAGACCGGTCTCGTCCGGTTGCTCCACCAGCATGCCCAGATAGGGATCCAGGGCGGGTACGGCGAGAGCCTTGAGGATCTCCACCGTGACGTGCGGATCGCGGAACCCCGCGAGCGCGTCGAACTCCGTCAGCGCCACCACCAGTTCGGGTTTGTGCGACGGATCGCGGTAGTTGCGGTCGGGCGCGTCCAGCGCCAGGCCCGCGGCGTTCTCGCGTTCGAAGCCGGCGACTGCCTGCTCGAGACTCGGGTGCGCCTGCAGCGACAGCGGCTCCTGGGCCGCGAGGATCTTCAGCAGGTACGGCAGGCGGGAACCGAACTGGTCGGCGGCCTCGGCGCCGAGCTCGCGCACCGGATCGGCCTCGATCACGCCGAGCAGGTCCTGCGGACCCTCCACCTCGCCGCAGATCCGCGCGGGCGAAGCCGGATGCGCACCGAACCAGAGTTCGGCCTCGGGGTGCGGCGAAGGACTCGGTGTGCCGCGCAACTCGGCGAGTGCGGTACGCGATCCCCACGCATACGGCCGCACCACTCCAGCCAGCAGCTTCATCAGGCCGCTTCTCCCATCAATCGAACGAACACCGCCGCGAGTTCCACGCGCAGCGCCAGCACCAGGTACTCCCCCAGATCCGCGGGCGCGTCGGCGAACAGATCGCTCGTCGCGGCCACCGATCCCTGATCCGGTTCCCCGGCGCCCGAGTCGGACCCCGCAGGATGCTCCGCCAGCACGTCGATCTCGGCGCGCCCGGCATTGCGCTGCTGCGCGTACCAGCGCCGCGAAGCAGTGGTGAACAGTATCCCGCGGATCGCGGCCGACCGCGGCGGGTCGATCTCCGGGTCGTAGAAGATGTCGTCGACCGGTGCCGGACGGTTCGAGCCGTCGAGCAGCCCGGTTGCCAGCACGGTCTCCGACGCGGCGCTCGACACCGTGCCCGCGACGCTGAAGGCGACCGCCGACGCATGAGCGGCGACGGCGTTCGCCCCGGGCGTGTCACCGGCCCACACCACCGACCGGTCCGCGACACGCATGGCCAGGAGCTTGGCCTGATTGTGAAAGCTCTCCTGGCCCGGATGGTCAGCTGCGGCCTCCCCGTCCAACCGGTCGGCGAGATCGGCGAGATCGGGGGGAGCAGGCGCGAACCGGACGGCGGACAAGGCGACGCACACCGCGGTCAGCGCCGCGACGAAATGGCAGAAGCCGAAGCGCGGATCGACGACGAGCCGAGGCGACAGGTCGACGATCGGCTGGGCACCGATCGCCTCGCGGAGCGGCCCTTCCACCGGTACGACGGTGACGAGTTCGGCGCGTCGGCGCAGCGCACGCACCGCGGCGTCGGCGAGTGCGGGATCGCCCGCGTCGTGCCCGGCGATCACGACCACGTCGAGCGGACCGATCCAGCCGGGCAGAGTCGGCACGCTGACCAGGGGCACGTCGAAACGGGCCGCGACGGTCGCCACCACCAGATCGGTGGCGCGCCGAGCGGTGGCCGACGCTCCCGTGACCACGACGACAGCGCGCGGTCGCAGGTCGGCGAGCCGTGCCAGCGCGCCCTCCGACTGCGCCTGGGACACCGCTCGCACCTGCGCACCCGCCATGGCGGCGGCCCGCAGCAGACCATCGCGGTCGGCGGCGAGCAGACCGTCGACGTCGTCGAGGTCAGTAGTCAACGCAGACATGAATCACAGCCTAGTATTCGCCCGGCCGGAAAGCGGTCGCGAGCGTGATCGTGGTCGCGCGAAGCTCAGTCGACCGGGTCGGGCAGTACCCGCAGATGACCGCGACGGCCCGGCCGCGGCGTCGCCGCGGGGGTGGCTGCCGACCGCTGCTGTGCGCGGTGCCTGCCGCGGGGTGTGTCGTCGAACTCGGCATGGGCGAGAAAACCCACGCGGGGCGAGGTGGCGGTGGCCTCACGTACCGCCTCGGCCAGTGCCGTGAGCTCCTGGTCCTCGGCGGGCTGCGCGAACCCGCGCTCGCTCCGCATCATCTCCCACCCGACCGGCACGGTGATCCGATCGGCGTGCTGGGAGCACAGGTCCCACGAGTGGGGTTCGTCGGACGCCGACAGCGGGCCGATGACGGCGGTCGACTCGGCGTAGACGAACGTCAGGGTCGCCACGGCGATACGCGAACAGCCGGGCCTGCAGCACTGACGAGGGACACTCACGCCGCTCAGCCTATCGCCTCGACGCCGGACGCGGACAATCGACACGCACATCCGATGCGGACCCGGTCCACGTGCCCAGGAGCGACGCGCCGGCCGTGCGGAGCCGGGACACTAAGGTGTGCGGTATGGGCTATCGACTCGTTCCGCTGCGGTCCGGACGCGACCTGCTCGCGCCTCCTCCCCGCCGTTTGCGCGACCGCCGCGGCCGCGGTCTGCGCGGCCCGCTCATGCCGAGTTCGATGCCGGGACACCGCACGCGCGCCGACCTGTTCGACGCCGCGGCGGTGGAGGCCTTCGCCGAGATCGACAGCCGGTGGCATACCCACCTGACCGGGCTGGACGTCGCTGTGGACGACATCCCGCGGATGCTCCCGCGCGGAGACGGCCCCGTGGAATGGCCGGACGAGGTGACCGCCGACGGCCAGGTGCCGCTGGCCCGGCTGATCCCGGCCGGCATCGACGTGGCCGGCCGTCCCACCCGGGCGCAGATCATCCTGTTCCGGCGCCCGCTCGAACTCCGTGCGCATGACGCCGAGGAACTGCCCGAGATCCTGCGCGAGGTGCTCATCGAGCAGGTCGCGACCTATCTGGGAGTGGACGAGGAGACCGTCGAGGACGGCCCCGACGAGGACTGAACGGGGGCTGACGCCGGCGAGCACGCCGCCGGAGACGCCCCGACCCCTCGTCGCGATCGGCGGGAGGATCCGATACGAGAGGGGTCGGCCAGGGGCGTACGACGTCAGACGATCACGACGTCAGATGATTCCACGCTTCAGACGGCGTCGCTCGCGCTCGGAGAGACCGCCCCAGATTCCGAAACGCTCATCGTTGTGCAGCGCGTACTCCAGGCACTCCGCCTTGACCTCACAGCCCTGGCAGATGCGCTTGGCCTCGCGCGTCGAACCGCCCTTCTCCGGGAAGAACGCCTCAGGGTCGGTCTGTGCGCAGAGCGCACGGTCCTGCCACTGCTCCTCGACGGCGTCGAACAGTTCCTCGAATTCGTTCGCTACCACCGACAGATGGCGGTTCGCGTGGACTTCACTGATCTCAATCGCGCTGATCTCACTGATCGGGTCAGCACCATCGCCCGTATCCAAAGTCATCCGGCACCTCCCAGCTCGCAGACTTGATTCCACCCCGCGACCGGATCGGCGATCCGGTCGATGTGCCTGAAGAATGTCCCCCGACGATTCAAATGACACTGTTGTGATTAGACACGCTGAGTACCGCCGCGGTCAAGCGGAAGGCGAAGATTCATTTCTATCACCGAGGTCGGACAAAACCGCGCCTACCAGGTGAATGACATAGTCCTACGGCGTGTCGCGCCGTCAGGGTGTCGCCGCCGCGCGGAAACGCGCGTGCGGTCATTACAGTGGACGTCTGTGAAGGTGACGGTACTCGTAGGCGGCGTCGGCGGCGCCCGTTTTCTCCAGGGCGCACGCGAACTGTTCGGACGCACCCCGTTCCCCCGGCTCCCCGATGATCCGGCCACGCCGCACACGGTGACGGCCGTGGTGAACGTGGGCGATGACGCCTGGATGCACGGCGTCCGGATCTGCCCGGACCTCGATACGTGCATGTACACCCTCGGCGGGGGCATCGACCCCGAGCGCGGCTGGGGGCACAGGAACGAGACGTGGAACGCCAAAGAGGAACTGGCCGCCTACGGCGCCGACCCCGACTGGTTCGGTCTGGGCGACCGTGATCTGGCGACCCACCTGATCCGGACCCAGATGCTCGAAGCCGGATTCCATCTCTCCGACGTCACCGCCGCCCTGTGCCGTCGGTGGCAGCCCGGCGTGGAACTGCTCCCCGCCACCGACCAACGCCACGAGACGCACGTCGTGATCGACAAGCCCGGCGGACAGGACGGCGAGCGGGTCGCGATCCACTTCCAGGAGTGGTGGGTGCGCCACCGCGCCCAGGTTCCCACGCACGGATTCGCCCAGGTGGGCCTCGACGAGGTGAAGCCCGGGCCGGGTGTGCTGGAGGCGATCGCCGAGGCCGACGTCGTCCTGCTGGCGCCGAGCAACCCGGTGGTCAGCATCGGCGCCATCACCTCGGTCACCGGCATCCGCGGCGCATTGCGCACCACGTCGGCCCCGGTGGTCGGCATCAGCCCGGTGATCGACGACAAGCCGCTGCGCGGGATGGCCGACCGCTGTCTGTCGGTGATCGGCGTGGAGACCTCGGCCCAAGGCATCGCCGAGCACTTCGGCGCCCGCGCGGGCAACGGCATCCTGGACGGCTGGCTCATCGCCGAGGGCGACGAGGCGCACGTCGACGGCATCGCCGTCGGGTCGGCGCCGTTGCTGATGACCGATCCGGCGGCCACCGCCGAGATGATCCGCGCCGCGTGCGCCCTCGTCGGAGTGCAGACGCCGTGACCGGCGGCGCGGAGCCTTCGCGCACGCCCGACCACCGCGCGGCCGCCGGACTGCAGATCCTTCCCGTCACCGGTCTGGGCGAGTTCGGGCCCGGAAGCGATCTCGCAGCTGAGATCATCGCCGCCGCACCGTGGATCGTCGACGACGACGTGCTGGTCGTCACCAGCAAGGTGTTCTCCAAGACCGAGGGGCGGATGGTCGCCGCGCCCACCGACCCCGAGGAACGCGACGCCTTCCGCCGCAGGCTGATCGACGACGAGACGGTGCGCGTCGTGGCTCGACGCAACCGCACGCTCATCACCGCGAACCGCAACGGTCTCGTGCAGGCGGCCGCCGGCGTCGACGGGTCCAATGTCCGCACCGATCAGATCGCGCTGCTGCCCCTGGATCCGGACGCCAGTGCCGCCCGGCTGCGGGCGCGTCTGGCCGACGAATTCGGGCTCCGGGTCGCCGTCATCGTCACCGACACGATGGGCCGTGCCTGGCGGACCGGTCAGACCGACGTCGCGATCGGCGCCTCGGGCATCGCCGTCAGCCACGGCTACGACGGGGTCGTCGACCCCTACGGCAACACCCTCCAGGTGACCGACATCGCCGTCGCCGACGAACTCGCGGCGGCCGCCGACCTGGTCAAGGGCAAACTCGACGGAGTGCCGGTGGCGGTGGTGCGCGGCATGACGCCGGTCGACGACGGCACCGGCGCGCGCGACCTGGTCCGGGATCTCGACGACGACATGTTCCGGCTCGGTGTCGAAGAGGCAGTCGCCCTCGGACGTCGGCAGGCTCTGCTGACCCGCCGGTCGATCCGGCGGTTCGCCGAACGGGAAGTCGCCGAGGAGTCGATGCGGGCCGCGTTCGCCGAGGCGCTGACGGCGCCCGCCCCTCATCACACGCATCCGATCCGCTTCCTGTGGATCCGCGACGACGATCGCCGGCGTCGCCTGCTCGATGCGATGGCCGAAGCCTGGCGCGCCGATCTGACCGCGGACCGAAAGACGCCGGAATCGACGGCCAAGCGCATTCGGCGCGGCCAGATCCTGTACGACGCGCCCGAACTCGTGATTCCCGTGGTCACCGGCGACGGTATGCACGAGTACCCGGACGCACGGCGCAATGCGTGCGAGAAGACCATGTTCACCGTCGCCGGCGGGGCCGCCGTGGCGGGACTGCTGGTGGCTCTGTCGGTCCGCGACATCGGCAGCTGTTGGGTGGGGTCGACGATCTTCGCCGCAGAGGTGGTGCGACGCGAGCTCGACCTGCCGTCCCACTGGCAGCCCCTCGGGGCCGTCGCCATCGGCCACCCCGCCGAGGAGGCCGGTCTGCGCGAGCCCGCCGAGGTCGACTCGATGGTCGTCGAGCTGTGAGCGCGCTGCACGCGTCCGCGGTCGAGTCGCTGACCGCGTGGACCGCGCCCGATCCCCATCAGGACTCTATCCGGCACGCGTACCTCGCGTTTCTGGCCGCCACCGACGATGCCTGCCGAAGAGCTTGCGCCGCAGGACATCTCACCGCTTCGGTGATCGTCTTCGACGCCGATCTGACGCACGTCCTGCTGACCCTGCACCCGCGGGTCGGCAAATGGATTCAGCTCGGCGGACACTGCGAGCCGCAGGACGCGACGCTCGCCGAGGCGGCTCTGCGCGAAGGGCTCGAGGAGTCGGGACTGTCCTCGCTGACGTTGTCCGACCGGCCGGTGCAGTTGCACGCCCATCCGATCACGTGCTCGCTGGGCGTACCCACCAGACATCTCGACGTCCGGTTCGCCGCCGTCGCGGACCGTGAGGCGGACGGTTCGCTCCCGCCGATCGTGCGCAGTGACGAGTCGGTCGACCTCGCGTGGTGGCCGGTGGGCGACCTGCCCTCCGAGGTGGACGCCGAGTCGGTGCCCGGGCTGGTGGAACTCGGCGCCGCAGCGCTGGCGACCACCGCCTGATCGGGCCGCCGCGGCCTAGTCGACGACGGTGTTCTTGCCGACTGTGACCACGCCGCCGGGCGAGACGACGAATCGTTCCCGGTCGTGGTCGAGGTCGACGCCGAGCTGACCGTCGTCGACGATCCTGACGTTCTTGTCGAGAATGGCGTTGCGCACCACGGCGTTCTTGCCGATACGGACTCCCGGCATCAGGACGCTGCCCTGGACCACCGCGCCCTCGCCGACGTAGACGTTGGTCGACAGAACCGAGCCGTGGACGGTCGCGCCGGCGATCACGGTCCCGGCGCCGACCACCGAATCGTTGGCGGTGCCGCCGCGGACGAACTTGGCGGGCGGCAGGTGGCTCGTCTCACCCCGGATCGGCCACCTCTTGTTGTAGAGGTTGAACACCGGGTTCTCCGAGACCAGGTCCATGTGCGCATCGTAGAACGAGTCGAGGGTGCCGACGTCGCGCCAATAACCGCGGTCGCGCTCGGTCTGGCCGGGCACGACGTTGTCGTCGAAGTCGTAGACGTACGCCTCGCCCCGCGCCACGAAGGCGGGGATGATGTCGCCGCCCATGTCGTGATCGGAATCTCCGTCGGCGGCATCGGTTTTCAGCATCTCCACCAGCGCTTCGGCGGTGAATACGTAGTTGCCCATCGAGGCGAAGGTGACGTCCGGGTCGTCCGCCGTGCCCGGCGGATCGGCGGGCTTCTCCACGAACGCGGTGATCTTGCCGTCACCGTCGGCGTCGATGCAGCCGAGGGCGTGGGCCTCACTGCGCGGAACGCGGATGCCCGCGACCGTCACCGAGGCGCCGGTCTCGATGTGCGACTGGACCATCTGCGCCGGATCCATGCGGTAGACGTGGTCGGCGCCGAAGACGACGATGTAGTCGGGTTCCTCGTCGTAGATGAGGTTCATCGACTGGTAGATCGCGTCCGCGCTGCCGGTGTACCAGCGGGGTCCGAGCCGCTGCTGAGCTGGAACCGGTGTGATGAACTCTCCGTGGAATCCGGACGACCACCAGGTCTGCGAGATGTGCCGGTCGAGGGAATGCGACTTGTACTGCGTCAGCACGCAGATCCGTTCGTACCCGCCGTTGACCAGATTCGACAGCACGAAGTCGATCAGCCGGTAGGAGCCGCCGAACGGGACGGCGGGTTTGGCCCGGTCCACGGTCAGCGGATAGAGCCGCTTTCCCTCACCGCCGGCGAGGACGATTCCGAGAACATGCGGTTGTGATCTCACCGATCAAACATATCCGGCCGCCGCTCACCCGACCACCCGGCCTCGCAGATCGGCTGTTCGGCACAGACGCGCACGGGCCGGATCACCGGCGACGGGCCACGGTGACGGTCACGTCCAGGGTGGCGGTCACCGGACCGCCCGAGGCCAGTTCCGCGGCCGCGGCCGCGAGTTGTTCGGGTGTCCGATGGAACGCCGCCGGGCCCATCGCCGCGATGTCGGTGAGGGCCGATTCGCTCAGGCGCACCTGCGACTGGACCCGCTGCTCGACGACCTCACCGAAGCGGTCGCCGAATTCCTCGGCCAGCCGGCGAGTCTTGTCCTGTCCCACCGAGAGCATCTGCATGGGCCGCACGATCTCGGCCAGGTGACCCGTGCCGGGTGTCACGACCACCCAACGACCACCGCTGCCGAGGACACGGGCGGTCTCGGATGCGTTGCGCGGCGCGAACACCGAGAGCACCGTGTCGGCGACGCCGTCCCGCAGCGGCAGCCCGGCCCACAGGTCGGCCACCACCGAGAGTGCGGCGGGATGACGCCGCGCGGCGCTTCGCGCGCAGAACTTCGAGAGATCGACGCCGATGCCGACGGCGTGGTCGCCGGCGGCGGTCAGCCCCGCTTCGAGGTACTGTCCCGGTCCGCCGCCGGCGTCGACGATCACTCGCGAGTGCGCGCAGCGCTCGGCCACGGCCGCGACGATCGGCGCGTACAGTCCCGCCTCGAAGACCCGGTTGCGCGCCGCGACCATGTCGGCGGTGTCGGAGCGGTGGGCACTGCCCTTGCCGGTCAGAAGAGACACATAGCCCTGCCGGGCGATGTCGAAGGAATGCCCGGCGGCGCATCGCAACGATGCGCCCGCCGGGAACAGGCCGTCCGAACAGATCGGACAGGCCAGGAGTTCGGCCGCGGTCTCCCACCGCGGACCTCGGGCCTCGATCAGGCGGTGACCTCGCGCAGCGCCTCGCCCAGCGCCGAAGCCTCTTCGTCGTTCAGTTCGACGACGAGACGGCCGCCTCCGTCGATCGGGATCCGGACGACGATCCCACGCCCTTCCTTGACCGCCTCAAGCGGACCGTCCCCCATACGTGGCTTCATCGCCGCCATGTGTCGTGCTCCCTTCACGTGGATTTCACGATGTCACGCTCATGATACTTGGCGCACACCTGTGCACTCCGGGCAGTCCGGCGAGGCAGTGCGGTCACCGTCCGCGGCCCGGACCGTCCGGCGGATCGGCGACCGGTATCGGCCCGGTGTCGGTCGCCGCCGAATCCACCGCATCGCGGGCCTGGAGGTCGTGGACCACGGCTCGCAGCTCGTCGATCTCGCGGGCCAGCTTCTCCAGCGCCCAGTCGACCTCGGAGACCTTGTAACCACGGAAGGTCTGCTGGAACAGCACGGCACGCACGTCGTCGCCGGTGATGCCCGCTCGGGGCAGGCGGGTGAGCGTCGTCCCCTTCTCCACCGGCGGCAGATCCTCGCCTCGGCCGAAGACGAACCACACCACGGCGAAGATCAGCGCGACCAGTACGGCCACGCCCATCACATAGAGCCCGATAGTCACCACGATGTTCAGGGTAGCGAGAGATCGAGGTCTCGGATCGGTGGCCGCTCCCCGCGTTGAAGCTGCGTCGTGTGCGGGGTGAACCCGCCGTCCGGCTCCGGGACGAACTGGGTGAGACCGACTCCGGAGTCGGCGACGCCGCAGCGGTCGAGGAGTGTGGCCACGATCTGTCGACTCATCACCGACAACTCGTGGAGCGGCCGGTTGCGGTGACTGCGGACCCCGAGGTTCACCTGGCCGATGCCCGTCAGTCCGTACCGGTCGTATGTGTCGATCAGCAACCCGATCTCCACGCCGTAGCCCGGGGCGAACGGAACCGAGGCCAGAAGCTCCCGGGTGCCGGCGTACTCGCCGCCGAGCGGCTGGCACACCTCCCCGAGCTCGGGTTTGAGCGCGGTCAGCAGCGGTCGGGCCAGCAGTTCGGTGACCCGGCCGCCGCCCCCCGGCTCCTGGGTGTCACCGGTGCGCAGCGGACGCCGGTAATAGCCCTTGACGAGGTGGATCTCCGGGTCGGCCAGAAGCGGCCCGATCATCTTGGGCACGAACATCGGGTCCGGATCGATCAGATCTGAGTCGACGAAGGCGATGATGTCGCCGGTGGTGACTGCGATCGAGCGCCAGAGCGCCTCGCCCTTGCCGGCTACCGGGGGCACGCCCGGGATCGCCTCCTCGCGGCTCACCACTCGCGCGCCCGCCGCACCGGCGAGTTCGGCCGTCCGATCGGTGCTGCCGGAGTCGACCACTATCAGTTCATCCACCAGCGAGTCCAGCAGGGGCGCGATGGAGGCGATGACTCCGCCGACCGTCTCCTCCTCGTTCAGCGCCGGCAGCACCACCGAGACCGTCCGGCCGTTCTTCGCGGCCACCAACTCGTCGACGTCCCACTCCGGATGGTCCCAGGTGTGCGTGTGCGACCAGCGCGCCTCGCCCTCGCCGCGGTCGACCCACGGCGCGCTCTCATGTCCCGGGTTCACGCCAGTCCTCGCACCGTCCGGGCCGGTGGCCGAGTACCGACGATCGAGGCCACCATGTCGACCACACGGCGAGTGTCGGCCACTTCGTGGACTCGGAACATCCGCGCGCCCTGGGCCGCCGCGAGTGCGGTGGCGGCCAGGGTTCCCGCCACTCGATCGCCGAGTTCGGCGTCGAGCGTCTCGCCGATGAAGTCCTTGTTGCTCAACGCCATCAGCACCGGCCATCCGGTGTCGATGAGTCGGTCCAGGTTCCGCAGCAGCGCGAGACCGTGGTGAGTGTTCTTGCCGAAATCGTGCGTGGGGTCGATCACGATGCCGTCTTCTCGCACCCCGGCCCGCCGGGCGCGCTCGGCCGCCGAGGTGACCTCGGCGACGACGTCGGCCACCACGTCCCGGTAGGCCACTCGGTGCGGTCGGGTGCGCACGCGCGCACCGCCGGTGTGCGAACACACCAGTCCCGCACCGGCCCGGGCGGCCACCGCGGCCAGCGCCGGATCGACGCCCGCCCACGTGTCGTTGATCAGGTCGGCACCGGCCTCACAGGCCCGTTCGGCCACCTCGGCACGCCAGGTGTCGACGCTGATGAGGATGTCGGGATGGGTGCGGCGGATCCACGCGATCATCGGCACCACGCGCTCGGCCTCGGTGGCCGCGTCGACCTCTTCGCCGGGACCGGCCTTCACTCCCCCGACGTCGATCACGTCCGCGCCCTGCGCGACGACCTCGTCGATCCGCGCTTTGGCGGCATCGTCGGCGAAGGTCGCGCCCCTGTCGTAGAACGAGTCGGGAGTGCGGTTGACGATCGCCATCACGAGCGCACGGTCGGTGGCGACGGGCCGGCCGCAGAGGGTCGCGGCCGGACGGGCAGTGCTCACGATGTCAGCCTACGGTGCGTCTCACGCGCCTCGCGCGCCGGACCCGACGCTCGCGCCTCAGCGCGGGACCTTCGCAGCCGCGACGTCGGCGGCGTAACCGTCGTAGTACGGAACGTAGCCGTCGGCCTTGCCGCAGAGCACCCACACCTCGTCGTCACCGGTGTCGGTGTACGCCTCTTTCCGCAACTCCACCTTGCGGTTCTTGAAGGTGGATGTGGTCTCGATCTCGGGGACGAAGCGGACGAACAACGGCACCGCGTACCCCGGCAGCGCCTCGTAGAGTTCGTCGGCGAAGGCTTTCGGATCCAATTCGGCACCGTCGCGCAATTGGACCGCCACCATCCCGGCGCGGCCGTCGCATCCAGGCACCTCCACGCCGTAGGCGACCGACTGCGCCACCGCGTCGACTCCGTCGGCGGCACCCTCCACCTCGGTGGTCGCGACGTTCTCGCCCTTCCACCGGAAGGTGTCGCCCAGGCGGTCGACGAACGCGATGTGCGCGAACCCCAGTTCACGCACCAGATCGCCGGAATTGAAGTAGGCATCGCCCTTCTTGAAGGCGTCGCGGATGATCTTCTTCTCGGTGTCGCCGGAATCGGTGTAGCCGTCGACGGGCACTCGGTCGCTGATCTCGGCGATCAACAGTCCCGGCTCCCCCTTCGGGACCTTGCGCAGGCGCCCGTCCGCGTCACGCTTGGCGGTGCCGTCGTCGTTGTATTCGACGACCCGGAACGGCAGCGGGCAGAATCCGGCGGTCCGCTTGACGTCGAAGGCGTTCACGAACGCGAGGTTGAGCTCGCTGGCTCCGTAGAACTCGACGACGCGGTCGATTCCGAAGCGCTCGGTGAACTCATCCCAGATCTCCGGCCGCAGGCCGTTGCCGACCATCACCCGCACCGAGTGCCGGCGGTCGGTGGGTTTGCTCGGCTGCGCGAGCAGGTAGCGGCACAGTTCGCCGATGTAGCAGAACGCCGTCGCCCGGTTCGTGACCACGTCGTCCCAGAACCGCGACGCCGAGAACTGCTTGCTGATCGCGATGCACGCGCCGGCGGCGAGCACCGCGCCGAGCGACACCGACAGCGCATTGTTGTGATAGAGCGGCAGCGAGACGTACATGGTGTCCGACGGGCGCAGGCGAACGGCCAGACCGCCGATGCCGTCGTAGTTCGCCAGCCAGCGGTTGTGACTCATCACGCTGGCCTTGGGCAACCCCGTGGTACCCGAGGTGAAGATGTAGAAGGCGGTGGTGGACGCCGGCAGGTCTCGGGTGACGGCCGGGTCGGTGTCCGGCTTGTCGGCGGCCGCCGCGTCGAGCGCCGCGAAGTCCAGAACGTGCTCGGGCAGCCGCTCGGGGCTGATCGAGGCGAAGGCATCAGCGCACTCGGGGTCGTAGATCAGAGCGGCGGCGTCGAGCAGCTTCATGCTGTGATCGATCACCTCGCCGTGCTGGTTGTAGTTGAGCATTCCGGCGACGGCGCCGAGTTTGAGCGCCGCGAGGATCACCATCAGGTCGGTCGGGCTGTTCTTCGCTAGGATCCCGACCACGTCGCCGGTTCGGACGCCTCGCTCGCTCAGCACGGCGGCGTACCGATTGACCTGGCGGTTCACTTCGCCGTAGGTCATCGACTCGCCCTGCCAGCGGATGAACGGCCGATCGGGGTGAGCCGCGGCGCGCTTGGCGAAGATCTGTCCGATGGTCCGCTTGGCGGTCGGCGGCCGGACCACCATGCCCGGCACGTGGGTGGCCATCGACGGCAGGTCGGGCACCATTCTCGCGACTCCCCGCACGATATCGGTGATACCGACCTTGTTCGGAACGCTCGTGCTCATCGACTGCCTCACTCCTCGCCCTTCAGGTGAACGCCGCAACCCTACCGGGTGGTCAGATACGCGATACTGTCACCCACGGTTGCACATACTTTCAGTTTGCCGAGTGCCTGGTCGGCGACGAAACCGCGAGCCGCCAGATCGTCGAGCCAGCCGATGAGCGGGTCGTAGAAGCCCTCGTGGTTCAGCAGCACGATCGGTTTGTCGTGCACGCCCAGATAGGCTCCCGTCCATGTCTCGAAGAGTTCCTCGAACGTGCCGATTCCGCCCGGCAGGGTGATGAATCCGTCCGAGAGCTCATCCATCAGGCGTTTGCGCTCGCGCATGGTGTCGGTGACGATCAACTCGTCGGCGTCGAGGTCGGCCACCTCCTTGGCCATCAGATGCTCCGGAATGATGCCGATGGTACGACCGCCGGCCTCGCGCGCGCCGCGTGCCAGCGCACCCATCATCGAGACGTTGCCGCCGCCGGAGACGAGGGTGTGCCCGGCGGCGGCGATGGCCTCACCGGTACGGGCGGCGAGAGCCAGATACGCGGAATCGACCGGGCCGGAGGCGCAGTACACGCAGATCGCGCTCATGACCGCGCCGCCCGCACGACGATCTCGACCGCCTCGGCCGCGGTATCGACCACATGCAGCAGATCCACGTCACCCGGCGAGATCTTGCCGCCCGCCTCGAGCGTTCCGCGGAGCCAGTCCACCAGTGGGCCCCAGAACTCCCGGCCTATCAGGACGATCGGGAACCGCAGCACCTTCTTGGTCTGGACCAGCGTGAGGGCTTCGAAGAGCTCGTCGAGCGTGCCGAATCCGCCGGGCAGACAGACGAAGGCCTGGGCGTACTTGACGAACATCGTCTTGCGGACGAAGAAGTAGCGGAAGTTCATCGTCAACGTCAGCCACGGATTCGTGTGCTGCTCGAAGGGCAGTTCGATGTTGAGACCGATCGACTGCGCACCCGCCTCGTACGCCCCGCGGTTGGTGGCCTCCATCGCGCCGGGACCGCCTCCGGTGATCACCGCGAAGCCCTCGTGCCCCAGCCGGCGGCCGAGCTCGCGCGCCAACTCGTATTCGGGTGTCCGCTCCTTGACGCGTGCCGAACCGAAGACGGTGACCGCCTCGGCCACGTTCTCGAGCGCGTCGAAGCCTGCGACGAACTCCGATTGGATGCGCTGCACCCGCCAGGAGTCGCGGATCATCCGCTGTTCGGCACGGCGGGGGTCGCGCGGATCGATCCACTCCAGCAGCAATCGGTCGGAGGGGACCACCTCGACGCCCTCTTCGACGCGCACCTGCGCGGCGCCGACGTTTCGGAGGCTCCCGTCGGCCGGGTCCGGAGTGTCGGACCTCCACGTCGGAACGGGCGCGTCGGCGCCCTGCGCATCGGGTGCGGGTCGGTCGGTCATGTCGCGACCCTAGCAACCACCTCCGACGGCCACCCGGTCAGGACGCGGCGCTCACGGAGTGTGCGCCGGTCGGCATTCGAAGACCGGAAACCGCGGAGCGGCGGCGGCGAGTTCCGCGTCGGAAGACTCGGCCGAGAGCCCGTCGACGAATCCCTTCACCTGCCATCCCCACCGCCGCAGGTATTCGCGAAGCAAGGGCGGCTTGAGTGCGTCGTCGACCTCGGACAGGAGCACCGCCTCCCGCCGACGCCCGCGCCGGAGTGTCGCCGCGCCGCCTGCGCGCACGTTCCGAACCCACTGCGTGACACCGCGTGGTGCGACCAGGTAGCGCTCACCCCCGACGTCGAGCACGTTGACCGGCCGGGCCGTCACCCGCCCCGATACTCGCCCGGGCACGAGCAGTTCGCAGCAGTCCCGCGGGGCCGCCCCGAGCCGCACCAGACCACCGATGGCCGCGTTGAAGGCCGAGCGCAGGCGGCCTCCCGACGCCGCCGGGTCAGTAGTTTCTCGCTGGGACATCGGAACCTCCGTCATCGAGTTCATTCGAGAACACTGTTCTCGGCCGTTCAGTCACGATAACCCTGTCCGGCCCTAGAATCAAGAACACTGTTCTCTAATCCGGGCGAGGTGGGCATGCGACGATGTCACGTCATGAGTGACGACGAAGAGCAGAACGGACGGCGCGCACGTCGCCGCGCGGCGATCGAGAGCGGCCTCCGCATCGTGGGCCGCCGCCATCTCGCCGAACACGGCGCGGCGGGCCTGTCGTTGCGCGCCGTCGCGCGGGACCTGGAGATCACCCCTTCGGCGCTCTATCGGTATGTCAGGGACCGCGACGACCTGCTGACCCTGCTCATCGTCGACGCCTACACCGACCTCGCCGACGAGATCGACGCCGCCCTCGTCGACAAGCGAAGCCCCCGAAGTCGGTTCGGAGCATTCGCCACAGCGCTGCGCGGATGGGCCCTGCGCAATCGGAGTGAGTACGCGCTCCTCTACGGCTCCCCGGTGCCGGGCTATCGGGCGCCGGCGCACCGGACCAATCCCGCCGGCGAACGACCTCTGCGGGCGCTCGCCGGCATCGTCGCCGGTCTCGGCTCGATCCCTGCGGTGGCGGGCACCGACGACCGCGTCCAGTCGGCGTCGGTGCGGGCTCTCCGCAGGCTCGCCGACGACCCCGCGGTTCCGCCGAACACCGATCCGGCGGTCCTCGCGCGGACGCTGACCGTGTGGAATCTGCTGCTCGGGTCCATCTCGAGCGAGCTGTTCGAGCAACTCGGGCCGGTCACCGACGACCCCGAGGCGCGGTTCGCGGGAGTGGTCGATCTGGGCGCGGCCCTACTGTTCGGGTGAGTCCGCGCCGGACGTCAGATACGTGCGCAGAATGTCGGTGACCTCGGTGATCTGCTCCACCGGGACGCGCTCGTCCACCCGGTGCGCCAGGCTCGGATCGCCGGGACCGAGATTCACGGCGGGGATGCCCAGCGCCGCGAACCGTGACACGTCGGTCCAGCCGTACTTGGCCCGGAACCGCCCGCACGCGGCGTCAACCAGCTTGGCGGCTGCCGGATGAGCCAGCCCCGGAAGCGCTCCCGCCGCGGAATCGGTGACCTCCGCGGTCAGCGTCCCGTCTGCGAGGTCGGCGGCGAAGACCTCTCGGACGTGGTCGAAGGCCTGCTCCGGTGTGCGGTCGGGCGCGAAGCGGAAGTTCACGTCGACGTACACCTCGTCGGGGATCACATTGCCCGCGACACCCCCGTGGATCCCGACCGCGGACAGTCCTTCCCGATACTCGCAGCCGTCGATGTCGACGCGCCGCGGCTCATACCCGCCGAGCGTGGTCAGCATCGCGCCGAGTTTGTGAATCGCGTTGTCGCCCATCCACGCCCGCGCGGAGTGTGCGCGGATTCCGGTGGCGGTGAACCGCACCCGCAGGGTGCCCTGACAACCGGCTTCGATCTGCCCGGCGGTCGGCTCCCCGAGAATCGCGACGTCGCCCGTCAGCCACTCCGGCAGCTCGCGCTCGATGGCGCCGAGCCCGTTGAACTCCGCCGCGATCTCCTCGCAGTCGTAGAAGATGAGCGTCAGATCGTGTGCGGGGTCGTCGAGGGTCGCGGCCAGGTGGAGGAAGACCGCGTCGCCCGACTTCATGTCCACCGTGCCGCAGCCGTGCAGCACGTCGCCCTCCTCGTCGGTGACGGTCCGGCGCGAGGGGACGTTGTCGACGATCGGCACGGTGTCGAGATGACCGGCGAGGATCACCCGCGTGGGCTTGCCGCGATCGGTCCGCGCGAGGACGCAGTTGCCGTGGCGGATCACCTCGAAGCCGTCGGTCTGTGCGCGGAGGGCGGCCTCCACCGCGTCGGCGATCTCCGACTCGTCGCGGCTCACACTGGGGACGTCGACCAACGCGGCGGTCAGTTCGATGGGATCGGCGGTCAGGTCCAGCCTCGAAGTGCTCACGGTTGTCCATCGTAGGCCGGGCGCCGCCCGAGCACCGCAGACGCGACCTTCGGCGACAGAACCCCGGTCCGGGACGGGGGTTGCGTCGCCGGGCGTCGCGTCTACTGCGCGTGCATGGCGGCGACGCCACGCTCGATAGACTCATGGCCGTGACTACTCAAGGTGCTGCTGCCATCGGAATCGCCACCGTGTGGGACAACGACGGATCGGCCGTCGTCCTCGACACGTGGTACCCGTCCCCCGAACTGACCCAGGACCCCGGAACCACCGGATCCACCGAGTTGACCGGCGACGACGTGCCCGCCGACCTGCGCCCGCTGGTCGGAACGGATGAGGCGCGCGGCGTCCGCACCGTCGCGGTCCGGACGGTCATCGCCGACCTGTCGGTCGCTCCCGTCGACGCCCACGACGTATACCTGCGACTGCATCTGCTCTCCCACTGCCTGATCCAACCGCACGGGGCCAGCCTCGACGGCCAGTTCGGTCTGCTGAGCAACGTGGTGTGGACCAACTTCGGCCCGTGTGCCGTCGACGGTTTCGAGGCCACCCGCGCCCGGCTGCGCGCCCGCGGCCAGGTGACCGTGTACTCGATCGACAAGTTCCCCCGCATGGTCGACTACGTGACGCCCAAGGGTGTGCGCATCGGTGACGCCGACCGCGTCCGTCTCGGCGCCCACCTCTCGCCCGGCACCACCGTGATGCACGAAGGCTTCGTCAACTTCAATGCCGGAACCCTCGGCACCTCGATGGTCGAGGGCCGCATCTCCGCAGGCGTCGTCATCGGCGACGGCTCGGACATCGGCGGCGGGGCCTCCACGATGGGCACGCTGTCCGGCGGCGGCAAGGAGATCATCACCATCGGCAAGCGCTGTCTCCTCGGCGCCAATGCCGGCTGCGGGATCCCGCTCGGCGACGACTGCGTCATCGAGGCGGGCCTCTACATCACCGCGGGCACCAAGGTCACCGGCCCGGACGGTTCCGTCGTCAAGGCCCGCGATCTGGCCGGACAGTCGAACCTGCTGTTCCGCCGCAACAGCACCACCGGTGCGGTCGAGGTGACCGCGAAGCAGGGCGACGGCATCGCACTCAACGAGGCGCTGCACGCGCACAACTGATCCGAACCCGGCCACCGCGTGCGAATCCCCGATACAGCCCAGACAGTTGTGCAAGCAGTCTGCGCGTATCGGGGATTCGCATGCGAGCTCAGTCCCTGGAGACTGCGGCCGACGGGGAGAGAAGTGACTGTCGGCTCGCCTGCGGCAATGCTGTTCATGTCGGGTCGGGGAATTCGAGAGCGCGTTCTCGAAGGGTCTGCGGTGATCGTGGGTGGTTGTCTCGATACGCCGCGGCGCTGGGCGCCGCGGCTACTCGACTAGCGTGGGAGAAGTTGCCGACCCATGCCCGACTGGCCTGGCAAGGCGGCTGATCCATGCCGGCCGCGGCGAATCCTACGAGAGGCGCTCCACGGCGGCGTCGATGCGCTCGTCGGTGCCGGTCAGAGCCATGCGGATGTGTCGAGCGCCGGCGGGACCGTAGAAGTCGCCGGGGGCGACCAGGATGCCGCGTTCGGCGAGCCAGAGTTGAGAGGCGCGGGAGTCCTCACCGCGGGTCGCCCACAGGTACAGGCCCGCCTCCGAGTGATCGATCGTGAATCCCGCGCCGAGCAGCGCCGTACGCAGCTTGTCGCGGCGCAGCCGGTAGCGCTCACGCTGGGCCTCGACGTGCGTATCGTCGTTCAGCGCCGCGACCGTGGCTCCCTGGATCGGGAACGGCACGATCATGCCGGCATGCTTGCGCACCGCGAGGAGTTCGGCGATCAGGTCGCGATCACCGGCGAGGAAGCCCGCCCGGTACGACGCCAGGTTGGAGACCTTCGACAGTGAGTGCACCGCGAGGAGCCCGCGGTGGTCGCCGCCGCACACCTCGGGATGCAGCACCGAATACGCCGAGCCCTCCCACGTGAGACCGAGGTAGCACTCGTCGGACACCACCACCGCGCCGTGCTCGCGCGCCCAGTCGACCACGGCTCGCAGCTCCGGTGCGCTCTGCACGCGCCCGGTCGGGTTCGACGGACTGTTCAGGTAGATCAGCGCGGGTTCGCGATCGCCGATCGCCTCCACCGTGTCGGCCCGCAGCACCTCGGCGCCGGCCAGCAGCGCACCCACTTCGTAAGTCGGGTACGCGACCTCGGGGATCACCACCAGTTCACCGGCGGGGACACCGATCTGGGACGGCAGCCCGGCGATCACCTCTTTGGTGCCGACGACCGGCAGGATCGACGACTCGTCGAGTCCGGCGATCCCGAACCGGCGGCTCAGCGCCCCGACTGCCGCATCGCGGAGTCGGCGAGTGCCGACCGTCGCCGGATAGCCCGGGAACTCCGACGACGCCGCGAGAGCCTCCCGGATCACCGGGTCGACGGGATCGACGGGGGTGCCGACCGACAGGTCGACGACGCCCCCGGGGTGCGCGCCGGCCAGCGCCTTGGCGTCGGCGATGGTGTCCCACGGGAAGTCGGGCAGACCGGAACTCACCGGCCGCAGACGACTGGTCGGCAGGCTGCTGGAACCGGGCGCGGCACTCACCGGTCGATCAGCCCTCTTCGCCCATCGGCGGCAGTGCCTTGACGAATGCCGGGTCGAACGCGGTCTTACCGACCTTGCTGGCACCGCCGGGCGATCCGAGCTCTTCGAAGAAGTCGACGTTGGCGCTCACGTACGGCTCCCATTCGTCGGGCACGTCGTCTTCGTAGAAGATGGCCTCCACCGGGCAGACGGGCTCACACGCACCGCAGTCGACGCACTCGTCGGGCTGGATGTAGAGCATGCGCCCGCCCTCGTAGATGCAATCCACCGGGCACTCTTCAACACAGGCCCGGTCGAGGACATCGACGCAGGGCTCAGCGATGATGTACGTCACTACGCTTCTCCTTCACTGCACGTTTCCCACCCCGCACTCAGGGCTGATGAGCGCAGAGGAATCGTGTCGACTCTAAGAGTATCCACTGTCGCACTTCACCTCCGATCGTCGACCCCGGCACTCGGCACCCGCATCCGCGTCACCTGCACAGAATTTTGCGCACGCTGATGAAAACCGGCGACCTGCAGCGCGACCCCACCGCCCTTGCGCCGCAGGACCGCCCCATCGTGACCGTCGCCACCGCCGATTACATACCCCCTGGGGTATGATCGTCCGCATACCCCAGGGGGTACCAGGACACGAAGGAGTGCACGGTGAGAATTCTGATCGTCGGCGGCGTCGCCGGAGGGATGAGCGCAGCGGCACGGGCCCGGCGCCGCGACGAGGACGCCGAGATCGTCGTCTTCGAGCGCGGCGATCATCCGTCGTTCGCCAACTGCGGCCTCCCGTACTACGTCAGCGGGGAGATCGAGGACGAGGACTCCCTCCTGGTCCAGACGCCCGAATCTCTCAAGAGTGCCCTGGACATCGACGTGCGCGTCCGGCACGAGGTGATCGGCCTCGACCCTCGGGAACGGACGGTGCAGGTTCGCCACAACGGCACGACCACCGTCTGGAACTACGACGCGCTGATCCTCTCCCCCGGCGCGAAAGCCCTGCGGCCTCCGCTGCCGGGTCTCGACTCGCCCCGCGTTCAAACGCTGCGTACCGTCGGCGACGCCGCGCGGATGCGCGACGAGGTGGAGTCCGGGGCCGCCCGCGCCGTGGTCCTCGGCGCCGGGTTCATCGGACTCGAAGCCGCCGAAGGCCTGCGGATGCGCGGGCTGCGCGTGGACGTCGTGGAACTGGCATCGCACGTTCTTCCTCCGCTCGAGAGCGAACTGGCCGCTGGGGTGCACGACGAACTCCGTGCGATGGGCGTCACCGTGCACGCGGGGATCGGCGCCACCGCGATCGAACACGGCGACGAGGCCGACACCGTGGTCCTCGCGGACGGATCCCGGCTCGACGCCGACATCGTGGTGCTGTCCGTCGGCGTCCGCCCCGACACCGAGGTCTTCGAGACCGCGGGAGTGGCCTGCGACCGCGGCGCGATCATCGTCGACGAGCACGGCCGGACCAATCTGGACCGCATCTGGGCCGTGGGCGACGCGACGGTGAGCACCGACGCCGTCACCGGACTGCGCCGGCCGGTCGCCCTCGCCGGCCCCGCCAACCGTGCGGGTCGCCTGGTCGCCGACCACATCCTCGACCCCGATCGAGCACGTGCGATTCCCCAGCCGGTGGGCACCGCGATCGTCCGCGTCGGCCGGCTCACCGCCGCGATGACAGGGGCCAATCGCGCGGCACTCGACCGGTCGGGCATCGACTACCGCACGGTCCACCTCCATCCGGGAAGCCACGCCGGCTACTTCCCCGGCGCCGAACAGATTCACCTGCTGATGCACATCCGGTCCGACGACGGCCTCATCCTGGGCGCTCAGGCGGTGGGTGCCGACGGCGTCGACAAGCGCATCGACGTGCTCGCGACCGCCATCCGCACCCGGCTCACCGGTCCCGACCTGATCGACCTCGACCTCGCGTACGCGCCGCCCTTCGGCTCGGCGAAGGATCCGGTGAACCTCGCGGGAATGATCGCCGAGAACGTCGTGAACGGCTCCCTGGAGCTGTGGTACGCCGACCAGATCGACGAACCGGGCCACCTGCTGCTCGATGTCCGCGGAGCCGACGAGCAGTCCGAGGATCCCGTTCCGGGCGCACTGTGCATCCCGCACACGCAAGTCCGAGAGCGTCTCGACGAGATCCGTGCGACCGCTGCCGGACGGCCGATCAGGGTGCTCTGTGCCAGCGGCATGCGGTCGTATCTCGCGTACCGCGTGCTGCGCGCCGCGGGCCTGCCGGCCGCGAACCTGTCGGGCGGCCTGCTCACCCTGCGGGCGAGCCAGAGCGCCTGACCGGCCTCACGAGACACCCACCACATCCGAACCGAACCCAGGAGTATCACCATGTGCCAGCGCGCGACCTGCAAGACCTGCGGAAAGACGACGTGGAAGGGCTGCGGCCGCCATGTCGACCACGTCATGCGCGGTGTGCCCGCATCTCAGCGCTGTCCGGGCCACCCGGACGAGCCGGGACTGCTGGCACGACTGTTCGGGCGTCGCTGACGATCCGGGGACGGCTCAGGCCAGTCCGACTCCCAGCAGCGGCGCGGACACCTGTCCGTACTCCGTCGTCCGCTGCCGCGGGCGGCGACCGATCCCGGTGACGATCTCGTGGAGTTCGGCGACCGTCTTCGCCGAACCGTGCTGGCTGCCCGCCATACGCGAGATGGTCTCCTCCATCAACGTGCCGCCGAGATCGTCGGCACCGCCGCGGAGCATCACGCGGGTCCCCTCGATACCGAGTTTGACCCAACTGGTCTGCACGTGGTCGATCCGGCCGTGCAGCATCAGCCGCGCGAGGGCATGGACCGCACGGTTCTCCCGCCGCGTCGGCCCCGGACGCGACGCGCCCGCGAGATACAGCGGCGACGACTGGTGCACGAACGGCAGCGGGACGAACTCGGTGAATCCGCCGGTGCGGTCCTGGATACCGCGCAAGGTGTTGAGGTGGCCGACCCAGTGGCGCGGAGAGTCGACGTGGCCGTACATCATCGTCGAACTCGACGGGATGCCGAGCTCGTGCGCGGTGGTGATCACTTCGATCCAGGATGCGGTCGGGAGCTTGCCCTTGGTCAGCACCCAGCGGACCTCGTCGTCGAGGATCTCGGCCGCGGTGCCGGGGATCGAGCCGAGACCGGCCTCTTTGAGCGCCGAGAGCCAGTCGCGGATCGACTCGCCGCCGCGCGAGGCGCCGTTGACGATCTCCATGGGACTGAACGCGTGTACGTGCATCCCGGGCACGCGGTCCTTGATCGCGCGCACCAGGTCGGCATACCCGCTGACCGGCAGCTCCGGATCGATGCCGCCCTGCATGCAGATCTCGGTGGCCCCCTCCACGTGCGCCTCCCAGGCGCGGTCGGCCACCTCTGCGGTCGAGAGGGTGAAGGCGTCCGCGTCGCCCTTACGCTGGGCGAAAGCGCAGAACCGGCAGCCGGTGTAGCAGATGTTGGTGAAGTTGATGTTCCGGTTCACGACGTAGGTGACATCGTCTCCGACCACGTCCGCGCGGATGGCGTCGGCCAGAGCGGTCAGCGCGTCGAGTCCCGGACCGTCGGCTTCGGCGAGCGCGAGGTAGTCGTCGTCCGACAGTCCGGCAGGATCGTTCTCGGCCCGGCGCAGCGCCGCCGCCACGTCGGACGCCAAGTGCTCGGGCGCCCCGGTCCCTCCGCCCAGCGCCAGCACCTGCTCGCGAATGGTGTCCCAGTCGCCGAACGCGTTGTCGATGTCGCTGCGGGTGTCGGTGTTGCGGCCGTCGACGTCGATCGCCGAGTTGAGGTCGATGCGACCCGACGAGTCCCAGTCGTCGTCCGGCTCCTGCCACGGCAGCCCGACCGGTTTCACATCGGCCGCGAGACCGGTGACCGGATCCGCGAGGGCGGCGACATGCCGTCCGATCCGGGGATCGATCCAGGGGTTCGAGGCCTTGACGTACTTCGGTTGCGCGGCGATCCGCTCCACCAACCGGTATCCGGTGGACGCCGTGATCTCGGCGAGGGTGTCCAAGTTCGGCCACGGTCGCTCCGGATTCACGTGATCGGGGGTGAGCGGCGAGACGCCGCCCCAATCGTCCACACCGGCGGCCACGAGTGCCCGGCACTCGTCGGCCGACACCAGGTTGGGCGGCGCCTGAATCCGCATTCCCGGCCCGAGAACGAGACGGGCGACGGCCACGGCGGCCAGGAACTCCGACATCTCCGCGTCCGGTACCCCGCGCATCGCCGTATCGGCCTTGGCGCGGAAGTTCTGGACGATCACTTCCTGGATGTGTCCGAATGCCTTGTGCGATTTCCGGATCGCGAAGATCGACTCGGCGCGCTCGGTGAGGTTCTCACCGATCCCGACCAGGATGCCGGTGGTGAACGGGACCGAGAGGCGGCCCGCGTCGGTCAGGACCCGCAGCCGGACCTCGGGATCCTTGTCCGGGCTGCCGTAGTGGCATTCGCCCTTGTCGGTGAACAGTCGGCGCGCAGTGGTCTCGAGCATCATGCCCATCGACGGCGCCACCGGCTTGAGCCGGTTGATCTCCTCCCAGCTCATCACGCCGGGATTCAGATGAGGCAGCAGCCCGGTCTCCTCGAGCACCCGGATCGCCGCCGCGCGGACGTAGTCGAGAGTGGAGTCGTAACCGCGTTCGTCCAGCCAGGCGGCGGCCTCCGGCCATCGATCCTCCGGCCGGTCGCCGAGGGTGAACAGCGCCTCTTTGCAGCCGAGCTCGGCGCCGCGGCGCGCCACCTCGACGATCTCGTCGATCTCCATGTAGGCGCCGCGGCCCTCGCGGGCCAGCTTTCCCGGCACGGTGACGAAGGTGCAGTAATGGCAGCGATCGCGGCACAGGTGCGTCACCGGGATGAAGACCTTGCGCGAGTAGCTGATCTGGCCGCTGCGGCCGTCGGCGTCCAGACCCGCGTCCCGCACGCGGCCAGCCGCCTCGCAGAGTGCGTCGAGGTCGGAGCCCCTGGCCGCCAGCAGGACCGCGGCCTCATCGACGTTGAGCACCGAGCCGTCACGTGCGCGGCGCAGGGCACGACGCATGGCCGACGCCGGGGGCGTCTGTCCGGCGCCCGTGGATCCGCTGGAAGATGTGGTCACTTCTCCGATGTTAACCACGTCGCATTCGGCGACCCCGGCGGCCGCCGTCCAACGGGGCACCGGCTCGGCTCCGGAGCGGATCAAGACTGGGCCGGATCAGCACTGGGCCGGATCAGGACTGGGCCGGATCAGGACTGGGATAGATTCCGGACCCGCGACGTCGAGGCGTAGAAGGCAGGCACCGCCAGCCCGCACGCGAGGAGCAGCAGCAGGCGCCAGTCGCCGATCAACGAGCCGTTGCCGAACACCGGGAGCATCGCCATCGCGGTGACGAAGGTCCACGCGATCAGCGGTGCGTACTGCCACGCCGACTTGGTGTACGACTCGGCGAGGCGAAGGATCAGCACATTCGCGACGCCGGCGATCAGCGCGGTGACCGGGAAGGGCCAGGCGCCGATCCGGATCAGCAGAAAGGCCGCGGTGAGGATGCCGAGCAGGAAGCCGCTGACCGTGAGCACGGCCAGTTCCAGGCGATCTCCGATGGTCACAGCGCCACTCCCTCGAAGAGGTCGGTCTCGATCCGTCCAGCCACTCGGCCCGCGTCGACGCGGATGAAGTGCTCCGTCGGCAGCACCGGCGACACGATGTTGTTGCTGAGCGCGTACTCGGTGCGCGAGCGCGCCACACTCACCTGCGTCGCATGAGCCGCGAGGGCACGCACCTTGCGCGGGAGCACCTCGCGGACGTCGACGGCGGCGGTCACCTGATCGTCCGGGTAGCTCGGCAATTCGCCGGGCTCGGGCATCCGCCAGCCGGCCGGGACCTCGCTGACGGCGGCCAGACCGCGTTCCAGCTCCGACCGCTGCGTCACTGACTCGTAGACCTTGAACGGCCGTCCCAGCCTCGACTCCGCGACGGGGATCGCGGCCGCGGACACCTCGTGCACCCGCTTGTGGTCGGGGTGCCCGTAGGTCCCCGCGGCGTCGTACGTGACGATCACCTGCGGTGCGAACGCGACCAGTTCGTCGGCCAGCTGGCCGGCGAGTTCGTCGAGGGAGGCCTGGAACAGCGCCCGCGGATGCTCCGCGGAGGGCGTCCCGGCCATGCCGGAGTCGCGCCAGCGCCCGGCGCCGCCGAGGAACCGCGGTGGGGGCGCCACGACGCCGGGCGGGGTGAGTTCGGCCAGTGCTGCTCGCAACTCGCCGATCCGGTAGCCGCCGAGCTGATCGGCGCCGCCGTCAGCGACCAGTTGGGCCCACTGCGACCCGATCACCTCGCCCTCCTCGCCGAGGGTGAAGGTGAGCACCCGGACGTCGACGCCGCGCGCCAGATACGTCGCGATCACTCCCCCGGTCATGATGGTCTCGTCGTCCGGATGTGCGTGCAGCAGCAGCAGACGAGCCCGTTCGGTCACTGAATCACCCATCCGTCGGCTCCGCCGAAGACACCGAGTTGCATCGGGCCGTCCAGCGAGACGCCCGAGATGCGGTCGGTGACGGCGGAGAACATCGTGTCCTGGAAGATCGGCAGGTACACCGCCTGATCGGCGAGCAGCCCCTCGGCCTCCTGAAGCTGAGGTGCCGGGTCCTCGGAGCTCATCGCGGCGTCGGCCAGCGCGATCAACGTCGGATCGCACAGCCCGGAGATGTTCCCGGTGTAGCTCTCGTCGGCGGAGACGTTGGCCTCCGGCTTCGCAGTGCTGCTCGGCGCACCGGAGGGCACCGTCGGCAGCACCGTCTCGTCGGCCGCTTGATCGTGCTCGGGCTCCACCGTGTGCGCACCGGCCTCGGTGCCCTTGGGCGGAGCCTGGCAGGCCACCTGCGAGGCGAGCTCGGTGGCCGGACTGCCGCCGACACCGGTCCATCCGACGACGAGATCGACGCGGCCGGACGTGAGCGCCTGCCCGTACAGCTCGGTGTTCGACATCCCGATCACGCTGGCCCGCACTCCCCGGGACCGAAGCTGATCGGCCATCGTCTCCGCCGCCGACATCGTGCGCTGGTCGGTGTTGGTGGCGCCGATCCGCACCACGAGGTCGGTTCCGTTCGATTGAATCGGCGAGACACCGTAGGGCAGTCCCGGGACGTCGGCGGGTGCGGGAGCAGCCGGGGTGGTCGGCGACGCGGTGCTCGACGCCGACGGATCAGCGGGTGCCGGACGCGGCGTGGGCACGCCCGGTCGGTAGCCGGCCGATGCGAGCAGGGCGAGGACCTCATCCTGCGTCGGCCGTGGCCTCTCCACCGGGGTGTACCCGGGATCGGACGGCGCGTACACGGTGTTCGCGAACGGTGTCACCACCGTCTCCCCCGCCGCCGCGGCGGTGATCAGCCGTCCGTCGAGCATCCCGAGGACCGCCTTGCGGACCTGCTGCGAGCGCATGGTCTCCGACCGCGAATTCGCATTCACCGCGAGCGCCCTCGTGGTCGGCAGCCGGCTGCTGACCACCCCGGGGATGGCGCCCAGCTCGGCCGCCGACGCCGCTCCGCTCGGCAGCGCCGCGAGAGTGGAGTCGCCGTTGCGGATGGTCTGCGCCATCTGCTGCGGCGTGCCCGCCTTGCGGAGGACCACCTGGTCCACCTCCGGCGGCTTGCGCCAGTAGCGGTCGTTGCGGATCAGCCGGACCTCGTCGCGGGCCCGGTCGATCGAATAGATCTGGAACGGGCCCGCCGTGACGGGCTTTCCCTTGTCCATGCCGACCTGGAAGCCGGTCGGGTCCGACCGCAGCGTGTGGCTCGGCAGCAGATTGTCGAAGAGCTCGCGCCACGCGGGGTAGGCGTTGTTGAAGGTCACGGTGACGACTTTGCCGCCGCCGGAGGTCTGCACATCCGAGATAGCGCGGTAGCCCGCCGGGCCGATCACGTTGGGCTGCCGGGACATCTGCTCCCACAGATAGTGGAAGTCGTCGCCCGTCACCGGCAGCCCGTCGGACCACTGGGCGTCGTTGACGATCTTGTACTCGACGGTGAACGGGTCGTACGAGGTGACCTCGGCGGAGGTCAGCAGTGCGTCGTTCATCCGCCACTGGACGCCGTCCTGGGTGTTCACCGGAACGAACGGACTCGGGAGGGTCATCGCGGCGATCGCCGTGGTGACCGTTCCCTGGTCGGCTCCGAGATGCGGATTGAAACCCGAACCGATGCTGTCGGTCGCGACCGTGACGGTGCGTTCGTCGGGGTACTCGTTCGGAGTGTGCGTCGGCAGCGTCTCCCGCACCGGCGGCGGCGGATCCGCCATGCACGCGGTCGCTGAGAGGCCGATCAGCCCCGTCACTGCGATCGCGGTGATGCGCGTCCGCACGGTCCTCATCCGCACTCCCTCTCGCTCCTCCAGTCGACGGTCCGGCGTCAGGCCCCTCAGGCGTTCGCGTCGCGCGCCTTGGCACGCGAACGCTCACGCGCGCGGGTCGATGCATCGAGGTTGACCTTACGCACCCGGCACACCTCGGGCGTCACCTCGACGCACTCGTCGGCCGCACAGAACTCCATGGCGCCTTCGAGGTCGAGCTGCATCGGCTTGGCCAGGGTCTCCATGACATCGGCCGACGACTGCCGCATGTTGGTGAGCTTCTTCTCACGGGTGACGTTGATGTCGAGATCCTCCAGTCGCGGGTTGATTCCCACGACGTGGCCCTCGTAGGTGTCGTCGCCGGGATCGACGAAGAAGGTGCCGCGGTCGGCGAGCTGAATCATCGCGAACGGGGTCACGGTGCCCGCACGGTCGGAGACCAACGAACCCGTGTGGCGGGCGCGGATCTCGCCGGCCCACGGCGCGTACTCGTGGAAGACGGCATTGGCGATGCCGGTGCCGCGGGTCTCGGTCAGGAAGTCGGTGCGGAACCCGATCAGACCGCGAGACGGGACCACGAACTCCATGCGGACCCAGCCGCTGCCGTGGTTGTTCATCTGGTCCATCCGGCCCTTGCGTGCGGCGAGCAGCTGCGTAACCGCGCCGAGGTACTCCTCGGGGACGTCGATCGTGAGGTGCTCGAAGGGCTCGTATGTCTTGCCGTCGACCTTGCGGGTGACCACCTGCGGCTTGCCGACGGTCAATTCGAAGCCCTCACGGCGCATCTGCTCGACGAGGATCGCGAGCGCCAGCTCACCACGGCCCTGGACCTCCCAGGCGTCGGGGCGGCCGATGTCCTGCACGCGCAGCGAGACGTTGCCGATCAGCTCCGAGTCGAGGCGGTCCTTGACCATGCGGGCGGTCAGCTTGTGCCCCTTGACGCGGCCGGCGAGCGGCGAGGTGTTGGTGCCGACGATCGCCGAGATGGCGGGCTCGTCGACGGTGATGCGCGGCAGTGCGACCGGGTTCTCGGGGTCGGCGAGAGTGTCGCCGATCATGATCTCCGACATGCCCGCGACGGCGACGATGTCGCCGGCCACGGCTTCCTCGGCCGGTGCGCGGTCGACGCCGAGAGTCACCAGCAGCTCGGTGATCTTGGCGCGCTCGACGACCTGCTCGCCGTCGACCTCACGCATCCAGGCCACCTGCTGACCCTTGCGGAGGGTGCCGTTGTGGATGCGGACCAGGCCGAGACGACCGAGGAACGGCGATGCGTCGAGGTTGGTGACATGCGCCTGCAGCGGAGCGTCCTGGTCGCCCTTCGGCGCCGGGACGTTGTTGATCAGGACGTCGAACAGCGGGTCGAGGTTGTCTCCCGCCGGAACGGTGCCGTTCTCCGGCATGTCGGTGCTCGCCACACCCGCGCGGCCCGATGCGAACAGCACCGGCAGGTCCAGCGCCAGCTCCGCGGCCTCAGCGGCCTCGTCGTCGAGGTCGGAGGCGAGGTCGAGGAGCAGGTCCTGCGATTCGCTGACGATCTCACCGATCCGGGCGTCGGGTCGGTCGGTCTTGTTGACCACCAGGATCACCGGCAGCGACGCCGCGAGCGCCTTGCGCAGGACGAAACGCGTCTGCGGCAGCGGCCCCTCGGAGGCGTCCACCAGCAGCACCACGCCGTCGACCATCGAGAGCGCGCGTTCCACCTCGCCGCCGAAGTCGGCGTGACCGGGGGTGTCGATGACGTTGATGACGTACTCGCTGCCGTCGGGCTGACGACGGTGCACGGCGGTGTTCTTGGCGAGAATGGTGATGCCCTTCTCGCGCTCCAGGTCGCCGGAGTCCATGACGCGGTCCACCAGTTCGGCACGTTCGCCGAACACTCCGGACTGACGCAGCATCGCGTCGACCAGTGTGGTCTTGCCGTGGTCGACGTGCGCCACGATCGCGACATTGCGGAAGTTGGTGACTGCGCTCACTAAGGTCTCTTTCGTATCTGTTCAGGTGCGGTATCCGGCGGCCGATGGCGGAGCCGGTCACTCGATCTGCGGAGCGACTCCTGTTCGGCCGCGCCAGATCAACCCGTTAAGGGTACGGCAACCTCAGCCGAGGTCGCGACGAGAGCTTGCGTGAATATGGTTAGGCTGCGCTAAAGTCTTGCTATGGGAAAGACCTCGCCGGCGAAGGTGGCGCAGCTCAAGCCGAAGAAGAAGTGCTGCAAGAAATCGACGCGCTGCCTCCGTTGCCCGGTCGTCATCCATCGGATGAAGAAGATCGACTGCGATCACCTGTCGAAGAAGCAGGCCAACAAGGCACTCAAGAAGGCTAGAGCGGCCTGACCTGCAGTTCTGCGGTGAGTTCCCGGATCCAGCCGATGTCATTGGGCACGATCTGACTATTGCGGTCCAGCTCCGCCAGCCGCTGCGCGTCGACCCACGCGATGGCGCGATGCTCCACCGCGCGCGGTGTCCCGGAGACGATCCGGGCACGGTGCGCGACCAACTTCAGCCCCTCGCGCGGTGTCACGACGTCGGCCAGCGGCGCCCCGACAGAAACCCGAACGTCGAGTTCCTCACACAGTTCACGAATGAGCGCCTGCGTGGGCGTCTCGCCCGATTCCACCTTGCCGCCCGGCAGCTCCCAGAGACCGGCCACCTCGGCCGGATAGTCACGCTGCGCCAGGAGCACCCGCGATCGGTGGAGGACCGCGCCCGCGACCACCAGGACATCGCCGGTCATCGTCCGATCACCGCCACCGCGCCGGGCTCCAGGGTCGGCCGTACCCGCACTCCCGGGCGCACCGGCCGATCGCCGACGCACTCGAAGACCTCGTCGCCCATCCGGATGCGGACGCGCCATCCGGCGACCAGCGCGGCCGCATGCTCCACCACCGCATCGCCCTCCGGATCCGGTCGGACGCTGACGGCCTCCGGACGCAGAGCCACCGTGCAGGGGCCGTCTCGCAGTTCGCCGAAGTCCGCGCTGCCGGTCAGCCTCGCGTCGCCGAGCGCGGTCGTCAGAACACCGTCCCGGACGGTGCCCGGGACGCTGGCCCGGGCGCCGAGGAACCGCGCGGTCTCTTCGTCCACCGGCCGGCGCCACAGCCGCGACGCCGTGTCGGTCTGGACGATGTCGCCGTCGCGCATCACCGACACGGTGTCGGCCACCAGCGCCGCCTCGCGGTGGTCGTGTGTCACGAGGACCGTCGGTGTGCCCGCGCGGCGCACGATGTCGCCGATCGCTTCGGCGAGGGATTCGCGGAGTTGCGAGTCGAGCGCGGCCAGCGGCTCGTCGAGCAGCAGCAGCCGCGGTCGCGGGGCCAGCGCCCGCGCCAGCGCCACCCGCTGCGCCTGACCGCCGGAGAGCGCCGACACCGGCCGATCGCCGAATCCGTCGAGTTGCACCAGCCTCAGCATCTCCGCGACCCGATCGGCCGCGGCGCGGCCGCGGACATGGCGCCGAGCGAGACCGTAGGCGATGTTCTGCGCCACCGTACGGCCGGGGAACAGTTGACCGTCCTGAAAGACGACGCCGAAGTCGCGGCGATGCGGTGCCGTCGTCGCCAGATCGACACCGTCCCAGCAGATCGATCCGGCTGCCAGCGGTTCGAGGCCGGCCACCGCGCGCAGCAACGTCGACTTGCCGCAGCCCGAGGGACCGAGGAGAGCGGTCACCGTGGACTCTCCGGTGCCCACGGACCACTGCACACCGGCCAGCGCCTCGAATCGCCCGTACCGGACGGTCGCTCCCTCCACAGTCAGCATCTATCCCTCTCCGTCCGTGCGTGAGCGCGTCCCGACGATGGCCTCTATCGCCGCGATCACCGCGGCACTGACCGCCACCAGCAGCACCGATGCGGCCATCGCCGTGGCGAGGTTCGCGGTTCCGGGGCGGCTCATGAGCGATCCGATGAGCACCGGCAGGGTGGTGGTGTCGGCGCGGGCGAGGAAGGTGGTGGCACCGAACTCGCCGATCGCCATCACGAAGGCGAAACCGGCCGCGGCGCACAGCGCCCGCGCCGTGAGACGCAGATCCACCGACAGGAGCACCCGCCACGGCCGTGCTCCGAGCGTGCGCGCGGCGTCGCGGAGCCGTTCGGGCACCTGGGAGAGCGCGGGAATCATGATCCCCGCCACCACCGGCACCGCCAGCAGCGCCTGCACGGCCGGGATCACCAGCGGCGACTGCGCCACCTGAACGGGCAGGGTGCCGATCACCAGCAGATAGCCGAATCCGAGGGTCACCGCGCTCACACCGAGCGGCAGTACGGCCAGCAGCGCCGTGAAGCGGGCGGGCAGGCCCCCTCCGCGGGTCACCGGGACCGCGATCAGCAGCCCGCCCACCACCGCCAACAGGGTCGCTCCCCCGGCGCTCGTGACGGAGTAGCGCATCGCCGACAGCGCCGAGTCGCCGTAGGACCCATCGGTCAGGCCGCGGTAGCCGTCGAGGGTCCAGGCACCCGCGGGGCGCAGCGACGAGAGCACCAGCGCCGCCAGGGGCAGCAGAAGCCACAGGGCGGTCCACGCGAGTGCGAGGAGGGCCGCCGGCAGGCGGAGCCCGCGGGGCCGTCGCCGGTGGCCTGCGGCCGGAGCCGTACCGGCGCCCACGGTGGACGATCCGCCGACCGCTCGGGTCAGCAGCAGCGCGCAGGCGACCACCACGATCTGCAGGAGGGAGAGCGCCACCGCCTCCGGGATGCGGAAGTACCCGATCGCCTGCTGGTAGATCTCCGTCTCCAGTGTCCGGGCGGTGCCGCCGCCGAGGACCACCACGACACCGAAGCTGGTGGAGCAGAACAGGAAGACCAGCGCCGCGGCCGAGGCCAGCGCGGGCGCGATCCGCGGAACCACCACGTCCCAGAAGGCCCGCGGCGCGGTCGCGCCCAGGGTTCGCGCGGCCTCGACGGTCCTCGGGTCGATCTGCTGCCAGGCGGCGCTGACGACACGGACGACGACCGCCACGTTGAGGAAGATGTGGGCGGGCAGGATCGCCGCCCACCCGTCGGTGACGCCGAGGAAGCCGAGCGGCCCGGTCAGCAGCGCCCGGAAGGCCACCCCCACCACCACGGTCGGCAGGACGAACGGGACCGTCACGATCACCCGGAGGATCGCCGTGCCCGGCAGGTCCACGGTGGCCATGAGCCACACGATCGGCGCCGCGATCAGCACTGTCAGGACCGCCGACGCCGCCGCCTGGGCGAGGGTGACCGCCAGCAGATGCCAGCCACCCGTACGGTCGATCAGCTGCCAGAAGCCCGCACCGTCGTCATCGGCCACCGCCCGCCGGGCCAGGGTGACCAGCGGCCATACGAACATGACCACGATGAACGCCGCGGGCACGACCGTCGCGACCCGAGCGGCCGTCGACGTGCGGCGAATCGGCGCCGGGGTCCGGCGCGCCGGCACGGACACGGTCAGCGCTTGACCGTGGCGCGCCACTCGTTCAGCCACTGTTCACGGTGTGCGTCGATGTACTCCGGCGACATCGTGACGGTCCACGCGGGCATCGGCGCACGCTGCCGCCAGTCGGCGGGCAGCGGGATGTCTTTCTGCACCGGATAGACGTACATGGCCGTGGGCAGCGCGGCCTGCACCTCCGGGGTCAGCATGAAGTCCACGAGCTTGCGCGCACCCGCGGTGTTCGCCGCACCGCGCAGGACGCCGATGTACTCCACCTGCGCGAAGCACGCGTTCAGCAGTGCGCTGGTACCCGGCGTGGCGGCCGGACTCGACGCGTACGACACCACGATCGGCTTGTCGCCGTGCCCGGCGCCGGCGCTGAACAACTGGTTGTAGGCCACTTCCCATCCGGAGACGATCTGGGCGCCGTTGTCGACCAAGCCGCGCCAGTAATCGTCCACTCCGCCCTTGAACCGCCCGATCGTGGTGAGCAGGAAGCCCATCCCGGGCGACGACGTCGACGGGTCGAGGAGGGCCGCCATGTCCCGGTACCGGGGCTGCGTGAGCTGCTCGAGAGACGTGGGCGCCTCGATGCCGTGCTTGTCGAACCAGGCATCGTCGACGTTCAGGCACACGTCTCCCCGGTCGACGGCGGTGAGTTGCCCGGGCGCGCCCTGAATGTCGTACTTCGCCGAGCCGTCGACCGCGGCGGGCGAAGTGTAGGGGTCGAGCGCCTTGGCTTCGATCGGCCGGGCCGCGAAGGTGTTGTCGATACCGAACACGGCGTCGCCCTTGGGCGATCCCGGGGTCAGCGACACCACTGAGGAGAGCTGCCCGGCATCGCCCGAACGCACGATCTTGAGTTCGGTACCGGTCTGCTTCTCGAACCGGTCGATCAGGTTCTGCGGCAGTTCGAACGAGTCGTGCGTCAACAACGTCACCTCGTCGGCACCACCCGATCCGGAGGTGCACGCCGACGTCGCCACCAGCACGGCTGCCAGTGCCGCCGCGACGACAGCGCGGTTGCGCCGCGCGCTGCCGAAGCGCGCGTTGCCGAAGAAGGCCATCTGCTAACCCACGTCCCCTCGATAGAGAAGCCCCCAGATTTCGCCTGCGGGCCAGTTGTTGCTCACCTGAGGCGAATCTAACCAGTTGACGGTGCGTATCCGCATTCGGAGGGCATCCGCAGTCGAAATCCCTCTAACCTCTTGTGTAACAATTTTCACACACGTCTCAGTAGTTTCATGGGATTGTGGCTACACTCGCCTCACTAGACAACTGTTCGTCGACCGAAGAGGATTCAGCCGTGCGACTCGCGCGCTCCCGCCGCACCGCCGCAGCCGTCGCTGCGGCAGCAGTCATCGCCCCCGCTCTGCTCGTCCCGTCGACCGCATCGGCCGAGCCCGCGAAGGACGCTCCGGCCGCGCAGCAGGAGCTTCCGATCCCGGACGCCGCTCACGCGCCCACCGTGGAGCCCAAGGTCCTCGAATCCCTCGGGGCACTGACTCCGGCCCTGATCGGCTCCGCCGCCACCCGCGACTCCGACGGCAAGGTCAACACCGAGCTCCTGACCCAGGTCCGCAAGCTGGCCGACAACCCGGCCGTACCCGCCGAGGCGCAGGACGTCTGGCGCTCGCTGATCGATTTCCTGGGCGAGCCCGGGGCCAAGGAGGCCGCGAAGACCCTGTCGCTCGAGGCGACCCCCGCGGCCGAGAAGAAGAAGAGCGACGCGCCCGACATCCCCACCGGCCCCGGCAAGCCGCGGATCCAGCAGTTCCTGTATCCGACCCTGGGCTTCGGCTGCATGCCCGGCGGCGGCAATTCGGTCGGCATGGCCCTGGTGACGGCCGGACCGCAGGCCGCACCGGCACCCGGCCCGAAGCGCGGCCAGGCCGGCTACGTCTACACCAGCCTCGGCACCGGACCCGCGGTGAAGTCGGCACAGAAGCTCTTCGTCACCTGGCTCAACATCGACAACGGCCGCACCGGACAGCAGGCGCTGCTGCCCAATCCGAAGATCAACGCCACCAAGGGCCCCGGCACGTTCACCGGCATCGCCAACACCGGCCGCGGCCGGATCGTGTCGACGATCTACGGAACCGTGACGACGAAGATCAAGGGCAAGAACGTCTCATGCATGATCGCTCCGACGATCGGCACCGCGATCATCTGAGCCCCTCGACCCGAGTTCGATCAGAGCCCTGGACCATCGGAGGTCCGGGGCTCTGATCGGTTTCAGGGGCGCCGCCGCAACTTGTGACGGACATCGCTATGGCAACGAAAAGCTTTGTGGCGCAACGGCTCCGACATCTCCAAAGGGTCGCATCCAGGTAACGACTCGGACTCGCTCCTTGAGAAATCCAGCGGTTGATTCTCATTATTAACTTAAGAAACTTTAGTCACATCAGCCACAGCGGTCACGGCCGCCGTGGCCGTTGCGCAGTTGTGGAGGTAAGCCAGTGAGTCCACGCACGTACCGATCGATGCGGTTCGGCATCGCCGGGCTCGCAGTCGCCGCCGCAGCACTCGCTGTGCCGGCCGCCGCCGGGGCCGATCCGGCGGCACCGTCGCCCGAGGCGAGCACTCCGGGCACCGCCGTCCCCGAGACGAGCGCCCCGCAGAGCACAGTCCCCGACTCCACGGCACCGTCGGCACCCGACTCCACCGCACCGCAGACGGCCGCACCGCAGGCCGATCAGGTGCGCACCCTGCCGACGATTCCGGGCGACGCCGCGCTCGCCGATCTCCTGCGCAAGCTCAAGGCCACCGGCGGCGACGAGAAGGCCGTCGAGGCGATCACCGCCATCCTCTCCTCCGACGGCCGGCTGGATCTGTCGAAGTACCTGGACAGCGCGAGTGTTCTCAACGGCATCGGTCTCGACGGCGCCGGCCTCGAGAAGCTCGGTCTGGGCAAGCTCGGACAGAGCGACCCGCAGACGCCCGCCCCGGTCGCAGCCACCGTCCCCGCGGCGCCCGCACCGGCTCCCGCTGCCGACGTGCTGACCGTGCTGCAGAAGGTCACCGGAACGTCCCTGCTGTCCCCCGCCGTGGCTCCGCTGTGCGCCGAGCCCACCCCCGACAACCCGCTCGGACTCACCACCGCCCCGGTTCTGGCGGCACCCGGCCCGTGGCCCACCGTCGCCGCCGACCGCACCGGGGTGCTCACTGCGCTCACCTCGCTGTTGCCCGCCGACAGCAAGGAACTGCTGACGGCGATCGGTGAGGATCAGACGGCCTTCGCACTGGTGCCGCCCGGCAAGCCCGACTCGGACCAGTTCCGCGTCGCGTGGTTCAACACCACCACGATGAAGGGCGGCCTGGCCGATCTGAAGCCGCTGTCGGAGGCGGCGTCCGCCGGACCGCTCAAGCAGTTGCTCACCGACACCGAGAACTTCCACGGCGTCCGTCTGGCCCGCGTCGACACCGGTAAGGGCCACATCCTCTCGGCGGTCTTCGGCACCACGACCACCGCCGGCCGCACCTGCTTCTTCCTGCCCGCGCTCGGCACAGTCCAGAACTGACCAGTTCAGGACTGACGCCGATCCCTACTGTGCCGGCCGCACCGGCACTCTCTCACTCCGCCGCAGCCCGGCGGCCCGTCGTAAAGGACCGAATAATGATCACCGCCCGGAAGCGGCTCGCCCGCACCCTCGTCGTGACCGCCGCGGCAGCCGCGCTGACGGTCGGCGGCGTCACCGGCGCACTCGCCGTCGCCGATCCGGAGGACGCCCCGGCCCCCACCGGCGGCCAGACCGCGGGATCGGTGTTCGCCAACCGGACCATCGACGGCCGGGCGCTGGTGCCGGGTGCCGCCGCCGGCCAGCAGTACAGCTACTGGTCCATCGGCGCCGACGAGCGTCTGCATCTGTCCACGGCTGTGCTGCTCGAGCCCCGGGGCAAGGCGCCGGCGGCCGGCTGGCCGGTCGTCGTCTGGGCCCACGGCTCCGACGGCTGGAACGATTCATGTGCCCCGTCGGCCAAGCGCGATGCCGACGACCGCTCGACGCTCAGCCATCTGCTCGGTCGCGGCTACGCCGTCATCGCCCCCGACTACGCGGCCGTCGGCGCGCCGGGTTCACCGCAGTACTCCGACGTCGACGCGACCGCGCACAACATCGTCGACGCGGTCCGTGCCGGAGCCGACGTGGGCTCGTCCTCGCTGTCGCCGAAGTGGGCGGTGGTCGGCTCCACGCAGGGCGCCGCAGCCGCCACGTCGCTGGCCCGCAACGCGACCGCGTGGCAGACCGGTGAGCTCGACTTCCGCGGCGCCGCCGCGACCAGCATTCCGGCCGGCTACGACGACGTGGTCGCCGGCCTGAGTCCGTCGTCCTCGGCGGTACCGACGGCCGTGGTGGCCGACGTCCTCTACACCCTGGCTTCTCAGAGCACCGAGGACCTGGGCACGATCCTCACCCCGCGCGGCGAAGCCCTGGTCCAGAAGGCTCAGAAGCTGTGCACTTCGGCGCTGATCAAAGAGATCGGCGGCACGCAGCTGGCCGACCTGGTCTCGAAGCCGCTCGCGTCGAACGCCGCGCTCGCATCATCGCTGCGCAAGTCGCTCGCGATCCCGGCACGCGGCTTCAACCGCCCGATCCTCATGAGCCAGCGCCTGGTGGACGAGAGCGTCGTGGTGCCCGCATCGCTGCGGTACGTCACCCAGGCGCAGCTCTCGAGCAACAAGGTCAAGATGAGCACGTATCTCACCGGCGACGAGTCGGCGGGCAAGCGTCAGGAGCAGGCCGCCGTCGACAATTTCCTCGGCGGACTGTTCTGAGTCAGCCCATCTCCTCCAATTCCATGCCCTTCGTCTCCGGCACCTTCGCGCGCACGTAGAAGAACGAGATCCCGGCGCACAGCGCGAAGAAGCCGTAGACGAAGGCCGGGCCCACCCAGCCCATCGCGGCCGGGAACAGCAGCGAGATGGTGAAGTTGGAAAGCCAGTTCACTGCGGTGCACAGACCGAGAGCCACCGCTCGGTAGCGGTTGGGGAACATCTCACCGAGCATCACCCACATCACCGGTCCCCAGCTGGCGGCGAAAGCGATGACGAACAGATTCGCGCCGATCAGTGCCAGCACGCCCCAACTCGTCGGGAGCCGCGAGACCGTATCGCCCGAATCGTCGACGGCGTCGTAGACCTGCGTGAAGGCCACCGATGCCAGCACCAGCCCCACGAACATGCCCACGGAGCCGAAGAGCAGCAGCAGTCGGCGTCCCACCCGGTCCACGAAGCCGATCGCCACAAAGGTCATCACCACGTTGATGACCGCCGTGATCACCGAGGTGACGAACGACGCCGACTCGGAGAAGCCGACCGACTGCCACAGGGTGGTCGAGTAGTAGAAGATGGCGTTGATGCCCACGAACTGCTGGAACACGGCGAGCCAGATACCGACCCACACCAGCGGGTGGAGACCGAACGCCGGCCCGGCGAGGTCGCGCATCGACGCCGCGGACTCGAGCTTCACAGTGCGGTGGATCTCCGCGACCCGGCCGTCCGGATCGGGTTCCCCGGTCACGTGAGCGAGAATCCGCGAGGCCTCGCCGTCTCGTCCGCGGACCACCAGATAGCGCGGCGACTCCGGGATCGTCAGCGACAGCACGCCGTAGACGACGGCCGGCACCACACCGACCAGGAACATCCACCGCCACGCCTCGATGTCCAGCCAGAGGGTGTTGGCGGCGGCGCCGGCACTGTCGGCGAGCACCGCGTCCGACAGCAGCGCCGCGAAGATGCCCAGCGTGATCGCGAGCTGCTGCATCGAACCGAGCGCGCCGCGGAACCGGGCGGGCGCGATCTCGGCGATGTACGCGGGAGCGATCACCGACGCGATGCCGATGCCCAGACCCCCGATGAGCCGCCAGAGCATCAGATCCCACACCGTCTGAGTGAGACCGGCGCCGATCGACGAGGCGATGAACAAGGCGGAACCGAGCAGCATCACCTTCTTGCGGCCCCACCGGTCGGCGAGTCCGCCCGCGAACCACGCCCCGAGCGCGCAACCGACCAGGGCGATGGCGACCGCGACGCCGGTGACCAGGTCCGACAGCTCGAACTCGCCCTGGATCGCGTCCACCGCACCGTTGACGACCGAGCTGTCGAAACCGAACAGGAAGCCGCCGACCGCTGCGGCGGTCGAGACTCCGAGGACTCGCATCAGCGGGACGTCTGTGCGCCCGGTCTCCGACGCGGTCATGCGACTGCCGTTCCGGTGCACGACGAGTACTGCGGATTCACCATCGGGTTGAAGGCCATCGCCCCGATCTTCTGATGCACGGTGAACCGCACGGCGCCGCGACCCGGGTGGAGCACGACGTCCCAGTCGGCGGCGTGCGCGCGGGTGGGCACCCGCACGGTGCCGGTCCGTCCGGTCGACAGGTTGCGCCAGGTCACAGTCGTGAGCATCGTCAGCTCGAGCACCGGACCCACCCCGCCCGGATTGTTCGACGAGAGCGTGATGGCCGGCCCCGGCAGTCCGTCCGTCGGAAACGGGCCGCCCGTGTATACATCGACCACGATCCGCAGCCGCGCACCGGGCCACGGATTGGCGCTGTCGCACCGGATGGACCGCACGTACTCGGCGCCGTAGGGCGACGCGTGCGCCTGCGGGACGGCGACGCACCCGGCGGCCAGCACCGCCGCGCTCGCGCCCGCCGCCGCGACCGCCCTCCCCCGGCGCCGTACTCCCCGAACCGATCTCCTGGCTGAGCAGTCTGCAGTACGCATGCTTGGGAGTGTGCCAGCCGGGAGCCGCGAGCGCCGGGACTTCGACCGGGGCGCCGCCGGAGAGGGTCTCGGAGTTCGCCGACGACCGGCGTGCCGATGACCGCGGGCGACTAGCATGAGCGGCATGGCTGACCTCCAGATCGCCCAGGACCCGGTCGCGGACGCACTCCTCTCCACGGACGCCTTCGCACTCGTGACGGGCATGCTGCTCGACCAGCAGTTTCCGATGGAACGGGCGTTCGCCGGACCGGCGAAGATCCTGGAGCGGTTCGGCACCCTCGATCCGGTGGCGATCGCCCACGCCGACCCGGAGGCCTTCGCCGAATTGTGCGCCACTCCGCCCGCGATCCACCGCTACGGGCGGTCGATGGCCGGCCGGATCCAGGAGCTCGCCCGAACGGTGGTGGACGAGTACGACGGCGACACCGCCGCCCTCTGGACCACTGCCCGTACCGGCGAAGAACTGTTCGGGCGTGTCCGCGCGCTGCCCGGTTTCGGCGAGCAGAAAGCCAAGATCTTCGTGGCCCTGCTCGCCAAGCAACTGGACGTGAAACCGCGCGGGTGGACCAAGGTGACCGGTGATTACGGCCGCAAGGGATACCGTTCCGTGGCCGATGTCACCGATCCGGAGTCGCTCCAGCGGGTTCGGGACTTCAAGAAGGCCGCGAAGGCGGCTGCCAGGAAATGACGACCGCTACAATCGTCGACCATGAATAGCAGCGCGAACGAAGTCCGGATGGCCGTCAAGCTGCCACTGCGTCTCGGCTTCGCCACGGCCGGTATCGCACTCTCCACGGTCGAGTCGGTCGTCAACGTCGCGCGGCTCACCGCCGAGAGCATCGAGTCCGAGGTGAACTCGATGCTCGGAATCGACGAGAACAGCGAGATCGCCACTGTCCGGGCTCCGCTCGCGATCCTCAGCCAGGTGGCCGATCTGCTGAGCCCCGACCGCCCCTTCGGCCGGATTCTGGCCAACGGCGGCCCCCTCGACCGCTTGATCCAGCCGGGCGGCGTGATCGACCGTCTCACCGCTCCGGACGGTCTGCTCGAGAAGCTGACCGAGCGCGGTGGCCTGCTCGACCAGATGACGGACGAGAAGGGGATCCTGATGCGGCTGGCCGCTAAGGACGGACCGCTCGACCGGCTCACCCGGGAAGGCGGCGTGGTCGACCAGTTCACCGAGAACGAGGGCATCCTCGAGCGGCTGACATCCGAGGGCGGCATCGTCGACAAGCTGACCGCTCCGGACGGTGTGCTGGAGAAGCTGTCTCAGCCCGGCGGCGTGCTCGACCGCGCCGCCGGCGACGAGGGCCTGCTCGATCAACTGCTCGGCGCCGACGGTGCCCTCGAGAAGCTGATCGCTCCGGGCGGACCGCTCGACAAGTTCACCGAGCTGTCCGAGACGCTCGCCTCGCTGCCGCCGAATCTCGCTGCGATGCAGGAGACCGTCGACCACCTCAACGAGGTCGTGGAACTGCTCAATGCGTCCGTGGCACCGATCGGCGGGCTGGCCGACCGGCTCCCCAAGCGCCTCACCCGCGCCGGAACCGCGGCGACCCCGCAGACACCGACGCGGCCGCAGCTTCCCGGGGACCCGACCGACGACGCCGTCAGCCGGTACCCCGGTCGCTCCTGAGCTACTTCGCGGTCCGGCGCAACCGCACGTTGGCGAACTCGCCGAGACCCCACTGTCCGAGTTCACGGCCGTACCCCGACTGCTTGACGCCGCCGAAGGGCAGGCCGGGCAGCGAGGTCCCGTGCTCGTTCACCATCGCCATGCCGACATCGAGCCGGTCGGCCACGGCCTGCGCGGCCTCGACGTCCGAGCTCCACACCGAACCGGAGAGTCCGTACTCGACGTCGTTGGCCAGATCGACGGCCTCGTCGACCGACGAGAACTTGTAGACCACCGCCACCGGGCCGAAGATCTCCTCGCGGTACGCGTCCATCTCCGGCGTCACATCGGTGAGGACCGCGGGAGCCATGAACGCGCCCGGCCCGTCGAGGGCCTCTCCGCCGGTGTGCAGCGTCGCGCCCTGCTCCACCGCCTGCGAGACCTGCTTGACCACGTTGTCACGCGCGGTGACCGACGACAGCGGCCCCACCTTGGTCCCGTCCTCGGCCGGATCGCCCACCGCGAGCCCGGAGATCGCCGCCGTCAGGTTCGTGACGAAGTCGTCGTAGATCGACTCATCGACGATGAACCGCTTGGGCGAATTGCACGCCTGGCCCGCGTTCATCGTCCGCATGGCTGCGGCGCCGGCGGCCAGCGCCGCGACGTCCGGGGTGTCGAGCACGATGAACGGGTCCGATCCGCCGAGTTCGAGCACCGACTTCTTGAGACTGCGCGCCGCGACTTCCGCGACCGCCGCCCCGGCACGGCTCGATCCGGTGAGTGAGACGCCCTGCAATCGGCGATCGGCGATCATCGTCGCGATCTGCTCGTTGGTCGCGAAGACGTTGATGTAGGCGTCGGCGGGAACCCCGGCTGCGTGCGCGATCTGTTCCATCAGCTCCGACGACGCAGCGCAGATCGGGGCGTGCTTGAGGATGATCGTGTTGCCCAGCAACAGATTCGGGGCTACGAACCGGGCCACCTGGTAGTAGGGGAAGTTCCACGGCATGATGCCGAGGATCGGGCCGATCGGCGTGCGGGTGACGATCGACTCCGCGGCTCCCTGCGGATCGAGTTGCTCGGTCTCCAGCAGAGCCGGGCCGTTGTCCGCGTACCAGTCGTAGATCATCGCCGTCAGTGCGAGCTCACCCAGACCCTGCTTGGTCGGCTTCCCCATCTCCTTCGTGATGACCGCGGCCAGTTCGGACGCCCGGTCGCGGTACGCCGCGGCGGTGTCGCGAAGCATCTGTACGCGCTGCTCGATCGGAGTCTGCCGCCACTGGCGATATGCCTTCTCGGCGCGTTCCAGGATCGGATCGATCTGGTCGTCGGTGATCGTCGGAAACTCGCGCTCCACGACGCCGGTGGCGGGGTTCTGGGTCACATAAGCAGTCATATGCGAATGCTACGCGTGCGAAGGTGGCGTCGCCGGGCTTCCTCCGAAGGCCGCGCGCACCGCTGCGGCGTACTCGTCGACGGTCCGCGCGGCGGTTCCGCGAGCGGCGATCGACACGGTCACCGTGGCACCGATTCCGTGCACGCCGTGGGTGAGTCCGTGGACCGCGGACAAGGCCGGGAACCCCGCGGTGAACAGCACTCGACCGCCCGCCAGCCGGAGGTCGCCGTCCCCGCGGTTCACCGACGAGACCACGGTCGCACCCGCCACCCGCTCCGGGACCGGCGCCGCGGACGAGAGCCGGACGGCCAGCGATCCCAGTACCGACGGAGCGCAGTCGGCCGCCCAGCGGTCGACGCGGGCCACCGCAGAACGGTCTCGCCGCCGCGCCGCGTCGAGCTGGCTCGCGATCGCCCCGGATCGAGCACGCCGATCGAGGTCGGGGCGCAGATCGACGCCGACGGAGAAGAAGTCGTTCCGGCGCCGAGCCGCCGGTTCTCGGGTCGCCGGTTCACGGGAGACGGCGACCTCTGCGACCACCCGGCCGTCAGGACTCCTCCCGCCGAAGCGCCCGAGCACCTCGGCCAGCCCCACCAGTGCCCCGACGGTGACCGAGGATCCCAGCCGCCGGACCGACGATCGCGGCAGCGTCACCGTCCGCAGCTCCACCGCGCCGGGATCCGGACGATTGAGCACGGTCGGCTCGATCACGTCGGCGCCCGGTGTTTCCGCTGTGCCGCAACGGGATCGGAGCATCCACGCGGCCGCACCGGCGACGGTTCCGGTCGCCAGTCGCGGCACGATGGCCGCGGCGCCCGCGGCGGCGGCCACTGCGGAGGCCACGGCGGAGGGAAGCGGCGCGCCGCTGCGCACCCGGTCGGGCCGACCCTGCGTCAGCAACCGTCGTGCGATCGCCGAGACCCGCCGCCCGCCACCGAGCGCATGCGAGATCTGGAGCACCACGATGTTGGCCGGGCCGTCGGCGTCGGGCACATCCGTGAGCGATTCGAACAGATGCAACCGCCACAGCGGCCCGGCGGTGCGGTCGCCGCTCGCCATGAGGTGCCCCAGGGCGGCCAGGCATTCGGTCCACGTGGTGGCCGGGTGTCGGCAGAACTGCTCGGGACGGGGACGCGACGCGCGCCAGCGCGGATACCCGAGATCCCACGGCACGCGGGCGACGCCGAGACGCAGGTCTGCGATCTCGGACGCGCGGGGCGCGAGTTCGGCGAACGGATCGGCCGACGGGTCGTCCGGCGCGTCGAACGCATACAACAGGAACTGATCGTTCGCCGTGGTCAACGATCGCCAGTACATCGCCGCGTCGGGCGGCGTCAACGCGCTCACGAGACCTCCTCGCCATCGCTCGATGGCAACGTGGGCATAATGCGGTGCAGTGTCAGGCGTCGCGGCCGCGGCGCCGGAAAGGCTCCACCCGTGTCCAGTGCCCCCACACCCGCACAGCCCACTCCCGGCGCATCCGCGTCCCGGCCGGAGTGCGTGTACCGCCTCGATGACATTCCACCCACCACACCGGTCATCGTAGGGGTCGGCCAGGCAGCCGAACGCATCGACGACGCCGACTACGCGGGCCTCTCCGAGGCCGACCTCGCGGCCCGCGCGGTGAGCGCGGCGCTCGCCGACACCGGGGCCGACGACGTGGCACGCCTCGTCGACACCGTGGTGGCGGTCCGATCGTTCGAGCGGTCGAGCCCGGCGTCGTCGTCGCCCTTCGGCCGGCCGGACAACATGCCGCGCGCGGTGGCACGCCGCACCGGCATGGATCCGCGCAGGGCCGTCGAAGAGGTGACCGGCGGGCAGAGCCCGCAGCATCTGGTGAACGAGTTCGGCGCCGAGATCGCCGCCGGGCGTGCCGACGCGGTGGTGTTGTTCGGGGCCGAGGTGATGTCGACGGTCCGCCACGCCCAGCGCTCGGGCACCGCACCGGACTTCAGCGAGACCGTCGGCGGGCAACTGGAGGACCGTGGCTACTCGATCGGCGGCCTCACCTCGATCGACGAGGTGAAGCACGGGGTCGTCATCCCCATCTCCCAGTACTCGATCGTCGAGAACGCGCGGCGCCACCGTCTCGGACTCGGCGCCGCCGAGTACGCGCGGTCGATGGGCGAGCTGTTCGCACCGATGACGCGTGTGGCGGCGCGGAACCCCTTCGCCGCCGCCCGAGAGGAGTTCACCGCCGAGGAGTTGGCGACCGTCACCGACCGCAACCGCCGCGTCTCGGTCCCCTACCCGCGCCGAATGGTGGCTCGCGACCACGTCAACCAGGCCGCATCCGCGGTACTGATGTCCGTCGCGGCCGCCCGGTCGGCGGGGATCCCCGCCGACCGCTGGGTCTTCGTCCACGGCCACGCCGACCTGCGGGAGAAGCCGCTCCTGACCCGGCCGGACCTCTCCCGCGGACCCGCGTCGGTCGCCGCTGTCCGGGAGGCACTGCGCCTGGCGGGCACCGATGTCGACGACGTCGCGCACTTCGATCTGTACAGCTGCTTCCCGGTCGCGGTCTCGCACGTCATCGACGAGCTCGGACTCTCGCCCGACGACCCCCGTGGACTGACCGTCACCGGCGGGCTCCCCTACTTCGGCGGGCCCGGCAACAACTATTCGATGCACGGCATCGCGGAGATCGTGTCGCGGGCGCGGCGCGAGCCCGGCTCGTTCGGCCTGGTCGCAGCCAACGGCGGCGTCTTGAGCAAGTACTCGGTGGGCGTGTACTCGTCCGTCCCCGCTCCCTGGCGTCCGAGCACCTCCGCCGACCTGCAACGCGAATTGGACGCCGCACCGTCGGTGCGGGTGGCGCACTATCCGAACGGCCCGGCGACGATCGAGTCGTTCGTCGTCATCGATCCCGACGGCGAGGCCCCCGGAGCCACCGTGGTCGGCCGGCTCGGCGACGGCGCCCGGTTCGTCGCGGCCGTGGACGACCCCGGCCTGCTCGATCTGCTGCGCGCCGACGACGACCCCATCGGAACGCCGATCTTCGTCCGCGCGTCGACGAACCAGAACCACGCGGCACGCACACGCGACGTCCTCGATGCGCGCCATCCGCGCGCGGCGGTCGGATTCGCCGAGCGGTACGAGCATCTGCTCGTCCGGCGCGAGGGACGGGTGCTCGAGGTGACGATCAACCGGCCCGAGGTCCGCAACGCGCTGAATCCGGCGGCGAACGCGGAACTGGACTCCGTCTTCGACGCGTACTTCGCCGATCCCGATCTGTGGGTTGCGATCCTGACCGGCGCCGGCTCGGCCGCGTTCTCGGCGGGCAACGATCTGAGCGCCGGCGCCCAAGGAGGCCTCGCGATGCCCGCCAACGGCTTCGCCGGGCTCACCGCGCGGCGCGACCGGATCAAGCCGGTGATCGCCGCGGTGAACGGTTTCGCCCTCGGCGGCGGGCTCGAGATCGCCCTGGCCTGCCATGTGATCGTCGCGGACGAGGAGGCCTCCTTCGGTCTGCCCGAAGTGAAGGTCGGTCTGGTCGCCGCGGCCGGCGGGCTGGTCCGCCTCCCCCGCGTCGTCCCGCCCGCCCTCGCCCGCGACATGATCCTCACCGGACGCCGCATCGACGCCGCGGAGGCGCTGGCGTACGGCCTGGTGTCGAGGGTGGCACCGCACGGTGAAGTGATGTCCGCCGCCCGCGCCGTGGCCGAGGAGATCCTGGCCGCGTCACCGGTCGCCGTTCGCGCCTCACTGGCGGCGATGGCCGGATCCGAATCGCAGCCGGACACGGTCCGGGCCGTGGACGAGAGCCTCGCGGTCCTCGACACCGTCCTCGTCTCGGAGGATCTCCGCGAGGGTGTCACGGCCTTCGCGCAGAAGCGCGAACCGCAGTGGAGAGGATGCTGACTCCCCACTGAAACCGTCGCCGACCTGCAGATGTCCGGCTCCCTCTTGAATTACTTGGATGTCCAAGTATATCGTGGTTCACGTCACGAACGGATGCCTCTGGAAGGACGGCGCATGACTGCACTGCGGACCATCGATCACTACCTGAACGGCGCACACGTCGCCGCGACTGGCGCGACCGCCGACGTCTACGACCCCAGCACGGGTCAGGTTCAGGCCACGGTGCCGCTGGCCACCGCCGCCGAAGTCGACGCCGCCGTCGCCACCGCCAAAGAGGCCCAGAAGACGTGGGCCGCCATGAACCCGCAGCGCCGCGCCCGCGTGATGATGAAGTTCATCGAGCTGGTGAACCAGAACATGGACGAGCTCGCCGAGCTGCTCTCGAGCGAGCACGGCAAGACCGTCGCCGACGCCCGCGGCGACGTGCAGCGCGGACTCGAGGTGATCGAGTTCTCGGTCGGCATCCCCCACCTCCTCAAGGGCGAGTACACCGAGGGCGCGGGCACCGGCATCGACGTCTACTCGATGCGGCAGCCGCTCGGCGTGGTCGCCGGCATCACCCCGTTCAACTTCCCCGCCATGATCCCGCTCTGGAAGGCCGGCCCCGCCCTGGCCTGCGGCAACGCCTTCATCCTGAAGCCCTCGGAGCGCGACCCGTCCGTTCCGGTCCGCCTCGCCGAGCTGTTCACCGAAGCCGGCCTGCCCGACGGTGTGTTCCAGGTGGTGCACGGCGACAAGACCGCCGTGGACGCACTGCTCGTGAACCCCGACGTCAAGGCCGTCGGCTTCGTCGGGTCGTCGGACATCGCGCAGTACATCTACGAGACGGCCGCCGCCAACGGCAAGCGCAGCCAGTGCTTCGGCGGCGCCAAGAACCACATGATCATCGCCCCGGACGCCGACCTCGACCAGGTCGTCGACGCCCTCATCGGCGCCGGCTACGGCTCGGCCGGCGAGCGCTGCATGGCGATCTCGGTGGCCGTCCCGATCGGAGACGCGACCGCGGACGCTCTGCGCGCCAAGCTCGTCGAGCGGGTCGAAGCGCTGCGCGTCGGTCACAGCCACGACCCCAAGGCCGACTACGGTCCGCTGATCACCGCCGCCGCACGTGATCGCGTGGTGGACTACATCGAGCAGGGCGTCGCCGCGGGTGCCGAACTCGTCGTCGACGGTCGCGGCAAGGGCGCCACCGAGGCCTCGTTCAACGGCACCGATCTCGGAGGCGGTTACTACCTCGGCCCCACCCTCTTCGACCACGTCACCAAGGACATGTCGATCTACACCGACGAGATCTTCGGCCCGGTGCTCACCATCGTCCGCGCGCACGATTACGAGGAAGCGCTGGCGCTGCCCACCGAGCACGAGTACGGCAACGGCGTGGCCATCTTCACCCGCGACGGCGACACCGCGCGCGACTTCACCTCGCGCGTCGAGGTCGGCATGGTCGGCATCAACGTGCCGATCCCGGTGCCGGTCGCGTACCACACCTTCGGCGGCTGGAAGCGCTCCGGCTTCGGCGATCTCAACCAGCACGGCCCCGCGTCGATCATGTTCTACACCAAGACCAAGACCGTCACCTCACGTTGGCCGTCGGGCATCAAGGAGGGCGCCGAGTTCTCCATCCCGACCATGCACTGAGGCCCGTCGCGGAACGAGAGAACAGGCGTATCAGGTAACGACATGCCCTATCCGAAATTGCCCGACGACGATCGGATCGTCGTCGAAGCGGCCCGCGACTTCGCCCGCAAGCGGCTCGCCCCGCACTCTCTCGAATGGGATGCCACCGAGCACTTCCCGGTCGATGAGATGCGCGAGGCGGGTTCGCTCGGGATGGCCGCGATCTACACCAAGGAGGACGTCGGCGGCTCCGGCCTGCGGAGGATCGACGGTGTGCGGATCTTCGAGGAACTGGCGAAGGCCGATCCGGTGACCGCGGCGTTCCTGTCGATCCACAACATGTGCACGTGGATGGTCGACACCTACGGCACCACGGAGCAGCGCAAGCGCTGGGTTCCGAAGATGGCGTCGATGGAGCACATCGCGAGCTACTGCCTCACCGAGCCCGGCGCGGGGTCGGATGCCGCGGCGCTGTCGACGTCGGCCCGCCGCGAGGGCGACGAATACGTGCTTCGCGGCAGCAAGCAGTTCATCTCCGGCGGCGGTGTCTCGGACGTCTACGTGGTGATGGCGCGCACCGGTGACGCCGGCCCCCGCGGAATCTCCACGTTCGTCGTCGAGAAGGGCACGCCGGGGCTGTCCTTCGGTCCGCCCGAGGCCAAGATGGGCTGGCACAACCAGCCCACGGCCCAGGTGATCTTCGACGACGTCCGGGTCCCCGCCGATGCGATGCTCGGCGGCCCGGACGGCGAGGGCACGGGATTCTCGATCGCGATGAACGGCCTGAACGGCGGGCGGCTGAACATCGCCGCGTGCTCGATGGGCGGTGCGCAAGCCGCGTACGACAAGGCGCTCGTCTACGCCACCGAGCGTGAGGCCTTCGGCAAGCCGCTGATCGCCGAACCCACCATCTCGGCGACGCTCGCCGAGATGGCGACCTCCCTGGAGGCCTCCCGACTGCTCCTGTGGCGGGCGGCCGAGGCACTCGACGCCGACGATCCCGACAAGGTCGAGTTGTGCGCGATGGCGAAACGATTCGTCACCGAGAGCTGCTTCACCGTCGCCGATCAGGCGCTGCAGTTGCACGGCGGCTACGGATACCTGCACGAGACGGGTATCGAGAAGATCGTCCGCGACCTGCGGGTGAATCGCATTCTTGAAGGAACCAACGAAATCATGCGGATGGTGATCGGTCGCGCCGAGGCGCAGCGGGTCACCGCCGGAAAGGGCAACCGATGAGCACGATCGCTTTCCTCGGACTCGGTCACATGGGCGGACCGATGGCCGCCAACCTGGTCAAGGGCGGACACGAGGTGGTCGGCTTCGACCTCGTCCCCGAACTGCTGGAGGCGGCCGTCGCCGACGGTGTCCGCGCAGCGAAGTCGGCGGAGGAGGCCGTCGCCGGAACCGACGTCGTCATCACCATGCTTCCCAGCGGCGCAGCGGTGCGGGCGGTGTACGACGCCGTGCTGCCGCACGCGACGCCGGGTCAGCTGTTCATCGACAGTTCCACCATCTCGGTCGAGGACGCGCGTGCCGTACACGATCTCGCCGTCGCCGCGGGCATGATGCAGCTCGACGCCCCCGTCTCCGGCGGGGTCAAGGGAGCGGCGGCCGGAACCCTGGCCTTCATGGTCGGTGGCGACGACGCGGCACTGGCCGCGGCACAGCCGATCCTGGCGCCGATGGCGGGCAAGGTGGTGCCGTGCGGCGGATCGGGCAACGGCCAGGCCGCCAAGCTGTGCAACAACATGATCCTGGCCGTGCAGCAGATCGTGGTCGGTGAGGCGTTCACTCTGGCGGAGAAGCTCGGGCTCTCGGATCAGGCGCTCTACGACGTGGTGACCGGTGCCACCGGCAACTGCTGGGCACTCTCGGCCAACTGCCCGGTGCCCGGGCCGGTCGAGACGGCACCGTCAGCCAACGACTTCCGGCCGGGGTTCGCCACCGCGCTGATGAACAAGGATCTGCACCTGGCGATGGACGCCGTGTCGACCACCGGCGCCACCGCACCGCTCGGCTCGCACGCGGCCGAACTGTACGACGCCTTCGCCGCCGAGCACAGCGATCTCGACTTCAGTGCGATAATCGAAACCCTGCGCTGATCTCGAGCTCGGCGCAGCCGTAGACGATGGGAGTGGTGTGGCCGGGGTGGATCATGAGTCGAACGAGCGCGACCCGATCGCCCTGGCCCGCCGCAACTGGGAAGACGCAGGCTGGGGCGGCGACATCGCCGACGGCATGGAGGCCGTCACGTCGGTGATGCGCGCGCACCAGATCATGCTCGCGCGCGTCGAGCAGGAGCTCAAACCGTTCGGCCTCACCTTCTCCCGTTTCGAGCTGTTGCGGCTGCTGGCCTTCACCCGGCACGGCGAACTGCCGATCTCCAAGGCGAGCGACCGGCTTCAGGTGCACGTCTCCTCGGCCACCCACGCGATCGCACGCCTCGCCGACGCCGGGCTGGTGAAGCGGATACCGCACCCGAGCGACGGCCGCACCACACTCGTGTCGATCACCGACGACGGCCGGGAGTTGGTCGAGAAGGCGACGGCGGTGCTGAACAACGGCGTCTTCTCCCATGTCGGAATGACCAGCGCCCAGGCGCGTCAGTTGGTGGAGTCGATCCGGTCGCTTCGGCGTGACAACGGAGATTTCTAGACACTCGCGTTTTCGGACGGGACGCCGTTCGGTGTGGTCGTGGTCTCCATTCGTCATCGGCGTCTGGCCGTCGTGCGACCGGGTGGGTAGCCTTCGTGGCGACGCCCCGTGGCGGGGCGCCCGGACGAGCCCGCCGTACCCGGTCTGCGACAAGACGGTGGACGAGGAGCACTCATGCACTGGCTCGTTCTGATCCTCTCCGGCGTCTTCGAAGCGGTGTGGGCCACCGCCCTGGGACGGTCGGAAGGTCTTCTCCGCCTCATCCCCACCATCGTCTTCTTCGTCGCACTCGTCATCAGCATGGGCGGCCTCGCCTACGCGATGCGCGAACTGCCGACCGGAACGTCGTATGCGATATGGGTCGGGATCGGCGCCACCGGAGCCGTCGTCTTCGGCATGATCACCGGCACCGAAACCGCGAGCATCGCGAAGATCGTGTGCATCATCGCCATCGTCGGAGGCGTCATCGGGCTGAAGCTCGTCAGCTGACGGCCACCGCACTTCCGTGCTCCCGGCCGGGTGTGTCCGGTCAGGCGGCCAGGAGTGTGTCGAGGTAGTTCTCGATGCGAGATTCGCTGGGTTCGGGCGGCGGCTGCGGTTCGTGGCCCGGTAACAGTTCGGCGTGGTGGATTTGGTTGATCCGCCACCCGGGCGGTCTTGTCCCGCCGCGGCTGGTGTTGCCGCTGGGTCGCCAGGCGACGCGGCCGGCGTGGGGACCGTCGATCAGGATCATCGTCTGCCATTGCCCGCGGCGGGGGCCGACGGAGCGATTGTGACGCCCGCACGCCGCCCCGAGGTGGTCGATGTCGGTGGGCCCGCCGTCGGCCCAGTCCGGGAAATGATGGGCCTGCGTCCGGGAGAACGGGGCGTCGCAGCCGGGGGCGGTGCAGCCGCGGTCGCGGGCGAAGAGCATCAACCGCTGCGCCCGCGACGCCAGCCGCCGTCCCCGACCGAGGTAGAGGGCTTGTCCGGTATGACCGGAGAAGACGGCCAGATGCGGAGTCGCGGCGGCGGCGACCTCGATCAACTCCGCCACCGGCACCCGGGTCCCGGTCGCGGTCAACGCCACCCCCGCCCGCTCGGCCAACTCCCGGTCGGTGACGGTGACGACCAGATCACCCGACCGCCGACCACCCCCAACACCAGTGCGGGAGGCGCGCAGCAGCGCCTGCAGACCATCGTGGGTGCGCTGCCCCGGCGTGCGAGTATCACGCTCCACCGCGGCCGCCAGAGCGGCCGGGTCGGCCGACTCCACGGTCCCCGACGGGGAGTCCGGGTCGTCGGGGTTGTTCATCCCCGGTGCCGCCCACGACGGCAGTGCCGCCTCCATTTCCGCCCGCAACGCCGGGGTCAGATACCCGCGGACTTTGCTCATCAGCCGCAGATCCTGCGGCAGGATCGTGAAGCCGCGCAGGCGTTTGCGGTCGCGTTCGTCGGTGACGGTCCCGTCCGGATCCAGGTGCGCCAGCAGTCGGATGCCGGCGGTGCGGACACCGGCCGGACTCAACTCGCGGGCGACCCACGCCAGCTGCGCCTCGGCGCGTGCTCGGGTGCCGGCGTCGATGGCGGTGGGGATCTTGTCCATGACGGCGTCGATCTCGCGGACGTGGTCGGCACCGATCGCACCCTCGCCCACCGCGACAGCAGTCGCCGGCAGTACCGGTTCGCGGGTCTGGCCTTGCAGGTCGGTGAACCGTCCGATCCCGGCGGCACTGACACGTCGGCGGCGGGCGGCACCGTCACCGAGCCGCAACCCCTGCGCCAAATACTGATGCACCGACAAATACCCCGCCTTGCGATACACGGCCCGGTCGGAGACCTCCACCAACACCGCGGCGTCCACACCGTCGAGACGACGATGAGTACGTTCCAATGTCTCGACGGTTTCTAGCAGGGTGTCTTCTGGGACCGCGGACAGTGGCAGGGACGCGAACTTGGTCGCCGCAGCTTCCAACAGGCGGGCGAGGGCGGCCGGATCGTCCGGCAGCACTTCTGACGCGACCATCGAACCCACCCCCCTCCACCTGCACAGTGCCCGAGAACACTCCTGCTGTGCTTCTATGTTCGAATCATACCGCCGCCCTCTGACAAAGCCGCCGCCTCACAACTCGATGCCCGATCGTGCCGCCAGCACAGCGGCCTGCACCCGCGACTGCACGCCCAGCTTCATCAGCACCCGCGAGACGTGGGTCTTCACCGTCGCCTCCCCGATCATCAGGCGGCGGGCGATCTGCGCATTCGACAGTCCGGCGCCGAGACCGCCGAGGACTTCGATCTCCCGCTCGGTGAGGTCACTCAGATCCGGAGCGGGCTCGGCGGGACGTGATCGCATCGCGTCCACCACCACCCGGGTCACCGCGGGATCGAGCACCGCGTCGCCCTGCGCGACACGTCGGACACCGTCGACGAGTTCCGCGCCGGACGCCGACTTCAGCAGAAACCCGCTCGCTCCGGCCGCCAGTGAGCCGAGCACGTATTCGTCGATGTCGAAGGTCGTCAGGACGAGGACGGCCGCGTCGGTACGCGCCATGACTTCGGCGGTGGCGGCGATTCCGTCCGTCCCCGGCATGCGGACGTCCATCACCACCACGTCCGGCCGCAGCCTCTCGGCCGCGTCGACGGCATCGGCACCGTTCGACGCCTCGCCCACCACGCTGATCTCTCCCGACGACTCCAACACCAGCCGCAGGCCTTCTCGGACCGCGGCGTGATCGTCGGCCAGGACCACTCGCGTCCGGCTCACGCCCGCACCACCGGCACCCGCACGCGGACCACCCATCGTCGACCCTCCACACCGGCGGTCGCGGACCCGCCGATGCTCTCGGCGCGAATCATCATGTTGCGCAACCCATTTCCTCCCGATCCGTCGTTTTCGCCGCGCGCCATCGCACGTCCGTCCGTGAGACCGTTGCTGACCGTCATCTCGACGATCTCTCCGACTGAGACCAGTTGCACCGCGACGGGCTGTCCCGGCTCGTGGCGCGTCGCGTTCGCCAGCGCCTCACCCGCGATCCGGGTCAACACCGTCTCGATCGCGAGCGGAAGACCTTCGGTGTCGCCGTGCACCTCGACGGCCGAGCCGACCGCCTCCGCCGCCGTCACGAACGGGGCGAGTGACGACCAGCGGACAGTCGGAGTGTCATCGCCGTCGGCGGCGAGCACGTCGATCATCTCCCGCAGCTCCGACAGCGCCGCCAGGCTGTTGGAGCGCATCGAGGCGATCACCGGCTTCGGGTCCGGTGCCTCACGTGCGGCCTCGGCCAGGATCGCGATCGCCGACACGTGGCCCGCCACCGTGTCGTGCAGTTCCCGCGACACCCGGCGACGTTCCTCCGCCAGCGCCGCGGCGTGCTCGGCTGCGGCGGCCGACTGTTCGGCCCGCGCCGCCCGGATGGTGGCGTGCACCGACTGCGCGTAGCCCAGCGGCGAGACGAGGAAGGCCACTCCGAGCAGGCCCACCAGCACACCGGCCCGCGGATCCGCCGCGAGCGCCACAGCCACCGCACCCGCGACCGTCACCGCGAAGCAGGCGACACCGACGAACCTGCGCAACCGCGCGGATCCGACCGTCATGACCGCGAAGATGACGTCGGTGAAAGAGATCCAGAGCGGAAGGGACGCACCTGACGGAAGGTCGAGCGCGATGAGAACCACCATGATCGCGAGCGCCGCCGACGGTCGGCGAGGCGCCGCGAGCTGAACGACGAACGCCGCCACCAGGATCGCGATCTTGACCGGAGCCGAATGCCCGCCCCAGCCCTGGATCAGCGTGAACGCCCCACTGACCCACAGCAGCAGACCGACGACCAGTGTGCCGAGAGCCGACACCGTCGTCGACGAGAATCTGGGAATCGACATCATCAGACATCACTACAGCACACGTCGCGGGGCTTCGGGTCCGCCGAAGGGATGACGCCGACGAGCCGGATGAGGGATGCGCCTTCGGGCGATCCGCCCGATGCTGAACGCATGAACGATCTGACCGACCCGGTACTGCTGACCATCGCCGGCTGTGAAGTCGGCTTCTGGGTACTCGTCGCCGGCGGACTGTCGTTGCGCTACCTGGTCCGCGCGCAGCGCCTCTCGACACTGGTACTGGCGGCCGTCCCGGGGCTCGACGTCGCGCTCCTCGCGGCCGTGGCACTCGACCTCCACTCCGGCGGCGACGTCGGGTTGGCCCACCGGCTGGCGCCGATCTACTTGGGCGTGACCGTCGTCTTCGGACCGCGGCTGATCCGGTGGGCCGATGTCAGGTTCGCGCACCGGTACGCCGACGGCCCGGCACCCGTCCCGGTGCCCAAGCGGGGACCGGTACGGCTCCGGCACGAGTGGGCCGAGTTCGGCCGGTGGCTCGCCGCCGCCGCGATCGCCGGAGCGGTGGTGCTCGTCCTCGGTTTCACGGTCGCCGACGCCGGCCAGCGCGACGAATTGTTCAGTCTGTTCAAGACTCTCGGCGTCATCACCGCGATCTGGCTGCTCACCGGCCCGGTGTGGTACGCGGGGTCCGCGCGAGGAGCGTCGTCCGGCTGAACGGTGGCGCCGTCTACGACCGCCACACCGGATCCCTCTTGCCCAGGAACGCAGAGATACCCTCCTGGGCATCACAGGTGACGGCGTTGGTCGCCATCACCTCGGTCATCGCGGCGTACGCCTCCGGCTCGGTGCGATCGATCTGGTCGTAGAAGGCCCGCTTACCGATGGCGAGGGTGTCGCCGCTGAACCGGCCGATCCGCCCGGCCAGCTCCGCGACGGTGCTCTCCAGATCGGCGGCGGGCACGGCGGTGTTGACCAGGCCCCATTCGACGGCGGTCGCGGCATCGACCATGTCGCCGGTCAGCAGCATGTGCATGGCGCGCTTGCGCCCGACGGCACGGCTGAGCGCGACCATCGGAGTGGAACAGAAGAGCCCGATGCGGACGCCAGGCGTGGAGAACCGTGCACTGTCGGCGACCACCGCGAGATCGCAGGTGGCGACCAACTGGCAGCCCGCTGCGAGCGCCATTCCCTGGACCTGGGCGATCACCGGCTGGCGAACGTCGTGGACCGCCGTCATCAGGTCGGTGCAGGCCGCGAAGATCTCCCGCTCGTCGTCGACCGTGCGCTCGACCATCTCCGACAGGTCGTGGCCGGCGGAGAACGCCGGACCGTGCGCCTTGATCACGATCACCCGCACCTCCGGGTTCTCGCCGAAAGTGCGCAGGACTTCGGTGGCAGCCCGCATGGTGGCCAGTGACAAGGGGTTTCGGCGGTCGGGGTCGTCGAGGGTGAGGACGCCGACGCCGTCGGAGACGGACGAGGACACAGCGGAATCAGTCATCTCACCATTGTCGTCCATCCTCGCCGACCGTACGATCGGTTGACATGAACGTGCCGACCGATCTGCTCCGGGATCCCCTCGTGTATCGGCTCGCCGCCGCGGGCCAGTCCGCCGATGCGATCATCTGCCTCGGCCCGATCCCCTACGTCGCGCGATGTCTGGACGACGTGGGCTATCCCGCGGACCAACGGTGGGTGTTTCCGGTGGTCAAGGCCGCGTCGGCGGCGGGACTCGCCGCGGCCCCGAGGTTCCCGATGCTGGCCCGCTTCACGGCGGTCATGCTGACGGTGTACTTCTGCCTCGCGGTCGGAGCACACGTCCGGGCCCGCGACCTCCGGCTGAACTTCGCCGCCGCGTCGTCGTTGCTTCTCTTCTACGCGGCGCTCGCCGCCACAGGTCCCCGCCCGGCCGAACGCCCGGGTCCCCGAGCCGAGCGCCGGTAACCGCCCTGATCGGCTACCGCGCCAGGGCCTCGAGCACGCGGTCGGCGTGCACGTTCATGTTGATCTCCGACGCGATCACATCGGCGATGACTCCGTCGGAGCCGATTGCGAACGTGACCCGCTTGGTCGGCATGCCGACCTTCACCAGCAACGATCCACGCCGGACACCATATGCGGAGGCGACGGCGCCGTCGACGTCCGCCAGCAACGGGTAGTCGAGGGTGTGCTCGTCGGTCCAGCTCTTCTGCTTCGCGACGTCATCCCGGCTGATCCCGATCCGCTGCACTCCCGCGGCAGCGAACTCCGCTGCGAGGTCCCGGAAATGGCACGCCTCCTTGGTGCAGCCCGGGGTGAACGCCGCCGGATAGAAGAACAGCGCGACCGGCCCGCCGGCCAGCAGTTCGGAGAGACGTCGCCGTCGACCGTTCTGGTCGGGCAGCTCGAAATCCGATGCGGTGTCCCCGATGTTCATGGTCCCCGACCCTACTCCGCCGGCTCAGGTGAGTCCGGCGTCGTGGATCCGGATCGCGACCTGCACCCGGTTGGCGGCGTCGAGTTTGGTGAAGATCCGGGAGATGTGGGCCTTGACCGTCGCCACCGACATGTACAGCTCCGAGGCGATCTCGGCGTTCGACGCGCCCCGAGCCAGACAGACGGCCACCTCTCGCTCACGACCGGTCAGCGCGTCCACCGCCTCCCGGGCCGTGGACTCCCGGTTTCCGTCCCGGCCGTCGACGACCTGCTTGATGAGCGCCGCAGTGACCGACGGGCTCAGCGCCGGCTCCCCAGCCAGCACCCGTCCGATCGCCGTGATGATCTCCGCCGGCGGAGTGTCCTTCAACAGGAACCCGTCGGCGCCGACAGCCAGCGCTCGGACCACGTACTCGTCGGCGTCGAAAGTGGTGAGCACGATGACGGCGGGCGGATTCGGTGCCGCCTTGAACGCGGCGGTCGCGTCGATACCGTCCATCACCGGCATTCGCAGATCCATCAACAGCAGATCGACCGGATCGGCCGCGTACCGGGCCAGTGCCTCTCGGCCGTCTCCTGCCTCGGCGATCACCTCCAGACCGGGGTCGCCGCCGACCAGCAGCCGGAGTCCGGACCGGACCAGCGGATCGTCGTCGACGATCATCAATCGAGACGTCAAGTCTGCCACGGTAGCCACACCCGCAGGACGAACCGGCCGTCGGCCGTCAGATGCGCCGACTGCCGCCCGCCGCGAAGCTCCACCCGCTCGGCGAGACCGACGAGTCCGAAGCCGGACTCCGGCACTCTCGACTTGTGGTCGCCGATGGGCAGCGGGTTGCTCACCACCAGGTCGACACCGCGGTCGGGTGCACCGTCGAGGCCGATCGCGACCGCTGTCGCCGGAGCGTGCTTGCGCGCATTGGTGACACCCTCCTGCACACAGCGGTAGAGCGTGCGCCCCACCCCGTCGGGGATCGCCGCCAGGTCGGCGTCGCAGTCGAAGGCGAGATTCATTCCGTGCCCGCGGTTCTCGTCGATGAGGTCGGGGATGTCGGCCGCTCCGGGCTGAGGCTGCTCGGGCGACGCGTCACCGGGATCGTCGCGGAGCACACCGAGCACCTCGCGCAACTCGGTCAGCGCCGTCGCCGACATCTGCTCGATGGTCCGCGCCGCATCGCGGACCTGATCGGCCGGCAGGTCGTCGCGAAATGCCAGCGCTCCGGCGTACATGTGCACGGTGGAGATCCGGTGAGCGAGCACGTCGTGCATCTCGCGCGCGATCCGGCCGCGCTCAGTGGCCCTCGCATGCCGGACCCTGGCCTCCTGTTCCGCCTCGGCCAGTTTGGCCCGAGACCGCCACGAGGCGAGAAGTTCACGCCGCGATCCGAGGTACAGGCCCCACGCGATCGTGAGCAGTAGGATCACCGCGACGACGAAGTAGTCGATGACGGTCGGCTCGGGTTCGTCGGGTGGATGCCACAGCTGCGAGAACAGCGAACACACCATCGCGACCGCCGCGACCGGAACGATCTCCCGCCACCGTCGCCGGGTCGACAGCGAGACCAGCGCCAGCATCGACGGTCCGGCCGCCGACGCGGACACCGTCGAAGCCACGTTGGTCGCCATCGCCACCGCGACCGGATACCTCCGACGCCAGTGCACCGCGATCAACGACAGCACGCCGAGGAGCAGATCAGCCGCGAACCACCACCTCGCGTACTGCCACTGGTAGCCGGCCCGCGTGCCCCAGACCAGTCCGGAGACGGCGAGCACCACCGCGAGCCGCCACGCATGGCTGCGCCACGTGAGCTGTGGCTGATAGTCGTCGGGGTGCACGTGTGTCACCGTATCCCGCCGCCCGCGGTGCTCCCTCGTGCGCCGGGTCAGGGTCATACCCTACTTTCGGCTGACCCGGAATCAGTCGGCGGACTGATGTGCCCGGCGCCGGTTCAGAGCAGAATCGTCAGTCATGATCACCGTCGAGCACCTCACGAAGAGATATGGCGACTACGTCGCCGTCGACGACGTCTCGTTCGCCTGCAAGCCCGGCCGTGTCACCGGCTTCCTCGGGCCCAACGGCGCGGGCAAGTCGACCACCATGCGGATCATCGCCGGACTCACTCCGGCCACGGCCGGATCTGCGACCATCGCCGGCGTCGAGTACCGCGACATCCACAATCCGGCGACTCAGGTCGGAGTCCTGCTCGACGCATCCGCCCAGCACGCAGGCCGGACCGGTGCCGAGATCCTGCGACTGTCCGCGATGACCATGGGCCTCGACCGCAGCCGCATCGACGAGGTCCTGAACCTGGTGAGCCTCACGCCGCAGGAGGCGGGGCGCCGGGTCCGCAACTACTCGCTCGGCATGCGCCAGCGGCTCGGCATCGCCAACGCCCTGCTGGGCGATCCGCGGATACTCATCCTCGACGAGCCGGTCAACGGCCTCGATCCCGCGGGAATCCACTGGATGCGCACCCTGCTGCGCAACTACGCCGACCGCGGTGGCACCGTCCTGCTGTCGAGCCACCTGCTCCACGAGATCGAGATCATCGCCGACGATCTCATCGTCATCGGGCAGGGCCGCATCGTGGCGCAGGGCACCAAGGAGCAGTTGCTCGCGGGCACCGGCACCCGAGTCAAGGCCGTCGACGACGCCGGGCTCGGACGCGCGTTGGCCGCGGCCCAGGTGGTCGCGCACCCCGCTGCCGACGGCGGCTTCCACGTGGAAGCCGAACCGACCGTCGTCGGCCGGGTGGCGCTCGACGCCCAGATCCACCTCGTGGAGCTGCGGCCGGGCGACAACACCGGCTTGGAGGCGATGTTCTTGCAGCTCACGCAGCAGACCCAGCGTGAGCAGCCCGTCAACCAGGGAGTCTTCCGATGACCACCACGTATGCGGCCGTCGATCAGACGGCCAAGCCGATCCCGCTCAGCCGCCTGATCCGCGTCGAACTGCGCAAGCTCGTCGACACCCGCGCCGGCTTCTGGCTGATCGCGTCGATGGGTCTCATCTCGGTCGTGATCATGGTGGTCATGCTGATCACCACCGGCAACTCCACCGACAACGGTGACGGCGCCGGCTTCGCCGACTTCTTCGGCATCATGAACACGCCGACCGGCTTCCTGCTGCCGGTGATGGCGATTCTGCTGGTGACCTCCGAGTGGAGCCAGCGCGGCGCCCTGATCACCTTCACCATGGAACCGCGACGTGAACGGATCGTGGTCGCCAAGCTGGTAGCCTCGCTCGTCGCCGCACTGGCCGCAGTCGCCTTCGCCCTGATCGTCGGCGCCATCGGCAATGTGATCGTCGGCGCCGCATATGGCGACCCGAACGGTTCGTGGTCGTTCCCGGCCGCCGGGCTGACCGGCGCGGTGATCCTCCAGATCACTGGTCTCCTCCTCGGCTTCGGTTTCGCCGCGCTGTTCCTGAACACACCGGCCGCGATCGTCGCCTACTTCGTCCTGCCCAACGCCATCGGCCTGGTTCTGGAACTGGTTCCGGCGCTGCGCGACCACCATGTGGGCGACTGGATCAGCACGAGCACATCGTCCGGCCCGCTGATGTCCGACTCCTGGCCGACGGGAGCCGAATGGGCACACTTCCTGGTGGCTCACGCCATCTGGATCGGCATCCCCATCACCCTGGGCATCTACCGAATCTTGCGTTCGGAGGTCAAGTGACCTCAGGCGGTCACCTGACCTGGAAGAGCTGAACGCAATGCCGACTGGCGCACCCGAAACCTCTCCCCGGGTGCGCCAGTCATCTTTCTGCTGTCACCCCGTCTCCGCCGCCTGTCGGCCGGACGGGCGCACGACTTCGCGGTGACCGGCGTCGATCCGCCGCGTCCAGCCGCGCGCATCGAGGTTCTCGAGCAGCGGGATCGCGACACGGCGCGAGGTGCGCAGTGCCTGCCGCGCCTGCGAGGTGGTGAAAGGCTGCGGCAGCCGGACCAGTTCGCGCATCGCCCGCGCCGGCGCGGTGGGCAGCAATACCAGCCCGTCGCCGAGCCGGAGAAGCCTCCCGGCGCGGTCGGCGGCGGCGAGTTCGCGCACGCCCAGCCCCAGAGCCGCCAGGTCGTCGGCCTCCGGAGCCGCGAACGGATCGGCCGCGAGACGCTTCTCGAGTGCGCAGACGCCCGCTTCGGCGGGGCCGAGATCGGACCTGCGCTCCGGAAGCGACAGCAGACCGCCGCGGGCCGCCACGCCGGCCCCGTCGACCACAGCGCCGAGCAGCGCCGGGTCGGGTAACGAGAGCAGATCCCGCGCCGCGCCGTACGACAGTCCCTCCGCCAACGGGTCGCGGTCATGCAGTTCCGCGACCGCGCTACGCAGTCGCATCTGCCAGTGATGCATCAGCCGCGTCGTCACCCACCACTCGCCCACCGCCTCGACCCCGTCGGGCACCACCCCGGTCTCCAGACCGAGGTCGTCGAGTCGGGTACGCCGGACCGCGCCCCGCCGCTGCACCTCGGCGAGGGCGGCGGCGTCCTGTGCCAGACCGGCGAGCGCTCCCGCCCGCCGTCGCGCGTCGCCGCGCCGGACGAGTTCGGGCGGATCGACGTCCAGTACCCGCACGCCGCCGAGGATCCGTCCCGCGCCGGGATCGCGCAGCGCCAGGCGGTCGTCCCGCTGGAGCGGGAGTCCCCTCGCCAGGGTGAGGCGAAGGTGGTCGCCGTCGAGCGGGCGCACGCGCACCGGCACCGCCACCGTGCCGATGTGCGCTGTGAGCCACTCCGGAAGTTCCCGCGGGCCCATCCCCGGCCCCACACGGCAGACGTCGACGAGAGTCGTCACCGGCCAGGCGCCCGGAGTGAGCAGTGCGTCGCCGCGGTGAATCGCATCGTGGGCGACGCCGCGGAGGTTCACCGCGGTACGGCTCACCGGCCGCGCGGCGTCGAGCGGCCTGCCGTGCGACTGGAGTCCGCGGACGGTCACTTCACGACGACCGTCTCTGCCGAACAGGTCCAGACGCTCGCCCGAAGCGAGTGCCCCGGCCTCGAGTGTCCCGGTGACCACGGTGCCCGAGCCGGTGACGGTGAATGCACGATCGACCCACAGCCGTACTCGTCCGGACCGCGGCTGCGGCAGTGCCGAGAGCATCCGGTCCAGCGCGCCGCGCAGATCGTCGAGCCCGGTGCCGTCACGGGCCGAGACGGCGACCGCCTCGGCGTCGGCGAGTCCGGTGTTCGCCAATTCGTGCCGCGCCTGCGCGGTGACCTCGGCGATCCGGTCCGCCGACGCCCGATCGGTCCGGGTCACCACGATCAGTCCGCGGTCGACGCCGAGCGCGGCAAGCGCATCACGGTGATCTGAGGACTGTTCGCGCCACCCCTCGTCTGCGGCGACCACGAAGCACACGGCGGGGGCCGGTCCCAGCCCGGCGAGCATGTTCGTCAGGAACCGCTCGTGGCCCGGCACGTCGACGAAGCCCACCTCCCGACCCGAGGGCAGCACGGTCCAGACGAAACCCAGGTCGATCGTGAGACCGCGCCGCCGCTCCAGTTCCCAGCGGTCCGGCTCCATCCCGGTCAGCGCTTTCACGACAGTCGACTTGCCGTGGTCGACGTGTCCCGCGGTTGCGACGACGAACACTGGGGTCAGTCCGCCCGCATGGCGGCGCGGACGGCCTCGGCGAGCCGCGAGTCGTCCGCCTCCGGAACGCAGCGCAGGTCGATCAGTGTGAACCCGTCGTGCACGCGCGGCAGCACCGACGGCGTCCCGGTCCGCAGCCGCGCGGCTATCGACTCCGGCAGCCGGACCGCGTAGCCGGGCAGCGGAACTCCCGGAGCACCGCCGCCGCCCACGCGGCCGTCGTGCTCGACGACGGTCCCGTCCACGGCCGCCGCCAGCGCCTGCGCTCGCGCCCGCAGACGCTCCGGATCGGCGTGCAGGTATTCGACCACCGGCGCGGTGGGTCCGGCGACCGTCGCTTCGAGCGCGGCCAGCGCCAGCTTGTCGATTCGCACCGCACGCGCCAGCGGATGCCGCGACAGCCGCTGCACCAGATCTGCCCGCCCCAGGACCAGGCCGGCCTGCGGCCCGCCGAGCAGTTTGTCGCCGCTCGCGGTCACCAGATCCGCACCGTCGTTCAGCATCGTCGCCGCATCCGGTTCGTCGGGCAATGTCCGATCCGGCGCCAGCAGTCCGGAGCCGACGTCCACGACGAGCGGCACGCCCCGGTCCCGCGCCACCTGCGCCAGCTCGCTCACCGGCGCGGCCGAGGTGAATCCGGACACCGTGAAGTTGCTGGGGTGAACCTTGAGCAGACACCCGGTGTCCGGACCGATCGCGTCGGCGTAGTCGGAGAGATGCGTGCGATTGGTGGTGCCGACTTCGCGGAGCCGGGCCCCGGTCGACGCGATCAGGTCGGGCAGCCGGAACCCGGCTCCGATCTCGATCAGTTCACCGCGGGAGACGACGACTTCACGGCCGGCGGCCAGCGCCGTGGTCGCGAGCACCAGTGCCGCCGCGCCGTTGTTCACCGCCAGTGCGTCACCGGCCGCCGGGCACGCGGCGAGCAACGCGGAGCGGGTCCGGGCGCCCCGTTTGCCTCGGACCCCCGATTCCAGGTCCAGTTCCACATCGACGTAGCCGGCGGCATCGACCATCGCCGACACCGCGGCCCGGCTGAGGGGGGCGCGCCCGAGATTGGTGTGGACCACGACGCCGGTGGCGTTGAGTACCGGCGTCTGCGCCGAAGCCCGCGCTCGGGTGAGGTCGGCGATCACCGCGGCAGCCACTTTCTGCGGCGGCAACTCACCTCGGCGTGCCCTCTCCTGTATCGCGCGGACACGCTCGACGACTGTGTCCGCCGACAGGCGCCGACGAGCCGCCGCTACCTCCGGCAACGCCAGCAGAGCATCCGTGCGCGGAATCAATCTGCGCGGGTCGTGCTGCGGCGCAACCTGATTCACTCAGTCTCCTGGTCACTCGACGAGAGAGTTGGCGGAGACGGACGGGAATCGAACCCGCCAGACCGAGATACTCGACCTCACCGGTTTTGAAGACCGGGGGGCCCACCAGGAACCCAGACGCCTCCGCAGACCAACATAGCCGTCTACGCTCGGCCGTGTGACTCAGGTTAAGCGACTGACCGACTACGCCCACGGCGGAGGGTGCGCCTGCAAGATCCCGGCGGGCGAGTTGGAGGACGCGGTGCGCGGCCTCGTCGGACAGCGATCTCCCGATGTGCTGGTGGGTCTCGACGACGGCGACGACGCCGCCGCGGTCCGCGTCGCCGACGGTCTGGCGGTGCTGTCCACCGCCGACTTCTTCACTCCCGTCGTCGACTCCGCCTACGACTGGGGCGCGATCGCCGCGGCCAACGCCCTGTCGGACGTCTACGCGATGGGCGGGCGGCCGGTGGTGGCCGTCAACCTAGTCGGCTGGCCTCGCGAGGTGCTGCCGATGGAACTGCTGACGGAGGTGCTGCGCGGCGGGCTCGACGTCGGCGCCCAGGCCGGATGCCCGGTGATCGGCGGTCACACCATCGACGACCCCGAGCCCAAGTACGGCATGGCGGTCACCGGCGTCGCCGACCCCGACCGTCTCCTGCGCAACGACGCCGCCGAGCCGGGGCTCCCCCTCACGCTGACCAAACCCCTCGGCGTCGGCTTGCTGAACAATCGGCACAAGCGGACCGGCGAGGTGTTTCCCAACGCGATCGCGTCGATGACCGCACTCAACCGCGACGCGGCCGACGCCGCCGTGGCGAACGGCGTCCAGGCCGCCACCGACGTCACGGGCTTCGGTCTGCTGGGCCACCTCTACAAGATGTGCCGCGCGTCCGGCGTGAGCGCCGTGGTGGAGGCCTCGGCGGTGCCGGTACTCGACGGCGCTCTCGAAGCCCTCCGCGACGGCTACGTCTCCGGCGGGACGCGACGCAACCTGGACTGGGTGCGCCCGCACCTCGGCGCGGGCGCCGGGGTGAGCGAAGACGATCTGCTGCTGTTGGCCGACGCCCAGACCTCCGGCGGTCTGCTGGTGGTCGGTGAAGTGCCCGGCCATCCGGTGATCGGGCACACCGTGGCCGGCGGAGCGCCGGGCATCACAGTCCGGTGATCGAGTCTCCCGTCACCCCCGCCGCACGGCGGGCCGCGAGCCTGCGCTTCTGCGGTTCGATCGTGTAGCGCGGATCGCGCGCCGACTCCAGGCCCGCATGAAAGACGCCGAACCGCGTGCACGTGGACGCCGCGACCAGCGCTCCACCGGCCGCCGCTGCCAGCGCCCGCCGGCCCCGGCCCTGCCGACCGCCCGCGATCAGCGCGCCCACGCCGCCGGCCACCGCGAGCCGCTCGGCCCAGCGCATCAGCTTCCCCGGCCCGCCGTGGTGGAGGGGTTCGGCGGCCACCGGGTCCATCCGCTGCTCCATCAGCCGCGTCGCCGCGACGTCGCCGATCACACCGAGAACGGCCAGATTGCGGGCCGGTCCCGCTTCCGCTGCGGGCGTGGTGATCAGTGCGAGACCGCCCGCGGCCAAGCTCGCGGAACTGACGAACACGAAGGGAAGATCCCGGTGCATCGCATTCCACGTCGGCATCGCGGTGTCGCCGAGCAGGACCGCGGTGTACGCGGCCAGCGGGGCACCCATCGCGGCCGCCCCCAGTCCCGCCGGGCCCTCGAGTGCCCGGAGCAGCGGTCGGAGCCGGCCGAGCGGCAGCCGATCACCCGTCAGAGCGTCGACCTCCGACGCGGCGGCCACCCCGATCATCCCGCTGTACCCCATCAGAATCCATGAGCCGACGCTCATCGGCGAGGTGACCTTGAAGGTCCTCATCATGTGCAGGAACCGCTCCGGCCGGCCTAGATCGGCGACGAGCGCCAGAGCTCCGGCCCCCGCGGCGCCGAGCCCCGCCAGTCGCGCATTGCGGCGCAACACCTTCCGTCCGGTGAGCTGAGCACCCGCGGCGAGCAGTCCGGAGCCGCCGGCGATCCCGCCGAGCACCAGATACGCACCGACGGGCGTCTCCCAGGGCGGCGCCTTGACGACGGGGTGCCCGTAGTAGCCGTTCTCATCGAGATGCTCCACCTGCGCCTGCGGCACCATCAACTCGTCGCCGCGGCGACCGCCGCCCCCGCGACGCCTCCCCCGCTGCGGACGCGGCGGACGGAACTGGCCGTATTCGGAACTCGTCACGCTCGCCGGTCCCTTCGCGAGCCGAGGAACGACAGCACGGCGGCGCCCACCATCCCGGCCACCGCCGCACCGGCGCGCCGGTACATCCGGGGCAGATCGGCGGTGCACACGCGGGGATCGGGCGGCAGTCCGTACACCTCCGGCTCGTCGAGCAGCAGGAACACCGACCCGGTGCCGCCGACGCCGTCGTCCTCGTTGGCGCCGTACAGCCGCGCCTCGGTCATGCCCTCGGCGTGCAGTTGCGCCACTCGCTCGTGCGCCCGCTCCACCATGTCCGTGCGCCGGCCGAAGGAGATCGACGTGGTGGGGCACGTCTGTGCACAGGCGGGCGTCTGGTCGTCTCGCAGGCGGTCGTAGCACAGCGTGCACTTCTGTGCGACGCCCCGATTCGGGATCTCGGGCTGCTCACCCTTGCGGTCGCCCTCGCGGACGGTCGGCGCCACCGTGCCGTCGCTGCGGCGCTCCACCACCCCGAAGGGGCAGCCGGCCACGCAGGTGCCGCAGCCGTTGCAGATGTCGGCCTGCACCACCACGGTGCCGAACTCCGTCCGCATCATCGCGCCGGTGGGGCACACGTCGAGGCAACCGGCGTGCGTGCAGTGCTTGCAGACGTCTGAGGACATCAGCCATCGGAATTCCGGCGTGTCCGGCGGCGTCGTGTCCGGTGACGGCGAACTCGGCGCCGGCGGGTCGAGGGGGTCGGCACCGCGGACCTGCGGCATACCCAGGTCCGCCAGCCCAGCGCCCGAGGCTCGTGCCGTGGCGATGCGGTCCGCGTCCTGCTCGACGAAGGCGACATGCCGCCACGTGCTGGCACCGAGAGACACGGAGTTGTCGTACGACATTCCGGTGAACTCGAGGTCGCCGTCTCTCGGGTTGCCGTTCCACTCCTTGCACGCCACCTCGCAGGCTTTGCAGCCGATGCAGATCGAGGTGTCGGTGAAGAAGCCGCGCCGGTCCTCGTGAGGATGCCAGTGCGCATCGGCGCTCGGATCGGTCGGTCCGGTCAGCTGGCCCATCACTGCTCCTCTCGCGGTGTGAGACGGCTGTTGTCCGTCTCGACGGTGACCCCGGACCGTCGCTGGTAGTCGCGCACCAGCGCATCGGCGGCGGCACCGCGCGGACGACGCCCCGCGATGACCGCACACGAACCCACCTTCGACTCCTGAATGAAGACGTTCGGATCCATCGTGACACCGACGAGGTCGTTGGCGGCGTCACCGCTGACCACCGCGTCGTTGCCCACACCCCAGTGATACGGCAGACCCACCTGGTGCACCACGCGGCCGTTGATCTCCAGCGGCCGCATCCGGTCGGTGACCAGCACCCGGGCCTCGATCACACCGCGCGGCGAGACGATCGTCGCCCATCCCTGCGCGGTCAGCCCGCATTCGGCGGCCAGTTCCGGAGAGACCTCGCAGAACATCTCCGGCTGGAGTTCGGAGAGGTACGGCGACCATCGACTCATGCCGCCCGCCGTGTGGTGCTCGGTGAGCCGGTACGTCGTGAAGACGTACGGGTAGACGCCGGCGCCCGGGTCGCCGGCACTCGGCGCGTCGAGATTGTCCTCGCGGGGGAGCATCACCCTGGCCGGCGACTGCTGCTGCGGATACAGGGCGTTGCGGACCGGCGACTCCTGCGACTCGTAGTGCGTCGGCATCGGACCGTCGACCAGACCGTTCGGCGCGAACAGCCAGCCCTTCCCGTCCGCCTGCATGATGAACGCGTCGTCGCCGCCGATGGCGTCGGCACCGATCGCACCCTCCGGCGGCACCGTCCCAGGCGCGCGGTCGATCGGGAAGTCCGGAACGTCCGATCCGGTCCACCGTCCGGCGTCCACGTCCCACCAGACGTACTTCTTACGTTCGCTCCACGGCCGGCCCTGCGGGTCGGCCGACGCCCGGTTGTAGAGGATGCGGCGGTCGGACGGCCACACCCAGCCCCAGTCGGACTGCGTCACACCGCCACCGCCGCCGGGCGTGCGCCGCGCGGCCCTGTTGACCCCGCCGGCGTAGACGCCCGCGTAGATCCAGCACCCGGAGATCGTGGAGCCGTCGGAACGCAACTCCGTGTAGGAGTCGATCGGTTCGCCGGCGTTCGGCCCCGTCAGATGACGGCCGTTGATCTCGGCGAGCACCGCCTCCGGGTCCACGTCACCGTGTTCGTTGCGGCGGTAGTCCCAGGTCAGATCCTGGAGGGGACGGTCGCGCGGGTCGGTCGAGTCGGCCACGCGTTCCCGGATGCGCCTGCCGAGTTCGTAATAGAAGTCGAGTTCGCTCTGCGCGTCGCCGGGTGGGGCCACCGCCTGGTGGCGCCACTGCACCATGCGCTGCGTCTGAGTGAACGAGCCGGCCTTCTCGACGTGGGTGGCGGCCGGCAGGAAGAAGACCTCGGTGGCGATGCCCTCGGTCTTCAGCTCACCCGAGTCGATCTCGGGCCCCTCCTTCCACCAGGTGGCGCTCTCGATCATGTTCAGATCACGCACCACCAGCCACTTGAGCTTGGACATCGCCATCCGCTGTTGACGGCTGTTGGCCGATCCGACGGCGGGGTTCTGACCGACGATGAAGTAACCGTCGACATTGCCCTCCAGCATCTCCACCACGGTCTGGTATGTGCCCGCCGGTCCGGTGAGCCGCGGCAGATAGTCGAAGCACCAGTCGTTCTCGGCGGTCGCCGCCTCACCCCACCACGCCTTGAGCAGACTCACCGCGTAGTCCTCGGCATACGCCCAGAATCCCTTGCCGGACGCCGGCCGCACCGTCGCGAGGTAGTCGTCGAACGTATTGTGCTTGCCCGCGGACGGCATCGGCAGGTAGCCGGGAAGCAGATCGAACAGCGTCGGAATGTCCGTGGAGCCCTGGATGCTCGCGTGACCGCGCAACGCCATGATTCCGCCACCGGGACGTCCGACGTTGCCGAGAAGCAACTGCAGAATGGCAGCCGTGCGGATCACCTGGGCACCCATCGTGTGCTGAGTCCACCCGGTCGCGTAGCCGAAGCATCCGGTGCGTTCGGGACCCGAGTTGTCGGCCAGCGACCGTGCGAGGTACTCGAACTCCGCTTCGGCGATGCCGCACATCTGCGTCACCATCTCCGGGGTGTAGCGGGAGTAGTGCCGCTTCAGGATCTGGAACACGGTGCGCGGATCCTGCAGCGTCTCGTCCCGCCCGCCGGTGTACTGCCAGGTGGCGCGATCGTAGGTGCCGGACTCCTCGTCGAAGCCGGAGAAGAGACCGTCCAGGTCGTCGGTGTCCCGGTAGTCCTCGCTCACCAGAGTCGCCGCGTTGGTGTACGCGACGACGTACTCGTGGAAGTAGCGCTCGCGGGTGATCATGTAGTTGATCAGCGCACCCAGCAGCACGATGTCCGATCCCGCCCGGATCGAGATGTGCTTGTCGACCACCGCCGACGTGCGGGTGAAACGCGGATCGACGTGGATCACGCGGGCACCGCGCGCCTTCGCCTCAGTGACCCATTGGAATCCGACGGGATGCGCTTCCGCCATGTTGCCGCCCATGAGCACGATGCAGTCGGCATTGGCCATGTCCTGCAAGAACTGGGTGGCACCACCGCGGCCGAACGAGGCTCCCAGACCGGGAACCGTGGCGGAGTGTCATATCCGCGCCTGATTCTCGATCTGAATCGCGCCCGCGGCGGTGAAGAGCTTCTTGATCAGGTAATTCTCTTCGTTGTCTAGCGTCGCCCCGCCGAGTGAGGCCACACCCATGGTGCGGCGCAAGGGGTTTCCGTGCTCGTCGACGTCCTGCCAGTGCCTGCGACGGGCTTCGAGGAAGCGGTCGGCGATCATGTCGATCGCGGTGTCCCGATCCAGGTCCTGCCACTGCGTGGCGTACGGGGCGCGGTAGCGGACCGTGGTCTGCCGGAGCGGGTTGTTCACCAATTGCTCGCTCGACGCCCCCTTCGGACAGAGTCGCCCGCGCGAGATCGGGGAATCCGGATCGCCCTCGATGGCGATGACCCGCTCATCCTTGACGTACACCCGCTGACCGCACCCGACCGCACAGAACGGGCAGACGCTCTGCGCCATCCGGTCCGCCGTGGCGGTGCGTGACTGCATCGCCTTGGTGCGCGGCGACTCCACCGCGGGGCCTCGGCCCAGCACGTCACCCGACCGCAGTTGCCGGAACACCGGCCACTCGAGGGGACTGAACCTGGACACGTCCCCAACCCTATCGCGTCGGCGCGCTCGGGCCGGCCGGATCGATCCGGAAATCGGCCGTCATCGTCGCTCGACGCGGCTCTCGGTCTCGACGGGCTCTTCCCGCAGCGGCATCCGCGACCAGAACACGTAGCCGATCACCACGCAGGCGAACCAGACGGCGCCGACGATCAGGGCGATCCGTCCGTCCTCGGTGAAGAACAGCAGAACGAAGACCAACGCCAGGAACGCCAGTGCCGCCCAGGTCGTGTAGGGCGCTCCGGGCACCCGGTAATCGGATTCGGGCAGTTCTCCGCTCTTGACCTTCGCCCGGAACCGCATCTGGCAGATCAGGATGGTGGACCACACGACGATGATCCCGACGGTCGAGACCGAGGTGATGTACGAGAACGCGTGATCGGGGTCGATCGCGTTCACGACCACGCCGAGGACCATCACCAGGGCACTGAGCACGATTCCGGCCACCGGTACCTTCCGGCTCGACAAGCGGTCGAGACCGTGCGGCGCGTCGCCGCGCTGTGCCAGCGAACGGAGCATCCGGCCGGTGGAGTAGATGCCGGAGTTGCAGGACGAGAGCGCCGCGGTCAACAGGATGAAGTTGACCAGACCGGCCGCGCCGGGCAGGCCGATGTACTGGAACACCGCGACGAACGGGCTCTCTCCGGCGTGGAAGTTCCGCCATCCGCGGACCGACAGGATCACCAGGATCGCACCGACGTAGAAGATGCCGATGCGGAAGGGCACCGAGTTGATGGCCTTGCGCAGAGTGACCCTCGGGTTCTCCGCCTCACCCGCGGTGACGCCGACCAGTTCCACACCGACGTAGGCGAACATGACGATCTGCAGGCTCAGCAGAGCATTGGTGAAACCGGTGGCGAAGAACCCGCCGTCGTTCCAGAGGTTGGTCACCGAGGGCCCCTCGGCCGGACCGAAGCCGGCGATCGGCAACAGGACTCCGATGCCGACGATGATCATGCCGAGGATCGCCGTCACCTTGATCGCCGAGAACCAGAACTCGGCACGGCCGAACAGGCCGACCGAGATCAGGTTCGCGCCGAACAGGATGACGAGAACCGTCAGCGCGGTCACCCAGCCGGGGATCGCCGGCCACCAGTAGTTGACGTACTTACCCGCCACGGTGATCTCGGCCATGCAGGTGGTGGTCCACACCGCCCAGTACGTCCAGCCCTGGCTGAAGCCGGCGAACCGCCCGAGGAATTCGTCGGCGTACTCGCTGATGCCGCCGGACACCGGCCGGTAGATCAGCAGTTCGCCGAGTGCGCGCATCACGATGAAGATCGCGAGGCCCGCGAGCGCGTAGGCGAGCAGCAGCGCCGGCCCGGCCTTCTCGATCGCTCCGCCCGAGCCGTAGAACAGGCCCGTGCCGATGGCACCGCCGATGGCGATCATCTGGACCGTACTCGCGGTCAGTCCGCGCTGATATCCCTCGTCGGGAGCGCGTTCTTCGCTCGCCACCGTCATTCGGTCACCCCTTCCAGCGTCACACCGTTCAGGGGGACAATTTACGACGTCCTTTGACCCTCGTCACAATCGGACAGCCGCAGGGTCCTCGGTAGGCTCGACCCATGAGCTTCACCGGATTCCCCGAGGCTGCGCTCGACTTCTACGACGATCTCGAGATCGACAACAGCAAAGTGTTCTGGGAAGCACACCGCGACGTCTACCAGTCCAGCGTCGCCGCGCCGATGGTCGCGCTGACCGACGAACTCGCCGACGAGTTCGGTCCGGCTAAGGTGTTCCGCCCGTATCGGGACGTCCGGTTCTCGAAGGACAAGACCCCGTACAAGACCCATCAGGGCGCGTTCGTGGCGGTCGGACCCGCGACCGGCTACTACGTCCAGATCTCGGCCCCGGGAGTGCGCGTGGCCGCCGGCTTCTATCACGCCGACGCCGACACTCTGGCCGCCATTCGCCGCGCCATCGACGACGACCTCCACGGAGCCGAGCTCGAGAAGATCGTCGGCACCCTGGAACGCAAGGGGTGGGAGGTGGGCGGCGACCGTGTCAAGACCTCGCCGCGCGGCTGGAGCGCCGACCACCCGCGGATCGACCTGTTGCGGTACCGGTCGTTGACCGTGAGCCGTGACTACGGTTTCGACGAGGTGATCCACTCCCCCGCACTGGTCGACCGGGTTCGGAAGGACTGGCGTCAGACGAGGCCGCTGGTCGACTGGCTGGTCCGGCGCGTCGGTTGACCGACGGCCGGCCGGGGTTCAGAGATCGAGCATCGCGGCAGCGACCTCGCCGCTCGCCTGCTCGGGCAGTCCGGTACCCATGTGTCGTCCAGGATGAGCAGCCGTGCGCCGGGTATCTCCGCGGCCAGGGCTCGACCGTTGCCCACCGGGAAGAACGGATCGAGCCGGCCGTGGACGACGAGCGTCGGCATCCGGATCTCGCCGAGGTGCTCACGCCAGCGCGGTGCACAGTCGAGCCGGGCGAAGACGGTGCCGCGCTGGTTCGCCATGTGCACGGCAGGAGCCTTCGACGGCGTTCGATCCCAGATCCGACCGGCGAGACGGCCTGCCTGATCCGGGTCGTTGTGAAGGAGCGGCGCGCTCTCGGCTGCATGCGCTACGACGGCCGTGCGATCGGCCCAGTCCGGGCTCGGTCGCGAGAACAGCGCCGCCATCACGTTCGCGTCGTGATCGGGCAGATCGTCGTCGACCGGACCCGGCGCGACCGCCCTGGTGCCGACGAGGGTGAGCGCGGTGAACACATCCGGGAAGTCGAGTGCCGCGACCTGGGCGACCATGCCACCGACACCCAGCCCACCCATGTGCGCGTTGTCCGCTCCGAGCGCCCGCACGAGCGCTGCTGCGTCGCCCGCGAGATCGCGAAGGTCGTAGTCGGGGGCCTCGGGGTCGCTGTCGGCACGTCAGCCCCGCTCGCGCATCACACCGAAGTGCCGGACCGAGCCGGACAAGCCGGGGAGCTCTCTGACGGGCGACCACGTGCGCATTCCGTCGGTGCTGTCGGAGTAGACGTACTTCCCCGCCTTGTACGCGTCGAGATAGATGCGCCAGGCGCCGTTCGGCAACTGCGTCACCGCGGGTCCCTCCACGAATGAACCCCAATCGCCGGGTGCCACGAACCGGTACGGCCCGGCGAGCTTCGACGACACCGCGTGCTGCACGTACTTGTGCGTCTCGTTCTTGGTGAAGGCGTGGTAGGTGGCCCCGACCTTCACGATGGTGGTGTCGATGTGGTCGGCGCCGATGCCGGCGATCGGCACCGGCATGCTCCACAGACGCAGAGACGGCTCCAAAGCGGTCATGACGTAGGGCACGAAGCCGCCGCCGGTGGACATCGACAGGACGACGTGGACCCGCCCGCCTTCGACGAACCATTCGGGCGCCCACGCCTTCGTCGTGAAGGGCGACAGTGACGGAGCGCTCTTCAACGCGGCCGAACCCGACGATCCCGGAATGTTCATCGACCCGGTGCCGTCGCCGGTCCCGGGAAGCAGTGCGCAGCAGAACGGGACCGGATAGTTGCCGATCGGCGTCCAGTTCACCCGATCACGGCTGCGGGCGAAGCCGATGTTCGCGCCGTCTGCGGTGGTGTACGTGACGTAGTACATGCCGTCGGTGTTCCGGAACACGCTCGGGTCGCGGACCCGGCCGGTCGGCGGACGGTAGGCCGCCTTCCGCACCGGCTTGAACTGTGTGCCGTCGCTGGACCCGTACACGTCCATGGCTCGGTCGGTGCCGTTGCTGAACCCGACCATCGTGTACTTCCAGCCGGTCGGCGCCGCATCGCTGCGGCCCGGGCCTGCCAGCAACTGCCCGACCGCTGCGAGCACGACGACCGACACGGCGAGGAGACGAGTGCGCTTCACTGACATCACTGAAGCAGTATGTCCTCCGGTCGCCGGCGGCGGGTGCTCGTTGGCTCAACATCGCGGACGGATCTCGGTACAGTGAGTGCGTGCCCGTGAGGATGGATAACGTCGGCATCGTCGTCGAAGATCTCAGCGCGGCCATCGAGTTCTTCAGCGCCCTCGGACTGTCGCTCGACGGCCAGACCGTCGTGGAGGGTCCCTGGGCGGGCCGGGTGACCGGTCTCGGCGAGCAGCGGGTGGAGATCGCGATGATGGCGACCCCCGACGGGCACAGTCGGCTCGAACTGTCGCGGTTCATCGAACCGGACGTCGTCGCCGATCACCGGAGGGCTCCGGTGAATGCACTCGGCTACCTGCGCGTGATGTTCGCGGTCGACGATCTCGACGAGACGCTGGAGCGCCTGCGTCCGCACGGCGCCGAGATCATCAGCACCGAGATCGTCCGGTTCGAGGACAGTTACCGGCTCTGTTACATACGCGGGCCCGAGGGCATCCTCGTCGGCCTGGCGCAGGCCCTCACCTGACCGGCCCCGACGGCTCAGAGCTCTCGTTTGAGACCGACGTGCTCGGCCCGGTAACCGGCCCGGGCGTAGAAGGCACGCGCACGGATGCGCGCCTCATCGGTGGCGAGTTGGGCCAGGTGTGCCCCGTGCGCGCGACCGTGGGCGTGCGCCCAATCGAGCATCGCAGTCCCGAGTCCGCGGGAGCGCTCTGCTTCGGCGACGCGGAGACCCTCGATCTGCAGCCGCGTGGTGCCGCCGCGCGAGAGGCCGCCGATCACCGTCAGTTGCATCGTCGCGACGGTCCGATCCCGCTCGTCCCGGACCACAGCGAGGTAGTGGGCACGGTCTCGGACCAGGACGTCGAACGCCGCTTCGTACCGTTCCAGTTCGGCGCCTTCGCGATCGCGCCCGATCTCGTCGTCGGAGAGCAGGTCGACGATCGCCGGGACGTCCGACCGTCGCGCCCGCTGAATGCGGAATGTCCGACCGCTCACGCGCAGCACGTCGCCCGCGGACGATCGTGACCTCTCCTGCAGGCGCGCGACGAGCAGATCCAGCCACCCGCCGACGTTGGTCCTGGCCTCCGCGGTGTCCGGATAGCGGCACCGCAGATGCAGGCCGGCCTCGTCGAGGATGAACCACAGCATCACACCGTCGGTTCGGATCACGGCGCCCACGTACTGGGCGTCGATCCGCGCCGAATCGATCCGAACCGGCAGCCGGCGCAGGTCGAGCCACGACACCGCGAACATTCCGGGTGCCTCGGGCATGTCACCGCCCCACGGTTCCAGAATCTCTCGCAGCGGCCAGGATCCGAGGCGGACCGCCTCGCGGACGGCTTCGGCGCAGGCCGACGGGGCGGGGTCGCACGATTCGATGACGGAGTTGGTGATGAACCAGCCGACCGACTCGTGCCAGGCCGCGTCGTAGCGGCTGTGTACGGGGAACACGGCGCGCAGTGGCGTTCCCGCCAGTTCCCGCGTCACCGACGTCATCACCGACACCGCGCCCGAGAGCGTGGACACGCCGTCGGCCCGAGCCTGCGCCGAGAACGCGGCGCTGTCGTCGACGTCGAACACGTCGCGGACCTCCACGCGTTCGGCGCTCGGTTCCGCCGTGCCGAGCGGCAACGGGAAGCGCGGCATCACGTCGCCGCCGGCGGCGAGGATCTGCGCCCATCGCGTCCGGACGTCCGACGGAGCCGCGGGCCGGTTCGCCATCGCCCGAGTGTGCTCGACGAACGCGGGCACCTCGCCGTCGAGCGAGCCGGCCAGTGCGGCGAGCAGGTCGCGCGCCACCACCAGCATCGACCACATGTCGACATGCGCGTGGTCGGCGGCCACGACCACGGTGGGACCCGCGGCCTTCTCCAGCACGCACAGGCGGTGGGACGGTTGCGAGTAGGGCCTGCAGTGCGCGTCGAGCACCGACCGGAGCGCGTCGTTGACGGCTTGGCCGGGAGCCACCGGATGCTCGATCCACGCTCCCGCGCCGATGCGGACCTCACGCAGGCGCGGTCCCTCGCCCCCGTCGACGACGACCGTCCGGAGCGTCCCGTGCCTGTCGACGACCCGCAGCCAGGCGTCGGCGAGGCGGTCGCGCGGAATCGTCTCGGCGAGTTCGAACGAGAGCGCCATCCACGATCCCGGACGGTCGCCGGCACCGACGTGCCTGCGCTGGTCGAAGGAGAGCGGCAGGTCGTCTCCCGGAGCGGACACGGCGACGTCGTAGCCGTACAGTCGCCCGAACGGGAGACGGAGGTGGCCGACGTTGGTGAGCCGCATGAGCGGCTACGCTACCCCTCATCGCGGCGGCCGCAATCCCAGAGGAGAGCCATGACGACGTTCACCGTTCCGGGAGCCGACCTCGACGTCGAGTTCAGTGATGAGCACGGGTGGCCGGTGGTCCAGCTGCACGGCCTCACATCGAGTCGCTCACGCGACCGGACGCTGGGGCTCGACCTGGGCCGCGGCCTCAGCGGCACTCGCCTCCTGCGCTACGACGCGCGGGCGCACGGTCGGTCGACCGGGCGGCCGGAGCCCCGCGACCATCGATGGCCGGTGCTGGCCGACGACCTGCTGCGGCTGCTCGACTCCTGGTTCCCCGGCGAGCGGGTGCACGGTGTCGGGCCGTCGATGGGCACCGGCACTCTGTTGCACGCCGCCGTCCTCGATCCCGGTCGTTTTTCCGGGCTCACGCTGGTGATCCCACCGACCGCGTGGGACAGCCGGCCCGCGATGGCCGAGATGTATCGGGCAGCCGCCGACACCGTCGAGACGGAGGGGATCGACGCGTTCATCGACGCGGGACGCACTGCACCCCGGCCCCCGGCGCTCGCGGGCACCCGCGAGACGGTGCCGGCCGTCGCCACAGACCTGCTGCCGTCCGTTCTGCGCGGCGCCGCCCTCAGCGACCTCCCCTCGCCCGCTCACGTCGCGGCGATCGACGTCCCGACCTCGATTCTGGCGTGGACCGACGACGCCGGACATCCGCTGTCGACCGCGGAGGCGCTCGTCGACCTGCTGCCGCACGCGACTCTGACCGTGGCACGCACACCGGCAGAGATGGCACTGTGGCCGAGCCTGCTGCACCGACAGGTCGCGGAGCGACGGTGACGCGGCACGCTGAGCGCGGACCGTCAGCCACCGAGTCGGGCAGCACCGGATCGGGTAGCCTGACTCGGTGAACGACGTGCTGGACGAGGGACCGTTCTTTCACGGGACGAAGGCCGACCTCGACATCGGAGACCACCTCACCGCCGGGTTCCGGTCCAACTACCGTCCCGAAGTGGTGATGAACCACATCTACTTCACCGCGCTGCAAGACGGCGCCGGCCTCGCCGCCGAACTCGCGGCCGGCGACGGCGAACCACGGGTCTACCTCGTGCAACCGACCGGCGACTTCGAGAACGATCCGAATGTAACCGACAAGAAATTCCCCGGCAATCCCACCCGGTCGTATCGCAGCGTCCACCCGCTTCGCGTGGTCGGCGAGGTCACCGATTGGAAGCGTCTCACGTCGGACGAGCTCCGAACCTGGCGCGAGCGGCTGGCCGCGACTCTCGAACACGGCGGCGGCGAGATCATCAACTGAGGTCGCGCGGCGCGAGGGACCGTCACCGGACCGCGTGGACGAGGCGTACCAGCCGCATCGGCGACAAGTACTGCTGCCGGTCGAAGAAGTCGTCGTCGGTCGCGTCCGCTTCGTCGATATCGGCCTCCACCCGCCACCCGTGCTCGGTGAGCCATCGCGCGACCGAGTCCGGGGACGCCGCGCATTGCCACGGCTCACCGCTCGCGCCCGCCATCGCCGCGACCGCACATGCGTAGTCGCGGCCGGCGTCGTCACGCAGTTCCCGGCTCAGGTGGTAGTCGAAGACGAGCGCGGATCCGTCGGCCAGCGCGCTGACGTCGCCGAAGAACCTGCGGCACTCATCGGGTGCGAGGTACATGCTGACACCGAGCCAGAGCACGGTGACAGGGCGGGTGAGGTCGACTCCTGCATTGTCGAGATCGCCTACTCGCAGACCGTCGGCGAGATCAGCGGCGACGCTTGTCGCGGTGTCCGCGAGGTCGGCCTCTGCGAACAGCCGCGTCCGCCACTGCAGCACTCCCGGACGGTCCACCACCCACACCCGGTGTCTGCCGGTCTGGAGCCGCAGCGCAGTGGCGTCCAGACCGGCGCCGACCACGACGACTTGGTCGTTTCCCGTCTCGGCGAGCACCGTCTCCGCGTAGCGAGATCGCGCGCACGCGGTCAGGCGCGCGGCGGCGAGGATGGGCGCCTCGGGTTGCGCCAACTGGAAATCGAGAGGCGACGGACTCGTCAGCCGACACAGTTCTTGAGCGGCGTCGTCCACGAGCAAGTGCGGTGGGTTGTCGACGAGCGCGTGCGCTGCGCGCGCTGCGGCGGAGAAGAGTGCGGTCCGGCTGAATGACGATTCTTGTTCTGTCATCGCAACTAACTACCAGGAAGAAGGCCGATATGCCAGCAGCCACGCCGATCGACGGCCCTGGACGGCGCGAGGACGGTCGATGTGCCGGTCCGCCTCAGCTGCCCTGGGTCGTGTAGACGCGCTCGATTCCGGCGGTCATCCGGCCCCACTCGCTCGACGCGACCCGCCTCTGGTGCGCTCGGAACGCCGCCGCGTCGACGAACGTCTCGTCGACCGCCCAAACGCCCGGCTCCGACGTCGGCAGCACCGAGAACGCGACGCATCCGGGTTCGGCCCGGGTGAGTTCGACATGTCGCGGCAGAAGTCGCTCGACGATCGCGGTCTGCGCGTCATCGCCGCAGATCAGCCTGCCGCTGACGACGACCTCAGTCATGCCGGACGACTTCCGTTGCCGGTCGAGTGCTGCTCACGTGACGAGGTGATCGGGCGGCACCACATCTAGCCGAAGACCAGGACGGCCTTGCCGACCGCCTTCCCTGAACGAAGCCGTTCTGCGACCTGCTGGAAGTCGGCGACGTCCACGACGGAGTCGATGACGGGCTGGATCTCGCCGCGGGCGACTGCGGGCAGCACGTCAGCGCTCAGACTCTCGAGGATCGGCACGGTCTCCCAGTCGCGGGAGAACCCGAACGAGACGCCGTGGACGGTCAGATGCCGGTAGGACAACGCGTCGAGGTCGATCGTGGACGCGGGACCTGCGAGGCGACCGATGTTGACGACGTGACCGTCCTCGGCGGTCGCGGGAAGGCATTGCGCGAAGGTCTCGCCGGCGACATGGTCGAGGACGACGTCGGCGCCCTTGCCGCCGGTCGCGGCGAGTGTTGCCTGCGTCAGGTCTTCGTCGCCGGTGACGATCACCGTATCCGCGCCGAGACCGGCGAGAAGTTCACGCTTGCCGGCGGTACGTGTGGTCGCGACGACCGAAGAAGCGCCGAGCACCTTCGCCATCTGCACGCCGACCAGGCCGATGCCGGTGGTCGCGCCCGTGATGAGAACACTTCGCCCCGGCACGAACCCGGCGACAGTGAGAGCACCGAACTCGGTGAGGAGCGCTGTCGGCAACGCGCAGGCGATGTCCTCGGCCAACCCTTCGGGACGGGGCAGCACGAAGCGGTGGTCGGCGATCAGGTAGTCCGCGAACGCGGACGGAAAGGTGCCCATCACCGGGTCCCCGACCTGCCAGTCGCCGGCGTCCTCTCCGAGAGCTGCGATCTCCCCCGCGTACTCGAATCCGGCGATGAACTCCCGGCCGTGTCCGCCCCTGGTGGGGTCGGCCTCGGCCAGCATCGGCAGATCGGCGTTGTTGGTCGCCGCGGCGCGGTTGCGAATGAGCACCTGGCCCGGACCGGGCTCGGGAAGCGCCGCATCGGCGAGAATCCACTCGGGTCCGCGTCCGGACACAAGGGCACGCATCGTCTCGGTCATCTGCTCTCCGTTCATCACTCGGATCGTCACTCGGCGTAGACGTCCTCAACCATGTTCATGGTGGTCGAGGACCCGGGCAAGCCGCACAGAAGGTGCAGCGCCCCGGGCTTGATGCCGCATCCTCTTGAGTTGGAAGGACGGTGTCGGGAACGAGTGCCTGCGTGGATGGGTCGCTCCAGCCGTGATCGACGCTGGTGACCCGAGGGTGTCACCAGCGAACCGGACTGCCTGTCACGCGATATTCAAGGGGACGACGGACGCGATCTGCTCCCCGGCTCGGTCCAGGTCGTAGTGGCTCTGCAGATTGAGCCAGAACTCCGCCGACGTACCGAAGTACTTCGCGAGTCGCAGCGCGGTGTCGGCTGTGATGCCCCGCTCTCCGTGCACGCTCGCGACGCCACAGCCGTTCGGTCTCCTTGCTGCCGAACGATCTGATCATCCGACCAGAAGATTAACGCGAACCGTCATTATCGCTAGACGTTAAATCGGAACTCTACTACGTCGCCGTCGGCCATCACGTAGTCCTTGCCCTCCATGCGAACCTTGCCCGCGGCCTTGGCCGCGTTCATCGAGCCGGCGGCGTCGAGGTCGGTGAACGACACGATCTCGGCCTTGATGAAGCCCTTCTCGAAGTCGGTGTGGATGACGCCCGCGGCCTTGGGCGCGGTGTCGCCCTGGCGGATGGTCCAGGCGCGCGCCTCCTTGGGACCGGCGGTGAGGTAGGTCTGCAGACCGAGCGTGTGGAAGCCGGCGCGGGCGAGCTGACGCAGACCGGGCTCGTCCTGCCCGATCGAGTCGAGGAGTTCTTGAGCGTCCTCCTCCTCGAGTTCGAGGAGTTCGCTCTCGACCTTGGCGTCCAAGAAGACGCAGTCGGCCGGTGCGACGGCGTCGCGGAGTTCCTGCTTGCGTGCCTCGTCGGTGAGAACGGCCTCGTCGGCGTTGAAGACGTAGAGGAACGGCTTGGCGGTCAGCAGATGCAGTTCGCGCACCGACGACAGGTCGAACGAGTCCTTCACCGAGAACAACGTCTTGCCGCTGTCAAGAACCGCCTGCGCCTTCTTGGCCGCGTCAAGCGACTCCGCCTGGTCCTTGTTCTTCTTCGCCTCCTTCTCGAGACGCGGAATCGCCTTCTCGAGAGTCTGCATGTCCGCCAGGATCAGTTCGGTCTCGATGACCTCGATGTCGGCGCGCGGATCGACGCGGCCGTCGACGTGCACCACGTCGTCGTCGGAGAACACGCGGACCACCTGGCAGATGGCGTCGGCCTCGCGGATGTTCGCGAGGAACTGGTTGCCCATGCCCTCGCCCTCCGATGCGCCCTTGACGATTCCCGCGATGTCGACGAACGACACGACGGCGGGAAGGATCCGTTCGCTGCCGAAGATCTCGGCGAGCCGGTCGAGCCGCGCGTCGGGCAGTTCCACGACACCGACGTTCGGCTCGATGGTGGCGAACGGGTAGTTCGCGGCGAGCACGTCGTTACGGGTCAGGGCGTTGAAGAGCGTCGACTTTCCGACATTGGGCAGGCCGACGATTCCGAGGGTAAGACTCACGGGAGGTCAGTCTATCTGCGTCTGCGCGCCCGACCTACCCGGCCCGCGCCTGCGCTTGCGGGACTCCTGCTGCGCCGCCCGGGCCGCCTCGTCCTCGGCGGCTATCTCATCGCCCGCGGCTCTGCCGATCTGTTCGAGGATGTACCTCAGGGCGACGGCGAGACACGACGCCGCGGGCACCGCGAGGAACGCTCCGGTGATGCCGAAGAGACTGCCGCCCAACGTCACCGACAGCAGCACGATGACCGCGTGCAGGTTCATCGACTTGGCCTGCAGCCACGGCGAGAGGACATTGCCCTCCAACTGCTGCACCGCCAGGATGATCCCGAGCACGATCAGGGCAGAGGTGAGCCCGTTCGACACGAGCGCGATCAGCACCGCGAGCGCACCGGCGACGAAGGCACCCACGATCGGGATGAATCCGCCCATGAACGTGATGACGATCAGCACTCCCGCGAGCGGCACGTCGAGCACCACCAGACCGATGCCGATCAGGGCCGCATCCACGAAGCTGACGATGGCCTGGGTTCGGATGAAGCCGCCCAGCGTCTCCCACATCCGCCGCAGGATCTCGCTGATGTGAACGGCCCCCTCGGCCCCCATCGTGCGGTTGAGCCACGGCAGGAACTTGGGCCCGTCCTTGAGGAAGAAGAACACCAGGACGACGGTCGTGAACAGCGTCACCAGCACCGAGGTCGCGACGCCGACTCCGCTGAACACACCCGAGGCGATCGTGGTCGCGCTCTTCTGCAGCTTGCTGGTGATCTCGTTGACGAGAGCATTGATCTGATCGTCGCCGACGTTGAGCGGCGGACCCTGGATCCACTCCTGAACCCGATGCACACCGTCGACGGCGCGATCGGCCAGCTGCGGCGCCTGGTCGATGACTGACGGCACGATGCCGCCGATGACGCCGCCGATGACCGCGATCGCCGCCAGCAGCACCACGAGGGTCGCCGCCGCGGGCGGCACCCGCTTCGAGAGCAGCCATCGGACAGGCGGCCACAGCACCGTCGCGACGACGATGCCGAGGATCACCGGCAGCAGGATCACCCAGAGCTTGGACATCACCCACAGCAGCGCGAACAGGAACACCATCACCAGCAGCATCTGCAAGGACACGATGGACGAGGACCGCAGGCCCGTCAGGAACACCCTGCCGCGCGTCGGATAGGGCTTGCCGGTGACCGGGTTCAGCAATCGCTCCGGGGTCGGCTCCGCGGCGGCTGCGTCGGCGCGGTCGCTCGTCCCGGTGTCGGGTTCCGGCGAAGATTCGTCGTTTCGGTCGCTCACGCGCCAATCTTCACATACGCCTCCGACATCCGCGGTTCGCCGCGCGAGGGGTCGTCCGACTGTCGTACGCGCCGGGAGACGGGAATGGAACCGAACCACGGTGCGGTGCGTCCAATTCAGTAGACGTCAGTCTGATCCCGGCGAGTCCATCACCTCGCCGGCCGACACCGGGAGGTCCGATGACCATGCCAACCGCCCCAGCCCTCGGCTGGACCACCGTCGCCACCGCCGACGGCCCGTTCACCGTCCTGTACGACGACGCGGACACCGTGCACGCCGCCGGCTGGACCGAGTCGGCCGAGTATCTCGCCGGGCTCATCGCTCCCGCATTGCGCGGTGGTCAGCTCAGCCGGCGCCCGGCGGGCCCGGTCGCCGACGCCGTGACCGCCTACTACGACGGCGACTTCGCCGCTCCGTCCGGTGTCGCGGTGCGTCAGATCGCGGGCCCGTTCATCGCCGCGGCGTGGTCGGCATTGCGGCTGGTGCCGGCGGGATACCCGGTCACCTACGGTCAGCTCGCCGAACGCGCGGGGCGTCCGGCAGCGGTCCGCGGCGCCGCTCAATGCTGTGTGCGCAACGCCGCCGCTCTGTTCGTTCCCTGCCACCGCGTCACCAGGGCGAGCGGCGGTCTCGGCGGGTTCCGCTACGGGCTCGATCTCAAGCGGAACCTTCTCGCTCGTGAGGAGCCGCCGCCCGACCTCGAAGACTGAGCCGGCCACCGACGCCGCGGTCCGGACGACGAGTAGCCCGTGCGCCTCGAGCCGGCGGGGAGCTGCCAGGCCGGGATCGACGCCCGGGATCGATGTCAGAGGCTCGCGCCAAGATGGCGGCATGACACCAGCAGCGATCATCGGCCCGCTCTGTCTCATCGTCGGCGCACTCCTCGGGTGGTTCGCCCGCGGTACGGCGACGGGCGGACATCACTCCGGCGGCGAACGTCCCGGGCCGTCGCTGGGCGCGGAGGTCGACCTCGTGGTGGGTCCGCTGCGCGAGACACTCGGACGGCTGTCGGAGGAACTGCGGCGGAGCGAGGCCGGACGTGCCCACGCCTACGCCGGCCTCGCCGAACAGATGCGCGGAGTGCACGCGACCTCGCAGCGACTGCACCAGCAGACCAGCCAGTTGGCCAGCGCACTCCACGCACCGCACGTTCGCGGCCGCTGGGGCGAGATCCAACTCGAAAGAATCGTCGAACTGTCCGGGATGTCGCGGCACTGCGATTTCGCGACGCAGGTACAGGGGCAGTCGGACGCCGACCGGGCCGTGCGACCCGACCTGGTGGTTCAACTCGCCGGTGGACGACGGATCGTGGTGGACGCCAAAGTGCCGCTGCACGCGTACCTGGAATCGACCTCCGGCGCAGTCCCCGACAACCGCGAGGTCATCGCCCGGCACGCGCAGGCCGTGCGGGCGCACGTGAACGTACTGTCCGCGAAGTCGTACTGGTCCGCACAACCCGTGTCGCCGGAATTCGTCGTTCTGTTCCTGCCCGGCGACGGGGTTCTCGAATCTGCGCTGCGCGGCGACCCGGGGCTCCTCGACTACGCGTTCTCCCGTGACGTGGTGCTCGCCACGCCCAGCACCCTGATCGCCCTGCTGCGAACCGTCGCCCTGGGCTGGCGTCAATATGCGCTCGCCGAGGATGCCGAGACCATTCATGCTCTCGGTCGCCAGCTGTACCAGCGGATAGACCAAGTGCTCGGCCACCTGGAGAAGACCGGTGCGTCCCTGCGCCGGGCCGTGGAGGCGTACAACTCGACGGTCGGAGCCATCGACAGTCGCCTCGGAGTCACCGCCCGCAAGCTCGCAGATCTCGAAGCCCTCTCGGGTACCGCCAACCCGTCGGTGCGGGTCAGCGACGGGATCAGCCCCGTCGATTCGGTGGTGAGATCAATATCACCGATCCGATAGATTCAGGAAACTCACGGCTTCGGATCACGGCGATCGGCGGAGTTAACGGTACCGTTTAGTTGTGTTTTCGCGCTTGCTAGCCGGCTCTGCCGTGCCCGCCGACGAGCGGTCCGTCCTGCCCACCATCCGGGGTGTGCCCTGGTGGGGCGCCGTTCTGATCGCCGTCGGAGCCACGACTCTCGGCGCCGTCATCAGCGCCGATACGTCATCGTCACTGGGCCGGGCGTTCAAGGTGTGCTACCTGCTCGGGTGCGTTCTGGCCGCACTGTGCGTGCGACAACGAGCACTGTTCACCGCGGCGGCACAACCGCCGCTGGTCGCGTTCGTGGTCGGCATCGTCACCCTCTACACCCTGAGTTCCGACAGCGCGCAGGGCATGCGGGACATCGTCCTGAAGGTGATCCTGCCGATCGCGACGAGCTTTCCATGGATCCTGCTGGCCTTCGTCCTGACCCTGGCCGTTGTGGTGGCGCGATTGCTCCTGGCTCGCCCCCAGGGCCTGGCCGTGTTCGGCAAGTTCACCGGGAAGTCGCGTCCGACCACCGCCGAGTCCGGTCGGCGGGCCGCCCCCGCGAAGAAGACCGCACCCCGCTCCGGGTCCTCGGGCAAGACCGGCTCCCCCAAGCGCGCCGCCACTCCGGCGGCGGCCGGCGCTCAGGCCAAGGCATCCGCAACGCGGCGAACCGGTGCGGCAGGCACCTCTGCGACGAAACGCACGGCCACGAGAGACGCGGCGGCCGGCACACAGCCCAAGGACGCAGCGACGCGCGAGACCAGGAGCAGAACTGCCGCGACCAAGCGGGTGCCCGCCGCGGCGGCGGCCCCGAAGGGCTCTGCGAACGCGAAGGACGCGGCCACCAAGCGTGCAGCCACTTCCCCCGCAGCCCCCCGAACCCCTGCTGCGTCGAATGCCGCACCGGCCAAGCCCGCGCCCCAGCGCGCTGCCGGCGCCCGGCCCGCCGCCAAGCCCTCCTCCGATCCCGCCGCCGCTCAGCGACGGCCGGCAGCGGCGCAGAGCCCCGCTCCGTCCCCGACTCGCCCGGCGCCCCGGCCCCGACCGGCTCCGGCCGCCTCGCCGGCAGCCGCCGACGCACCCCGTCGCCGCGCCGCGCCGCAGACCATCCCGCCGCGCGATCCCAAGGGCCGTCCGCGTCGCACCGCGGGCCAGCTGCGGGACAAGAGCCAGATCGAGGACCTGACGGCCGGCGCCGACGAGCGCTGAGTCGATCCCGACCGCGAGCCGGCCGGGCGTCGAAGACCTCAGATCTCGCCGAACCGACTTCCGTCGAGCCAGTCGCCGAGGTCGCGTGCCGCGGCCGCGATGGCCTGCGGCCAGTCGAACGCCGAGTCGTCGGCATTGTCGGTGACGACCTTGACCACGCGGAGAGGCAGTCCGTACTCGGCGCAGACGTGAGCGATCGCCGCGCCCTCCATGTCGACGAGATCGGCCCGCAACGCGAGCCGGTCCCGGTGCAGCGGATCGTTCACGAATGTGTCCCCGGTAGCCAGCACGCTGCCGTCGCCGCCCGCCACGTCCCATTCGTCAACCGTGTGATAGCCCATTGCGGCGAGATCCGCGGCACTGATGTCGTGCTCGATGACTCGCGAAGGTGTGAAGAGTCCGGTGCGCCCGTCGCGCAGCGCCCCCGCGGTGCCGATGTTGATCACCCGGCGGTAGTCACCGACAGCCAGCCGGTGCGTCACCTTGCTGGCCGCGCGAACCTTCCCGATACCGGTGATGAGCAGATCGGCCCCCGGCGGCACATGCGCGGCCTCGGCGCGGGTGGCCGAGACCACCAGCACCCCGTCCGGCGCGCTCACTCAGCGCGCCGCGACGCCGCGGTTCCGGTCCGGTCCGCGGCACCTGCCGCGGAGGCGAGGTCGCTGAGGCGCGCCAAGTAGTCGAATCGGTTGTTCGCGATGCGCATCACCACCTCGTAGGGAAGCGCGAACTTCCGCGCCCACCAGTAGCCGAACCGGATGTCGAACGAGGTGTAGACCATGAACTTGTTGCGGGTGACTCCGCGGAGGATCGCCGATGCCGCCTTCTCAGGCGTGACCGCGATCTTGTGGAAACCCGCGATCTCGCGCTGGATGGCGGTGTTGCCGCGATCGAGACCGACGATGTCGACGGTCTCGACCAAGGGAGTCGCCACACCGCCCGGGCACACCAGCGAGACGCCGATGTTGTGGCGCCGGAGATCGAATCGCAGTACCTCCGACACGCCCCGGATACCGAACTTGCTGGCGCTGTAGGCGGCGTGCCACGGCAGTGCCAGCAGCCCGGCGGCCGACGACACGTTCACCAGGTGACCGCCGGTGCCGCGGCGGACCATCTGAGGCACGAACGACTCGATGATGTGGATGGGGCCCATCAGATTGACGTCCACCATCTTCTTCCAATGGCGGTGTTCCAAGCGCTCGACCGTCCCCCACGCCGACACGCCCGCCACGTTCATGACGACGTCCATCACGCCGACCTCCGCGTCGACGCCCCGCGCGAACGCTGCCACCCACTCGTAGTCGGAGACGTCGCCTGCACGGTGGTAGAGCACGGTGCCCCGTCGATCGAGAATCTCTGCGACCACCGCGTCGAGAGCGTCGGCCTGAATGTCGGTGAGCACCAGCTGCGCCCCGGCGTCGGCGGCCGCCAGCGCGGTGGCGCGGCCGATGCCGCTGGCGGCGCCGGTGATCAGCACTTTGCGATCATGAAGCGAGGGCACGGGAGTCGGCACCACGAACAGCTCCCGGACGGTCTGCAGGCTGGGAAGTTTCAGCGATGTCATGAGACCCATGACACAACCTTAGTCCACTCGTCAGATCGGGAGCTTGCCGCCGAACACCGCGTAGACCACCGCGAGGATCGCTTTGAGCACGTTGGCCGAGACGTCCTGGCCGTCGGTCATCAGAATGCGCTGCGCCTCCTGCGGGCTCTTGGCCTTGGCGAGCTTGTCGATCAGCGGACCGATCGCCTCCACGCCGCTCAGCCCCGACAGGTCGGTGCCTTCGGACGGGCTCTCGGCTGCCGGTGCACTCGGCTGGGCACCGGGGTCCGGAGCCGGTGCGGTCGGGTTGGCCGCGGCCGCGTGCCCGTCGAGGTAGGCCGAGATGCCCTCGGTGATCGCGACCGCGTACTTGGTGGCACCCTGCGGGGACGACAGGACGGCCGCCTCGGCCGGATCGGACAGATTGCCCATCTCGATGAAGGCCGCCGGCACGCGCGTGAGATTGACCGCGGCGATGTCCGGCCGCGTCACGATTCCGTCGACAGCGCCCAGGTAGTTGGCCGGGGCGAAGCCGGCCTTCTTCATAGCGTCACGCAGGGTGTTCGACGCCTTCCGGCCCTCGCCCGACTGCACCGTGTCGACGGTCTTGTCCGGGATCGGCAGCGTCGGCACGATCATGTGGAAGCCGGTCTTGCTGGAATCGGCACCGGTGCTCGTCGAGTCCGCGTGGATGCTCACTGCCAGCGCGGCGCCCGACCGGCTCGCGGCCTCCGCCCGCTCGTCGACGCAACCGCCCCAGCCGGTGTCGTCGTTGCGACTCATCACCACGCGGGCACCCTTGCTCTCGAGTGCGGCCTTCACCAGCTGGGAGACGTCCCAGTTGATCGTGTGCTCGGCTTTGCCGGTGACCGCGGTGGCTCCCGTGGTCTGGCAGTCCTTCTTGCCGCCGCGCCCGTCCGGCACCTGCTTCGCCAGATCGTGGCCCGCCGCCGATCCCTGGTGTCCCGGGTCGAGGAACACCGTCTTGCCCGCCAGTTCACCACTCTTGGGCGACGCGGTCTTGGGCGCCGCTTCGGTGGGCGCGACCGTCAGCAGTCCTCCGACGAGGACAGACGACGCGAGGACGGACGACGCGATCAGCGCACGCCGCCGGAAACGTACAGCATTCATGGGCGGGTTGGGTGTGCGGGCCCGGGGCGCACACACCACTCTCCTTCCGAGGATCCAAACACCATCTGTCACACAGACAACTTTGGTAACAGTGAACCAGTGCTTGAGGCTAGACGGCAAACGCAGGCTCGGATCTCACCGGGAATCGTTAGGTTGCTGTGACCAGATGACGCGTCAGATGGAGGATTCCGTTCACATCGTCGGGATCGGCGGGCGCGACGAGACCGTCGAGTGCTTCGCGGGTGGCCGCCGCATCGAGCCCCGCCCCGATGACGACGAGTGACGTACCCGGCGTCCGTCCGCGCCACGAGCCGGCGTCGACTCGGACGAAGCCTCCGACAGCCTGAACCGTGTAGGCGGTGTCGCGGTGTCCGTCGAGATCGACCAGCACCGTTCCCTTGATCCGGTAAGCGCCGGCGGGCGGGCGTTCGAGGAACTGCGCGAGGCGCCGAGGATCCACCGGCGCGGACGTCTCGAGCGCCGCTGACTCGAAACCGGCGTGCAGATGATCGTGACCGTGGTCGTGGCCGTCGGGGTGGTCGTGGTCGTCGGGGTGGTCGTGGTCGTCGGCGAGGAGCAGTTCATCGAAGCTCAACTGACGAGGACCGTCGTCTCGGGCGATCTCCGCAGCGGGCTCGAAGAAGAGTTCCGGGTCCACCGCCGCATCCGCCACCGGCAGGATCGGAGCGGTGGAGTTGATCCTTCGAAGCCGCGCGATCAGCGATTGCACGGCGTCCTGGCCGGCGAGCAGATCGATCTTATTGCAGACCACCAGATCAGCGATCGCGAGATGCTCACCGAGTTGCGGGTGTTCGGCGATCGTGTCGTCGTAGTGAGCGGCGTCGACGACGTAGACGAGGCCGCCGTACGCCACGGTGGAGCTTCGCGCCGACAGCACCATCCGGATCAATGCCTTGGGTTCGGCGATTCCGCTGGCCTCGATCAAGACCGCGTCGATGCCGTTGCCCGGGGCGGTCAGGCCGGCGAGTGTCTCGGCGAAATCCGACGCATCGGTAGTGCAGCACATACATCCGTTCTCAAGGCTGAGCGTGCCGCCCGACTGTCCGGAGACCAGAAGAGCGTCGATGTTGATGGACCCGAAGTCGTTGACGAGAACTCCGATCCGCCGGCCACCCGCGTGCCGGAGAACATGGTTGAGGAGCGTGGTCTTGCCCGCGCCGAGGAATCCCGCGAGCACCACGACCGGTGCGGCGGATGCGGTCACGTCGTCTGCTCACCGCGGCAGTCGGCGCAGAGTACTGCCAGATCGCGACCGTCGCCGTCCGGCAGATTGGCGACATCGCTCGTCGGAGTGCCGCAGCGAAGGCACTTCCCTATCACCGCCGCTTCCGGACTGAAGTCGATTCTCATGCGTTTGTCGAAAACGTAGAGTGAGCCCTCCCACAGACCGCTGTCGCCGTACTGTTCTCCGTAGCGGACAATTCCCCCGTCGAGCTGATACACCTCGTCGAATCCACGAGCTTTCATCAATGCGCTGAGCACCTCGCAGCGGACACCGCCGGTGCAATATGTGACGACCGGCCGGCCTTTGAGATGATCGAGCGCACCGCTTTCCAGAAGCGGAAGGAAATCCCGCGTGGTGGTGACGTCGGGGACCACCGCATCCCGGAATCGGCCGATCTGCGCCTCGATCTTGTTACGGCCGTCCAGGAAGACCACTTCGTCACCGCGCCGGTCGACGAGCTCGTGCAACTGTTCCGGCGCCAGACGCACACCGGTGCCGACCACACCGTGATCGTCCAGACGCAGTTCTTCGGCGGCGCCGAAGGTCACTATCTCCGGGCGCACCTTCACGCTCAGCCGCGGGAAATCGTCGCCTGTTCCGTCCGACCATTTGATGTCGGCGTCTTTGAATGCGGGATAGCTCCGGGTGGCACGGACATAACGTTTGACGTCGCGGATGTCACCTCCCACTGTTGCGTTGATGCCGTGAGATGACACGATGATCCTGCCGCGCAGTCCGGAGGCCTCGCAGACGCTCTGTTGCCAGAGTCGGATCGCCTCCGGGTCCGGCAGCGGAGCGAAGACGTAGAACAACACGATCTTGGGAGTCGCCACAGTGCAAGGGTACGGACCTCGAACACGCCTGCCCCTCGTCGCCCTGGTATGCCTCGGCGTCTCGGTCCTGACGTCGTGTTCGCTGCTGAGCACGGACGCATCACCCAGCAAGATCATGATCCCGGGCACGAATGCGCCGAGCACCGAATCGCCGGCGCCTTCGCTCTCGCCGACATCCGCGTCCCGCACGGTCGGCATCCGCCGAACGGAGGCTCCGTGGAGCTATGAACGCGTCATCAAGGCGGCGCCTCGAGCCAGCAATTCCGGATTCCAGGTCGGCGCCACCTCGGCCGACGGCCGGACGTCCGATGTCTCCGGTTTTCATTTCTCGACGCCGGACCGCGGCGTGAGATGCTCCACCGGCAACAACGGCGCCGATGCTCTGGTGTGCGTCGGCGAGCACGTCCGAGGTGCCAAACGCGCCGCCGACGCCACCGCCGAGTGCGATTGGCAGGCCGATTACGTGGTGCTCGACGCCAACGGACCGAAAGCAGGCGCGTGCGCTAACAGTTATCCGGTGTTGTTCCGGTCACGCATCCTCGGCTCCGGTCGTGCGATCAATGTCGACCGTTTCGCCTGTCTCACCGATTCCGACGACCTCTACTGCGTAGAGTCCAGTTCCGGCACCGGCTTCGCGATTACCGCTAATGGATACAGTGCGATTAGGGCGGATGAACGCGCCCCCGCATCACTGCTCGGATTGGATTCCGACGCCGATAGCCCGACGGTCGATAATCGCAATTCCTCACCAGTGGTCCCGACCCGTTGAATACGTGTACGCTGAGCGCAGATAAACGCCGCGGCGCACTCGGGTGAGGACATGCGCGGCGGGCTCGAATCAACCGGAGGACCACAGATGGCCAAGAAGACCGTGATCCAGATCGTCGACGATATCGACGGCGCAGAACTCGACGAGTACGAAACCGTCCACTGGAGTCTGGACGGTAAGAACTACGAGTTCGACACCTCCCCCGAGCATGCCGAAGAGTTCCGCAACCACGTCGCCACGTACATCGCCGCATCTCGTGTCACCGGCGGTCGCGCCGCCGCTCGCCGCGCCGCGCCGACCGCCGCACGTGGCCGCACCAACACCCGCGTGATCCGCCAGTGGGCGTCCGACAACGGTTACACGGTCAGTGATCGCGGCCGCATTCCGGCAGACATCATCGCGGCGTACGAAGCAGCGAACTGACACTCGCCGACGCGTCGGCCACAGCGCCCCGGACCAGGTCTCACTGACCGGTCCGGGGCGTTTTGCGATCGGCGTCCGATCCGTCCGTTACACCGCGGCCGAGTTTTCTCACCCCGTGGTTTTAATTGCGGAATCAGCAGCGCGCCGGATTACCCTGTCCAATCATGACTCTGCTTTCCGCAGCCCGCCGGCGCTGGCTGCCGCTGCTGGCCGTCGCTCTGCTGGTGGCGCTGCTGGCATCCTGCTCCAGTTCGGCGTCCAGCGACGATTCCGGACTCTGCTCACCTCCCGGCGTGGAGAGCGCCTCCGCCGCACCGACGAATCTCGCCAGCGCCGCTGCGGCCCCCGACCGGTTCACCACCGAGTCGACTCGGCCGCTCGACGAGATCGACACCTCCAGGCTCGGCCTCATCGAGCCCGGAACCCTGGTGGTCGGCACGCTGTCGGATGCGCCGCCCAGTATCTGTGTGAATTCGCAGCAGCAGTACACGGGCATGGACAACGAGATGCTCAAGGCGATCGCCGCCAAGCTCGGTCTCAAAGTGGAATTCATCGGCACGGAGTTCTCCGGCCTGCTCGCCCAGGTCGCCGGGCACCGGTACGACGTGGGATCGTCGTCGATCACCACCACTGACGAACGTCGCCAGACCGTCGACTTCACCAATGGTTACGACTTCGGCTACTTCGCTCTGGCCGGCCCGGCGAACGGCCGGGTGCAGAGCTTCGGCGATCTCAACCCGAGCACCCGGATCGGCGTCGTTCAGGGCACGGTTCAGGACGACTACGTCACGAACACCCTCAAGCTGAGCGCGGTGAAGTTCCCGGACTATGCGACCGCATACGCAAACCTGAAATCCGGTCAGATCGACGCATGGGTGGCCCCGAGCCAGCAGGCCGAGGGCACCGTTCAGGCCGCCGACGGAATGAAGATCCTGGAGAACACCTTCAGCATCAACAACTTCACCGCGTGGGCCGTCGCCAAGGGCAATCAACCGCTCGTCGACGCGCTGAACAGCGGGCTCGACGCGATCATCGCGGACGGCACCTGGGCTCGCCTGTACAGCGATTGGGCGCCGCGACCGCTTCCGGACGGCTGGAAGCCGGGCTCCAAGGCCGCGCCGAAGCCGGTGCTGCCCGACTTCGAAGCGATCGCGAAGGCGAATGAGGGCAAGCCGAAAACCGACGCCGCCGACGCCGCGCCGAAGAGCACGTGGCAGCAACTGCGCGAGACCTTCTTCAGCGGTGAACAGTTCACCAAGGCACTGCCCGAACTGATCAAGACCGGTCTGCCGAACACCCTGCAGATCGCGATCACGTCGGGAATCCTGGGCACCGTCGGCGGCATGCTCCTGGCGATGGCCGGGATGTCGCGCAGCCGGTGGCTGCGTTGGCCGGCCCGCGTCTACACCGATATCTTCCGCGGCCTGCCCGCCGTCGTCGTCATTCTGATGGTCGGCCTGGGATTCGGGCCGGTGGTGAAGAACCTGACCGGCGGCAATCCCTTCTGGCTCGGCTCGGTGGCCCTCGCCCTGCTCGCCGCCGCCTATATCGGCGAGATCTTCCGATCCGGCATCCAGAGCGTGGAATCGGGTCAGATGGAGGCCGCGCGGGCGCTCGGCTTCTCCTACCGCCGATCCATGCGACTGGTAGTGATCCCCCAGGGCGTCCGACGCGTCCTTCCGGCTCTGGTCAACCAGTTCATCGTGCTCATCAAGGACTCGTCGCTGATCTACTTCCTGGGTCTGACGCTGATGCAGCGGGAACTGTTCGCCGTGGGCAAGGACTTCAACGCCAACAGCGGCAATCTCACCCCGCTGCTGGCCGCAGGCCTGCTGTATCTCGTGATGACGGTGCCGCTGACCCACCTCGTCAACTACATCGACAACCGTCTGCGCACTGGAAAGGCGTGAGCATCGTGGCGAACTCGCATCCCCTCGTCGATCGCGGTGCCGCGGTCTCCCTCACCGGGCAGGACCTGCACCTGAGCTTCGGCGACAACCACGTCCTGCGCGGCGTGGACATCCATGTGGAGGCCGGTACCACCACCACGGTCATCGGTCCGTCCGGATCGGGCAAGTCCACGCTCCTGCGCGTTCTCAACCGGCTCCACGAGCCGCAACAGGGCGACATCTTGATCGACGGCCGCAGCGTCCTGAAGGACGACCCGGATCAACTGCGCCGCCGGATCGGCATGGTGTTCCAGCAGTTCAATCTGTTCCCGCACCGCACCGTGGCGCAGAATGTGGAACTCGGTCCGCGCAAACTGCTCGGCCTCGGCAAGGACGAGGCGCGGGCGCTCGCCATCGCCCAACTCGAGTCGGTGGGATTGGCGCACAAGGCCGACGCGCGGCCCTCGACCCTCTCGGGCGGACAGCAGCAGCGCGTGGCCATCGCCCGTGCGCTGGCCATGCATCCGCAGATCATGTTCTTCGACGAGGCCACCAGCGCCTTGGACCCGGAGCTGGTCAAGGGTGTGCTCGCGTTGATGACCGATCTGTCCGAACAGGGCATGACGATGATCGTGGTGACGCACGAGATGGGCTATGCCCGCGACGTCTCCGACCACGTCGTGTTCATGGACGAGGGAATGGTGGTGGAGACCGGGGCACCGGAACAGATCTTCACCGATGCGCGCAGCGACCGCCTGAAGACGTTCCTGTCGCAGATCCTCTGACGCGGGCGCTGCCTCAGCGACCGACCAGCGCTGCGAACTCCGCAGAGGTGTAGAACGGGCTCAACCGGCGGCGCAGAGCCGCCTCGACGAACCCGTCGGCGTCGATCCGTGCGATGACGGGCGGACCGAACCGCATCGCCTCCTCCACCAGGTCGTCGCGCCCCACGCCCAACTCGTCGAGCAGATCCGACAGCGAGGTGGTGCCGTACGTGTCGAAGACCTCGTCGACGCCCTCGTCGAGAATCGCTCGGAAGAACGGCGTCTCGCGGAACGTGCGCCAGAACTCGAAGACCAGCACCACTGCGTCTTCGACATCCGAACTGCTCAGCACGTCGCGCACATCACCGACGCTCTGATCGGCGCCGGCCAGCCATACCTCGCGAGCGGCGTCGAGCACGAGATGATCGGCTTCGGCGCGGTTGGCTGCGAGCACCGTGCGGGCGCAGCGCCTCGCGATTCGCTCGACCATCGAATCGACGACGGCCGCCACCGGGCCGGGCATCCGGGAGGAGTCGACCGCCCGTTGGATCGCCTCCACGCACGCATCCTCGGTCGCCGGACTGTCGAGGACGCGCTTGAGCATCCGCCGCGACAGACCCAACTCGGCGACGCCGGCCGCCAGTTCCTCGTAACGGCGCCTCTCGAGGACGTCACCGAGCCGGGTGTCGTCGCCAGTCGAGTAATCGTAGATCCGTGAGGCGACGGTGCCGACGAGACCGGGGATGGCGCCGTCGACCGGGAATGCGATCGCGTACTTGCGTGCGACGGCCTTGACCAGATCGCGGGAGACGGCCTCTTCGAGCGGCAACTGGTCTGCGGCGTCGAGGAACGCCGTGATCTCCTCCTCCACCAGCGCCGCGAACGCCACGGAGTCGGTGAGCCGGCGGCGCTCGTAATCGACGTGAGCGTCGAGAAGTCTCGCGGCGAGGTCTGCGGCGTCCGATGACATGCCACTCATGCTACGAAACCTCGTCCGGGCTCGGCGGATCGTGCACGACGTGGGTCTCGCGCGCCGCGCGCCCGGCACTCGGCACTCCGAACCTCCCGGTCCGTCGCCGCACCGCGACGGTCGCAGCCGTGACGACGAGCATCGCCGCGACGGAGATCCACACGGCCGAGGTCGGCCCGGTCAGATTATGGGTGGCCGCTCCGATCATTCCGCCGACGGCGAGCGCGAACCACAGGGACAGGTTCCGGAGCCACAGCATGCGGGGACCGCCGGTGAACGCCTCGACGAGTTGTTGTCCGGCCTTCACGAGCGTCCCCGTCATGTAGGTCAGGCCGATGCTCACCTCACCCTTCCTCAGGAAGGTGGAGTTCATCGCACCCATCGCCGCGGGCAGTCCGATCGCGAAGGCGGACGACGGAGCCACGAACACGCAGGCCAGGGCGCTCGTCGCCAGCAGAACGGTGGTGGTGAGGAGAACGGTGGTCCGGCCGTCCCAGAACCGCGCGGCGATCGCACCGATCACGGCACCGCAGAAGAACATGGCGAGGATCGATGCCACGGTGCCCGCACCGCCGAGGCGACCGGTGCCGAGTTGCGTGGCGAGTTCGGTGGTGTTGCCGCTCATGAACGACACGAACGATCCCTTGAGTTCCAAGAAGCCGACCGCGTCGAGGTAACCGGCGATTCCGGAGAGCGTCACCGCGAGCGCGATCTCCCGCCGATGCGCGGACCTCACCGTCCGGCCAGCATCTGTCGGAGCACAGTGACCACGCCTGCGTCGACGTTGCTGGGAGCCCGGAACCGCGCACGTTCGAGCACGTCGGGGTGCGAATTGGCCATCGCGAACGACCACCGTGCGGCGTCGAGCATCTCGAGATCGTTCAGGTAGTCGCCGAAGACGACCGTGTGCTCGGGGCCCACACCGAGAAGAGCCTGCAGTTCCCGGACACCGGTGGCCTTGTGCGTCCCCGGTGCGGTGATGTCGATCCAGTGGCTCCCCGACACCGCGAGCTTGTGGTCGCCGACCAGTGGAGCGAACAGTTCCGCGGCGCTCGACTCGGCGTCGGCGAAGTCGTAGATCGCGAGCTTGACCACATCGCCGTCGATCTGGGACTGATCGACCACATGCTCCAGCCGGACGCAGTACCGGCGAGCGTGAACGACGAACTCGGCGTCGTCGGACTCGATGAAGGCTCCGTCGGTCCGGTGCACGAGCAGTCGGAGGTCACGCCCGTGCCGATCGGCCTCGCGGACGGTGTCGATGACCGTGGCGACCAGCGCGGGATCGATGGTCGACGACGTCAACAGCCTGCCGTCGTGCATCACCATGCTGCCGTTCTCGGCGACGTACGAGAGCGTGCCGCGGTGCGGGGCGAAGATCTCCTCGAGGGTGTAGTACTGCCGACCGCTCGCCGGGACGAACGCGATACCGCGCGCGGTCAACTCGTCGAGGATAGGCCAGAAGGCGTCGGGAACCCGGCCGGCGTCGTCGAGCAGCGTTCCGTCCATGTCGGCGACGACCATCCGGATGTCCGCTGACCGAAGCCCATCAAGCATGTCTCGATGGTAATGCCGACGGCACCGCCCTCAGGCACCAGCGGCCCGACGCGGGGCGCCGACCGGCGATCAGCTGCCGGTCAGAAGAAGTCGCCGCCCCCGAAATCACCGAAGTCCCCGCCGTCGAAACCACCGAAGCCGTCGCCGAAGTCGCCGCCGCCGTCCCCGTAATCGCCGCCACTGTCCCCGCCGCTGTCCCCGCTGTCGCCGCCGCCGTCGGAGTAGTCGCCGCCGGCCATATCGGCGTCGGCGACCCCGTGCGGGACACCCGCCATTCCGGAGAACAAGGAGCTGAACAGCAGCGCCGATCCCACGCCCCACGCACCGCCGATGAGCGCCGGACGCCACCACGGCTCGGAGTACCAGCCCGCGGGCACCGGGCGTCCCGCCACGCGACCGCCCGGATAGTAGTTGGGCGTCTGGCTGGACGGCTGCGGCGACGCCTCGACGGTGCGGCCGTCGAACTCCACCGACCGCTCCTCGGTCACCGATCCGGCCGCGCGCTGACCCTCGAGTTCGGGGATCGGGGGACCCGGATCGAGTTTCAGCGCGGTGCGGGCCGCTCGGATGTAGTACAGGCCTTCCACAGCGGTCTGTTTGGCGAGTCCGGCCTGAGCGGGACTGGACGCCTGCTCGATCTGCGAGCCGGCCGCGGTGAACCGCTCGCCCGCGTCGGCGAGTGCCTGCTTGGCAGCCGGGTCGTCGCCCGGGTCGAGCGAGTACACCTGGCCGCCGAGTCGTTCGATCGCCTGCCGCGCATCGGCCTTGGCGTCGTCGAGAGAGACTCGTCCGGATTGGGCGGTGACGGTGCGGTTGCGCATCATCGAAAACACTCCGACGGCGATCAGCGCGATGACGAGGATGAAGAGGATCTCTAACACCCTCTCCAGCGTACGGATCGTGCGGGCGGGCGGCGACGATGCGAGTCAGCGGAGCCCGTCGAGTTTGACCGGATTCCGCACCGCGTACACCGCCGTCACCTTCTCTCCCGTCACTTCGACCGAGACCACGCTGTCGAGATCCCCGTCGATCGTCACCACCAACGACGGCATGCCGTTCACGACCGTCATCCGCATCCCCACCTCACCCAGGGTCGGTGCCTTGGCGAAGAGTCCGGCCGCCATCCGCGCCACCCGGGCCGCACCCTCGATCGGCCGGCGCGCCGCCGCCACGACGCCGCCACCGTCGCCCATGTACACCACACCGGGAGAGAGCGTGTCCATGAGTTCCTGGAGATCGCCGGTGGCGGCCGCGGTCAGAAACCGCTCGGCGACCGCCCGCGCATCCTCGGGGTCGGCGACCGCGGCGGGGCGTCGGGCACGGACGTGGTTTCGTGCGCGATGCGCTATCTGCCGGACCGCGGGCTGTGACTTTCCGATCGCGTCGGCGATCTCGGCGTACCCGAAGTCGAAGACCTCGCGCAACACGAAGACCGCGCGCTCGTCGGGAGTGAGCGACTCGAGGACGAGGAGCATCGCGGTCGTGACGGCTTCCCCGGACAGGACGTGGTCGAGTCCGGAGTCCTCGGCAGTCGACTCGAGCGGTTCCGGCAGCCACGGACCGACGTATGTCTCGCGTCGTCGCGACGACGCCCGCGCGGCGTTCAGCGCCTGTCGGGTCACGATCCGCGCCAGGTACGCGCGCGGGTTCTCGACCTCCGACCGGTCGCCTTCCTGCCAGCGCAGCCAGCTCTCGGACAGTACGTCCTCCGCGTCGGCGACGGACCCGAGGATCTCGTAAGCGATCGAGAACAGCAGGGGACGGTGCTGGGTGAACTCCGCGACTCCGGGTGGCTCGGCGGCGCTCATGCCGCGCCCGGCTTCCACGAGTACCGTCCGGCGCGGACGGTGTGCACGGTGCTGCGGCACACCTGCTCCTTGATCGCCGCGGCCGTGCGCCCGCGTAGCCAGAGGCTCGCCGGACTGTCGTCGCGGTGCACCCTCTGGACCACGCCGTCGGAGCGGCCCAGCGACACGCACTGCGCCACGAACGCGACGGAATAGGGCTTGTGCGACCGGCCCGTGAAGTCGGCTGCGATCAGATCCGCGGCGTACGCCCCCTGCGGAATCGCCGCCTGGCAACTCATGCGCGATCCCGGAACCGCCGCTCCGTCGCCGACCGCGATCACCCGCGGATCGCTCACACTGCGCAGATGATCGTCCACCATCACACGGCCGGCGTCGTTCACCTCCAGCCCGCTCTGGAGAGCCAGTTCGCCCACCCGGCTCGCGTTGGCCCACACCGTCAGCGCCGCGTCCCGTCCGCCCGACCACCGCTGTCGGACCACCTCGACGCCGTGCCCGGCGAGCACCTCGGCGACCTGCGCTCGGGCCTTCGCGCCCAGCGATCGGGCGATCGGCGCATCGCTGAAGAGCCGGATCCGCACGTCGCGGCGCCGAGCTGCGATCTCCGTCGCGGTCTCCACCCCCGTCAACCCACCTCCGACGACGTCCACCGAGGCTCCGTCCGGCAGGGAGCGGAGTCGTTCGGCGGCTACGGCAGCCGACTCGGGCGCGCCGACGTCCACGGCTCCCTCCGGAGCGCTCGGTGCACCGCCGACCGCATAGACGAGACGGTCGAACTCCAGCGCGCCGCCGTCACTCAGGGCCACCGAACCGTCCGCGATCTTCGTCACCGCCGCGATCCGAGTCGTCACCGAATCGTCGAGCATCTCGGCCAACGGGCGGGCCGCGGTCCCGCTGCCCGCGACCACCTGGTGCAGTCGGATGCGTTCCACGAACTCCGGGCGCGGATTGACGACGACGATCTCAGCGCCGCGCGCCCGTCGCGCCAACCGGTTCGCGGCCATCGTCCCCGCGTACCCCGCTCCCACGATCACGATCTTCATGACGACCTCCCAGGTGTTGTTCTCGATCAGACACCCATGGGACACCGCGGGGCCGCCACCCGTGACACGCTCCGCCAGTGATCGTGGAGATCGGCGTCTCCGGTCACCGCCGCACCGCGGATTCGTCGCCGCTCCAGCGCAGACGCAGTTTACGCTTGAGCACCTTTCCGGTGGCTGTGCGCGGCAGCACGTCGACGAAGTGCACCGCCCGCGGGCTCTTGAAGTGGGCGATCCGCTCGCGGGTCCAGGCGATCAGCTCCGCTTCGGAAACCTCCGACCCCGGTTTGGCGGCGACCACCGCGGTCACCGACTCGCCCCATTTCTCGTCGGGCAGGCCGATCACCGCGACCTCCGCGACGGCCGGATGCCGGTACATCGTCTGCTCCACCTCCGAGGCGTAGACGTTCTCTCCGCCGGTGACGATCATGTCCTTCTTCCGGTCGACGATCCGGTAGTACCCCGCCTCGTCGCAGGTGGCGAGATCGCCGGTGTGGAACCAGCCGTCCTGCAGCGCCTCGGCCGTGGCCTCGGGCTTGTTCCAATAGCCGACGAAGACGTTGGGACCGCGAACCAGAAGCTCGCCGATCACGCCCGGCGGCACCTCGTCTCCCTCACCGTCGGCCACCTTCATCTCCACATGGAGCACCGGCTTGCCGACCGATCCCGCGTACGCGACGGCCTCGTCGACCTCCAGAACGCAGACGTTCGGAGAGGTCTCGGTGAGCCCGAAACCCTCGCAGAGCCGAACGCCGTGCCGCGTGAGACTCTCGATCAGCACCACCGGGCACGGCGCACCACCGGAGATGCCGAACCGCAGTGAGCTCAGATCCGCGGTCTCGACAGCCGGCGAGGCATCGATCGCGGCCCACATCGCGGGCACCGCGAACGCCACGCTGACCCGATGCTTCGCGACCGCGTCGAGCCACGCGTCGGGAGTGAAGGTCTCCAGCACCACGGTGGTTCCCCCGATGTAGAGCAACGGCAGTGTGATGACACCCAGCGCACCGATGTGGAACAGGGGCGCCGAGGCGATGTTGACATCGCGCGGTCCGACGCCGTCGCCGGCGGTGAGGTTGTTGATGCCGTTCCAGTGGTGATTGGCGTGGGTGAGCATCGCTCCCTTCGGAAAGCCGGTGGTCCCCGAGGTGTACATGAGCATCGACAGGTCGTCGGCGGCGACGTCGACCGGCACCCGCTCGTCGCTGCCCTCGGCGATGAGTGCCTCGTACTCCGAGGGCTCGCCGGCGGCACGCTGCTCGCCCGACGGGATCTCGACGATGCCGGACACCTCGGTTCCCTCGGCCGCGGCACGGGCCAGAGCCGCAGTCTGGGGTGAGACGAACAGGAGGCGGGCACCGGAGTCGTTGAGGATGTACTGCACTTCGGGGGCCTGCAGGCGCCAGTTGATCGGTACGGCCACCGCACCGAGTTTGGCGACGGCGAGGACCACCTCGAGCATGTGGGTGCTGTTGAGAGTGAGGAGGGCGACCCGGTCTCCTCGGCCGATGCCGCGCGAGCGCAAGGCGTCGGCCAGAGCGTTGGTCCGGAGATCCAGTTGTTCGAAGGTGTACTCGGCGCCGGTCGTCGCGTCGATCAGTGCGACGCGGTGTGGATGCCGCACCCGGTGCAGGGTGGGCCAGTTGCCGATGCCGTTGTCCATGTGACGATCCCATCGATTCGCGCGGCGCCGCCGCGGTGGTGCGTGATGTGGATCACCGTAACCTCACGAAGAAAAAGTCACAAGCGCTTGTTTTTGTGCCGTCGGTGCGGGTCGCCCGAGTCACGCGCCGGCCGGGCCCGTGAGCAACTCGATGCGTCGTTCGCCCTCCACATCCGCGAGCAGTGCCGATCCCGCCGGGCGCAGGTCGACGGCCGCGCCGTAGACGATCGGCCAGCCGAGATAGCGACAGATGAACGACCGGGAGAAGTGCCCGTGCGAAACAACCACCACGTCACGGCGGACCAGTTCGGCCTCGACGTACCGCACTACCCGATCGACGCGCTGCGTCATCTCCTGGACCGACTCACCTCCGGGCGCTCCATGCGTCCAGATCGACCAGTCCGGCTCGTATTCCGCGCGGATCTGCGACCGCGTGATCCCCTCATAGTCGCCGTAATCCCATTCCGCGAAGTCCTCGCCGACCTCGTCGGGCGCCAACTCGGCCAGTTCCGCCGTGCGCCGGGCACGTCGGCGCGGCGAGGAGACGACGTACGGATCCTCCAACCCGAGACGCTGAGCGATGCCCGCCAGCGCGCTCGCCTGCACCTCTCCCGTCTGCGTCAATCCGATATCGGTGCGCCCGGTGTGCCTGCCCGTCCGTGACCACTCGGTCTCCCCGTGGCGGATCAACAGGATGCGGGGGTGACGGGTGCAGGTGTTCACCGCTCGTACCGTACCGATCGCGTCGGCCGGACGCGTCCCGAGCTACTCGAACCGCTCCAGGGTCTGCGGGTCGTACAGCCGGAAGCCGAGCGAGCGCATCACGTCGATCACCACGTTGATGTCGTGCGGTTCGACGCCGTAGCCGGTGAAGACCACGAGTTGATCGTCCATGAAGACGTCGAAGGCCGGTCCGTCCGCGGCGGTCCCTCCCGGCGGGTAGAGCATGTTCTGATTGCGAGACCAACGGTCGAGGTCTCCGATGGCGCTCTCGACGGCCGCGGCGTCGACGGGGCGGACGCCCGCGACCCTCTCACCGCTGTTCAACCTGTTGTAGGTCTCGCCGCAGTCCGCGGAATCGCCTCCCGACCAGAACGCCAACGTGTAGCTCATGCTCCCGATTGTCCACGACTCCCCCGCCGTGGACAGTGGTATTCGACGGGCGCTCCGAGCCCGGGCGGGCGCGTAGCCTGAGGCCATGCTCTTCGCTTTCTCGATCGCTCCCGGAACCAGTGACGACCCCGACGGATCGGTCAGCGCGGCCGTCGCGGAGGCGGTCCGGGTGGTACGCGCCTCCGGCCTTCCCAACGAGACGACCTCGATGTTCACCACCGTCGAAGGAGACTGGGACGAGTGCATGGCCGTCATCAAAGCGGCCTGCGAGGCCGTGGCCGCGCACAGTCCGCGCGTGAGTCTGGTGCTGAAAGCGGACATGCGCGAAGGATTCTCCGGTCAGCTCACCGAGAAGGTGGAGAGGATCGAGCAGCGTCTGCGCGCGGAGCCCTGAGCCACTGCTGAGATCATGCGTGTCGCGGGCCGTCGAGGGAAGATCGCCCTCGGGCGAGGCTCTCTCGACTGATCTCCGCAGCACGTCCGTCAGAGTTCGCGGACGCGACCGTCCTGGACGTCCCAACGGCGGTCGACGTGGACGTTCTCCAGCATCCGGCGGTCGTGGGTCACGACCAGCAGCGCGCCGTCGTAGCTGTCGAGCGCTGATTCGAGTTGCTCGATCGCGGCCAGATCGAGGTGGTTGGTCGGCTCGTCGAGCACCAGCACGTTGACGCCGCGGACCTGCAGCAACGCGAGCGCCGCCCGGGTGCGCTCGCCGGGCGAGAGGTCGGCGGTCGGACGCCCCACGTGATCGGCGCGCAGTCCGAACTTCGCCAGCAGCGTCCGCACCTCCTCGGTCGTGGACTCCGGGACCAGTTCCTCGAAGCGGTCCGCGAGCAGCTCCGGTCCGGAGAACTGCGCACGCGCTTGGTCGACCTCACCGATGGCGACATTCGCGCCCAAGGCGGCGGTGCCGGAGTCCGGCTCGATGCGCCCCAGGATCAACCCCAGCAGCGTCGATTTCCCCGCACCGTTGGGACCGGTGATGCCGATGCGCTCACCGGCGTTCACCTGCAGTGACACCGGCCCCAAGACGAACTCGCCCTGCCGGACGACGGCGTCGTTGAGAGTGGACACCACCGAACTCGACCGCGGCGCCGCTCCGATGGAGTACTCGAGAACCCACTCCTTGCGCGGCTCGACGACCTCTTCGAGGCGCGCGATCCGGCTCTCCATCTGCCGTACCTTCTGCGCCTGCTTCTCACTCGAATCAGTGGCCGCCTTGCGACGCACCTTGTCGTTGTCGGGATTCTTGCGCATCGCGTTCCGCACGCCCTGGCTCGACCACTCCCGCTGCGTCCGAGCCCGTGCCACGAGGTCGGCCTTCTTCTCGGCGTATTCCTCGTAGGCCTCGCGTCGGTGCCGGCGCGCCACTTCCCGCTCCTCCAGGTAGCTCTCGTATCCACCGCCGAAGACGGTGTTCGTGTGCTGTGCCAGGTCGAGTTCCAGGACGCGGGTCACACTCCTCGACAGGAACTCCCGGTCGTGGCTCACAAGGACCACGCCGCCGCGCATGCCAGCGACGACCTCTTCCAGCCGGGCCAGTCCGTCGAGGTCGAGATCGTTGGTGGGCTCGTCGAGAAGGACGATGTCGAAGCGGGAGCACAGCAACGCCGCCAAGCCCACGCGCGCGGCCTGACCTCCGGAGAGACCGGTCATCAGCGCCGACTCGGGTGCGCCGGCGGTCGTGTCGAATCCCAGCTCGGCGAGCACCGCGGGCAGGCGTTCGTCGAGATCCGCGGCTCCGGTCGCGAGCCAATGATCCAGCGACGCGGAGTAAGCCTCGTCCCCGGTCCCGTCGGCCAGCGCCGCCGCGGCCGCGTCCATCGCGGCCGTCGCCGCCGCGCAACCGGTCCGTCGGGCCACGTATTGGCCCACCGTCTCGCCCGGCGCCCGCTCATGCTCCTGAGGCAACCAGCCCACGAAGGCGTCCGACGGCGCCCGCACCACCGTTCCCTCCAGCGGTGCGAGATCACCGGCGAGGATGCGGAGCAGCGTCGTCTTCCCGGCACCGTTGGCGCCGACCACCCCGACCACATCGCCGGGCGCCACCGTGAGGTCGAGATGATCGAACAGCACCCGATGGGCGTACCCACCGGAGACGTCCTTGGCGACGAGCGTTGCGGTCATCGGTCCATCGTCGCATCCGCGGGCGCGCGCTCGACGGGGCGGCTCACGGGTGCTCGTCGGTGGCTCGCGAATCGTTCAACGCCAACGCGCCCCACACGGAGACCACCCCGACCACCACCGCGAGCACCGCGAATGCGATGCGCTCGCCGCGGAAGAACGACGCGACGAGGTCGCTGCCCCACACGCCCGGCGGCAGACTGGTCGTGACCAGCGCGGCGATCATCGTGCCGATCACCGCGGTGCCCACGCTGGTGCCGATCTCCTGCGCGCTGTCGTTGAGCGCGGTGCCGATCGACGTCCGGTTGCTCGGCATCGCTCCGACCAGCGCCACCGCGCAGATCGTCATCACCGTCCGCAGACCGATCGTCAGCGTCACCATGAAGACGGCGATCGCCGGGTAACCGTGGTCGACGGCCCACGCGAGTCCGGCGAGCGAGCCCGCGAGGAATCCGGCGCCGATCACACACGCGATCCGATGACCGAATCTCTTCGCCAGGTACTCCGAGAGCGGGGTCGCGAGAATCATCGTGATGATGAGGGGCAGGTTCGCCAGTCCCGCCCGCATCGGACTCCACCCGTACGCGTACTGGAAGTGCAGAATCAGGCCGAACATCACACCGGCCATCGCGATCGACGTACCCACCTGCGCGATCGCCGCTCCCCGCACGGTGCCGTCGGCGAAGACGCCGAGGTCGAGCATCGGTTCGGGGGTGCGGCGCTCATGCCACACGAAGGCGCCGAGGGCGACCGCCGCCCCGACCGCCGACGCCCATACCGGGCCGGACGTCCAGCCGTGCTCCACACCCGCGGTGAGGGTGTAGCACCCGAGACCGATCGCGAGAATGCTCAGGGCCGCGCCCGGCAGATCGAGACGATCTCCGGTGAGATCCTGCGGATCGTCGGCGGGGACCCCGAGCCGGACACCGATCCACGCGATCAGCGCGATCGGGGCGTTGACCAGGAGAAGCCATTCCCAGCCGACGTGTGCCAGCGCCGTTCCGCCCAGCACCGGACCGAGGATGAAGCCGCTCATGCCGACGACGATCATCAGCGTCATCGCGCGCATGCGGAGCGCCGCGTCGTCGAAGAGGCGGAAGACCAGCGAGTTGGTGATCGGGGCCATCGCGGCAGCGGCGACGCCGAGCAGCGCGCGAAGGGCGATCAGTTCGCCCGTCGAGGAGACGGCGAGAACGCCGAGGCTGATCACGCCGAAGGCGGCGAGCCCGACGAGCAGAACCCGTCGTCGCCCCAGTTTGTCGGCCATCGATCCGGCGGTCAGCAGCAGACCCCCGAAGGTCAGCGAATAGGCGCCCGTGACCCATTGGAGTGCGGTGGTGCCGCTGCCCAGATCACGCCCGGTGGTCGGCAGTGCGATCGAGAGCAACGTGTTGTCGACCATCTCGACGAAGAACGCCAGGCACAGGGCGGCCATCGGCATCCAGGCGGCACGGACGGATGTGTAGGTCCGGGATCGTGCGGTCCCGGAGCGCGAGGTCTCGGCGACGTCAGTCATGAGACACCTCCTTATCGAACGATGTTCGGTTATCGAACCTTGTTCGATACAATAGAACGGCGTTCGATAGGGTGCAAGGGAGGAGGATTCATGACTGTTCCCGAGCACGACCGCCCGCAGCGACGAGCAGGTCGCCGCCGCGCTTCCCATTCGATGGACACGGTGATCGGAGAGGCCGTCGCGCTGCTCGACGAGTCGGGCGAGTCCGCGCTGACCTTCCGCGCGCTCGCGGCACGCCTGGGCGGCGGCGTCGCAAGCATCTACTGGTACGTCTCGAGCAAGGAGGAACTGCTCGACCGGGCCGCCGACCACGTGCTCGGCGAGGTGCTCATCCGGACCAATGACTTCGACGACACCGACGATCCGATCGCCGACCTCCGGGCGGTGGCAGTCGCGCTGTTCGACACCGTGGTCGACCGGCCCTGGCTGGGTGGATACCTGATGCGCGACACCGGCACCCAGCCCAACGGACTGCAGATGTACGAGCGGCTCGGCCGTCATGTGATGCGGCTGGGCCTCAGTCCGCGAGAGACCTTCCACGGTGTCTCGGCCGTTCTCGGATTCGTCATCGGAACGGCCACCGACCTCGGACAGCAGCCGCCTGCGGCCGTGCTCGACGGCACGATGAGCCGCTCGGAGTACATCGAGCACTTCGCCGACCAGTGGCGATCCCTCGACCCCGATCAGTATCCGTTCATCCACTACACCGTCGACGAGTTCGCCGTGCACGACGACGCCGAGCAGTTCCGCGCCGGCCTCGACCTGCTGCTGTCCGGACTCCGGTTGCAGGCGGACGGTCGCTGAGACGGCCTGGCGCAGAGACTGTCGGGCGCCAAAGCTGCCCGGATACGACGAAACCCCTCGGCCGGGATTCCGGCCGAGGGGTTCCGTGCGGGTATCGGCTAGCTGTAGTCGTAGAAGCCGCGGCCACTCTTGCGGCCGAGACGGCCCGCGTCGACCATGCGGCGCAGCAGTGCCGGCGGCGCGAAGTGCGGCTCGGCGAACTCCGCGTACAGCGACTCGGCGGCGGCCAGGCAGATGTCGAGGCCGACGGTGTCGCAGAGGGTCAACGGGCCCATCGGGTAACCGCAGCCGCCCTTCATCGCGGCGTCGATGTCCTCGGCGCTGGCGTAGCCCGAGTCGTACATCCGGATCGCCTGGCACAGGTACGGGATCAGCAGCGCGTTGACGATGAAGCCCGAGCGGTCGCCGGCCTGCACGGTGGTCTTGCCGAGCACGTTCTTGGCGTAGTCGGTGACCGCGGCGGCGGTCTCCGGCGCGGTGGTGAGCGCGGAGATGATCTCCACCAGCGGCATCACCGGGACCGGGTTGAAGAAGTGGACGCCGACGACGCGCTCGGGACGGCTGGTGGCGGCGGCGATCTTGATGATCGGGATCGACGAGGTGTTGGTGGCGAGGACGGCCTCCGGCTTCACCACGGCGTCGAGCTTGGCGAAGATGTCGTGCTTGATCGACTCGACCTCGGGTGCCGCTTCGATGACCAGTTCGCGGTCGGCGAACTCGTCGACGTCGAGGGTCACCTTCACGCGTGCGATGGCCGCGTCGGCGTCCTCCTGCGAGATCTTGCCCTTGGCGACACCGCGCCCGATCGACTTCGCGATGCGCTCCGCCGCCGCATCGGCGAACTCCTGCTTCGTCTCGAGCACCAGCACGTCGCTGCCGGCCTTCGCGCACACCTCAGCGATGCCAGCTCCCATGGTTCCGCCGCCGATAACGCCGATGAGATTCACAAGTACTCCAAACCGCAGGGCCGCCGCGACGACGGCCGGAACAATACTGTCGACGCACAGCGTAGTTGCCTGCCGCGACGGGACGAGCAGGGGTCCGGATCGGCCTCACTTGCTCATCAGGCGCCGGATGTCGTCGCGGCCGCTCACCACGGTCACCCGGCCACCCTCGCCGGGGTCGGGATCGGGCAACACGCGGTCGGGATCGATCAGGTAGACGTCGTGGCCGTCGAGAGTCAGTCGGCGGACCGCCTCCAGGATCATGCGGCGTCCCACATCGCCGACCGAACTGACCCGCATGAGGTTGATCGCGACCCGCTTGCGCGTCGGCGGCGCGTCCGCCAACTCCCGGACGATGCGTTCGGCGCCGGCGAAACGGATCTCCCCCTGCAGCGACACCACCTCGACACCCGACGGTCCGTGACCGAACTCGCGGCGACTGCGCACCACCGACGGGCCCGCGGGCGGCACCTCCATCAGGTGCATTCCCATATCGGATGTGAAGCGCCGGAACAGATCGACGCCGCGCACGCTGTTGCCGTGCCGGTCGAGCCACGGAGAGAAGGTCGCGATGCCGGCCTGACCGGGAAGTGCGCCGATCAGTCCGCCCGAGACGCCGCTCTTCGCCGGGATCCCGACGCGGGTCATCCAGTCGCCTGCGCCGTCGTACATTCCGCACGTGGCCATGACGCTCAACGTCTGGCGCACCACCGCGGCCGGCACCACCGGCGCACCCGTCACCGGATTGACGCCCCTGTTGGCCAGCGTCGCCGCCATCATCGCGAGATCCTCGACGGTGACCAACAACGAACACTGCCGCGTGTATCCGGCGACGGCCACCAGCGGCCCCTCATCGATGATCTCGTTGGCGCGCAACATGTTCGCCAGCGCCCGGTTGCGGTAGGCGCATGAGATCTCCGACTCGTACACCCGCTGGTCCACACGCAGGCGACGCCCGGCGAAGGCACTGAGCCCGTCCACGATCCGCTCGTTGCGCGCTTCCGGCGTCGCGCCCGGCGGTCCGACGAGGGTGTGCACGGTGATGGCGCCGGCGTTGATCATCGGGTTCAGCGGGCGGCCGGTGCCGGGTTCGAGCGAGAGTTCGTTGAAGGCGTCGCCGGTAGGCTCCACTCCCACTTTCGCGAGGATCTCGTCGAATCCCCGATCGGCCAGGGCGAGCGCGTACACGAACGGTTTGGAGATGGACTGAATGCTGAACTCGACGGCGGCGTCGCCCTGCGAGTAGCGGCGGCCGTCCTCGGTGCAGAACGACACGGCCAGCCGGTCGGGGTCGGCGTCGGCCAGTTCGGGGATGTAGTCGGCGGTGGCGCCGGACTGGTCGAACTCGACCGAACCGAGAGCTTCGGCGAGATAGTCGGGAATCGGAGAGCGCACATGCGCAGCGTACGTCGACGCGGCGGTCAGCGCCGCCGCACGGCGTAACGGCAGGCCTCGGCGGGCCGACTCGACCACCAAAGTCCCGGACCCGCCTGCCACGAGCCCATCCAGCACCTAGCGCCCGATCGCACCAGAGATCAGGCGCCGCGGTTCAGGCACGATCGTGCAAAGTGATGTGATAGCCATCAGGGTCCGCGAAGGTGAATGTCCGGCCGAACGGACCATCGATCGGCTCGGACACGATTGTGTGTCCGTCGGCGACCAACGAGTCGTGGATCTCCTGGACGCCAGTGGCATGCAGCCAGATCGCCGCGCCGATTCCCGGCTGCGGTACCGCGTCGAGGTCGGTACCGGCAACGAGGTCACGTAACGCGAACGCGATCGGCGTCGTCTCGAACACCACCGCATGCGGAGGGCCGGCCGGCGAGCGGACCAGGCCTAAGTACTTCTCGTAAAACGCCCGGGAGGCGTCGAGGTCACGGGTCTGCAGCGAGACGAAATCGGGTCCAGTGACAGGCACAGCCACTCCTTCAATGTATGTCAATTTTCTGACACTCAACACGGTATGTCATTATATTGACATGAGTCAAGAGGGTGTAGGGATCGATCTGGAGACCTCCGTCGGCTATGCGTTGAAAGAGGCCTCCAGCGCCCTGCGGGCCGCGATGGAGGAAGTTCTGCGCCCACTCGGCATGAACGTCACCTACTACTCCTGCTTGGAACTACTCGGACAACGACCCGGCCTGTCCAACTCCGAACTCGCTCGCGGCGCGTTCGTGACACGACAAGCAATGAACGTCCTCCTTCAGACACTCGAACGTGACGGATACGTCACCAGAGCCAGCGCCGCACCTACCGGCAGAGCCCTGCCCACACGCCTCACCACCCGCGGACGACGCAGACTGCAGACTGCATCCTCAGCAATCCGCGCAGTGGAGAACCGAATGCTCATAGGCCTCGATGAGGCCGAACGAGCCGCCGTCTTTCGTGCGCTACAGAAGATGACCCAGTCCCTACACGACGCCGCAGGCGGGACTGACCCCTGACGCCGGAGGCCGCATTGGGATGCTCGTCTCGCTCGGCGGCCACTGCCGGCCGGCACCAGCGTCGGACAAGCCGCTACGGGACGATGACAATCCGCCGAGTCTCGCCGGTATCCGTCCATGCCGTCTCGACCTCGCTGAGCGGGACCCGACGAGCGACGGTATCGATCACGGCGCTTGTCGGTTGAGATCCCACAACGGCCGAGCGTTCTCCGCGCTCGAGTGTCAGGTTCCAGGACTGGCCATTCTGAGCACTGCGGAGAGCGAAGGATCGCAGAATGCAGAACCCGCTCGGACCGGGGTCCGAGCGGGTTCTACTCTGTGGAGCTAAGGGGACTCGAACCCCTGACCCCCACACTGCCAGTGTGGTGCGCTACCAGCTGCGCCATAGCCCCGTGTTCACTTGTGCGCACCGGATCGTTTGCCTCTCCGAGTGCGCTAGCTAAGTTACCGCACGCGCATCACCCGGCCAAATCGGCTGGTCGGCGGCACTTGCGGCCGACGCTACCCGGTGGGCTTCTGGCCCGCGATGATCTTGTCGAGCCATGCGGTGCCGTCCATGATGTTCTCCACCTGCTTGCCGGCCAGCAGGACAGTCGGGGTGGCGACCTGCCCCTCGGTGGAGTTGCTCAGCTGTTGCTTCGACGCGTCCGACATCGCCCGCGCCTCGTCGACCAGTCGTCCGGAGGCGATGCAGTCTCGCGTCGCCGCACCGGCGCCGTCGGCGGCGGCGAGGTCGGCGATCTGCTGATTCGTCAGGTCGTCTCCCGACTTCTCGAACAGCTGCGAGTGCAGCTTCCAGAAGACGTCGCGGCCGTCGTTGCGCGCGACGCACAGGACCGCACCGGCCGACCGCGAGGAGTAGTCGCCCGACCCGGAATCCTTGTCGAGGAAGTTCAGCATGTGATATCGCACGCGAATCCTGCCGTCGACGACGGCCTGCTGGATCGCGGCGCCCGACTGCTGCTCGAACTTCTTGCAGTGCTCGCAGTGGAAGTCCTCGAACACGTCGATGGTCTCCGGAGCCGTCTTCTTTCCGACGATGAACGAGGCGTTCTCGGCGAGGACCTTGTCGTCGACCGGCGGATACGTCTTGTGCGTCATCCAGATGAAGCCGCCGATCACCAGCGCTGCGACCACCAGCAGTCCGATCCCGATGAACAGATACGACGACGGGCCGGCGGACTGCGGCTGGTAGTCGGGGTTCTCGCGGGGCTTGTCACCGTTCGTCACGATGTCGACCTTAGCGGGACCCGTCCAGGATCAGCCGAGCACCGAATCGACCAGCGACTGCGCCTCCGACTGCACCTCGGCGAGATGGTCGGCGCCGCGGAACGACTCCGCGTAGATCTTGTACACGTCCTCGGTCCCCGACGGACGCGCCGCGAACCAGGAGTTCTCCGTGGTCACCTTGAGTCCCCCGATCGGCGCGCCGTTGCCAGGCGCCTCGGTGAGGATCGCGGTGATCGGCTCGCCGGCCAGGGCGTCGGCGTGCACCTGGTCGGCCGACAGCGCCGCCAGCCGCGCCTTCTGCTCTCGATCGGCCGGCGCATCGATGCGCGCATACGCGGATTCACCGTACTCCTCGGCCAGTTCGCGGTACCGCTGTGACGGAGTGCGCCCGGTGACGGCCAGGATCTCGCAGGCGAGCAGATCCATGATGAGGCCGTCCTTGTCCGTCGACCACGGGCGGCCGGCCACCGTCAGGAAAGAGGCGCCGGCACTCTCCTCACCGCCGAACGCGATGGTGCCATCGAGCAGACCGTCGACGAAGTACTTGAATCCGACAGGCACCTCGACGAGCGTGCGGCCCAGCCCCGCGGCCACCCGATCGATCAGGGACGACGAGACGAGGGTCTTGCCCACGGCCGCCGCCTCGCTCCATTCCTCACGGTGAGTGAACAGATAGTCGATCGCCACCGCCAGATAGTGGTTCGGGTTCATCAGCCCGGCATCGGCGGTGACGATGCCGTGCCGGTCGGCGTCCGCGTCGTTGCCGGTGGCGATGTCGTACGACTCTCGCGCCGCGATCAGCGAGGCCATCGCATTGGGCGAGCTGCAGTCCATCCGGATCTTGCCGTCGGTGTCGAGCGTCATGAAACCGAACGCCGGGTCGGTCTTCGGGTTCACCACGGTCATCGAGTCGAGACGGTAGTAGTCCTTGATCTCGCCCCAGTAGGCCACCGATGCCCCGCCGAGTGGGTCGGCGCCGATCCGGACGTCGGCGGCGCGGATCGCGTCCATATCGACCACCTCGTCGAGCGCCGTGACGTACTCGCCCAGGAAGGGGTAGTCGATCACCCGCTCCGACCGCCGCGCTCGCTCGAAGGGCACCCGCCGGACGCCCGACAGCCCGTCCGCCAGCAGTTCGTTCGCCCGGGCCGCGATCGCCGAGGTGATGTCGGTGTCGGCCGGTCCGCCGCTGGGCGGGTTGTACTTGAATCCGCCGTCGGCGGGCGGGTTGTGCGACGGCGTGACGACGATCCCGTCGGCCACCGCCCCGAGTTCCTCCGAGTTGAACCGCAGGATGGCGCGCGACACCGCGGGCGTCGGCGTGAACTCGTCACCGTCGGCGGTGAACACGGTGACCTCGTTGCCGACGAGCACCTCCAGCGCCGACCGCCACGCGGGCATCGACAGCGCGTGCGTGTCGAAGCCGATGAACACCGGCCCCGTGACACCCGCCTTCCGCCGGTGTTCGACGATGGCCTGCGTCATCGCCAGCACGTGCGCCTCGTTGAACGCGCCGTCCAGACTCGATCCGCGATGCCCGGACGTGCCGAAGACCACTCGCTGGTCGGGGTTCGCGGGATCGGGGGTGATGTCGTAGTAGGCGCGTTCGACGGCTGCCACGTCGATGAGGTCGTCTGCGGTCGCGGGCGTTCCTGCTCTCGGGTGTGCCATGCCGTCGATTCTGCCACCGGTTTCTCCGGATAGTCTGGGCGAATGCTGCAGTTGGCGAACATGCTGTTGACACCGGTGCGCGCCGCCGCCCGCGATCCGGAGCTGGCCGTTCTCGTGCTCCCCGGCGGAACCGATTTCAGCTACCGGCCCTTCTCCCGAGTCCAGGGCTCGGCGCTGCGGATGTACCCGTTCACCGCCTCGATCCAGATGCGCTTCGGCACGCGGGTCCGCGTCCGGCAGGCGCAGTACCGGGTGTACGGCTGGAACGGCGGACAGGCCAGCCCGATGCCCCACGCCCGGGCCGCTCTCGACCGTCTCGCGGCCGACTACCCGGGCGTCCCGATCGCCGTCATCGGCCATTCGATGGGCGGCCGGATCGCCGCGCAGTTGGGCGACGACGAGCGGGTCACCGACATCCTCGCCCTCGCGCCGTGGTGGCAGTTCGCCGACTGGCGGCAGATCCACCCCGGCGCACGGGTTCGCGCCGTGCACGGCGAGGCCGACACCGTCACGCGGGCCCGGCGCACCGCGAAAGGCATCGCCGAGCTCGCGGCCCGCGGACTCGACGCCGAATACCTCGCGGTGCCCGACGGCGGCCATCCGATGCTCGACCACATCGGGCTCTGGCAGGGCAGCGCCCTGCGGTTCGTCGCCGACGCACTGGCCGCCGACCGTCGCTCGGTCGCGGGCACGACGGCGTAACGTCGGAATCACCACCGGCGAAAGGACACCCACGTGACCGTCTCCATCGCCCGCGTCTACGACGCCCCCGACGACCACCGCGTCTTCGTCGACCGACTGTGGCCGCGCGGAGTGCACAAGGACGACCCTCGCATCGGCCGCTGGCTCAAAGAGGTGGCCCCGTCGAACGATCTGCGCAAGTGGTATCACGCGCACCCCGACGAGTACGACGCGTTCTCCGCACGCTATCGAGCGGAATTGGACGAGCCGGGACCGCAGGCCGACGCGCTCGCCGAACTGGTGCGCCTCGGAACCGACGGCGACCTGGAGCTCGCGACGGCCACCAAGGACCCGTCCACCAGTCACGTCCCGACGATCGTCGCGGCGCTCGCCGACCACGGCGTCCGCTGAGCGAGCGCTGGCCCGCCGAGTCTGGCCGGACCGTCAGTTCGTCAGCATCCCACCGTCCACGGGCAGCGTGAGACCCGAGATGTAACTGCTGGCGTCCGACGCGAGGAAGACCAGGGCGGAGTCGAGTTCCCCCGGATTCCCGATCCGGCCGAACAGCGTGCGCGGAACCACGTACTCGTCCAGGACGCCCGCGGCGAACTCGCCGGTCATCTCCGACTCGAAGTAACCCGGCGCCAGCGCGTTCACCCGGATGCCCTTGCGGGGAGTCCACTGTTGCGCGAGGTCGCGGGTGAGACCGATGACCGCGGACTTGCTGGCCGAGTACGCGGCCTGCGGCATCAGCACCGAGGTGAGTCCCAGCACGCTCGCGAGGTTGACGATCGAACTGCCCGGCCGCATCACCCGGGCACACGCCTGGGCCATCCAGTACGAGCCGTTGACGTTGATCTCCATCACCCGGCGGAAGTCCTCGGGCTTCTCGCGCAGCGCCGGCGCGGACCAGCCGACGCCGGCATTGTTGACGAGCACATCGACGCGCCCGAACTCGGCCATCGCCGCGTCGACCGCGGCGGTGCACTGCTCGGGGTCGGAGACGTCGGTGGTGACGGCGAGCGCACGCCGTCCCATGCCCTCGATCGCGGCCTCGGTGTCGGCGAGGCGGTCCGCGCGCCGCGCGGCCAGGACCACGTCGGCGCCGACGTCGGCGAGCGCCTTCGCGAAGCCGACGCCGAGTCCGCTGGACGCGCCGGTCACGAGGGCGACCCTGCCGTCGAGACGGAAGGTGTCGAGGATTGTCGACATGGCTGTGATCTCCTTGCTCTCAGGTGATTTCGTTCGGGTCGTCGGATAGCAGTCCGACGCCGAGAATGGCGGCACAGGCCTGCGACGCCTTCGCCGCGTCCGGCTCGCGACCGGTGATGAGATTGGTGTAGACGAACGTCTCGGTGATGCGGACGAGGATGAGTGCCAGATCGTCGATCGGCAGCGGCGAGGACATCTCCCCCGCATCGATCTCCGCCTGCACCAGTTCGCGGATCTTGCCGACGATGCGCGGCTGGACGCCACCGGCGTGCGTGGTCATCAGTCGGAGCGCCCGCTCGGGCTCCCGTCGCAGAAACGTTCCGAAATGCACCGAGCCGTTGACGATGGCGGCGAACTCCCCCATCGTTCTCGCGATCTTCTCCGCTCCGCGACCAGGTGCGCGCCGTGCGGCGGCGGCGATCGTCGGCTCGGTGATCGACCAGATGACCTCGGCCAACAAGCCGTCGCGCCCACCCCATCGACGGTAGAGTGTGGTCCGGTTCACACCCACCGTCTGAGCCAGTTCCCCGACCTCGATCCCGCCGTCCGCGATGAAGACCTCACGCGCCGCGTCGAGGACGACCTCCGGATCGATCACCGTCAATCTCCCGCCTCTGCATCATTCGAACGAAATGATGCATAATTTGACTGTAGTTCGGGGAACAATCGATCACGAGAGTGAACCGATTCACATCATCGACATTCCGGTGGCACTGCGCGTGCGAACAGCGTGAAGGAGACAGCACATGGTCCAGACGACGATGCAGCACGGAGATCTGTTGATCTCGGGGTTGGTCGAGTACAGCCGTCGAGTGTTCCCCGAGGCGAAGGTGATCACCTGGACCGGAGAGGGCACCCGTGAGGCCTCGTTCGCCGACATCGGCGACCAGGGCGCACAGATCGCCAACGCGCTGACCAAGCTGGGCGTCGCCAGGGGCGATCGGGTCGCGACCTTCATGTGGAACAACACCGAGCATCAGGCGCTGTACGCGGGCGTGCCGTCGATGGGCGCCGTTCTGCACACCCTGAACCTGCGACTCTCGCCCGAGCAGGCCGTATTCATCATCAATCACGCCGACGACAAGGTGATCTTCGTCGACGCGTCCGTCGCGCCGATGCTGTCGCAGTATCTGGCCGGCACACCCAATGTGAAGCACGTCGTCGTGGCGAACGGCCCCGTCGAGTCGCTGACCGCACCCGAAGGCGTCACCGTGCACGCCTACGACGATTTGATCGCCGGCGAGCCGACGACCTACGACTGGCCGAAGCTCGACGAGACCGACGCCGCCGTCATGTGTTACACCTCGGGTACCACCGGCGACCCGAAGGGAGTCGTCTACTCGCACCGCAGCATCTACCTGCATTCGCTCCTCGGGACGTCGACGAGCGGCATGGGTCTGTCGAATCACGACACGATGCTCGCGATCGTCCCGATGTTCCACGTCATGTCGTGGGGGCTGCCGTACGCGGCGATGATGGCCGGCGCGACCCTGGTGATGCCCGACCGCTTCCTGCAGCCGGAGCCGCTGCTGGCGATGATGGCCGAGACCCGCCCGACGCTCGCCGCCGCGGTGCCGACCATCTGGCAGGGTGTGTCGGCACTGCTCGATGCGAAGCCGCAGGACATCACCCACCTGCGCGAGGTGGTCGTCGGCGGTGCGGCGGTCCCGCCGTCGATGATCACCAAGTTCGACGGTTACGGCGTCAAGATCGTGCACGCCTGGGGCATGACCGAGACCTCCCCGCTGGGGACCATCTCCCGGCCCCCGGCCGGCGTCGAGGACGAGGACGCCGCATTCGCCTATCGGGTCACCCAGGGCCGCTTCCCCGCTCCGGTCGCCGCACGGATCGTCGGCGACGACGGCCAGGAGCAGCCGTGGGACGGCGAGGCTCGCGGTGAACTGGAGGTGTCCGGCCCGTGGATCACCGGCTCGTACTACCAGCCCGACGGCAACGTCGCCGATCCGTCGAAGTTCGACGACGGCTGGCTGCGCACCGGCGACGTCGCGACCATCACACCCGACGGGTACATGACGATCGTCGACCGCGCCAAAGACATCATCAAGACCGGAGGCGAGTGGATCTCGTCGGTGGAACTGGAGAACGTGATCGCGTCGAATCCGGCGGTGGTGGAAGCGACCGTCATCGGCGTCCCGGACGCCAAGTGGGACGAGCGGCCGTTCGTGCTCGCGGTGGTCCGCGATGAAGCGGACGCCGACGTGGAGGCGCACCGCAAGTTCCTCGAGGACCGCATCCCGCGCTGGCAGATCCCCGAGCGGTGGTCGTTCGTCACCGAGGTTCCCAAGACCTCGGTCGGCAAGTTCGACAAGAAGCGCGTCCGTCAGCACTACGCCGACGGCGACTACACGGTGCTCGGCGAGCCCGACGCGTAGACGCCGCCCGCAGGCCACCCGCTCTCGAAGGCCCGACCGTCCACGCGACGGTCGGGCCTTCGAGTGCGCGGCGACCGCCGTCTAGACTCGCCTGAGTGAGCCGCAGGAAGAAGCTGGCGTTGGCGGCGCTCGGCACGATCGCAGCGCTCGTCCTCGGCGGTACCGTGTGGATCCTGGTGGCGGGCGATTTCGCGATCCACGAGGAACGGGTCACGATCGAAGGTCCCCGCGGCGAACTGCACGCGGTGCTCGCGACGCCTGTCAACAGCGAGGGACCGCACGGGCTCGTGGTGTTCGTCCACGGTGACGGGCCGGCGAACGCCAGTCGCGACGACACCTACAAGCCGCTCTGGGACGCGTACGCGAAGGCCGGATTCGCAACGCTGTCGTGGGACAAACCGGGGGTCGGCGGCGCGCCCGGAGACTGGCTCGACCAATCGATGCACGACCGTGAGACGGAGGTCGAGGCCGCTGTCTCGTGGGCCTACACGCGCCCCGACATCGATACCACCCGCATCGGCGTCTGGGGCGACGGACAGGCCGGATGGGTGGTGCCCGAGGTGCTCGCGGCGCGCAACGACTTGCGATTCGCCGTCCTGGTGGGGCCGGCGGTCAACTGGCTCCGGCAGCACGAGTTCGCGCTGCGGTCCGACTTGTCCGCACACGGCGCCCCGGCTCCGGAGGCGTCGGCGGAACTGGCACGCCGGGCCCAGCGGGTGCGCCTGTTGGAAGAGGGTGCCGGGTACGCCGCGTACCGGCGTTCCGGGATCGATCCGGAGCCGATGACCCCCGCGCAGTGGGGCTTCGCCGAACGCAACCTCCGGTCGGATGCGACGGCGTCCCTGCCGGGCATCGCAGTTCCGCTCCTATTGGTGCTCGGGGGCGACGACCGCACCGTCGACGTGGACGAGACCGAGTCCGTCTACCGCCGCACCGTCCGGCCGGATCTGCTGACCGTGAAGCGGTTCGACGACGCCACTCACAGCATCACGCGGGAGGGAATCGAGTACCGAGACGATTTCCGTGTCGCGGCACGCACCAGGTTCGCGCCGTCTTCGGTGTACGCACCGGGCTATTTGGACGCGCTGCGCGTCTTCGCGAAACGGCATTCGCAATGACCACGTAAAGTGGGGATGTAAGCCTCGAATCCCCTTAGAAAGGCGAGATACCTATGGACGCAGCACTGTGGACGGCAATCGTTGAGCATCCTCACGTGTTCGAGCTTCTGAAGACCGTCTTCTCCGGCGTTCAGTAAGCGCCCCTCCGATTCGACGAAGTGCCCCGCCCACGGCGGGGCACTTCGCTTCTCCGGGTCAGGGCAGATCCGCTTTCGCCGCCCGCAGGAACTCGCCGCTCACCTGCACCGCGGGCGCCGAGCTGTCACCGCCGACGACGAGGGTCGCGAAGGCGAGGTCGCCGTCGATGCCGGCGAACCAGCCGTGCGAGTGGGTGTTGTCGCCGTACTCGGCCGTCCCCGTCTTGCCTCCGAGCCCCGGAATGTCGCGCAAGGCGGTCGCCGTGCCGGAACTGACGGTTTCGCGCATCATCGTCCGGAGTGCGGCGGCCGCCGACGCCGAGATCTCCGACGGCCGCGCACTCTCCCCGGTGGCGCGTCCCTGGATCAACGTGGGCGTGACGGTGTGACGCGCGGCGAGGCTCGCTTCCGCGAGCGCCATGCCGAACGGCGAGGCGGTGACCGTGCCCTGCCCGATCCCGTTCTCGACCTTCGCCGCAGTGGTCTTCGCTGCGGGGACCGCGCCTGTCACGGTGGTGAGCCCGGGGATCGTGTAGTCGACGCCGAGCCCGAGCGAGCGCGCGGTGTCGGTGAGCGCGGTATCGGACAACTCGGCCGACAGCGCCGCCATCGTCGTATTGCACGAGCGCGAGAACGCGGTGTGCAGCGGCACGGCACCGAGATCGAACTCGTTCTCGTTCGGAATGACGCGATCGCCGATCCGCTTCTTTCCGGGACACGGCAGTATCGCATCGGGCTTCGTGACGCCGGCATCGAGTGCGGCCAGCGTGGTGACCGTCTTGAACGTGGAGCCCGGCGGGTACAGACCGCTCAACGCCACCGGCCCCTGCCGGTCGGCTCCCTCGTTCTGCGCCACCGCCAGGATCCCTCCGGTCGACGGCCGGATCGCGACCAGCATCGTCGGGCGACGCGAAGTGGCGACCGCGGCATTCGCCGCACGCTGGAGGGCGACGTCGAGAGTGGTCTCCACCCGCTCGGGAGTCCGGCCGTCGAATGTCTTCACGCGCCCGATCGGGTTCCCCTCGGCGTCGGCGATCGCCACGGTGGCGCCGGCCGCCGCGTCGATCGATTTCCGCCACTGCTCCTCGAGGCCGGCGACCGCGGGAGAGCGCAGGTCCTTCGACGCGGTGAGCAGGCGTCCCTCCTTGCGGACTGTGACGCCGGGAATGGAAGCGAGGTCCCCGGCCTTCTTCGCGTCCGCGGCGCGCAGTGTCACGATCGTGGTCGGTTCCTTCTTTCCTTTGACGTCTGCGCGCACGGATGCTGCGGTGACCGTCGGCGCCACCGGCCGCAGTCGCGCGGCGAGTGCCTCCGCAGACCCGGACCGATCCGGGGCGAGCGAGACCACCGTGACCTCCTGCCAGGTGAGGAGGTCGCGACCGGACCGGTCGACGACCGGGACGTCGTAGGTCTTGTCATCGCTGTAGAGCAGACGAGCGCCGTGCTTGAGGTCTCGATGAATCAGCTGCGGCGTCCAGCGGACTTTGCCGCCCGTCTCCGCGACCGATGTGGTGTAGTCGACGGTCCGGCCGTGCGGCAGCGACCACGACCAGTTCAGTTCGTCGTCGTCCTCGCCGCCGACACTCACGTGAACCCTGGCCTCGCCCATCCCGTCGAAGCTGGCTGTGAACGCCTTCTCGGCCGACGCCGGATCGTCGGTCACCGAGGCGGCGGCGGTCATGTCGCGGCCGTTCAGCGCGTCCGCCAGCCGCTGAGCCGGCGACGGGTCACTTCCGCACGCTGTAGCGAGCGCGACGAGCAGGATGAGGACGACGCCCACGGCGATTCTGCGCATCTCTCAAGTCAACCGAGACACGGGCCGGCAGAGCAACTCACGAGCAGCCACCGGCACTGTCTTCTCGACCACACCGTCGCCGACCTGCAAGAACACGACGTCCCCGTCAGGCGGATCCTCCGCCGGTCGAGTCCGCTCCTCGTCCGGCCTGCGCCGCGGCCCCGGCCCGATTCCCATACGCACCGAGCTGTGTACCGAGACCGCGAACAGCCACGGCGGTCAGTATCAGGGCGAATACCGACAGCGACGAGAGTTGCACTGCGCCTGCGGCCCCAGTCCGGTGGTAGAGAGCCCACAGGACCAGTACACCTCCGACGACCGGCGCCGCGACCGCGATCACGCCGACGAGCAGACGGCGACTGAGCACGGCCTGCACCACTCCCGCATCCACCGTGACTGCCAGTGCGATCAGCGAGATCAGCATCAGCGCATTCGGTGCGGCGGTGTCGACGTTCCTCGTCGCGATCGCATCGGTGAGCGGCGTGTACGCGGTCCATCCACCGCCGACCCGCAGGAAGCCGACGAAATCGCGCGATGTCCCGGCGACCGGCTCTCCCATCTTTCCCACGAGACGAGCGACGACGAATACCCACCAGCTCGCGGTCCCGATCCACTTCGTGATCTGCATCAACGCAGCCTAGCGATCTGCCGGATATGAGCTGCCGGATATGAGTAAGGCCCCCGGTCGGTGACGACCGGGGGCCTTACCTCGTGGAGCCGCCGGGAATTGAACCCGGGTCCTCCGTCACTTCAGTGGGGCTTCTCCGTGTGCAGTCCGCTGTGTCTCTACTCGGATCTCCCGGTCTCGCGAACAAGCCGGGATGACGATCCCAGTCGCTGTTGGATGTCCTGCCGACGCCCGCGACCGGCGGCGACAGTGAGTTCCCTAGCTGATGCCGGCATCCGGTTCCGGGAACTTAGAACCGGGCCGACAGACTAGCCTCGCTGATCAGGCAGCGAGAGCGTAGTCGCGCTGATTGGAATCGGCGCTTAATTGGTTGCTGCGACGCTTACGGTGGTCTCTAGCCTGCACCGACACGCTTCCCCCACCTCGATGCACGTAGTCGAAACCGATCGGCCCCGAGGGGGTGCCCTCCAGATTTTGGCGGACACCTAATCATAACCAACGGAGACGACAGAATCATCCCGGTATTCGTCGCGACGTCATTCGGGTCGCTCAGCCGATCCGCAGCAGTGCCGCGTCGCCCGCTCCTACCCGAATGGTGAGTTCCCCGTCCTCGGCCTTGATGCGGCGTCCGGACCAGACCTCACGCGCCGGAACCACGTCGTCGCCGGCCAGGCCGAGATCGGCGATCGGGATCGACATGTCGCGGCCGACGGGTCCGGTGTTGGTGAACGACACCAGCAGTCCCCGCTCGCCGATCGCCCGCGAGTACGTCTCGGGATCGCCGTTCACCTCGGCGCCCGGTGCCGCACGGCGATCGCGGACCAACTCACCGATCTCCGGGTTCCGGAGCATCTCGACCGTGCCACGGGGCACGGCGGGCAGGTCTCCGGTCACCACCAGGGGCTCGGCCCTCATCACCCGCCGCGTCACCTCCGTCCGGAGCCCGGACGGAGTAGCGGCCGCGGCGTCGACGGCCGTGCGTCGCTGCGCGGACGGGAGCGGATGCACGTGCAGTCCGAGCGAGGCCAGATCGGCGCGAACGCCCGAGTCGGCGTCGATCCGGGCGCGGTCCTCGTCATTGCAATCGATGAACAACTCGCGGAACCCCACGTCGCGCAGACCGCTGCGCACCAGGGCGTCCGCTTGAGCCCGCACCCGATCGGGCGCGCACGAATGGTCGGCGACGAGCCAGCCCACCTCGGGAACCGCTTGCGCCTGCGGTGCCCGGTCGGCGCAGCCCGCGGCCGTGAGCGCCGCGACCACAAGCGTCAGCGCGATGCCGGAGAGTCTGCGCGGAACCGCCAACCGCTACATTCCCTTGACGCGCCGGCCGAGAGTCCGCTCCACCTCGCGTTTAGCGGTCCGCTCGGCGATGTCGCGGCGCTTGTCGTGTGCCTGCTTGCCCTTGGCGAGCGCCAGCTCCACCTTTGCGTAACCGTCGGAGAAGTACATCGACAGCGGGACCAGCGTCAGATTTCCGTCGCGCAGCTTGCCGATGAGCCCGTCGATCTCACGACGGTGCATCAGCAATTTGCGCTTGCGCCGGGGGGCGTGGTTGGTCCAGGTGCCGCTGCCGTATTCGGCGATGTGCACGGCGTTGAGCCATACCTCACCGTCGTCGATCGTCGCGAAGGCGTCCACCAGTGACGCCTTGCCCTCGCGCAGCGCCTTGACCTCGGTCCCCTGGAGAACCATCCCCGCCTCGAAGGTCTCGAGAATCGTGTAGTTGTGCCGAGCCTTCCGGTTCGTCGCGATCACCGACTTACCCTTATCCCTGGGCACGGCAGACCTCCGAATTCTTCATGTAGTCGTCATTCACGGACATAGACGCGCAAGGTGCCGTACGCGGTGACGCCGGCGAGCACGATGCCCGACAACAGCAGCCACGGCGACACGAACCACACGTCCGCCGACGTGATGCGCGCCAGGATGTTCACACCGTAGAGGTCTTCGAGCGCTTTGTCGAAGAAGAATATCTTCGCCAGGAACAGCCCGCCGATGGCCAGCAGCGCTCCGACCACCGCGGCGATCACCGCCTCCAGCAGGAAGGGCAGCTGGGTGTACCACCTGGTGGCGCCGACCAGCCGCATGATCGACACCTCCGTCCGTCTCGTATAGGCCGCGATCTGCACGGTGTTGACGATCAGCAGGATCGCGGCCACGGCCAGGACCGCGGCGATGGCGAAGGCCGCGTTGCGAGCCCCGTCGAGCACGCTGAAGATACGTTTGACCAGGTCACGTTGATCGAGGACTCCGTCGACGCCCTCGGCCCGCGAGTACTTGTCGAGCACCGCGCCGAAGCGGTCGGGATCGGCCATCCGCACGCGCAGCGCTCCCTGGTACGCCTCCTTGCGGATGAAGTCGGCGAGCTCGGGCGAGTCCTTCTCCCACGACTCCTTGGCCGTCTTGTACGCCTGCTCCTGGCTGATGAACGTCACCGACGCCACTCCCGGCTCCGACTCCAGGTCGGTGCGCAGTGTGGTGCACGGAGCCTCGAGGCAGTTCGGATCCTTCGCGGTGACCGCGTCGTTGATGAAGAACTGCATCTCGACGCGGTCGAGGAAGATCTTCTGGCTCTTGTTGGCCATCTGGATCACGAGCAGACCGCCGCCGAGCATGCCGAGGGTGATCGCCGTGGTGAGCACCATCGCGACGGTCATGGTGATGTTGCGGCGGAAGCCGTTGAAGACCTCGCCGAAGATGAAGTTCAAGCGCATGTGATGCCTTTGGTTTCCCGCCTGTGGAAGGTCAAGTGTCAGCCGATGCCGTAGACGCCGTGCTCGTCGTTGCGCACCAGGGTCCCGTTGTCGAACTCCACCACGCGGCGCCGCATCGCGTCGACGATGTGGCGGTCGTGAGTGGCCATGACGACGGTGGTGCCGCCGCGATTGACACGGTCGAGAACCTCGACGATCTCCTCGCTGGTCTCCGGGTCGAGGTTTCCGGTGGGCTCGTCGGCCAGGAGCAGAGCCGGACGATTGACGATGGCTCGCGCGATCGCCACCCGCTGCATCTCACCACCGGACAGCTCGTGCGGCATCCGGTCCGACTTGCCCGAGAGACCCACATACTCCAGGGTCTCGGGTACCGCCTCCCGGATCGTGGACGCGGGCTTGCCGATCACTTCGAGCGCGAAGGCCACGTTGTCGGCCACCGTCTTCTGCTGCAGCAGGCGGAAGTCCTGAAAGACGCAGCCGATGGACTGACGGAGCTTCGGGACCTCCCGGCTGCGGAGCTTGTTCACGTGGAAATCCCCCACGTACACGTCGCCGGACGTCGGCTTGTCCTCCTTGAGCAGCAGCCGGAAGAAGGTCGACTTACCGGAACCCGACGGACCGATCAGGAAGGCGAATTCCCCCTTCTCGACCTCCAGCGACAGATCGTCCAGCGCGGGGCGAGAAGACGCTGCGTATTGCATCGTCACATTCGTCAGCTTGATCACGGTAGCCAAGTGTACTGACCGGTCAGGACTACTCGCCCGCACTGGCTCCGGGCTGGGAGGTCGGCTGCACGGTTCCATTCGGCGCCTGCGGCAGTTGCTGCTGCTGTTGCTCCCCGGCCGGCGTGCTCGGCGTGGCCCGCCCGGTCTGACGGCCGGTGCCCTCGGTGCCCCGTCCGGTCTCCGTGGTGGGAGTCTCGGTCTGCGTCGGTTCGGTCGACGACTCGACGGTCGAGGACGTGGGGGTCTGCGAGGTGTAGGTGGGCTGCGACGTCGTCGGCTCGACAGGCTGCTGCACCTGCGTGCCCTGCGGGACCCTCGGCTCGGTGGCGTAGTGCTCGGAACTGAACCCGTAGAAGCCGAGCAGCGCGAACCATATGAGGATCAGGACGACGGTGGTCGTCCGAATGCGCGTGTGATAGACGTGCCGCATGCGCCGCGCGAGTTTCACGATCGCCGACGGCTCGGGAGCTGCGGCGGCCTCGGCGACGGTCGTGTGAGCGGCGGTGTCGGCCGGCCGTTCCTCAGTGCTCATCGCTCACCCCGCCTCCGGTCTGGGCGGCCTCGTCCCCGGCGGTCTTGACCGCCGACTGCTGCTGCACCGATTGGACGAAGATCCCGTGGCGCGCGAGGCCGTAGATGATGTCGCCGCGCAGCGCGCGGCCGATCTCGAACTGCTGGCCGGGAAGCGTCCGCGCCACCATCCGGACGGTCGCCGAGTCGAGTTCGAGGTTGGTGATGCCCAGCGGGGTCGGCGCGTCGAGCAGCAACCGGTTCCACCGCGGGTTGTCGTAGAACGTCTGTCCCACCTCGCGCAGGACCGTGTTGACCTCGTTGATGTCGGCGTCGAGCGGCACCGGCACGTCGACCACCGACCGTGCCCAGTCCTTCGACAGGTTCGCGGCCTTGATCATCTGACCGTTCGGCACGATGAGCAGTTCGCCGTCCGTGTTCCGGAGTCGGGTGACGCGGAGCGTCACATCCTCGACGGTGCCCTCGGCTTCGAGGCCGCCGGTCACCGAGAGGTTGACGACGTCGCCGTAGCCGTACTGATGCTCGGCGATGATGAAGAAGCCGGCCAGCAGATCCTGCACCACGCGCTGCGCGCCGAATCCCAGCGCCGCACCGACCACCGCGCTCAGCCCCACGAGGCTGCTCTTCGCGACCCACATCCCCAGGATGTGCATCGTGACCGCGGCAACGGTGAGCGCTACCAACGTCCAGGTCACGACGTCCACCAGTGCCCGCCGGTGCTTCATGTCCTCGGACTGCACGATGTCGTCGCTGGACTCGAACTGCCGCAGCACCCGCTTGCTGTACCGGCCGGCACCCCATCGGAAGAACCGGATGACCAGGATCCCGCCGATGATCCAGAGCAGGATGCCGACGAAGTCGACTGCGAGCCACTTCTCCCAGGACTGCAGCCAGCTCGGCAGCCCGAGCCGATCTACCAGGTAGGTGGGAACGGAATCGATACGATCACTCGCCTTCGTTCATCCGCCAGCGGATGCCCGCTTCGATGAACTGATCGAGATCACCGTCGAGCACCGCAGACGGGTTGTTGCTTTCCACGTTCGTTCGCAGGTCCTTCACCATCTGGTAGGGGTGAAGCACGTACGAGCGCATCTGATTGCCCCAGCTGGCGCCGGTGTCGCTCTTGAGCGCGTCCATCTGCGCACGCTCCTCCAGACGCTTGCGTTCGAGGAGTTTGGCCTGCAGCACGCGCATCGCGGCGACCTTGTTCTGCAGCTGGCTCTTCTCATTCTGACAGGTCACGACGATGCCCGTCGGGACGTGCGTCAGCCGCACCGCGGAGTCGGTGGTGTTGACCGACTGTCCGCCCGGGCCGGACGAGCGGTACACGTCCACCCGCACGTCGTTCTCGTCGATGTCGATGTGGTCGGTGGTCTCGACCACCGGCAACACCTCGACCTCGGCGAACGAGGTCTGCCTGCGGCCCTGGTTGTCGAACGGACTGATCCGCACCAGGCGGTGGGTGCCCTGCTCCACCGACAGCGTTCCGTACATGTACGGCGCCTTGACGGCGAAGGTCGCGGACTTGAGGCCCGCTTCCTCCGCGTACGAGGTGTCGTACACCTCGACCGGATGCCCGTGCTGCTCGGCCCACCGGATGTACATGCGCATCAGCATCTGCGCCCAGTCCGCCGCATCCACTCCGCCCGCACCGGAGCGGATGTTCACCAGCGCCTCGCGGGGGTCGTACTCGCCCGCGAGCATGGTCTTGACCTCCATGGCCTCGATGTCGCGGCGCAGGTCCGCTCGCTCGGTCTCCGCGTCCTCGAGAGCCGCGACGGCCGAGTCGCCCTCCTCCGCCTCCGCGAGCTCGTACAGCACCGGGAGATCGTCGAGGCGCGACCGGAGCTCGCTGACCCGGCGGAGTTCAGACTGCGCGTGCGAGAGCTCGGAGGTGACGCTCTGCGCGTGCTCCTGGTCGTTCCACAGGTCGGGGTCGGAAGCCTGCATCTCGAGCTCGTCGATTCGGCGACGGAGCTCGTCGAGGTCCATCACCTTCTCGACGGTCGTCAGGGTGGCGTCGAGCGATTCGAGATCAGCGGAGACATCGGGGTGCACAAGGAACCAGGTTACCCTCTGGCCGCGGACGCCCGACCGCGGTCAGTCGCCGAGCACCCCGAACCGCCACGTGGAGTCGACCTTGCCGGGCCGGTACACCACGGGCATCGACGCGCCCACCGTCGGCGCGACGTCGTCGGCGCCGAGCACCTGAGTGCCGTACACCTCGGTGGGAGCGATCTGCGGGCCGATGATGGTGCCGCTGATGGTGCAGTACCGGCTCCCGTTCTTGTCGGGCTCGTTCTGCCTGCCGAGCCCGGTCACCGTGAGCGTGCCCTCCACATAGCCGGAGGCCGCGTCGACGCCGCCTCCGAACATCCGGCGCCCACGGCGCTGCATCAGCATCGCGACGAGCGACGTCGCGACGATCAGGATGAACACGACGCTGATCCACACAGGCATGGCCTGAGAGTACCGCCGGACGGCATCGGGGAGAGACGGATGTCGCACGGCCGGACGCATCGGCCGCCGGTGCTAGCCTCGGATGCCGTGGCTACCCTCTCGGACGCCGGTCACGGCGCAGATCTTCAGCTGGCACTCGATCTGGCCGATGCAGCCGACGACCTCACGCTCTCCCGCTTCGGCGCCCTCGATCTGCACGTCGACTCGAAGCCCGATCTCACCCCGGTGTCGGACGCCGACCTCGCGTGCGAACGGATGATCCGCGACCGCATCGCCCAGGCCCGACCCGCCGACGCCGTGCTCGGCGAGGAGTTCGGCGGCGACCCGCTGCTCACCGGGCGGCAATGGGTGGTGGATCCGATCGACGGCACCAAGAACTTCGTCCGCGGCGTTCCCGTCTGGGCCACGCTCATCGCCCTGCTCGTGGACGGCGTGCCGTCGGTCGGCGTGGTGAGTGCGCCTGCGTTGAACCGGCGCTGGTGGGCGGCGGCGGGCGGCGGCGCCTTCGCGTCGCTCGACGGCGGCGAGCCCAGGCCGATCTCGGTGTCGAAGGTCGACGACCTCGGCTCGGCGTCGTTGGCCTTCTCCAGCCTGTCCGGCTGGGCCGACCGCGGCATCCGCGACCGATTCATCGCGCTCACCGACAGCGTCTGGCGAGTGCGCGGCTACGGCGACTTCTTCAACTACTGCCTCGTCGCCGAGGGCGCAGTGGACATCGCCGCCGAACCGGAGGTCTCCCTGTGGGATCTCGCGGCACTCGATGTCCTGGTACGCGAGGCGGGCGGCGAGTTCACCGATCTGGGCGGCAGGCCCGGCCCGGGCGGCGGAAGCGCCGTGGCCACGAACGGTCTGCTGCAGCGGGAGACTCTGGCAGCCCTGGGGACGTGATCCTCCGCGCGTGACTCCGCGTTCGCGCCGGAATACTCCTGCGGCACAAGGAAGTCGCCGGTAGCCTCCGCGATGGAGCGACATCCCGCTCCGAGAACTGAATGCGGAGGCGCCATGAGCAACGAAGTGAAGATGATCGTCCTGTCGACCGACGATCTCGACGAATCGATCAAGTTCTACAGCGAGACGCTGGGAATGGCTCTGAAGTTCCGCGACGGCGCACACTTCGCCGCCCTCGACGGCGGCGGAGTCACCGTCGCACTCGCGACGGCCGTCGACCACCCGATCCACGGTCAGGTGGTGGTCGGAATCAAGACCGACGACGTCGACGCGGCCGCGAAGGCCGTCGAAGCGAGCGGCGGCGGCATCGTCACCCAGGCGTACAACGACGCGCACGAGCGGCGTGCGGTGGTCTACGACAACAAGGGCAACGGGCTGGTCTTCTACAGTCCGTTGCCGAAACAGTGACCACGCGGCGGTGATTCAGGCCGCGGCGGCGGTCACAGTTCGACGGGCACCCCGGACTCCAGCACGGAGAACTCGGTGCCCGTCGGCTTCATCTCGTCGATCCGCGCATTGTGAATGGCACGGCCGGCATCGGACAGGACGGCCTGGTGGATCGGGAAGGCCCGCCGCGGCGCGACCGCGCGCAGGTAGTCGACGGGCTCGCTGAGCTTGAGCCACGGCGCGGCCGCGGGCAGGGCCAGAACGTCGATCCGCTCGAATGGGATGTACAGGCTGTCGCCGGGGTGCATGAAGGCGCCGGGACGGTCGGCGGCGTCCACCACGTACGCGATGTTGTCGACCACCGGCAGATCCGGGTGGATCACGGCGTGTCTGCCGCCGGTGCCGCGGACGGTCAGCGCACCGATTCGCGTCTGCTCCCCCGCCGCCATCACCGACCACTGGCCGGCGTCCCGCTTCTCGTTCAGTTGGGCCGCGGTCTGCGGGTCGGCGTAACGGACCGCCTGCGGATTGGCGTCGACCAGCGCGGGCAGCCGCGCCGGATCCGCATGGTCGGGGTGCTGATGGGTGATGAGAATCGCGTCCAGCCCGGTCAGCGTCTCGAATCCCGACGAGAGGTTTCCGGGGTCGAAGAGCACCCGGGTGCGATCGATCTCGAGCAGTACGCAGGAGTGGCCGAAATGGGTGATGCGCATGGCTCCGACGATAGTCGTGCCGGAGGCGTGACAACCTTCTTACCGAGGAGTAAGGTAACTCCTTACTACGGAGTAAGAACTCCATCGCGACAATCCGCTTCGAGAATCTGGTGAGGAAATGACCACGAACACCGAACCCCGCGACACCTCGTCCGTCGGCACGCAGCCGCACAAGCGCACTCCGATCGGTGCGGCCATGCGCCTGCTCACGACCATCACGGGCTCCGACATCGCCGAGAAGTACCACCTGCGCGAGCCGATCAACCGGGTGGCCTTCCACGCCACCAAGACCGGATTCAAGACCCTCGGAGCGGCCAACCGCGCGTTCACCCAGGTCGCGAGCAGCGGAAAGCCGGAGCGTCCGGCCACCTCGTCGAAGGGATTCTTCAACCTCAACCCCGACGAAGAGCAGGAGATGATCGCGGAGACCGTCCGCGACTTCTCCACCGAGATCCTGCGGCCGGCGGCATACGACTCCGACAACGCCGCCACCACTCCCGAGGACATCCTGAAGCGCTCGGCGGAGCTCGGCATCACGATGATCAACGTTCCGGAGGCCTTCGACGGAGCCGCCACCGAACGCGGTGTGGTCACCAACGCGCTCGTCGCCGAGGCCATGGCGTACGGCGACATGGGACTGGCCCTCCCCCTTCTGGCGCCGAGCGGCGTCGCGACCACCCTGACCAACTTCGGCAGCGACGGCCAGCAGCGCACCTACCTTCCCGACTTCGCGGGCGAGAACGTACCGTCGTCCGCGGTCGTCATCGCCGAGCCGCGCCCGCTGTTCGACGCCTTCGACCTGCAGACCAAGGCCAAGCGCGTGCCGAGCGGGTTCCGCCTCTCCGGCGTGAAGTCGTTCGTCCCCGCGGCAGGCAGCGCGGAACTGTTCATCGTCGGCGCGCAGCTCGACGGCCGTCCGGCCCTGTTCATCGTCGAGTCCGACAGCCAGGGTCTGGTGATCGAAGCCGATCCGGGCATGGGCCTGCGCGCAGCCGGAATGGGCCGGCTGCTGCTCGACGACGTGGCCGTTCCCGCCACGGCTCTCCTCGGCGAGGTCGAGGGAGACGACGCGGCGGCCGCGTACCGCGACGTGGTGCGCCTGTCGCGCCTGGGCTGGTCGGCACTGGCCGCAGGCACCGCGAAGGCGATGCTCGACTACGTGATCCCCTACGTCAACGAGCGCGAGGCCTTCGGCGAGCCGATCTCGAACCGCCAGGCGGTGGCGTTCATGGTCGCGAACATGGCGACCGAACTCGACGGCCTGCGACTGGTGACCCTCCGCGGCGCCTCGCGTGCGGAGCAGGGTCTGTCGTTCGCCCGCGAGGCGGCGCTGGCGCGCAAGCTCACCATCGATAAGGGCCTTCAGATCGGCCTCGACGGCGTGCAGCTGCTCGGCGGCCACGGCTTCACCAAGGAGCACCCGGTGGAGCGGTGGTACCGCGACCTGCGCGGCGCGGGCATCGGCGAGGGCATCGTCGTTCTCTGACGGCGAGACGAGTTTCAGGAGTCGACATCATGGCAATCAATCTCGAACTGCCCAAGAAGCTGCAGCCCACGGTGGAGCAGGCGCGCGATGCGGCGCTGGAGATCTTCCGGCCCATCTCGCGCAAGTACGACCTCGCCGAGCACGAGTACCCGGTGGAGCTGGACACTCTGGCGAACCTCTACAACGGTCTCGCCGCCGCCGGCCAGGCCGGTGCGGGCGCCGCGGGTGGTCGCGGCGACGCCAACAAGCAGCGACCGGAGGGCTACAACGCCAACGGCGGCAACATGCAGTCGGTCCTCAACGCCATGTGGGCGTCGTACGGCGACGTGGGGCTCATGCTCTCGATCCCGTATCAGGGACTGGGCAACGCGGCCATCGCCGCTGTCGCCACCGACGAACAGATCGAGAGCTTCGGCGGCGAGGTCTGGGCGTCGATGGCCATCACCGAGCCGAGCTTCGGTTCCGACTCGGCCGCGGTGACCACCACCGCGACGCGCGACGGCGACGAGTACGTCATCAACGGCGAGAAGATCTTCGTGACCGCGGGTTCGCGCGCCACCCACATCGTGGTGTGGGCCTCGGTGGACCGTAGCCTGGGGCGCGCGGCCATCAAGAGCTTCGTCGTCCCTCGGGACAACCCGGGCGTCACCATCGTCCGGCTCGAACACAAGCTCGGCATCCGCGCGTCCGACACCGCCGTGATCCGCTTCGAGGACTGCCGGATTCCCGCCACCAACCTGCTCGGTTCGCCGGAGGTGGACGTCAAGAAGGGCTTCGGCGGGGTCATGCAGACCTTCGACAACACGCGGCCGATGGTCGCCGCGATGGCTGTCGGCGTCGCGCGCGCCGCACTCGAGGAACTCCGCAAGCTCCTCGAGGAGGCCGGCCTCGAAATCGACTACGACCGTCCGGCCGCCGACCAGCCGGCCGCGGTGGCGGAGTTCATCCGCATGGAGTCCGACTACGAGGCCGCATACCTGCTCGCGATCCGCGCCGCGTGGATGGCCGACAACAAGATGCCGAACTCGCTGGAGGCGTCGATGTCGAAGGCCAAGGCGGGCCGCACCGGCACCGACGTCACCAACAAGGCCGTCGAACTCGCGTCCACCTACGGCTACTCCGAGCGCACCCTGCTCGAGAAGTGGGCGCGCGACTCGAAGATCCTCGACATCTTCGAGGGAACGCAGCAGATTCAGCAGCTGATCATCGCCCGGCGCATTCTCGGGAAGAGCAGTGCCGAACTGAAGTGATCAGGCCGAGCCCGTAGGCTCTGCATTCCCGTCGCACGATCAGGGGCGGGGGATTCACGCCGCGGCGTCCTCATCGAGGGCTCCGAGCGAATCCCCCGCCCCTGACCCGTCCCCAGGCCGCCCCCCCTCGCCCCGCAGGCCCCTCGACTAGGTGTACTGACCCGGAACGTTAGGTACAGAGTTCGGCGAGTCGACGTGACATAGGGAAGACCTCCGAGTGAGGTGTGGAGCTGTCTAAGAACCGCTCCTCAACCCGGAGGTCTTCATGTCCCACCGTAATTCACCGCTGTCCCCGACTGGCCGGTTGCGTCTGGCTCGGTGTGTTGTGGACGACCGGTGGCCACTGCGCCGCGCAGCTGACCGGTTCAACGTGTCAGTCACCACGGCCAAGCGATGGGCGGATCGCTACCGCGACCACGGGCCGGCCGGAATGGGTGATCGGTCCAGCCGGCCCCGATCGTGTCCGCATCGCACCAGCCGGCGCCGGGAACGCCGGGTCGTCGGGTTACGCGTCTCCCGCCGCTGGGGGCCAGCCCGGATCGGATACCACCTGGGGTTGAACGTCTCCACGGTGCACCGCATCCTCACCCGCTACGGCTGCCTACGACTGTCGTGGATCGACCCGGCAACCGGGGCGCCGGTACGTGCCCGCAGACGCGAGATTCGCCGGTACGAACACCAAGCGCCCGGAGACTTGATCCACGTCGACATCAAAAAGCTCGGCAGAATCCCCGACGGCGGTGGACATCGCGTACACGGCCGCGCCCAGGGCACCCGCAACTCCAGTGCCCACCGCGAGCCTGGACGAACCCGCAAAGTTGCTGGCCGCCCCAACCTGGGGTACGCGTATCTGCATCACGCCGTCGACGACCACTCCCGCTACGCCTACTCCGAGATCCTCGCTGATGAGAAGAAGGAAACCGCGACCGCGTTCATGACTCGGGCGTTGGCGCACTTCGCCTCGATCGGTGTCACCACCGCGCGAGTGATGACCGACAACGGGTCGTGTTACCGGTCCCGCATATTTCGGGACTTGTTGCACGACAACAAGATCAAGCACAAGTGGACCAGACCGTACCGGCCGCAAACCAACGGCAAGGTCGAACGATTCAACCGGACCCTGCAGGAGGAATGGGCCTACGCCCGTCCCTACCTCAGTGAAACCGAACGCGTCGCGGCCTTCCCCGAGTTCCTTCGCATCTACAATCACGAACGCGGCCACACCGCACTCCGAGGCAACTCACCCGCCGACCGCGTACCCAACCTGTCGGGTCAGTACAACTAGGCACCACCCCGCCTGCTCGTCGACTAAGCACCACCCTGCAGGTCCGTCGAGTAAGCACCACCCTGCAGGACCGTCGAGTAAGCACCACCCTGCAGGACCGTCGAGTAAGCACTACCCTGCAGGACCGTCGAGTAAGCGGAGGAACGAAGTGACGACGCGCATCGAGACCGCCCACCGACCTCTCACCCGCCCCGGTGACCTCCCACTTCCCGACGATCCATTGTGATCTGGGCAACCCCCGTGTACTCTCAGCGAAAATTTTGAAATAAGAACGTTTCACACGGGGGTCGAATTGAGAACACGCACATTCCTCGCCGCTGCGCTGAGCGCCGTGGCCGTCGTCGCGACAGCGGCGGGGACACCGGTCGCGCCCGCCCACGCCGACCCGGCCGTGACGCAGGCGCCGCTCGTTCCACTGCCACAAGAGCTCGACCCCGCCTTCTACCGACCTCCGGCCCGGGAAGTCGCCGCCGCCGCTCCGGGTGAGATCTTGCGTGCCCGGCGGATCACCCCCGCGAACTTCGGAGTCGCTCCCATCAACGTGGACGCGTGGCAGCTCACCTTCCGGTCCACCGACACCCGCGGCCGGGCGATCCCCGCGGTCACCACGATCCTCAAGCCGCGCGGCACCACGACCGGCCCGCGCAAGGTCGTCTCCATGCAGATCGCCGAGGATTCGACCGCCGGCTACTGCGCGACGTCGTACGCCGTCCAGCACCTCAACGCCGGCCCCCTTCTGGGTCAGGTGGTCGCTCCCGCCGAACTGCTCATCGCCCAGGGCTTTCTGAACCAGGGGTACGCGGTGGTGCTTCCTGACCACGAAGGCCCCAACCACGCTTACGGCGCCGGTCCACTCGGTGCCCGCATCACCCTCGACAGTCTCCGTGCCGCCAAGCGATTCGCGCCGTCGTCGATCACCGATGCCTCACCCATCGGCCTGTACGGCTATTCCGGCGGCGCCATCGTCACCGGGCACACCGCTGAACTCAAGAAGACGTACGCCCCCGAACTGAACATCGTGGGCGCCGCAGAAGGGGGAGTCCCCGCGGATCTCGAGGTGGTCCTCAAAGCCGCGCAGAACAACGTGACCAGCGGCCTCGTGCTCGGCGCGGTGGTCGGACTCACCCGCGAGTACGACTACTTCCGCACCTTCATGAACTCTCACCTCGACCCGCTCGGCCGGGCGGTGCTGGCACTCAAGGGTCCCCTCTGCGTGCAGTATCAGGCGGCGACCTTCCCGTTCCTGAACAACATCGGGTTCATCCGCGCACCGGGCGGCGCGCTGCGGGCACCCGCCGTGCGTCGGGTCTTCGACGACACCCGGATGGGCAAGAGCCTGCCCGACATGCCCATGTACATGTGGAACTCCGCCCTCGACGAGATCATCCCCGTGGGCCAGGTGGATCGGCTCGTCGGTCAGTACTGCCGCCGCCCGGGTGCTCAGGTGACCTACACCCGCGACCACCTGTCGGAACATCTCATCGCCGAGGTCTCCGGTGCGCCGCTGGCACTGTTGTGGCTGAAGGATCGGCTCGACGGCAAGCCGGCCGCACAGGGTTGCCGGACCAGTGACGACCTCACCATGACGTCGCGGCCGCGATGGTGGCCGACGTTCTCGGCAGCGGTGGGCGCCGGGCTGGCGGCGCTGTTCGGCAAACCTCTGGGCGCGGAGCGCTAGCGGCATCCGGTCCGGGCTCGACCGCTAGCCTGGACCGGTGACCGAACCCAGGCTCTATCGCGGCCAGTCGATGCACGACCGTCGCCGCGATCGGCGTCGACGCTTCTGTGATTCGGCGATCGCGCTGTTCGGCACCGACGGCTACGCGGCGACGTCCGTGTCAGCGGTCTGTCGGCACGCCGCTCTGTCATCCCGACAGTTCTACGAGGAGTTCGGCGACCGCGAGCATCTGCTCCGCACGGTCTACGACGAGACCGAGGACGCGGCGAGCGCGGCCGTCATCGAAGCCGTCGAACGGTCACTCGAGACCGCCGCGGAGATCGAGGCGGTGTTCGACGCGGGGATCCGGGCATTCGTCGAATTCTTCGGCGCGGACCCTCGGCTCACCCGAATCTGCTTCGTCGAGGCAGTGGGTGTGAGCGCGGAGTTCGAGGAACACCGCGCCGAGCGCCGGACCCGGTGGGGTGCCTCGCTCGACGCGATCAGCGCGGCGGGCGCCGAGCGCGGATTGCTCACCGCGAGGCCCGACCCGCTGCTGTGGACCGGCTTCATCGGCGCGGTGAACGCCGTGATCGTCGAGCAGGTGCGATCAGCCGACCTGACCACCGAGGACACCCTCCGGGTGATGCGCACGCTGCTCCGACCCGGTGTTCTGGGGTGAGCGGGCTCGCGTCGAAACCTCTCCGCGCCGCACAGTGCCTCCTACGCTGATGAGATGACCACTGCCGCCAGAGCCGGGCGCCTGCTCCTCGCTCTGGCATCCATCGCCGTCGGCGTCCTGCTGGTGCTCCGCCCGTTCGCGAGCGTGCCGTGGACCGCCGCCGCACTGGCGATCGGCTTGGTCGTGGCCGGACTCGTCGACCTCATCGAACCCCAGACTCGCCGGGAACCGCTCCGGCTCGCCGTCGCAGTCCTGCTGCCGCTGGTCGGTGCCGTGCTGCTGATCTGGCGGAGTCTGTCGATCTTCGGTATCGCAGTGGCCGCGGCGATCGCACTCGCGGTGTGGGGCGTGGGCCGATGGGTGCGCGCCGCGCGCCGCGGCCCCGCGTGGTTCGCCGACGTGCTGTTCGGCGCAGCCGGTATCGCCACCGCTGTGCTCGCCGTGTCGTGGCCGGGTGTGAGCATCTTCATCGTCGTCGAGGCCGTCGGGCTGGCGCTGGTGTGGCGCGGTGCGGCCGAGCTGCTCGTCGGCATCCGCGGCCGGACCGCCGCGGCCGAACCCGGCCGGGAGCGGACCGCGAGAATCGCGCTGCGGACGGCCGCGGCAGCGGTCGCGACGATCGTCGCCGTGCCGCTGGTGATCGCGACATTCGTCGTCCGCGGCACCGCTGAGGAACCCGGCGCGTTCTATCGAGCCGAGCTTCCCGCCGGCGTGCGGCCGGGGACCCTGTTGAAGTCGGAGCCGACCGCCGCGGGCATCCCGCCGGGCGCTCACGCGTGGCGCATCCTCTACTCCACCCTGCGCGGCGACCGGCCCGCACTGGCGAGCGGTCTCGTCGTCGTTCCGGACGGTCCCGGTCCGCACTCGCTGATCGCGTGGGCCCACGGGACGTCCGGCGTCGCCGAGAACTGCGCCCCGTCGATGACCTCGACACCGCTGGCACACCTGCCGGGCCTGAACGAAGTGGTCGGGCGGGGCTGGGCGCTGGTGGCCGCCGACTACATCGGGATGGGCACTCCGGGACCGTCGCCGTATGTGATCGGCCGGGGTGAGGCGCGCTCGGTACTGGACTCGATCCGGGCCGCCCGCGCTCTGCCCGGGGCGTCATTGACTCGGTCGACGGTGGTGTGGGGCCATTCCCAGGGCGGACACGCTGCACTGTGGACCGAACTGCTGGCTCCGTCGTACGCACCCGACGCCGGCGTGATCGCCACCGCGGCGCTCGCACCGGCATCGAATCTGCGGGCTCTCGCCTCCGGGCTGGAGACGATGGCGGGCGGCGCGTTGCTGGCGTCGTATGTGATGGACGCGTACACCCGCACCTACCCGGACGTCCGCTACGCCGACTACATCAAGACGCAGGCCCGCCTCCCGATGCGCGGAATGGCGGCGCGCTGTCTGTGGTCGCCCACGATGCCCGTCTCGCTCGCCGAGGCGCTCATTCTCGGCCACGACTTCTACACGCGCACCCCGACGTCCGGTCCGCTGGGCGCACGACTCGCCGAGAACACGCCGAGCGCGCGGCTGCCGCGGCCCACGCTCATCGCCCAGGGACTGTCGGACGAGGTGATCGCTCCGGCGTCGCAGAACGAGTACGTCGCCGACCAATGCGCCGCGGGCAGCGATCTCGAATACCGCACCTACCCGGAGCTCGGGCACATGACGCTCATCGACGACGACTCGCCCGCCGTCGGGTCGCTCATCGCCTGGACGCAGGACCGTTTCGCGGGTGCGGCGCCGACACCGAACTGCCCGGCACCGCATCCGGCGTGATCAGTGCCCGAGTTGATCCACCAGGGCCTCGAGCACTGAGAGGTCCTCGATGGTCGAGGGCACCGCGTACTCCTCACCGTCCACGATCTGCCGCATGGTCTTACGCAGGATCTTGCCCGACCGGGTCTTCGGCAGAGCCTGGACGACCGTGACGTCGCGGAAGGTGGCGACGGCGCCGATCTCGTCGCGGACCATCTGCACCAGTTCGGCGCGGAGACGGTCCTCGTCGATGTCGGCACCGGCCTTGAGCACCACGTATCCGCTCGGCCGCTGTCCCTTGAGGTCGTCGTGAATGCCGACCACCGCGCACTCCGCGACGGCCGGATGCGCGGCGACCACCGCTTCGATGCTCCCGGTGGAGAGCCGGTGCCCGGCGACATTGATGACGTCATCCGATCGTCCCAGCACGTAGACGTACCCGTTCTCATCGATGTAGCCGGAGTCGCCGGTCAGGTAGTAGCCGGGGAACGCCTTGAGGTATGAGGAACGGAACCGCTCCTCGTCGCCCCACAGCCCCGCGAGCGTGCCGGGCGGCATCGGCAGCTTCACGACGATGTTGCCCTCGGCGTTGGGTCCGAGACGGCGGCCATCGGCGTCGACGACCTGCACGTCGTACCCGGGGACCGGGACCGTGGCAGTCCCGGGCTTGAGCGGCATGGGTTCGAGTCCACGCAGATTGGCCACTATCGCCCAGCCGGTCTCGGTCTGCCACCAGTGGTCCACCACCGGGACGCCGAGCTTCTCCGAGGCCCATTCGAACGTGTCGGGATCGAGTCGCTCGCCCGCCGCGAAGAGGGTCTTGAACCGCGACATGTCGTACTGGGCCAGTTCAGCGGCCTCGGGATCGGCCTTGCGGATCGCGCGGATCGCCGTCGGAGCGGTGAACAGCGCCGACGCTCCGTGTTCGGAGATGACGCGCCAGAACGCCCCCGCGTCGGGTGTCCCGACCGGCTTGCCCTCGTACATCACCGTCGTCGCTCCGAGCAGCAACGGACCGTAGACGATGTACGAGTGGCCCACCACCCAGCCGACGTCGGAGGCCGTCCACCACACGTCGTCGGGCGACACCCCGTACACGTTGCGCATCGACCAGTGCAGCGCCACCGCGTGACCGCCGTTGTCGCGCACCACGCCCTTGGGCTTCCCCGTGGTTCCCGAGGTGTACAGGATGTAGAGCGGGTCGGTCGCGGCCACCTCGACGGCGTCGGCCGGGCGCGCGGTCGCCATCTGCTGGTCCCAGTCGAGCCACCCGTAGTCCCCCGCCGATCCGGCCACCTGCGGTCGGTCCTTCACGATCACCGTCTCCGGCGCCGACACCGCGATCGCCAGCGCATCCCGCACCATCGGCAGATACTCGACGGTCCGGCCCGGCTCCAGTCCACCCGACGCGGTGACGATCGCGACCGGCTCGGCGTCGTCGATGCGCGTGGCCAACTCCGGTGCGGCGAACCCGCCGAACACCACCGAGTGCACGGCTCCGATCCGCGCGCAGGCGAGCATCGCGATCGCGGCCTCCGGGATCATCGGCATGTAGACGATGACGCGATCCCCCTTGACCACGCCCTGCGCGGCGAGCACTCCCGCGAAGCGGGACACCTCGGCGAGCAGTTCGGCATAGGTGTACGTCCGCTTCTCGCCCACCATTGCGGAGTCCCAGACGAGCGCGTCACGATCGCCGCGGCCCGCCGAGACGTGACGGTCGAGCGCGTTCGCCGAGGTATTGAGCGTGGCATCGGGGAACCATCGGTAGATCGGCGGCTGGGAATCGTCGAGAGCCTTGGTCGGCGGACTGATCCAGTCGATGCCCGCCGCCGCGTCGAGCCAGAATCCGTCGGGATCGTCGATGCTGCGGGCGAAGACTTCTGCGTAGGTGGCCATTGGACAACGGTAGCAATCCGGTGACCGGAGTCACTTCTGCAGCGTGGACTCGGTCACACTTGGTCTCGGATTGATCACGGAAAGATAACAGCGGAATCCTCGCTCCCACCTGGGATCTTGCTGAGAATTACACGCTTGCAAGAGCAAGCGGATTGTGTCTCCGACCACAGTTTCGCGGTGTGACCTCACGTTTTTCACGACGTAGCGTCTCTTCCGTCCACGAACGCAGCCCGTTTTCGAGGGCTGCGCCCAAGGAGGAATGCCTGATGAGCCTTACCAAGCTCGCAACCCGCGCCGCGATCGCCGGCGCCCTGACCATCGCCCCGCTGACCCTGGCCGCCGGCGTCGCCTCGGCCGACACCGGCCACAACTGGGACGCGGTCGCTCAGTGCGAGAGCGGCGGCGACTGGTCGATCAACACCGGCAACGGCTACTACGGCGGTCTGCAGTTCTCGCAGTCCACCTGGGAGGCCAACGGCGGCACCGGCAGCGCGAACAACGCGTCCCGCGAGGAGCAGATCCGCGTCGCGGAGAACGTGCTCGCCACCCAGGGCCCCGGCGCCTGGCCGGTCTGCGGCGCGTACCTCTAAGTACGCCCGCACCCCTCAACCGGGAACCGCGCTCTCCGACGAGGCCGGTCGCTGTCGCAGCGACCGGCCTCGCGGTGTCGCCGGACCCACGCGGCCGGCACGGCCTAGGCTCGGGTGAAGGCGATCAGAGGAGGCCACCGGATGTCGACGCTCTCGTTCACCAGCCTCGGAGCGGCGGGAACCGTCACCGGTTCCAAGCATCTCCTCGAGCGCGACGGGAGGATGATCCTCGTCGACTGCGGGCTCTTCCAGGGCATCAAGAACCTGCGCGAGACCAACTGGCGCTCGCTGCCGGTGGATCCGCAGGCACTCGATGCGGTGATCGTCACCCACGCTCATCTCGACCACACCGGATACCTGCCGCGTCTGATCCGCGACGGCTTCCGCGGTCCGATCTATTCGACCCCCGCCACGCGCGACGTGGCCGACATCATCCTCCGCGACTCCGCCCATCTGCAGGAACGCGACGCGATGCTGGCCAACAAGCACCGGGCCACGCGGCACTCCCCGGCACGGCCGCTCTACGACGTCACCGACGTCGAACAGACCATGGCCCAGTTCCACACCCGCGCCGCGGACAAGTCGTTCTCCCCCACCCGCGAGGTCCGAGCGCTGTTCCGGGGCGCCGGCCACATCCTCGGCGCCGCCACCGTCGAGGTGGAGTGGGGCGGCGTCACCGTCGCGTTCAGCGGCGATCTCGGCCGGTACGACGATCCCCTGATGTTCGATCCCGAGCCGGTGCCCCGGGCCGACTACCTGGTGTGCGAGTCCACCTACGGCGATCGCGTGCGAGATCACGCGGACCCGGCCGCCGAACTACTGCGCATCATCACCGAGACAGTCGAGCGCGGCGGCACCGTCGTGATCCCCGCGTTCGCGGTCGGTCGGACGCAGACGATCCTCTATCACCTCTGGACTCTGCAGCGGGACGGGCTGCTGCCCCGGGTGCCGGTCTACGTCGACAGCCCGATGGCGATCAACGCAGGCGAACTGATGCGCTCGCATCCGGCGGCGCATCGGCTCGACGCGGCACACGTCGACGAGATGTTCGCGATCGCCGAGTACGTCCGCGACCCCGAACGTTCCAAACAGATCTCCGCCGACCACGGCCCGAAGGTCATTCTCTCCGCGAGCGGGATGGCGACCGGAGGCCGCGTCCTGCACCATCTGGCCGCATTCGTCGGCGGCTCACAGAACACGGTGGTCCTGGTCGGCTATCAGGCGGTCGGCACCCGCGGGCGGTCGCTGGCCGACGGGGCACGCTTCCTCAAGCTGTACGGCGAGTGGCTGCCGGTGCACGCTCGGGTGGAGAACCTGCACATGCTCTCGGCGCACGCCGACTCCGACGAGCTCATCCGATGGATGCGTGGCTTCGACGAGGCGCCGCGCCGGACGTTCCTGGTTCACGGCGAACCCAACGCCACGGAGTCGATGCGGCATCGGATCGACCACGACCTCGGCTGGCGGACCACCGTCGGACACCAGAACCAGACGTTCGATCTGACCTGACGCGCCGTCGATCGCACCGGAACGCCACTCGGGACACTCAGCCCCAGGTGCCGGCCTGCTCGACGATGAAGCCCGCGAGAATCACCGCGCTGCCGCCCACCTCGCCGATGATCAGCGCGACCATCGACGCGGTCAGCGACGGCGACGCCGGGTGGAACTGGTTGGTGGTGTCGCGTCGCAGTCCGTGCAGGCAGTAGGACGCGATCGCACCGACGAAGAAGACGAGGACGACGATCAACGCGACCATGTTGACCGCCGTCGACCACGCGCTGAACTGCGCGAACGCAGCCAGCAAGGCGGTGGCGAAGGAGTACATGAGTGCGGCGCGGTGAGCGATGTCGACGTATACGTGTGCCTGTCCGGTCTCGCTCCGCATGATGGCGGCGTACTTCCACACGCCGAGCAACAGCGCCCACAGAAAGATGACACCCGCGGCGATCAGCGCCACCTGAGCGGTGAGAGTCAGATTCATCGCACAAGTCTCGCAGATCGCCCGGGCCCGGCCGCGCCCCGTCTCCCGGCGCCGAGCCTCCGCGTCGTTGCTATGGTGCACGCATGGCCCCTGACCGCACATCGCTCCGCCGGTCGCGGCTGGTGCCGATCGTCGCGGTGCTGGCGGGCATCGCCGCGATCGTCTTCGTGGTGATCCGTTCCTCGCACGGGGTCGACGGCTCCGCCGACCGGGCAGGCAGTGCCGCATCGACGCCGGTCCGCTCGGAATGGGAGGACCGGGATCCGACCGATCCGATGACCTTCGGTCCGGTCGACGCACCCGTCGGTCTCGTGGTCTTCACCGACTACCAGTGCCCGTACTGCGCGAAGTGGTCGCACGACACGCTCCCGGCACTCCTGCCCTATGCCGACGCCGGCGATCTGCGCATCGAACTCCGGGACATGAACATCTTCGGCGATGAGTCCGAACGCGCCGCCCGCGCCGCCTACTCCGCGGCGCTCCAGGGGCATCTGCGCGAGTTCCATGCCGCTCTGTTCGCCGACGGCCGGCCGCGCCCGAAGAGCGCGCTCTCCGACGACGCACTGCTCGCCCTCGCCGGCGAGTTGAGGCTCGACACCGGCCGCTTCCGCACCGACTACGAGTCGCGCACCGTCTTGTCTGCGGTACGCAACAAGGCGAGTGACGGCTTCACCGCGGGCACTTATTCCACGCCCGCCTTCATCCTCGGCGGCCAGCCGATCCTCGGGGCGCAGCCGACGAAGGTCTTCACCGACAAGCTGCGGAGCGAACTCGACGCCGCCGGACGCTGAGGTGACCGTGCAGCCATGAATGTGGGACTCGCAGCCGCCTTCGTCGGCGGCGCGCTCAGTCTGCTGAGCCCGTGCAGTGCTCTGCTCCTGCCCGCCTTCTTCGCATCGACCGCCGGTTCCGGGCCGCGGCTGGTGATCCATTCGCTGGTCTTCTACCTCGGCCTCGTCGCGACGTTGGTACCCGTCGGGATCGGCGTCGGTGCGCTGGGTCGGTTGTTCGCCGAGCATCGTTCGGCGTTGGTCGCCCTCACCTCCGCGGTGCTCGTGGCGTTCGGCCTGCTGGCGATGTTCGGCCGGGGGTTCGACATCGCCGGCCGGGTGCCCGGAATCGAGGGATTGCGGGGTGCCGCGCAACGCCGGACCGGCCTGGTCCGCAGCCTGCTTCTCGGTGCGGCCTCCGGTGCCGCCGGATTCTGCACCGGCCCGATCCTCGGCGCCGTCCTCACGCTGGCCGCGGCTCAGGGGGCGATCGCGGGCGCCGGCGTCCTGTTGGCGGTCTACGGAGCCGGCATCGTCGCGCCGATGTTCACGATCGCTCTCGTGTGGCAGCGGTTCGGCGAACGCGGCCGCGCGCTGCTGCGCGGTCGCGAGTTCACCTTCCTCGGCCGGTCGTGGCACAGCACTTCGGTGCTCACCGGCCTGCTGCTCATCGCGGCGGGCTGCGCGTACTGGATCACCGACGGCTTCGTCGGGCTGGCCGATCCCGAGGCCGGCTCCGGCGTCGCCGACCGGCTCCAGACCGCCGCCGAGGCACTCGCCCGCCCGGACGTCGACATCGCGCTCATCATCGCCGTCGTGACGTCGGTCGTGGTGTGGTGGTGGCGGGGGCAGCGGCAACCCGACTGAACCGCATGCGTCGCGGCCGCGGTCAGACGTTGCCGCGGGCGATCACCGTCACCGCCGAATCCAATTGGTCGAACAGGTCGTCATAGGTGATGACGCCCATCCCCGCCTCCAGCAGAGCACCGGAGAAGGTGAACATGAGTGTTCGCAAGACCGCCGGGTCCACATCCTCGCCCAGGGCGCGCGTGAACAGTCCGTACCAGTGGGTGCCGATCTCGACGCGGATCCGCGCCACGTCCGGATCGACGGCGAGCAGACTCTTGGTGGCCGCCTCGGCGACCGTGGGCGACGCTCCGACCACGTCGGCGATGTACCGGACGGTCTGGTGCAGGCGGTCGGCGGCCTCGCCCGACAGCTCCGGCTCCGGGGCCTGCGCCACCTGCCGCCAAAACAGGGACGCGAACAGGTGGTCCTTCGACGAGAAGTAGGTGTACGCGGTCGCCGGCGAGACATTCGCTCCGGCGGCGATGAGCCGAAGCGTCAGATCCTCGTAGGCCGACTCCTCGAGCAGCGACAGGCCCGCGTCGAGAAGCCTTCCCACCGTCTCCAGTTGTCGCGCGTTGAGACCGCGGCGAGGAAGGGTGGAACCGAGACTGTGCATGCGTCCAGCCTAATGCCGCGTGAAATGCGAGGAGACCCGCACCTTCACGGTGCGGGTCTCCTCGGTTCGGTAGCGGGGGCAGGATTTGAACCTACGACCTCTGGGTTATGAGCCCAGCGAGCTACCGAGCTGCTCCACCCCGCGTCGGTAAGATCCGATTTCCAGGACGATGATGCTGAATCCTGGCCGTCGAACTCGTACTCGTCCACTGTACCCGATCCCCGAGACCGCCTCGACCACCCGCCCCCGCGGCGGAGTCGAGTCGCGGGTTGAAGCCCGACTACCGTGGCCGCACCCGGGATGCAAGAAGACCCGCACCGTGACGGTGCGGGTCTTCCTTCTAGTAGCGGGGGCAGGATTTGAACCTACGACCTCTGGGTTATGAGCCCAGCGAGCTACCGAGCTGCTCCACCCCGCGTTGCATCGACTACGTTACACACGCCGCGACAGCGAAGGCAAATCGATGAAATCCCAAGGTGATCGACGCCACCGGCAGGGCTCGGCTCAGCGCGGATGCACGCCCATCAGCGCCGCCAGCTGGGTGGCGAGCGGATTGAGATTGAGCTTGTCGGGGTCCTTCTTGGCGTTGCCGTCCCACGGCTGCGCGATGTTCGGATTCGCCAGCGGTGCCCGCGCGGCGCCACGCACGGAGGTCGGATTTCCGGCGGGCACGGTGCACCCGACCTCGGTGTTGAACGGGAAGTCGTCGTAGTTGATGTCGAAGTCGGGCTTCTCACGCTTGATCCGCGCGATCATCGCCTGCGTCGACTCGTAGCCGCGAGTACAGCTCGGCGGATTGCCGGTCTCCAGGACGATGCCGAAACGGATCGATCCGTCGGGCGACGAGGTGGCGTGACTGCTGGCCGACAGGCTCGACAGCATCGCGAAGGTCATGCCGGTGACGTAGGACGCCGGCGCGATCTCGTGGACCGTGCCGCCGAGCTGCCCGATCAGCTTGGTGGTGTCGGCCCCGTTCTCGTCGAGAAACTCCGACAGCGCAGAGGCCGCACGGGGCCCGTCGGTCAGAATGCGCCGCACAGCCGGATCGGATGAGGCGAGCTGCGCCGACACCTTGTCGAGTCCGCGCGACCATTCGAGGATCTCGTCGGACTGCTCGTCCTGAGTCTTGAGCACGACGTTCGAGTTCTTGATGAGGCCGATCGTGTCGTCGAGACTCTTGAGTCCGTCCTTCGACAGGGTGTCCAGCGAATCGACCAGTCTCGACAGATCCTCCCCCTTGCCGTTGAACGCCCTGCCGAGTTCACGGACGACGGATTGGAGCGAATCGACCGGAATCGTCTTGGTGAGGTCGATGGCCGACGAGACGACGTCCTGCACCGCCGGAGGCAGTTCGACCTCAGAGATCTCCGAGCCGTCGCGCAGATACGGACCGGCGCCCGACGGCGGCTGGAGGTCGAGGAACTGCTCCCCGATCGCGGACCGGTTGGCGACCACCGCCACCGACGACGCCGGAATCGACGACCGGCCGGAATCGAGGGTCAGCTCCACATCGACACCACCGGGGACGATGCGCATATCGCTGACGCGACCGGCGGGGACCCCGCGATACGTCACCTCGGCTTCGGGGAAGATGCCACCGCTGTCTGGCATGTGCACCACCACGCGATAGCCGCTGAGTCCGAGCGCCTGGTCCATTCGCGCGAACCGGATGCCCGCGAAGATCGACGCACCGACACCCAGCAGAATCACGACGACCAGCTGCAGTTTCACCAGACGGCTCAGGGGTGGCATTCGCGACCTTCCTACACGACTGACGGAATCCCGACGATCCGACCTGCCGAGCGTAAGTCGGTTGCACCTGCAACGACGACTCCTGGACACCGTATGTGACAAACGAGCTAGCCAGATTCTTCATGTGATATTTGTCACCTCGTGAGCTATGGTGAGGGTAGATAGAGGGTGCTCTACCAGGGCATTCATCATCAGACGAGCTAGGAGGATCAGTCATGGCGAATCACTCGATCAGAAGGAGCGGCCACGGCAACCACTGGATGGGCCTGGTGGCCTTCGTCCTGTTGATGGTCGGCGGCGCCTTCTCAGCACTGTGGGTCATCACCTTGGCCGACCTCCCCGACAACAAGCCCACCAACATCACCTACGGAGTGCTCGCACTCGGCTGCCTGATCTTCTCCGCGATGATCTTCACCTTCCTCGTCAGGCGGCTGCATCACTCGCCGGTGATGCCCGACAACACACCCGACGAGATCGCCCGCTATCTGGCCAAAGTGCGTCCCTGATCCTGGACGCGGGGCCCTGCCGAGCAGAATGCCGGCCGATCGGATTCCCGATCGGCCGGCATTCCTGCGAATATGCGCGGCTCAGTTGCCGAGGGCCTCGTACTGATTGACGGCCTTGTTGAGCCGGTCGAGGGCGTCGCCGTAGGCCTTGAAGTCGCCGCTCGACTGCGCCTTGCGCATCTCCTCGAGCGCCTCGCCGAGCTCCTTCACCACCGCGTCGCGCGCGGCGTCGTCGCCGCCGCTACTCGACGGCTGCTGGGTGTTCGGCGCGGGCTTCTGCGGCGCAGGCGTGCTCGACCCTCCCTCGATCTCCGGCTCCGTCGCCGCACTCGGATCGATGCCGACCTGGCGGAGTGCCTCGGCCACGGTCGGCGCATAGCCGGCGTTCGCCTTCTCCTTGCCCGCCGCCGCGTTGTAGTACGTGAGTACGCGGTAGAGCTTCGGGATCGCCGAGTCCCCGGTCTTGGCCTGGTTGTACATCGGCTGCACGTAGAGGATTCCGTTGTCGCCGACAGGCAGTGCGAGCAGATTTCCGTAGGTCACCAGGCTGGAGTTCTCCACGAGCTGACGGTCACGGGTGCTCGACGGGCTGTTCTTCATCGCCTCGGTCGCCTGCTGCGGACCCACCGACTGGGTCGTGGTCGGCAACGTCTTGACCGTGATCTTGCCGTATCCGTCCGGGTCGGATGCCGCCGTCATGTACGCCGCGAGGTTCGGCCGCGCGAGCGCGGTCATCACCGATGTCAGCTGGAACTGCGAGAGCGCCTCGTTGCCCGGCGCCGACGCGGTGAAGTAGTACGGCGGCTGCGGAGCGGTGCTCTTGTCGACGGTCGGGTCCGCGGGAACGGTCCAGAAGTTGCTCGACTTGAAGAACGTGGTGCCGTCGTTGACGTGGTACTTCGTGAGCAGCTCGCGCTGCAGCTTGAAGATGTCCTCCGGGTAACGCAGGTGGGCGCGCAGGTCGGGCCGCTTGTCGAGTTCCGACTTGGGCTTGACCGTGCCGGGGAACGCCTTCATCCATGTCTTGAGCACCGGATCGGTGTCATCGGACTGGTACAGCTCGACCTTGCCGGTGTAGGCGTCGACGGTTGCCTTCACCGAGTTGCGCACATACGAGACCTCGCGGTCGGGCTGAGCGCGCCCGGTCGGCCCGGCGTCGGACTGACGGGAGTCGGCCGTCGCCGCCTGCAAGGCCATGCGCTGCGCGTAGGGATAGTTGTCGAGGGTCGTGTAGCCGTCGACGATCCACTTGATCGAGCCGTCGGCCATGACCGCAGGGTAGGTCTTGGAGTCGGTGGTCAGCCACGGCGCCACCTTCTTGACCCGGTCGCGCGGATCGCGGTCGTACAGGATCCGCGACTGGTCGCCGACCGCGCTGGACAGGATGAAGTTGCGCTCGCCGTACTTGAGCGCGTACAGCAGACGCGTACCCCAGTTGCTGAGGGGAACGCCGGAATCGGCGCGGTAGCGGTAGTTCTCGTTGTCCCCGTCGTACTCGCGGCCCTCGTCCGAGCCGCCCGTACCCACGATGGCGTAGTCGGGGTTCACCTTCGCGATCATCTCGCCGAAGTAGATGCGCGGCTCACGGACTTTGATCGGTGCGGTCGCCTTGTACTCGGGTGTGTTCACCGTGTTGACGTCGGAGACCAGGAACACCGGGAGTCCGCCGGAGTCGGAATTGGTGTCGCCGTTGGGTGCCTCGTCGACCTTGTTGGCCTGCGCGGCGATGAACCCGTTGCCGTGAGTGAACACGGTGTGCTTGTTGAGCCAGTTGTTCTGGTTGCCGCTCAGGCGCGACGGATCGAGTTCGCGCGCGGCGACGATGAAGTCGCGCTGCTGGGTCTCGCCGTCCTGGGTGACCGGGTAGCGGTCCACCGCCAACTGCGAGGGGAAGCCGTAGACGTTCTTGAGCGCCTGCCGCTGCGAGAACGCGGTCGACATCACCGCCGGGTCGAGGATGCGGATGTTCGAGAGCGTCGCCGCGTCGGAGTTGACGGTGGCCGGATTCGCCGGACTGCGCGCCCAGTCGTTGTCGTAGACAACGTCCTTGCCGTTGCGGATCCGGTAGGCCTCGGTGGTCGCCGCGATGTTGCGTTCGATGTACTCGGCTTCCTTCGTGTCGGCGCTGGGCTTGACGGCGAACTGTTCCATCGCCGCCGGCCACGCGACGCCGATCACCAGCGCCGAGAGCAGCATCAGCACCGCGGCCAGCGCCGGGATGCGCAGGTCGCGCAGGGCGATCGCGGCGAAGAATGCGATGGCGCAGACGATCGCGATCGCCATCAGGATCAGCTTCGACGGCAGCACGTAGTTGATGTCGGTGTAGGTGGCGCCGGTGAAGATGTCGCCGCGCCGGTCGCTGCTGAGCAGGTCGTATCGGTCGAACCAGTAACCGATGGCCTTCGCGATCATGAACAGTCCGGCGATCACGGCCAGCTGGATGCGTGCCGCCCGCGTCAACGATCCGCGACGTCCGCCGCCGCCGAGCCGCAGTCCGCCGAAGACGTAGTGCGTGATCAGGTTCCCGATGAACGCGATGACGAGCGAGATGAAGATGATGTCGAGCATCATCCGGAAGAACGGCAGCGAGAACGAGTAGAACCCGATGTCGAGGCCGAACTGAGGATCCTTGATCCCGAAGGGTTCGCGATTGATGAACATCTGAACCGTGGCCCAGGAGCCCTGGGCGATGAGACCCGCCACGATGCCGATGAACACCGACGGCACCAGAACCGACAGCTTGGGCCGCATGCCCACCGCCGTCCGGTAGCGCGCCAGCGGGTCGGTGGGGCTCGCCAGCATCACGAAGTCCGGACGTGCACGGTAGGCCGCGAAGATGCCGCCGAAGACGATCGCCGAGACCACGACCGCGACCACCAGGAAGGTCACCAGACGCGTCGTGAGCATGGTGGACATCACCTCGGAGTACCCGAGATCGGAGTACCAGAGCCAGTCGGTGATCAGTGAGACCACTCGCGGACCCACCAACAGCAGGATCAGCAGTCCGACACCGATCCCGATCAGGATCTTCGCCCTCCGGGACAACGTCGGCCGTCCGCCCGATCCGGTCATGCTCACCACTTGTATAAGCTCCCTGATTCGTCTCTGCTCGCGCGCGTGCGACAGCAATGCCGACCAGCTTACCGATTCGCCCGAGTCGGCTCCGTTCTCCGCCGCAACCGTCCAGGCTGCACAATGGGCGCGTGACGTCTTCCGATGATTCCGCAGGCGCCGGCTTCTCCCAAGCCGATCTCGGCAATGCCCTCGCCCAGTGCCTCGCCTACGCCTCCGAGTTGCCCTGGGGCTCGGCGCCGACACTGTTCGCCCTGGTACCGACCGCGGTGCTCGCGTCCCAGGCGCCGGGCCTCGTCGATCCCGGCGACGACTCCGCTCTGAGCCCGGTGGTGCAGGAGACCAGCACCGCCGACCTCGAAGAGCTGCTGACCACCGTCGCGTGGCCGGAGCAAGTGGTGGGCTCGGCGGTCGTCACCGAGATCACCCTGCTGCCGCCCGACGCCGAGGCCGATCTCGACGCGGCGCTGGAACCGCTGCTGGCCGATCCCGACGCCGCCGACGAGGCGGCGCGGCGAGCCGCTCACAGCCATCCCGAGCGGAAGACGGCACGGCTCGCGGCGGGGGTGCTCCGCACCGGGCAGCGGGTGGCGCTGCTCGCGCTCCGAGAGGGCGAGCAGCAGTCGGGGGATCTGCAGACTCACCCGGACATCGCACCGAACCTGCTCGACGCTCTCGCCGAGACTCTGCACGGCTGACCGATTCAGCAGTGCCGATTCAGCAGTGCGGGCGGGCCTTGTCGGTGCCGAGGGTGTCGAGCGCGTTCACCGCGTCGGTCAGCGTGTCGACCTTGACCAGTTCGATGCCGTCGGGCGCATCGGACTTCGCGGCATCGCAGTTGCCGGCCGGAACCAGGAACACCGTCGCTCCGGCGTCTCGGGCCGCCTTGATCTTGTGCGGGATGCCGCCGATGGTGCCGACCTTGCCGTTCGGGTCGATGGTGCCGGTGCCCGCGACGAACTGACCGTGTGAGAGGTCGCCGGGCGTCAGGTGGTCGATCACCGAGAGGGTCAGCATCAGACCTGCCGACGGTCCGCCGATGTCGCCGACGTTGAACACGATGTTGATATTCGGGTCCGCTGCCATCATCTGCGGCGTCACCCCGAGGAAGGCCTTGGCGGGATCGTCCGGGCGGGCCCCGAGCTTGACTTGTTGGGTCAGTCGCTGCGGTCCGCGCTGGACCGTCAGTTCCACCTCGTCGCCGGGCTTGTGCCGGGCGAGGACGTCGGCGAGTGCCTTGGGCCCGTCGATCGCGACGCCGTCGAGGGTGAGGATGCGGTCGCGCGGAGCGAGCTTGCCATCGGCCGGCCCCTTGCTCGCGACGGCGCCGACGCCGATCGCGACCGGCTTGTGCAGGTAGTTCAGCGAGGCCATCGTCGCGTTGGTCTCCGAGCCGCTCATCTGCTCGGTGTTCTGCTGCTGCACCTGTTCCACCGTTTGGTCGGGCGGGTAGTACAGCTCACGCGGCTGCAGTTCGTACGTACCCGAGGCCCACATTCCGAGCGCCTGGAACAGCGAGAATCCGTCGCGGAGCGAGACCGTGGTGAGGTTGAGATTGCCCTTCGGGTCCGGATCCACCGCTCCGGTCACTTCGACGACGGGTTTGCCGTCCACGTCGCCGAGCGTGTTGACCGTCGGGCCGGGCCCGAGCGCCACATACGGCACCCGAAGCGTCATGCCTGCGATGACGAACGCCAGGAGGACTACCACGCCGACGGTGATCGTGGCGATACGGCGATGGGCGGGCTTGATGGTCACCCGGCCCAGGGTAATGCAGCCCGATTCGCGGAGCCCGCAGGTGACCGGGCGAGCGAAGCGACGGGAGATGACACGGGCGAGCGAAGCGACGGGAGATCACACAGGCGAGCGAAGCGACGGGAGATGACACGGGCGAGCGCAGCGACGGGAGATGACACGGGCGAGCGAAGCGACGGGAGATGTGCCGAGCTTCGGCCCGGTACCGTTGAAGGTATGAATGATCTGCCCTTCGGGTTCTCGTCGTCGAACGACCGGGACAAGAACGACCCGGACAAGAACAACGGTGGCCAGAGCGGCGGCGGCACGCCGGGCGGCGACCCGTCGAACCCCTTCGGATTCCCGCTGGGCGAAGGCGGCGCGGTCGATCCCTCGCAGCTGGGTCAGTTGTTCAGTCAACTCGGGAACATGTTCAGCGGCATGGGCGCGGGCATGGCCGGCGGCGGCTCCGGTCCCGTCAACTACGACGTGGCCGCGAACCTGGCGCGCAGGCAGATCGGCTCGTTCACTCCGATGCTCGAGAAGGAGCACCAGGCGGTGGCGGACGCGGTCCGGCTGGCGGAGGTCTGGCTCGATGAGCAGACCGCGATGCCCGCGGGGATCCGTTCGACGGCGGCGTGGACGCCCGTGGACTGGCTGGAGAACACGCTGCCGACGTGGCGGACGCTGTGCGATCCGATCGCCGAGCAGATGTCGAAGACGATGGACGCCGGTCTGCCCGAGGAGGCGAAGGCTTTCGCCGGCCCGATGATGGCGATGATCGGCCAGCTCAGCGGCACGATGTACGGGACCCAGCTGGGTCAGGGACTGGGGCAGTTGGCCGGGGGCGTATTGACCTCCACCGACATCGGCCTGCCCTTGGCGCCGGACGGTCTCGGGGTGCTGCTTCCCGAGGCGATCGCGCGATTCGCCGAGGGACTCGATCTGCCCGCGCAGGAGATCGTCGTCTTCCTCGCGGCGCGGGAAGCCGCGCACGTGCGATTGTTCGCGCACGTTCCGTGGCTCAAGCAGCGATTGCTGGCGACCGTGGAGGAGTACGCCCGCGGCATCCGCATCGACCTCGGCGGACTGCAGAATCTGGCGACGGAGATCGACCCGCAGGAGTTGTTCTCCAATCCGGGCAAGCTCGAGGAGTTGATGGGTTCGGCCGCCTCATTCGAACCGGAGACGACCCCGGCGCAGCAGGCGGCGCTCAGCCGTCTGGAGACGCTGCTCGCACTCGTCGAGGGCTGGGTGGAGCTGGTGGTGTCGAATGCGCTCGGAGACCGGATTCCGAGCACGGCCGCGCTCAGTGAGACGATGCGCAGGCGCCGCGCGTCCGGCGGTCCCGCCGAGCAGACCTTCGCGACGTTGATCGGTCTGGATCTGCGTCCGCGCAAACTGCGTGAGGCGGCCGCCCTGTGGCGGGCGCTCACCGAGGCGTCGGACATCGCGACGCGCGACGGTGTGTGGGGCCATCCGGACCTGCTTCCCGACGCCGACGACCTCGACAATCCGGCGGGTTTCATCGACCGAATCGTCGGAGGCGACGTCTCCGGTATCGACGACGCCATCGCCGAGTTGGAGCGCCAGTTCACTGCCGAGAGCGGCGACGGTGACGCCGAGCCAGGCGACGACGGCCGAGCTTCCGGCGGCGACGGCGAGGGTTCCGACCAGCGCTGATTCCAGAGCTCGTCGAACCTGTGGAATTCGGGTTCGCCGAGAACCGGCTGCGCTGCCAGCGTGGTCGTCATGCCCGCACGCGACGCGCTCCCGGTTCTCACGTCCGGCACACCGGTCCTCATCCGCCCCGACGGCCGGCTGCACATCGGCTCCGACCCGCTGACCGCGCTCACGGTGGAACTCGGTCGCGGAGTGTCGACGGCTGCGGTCGCGGCGCTTCTGCAACGCCTCCGGACGCCGCAGCGCTACCGCCATCTGCGCCGTGATCTGCGGTCGTCTGGTCTCTCGGCGTCGAGGTTCTGGGAGATGCTCGACCGGCTGGTCGCCGCGGGCAAGGCGGTGGAGTCCGAAACTGTTGCATCCGCACGCCTCGCCATCGGCATCGTCGGTCACGGCGAAATCGCCAGGCTGCTGCTGTCCGGGTTGCCGCTCGACGGACACCGGACCGAGGTCTGCGATCCGCGCGGTCCGCTCGGCGGTCCCGGGCCCCGGCCGCAGCTGGTGGTTCTCGCCGACCAGCCGGTTCCCGACCCGGCCGTGTACGAGCCGCTGATGTCTGCGCGGATCCCCCACCTCGCGGTGCACGTCCACGACGATGTGGGGGTCGTCGGGCCGCTGGTGCTGCCGGGAGCCACCAGCTGCCTGCGGTGCCTCGAGTTGCACCGCACCGACGTCGATCCCGGATGGCCGGTGCTCGCCGCCACCCTGCAGGGGGTCGCCGGCGCCGGCGGGACCGCGACCCGTCTGGCGACGGTGGCGATGGCGCACGCGCAGATCGGCGAGATCGGCGCGGCACTGCGAGCCGCGGATCCGGCGCCGCCGGCGGTGGCCGGAAAGCGGCTCGAGTTCCGGCCGCTGCCGTGCGGGATGACGCTCGCCCCGGCGCCGGTGCATCCGCGCTGCGAATGCTTCGTGCGATGCGGCGGTGCACCGGGCGAAACGGTTTCCACTATCCTCGATCACGCGGCGAAAGGACACCATTGAGCGAGATCACACGCGGCCAGGGTCGTCGCAACGCGAAACTGGCCGCACTCCCCCTCGGCATGGCCGGGCGCGCTGCCGCCGGGTTCGGCAAGCGGATCGCGGGCAAGAGCCGAGAAGAAGTCAACGCCGAGTTGATGAACAAGACCGCCGAGCAATTGTTCGCGGTCCTGGGGGAACTCAAGGGCGGGGCCATGAAGGTGGGACAGGCGCTCTCGATCATGGAGGCCGCGATCCCCGACGAATTCGGTGAGCCCTTCCGGGAAGCGCTGACCAAGCTGCAGGCGGAAGCGCCGCCGCTTCCCGTCAAATCCGTGCACAAGGTGCTCGATCAGCAGCTCGGCACCCGCTGGCCCGAACGATTCCGCGAGTTCAGCGACGAGCCCGCCGCCTCCGCCAGCATCGGCCAGGTTCACAAGGCCGTGTGGTCCGATGGCCGCGAGGTCGCGGTGAAGGTCCAGTATCCGGGCGCCGACCATGCCCTGAAGGCCGATCTGAAGACCCTGAGCCGCATGTCGGGACTGATTCAGAAGCTCTCGCCCGGCACTGACGTCAAGGCGATGGTGGACGAGCTCATCGACCGGACCGAGGACGAACTCGACTACATCACCGAAGCCGACAACCAGCGGGCGTTCGCCCGCGCCTTCGACGGCGATCCGGATTTCCTGGTTCCGAAGGTGGTGGCGAGTGCGCCGAAGGTCGTGGTCTCGGAGTGGATCGACGGCACCCGGCTGTCGAAGCTGATCGTCGAGGGCACGCAGGAGCAGCGCAACGACGCCGCCACCAAGATGACGACCTTTGAGATCAGCTCGCCTGCGCGTGTGGGAATGCTGCACGGTGATCCGCACCCCGGAAACTTCTACGTTCTCGACGACGGGCGTTTCGGGATCCTCGATTTCGGTGCCGTCGGGCACTACCCGGACGGGCTGCCTGCGAATACGGGCCCGATTCTGGCCCTCGCGCGTGACAGGCGGTACGACGAACTGCGCGAGGAGATGGTGGCCGCCAACTTCATTCAGGCTTCGCACGCCGACCGCGTGAGCCCGGAGGACCTCGCCAACTACCTGCAGCCGTACGTGGATCCGCTGTACAGCGACACCTTCCATTTCACGCGCAAGTGGCTGCAGCGCGCGGCGGGGATGGCCACCGACATCAACGGCGACGTCTACAAGACGTCGCGGAATCTGAATGTTCCACGCGAGTACGTGATGGTCTTCCGTGTCCTCATCGGATGTGTCGGGATCGCCGCTCAACTCGACGCGGAGGCACCGTATCGCGCGATTCTGAACGAATGGGTGCCCGGCCTCGCGAGCTGAGCGGCGACGCGACGATCATGCGACGGCCGCGTTCTTCCGCGGACGGCCGCGGGGCCGCTTCCGCGCGATGACGACACCGCGCTCGAAGATCTCCCCACCCCAGACTCCCCACGGCTCTTCGCGCTCCATCGCGCTCTCGAGGCATTGGGTCCGCAGTGGGCATTGTCGGCACAGGCTCTTCGCCTCCTCCAGGAGGTCCGGTCGGTCGGCGAACCACAGGTCGGCGTCGTAGTCGGTGGACTGGCAGGGCAGTTCTATTCGGGGAATGGTCAAGGTAGACAAAGTAGGTCGGCTTTCGTTCGCAGATGCTGGTCTGGTGAACCCGGGCCTACTCGTGGTGGTGCGATGAGAAAGGCCACGGGGTTCGCTATCGCGATTCGCCGTGGCCTCGAAGGTTCCGCTGGTCTCTAGGAGTGAGACATTCGGTAGGACGTCGGATCGCCGTCCACGGGGGCCACTGGGAATCGCCGGCGCGCTCGCGCCATGGGCGCTGCCGCTGCAGCGAGATGTACTGTCTGCCAGTTCACTGGTCGATTCCCTTCTCTCGTGCGGCTCCGGACGGCACAGAGGATCTCCGCACCGCGTGATGTACTTCTGTACTGTATGCGCGCCGCCAACGGCGCACAACTTATTTTCTACCTGCGGTTTCGCCGCGTCGGCGCCCGGGGAGGGCGGCATCGATCACGTCAAGGATCCGCGCCCCGATCACGTCTGCCCGCTCCGCTCCGAAGCCGCGCACCTTCGCCAGCTCGTCGATCGAAGTCGGCACCGCAGTGGCGATCGAGCGGATCATCGACACGCTCATCACGTTGACCGCCGAGATACCCTCGGACTCGGCGAAGTCCTTGCGCCAGGCGGTCAGCGCGGCGAGGACGTCGGGATCGGGGTCGCGGCGCTCGGGCAGCGGATCGAGGTCGGCGGCCGGATTCGGCACCAGTGCCTCGAGGAATCGGGAACGCCGACGCTTGGCGCCCCGCCCCTCCCCTCTCGAAAGACTCCACGACAGGTGCAGGTGTTCACGTGCCCGCGTGACACCAACATAGAAGAGCCTGCGCTCCTCTTCGACTTCTTCGGTGGTCTTGGACGCACGCCCGAGCGGCATCGATCCCTCATGCAGTCCGGTCAGGAACACCGCATCCCATTCGAGGCCCTTGGCCGCGTGCATCGACGACAGCGTGACGCCCGCACCGACCGGCGCGTGTCGCATCCGCGACCGCTCTTCGAGCCTTGCCACCAGTCCGGCGAAGTCCAGTTCTGGTGACTCCCCGGCGATCGACTCCACGATCTCCATCAGACGCAGCAGCTGTTGCCATCGCGCACGCGCGTTGGCGCCCTTCGGCTCGGACTCGGTGAGCCCGACGGAGTGCAGCGCATGCCGCACGGCGTCCACCGGCGCCATCGGCGGGGGTGCGGCCCCCGCCGCCAGAGACGTCAGGCGCCGCATCCCCGCCACGATCTCGGGCCGCTCGAAGAAGCTCTGCGCGCCGCGGACCTGGTAGTCGATCCCCGCCTCCGACAGCGCCTCCTCGTAAGCCTCGGACTGAGCGTTGACCCGGTAGAGCACCGCGATCTCCGAGGCCGGGACACCGGTGCGGATCAACGACCGGATCTTCGCCACCACTCCGACCACTTCGGCGATCTCGTCGTCGAATCCGGCGAAGACCGGTTCCGGTCCCGACGGCCGTTGGCCCACGAGTTTGAGCCGCGTGCCCGCGATGCGGCCGCGGGCCTTGCCGATGACCGCGTTCGCCAGACTCACGACCTCCGGAGTGGAGCGGTAGTCGCGCTGCAGTCGCACCAGCGTGGCCTCCGGGTACCGGCGGGTGAAGTCGAGCAGGTACGTCGGCGTCGCGCCGGTGAAACTGTAGATGGTCTGATTCGCGTCGCCGACGACGGTGAGGTCGTCGCGTCCGCCGAGCCATGCGTCGAGCAGGTCTTGCTGGATGGGAGTGACGTCCTGGTATTCGTCCACCACGAAGCTGCGGTAGCGGGACCGGAACTCTTCGGCGATCGACGGGTCCGACCGCAGGATCGTGGTGGTGAAGGTGAGCAGATCCTCGAAATCGAGCAGTCGGTCGCCGTTCGGCGCGACTTTGGCCGCCTCATACGCGGAGAACACCTGCGCGACCGTCGCAGGGTCGGCCGGAAGGTCGCGGTGGGTGCGTCGCGCCGCCTCCGCATACTGCCCCGGACCCAGACCCGACGACTTCGCCCATTCGATCTCCGACGCCAGATCCCGCAGCAGATCGCGGTCGGCGACGTCGAGGCCCAATTCGCGCGAGACTCTACCGACCATCCGGAACTTGTGCTCCAGCAGTTCCCAGCGCATGTCGCCCATCGCCATCGGCCAGAAGTAGCGGAGCTGGCGCATGGCGGCGGCGTGGAAGGTCTGGGCGGCGATCCGGTTGCCGGGTCCGGCGACGCCGAGCGACTCCAGCCGTTCCCTCATCTCCGCGGCCGCTCGCGCGGTGAACGTGACGGCCAGCACCTGCTCGGGGTTCACCTGCCCGGAGTCGACCAGATGCGCTATCCGCCGGGTGATGGTGCGCGTCTTGCCGGTACCCGCGCCGGCGAGCACGCAGACGGGTCCTCGGGGCGCGAGAACCGCTTCGAGCTGTTCTGGATCAAGGCCTGAGGTGACTCCGCCTTCCGCCGCTGGATGCCCGATCACTGTCATGCCTACTACGTTCTCATGCCCCTGCGACACTGCTCGTCTCCGCAGTTCAGAGCCGGTTCCTCAGTGTCGTGGGAGCCCAGCCGGCGGCCCGAGCCCCCGCGCTGGGCCGTCCTACAGCCTGCCGAGCCTGCTCATCACCTCGCCGACGGACGGGTTGGTCGCCGTAGACCCGTCGGCGTAGAGAGCGGTCGGAACGACGTGGTTGCCGCCGTTGACGCTGCCGACGAACTCGGCGGCGTCCGGGTCGGCCTCGATGTCGATCTCGGTCCACTCCACGCCGTTGCGTTCCAGACCGGCCTTCAGCCGGTTGCAGAACGGACACCAGGAGGTGGTGTACAGAGTCAGTTCCGGGTTCGCTGCCGCATCACTCATGCCGCAATCTCAGCACATTCCGGGAGTCGTCGGAGGCGCGGGGTATCAGCGCCTCGGTGCCCGAGCCCAACCGGTGATGAGGCTCCGTGCGATCGATACCGATCCCGGCAGCATCAGCCGCGAGCCGGGGTTGTCGGCGCCCCAGTCGTCTTCGCGCGCCAGCGCCTCGAGCACCTCGTCCCGGTGGAACCACTTCGCGTCGCCCAACTCGCCGTCGCGGAAGGTCAGCGGTTCGGCGGGGTCGCCGAGCGCCTCGAAACCCAGCATCAGCGACCTCGGGAACGGCCACGGCTGCGAGCCCAGGTATTGCGGCGAGTGGACCCGGATCCCCGCCTCCTCGAACACCTCGCGCCGAACGCACTGCTCCAGCGACTCTCCCGGCTCGACGAAACCCGCCAGCGTGGAGAACCAACGGTCGGGCCACACGGCCTGCCGGCCGAGAAGGACACGGTCGGCTCCGTCGTGCACGAGCATGATCACCGCCGGGTCCGTGCGCGGATACTCCTCGGCACCCGAACCGCCGTCGCGGCGCAGCCAACCGCCCTGCACGAGATCGAGCGGGCGGCCGTCGACCGGCGAGAACTGCGCGGTGCGGTGCCAGTTCAGCACCCCCAGCGCTGTCGCCAGCAGTCCCGCCTCGTCGGCGGAGAGCAGATGGGCGCCTGTTCGCGGATCGGCCACCGGCTCGTGAACCTCATCCACCCGAACGGCCCACAGATCGCAGTCCGCCACCCCCAGGAAGACCGCTCCCGCGACCGGTTCAGCACCGTACTCCGCGGCCCGCGCCCATCGCAGCGCGCCGCGGTCGGTGACCGGATAGCGGCCGCGGTGGTCCACCGGCAGGACGCGCGCCTGCGCCCATCCCGCAGCGAGACGCTCCGGGTCTTTGCGCACCTGGTCGGCGCGGTCGATCTCCGCCCGCGACAGCAGCGGCGGTTCGACGAGCTCGAACGAGGCCATCAGACCGATCCGCCCTGGCGGACGTACAGCAGTCGGTCGCCGACCTCGATCTCCTCGACGCGTTCGTCTCCGACCCGGTACAGCTTGCCGTCGCGCACCACACCGAGGACCAGATCCTTGGTGTGCGCCGGTGAACCGCCGGTCTCCGACGGTTCCACCTCACGTTCGGCGATCGCATAACCCTCTTCTGGGCTGAGCAGATCCTCCACCACCTCCACCACGGACGGGGTGATGGTGGCGATGCCGAGGAGACGACCGGCGGTCTCCGACGAGACCACGACGGAGTCGGCGCCCGACTGCCGCATCAGGTGGGTGTTCTCGGCCTCGTTGATCGACGCAACGATCTTGGCGCGCGGATTGATCTCGCGTGCGGTCAGCGTCGCCAGCACCGCGGTGTCGTCTCGGTTGGCGGCCACCACGATCGCGGAGGCGTGCTGGACGCCGGCGAGCCGCAGCACGTCGGACTTGGTGGCGTCGCCGCGGACGGTGACCAGACCGTGAGCACTCGCCGATTCGAGCGCGTTCGGGTCCTTGTCGACCACGACGATCTCGGCGGGCTTGACGCCGTCGGCGATCACCGCGTCGATCGCTGTGCGCCCCTTGGTGCCGTAGCCGATGACGATGGTGTGGTTGCGCACCCGATTCCTCCAGCTCTGAATCTTGATCGCCTGCCGCGAACGCTCGGTCAGGACTTCGAGGGTCGTACCGATCAGCACGATCAGGAACAGCACGCGCAGCGGGGTGATGAAGACGATGTTGACCAATCGTGCCGACTCGGTGATCGGAGTGACGTCGCCGTAACCGGTGGTCGACAGGGTGACCGCCGAATAGTACAGCGCGTCGATATAGCTCATCGGGACGTCGCGGGCGTCGTGGTATCCGTCGCGATCCAGATAGACCACCACCGAGCAGACGAGCAGCGCGGTCAAAGCCCACGCCACGCGCCTGCCGATCGCCCGCGCCGGGCTCTTCTCATGCTCCGGGATCCGGACGACGCCGACGAGCGCGTAGTCCGGCTCGTCCACCAGTCCGCCGCCGCGCCGCCGCCGTAACCGCTCACGCACGGGAACTCCACCTCGCCCGCGCCGACTGTGACATCACGCATGGGAGGCTACTGCATGGACCGGACCGCCGACGGTCAGCGGTCACGATGGCAGCGGTCACGATGCGCCCGGGTCGGCGAGGATCCGCGCGAGTTCATCGGGGCCGGGGAGATCGGCCGGTTCCAGAGTGAAGTCGTGCCGCACGTAGACGAAGGCCGCCCGCACCTTCTCTAGGGGGATTCCCGACAGCTGAGACCACGCGACACGATAGGCGGCCAACTGAACGAACAGCGGCTTGCGCCGCGCCGGCTCGGGTACGGCGCCGGTCTTCCAGTCGACGATCAACGCGCCGTCGCCGTCTGCGAAGACCGCGTCCATCCGCCCGCGGACCACCGTCGATCCGATGACCGTCTCGAAGCCGACCTCCACCTCCAGCGGCGTGCGGTCGGCCCACTCGGAGGCGAGGAACCGGCTGCGCAACAGATCCAGATCGTCCTCGGCGGGTCCGGCTGTCGCGTCGGCGGCTCCCGGAAGCTCGTCGACGTCGAGCAGCCGCGTGGCGCCGAACCTGCGCTCGACCCAGGCGTGAAACGCCGTACCGCGTCGTGCCATGGGGTTGGGGCGATACGGGACGGGCCGCCGGAGACGGGCCGCGAATGCCTCCTGGTCGGAGTCGAGTTCCACCAATTGACTCACCGAGAGGTGTCCCGGCAGTTCCACGTCCACCGTCGTCTCCCCCGCCCGCGCGTGCTCCTCGAGCAGGACGGCCACTTCGCGCTGCCACTCGCGCGCGTCCACATCCGCCGGCTCGGTATCGGCGACGGCGAACAATGCCCGCTCGGCGCGGGCGGCGTCGACCAGTTCGGCGGCCGCGATCATCGGAGCACGCCGGTCGCCGAGGAGGTCCACCGGCCAGGCGACGCTGATCTGTTGCTCGGTGAGAGGGTTGGCGGCATCCGGTGCGGGCGGCGGCGCGTCGACGTCGATGTGCAAGCCCGAGGGTTCCACCTCGTCGGAGGCACGGCCGGCCGCGGCGTCGGCGACGAGTTCGGCCAGCTCGATGTAGAACTCCGAACCACCGCGCGGCTTGTCTCCCGATTCCGACCAGTGATGCGCGGAGACGAGCAGTGTGTGCTTGGCGCGGGTGAGCGCGACGTACAGCAGGCGACGGTCCTCTTCGAGCCGCCGTCGGCCGATCGCCTCCTTATGCGCGTCGATCGCCGCCTCGAGTTCCTTGCGGTCGCCGACGTCGGTGAGGTCGAGCGGCGGGAAGCCCTCGTCACCGTCGCGTGCGAGATCTCCGCGCAACTCCGCGGGCAGTTCCCGCGCCGAGCCGAGCCAGGTGGTCTCCGCCTTTCCACTCGGGAAGATCCGCTCGGCCACGTGCGGCAGCGCCACCACATCCCATTCGAGGCCCTTCGCCGCATGCACGGTCAGGATCTGGACCCGCTGCTGCGCCACTTCCACCTGCCCGGCTTCGAGTCCCTTCTCGACGGTCTCGGCGGCGTCGAGGAAGGCGAGCAACCCGGGGAGAGTCGCCCCCGGACGCTCGGCGTAGTGGGTCACGTACTCGGCGAAGGCGTCGAGGTGTTCACGCCCGGTGACCTCGCCGCGCATCCGGCGCGCACGGATCTGCGCCTCCACCGCCACGCCGATCGTCTGTTCGACGTCGGCCACCAGCTCGGGCAGCGGTTGGCCGATCCGTCGTCGCAATCCGTCGAGCTGCCTGCCGAAGGTCGTGATCCGTTCGTATCCGGCCGCACTGTAGCGGGAGGCGTCGCCCGGGTCGGCGAGCGCATCGCACAGTCCCGCCGAGTCGACGGCCTCGCCCGGCAACGCCGCGTCCAGGGCCTCGTCGAGCGCCTCCCGGCTGGTGACGGCACCGGTGGTCGGCGCACCGACGCCCGCGGCGAGCTCGCGCGCGCGGCGCCACAGCGCGGCGAGATCCGCCGCCCCCAGCTGCCATCGTGCACCGGTGAGCAGTCGCATCGCGGCGGTGCCGGCCATCGGATCGGCCATCAGTCGCAGCGTCGCAACGATGTCGGTGATCTCCGGAACGTGCAGCAGTCCGCCGATGCCGACCACTTCGGCCGGGATGCCCCGCCGTTCCAGTTCCGCGGCGAGCGGCGCCGAATCCTCGTTGCGTCGCACGAGGATCGCGGTGGTCGGCGGCGCGACCCCGTCCCGCTGAGCGGACGTGTAGTAGTCCTCGATGCGGTCGGCGATCCATGATCGCTCCTCGACGACGGTCTCGGTGAGTGCCAGGCGAACCGTGCCCGCGGGCGCGTCGGGACGGGCTCGCAGGACGCTCACCGGCACGCCCCGGCGTCGTAACTCCTCCGAGGTCCGATTCGCCAAGTAGAGGGCACCGCGGCAGTTCCGCCAACTGGTCAGCAGCTCCCGGCGATGAGCGTCCCTGCTGTCCGGGCGCGGGAAGTCGCGGGCGAAGCGCGGGAGGTTGGCTGCCGAGGCACCACGCCAGCCGTATATCGACTGGATCGGATCGCCGACGGCCGTGACCGCGATCGCCCGCCTGCCGCCGACCGAATGCCCGCCGAACAACACCGACAGCAGAATCCGCTGTGAGTGGCCGGTGTCCTGGTACTCGTCCAGCAGAACCGCCTTGATACCGGCGCGCTCGGCGTCGACGACCTCGGGATGCTCCGACACCAGTCGGGCGGCCAGCGACATCTGACTGCCGAAATCAAGCGCACCCTGCGCCGCCATCGCCTCGCGGAGCGCCGACACCAGCGGAATCAACTCCCGGCGTTCGTCGATGACCGCCTGGATGTCGCGGAGCTTCTTGTTGGGTTCGGCGCGCTGCCCCGGCCCCTTCGGGAGGGTGTCGACCAAGCGATACAGGTCGGTACCCGCCGCCCGCAGATCGTCGACGCCGACCAGATGCTCTGCCATCTCCGAATAGAGGCGCAAGACCGCCTCCGTTACCGACGCGGGAACCTTCGTGGTCTTCAGCTCACCCGGCCACGACGCGACCACCGAGAACGCCAACTGCCACAGTTCGGTCTCGCTGAGGAGAGTGGCCGTGGGTTCCACGGGCAACAGCAGCCCGTAATCGGCGATGAGACGGCCCGCATAAGCGTGATACGTGCTCACCTCCGCGTCCGCGCTGCGCAACCGGCTCGCCAACTCGCCGCCCGGATCCCATTCGAGCAGAGCCGGGCTCCCCGCGAGCATCGACAGCCGGCGTCGGATTCGGGCGGCGAGCTCGCTCGCCGCCTTGCGGGTGAACGTGAGGCCGAGCACCTCCTCCGGTCCCACGAGCCGGTTCGCCACCAGCCACACCACGCGGGAAGCCATGGTCTCGGTCTTTCCCGCGCCCGCGCCGGCCACCACGAGCATCGGCTCCAGCGGAGCCTCGATCACCTCCACCTGTTCCGGGGTCGGCGGCGGCAGTCCCAAGGCGGATGCCAGCGACCGCGCCCCGATCCTCGGCGCCCGCCTCGACCTCTCTTCCCGGACCAACGAATCAGTCATCGATGACCGCCTTCCCCCGCAGCTGCGCGGGGCACGACTGCGACAGCGAACAGTGTCCGCACCCGCTGTTCGGCGTCGCTGCGAAGACCGGTCCCACGCTGGCACGCGCGGCCTCCCGAACCACTGCGATCCACTCCTCCACCTGCTCCGGCGTCAGCGGCGGCTGCACACGCTCGGCCGCACCGGTGGTCTTGTTCGCATTCGCGACGTACACGAGCCGACCGCCACCGGGGTCAGCGGCAACCCTCGTCGCTGCGCTCGCCCGGACCCCACCCAACTTCAACGCCAACTGGTAGGACGCCAGCTGCGGGTGGATCTCGGCATCGGCGGCGCGGATCGGCGTCTTACCGGTCTTGACGTCGACCACCACCGGCCGACCCGAGCCGTCCGTCTCCAGCCGGTCGATGCGGCCCACCAACCGCACCGGCAGCAACGCGTTCCCCGCCTCGTCGACGCCCGCGGGCAGCGTGGCGTCCACCTCCACCTCGACACCGGCCTCGGTGAGCTCGGCCCGGGACAGCCGCAGCCAGTCGCGGAAGTTGGTGAGCATGCCTTCGGCCCGCTCCAACTCGCGCGCGCTGTACCACTGGGCAGGAGACGAGCCCCTCCCCCAGACCTCGTGCAGCGCCTCGGTGACCTCTGCGCGATCCATGTCGCCGGCCACCGCCTGCACCAGCGTGTGCACCAGAGTTCCGGTGACCGCTTGTTCGGCGTCGCCGTCACGCCCGCCGTGCCGCTCCAGCACCCATCGAAGCGAGCACTTGGTCAAGGCCTCCACGTTGGACGGCGAGAGCGTGCGAGGACCGTCGTCCGCCGTCCACAGAGGCTTCTGCGTGCTCGGTCCCATCAGACCGAACCAGTCGGCCGGAGCCGCGCCCGGCACCCCGGCCTGAGCCAGATCGGCGAGCAGCGCCGCCGCCACTCGCGTCCGCTCGTCGGGTCCGCCGTCGGCGTCCGCGCCGGACACCACCACCGCCCGCAGTTCGGCGACGAGCGACGGCAGCGACAGCACGCGCCTGACACCGGGATCGATCGGCACTTCCTCGTCGGCGTCTTCGCCGCCGTCTGCGTCGGCGCCGTAGCCGCCGACCGCGTCGGCCAGTTCCGGGACGAACCGCGACGGCGATGCGTCGCCGCTGCCGTCCTCGACCGCCGTGACCAGCAACCGCGACCGTGCCCGGCTGCATGCCACGAGCAGCAGTCGCCGCTCGTCTGCGAGCATCACCGAACCGCGCGCGATGGTGTCGACGGCGTCGGCGCCCACTCCGCTCAACAGGTCGATCAACGCGGGTGTCCCCAGCACGCTGCCCCGGCTGCGCAGCGACGGCCACAGACCGTCGAGCACACCCGGCACCGCGACCACCTCCCATTCGCGGCCGGTCGCGGCGTGTGCCGACACCACCGCGACCGCCTCCGTGCCCGACACCGCGATCCGCGACTCGCGCGGGATCTGGAGTTGGCCGAGGTAATCGACGAAGCCCAATACCCCGGCAGCCGGAAGGTTGTCGGCGAAGGTCCCCGCCGCCTCGAACATGGCGAGCATCGCGTCCAAGTCCCGGTCGGCTTGGTCGCCGCCGCGTCCGCCCCGCAGCGATTGCGCGGTCCACCTCCGCTCGAGTCCGCTGGCCCGCCAGGCGCGCCACAGAGTCTCCTCCACGCCGACGCCTGCCGCCTCCGCCGCTCGCGCGGCGTCCACCGCCTTGCACACCTGCTTGAGAGCGATCGCCTCGAAGTCCGTGAGACCGGCCAGATAGACGTCCATCAGGTCGGCATCGCCCAGGGCCGCGGCGAGCGAGCTCAGCGAATCGGCATCTCGACCGCGCGCTTCGTCGATGCGCCGGATTCCCCTGCGGAGCCGACGCAGACCGGACGGATCGGCGGATCCGACCGGTCCGGTGAGCAACGACACCACCTCGTCGGCGTCCAGCGGCGGCCCGCCCCCAGCCACCCGGAGAATCAACATGAACGCCACGACCGCACGTTGCCGATGGATCGGGACGTCGGTGGCGGGCGTGGCCATCGGCACCCCCGCCGAGGAGAACGCCCGCCGCAGCGCGGGCAGTGCTCTGGGCACCGACCGCACCACGACCGCCATCTCCGACCACGGCACCCCGTCGAAGAGGTGGGCGCGCCGCATCATGTCCGCCACCGCCGTCGCTTCCTTCGCCGCGGACGAGAAGACCCGGACGTCGGCGTGTCCACGGCGGGCCGCGTCATCGCCTCGGTCGGCCGGTTCGGGATAGCCGTGGGGCCGGCTCCCCGGAAGCCGCCGCGCGAGCGCGCGCCCGACCGCGTTCACCGCGGGCGAACCCCGGTAGTCGGTCGTCAATTCCACGTCTCGTTCCGGATCGTCCTCGGTGAGCCCGTCCGCGAACGCCGGATCCGCGCCGCGGAACCCGAACACGGACTGATCGGTGTCCGACGTGACCACCGTCGAGTCGGCGCCGGTCCCGATCAAGCGCACCAGGAACGCAGCCTGGGGGTCGAGGTGTTGGGCGTCGTCGACCAGGACATGACGGATGCGCTGCCGCTGTCCGGCGAGGACCTCGGGGTCGGTGGCGAACGCCGACAGCGCGGAACCGATCAGCTCGGCGGCGTCGACCGCGGTCACACTCGCCTCGGGTGCATCGAGCCCGACCGCCCCGCGCAGCAGCATTCCCTCCTCGTACTGGCGGAAGGCATGTCCCGCGGCCACCCACTCCGGCCGGTTGTGCCGGCGTCCGAGCTCGGCGAGATCGTCCGGTCCCAACCCGCGTTCGGCGGCCCGCATCATCAGGTCGCGCAGTGCCTGCGCGAAACCGTCGGTCGTCAGCGCCGGTCGCAGCCATTCCGGCCAGTACTCGGCACCGTCCTCCACATCGCCGGCGAGCAGTTCGCGCAAGATGACGTCCTGCTCCGATCCGGTGATCAGCCGCGGCGGCGGATTGCCGTGCGCCGACGCCTGCAGCCGCAGCACCGCGAAGGCGTACGAGTGAACCGTCCGCACCAGCGGCTCCCGCAGGGCCCCGCCCAGACTCCCGCCCGCCGAGAGCACACGCCGGGTGATCTCCGACCGCAGCTCACCGGCGGCCCGACGATTCGCCGCCAGCACCAGCACCGACTCCGGGTGTACCTCCGGGTCGAGCAGCCGCGCCACCGCCGCGTCGACGATCAGCGACGTCTTGCCCGTTCCCGGACCGCCGTGCACGCGCCAGGGCCGCCAGGGCCGCGAGGGATCGGCGCGGTGCCGTCCCCCGATCACCGCCGACGCCGACGCCGGCCACGACCGCACGCCGTCCGCCGGGGCGGGCGCGGCGACGAGTCGGGTGCTGGGACGGGTCATGAACCTATGGAAGCACGCGCCTCCGACAGTCCCGGTGGCGGAAGTCCCCATTAGAGTCGAGGCATGCCCGGACCCGCCTCGCCGACGCGCACGCTGCACACGCACCTGTTCGGTACCGACGATCCCGGCGCGCCTGCGGTACTGGCGGTTCACGGCCTCACCGGGCACGGGCGCCGCTGGGAGCAGATGGCCGCCGACCACCTGCCCGGCACACGGGTGGTGGCGCCCGACCTGCTCGGTCACGGCCGCAGCCCTTGGGAGCCGCCGTGGAGCATCATCGAACACGCCGATGCGCTCGGCGCGGCCCTCGACGCTCATGTCCCCGTCGGGCAGGCAGTCGTCGCGGTGGCCCACTCCTTCGGATGCGCGGTGACCCTGGCCCTCGCCGAGCGCCGGCCGGATGCGTTTCGCGGCCTCGTCCTGCTCGATCCGGCCCAAGGTCTCGACCCCGAACGGGCCCGGTTCATCGCCGAGACGTCGATGGCGAACTGGGGCTACCAGGACGCCGACGACGCCAGAGCCGCCAAGCGGATGGAGGGCTGGAGTGCGGTGCCCGCCGACGTGCTCGACGCCGAGATCGCCGAACACCTGGTTCCGGCGGCCGGCGGACGCGTGGCCTGGCGAGTGTCGGCCCCGGCCGCCGCGACCGCGTGGAGCGAGATGAGCGGCGCCTTCCGTCTCCCGCCCGCCGGCATCCCGACGCACGTCGTGGTCGCCGAGCGGGTGCAGCCGCCCTTCGTCCGGCAGGAGTTCCTCGCCGCCTGCGCCGCCGAGCGCGCGGACACGGTGACGGTGCACCGCGTCGACACCGAGCACATGATCCCGTTCCTCGTCCCCGACTTCTGCGCCGCGCTGGTGCGCGACCTGCTGTAGCCGTGGCCGCGGTCACCGAGGATCAGGTGGCGGCGGTACGGGCCCTGGTCGCCGCCATCCCACCGGGAGCGGTGAGCACCTACGGCGACCTCGCCGCCGCCGCGGGACTGTCCAGCCCGCGCATCGTCGGGTGGATCATGCGGACCGACTCGGCAGACCTGCCGTGGCATCGGGTGGTTCCGGCCTCCGGCCGTCCCGCGCCGGGCCTGCGTGCGCGGCAATTGACTCGACTGCGCGAAGAAGGCGTCCGAATCGTCGACGACCGCATCGATCTGAAGTCGCACCGGATGCGCCCCGACGGTCCGGGACCGACGGGAGTTCCGGACTAAACCATCATCCGGACGAGGTCGACGACCCTGAGAAGTCCGGGCAGCGCACCGGCGGTCGACCGCGGATGCATGCCGTGGACGGCGAGCCGGAACATGACCGCGCGCAGCAGCATCTGCGGCCACTCCGGGTGATTCGACCACCGCTCCACCAGGTCCTCGCCGGCACCGCCCCATGCGAGCGCGTCGACGACCACCACGGCCGCGGCCCACGACGCGGGACGCCAGTACGGAACGATGTCCGTGATCGCCGGAGCTGCGGCACCCGCGAACAACACCGTGCCGAAAAGGTCGCCGTGCACCACTTGGGACGGCAGGTCGACGGGTCGGCGGAGACTCCCGAGGATCTTCAGTTCGGCGAGACTGCGCTCCCCGTCCTCGCTCGTCGGCTCCGGCATTCCCGCGGCGCGCGCCGTCCGCAGCGGAACGTCCTCCCAGGCGGCCCTGTCTGCCGCGACGAAGACGTCGACGTCGTTGAACGGCGGCGCGGGCGGCTGCAGCATGAAGCGGGGTCGTTCGAGTTTGGCCGTCGCCGCGTGCAGCCGGTCAGCGAGCGCCACGACCTCGTCGTACCGGGGTTCGGGACTGCCCGCGACATAGGTGTCGGCCCGCCAGCCGGACACCACGTAACGGCCGTCGGTGGCGCGGATGGGCCGCGCGATCCGCATTCCCTCGACATACAGGTTCTCTCGCGCAGTGGCCGACCATGCGGCGCGCGCGTGATCGGGAACCAGCGTCAGGACCACCTCGCCGACGCGCCATCCGGTGCCGTCCATCGCGATGGGCGGATGCGCGGTGAGGCCGAACGTGGTCAACACCTGTTCGGGCGGCTCGACAATCATGGTCACGTCCGTCAGATTACCCAGGACGCCTGACGTTCCCGGGCAGCGACACCGGTCCAGTCAGAGGCTCTGCACCAGTTCGCTCACCACCGGCGGCACCGCACACGCCAGAGCGAAGCCGAGCGGAAAGACCAGTGCCAGCATGCGCGCGGTACCGGTCAGCCGAACGGCGATCGCCGCCGCCGACCCGGCCACGGCCAGCACGCACGCCCCGATGTACGTCCACAGCGGGTCGAGGCCGGGCACGAGCACCGGGATGAGGAACCACAGCGGGACGGCAGCCATCAGGCCCGTCGCCACCCCGGCCGCAGCCACCGCCGCCGTGTTGAACGCGGCGGGCAGCAGTGCTCTCGGTCGCCTGGTCATGTCGCCGATTGTGACAGCCGCGCTCAGTAGACCGGCATGGTCGGATCGATCTGCGCGGCCCACGCCACGATGCCGCCCTGCAGGTGTGCGGCGTCGTCGAACCCGGATCTCTTGAGTGCGGCGAGCGCCTCCGCCGATCGGATTCCGGTCTTGCAATACAGCACGATCGGCCGATCGTGCGGCAGGTCTCCAATTGCACGTCCCGACAGGATCTCTCCCTTCGGGATCAGCTGTGCGCCCGCGATGCGATTGATCTCGAACTCCACCGGCTCGCGGACGTCGATCAGCGCGGGCGGCGCCTCCGAACGCAGCGCCGCGTCGACCTGCGCCGGGGTGAGGGTGGACCCGGCGGCCGCCGCAGCGGCCTCGTCGGTCACCACGCCGCAGAACTCGTCGTAGTCGATCAGTGCGGTCACCGGCCGTCCCTGCGGATCCTTGCGGAGGCGCACGGTCCGGTAGGTCATCTCGAGCGCGTCGTACACCATCAGCCTGCCGAGCAGCGGTTCACCGATGCCGCAGATCAGTTTCACCGCCTCGGTCGCCATGATCGAGCCGATCGACGCGCACAGCACTCCGAGGACGCCGCCTTCGGCGCAGGACGGTACCGAGCCCGGGGGCGGCGCCTGCGGATAGAGGTCGCGATAGTTGACGCCGCGACCGTCGGGAGCGTTCTCCCAGAACACCGACACCTGCCCCTGGAACCGGTAGATCGATCCCCACACGTAGGGCTTCCCGGCCAGCAGCGCGGCGTCGTTCACCAGATATCGCGTCGCGAAGTTGTCGGTGCCGTCGAGGATCAGGTCGTACTCCGAGAACAGGTCGACCGCGTCCTTCGCCTCCAGCCGCCGGTTGTGCAGCCGGACGTCGACGAACGGGTTCAGTTCGGCGATCGAGTCGCGCGCGCTCTCGGTCTTGAGTCGGCCGACGTCGCCCAGCCCGTGAATGATCTGGCGCTGCAGATTGGACGTGTCGACCACGTCGAAGTCGACGATGCCGATGGTGCCGACTCCGGCCGCCGCGAGGTAGAGCAGAGTCGGAGACCCCAGCCCGCCCGCGCCCATCACCAGCACCTTGGCGTTCTTCAGCCGCTTCTGCCCGGTGACGCCGACGTCCGGGATGATGAGGTGCCTGCTGTAGCGCGCGACCTCGTCCCGGCTCAGTTCGGCTGCCGGTTCCACCAGTGGCGGCAAGGACGACATTCTTCAGACCTCCGTCTCCGATCCCGAATACGTCCCAGCCATCCCGTCAGCGGGCGGTGGTCAGTTCGCGGGGAAGGGCCAGGCGTTCGGTTTGCAGACCAGCGTACGGTCGGCCTCCATGTCCGGGTCGAGCGCCATGATCTGCGCATTCGCGGTACCGAAGGTCTGCTGCATCATGATCGGCGCGAGCGCACCGTTCTCCTTGCACGGCTGGTGCTTCTCATATCCGATGCCGTGACCGGTCTCGTGGTTGATGAGGTACTGGCGGTACGTCAGATCGTCGCCCTGGAAGGCCTGCGCGCCGCGCACCCACCGCGCCTCGTTGATCACCACGCGCTTGTCGGGCGGATAGAAGCATGAGGTCTCCAGCTTGATCTGATATCCACACAGTTCGCGGGCGGTGTCGGTCGACGTGAGCGAGATCCGTAGATCCGGCTCGCCGGTGTCGATGCGGCGGAAGGAGACGCGGCCGTCACCGATCCAGCTCTTCTTATTCGCCAGCGTCGTGTCGACGAGTTTCGCGAAGGCCTGGTCGCCGCCGTAGTCCTGCGGCGACAGTCCCTTCTCCGCCTCGACCGTGTACGTGTAGACCTGCTTGGCCGTGCCCAGCTTGTCGCCGGTGCCGCGCACCACGCGGTAGACCTCGTCTCCCTTGCGCGTGAACGGACCGCCTCCGGGCAGGGCGCCGGCGGGCAGCGCCGCCTCCTGGATCTGCCCGGTCGGGGCGCCGATCGGCGTCGTCTCGTCCTGCACGTGGGTGTTGCGTACGTCGTCACCGGTAGCGGCGGTCTTGTCGACCGCGGTGTCGCCGTCATTGCGGACGGTCATCACTAGCAGCACCACGGTGAGTACGGCCAGCACCGGAATGGCGTAGGCGCGCCAGCCGTATGTGCTGACGAACCGCCCCAGGGTGCTGCGCTTGCGCCGCTCCACCCGCTCGGAGCGCGACCGTCCGCTGTCGGAGATCGGATCCCAGCGGGCACGCAGCGGCTGGTCGGGCCGCGGGCGGCGGGGACGCTGCGCCCCGTTGTCTGGTGTACCGGTCACGCCACAACTTTCTCATAGATGCCCCCTCTCACCTCGCATCCACCCTCGGCCGCGATCCGGATGAGTGTGATCTGAAGCGCTCCGAGTATCCTTTGGGAATGTCGTCTCCCAGTTCCCAGACGTCGGCTCCGGCCGCAGCCGGGCGCTCGAGCACGCGCCTTCCGCGAAGTGCACGCCGCCGCCAGCTTCTCGACGCCGCCAGTGAGATCTTCGTCGAGCGCGGCTATCACTCCGCCGGAATGGATGAGATCGCGATTCACGCCGGTGTGAGCAAGCCGGTCCTGTACCAGCACTTCCCGTCGAAGCTCGACCTCTACATCGCCGTGGTCGATTCGCACGCGGAGAAGCTCGTCGCCGACGTGAACCGGGCGCTGCTGACCACCGTCGACAACCGCCGTCGTGTCCTCGCGGCTGTCGAGGCGTTCTTCGACTTCATCGACGACGACAACTCCGGATACCGCCTCATCTTCGCCTCCGACGCCATGGACCCGGCCGTGATCCGGCGTGTGGAAGGCGCCACCGAGGCCTGCGTCGACGCCGTCCACGGTCTCGTCATGCAGGATTCGGGGATGGATCCGTACCGGTCCCGGATGCTCGCCGCGGGACTGGTCGGTGCGAGTGTCGTGAACGCTCGGTACTGGGTGGACGCTAGCCGCCCCATCGACAAGGCCAGCGCGGTGGAGATCACCGCGGCGCTGCTCTGGGGCGGTCTGGCCGGCATTCCCCGCCAGACTCCGGGCGACGACTGAGAACTTCCGAGAACCGGTCCGTCTACATGGACCGGTAGACGGCGCTCTCGAAGCCGAGAGCGTGGCGCAGGGCGGCGGGGTCTGCGAACGGCAGTACCTGACAGGCCCACATCCCGGCGATGTCCGCGGACCGATCGATCCAGAAGTACAGGTTGGCCAGGCCGGCCCAGGCGAGTGAACCCGCACTCCGGCCCGTCGGCGCAGCGTCGTCGTTCACCATGAACGTGTAGGCCCACGACTTCGGCAGACCCGGGAAGAACTCGGCGTCGTGCGTGATCACCGGGTCGACGCCCCGCAACGCCGTGACCCGCTGCCCCTCGGCGAGACCGTTGCGAGCCGCCCACTCGACGGTGTCGCTGCGGAGCACGCGCCCACCGTCGCCCGCCCCGCCGCGCAGCCACATGCGGAGGAATCGGATGTAGTCCGGAACTGTGGAGTACAGGCCCTGACCACCCATCTGGACCTCGGGGTTCTGCGGCATGACGATGCCGGTGGCTTTGAGCGAACCGTCCGGCCTGCGCAGATGCACGGCGGCGCGGCGCTCCTGCATGGCATCGGTGAGCAGGAATCCCGAATCGTCCATGCCCAGCGGGGCGAAGACCCGCTCAGCGAGAACCTCCCCCAGCCGTGCGCCGCGTACTGCTTCGACCACGAGCCCGGCCCAGTCCATGTTCGATCCGTAGTTCCAGCGCGTACCCGGGTCGAACAGCAGCGGCGTCATCAGTGACGCACGCGTCGCCGTCACCACATCCGGGTAATGGCCCTGCCGCACCAGGGAGCGGTAGTTCTCGTCGAAGAACGGATAGGCGAATCCGGCCGTGTGGAGCAGCAGCATCCGAGTGGTAACCGGCGTCGCTGCCGAACGGATCCGCGGACTCCCGTCGGGCTCGAAACCGTCCAGCACGCCGATCTCGGCGATCTCCGGCACGTACTGCGCAGCCGGCGCGTCGAGGTCGATCAGCCCCTCCTCGACGCACTGCAGCACGGCCGTGCCGGTCAGCGGCTTGCTAGCCGAGTACAGGGCGACGACCGTGTCGGCCGTCATCGGGCGGCCCTCGGCGACGCTCGTGCTCCCCGCCGCGCCGGTGAAGACCGTCTCCCTCGCGTCGGTCACCGAGGCGACGACGCCCGGCACCCGGTCGGAGTCCGGACCGGTCACCGCATCGTCGAGCAACGCCCTGAGTCGGTCGGAGTCGACTCCGCTCATCGAGCTCAGGCCGCCCCGAAGCCGACCCGTCGGTTCTCGGCGCTGCCGACCTCCACGTAGGCGATCTTGGCTGCCGGGACCAGCACGCGCGATCCCTTGTCATCGGTCAGCGACAGCACGGCGTCGGTTCCGCTCAGCGCGCGGTCGGCGGCCGCGTACACGTCATCGGCCTTGTCCGGGCAGGTGAATGCCAACTCGCGCGGGCTGTTCTCGATACCGATCTTGACTTCAACGCTCATAACTTCGGAATCCTACTCGTCACGCCAGCGACAGCTCGGCCATGCGCTGCCCGTGGCGAGCCGCCATGTTGTCGAAGAATGCGGCGGCGTTGGCAAGCGTCGCATCACCTTCGAAGAGCAGCGCCATCACGTCTTCCTCCTCGGCGAGAACCCACTGCATGTGCGTGATCGCCTCACCCAGCAATCGACGGCCCCACAGCGCCAGCGGCGACGCCACGGCCGGATCGGCGGCGACCGCCGCCCGCACCTGGTCGACGGCGAACTGCGACGAACCGGTCTCGGCCATCACCGATTTCATCGTCGGACGCACCTCTTCGGGCATCACATCGGCCATCTCGGCGTAGAAGTCGGCGGCCAGACCGTCACCGACGTGCATCTTGACCAGCACCTCGAGCCACGACGTCGGTGTCGTCACGCGGTGATACTCGTCGAACACCCGGGCGTGCGCGGCCACTGCTTCCTCGGGTGCGCCGCCGTCCGAGCGGATCTGCTCGGCCAACACCTCGAAGTGGCCCATCTCGGCCGCGATCAGTCGCGCGATTGCGATGCGGTCGGCAGTCGTCGGCGCCATCGCGGACTCTTCGATCAGGCGATAGCACGCGGCGAACTCGCCCGCGAGAAGGACTTCGTAGAGCTTGCGAATGGCCGCTGCGTTGTTCGACATGCAAGTCAGAGTATGCAAGGCGGTACACTCGGAGACAGACGAGTCGCCGTTCCGCTCGCCGAATGCACGTTCATGGGCACCGCGCGGCCACTTCGAGCGGCCCGTCGGACATTGAGCGCGCACCTGCGAAGGGCCTCCGGGCCCGGCCGCCGAGGGTCCGGACTAACGATCAGGACCCCGTGGCCTCTCTTGTGTGCGTGCGCGAACACCCGCGAGAGGCTTGAACTGCATATGACCATTGATCCCACGGTGGGCGAAGCCACCGACGACGTCCAGACGACGATCGTCGACGAGGAGCACACCGCCCCGACCTTCGCCGAACTCGGCGTCGACCCCGCGATCGTCGCCGCCCTCGAGGCCGACGGCAAGACCCGTACCTTCGCGATCCAGGAACTCACCCTGCCGCTGGCGCTGGCCGGCTCCGATCTGATCGGTCAGGCGCGCACCGGCATGGGCAAGACCTACGGATTCGGCATCCCGCTGATGCACCGGCTCGCCAACGCCGAGGCGACCGGCCTGCGCGCACTCGACAACACTCCGCGCGCCCTCGTCATCGTGCCGACCCGCGAACTCTGCGTCCAGGTCACCGAAGACCTCGAGACCGCCGCCAAGGGCGTCGACGTCACGCTCTCGAACGGCACCGTTCGCCCGATGAAGATCACGTCGATCTACGGCGGCCGCCCCTACGAGCAGCAGATCGCCGAACTCCAGGCCGGCGTCGACGTCGTCGTGGGCACGCCGGGACGCCTCCTCGACCTCGCGCAGCAGGGACACCTCGTCCTCGGCAAGGTCGGAGTGCTCGTGCTCGACGAGGCCGACGAGATGCTCGACCTCGGCTTCCTTCCGGACATCGAGCGGATCATGGGAGCCCTGCCCACCGACCGGCAGACGATGCTGTTCTCGGCCACCATGCCGGGTCCGATCGTCACCCTGGCGCGGACCTTCCTGAACCGCCCGACGCACATCCGCGCCGAGCACGCGAACGACTCCGCGGTGCATGAGCGGACCACCCAGTACGTCTACCGCGCCCACGCAATGGACAAGGCCGAACTGGTGGCCCGTGTGCTGCAGGCGGAGGGCCGTGGCGCGACGATGATCTTCACCCGCACCAAGCGCACCGCGCAGAAGGTGGCCGACGACCTCGCCGAGCGTGGCTTCTCGGTGGGCGCGGTGCACGGCGACCTCGGCCAGGTTGCCCGTGAGAAGGCGCTGAACAAGTTCCGTGACGGCAAGATCGACGTACTGGTGGCCACCGATGTCGCGGCGCGCGGCATCGACGTCGATGACGTCACCCACGTCATCAACTACCAGTGCCCGGACGACGACAAGACCTACGTGCATCGCATCGGACGCACCGGGCGCGCCGGGCGCACCGGCATCGCGATCACCCTTGTGGACTGGGACGAACTGCATCGCTGGGAGCTGATCGACAAGGCGCTCGGCCTCGGCATGCCCGACCCGGCGGAGACCTACTCCACCTCCGAGCATCTGCGCGAGGATCTGGGCATCCCCGCGGACGCCAACGGCCGTATCGGCGCCCCGGAGCGTTCGTCCGACGAACGGCGGGAGCCGCGCGCGCCGCGCGCCGATCGTCCCAAGCGTGAGCGGCGTCGCACCAGGGGCGGCAAGCCCGCCGGCGCCGAGGGCGCCACGACCGCATCATCGGCGGACGACGCCGAGCAGGCGGAGAAGAGTTCCGCCGCCTCGACCGAGCAGCCGGAGGCCGATGGTGAGGCCAAGCGGCCGCGCCGCCGCCGTCGTCGTCGCAGCGGTGGTGCGAAGTCCGGTGAGGGCAGTGACGGCGCTTCGCGCGACGCAGCGCCCGCGGCAGCGGCCGAGTAGCTCCGCCCGGACGCTTTTCGCATACCCTCGCGAGAATGGGACGGATCAAACCCGAACGGCGCACCCGCACCGACCTCATCGTGACCGCGTTGATCGCGGCGATCGTGGTCGCGGCGGGTGTCGCCGTCTGGTGGACCAGCCCCGCCCGCCATACCGAGTCGGTGACCGCGACGACACCCGCTCCGGTCCAGCTGCCGGCTGAGAACGTTCCGCGCGAGATCTCGGTCCGTTGGTCCGCGCAGTCGGACGTCACCACTGTCCCGCAGATCACCCGCGACTCCCTGGTGACCGCGTCCGGCGGCACGGTGGTCGCGCATCGGCTGAGCGACGGAAGCGACCTCTGGAGCTACCGGCGGAATCTGCCGCTGTGCGCGGCGGCCGCGGGATGGACCGGCGGCGACAACGACGTGCTCGCGGTGTACCGGAACAGCCGGGGTTGCAGCGAGGTCACATCGTTGCGAGGTTCCGACGGTGCTCGTCACGCCGCCCGCACCAGTGACGCCGACGACACCGTCCACCTCTCCATCGATACCGCCTACGCCCTCCTGTACGGCCCGACGCGCCTCGAGACGTGGGGTTCGAATCTGGTGCGCGGCATCGAGTACGGGCGTGTCACGGCACCGGTGAACCCCGACGTGGCGCCCGACCGCACCCATTGCCGGCTGTACTCTGCGGTCTCCGGTGCGGATCGGGTGGCGATCGTGGAGCGATGCGATGACGATCCCGGCTACCGGCTGACGGTGCTCAGTTCGAATCTGACCAGCGACGAGAAGATCCGCCAGTGGGGTTCGACCCTGATCACCACATCGGCAGCGGGTCCCGCTCCCCGAGTGGTGGCGGCGACCGATTCCACGATCGTGGTCTACGACGGCGGCGCCGACCCGTCCGGTTCCGTCGGCGGCCCGCAGGGACCGCGTCTGCGCCTGTTCACACCGCAAGCCGAGAGCCGAAGCGAACACCCGGTGGCCGGTGACGCCCAGGTTCCCGAGCGGAGCGATCCGATCATCGATCAGGGTGTCGTCTCGTTCTGGACCGGCAAGGCCACCGTGGTACTGGACGCCTCGAATGGAAACCCGATGTTCCAGGTGACAGATGCCATCGGACCCGGGGCGGTGATGGCGGGGCAACTGCTGGTGCCGATGCCAGGGGCCATCAGCGTGCGCCGGGTGTTCGACGGCCACGAGGAGTTCAGCATTCCGGTGGATCGCGGTCAGGTGGTCGGACCGGTGGCGCTGCGCGTGCTCGGCGATACGATCCTCGAGCAGCGGGGCACGCAGGTCGTCGCATTGCGCTGAGTGTGACAGGGCCGCTGTCCTCTGCACTGAGAATCGCGGGGCGCGACGACCGTCTTCCATCTGAGTCCGGCGGGTGCAGATTCTTCGGTTGTCCGGCGTGGTGGATGGTGTTCAGGCGCCAGGGTCCGTTAGTGGTGGCTGGTCGCCAGGCCATGCGTCCGGCGTCGGGTCCGTCGGGTCCGTCGGTGAGGATGGTGGTCTCCCATTGTCCGCGGTTGGTGCCGACGGCGCGGTTGTGGCGCCCGCACGCGGCGCCGAGAGCATCGACGTCGGTACGTCCGGCCGGGGTGATCCAGTCCGGTGCGTGATGGGCCTGGGTTTGGGCGAAGGGGCGGTCGCAGCCGGGGGCGGTGCAGCCGGGGGCGGTGCAGCCGCGGTCGCGGGCGAACAACGCCAACCGCTGCGCCTTACTCGCAAATCGAGCCCCGCGGCCTTGGTAGAGGATCTCGCTGGTGTGATTCCGGAACACGGCCAGGTGCGGCACAGCCTCGGCGGCGAGCCGGACTAACTCGCCGATCGGCACACGGGTGCCGGTGGCGGTCAGGGAGATGCCGGCGTGGGCGGCGAGTTCCTGATCGGTGACGGTGATGACCAACTCGGCTGGTATCCGGCTCGGTGCACCCAGCCCGCCGTGGGCGAGAACGTAATCACACAACGCCAGCAACGCATCATGCGTGCGCTGAGCGGCACTGCGCAGATCCCGACCCCGCGCCGCCGCCAAAGCCTCAGCGTCGATGCTCTCGGCGTCGATGGTGCCGGTGGGCGAATCCGGGTCGGTGGGGTTGTTCATCCCGGGCGCGGCCCAGGCGGTCAAGATCACCTCGAACTTCGCCCGCAACTCCGGAGTCATCGCGCCGCGGACCTTGCTCATCAACTGGCGGTCTTGCGGGAGGATCGTGATTCCGCGTTGGCGTTGCCGGTCGACGTGATCGCTCTCCTGACCATCCGGATCCAGATGGGCGAGCAGCCGGTCACCGACCTTGCCCAGATCATCCGGATTCAACCCAGCCGCAGCCTGAGCGAGTTCGGCCTCCGCACGGGCCTTGACCTCCGGCGAGATGCAGCCCGGTACTTTCGCCAGCACCGCGGAGATCACTAACGCGTGTTCGGCGCCGACAGTCCCGGCCGCCACCGCAGCAGCGGTCGCCGGCTTCCGGGGAGGCAGCGTCTGCCCTTGGAAGTTGGAGAACTCGCCGATCGCCTCGGCCATCCGGAGCCGTCGACTCGCCTCGCGGGTTCCGAGCCGCAGCCCTTGAGAGAGGTATTGGTGCGGATTCAGATAGCCGGCGGTTCGGTGAGCGTTGCGGTCGGAGACCTCCACCAGCAGCGCAGCGGAGATGCCGTCCCAGCGGCGCCGGATCCGTTCGGCGGTCTGTGTGTGGGCCAGCAGTTCCGGTTCGGTCTCCGGCGACAGGGAGGTCTCGGCGAGTTTGACCGCCGCTGCATCGATCAATGCCAACAACTCTGCAGGCCGGTCCGGCAGTGCCGGTGGCGACGACAGTGGCGATCGAATCGGTCATCGGATCAGTCATCGCCGCCACCTCCCCCGAGCGTTTCAGCTGGTCAAAGCATATTTGCTTGACCTATCCGAACACTACCAAGGGGGTCTGACAGAACTCCCGGTCCGATCGTCCGACAGCGCGCCTCGCTAGATCTCCAACTCATACGTCCGGACGTCGGCACCATTCCACGACTGCCAAAGGTTGTCGGCGAGGTCGCGGTACGCGGTGGCGCCCTTGTTCTTCCGCCCGCGCATCACTGACGCACCGGAGGCCGAGGCCTCGGCGAAGCGGACCGTCCGCGGGATCGGCGGGTCCAGCACAGGCAGCGCATAGCGGTCCGAGACATCCGACAGCACGTCGCGACTGTGGGTGGTCCGGGCATCGAACAGGGTCGCGACCGCACCGAGCATCTTGAGGTCCGGATTGGTGATCTGCTGAACTTCAGTGACGGTACGCAGCAACTGTCCGACGCCGCGGTGCGCGAGCGTCTCACATTGCAGCGGGACCACCACCTCGTCGGCAGCGGTGAGTCCGTTGAGCGTCAGAACCCCCAGCGACGGCGGGCAGTCGATGAGCACCACGTCGTAATCCTGCGCCACCTCCGCCAAGGCCCGTTTCAGCGCGTATTCGCGGCCCGGCCGCATCAACAGCAGCGCTTCGGCACCGGCGAGGTCGATGGTGGCGGGCAACAAGGTCACATTGTCGTCGGTATCGAGCAGAACGTCGGCGATGTCCTCGGCGCCGATCAGCACGTCGTGCACCGACTTGGTCAGCTGATCCGGGTCGTGCCCCAGCGAGAAAGTGAGGCAGCCCTGGGGATCGAGATCGACGACGAGAACCGAGACGTCCTCGTCGGCCAGGGCGGCGCCGATCGACGCGGTGGTGGTGGTCTTCGCCACTCCACCTTTCTGATTCGCGATGGCAAGGGTGCGCGTCATGGCCACCACCATACGGTGGCGTCCCTCATACCACCGGGATCAGGCGTCCGGGTCACACGTCCGGCTCACGCGTCCGGCGGCAGATCGTCCGCATTCAGCCAGGTGAGCGACGCCGGCGCGAAGAGCAGCACGAGGACCGCCAGCGCGACGATCGCGACCGGCACCCCGATGAGGGGAAGTCCGCTGCCGGTGATGAGGGTGTAGGCCACCGGCAACAGCAGAATCTGCGCCATCAACGAGACCCCGCGACCCCAGCGCCGTCCGCGAGTCAGGGCGAGGCCTCCCGCGAAGACGCCGCCGCCGATCGCCGCGAACCACGCGGCGGTGCCGTACCCGCTGATCGCGGCCTCGTGGTGCCCTGCCATCTCGCGAATCACAAGGACCACCGCGACGATGAGACCCAGTGCACCCTGGACCGCCGTCACGTAGCCCGCCCAGCGGAGGGTGCTCGGGACGCCGGAAACTCGGCGGATGGGATCAGAACTGCTCACTACTCCAGGGTATGGCCGAGCACCCCCGACTCGTGAATCGGGCTCGTGCCCGATAGTGTGATGCCTCGTGCGCGTCATGCTCATCACCAATCCGTTCGCCACCTTCACGACTGCTGAGGGACGTGACGCGCTGGCCAACACTCTCGATTCCCGATATCACGTCGATGTGGAACACACCACACATCGCGGCCACGCCGGAGAACTCGGGGCGCGCGCGGCCGCCGAGGGCTACGACGCGGTGGTGGTGCACGGCGGCGACGGCTCGGTGAACGAGGCGGCCAACGGCATCCTCGGCTCCCCGGACTCCTTGCCCCGCCCTCCTTCGAGCCTGCCGGCTCTGGGCGTCGTTCCCGGAGGAAGCGCCAACGTCTTCGCGCGGGCCCTCGGGATCGACCGTGACCCCTTGACCGCGACCGCGCAACTCATGGCGATACTCGACCGCGGCGAACGCCGCTCGATCAGCCTCGGCCACACACTCAACCGCTGGTTCCTCTTCAACGCCGGTATGGGCATGGACGCGATCGTCGTCCGCCGGATGGAGGAACTGCGACACAAGGGCAAGAAGGCGACCGCGGGTCGCTACTTCCGGACCACGGTCAGTTCGTTCGTGAAACCCTCCATCACTCCCCCGACGTTCACCGTCGAAGTCCCCGGACGCCCCGCGATCGACGGCGTGCGGTTCGGCTTCGTCAGCAATACCGGCCCGTGGACCTACTTCGGCACTCGGGAGATCCGGACGAATCCACACACCGACTTCGACCACGGGCTCGGCATCTTCGCCGCCACGTCGGTCTCCGTGGCACGGAATGTGGTGCTCGGCGCTCGTCTCCTGGCCGGCACCGAACCCAGGGCTCACCATCTGTATCGCGACGACGATGTGGAATGGGTCCGATTCACTTCACCCGAGCCGGCCGACGTCCAGATGGACGGCGACTACCTGGGCGTTTACGACAAGATGGAGTTCGGCTACCGTCGCGCAGTACTGGATGTGGTGGCGGCGCAGAAGGCCGGTTAACCCCTGCGCTACTGGCCGGTAAGCACGTGTTGGGCCGCTTGCCAACCTGTTGTGATCTATCCGGCATTCGCCGCGCAGCTATAGCCAAGCGGCGATGCACAGTAGTACAACAGTTGTTGACGCAATCACCCACCCCCTGCCAAGCGACGTCCTGCGCCCCAAGCCAGGTGAATTCGGTATTGCAGCCCAAGTCGAATTTTGACGATCACGCATGCGTGCGCGACAACGCCGCAGGTTTAGAAGGAGTACGTAATGGACTGGCGCCACAAGGCTATTTGTCGTGACGAGGATCCGGAGCTGTTCTTTCCGGTCGGCACGTCGGGCCCGGCGATCGCCCAGGTTGCTGACGCGAAGCTGGTCTGCCAGCGCTGCCCGGTGACCGCTGAGTGCCTGGCGTGGGCCCTTGAGACCGGTCAGGACGCCGGCGTCTGGGGCGGCATGAGCGAGGACGAGCGTCGCGCGCTCAAGCGCCGCAACGCGCGTACCCGCGCCCGCAGCGCCGTCTGACGCGACCCAGTTCACGAAGGGAGCCCCCGGTCCGAGACCGGGGGCTCCCTTCGTGCTTCGTTGCACGCGTCCATGTTCTCAGTGGAGGTCGGTCCTCAGTGGGGCTCCTCAGTGCAGGGGAATGTCGAGCCGCACCCGGGTACCGCCGGTCTCCGGCACCGGTGCGATCTCGATCTGCCCGCCGAGGTCGTTGGACACCAGAGTCCGGACGATCTGCAGTCCCAGCCGGTCCGAAGCCGCCAGATCGAACCCCTCCGGCAGACCGCACCCGTTGTCGGTGACCGTCACCTGCAGGTCGCGCACGTCGCGGATCGCGCCGACCACGATCTCCGCACCGTCCTGGCCCGGAGCGAAGCCGTGCTCGATCGAATTCTGGATCACCTCGGTGAGCACCATGACCAAGGGCATGGCCAGATCGGCGGGCAGGACTCCGAGTCGGTTCTCCCGCCGCACCGTCACGCGCGTACCGCCGTCGGGCAGCCACACGTCCACCAGCGACGACCCCAGTCGGTCGACCACGGTGTCGAGGTCCACCTCTTCGTCGACGCTGCCGGAGAGCATCTCGTGCACCAGCGCGATCGACGAGACGCGCCGTACCGCTTCTCCGAGGGCCGCGGTGGTCTCCGGGTTGCCCGAACGGCGCGCCTGCAGGCGCAGCAGCGCCGACACACTCTGCAAGTTGTTCTTGACGCGATGATGGATCTCGCGGATCGTCGCGTCCTTGCTGATGAGCGCGAGATCGCGCCTGCGCACTTCGGTCACGTCGCGGATCAGCAGGACCGCTCCCCGCGACTGCCCCGCCGATCGGAGCGGCACCGCCCGCAGCAGCACGGTGGCACGGCGCGCGTCGAGTTCCATCCGCAGCGCGATATCCGGTGAGGGCAGGCAGGCGCCGTCGGGGGTTCCGGCGGCCGCGGCGATCATCGCCTCGGCATCGGCAGACTCGAAGGGATCCGTCAGCAGGGCGGCGAGAACCTCAGCGATGCGCGAGCCGCCGAGGTCGGTGGTCCAGCCCATCCGGTGCACGGCCGACAGTGCATTGGGGCTGGCGTACGTGACCGAGCCGTCGACCTCGATGCGGATGAACCCGTCACCCGCCCGTGGCGTCGACAGTCCGAGCGTATTGGCCTCGTCGAGCGGAAAGGCACCCTCGACGACCATCCGGCAGAGCGCCTCGGCGGCGTCGCGGTACGCGGATTCGAGCGGTGACGGCGGACGCGGATCAGAGGCGTCGCCGGCGCGGCCGAGCACCGCGATCACCTCGCCGTCGAAACCGACGGGGATGGCGGTGCGTTCGATGAGCACGTTCCCGAAACGGGTGGCGATGCCCTCGCGCTCGATGACCCCCGACCGCAGCGCCGCGGCCATCAGCGGGTTGGCGCCCTGGGCACTCGCCGGCCGGTCCACCCGATGCCCCACCTCGTCCCGGGGGAACACCGTCGACGCCGTGTTCGGCCGCACCTGAGCCACATAGACCAGGCTCGGGGGCTCTCCGCCCGCACGACCGTCCTCATCGGGGACCGCGAGGAGGTAGTCGGCGAAGGAGAGGTCGGCCAGCAACTGCCATTCGGCCACCAGCCGCTGGAGGTGCTCGGCGGCCGCCGCGGAAAGCGTCGTGTGCTCGGCGAGGAGATCAGTGAGTGTCGCCATGGGCGCGGTTCAGAGCGAGTCGGTGCGGCGGCCCGTAACGGTGGTCAGTCCTTCTCGTAGGTGGCGATGATGTCGCCGGCCTGGATCACGTCGCCGACGTTGACCTTGACCTCGGAGAGCACGCCGGCGTCCTCGGCCAGCACCGGGATCTCCATCTTCATCGACTCGAGCAGCACGAGGGTGTCGCCCACGTCGACCCGCTGACCGGCTTGCGCCGAGACCTCGAGGACAGTCGCAACGATTTCATTGACCACGTCTTCCGCCATGGATGACATGGTAACCGAGCGGCCGTTCGGCGCGTTCGCTTGTCGTCGTGATTAACGTCCGCGCCCGGCGACGTGAAATAATCGTCGTCGCATACCGGCCCGCACGATCTAAGGAGGTCCGTCATGGGTAAGCGCGGACGTAAGAAGCGCAGTCGTAAGAAGAACGCAGCCAACCACGGCAAGCGTCCCAACGCCTGAGTCGTCGCACTCAGCGACGACGAAGCGGCCCGGCTCCCCGAGGGGATCCGGGCCGCTTCGTCTGTTCTGGCGCGGTGTCAGTCGGACTCGACGCGGTACGTCGTCTGCCGGATGCTCACCGATCGGCGGATCTCGACGCGGAGCCGTTCGCGCAGACCGTCCGGGGCGTGGTCCCCGCCGCACTTGCGGCTGATCAGCTCCTTCAGCTGCTGCTGCACCCCGTAGTGCTCGAGGCAGGACGGGCACGCGTTCACGTGGCCCTCCAGTCGCTCGCGCGCACCGGCGTCGCACTCGTTGTCGAGGAGAAGCCAGATGTCTGCCAGGACCGCGGAGCAGTCCAGGTTCTCGAATTCACTCTCGCCGGCGCCACTCATTTCGCCACCTCGCTGGTCCGTCCGAAACCACGCTCCCGAGCGACGTCGGCCAGCAGATCGCGCAACTGGCGGCGGCCGCGGTGCAGACGCGACATGACGGTGCCGATCGGGGTGTCCATGATCTCGGCGATCTCCTTGTACGGGAGCCCTTCGACGTCGGCGTAATACACGGCCATCCGGAAGTCCTCCGGCAGCTTGCTCAACGCCTCTTTGATCTCGTCGTCCGGCAACGCGTCGAGCGCCTCGATCTCCGCCGAACGCAGACCCGTGGACGTGTGCTCCGCGTTGGCCGCGAGCTGCCAGTCGGTGATCTCGTCGGTCGGATACTGCGCCGGCTGGCGCTGCTTCTTGCGGTAGGAGTTGATGTAGGTGTTCGTCAGGATCCGGTACAACCAGGCCTTGAGATTGGTGCCCTCGCGGAACGACGCGAACGCCGAGAACGCCTTGATGTAGGTCTCCTGCACCAGGTCTTCGGCGTCGGCCGGGTTGCGCGTCATGCGCAGCGCGGCACCGTACATCTGGTCGAGGAGGGGCAACGCGTCCCGCTCGAACCGCTCGGTGAGCTGCTCGGGCGTCTCGGCCGGTGCTGGACTGTCAGATGACACGAACTTCCCTTCGCCGGAAATGTGCTCCACCAAGTCTAGCGATCCACGCGCCGCGCGGGCGCCCTCCGGCCGTCCACGCACGGTCGCACCACGGTCCAGGGTTGCTGCAGCCACGCCTGCGCCACCTCCTTCAGTCCGTCCACCCGAGTCGGGTCGTTCGCTCATCGACTCGGTCAACAACCCGTCCGCGCAGTTTGTTCCGGCGTGCCAGCATTGAAGGATGTGCGGACGCTATGCAGTGACCACCGACCCGGCCAGACTCGCCGCCGAGATCGACGCGGTGAACGAGGTGCCTGCGGACACGGTACGGGAGTCGTACAACGTCGCGCCGACCACGACGGTGATGACGGTGGTGCAACGCCACGAGCACGGTCGGCCCGACGACATCCCCGCGCGGCGCGTGCGGGCGATGCGGTGGGGCCTGGTGCCGTCGTGGACGAAGGAACTGGGCAAGGGTCCGCTGCTGTTCAACGCACGCGCCGAGACCCTCGCCGACAAACCGGCCTTCCGCGGGTCGCTGGGAGGCAAGCGGTGCCTGGTGCCGATGGACGGCTGGTACGAGTGGAAGCCCGGTCCGCCGGGAGCGAACGGCAAACCGACCAAGGTCCCGTTCTACATGACGCCAGCCGACGGCACCCGCCTGTTCATGGGAGGTCTGTGGGCGGCGTGGCGGCCGGCGCAGGCCCGCGCCGCCGGCGACGATTCGCAGTGGGTCTCGAGTACGACGATCATCACCACCGACTCGGTGGGGCCGTTGCGCGAAGTCCATGACCGAATGCCGCTGATCATGCCGGTGGAGTTCTGGGACGCCTGGCTCGATCCCGATCACCGCGCGGATCCCGATCTGTTGGCGCCGCCGGCCGCCGAGTTGGCCGAGGCGATCGAGATCCGCGAGGTGTCGAGCCTGGTGAACCGTGTCGCAAACGACGGTCCCGAACTTCTCGAACCCGTCGGAACCGTGGGATAGTCGGTGGCCATGAGCCCTGAACGTCCCGGATTCCTGCAGAAGATCGGCTATCTGCTGGGCCGACCGCTGCCCGGATCGATGCGGGACTGGATCGTCGAGGACCTCACCGGTCCGGGACATATCCGTCGCTACGTGATCCGCGGGCTGCTGCCGGTGATCCCCCTGTTCGTCGCCTTCATGTTCATTCCGGGGATGCTGTGGGTGAAGCTGGGAATGGTGGTTCTGCTACTGATCCCGTTCCTGTACTTCCAGGTGGCGCTCAGCCGCGTCTACCGCCGACATCTGCTGGTCAACAACGGCCTCGACCCGGCGCTGCTCGACAAGGTCAGGATCCAGCGCGCCGATTCGATTCACGACGAGTACCGCGAGCGGTACGGGCGCTGAGCGGTAGTCGGGCAGCCGCCGCGGCGAGGATGCGCGCGAGGTAGCCGGGACGACTCCACATCGGCCAGTGTCCGGTCGGCAGGTCGACGAAGTCGACGTTCTCGAGGTTCAACACCTCGGCGAACATCGGGTGACCCGCTTCGGCCGACTCCATGATCCGCGCTGCCGGAATCGAGCAGCACACCAGAGTGGCCGGGACCGCCAGACGCGCGTCGTCGGTGAGTTCCACGCGCCCGCGCAGCACCGGACCGGGCTCCGGCACTGCCCTGACTCGAAAACGGTCGAGAGCGTCGGGGCTCAGGCCCTCGAGACCGGCCTGCTGCCCGAGCACGTCGAAGGGCGGCAGGGGGAGCTCGTCCGAGTCGTCGGACGCATCCGGTGCGAAGACGCTGCCGGAGGCGACCGGCCCACTGTCGACCCACACCACCCGGCCGATGAGTCCGGGATGGCGATCGAGCACAAGGCTCACCGGAGAATTGGCTCCGCTGTGCGCCACGACGACCACCGGCTGTGTCTCGGAGGCCTCAGCCCGGGTCATGGCCTGCTCGATCGCCGCCACTTGGTCATCAAGCGTTCTGGACGCCCTATGATCGCCGGGTCAGGTCTGACGGACGTAGGCGATACCCCTCCCCCACCGGTGCCGCGAGATCACGAGTACACGTAATCACTGACCGGGAAGTTGGCCTGCTCGTACAGCGTCGTCAGGGTCGCGTTGGGCCGCAGGAGCGTCGCCTCACCATGCTGGTTGAAGTAGTAGCTGCGCGACGTGGAGCAATCACCGGCGTAGAACACCGACGATGCGAGGTTTCGGGTCGCGCGGTCGAGGAACTCGGCATTGGCCCGCTCCGTGACCTCGAAGCGAGTCGCACCGCGGCGGCGCATCTCCCCGAACAGCCTCGCGATGTGCTTCATCTGGCCTTCGATGGTGGTGAAGTACGACAATCCGCTGTACGAGTACGGGCTGTTCAGCGTCAGGAAGTTCGGGAACTTCGGAACACTGATCCCCTCGTACGCCTGAAACCTGCCCTCGCGCCACCACTTCCCGAGATCGCGGCCGTCACGGCCGACGATCGTGAACGCGGGAAAGTTCACATCCCACAGGTTGAACCCAGTCGCCAGGACCAGGGTGTCGACGTCGACCCGCCGTCCGTCGGCCAGGACGATTCCGCCGGGCACGACGGAATCGATCGTGGCCGTCTCGAGATGGACGGTCGGCTGGTTGAACACGCGGAAGTACGTGTTGGAGAACGTCGGCCGCTTGCAACCGAAGTCGTAATGCGGCGTCAACGCTCTCCTGGTCGCCTCGTCGCGCACCTGCAGCCGCATGTGGGTCTTCGCGAGCAGCGCCGCGAGCCGATTGCCCGGCTTGGCCTGCCGGTAGTGCAGCACCCCGAATACCATCAACGCCTCGAGCAGCGAGGTGTTGACCGCGCGGGCCGCCTTCTGCGCCAACGGGATCCGGGCGAAGAGATGCTGCACGGGACGCGGGATCGGGAAGTCGATCTTCGGCACCACCCAGATGGGCGTCCGTTGGAAGACAGTGAGTTCGCGCGCCGTGCGGGCGATCTCGGGAATCAACTGCACCGCGGTGGCACCGGTCCCGATCACCGCGGCGCGCTTGCCGCCGAAGTCGTATCCGTCGGGCCACGCCGTGGTGTGAATGATGTCGCCCGCGAAGGTGTCGATCCCCGGGAAGTCGGGGGTGTGCGGCTGCGAGAGGAACCCGGTCGCGGTCACCAGGTACCGGGCCGTGCGGACTGTACCGTCGGCGGTGCGCACGGCCCAGCACTCCTTCGCCTCGTCCCAGTCGGCTCGCTCGACGACCGCCCCGAACTCCATATGGCGCCGGAGGTCGTACTTGTCGGCGACGTGTTCGGCGTACCTCTTGAGTTCGGCTCCGGGCGCGAACAGCCGCGACCAGTAGGGGTTGGGTTCGAAGGAGTACGAGTAGGTGACCGATGCGATGTCGACGGCCAGTCCCGGATAGTGGTTCACGTGCCAGGTGCCGCCGAGGTCGTCCTCCCGTTCGAGGATCGCGATGTCGTCGACGCCGAGCCGTTTGAACTCGATTCCCGCGCCCATGCCGCCGAAGCCCGCTCCGACGATCACCACCTCGTGGTCGACCCGTCGCTGACTCATCACCGTCTCCGATCCACGAACCTCTTTAGTGTGACGTGCAGTACACGTTAACTCGCGAGGCCGCCGATGAACAGGTTCCGCGATCGCCGCGAGCATCGTTTGCGGGCCGGGGCACGGTTGGCATGATGGGTTCGAGGGCCCGCATGCACGAGCCCTTCGCCCACCAGGCGCGCGAAGGGCGGGCCGGCCGCACGATCAGGGCCGAATCCGATTGACACACAAGAGAGTTGGAGCAGACATGGCCAAGAAGATCATTGCCACCGGTTACGGCGACCCGGCCGACGTCCTCGCGGTGACCGACGTCGACGTCCCCTCCCCCGGCCCCGCCGACGTGGTCGTCGCCGTGCGCGCCGCCGGTCTCAACCCGTACGACGTGAAGCTCGTGCGCGGCCTCATGGGCACCAAACCCGAGAAGCTCCCGCTGTCGCTCGGCGCCGAGGTCGCGGGCGTCGTCCATGCCGCGGGCGCGGAGTCCGGATACCGAGCCGGCGACGAGGTGGTCGTCTACCCGGCGGCGGCCGCACTCGCCGAGTACGTCCTCGCCGACGCCGATCGCGTCCACCGCAAGCCGGCCGATCTGGGCTTCGCCGAGGCGTCGTCGTTGCTGTTGGCCGGCGTCACCGCGGTCGACACGCTCGCCACCCTCGGTGTCACCGGAGACGACGTCCTGTTGGTTCACGGTGGCGCCGGTGCGGTCGGGTCGATCGTCGTGAGCGAGGCGGTGGCCGCCGGAGCGACGGTCATCGCCACGGCCTCCGACCGCAACCACGATCATCTGCGCGAGTCGGGCGCGGTCCCGGTGGCGTACGGAGAGGGACTGGCCGAGGCCATCACCGAGGCTCGGGACGGCAAGCGCGTCACCGGGGTGATCGACACCGTCGGCACCGACGAGGCGATCGACGTCTCCCTCGACCTCGTCGCGCCGCACCGGATCGTGAGCGTTGCCGCGTGGGGCAGAGTCGACGACGGCATCGTCGTCGTCGACGGAAGCAGCGAGCAGAGTCGCCACCATCGCCGTGCGGCAGTCGAGCCGCTCCTCGAGGACGCCGCTTCCGGACGGATCACTGTCGATATCGCCCGCACCTTCGGGTTCGACGATGCGGCCGAGGCCTTCGACGAACTGCTCGGTGCGCACCCTCGCGGGAAGTACGTCTTCGAACCGAAATAGCGGGCGTTCGTACGGGGCGGCGTCAGGACTTGCGGCCGCCGAAGAAGAGCGCTCCCGCGCCGACGATCGCCAGCCCGATGAGGACCACCCAGAACGCGGCCTTCAGCAGCGGGCCGATGATCGACAGGGCGATCAGCACGGCGATGACGATCAGCACGATCTTCCAGACCGACGTGCTGTTGGACTTCCGGGGTTCCAGGTTTGTACTCATGACTCCACGGTGGTCGCTCCCGGCCGATATGTCACCCCTCGACCGCCGATACCAGGGAAAGTTCAGGGTCCTCCCGGACCGGTGGAATACCGAGAGGGCCCGCGGGCGTTGGTCGTTGAATGGCAGAGAACACGATTCCGGAGATCACCCTCAACAACGACGTCCGCATTCCGCAACTCGGGTTCGGCGTCTTCCAGATCGCACCCGCCGACACCAAGGAGGCCGTCCTGACGGCCTTGGAAGCCGGTTATCGCCACATCGACACCGCCCAGATGTACGGCAACGAGCGCGAGGTGGGCGAGGCCGTCCGAGAGTCCGGGCTCGACCGCGCCGAGATCTTCGTGACCAGCAAGCTCAACAACAACGCGCATGATCCGGAGGCGGCTCGCGACGCCACCGCGCGCAGCATCGACGCACTGGGCATCGGCCCGATGGATCTGTATCTGGTCCACTGGCCGATGCCCGCGGTCGGCGACTTCACCGATACCTGGCGTGCCATGGAGCGCTTCTACGAGGACGGACAGACGCGTGCGATCGGCGTCTCGAACTTCCAGATCGGACACCTCGAGCGACTGCTCGCCGAGACCGAGGTGGTGCCCGCGGTGAATCAGATCGAGGTCCACCCGTACCTCTCTCAGACCGAACTGCGCGAGTACAACGCGTCCAAGGGCATCGAGACCGAAGCGTGGTCGCCCATCGCCCAGGGCGACGTTCTCGACGACCCGGAGTTGAAGGCGATCGCGGCGCAGACGGGCCGGACGGTCGCGCAGGTGGTGCTGCGGTGGCATGTCCAGCTCGGCAACATCGTCTTTCCGAAGTCGACCACCCCGTCACGGATCGTCGAGAACCGGGACATCTTCGACTTCGAACTGACCGACGAGCAGATGTCCCGCATCGATTCGCTCAACGCCGACCGTCGCCGCGGCCCGAACCCGGACGAGTTCAACTGGATTCCCGAGTGAGCCCCGCACCCCGATAGCCCGAGGATCGATCCGGACTCCCCGCGCACCGGCGCGCGCACGACGCCGACCGGTGCGCGGGGATTCTGGTGTGCCGACCGCGCCGCATAGCATCGACGGTATGAAGTTCTCCCGCCGCGCCGAAGCCGTCAGCCCGTTCTACGCGATGGAATTCGGCAAGCACGCCGCGGCGCTCGAGGCACAGGGGCATCACGTCGTGAAGCTCAATCTCGGTGAACCCGATTTCGGAGCGCCTCCGGCGTTTCTGCGCGAGGTCCGGCGCATCAGCGACGGGCGGCCCCTCCCCTACACCGGTGCTCTCGGCCTCGACGACCTGCGGCGGGCGATCGCCGGATTCACCACCGAGCACTTCGGTGCACGAGTGGCGCCGGAACGCGTCGTGGTCACCACCGGTGCCTCGGCGGCGCTGCTCCTGTCCTGCGCGGCCCTGATCGATCCCGGTGACGAGGTGCTGGTGGCCGACCCCTCGTACCCGTGCAACCGGCGTTTCGCCGAGAGCTTCGGCGGCCGAGTGCGGTTGCTGGAGACCTCGCCGGCGACGCGTTTCCAGCTCGACGCGCAAACGGTGGCAGACCGATGGCGCCCCGAGACGCGCGGGGTGATGGCGGCGACTCCGTCGAATCCCACGGGTACGTCACTGCCGCACACCGAGCTGGTCGAGTTGTGCGGAACGGTCTCCGAACGCGGAGGGTGGCGCATCGTCGACGAGATCTACCTCGGCCTGGCCGATGACGGGCCGGACGGGCCGCCCCGCAGTGTCGCGGCCGACGACCCGGGCGCCATCGTGATCAACAGCTTCTCGAAGTACTTCGGTATGACGGGCTGGCGGCTCGGATGGGCCATCGTGCCGGAGGCGATGATCCCCGTCGCCGAGCGGCTCGCCCAGAACTACTACATCTGCCCGCCGACACCGTCTCAAGTCGCCGCGCTCACGTGCTTCGAGCCCGAGACCCTCGCAGTGGCCGAGGACCGTCGCGCTCAGTTCCGGGCACGTCGCCGACTGGTTCTCGACGGGCTGGAGCGCATCGGTCTCGATGTGCCGGTCCGGCCCGACGGCGCCTTCTACGTCTACCTCGACGTGTCGGGCACCGGGCTCACGTCCAGCGAGTTCTGCGAGACCGCCCTCGCGCAGGCCCACGTGGCGCTGACCCCCGGCAAGGACTTCGGCGACGCCGGAGCGGAGCGCTTCGTCCGGCTCAGCTACGCGGCGTCCGAAGAGGATCTCGCCCTGGCGATCGACCGACTGGGCGACCTGATGAACCGGATCTGATCGCGGCGTTCTGCCCGACAGGCTAAGAATGTCGCATGCGCCTTCGACGACGGTCCCTGTTCGCCTCGGTCGCGATCGCGACGGTCTCGGGCGTAGCCTCGTGCACCGCGGCACCGCCCGACATGGGCGAACTCCCGCCGACCGCGATCGCGGCGATCTCCGTCGGTCAGGTGGTTCTGCCGAACCCGACCTCGGCCGCGAACGTGATCGTCGCGTTCGACGCGAAAGGCGACGAGGTCGGCCGGATCACCGGCGGCAGCGAGTACGACTCGACCGTGGCGCGGCTCGGCGACGGGATCTTCGGCATCGCCGGAAGCGGTGCCGTGGTGCTGCGGCCCGGGGAGAAGACCGTGACCGGCCCCGGAGGCCGCCGACGCATCGTCGGCTCCGCAACCGACCCCGACACCGGGCACGCCGTCATGTGGAACACCTTCGACACCACCCGGTACGTGCTCGTCGATCCCCACCGCAAGCCGTTCGGATCCGAGATCCCGGGCCGGCTCGCCATGGTCGCGCACTGTGAACACGGCTGGTACGCGGCCACCACCGAGACCGGACGCCCCTCGTCACGCGTCCAGCTCCGGCGCCTCGGCGAACCTGGCGCGAGCGTCGCGGTCGACCTGCCTGCGGATGTCTTCACCCGACTGCCGGCGGTCTGCGCCCCGAACGGTCGCGACCTCATCACGCTGCTGAAACCGATCGACGACGACACCGGCCCGCTACTGATGTCCATCGATCCCGAAACCGGGCGAACGGTGTCTCGCGAATTGGCCGGGCCGGATCATCCGTTGCGCGGCCATGTTCAGGCCTTCACCCGTCTCGACCACGATGTGTACCTCATCGGCTCGGACAACGGGGTGTACCGGTCACCGGTGTCCGGAGAACCCGCGGCGCCGGACAAGGTCTGGCAACTCCCCGGCGCCCACTCGACGACCAGGATGTTCGTGAGCGGAGCCAAGGTGCTCGTGGTATCCGGGCGAGACGAACCCGCCTACGGCGAGTACGACCTGCGGACCGGACGCCAGATCCGCGCACCGATTCGGCTCCCGTGGCTGCCGGGTCTCACCGACGGAGGGATCGACGTCACCGGCGCCGCGGACGTCATACGCTCAGCGCCTCGGCCAACCGCTCCACGAACACCGCCTGGGCGGCGTTGAGCTTGATCCGCGCCGCGTCAGCCCCGAACCACTCCCCACGGTCGATCTCGGGGAACTCCTGCACCCGGCCCGACTTGGGCGGCCACACCGTCTCGAAGGTGTTGCTCACGATGGCGCCGGCGTCGAGATCGCCCTCGAGTGCGAAGCCGACGACGCGTTTGCCGCTGCGCAGTCGGACCTCGCCGAGGTCGATTGCCGGGCCGTCGGGCGCAGGCCGACCGGTCTCTTCGGCGAACTCGCGGCGGGCGGCCGCGAGCGGCTCCTCGCCCTCGTCGATCAGCCCCTTCGGGATCGACCACGCACCGTCGTCCCTGCGTGCGAAGAACGGGCCGCCCGGATGCACCAGCAGCACCTCGAATCCCGCCGGCCGACGGCGGTAGAGCAGGATTCCGGCGCTGAACTGGGCCTTGGGCATGCGACCAGGGTAGGCCCCACGACTACGGTGGAGCCATGGAGATCCTTTCGAGCCGGACCCTGCTGATCTCACCCGACCCCGAGGCGCTGACCGCCTTCTACCGCGACCGACTGCGACTGGCGGTGGCCCGCGAGTACCCGGGCGGCACCGTCTTCCACGCGGGCACGGGTCTGATCGAGATTCCCGCGCACATGGCCGCCACCGCCGCCGGCGAGACCGGTGACGTGCTGTGGCTGCAAGTCCGCGACATCGCCGCCACCCGGGAGGCCCTCGCCGCCGAACAGGTCCCGATCGTCGCCGAACCGGAGACCAAACCGTGGGGCCTGATCGAGATGACCGTGGCCGATCCCGATGGGCGCCGCCTGATCGTGGTCGAGATCCCCGCGGACCATCCGCTGCGCCGGGACGTGCGCGGTTGACGACGTGAGAGACTGAAACCCATGAGCAATTGGGTCGCGCCCTTCCTTGACCGCCCCGTCGACTCCGTGGTCGACCTCCCCGGCTCCAAGTCCATCACCAATCGCGCGCTCATCCTGGCCGCGCTCGCCACCGGCCCGTCCCGCATCACCGGCACCCTCCGATCCCGCGACACCGACCTCATGCTCGATGGACTCGCCGCCATCGGGGTCGGCGTCGACTGCCACCCGGACGACCCGACCACCGTCGACATCACTCCGCGTCCCCTGCATGCCGGCTCCATCGACTGCGGCCTGGCCGGGACCGTGATGCGTTTCCTGCCCGCGGTGGCGGCGCTCGCGACCGGCGACGTGACCTTCGACGGCGACGAACAGGCGCGCAGCCGACCGCTCGGCACCGTCCTCGACGCGCTCCGTGCGCTCGGCGCCGAGATCGACGGCGACGGGCTGCCGTTCACCGTTCACGGCCGGGGCGGGGTGCCGGGCGGACCGGTCACCATCGACGCATCGGCCTCGTCCCAGTTCGTCTCCGGTCTTCTGCTGTCGGCCGCCCGTTTCGAATCCGGCATCTCGATCACCCACTCCGGGGCACCGGTGCCGTCCATGCCGCACATCGACATGACCGTGGAAATGCTCGAAAAGGCCGGCGTCCGAGTGGAGTTCGATGCGACGGCCACCCGCTGGCAGGTGGCGCCGACGGCCGTCACAGCCGTCGACTGGACAGTGGAGCCGGACCTGTCGAACGCTGCCGCCTTCCTCGCGGCCGCACCGGCCACCGGCGGGCGGGTCAGCGTGCCGCGCTGGCCCGCCACCACCACCCAGCCGGGGTCCGCGATCGTCGGCATTCTGGAACGGATGGGCGCTTCGGTCGTCCACGCGCCCGACGGCCTCCTCACGGTCCGCGGCAACGGCCGCCCGAGGGCGATCGAGGTGGATCTGCACGAGGTGGGCGAGTTGACTCCGACGGTCGCCGCCCTGTGCGCGCTCGCCGACGGCACCTCCGTACTGCGCGGCATCGCCCACCTCCGAGGCCACGAGACCGATCGGCTCTCCGCGTTGAGCACCGAGATCAACCGCATCGGCGGGCAGTGCCGGGAGACTGACGACGGCCTCGTCATCACCGGGCGCGAGGCAGCCGACCTGGAACCCGCACTCTGGCACAGTTACGCCGACCACCGCATGGCCACGGCGGGCGCCCTCATCGGCCTCCGCGTCGACGGTCTCACCGTCGAGAACGTCGAGACCACCGCGAAGACCCTGCCCGATTTCGTGAAGATGTGGGAGGCGATGGCGGGGACCGCATCGTGAGCACCCGGGCGGGAACGGTTCGCGGCCGCACCTACGACGAGTCCGACGTACGGATCCGGCCCGGCAAGGGCAGTCGGCCGCGCACCAAGAACCGTCCGGCGCACGACGACGCCGAGACGGCCATGGTGGTCTCGGTGGATCGCGGCCGCTGGGGTTGCGTTCTGGACGGCGATCCCTCCCGCCCGCTCGTCACCATGCGCGCCCGCGAACTCGGCCGGACGCCGATCGTGGTCGGCGACCGCGTGGGTGTCGTCGGCGACCTCTCCGGCCGCCCCGACACGCTCGCCCGCATCGTCCGGGTCGACGACCGCAGCACGGTGCTCCGCCGCACCGCGGACGACAACGATCCGTACGAGCGGATCGTGGTCGCCAACGCCGACCGATTGCTGATCGTCACCGCGCTGGCCGACCCGCCGCCCCGGACCGGTTTCGTCGAACGCGCCCTGGCCGCGGCGTACGCCGGCGGACTGTCGCCGATCCTGTGTCTGACCAAGTCAGATCTCGCCGAGCCAGAGGAGTTCGCCGCACACTTCGCCGACCTCGAACTGCCGGTGGTGACGGCGGGTCGCGACGACGACCTCGGTCCCCTGTGGGACACCCTCGACGGTCACCTCACCGCCCTCATCGGACACTCCGGCGTCGGCAAGTCGACTCTCGTCAACCGGCTCGTCCCCGATGCGGACCGGGCCACCGGCGAAGTGTCCGGCGTCGGCAAGGGCCGCCACACGTCGACACAATCGGTGGCACTGCCGCTGCCCGGAGAATCCCCCGGGGCGCCGCCGCGCGGCTGGGTGGTCGACACCCCGGGCATCCGCTCGTTCGGCCTCGCGCACGTGACGCCGGATCAGATCGTCGACGCCTTCGACGATCTGCGCGACGCGATCGACGACTGCCCGCGCGGCTGCACCCACCTCGGCCCGCCGGCCGATCCCGAATGTGCGCTCGACGCACTCACCGGCAGCTCCCATCGGCGGGCGATGGCCGTGCGGGAACTGCTCAGGTCCGCGACGTCCACCGCTGCGGACGAGACACCGGTTCAGCAGCCGGAGGGCTGACCGCGGACGGCGGCCAGCCGTGCGGCATCAGCGGCGCCGTTCGGTGCGCCGGCGGCTCCGTCGCCTGGCGCGCACTTGCGCCAGCGCGGTCTTGAGCCCGCCGCCGAGCTTCGGCAGTCCGTCGAACCGGCGCTCAGAGGCGGTCTCGGGCGCGTCGTCGCTGGTCGCGATGAGGAAGCGGTCCGGCAGCGCGAGTTTGTTGATGGTCCGCAGCGTACGGAGGTACTGCATGGTGAGCGAACCGGTGTTGTACGGCAGGTCGTACTTCTCGCACAATTCGCGCACCCGCACCGAGATCTCGGCCATCCGGTTGCTCGGCAGATCGGGGTACAGATGATGCTCGATCTGGTAGCAGAGGTTGCCGCTGAGGAAGGCCAGCGCGGGCCCGGCCTCGAAGTTGGCCGTCCCCAGCATCTGGCGCAGGTACCACTGGCCGGACGTCTCGTCCTCGAGTGTCTCGACGGTGAACTTCTCCGCACCGTCGGGGAAGTGCCCGCAGAAGATGACCACGTAGGCCCAGAGATTCCGGATGAGGTTGGCCGTCAGATTCGCTGTCAGCGTGCGCGTGAAGTTGGGGCCCGACAGCGCCGGGAACAGGACGTAGTCCTTGCCGATCTGCCGGACGATCTTGCGCGCGAACAATTCGATCTCCGGACGCGCCTGCTCCATCGGTTTGCGGCCGGCGATGACCTCTTTGAGGTCGAGGTCGTGCAGGCCGATGCCCCACTCGAAGGTGGCGGCGAGCATGAGATTGAACAGCGGCTGGAACGCGCGGCGGGGTTCCCACGGCTCGTCGCGCGTCACCCGGAGGATCTTGTAACCCACATCGTGATCCATGCCGATCACGTTGGTGTACTTGTGATGGATGTAGTTGTGGGAGTGCTTCCAGTGAGGTGAGGCGCAGACCATGTCCCACTCCCACGTCGTGGAGTGCACCTCGGGATCGTTCATCCAGTCCCACTGGCCGTGCATCACATTGTGGCCGAGTTCCATGTTCTCGATGATCTTGGCGACCGACAGTGCGCCGGTGCCGAGCAGCCACAGCGACCGGCGGTGGCTGCCGAGCAGTGCGAGCCGGCCCAGGACCTCGAGTCCGCGCTGGGCGTAGATGGTCCGCCGCAGGTAGCGGCGGTCCTGCTCGCCCAGACTCGACTCGATCTCGCGGCGCAGCATATCGAGTTCCGCACCCAGTGCCTCGACATCGGCGTCCGTCAGGTGCGCGTACTCATTGATATCTGAAATCGCCATCGATCACATTATGCCCGCGCGGGTGCGCGGCGGCTCCTCCGGCGCTCATTCAGGCTCACGATCGCAGTCTTGAGGCCCCGGCGACGTCCGGTCGCGGGATCGACCGTCGACACCAGACGCACCTGTTCGGACTCCTTGAACCGCCTCTCCGAGGCGGTCTCCGGAGCGTCGTCCACCGTGCCCGAGAGGTACTTGTTCGGCAACGACAGCTTGGCGATGGTGCGCCACGACTTCGCGTACTGCACGGGGAACGAACCCGTCGTGTACGGCAGGTCGTACTCCGCGCACAGCGCCTGCACCCGCACCGCGATCTCCGCGAGCCGATTGCTGGGCAGATCGGGGAAGATGTGGTGCTCGATCTGGTACGAGAGGTTCCCGCTCATGAAGGCCAGGACCGGGCCCGACCGGAAGTTGGCGCTTCCGAGCATCTGGCGCAGGTACCACTCACCGCGAGTCTCGCTGTCGACGTCCTGCTTGGTGAACTTCTCCGCACCGTCCGGGAAGTGCCCGCAGAAGATGACCGCGTTCGACCACACATTGCGGATCACGTTGGCCATCACATTCGCGGTGAAGGCCTTGCGGGCCCCGGAGCGCGAGCGGGTGACGGCCCCGACGAGCGCCGGGTACACCACGTAGTCCTTACCCGCCTGGCGCCCGATCTTGACGCCCACGTCGCGCAGGTCCTTCCGGAACTGGTCCTTCTCCTCCTGCGTCCGGCGCTTGCGTCCCAACTCGAGATGTTGCGCGGCGACACCGTACTGGAAAGCGAGCGCCAGGACCGTGTTGTAGGCGATGTTGCCGAGGTTGAACGGCCGCCAGCGCTGGTCGCGCGTCACGCGGAGCAGGCCGTAGCCCACATCGTCGTCCATGCCGAGCACGTTGGTGTACTTGTGATGGATGAAGTTGTGCGTGTGCTTCCAGTGAGCACTGGGTCCGGTGTTGTCCCATTCCCACGAAGTGGAATGCACCTCGGGATCGTTCATCCAATCCCACTGCCCGTGCATCACGTTGTGCCCGAGCTCCATGTTCTCGACAATCTTCGCGACTCCGAGAGCCGACGCCCCGGCCCACCACAGAGCCCGATTGCGCGCACCGAAGGTCAGCGCGCGACCGGCGGCCTCGAGCGTCCGCTGGAATGCGATCGTGTTGCGGATGTACCGCGCGTCGCGTTCACCGCGATCGGCTTCGATGTCCGCGCGGATCTGGTCGAGCTTCGCACCCAGTTCTTCGACGTCCGCGTCGGTCAGATGGGCGTATTCGGGGATGTCGGAGATCGCCATGCCACTCCTCGTTGCCTACGACTTCGTAACTTACGTAAGCGTAGGTTACGGTTCCGTAGGCTGTCCACCCCGCGACGACGTGGTCCACGTCATAGGCACCGATTCACACGTCGAGCGTGCAGTCTCCCGCCGCGGCGCTCACGCAGGTCTGGATGCGCTCACCCTCCACGTGCTCCACGCCCGTCCGCAGATCACGCACGCACCCCTTGTCGAGCATCACGACGCAGCTCTGGCAGATCCCCATGCGGCAGCCGAAGGGCATCAGCACGCCCGCCTGTTCGCCGGCCTCGAGAAGCGTCGTGGCACCGTCGACCTCGATCTGCCGATCCGGCGTGCCGAACGTGACGACGCCGCCCTCGGCACCGTGAGCACCGCGTTCCAGCGCGAACCGCTCGATGTGCAGATTCTCCTGAATACCCGCTTCGTCGAACTGTTCGCTGAGCATGTCCAGGAACCCGCCCGGACCACAGGCCCAGGTGGCGCGCTCGGCCCAATCCGGACACAGCGCTCGCAGCTGCGCCGGCGTCACCTTGCCGTCGGTGCGGGTGAACTGCAGGTGCAGGTCGATCAGGCCCTCGTCGGCCATCCGCCGGAGTTCGTCGCCGAAGAGCAGATCGTCCTCCGTGGGAACCGAGTGGATCAGCCGGACGTCGGCGCGCTGAGCGCGTCGGCGCATCGTGCGCAGCATCGAGATGATGGGCGTCAGACCGCTGCCCGCGGTCGCGAACAGGATCTTCTCCGGCAGCGGGTCGGGCAGGACGAATTCACCGGCGGGCGCCGCCAGGCGCACCACGGTGCCGGGTGCCAGCCCCTTCACCAGATGCGACGAGAGGAATCCCTCCGGCATCGCCTTCACCGTGATCGATACCGTCCGCTGCGCGCGCGACGACTCCGGCTCGGAGGTCAGTGAGTAGGAACGCCACGTCCAGCGTCCGTCGACCAGGACGCCGATGCCGATGTACTGGCCCGGGTGGTAGTCGAACGAGAAGCCCCAGCCCGGCCGGATGACGATGGTCGCGCTGTCCGCGGTCTCCTCGGTCACCGAGACCACCTTGCCGCGCAATTCCCTCGCCGACCACAGCGGATTGGCCAGGTGCAGGTAGTCGTCCGGCAACAGCGGGGTGGTCACGCGAGCGAAGGCCGCTCGAAGCAGCCGGGCACGCTTGTGCCTGGCCGCCACGTCGGCCGCCGGTGCCTCGAATCGTTCACGCCACGCCATCGCGCGCCTCCTCCGCCCGGTTCCGGGCCGCCCCGGAACACCTAACTTACGATTCCGTAGGTTAGCGTTTCGGGGCGCCGAGGGCGAATGGAGCGCACGTCAGTCGCGTCGCGGATCAGGCCAGCAGCGTCCCCGGGGCCGGTGTGTACGGCGTGAAGAACTGATTGGCCGGCGCACCGGCCAGCGTCATCTCCAGCGCGGCCACCGACATTCCGTCGATCTGCTCGCGGATGATGTCGGCGTGCCCGGCATGCCGGGCGTACTCCTCCACCTGGTGGCACATGTAGTACCGATTCTTCATCGGCCGCGACTCGTAGACACCCGCCCACGGCGCGGGCGGCGCCATCGCCTCCCCGTCGGGATCGCTGCTCCGCATCGCTTCGAGGAACTCGGCGCGCGCGGCGTCGAACCGCTCGATGATCCCGGCCGCAGTCTCGTCGTCGGTGAGCGCGAAGCTCCCCATGTACTCGGCCAACGCCGCCTCGTCGAGCACCAGTTCGCCGGCGGTGCCGTTCAACTGCGCTGCGGCCCCGCGTAGACCGCGTTCGATGTGTTTGATGAGTCCGCCGATCGAGAGCACGCTGCGACACGGCGTCTGTCGGGCCTGAGCCTCCGTGAGTCCGAACGCCGCGGCCCGCAGCGCTCCGAGCTGTTGATCGGCGTAGTTGATGAGGCCGGTGAGTTCGTCGTCTCGGGCCGGTGCGTACATGGTGTCCTCCTGGGGTCGGTGTTCCTCGCCCATTCAGACTCACAAGCATTCCGGACAGTTCTCGTCCGGTACTGAAAAGTTCTCTGGAGAAGTCTTCGGGGACTTCAGAGAAGTTCCAGGAGGAACGGCAGTTCCTGCGTGGCGTACCAGCCGAGGTCGTGGTCCTCCACGTCTCCGACCGCCAGCTCGCCGTCCTCATCGCCGAGGTCGGCGCGGTCGATCACCTCGACCGCCGCCCGCACTGCGTTCTCGGCGTCTGAACCGTCGACGTGGACGGCGACGATGTCGCCGTGCGGGATCGTTCCGGCGACCCTGACCACCGCGTCGTCGAGATCCGGACGCGGCGTCGCTTCGGCGTCCGCGACCACCACCACCCGACGCACCGGAAGCTCCGAGTCGTCGACGGCCAGCAGTCGCAGCGACGCCCGGGCGGCCTCCCGGAGCGCCACCTCCGACAGTTCCTCGTCGTCACCGGCCACATACGCCTCGCGCAGCGCCGGTGTCAGCGCGAAACCGGTGCCTCCGACCGGTTCGAAGGCCCGGCCGGGTTCGGCCACCAGCCGTTCGATCATCGCCAGGGTGGCCGGCAGATAGACGCGCATGAGATGCCTTTCGATCGGGGTCGGGAGGATCGGCGGGCCCGGTCGTCACCGGTTGCCGGGGTCCGGGGAACCGTCGTACGACTGCCCGCTCGCAAGCAGTTCGTCCAGCGACTCGGTGACGTATTCGGCCATGGCGGGGAGGTCGACCACCACGGCCCGGTCGGCGATGAAGGCGAACTGCACCTGGTTCGCGTACTCGTTGACACTGATGCCCAGAGCTCTCTGCGCGGCGAGCGTCGGAATGGTGAAGATTCCGGTAATGGGGATCCCGCCGACGAACTTGCGGCCGATCCGCTTGGCGCTCATCGAGATCGGCACGTTGTACGACCGCTGGAACAGGCCCGCGAACGCCCGCGTGGACCGGTCGGCGAAGGGCACCAGCCCGAACTCCGGAAGCAGGGGGCGCAGCCCCTGCGACATCCGCCGTGTGGACTGGGAGTAGCGATTCGCGAGACCGGCCACCTGCATCAGCCGGACGGCGGGTGCGTCCTCCCCCACCGGCAGGTCGGTGACGAACTCCGTCCCGCCGACCACGATCCACGAGCCGCTCGGCTCTCCTTCGACGGTGTCCGGATCGCGAGCCGCGAGCGGCATGGTGGCCCGCATCGTCTCGCCGTGGCCGACGGTGTCCTTGATCGACAGCGACCACCGGCGCAGCACGCCGGTGATGATGGCCAGCACCACGTCGTTGAACGAGCACTCGAAACGGTTCGCCACCGCCTCGAGATCGCGGCGGGACACCGACGAGAAGGCGAACAGCCGCGACGACGTGGTGACCGCGTTCAGCGGGCTGTCGGGGGCGGAGTTGACCATCTGAGAGACGGCGTCGCCGACCAGACGGACCGATTTGTCGGCCACCGACCAGAGATCGGCGACCGGGCCGTTGCCGCGCAGCAGGGTGTCGACCATCTCACCGGGCCGGGCCATCGCCTCGGCAAGCGCTCCGACGGTCAGCGAGGCCGCACCGGGCGGCCGCCGCGGCATCCACAGATCCTCCGCCATCGGGGCGGCGTCCGCGACGTCGTCGCAGATCACCTCGCTCAATTCCGGGTTGCCGGTGCCGCCCAGCAGACAGCGGTGCGTCTTGGTCAGGATCACCGACCGGCCGCGGCTGAGTCCCTCGATCAGGTACATCTCCCACAGCGGCCGGGTCCGGTCGAGTGGGCGCGACATGAGCCGCGAGACCAACTCCTGCAGTTGTTCGGAGTCACCCGGCTGCGGCAGCGCGGACAATCTGATGTGGTAGTTGATGTCGAACTCACGGTCGTCCACCCACACCGGACGCGCCAGCCCGAGCGTCACCTCGGTGATCACCTGGCGGTACCGGGGTGCCGCCTGAAGTCGGTTCTCCACCAGCGAGACGAGCGAGTGGTAGTCGATCCCGGTCGCGTCGTCCTTCCGAAGCTTGCTCGGGTCGAGGATCAACAGCGCTCCGAGGTGGGCGGTCGTCCCCGCCCCGTCCAGGAAGTAGAACATCGCCTCGTCCGGCGACAGCCGATTCACCATGATGCGTCGAGTTTATGCCGATCGCGGGCGTCCGCGGAATCATCGCCGGCGCGGCCTCACACCACGGCCTCAGACGATCGCGAACTCGACGATCACCCAGCGTTCCGCGATCCGGCGCGGTCCGCCCCGCGACGGCAACGGCACCGACCGGATCTCGATGCGGCCGGCCACCGCACGCACTCGGCGTCCCCGCACGAAGGTGCCGAAGTAGGCGGCCTGGCGCGGTCCACCGATCTGCAGGTGGACTCGCAGCAGCCGCGCCGTCTCAGCACTCCCCGACGGCCCGGCCCGATGCTGGAGCAGTGAGCCCACCTGCGATTGCACCTCGGCCGAGACCGTGCGCAGCAGATGGTCCACCGGTCGGCGACCGTCGAGCACCTCCAGCATCTGCTGCAACGCGTACACCGTCGCCGACCGCGCTGCACCGGCACGGTCCGCATCCGTCCGCTCAGCGCCGTTCCGAACCGGCGGCGCCGGCCGGTCGACGATCCCATTACCCCCGAGTGTGTTCACCGTCATATCTATCGGACGCACCCGGGGCGGGTTCGGTTCCGCGACGCGCCGAGAGCACGGCCGACCCCCGTCCGCTGCAACCCCCTGCAACCGTTGCGCCCCGCCGGCGGTGGGCGCACGCTCGTTTCTGGGCGGGTGATTCACATCACAGTCCACACTTCCCGTTCCGACGCTCAGAAGGAGCACCGATGAGAGCCGCACGTTACTACGACCGCGGAGACGTCCGCATCGAAGAGATCGACCCGCCGGAGGTCGGGCCCGGCATGGTCGGCATCGACATCGCCTGGTGCGGCATCTGCGGCACCGACCTGCACGAGTACGCCGACGGCCCGATCTTCATCCCGCCGGCCGGACATCCGCAGCCGATCAGCGGCGAGAGCGCTCCGGTCACGATCGGACACGAGATGTCGGGCGTCGTCTCGGAGGTGGGCGACGGCGTGACCGATCTGGCGGTCGGCGATCACGTGGTCGTGGAGCCCTACATCCTCGCCGACGACGTCGATACCGGTCCGCACAGCCACGACTACCACCTGTCGCGAGACATGAACTTCATCGGACTGGGCGGCTGCGGTGGCGGACTCGCAGAGAAGATCGCGGTGAAACGGAGGTGGGTGCATCGGATCGACGCATCGGTACCGCTCGACCAGGCCGCGCTGATCGAGCCGCTGGCGGTCGGTTTCCACGCCGTACAGCGCAGCGGCGCGCAGTCGGGTGCGATCGCGCTCATCACCGGCGCCGGACCGATCGGCCTGCTCACCGCGGCCATCTGCCGGGCGCGAGGCATCTCGGTGATCATCAGCGAGCCGAGCCCGCTGCGCCGAGCCAAGGCCGCGGACACCGGAGTCGCCGATCACGTGCTGGATCCCGCGGCGCAGGACGTGGTCGCTCGGGTATCGGAGCTCACCTCCGGACGCGGCGCGGACGTCGGTTTCGAATGCACGTCGGTTCAGCCCGCGTTCGACACCCTGCTCGATGCCGTGAAGCCGACCGGGGTCGTCGTGGTGGTGTCGATCTGGGGCAGCCCTGCCGGACTGGACATGCAGAAGCTGGTGCTGAAGGAGATCGACCTGCGCGGCACCATCGCCTACGTGAACTCTCATCCCGAGACGATCGCGCTGGTGGAGAGCGGCGAGATCGATCTCGCCCCGTTCATCACGGGCAAGATCGACCTCGCCGATCTGGTCACCGAAGGCTACGACACCCTGCTGCACCGCAACGAGACCGCCGTGAAGATCCTGGTCTCGCCGTCCGGCGCGGGAGTGTGACCGTCAGCGCTTCTTGCGCGACTTCGGAGGCTTGTTCGACGGCTTGGCGCCCGAACGGGCGGCGGCGCGCCGTTCGCGACGGCTGCCGAGCACCTCCGACGGAGTTCCCGAGGCGTGCTCCTCGACCTCGGAGAGCACCTCCGCGTCGCCGGTCTCCGACGGCCCGCTGTAGGTCATCGCCGGTTCGGCGCCGTCGGCGGCCTCGTCGCCGCCGAAGGCCGCTCCGGCCAGCATGTCGCTGACCGACGTGCCCAGCGCCGGAGCCGGGGCCTGCGTCTCCACCTGTGCGTTGAAGATGTAGGTGACGGCCTCTTCCTTCATGCCCTCCAACATGCCCTGGAACATGTCGTAGCCCTCGCGCTGGTACTCCACCACCGGGTCGCGCTGAGCGACCGACCGCAGGTGGATCCCCTCGCGGAGGTAATCCATCTCGTAGAGATGATCGCGCCACTTGCGGTCCATGACCGTGAGCAGGATCGACCGTTCCAGTTGACGCATCGCGCCGTCGCCGGCGATCTCCGCCAGTTCCTTCTCGCGGCGGTCGTAGGCGGCGAGCGCGTCGTCGACCAGCACCTCGCGCAGTTGCTCGCGGGAGATGTCGTCGCGTTCGCCGTACTCGTTCTCGCCGACGACCCGCTTGGGATCGAGCGCGATCGGGTACAGCTTCGACAACGCCTCCCACAGCGTCTCGAGGTCCCAGTCCTCGGCGTATCCGACCTCCGTGGCACCGTCGACGTAGGCACCGACCACGTCGCGCACCATCTCGCGCACCTGATCCCGATGATCCTCGCCCTCGAGGATCTCGCGGCGCTCGCCGTAGATGACCTTGCGCTGCTCGTTCATCACCTCGTCGTACTTGAGGACGTTCTTGCGGATCTCGAAGTTCTGCTCCTCCACCTGCGTCTGCGCACTGCGGATGGCGCGGGTGACCATCTTGGCGTCGATCGGGACGTCGTCGGGCAGGTTGAGGCGGGCCATGATGGTCTCGAGCGCGGCGCCGTTGAACCGCCGCATCAGTTCGTCGCCCAGGGAGAGGTAGAACCGGGACTCTCCGGGGTCGCCCTGGCGGCCGGACCGGCCACGCAGCTGATTGTCGATGCGGCGCGATTCGTGACGCTCGGTGCCGAGGACGTAGAGTCCGCCCACCTCACGGACGTCGTCGGCCTCCTTGGCGGCCTCGGTGCGGGCGATCTCGATCGCCTCGTCCCACGCCGCCTCGTACTCCTCGGGAGTGTTGACGGGGTCGAGTCCCGCCTTGCGCAGCCGGGTGTCGGCGATGACGTCCGGGTTGCCGCCCAATACGACGTCGGTGCCTCGGCCGGCCATGTTGGTGGCCACCGTGACCGCCCCGAGCCGACCGGCCTCGGCGACGATCTGTGCCTCCTGCTCGTGGTACTTCGCGTTGAGGACGGTGTGCTTGATCTCCCGCTCGGTCAGCAGCCGCGACAGGTACTCCGAGCGCTCGACGCTCGTGGTACCGATCAGGACCGGCTGGCCCTTGGCGTTGCGCTCGGCGATGTCGTCGACCACCGCGTAGAACTTGGCCTCTTCGGTCTTGTAGATCAGGTCGGTCTGGTCCTTGCGGATCAGCGGACGGTTGGTCGGGATCGGCACCACGCCCAGCTTGTAGATCTGCTGGAACTCGGCGGCCTCGGTCTCGGCCGTACCGGTCATGCCTGCGAGCTTCTTGTACAGGCGGAAGTAGTTCTGGAGGGTGATCGTGGCGAGAGTCTGGTTCTCGGCCTTGATCTCGACGCCTTCCTTGGCCTCGATCGCCTGGTGCAGGCCCTCGTTGAAGCGCCGGCCGTCGAGCACACGCCCGGTGAACTCGTCGACGATCATCACCTCGCCCTTGCGGACGATGTAGTCCTTGTCCTTGTGGAAGAGCTCCTTGACCTTGATCGCGTTGTTCAAGTAGCCGACGAGCTGAGAGTTCTCCGGCTCGTAGAGGTTGTCGATGCCGAGCCGGTCCTCGACGAAGGAGACACCGGCCTCGTGGACGCCGACGGTCTTCTTCTTGATGTCGACCTCGTAGTGGACGTCCTTCTCCAGCAGCGGCGCGATGCGCGCGAACTCGGCGTACCACTTGCTCGACGAGTCGGCCGGGCCCGAGATGATCAGCGGGGTGCGGGCCTCGTCGATGAGAATCGAGTCGACCTCGTCGACGATGGCGTAGGCGTGTTCCCGCTGCACCAGGTCTTCGAGTGAATGCGCCATGTTGTCGCGCAGGTAGTCGAAGCCGAACTCGTTGTTGGTGCCGTAGGTGATGTCGGCCGCGTACGCCTCACGACGCTGATCGGGCGACATGCCGGTCAGGATCACCGCGGTCTCGAGACCGAGGAAGCGATGCACGCGGCCCATCCACTCCGCGTCGCGCTTGGCGAGGTAGTCGTTCACGGTGACGACGTGCACGCCCTTGCCGTTCAGCGCGTTCAGGTACGCCGGGAGAACACAGGTCAGCGTCTTGCCCTCACCGGTCTTCATCTCCGCGATGTTGCCGAAGTGCAGCGCCGCGCCACCCATGATCTGCACGTGGAAGTGCTTCTGGTCGAGGACGCGCCACGCGGCCTCACGAGCCACCGCGAAGGCCTCGAGCAGCAGATCGTCGAGTGTCTCATCGCCCTCGAGCCGCTCGCGGAACTCGACGGTCTTGCCCCGCAGTTCGTCGTCTGAGAGCGCTTCCATCTCGTCGGAGAGCGCCTCGACGCTCGTCGCGATAGCGTCCAGGCGCTTGACCATGCGGCCTTCGCCCAGTCTGAGCAGCTTGTTGAGCACCGGCAATCCTCTGGGTTCACGTTTCGATTCACCGTCGCGCCCCGCCGAACCGTCGACGTGGCGGACAGACCTCGGTCCATGGTACGGGTCCGTCGTCGACGACGCCGTATGCAGGCATGTCCGACCGGCACTGCATCGCACATGACGTCAACGATTGTTGACGCGCTCGGCGACGCGTGGGTGAACGCGACGGTGGCCGCCACCCGGTCAGGGCGACGGCCACCGCTGCTGGGACGAGACCTCAGGCGAGCCTGATGAGTCCGTAGTCGAATGCGTGACGGCGATAGACCACCGACGGCTTGTCGGTCTCGCAGTCATGGAACAGGTAGAAGTCGTGACCGACGAGTTCCATCTCGTAGAGCGCCTCGTCCACCGACATCGGCGACGACGGGTGATCCTTCACGCGCACCACCTGACCGGGCGAGTGGTCCTCGACACTGTCCTCGAACGGATCCGGGGACGGCGCAGGCGTCTCGGGAAGCAGGTGCGGCGCGTCGGCCGCCGCCTCGGCGAGCGAGGTGGGACGGTGCATCCCGTCCTTGCGGATCCGCTTCCGGCTCTTGGCGCGGCGCAGCCGCTTGTGCAGCTTGTCGAAGGCCAGCTCACTGGCGGCGTAGAAGTTCTCGCCGGCGGCCTGTGCGCGGATCACCGGACCGCGGCCACGGCCGGTGATCTCGACGATCTCGGCGCTCTTGGACTGCCGTGGATTCGGTTCGTGGTACAGGACCACTTCGAAGCGGAAGATCGTGGGGTCGAAGTGCTCGAGCCGGGAGAGCTTGCTGCTCATGTAGACCCGGAAGTGATCCGGTATCTCCACGTTCCGGCCACTCATGACGAGCTCCGCCTTCAACTCGCCCGCGTCCGACGTGTCGACGGTGGACGGCAGCTCGAAAGCGGCTTTGAGGTCGACGCGTTCAGCGGGTGCGGCTTTCGACTCGCGCTGTCCCTTGCGGTGAACGACCGTCATATCGACATCCTCCTCAGGTTGCTCCCGTCCGGAATCGAGACCGGATCGGGGTACCAATTCGCTAGTCGCGCAACCACATTCAGGTAGCGGTTTGGCGCGATGGGCAGTGACCCGCTGAGCTGAAGCGGAGGATCTACCGCGCTCGTGAACACATCGGCGCGGTGGAAAAGGCTTCCTCACCTCCCGGCACTCGATGTTCATCACTGCCACTTCCGAAGGTATCCGCAAACTTCGGTTCCGGCCACGTTTTGCCGATCATGCACCCGCCAGAACCACCGCTCCGGTCACAGCGGCACCGGAACGCCGAAGGCGTCTCACCGCTTGCGCGACGGTCGCGCCGGTGGTGAGGACGTCGTCGACCACCACCACCGGTACGGCGGGCCCGGCACCGGCGCCGACCAGCGCAGACGGCAGTGGGCGGCGCAATCGCACCGCTCCCGCGAGGTTCGCGCCGCGCGCCCCGGCCCCCAGCCCCGCCGAGTCTCGCGTCCAGGCCGCGGTCACCAGCGCCGGCACCACTCGGACGCGGCCGCCGAGGACGTCCGCGGCCTCGCGGGCGAGCGCGGTCACGGTGTCGCCTCCCCTGCTCCGGGCCGCCCACGCCCGCGTGGGTGCGGGGACGAGTGCGAGTCGATCGGAGGCGGGCAAGTCACCCCACTGTGCGAGCGAGAGGATCCCGTCGGCCAGAACGCGGCCCAGAACGGGCGCGAGATCGCGTCGGCGATGCTCCTTGAGGTTCACGACGGCTGACGCCATCGGTCCGCCGTACCGGGCCATCGCCCATACAGGCACACCCGGATCCACACGCGGAGACAGCTGCCGCGGCACATCGTCGAGTCGAGCCCGGCAAGCGTCGCACCACGGCGTTCCCGGGCGCCCGCACCCTCCGCACTCCCGCGGCACCGCGAGGTCCGCCAAGGCCGCCAACACGGCTCGGGAGCGTGCCCGATCACCCGCCATGCCCGAGCATCGTCCTCCTGCGATGCCGGACTGTCACCCGGTTGTTCCACAGCGACCGCCGGTCAGCCGCCGGGGATCACCGGCCTCGTTCCCGGTCCGGCATCGGGGCCCAGCGCGGTCCAGTACTGATCCGGCCGGATCTGGCCGGTGCCGATCTGCTGGATACCGCGATTGTCCGAGACGTACACCGTGGTCGACGATGCCGCGACGTCCACCAGCGGCGGCTTGAGGTTGCCGCTGACCATCGCGACCGGCTGCGTGCCGACGATCGACGTCTTCCACACCGGGCTGTCGCCGCCGTTCACCGCGAAGTACATCGTCTTCGACGACGACCAGGCGATACCGATGCCGGTGCCCGCCACCTCCGGCGCGAGCAGGTAGACGCCGGTCAGTGCCGGCACGCCGACATCGTTCACGGACAGCACGGCGAGCAGGAGCCGGCCGCCGACCACCAGGGCCACGCGCACGCCGTCCGGTGAGACCTGCAGACCGGTGATCGGCCCCGGCGCCACCGCACGGACCTCCGCGGTGTCGATGGACTCGATCCGCGTGCCGTCGCCGTCCGACATCCAATGGATCGGACGGCCGTCGACCACCGCGTATCCGGTGGCGGGATCCGGCCCGAAGGACGGCGTCGTCACCGAGGCGCCCGCGGCCACCTCCACGGCATCGCCGCCGTACGGCCCCACCAGCAGCACCCGGCGACCGCCGCGGTCGGCGACGGCGGCACTTCGGCTCATATCCGCGGAGATGGCCGCCGACTGGAGGTCGTGGGCGGCGCCGAGTGCGCCGTCGACGGGTACCGCCCGGTTCCCGGTGAGCCTGGCCAGGCCCCCGTCGCGCACCAGGTGCACCGGGTCGACGGCGCGCTTCTCCGGCTCGGGTTCGAAGGTGCTGACATCGGCGGTGTGCCAGCCCTCGTCGCGGCCGGGAACCAGCGGAGCGCCGTCGGCGGTGATCCGGTACGTGCCCGAGAACCCGGCGTAATCGAGGGTCCAGACGATCTGCGCCGCGAGAGTGGTTCGCGCCTTCTGGTCGCCGTCGGCGACGTTGCCGAGCGGAACCGTCACGACGTCGCCCTTGGTGGTGACCGGTCCGGCGGCGGCGCTGCCGCGCGCCGCTCCCTGGCTCACCGCACCGGCGAGTTCGGGCGCCGGACCCGCCAGCAGCCGGTTGACCAGGACGCTCGCATCGAGTTCGGGACCGAACAGCCAGCGCGGGTCGGCCACCAGCCGGCTCAGCGTGCGATCGGGGAAGAACAGGTCGGCCTGCCGATACGCCGTGAGGAACTGCGACGAGTCGGTGACCGATCCCACGGGCGGGTCGCCGCTGATCCGCCACGTCCCGCCGCTCTGCTCCAGCGACAGCGCCATCACCCAGTCGCCCGTGACGGGCCGGAGCGTGCCGCCGGGCGACAGCACTCCCGTCTTCTCGCCGGTGACCCGGAGTCGGACCGCGTCGTCGGTGCGCTCGTCGACGGTGACGCCGACGTCGCGGACCACGGTCATGTCTCCCTGGTCGTCCCATCGTTGGCTGGCGCCCGCGGTCAGGAACTTGCGCGCCGCCCGATGCCCGGCCGTGGGGTCGGACATCGCCTTCACGAAGTTGCGCGCGACGGTCTCCGGGTCGTCGCCCCGTCGGGGCGAGGGCACGATGTTGGTCGGCCGTTTGCGGTCGAACGCCTGGATGGGCTGCGGAGACGAGGAGTCCGGAATGTCGACGCATCCGGTGAGAACCATCGTCGCGGACAGCAGCAGCGCGACCAGCACCGCGACCCGCCTCATCGGGGCGTCTCCCCGATCGGCTTCAACGGCAGCGGGCTGCCGAGGAGCTTGTGGCCACGAACCAGTGGCAGCGTGAGGCGGAAGCAGGAGCCCTCCCCCGGCGCTCCCCAGGCCTCCAGTCGGCCCTGGTGCAGACGGGCGTCCTCGATGCTGATCGCCAGGCCGAGGCCCGTGCCGCCCGAGCGCCGCACACGCGACGGATCCGATCGCCAGAATCTGTTGAAGACGAGTTTCTCCTCTCCCGGACGCAGGCCTATCCCGTGGTCGCGGACGGTGATCGCCACCGCGTCGCCGTCGGAGCGCATGGTGAGCGTGACCGGCTTGTGCTCGCCGTGATCGATGGCGTTGGCGAGCAGGTTACGCAGGATCCGCTCCACCCGGCGCGGATCGATCTCGGCCATCACCGGCTCCGTCGGCATGTCGATGATCAGGTCGCTGCCCGTCTCGGCGGCCAGTGGAGCCACCGTGGAGACGGCCGCGTCGATGGGCACCGCGATGTCGAGCTTCTGTGCCGCCAGCTCCGCCATCCCCGCGTCGTGACGCGAGATCTCCAGGAGCTCGGTCAGCAGCGTCTCGAACCGGTTCAGTTCCTTGTCGAGCAGTTCCACCGAACGGCGCTGCACCGGGTCTAGGCCCTCGCGGTTGTCGTAGAGAAGGTCGGCGGCCATCCGGACCGTGGTGAGCGGCGTTCGCAGCTCGTGGCTGACGTCGGAGGTGAACTGCCGCTGCAGCCCGCCGAACTCCTCGAGGTGGTTGATCTGACGGGAGAGGCTCTCGGCCATGTCGTTGAACGAGACCGCCAGCCGCGCGAACTCGTCCTCGCCGTGCACCGGCATCCGCTCGGAGAGACGGCCGTCGGCGAAACGCACGGCGATCCGGGTCGCCGACCGCAGCGGTGCGATCACCTGTCGGGTCACCAGCCAGGCGATCGCTGCGAGCAGACCGAGCAGCACCACCGCACCGGTCAGCAGCGTTCCGCGCACCAGCGACACCGTGTTCTCCTCGGTGCCCAGGGGGAATACGAGGTAGATCTCCAGCCCCTGGATCGGGCTCTCCACCGGGGAGCCGATCACCAGCGCGGGGACGGTGTCCCCGGCCTGATCGATGGATGTGTACTGGAAGGCGACCTGGCCCCCGGCCACCATCTTGCGCAGGGCGGTCGGCACGTCGCGCACCGGCCCCACCGCGATCTCCTGCTCGTTCGGCTCGCCGGGAACCACGAGCACGGAGTCGAACGAGCCGGCGACCGACGACGTCTGCGGCGACTCGGTGTCCTGGTCGGTGAGCAACGATCGCGCTCGGGCCAGCCGATTCTGCACAGCGGTGTTCGATTCCCCGCTGCTCAGCACCCGTTCCACCACCGCGCGCATCCGCGCGATCTCGTCGGTGGCGACTTCCTCCTTGGCGTCCAACAGGCGCCCGGTGATCTGACTGATCAGGACGAAACCGAGAATCAGCAAGACCACGAAGGACAGAACCAGCGTCGAGACGATGACTCGCGTCTGAACCGAGCGGCGCCAGATCTGTCCGGCCACCCGTCCGACGGTCGCCGCGGCGCGCCGGACCGCTGTGATGAGGCGTTCGATCGGCCCCCGGTGAATCCGGCGGCCACCGATCACGGCGGACCGGCCTTGTAACCGACCCCTCTCACGGTGAGCACGATCTCCGGGTTCTCCGGATCGATCTCGACCTTGGCGCGCAGCCGCTGGACGTGGACGTTCACCAGACGAGTGTCGGCGGGATGCCGGTAGCCCCACACCTGTTCGAGGAGGACGTCACGGGTGAACACCTGACGGGGCTTGCGCGCCAGCGCCACCAGAAGGTCGAACTCCAGCGGAGTCAGCGAGATCGGCACCCCGTCGCGGGTGACCTTGTGCGCCGGGACGTCGATCTCCACCGGACCGATCGCCAGGAGTTCGGCCGGATCGTCCTCGGTGCGCCGCAGCCGGGCTCGGATGCGCGCGACGAGTTCCTTCGGCTTGAACGGCTTCACCATGTAGTCGTCGGCACCGGATTCCAGGCCGAGCACCACGTCGACGGTGTCGGATTTGGCGGTCAGCATCACGATCGGCACACCGGAGTCGGCGCGGAGCACCCGACAGACATCGATGCCGTTCATTCCCGGCAGCATCAGGTCGAGCAGGACGAGGTCGGGTCGAACCTCGCGCACCGCGGTCAGCGCCTGCGTCCCGTCTCCGACGACGAACGGCTCGAAGCCTTCGTTCTTCAGAACGATCGTGAGCATCTCGGCGAGAGCGGCGTCATCGTCAACGACCAGGATGCGTGGCTTCATGCCTGCCATGGTGTCACTTCTGCCGCGGATAGCGCGGTGCGACACGCCTTGCCGCGCAGGTCCGGACGGCGTGCGGCGCGCCGCATCCACGTGACGCAGGCGACTGCCTAGACTGTCCGCGTGGGCATTCTGGTTGCTGTCGAAGGTCTCGACGGTGCGGGCAAACGCACCATCGTCGGACGCCTCGAAGCCGCTGCGATCGACCGTGGCGCGTCGGTCCGGACGCTCGCGTTCCCCCGCTACGGCGAATCGATCACCGCGGACCTCGCCTCGGAGGCGCTGCACGGACGGCACGGTGATCTCCGGGACAGCGTCTACGCGATGGCCCTGCTCTTCGCCCTCGACCGGGCCGCGGCACGGCGTCAACTGCACGACGCCCTCGCCGGGAACGACCTCGTCATCTGCGACCGCTACACCGCGTCGAATGCGGCCTACAGCGCTGCGCGCCTGGGCGCGGGCGCCGCGTCCGAGGTCGTCGACTGGGTCGCCGACCTGGAGTTCCGACGGTTTCAACTCCCGGTTCCCGACCACCAGTTGCTCCTCGGAGTGCCGCCGGAAGTCGCGATGGACCGCGCCAGCGGTCGCGCGGAGACCGAGGCCGACCGACCCGTGGACACCTACGAGCGCGACGCCGACCTGCAACACGCCGTCTACCGCGTCTACGGCGAACTCGTGCAAGCACAGTGGATGTCGACCTGGTCGTGGGCCGACGGCGACGCGGCCGTCGACGCCGTTCTCGCACAGCTCGGGTAGTCCGGAGCCGGCCGCAGGGAGCCGGCCGCAACGAACGACCGCCGCCGGTCGGGAGAGCTCGGCTCCCCGACCGGCGGCGGTGCGGTGCATCCAGCCGGTTCGGTGCGTCAGTAGCGGTAGTGCTCGGGCTTGTAGGGGCCCTCGACGTCGACGCCGATGTACTCGGCCTGCTCCTTGGTGAGCTTGGTCAGGCTGCCGCCGAGCGCTTCGACGTGGATGCGCGCGACCTTCTCGTCGAGATGCTTGGGCAGGCGGTACACCTCGTTGTCGTACTCGTCGCCCTTGGTCCACAGCTCGATCTGAGCGATCACCTGGTTGGCGAAGCTGTTGCTCATCACGAACGACGGGTGGCCGGTGGCGTTGCCCAGGTTCAGCAGTCGCCCTTCGGACAGCACGATGATGCTGTGGCCGTCGGGGAACACCCACTGGTCCACCTGCGGCTTGATGTTGATCCGCGTCATTCCCTCGGCGGACTCGAGTCCGGCCATGTCGATCTCGTTGTCGAAGTGACCGATGTTGCCCAGCACCGCCTGATTCTTCATCTTCTTCATGTGCTCGAAGGTGATGATGCCCAGGTTGCCGGTGGCCGTGACGACGATGTCCGCGTTGCCGATCGCCTCATCGACGGTGACGACGTCGTAGCCGTCCATCATCGCCTGCAGTGCGTTGATCGGGTCGATCTCGGTGACCTGGACACGGGCGCCCTGCCCCGCCAGCGACTCCGCGCAGCCCTTGCCGACGTCGCCGTAGCCGCAGATCAGCACCTTCTTGCCGCCGATGAGGACGTCGGTGCCGCGGTTGATGCCGTCGATCAGCGAGTGGCGGGTGCCGTACTTGTTGTCGAACTTGCTCTTGGTGACCGAGTCGTTGACGTTGATCGCCGGGAAGTCGAGTTCACCGGCGGCGGCGAACTGGTACAGACGGAGCACACCGGTGGTGGTCTCCTCGGTGACGCCCTGCACCGACTCGGCGATCGCCGTCCACTTGCCCGGGTCTGCGGCCAGCGAGCGGCGCAGCAGTTCCAGGAACACCTTGTACTCGGCGGGGTGATTGTCGTCGGCGGGCGGAACGACGCCGGCCTTCTCGAACTCCGCGCCACGCAGGACCAGCATGGTCGCGTCGCCGCCGTCGTCGAGGATCATGTTGGCGCGCCGCGGCTCGCCGTCGACGTCCGGCCAGGTCAGCATCTGCTCGGCCGCCCACCAGTACTCCTCCAGGGTCTCGCCCTTCCAGGCGAAGACCGGCACGCCCTTGGGCTCCTCGACGGTTCCGTACGGGCCGACGACGACGGCCGCGGCCGCGTGGTCCTGGGTGGAGAAGATGTTGCACGAGGCCCAGCGGACCTCGGCGCCCAGATCGACGAGCGTCTCGATCAGGACTGCGGTCTGCACGGTCATGTGCAGCGACCCCGAGATGCGAGCGCCCTTGAGGGGCTTGACGTCGGCGTATTCGCGGCGCAACTCCATCAGACCCGGCATCTCGTGCTCGGCGAGGCGGATCTCCTTGCGGCCGTACTCGGCCTCGGAGAGGTCGGCGACCCTGAACTCGACGCCGTTGCGGGTTTCGGTGGTCAGAGCGCTGGAAGGCGCGGTCATCTGGTCCCTCTCGATTGACATCTTTGATCGTGAACGACGGTACCGGCCGCCGATTCGGCGGCCGGTACCAGTGCCCTAGGTCCTTCTACGCTATCGCGCTCACGCACTGCCGGTCGGACCACCGTCCGGCCGGTCGGCCGAATCAGGGGTGACGGTGTCGTAGGAGGGCAGTTCTTTGCGCTCACGCATACCGAGCACGGAGTGCTTTGCACCGTAGGTCAGGTATACGACGATGCCGATCATCATCCAGACCAGGAATCGCAGCCAGGTCTCGATCGACAGGTTGATCATCAGCCAGAAGCAGGCGATGACCGCCAGGATCGGCACCAGCGGTACGAACGGCACGGAGAAGCCGCGCTTGAGATCCGGCCGGGTGCGACGCAGCACCACGACACCGACGCACACCAGGACGAACGCGAACAGGGTACCGATGTTGACCATCTCTTCGAGCGTGCCCATCGGGAAGAAGAAGGCGAGCGCGCCGGAGACCACGCCGACGATCAGGGTGATGCGCACCGGCGTGCCGCGGCTGCCGGTCTTGGCCAGTCCGCGCGGGAGCAGTCCGTCGCGGGCCATGGCGAAACCGACTCGGGTCTGTCCGAGGAGCATCACCATCACGACTGTCGTCAGACCCGCCAGCGCACCGATGTTGATCGCCCACTGCGCCCAGGTGATGCCGTGCGCCTCGAAGGCCGTGGCGAGCGTCGACGATTCCACCGTCCCGTTCGGCAGCTTCTTATCCGCGAGGTCGGTGTACGGAACCATTCCGGTGAGCACCAGCGAAACGCCGACGTAGAGGATCGTGACGATGGCCAGCGATCCCAGGATGCCGCGCGGCAGCGACTTCTGCGGGTCCTTGGTCTCCTCCGCGGTGGTCGCGACGACGTCGAAGCCGATGAACGCGAAGAACACGAGCGACGCGGCGGCGAGCAGTCCGTACCAGCCGTACTGGCTGCCGGTGGCACCGGTGGCCCACGAGAAGAGCGTCTGATGGATTCCCGTCCCGGTCGACTCGCCCGGCTTGGCCGGCGGCACGTACGGCGAGTAGTTCTTGCCGGTGATGTAGAAGGCGCCCACGATGATCACGAGCAGCACCACGGCCACCTTGATCGCGGTGATGATCACCGAGACCCGGGACGACAGCTTGGTACCGAGCACCAGCAGGGTGATGAGCACCGCGATCAGCACCGCCGCACCCCAGTCGTAGGTGTGCCCGCCGATGACGAAGACGTTGTTGCCCGCGCCGATCACGTTGCCGAGGTACGACGACCAGCCCTTCGCCACGACGGAGGCGGCGAGCGCGAATTCCAGGATGAGGTCCCAACCGATGATCCAGGCGACGAATTCACCGAAGGTCGCATAGGAGAACGTGTAGGCCGATCCCGCCACCGGGACCGTGGAGGCGAACTCCGCGTAGCAGAGAGCTGCCAGACCGCAGGCGATCGCGGCGAGGACGAAGGCCAGAGACACCGAGGGGCCCGCGACGTTGCCGGCCGTCCGCGCGGTGAGGGTGAAGATGCCGGCGCCGACGACCACGGCGACGCCGAAGACTGTCAGGTCCCAGGCCGTCAGGTCCTTCCGGAGCTTGGTTTCGGGCTCGTCGGTGTCGGCCATCGATTGCTCGACCGATTTCACACGACCGAAGAAAGTGGTCACGTACGTTCTCCTTGCTGATTCGCGGGGTTTCCGCTGCGGGATGAACGGTCGGGGCGTGGTGCCTGCGCCAGGGTGTGCGCCCTCGTCGAGTAGCCCTGTGGCCTCGCCCGAGCTGACACCATCGATGTGATCCCCTCCACATTCATTGCGGTTTCAGAGGCTAGCGCATCGACGCGTTCCCGTAGGCCGCATCCAGGTCAGGAGTTGGTCACGAAGCGTTCTCACCCCTGTCGATGTCCGGTTCGAGGTAAATCACCCGGGCCTGCGGCACCGCGGCCCGCACCCGGGCCTCCGCCCCGTCGATCGCCCGAGCGATCTCGACGGCCCCCAGACCCGGCGCGATCGCGATCTTCGCCGCCACCAGGAGTTCCTCGGGTCCGAGGTACTGCGTCTTCATATGGATGACGCGATCGACGTCCTGCCCCGGGATCACCGAACGCAGCGTCTCCGACTCGGCCTCGGTCGCGCCCTCGCCGATCAGCAGGCTCTTCATCTCGACGATCAGGACGATCGCGATCAGGCCGAGCAGTACGCCGATCGAGAGGGTGCCGATGCCGTCCCAGATCGCATCACCGGTGATCATCGTCAGCCCGACACCCGCGAGCGCCAGCACCAGACCGATCAGCGCGCCGCTGTCCTCGAGCAGGACCACCGGCAATTCGGGATTGCGCGAGGTGCGGATGAACTGCCACCAGGACGCCCCGCCCTTGAGTGGCCTGGACTCCTTCCGGGCGGTGTGGAAGCTGTAGCCCTCGAGGCAGATCGCGACCAGGAGGATCACCACCGCGACCAGTGGTGAGTCGAGCCCGTGATCGCCCGCGTGGCGGATCTTCTCGACGCCTTCGTAGAGCGCGAACATCGAGCCGAGGGTGAAGATCACGAGCGCGACGATGAACGAGTAGAAGTACCTGCTGCGGCCGTACCCGAACGGATGCAGTTCGTCGGCCTTGCGCGCCGCGCTCTTCTGGCCGAGCAGAAGCAGGCCCTGGTTCGACGTGTCGGCGACGGAGTGGACGCCTTCGGCGAGCATCGATGAGGAACCGGTGATCGCGAAGCCGACGAACTTGGCCGCGGCGATTCCCGCATTGGCGGCCAGGGCGGCGACGATCGCGCGTGTCGACCCTTCTGCGGACATGGAGGACCTTCCGTCTGTGCACGTGGTGTCGGCCGGGCGGCCGCAAAGGAAGACTAATCGGTGGCGGCGGACCCGACCGTCCAGCGGCACGCGGAACGAGGGCCGGGAATTAACCGGACCACGGTCCGGTTACTCTGTGTGAAAGCCGCGGCGAGCGGACCCACCAGGAAGGAAGCGTTCGATGCAGTTCGGAATCTTCAGCGTCGGTGACGTGACCACCGACCCCACCACCGGCACCACGGTCAGCGAACACGAGCGGATTCAGGCGATGACCGCTATCGCCCTGAAGGCCGAGGAGGTCGGTCTGGACGTGTTCGCCACGGGTGAGCACCACAACCCGCCGTTCGTCCCCAGTTCGCCGACCACCATGCTCGGCTGGATAGCGGCTCGCACCGAGAAACTGCGGCTGTCGACCGCGACCACGCTCATCACCACGAACGACCCGGTCAAGATCGCCGAGGACTTCGCGATGCTTCAGCACCTGTCCGGGGGCCGGGCGGACCTGACACTCGGTCGCGGCAACACCGGTCCGGTGTACCCGTGGTTCGGCAAGGACATCCGGCAGGGCATCCCCCTCGCCGTCGAGAACTATCACCTCCTCCGGCGCCTGTGGCGGGAGAAGAACATCGACTGGGAGGGCCGGTTCCGGACGCCGCTGCAGGGCTACACCTCCACACCCGCTCCCCTCGACGACACTCCGCCGTTCGTATGGCACGGCTCCATCCGCTCCCCGGAGATCGCCGAGCAGGCCGCGTTCTACGGCGACGGCTTCTTCCACAACAACATCTTCTGGAACAAGGAGCACACCGAGCAGATGGTGAACCTGTACCGTCGCCGTTTCGAGCACTACGGCCACGGTTCCGCCGATCAGGCCATCGTCGGTCTCGGCGGTCAGGTCTTCATGGCGGACACCGAGAACGAGGCCAAACGCCGGTTCCGTCCCTACTTCGACAACGCGCCCGTGTACGGCCACGGTCCGTCGCTCGAAGACTTCACCGACATGACCCCGCTGACCGTCGGCACGCCGGAGATGGTGATCGACAAGACCCTCTCATTCGCCGACTACGCGGGCGACTACCAGCGGCAGCTGTTCCTCGTCGACCACGCCGGACTTCCCCTGCCGCAGGTGCTCGAGCAGATCGAGATCCTGGGCACTCAGGTGGTGCCGGTCCTGCGTGCGGAATTCGACCGCCGCCGACCCGCCCACGTGCCCTCCGATCCGCCCACCCACGAGTCTTTGGTGGCCGCCGGCCCGGGCTCACCGCACCGCCGGGTCGCTCCGGCCGCATCCGTCGCGACCGCGGCGGCGAAGGGAGAGAACTGAGATGGCGCGACGTCTCCTCGTGATCAGCGCCGGCGTCTCGACGCCGTCGTCCACGCGGCTCCTGGCCGACCAGATCGCCGACGCCGTCACCGCGGGAGTGACCGCCCGGGGCGAGAGCGTCGACGTGCGGGTTCTGGAGCTGGCGCCGCTCGCCGCCGGTCTGGCCACCACGGTGACCACCGGTGTCGCGACAGCGGAGGTTAGCGCCGCCCGTGACGAGGTAGCCGCCGCCGACGGCATCGTCGCCGTGACCCCGGTCTTCACCGCCTCCTACAGCGGACTGTTCAAGATGTTCTTCGACCTGCTCGACCCCGACGCGATGACCGGCGTCCCGGTGCTGGTGGCAGCAACGGCGGGCACTCCGCGGCACAGTCTGGTCCTCGATCACGCCGTGCGCCCGCTGATGAGCTACCTGTGGGCCGACACGGTGCCGACCGCGGTCTTCGCCGCCACCGAGGACTTCGGCAGCAGCGAGCTCGGCGACCGAGTCCACCGCGCCGCCGGCGAGCTGGCACAGCGGCTCGTCGGTGCGTCCGCGGTCGCCGGATTCGGCGGCCCCACCGACCTCGAGACCCGGCCGCGTCGATCGGCGGGGGCGAACGACCTCGGCGAGGTGACTCCCTTCGCCGAGCTGTTGCGAGGCCACACCGGAGACTGACCGATCAGGCACCGTCCTCGCTCGGTGTCCGCCCCGGGTGGCAGCCGATGCGGCTGCCGCCCGGGGCGACCGTGTCTCACACCGCGAAGGTCTTGCCCACCCGGACGTCGGTCTCCCGCATATGCGTGGCGGCCTTCGCGACTCCCGTGCCGAGCGAGTCGAGCCGAGCGCGCGCGTCGGCGAAGATCCGATCCCAGTTGCCCTGCGCCTGCTGGTACGACGCGGCGCCTCCCGAGTCCCAGTGCGCGGCGAGCGCCGTCACCTGGCGCTTGAGCTGACCCGACAGCTCTTCCAACCGCTGAAACTGTCCACGCAGGTCGCCCGAAAGCGTTCCGAGACTTGCGAAGTCGTACCGAATGAGTCCGTTGCTCATGTCATCCCCCTGTGAGTGTGTTGAATCGGATGTGTCAGTCGAAGATATGCGCGTCGAGCTCGTGCGTCTGCGACGAGCGAGCCGCGCCACCGCTCCCCCGCGGCGGCCCCGCTACAACGACAGATGTCCCTGCAGGCCGGTGAGCTGGCCCGCCACCGTCACGTCTTCGTCGTCGTAACCGCGGAAGCCGGCGGTCAGCTTCGACTCGATCTCGTCCAGCGCGCCCTGCAGTTTGGTCGCGACCCCGTGCCAATCGGTATGCGTGGTCTCGAACGCGGTGGACGCCTTGCCGTCCCAGCCCGACTTGCCGTTCACCGCCGACTTCTGGATCTGGCCGACGATGCGCTGCATCTCGTCCACCACTCCTTTGATCGACGCCGCCGAGGCCTGTCCGGCGGCGACGTCGAGTTTGAGAGCCTGCATGTCGCAGTCCTTTCCTTGGTGTTCTTCTCGATCCCCGGATCACACCGATCCGGCGAGCTTCTGGCCGCCCAGTCCCAACTCCAGCGCCACGTCGAAGTCAAGCGACTCCGCGGTCATGGCCGTGAGCCAGTCCCGGTCCACCGCCTCGCTGCTAGCGGGCTCAGGCGCTACGGCGGCGGGCACGATCCGCGGTCCGTCCGCGGACTGACGTGCCGTGGCCGGCACGACCGGTGCCAGCGGCACGGCGGGCGCCGCCGCCGAGTCCGTTGACACAGTCGCCTGTGCTGCCCCGACCACCGCGGCGTTGGTGGTCATGGGCCGATCGGCCAGCGACACCGGTTCCGCGGCGACCGAGGCGGTCATCGCACTCGGAGCGGCGCCGGGAACGGAGGCTGCCGGTCTGACCGCCGGTCCACCGGCACCCGCGCCTCCGACCGCCGGCGCTCCAGCACCGGATGATCCGGCCGACGCTGCCCCGGGCGTCGTCGGTCCGCGGTCGCAGGCCGACGGACAGGGTGCGGGCACGGCAGCGGGGGTTCCGAGCGCATCCCGGTGGTTCGGGTTCGGAGCCGGGACCTCCGGTGCGCCGTCCGACCCCGTACCCGCCAAGAGCTTCGTAGCGAGCGTCGTTCCCGCCTGGACCATCGGGAGCGCCGACTCCAGCAGTTTCGCCGCCACCGCGAATCCGTCGCCGCCCGGCCCCGGCACCGCGGTGACCGGTATCGGCCTGCCGTTCGCCGCCATGTGCGCCGTGGGACCGGCCAGCTGAGTGCGAGTGGCCGCGACCACCGAGAGCCCCTCTGCCAGCCCCTCCGCCGCGATCCCGAGCGCCGCGAGCTGCCCGGGCGGGGTCGCCAGCGTCGGCAGTGCGGCGGCGAGCGCCCCTGCCGTCTTCACCACTACTCCCTGCAGTTGAGTCAGACCGGCGGCCACCACCGCTGCCGCGGCCTGCAGATCGGCAGAGATCGCCGCTCCCTGCGTCGCCAGCATGCCGGACTCCGACGCCGCCCGCGACGCAGCCGTGACCGCCGATGTCGCAGCCTGTCCCACCCATCCGCCATCCACCGAACGGGCAGCGTTGAGCAGCAGCGTCACGCCGCCGTCGAGCAGGCCGGCGAGATCGCTGTGGGCGGCTGCGGGGTCCCCGATTCCGCCGAGCCTTCCGGTACCGAATGTCGCGAGCAGATCGGTGATCGGCTTCAGCAACATCGCCGGATCGATCGCGGGCAGCACCGGCAACTCGGGAAGGCTCGCCGGCAGGTGCACGTTCAACGGTGCCTGAACCGGCGCGATCCCGAATCTCGCGAGCACGTCCCCCGCGCCGCAGTCCGCCGCGGTGGCCACCTCGGGGCTCCCGCACGTGTGGGCAGCCGGTCCGGACGCCGGCCCCGCATCGTCGGAGGTTCGGTGCCGGCTCACACTCGGACCCCGCAGGCACCGGTGCCGTCGGCGTCGGAGAACGAGGCGATTCCGGCCGACACCGCGGCTGCGGTCGCCGCATGCGCGGCGGCGAGAAGCCCGACTCCGCGGAGGTGATTGGCCTGTGCCACCGAGTAGGCGGCGGCGAACTCCTGCCCGATCAGACCGAATACCGCCGTCACTGCGGCCCCCACCGCCGCCGCGTCGAACGCTCCGGCAGTGGCCGTCGCCGTTCCCAGCGCCGCCGATGTGGCGCCGAACGTCTGCACCGCTTCCGGGTGCACCATCGTCTCGTTCACGTCTCCCCCTGATGCTTGAAGAATCGAGCCCTCATGTAATTGGACGCACCGGATCCCGGTTCGGTTCCACCGCCGCGCCGGAGTCGTCGACTCCGGTCAGTGCGGCGAACTCGCCGCAGAACGACTGCATGATCTCGCTGCGCTCGGCGAAGGCATCCGTCGCCGCGCGCACTGCCGCACCCACGATCTCCTCCGACAGTCGTGCGCCCTTTCCGCCGCCGGCGCCGGCGGCGATCTCCAACTCGATGAGGGCTCCGTTGCCGTTCACCGTCACGCGCACGCGACCGTCGTCGCCGACTCCGGTCGCGCGCAGTTGCTGCAGTCTCCGGTGCACGTCCTCCAGCGCCCCCAGCTGCCGCTGCGCCCGATCGGCGACGGCGTCCATCTCGGGGTTCACCGATTCCGTCCTGCACTCGAGGCATCCGCTGCCGCCTCGGCGTTCACCAGCTCCTTGCGTGACGGCAGCCCGAGCAGATCGAGTGCCTCCTCATCGACACCGCGCCCCCGCAACCGGTGCCTGGCCTGCACTCCCGCGGTCGTGCTCGCGAGGGTGCACAGCGCCATGATCTCGCGCGCCAGTGCCGCCGGAGACCGCCGCATCGCCCGAGACGAAATAGTCATCCCCACCGGCAGTCCCGCGGCCGTGCACGTGACGGAGATGGCCCCGGATCTCGATGCGACAGTGGTCAGCCCCGCCGGTTCCGTGTCGGAACCCTGATGTCGATTCTCTTCTGCCATGTGACTTAGACGCGCGTGACTCGTTTTCGGTTCCATCGATTCGAACGCGGGCGTGTCTGGGTCGGCGACGTCTAACGTTCCACCCCGACCGCAGCATCGTCGCTGCGAGCGACCCGAGGGGGACACATGACACCATCAGAAGTCCAGATGAGCGACACTCCGCCCTGGCTCGACCATCAGCCGCACGAACCGCGGCCGGACATCGATCTGTCCGCGATCATCGGTCTCTCGCCGCCCGTCTCCGCAGAGCACGCCTCCGCAGAGCCCGATGAGGCTGCACCGCTGCGCGCCGCACCGGAGATCGACGCGACGGTCCATCCCGCACCGATGCCGTATCCGGTGCCACCGGCACCCGCGCCGCTCGCGCCGCCCGTCAGCGCGTTCGTCCCGGCCGCACCGCTCCCGCCCGCCGGTCCAGCCCTGGATCAAGTCGCGATCCTGCGCAAGGCACGGCGTGCCCCCGTGCGCGGATGGCGGCGCGCCGTGCACGCGGTGACCGCCGGGTTGGTGAACCCCGGCGAGTCGCCCGCCGAAATCGAGTACCAGCAGCTGCTGGAACGACTCCGGCGCCCGATTCGCGGCGACTACCGCATCGCGGTGCTGTCGTTGAAGGGCGGCGTGGGCAAGACCACCACGACGATCGGACTCGGTTCCACGTTCGCATCGCTCCGCGGCGACCGGGTGATCGCGGTGGACGCCAATCCGGATCTCGGAACCCTCGCGCAGCGCATTCCGCAGCAGACCGCCTGCACCGTCCGCGACCTGCTCGCCGACACCGCGGTGCACCGGTACTCCGATGTCCGGGCGCACACCTCGCAAGCCCCCAGCCGGCTCGAAGTGCTGGCCTCAGAACGCGACCCCGCTGCCGCCGAGGCGTTCAGCGAACGGGAGTACCGCGGCGTCGTCGACATTCTCCAGCGCTTCTACAACGTGATCCTCACCGATTGCGGCACCGGAATGAGCGCCGACGCCATGCGCGGCGTCCTCGACACCGCCGACGCTCTGGTCCTGGTCTCCTCTCCCGCACTCGACGGAGCACGCAGCGCCGGTTCCACGCTGGACTGGCTGGCCGGACACGGCTACGGCCACCTCATCCCGCACAGCGTGGTGGTGCTCAGCTCATCCCGACCGGGTTCGTCGACCATCGACGTCGACCAGCTCGCACAACACTTCCTGACCCGCTGCCGGGCGGTACACACCATCGGATTCGACGATCACCTCGCCGAAGGCGCCGACATCGATCTGGAACTCCTCAGCAAGTCCACCCGCCGGTCGTTCGTCGAACTGGCCGCCACCATCGCCGACGACTTCGCCAATCCCCCGCGGCGCAGAACCGGCGGGTGACCGAGGGCGCGGCGGACTACTCCACGACCGGACCCGCACACCCGAGATCACCGGCGTCGCGGACGTCCCGCGTCCGTTCGTTGCGCGCCGCCCACTCCTCGGGCGGCGGGTAGCTCACGCTCATCAGGCACAGGCCACGGGCCTGCGCCACGGGCACCTGCGCGGAGCGTGCGCGCTCAGACAACAGCCCGGCACACCAGTCGACGCCGCGGCGACCGTCGCCGACCGAGGCCACCGCGCCCACGAGGGACCGGACCATCGACCAGCAGAAGGCGTCGGCCACCACGGTGCCGACCAGCACGTCGCCGTCTCGCCGCCAACTGAAGCGCTGGAGTTCGCGGATGGTGGTGGAGCCCGGCCGGTAGCGGCAGAAGGCCGCGAAGTCATTGAGCCCGACCAAAGCCGCCGAGGCCGCGTTCATGGCCTCGACGTCCAGGGGCCGGGTCCAATCGGCGGTGGTGCGGGCGAGGGTCGGCTCGGCGCCCCACGCGGCGTCGGTGAGCCGGTATTCGTACGTGCGCGCCAGTGCGGAGAAACGCGCATCGAAGTCTGCGGAAACGGTCTCGATCCGCTTCACCCGTACATCGTCCGGGAGCATCTTGGCGAGCCTGCGAACCAGTCGCGACGGGTCCCCGTCGATGGACCTGGTCTGCAACGACGCGACGGGGACGTCGCAGTGCGCCACCTGCCCGGCGGCGTGGACACCGGCGTCGGTCCGGCCCGCGACAGTCAGCCGAATCGGCGCGCGGAGCACGGTGCTCAGCATCTGCTCGAGACTCTCGCAGACCGTCCGTCGACCGGGCTGCGTGGCCCAGCCGGAGAAGTCGGTGCCGTCGTAGCCGATCAGCAGCCGAAGACGACACAGCCCGTCCCCATCGATGATGGGGACGGGCTGTGTCGTCATGGAGTGTCACCTCTCGCTCGGCGGCGACCGTCAGGTCACCGGCGAGCGAAGCGGCTACTGGTCCTGTGCCTCGTCGGCAGCGGCCTCGGCGGCCGGAGCCTCGTCAGCGGCTTCTGCCGGAGCAGCCTCCTCGGCCGCCTTGGCCTTGGACGCGGCGGCGCGGGTGGCACGGTTGGCCTCCGACGACGCCGTCTTCTCCTGCACCAGCTCGATCACGGCCATCGGGGCGTTGTCGCCCTTGCGCGGCAGCGTCTTGATGATGCGGGTGTATCCGCCGTTGCGCTCCGCGAAGTGCGGGCCGATCTCGGCGAACAGGGTGTGAACGACATCCTTGTCGCGGATGTCCTTCATGACCTCGCGACGGTTGGCCAGCTGGCCGGCCTTCGCGTGGGTGATCAGCTTCTCGGCGTACGGACGCAGCCGCTTCGCCTTGGCTTCGGTGGTGGTGATTCGGCCGTGCTCGAAGAGAGCCGTGGCGAGGTTCGCCAGGATCGCCTTCTGGTGGCTGGCCGACCCGCCGAGGCGGGCACCCTTGGTGGGCTTGGGCATGTCTTTCTCCTAGGAGCGACTCACGATCTCGCGACCGGAAGTCCGTTGGTCTGGAAAAACCAGGTGGTTCTTTGCGAGCCCTACAGCTGCTCGGTCTCGGCGTAATCCTCGCCACCGTCGTCGCCGAACGACGCATCATCGGACCAGGTGCCGGTGGCCGGGTCGTAGCCGGCGACCTGCGACGGGTCGAAGCTCGCCGGGCTGTCCTTGAGGGCCAGACCCAGGCTGTGCAGCTTCACCTTGACCTCGTCGATCGACTTCTGGCCGAAGTTGCGGATGTCGAGTAGATCCGACTCGGTGCGCGCAACCAGCTCGCCGACGGTGTGGACACCCTCGCGCTTGAGGCAGTTGTACGAACGGACGGTCAGCTCGAGATCCTCGATCGGCAGGCTGAACGCGGCGATGTGATCCGCCTCCTGCGGCGACGGGCCGATCTCGATGCCCTCGGCCTCGACGTTGAGCTCCCGAGCCAGGCCGAAGAGCTCGACCAGGGTCTTGCCGGCCGACGCCAGGGCGTCACGCGCGGTCATGGAGTTCTTGGTCTCCACGTCGAGCACCAGCCGATCGAAGTCGGTGCGCTGCTCGACACGGGTGGCCTCGACCTTGTAGGTCACCTTCAGGACCGGCGAGTAGATCGAGTCGACCGGGATGCGGCCGATCTCGGCGCCGGTGGCCTTGTTCTGCACGGCCGGCACGTAACCGCGGCCCCGCTCGACGACCAGCTCGATCTCGAGCTTGCCCTTGTCGTTGAGGGTCGCGATGTGCAGGTCCGGGTTGTGCACGGTGACGCCGGCAGGCGGAACGATGTCCGCACCGGTGACGGTGCCCGGGCCCTGCTTACGGACGTACATGGTGACCGGCTCGTCCTCTTCGGAGCTCACAACCAGTCCCTTGAGGTTCAGGATGATGTTGGTGACATCCTCCTTCACGCCGGGAACGGTGGTGAACTCGTGCAGGACACCGTCGATGCGGATGCTGGTGACCGCCGCGCCCGGGATGGACGACAGCAGCGTGCGCCGCAGCGAGTTGCCCAAGGTGTAGCCGAAGCCCGGCTCGAGGGGTTCGATGGTGAACTTCGAGCGGTTCTCGGCGATGACCTCTTCGGACAGAGTGGGTCGCTGTGAGATGAGCATGTGGTGGGATTCTCCTTCGGCCGCCCACTATTTGACGACGTCGAGGTGGACCGGGCAGCTGATGCTGCTCAGTAGGTTTCGCGAAAGCTCGGGTGAGACTACTTGGAGTAGTACTCGACGATGAGCTGCTCGGTGAGCGGAACCTCGATCTGTGCGCGCTCGGGCAGCGAGTGCACGAGGATGCGCAGAGTCGACGGAACCACCTGCAGCCAGGCCGGGGTCGGACGATCGCCCAGGGTCTCCTTGGCGATCTGGAACGGCGTGGTCTGCAGCGACTTCGGACGGACGTCGATGATGTCGTACTGGCTGACGCGGTAGCTGGGCACGTCCACGCGAACACCGTTCACGGTGAAGTGGCCGTGGCTGACCATCTGGCGGGCCTGACGACGAGTCCGGGCCAGTCCGGCGCGGTACACGACGTTGTCCAGACGCGACTCGAGGATCTGCAGCAGCACGTCGCCGGTCTTGCCCGAGCGACGGTTGGCTTCCTCGTAGTAGCGGCGGAACTGCTTCTCCATGACGCCGTAGGTGAAGCGGGCCTTCTGCTTCTCCTGCAGCTGGAGCAGGTACTCGGTCTCCTTGATCCGCGCGCGACCGTGCTGGCCGGGCGGGTACGGGCGACGCTCGTACGCCTGGTCTCCGCCGATCAGATCGACGCGAAGACGACGGGACTTCTTGGTTGCGGGGCCGGTATAGCGAGCCATGTTCTACTTCCTTCTGTCTCTATTCCGGGTCCCGCTAGACCCGGCGCCGCTTGGGCGGACGGCAGCCGTTGTGCGGCTGCGGGGTCACATCGGAAATGGTGCCGACCTCGAGGCCGGCGGCCTGCAGCGACCGGATGGCGGTCTCGCGACCCGAACCCGGTCCCTTGACGAACACATCGACCTTCTTGACACCGTTCTCCTGCGCCTTGCGGGCAGCGTTCTCGGCAGCGAGCTGCGCGGCGAACGGGGTGCTCTTACGCGAGCCCTTGAAGCCGACGTGGCCGGAGCTGGCCCAGCTGATCACGTTGCCCTCGGGGTCGGTGATCGAGACGATGGTGTTGTTGAACGTCGACTTGATGTGGGCGTGGCCCAGCGGAACGTTCTTCTTGTCGCGACGACGGGTGCCCTTCTTCGGGCCTGCGCTACGTGACTTGGGGGGCATTACTTCTTCTTCCCGGCGATGGTCTTCTTCGGGCCCTTACGAGTACGGGCATTGGTCTTGGTGCGCTGACCGTGGACCGGCAGGCCGCGACGGTGGCGCAGACCCTGGTAGCAGCCGATCTCGATCTTGCGACGGATGTCGGCCTGCACCTCGCGGCGCAGGTCACCCTCGACCTTGACCGAGGACTCGATGTACTCGCGGAGCTTCGCGACGTCTGCGTCGGTCAGGTCCTTGGCGCGCAGATCGGCCGAGAGGCCGGTGGCGGCGAGGATTTCCTTCGAGGTGGTGCGACCCACCCCGTAGATGTAGGTGAGCGCGATCTCCAGCCGCTTCTCGCGGGGGAGATCCACACCTGCAACACGTGCCATGTGGCGATTCCTTACATATTCAGAGGTCTGCTCCCAGCCCGCCCCGGACTCTGCGCCGGGCCCCGGCCTCTGCACCGGGGGTCGGCATCCGCGCGTCTGCGAATGCTGGTTCTGGGAGTTCTTCGATAACGATGTTCAGTTATGTGTCTTCAAGCGACCTGAAGAAGCTGATCAGCCCTGACGCTGCTTGTGACGCAGGTTGTCGCAGATCACCATGACCCGACCGTTACGGCGGATCACCTTGCACTTCTCGCAGATCGGCTTGACGCTCGGCTTGACCTTCACGTCAGCTTCTCCCTTTGTTCTCCTGTGGCGTGCCGCCGTAGGACTCGGCAGCACGGTGTCCGGGCACCACGAAGCGACGCATCGCTCCGGCACCGCCCGTACGAGGGTTACTTGTACCGGTAGACGATGCGTCCGCGGCCGAGGTCGTAGGGCGAGAGCTCCACGACGACTCGATCCTCAGGCAGGATGCGGATGTAATGCTGCCGCATCTTGCCACTGATGTGGGCGAGGACCTTGTGTCCGTTCTCCAGCTCAATGCGGAACATCGCATTGGGCAGGGGCTCGACTACGCGTCCCTCGACCTCAATGGCCCCATCTTTCTTCGCCATATCCTCCGCGATTCTCCGGCGACCGGCCTTACCGTGTCCGCCGACTCCAGCTTCGTCTATCCGCTACGGTGGCGTTATCGAACGGTCACCCCGGTCCGGTGCTGTGAGGCACCGGGCGTGGGCATGCGTGACCGCACGACGCACCGACGATCGAGTCTACGCCAGTTGCGGCGTTCGTTCCAAACGGCGTGCCACACTGGAGGCATGCGTGCATTCCTCATCCGCAGCGCCCTGACCGGCGTGGCCCTGTGGATCGCCACCCTCATCGTTCCCGGCGTCCACTTCGAGTTCGGCGACATCGAGTCGTGGTGGGCGAAGGTCGGCATCGTCTTCTTCGTCGCGGTGGTCTTCGGACTCGTGAACGGTTTCATCAAGCCGATCATTCAGATCCTCTCGATTCCGCTGTACATCCTCACGCTCGGCCTCATCCACATCATCATCAACGCGTTGATGCTGGAGATCACAAGCTGGCTGACCCACAACGTCTTCCACCACGGTCTCGTGGTGGACAGCTTCTTCTGGGCGGCGATCTTCGGCGCGATCGTCGTCTCGGTGGTCGGATGGCTGACGGCCATGGTGATGCGCGACAGCGTCGAGAATCTGTGAGTGAGCGCCGCACCGTGGCGGTCTGCGGCCTCGGTGAGACGTCCGCGCGCTGCCATGGACTGCGGATCGACCTCGGTGTCGCGGTGATGGGAGCCTCGGCAGGCGCCGGGGGCCAACGGCGGGTCGGCGCATCGGTGTCCGGCGTGTACGAGTTGCTCTGACATGCGGGCCGTGATCCAGCGCGTCAGTTCCGCGTCCGTCACCGTCGACGGTGAGACCGTCGGCGCCCTCGACCTGTCCGGCGGGGCACTCGGTCTGGTCGCACTGGTCGGCGTCACCCACGACGACGACCGGGCCGCCGCGGCCAAGCTCGCCGACAAGATCTGGCGTCTGCGGATCCTCGACGGAGGTGACGACCGCCGCGAGGCCTCGGCGGCGGATCTGAACGCCCCGATCCTGGTGATCAGCCAGTTCACGCTGTACGGGAACACCGACAAGGGCCGGCGACCGTCGTGGAGTGCGGCCGCCCCGGGTCCGGTCGCCGAACCACTGGTCGACGAGGTGGTCGACGCCCTGCGCGCGCTCGGCGCGACCGTCGAGACCGGACGCTTCGGCGCACACATGCACGTCGATCTGGTCAACGACGGCCCGGTGACGCTGATCCTCGACGTCTAGATCGGCGACACCGCCCGCCGCCTCGGCTCGATCCACTCCCCCGCGGCGCTGATACGCTGACGCGGTGCCGAACCCGCTGAGCCGAACGATCACCGCCCGGCACGGTCGCCTTCTCGGCCTGGCAGTGGCGCTTCTCGCGCTGAGCACGGTCATCGGCATTCGCTGGCAGAGCTACCTGGATCTGCACGTGTACCGGATGGGCGCACGGCTGTGGCTCGACGGTCAGTCGTTGTACGGCCCCACGCCTCTGGTGGACGGGCACGCCCTGCCGTTCACCTATCCGCCGCTGGCGGCGATCGTCTTCAGTCCGCTCGCGATGCTGCCGACGTCCGCTGCGGACGCCGTGATGTTCGCGCTGACTCTCGCGGCGGTCGCACTGACGCTCTGGTTGGTCCTGGCTCGGCTCGCACCGAAGCTGGACCGCATCGACCGCGCCACACTGGTGATCGGCGCAACCGCGATCGCCGAGTTCGTCGAACCGGTCAGGCAGACCTTGAGCTACGGACAGATCAACGCCGTCCTGATGGCGCTGATCGCCTTCGACGTCCTCTGCCGGAATCCGAAGTGGCCCCGCGGGCTCCTCATCGGCATCGCGGTGTCGATCAAACTCACGCCGGCAGGCTTCCTGCTCTACTTCCTCCTTCGCCGCGACTGGCGCGGGGCGGCGACGATGGTCGCGGGGACGGTCGGCGCCGTCGCCGTCGCCTGGCTCGTGATGCCCGCCGATTCGGCGAAGTACTGGTTTCACACTCTCGGCGAGACCGAACGCATCGGCGCGGCCTATTACGCGGGTAATCAGTCGATCAAGGGCGCAGTGTTCCGGTTCGGCATGAGCGACAGTGTCTCGACCGCCGCGTGGCTCGTCCTGTCGGTCGTCGCCGTCGTGCTCGCCGCGGTCTGGATGAGCCGCCTCCTGGCGGCCGGGCAGCAGGCCACCGCGCTGCTGGTCAACGCCGCAGCGGTACTGCTCGTGTCCCCGGTGAGCTGGTCGCATCACTGGACCTGGGTGGCGCCGGCGCTTCTGATCGCGGTCTACGCGATCTGGACCAGACGCTTCGGAGGGATGCTCGTGGCCGCCACCGTTCTGGCGGCGGTGATCTTCGCAGTGGGCCCGCACTGGCTCCTGCCGAGCGGTCACGACACCGAACTCGGCTGGAGTTGGTGGCAGAGCATCGTCGGCGACGCGTACGTGTGGTTCACCTTCGTCGTGCTCGCCGTCGGTGCGGCGCGCTGGCGGTCGACCGCATCGGTGGAGGTCTGCGAGGCCGACGCCGGTCGCAGTGGGTGTGACGGGGGTTTCGACTCGCTGCGCTCGCTCAACCAGCGATAAAGACTGCTCGCGCTCAACCAGCGATAAAGACTGCACGCGCTCAACCAGCGATAGGACCGCTCGCTCAACCAGCGATAAATGCCCACCCGCCCGCTGGTTGAGCCGCGAGGCGCCCTGGCGCCGAGCGTGTCGAAACCACTGAGGAGACGACTGTGCCGCCGACCCGGACGGTCGGCGGCACAGTCAGAGATGACTACGCGTCAGGCGGGGCGCGGAGTGAGGATTCGCGGACCGTCCTCGGTGACGGCGACCGTGTGCTCCCAGTGGGCCGACCGTGAGCCGTCGTCGGTGACGACGGTCCAATCGTCCTCGAGCACCGTGGTGTCCGCCGTGCCGAGGGTGAGCATCGGTTCGATCGCCAGAGTCGATCCGACCACGAGCCGCGGCCCGCGATTCGGCTTGCCCTCATTGGGCAGGAACGGGTCCATGTGCATCTCCCGACCGATGCCGTGTCCCCCGTATCCCGCGACGATCCCGAACTCGCGGCCGAATTTCGCGGCCGCCGCGTACGTCCCGTTCTCGATCGCGTGTGAGACGTCGGTGAGGCGGTTGCCGGGGACCATCGCAGCGATCCCCGCCTCCATCGAGAGTCGGGTCGCCTCGCTCAGTTCGGCGTCGGCGTCGGAGAGTTCGCCGATGCCGAACGTCCACGCGGAGTCGCCGTGCCAGCCGTCGAGGATGGCGCCGCAGTCGATCGATACCAGATCACCTTGCTCCAGCACCACGTCCTTGGACGGAATGCCATGCACGACAACCTCGTTGACCGAGCTGCAGATGGAGCCGGGAAAGCCGTGATAGCCCTTGAAGGACGGCACCGCACCGGCTTCGCGGATCACCGATTCGGCGATCTCGTCCAGATCCAGGGTGCTCATCCCCGCGGTGGCCGCGGCCCGGACAGCGACGAGGGCGGCGCCGACCACGGCGCCCGCCGCCTCCATCGCGTCCAGCTCGCCCGCGCTCCGAAACGGAACGGCCTTCGGCTTGCGGAAACCCACCGGTGGATCAGGCCTTGCCGAGAGCCGCGAGCACGCGCTGGTGGACCTCGTCGACCGAGCCCACGGCGTCGATCTCCGTGACCTGACCGGCGTAGTGGTCGAGCAGCGGCGCGGTCTCCGCGTCGTACACGGCCATGCGGTTGCGGATGACCTCTTCGGTGTCGTCGGCGCGACCGCGGGCGAGCATCCGCTCCACCACCACGTCGGTATCGACTTTGAACGACAGCACGCCGTCGAGCTTGGTCGACAGATCGTCGAGGATGCCCTCGAGCGCGACCGCCTGCTCGGTGGAGCGCGGGAAGCCGTCGAGGATGAAGCCCTTGGCCGCATCCGGCTCCGCGACCCGCTCGCGGACCATGTTGATGGTGATCTCCGGCGGGACCAGATTGCCCGCATCCAGGTACTTCTTGGCCTCCACGCCGATCGGGGTGCCCTGCGAGATGTTCGCGCGGAACAGGTCGCCGGTCGAGATGTGCGGAATGCCGAGGGCCTCCGACATCAGTTCGGCCTGTGTGCCTTTGCCCGCTCCGGGCGGTCCGAGGATGACGAGTCTCACTTCAGGAACCCTTCGTACTTGCGTTGCATCAACTGGCTGTTCACTTGCTTGATCGTGTCGAGGCCGACGGCCACGATGATCAGGAGCGCGGTACCGCCGAACGGGATGTTCGAGGCGCTGCCGCCGCCGATGTCCATGAACAGGTTCGGGAGGATCGAGATGATGCCCAGGTACAGCGAGCCGGGCAGCGTGATCCGGCTGAGCACGTAGCTCAGGTAGTCAGCGGTCGGCTGGCCGGGGCGGATGCCCGGGATGAAGCCGCCGTACCGCTTCATGTCGTCGGCTCGTTCTTCTGGGTTGAACGTGACGGCGACGTAGAAGTACGTGAAGAAGATGATCAGCAGGAAGTACGTGACGATGTGGAACCAGCTGGACGGGTTGATCAGGTTGTCCTGAAGCCACAGCTTCCAGCCGGCGGCCTCGCCGTCGTTGCTGTTCGTCAGCTGAATGATCAACTGCGGGATGTACAGCAACGAGGACGCGAAGATCACCGGGATGACGCCCGCGGTGTTGACCTTGATCGGCATGTACGTCGACGAACCGCCGTACATCTTGCGGCCCACCATGCGCTTGGCGTACTGAACCGGCACGCGGCGGGTGCCCTGCTCGATGAACACCACGGCCACCAGGATGAGCACGATCGCCACGCAGACGAGGCCGAAGGCCAGGCCGCCGCGCTGCTGCAGGATGGTCCGGCCCTCAGCCGGGATGCGGGCGGCGATGCCGGTGAAGATCAGCAGCGACATGCCGTTGCCGACACCGCGCTCGGTGATGAGCTCGCCGAACCACATCACCAGACAGGCGCCCGCGGTCATCACCAGGACGATGATCGACAGGCCGAAGACGCTGGTGTCGTTGAGGATTGCGTCTGCGTTGCAGTCGGCCCCGTTCGACGGCAGGAGGTTGCCGGTGGCCGCCAGCGCGACGATGCCCGTCGACTGGAGCAGTGCCAGCGCCACCGTGAGGTAGCGGGTGTACTGCGTCATCTTGGTCTGGCCGGACTGGCCTTCTTTTCGCAGCTGCTCGAACCGAGGGATGACGACGGTGAGCAGCTGAACGATGATGCTGGCCGTGATGTACGGCATGATGCCGATCGCGAACACCGACAGCTGCAGCAGTGCGCCGCCGGAGAACATGTTGATCAGCGAGTAGATCTGGCCCGAGTCGCCGCGGCTGGCCGCATCGACACAGCTTTCGATCTCTTTGAAGTCCACGCCGGGCGACGGGAGCGTCGTGCCGAGACGGTACAGGATGAGGATGCCGAGGACATAGAAGATCTTCTTCCTCAGGTCGGGCGTCCTGAAGGTCGCCACGAGGGGGGAAAGCACTAACTCCTCCTATAGCACCGCAGACTCGGTGGGCACGTGCGCCTCATCGTGCATTGGCGGTCGACTCGGAAATGACCGGGGCGTCCTCAGCCGGACGCCCTCGGTGAAACTTTAACAGCCCCAGAACCGCCACCGGTCAGGTGAGCGGCGCAACGACTCAATAGTCGTGCGTCGCAACACCTGACCGGTTCGGCAGTTCTGCATGCGGCGAAGGCTCAGGCCTGCGTCGCGGTGCCGCCGGCAGCGGCGATCTTCTCCTTGGCGGAGCCCGTGAACTTGTCGGCGGTGATGTCGACCTTCACGGTGAGCTCACCGTCGCCCAGAACCTTCACGAGCTGGTTCTTGCGGACGGCGCCCGCGGCGACCAGATCGGCGACGCCGATGGTGCCGCCCTCCGGGAACAGCCGCGAGATGTCGCCGACGTTGACGACCTGGTACTCCACGCGGTTGCGGTTGGTGAAGCCCTTCAGCTTCGGCAGGCGCATGTGAATCGGCATCTGGCCGCCCTCGAAGCGGGCCGGAACGTTCTTGCGCGCCTTGGTGCCCTTGGTGCCGCGACCGGCGGTCTTACCCTTGGAGCCCTCACCGCGACCCACGCGGGTCTTCTCGGTCTTCGCGCCCGGAGCGGGGCGAAGGTGGTGCAGCTTGATGGTCATGACTAAACCTCTTCGACTGTCACGAGGTGACGAACCACGTTGATGAGGCCGCGGTTGATCGGGGTGTCCTCGCGGGTGACCGTCTGGCGGATGCCCTTGAGCCCAAGGGTGCGCAGGCTGTCACGCTGGTTCTTCTTGGTACCGATGGTGCCCTTGATCTGGGTGATCTTCAGCTCAGCCATGGCTTATGCTCCCTTGTTCGCTGCGGCGGCCGCGCGTGCGCGCAGCATGCCGGCGGGGGTGACCTCTTCGACGGTCAGCCCGCGACGAGCAGCGACCTCTTCAGGCTGCTGCAGCATCTTGAGTGCGGCGACCGTGGCGTGGACGACGTTGATCGCGTTGTCCGAGCCGAGGCTCTTCGCGAGAACGTCGGTGACACCGGCGCATTCCAGGACGGCACGCACGGCGCCGCCCGCGATGACACCGGTACCCGAGCTGGCCGGGCGGAGCATCACGACACCGGCTGCGGCCTCACCCTGAACCGGGTGGGTCACGGTGCCCGCGATCAGCGGGACGCGGAAGAAGTTCTTGCGAGCCTCTTCGACGCCCTTCTGGATCGCCGCCGGGACTTCCTTGGCCTTGCCGTAGCCGACGCCGACCATGCCCTGGCCGTCGCCGACCACCACGAGAGCGGTGAAGCTGAAGCGACGACCGCCCTTGACGACCTTCGACACGCGGTTGATGGTCACCACGCGCTCGAGATGGTTCTTCTCCTCGCGCTCGCGGTTGCGGTTGTCGCGACGATCGCCGCGGCCGCGGCGCTCACCGCGGTTGTCGTTGTTGTTGTTTCCGGCGGGTCCGTTGCCGCCATCACGCTGACGTCCGGGCATCAGAGGTCGCCTCCGTTAATCATCTTGGTGGTCATCATCAGAACTGCAGTCCTCCCTCGCGGGCGGCGTCGGCCAGAGCCGCGATGCGGCCGTGGTACGCCTTGCCTCCGCGATCGAAGACGACGGCCTCGATGCCTGCAGCCTTGGCGCGGGCTGCGACGAGCTCGCCGACCTTGGCGGCCTGAGCCGACTTGTCGCCACCGGCGGCGCGCACGTCAGCCTCGATGCTGCTGGCGGCGGCCAGGGTACGACCGGTCAGGTCGTCGATGACCTGGACGTGGATGTGACGGCTGCTGCGCTTGACGGCCATGCGCGGACGCTCGGCGGTGCCGTTGATCTTCTTGCGCAGGCGGAAGTGACGACGGTTGGTCGCGGTGCGACGGCGAGTCGAGACGTCCTTGCCGATGGGCTTGCGAACGGTTGCTGTTTCACTCATGGCTTACTTACCCGTCTTTCCGACCTTGCGGCGGATCTGCTCACCCTCGTAGCGAATGCCCTTGCCCTTGTAGGGGTCCGGACGACGCAGGCGGCGGATGTTCGCCGAGATCTGGCCGACTAGCTGCTTGTCGATTCCCGAGACCGAGAACTTGGTCGGGGACTCCACCGCGAAGGTGATGCCCTCCGGAGCCTCGATCGGCACGGGGTGGCTGTAGCCGAGGGCGAACTCGAGGTCCTTGCCCTTGGCCTGGACGCGGTAACCGACACCGAAGATCTCCATCTTCGTGGTGTAACCCTGGGTCACACCGACGACGAGGTTGTTCAGCAGCGAACGGTTCAGACCGTGCAGGGCACGGTTCTCGCGGTCGTCGTTCGGCCGGGTGACGACGATGGCGTTGTCTTCCTTCGCCACCGCGATCGGCGAGGTGACCGTCAGGCTCAGTTCGCCCTTCGGGCCCTTGACCTTGACGTCCTGGCCGTCGATCGCGACATCGACGCCGGCGGGGATTTCAATGGGATTCTTACCAATACGCGACATTCTCTACGCTCCCCTACCAGACGTAAGCGAGGACTTCGCCGCCCACGCCCTGGTTTGCTGCCTGGCGGTCGGTGAGCAGACCGGACGACGTGGAGATGATGGCCACGCCGAGGCCGCCCAGAACCTTGGGCAGGTTGGTGGACTTTGCGTACACACGCAGACCCGGCTTCGAAACGCGGCGGAGGCCGGCGATGCTGCGCTCGCGGCTGGGGCCGTACTTCAGGGTCACGGTGAGCTTCTTGCCGACCTCGGCGTCTTCGACGCGGTAGTCGGTGATGTAGCCCTCGCGCTTGAGGATCTCGGCGATGTTCACCTTGATCTTCGACGAAGGCAGCGAAACCTCGTCGTGGTACGCCGAATTGGCGTTACGCAGACGCGTCAGAAAGTCTGCGATCGGGTCAGTCATGGTCATGGTTGACCGTCAACCTTTCTCGTAGCGGTTCCCATACAGCGGTGTCACCGGCATCGCTGCCGATCAGCACTGGTGGGCCTTCCACGAAGTGGATAGTTGTGCATTGTTCAACGCCTGAAGATGCCATTGGCTTTTCACCGGCACCGTCAAGCTGTATGAAGTTGTGGGCCCTGGGGGCACACTTCACCCAGGCAACCTGAAACAGTGTAGTGAACGCGCTGGCAGAACCCAAATCGACCGCGGCGGGCCGAGAGCTCATCTCTGGCCCGCGGCGCGCATGTCCGGCTAGAGACTTTGGTCCTCATATCACATGGCCGTCGTACCCGGATCGTCCGGCCGTGCGTCGCGAGAATTCGGCGCCCTCCGAATTCGCCCGGCGCGGCATCACATCCCGTTTTACAGTGAGCCGTATGACAGCGTCTGACTCGGTTCAGGGCCCGGCAGCACAAGCATTGTTGGACGTCGGCCGCTTCTTCACCAAATGGGATGAGACCGACGACAGACGCGCGGTCTTCCGCGACGGCGGTCGTGCGGGCGACATCTTCTACCGCGACCGCTGGAGTCACGACAAGATCGTCCGGTCCACCCACGGGGTGAACTGCACGGGCTCGTGTTCGTGGAAGGTGTACGTCAAAGACGGCATCATCACCTGGGAGACACAGGAGACCGACTACCCGTCGGTGGGCCCCGACCGGCCGGAGTACGAGCCGCGCGGCTGCCCGCGCGGCGCCTCGTTCTCCTGGTACACCTACTCGCCCACCCGGGTCCGCCACCCCTATGCGCGCGGAGTGCTCCTGGAGATGTACCGGGAGGCCAAGCGCCGCACCGGCGATCCCGTGCTCGCGTGGGCCGACGTGGTCGGCGACCCGCTGCGCCGGCGCTCCTACCAGCAGGCTCGCGGCAAGGGCGGACTGGTCCGCGTCACGTGGGACGAGGCGATCGAGATGGCCGCCGCGGCGCACGTCCACACCATCAAGACCTACGGCCCCGACCGCTGCGCGGGCTTCTCCCCGATCCCTGCGATGTCGATCGTGAGCCACTGCGTGGGAACGCGGTTCATACAGCTCATCGGCGGCGTGATGACCTCGTTCTACGACTGGTACGCCGACCTCCCAGTGGCCAGCCCTCAGGTGTTCGGCGACCAGACCGATGTGCCCGAGTCGGGCGACTGGTGGGACGCGTCGTACCTGATGATGTGGGGATCCAACGTCCCGGTGACCAGGACGCCCGACGCCCACTGGATGACCGAGGTCCGCTATCGCGGGACCAAGGTGGTCAGCGTCTCGCCCGACTACGCCGACAATTCCAAGTTCGCCGACGAGTGGCTGCCCGCCCAGGCCGGCACCGACGCGGCGCTCGCGATGGCGATGGGCCACGTGATCCTCAAGGAGTTCTACGTCGGCCGAGAAGGCGGACCGACCCCGTTCTTCGCCGACTTCACCCGCAAGTACACCGACCTCCCCTTCCTCATCCATCTCGACGAGCGCGACGGCACGCTGGTCCCCGGCAAGTTCGTGACCTCCGAGGAGTTGCGACCGGACCCGGCGAGCGGCCCCACCGAGGACGTCTGGAAGACGGTCCTGATCGACGACGCGACGGGCGAGCCGATGGTCCCGAACGGCACCTTGGGCGACCGGTACTCACCGTCCGGCGAAGGCCGGTGGAACCTCGATCTGGACGGTGTCACCCCACGGCTCACCCTGCTCGGCGAAACCGGCGCGGAGGCCGTCGAGGTCTCGTTCCCCTCCTTCGACGCCCCCGACGGCAGCGGCTCGGTCATCACCCGCGGAGTGCCCGCACGGCGATTCGGCGGGGGTCTGGTCACCACCGTCTACGATCTGCTGCTGGCCCAGTACGGGGTGGGCCGCGATGGCCTCCCGGGCCAGTGGCCCACCGGCTACGACGACGCCTCCAGTCCCTACACGCCCGCGTGGCAGGCCGAGATCACCAGCGTCCCAGCTGAATCCGCGATCCGTATCGCCCGGGAGTTCGCCACCAACGCCGAGGAGTCCGGCGGCCGGTCGATGATCATCATGGGTGCGGGCATCTGCCAGTGGTTCCACGGTGACGCCACCTACCGGGCGATCCTGGCCATGCTCATCCTCACCGGCTGCATGGGCCGCAACGGCGGCGGGTGGGCTCACTACGTGGGCCAGGAGAAGTGCCGTCCGATCACCGGCTGGATCTCACTCGCCAACGCCCTCGACTGGACCCGTCCCCCGCGTACCCAGCCGGGCACCTCGTACTGGTACATGCACACCGACCAGTGGCGCAACGACGGCTACTCCACGTCGGCCCTGACCTCACCGCTGTCATCGGGCACGCTCGACGGAATGCACACCGCCGACGCCATCGCGCAGTCGGCGCGGCTGGGATGGATGCCCTTCTATCCGCAGTTCTCCGACAACCCGCTCGACGTGGCCGACGCCGCCCGCTCGGCGGTCGAGTCGGGAGACGCGACCGATCCCGCGTCGTACGTGGCCGGGAAGCTGGTCGACGGCGGGCTGACGCCGGCGATCAGCGACGTCGACGCACCCGAGAACTGGCCGCGCACGCTGGTGCTGTGGCGGTCGAATCTGCTCGGCTCGTCGGCCAAGGGCGACGAGTACTTCCTGCGCCACCTGCTCGGCACCCATCACAACGTGCTCGGCAGCGAGAATCCCGAGGCCCCGGGAGGTGAAGTGGCACGAGCAGGCGCCCGAGGGCAAGCTCGACCTGCTGCTGTCGGCTGATTTCCGCATGACGTCGACCACGCTGTTGAGCGACATCGTGCTGCCCGCAGCGACCTGGTACGAGAAGCACGACCTCAGCTCCACCGACATGCACCCGTTCGTCCACGCCTTCAGTCCGGCGATCGATCCGCCGTGGGAGGCCAAGAGCGACTTCGACCTGTTCCACCTGCTGGCCGCGGAGTTGTCCCGGCAGGCGCGGACCCACCTGGGCACCCGCTACGACCTCGTCGCCACCGCCGCACAGCACGACACCCCCGGCGAGACCGCGCAGCCGCACGGCCGGGTGGTGGACTGGCGCGACGGCGCACCGGCGATGCCCGGCGCGAACATGCCCTCGTTCCAGGTGGTGGAACGCGACTACACGGCCATCGCCGACAAGCTGGCCACCGTCGGGCCGCTCGCCGACAAGCTGGGCTTCACCGTCAAGGACGTCAACTACGACATCGCCTCGCAGATCCCCAAACTGGCGGCGTCCAACGGAGTGATGCCGCCCCGGCCCGGCGACGGCGCGAGCGGGCCGGACTTCGACCGACCGGGCGTCGGACGTCCCGCCATCGACACCGACGCCAAGCTCGCCGAAGCGATCTTGACCTTCTCGGGTACCACCAACGGCGAACTGGCCGTGGACGGCTTCACCAAACTCGAACGCCGCGTCGGCAAGCGCCTCGCCGATCTCGCGGAGGGTTCGGAGGAGAAGCGCATCACCTTCGCCGACACGCAGTCGGCACCGGTGCCGGTCATCACCTCACCCGAGTGGTCGGGTTCGGAGAGCGGCGGACGACGGTACGCGCCGTTCACCGTGAACATCGAGCGCGACAAACCCTTCCACACGCTCACCGGGCGTCTGCACTTCTACCTCGACCACGACTGGATGCTCGACATCGGGGAGGCGCTGCCGATCTACCGACCGCCCCTCGACATGCATCGGTTGTTCGGCGAACCGAAGCTCGGGCCCGACGGCAGCAAGCAGATCACCGTCCGGTACCTCACGCCGCACAACAAGTGGTCGATCCACTCCGAGTACCAGGACAACCTGTTCATGCTCTCGCTCTCGCGCGGCGGTCCCACCGCGTGGCTGTCGCCGGAGGACGCGGCGTCGATCGATGTGCACGACAACGACTGGATCGAGTGCGTCAACGCCAACGGCGTCTACGTCGCACGCGCCATCGTCAGCCACCGCATGCCAGTCGGGGTCTGCTACGTCCACCACGCCCAGGAGCGGACCATCGACGTCCCGAAGTCGGAGGCCACGGGACGCCGCGGCGGCATCCACAACTCCGCGACCCGTCTGCTGGTGAAGCCCTCACATCTGATCGGCGGCTACGCGCAGCTGACGTACGCGTTCAACTACCTCGGGCCGACTGGCAATCAACGCGACATCGTCTCGACCATCCGCAAGCGCAGCCAGGAGGTGACCTACTGATGCGAGTCATGGCTCAGGTCGGGATGGTGATGAATCTCGACAAGTGCATCGGCTGTCACACGTGCTCGGTCACGTGCAAACAGGCGTGGACCAACCGTGCGGGCACCGAGTACGTGTGGTTCAACAACGTCGAGACCCGTCCCGGCCAGGGATATCCGCGGCGGTACGAGGACCAGGAACAGTGGAAGGGCGGATGGCACCTCAATAAGAAGGGCGATCTGCGGCTCCGCACCGGCGGGCGCCTGCAGAAGCTCTTCACCATCTTCCACAGCCCGGTCCAGCCCACGCTGAGCGACTACTACGAGCCGTGGACCTACGACTACGAGACGCTGGTGAACGCCCCGCTGGGCGACGACTTCCCGGTCGCACGGCCGAAGTCGCTGATCACCGGTGAGGACACCAAGGTCACGTGGTCGGCCAACTGGGACGACAACCTGGGCGGGTCGACGGAGTACGGCGATCTGGACCCGATCGTCGAGAAGATCCGCAAGGAGTCGGAGGAGAAGATCCAGTTCTCCTTCGAGCAGACCTTCATGTTCTACCTTCCGCGCATCTGCGAGCACTGCCTCAATCCGGCGTGCATGGCGTCGTGCCCGTCCGGTGCGATCTACAAACGTGAGGAGGACGGCATCGTCCTGGTGGACCAGGACCGCTGCCGCGGCTGGCGCCAGTGCATCACCGGCTGCCCGTACAAGAAGATCTACTTCAACCACCGCTCGGGCAAGGCGGAGAAGTGCACGCTGTGCTATCCGCGCATCGAGGTGGGTCAGCCCACGGTGTGCTCCGAGACCTGCGTCGGACGGCTCCGGTACCTCGGCATCTTCCTCTACGACGCCGATGCCGTGACCGCGGCGGCGTCGGTTCCCGACGACAAGGACCTCTACGAGGCCCAACTCGATCTGATGCTCGACCCCGACGATCCGGAGGTGATCGCGCAGGCCCGCGCCGCGGGGATCCCCGACGACTGGATGGACGCCGCGCGCCGGTCGCCGGTGTACGCGCTCGCGAAGAAGTACCGGGTGGCACTGCCCCTGCATCCGGAGTACCGGACGATGCCGATGGTCTGGTACATCCCGCCGCTGTCGCCGATCGTCGACCTGCTGTCGGAGCAGGGACACGACGGCGAGGATCACGGCAATCTCTTCGGCGCCATCGACTCTCTGCGCATCCCCGTGGAGTATCTCGCGGAGTTGTTCACCGCGGGCGACACCGGCGTCGTCGAGGACGTGCTCCGGAAACTGGCCGCCATGCGCGCGTACATGCGCGACGTCAACCTCGGTCGTGAGACCAACCCGCTCATCCCGGGCTCGGTCGGCATGACCGAGGAATCGGTCTACGAGATGTACCGGCTTCTGGCGATCGCCAAGTACGACGAGCGCTACGTGATTCCGACCGCCCACCACGAGCAGGCCGTCAAGCTCGACGAGATGGCCTGCTCCCTCGATCAGGAGGGCGGCCCCGGCATGTACGAGTCCGGTTCCTTCGGCGAGGCCAGCGGCCGGCCGATCCCGGTGTCGGTGGAGACCTTCCAGGCGCTCAAGCAGCGGCAGACCACGGACATGCCCGCCGGGGACGCGACTCTGCGCGGTCGGACCAACCTGTTGAACTGGGACGGAAACGGCGTCCCGGAGGGCATGTTCCCGCAGCAGTCCGCCGAACACGGGTCCGGATCATGAGGCTGCTGCCCCGCCGACGTGCCGCCGCGCGCACCGATGCCCGCGTGGTGCATCAGATCGCCGCGTGGAGTCTCGGCTACCCCGACGCCGAGTTCTTCGGCCGCATCGACCTGATGAGGTCGGCGCTCGACGAGACGGCCGCGGGTGAGTCCGCCGACGCCCTGCGCGGGTTCCTCGATCACGCCGCATCGGCCGACCCCTCGCAACTCGCGCAGCACTACACCGACGTCTTCGATCTCTCGCGCAAGCACACGCTGTACCTGTCCTACTGGTCGGCCGGCGACACACGGCGTCGCGGATCGGTTCTCACCGACTTCAAACAGCTCTACCGCGACAGCGGATTCGTGGTGGATCTGCACGGCGAACTGCCCGACCACCTGCCGGTGGTCCTGGAGTTCGCGGCGCTCGCGGACCCCGAACGCGGCGTTCAGGTCCTGACCGAGAACCGTCCGTCCCTCGAACTGATCCGCCTGTCGCTGGTCGACGTCGGCTCCCCGTACGCGGACGTTCTGGCGGCGGTGTGCGCGACACTGCCCGGACAGTCGCCGCCCGACCGTGCATCCGCACTCGCGATGGCCGGTCCCGAGCGCGCCGTCGAGACCGTCGGCCTCGAGCCGTACGACGCGCGACTGCTTCCCCTGTTCACCATCGACGATTTCACCCGCAACGGTTTCACCGACTCCGGCGAAGAGGCATACCGATGAACATCTTTCTGTGGGGCGTCCTACCGTACATCGCGCTGATCAGCGTGATCGGCGGAACCATCTGGCGGTACCGGTACGACAAGTTCGGCTGGACCACCCGCTCGTCGGAGCTCTACGAGTCCCGGCTGCTGCGGTTCGGTTCGCCGCTGTTCCACTACGGGATCCTCGCGGTGATCGCTGGCCACGCCATCGGTCTGGTGATCCCGCAGTCGTGGACCGACGCGGTCGGGATCACCGAGACGATGTACCACTGGGTGGCGGCGGTCGGCGGCATCATCGCCGCCGCCGCGACCCTGCTCGGCGTGGGCATCCTCATCTATCGCAGGCGCACCACCGGGCCGGTCTTCATGGCGACGACGCGCAACGACAAGCTGATGTACGCGGTCCTGGTCGCGGCGCTGATCGCGGGCAGCTACATCACCCTCGTCGGCATGATCGATCCCCACGGCGAGGGCGTGAACTACCGCGAGACCGTCTCCCCGTGGTTCCGCTCGGTCTTCTACTTCCAGCCCGACATCTCCTCGATGGAGGCGGCCCCGCTGCGCTTCCACATCCACGTCGTGATCGGCATGGTCATGTTCATGCTGGTGCCGTTCACGCGGCTGGTCCACATCTTCACCGCTCCCATCCACTACCTGTTCCGCCCGTACATCGTCTACCGCAGCAAAGACACGCGCCCGGCCCCGGGCAACGCGCCGAGCCGCCGCGGCTGGGCTCCCATCGGTGTGAAGGACCGTGACTGAATGACTGCGCCCGTGACAATCGACAAATCGGCCCAGACCCGCAATCTCGTTCTCGCCACCGTCGCCTTCGCGATCAGCTTCTGGGCCTGGAACCTGATCGCTCCGCTGGGCGTGTTCTACGCCGGACCGAACGAACTCGATCTCGACTCCACGCAGAAGTCCGTGCTCGTCGCGGTGCCGATCCTCGTCGGCTCCCTCGGCCGGATCGTCGTCGGCGTGCTGACGCCCCGCTACGGCGGCCGCATCATGTTCACCGCGCTGCTGCTGATCTCGGCGCCCTTCGTGATTCTGGTGGCGGTGGCCGGTGAGCTGAAGTCGTACCCGATGTTGCTGGTGATCGGCTTCTTCCTCGGCATCGCGGGCACCACCTTCGCCGTCGGCATCCCGTTCCTGAACAGCTGGTACGAACCCAGTCGCCGCGGTTTCGCGACCGGCGTCTTCGGCGCCGGGATGGGCGGGACGGCGCTCTCGGCGTTCTTCACGCCGCGGTTCCGCGAATGGTTCGGCTACTTCCCCACGCACATCATCATCGCGGTGGCGCTGGTGGTGGTCGCGGTGGCCTGCTGGATGTTCATGCGCGAGGCCCCGGCGTGGGAGCCGAACACCGAGTCGGCGGTGCCGAAGCTCGTCGGCGCTCTCAAGCTGCCGATCACCTGGCAGATGTCCTTCCTGTATGCGGCTGCGTTCGGCGGATTCGTCGCTTTCTCCACCTACCTGCCGACGTACTTGAACGACGTCTACGACATCACCGACCTGAAGTCGGCCGGCGCCCGCACCGCCGGATTCGCCATCGCCGCGGTGGTGATGCGACCGGTCGGCGGTGCACTCTCCGACAAGTTCGGGCCGCGGATCATCACCGCGATCTCGTGCGGCGGCGCCGCAGTGCTGGCCGTGTGGATGATGACCAAGCCCGACCTCGGCAGCGGGCTGGCCGCGGTCGACTTCATCCTGATGGCGATGATGATGGGAATGGGATCGGGTTCGGTCTTCGCCTGGGTGTCGCTGGCCTCACCGCCCGCACGCGTGGGCGCGGTCACCGGCCTGGTCGGTGCGGCGGGTGGCCTCGGCGGCTTCTTCCCGCCGTTGGTGATGGGCGCGACCTACAACGCGGTGGAGCACTCGTACACGATCGGCCTCGGGCTCCTGGTGGCCTTCGCGGCGGCGGCGTGTCTGTTCACCGTCTTCGGCATCCCGAAGAGTGAGGCCGAACGTGAGCGGGCGGAGGCGTCGGCATGAGCGCGGTGTCGTTACCCGAAGTGGTCGAGGAACTCCTGTCCGAGGCGCGCGAAGCGCACTCCGGCCGCGCCGGACGCACGGTGCGCGGTCACAGCGACCACCGGCTGCGGCACACCGTGATCGCGCTCCGCGCCGGCGCCGAACTGTCCGACCACGAGAGTCCCGGCGAGGCGACCCTCCAGGTCCTCCATGGCCGCGTTCGGTTGACGTGCGAGGACGGCGACTGGGAAGGGGGCGCCGGCGCCCTCACCGATATTCCCCCGACCCGGCACGGCCTGGTCGCCGACGACGACTCAGCGGTCCTGCTGACCGTCGCCCTGCGCTGACCTCGGCGGGCCGGCGGAGATTTCGGCTCCCGGACGGGGCTCACAGCCCCGTCCGGGAGCCGAAATCTCATCGGGCGTGCGCAAGCGCCGAACCCGCATCCCGGTCGGGGTGAACCACGCCTGTTCTCCGACACCCGGCGGCACCACACCCACCGGAGTCTGCGCCACCAGACCGCCGTCGCTCTCGACGAGTACCCGGCCCGCGTGCACCGACACCGAACGCACCCGGCTCCGGACCGCGCCCGACGTCCGGGACACCGTGACCTCGTGCGGAACCACGATCCCGAACGCCCGGGCCCCCTCCGCGACGTCCTCGACCGCGACCGCCGGCAGCACATCGTCCCCGGTCACCAGGGCGCCCTCACTCCAGACGCCGTGCACCACCGCGTATCCCGCCAGGGCTGCGCTGAACGGATGAGCCGGCGCCGCGGCCATCTGCGCCGGCGTCGTCTCCTCGACGACGGTGCCCGACTCGATCACCAGACACCGGCTCGCCCACTGCCACGCGTCCGCCAACTCGTGTGTCACCAGGACGCTGGTGGTCGCCGTGCGCGCGAGCTCGTCGGAGAGCATCCGCCGGATCTGCGGAGCGCTGGCCGCATCGAGCGCGGCGAAGGGCTCATCGAGCAGCAGCACCTCGGGTTCGGCGGCGAGCGCGCGGGCGATCGCGACCCGCTGCTGCTGGCCGCCCGAGAGGCGATGCGGCTTCCACCCGCCCGCATCGGGCAGACCGATCCGACCGAGCCAGCCCTCCGCGATCGCGCGCGCCTGCCGCCGGGATCGGCCCTGGGCACGCGGCCCGAAGGCCAGATTGTCGACGACCGACAGGTGCGGGAAGAGCCGGGGCTTCTGCTCGAGCAAGGTCACTCTGCGCTGCTCGGGCGGGACGTGGACGCGGCCGTCGAGGACTCGTCCACCCAGGCGGATCTCGCCCGCGGTCGGCCGGATGAGACCCGCCAGCGCGCCCAGGAGCGTCGACTTGCCCGCACCGTTCGGACCCAATACCGCCAGGCACTCCCCGCCCGGCACCTCGAACGCGGCCGAGACGGTGAACTGCGCTCGGCGGATCTCGATGCGCGCGGTGAGCGGCTGCCCGCTCACCGGACCGCGTCCGTTCGCCACGACCGCAGCCCGAGCACGATCACCGCGGTACTCACCAGCAACAGCAACGAGAGCGCGACCGCCGAATCCTGCGTGACGCCCACCCCGTTGAAGGCGGTGTAGATGGCCAGGGGCATGGTCCGGGTGACGCCCGGAGAGTTCCCCGCGAAGAGTGCCGTCGCCCCGAACTCGCCGAGCGCGCGTGCGAAGGCGAGCGCCGCACCGGCGGCCAGACCCGGCAGCACGAGCGGAAGCGTGATCCGCGACAGCACGCGCCAACGGCCGGCTCCGAGGGTCGAGGCGATCTGCTCGTAGCCGTCGCCTGCGGTTCGCAGCGCACCCTCGACCGCGATGACGTAGAACGGCATGGCGACGAACGTCTGCGCCACCACCACCGCGGCAGTCGTGTACGGCAGGCTGTAGCCCGTCGCCTCGAACACCGGCTTGCCGACCAGCCCCGACCGGCCCAGCAACGACAGCAGCGCCAGTCCGCCGACCATCGGCGGCAGCACCAGGGGGATCAGGACCGTCGCTCGCAGCACCGACGCCCAGCGCTGCGGCGCGCGGGCGATCACCACGGCCAGCGGGGTGCCGATCACAGCGCACGCGGCGGTCGCACAGGCCGCGGTGACCAGCGACAGCCACAGTGCCGTCAGCGATGCCGACGAGAAGAGGTCGGCGCCGAGCGTCTCCCACCGCACCCGCGAGATCAACCCGACGATGGGCGCGACCAACAGAGCCAGCGCGACCAACGCGGGCACGTACAGCGCCTTCGGCAGCATCACCGGGGCCTCGGTGGCGACGTGGCGGCCTCGGGCCGGGAACCGGTCACGGCGCGCCGAAACCGTACTTCGCCAGGATCTTCTGTCCTGCGGGCGAGAGGACGTAGGCGGTGAAGGCAGCGGCGGCCGCCGGCGACGGAGCCTTCTTCGACACCGCGATCGGGTAACGGTTGACCGCGACCTGAACGTCGGCGGGAGTGATGCCGATCAGCTTGCCGTTCGAGGCGGCCACATCGGTCTTGTAGACCAGACCGGCGTCGGCCTCGCCCGCCTCGACGCGGTTGACCACCGAGGTCACGTTGGTCTCCTCGCTGACCGGCGAGACGTCGACGTGCGCGGCGGCGAGCAGCTTGCGCGAGGCCTTGCCACAGGGCACCTCCGGAGCGCAGAGCACGGCGGTGACGCCGGGCTTCGTCAGGTCGGCCAGGCTCGTGACGTGCTTCGGGTTGCCCGGCGCGACGGCGATCTGCATCGTATTGGTCGCGAAGACGGTGCCCGCGTCGGTGACACCGGCGTCGGTGACCGGCGTGAGACTCGACTGGTCCGCGAAGGCGATGACGTCGACGTCGGCGCCCTCCACGATCTGGGTCGCGAGGGCCTGCGAGCCGTCGTACACGATCGGCGCCACCGAGTACTCTGGGTGCGCCGCGGTGAAGGACTTGGCCAGTTCGTCGAACGATCCCTGCAGCGAGGCCGCGGCGAAGATCCTGATCGGCGCCGAGGCACCGGCCGACGCCTGCTCCTGACTGCTGCATCCGGCTACCAGCAGCATCAGTCCGAGCACTGCGGCCACGAACTTCTTCATCAGACGGCACTCCGTCCCGACGGGGTCTCCACGACCACCGCCGTCGCTTTGACCGTCGCGGTCGCAAGGGAGCCCACTTCCAATCCGAGTTCCCTCACCGCCTCGGTCGACATCAGCGACACCACCCGGTGCGGGCCGCTGCGCATCTCCACCTGGCTCATCACCGGGTCGGACTGAACATGTGTGACGATCCCGACGAAGCGGTTCCGAGCGCTGGTGCCGCGCGTCACCGGATCGTGGCGCCCCGATTCCGCGGAGGCGAGAAAGCCTGCGAGGTCGGCACCGTCGACAGTCGCGCGGCCCGAGTCGTCGGTCCCCGATGCGATCCGGCCCTGTTCGATCCATCTGCGGAGGGTGTCGTCGCTGACGCCGAGGAGGTCCGCGGCTTCCCGAATCCGAAACACGGTCATAACGACTGAATCTATACGCATCTGCGGCAGCTCGCTCGCCTTGCGCTGCGCATCTGAGGACTCGCGATCGCCCGGGCCCTCCGCCGACCGCGACCGGCGCCTGCGCTCCCGGGCTGCGCACCCGACCGATCCCGAGCCGATAGGCTGAGGCCATGCCTTTGCGTGCGGACCGGAGTCCCGAGTGATCACCGTCGACGAGCACCGCTCCCGGATTCAGACAACCGTGTCGCGCCTGCCCGCGACCATCCTCTCCATTCACAGTGCGGCCGGGCTCGTCCTCGCCGAGGACGTCACCAACCGGTGGCCGGTCCCGCTGTTCGACAACTCCGCGATGGACGGTTACGCCGTCCGGCGCGTCGACGCAGCGGTGGGCGCGACGCTGAAGGTGGTAGCCGACGTTCCCGCGGGCAGTCCGGACGACCCGCCGATCGGCGCCGGAGAAGCCGTCCGGATCATGACCGGCGCGCCGGTTCCCACCGACGCCGACGCGATCGTCCCCCTGGAGCACACGGATCTCGGCACCGAGATCCTGGCGACGCCTCCGGACAGCGTGACCGTCACGGTGGAACCGAAACCGCACGCCCACATCCGGCGATCCGGCGAGGACGCACCGGCGGGCGCCGTCGCCGTTTCGGCGGGCACGGTTCTCGGCCCGTGGCAGGTGTCGGCGATCGCGTCGGCCGGACACGACCGGGTCCTGGCCTACCGCCGGCCCCGGGTCGCGGTGATCTCGACCGGAACCGAACTCGTCGAACCCTCGCAGACGCCCCGCCGCGGGCAGATCCCGGAATCCAACTCCGCGCTGCTGTCGGCCGCGGTGGCGGAGGCGGGCGCCGAAGTGGCCTGGACTGCGACTGTCGAGGACGACGAGGAAGCCCTCCGGCGGACTCTCGCTGATCCGGACGTGGACGCGGTCGTCCTCACCGGCGGCGCCAGCGTCGGCGCGTTCGACGTGGTCAAAGCGGTCCTGAACGGGGTGGGCGGCATCGAGTTCACCACCGTGGCGATGCAGCCCGGCAAACCGCAGGGCTTCGGGCTGCTCGGGGTGCGCGGCCCGAGCGCTGAACGCACCGGGATCCCGGTGTTCTGCCTGCCCGGCAACCCGGTCAGCGTCGCGGTGTCGTTCGAGATGTTCGTGCGGCCGGCCCTGCGGAAGATGGCCGGGCACACCGACCTCGATCGCCCGCGCGTGGTCCGGCGCGCCGCGACGGGCTGGCGCAGCCGCGCCGACCGGGTCCAGATCCTTCCCGCGGTGGCCGACGCACAGACCGTCCGGCCGGCCTCCCGCGGCGGCAGTGGCTCACACCTGGTGTCCTCGCTCGCCGACGCCTCCGCGCTGGCGATCGTGCCCGCGGACGTGGTGGAGATATTCGAGGGAGATCCCGTCACCGTGATGGTGCTGTCATGAGCGGCGGCCCCTTCACCCACCTGGACGATGCGGGCCAGGCACGCATGGTCGACGTGACCGAGAAGAATCCGACGGTCCGCAGTGCGACCGCGCAGGGCTTCGTCCGGTGCTCGCCGCAGATCGTCGCCGCCCTCCGCGACGGCGCGGTCCCTAAGGGCGATGTGCTGGCGGTGGCGCGCATCGCGGGCATCTCGGCCGCCAAACGCACTCCGGAACTGCTGCCGCTGGCCCATGTGATCGGCGTGCACGGCGCGGCCGTCGACCTCACGATCGTCGACGACGGCGTCACCGTCTCTGCGACGGTCCGCACCGCCGATCGCACGGGGGTGGAGATGGAGGCGCTCACCGCCGTCAGCGTCGCCGCGCTGGCGCTCGTCGACATGGTGAAGGGCCTCGACAAATCGGTCGAGATCGAGAACGTCCGGCTGGTGCGCAAGACCGGCGGCAAGAGCGGCGACTGGGTGCGATGACCGCGGCCATCGTGCTCGCCGGAGGTCGTGCCGCCCGCATGGGCGGTGCCGACAAGGCGAGTATCGACGTCGGCGGGCGCACGCTGATCGACGCCGTGTACGACGCACTCGCCGGCGCCGACCCGGTGATCGCGGTCGGACCGCAGAGCGTGGGCCGGCCGGGTGTGCAGGTGATCCGGGAGGATCCCCCGTTCGGCGGTCCGGTGGCCGGACTGGCCGCGGCACTCGGGGCCGTCGGCGACAGCGCCGAGGTGTGGCTGCTCGCCTGCGACCTGCCCCGCGCCGAGGCGGTGGTCGCGCAACTCCGGGACGTCGCTCTCGCCGCCGTGGACGACGCGGTGGTCCTGGAAGACGCCGACGGCCGGATCCAGTGGCTGGCGGGACGGTACCGGACGGAGTCGCTGCGCCGGGCGGTCGCCGCGCTGACCAGTGCGCGCGACGCGTCGATGCGGGCGCTGACCGCGGGGCTGTCGCTGCGCACGGTGGTCGACCGAGCCGGCGCCGCGATCGACCTCGACACCTGGGACGACGTGCGCGATTATCGGTTGACCACCCGAACCGTCGATACGGAGGACGAATCGTGACCGCCTATCCCCCCGGCCTGGACCGCTGGGCGCAGGAACTCGCCCCGGCCCTGGGTCTGAACGAGGCCGAGGTGCCCACCGCGCTGCTGCTGGATGTGACCCGCGATGTCGCTCACTCGATCCTGCGCCCGGCCGGCCCCATCACGACCTATCTGATCGGCCTCGCCGTCGCGAACGGCATGTCGGCAGAGGATGCGGCCGCACGGGTGCACGAACTGGTGGAGAAGAGATCGGCCGAATGATCATCCGTTACTTCGCGGGAGCCGCGGAGGCCGCGGGCCGTTCGGAGCAGACCGCTGACGGTTCCGCGGCGGTCGGCGACTTGAAGGCTCGGCTGTCCGGAGAACTGGGCCCTGAGTTCGAGCGAGTGCTGAGCTGCTGTTCGATCCTGGTGGACGGGGTCCGCGCCACCGACGAGACGGTCGCGGCGGCCGACGCCACCGTGGACATCCTGCCGCCCTTCGCCGGCGGCTGACGGCACCGGCTCCGGCTCACCCGCCGATCGCGGACATCGGACGGTCGGGTTGCAGGAAGCCGGGATCGTCGATGCCGTGTCCGGCGAGCTTCGCGGTCACCGACTCGCGGATGGCCGACTCGATCCGTTCGTCCGGTGCCCCGGAACGCAGCAGCGCGCGCAGATCCGATTCACCGCGTGCGAACAGGCAGTTCCGGAGCTGTCCGTCGGCGGTGAGTCGCACCCGGTCGCATGAACCGCAGAACGGCGCGGTCACCGAGGCGATGACCCCGACGGTGGTGGGCCCGCCGTCGACCGTGTACAACTGTGCCGGATTCGAGCCGCGGTCGTCGCACGCGCTGAGGGCGAACTCCGCCGACAGGGCCGCGAGGATGTCGTCACCGGTGACCATCTGCGCCCTGGACCAGGTGTGCCCGGCATCGAGCGGCATCTGCTCGATGAATCGCAATTGAGCGCCGTGCTCGCGCGCGAAACGGACGAGGTCGGTCAGCTCGTCGTCGTTGACGCCGTGCATCGCGACGGTGTTGATCTTGAGCGGTGTGAGGCCGGTGGCCTGTGCCGCGGCGACTCCGCGGAGCACGTCGTCGAGCCGGTCCCGGCGGGTCAGCGTCGCGAACCGGTCCGCACGCAGCGTGTCGAGGCTGATGTTGAACCTCTCCAGACCCGCATCGGCCAGTTCCCGAGCCCGCGTGTCCAGTCCGATCCCGTTGGTGGTGATGGAGACGCGCAGCGGTCCGTCCGCGCCCTCGATCGCCGAGAGCCGGTGCACCACGTCCGCCAGGTCGGGTCGCAGCAGCGGCTCGCCCCCGGTCAGCCGTACCTCGACGATCCCCAGCGACGCGAAGACCGACGCCAGACGGATGATCTCGTCGGTGGTCAGCAGTTCGGGACGCGGGATCCACGGCACGCCCTCGGCGGGCATGCAGTAGGTGCACCGGAGGTTGCACCGGTCGGTCAGGGAGATCCGGAGATCTCGGTGCACGCGGCCGAATCGATCGACGAGTTCGCGGCCGGTCATGTCGCGACCCGGCCCAAGCCGACCCACGTGTGCGAGCCGTCGCTCTCTATCTGCTTCTTCCACATCGGCAGTTCGGCCTTCACCGTCTCCACCAGATCGCGATCGAGGTCGAAGGCGTCACCGCGATGCACCGACGAGACCGCGGCGACGATCGCGACGCCGCCGACCGGCAGCCGGCCGACCCGGTGGCTGACCGCGATCCGCACTCCGGGTCGGTCGACGCGCTCCGCGATCTCGCGCAGGATGCGCTCGCTGTCGGGGTGAGCGCTGTACTCCAGTTCCACTACCTGCCCGCGCGCGTCGGGATCGTTGTCGCGCACCGTCCCCACGAACAGCGCGGTGGCGCCCGCATCCGGTGCCGCTACGGCGTTCACATGGGCCGCGACGTCGAGGTCGACGTCACTGATCCGGGCGAGGACGATCATCGGTGATCGCCTCCGGCGGCCTGAGCGACGGCGTGCTCGGCGATCTGCACGATCACGGGGACACCGTCGCGCACCGCGCCGGTCGACCCCGCCAGATTCACCACGAGGGAACCGCGCCGCATGCCCGCGACGCCCCTGGAGAGCATCGCGTGCGGCAGCGCCGCGATGCCGACCCGCCGGATCTCCTCTGCCACGCCGGGCAGTTCACGCGTCAGCAGCGGTGCCGTGGCCTCGGGCGTCACATCGCGGGGCGAGACGCCGGTGCCGCCGGTCGTGACGACCAGACCCGAACCGGCCTCCACCACTTCGACGATCACACTCGAGATCGCGTCGCGATCGTCGGGGACGACGATCACCTCGGCGCTCCAGCCCGCCTCCCCGAGGAGATCGGCCGCCAGCGGACCGGAGACGTCCTCGCGTTCGCCGGCGAACGACCGGTCGGAGACGGTGATCACCGTCGCGCGCTTCTGCTTGGAATCCACACCTTCGAGCGTGCCACGTCCGGTGCCGCGGCGTGAACCGCACGGCCGTTTCATTCCGGTGCTCATCGATCGTCCCGCCGCGCCGTCTTGGTGTACCAGGGGCGCGGACCGTGCCAGCCGTAGCGCAGCGACGCCAGACGGACCACGGTCACCAGCGCCGCGCACAGCAACCCCACCCACGGCCGATAGACGCCGAGGTGCAGCAGCAGCGCCGTCACCGCCGCGCCGACCAGCGACGGAATCGCGTAGAGATGCTCGTTGGACCGCAGCACCGCGGGCACCGATCCGGAGAGCACGTCCCGGATGATGCCGCCGCCGATCGCCGTCGTCAGACCGAGCATCGCCGCGCTGGGCGCGCTGAGCCCGTGCTCGTAGGCGGTCACGGTGCCGGTGACCGCGAACAGGCCGAGACCCACCGCATCGGCCACCTCCAGCGGCCATCGGGTCAGCCGGGCCGGCGGGTGCCACACGAAGATCACGAGCGCGGTCGCGACGGCCACTGCCACCAGACGCAGGTCGGTGAAGGCCGTCGGAGGCGTCTTCCCGATGATCACGTCGCGGATGATGCCTCCGCCGAGCGCGGTCGCCGCGGCCAGCAGCACGATGCCCACGACGTCGAGGTCGCGCCGCACGGACAGCAGCGCACCGGATGCCGCGAAGGCCACGATCCCCGCCAGTTCGCCGCCGTGGTGGACCAGCGACGCGGCGTTGTCGAGGTTCGAGGACAGCCACACCGACATCGACCACCTCCGAGTCCGTCTTCGACCTGCATGCGGCAGACGCGTGAGGCGTCCGAGGCCCGATCAGCCCGAGGTGAATCTAGCGCAGGCACCGTGCCTGGTGAGCAGCGGAATCCCCGTCGCCGGCTCCGCGGGTCCGCGGAGCCTGGCAGACTGGAGACATGAGGAAGAAGTGGGCCGAACTCTCACCCGCCGCACGTGCGGGGATCATCTCGATGGCCGCGGTCGACGCGGGCCTGCGCGTCTGGGCGATCCGCGATCTGCGGTCACGCGACAAGAACCAGGTCAACGGCCCGAAACTGGTCTGGACCGTGGTGCTCGGCGGAGTGAACTCCGCGGGGCTCCTGCCGACCGTGTACCTGCTCGCCGGGCGCAAGCGCACCACGTCCGAATCGCATTAGCCTGCGGTCGGAGCCGACGCGCCGTACGCTGTCAGTGCACCTGACCGGACCGGCTGCGAGATCGGACTCATCCGACATCCGCCGGACCCTGTGAACCACGGATGCGCCGCATCCCGTCCCGAACCCGATGGCCTCGCCGAACACGGTGGGGCCATCGGTGTCTGGACGCTACGCGGCGAGCGTGCGGTTCCGCTGTTCCACCGCGAAGTGTGCGAACACGATCAAGCTGAGGAATGCGGCGAAGGTGCACCAGATCGAGGCGTATCCCGCGGCGTTCATCACCGCGGCGACGCTCATCGCGACGAGATTGCCCGCTCCCATCGCGACGACGTAGCGGTGCGAGCTCGACATCGGCGCGACGCAGGTGGCGAACACATAGGGAACGGCCAGCCAGGCAGCACTGAACGGGACGCCGAGCCGGTAGTCGAGGTTGCCGTCGACCACCGCGACGCTGATACCGGGCTGGATCGCGAGATACAGCATGTACACCGCGAGCACCGCGCCGACTCCCAGCGGAACCGTCTGCAACCGGCGCCGGTGTGGCTCCGATTCCATCAGCCACACGGCCCACGGGATGTAGGCAGGCAGCACGGCCCACGCGAACATCACCCACATGTGCACGCCTGCGCCGGAGAGCAGCGCCTCGCTGCGGTCGCCGAGCGCCAGCCAGGTCCATCCCTCCAGCGCCTGATGCACCCCGAAGAGCAACGGCAGCGCCGCGAAGGGCAGCTGCCGCACATCCCGGACCAGGCACAGGGTGGTGGCGCCCACCGCGGTGATCACACCGGCGCCCACGAAACTCGCAGTCGCGCTGAAGCACATGCGTCGAATCCTGCCACTCGCGCGGGCACGGCAGCGGACATTCACCCTCGGCCGCGCCGCAGAACGGACGAGGACCCGCCTCCTTGAAGGAGACGGGTCCTCGTCACATGCCTATCGGCGGGAAGTCACCAGCTGGACTTCTGCACACCCGGCAGCTCGCCGGCGTGCGCCATGTCGCGGAAGCAGACGCGGCACAGGCCGAACTTGCGGTACACCGAGTGCGGGCGTCCGCACTTGTTGCAGCGGGTGTAACCCCGGACTGCGAACTTGGGCTTCTTGTTGGCCTTGTTGACCAGAGCCTTCTTTGCCATCTCAGTTGTCCCTATCTCAGTTCGCGGCTGCGTCGTTGCTCTTGAACGGGAAGCCCAGAGCGCGAAGCAGCGCACGGCCTTCGTCGTCCGTGGTGGCCGAGGTGACGACCGTGATGTCCATGCCACGCGGCCGGTCGATCGAGTCGATGTTGATCTCGTGGAACATCGACTGCTCGTTGAGGCCGAAGGTGTAGTTGCCGTTGCCGTCGAACTGGCGGTCGCTCAGACCGCGGAAGTCGCGGATACGCGGGAGGGCGATCGACACGAGGCGATCGAGGAACTCCCACATGCGGTCGCCGCGGAGGGTGACGCGCGCACCGATCGGCATGCCCTCACGCAGCTTGAACTGCGCGATGGACTTGCGGGCGCGGCGGATCTCCGGAGCCTGACCGGTGATGAGCGCCAGGTCGGCGACGGCACCGTTGATCAGCTTGGCGTCACGGGCGGCGTCGCCGACACCCATGTTCACGACGACCTTGACGACGCCGGGGATCTGCATGACGTTGGCGTAGTTGAACTCTTCGTTCAGCTTGCCCTTGATCTCCTCGCGGTACTTGAGCTTCAGGCGAGGCTGGACCTTCTCAGAAGTGGTCATATCAGATGTCCTTCCCGGTCTTGCGGGAGATGCGGACGTTCTTGCCGGTCTCCTCGTCGCGGCGGTAACCGACGCGGGTCGGGTTGCCGTCGGCGTCGACGATCATCACGTTCGAGACGTGGATCGGAGCCTCCTGCGTCACGATGCCGCCGGACTCCGCACCGCGCTCGTTCGCCGAGGCGCTGGTGTGCTTCTTGATGCGGTTGACGCCCTCGACGAGCACGCGCTCGCGCTTCGGGTAGGCCTCGATGACCTTGCCCTTGGCGCCCTTGTCCTTGCCCGCGATGACGATGACGGTGTCACCCTTATGGATCTTCATGGGTCAGATCACCTCCGGTGCGAGCGAAACGATCTTCATGAAGCGCTTGTCACGCAGCTCGCGGCCGACCGGGCCGAAGATGCGGGTACCGCGCGGGTCGCTCTCGTTCTTGAGGATGACGGCCGCGTTCTCATCGAACTTGATGTACGAGCCGTCCGGGCGACGGCGCTCCTTGACGGTGCGCACGATGACGGCCTTGACGACCTCACCCTTCTTGATGTTTCCGCCGGGGATGGCGTCCTTGACGGTGGCGACGATGACGTCACCCACGCCGGCGTAGCGCCGCGACGATCCACCGAGAACACGGATGCAGAGGATCTCCTTCGCACCGGTGTTGTCGGCCACGCGCAGCCGCGATTCCTGCTGAATCACTGCGTAGTCTCCTTGACCTGGATACTTATGTCCGCCGGATTTCCGACCCGACGCACACGGTCTGTCACCATCGAAACCCGCGCCTGCCTGGGCGTTCCCCGGATTCCGGAGGACGCCGCAGTGGGTTCGCGGCTCGACTCGCGGCGCACACGCCGCAGGCAACCGCTCTAGTGTAGGCCGATCCCCCTGCTGCAGCCAAATCAGTTCAGCGCCGGGACCTGGGGAAACCTCGCCTGCGAGTGCTCACCGTGCCGGCCGTCCGCCTTCGGCGGGCTCCGGTGGAAAGTCGATCCTGCGGGCGGAACCGTCCTCGGCGACGGCGATCGTGGCGTACCGGTCTCGCCGCTCGGGCAGGAGCCGCACCGTGACCTGCGCGCCGGCGCGCGCCCCCGTCAGCACCCCGACGGCGGCCTGCCGGACGTCGTGCAGCACGGTGCTGTCGAGGACCGGGGCTGCCTTCCGGTCGTCCAGCAGCAGCACGCGGACGCCGCGTGCTCGCGCCTGCCACGCGGCCTCGGCCAGTTCGGGGACATCGAGCCCCGGAGCCCGGATGCGGTCGCGCAAGCCGGCCTCCACGAGCAGACACATCGCCACTTCCCGGTCGGTCAGCGGTTCACCCGAGGCGATGCGCTCGAGCAGCGGCCGCACCCCGTCCTGCAGCTGTCGGATGCGGTCGCCGCGGACCGCCAGGGGCTCCCCGTCCGCCCCGCCCCGTTCCCCCAGGCCCCGTTCTCGCAGGCCCCGTTCTCGCAGCCTGCGCATGGCACTGATCTGCCGGACGCGTGGCCGGATGATCATCGCGAAGAAGGTGGCCGCTGCCAGTATCCCGATGTTCCCGGGCACCGCGATCTGCGCCGCCGTCACGAAGTCGATGTCGCGAGCCTGGGCCGCCACGGCCGTGGCGAGCACGCCCAGGAGTCCGCCCGCCCACGCGATCGCGATCTGCCCGCGCACCGCGAGGACCAGCGACGTCAATGCCACGGCGCCGCCGAGTGACAAGACTGCCGCACGGTCGCTCACCTCGGCCGCCCAGACGGACAGCCCGGACGCGGCCACGCCGGACGCCGCCACGGCGACCGCGTGCCACGGCCGCATCGGGTCGGACGGCGAGCGCAGTCCGGCGACCCAGCCGGCGCCCAGGATCACGAACCCGCCGACATACGCGGCCGGCGCCCGCACGTCGCCGCTGGCCAGACCGAGTGCGGCGAACGCCGTCCAAGCACAGGCCACCACCAGCGCCGCGCCCCGGCTCCGCAGACCGAGCACGGTCGCGACGTCGGCACTCCCCTGCTGGGCGGCGCGGTCTGCCGCAACCCGATCCGGCGCGGTCATCCGACGCTCACCGCCGCCGGTGACCAGCGCAGACGGACAGTGCAGCCCTGTCCCGGCCTGCTGACGACGACGGCCTCTCCACCGCGGAGCGCGCCGACGCGATGGCGGATGCTCAGCGCCAGCCCGAGGCGGTCCGCCGACACCGATTCGGGATCGAAGCCCACCCCGTCGTCGGTCACCACGATCTGGATCAGGTCGGGCCCGATTCCGATGAACACCGCCGTCGCAGCCGCGGCGCCGGCGTGGACGACGCTGTTACGCACGGCCTCGGCGGCTGCCTCGGCCAACGCCGAGATCACCGTGTCGGGACAGGCGATCGCGTGGTCGTCGATCTCGACCGTCACCGGCAGATCGCCGTCGATCCGCGCGATCACCGCCCGCAGCCGGGCCACCGCCTCCCTGGCGCCCACGTCGTCGGGCGTTCCCGCTTCATCGGCCAGCCGGTCCAGCGCCTCGAGTGCACCGGCGGCCTGGTCGGCCACTCGTGGGTCGTCCCGGTCGGCCGCCACCGCCACGAAGGTCGAGAGCACATAGTCGTGAATGAGGGCGTCGACCCGCGCCGCCTCCACCTCTGCCACTCCCTGAGCGACTGCCGATTCGGCTTTCGATCGGGACTCGTCGAGTTCCGCGCCGAGCCGCAGCACCCGATGGGCCAACAGAACACACACCGACGTGAACACGATCCCGAAGAGCGCCTCCTCCACCGCCGACCACACATCGGCGCCGGTGACGTACCAGACCGCGACCATCGCACCCAGAAGCTTGGCGACGGCCAGCAGTGCGATCGCCTCGCGGACCGGCCGCACCAGGACCGCTGCCATGCCCACCAGGCCGGCGAAGTCGAGGATCCAGAACGCCGGGCTCTGTGTCTCGGCGCGGCACAGCGCCAGCCACAGCACCGCCGCGGCGAACAGGCCGATCGCGCACGAGAGTGCAAGGGCCGCGATGCCGCGATGCCAGGCTCTCACCAGCGAGGCCGCCAACAGTGCGAAGCCCGGGCCGAAGGCGAGCAGGGCGGCGGCCACCGGGTACCACTGCGGCAGCCGTCCATCGGCTTCAGACGCCATCTGCGGCAGCGCGATCACCGCGTAGATGAGATAGCCGATTCCGACGAACCTGGCCAGGGAGGTTCGGACGCGGTCACGCTGAGGGTCGCCGCCGAGAACCGTTCCCATCGAATGTCGCCGCCCGCCGTCCGGAGATCCGGACAGCGGGCGGCGACTTCTGATGAAAGTCCGGGTCACCACTCCTCTAGTGTCGTATACCCGTCCTGCAATGCGCGAGCGAGAAGGTGCGCTTTCGTCGGTGCCGGGCGGCCGACGGCCGCGTACTTGGCACGAATCCGCGAAATATGCGTGCTCACGGTCGACTGAGAGATGAAGAGTTTGTTCGCGGCGTCCTCTTTCGACTCCGCCGCCATCCACGCGAGGAGCACTTCGACCTCACGTGTCGACAGTGCGGGTCGCGACGGAGGTGCGACGACCAGATGCGGCAGTACTGCTGCATCGACCACCGGCGCCGTCATGCGGGGCACCCGCCCATCGTTGATTCCGACCTCGAGTTCGGCAACGCTCACAGGCGATCCTCCTGTCAAATCCCCGACCGGCTGTGGTTGGCACCTGAACAGGAATCGCCCAGGCTCACAATCAACGTTACGAACGGCGTCGCCGCCCCGGTAGACCCAGAAATAGGGACATCTTCGGGCGTTCCGCGCGCTGTGACGCACGGCATGTGAGCAGCGGAGAAGGCCCCTCAGGAGTCCCGGAGCGGCATCGGGAGCCAGCCGTCTTCGACCGCACGTTTGAACAGGTCGAGTTTGGTGCGCGTGGGACGGCCCGCATCGGCGTACTTCTGCCGGATCCGCTTCAGGTACTCGTTGACCGTGTCCGGGGTGACACCCAACTCCTGTCCGACGCTGACCGACGTCCCGCCGGACGCATACAGCGTCAGCACTCGTTGCAGCTGCGGACTCAGGTCGACGGCATCGAGGTTCGGGTCACCGTCGATGGCGGCCGCCCACTCGGTGGTCAGCACTTCCTCGCCGCCGGCCGCGGCGCGGATCGCGGCGAGGATCTCCTCCTCGGAGGCGGACTTGAGAACCACCGCGAGCGTCCCCGCGCGGGCAGCCGAGCGCAGCAGGTCCGGATGCTCACCGGAGGTGTAGACGACCGTCACGATGCCGTGATCGGCGAGCGTGCTGACGTTCTCCCGCGGGGTGGTTCCGTCATTGAGACGCAGGTCGAGGATCACGACGTCGAGATCCGTCGCCTTGTCCAGGAGCTCGGCCACGGTGGGTGCGGAGCCGACGAGTTCGAGGTCGTCCTGACGCTCCAGAATCCTTTCGATCCCCCATACCGGCGACTGGTGGTCGTCGACCATCCCGACGCGAACGATCCCGGACTCGGGCGTCCGCGGACCGCCGTCGTCGTCCATGTGCTTCGTCATCTCCCCATCCCCTGTCCGATACGAACATCTCGGACGTCTTCAAAGTATCGAACGCCTCCGACAAGATCTCGGTGTTCCTTCGTTCGGGGGACCAAAGTCCGTGACATGCGCCATCTCCTTCACCAGGGAACTCACCCGCAACGCCAGACTCACGACGTAGCGTGAGACAGATGACTGACATGCGAGTTCACGACGTTCTGGGCGTCGACGTCGAGATGCCCGTACGGATCCGGTCGGCACGCTGCTTCGTCGCCGGGTTCACCGCCGACACCGAAGCCGTGCGCGCCGCCGTCCGCCGCCGCGGCGACCTGGACCTGGCACCGTTGCAGGTGCGCCGCGGACGAGCACTGTGCATGCTCGTCTTCGTCGACTACCGGGACGGCGACCTCGGGCCGTACAACGAGTTCGGCGTCTGCTTCCTCATGCAGCCGCCCGGGCGGCAGGCCTCGGCGCTGTCCGCGATGCGATCCCTGGCGTCGGCCGACGCCCATGCGTTGATCCACGATCTGCCGGTGGACGGCGAGTTCACTCTGGCGGCCGGCCGCGGGATCTGGGGCTTCCCGAAGATCCTCGCCGATTTCGAGGTCGACCACGACTCGGCGGTGAAGCACGGACGCGTCAGCCAGGACGGCAGGCTCATCGCCGACCTCACCGTGAGCCGTTGCGTCCCGGTTCCCGACAGCGCGCGCGACACCGTTCTGCAGGCGTATTCGCAACTCGACGGCGTCGCGCGCCGGACCCCGTGGCGTCTGACCTCCACCTCGGGAACCAGGACCCGACTGGGTGGCGCGCGCCTGACGCTGGGCGACCACCCGATCGCGGACGAACTGCGGCGCCTGGATCTGTCCCGGCGCGCGCTGATGGCGTCGTCGGTGGCCGACCTGTCGATGACCTTCGACGATGCGACCGTGCTCACCCCGGCACCCTGACGGCGACATCTGCTGTTAGGCTTGCCTAAATAATCCCGTCTGACCACTAGGAGAGCCATGACCGCCATCCGAAACCTCCGTCGCCCCGCCGCCGCGCTCGCGGCCGTCGCCGCCACCACCGCACTGCTGGCGGCATGCTCGAACTCCGACGACGACACCGCGAGCACCGCCTCCGCTTCGCAGTCGGCGAGCGTCGAATCGAGCGCCATGGCCGGTGTCGAAGGCCTCGACAACGCCAAGGCACAGGAGATCATCCGGACCGCGGTCGACGGCAACACCTCGATCGACGACCTCTCCAAGGTCGTCGACACCTCGACTCCCGGGTCGGCCGAGGCGCTCAACGCCTTCGCCAAGGCCTCCGGTCCGGCCGGCTACACCCCCGACGCCTACACCGTGAAGTCGGTCAAGGCCGACGGTGAGAACAAGGCGGTGGCCGTGACCGCCGTCAAGTCGCCGCACGCTCCGGAACCGGTCGACATCCAGCTCGCGATGGTGAAGCAGGACGGACAGTGGAAGCTGGCCGGCGCCTCGGTCACCACGCTGACCTCGATGATGCCCAAGCACTGACCGGGGATCTCGACTCAGTCTCCGCACCGGCGGCGCTCCTCAGTCCGAGGATGCGCCGCCGGTGTCGTCTCTCCAGGCCAGTTCACCGGCGGTCGAGACCGCGCACACGCGCCGCCGCGTGCGGGTGCCGTCGGATTCGCCGATGGACGCCACCACGTCCCGGCCGGCAGGAAGCAGACGGGCGGTCACCCCGCCCCGCCGCGCCCGGGTGAGCACCGCGACGAGTTCGGCGTGGAGGGGGCCGTCGGCGACCCCGCCCCGCGCGTCGACCCGCCGGTCGTCGAACAGCCTGACATCGACACCGCGCTCCCGCGCCGCCGCCGCGGCGTCCCGCACGGGCTGCGACATCCAGCCGCGGCCGCGGACCTCATCCCTCAGCTCGGCCTCCACCAGTCGCGCCCGCATCACCTCGCCGGGCGAGAACCCGTCACCGACGGAGAGTCGTTCCAGAAAGGGCCGGACCTCCTCGTTGAGGGCGTCGAGCTGCGCGCGCCGCTGAATCAGCGTCGCCTCGTGCGCAGCGCTCGCTTGGACGGCCGCGACCTCGCGGCGGTCGAGCACGCGGGCGAACGCCAGCAGCGGCCGGACGTAGAGCATCATCAGCGAGGCCGGCACCATCGCCGCGAGCATGCGCAGCGCCACCGGGACCGCCGTGCCCGGACGCCAGCCCCACGCCGCCACCGCCACGCACGACAGTCCGATCACCAGCACGAACCCCAACCACGCCCACCTCGCCCGGCCGCGCACGATCAGCAGACACATCGCGACCGCGTACGCGATCATCGGCGCGCTGGGGCGCACCCAGTTGGCCGGTCCCACCGGAATCGACCACCACACCACCGCGCCCGAGGCCGCGCCGAGACAGACCACGACGATCGCCGCCGGCCGCGACAGCGGGTCGTCCACACCGCAGGTCGCCAGACACAACGATGCGGCCAGACCGATCGATCCGACGACCATCGCAGTGAGCTGTGCGAAGCTGAGGTCGAGCCGTGGCAGGAACAGTTCCACCACCACGTACGCGACCATCACCGCTCCCACGGCCACCCGCAGTCCGGGGCGGCCGAGACCGAGCATCTCCGCCATGGTCTCCGGTCCCCGGCCGGGCCGCGCGTCGCCGGACGGGTGCGGGGCGCGGCGGACCGTCGCGGTCACGGCCTGCGCCATTCCAGCGACACCATCGTTCCGTCGGACGCCGAGGAATCGATCCAGGCGCCGCCGCCGGGCTGTTCGCGCATGCGGCGGAGGATTCCGAGTTCGATGCCCGCACGGTCGGGCGGCACGCGGTCCGGATCGAAGCCGACGCCGTCGTCGACGATCCGGAGACGGATGAGGTGTGCGTCGAAGACACCGACGAGTGCGCGCGAGGATCCCGGCCCGGCATGGGTGACCGCGTTGGCGACCGCTTCGGCGGCCGCGTCGACGAGTGACTCGACGAGCACGTGCGGGTACTCGATCTCCGGATCGTCGACCCGGAGGTCGATCATCGTGTCGTCGCCGATCGCGTTCACCGCCTCTCGCAGCCGGAGGACCGACTCGCGAGCCGAGACGTGCAGGGGCGGCCGGTAGAGGGCCGAACGGCCGTCGAGGTCGGCGAGCGCCGTGGCCGCCTCCCTCCTCGTCTCGGCGTCGGCCGGGTTCTCCGACACCAGTCTGAGCATCGCGACCACTCCGTCGCGCACCACCGCGTCGAGCCGCTCTCGCTCAGCCGTCCGGGCGGCTCGACTCGCGGCATTCGCACTCGCCGCCAGGATTCGGTCCCGGCGCGCATCGGTCTCGCGCAGCGCACGCATCATCGAGTACTCCACCGTGAGGAACACACCGACCAGTGTGGCGGTCAGCAACGAGTTCGCATAGCCGATGGTGCCGAGTTGCCCCTGCTTCACGTACTGCTGCGCGGTCGCGAGCAGGATCAGCACGAATGCCGTGTACGTCACCGTCACCCGGGGCCGGTACACCGTCGCCATCACCACGGCGGGCAGGACCACGGTGTTGGCGGGCCAGATCGGCGGCGACCCGTACGTCGACGGCGCCGCACCGCCTTTCCACGCGACGAGCCACAGCACCACGGCGGCCGCATTGGCGACGCCGAGGAGCAGGGAGAGCGGACCTACGCGGCGCCCGTTCCCGAACGACGCGTCCAGGAGCAGGGCCGTCGCCGATCCGCCGACGAGCGAGATGCTGACCGGGAGCCACCACACCTCCACCAGGACCACCACCTGGTCGTAGTACGCGAGCATCAGGGTCGGCACGAGCAGCGATGTGATCGCCATGCAGACCGCGGCGCCGCGCCGCATCCGGAGTTCGTTCACGACTCCACCACCCGGGTGCGTCCGCCGCTGAACTCGACCCGCCGCCGAGTGCCGCCGTGCGCCACCGTCACCGATGCCACCGGGCAGCGGCCGGGCGGCGCCACGCGGGCCACCACCTCGCCTTCGGATAATGCGTCGAGTTCGGCGCACAGGACCGTCGAGACCTGCGCCAGGATCACTGCGGCTTCGTCGACGGTCACCTCGCTCAGGCCGCCGTCGTCGAGCAGGGTCACCGACACGCCGCGGTCTCTCGCGCGCCACACCGCCCTGCGGACCTCGGAGGTGTCGAATGACGGCGCTCGGATGCCATCGCGCAGGAGGGCCTCGATCAGCCGTGCGGTCCGGACGTCGGCTCCGGTGACCTGATCGGCGTCGAGCACGTTCTCCAGCAGCGGACGCACCCTCCCGTCGATCCGCGCGATCCGCTCCTCACGTGCCAGCAGCGCAGCCTTCCCCGCGCCCTCCTCGTCGGAGGCGCGCTCGTGTCTGGCGGCCAGCGCGTCGAGTTCCCGGAACAGCGGCGACAGCATCGCCGTGGCCGCCGTGGCTGCGGCGAGGAGCACCGCCGTCGTGGTCTGGACGGTGCTCCACCAGTGGGTCGCGCCGGTGACCGCGCCGAGCACCAGACCGAGGGCGATGCCGCTCAGTGCACCCACCCAGGCGATCACGGCCCGGCTGCGGAACACCAGCAGTGTCTCCAGCACGAAGGCCGTGACGAACATCGGCAGGTATGCGTGGGCGTCGGTGACACCGTCGGCCGCGACGGCCACCCACACCACCGCCTGCGCCACCAGCGTCAGACCGATGGCCACCAGTGCCGGGCTACGGCCGAATCGCCCCGGGGGCGGAGAGAGCGTCACCGCGAAAGCCGCGGTGTAGAGCGCCAGCCCGCAGCCGGCGCCGACCCAGTACGCAAAGCCCCGCGGTTCCACCGCACCGCGGACCGCCATCAGAATGCCCAGCGCAACGAGGTATCCGGCCAACACCACCACCATCGGTGCACGACGCACCGCAGGTTCGGTGATCGTTCTTCTGGGCTCCACAGCGGCGCTCACCGGTCAGCGCCCGGATCGGCCCAGCCGAGTTCCACTCGGGTTCCGGCGCCCGGAGCACTGACCACCCGGCTGGTGCCGCCGTCGAGCTGGCGCATCCGTTCCAGAATCCCGAGGGCCACCCCGATGCGGTGCGCAGGAATCGCCTCCGGGTCGAATCCGACTCCGTCGTCCACGACCACCGCGCTGATCCGGTCGGGCCCCACGCCGCAGAGCACGGCGCCGGACGCCTCGGGGCCGGCGTGCCGATGGAAGTTGCGTACCGCTTCCCCGACCGCTTCGATCACGGTGTCGGCCGCCGCGGCCGGGAACTCGGTGCCCGGCGGAGCGGAGACCACGGCTTCCACCTCGACCCCGGAACCGAGATCGTCGACGGACAGACGCAGTCGCTGCAGGAACTCGGTCGCCCGGATCCGCTCCGCGCCCGGCTCCACCTCGGTCGACCAGTTCGCGAGTTCGTCGAGCACACCCGAGATGTTCTGCCGAAAGCCCACGGACAGCGGCCCGGGTCGCAGAGCCGTCAGGAGCGCGATGAGGCGGTCGTGCACCATCGCGTCGATCCGGCGCCGTTCGGCGTCGCGGACGTTGCTCCGCAGCAGTGCCACGGCTCGCGCGGCCGCCTCCTGCCGCTGTTCGTCGAACCGGTGCGCTGCGCTCATCACCGCCCAGCAGATGCCCAGATAGATTCCGGCGAGGGCCAGAACCCACAGTCCCGCGGCGAGGTCCACCCAGGCCACGCCTCCCGAGGCGATCGAGGCGACGAGAAGGCTGAGCCCGCCGGCGACCACGAGGTTCGCGACCGCGAAGCCGAGCCTGCCGCACAACACCAGCAGGCAGCTCGCGATCTGGGGGATGAAGACGATGCCGTGATCGAACCCGTTCGCCGGAACCTGGCCCACGTGCCCGTCCCACCCGGCGAACCAGGCGGCGATCAGCGCGAGGAAGGCGAGGGCACAGCCGACGGCCACCGGTTCGAGCCGATCGATCCGGCGGGTGACCCCGACGGCGACGACGGCGAGCGCGGAAGCCAGGACGACGGCGATGCCCAGCCACCGCCACCAGTGGCCGGTGAGCGCGAAGTAGCGGTCGAGATCGCCGGGCGCGAGGAAGAAGATACCGAGATAGGTGAAGCCGAATACGGTGGTGCCGGTCGCCTGCATCCGCGCCGACACCGACGGCACCGATCGACTAGCCGGCATCGCTCCCTCTCCCGACCCGGCGAGACCGCGGTTTCCCCAAGCGTGAAACGTCGCCCGAACGGGCCGGTCAGGCGTTCTTCTGGTCTGCTTCCATCGCGTCGATCAGACTCTGCGGGCGCAAGTCGGTCCAGTTCTTCTCCACGTACTCCAGGCACGCTTCTCGACTGTCCTCGCCGAACACCTTGGTCCAGCCGGCCGGGATGTCCGCGAACGTCGGCCACAGCGAATGCTGGTTCTCCGCGTTCACCAGAACGTAGAACCGGCCGTCTTCATCGTCGAACGGGTTGGTCATCACTCATTCCTTCCGGCCGCCGCAGTCCGGTGCGGCGGCCCACACAGCAGAGCCCGGCGGGCCTCATCCTCCGGCCAGTCAACCGGTCACACCTGACGATAATCGCAGCCCGGCGGCCGATTCCGCAAAAACATGCCGGGCGCGCGCTGCGATGTGCTTTGTTAAACAATTGCAACTTTGGCCACAGAGGCCCCGCAGCACCGCGCTCACCTGCAAAAACAGCGGCAAACCGGACCGCCTGCACATACGTTCGGACCGATCGCGAGCAGTTCTGGGAACTAACCCCTATCGCGGACCGTTGTCAGCAGGACATACTCATTCAAACGCACGACCACAGCGGCAGCTAGAGAAGTACAGGTGATCACCATGAGTAGCGATCTGCTCGAACGCATCGAAGACCGCAGCATCACGATGCCGCGGCTCGTCGCCGTCCGCCTCGCGGGCAAGCCGGTCACCTATGCCGAACTCGCGGACGAGATCGCTTGCCGCCTCGAGGCCGGCGGTTACTCCGACCACTCGGCGAACGCCGCGCTGTTCGCCGCGCTCATGAACCTTCTCCCCTATCGCCTCCGCACCGTCGGGCCCCATGAGGACCTTCGCATCGTCTCTTCGGCCATCCGCTGGCTCAACGCGTACCACGGCACGGGCGTTGAAGAGCGGCGCCTTCAATCTGTCAGCTGAACGGACTATCGGCCGACCCCGATCATTCTGTTACAGCTTCCGATCCACATCGCGAGTGTTGAGTCTGCGATATAGATCACACACGACTTGGGGCGGGTAGCGTGTCCGATTCGACGGATCTGATCGCAGATTCATCTGAAACGCCGACACACCCAGATGTGTCCGCCGACAAACTCCGAACTGTCCGCATTGGGCGGTAGGGTTCGGCTTTGTGACTCACCCAACTCTCTCCGTCATGGTTCCGGCGCTCAACGAGGAGGATTCGATCGCGCAGACGCTGACCCGTCTCTGCGAACAGATCGAGGACCTCAACGAGATCATCGTGGTCGACAACGGTTCGACCGACCGCACCGCCGAGATCGTCAGCGAGTGCAGCGCGCGGGAGCCGCGGATCCGTCTGGTCAGCGAGACCCGCCCCGGACTGATATTCGCGCGCAACGCCGGATTCGAGGCCTCGACGAGTGAACTGACGGCGCGCCTGGACGCCGACACGGTTCCGCACCCCGGCTGGGCCCGCTCCATCCGGGAGTTCGTCGCCGACATGCCCGACGACGTGGTGCTCGCCACCGACCCCCTCACCCCGTTCGACTCTCCGTTCAAGAAGACCTTCGAGAAGTCGAATCAGCGGCTCATCGCGCGGGTGCGGGCCAAGTCCGACGACCCGCGCGGAATCGTCGGTCTGCACATGGCCACCGGCGGCAACAGCGTTCTGCGCACCGCGGTGTGGCCCACGATCCGGGACGCCGTCTCCGACCGCCCGGACGTGTACGAGGACTTGGATCTGTCGCTGTGCTGCCGGGAGGCCGGCTACCGGATCGCCTTCATCGTCGGCATGGCCGCCGACAGCTCGGCGCGCCGTTTCCGCAGCAGCCCGCGTTCGTACGGCCGGTACATGCGGCAGTTGCCGGAGACCTACCGCATCCACGGGCTGCACGGCGAAGCCCGCAAGAGCCGCCTGCAGGTGCTGAACAACCGGGTCCTGCACCTGTTCACCTGGCTGCCGACCCGCGCGTACGACGCGAAGACCGGGACGATGTCGTTCCGCCGGATCTTCCGAAGCGACGACCCGAGCGACACCGCCCGCGTCTGAATCCGAGCGGCGCCGCCGGGGATCGGGTCACGATCCCCGGCGGACTCGTCTCACGGGCGTCCCTCCAGCAGCCGTGCCAGGATGGGCCCGATCTGTGCCAGCGCGTGCGGTGTGGTCATGTCGTTGTGGCTCGCGTCCACGTCGAAGACCACGATCGCCTCGGCCGCATCGGTCCAGTCCTCGCTCGGATCGTCCCGCCGCAGCCGGCCCTGACGCGCGGCGAAGTAGTCCACGCGGCCGTCGAAGAGCTGCGGGCGGTACGACTCGATCTGCCGCGCCACCAGATCGGTGTCCGGCAGCATCGCCCGCAGGTCCTTGCCGACCAATGAGGGCGGCAGGCCCGGCATCTGCGGAAGCAGTTCGAACAACCGCTCGGTGCTGACACCCTCGAGTCCGGCGAGCATTGACGAATCGAAGCCGAGTCCGGCGAGCACCTCGCCCATGTTGTCCGCGGCGGCTGCCTCACCGACCTCCGACAGCGACAGGTGGCTGTCGAGCATCGCCAGGGTCGCCACCTGCTGACCGTCGGCCCGCAGTGCGACGGCCATCGCGTGCGCGATGACACCGCCGAGCGACCAGCCGAGCAGGTGGTACGGACCCTCCGGCTGCACCTCGCGGATCTTCGCCAGGTACAGCGCCGCCACCTCTTCCACGGTCTGCGGCATCTCACCGCCGGACAGCACCGGCGACTGGATGCCGTACACCGGACGGTCGGGGAGGTATCCGGTCAGCCCGCCGTACGACCACGACAGGCCGATGAACGGATGGACGCAGAACAGCGGGGCGGCCCGGCCCTCGGTCCGGAGCGGGAGCAGCACCTGCAGATCGTCACCGGTGTCCTCGGCGCCGAGCTCCGAGAGCCGTTCGGCGATCCGGCGCGGTGTCGCATCGGCGAACATCCACTGCATCGGCACCCGCAGGCCGAGTTCGTCGCTGATCAGACCGACGAGCCTGGTCGCGAGCAACGAATGACCGCCCAGATCGAAGAAGCCGTCGTCGATTCCGACGTCGGTGGTGCCCAGCACCCGCTCGAACACGTCCACCAGCATCCGCTCCTCGTCCGTGGACGGCGGGACGTACGGCGCACGTTCGGCGAACTCCGGCACCGGCAGAGCCTTCCGGTCGATCTTGCCCGCACCGGTCAGCGGCACGTGATCGATCGCGACCACCGCCGCCGGAACCATGTACGCGGGCAGCGTGCGGGCGACGAACTCGGACAGGGCGTCGGGATCCACCGCCGCCCCCTCCACGGGCAGGACGTAGGCGGCCAGCACGGTCTGTCCGCCCGGTCCGGGAACGCCGATGACGTGTGCGAAGTCGACGCTCGGGTGCGCGCTCAGCGCGGACTCGATCTCGCCGAGCTCGATGCGGAACCCTCGGATCTTGACCTGGAAGTCGGACCGCCCGACGTAGTCGAGCACCCACTCGTCTCCGCTCAGCTCGCCGCCCGGAATCCAACGGACCACGTCGCCGGTGCGGTACATGCGGTCACCCGGCTCTCCGAACGGATTCGGCACGAACCGCTCGGCGGTCAGACTCGGGCGCCGGTGATAACCGCGCGCCAGACCCGGCCCCATCAGGTACAGCTCGCCGACCACGCCCGCGGCCACCGGCCGCAGGTTCGCGTCGAGCACCACTGCCCCGAAACCGGCACGCGGCGCACCGATCGTGACTCGCTGCCCCGCCTCCACGGCGATCCAGTTGGACCAGACCAGCGCTTCGGTGGGGCCGTACACGTTGACGAACAGGCGTCCCGGCGCCCAGCGCTCCACCAGCTCCGGCGGGCACGCCTCGCCGCCCACCGCGACGACGCGGAGATCGTCGAGTCCGGCCGGGTTCACCGAGGCCAGCGCACCCGGAGTCATCAGCAGGTGGGTCACCCGCTCGGTGCGCAGGAGGTCGGCGAGTTCGGCTCCGCCGAACACCTCCGGCGGGGCGACGACCATCGTCGCGGCCGCGCCGAACGCGATCAGGTACTCGCCCACCGAACCGTCGAAGCTCGGCGAGATGACGTGCAGCATCCGGTCGCCCGGAGCGATCGCCATCCGCACCCGCGCGTCCTGCGCCGATCCGGCCACGTCCCGATGGACCACCACGACGCCCTTCGGCATACCCGTCGACCCGGACGTGTAGATCATGTACGCGGCGGTCTCCGGCCGGATCGGCCGCAGTCGCACCTCGTCGGTGACCGGACCGGCAGGCCGGCCCTGGATCTGCGCGTGGTGCGCGGGATCGTCGAGGACGATCCACTCCAGTCCGCCGCTCGGACCGCCCCGATGCGCGGTCACGGTGAGCCCGAGGACCGATCCGGAGTCGGTGAGCATGTGCTCGACGCGGTCGGTCGGATAGTTCGGGTCCACCGGCAGGTACGCCGCACCCGATTTGACGACGGCCCACACCGCGGCCACCGACTCCACCGAGCGGCCGATCGCGATCGCCACGACGTCCTCGGTACCGACGCCGCGTGCGATCAGCTCGCGGGCCAGCCGGTTGGAGTACTCGTCGAGTTCGCGGTACGTGACCGAGCGCTCCCGCGCGACGACGGCGAGCGCGTCCGGGTCGACCGCCGCGGCGGCGGCGAACATGTCCGCCATCGACGCGTACGGGTAGGCCGCGCGTCCGGTCGCCGGCACCAGGGCGGCGCGCTGCGCCGGGTCCATCAGGTCCAGCTCCACCACTCGCGCCGTCTGCTGCTCGGCGAACGCGGTGATCGCCCCCACCAGGACGTCCATCACGCCCTGTGCCCGCTCCGGCGAGAAGGCGCCGTCGAGGTACTTGAGCCGCAGCACCAGCGAGTCCGTGTATTCCGCGGCCAGCGCCAGCGGGTAGTGGACCGTGTCGGTGCCCGTCAGACCCTCCACCGTCATTCCGTCGATGTCGCCGCCCTCGCCCGCCTCGACGTCGGGGTACGACTCGAACACCGCGAGGGTGTCGAACCCGGCGCCCGGCCCGGCGACCGCCTGAATCTCCGGCATGCCGACGTAGTGATGGTCGAGCAGATCGGTCTGTTCGGTCTGGATGCGTGCGAGCAGATCCTCGAGCCGCTCCCCGCCGCGGATGCGAACCCGCACCGGCAGGGTGTTGATGAACAGGCCGATCATCTCCTCGACGCCGTCGAGCTGCGGTGGCCGTCCCGAGACGGTGGCGCCGAAGACGACGTCGTCGCGTCCGGTCAGCGCCGACACCACGAGTGCCCATCCCGCCTGCACCACGGTGTTCATCGTGAACCCGCGGTCGCGGCCCAGGGCGTTGAGTCGCTGCGACAGTTCGGCGTCCAGCGTCACCGCGAGCTCACGGGACGACGATCCGTGGTCGACCGCGTCGCCGACCACCAGGGTCGGCTCGTCGACGCCGTCGAGGACGTCCCGCCACACCGACAGCGACTGTGCGCGGTCCTGCTTCGAGAGCCACACCAGGAAGTCCCGGTACGACCGCGCGGGTGGCAGGTGGGTCGCGTCGCCGTGCGTCGCGTAGAGCACGAACAGCTCCCGCAGGAACAGCGGCGTCGACCAGCCGTCGACCAGTGCGTGATGGACCAGGACCGCCAGCCGGTGATCGCCGTCGGCCATCTCGACGAGGGTGAAGCGCAGCATCGGCGGCCGGGACAGATCGAATCCGCTCCGCCGGTCGTCGTCGAGCAGACGCCGCAGCGCCTCATCCCGTTCGGCTTCGGGCACCTGCGTCATCGACACCGATCGGAAGGGCAGTTCCACTCCGTCGAGCACCACCTGCGCCGCGACACCCGCGTCGTAGCTGAAGGCCACGCGCAGGTTCGGGTAGCGGTCCAGGATCGCCTGCCCCGCAGCGCGGAGCCGGTCGGCGTCCACCCGGCCACCGAGCTTCAGCACCATCTGGACCTGGTAGAAGTCCTCGTCGTCGGACGCGATCTGCGACTGGTAGACGAGACCCTCCTGCAGCGGCGACAGCGACCACACGTCGTCGACGCCGCCGTAGGCGCTCTCCCAGGCGTCGATCTGACGCTGGCTCACCGACACCAGGTCGAAGTCCGACGGGGTGTGCCCACCCGCGTCGGCCCGGTCGGTGTGCCGCGCGAGAGCCGTCAGCGCCGCCACCCACAGATCGGCCAGGCGCGCCACCTCGTCACGGGTCAGGACGCCACCGGCGTACGCCCAGTCGGCCGTCAGCGACGAACCGACCGCGACCGCGTTCACGTCGAGCAGCGCAGGCACCACCATGTCGGGGTTGCGCGTGCCGCCGAGATTCACGGCCTCGCCCCGCTGCTCGGCTGCCTGCGGTGTCTCGCCGGCGCGCCGTCCGAGGTAGTTGAACCCGATCTGCGGTGTGCGCAGCGTGGACAGACGTGCCGCCGTCTCCGGGTTCATCCTGCGCAGCAGACCGTAGTCGACGCCTCGATCGGGTACGGCGGCCAACTGCTCCTTGACCGCCTTCACCGCCCGACCCAGCTCGGGTCCCGCGGCGAAGGCGTCGTCCAGGTCGATGCCGGAGACGTCGAGCCGGACCGGATACTGCGAGGTGAACCAGCCCACGGTCCGCGACAGGTCCGCGCCGGGGAGCAATTGCTCCTCACGGCCGTGGCCCTCCAGCGTCACCAGTGCCGTCGACTCGTCGACACCGCGTTCGGCTCGCCAGGCGACGAGCGCCAGGGCCAGCGCCGTCAGCAGTGAATCGTCCACCGATCCGTGGAAGGCCTCGGGCACCCGGTTCAGAACGGCGTCGGTGACGTCGTCGGGAACCACCACGCGGAACTCCTCCACCGTCTCGACGAGGTCGAGCGCCGGGTCGAGCGGGCGCGAGCCCAGATCCGGGTCGGGGCCCTCGAGCACCGACTCCCAGAAGTGGGCGCGATCGGCCGCATCGTCGGTCGAGGCGAGGTCGGCGAGTCCGTGCATCCAGCGCCGGAAGGAGGTTCCCACCTCGGGCAACTGCACCGGTTCTCCGCTCGCGATGCGCCCCCAGGCCACCGTGAGGTCGGCGGCCAGGATGGGCCACGACACCCCGTCGACCGCGAGGTGGTGGACCACCACGAGCAGATGGCCGAGCCCGTCGGCGTCGTCGCCGACCAGCCACACGGCCTGGACCATCCGGCCGGTCCATGGATCGAGCCGGGAGCCGGCCGCCTCGAGTGCGGCGGACGCCGCGGCGGTGAACTCTCCCGAGTACCGCACCTGCGTCAGGATGCCGGACGGATCGACCGACCCGGCCTCCGGCACGTGCAGCGAGGTGACGCCGTCGGCGTCCACCAGACGGGCACGCAGCATGTCGTGATGGTCGACGACCGCGCCGAGCGCCGCGGTCAGATCCTCGAACGCGGCGGTGCGCGGCAGCGCCAGCACTTCGGCCTGCGAGAATCGCGAGTAGCTGAGCCCGTGCTCGATCATCCACCGGCCGATCGGCGGCATCGGAACGTCGCCGACCCCGCCTCCCGGCAACTCGTCGAGGGTCACCAGCTCCGCCGCCTCGGCGGCCACCGCCAGCGCGGCCACCGTGCGGTGCTCGAAGACCATCCTCGGCGTGAGCAGGATCCCCGCGCTCTTGGCCCGCGACACGAGCTGGATCGCCATGATCGAGTCGCCGCCGAGGGTGAAGAACGAATCGTCCACACCGACTCGCTCGGCGCCGAGGAGTTCGGCGATCAGCTGCGCCAGGACCGCCTCGGTGTGGGTGGAGGGCGCACGGTAGGTCTGCGACCGCGACTGCGTGTCGGGTGCAGGCAGCGCCTTCCGGTCGAGTTTGCCCGAGGCGTTCAGCGGGAACGCCGGCAGCACCATGAGCACCGCGGGAACCATGTACTCCGGCAACCGCACCGACAGTGCCGCGGTGAGCGCGTCGACGTCGACGCTCTCCCCCGCAGCGGCCGTCACGTAGCCGACCAATTGCGCAGCGCCGGGGATGTCTTCGCGCACCAGCACCACGGCCTGAGCCACACCCGGCTGCTCCAGCAGGACCGACTCGATCTCGCCGAGCTCGATCCGCAGTCCGCGCAGCTTCACCTGGAAGTCGGTGCGCCCGATGTAGACCAACTCGATGCCCTCACCGTCCGCGGTCCGCACCCATTTGACGAGGTCACCGGTGCGGTACATCCGCTCGCCCGGCGCATGTGGGTCCGCCACGAAGCGGTCCGCCGACAGATCCGGGCGTCCGACGTAACCGCGGGCCAACTGCACGCCCGCCAGATACAGCTCACCGGCCACCCCGATCGGCACCGGGTTCAGGCGTGCGTCGAGCACGTGCAGTCGGGTGTTCCACACCGGCCGGCCGATCGGCACGGTCACCGTGTCTGCGGCGGTGTACTCGTGGAAGGTCACGTCCACCGACGCCTCGGTGGGACCGTACAGGTTGTGCAGTCGCGCCGGACTCAGCGCGGCGAAGGCCTGTGCGGCCTGCGGGGTCAGCGCCTCACCCGAGCAGAACACCTGCCGCAGCGACGGAACCCGACCGGGCTCCACGAGCGAGGTGAACGCGGAGAGCATCGACGGCACGAAGTGCGCAGTCGTCACCGACTCGGCCTCGATGAGATCGGCGAGGTACTGCGGGTCGCGATGGCCGTCCGGCCGGGCGATCACCAGGGACGCACCGACCTGCAAGGGCCAGAAGAACTCCCACACCGACACGTCGAAGGTCGACGGCGTCTTCTGCACCACCGCATCGTCCGAGGTCAGCGGGTAGGCCGACTGCATCCACGCGAGCCGGTTGACCACACCGGAGTGCGGGACCGCGACGCCCTTCGGGCGCCCCGTGGACCCGGAGGTGTAGATCACGTACGCGATGTTCGTTCCGCGCAACGGTGCGAGCCGTTCGGAATCGGTCACCGGACCGTCGGGGTAGCCGTCGACGTCGATCGCACCCAGCGTCCACACCGGGACACCGTCGGGCACCTCGAGGTCCACGCCTGTGCCGGCGAGCACCACCTGCGGTGCCGCCGATTCGAGGACGTACTGAGTTCGCTCGGCGGGGTGGTCCGGGTCGACCGGCACGTACGCACCGCCCGCCTTGATCACCGCGTACATGCCGACCAGCAGGTCGAGCGAGCGGCGCGCCGCCAGGGCGACGTGCACGTCCGGTCCCACACCGGCGTCGATCAGCTTCCGCGCCAGGGCATTGGCCTGAGCGTCGAAGTCCGCGTACGACAGTCGTCGGCCCTCGAAGACCAGTGCCTCGGCGTCCGGCGTCCGCGCGACCTGCGCGTCGAACAGGTCCGCGAGCGTCGCGGGGACGAGATCGTGCCCGGTGGCGTTGACCGCGGCGAGTGCCGAACGGTCGTCCTCGCCGGCGAGCGGCGCATCGCCGACCGCCGCGTCCGGATCGGCGACCAGTGCCCGCAGCACCCGGACGAAGGCGTCGCCGAAACCGCGCACGGTGGACTCGTCGAACAACGCCGTCGCGTAGCCGAACGAGACCGCGATCTCCGCCGGGCTGCCGTCGTCGGCGTATCCCTCCTCGACGCCGATCGACAGATCGAACCTCGCCGGTTCCGGTCCCGAGCCGACCGCCGAGACCGTCAGGCCCGGCAGTTCCAGGTCTTCGCGCTCGAGGTTCTGGAACGAGAGCATCACCTGGAACAGCGGCGAGTGCGCGGTCGACCGTTCGGGATCGAGAACCTCCACCAGACGTTCGAACGGGATGTCGACGTTGCCGAACGCCGCCAGGTCGAACTCGCGAACCTGGTCGATCAACTCGGCGTACGTGATGCCGGGCTCCACCTGGGCACGCAGCACCAGGGTGCCGACGAACATGCCGACGAGATCGTCGAGCGCGGCGTCTCCACGGCCCGCGGTGGGGGTGCCGACGGCGATGTCCGACGACCCCGACAGCCCCGCGAGCAGCGCCGACAGCGCGGCGTGGACGACCATGAAGACACTCGCCCCGCGATCCCGCGCCACCTCGATCAGGCCGCGGTGGGTGTCCGCGTCGACGGTGACCGCCACCGCGCCGCCGTCGAGCGACTGCACGCGCGGGCGCGGCCGATCGGCGGGCAGCTCGATCTGCGCGGGCAGATCGGCGAGTGCCTCGGTCCAGAAGGCCAGCTGACGTGCCGCACGCGACTGCGGGTCGCGCTCATCGCCGAGGAGTTCCCGCTGCCAGACGGCGAAGTCCGCGTACTGCACCGGAAGCGGCGTCCACTGCGGCGCCATGCCCGCGGCACGGGAGGCGTACGCGACCATCACGTCGCGCACCAACGGTGCGGTCGACGAGCCGTCGCCGGAGATGTGATGGATCACGACCACTAGCACGCGCTCGTCGGGTGCCGCCTCCAGCAGTTCCATCCGCAGGGGCGGCGCCGCTGTGACGTCGAAGCCGCGGGCCGCGAACGCGGTCACCTCGTCGACGATCCGGTCGGCGGACACTTCGATCACCGGCAGATCGGGAACGGTGTCGGCGGGCAGGATCACCTGATGCGGTTCCCGGCCGACAGCCGGGTACACCGTGCGCAGCGTCTCATGCCGCGCGACCACGTCGGCGATCGCCGCACGCAGCGCGTCCACGTCGAGTTCGCCCGTCAGACGCACCGCGAGCGGGATGTTATACGCGGCCGACTCGGGATCGAACTGGTTCAGGAACCACATCCGTCGCTGCGCCGGCGACAACGGGATCCGGTGCGGGCGATGGACCGGGACCAGCGCGGGGCGGTCCGCTCCCGAGCCGCGCCGGGCGTCGATCAGCGCGGCCAGACCGGCCACCGTCGGTGCGTCGAACACGTCGCGAACCGCGAGGTCGGCGCCGAGCACCGCGTTGACGCGCGCCGTGACGCGCGTGGCCGACAGCGAGTTGCCGCCGAGATCGAAGAACCCGTCGGTCGATCCGGCGCGGGACACGCCGAGCACCTCGGCGAAGACGCCCGCGAGGATCTCCTCGGTCGGGGTGCGCGGCGGCACATACGTTCCGGCCGTCTCGGTGATCTCGGGGGCGGGCAGCGCCCGGACGTCGAGCTTGCCCGCGGGGGTCAGCGGAATCTCGTCCAGAATCACGATCGCGGCGGGCACCATGTAGCCCGGCAGCCGCTCGCCGGCGAACGCCAGAAGTTCACGCACTGCGAGCTCCTCGCCGTTCGAGGGCAGCACGTACGACACGAGCAGGGTGTCGCCGCCGTCGGTGACGTGACCGCTGGTGTGCACGAACTCCACCGCCGTGTGGGCGGCCAGCACGGCGTTGATCTCGCCGAGTTCGATACGGAAGCCGCGGACCTTGACCTGCTGGTCGGAGCGGCCGAGGTACTCCAGGGACAGTCCGCGCTCAGCCTCGACCCAGCGAACGAGGTCGCCGGTGCGGTACATGCGCGCCCCGTTCCCGCCGTACGGGTTCGCGACGAATCGCTCGGCGCTCAGACCGAGTCGATCGTGGTAGCCGCGCGCCAGAGCCGGCCCCGCCACGTACAGCTCACCGGGCACGCCGACGGCCACCGGCCGCAGCCGGGCGTCGAGCACGAGTGCTTCCACACCGCGGTTCGGCGACCCGATGGTGACGGGTTCGGCGGGCTGCAGCGGCCCGTCGATCGTGACCGAGATAGTCGCCTCGGTGGGACCGTACATGTTGAACATGCGGCGCCCCGGCGCCCAGCGGGCGACCAGTTCGGGCGGGCAGACGTCGCCGCCGACGCCGATCATCTCCAGCTGGTCCATGCCCGTCTCGTGGACGGAGGCGAGCGCGGCCGGAGTGATGAAGGCGTGCGTCACATCGTGACGCCGCAGCAGCTCGGCCAGGTCGTCGCCGCCGTACACCGAGGTCGGTGCGATCACGAAGGTGGCACCGGCCCCGAAGGCCAGCAGGTACTCCAGCACCGACGCGTCGAAGCTCGGCGATGCGAAGTGCAGGACCCGCGAACCCGGCCTGGTTCCGCAGCGCTCCCGCAGTTCGGTCGCGAAGTTCATCAGGCCCTCGTGGGTCACCGCGACGCCCTTGGGCAGACCGGTGGAGCCGGAGGTGTAGATGAGGTAGGCGGTCTGCGCGACGTGCAGCGCGGCTGTGCGCTCGGCATCGGTGATCGCCGCGGCCGAGGCCGCGTCCACCGCGCTCGCGGTGTCCGCGTCGTCGAGTGTGAGCCATCGGCCGACGGAGCCGAAGGCATCGCGCCAGGCCGATGTCGTCACGCCCAGGACCGCTCCGGAATCGGTCAGCATGTGTGCGATGCGGTCGGCCGGGTATCCCGGGTCCACCGGCAGGAAGGCCGCGCCGGACTTGGCGATGGCCCACGTGGCCACGACGGAGTCGATCGAGCGCGCCATGCCGAGCGCGACCACGGTCTCCGGGCCCGCGCCGCGGGCGATCAGCACCCGCGCCAGCCGGTTGGAGCGTTCGTCGAGTTCGGCGTAGCCGATGGCCTCGTCGCCGAGCACCAGTGCGGTGGACGCGGAGTTCGCCGAGGCCGTGGACGTGAGCATCTCGGCGAGGGTCGCCGGTCCGGCCGGTGCGGCGCCGCGGACCGGTGCGAGCGCCTCGATCTCGGCGTCCTCGAGGAGTTCGATGTCGCCGATCCGCACCCGGGCGTCCGCAGCCACCGCGGCCAGGATGCGCGTGAGGCGGTCGCTGAACGCCCGGACGGAGCTCTCGTCGAAGATGTCGGTGGCGTAGCCGAAGGTCAGCGCGAGCCCGGCCGGACGACCGTCGTCGTCGAAGCGCTCACGGTACGACAGTTCGAGGTCGAACTTCTCCACGTGGGTGTCGTCGGCCAGCCCGGTGACCGTGAGCCCCGGGAGCTCGAACCGCTCCTCGCCGATGTCCTCGGTGGACAGCACCACCTGGAACAGCGGCGAATGCGCGCTGGAGCGCACCGGATCGAGGATGTCGACCAGCCTCTCGAACGGCAGGTCGGCGTTGGCGAAGGCACCGAGGTCGGCACCCCGGGTCTGCGACAGCAGATCGGCGAAGCCGGCGTCCGGTTCCACCTGGGTGCGCAGCACCAGGGTGTTGACGAACATGCCGATCAGATCGTCGAGGGCGCGCTCACCGCGGCCCGCGATCGGCGTGCCGATCGCGATGTCGGAGCTGCTCGACAGTCGCGCGAGCAGTGTCGCCAGCGCCGCGTGGACCACCATGAACATGGTGGCGCCGCCCTCGGACGCGATGTTCCGCAGGCCGTCGTGGACCCGCGCGTCGAGTTCGAAGCCGACGCTCGCGCCCTGCTGCGACCGGTCCGCCGGACGCGGCCGGTCGGTCGGCAGGTCGAGAACCTCGGGAAGGCCCGCGAGCGTGCTCTGCCAGTACTGCACCTGCTGTGCCGCCAGCGACGCCGGGTCGTCCTCCGCCCCCAGCAGCGACCGCTGCCAGATCGCGAAGTCGGCGTACTGGACCTGCAGCGGCGCCCAGCCGGGCTCCGAGCCCGCCGAGCGCGCCAGGTACGCCACCATGACGTCACGTGCCAGCGGCGCCGTCGACGAGCCGTCGCCGACGATGTGGTGGACCACGAACGCCAGCACGTGCTCGTCGGGGGCGATCCGGTACAGGGCCACGCGCAGCGGGGCCTGAGCCGTCACGTCGAAGGGCGCCAGCGCGAAGTCTCGGACGACACCGGCGATCTCGCCGGCGGCCACGTCGACCGGTGCGAGGTCGCCGAGGACCTCGTCGGCGGGCCGGATCGACTGGTAGGGGCCGTCGTCTCCGGCCGGGAAGACCGTGCGGATCGACTCGTGCCGGATCACCACGTCCCGGACGGCCTGAGCCATCGCCGAGGTGTCGAGTTCGCCCGACAATCGCACGGCCAGCGGGACGTTGTACGCCGCCGACTCCGGGTCGTACCGGTTCAGGAACCACATGCGCTGCTGCGCGAGCGAGAGCGGGATCCGCTCCGGGCGCGGCTGCGGCGCCAGTGCGGGGCGGGTCCGGCCGGTGCCGGTCCGCTCGGCCGTCTCGGCGAGCCCGCCGACGGTCGGTGCGTCGAACAGGGCGCGCACGCCGAGGTCGGAGCCGAGAGCCTCGTTGACCCGAGCGATCACCCGGGTGGCGACCAGCGAGTTGCCGCCGAGCGCGAAGAAGTCGTCGGTGACGCCGACCCGATCGAGGCCGAGCACCTCGGCCACCACTCCCGCGACGACCTCCTCGACCGGCGACCGCGGAGCCACGTACTCGCCCGCGTCCGCCTCGAGGTGCGGCGCCGGGAGAGCGCGTCGATCGAGTTTGCCGCTGGCGCCCAGCGGCATCTCGTCGAGCGCGACGAATGCGGCGGGCACCATGTACGCGGGCAGTCGCGTCCCGAGGTACGTCTTCAGTTCGCCCGCGTCGAGAGCCTCGACGCCGGCTGCGACCACGTACGCGACCAGCTGATCGCCGACGTGGTCATCGTGATGGAGGATCACGGCCGTCTGGTCCACCTCGGGGTGGCTCGCCAGCGCCGCCTCGATCTCGCCCAGCTCGATGCGCAGGCCGCGCAGCTTCACCTGGAAGTCGGTGCGCCCCAGGAACTCCAGCCGTCCGGCGTGGTTCCATCGCACCAGATCGCCGGTGCGGTACATCCGGGTGCCGTCGGCCGCGAACGGATCGGCCACGAACCGTTCGGCCGTCAGATCGGGGCGGCCGAGGTACCCGCGGGCCAACTGGACGCCGGTCAGGTACAGCTCGCCCGCCGAGCCCACGGGAACCGGGTGCAGACGGTCGTCGAGCACCAGAGCGCCGGCGTTCCACGACGGACGCCCGATCGGCACCGTCGCGACCTCGCCGAGCGCTTGGACCGCTGGCTCGAACAGGATGCCGACGGTGGTCTCCGTCGGACCGTAGGTGTTGTCGATGACGGTGCCGGTGGCCGCGGTGAACTCCTTCAGGAGTCCGGCCGACAGTTCCTCGCCGCCCGCCACGACGTACTCGAGCGAGTCGAGTGCGGATGCGTGGCCCGCGGTGAGGAACGCGCTGAGCAGCGACGGAACGAACTCCGCGACGGTGACCCGCTGCTCGGCGATGAGTCGGGCCAGATAGTCCGGGTCGCGGTGTCCGCCCGGAGCGGCCACGACGACGCGACCGCCCACCTGGGTGACCGCGAACGTCTCCCAGACCGAGACGTCGAAGGTCGCGGGAGCCTTCTGCACCACTCGGGACGACTCGTCCAGCGAGTACCGGTCGACGATCCACGCGAGGTAGTTCGCGATCGCATGCTGGGTGAGTGCCACGCCCTTGGGGAGGCCGGTGGAGCCGGAGGTGTAGATCAGGTACGCGAGGTGGTCGCCGCGCAGCGGAACGATCCGGTCGGCGTCGGTCACCGGTTCCGGCGACAGACCCGCGACCGCTTCGTCCTCGAGGAGGATCGGCTCGACGCCGTCGGGCAGTGCCCCGCGGTCGGCCTCGGTGGAGATCACGACGGCCGGCTCGGCCGAGTCGAGCACGTAGGCCGAACGCTCGCGCGGCTGTTCCGGGTCGATCGCGACGTAGGCGCCGCCGGCCTTGGCGACCGCGTACATCGCGGTCAGCATCTCCACCGACCGCGACACGGCGATCGCGACCACCGTGTCCGGTCCCACGCCGGCGCCGATGAGCCGGCGCGCCCAGCGGTTGGCCTGCGCGTCGAAGTCCCGGTAGCTGATCTCGCGGCCCTCGTAGACGACCGCGACCGCATCCGGGGTGGCGGCCACCTGACGTTCGTAGCGCGCCAGCAGAGTCCGCTCGGCGACCTCGACGGCCGGGCCCGCGCCGTCGGCGAGCACCGCGGCGCGCTCTGCCTCCGACAGCCAGGCCGCGTCGCCCACCCGCTGTTCGGGATCGGCGGTCAGCGACGTCAGCAGCCGGACGAACCTCTCGGCGATCGTCGCGACGGTCGAGGCGTCGAACAGTTCGGTGGCGTAGACGAAGTAGGCGTACATCCCATTCGGCTCGCCGTCCTCGGTGACGGCGTCGCCGAGTGTCAGGTCGAGGTCGAACTGAGTCACCTCGACGCCCGGGTCGAGCGCACCGACCGTGAGCCCGGGCAGTTCGAGCTCGGCCCGCTGCTGATTCTGCAGTGACAGCGAGACCTGGAACAACGGGTGATGCGACGTCGAGCGCACCGGATTGAGCGCCTCGACGAGCTGCTCGAAGGGCACGTCGACGTGCCCGAACGCCGCGAGGTCGGACTGGCGCACGCGATCGAGCAATCCGGCGAAGGTCTCGTCGCCGTCGATCTGCGAACGCAGCACGACGGTGTTGACGAACATGCCGACGAGATCGTCGAGCGCGGCCTCGCCGCGGCCGCCGATCGGAGTGCCGACGGCGATGTCGGTCTCCCGAGCCAGCCGCGAGAGCAGCACCGCCAGCGCCGCGTGCACGACCATGAACGGCGTCGCACGATGCGCGGCCGCCAGGTCGGCCACCGCTCGGCGCACGTCCTCGCCGATCTCGAACACGTGCCGGGCTCCGGCCATCGACTGCTCCACCGGACGCGGACGGTCGGTGGGCAGGTCGAGTGCGTCGGGCAGGCCGGCGAGTTCGCTCCGCCAGAAGCCGATCTGCCGCGCGGCCACCGACTCCGGATCGTTCTCGTCGCCGAGGACCGCCCGCTGCCAGACGGCGTAGTCGGCGTACTGCACCTCCAGCGGCGACCAGCCGGGCGCCTCGCCCGCGGCGCGCGCCGTGTAGGCCACCATCACGTCCCGCGCCAGCGGTGCCATCGACATGCCGTCGGCGCTGATGTGATGGACCACCATCACCAGCACGTGCTCGGCGACGTCGGTGTCGGCCACCTGGAGCAGCCGCACCCGCACCGGCGGAGCGGCCGTCACATCGAAGCCGGAGCCGAGGACGTCCGCGACCGCGGGAAGCAGATCCGCCGCGTCGACGGCGACCGGTGTCAGGTCCACCGGGACCGCCGCGGTCGGCAGCACATCCTGGTAGGGCCCGTCGGCCGAGTCCGGGAAGCGGGTGCGCAGCGACTCGTGCCGCTCCAGCACGTCGGTGATCGCGGCGGCGAGGGCATCCACGTCGAGATCGCCGGTGAGGCGAATCGCCATCGGAATGTTGTATGCGGGCGACGACGGGTCGAACTGCGCGAGGAACCACATCCGCTGCTGAGCCAGCGAGAGCGGCACCCGGTCCGGTCGCGGCCCGGCGACCAGCGCCGGGCGCTCGGCGGTCCGGCCGGTCCGCTCGTAGCACTGGGCCAACTCGGCGGCCGACGGCGCGTCGAACAGGTCCCGCACGCCGAACTCGGCGTCGAGCGCCGCGTTGACGCGCGCCACCACCCGGGTCGCGACCAGCGAGTTGCCGCCCAGATCGAAGAAGCCGTCGTGAACGCCGACGCGGTCGACTCCGAGCACCTCGGCGAAGACGTCGACGATCGCCTGCTCGACCGCATCGCGCGGGGCGACGAACTCCGTCGCGGCACCTGCCGTGTCGGGGGCGGGCAGCGCTCGGCGGTCGAGCTTGCCGTTGGCCGTCAGCGGGAACTCGTCGAGCACGACGATCGTCGACGGGACCATGTACGCGGCCAGGAATCCGCTGACGTGGTCCAGCACCGCGCCGGGCTCCACGTGGGCGCCGGCCTCGGGCACCACGTAGCCGACGAGGCGGTCGCCGGTGTGCTCGTCGGTGTGCACGACCACCGCGGAGGCGGCCACACCGCGATACCGCATCAGCGCGGACTCGATCTCACCGAGTTCGATCCGGAATCCGCGCAACTACACCTGGAAGTCGCTGCGGCCCAGATACTCCAGCTGTCCGTCGGCGTTCCAGCGGGCCAGGTCGCCGGAGCGGTACATGCGTTCGCCGGGCGCACCGAACGGATCCGCCACGAATCGCTCGGCCGACAGGTCGGGACGGCCGAGATAGCCGCGCGCCAGCTGGCCGCCGTGGACGTACATCTCGCCGACGACGCCCACCGGTGCGGGCTGCAGCCGGGAGTCGAGGACGTAGACGCCCATGCCCGGCAGTCCGCGCCCGATGACGCTGGCCTTGGACGCGCGGGCGAACTCGCGGTCGAGCGGCAGATAGCTGACGTGCACCGTGGTCTCGGTGATGCCGTACATGTTGACCAGCGCGACCTCCTGGTCGTCGTGCCGCTCGTACCAGCGCTCCAACTGCGCGAGGTCGAGCGCCTCGCCGCCGAAGACGACGTAGCGCAGCGCCAGATCGGGAACGGACTCCTCCCCCGCGCCCGCGACGCGGTCGGCTTCGGCCAGCTGATAGAAGGCCGACGGCGTCTGGTTGAGGACCGTGACGCGCTCGCGACGCAGCAGTTCGAGGAACTCGTCCGGCGAACGCGAGGTCAGGTAGTCGACGATCACCAGGGCGCCGCCGTGCAGCAGCGGGCCCCACAGCTCCCACACGGAGAAGTCGAAGGCGTAGCTGTGGAACATGGTCCACACGTCGGTCTCGTCGAAGCCGAAGTCGAGCTGGGTGTCGGCCATCAGCGTCAGCACGTCGACGTGGGGAATCACCACGCCCTTGGGTCGCCCGGTGGACCCCGACGTGTAGATGACGTACGCGGGATGCTGCGGGCGCAGCGGTGCCAGTCGGTCGGCGTCGGTCACCGGGCCCTCCGGCTGCGCCGCCATCCGCTCGGCGAGGTCCGGCGAATCGAGCAGCAGGACGGGCAGTTCGTGCGCGGGCAGGGACTCCGCGTCGGCGGCGGTGGACACGACCACCGTCGGACGGGCGTCGGCGAGCATGTACGACAGCCGGTCCTGCGGGTACGTGACGTCGACGGGCACGTATGCGCCGCCCGCGGTGACCACCGCGAGCAACGCCACGGCCAGGTCGGCCGTCCGCGGCATGGCGACCGCGACCAGCGACTCGGGCCCGACGCCCTCGGCGATGAGCACCCGGGCCAGACGGTCGACCCGTCCGGCCAGTTCCGCATAGGTCAGCCGCTCGCCGCCCGCGACCACGGCGGTCCGGTCGGCGTGGGCCGCCGCCTGCGCGGCGAACGCATCGGCCAGCGTGTCGGCCGTGGGCGCGACACCGGGCACGAAGCCCAGTCCCAGCACGTCGGAACGCTCGGCGTCGCTCAGCACGCCGATCGACGCGATCGGTGCCTCCGGCGTTTCGGCGAATGCGGTGAGCACCCTCTCCACGCGGTCGAGCACGGTCTCCGCCGCGGCGGCGTCGTACAGATCGGTCAGGTACTTGAGCTGCAGGTGGAGACGGTCGGCTGAACTCGCCACCAGCGTCAGCGGGTAGTGGGTGGAGTCCATGCCGCGCAGTCCGGTGACCCGCATGCCGTCGATGTCGGCGGCCTGCGCGAGGGCCTCGGAATCGACCGGGTACGACTCGAAGACGCTCAGCGTGTCGAATCCCGCGCCCGCGCCCACCGCGCGCTGGATCTCCGAGAGACCCAGGTAGTGGTGGTCGAGCAGTGCCGCCTGTTCGGCCTGCAGGCGCCGCAGGAACTCCTGCGCCGACTCCCCCGGACGCACCGTGACACGCACGGGCAGGGTGTTGATGAACAGGCCGATCATCGATTCCACGCCCGGAAGGTCCGCGGGCCTGCCGGAGACGGTGGTACCGAAGGTGACGTCGTTGCGACCGGTCTGCGCCGACAGCACCAGACCCCACGCCGCCTGGACGAGGGTGTTGAGGGTGATGCCGTGAGCCCGCGCCAGTGCGCCGAGGGTGGACGTCAACCCGGCGGGCAGCAGCCGTTCGGTGTCGGCGGAGTCGGCCGATGCCGCCGTCGCCTCGCCGGCGACGAGTGTCGGCTCGTCGAGTCCGTCGAACGCGGCGGCCCAGGCGGTCAGCGACGACCGGTGGTCGCGGTGCGAGAGCCACACGAGGAACTCGCGGTACTCGCCGACGACGGGCAGCGCCGAGCCGTCACCGGAGGCCGCGTACAGGAACAGCAGGTCCTTGAGCAGCAGCGGTGTGGACCAGCCGTCCAACAGGACGTGGTGGTTGGTCGAGAGCATCCGGTAGTCGGACTCGCCCAGTCGGGCGAGGGTGAACCGCAGCAGCGGCGGCGTCGCCATGTCGAAGCCGCGCCGGCGGTCGGCGGCCAGCAGATCGTCGAAGGCCGCTTGCGGGTCCGCGGCGGCCCGGAGGTCCACCTCGGCCCACGGCAACCTCACGGCCGCGGGCACCACCTGGACGGGCAGTCCGTCGATCGAGTCGAAAGCGACCCGGAGGTTCGCATGCCTGCGCAGCAGTGCCTCGCCCGCCGCGCGGAGGCGGGCGGGATCGACCACGCCCTCCAGCGTGAGGACGGTCTGCACCATGTAGGCGTCGAGTTCGTCACCCGCGAACTGCGCGTGGAAGAGCAGTCCCTCCTGCAGCGGCGAGAGCGACCAGATGTCGGCCACGTCGCCGTGACGCTCCTCGACGGCCTCGACGGCTCGCTGGTCGAGCCGCACCAGCGGCAGATCCGACGGGGTGAGACCGCCGGCACCGGGCGCGTCCGCGTACCGGGTCAGAGCCGTGAGCGCCTCCACCCACAGATCTGCGATCTCGCGGACCTGTTCGGCGGTGAAGACACCGGTGGCGTAGGAGAAAGTGGCGCCCAGGCGCGTGCCGTCGGCGGAGTCGACCGCCGAGGCGTTGATGTCGAGCGCGGCCGGGAGGGCCATCGCGGCATCACGCGTGCCGCCCAGGCTTCCGGAGTCGCCGTCGAGCTGCCACGGGGCGTCGTCGACTGTCCCGGTGCCCGCGGAGACGCGGCCGAGGTAGTTGAAGCCGATCTGCGGCGTGCGCAGTCCGGCGAGCGCCGAGCGCCCCTCCTCGGTCAGATAGCGCAGCATGCCGTAGCCGATGCCGTTGTCGGGCACCGCGCGCAACTGCTCCTTGACCCGCTTGAGCGCGGCGCCGGCCGCCGGACCACCGGCCAGCGCGTCGTCGACGTCGAGTCCCGAGAGGTCGACGCGCACCGGGTACGAGCTGGTGAACCAGCCGACCGTGCCGGACAGGTCGGCGCCGGGGACGGCCTGCTCTTCGCGGCCGTGCCCCTCCAGCGTGACGAGTGCGCTCGGGGCGTGGACTCCCCGCGCCGCTCGCCACGCCGCGACGGCCAGTGCCAGCGCGGTCATCAGGGAGTCGGTCGCCGAGCCGTGGACCGTTCCCGGTACCCGGCCGAGGACGGCCTCGGCGATCTGCGGCGGCAACTCGATCCGCAGGTCATCGACGGTCTCGACGGTGTCGATCTCGGGGTCGGCGTACCGCGCACCCAGCGCGGGATCGTCGCCGGTCAGAGTGGAACGCCAGAACTCGAGTTCCCCGACCCGCGACGGTGCGGCCTCGGCGAGGGCGTGGGCCCAGCGGCGGAACGACGTCGCCACCGGCGACAGTTCCGCCGTGGCCCCCTCGGTGACGCGGTACCAGGCCAGCGCGAGGTCGGGAACCAGCGACCGCCACGAGACACCGTCCACCACGAGGTGGTGGGCCAGGACCAGCAGACGGTCGCGCCCGCCGTCGGTGCGGTGCAGCCAGACGAACTGGGTCGTCACGCCGGACCGCGGATCGAGCCGGGCACCGGCGCGGCGCATCTGTTCCTCCGCGGCCGCGGCGAAGGCCTCGGTTCCGGGAGCGGCGTCGACGTCGACGCGGGTCAGCAGTCCGGCCGCCGGAACCGAGCCCACCGGGCCGATGGACAGACCGGTGGCGTCGGCAGCGGTTCCGGTACTCGTGACGAGGCGGGCGCGCAGGACGTCGTGGTGGTCGAGCAGCATGGCGATCGCGGCCGCCAGATCCGACTCCTCGACGGACTCGGGGAGCGTCAGGAGCACGGCCTGGGAGAACTCGTCGTACGCACGGAGGTCTTCGATCATCCAGTGCATGATCGGCGTCAGCGGTGCCTCGCCGACCCCGCCTCCCGGCAGCTCGTCCAGGCCGGCTGCGGCCTCGGCGGCGGCCACCCGCGCCAGCGCGGCGACGGTGCGGTGCTCGAAGACCTGGGCCGGACGCAGGACGATGCCCTCGCGCTTGGCGCGCGAGACCAGCTGAATGGCCATGATCGAGTCGCCGCCCAGCGCGAAGAAGGAGTCGTCCACACCCACGCGGTCGAGACCGAGCAGTTCGGCGACCAGATCGCAGAGCACGGTCTCGACACGGTCGGCCGGCGCGCGGTACTGCGTGACCGACTCGGTCCGGTCGGGCGCGGGCAGCGCCTTGCGGTCGAGCTTGCCCGAGGCGTTCAACGGGAACTCGTCGAGCGGCATCAGCACCGTGGGCACCATGTACTCCGGCAGGCGAGCCGAGATCGCCTCGGTGAGAGCGTCGACGTCGAGCGCACCGGCCGCGGCGACGACGTAGCCGACGAGCTGCTGTGCGCCCGGAACGTCTTCGCGCACCACCACGACGGCTTGCGCGACCGTCGGCTGATCGAGCAGCGCCGCCTCGATCTCGCCGAGCTCGATGCGCAGACCGCGAAGCTTGACCTGGAAGTCGGTGCGGCCGATGTAGTCCAGTTCCAGCCCGCCGTCGGTCCGGACCCATCGGACCAGGTCGCCGGTGCGGTACATCCGCTCCCCGTCGGCCGCCGGGTTCGCCACGAAGCGGTCGGCGGTGAGGTCCGCGCGTCCCACGTAACCGCGCGCCAGCTGCACGCCGGCGAGATACAGTTCGCCTGCCACGCCGACCGGCACCGGATGCAGACGGTCGTCGAGGACGTGGACTCCGGTGTTCCACACCGGGGCGCCGATCGGCACGGCGGCCGTGTCGGCCGGGGTGACCTCGTGGTAGGTGACGTCGACGGCCGCCTCGGTGGGGCCGTAGAGGTTGTGCAGACGCGCATCGCTCAACGCCGCGAAGGCCTGCGCGGCCCGCGGCGTCAGTGCCTCGCCCGAGCAGAACACCTGGCGCAGCGAGCCGACCGATCCCGGAGCCACCGCCCCGGTGAACGCCGACAGCATCGACGGGACGAAGTGCGCGGTGGTGACCGACTCCGCCTCGAACAGCTCGGCGAGGTACAGCGGGTCGCGGTGCCCGTCCGGCTGCGCGATGACGAGCGACGCGCCCACCTGCAGCGGCCAGAAGAACTCCCACACCGACACGTCGAAGGTCGCGGGGGTCTTCTGCGCCACAACGTCGTCCGGGGTGAGCGCGTACTCGTGCTGCATCCAGGCGAGGCGATTCACGATCGCCGAATGCGGCACCGCGACGCCCTTGGGGCGGCCGGTGGAACCGGAGGTGTAGATGACGTACGCGGTGTTCGTCCCGCGCAGCGGCGCCGACCGCTCGGCATCGGTGATCGGCGCTGTCGACCATCCGTCGAGGTCCACCGTGTCGACGGTCCACACCGGCACCCCGTCGGGCGCGGGAAGGTCGGTGTCCGACGCCGTCAGCAGCACGGCGGGCGAGGCGGAGTCGAGCACGTACAGGGTGCGCTCGGCGGGATGGTCGGGATCGACCGGGACGTAGGCGCCGCCGGCCTTGACGATCGCGTACATCGCGGTGAGCAGTTCCAGCGACCGCGGAAGGCCGAGTGCCACCGGGACGTCCGGTCCCACGCCCGCGTCGATCAGCATCCGTGCGAGCGCGTTGGTCCGGGCGTCGAACTCCGCGTAGGTGAGGCTCTGCCGGGAGGCGCCGGAGCCGAACACCAGCGCCGTGGCGTCCGGAGTGCGCGCGGCCTGCGCGGCGAACACTCCCGCGAGCGTGCCCTGTTCCACCGGAGCAGCGGTCGTGTTGACCGCGGCCAGGTCGGCTCGGTCCTGCGCGGAGGTGACGGGCACGTCGCCGACGATGCGGTCGGCGTCGTCGCAGATCCCGTGCAGGACCGCGAGGTAGGCCTCGGCGAAGCGTTCGACGGTCGTCCGGTCGAACAGCGCCGTGGCGTAGCTGAACGTCGCGGGCAGATCGGCGGGCGAACCGTCGGCGTCCCGCCGGTCGGTCACGGTCAGCTGCAGATCGAACTTGGCGACGTCGAAGTCGGAGGTGAGTCCGCTCACCGACAGACCCGGCAGGTCGAAGCTCGCCGGGGCGTTGTTCTGCATGGTGAACATCACCTGGAACAGCGGCGAGACCGCCGTCGACCGCGACGGCGCCAGCACGTCGACGAGTTGCTCGAAGGGCATGTCGGCGTGGGTGAACGCGGCGAGATCGTTCTGCCGGACCTGCGACAGCAGGTCGGCGAAGCTCGCACCGCCGTCGACGCGGGTACGCAGCACCAGGGTGTTGACGAACACGCCGACCAATTCGTCGAGCGACTGCTCGCCGCGCCCGGCCACGGGCGTGCCGATCGCGATGTCGGATTCGCGGCCCAACCGGGACAGCAGCGCGGCGAAGGCCGCGTGCAGCACCATGAACAGGGTCGCGTCGTGCGCCTCCGCGACCTCGAGGAGCCGCCTGTGCAGGCGGGCGTCGATCGTGAACGCGCTGCCCGCACCGGCCGTCGACTGGACCGCCGGACGCGGCCGGTCCATCGGCAGGTCCAGCACCTCGGGCAGACCGGCGAGGCGATCGGTCCAGTAATCGCGCTGGCGCCCCAGCAGTGACTCCGGATCGTCCACGTCGCCGAGCGTCTCGCCCTGCCAGAGCGCGTAGTCGGCGTACTGGACCGGCAACGGCGACCACTGCGGCGCCGCACCGGCGGCACGCGCGGTGTACGCGACCATGATGTCGCGGGCGAGGGGCGCGACCGACGCACCGTCGGCCGTGATGTGGTGCATGGTGACCACGAGCACGTGCTCGCGGGGGCTCTGCTCCAGCAGCGCGATCCGCACCGGCGGCCGCGCGGTCACGTCGAAGCCCTCGGAGATCAGGTCGACCGCGCGCGCGACGACCTCGGCCTCGGTCACCGGGATCGGCGTGATGTCCACGCGAGAGGCCGGGAGAATCTCCTGGTAGGGACCGTCGGCGGAGTCCGGGTACACGGTGCGGAGCACCTCGTGACGCGCGAGCACGTCCTCCACTGCCTGTTCGAGTGCGGCGACGTCGAGTTCGCCGCTCAACCGCACGGCCAGGGGCACGTTGTACGCGGCCGACTCCGTGTCGAACTGATTGAGGAACCACATCCGGCGCTGGGCCAGCGACAGCGGAATCCGATCCGGACGCGGGCGGGCCGTGAGCGGAGGCCGCTCGTCGGCGGTCGCCGTCTCCAGATGGGCGGCGAACTCGGCCACCGTCGGGGCGTCGAACAGGTCGCGGACCCCGACGCGCACGCCGAGCGCCGCGCCGACGCGGGCGGTGGCCTTGGTCGCCGACAGCGAGTTGCCGCCGAGGTCGAAGAACCCGCTGCTGACGCTGACGCGCTCGAGGCCGAGGACCTCGGCGAAGACGCCTGCGACGATCTCCTCGGTGAGGCTGCGGGGCGCCTGGTAGTCGCCCTCCTCGATGGTGAACGACGGCGCGGGCAGTGCCCGGCGGTCGAGCTTGCCCGCAGGCGTGAGCGGGACCTCGTCGAGTGCGACGACCTGAGTGGGAACCATGTACGCGGGCAGGAACTCCGCCGCGAACGATTTCAGCGCGACCTCGTCGACCACGTGTCCGGGAGCGGGCAGCACGTACGACACCAGCGCGGTGCCGCCGTCGGGTGCGGTGACGCCCTCCGTGGTGACGAATCCGACGCTGTCGTGGCACGAGAGCGCGCCGCTGATCTCGCCGAGTTCGATGCGGAAGCCGCGGACCTTGACCTGGAAGTCCGAGCGGCCGACGTACTCGAGCCGCCCGTCGCGCGTCCACCGGACCACGTCGCCGGTGCGGTACATCCGCTCGCCCTCGCTGAACGGGTTCGCGACGAATCGCTCGGCGGTCAGCCCGGCGCGATCGTGGTAGCCGGCGGCCAAGGCCGGTCCGGCGAGGTAGAGCTCACCGGCCACTCCCACCGGAGCCGGCCGGAGACGGCCGTCGAGCACGGTCAGCCGGAAGCCGCGCGTCGGTGCGCCGATCGTGATCGGCGCACCCGCACGCAGGGGCTCCGACACCGTGCACCAGACGGTGGTCTCGGTGGGTCCGTACAGGTTCAGCATGGTGCGCTCGGGTGCCCAGCGGGCCACGAGTTCGGGCGGGCAGGCGTCGCCCGCCACGGCCAGCACGCGCAGGTCGTCCAGTCCCTGCGGATCGGCCGCGGCCAGCGCGGCCGGCGTGATGCAGGCGTGGGTCACCCGGTTCGCGCGCAGGAAGTCCGACAGTTCCACGCCGCCCAGCAGCCCCGCGGGCGCGACGACCATCGTCGACGCGCTGCCGAAGGCCATCATCATCTCGAACACCGAGGCGTCGAAACTCGGTGACGCGAACTGCAGCGACCGCGAGCCGGGGACCAGCTGCATGTGCGCGCGCTGCTCCGCGACCAGGTTCGCCAGTCCCCGATGGGTCACCACGACGCCCTTGGGCAGACCGGTGGACCCGGAGGTGTAGATGACGTAGGCCGGCGAGTCCACGCGCATGCGGCGCACCGGGGTCACCTCGGCGACCGACTCGGCCGCCAGCAGCGCATCGATCTCGTCGAGGACGATCCAGTCGACCTCACCGGAGAGCTCGGGACGCTCGGTCGACGTCGTGAGACCGATCCGTACACCCGAATCGGTCAGCATGTGCGCGATGCGGTCGGCCGGATAGCTCGGATCGATCGGCAGGAACGCCGCGCCGGTCTTGACGATCGCCCAGACGGCAGTCGCGGTGCGGATCGATCGCGGCATGGCGACCGCGACGTAGTCACCGGTGCCGATGCCGCGCTCGGCCAGCAGCCGGGCCAGCTGGTTCGACCGCTCGTCGAGCTGACGATAGGTGAGCGCCGCGGAGCCCTCCTCCACCGCGATCCGGTTCGGATCGTCGGCGACGGCGTCGGCCAGGATCTGCGGGAAGGTGCGGGGCGCCACGGACGCCGGGCCGGCGACCGCGCTCAACTCGTCGCTCTCGGTCGGCGACAGGATCGGGACGTCGCCGATCGGCACCGTCGGGTCCACGACCACGGTCGACAGGATGCGCACGAGCCGCTCCGCGAAGACCTGGACGGTCGACGCGTCGAAGAGGTCGGTGGCGTAGTCGAACGAGGCGCGCATCCCGGCCGGAGTACCCGACTCGTCGACGGTCTCGGCGACCGTCAGCTGCAGGTCGAACTTCGCGACGTCGGCGCTGATCTGCTCCGGCGCGATGGCCAGGCCCGGCAGCTCCACCGCGACCTCGCCCGCATTCTGGAAGTCGAGCGCCACCTGGAACAGCGGATGGTGCGACTGCGAGCGGGTGGGGCTGATCGCCTCGACCAGACGCTCGAAGGGCAGTTCGGTGTGCCCGAACGCGGCCAGGTCGGTGGCGCGCGTCTGAGCGAGGACACCGGCGAAGTCGACTTCGGGCTCCACCACGGTGCGCAGGACCAGGGTGTTGACGAACATGCCGACGAGCCCGTCGAGTTCGGGTTCCCCGCGGCCGGCGACCGCGGTGCCGATCGCGATGTCGGTGGTGGCCGACAGTCGGGCCAGCAGCACCGAGAGCGCCGCATGCATCACCATGAACGTCGACGCGCCGTGCGCGCGACCGATCTCGGTGACCGCGCGATGCACTTCACCGTCGATGGTGAACTCCACACGGCCGCCGCGCATCGACGGACGCGCCGGGCGCGACCGGTCGGTGGGCAGGTCGAGCTGATCGGGGAGCCCGGCGAGCGCCTTGGTCCAGTAGGCCAGCTGGCGTGCACCGCGCGAGTGCGAGTCGTCCAGGTCTCCGAGGAGCTCACGCTGCCAGATCGCGTAGTCGGCGTACTGCACCGGCAACGGCGCCCAGTCCGGGGCGTGACCCGCTGCGCGGGCGGTGTAGGCGGTGATGACGTCGCGGACCAGCGGTGCCAGCGACGACGCGTCGGACGCGATGTGGTGCAGGACCAGCACGAAGACGTGATCGGTCACGTCCTCGCCCGGTTCCGCCACCCGCAGCAGAGCGGCGCGGATGGGGACCTCGGCGGTCACGTCGAAGCCTTCGGTGGCCAGCGCCGCGACGCGGCCCGCCACCTCGTCCGGGCTGACCCGGTCACGGATCAGGTCCAGTCCCGCCGATTCCGCGTCGAGGATCTGCTGGTGCCCGCCGTCCCCCGCATCGGGGTAGACGGTGCGCAGCGTCTCGTGCCGCGCGACCACGTCGCCCAGCGCGGCGCCGAAGGCATCGGCGTCGAGCTCACCGGTGAGCCGGACCGCCAGCGGGATGTTGTACGCCGCCGACGAGGGGTCGAGCCGGTTGAGGAACCACATCCGCTGTTGCGCCAGCGACAGCGGTGCCCGCGCCGCCCGCTCACGCGGCGTCAGCGCCGGGCGGCCGTCGGCCGAGCCTCGAGACACGCGGGTGGCGAGTTCGGCGACGGTCCGTGCCTCGAACAGATCCCGCACTCCCAGGTCGGAGCCGAACTCGGCGTTGATCTGCGCGACGACGCGCGTCGCGATCAGCGAGTTGCCGCCGAGGTCGAAGAAGTCGTCGGTGGCGCCGACGCGCTCGGCACCGAGCACCCGGCCGACCACCTCGGCCACGCCGACCTCCACCTCGCCCACCGGCGCGACGTGAACCGCCGCGCGGGTGAACTCCGGTGCGGGCAGCGCCTTGCGGTCGACCTTGCCGATCGGGGTCAACGGCACCTCGTCGATCACCATGATGACCGCGGGGACCATGTACGGCGGCAGCCGGTGCGCGGCGTGCGCCGCCAGCGCATCGGTGTCGACGACAGCTCCGGCCACCGGCTGGACGTAGCCGACCAGCACGGTGTCGCCGGCCGGTCCGGGGACACCCAACGTGACGGCGAAGGCCACGTCGGGGTGCGAGGTGAGCGCGGCGTCGATCTCGCCGAGTTCGACGCGGAAGCCGCGGATCTGCAGCTGGAAGTCGGATCGGCCGATGTAGGCGAGTTCGCCGTCTGCGGTCCAGCGCACCACGTCGCCGGTGCGGTACATCCGCTTCCCCACCGCGTACGGGTTCGCGACGAACCGCTCGGAGGTGAGACCGCGCCGGCCGAGGTAACCGCGCGCGAGGCCGGCGTTGGTGATGTACAGCTCGCCCGGCGTCCCGACCGGGACCGGCCGCAGCCGGTCGTCGAGAACCAGGGTGTGCACGCCGCTCATCGCCGAGCCGATCGTGATCGGCTCGCCCGCGGCGAGCGGATCGGTCATCGTGACGATCACGGTGGTCTCGGTGGGCCCGTACGCGTTGCGCAGCCTCCCGCCCCAGCGGGCGACCAGTTCCGGCGGACACACGTCGCCGCCCACCACCACGCGGGTCACCAGGTCGAGTTCGCTCGCGTCGACCGTCTGCACCGCGTTCGGCGCGCCGACGAAGGACGTGATCCGCTGATCGCGGATGAAGCCCGCCAGTTCGGCACCGCCGTAGAGGTCGGTCGGGGCGATGACCATCGTCGCACCCGCGCAGAAGGTCGCGAGGATCTCGCCGACGGCGGCGTCGAAGCTGATCGCCGCGAACTGCAGCATCCGCGCGCCCGGATAGGTCTCGTAGTACCCGACGACGTCGTCGGCCAGCGTCGACAGCCCGCGGTGCGGCACCGCGACGCCCTTGGGCAGACCGGTGGTGCCGGACGTGTAGATCACGTAGGCGAGGTCGTCGACGGTCAGCGGCGCACGCCGGTCCGCATCGGTGAGCGGTGCGCCCGAGCGGCCCGCCAGATCCTCCGCCAGCGCTGCGTCGTCGAGAAGGGTCCAGCCGTCGACCGGCCGCGCCTGCGACGGCAGGGTGTCGGCGGTGGCCGAATGCGTCAGACCGATCACCGAGCCGGAGTCGGAGACCATGTGCGTGATGCGGTCGGCGGGCAGCTTCGGATCGATCGGCAGGTAGGCCGCTCCGGCGGCCGCCACGGCCCAGATCGAGACCATCGCGTCGATCGATCGGGTCATGGCGAGGGCGACCACCGTGTCGGGGCCGGCACCGTGGTCGATCAGCCGTCGCGCCAGCCGGTTGGAGCGCTCGGCGAGCTCGGCGTAGGTCAGGCTCTGCCCGTCGAACTCGACAGCGACGCGGTCGGCGTGCCGCCCGGCGGTGGCGCCGAACAGATCGGCGAGGGTCCGCGGCTCCGCCGCGTCCCCGCCGCGCCGGTCCACGAGGTCGGCGCGCTCGGCGTCGCCGAGGAGAGGAAGATCGCCGACGGCGGTCTCGGGAGCCTCGACCGCTGCCCGCAGGATGCGGACCAGGCGGTCGCCGAACGACTCGACGGTCGGCTCGTCGAAGAGATCGGCGGCGTAGGTGAAGACGGCTTCGGCGCCGACCTCGGTGTTCTCGCGCACCGTGAGCTGGAGATCGATGTTGGCCGTGTCGGTCGAGACGTCGACGGCCTCGACGTCCAGCCCCGCCATCTCGAAGCTCGTCGGGGCCTCGGACTGCAGTGCGAGCGCCACCTGGAACAGCGGCGAATGCGCGGTGGAGCGCGTGACGTCGAGAACCTCGACCAGCTGCTCGAACGGGACCTCGGCGTGCTCGAAGGCCGCGAGGTCCGCGGCGCGGACCTGAGCCACGAGCGCATCGAAGCTCTCGTCCGGACGCACCCGGGTGCGCAGCACGAGCGTGTTGACGAACATGCCGATCAGGTCGTCGAGCGCACGCGTGCCACGACCGCCGACGGGGGTGCCGACAGCGATGTCCGCGGTACCCGTCAACCCGGCCAAGACGGTCGCATAGGCGGCGTGCAGGACCATGAACGGCGTGACGCCCCGGGCGCGGGCGTACGCGCCGATCGCGGAGTAGAGCTCGGCGCCGATCGGGGTGCGATGGATGGCGCCGCGCATCGACTGCACCTGCGGGCGTTCGTGATCGGTGGGCAGTTCGAGGCGGTCGGGCAGCCCGGCGAGGGTCTCGCGCCAGTAATCGATCTGGGCGGCGGCCACTGACGAGGAGTCCGCGGGATCGCCGAGCACGTCGCGCTGCCAGATCGCGTAATCGGCGTACTGCACTTCCAGCGGCGCCCAGGCCGGCTGCTCGCCGGCCGCCCGCGCGCCGTAGGCCACCATCACGTCCTGCACCAGCGGCGCCATCGACAGACCGTCGCCGGAGATGTGGTGAAGCACCAGGACGAGCACGTGCTCGCCGCGCGGGTCACCGTCGGTGACCCGGAGCAGCCGAACCCGCAGCGGCACCTCGGCGGTGACGTCGAATCCGGTCATGACGGCCTTCGCGACCGCCTGCTGCACGCCGTCCCGGGTGACCTCGATCGGGCGCAGGTCGGGCACCGCGTCGCCGACCGGCAGGATCTGCTGGTACGGACCGCTGTCGGAGTCGGGGAACCGGGTCCGCAGCGACTCGTGCCGGTCGAGGAGGTCGCGGACTGCGGCCTGCAGAGCGGGCTCATCGAGCGGACCGGTCATCCGGACCGGCAGGGGGAGGTTGTAGGCCGGCGAGGCCGGATCGAACCGGTTGAGGAACCACATCCGCTGCTGTGCCAGCGACAGCGGTGCGGTGTCGCCGCGGTCGGCCCGGGTCAGTGCGGGCCGCGAAGCGCCCCCGCTCTGCTCCACGCGGGCGGCCAGTTGGGCGACCGTCGGCGCGTCGAACAGGTCGCGTACCCCGAGGTCGACGCCGAGTGCGTCGCTGACCTGCGAGATCACTCGGGTCGCGATCAGAGAGTTGCCGCCGGCGTCGAAGAAGCTCTCCTCGACGCTGATCCGCGGCAGACCGAGGACGCCGGCGAAAACGCCCGCGATGATCTCCTCGACCGGGTCGCGCGGAGACACGTACTCGGCGGCGAGCAGGTCGAAGGACGGCTCGGGCAGCGCCTTCCGGTCCAGCTTGTCGCTGCTGTTCCGGGGGAACTCGTCCATCACCACCACGGCCGCCGGGACCATGTACGAGGGCAGCGATCCCGCCGCATGCGCCGCGACCGACTCGCCGGTCACGTCCGCGGGCGCCACCACGTAGCCGACCAGCTGGTCGCCGGTGTGCGGGTCGTGGCGCACCAGCACCACCGCCTGCGTGACGCCGGGCGCGGACAGCAGGGCCGCCTCGATCTCGCCGAGCTCGATGCGGTTTCCGCGCACCTTGACCTGGAAGTCGGTGCGGCCGATGTACTCGAGGACCCCCGCGTCGTCGGCGTCCGGGGTGGCGCGGTGCCGGACCAGGTCGCCGGTGCGGTACATCCGCTCGCCCGGGGCGCCGAACGGATCGGCGACGAACCGGTCCGCCGACAGGTCGGGACGACCGTGATAGCCGCGCGCCAGCTGGACGCCCGACAGGTACAGCTCTCCCGCGACGCCCGGAGGCACCGGCTGCAGGCGCGAGTCGAGCACGTACAGGCGGGTGTTCCACATCGGGACGCCGATCGGGACCACGCCCTGGTCGGCTTCGGTGTGACGCCAGTAGGTGACGGCCAGCGACGCCTCCGCGGGTCCGTACAGGTTGTCCAGCGGCGCGGCGGAGAGTTCGCGGAAGGCCTCGGCGGTCTCGATCGGCAGCGCCTCGCCGATCGCGATCACGGCGCGGACGGTGTCGGGGATCCGCGCGGACGAGCTCGACACGAACATCGCCAGCATCGACGGGACGTACTGGACCACGGTGACGTTCTGCTCGCGCATCAGCGTCGACAGGTACTCGGGGTCCCGGTGGCCGTCCGGACGGGCGATGACGAGGCGGGCACCGGTCTGCAGGGTCCAGAAGAACTCCCACACGGAGACGTCGAAGGTCATCGGGGTCTTGAGCATCACCGCGTCGTCGGCGGTCAGCTGGTATTCGCCCTGCATCCAGCACAGCTGATTGACCAGACCGGCATGCGGCACCGCGATGCCCTTGGGACGGCCGGTGGAGCCGGAGGTGTAGATCAGGTTCGCCGGATTCTGCGGGCGCAGCGGCGAACGGCGGTCCGCGTCGGTCACCGGGGTGCCCGCGACGCCGGACAGGTCGAGGACGTCGATCTCGAGCGTCGGCACGTCCGCGGGGACCGCTCCGGAGTCGGCGGTCGTGGTCACGACCGTCACCGGGCAGGCGCTCTCCAGAACGTATCCGTTGCGCTCCGCGGGGTGGTCCGGATCGAGCGGCACGTAGGCGCCGCCGGCCTTGAGGATGCCGTACATGCCGACGAGCAGATCGATCGAACGGCGGATCGACAGGCCGACCAACGACTCCGGACCGACACCCATCGAGATGAGATGCCGTGCCAGACGGTTGGCTCGCGCGTCGAACTCCGCGTACGTGATCTGCTCGCCCTCGTATACGAGGGCGGTGGCTTCGGGCGATCGCGCCACCTGCGCGTCGAAGAGGGACACGAGCGTGTCGCTGTCCGCATCGATGGATTCGATCCGGTGATCGGTGGCGTTCCAGGTCTCCAGGACCCGGGTCCGCTCCTGGTCGCCGATGATCGGGATGTCGCCGACCACCACCGCGGGATCGGCCGCCACCTGTGTCAGCACCGACGTGAATCGGTCGCCGAAACGCTCCGCCGTCGACCTGTCGAACAGATCCTCGGCGTAGGTGAGCACCACGTCGATCTCCCCCGGCGCGCCTTCGGCGTCGGTCCGGTCGGTCACGGTGAGTTGCAGGTCGAACCGCGACAGACCGGTCTCGAACTCGGCGGGGGAGACGGTGAGCCCGGGAAGCTCCAGCTCGGCGCGCGCGATGTTCTGGAACCACAGTGAGACCTGGAACAGCGGGTGGTACGCCGCGGACCGGGTCGGGTTGAGCGCGTCCACGAGACGCTCGAACGGGATCTCGGTGTTGGTGAAGGCACCCAGGTCTCGCTCGCGCACCTGCGCCAGCAGATCGGTGAAGGCCGCGTTCTCGTCGATCTCCGTGCGCAGCACCAGGGTGCCGACGAACATGCCGACCACATCGTCGAGCGCGGCTTCACCGCGGCCGGCGATCGGCGTGCCGATCGCGATGTCGTCACTGCCCGAGAGTCGTCCGAGCAGCGCCGACAGTGCCGCATGGACCACCATGAAGAGCGTCGTGTCGGTGGAGCGAGCCACCTCGAGCAGCGCCGCATGCAGTTCGGGGCTCAAGGTGAAGGCGACGTCTCCGCCTCGGAACGACTGCTGTGCCGGCCGCGGCCGATCGGTCGGCAGCTCCAGCACGTCGGGAAGATCGGCGAGTTCGGCGCGCCAGTAGGCCAGCTGCTGCGCGGCCAGCGATGCCGGATCGTTCTCGTCGCCGAGCAGTTCCCGCTGCCAGACGGCGAAGTCGCTGTACTGCACGGGCAGCGGCGACCACTCCGGCGGCTGTCCGGCGGTCCGTGCGACGTACGCGATCATCAGATCGCGGGCCAGCGGAGCCGACGACCACCCGTCGAAGGCGATGTGGTGCAGGACGAAGACCAAGACGTGTTCGTCGGGGCCCACGGCCAACAGATGCACGCGGACCGGCGGTGCGGCGGTGACGTCGAAGGGTGCCGTCGCCAGCGCGACGACTTCCGCTTCGAGGTCGGCCTCCGCGACCGCCACCTCGACGAGGTCGGCGGTCGCCGCCACATCTCGCACCGGCAGCACCACCTGTCGGGGTCCGTCGGCGGAATCGGGGTACACGGTGCGCAGGGCCTCGTGACGCTCGCAGACGTCGAGCATCGCCGCGCGCATCGCGGACACGTCCAGCGCACCGGTCAACCGGATGGCGAAGGGCATGTTGTAGGCCGCGGAATCCCGATCGAATCGGTTCAGGAACCACATGCGCTGCTGAGCCAGCGACAACGGTGCCGGTTCGGTGCGCTCGCGCGCCACCAGCTTGGGCCGTACCGCACCCGTCCGCTGCTCGGCCACCACGGCGAGTTCGGCGACGGTCGGGGCCTCGAAGATCTCGCGGACTCCGACGTCGGTGCCCAACGCGTCGTTGAGTCGCGCGATCACCCGGGTGGCGACGAGCGAGTTGCCGCCCACGGCGAAGAAGTCGTCGGTCGCACCCACGCGCTCGACGCCGATCGTCTCCGCGAAGATCGTCGCGATGATCTCCTCGACCGGGTTGCGCGGAGGGACGTACACCCCGGCGCTGAGCACCAGCTCCGGTGCCGGGAGCGCACGGCGGTCGATCTTGCCGCTGGCACCGACGGGCAGTTCGTCGAGCACGATGAACAGCGACGGCACCATGTAGCCGGGCACCCGAGCACTCACATGAGACTTCAGATCTTCCTGAGTCACCCGCTCGGTACCGGGAGCAGCCGAGACGTATGCGACGAGCGCATCGCCGGTGTGCTCCCCGTGGTGCAGGGTCACCACCGCCTGATCGACTCCGGGATGGGCGGCGAGCGCAGCCTCGATCTCGCCCGGCTCGATGCGCAGGCCGCGCAGCTTCACCTGGTCGTCGGTGCGGCCGAGGAACTCGAGTTCGCCGTCCGCGGTCCACCGGACCAGGTCGCCGGTGCGGTACATCCGCTCGCCCGCCGCGTCGTACGGTGCGGCGACGAATCGCTCGGCCGTCAGGTCGGGACGGCCCGCGTAGCCCCGAGCCAGCTGCGCGCCCGCGAGGTACAGTTCGCCGGGCGTGCCGACCGGGACCGGATGCAGCCGGGTGTCGAGCACGTGCACGCGCACGCCCTCGACGGGCGAACCGATGGGCACCGAACCGGCTCCGGCACCGGCCGCGCGGCGCGTCACCTGCATCGCCGACTCGGTGGGGCCGTACAGGTTGTGCACCTCGGTGCGCAGGCGTTCCATGACGTCTTCTGCGACCGATGCCGGCAGCACCTCGCCGCCGGAGAACAGCAGCCGCAACGAGGTCACGCCGCGCTCGGCGAAGGTCTCGACCACCAGCGGCAGCATCGACGGCACGAACTGCACCACGGTCACCGAGTGCTCGGCCGCCAGCTGCGCCTGCTGAGCCGGGTCCCGATGACCGTCGGGCCCCGCCAGCACCAGTCGTGCGCCCGCCTGAAGCGGCCAGAAGAACTCCCACACGGACGCATCGAACGTCATCGGTGTCTTCTGCAGCACCACATCGGTTGCGGTGAGCCGGTATTCGCGCTGCATCGAGTGGAGCTGATTGGCAGCCGCCGCATGTGGCACGGTGACGCCCTTCGGCAGCCCGGTGGAACCCGAGGTGAACAGCGTGTACGCCGCCGACTCGGGACGCAGCACACCGCCGCGCTCGGCGTCGATGAGCGGCCCGTCCGGGTGTGCGCCCAGGTCGAGTCCGTCGATCTGCAGCAGCTCGCGATCGACGGGCAGCACGGCCGAGTCGGCGGACGTGGTCAGAATCAGCCGCGGATCGGCGGTGTCGATCACATGCGCGTTGCGCTCGGCTGGGTGGGCCGGGTCGAGCGGGACGTAGGCGCCGCCCGCCGCCAGGATCGCGTACATGCCGACCACCAGGTGACGGGATCGGCGCATCGCCAGACCGACCTGGTCGCCCGGTCGCACGCCCGACGCGAGGAGTTCCCGCGCGAGGCGGTGCACCTGTGCCGCGAACTCCGCGTAGGTCAGGACCTCATCGCCCGTCACCAGGGCGACGGCGTCCGGAGTCCGGGCGGCCTGCTCCTCGAACCGCTCGACGAGCGTCGCGCGCGCAGGTGCCTGCGGTCCAGCGGTCCACGATTCGAGCAACTCGTGCTCGCGAGGCCGCAACAGGTCCACGTCGCCGACCGGCCGGTCCGGTGCCGCGATCAGCGCGTCGAGGGCGCGGACGAATCGCTCCGCGTACCCGGCGGCGGTGTCCTCGTCGAAGAGATCGGTCGCGTAGACGAACGTCACGTCGTAGCCGGCGGCGCGCTCGGTCACGGTGACCTCGAGGTCGAACTTGGAGACGGTGGTCTCGATGCCCTCGGCCTCCACGGTCAAGCCCGGAAGGTCCACTGTCGGGGTCTCGAAGTTCTCCAGGGCGAACTGCACCTGGTACAGCGGGGCGTGCGCGGTGGATCGGGCCGGGTTGAGGATCTCCACGAGCCGTTCGAACGGCACGTCGGCGTGCTCGAAGGCCTCCAGATCGGTGTGCTTGACCTTCGCTAGCAGGTCGCTGAACGAATCGGCGCCGTCGACCCGTGTCCGCAGGACGAGGGTGTTGACGAACATGCCGACCACGTCGTCGAGCAGCCGCTCACCGCGGCCCGCGACCGGGGTGCCGACGCTGATGTCGCTCTCCCCCGACACGCGTGCGAGCAGGACGGCCAGCGCGGCGTGCAGGGTCATGAACGGAGTGGCGCCGTGACGCCGTGCGGCGTCTTCGACTCGGGCGCGCAGGGCCCCGTCGATCCGGACGCGGGTGCGCCCGCCCGATCCCGAGGCCACCTCGGGCCGCGGTCGGTCGGCCGGCAGTTCCAGGAGTTCGGGGACACCGGCGAGTTCCTCACGCCAGAATCCGATCTGGGCGGCCGCGACCGAGTGCGGATCGGACTCGTCGCCGAGCATCGCGCGCTGCCAGATCGCGAAGTCCGCGTACTGGACCTCCAGCGGGGCCCAGCCGGGTGAACTCGACCGGGTCCGGGCGGTGTACGCCATGACCAGATCGCGCGCCAGCGGCGCCATCGAGAAACCGTCGGCGATGATGTGGTGCATCACCAGAGCGAGGACGTGAACGTCGTCGCTGATCCGGAACAACGCCGTGCGGATCGGGACCTGAGCGGTCACGTCGAAGCCAGTCGCACCGAGTTCCAGTGCGCGCGAGGCGAGTTCGTCCTCCGAGACCGCGATCGGATCGAGCCGGCAGGCGACCTGCGAGGCGTCGAGCACCTGTTGGTAGGCGCCGGAGTCGGAATCCGGGAACACCGTCCGCAACGACTCGTGGCGCTCGATCACGTCGCGCACCGCGGCACGCAGCGCGTCGACGTCGAGTTCTCCGGTCAGACGGATGGCGAGCGGAACGTTGTAGTTCCCCGAGGCCGGGTCGTAGCGGTTGAGGAACCACATGCGCTGCTGCGCGAGCGACAGCGGAATGTGCGCGGGCCGCTCCATCGCCGTGAGCGCGAGCCTGCCCGCCCCGGCGGCCGACCGTTCGGCGCGCAGGGCGAGTGCGGCCACCGTCGGTGCCTCGAACAGATCGCGGACGCCGATGTCGGTGCCGAGTTCGGCGTTCACCCGGGCGATGACCCGCGTGGCGATCAGCGAGTTGCCGCCGAGGTCGAAGAACTCATCGGTGGCGCCGACGCGGTCGAGGCCGAGCACGTCGGCGAAGGCCGCCGCCACGATCTCCTCGGGCGGCGTCACCGGAGCCACGTACTCGGACACCGCGAACTCGAACTCCGGCTTCGGGAGCGCACGCCGGTCCAGTTTGCCCACCGGAGTCAGCGGCACCTCGTCGAGAACCACGATCGCCGACGGCACCATGTATCCGGTGAGGGAACGGGCCGCATGGTCGATCAGCTCGGCGGTGTCCACGTCGCGGCCGCCCACCGGCCGCACGTACGCCACCAGCTGCGTCTGTCCGCGTTCGTCGTCCACCCCGAGGGTCGCGACGAAGTCGACGTCCGGATGAGTGGCGAGGACCGCGTCGATCTCCCCGAGCTCGATGCGCAGGCCGCGCACCTTGACCTGGAAGTCCGAACGGCCGATGTACTCCAGTTCGAGGTCGGCGTTCGGCCGCACCAGATCGCCGGTGCGGTACATCCGGTCGCCGGGAGCACCGACCGGGTTCGCCACGAAACGAGCGGCGGTCAGTGCCGCCTGCGCGTGGTAACCGCGAGCCAGACCGGCGCCGGTCACGTACAGTTCGCCGACCGCTCCCACCGGCACCGGACGCAGATCCTCGTCGAGCACCAGCAGGCCGGTGCCGCGGATCGGTCCGCCGATGGTCACCGGGCGTCCCGCGACCAGCGCGTCGGTGCCGGCGGCCACGACGGTGGTCTCGGTGGGACCGTAGGCGTTGAACACCTGGCGGCCGGGAGCCCAGCGGGCGACGAGGTCGTCGGAGACGGCTTCGCCTCCGAGCACCAGGATCTCGGGACGCTCGCCCAACCGCTCGGGGTCCATGGTGGCCAGCGCCGACGGTGTGAGGAAGACGTGGCTCAGTGATTCGCGTGTGATCAGGTCGCTCAGTTCGGTGCCGCCGAAGACGGTCGGCGGTGAGACGACCAGGAGCGCGCCGGTACCGAAGGCCATCACGAACTCCAGGACGGAGGCGTCGAAGCTCGGTGAGGCGACGTGCAGCACCCGCGAATCGGGCGTGACGCGGTAGCGCTCGCGCTGTTCGAGCGCGAAGCTCTCCAGACCGTGCCTCGGCACGATGACGCCCTTGGGCAGACCCGTGGTGCCCGAGGTGTAGATCATGTACGCGGCCTGGTCCGGGCGGCATGCCCCGCCGCGCTCGGCGGGGGTGACCGGTTCGGCCGATCGGCCCACCAGTTCCACCCGCAGCACGGAGTCGTCGAGCACGAGCCAGTCGGTGCTCTCATCGGGAAGATCGGCGGCGTGTGCGGCGACGGTGATGCCGACACTCGCACCGGAGTCGGTCAGCATGTGCTCGATGCGGTCGGCCGGATAGCTCGGGTCCACCGGCACGAAAGCCGCTCCGGACTCGAGCACCGCCCACATCGCGACCACCGAGTCGAGCGAACGGGGCAGCGCGAGGGCGACGAAGCTCTCCGGGCCGACGCCGCGGTCGAGCAGTGCCCGTGCCAGTCGCGCCGCGCGGCCGGACAGTTCCCGGTAGGTCAGTTCTTCGCCGTCGAACCGCACCGCGGGGCGGTCGGCGTGTTCGTTGCGGACCGTGTCGAAGAGGTCGAACCCGGTGTCCGAGACGGACGCCGGCATCCGGGTCATCGGTGCCAGGGCCGCGCGTTCCCCCTCGTCGAGGACGTCGATGGACGCGACCGGTCGGTCGAGGTCCGCGGCGACGGTCGCCAGCACCCGGACCAGCCTCGTCAGCAGTCGGTCGGCGGCCTCGGCGCTGAACGCCGTCGGCAGGAACTTCAGTTTGAACCGCAGTCGCGGGTCCTGCAGCGCCACCAGTGTCAACGGGTAGTGGGTGGCATCGTTGACTTCGACGTCCACCACTCTCATGCCCGCGACCGCGTCGACGTCGGCGAGCACCGAGCGGTCGATCGGGTAGGACTCGAACACGGTCAACGTGTCGAAGAGGGGGCCGAGACCCGCCGCCCGCTGGATATCGGTGAGTCCGGTGTAGTGGTGGTCGAGCAGGTCGGCCTGCTCGACCTGCACCCGGCGCAGGAGATCGCGGATCGATTCGGTGCGGTCGAGCCGAACCCGGACCGGAACGGTGTTGATGAAGAGACCGACGGTGGATTCCACGCCCGGCAGCTGCGGCGGCCGGCCGGAGACCGTGGCGCCGAACACGACGTCCGAGCGACTGGTCAGGCGGGCCAGGAGCACACCCCACGCGGCCTGCACCACGGTGTTCACCGTGACACCGAGCGTCCGGGCGTCGGCGGCGAGCGCCGCCTCGACATCCTCGTCGAGGTCCAGAAGAAGTTCCTCGGGCGTCGGCATCGCGAGCTCGCTCGACTGCGGGGCGAGGACGGTCGGCTCGTCGAGGCCGGCGAGGGCCCGCGACCACGCGTCCAGCGAGGCCTGCGGGTCCTGGCCCGACAGCCAGTCGAGATAGGCGCGGTAACTCGGCGCGGCGGCCATGCCCGAGCCGTTGCCGTTGGCGCCGTACAGCGCCAGAAGGTCGGTCAGCACCAGAGGCAGCGACCAGCCGTCCAGCAGGAGGTGGTGATTGGTCAGCGCCAGACGGTACGCGCCGTCCGAGAAGCGGATCAGCCGCATCCGGATCAGCGGCGGCCGGTCGAGACGGAAGCGAGTCTCCCGATCCGACGTGACCAGATCGCGCGCCGTCCGCTGCGCCTCCTGCTCGTCGAGGTCTGACAGATCCGTCGACTCGAAGGGCAGCCGCGCGTCGTCGACGATGATCTGAGCGGGGACGCCGGTGTCGTCGTAGACGAAGGCGGCACGCAGGCTGGGATGCCGGTCGACGAGCGCCTGGCCCGCCGCGCGCATGCGTTCGGCGTCGACCTCGCCGCTCAGGTCGAGCACGATCTGCGCGGTGTAGACGTCCACGAAGTGCTCGGCGAGGCCGGCGTGGAACAGCAGACCCTCCTGCAGCGGTGAGAGCGACCAGATGTCGGACAGCGACTCGAAGTCGCGCTCCCACGCATCGATCTGTTCCTGCGAGAGGTTCACCAGGGGAAGGTCCGCGGGCGTGAAGCCGCCCGTGGTCTGCGACTGCGACAGCGATGCCATCGCGTCGAGGGCGCGCGCCCACAGATCGGCGAGTTCGACCACCTCGGTCTCGCTGAGCAGCTCCGAGGCGTAGCTGAAGGTCGCAGTGAGTGCGACGCCGTCTCCGTCTTCGGCGGCGATCGCATCGATCGTCAGCGCGGCCGAGAGCGGCATGTCCTCGTGACGCTGGGCACCCGCGCCGAGCATCTCGCCGTCGGGCAGCCAGCCCACGGCGCGCAGTTCGGCGGGAATCTCACCTGACGACAGCCGGCCCAGATAGTTGAACGCGATCTCGGGGCGGTGCCATTGCATCATCTCGGCGCGCGAATCGGGATTCAGGTGCCGCAGCAGGCCGTAGCCGACGCCCTCACCCGGAATCCGCCGCAGCTGTTCCTTGATCGTCTTGAGCAGCGCCGCCGTACTCGGCCCGCCCTCGAACGCGGCGTCCAGATCCACGTCGCCGACGTCGAGCCGAGCCGGGTACACGCTGGTGAACCAGCCGACGGTCCGTGCCAGATCGGCACCGGGCACCGCCGACTCCTCACGGCCGTGGCCCTCGAGATCGACGAGCATGCTGCGTCGCCCGTCCGCGCCGCGCCATGCGGCGACCGCCAGCGCCAGCGCCGCGAGCAGACCGTCGTTGACGCCCGCACGGTACTGCCGCGGAATCACCGCGAGCACGGCTCTCGTGGTCTCCGGGCTGAGCCGGACCTCGAGCCGCCGTTCAGTGGCGGCCACATCGACCCGCGGATCGAGCGGGCGCCGGCCCACCGGCTGGTCGCCGTCCGCGACGATCCGCCGCCAGTGCTCGAGCTCGGCCTCACGGTCGGCGCGGCGGGCGGCCTCGGCGAGTCCGTGCGCCCATCGGCGCATCGAGGTTCCGACAGGCGGAAGGGACGGGGTCGCGCCGGCGGAGACGCTCACCCACGCGAGTGCGAAGTCGGGGACCAGCGTGCGCCACGACACACCGTCGACGGCGAGGTGGTGCACGACGGCGACCAGTCGGTCTCCGTCGGTCTCGCCCGATCCCGTGAGTCGGACGAACTGCGCCATGACACCGGTGTCCGGACTCAGGCGGCGCGCCGACTCGGCCGCGACTCGGCCGATCTGCTCCGCGAGCTCGGCCGATCCGGCGCGTCCCCGGGCGGGAACGTTCGAGATCAGCGATGTCGCGTCCACGCTGCCCGCCGGTCGCGTGACGATGACGGGTTCGGGGCCGTCCGCGCGCAGCACCGCGCGCAGCATGTCGTGATGATCCACGACGGCGGCGATGGTGGCGGCGACGCCCTCATCGCTCGCGCCCGCCGGGAGGACGAGGGTCAGCGCCTGTGCGAACGCCTCGTAGCGTCCGAGTTCGAGCATCTGGTGCATCACCGGGGTCAGCGGCATCGGCCCGACGCCCTCGCCCGGAAGTTCGGTCAGCTCCGCCTCTGCCGAGTCGGCGGTCCGCGCCACCTGGGCCAGACCGGCCACCGTCTGCTGTTCGAAGACCTCGCGCGCGGTGAAGACGATGCCGAGGTTCTTGGCCCGCGACACCAACTGCAGGGAGATGATGCTGTCGCCGCCGAGCTCGAAGAAGCTCGCGTCGGCGCTGACACGGTCGAGACCGAGGACGTCGGCGAAGACCTCGGCGATCCGCTTCTCCAGCTCGGTCGACGGCTCGCGGTACTCCGCCGTGCTCGCGCTGAAGTCGGGATCGGGCAGGGCGGCGCGATCGAGCTTGCCGTTCACCGTGAGCGGCACCTCGTCGAGCACGACCACCGCGGCGGGCACCATGTATTCGGGCAGCACCTGTCCGGCGGCGATCCGCAGACCCGACGGGTCCAGATCCACGCCGTCCTCGGCCAGCACGTAGGTGACCAGCTGTGGCTGACCGGCTGAACCGGTACGGACCTGCGTAGTGGCGAAGTCGACGCCCGGGCAGTTCTCCATCACGGCGTCGATCTCGCCGAGTTCGATGCGGAAGCCGCGAATCTTGACCTGGAAGTCCGAGCGCCCGATGTAGTCGAGCTCGCCGTCGTCGGTCCACCGGACCACGTCGCCGGTGGCGTACATGCGGCTGCCGGGTGGGCCGTACGGATCGGCGACGAAGCGCGAGGAGGTCAGCGACGGGCGGGCGTGGTAGCCGCGCGCAGTACCGGGATTGGCGATGTACAGATCGCCCGCGACACCGACCGGCGCCGGCCGCAGGCGGTGGTCGAGCACCAGCGCTCGAACCCCGCTCATCGGCGCGCCGATCGTGATCGGCGTCCCGGCGGCCAGTGGCTCGGTGATCGTGACGATCACCGTGGTCTCGGTGGGACCGTAGGCGTTGCGCAACCGGCCGTCCCACCGCGCCGCGAGTTCGGCGGGCAGCACGTCGCCGCCGGTCACCACCCGGCGCATCGAGTCCAGGCCGGTCGGGTCGAGCGTCTGCGCGGCGGGCGGGGTCGAGACCAGCGTGGTCACGCGTGCGGCCGCGAGCAGTCCCGCGAGTTCGTCGCCGCCGGTCACGGTCGGCGGTACGACGATGAGAGCTCCGCCATGAGCCCACGCGGCGAGCATCTCACCGAATGCCGCATCGAAGCTCGGGGAGGCGAACTGGGCAACCCGGGCGTCGGATGAGACCGAGTACACCACTCGCAGGTCCTCGGCGAGCGTCGACAACCCGCGGTTGGGCACCACGACGCCCTTCGGCAGTCCGGTGGAACCGGACGTGTAGATGACGTAAGCGGGGTTGTCGGGCCGGACCGGGGCGAGCCGTTCGGCGTCGGTGATCGGCGCGGCCGACTCCGCGTCGGCGAGGGTGGTCGCCTCCAGCGAGTCGAGCGCGAGCCAATCGACGCCGTCCGGGAGGGCGGCGCGGTTCGCGATGGTCGTCAGACCGTGCTCCGCGCCGGAGTCGGTCACCATGTGGGCGATGCGGTCGGACGGATAGCCCGGATCGATCGGCAGGTAGGCGCCTCCGGCCTTCGCGATCGACCAGATCGCCAGCACCGATTCGAGCGAGCGCGGGACCGCCAGCGCCACCAGGCTCTCCGGTCCCACCCCTCGCCGGATCAGGACACGTGCCAGGCGGTTCGAGCGTTCGTCGAGTTCCCGGTAGGTCCAGACGGTGCCTCCGAACTCGACGGCCACCCGGTCGGGGTACACCGCGGCCGAAGCGGCCAGGATGTCGCCGAAACCGCGTGGCTCCGCGGCGGTGCCGCCCTCGCGCGAGAGCAGCCATTCGCGCTCGCCGGCGCCGAGGACCTCGAGGTCGCCGATCGCGGTGTCGGCTCCGGCGGCCACGAAACGCTTGAGGAAGTCCACGAAGCGGGCGTGGTGACGCTCGTTCTCGGCCTCGGTGTATCGGGCCGGGTTCGCGATGAAGTCGATGTGGGTGCTGCCGGTACCCGTCTCGTACAGGTTGAGCATCAGGTCGTCGACCGGACCGGACGAGAGGACGTGCAGTCGTGATTCGATGGCGCCCAGGCGCAGGTCGCCCAGACCCATCATGATGTTGACGACCGGGCCGAAATAGGCGCGGTCCGCGCCGAGCGAACCGGCGTCGCGACGGATGTCCTCCGTGCGGTAGCGCTGGTGGCGGAGCGCGCCCACCAGCTGGACCTGCACCGATTCGACGAGGGCGTCGACAGTGGCGTCCGCGGGCACGGCGATCCGGAGCGGCACCACATTCGAGACCATGCCGCCCGCCCGGCGCATCAGCGCGGTGGTGCGCGCCGAGACGGGAAGCGACAGCAGGACGTCGTCGGTTCCGGTCAGCCGGCCGAAGTACGCCGCGAACGCGGCGATGGTGACCGGTGCGAAGGAGGCTCCGTCGGTCGTCATCGCCTCGGCCAGATCGCGCGGCAGTGCAGTGCTCGCGACGGTGCTCAGCGCCTGCGGCGCGGCGTGACGCGAAGCGAACGACTCGGGTTCGGGCATGTCGTCGACGACCTGCGCCCAGTACTCGCGGTCGGATTCGAATCGGCGCGACGACCGGTAGGCGTCCTCGACCTCGTACAGCTCGCGCAGGTGGTCCGCCGGATCGGACGGCAGCGGCGCGCCGTCGAGCGCCTGCGTGTACAGCTCCGCCACGCGGGTCATCAACGTGATGGCACCCACGCCGTCGAGCGCCACGTGGTGCACTCGCGCATACCAGTAGTGGTGGTCGGGGCCGATCGTGATGACCGCACAGCAGAAGAGCGGACCGGTCTCGAGATCGATCGGCGCCGTGTACTCGGCGCGCATCCACTCGTGCGCCGCGGCCTCCGGATCGGGGCGTTCAGAGAGATCGACGCGGACCAGCGACTGCTCGATGTCGCGGTCGACGAGCTGGTACGGGCGGCCGTCGACGTCGATGATCCGCAGGTAGCCGGATCCGATCTCCTTGCCGGTGGCGATCAGGCATTCTTCGAGCAGGTCGAGATCGAGCTGACCGCGCAGCTCCACGTACTGCGCCATGTTGATCGGCACTTCGGGATGCAGCTGCTGCGACAGCCACAGCCCGAACTGCGCTGCGGAGAGTGGGAACGCTCCGGCGGGCACACCCCGCTGCCCGGGCGCCGACTCCCCCATGCCAGCCGCAGCATCATCCTGACCCGCACGAACAGTTGTTCGTGTGTCGTCAGTCTCATGAGCATCGCCCGTCACTAGCGCATCACCTCGTAAATATTCGTACCCAAAGTGGTCAATTCTAAGCCCGCCTACGGCGTAGACGGAAACCGCCTGGATTCCACCCCCGGGCCGGAGTCGGCCGCCTCGCGTCTCACGACACCGCTCAGTGTCCCACCGCAGCCTTGCGATACCCGCGCAAAGCGGGATAAATCGTGACCGCGAAGATGCCGATCACCCAGCACGCCACCTTGATCGCGTTGTCCATCAGCGGCCCGCCCGCGGCGAGCGAACGCATCAGTTCGATCGCAGGCGTCATCGGCTGGTTCTGCACCACCGGCTGAAGCCAATCGGGGTACGCCTCCACCGGCGAGAATCCGGAATTGAAGAACATCAGCAGGCTCGACAACAGTCCGAGATAGGGCACCAGCGGCGCACCGGGGGCGGCGTTCACCGCCAAGGCGAGCGCGAGCATCCCGTACGCGGCGCCGTAGGCCATCGCGACCACGAACAGTCCCACGGCCGGTCCCACACCCTGCGTGAACCGGAATCCGATGAGATGGCCCGCCGCGAGCAGGATCGCCGAAGTGATCAGGACTCGCACCGAATCGGCGGCCACCCGCGATGCGAGATCCGCCGATCGGTTGATCGGCATCACGTACAACCGGCTCAGCAACCCGCTGCGCCGCTCCACGTTGAGCCGGGTGGCCGACGCCACCGAACCGAACATCGCCGCCACCAGGACCACCAGCGGCACGGTGCCGTACGCGCTGTTCTGTCCCGTCGCCTGACCGATCACGTCGCCCAGCACCACCTTGAACATGATCATGCTCAGCGCGGGGAACAGCAGGATCTGGGTGAGTGTCGGAATGTCTCGCGCCAGCACCATCACCTGCCTGCCGGTCAGGATCGCCGACTGCGTGATCCAGGCGCGCAGCGATGTCTCCGCGGGCGACTGCACCGGCGGGAACTCCATCGCTTCCTGTGTCTCCCCGGCGTCCGGCGCCGTGCTCGACTGATCGGTCATCGCGCGTTCCTCCGCATGTAGATCCCGAGGAGGATGGCCGCGACCACCGCGAGCCCGATCATCCAGCACACCGACGGGAACAACTGGTGCCACGTCAGCGTGCCGTCGTCGGCCGAACGCATCACTCCCGCGAACTGGGAGATCGGCTGGTTTCGAGCGAACGGCCGGATCCACTCCGGGAACCGCTCCTCCGGAACGAATCCCGTCGACAGCATGCCCAGGATCAGCGTCGGCAGACCCATCGTCTGGCTGGTGGCCTGCGGGCTGCCCGCGATCAGGCCGATGCCGTCGGCCACCGTCGCCAGCAGCAGACCGATCAACGCCCCGATTCCGTAGAGCGCGAGAGTTCCGGTGACTCCCCCGCCGGGCCGCCACCCCATGATGAGGGTCGCGACGGTGGCGCACACGAGCGAGACCGTGAGAAGCACGGCATTGGTGGCCGTGCGCGCCAGCAGTGGCACCGCGGGTCGCATCGGCATCGCGCGGAAGCGGGTGTTGACGCCCTCCGAGCCGTCGAAGGACGAGCGCATCGCCGCCGACGAGGCAGTGAACTCCAGCGACTGCAGAAAGATGATCGGCATCAGGTACTGCGCATAGTTCATGTCCATCTGCGCATTCATGATCTTGCGCAGCGGGAGATAGAAGCACAGCGCCAGCAGCGCCGGCGAGAGGAAGGCGAGCACGATCTCGCCGTTGCGGACCACCTTGCGCAGTCCGCGTCCGGTCAGCGTCCACCACTGCTGGACCGGACTGATCTGCGCGGTCGCGCCGTCCGGACCGAACAACCGCGGAGCGACGGTCGCCTCGTGGGCCATCAGGCGCCCCGGTCCTTGTTCGGATCAGTCAGCGCCAGGAACACCTCGTCCAGCGAAGGCCGGCGCAAGGCGATGTCGGCCAGCGGGATCCGTGCCGCCTCGGTCCGCCGGATCACCTCGGCGAGCGTGTCCGGACCGTCGGGCGCAGGGACGGAGATCGTCTCTCCGTCGTCCTTGGCGTTGGCGCCGAGCAGATCGGCCAGGCGGGCCCGCAGCCGCGGCAGGTACGCCGGGTGCGCGGGTGTCACCTCACAGTAGGCCGCACCGGTCGCTGCTTTGAGCTCGTCCGAGGTGCCTTCGGCGATCACCCGGCCCTTGTCGATGACCACGATGTTGTCCGACAGCATGTCGGCTTCCTCGAGATACTGGGTGGTCAGCAAGATGGTGACGCCGGAATCGCGCAGCTGTTCCACCAGTTCCCACACGTCCTGCCGACTGCGCGGATCCAGGCCCGTGGTCGGTTCGTCGAGGAACACCACCTTCGGTTCGGTGACGAGCCCGCAGGCGATGTCGATGCGCCGCCGCATGCCACCGGAGTACTGGCCCACCCGTTTGTCGGCCGCCGCGACGAGAGAGAAGAACTCCAGCAGCTCGTCGGCACGGGCCCGAGCCGCGGGCTTCCGCAGTCCCATCAGCCGGCCGAACAGCACGAGGTTCTCACGCCCGGTCAGCGACTCGTCCAGCGCGGCGAACTGCCCGGTGAGCATGATCGACCGCCGGACCTGCGCCGCGTCCTTGAGGACGTCGTATCCGTTGACGGTCGCCGTACCCGAGGTGGGTCGCAGCAGGGTGCACAGCATGCTCACCGTGGTCGTCTTCCCGGCGCCGTTGGGTCCGAGCAGTGCCACGATCTTGCCCTTGGGCACTTTGAAGCTCACATCGTCGACGGCGACCATGTCGTTGAAGACCTTGCGCAGGCCATCGACCTCGATCGCGTATTCGACCGGACCGGCCTTCTCCCCGATGGGCACCATGTCGAGCGCCGGAAACGAGACCGTACGGGCAGCGGAGAGCGCAGCCTCCTCCGGGCTGATCTCCGGTTCGGCCGGCTTCACCACCGGCTGTTGCGCGGAGATGACGTCCCACGCGGCGCTGCGGCCCTCGGGCATCCGCGGCGCGCGGCGCGGCCGCTGCTCCACCAGTTCCGGCTCCTCCTTGCGGAAGCCGAGTCCGTTGAGCAGCCACGGCGCCGTCATCGGATTCTGCGTCCACTCCTCCTTCGGCGTGGAGTGACGCGCCTCGTGCACCGTCTCCTGCGGCTCGTCGCGCGGGACCGGGGTCGGAGTCGCCCGCTCAGCCGACGGCGCGGGTCCGGCCGTCCCCGTACCGAGTTCGGAGCGCCATGCCCGCAACTGTTCGGCGACGGGATCGTCTTCGTCGGATCCCCATCCGGGCACGTCGGACAGCTCATCCGAGCCAGACGTCAGTGGCTCCGCGCCGCTTCGAAGAGCATTCGATTCGTCGTCACGCCTGTGGCCAGCGTCCGGCATGGTGTCCTAACTAGTCGGTTGCGGCAATCGGCTGTCGATGCCCGGTGCCGCTAAGCGGTACCCGGCGCAGTATATCGACAGTGCACCACGGTATCGGCCGGCGCCGCCAGATCGACGCGAACGATCATCCACTCCGACGACGACCGCCCGCCCCGGAATCCCGGGACGGGCGGTCGTATGTTCGTCGTACGCGAAGCGCGGATCGGGCCTACTTGGCCTTCTCGAGCACCTCGACCAGACGCCAGCGCTTGGTCGCCGACAGCGGTCGGGTCTCCATGATCCGGACGCGGTCGCCGACGCCGGCGATCTGCTCCTCGTCGTGCGCCTTGACCTTGCTGGTCGTGCGGATGATCTTGCCGTACAGCGCGTGGCGTGTACGATCCTCCAGCTCGACCGTGATGGTCTTGGTCATCTTGTCACTGACGACGTAGCCGATCCGCTCCTTGCGGCTGGCGCGATCTTCGGTGTTCACCTTCTGGTCCTCACTCATGCGTCTTCACCCTCCGGTCCGGACGCGAGGCCCAGCTCGCGCTCACGCATCACGGTGTAGACACGCGCGATCTCGCGGCGCACGGTGCGCAGACGACGGTTGTTGTCGAGCTGACCGGTGGCCATCTGGAAGCGAAGGTTGAAAAGCTCTTCCTTCGACTCCTTCAGGCGCGCGACCAGGTCGGTATCGCTGAGCTCACGGAGCTCAGAAGCAGCGACTCCGAGTGCCATCAGAACTGCTCCTCTCGGGTCACGATTCGGGTCTTCATGGGGAGCTTGTGCTGTGCGCGGCGCAGTGCCTCGCGAGCGGTCTCCTCATTGGGGTAGCTCATCTCGAACAGCACGCGGCCCGGCTTCACCGGGGCCACCCACCACTCGGGCGAGCCCTTACCGGAACCCATGCGGGTCTCGGCGGGCTTCTTCGTGATCGGGCGGTCCGGGAAGATGTTGATCCAGACCTTGCCGCCACGCTTGATGTGGCGGTTGATCGCGATACGAGCAGACTCGATCTGACGGTTGGTGATGTACGCACCTTCCAGAGCCTGGATGCCGTAGTCACCGAAGGTGACCTTGGTTCCGCCCTTGGCCCGGCCCTTCAGGCTGGGGTGGTGCTGCTTGCGGTGCTTGACCCTGCGAGGGATCAACATGGCCTCAGCCCTCCTGGTTCTCTGCAGACGCCGGAGCGGACGCGGTGGCGTCGGCGGCCGGAGCCTGCGCAGCGTCGCTGCTGCGACCGCCCTGGCCACCACGCGCGTCGCGGCGCGGACGGCTCGGACGACGCGGTCCGCGACGATCCTCGGCGGGCGCGGCTGCGGCCAGCTCACGACGGCCGCCGACGATATCGCCCTTGTAGATCCACACCTTCACGCCGATGCGGCCGAAGGTGGTACGTGCCTCGTAGAGCCCGTAGTCGATGTCGGCGCGCAGCGTGTGCAGCGGCACGCGTCCCTCGCGGTAGAACTCCTTGCGGCTCATCTCGGCACCGCCCAGACGACCCGAGCACTGGACTCGGATGCCCTTGACGCCCGGCTGACGCATGGCCGACTGGATGGCCTTGCGCATCGCGCGGCGGAACGCCACACGGTTGCTGAGCTGCTCGGCGACGCCCTGCGCGACGAGCTGTGCGTCGGCCTCGGGGTTCTTGACCTCGAGGATGTTCAGCTGCACCTGCTTGCCGGTCAGCTTCTCCAGGTCGCCGCGGATGCGATCGGCCTCGGCGCCGCGGCGGCCGATGACGATGCCCGGACGAGCGGTGTGGATGTCGACGCGGACGCGGTCACGGGTGCGCTCGATCTCCACCTTGGAGATGCCGGCGCGCTCGAGGCCGGTGCTCAGCAGCTTGCGGATCGCGACGTCTTCCTTGACGTACTCCGCGTACTGCTTGTCGGCGTACCAACGTGAGTTCCAGTCCGTGGTGATGCCCAGCCGGAAGCCGTGCGGGTTGATCTTCTGGCCCACTGTTTAGGCTCCCTTCTTCTTCTGCTGGCGCGAACGAGCACGTCCGCCGTTCTCCGCAGCGGCGACGACCACGGTGATGTGGCTGGTGCGCTTGCGGATGCGGAAGGCGCGGCCCTGTGCACGCGGCTGGAACCGCTTCAGGGTCGGGCCCTCATCGGCGAAGGCCTCCGAGACGACGAGCGTCCGGCGGTCCAGGCCCACGTTGTTCTCAGCGTTCGCGACCGCGCTGGCGAGCACCTTGTAGACCGGCTCACTGGCCGCCTGCGGCGCGAACCGCAGGATGTCGAGAGCCTCGTCCACGTTCTTTCCGCGAACCAGGTCGATGACGCGGCGTGCCTTCATCGGGGTCACGCGAACGAACTTCGCGGTCGCCCGTGCACTCTGCACTGCGTTTTCAGTCTCAGTAGTCATGGTTACCGGCGCTTCGCTTTCCGGTCATCCTTGATGTGACCCTTGAAGGTACGGGTGGGAGCGAACTCGCCCAGCTTGTGACCCACCATCGAGTCGGACACGAACACGGGCACATGCTTGCGACCGTCGTGGACCGCAAAGGTGTGACCGATGAAGTCGGGGATGATGGTCGAGCGGCGCGACCAGGTCTTGATGACCTGCTTGGTGCCCTTCTCGTTCTGTGCATCCACCTTCTTCAGGAGGTGGTCGTCGACGAACGGGCCCTTCTTCAGGCTGCGTGGCATTTTTTACCTCCTCCTAGTTATCGCTTGTTCTTGCCGGTACGACGGCGACGGACGATCATCTTGTCGCTGGCCTTGTTCTTGCGGGTGCGGCCCTCAGGCTGTCCCCACGGGCTCACCGGGTGGCGACCGCCCGAGGTCTTGCCCTCACCACCGCCGTGCGGGTGGTCGACCGGGTTCATGACGACACCGCGGACGGTCGGGCGCTTGCCCTTCCAGCGCATACGGCCGGCCTTGCCCCAGTTGATGTTGCTCTGCTCGGCGTTGCCGACCTCGCCGACGGTGGCGCGGCAGCGCACGTCGACGCGGCGGATCTCACCGGAGGGCATGCGCAGGGTCGCGTACGGACCCTCCTTGCCCAGCAGCTGGATCGAGGCGCCGGCCGAACGAGCCATCTTGGCGCCGCCGCCCGGACGCAGCTCCACGTTGTGGATCTGGGTACCGGTCGGGATGTTGCGCAGCGGCAGGTTGTTGCCCGGCTTGATGTCGGCGTTGGGGCCGGATTCGACGACGTCGCCCTGCTTCAGGTTCTTCGGCGCCAGGATGTAGCGCTTCTCACCGTCCACGTAGTGCAGCAGCGCGATGCGCGCGGTGCGGTTGGGGTCGTACTCGATGTGCGCGACCTTGGCGTTGATGCCGTCCTTGTCGTTACGACGGAAGTCGATCAGACGGTAGGCGCGCTTGTGGCCGCCACCCTTGTGGCGGGTGGTGATCCGGCCGTGAGCGTTGCGGCCGCCGGTGCTGTGCAGCGGACGAACCAGCGACTTCTCCGGATGCGAACGGGTGACCTCGGAGAAGTCGGCACCGCTCGATCCGCGACGGCCCGGCGTCGTCGGCTTGTACTTACGAATTGCCATGAGTCTTAGTCCCTACTCTTCTTCGCGGGCGGTCAGGAGACCGCTCCCCCGAAGATCTCGATGGGCTTGCTGTCAGCGGACAGCGTCACGATGGCGCGCTTGGTGTTCTTGCGCTTGCCGTAGCCGTAACGGGTGCGCTTGCGCTTGCCCTGACGATTGGCGGTGTTGACGCTGGAGACCTTCACATCGAAGATCTGCTCGATGGCGATCTTGATCTGAGTCTTGTTCGAATCCGGGTGCACCAGGAACGTGTACACGTTGTCTTCGATCAGCCCGTAAGCCTTCTCCGAGATCACCGGCGCCAGGATGATGTCACGCGGGTCTGCCTGCGTAGCCATTCCTAGGCCTCCTTCTTCTGGTTCTGCTCGATGAAGGCGTTCAGGGTCTCAACGCTGAACACGACCTCATCCGAGTCGAGGACGTCGTAGGTGTTGAGCTGATCCGGCGCGATCGGCAGGACGTTGCCCAGGTTGGCGACGCTCTTCCACGCGGTGACGTCCTCACGGGACAGCACCACCAGGAACTTGCGACGCTCGCTCAGCTTCGCCAGGAACTCGCGAGCAGCCTTGGTCGACGGGGTCTGGCCGGCGACGAGCTCGGTCACCACGTGGATGCGCTCGTTGCGAGCACGGTCCGACAGGGCGCCGCGCAGCGCAGCGGCCTTGACCTTCTTGTTGACCTTCTGCGTGTAGTCACGCGGCTGCGGACCGTGAACGGTGCCGCCGCCGGTGAACTGCGGAGCGCGGATCGAGCCCTGACGAGCGCGGCCGGTGCCCTTCTGGCGGTACGGCTTGGCGCCGCCGCCGGAGACCTCGCCACGCGTCTTGGTCGAATGCGTGCCCTGGCGGGCGGCGGCCTGCTGGGCCACGACCACCTGGTGCATGAGCGCGATGTTCGCGGTCTGGTCGAAGAGCTCGGCCGGCAGGTCGACGGTGCCATTGGTGGTGCCGTCGGCGTTGCGGACGTCGAGCGTCAGCTTGGTTGCGGTTTCGGTGCTCACTTGGCGCCACCCTTCACTGCGTCGCGGACCACCACGATGCCGCCCTTGCGGCCGGGGATCGCGCCCTTGATCAACAGCAGACCGGCTTCGGCGTCCACCTTGTGGACGGTCAGGTTCTGCGTGGTCACCTTGTCGGAGCCCATGCGGCCTGCCATGCGGGTGCCCTTGAAGACACGACCCGGCGTGGCGCAGCCACCGATGGAGCCCGGCGAACGGTGCACGCGGTGCGCACCGTGGCTGGCACCCAGACCGGCGAAGCCGTGACGCTTCATGACACCGGCGAAGCCCTTGCCCTTGGAAGTACCGGTTACGTCCACCTTCACGCCTTCGGCGAAGATGTCGGCACCCAGCTCCTGGCCGACCTCGAACTCCGAGATGTCGTTGACACGGATCTCGGTGAGGTGGCGGCGCGGGGTGACGCCGGCCTTGGCGAACTGGCCGGCGACCGGCTTGCTCACCTTGCGGGGGTCGACGGCGCCGTACGCGAGCTGAACGGCGGTGTAGCCGTCACGGTCTGCGGTGCGCAGCTGGGTGACGACGTTGGAGCCGGTCGCGATGACGGTCACCGGGACGACCCGGTTGTTCTCGTCGAAAACCTGGGTCATGCCGAGCTTGGTGCCCAGGATGCCCTTGGTTGCATTCTGATTGCTCATTTGATCCAATCCCCCGTCACTGAATGTTGACGTCGACACTCGCCGGGAGATCGATGCGCATCAGCGCGTCGACCGTCTTCGGCGTCGGGTCGAGGATGTCGATGAGTCGCTTGTGCGTGCGCATCTCGAAGTGTTCGCGGCTGTCCTTGTACTTATGCGGCGAACGGATGACGCAGTACACGTTCTTTTCGGTGGGCAACGGCACCGGGCCGACCACGCGCGCACCCGTGCGGGTCACGGTCTCCACGATCTTGCGCGCAGAAGCGTCGATCGCCTCGTGGTCGTAGGCCTTGAGCCTGATGCGGATCTTCTGTCCCGCCACGCTGTGTCCTCTTCCGTCTGTTCATCTCTCGACAGCACAACACCGCGTGACTCCACACCCGAGATCACTCACGGGCGGCAACTGATGCCACATGACCACGCCTTGACATTTGGCGGATCGACGCTGTTCTACTGTCGTTGTACGGTGCCGAACTCTCGTCCGGCTGCCGACTCTCGTCGGCTTCGCCTCCGGCACCCGCGGTCGGGCGTGTCGGTCCGGTTCCCCGGATGAGAATTCATCCGAGCCCACACTGTGGGTCCCGCGTTACACGCCCGGATCCGCGCTTTGCGGTCCTGGAAGTTTGTTCGCCCCTACGCGAGGCAACCTGAATAGTATGCACCACCCCGCCGATGAGCTCAAATCCGCCGACGCGCCCGATTCCGTGGGTGACTCGCGACTGACGTCCCGCACTTCGCGAGATAGTCTGAACAGACGACACTACTGTCGTCTGTATGACCGACATTCATGATGCTGTCCCGCTGAGCGTCCGCGACACCGTCGCTCTGACCCCCGCCGTCACGTCCGTCATCCACTGCGACGTCGTCGCCACCACCGGGGAGTCACTCGACGTCTCCCGAGTCGCCGCCTGGATGAGGGAACGACTCGACTGCTGGCCGATGTTCACCCGCACGCTGCGGCACTCATGGGGCCACGCCGGCCTGCCGCACTGGGTCACGGATCCGTCTGTCGACGTCGCCGCGCACATCCGGGTCGTCGACGGCGGCGAGCCGGCGGGCGCGGAGCGGATCGTGGCGGAACTGGTCTCGACGCCGGTCGATCTGTCGCGGCCGCCGTGGGATCTGACGGTGATCACCGGCGTGACCGGCATGGATCTCGACTACCCCGAACCGGTCACGTTGGTGGTGCTGCGCACCCATCACGCGGCCGGCGACGGAACCAAGATCGCCGCGGTCATGCGCCGCGCGCTGCGCGACGAGCCGGTGCCCGCTCCACCCGTCCCCGGCCACCGGCCGCCCGGGAACCTGAGATCGGCGCTGTCGATCCCGGCCGCACTGGTGCGTCATCTCGCGGCGCTGCCGGGTCTGTCACGGCACGCGGCCAACCTGAAGTCGGTCGAACTCCCCCGGGGAACGCGCTTCAACCACGCCCTGCGCGGACCGATTCACATCGGTTCGGTGCCGTTGAGTCTGCGCGAGGTCCGCGCGGTCCGCGACGTTGTTCCGGGAGCCACCGTCAACGATGCGGTCACCGCGATCATCGGCCGGGCGCTGTTCGAGACCTTGACGGAGCTCGACGGCGGCGAGCCGGCGGTGCCGCTGTACGCCGCGTCGCCCTTCCAGGCCGACGATCTGACCGCTGACGCCAACTCGTTCTCCGAGGAGATCGTGGAACTGCACGGCGACGAATCCGACCCGATCGAGCGGCTCCGGCGAGTACACGCCTCGACCGCGGCTGCCAAGGCGCGGGTCCGCAGTGAGGATGCGATCGCCTTCCGCGCCTTGCAGACTCGGCTCGCACCGACTGTCCTCGGTCTGTCCAGGAAACGGGCTCAGCGATCCGGCGTCGCCGAAGCAGGCGTCGATTCCCCGGCCGCGAGCACCGCCGCCACGCTGATCTCCAACGTCCGCAGCGATCTCGTCGACGCCACCTTCCTCGGTGATCCGGTGATCGACCAGTTGATGTGGCTCAACATCGGCGATCGGATGACGTTGCAGCATGTGGTCACCTCGCTCGGCGACCGGCTGACGATCAACGTGACGGCAGACCTCAGCGCGTTGCGCGACTTGGACGACTACCTCGGCAAGCTCCGTCATCACGCTGCCGTTCTCACCGACGCCTGCGTGAACACCATCCACTGAACTCCGGGCGCCCGCCCCGTCTCCGCGGACGGAATTGGGCCGAACGTGCGACTGACCGCGTACCCAGGGCGGCGATAGGCTGCATTCTCATGCGTTTTCAGAAAGAGGAGCAGCACCGAGAAGCGCGGGATGTGTAAGTCGGATACAGATGTGAAGAACGCGACGTTCGCCCTCGGCGAGGCCAGACAGGCGACAGCCGGCGAGATCGAGCGATGGGACGACCTGATCCGCGCCAACCCCGATGGAGGTTCGGTCTTCCGGTCTCGCGCGTTCGCACACACCCAGCAGCTCGCAGGGCATCACGTCGAATATCTGATGGTCGGCGACCTGGCTGTGTTGGCTGTGGTCGCGACTGTCCCGACGCTCGGCGACTACTGGCAGATCCCCGGTCCGGGTGTCACCTCGGTCGAGGACCTCGTTCTCGTCGTCGATTCACTCACCCCGCTGGCTGCTGAACTCGGCGTGATGACGATTCGCGTCGATCCGTATATTCCCGCCTCCGAGCAGGCTGAGGCTACCCTGATCGCACACGGTCTGAGTCGGACGATGACCTGGACCATCGAGCACACCATCCTGGTCGATCTGAGTGGCACGGACGAGGATGTCCTGGCCAGATTCAGCACGCGGGCCCGGCGATGGATCAAGCGTGCGACCCGTGAGGATGTGGTGGTGGAGCGGGTCGAGGCGACCGATGCGAACTGCCGAATCAATTTCGATCTCCTCCGATCCACCGCGAACGGACGATTCGGGATACCCGATCTCCACACTGCGACGACGACGTACCAGCACCTGCAGAAGTCCGGCGCCGGTCAGTTGTTCTTCGCCCGCCGGCGAGGAGAGGTGGTCGCCACGGCTTTCGCACTCAGATTCGGTCATCGCGCCCTCTACCTGACCGGCGCCTCCGTGCGCAGTGCATCGGACGACAGTTCCTCGAGCGGCCTCGGGACCACCGGCGCCGGGCACGCCGTCCAATGGGAGATCATGAGGTGGGCGCGCGAGAACGGCTGCACCGAGCACGACTTGTACGGGTCGCCCTCTCGCGCTCATCTCGACACACCCGAGCACCCACTCCACGGGGTGGGTCAATTCAAGCTCAGCTTCAGCAAGAACGTCGTCGACTACGTCGGCTGCTACCAACGTCCCGTCAGCAGGCTCCGCACCGTGCTGCTCGACACCGCCGACCACGTCCTCATGACGATGGCCCGGTCGCCTGGCATAGCGGCATTGCGCCGCCGTCCTGTCATCGCCAACCCCGACCTGGACTGGTTTCGGTGGGCTCCGGCGAACTCCGTCCGCGCACTGCTGCGCCACTGAACCGAGGTCCCACGATGGAACGCCTACAGCCCAAGGACGCGATGTTCGTCTACACCGACGGACCGCGATCTCGTCAGATCACCGTGTGCTGTGGTTTCTTCGTGAGCGCCGCTGATCACGACCTGCCGCTGGAGTCCGCCGTGCACGAGTGGTTCGCCGCACGCACGCGCGGGCCACTCTTTCGTCGCAGGCTCCGACGGTCGATGCTCGACCTCGAGTACCCCGTCTGGGTGCACGACGACGACTTCCGTCTCGATCGCCATTTGTTCATGCACGACCCGATGACCTCGGACGGCTTCCTCGAGTTCCTCGGAGAACTGGCCGAATCCGCTATGGATTTGTCCCGTCCACTGTGGGAGATCCATGTCAGCCGGTGCCCCGACGGATTCGGCCCGATAGCGGACCAGGGCTTCGCCGTGGCCGTCCGCATCCACCACGCCGCTGCGGACGGGATCGCCGTCCAGGCGATCCTCGCCAGTCTCTTCGGGCAGGAATCGTCGGCCGGAAACTCCGAACGGGAGCTGTTACCGGGGTCCGACTGCCACACCGCGGCGGGAGCGCTCACGCAGGTGGTTCGATCGATCACTGACTTCCGTCGGGCCGTTCGCGACTATCGCGCCGCGCTCGATGAGAGAACAACGGTGCGCGCCGCCGAAAACTACCCGGTGCCGCCGACAGACCGGACCGTCACCCCGATCGACGGTCCGGTCGGCCCCAAGCGTGGCGTGGCCGTCGTCTACTGGCCGTGGACGGAGATCCGACAGATCCGCCGCAGTGCCGGCGAGGCCACCGTCAACGACCTTGTTCTCACCGTGATCGGCCGGGCGATGCACGACTACCTCTGCGCTGTCGGGAGCCCGCCGGAAGGCTCACTGGTGGCGTCGGTTCCCATGACGGTACGGCCACGGGAGGCCGACGGCACCGTGACCGACGACGATGGTGAGGGCAACAACCGGTTCGTCATGATGACGGTCGACCTCCACAGCACCCAACCGGACCCGATCGCCCGGCTGCGAGCGGTCCACGACGCAGTGCTGGGCGAGCGCCTCAGGCTCAGCCACCGGGCCGAGGCATCCGCGGATGCGACCGTCAGTTACGTACCGCCCGGCTTCCTGATCCGGGCACTGCGACGACGAACAGAAGACTCCCGCGGCTATCCACGGCGTGACGAGCCCGACGACCGACCTTTCAATACGTCGGTGATGACTGCTTACCGGCTGCCGTTCGAACTCCGCCTCCTGGACTGCCGCCAGGTCTGCGGGCTGGGATTCGGGCCACTCAACGGCACTGGCATCTCCCACGCACACGGTGCCGGCGACGACTGGTGCGGTGTGACAGCACTGTGCGATACCGATCTCGTACCGGACCCGTCCGAGTACGCGTCAGCGCTCGATGCGGCATACGCAGATCTCCGGAACGCCACCCTCGGCACCACTGCCGGATAACATCGGGCGATCGCCCCAAGTCCACCGGCCGTGCCTGCTCTCCGCCCCGGGCCCACGTCCGCAGACTCCCCACCGTCACGATCGGAAGAGTCCTCGATGGCACGTCTGCAACCCAAAGACGCCCTGTTCGTATACACGGACGGACCGCGGTCGCGCCAAATGAACGTCGCCACCCAATTCTTCGTCGTCGACGACCCTGCCACGGAATTGCCCGCCGAGGCCGTGACGGACTGGTTCCGCGCTCGAACCACCGGGATGATCTTCCGCAGATGTCTCAAGCGGTCATTTCTCGACCTCGACTATCCCGTGTGGATCGAAGACGACGACTTCCGATTCGAGCACCACGTGTTCCTTCACCCTGCCGTCTCTGAAAGCGGCGTGCTCGGGTTGCTCGGGGAATTGGCCGAGACCCCGATGGACCTGACGCGACCGCTGTGGGAGGTCCACGTCATTCCCTGCCCAGACGGGTTCGGCCCGGTCAGGCGATCGGGCGTCGCGATCACGCTGCGCGTGCACCACGCCGCGGCCGACGGAATCGAGATGCAGACCATCTACGCCGCGCTGTTCGGCTCCGAACTCCCCGGCGCGAATGGACCGTTCGCCCCGATCTCCGTCCCCGGCGACCGCGGCCACGCGATACTCCGCCGGATCCGCCGCTCGGTCGGCGACTTCATCAGCGCGGCGGATGAACACCGCCGAACTCTCGCCGAGTTGGAGTCGGCGCGCGGCGACGCCGACTATCCATTGCCTCCTTCGGAACCGACGCCTACGCCGATCGATGGGCCCGTCGGACCGCGCCGGGCAGTAGTGGCCACTCACCTTCCCTGGCAGCAGGTACGCGACATTCGCAGTGCTGCCGGCTCGGCGACGATCAATGACATCGCCCTCACCGTGATCGGTGGGGCGATGCACGACTACCTCGACGCGATCGGTTCAACACCTGCGGGATCTCTGGTCGCTTCGGTTCCAATGACCGTGCGACCGAAGACCGCGGACGGCTCGCTCGCGTCAGACGACACGACCGAAGGCAACAACCGGTTCGTCATGATGACGGTGGACCTGCACAGCACGGTTGTCGACCCGCTCGAACGGCTTCGAGCGGTCCATGACGCCGTGCTCGGGGAACGCGAGCGGCTGAGTCACCCGATCGAGGCCACGGCCGACGACATCACCGCGAGATATGTGCCGCCGGGGTTCGTCGCCCGCGCGTTGCGCAGACTGAGGGAAGACGCTCGCGGGTATCCGAGGCGCACGGAACCCGACGGCAAACCGTTCAACACCTCCGTCATGACCAGCTTTCGGCTGCCCTTCGACCCGCAGTTCTTCGGCCGTTCCCGCGCGTGCAGCGTCGTCTTCGGTCCGCTCAACGGCACAGGCCTCTCACACGCCCACAATGTGGCAGGTGAATGGATGGGGATCACCGCTCTCTGCGACCGCGATCTGATTCCCGACCCCGAGCGGTATGCAGCCGCGTTGCGGAGCTCGTATGAGGGACTGCGCGACGCCGCGCTCGGCGCGACTGCCCGATAGCATCGGAACTCATGACTGCAACTCCCGGTAACACCAACAGTGCGACGTACGCCCTCCGCAAGCGTCTGCCCGGTGGTCGGCTCGGCAACGCACTGTTCTCGCTCGGCATGGTCGCGCGCGTGCCGTACTTCGGCACCATTCTCCCGCTCGTCGAGGAGATGGAACCCGGATACTGCCGTGTCTCGGCGCCCAACTGGTTCGGCGTTCACAACCACCTCGGAACCTCTCACGCCATCGCGGCCTGCAATCTCGCCGAGACCGCGATGGGGATGTTGATGGAGGCCACCGTGCCGACGGGGCACCGCTGGATCCCCAAGGCGATGAGCACGCAGTACCTCGCCAAGGCCACCACGCGACTGACCGCCCACGCGGAGTTGGCCGAACCGGTGGACTTCTCGACCATCACCGAGGGTCGTGAAGTGATGGTCACGATCCGGATCCTCGATACTGCGGGAACCGAGGTGGTCCACTGCGACATCACCACCTGGGTGACGCCGAAGTGACCGAATCAGGCACGCCCTTGGTCCTTTCCGCAGGTCTGTAATGAGTTTCTCAGTCGACTGCCAGTAGGGTTGCACTCGTAACCGCCGGACACACAGGGTGGCCGGAGACTCGCTGAGCGATAGCGGAGGAAGAGAATCGTGGCCCAGAAGAACCGGACCGTCATCGATCCTCGGCAGGCCGAGCGCCGCCGTTCCCTCATCTACAAAATCGGTGCGGCGGTGGTGCTGATCGTCATCGCAGTCGGCGTCACGTTCTGGGCGATCAACCACAACAAGGACAGCGCCTCGACCACCGGCGGTTCCGACACGCCCACCGTGATGCGGCCGGACGGCTCCATCCGGATCACGAGTGCGCCGGCGGGCACGGAGCCCAAGGTCGTCATCACCACCGTCGAGGACTTCCAGTGCCCCGGGTGCCGTGCCTTCGAGCAGAGCTTCGGCGGCACCCTCGCCGAACTCGAGAAGAACCCGCAGGTCGCTGTCGACTACCACCCAGTCGCATTCCTCGACCGGATGTCGACCACGAATTACTCCAGCCGCGCCATGAACGCGTCCACGTGCGTCGCCGAATCGACCGCCAAGAACGGCGACTGGAGCATCTGGCTCAAGTTCCACAATCTCCTCTTCACCAACCAGCCCGAGGAGGGCGGCGCCGGACTCCCGGACAGCGAACTGATCTCGCTCGCGAAGCAGGCCGGCGCGGAAGGCATCACCGACTGCATCGAGAACAACCAGTTCGGTCAGTGGGTGGCCAAGCAGACCGCCGACACGACAAGCAATCCCGAGTTCCAGGGCACTCCGTGGATCCGCATCAACGGACAGCAGTTCGACCCGCAGGCGGGACCGCAGGGCCTGACCGACGCCGTCAACGCGGCCCTCGCGAAGTAGCCCGCCATGACGGATGAGACGCCGGCCGAGATCGAGGACGGTTCGCCCGTAGTCACGGCGAGCGACGTTGAGACCGCACCGCCCGCCCCCCGGGGCTTCTGGCGAGAGCGTCGCCCGGTGCCCGTGGTGGCCGCCTGGGTGCTGCTGGTGTGCGGTGTTCTCGGGATGGCTGCCGCGGTCGCACTGACGCTCGACCGCATCCAACTGCTCATCGATCCGTCGTTCACGCCCGCGTGCAGCATCAATCCGATCATCTCGTGCGGATCGGTGATGGTGACCGATCAGGGCAAGTTCTTCGGATTCCCGAATCCGCTGCTCGGCCTGCCCGCCTTCGCGGTGATCCTGGTGACCGCCGTGCTGTCGATCGCACGAGTCCGACTGCCACGCTGGTACTGGGCCGGACAGGCCGTCGTCTCGGCACTCGGACAGGTCTTCGTCGGCTACTTGATCTTCCAGAGCCTCTACCGCATTCACGCGCTGTGCCCGTACTGCATGGTGGTGTGGACGCTGATGCCGGTGGTGCTGATCCTCAGCATCTCGCGCGTGCTGCCCGACTCGCGCGGCGGCCGGTCGGCCCGCGAGTGGCTGTGGATCGCGCTGCCCGTCTACTACGTGGTCGTGATCGCCATGATCACCGTCCAGTTCTGGGACTACTGGCGCACGCTGATCTGAGAGCCGCAGAGGCTGTGATAGCACTCGACGCCGAGTCGGTCACGGTCCATCCACGCCGATCCGAAGGTCTTCTCGAGTCCGCCGATCTGGGTACGGTACTCGTTGGTCGCGGCCAGCTTTCCCGCCCACTCCTCATCCGCCAGCGGGAGCAGTGAGGCGACGAGCGCCGAGTCGGTCTCGACCTCCCGGCACCCGTCGGCCTCCGAACACACCGTGTACGGCCGCTCGCACACCGTCACCAGATCGACGCCGGTGCGCTCGCGGCATTCCTGCGCCAACCGATGCGTGCGTCGGTGATCCGGATGACGAGCGGAGGCGGGGTGCGTGACGATCGTCTGAACATCGTGATCCCGAAGCAGTGCCGTCGCCGCGTCGACCGCGTGTCGATAGCGCGTGCGGCTCGACCGCGAGTACTGCACCTCGTAATCGCCCAGGGCGAACGTCGGTACACCCGCCGCTGCACACGCCGCAGCGTGCTCGGCTCTGCGCACGTCGATCACTTCGGCCGGTGTCAGTGCGAGTCCGCAGTAGTAGTCCCACTCGGCGAATACCGGACGGCCCACGAATCTGGCCGCGACCTTCACCGGCAATGAGTTGCGAAGCGCCGGCGGCAGCGATCGTCGACGGAACTCGCCCCATCGACCCCGTGGGCACTCGGTGCACAGGACTATGTCGATGGCTCCGCCGCTCGCATGCGCCATGGCGTGAAAGGCGTCGAAGACGCTGTCGTCGTAGTGTGCGAAGAGGAAGGCACACCTCGCCTCACCGCTCATCACCGCCGCCAGCGACCGCTCTTGGTAATCGCGCTCACTCATCATCGCGCCGACGCTAATGGCCGGTGTGGACCATCAGAATCGGTCGTTCAGCCGGATAATGCGCTGACCAGGCAGGCCAACGGATTTTACAGCAGAGAACCCCCGTGAACTGCGGTTTCCGGCCGATCCGGTGCCGACCTTCTCCGACCTTCCGGAAGCGGCGCGACGAACTTCATCTGATCGCCCGACTCGGCGCGGGCAGATCAGACCGACTCGCCCGCCACCAGTTCCTCGGCGATCAGCGCCGCCGTCGCCATCACACTCGCGTGCGGCCCCGAACGCAGCGGCGCGGGCAGCACCGACCCGTCGGCGACGTGGAGCCCGGGAACGCCGTGAACGGAACCGTCCGGTGCCACGGTCGCCCCCAGCGGGAGCGTCCCCCAGGCATGTGACGACAGCCCGACCACCGGATCCACCGTCACCGATCCCGGCTCGACGAGGCCGTCGAACGCCGGCGAGTGCAGCATCTCCAGCACCTCGTCGACTCCCTCCGACAACCGCTCGAGACCGCCGGCGTCGGGCACACCGAGATCGATCACCACCTCATCGCCCTCGATGCCGATGCGCCCGGTGGTGCCGTGAGTCATGTCCGCGACTCCGATCGGGACGCCCCCGGCTGGAACCCCATCGATGAACGACGCGAAATCATCGCTGTAGCAGCGGATTTCGAGGCCGTCTGCGGTGTGCACCACGGTCGGCAGCAGCACCTGCGTCCGGAGGGAGCGCCGAGCGGCGAAGCGCACCAGCGATTCGGGATGCTCGTACACCGACAGTTCCCCGCCCAGCAGCGGCAGCACCAGCTCTGCCGTGCCCAGCGCGCCCGCGGTGAGCACCACGGTGGCGGCGTCGATGCGCCCGGCGGCGGTGTGCACTCCCGTCACCCGTCCACCCGCAGAGGCCAGCGATATCACCTCGCTCCCGCCCCGGACCGCGGGGGCGAAGGCATCCATCGCCGTCCACCGCCGTAACACTCCCCCGTCGCGGACGCTGTTGCTGCGGACCCGATTCACGCCGACCACCGGCCAAGCGCCCTCGGGTCCCGCGGCCACGCGGGTTCGCCAATAAGTCTCGAAGGCCGAACCCGCCGGACCGAGTTCGCCGTCGAGAACCTCCCGCACGCGCATCACCCCGCCCCCGGCGGCACCGCCGTCGAGCACGTCGAAGGCGTCGTCGATCCGGCTCGCCGGCCACGGCCACGCCGCATAGTCGTCGCGGTGTCCGCGCAGGAAATAGCCGCCGTTGACCGCGGACGACCCGCCGGCGCCATGGCCGCGCACCACATCGCGTCCGCGCCGCTCCCGCACTCGCCGCACGCGCTCGCTTCCCGGCGCGACCGGCAGCCGGCTCATCGCGGTCACCGCCGTAGGCGGAGGTAGGGCATGCCCCGCCTCGAGAAGCAGGGTCTTCCTGCCACCATCGCGCGACAGCCGATCGGCCACCACGCACCCGGCGCTGCCCGCTCCCACGACGACCACGTCGGCGGTCTCGACGGCACGCGCCCGGTGGCCGCTCATCGCCTCACGCGGTCCGTGTCAGCGGGTGACGACAGGCCGCAGCGCCGACCAGTCGCGATTGGTCACCGCACCCTGCCACAGGCCGAGTCCGTAGGCGAAGTCGTCGAGCCGCCGGATCACCGAGTACCCCACCGGTTCCACCATCGGCGACGACGGCTCGGCGATCCGGGATCGCAACCACATCACCGCAGCCTCGGCCACCGCGGCCTCAAGGAACCACCGTCGGAATCGCGACGAGACCACCAGACCGAGCAGCGACAGCGGCCAGTAGTGACGCAGGGCCGCCGACCAGATCTGCAGGACACCGTAGCCCAGCGCTCGGCCGACGTTGCGCGCTGCGATGAGGTCACGCGCCGGCACGCCTGCGAGCGGCTTCCGGATGCGACCGAAGATCCAGCCGGAGACCAGCATCGCCACTCCCAGGCCGATCCTGGTCCGAGTCAGCAGCGACACCACCGCGACCGCCAGCGGAATGCTCGTCATCACCGGAGCGGCCAACCGATCATGCCGACTCGCGAGTTCAGCCGCGCCGGTGCCGTAGAAGCGACGGCGGTCGAGCATCGCCCGGAGCGACTGCCGATGGTCGTGTGCGACGTGCGCGACCGGGTCGTATCGGACCACCCAACCGGCCGCGTGCGTGCGCCAGCACAGATCGACGTCCTCAGCTACACGCAGCGACTCATCGAACCGGGCGAAGGCGGCGCGACGCACCACCATCGCCGCGCTCGGCACGTACGCGATCGGAGTGCCCGGCCGCACCGGGCCCTCATTCGGCCCCATGTCCAGTGAGGAGTACCTGTTCGCGTAGGCCGCCACCGGCGTCCGTCCGTCGCGGCCCGCGGTGTCGCCGAGTCCGACGATCCGCGGTGCGACGATCGCGACCGCGGGGTCGGAGAAGTGACTCAGCAGCATCGTCAGCCACTCACCGCACGGGCGGGTGTCTGAGTCGAGGAAGGCGACGAACTCGGTGTCGGCGGCGTCGAAACCGGCGTTGCGCGCGGCCGCGGGCCCCGCGTTCACCTCCAGCCGGATCACACGGAGGCGTTCGTCGTCGGGAACAGTCATCGGCCGCGACGAGGCATCGTCCACCACGATCACCCGCAGCCCGGGAAGCGCTTCGACGAGTCGGTCCACACCCGCCTGATTGTCGCGCACCGGGATCACCACCGTGACCTCGCACTCCTTGGGTCCGGCCATCGGGCGCGGGTGTGCGATTCCGGCGTCGAGCAGGGTTCGGGCGAGGCTGCGCGTCCCGGCGTCGCTGACTTCGATCCGACCGTCCGCGGAAGTCATTCCCAGCGCTGCATCCGAGAGCTTCAGCACCCGCAGCGGCGAGCCGCCGACCAGGTTGCGGAGGTCGCCGCGCCGAACGCAGCGCGGATCGATCTGGACCTGGAACCCTACCGGGAGGTCGGCGTTCACCGGTGGCGTCACCGAAGCCTCCCCGCCTCGTCGACGTCCCAGGCACGCACCGATTCCGCCAACTGCCCGGCCAGGTCCGCAAGGAGCCGACGACCGAGCGCCGGATTCGCGGCAGTGGGATCGCCGAGCACTCCGGTGGCCGAGACGGCCGCGACGCCACCCTTTCGCATCGGATCGAGCAGTTCGGCGATCGGCGCCGTGTTCCCGGCCGCGAGCAGGTCCCGGCGGACCGACTCCGGCGCGAGGTCCAGTACCACGCTCGTCTCGGTGAGGCCGGCATGCGCGTCGGCCGACGGGAACGCACAGGGAAACCAGGCCGCGTCGCGTCCCTCGTAGCGCAACCGCGCGACGGCGTCCGCGATCGCGTGCGCGTTGCCGCCGTGGGCGTTCACGAACAGCAGCCGACCGGCCCAGCGCATCGCGCTGCGCCCGTACTCGAGAACCAGCAGTCGGAGGGCCTCACGCCCGATCGAGACGGTCCCCGGGAAGCCCTCGTGCTCGCCCGAAGCGCCGTACGAGATCGACGGCGCCACCAGAACATCCGACGAATCATCCAGTGCGGCAACCGCTTCGCGCGACACGGCGTCTGCAATGCGCGCATCTGTGTCGAGCGGCAGATGCGGGCCATGCTGTTCGACAGCCCCGACCGGCACGACTAACGTCGGCTCGGCCCCGACCAGTTCATGCCACGTCCGGGACGCCAATTCGGTCGCCGGTGTCATTGCGACAACGTTACCGACGTGCCCCCTGGCTAGGGAACCGTTGGGGCCCTTTTGCCGGTCTGCGCGCCTCATCCGAACCACTGACACCATCAGTGCGAATCCGGTACACGTGTATAGTGACGACCGCACGTGACCCAGACCACGCCGTCAGGTCGTGGTGATACCTGTGAACGGAGTCCTCCCCGTGTCTACTCCCACCCGCCGGCCGTCCGGACGTTCCGGCCCCCTCGCCGACATCCGCGTCATCGAGTTCGCGGGCATCGGCCCCGGACCGCACGCCGCGATGCTGCTGGCCGACCTCGGCGCCGACGTCGTGCGCGTCCAGCGGCCAGGCGAACTGCCGTCTCCGGAGCGGAACGCCGACGCCCTGCTGCGCGGCCGCCGCGTCATCGAAGCCAATCTGAAGAACCCGGCCGATCGCGAGACCATTCTCAACCTGGTCGCCAAAGCCGATGTGGTCATCGAGGGCTTCCGCCCCGGCGTCATGGAGCGGCTCGGCTTCGGTCCGGACGATCTGCACGCGGTGAACCCCGGGCTGATCTACGGCCGGATGACGGGCTGGGGTCAGGACGGTCCGCGCGCCGACCTCGCCGGACACGACATGAACTACATCTCGCTCACCGGAATGCTGCACGCCATCGGCCGCCCGAACGAGAAGCCGACCCCGCCGTTGAACCTGGTCGGCGACTTCGGCGGCGGCTCGATGTTCCTGGTCATGGGCGTCCTCGCCGCACTGGTCGAGCGTGCCGCCTCAGGTAAGGGCGAGGTCATCGACGCCGCGATGTGCGACGGAGCGTCGGTCCTCGGGCAGATGATGTGGGCCTTCCGCGGCACCGGACTCTGGCAGGACCGGCGCGGAGTCAACCTCCTGGACACCGGCGCCCCGTTCTACGAGGTGTACGAGACCTCCGACGGCAAGTGGATGGCCGTCGGCGCCATCGAACCGCAGTTCTACGCCGAACTCCTGAAAGGTCTCGAACTCGACCCGGCGTCGCTGCCGAATCAGCTCGACACCGCGAAGTGGGGCGAGCTGAAGCAGATCTTCGCCGACACGTTCAAGACCAAGACGCGCGACGAGTGGGCGGCGATCTTCGACGGCACCGACGCCTGCACGTCCCCGATCCTCGACTTCACCGAGGCTCCTCACGATCCGCACCTGGCCGCCCGCGGCACGCTCGTCGAGATCGACGGCGTCACGCAGGCGCAGGTGGCACCGCGGTTCCAGCGATCGGCCACGCAGACCCCCGTCGGCCCCGCACGTGAGGCCACCGACCCGGCGACGGTCTGGCAGGACTGAGACCTACTCCGACTCGGCCCGACGGCCGGGACGCACGACGCACGCCCTCCGGCGTCGTGCGTCCCGGCCGTTTCCGATTGACTAGAACGTGTTACAGTTTGGCTCTCAGGGCATTGTGACGAGAGGCATACCAGCATGGGACAGTTCGACGGTCAGGTCGTCTACATCACCGGCATCGCACGCGGCCAGGGGCGCAACCACGCGGTCCGGTTCGCACGCGAAGGCGCGTCCGTCATCGGCATGGACCTCGCCGGCCCGGTGGCCGACCACATGACCTACCCGCCGTCGACCGCTGACGACCTCGCCGAGACCGTCCGGCTCGTCGAAGAAGCGGGCGGCAAGATCCTCGCGCGGCAGGGCGATACCCGCGACCTCGCCTTCCAGGAGCAGCTCGTGGCCGACGGCGTCGAACAGTTCGGTCGCCTGGACCATGTCGTGGCCAACGCCGGCATTCTCACCTGGGGCCTCACGTGGGAACTGTCCGAGGAGCAGTTCACCGATGTGATCGATGTGAACCTGGTCGGCACCTGGAAGACGTTGAAGGCGTCCATTCCGGCGATCCTGGACGCGGGCAACGGCGGCAGCATCACCATCATCTCGTCCGTCGCCGGCCTCAAGGCGATGCCGGTGCAGGCGTCGTACTCGGCGTCCAAGTTCGGGTTGCGCGGCCTGGCGCAGACCGCCGCCAAGGAACTCGGGCCCAAGCGCATCCGCGTCAACACCGTCCACCCGTACGCGGTGCACACCCCGATGGGGCTCGAAGACACCTCCGCGATGAAGGCCTTCGAGGAGTACGGCATGCACTTCCCGTCAATGCTCGGCCACTACCCGGTCGCCAGCCTCGACGATCTGTCCGACGCCGTGCTGTACCTCTCGACGGCCCAGTCGGTCACCGGCGCCGAGTTCCAGATCGACATGGGTCATTCGAAGGTCTGACTCGATCGCGGCCGGGTCCGCCGAGCATGTCTCATTCGTCTGACATGCGAAGACGGTGTCTGTCAGATCCGTGCCTGCGGTCATCATCGGCGTGAAAACAAACCGGATAACGAACCTGCTATCCTCGTCGATATCCGAGTATCCGACGCCGATGTGAAGTAAGTCTTGAAATCACCGGCTGTCGGGGGCAGCGGTGGGGAGGCGAGGGGTATGCGACGACAGGGGCGGCAACCGGATCAGGCCGACCGATGGCGCGACCGCAAACGCTATCTCTGGCCTCTCGGCATCGTGGCGGCTTTCGGCCCCGGCATCGCGTGGTTGCTGGTTCATTATCTGTCGTGGGGGATCTTCTGGGCCGTCGGTTTCCTCGTTTTCGTGGTACTGATTCCTCTGATCGATCTACTCGTCCGGCTCGATCAAGTGAATCCGCCCGACGAGGTTCTGGCGCGTCTTGAAGCGGACCCGTACTACCGCTGGTGCGTGTACGCCTATCTTCCGGTCCAGTACGCGGGATTCTTCTTCGGCTTCTGGTGTCTGGCGCACGCGCCGATGGCCACCGGTGAGCGCATCGCCATGTCGATGACGATCGCGGTCTCGAGCGCCATCGCGATCAATGTGGCGCACGAACTCGGTCACAAGAAGCCGCGGCTGGAGAAGTCGCTGGCCAAGATCGCGCTCGCTCCCAGCGCATACGGACACTTCTACATCGAGCACAACGTCGGACATCACGTCCTGGTCGCGACACCCGGCGACCCGGCGAGCGCACGGCTGGGCGAATCGCTGTGGGCGTTCTGGCCCCGCGCGATCTTCGGCGGGCTGCGCTCGGGTATCCGGCTCGAGCGCGACCGGCTCCGGCGGCAGGGCAAGGGTTTCTGGACGCTGCGCAACGACGTCGTCCAGACCTGGCTGCTCACCGCGGTGCTGGCAGCGGCCGTCGCGATCGCCTTCGGCCCCGGCGTTCTTCCCTGGTTCGTCCTGCAGGCAGCCATCTCGGCACTGATCCTCGAAGGCGTCAACTACATCGAGCACTACGGACTCCTCCGGCCCGTCGGTGAGAACGGACGTCCGGGAAAGATTCTTCCCGAGCACAGCTGGAACTGCGACTACATCTGCAGCAACCTGTTCCTCTACCATCTGCAGCGCCACTCGGACCATCACGCGAATCCGCGGCGCCGCTATCAAGCGCTGCGGTCGTACGACACCGCGCCGCAGATGCCGGCCGGTTACGCGGCGATGCTGCTGCTGGCACTGATGCCTCCCCTGTGGCGACGCGTGATGGACCCGCGCGTGGTGGCTCACTACCGCGGCGACGTGATGCGCGCCAACGTGCAGCCGTCGCGACGCGAGCGGCTCCTGCGGAGGTTCCCGCCGCCCGCCACCGAACACGGGCTGCCGCGATCGCACCTCCGTCGAAGGGCCGGGAGAAGCCGCGGGGCGTGACGCCGCGGCCCGCGGTCGGCGTCGTCGACACCGTATGGGGTCGGTTCACTCACGCGAAGACGTGACGGCCAGGCGATGACTTGACGACGGTGACTCGGCGAATGTGATCGGCCGGCGGCCCCGATCAGGGCCGCCGGCCGAATCGCCGTCGACGGGTCGCCCCGTGACTCACGCGCCGTGAATCTGCTCGAATCCTTCGGGGATGATCAGGTCGGCTCGCGAGAGATCGGCGACGTCGGATTTACCCAGACCCATCATCGCCGAGTCGACGCCCATGCGAAGCAGGTCGAGGACGTTCTCCACGCCGGTCTGCCCGTTGGCGGCAAGACCCCACAGGTAGGCGCGGCCGATCATGACGGCCTTGGCGCCCAGTGCGAGCGCTTTGACCACGTCGCTGCCGCGGCGGATGCCACCGTCGAGCAGAACGTCGACCTCGTTGCCGACCGCGTCCGCGATCGGTCCGAGGACGCGGATCGTGGCCGGCGTGCCGTCGAGATTGTTGCCGCCGTGATTGGAGACGGAGATCGCGGTGGCGCCGATGTCGACCGCGCGGCGCGCATCGTCGATTCGGGTGATGCCCTTGACCATGAACTCGCCGCCCCACTGCTCACGCAGCCACTGGATGTCCTCCCAGGTGGGCGGCGGAGTGTTCATCCACTGGCCGTAGACGTCGAAGAAGGTCGGTCCCGGCTCGCCCTTGTGCGCGATGTTCGGCGCACTCAGGTCGGGGATGATGAGCTTGCCGTCGCGGAACCAGCTCATCGCGTACCGGGGCTTGGTGATCATCTCAGGCGCCAGCTTGGCTACGGCGTTGAAGTCGACCTGCTCGGGGATCTCCGGGCTGCCCCAGTCGCGCCCGACGTTGAACACCCAGTCGGTGGTGACGATCAGGCCCTTGCAGCCGGCCGCGCGGGCGCGCTCGGCGCGCGCCAGGATGTCCTCACGACTGCCGAGCCAGTAGATCTGGAAGAAGATCTTGTCGTTGACCGCGGTCACTTCCTCCACCGGCTTCGACGCGAAGCTGGACAGTCCCATCGCGGTTCCGCGGTTGGCCGCGGCTCGCGCCACCGCCACTTCGCCGTCGGGATTGACCGCCTGCACACCGGTGGGCGAGATCATCACCGGGAACGGGAGGTCCTGCCCCATGACGCGGGTGGCGAGATTGCGCTCCGGCTTCACCCCGATGACGTGCGGCGAGAACCCGAGCTCCCCGAAGGCGTCCACATTGTCGTTGACGGTGATACCGGCCTGAGTGCCGGCGATCAGCGACGAGTAGACCGTCTTCGGCAACCGCTTCTTGGCTCGACGCTGCGCCTCGCCGATGGTCTCGAACCACGGGTTCTGACGCCACGGGTTCTTCTCCATGAGTTCGGAGAACTTGGACATGATCAGTCTCTTTCCTGCTGTGAATGATGTGAGAGTTCGCGTTGTGCTGGGCGGGCTTGTTGAGCGAGCGTCTCGCCAGGCCAGTTGAACGAGCGCCCTTCTCAGGCCAGTTGAGCGAGCGCCCTTCCCAGGCCAGTTGAGCGAGCGCCCTTCCCAGGCTTGCTGGGCGAGCGCCTCCCCCAGGCCAGTTGAGCGAGCGTCCTTCTCAGGCCAGTTGAGCGAGCGAAGCGAGTCGAAACGGCAAACCGCCCGCGTGCCCGCTGGAAGCTCGCCGATGTTTCGACTCGCTTCGCTCGCTCAACAAGCCTGGGGGAAGACGCTCGCTCAACTGGCGCAAAAGGCAATCGCTCAGGAGCAGCCCGACGACGAGCAGCCGGTCGCGGTGGTCGGCATGAATCCGGCGAGCGGGTTCTCGTCGCAGTCGCGCGACGGCGGGCGCGTCATCAAGGTCAGCGGCACCCCGCGGGAGTGGTCCTTGTTGGCGGTCGGCTTCGACCGTTCGCCGGCCAGCAGCGACTCACCGTAGCCCTGGACGCACTCGGGGTCGGGACCGTCGAGCGGCAGTCCCGTGAAGAACTTCGCCGCCATGCATCCACCGCGGCACGCGTCGTAGTGGTTGCAGCTGGCGCATGCCCCGGCACTCTGCGGTTCCCGGAGCTCGGTGAACAGCTCCGACCGCTGCCAGATCTCCTGGAATCCGCCGTCGGTGGTGATGTTTCCGGCGAGGAAGTTCTCGTGGATCGCGAACGGGCAGGCGTACACGTCGCCCACCGGATCGATGAGGCACACGACCCGGCCGGCCCCGCACAGGTTCAGACCCGGCAGACCGCTGCCACCCGCTCCGGCGAACGCCGAGAGGTGGAAGAACGAGTCTCCGGTGAGCACCCGGTCGCCATGGGCCACCAGCCATTCGTAGAGCTCGCGCTGCTGCTCGGGAAGCGGGTGCAGATCGTCCCACACATCGGCGCCGCGCCCGGAGGGACGCAGGCGCGTGATGCGCAGCGTGGCACCGTACTTGTCGGCCAAAGCCTTGAACTCGTCGAGTTGCGCGACGTTGTGACGGGTCATCACGACGCTGATCTTGGCGTCGCGGAATCCCGCGTCGGCGAGGTTTTCGAGCGCACGGACCGCCATGTCGAACGACCCCGGACCGCGGACGGCGTCGTTCACCTCGGCGTTGGCGCCGTCGAGCGAGATCTGGACGTCGACGTAGTCGGACGCGGCCAGCCGCGCCGCCACCTCCGGAGTGATCCGCAACCCGTTGGTCGAGAACTTCACGCCGACCTGGTGATCGGTCGCGTAGTCGACGAGCTCCCAGAAGTCGGGCCGCACGGTCGGCTCGCCGCCGCCGATGTTGACGTAGAACACCTGCATGCGCTGTAGCTCGTCGATGATCGCCTTGCACTGTTCGGTCGAGAGCTCACGCGGATCACGCTTGCCCGAGCTCGACAGGCAGTGCACGCACGACAGGTTGCAGGCGTACGTCAGTTCCCACGTGAGGCAGATCGGCGCGTCCAGCCCCCGCTCGAACTGGTCGACGAGGCGCCCGACCTTCGGCGGCGCGGGCACCGTCAGCGGCGGCGTGAGGGACGGCATGCCGAGAGCCTCGGCGCCGGGGCGGGATTCCAGGGTGGTCACAGGGTCACTCCTCGGTCGGGTGCGCCGGCGCGGGTCGGGAGGCGGCGTCCGGGGCCTGCCGTTCGATGATCATTCCGGACTCGCTCAGCGCGGAGAGGGCTTGCAGATACAGCGGGCGATCGCCGTCGCCGATGCCGGTCGCGGTCATCGCCGCGTCGGCACTGTCGTGGTCGTCCAGAGACTGGACCAGCCGGACCACCTCGAGGTTCTTCAGAAACGAGAGCTTGCGCGTCCCGAAGTGATACAGCAGCGCGCCGAACGGCTCCGGTCGCAGAGCGACTTTCGGATTCATCCGCCACGCACGCGATACGTCGAATGGGGTACCGCTCCCGGCGGCCGCAGGGCCGCCGGGAACAGTGGTCGATGCCGTCGTCATCAGTAGACGCCACACATCCCGTCGATGGACACTTCCTCCACCAGAGACTCAGCCACGAGATCCTGCTGAGTCGCATTCGCCTGATCGGCCATATGAACCATCCTCCTTCACGAGTACTGATGTGGTTCGCTTCACACCATAATGGCACTGGGTGCAGAATCTCTAGGGGTTGGCGAGAATTGTGCGTCGTAAGATCGTGACCGGCGGTTTCTTGGATCGGAGATGATGAGCGATGACCAGATCTGGGCGTGCGGGAGTGCTCGGCGGCCGGCCGGCCGCAACCACACGCGGCCGACTCAGCGCCATCGCGATCGATCTGTTCACCGAGCACGGCTTCGACGAGACCAGCGTCGACGACATCGCCGCCGCCGCCGGAATCGCCCGCCGCACGCTGTTCCGCTACTACCCGTCCAAGAACTCTCTGGCCTGGGGTGAGTTCAACGAGCACCTCGACGGTCTCCGGGACCTTCTGCGGAACAGTTCCGACGACGTGCCGCTCGGCGCCACCCTCCGCGATGCGCTGATCGCCTTCAACACCGTCCCGGCATCCGAGATCGACAAACATCGCCGCCGGATGGCACTGCTCCTGGGCGTACCGGCGCTCCAGGCCCACTCGATGCTGATGTACCAGGACTGGCGACAGGTCATCGCCGACCACTGCGGTGCCAGACTCGGGCTCGACCCCGCGTCGCACGTTCCGCAGACCATCGCCTGGCAGACGCTGGGCACCGCGCTCGCCGCATACGACCAATGGCTCCTGGACCCGTCGGCCGACCTCACCGACCTGCTGCGATCGGGCAGCCGCATCCTGATCGACGGGGTCGCCTCACTCACGCAGACGTAGCCCGACCGCCCCGGCGGACTCGCCGCCGCACACCCGGCTCCCGCCATCCGGAACGAGGTCTGTGACAGACTTCGAAGCGCTGATATCCTAAATAGAACACGTTTCAGTTTTGCCACGGCCGAGCGCCGGGCCCGATTCCACAGAGAGTCAACCGATGACCGAATTGACCCCGCACAGCGCGCGCAGCGCCATCCTCACCGTCTCCGAGGTGATCGATGAGACCGCCGACGCGCGCAGCATCGTCTTCGACATCCCCGACACCCACCGGGAGAAGTTCGAGGACTACCTGCCCGGGCAGTTCCTGACTCTGCGGATCCCGAGCGATCAGACCGGTTCCGTGGCGCGGTGCTACTCGCTGTCGTCGGCGCCCCGCCACGACAAACTGCCGAAGGTCACCGTCAAGCGCACCGCCGACGGTTACGGATCCAACTGGATCTGCGACAACCTGGAGGCCGGCTCCCAGATCGAGGCACTGCCGCCTTCGGGCGTCTTCACCCCGGCGAACTTCCACACCCCGCTGCTGCTGATCGCAGCCGGGTCGGGCGTCACCCCGGTGATGTCGATTCTGAAGCACGCCCTGCTCACCGGTACCGGTCAGATCACGTTCTTCTACGCCAACCGCAGCGAGAACGACGTGATCTTCGCCGACGAACTGCGCCGGCTGCAGGCCAAGTACCCGGCCCGGCTGACGGTGCTGCACTGGCTCGAATCGGTACAGGGTCTGCCGAGCGACCGCACCCTGGCGACGCTCTTCGCCCCGATGTCGGCCACGCACACCGCGTACATGTGCGGGCCGGGCCCGTTCATGGACGCCGCCCACAGCGCCCTGATCAAGGCCCGCTTCGACAGCAAGAGGGTGCACGTCGAGATCTACAACTCGCTCTCGGGCGACCCGTTCGCGGACGTCGAACTGGGCGAGGTCTCGGCCGAGGAGGCCGCCGCCGCCGCCGAAGTGGAAGTGGAACTCGACGGCGAGACACACACCCTCGCGTGGCCGCGGTCGCGCACCCTGGTCGACATCATGCTGGCCGCCGGACTCGACGCGCCGTACTCGTGCCAGGAGGGCGAGTGCGGTTCGTGCGCCTGCACGCTCGTCGAGGGCACGGTCGACATGGAGGTCACCGGCGCCCTCGATCCCGACGACATCGCCGACGGCTACATCCTCGGCTGCCAGGCCCGGCCCACCGCCGACAAGCTCAAGATCGAGTTCTGACTCGCGGGGAACCGACTCGCGCGACCGGCCCGCCGGAGTCAGGCACTAGACTCGGCCCATGACGAACGAACGTCTGGCCCGCGTCCTGTCGCTCATCCTGCTGGTCCCCGGCGCACTGCATTTCGCCGCGCCGAAGCCGTTCGACGCCATCGTTCCCGATGAGGTGCCCGGCGACGCGCGCGCGTGGACCTATGCCTCGGGCATGGCCGAGATCGGTTTGGGCGCAGCGGTTCTCGCTCCGCGTACCCGACGCACGGCAGCTGGACTGGCAGCGATGCTGTTCATCGCCGTCTTTCCCGCGAACGTGAACATGGTGCGTCTGTGGGTCGACAAGAGCCCGGCGCTGAAGGCTGTCGCATGGGCCCGCCTGCCCCTGCAGGTGCCGCTCATCGCCCTCGCTCTCCTGGTACGACGGGGTGCGCCGCGCCGCGTCGCCGCTGAGTGAGGGGTAGCGTTCCGATCCCGCTCACAGCGAGCGGAAGTGCGCCCTGCGTTCCGTCGACAGTCGTTCCACGGCGTACGACAGCGCGGTGCGGCCCATCGACGAGGCGTTGACCTCCAGATAGCGGAGCAGCGTCTGCTCGTCGGCGCGCTTGCCCGCCTCGCGCAGCATCCAGCCGAACGCCTTCTGGATCAGATCGCGCCGGTCGTCGATCACCAACGGCGCCACCGCCTCGATCTGCTCCCAGCGCCCCGCCCGAATGAACGCGAACGTCGCGACGATACCGGCGCGGCGCTGCCACAGATCGTCCGATGCTGCCCACTCGAGCAATTCCGACCAGTCGCCCGAGCGCAGGCACCGATCCCCGAGGATCGCGTACGCGGAGACGTCGACCAGATCCCAGTTGTCCACTCGACCGCCGCGCACGGCGTCCCGATAGACGTCCACCCACCGTTCGGGATCGCCGCTCTCGCGCGAGTAGTTGTCGGCCAGAATCAACAGTGCGAGGTGACGGACCTCGTGGGTCCGGTCGCCGAGGAGGTCGACGATCACCGACCGCGGAAGTCCACGCAGACTCCGGGCCAGGGCCCGAAGCTTCGGCACCGGCACACCGGCGAAACGATCGCCTTCTCCGTACTGGCCCGGTCCGGTCTTGAAGAATCGCTGCGACGACGCCGCGCGCTCCGGATCCCCGAGCGCCTCGACGGCCGAGACGATCTCAGAGGCACCGGAGTCGGCGTTCATCCGCCGAGCAGCGTGGAGATCGGCGTAGGGGTGAGCAGGAACTGTCGTGCCTTCATCAGCTTGCCCACTCGGCCGGCGCCGACGACGCCGGTCAGCAGCCCCTCCCGGCTGTAGTACGCCAAGAACTTGCGGCCGTCGTCGTCCACCAGATGCACCTCGTCGTCCGGGCGCGGCGTGCCGAGCATCTGGAACTTGAGCCCGTACTGGTCACTCCAGAAGTACGGCACTGTCAGATGCGGGATCGCGTGACCCAACAGGTGCGCGGCCACCATCGCGGCCTGATCGACCGTGTGGGTCCAGTGCTCGACGCGGTGGCCGTGACCGTCCACGTCGTGCCAGTTGGCGCAGTCGCCGAGGGCGTACACGTCCGCCACCCCGGTGCGGCCGACACCGTCGCACGCGACGCCGCCTCCGGCCGCACGGTCCGCGAGTTCGATACCCGATCCTTCGAGATACTCCAGCTCCGGGTAGCCGCCGATGCCGACCACGATCAGATCCGCGTCCACCCGGCTGCCGTCGGACAGGACGACGCCCGCCGCGCGGCCGTCCTCCGTCACGATCTCGTCGACGCCCACGCCCACCCGCAGGTCGACCCCGGCCTCCACGTGAAGGCGGGTGACCATCTCACCGATCCGGGGGCCGAGCGGCCCCGAGAGCGGCGCCGGCGTGGGTTCCACCAGAGTCACCGAGATGTCCATCGAGTGCAGACTCGCGGTCACCTCGCAGCCGATGAACCCGGCGCCGATCACGACCGCGCGGCTCGCCGACGTCGCTTCCGCCCGCAGTGCCAGCGCGTCCTCGACGGTCCGGATGACGTGCACTCCGGCGACGCCCTCCGACCCCGGGAAGCGCCGTGCGGCCAGCCCGGTCGCCAGGACCAACGTGCCGTACGGCAACGGCTCGACGGTTCCGTCGCATTCCACGGAGACCGTGTGGGACGTCGGGTCGACGGCGACCACCCGGGTACCGGTGCGCAGATCGATGTCCGAGTCCCGGAAGAACTCCGCGGGCTTGAGGTCGACGCGTTCGTCGTCGCCGGTGAGGACGGTCTTCGACAACGGCGGACGGTCGTAGGGCGGATGCTGCTCGGCCCCGAGCAGCGTGATCGGCCCGTCGTATCCGCCGTTGCGCAGGTTCTCCGCCAGGCGGACCCCGCCGAGTCCCGCCCCCACGACCACCACTGGTGCCTCGACCACTGCGTCACATCCCAATCTCATTGCGGCGAAACGTTCTCCACCCGCGACAACCGCCAAACATCGCCCACTCTAGTGACCGTGGCCCATCGTGCGATACCCGTTCTCGTCGGATAGTCCTGTTGTTTGCCCACCGTCACTTCCTGAGTGGCGAACACCAGCACCGACATCTGTTCGTCGTGCCGCTCCCCCGGAGCCGCGCTCGAGATGGTGGTTCGCATCGAGACCTTCGCGGAGACCGCGTCGGGAAAGACCACGTCGGGGCCGCGAGCAGCATAGTCTGCGGCCAGCGCGCCAGTCAGGTGTTTCTGGACTTCGGCACGCTGCGCGGCGGAGTCGTCCGGGGTGAAGGTCATCAGAGCCGCCACGCCCTCGGACGCCGCACGCACGGCCGTATGGTCCGGTACGGCGGGTTCGGCACGCGATTGCACTCCGACGATCCATCCGACGACCGCGACCACCAGCGCCGCGACCGTCACCAGCGCCCACGCCGTCTGCCACCGACGGTCACCGGGCACCTGCGCCCGCCACCGCGACCAGGGGCCCGACCCGGCCGCTGGACGCTCGGGTTCGGCGACGGCACCCACGCCCGCGTCGTCCCTCGAGTGAGTTCCCATCAGGACACCGCCTCCGTCTGCTGCACCAGCCAGTGCCCGTCGACCTCGGCCATCGTCACGCTGACGCCGACCCGGCTCTGCGACGGATCACCGCCGATCAGTTCCGGGCTGGTGGCCTGCGCGACCACCAGCACCGACGTCTTGCCGTCCTCGGTACCCACGACGCCCGAGGAGAGGATCTGACCGGAACTGGGGCGCGGCTGCGACGCCACCGTCGACTGGAGTTGCTCGCGGGCGCCCTGAATCCGGATCCGCTGGTCGCCGGTGCTGACTGCCAGGATGTCGCCGACATATCGGTCGGCGTGCGCCGGATCGGAGGTGAGCATCGTGACGATCGCGTGCTCGGCGGCCTCGCGCGCCGCCTGCTCCTCGCTCGCCGAAGTAGCCATCGAGTCCGCCGAACTGTGCGCCCACCAGCCCACGCCGATGAGTCCGAGCGCGGCGATCACCGCGGCGACCACAGCCAATCGGACCCCCGCGGCCCGGCGATGGGAGCGCCTGACCAGCGCGGGTTCAGCGGCCGCCCGCGCCAGCCGCTCCGACCGGACGGCTTGGTCGTACCGCTCGCGGGCCTGCTGCAGTCGTCGGGTGTCGGCGGCGTCGTCGGTCACTGCAGTTCCTCCAATCCGCTCAGCAGCCAGCGGTCGTCGGAGCGGACGTACGACGCCTGGACCGCCTTGGTTCTGCTCTCACTGTGCCCGCTGCGCGAGGTCACCGTGACCTGCACGATCACCAGCGCCTCTCCCGCGTCACCGTCGGCCCAGGAGACGGCGACGTTCTGCGGAACCCAACTCACCGACGCGGTGCCGTCGGGCGGAGGCCCGTTCAGTGCGGGGCCCGACGCGATCGACAGCGGTGGCGCCACCAGGCTGCGCGCGGTCTTCCGGTCGCCGGCCCAGGTTCGCGAGTCGACGGAGAAGACGTCGGCGACGATGGTTCCGGCCTTCTCCTGCAGCGTCTGCCGCGCCTGCGCGGCGTCCCGCTGTTCAGCGTGGTCGTCGAGGCCACTGATACAGAAGATCAACCCCGCGGTGAAGACGACGGCGGTCACGCCGAGTCGGAGCACCGTTCCCCACGTCGACATCGGCTTCTCGAGATAGGTGAGGAAGCGGTTCACGGAACCATCACCAACCCGTCGACCTTGAGGTCTCCGTCTTCGGGGACCAGGCTGACGACCAGGCGCAGGTTCTGCAGCGGGGCCGCGTCCTGCTCGGTGTCACGGTCGCCGACCTGGACACTGGCGGCGACCATCACCTCGGCGCCGTCGGCCGAACTGGACTGCACGGCGGCCGCGTCGATGCGGCCCTGGCCGTGGGCGCCGGAATCCTTGACGTATGAACTGTAGGCGTCCGCCGACTGCGCGAACGCGTCGTGAAAGGAGCCGGTGGCACCGGCGAGGATGCGCTTGGCACGCGCGGGGTCGTTCGCGTCGACGTCCAGCAGCAGTTCCACCTCGGCCGTCGCCGCTTTCAGGTAGTCCTCGTCCGAATACCGCTGGGGTGCTGCCGCCGCGTACCAGATTCCGGCCCCCGCAGCTGCGAGCGCGAGGACGGCGACCGTCGCGAGAATCCACCGCGTGCGGCGCGACATCCGCGAACGCAACCCGGCCGACGCCTCGGCCTCCGCCAAATCGTCACGCGCACTGCGCAGTTCGCTGCGCGCGCGCCTCCATTGTCTGAGGCGGTCGTCTGATCTGAACCCCACCCGGTCGAGCGTACTGATTCAGCTCTGGCCTATCCGTCTGCTGTAAGCGGATCGTGACTCGGGATCGGGGTTCATGAAGATCTCGCCCGAGCGTGTGGTGCGCAGCAAGGCGTGTTTGAGGCTCCGCGGCAGAATCGGGTAGGCGTTCACCCAGCCCATGGAGCGCGGGGCAGCGGCACGCACCCGGACGCCGGCGATGGAGGCGAGCACCTGTTCGGCGACGACGGCTGTATTCACGGAGGTGACCATCGAGTTGGTCGCGAGCCCGTCGATGAGTCCGGTCTGGGTGAAGGTCGGCATCACCACGCCGACCCGCACACCGTGGCCGGCGAGCTCCGAATCGAGTGCCTCCGAGAACTCGATGACGCCTGCTTTCGCCGCGTTGTACACCGTCAACCCCGGTGTGGGCAGACGTCCGGCCACCGACGAGATGTTGACGATCTGGCCGTGTCCGCGGGCCACCATGCGAGTCGCCGCAGCCTGACTGCCGAGGATCACCCCGAGCAGGTCCACGTCGAGCGTCGCCCGGATCAGCGTCTCGCGGTAGTCGAGGAAGGGGCCCACCGGCATGATTCCGGCGTTGTTGACCAGCACGTCGACGGGACCGATCCGGTCGGCGACGGTGTCCAGGAAGTTCTCGAACGACGAGCGGTCTGTGACGTCGAGTTCGATTCCCTCCACGCCGAGATCTGCCGCCGCCTTACCGACCGCATCGACATCGACGTCACCGATCGCCACCTTCGCACCCGCGTCGAGGAGCTCAGTCGCGACCTCGAAGCCGATGCCGCGTGCTCCGCCGGTGATCGCGACGACCTTCCCCGCCAGCCGCGCGCGGATCCGGGCCAGACGCGCCGTGCGCCGTCGATCACGCGACAACCGGCTGGTCAGCGAAACAGACATGGGTGCTCCTGGGTCGAGGGGCGGCATCCGGCCGGATGCCCGATGGGTACTCAGTGGATCATCGGCGCGAGGTGCTTGCGAGCCACCGCACGCGCGTAGTCGGAGGTCGAGTGAGCCGGGTCGCTCGCTGGGACTTCGAGATACGACATGACGACGCGCACGTGGATCTCCACGGCCTGCAGCAGGTCGTCGTCGGCCATCGTGGCGCCGGCCGAACGGAGGGTCGCGGCGATCCTCGCGGTGACCATCTCGATGAACAGTGCACTGACACCGGAGGTCACTTCGCGTACGGTCCGGTCTTCGTGAACCACCCGTCGCAGGAGCGGATCTGTCTGCACCATCTCGGCCCCGCGCGCGAAGGCTTCGGCGACGGCCTCTCGCGGCGGCATCCCCTCGACGGCTTCCTCGAGACGTGACAGGCCGGCCTCGAAGGTCTCCAGCGCGACCGCCCGAAACAACGCCTCTTTGTTCGGAAAACGACGGTAGAGCGTCGACCGGCTCACCCCCGCGGCCCGCGCCACCTCGTCCATCCCCGCCTTCCGGACGCCGACAGCGGCGAACTCCGCGGCCGCAGCGTCGAGGATGTCGCGTTCCTGTTCGGACACCGAGGCGGTGATCCTGGCCTTTCGCGTCGCAGGAACGACTACCGCTTCCGCATCTGCACCGGGAGCTTGTCCTTCGGCACCGGCAGGGCGCTGTAATCCATCGGCACCTGATACCCAGCGGGGACCGACCACTCGTAGCCGCGGAGCAGGTGGTGCATCACGGTCTTGATCTCCATCTGGCCGAAGTACAGTCCGATGCACTTGTGCACGCCTCCGCCGAAGGGCATCCACGCCATCCGGTGCCCCTTGTCCTCGGCGCGCTCGGCGGAGAAGCGCTCGGGGTCGAACATCGCCGGGTGCGTGTAGTACTGCGGGTCGCGGTGATTGATCAGCTGCGGCACCGAGACCATCGTCCCCTCCGGGATGAAGAAGCCCTGGACCTGAGTGTCCTTGACTGCCATGCGCGGCTGCGCCGGAACCGGCGGACACAGTCTCAGCGACTCCTTCATGATCGAGTCCAAGACGGTCAACCCGCTCAGGTCTGCGTAATCGAGGTCGGGTCCGAACTCGAACGACTGCGCGCGGGCCTTCTCCTGCCATTCGGGGTACTTCGCCATCCAGTACGCCATCTGGGTCATCGTGATGGTCGACGTGTCGTGCGCCGCCATGAGCACGAAGATCATGTGGTTGACCACGTCTTCGTCGGTGAAGGTCTCGCCGTCGTCGCCCTCGGCGTGGCAGAGCACGGAGAAGAGGTCGGGGGTCGCGTTGGCCCGCTTGGCGGCGATGTGCTCGTAGAAGAAGTCTTCGAGGACCTTGCGCGAGCGGACGCCCTTCCACCAGCGACCGCCCGGGACCGGCTTGCGGACGTATGCGACGCCGGCGCGGACGGTCTCGATGAAGGCCTTGTTCAGCCGGTCCGCCTCGTGCTGCGGCAGTTCGAGCCCGAGGAATACTTCGAGTGCGACGTCCAGCGTGAGCGCTTTGAGTTCGGAGAACAGCTTCACTCGGCCGGTCGGGAACCGGGACACGCGGTCGGCCACCATCGGTTGGAGTTCGTCCATGTAGCCCTTGAGGACTTTGGGCGTGAAAGCCTGCTGGAGGATGTGCCGGTGGTTCCGGTGTTCCTCGAAGTCGAGCAGCATGATGCCGCGGTTGAAGAACGGTCCGATGAAGTAGCTCCATGCCGGAGCGTTCGCGAACGCGCGGTCCTTGTTCATGAGGATCTCGTTCGCCGCCTCGGCGCCCATGCACGTGACGATGCGGACGCCGAAGGCGTTCATTCCCGAGACGTCGCCGTACTGCAGACGTTTGCGGTCGGAGTAGCCGAACGGATCCCGTCGCATCTGAAGGATCTCCAGCACTCCATTGCGATCGCTGAGCGGCACCGCCTTCAGATCGCTGCCGGCCTCCGGCTGGGCGAGCACTGCAACCATCGTTCCTCCTCGATACCGGCCGCCTCAGTTGTGATCCGGCCCATATCTCGATTGAAACAAATAGGTAGATCTGTGTCTATAGTTCGTGGGACATATTTGCGAATCCGTCGCACGCCGTGGACGTCCCCTCACTTCAGGCCGGCGTCCGCCCTCAAAGCTCGTTGAGCGAGCACAGCGAGCCGAAACCGTCTCCCCGACACTTCCCGCGGAACCGAGGGGCAGTCGGGCGATACGCTGGCCGACATGGTCTTCTCCTCGCCAACCGGCCGTAACAAGCAGTCGCCGTTCGGTACGTCGGACGACCGGAAGAAGGGTGTGCCGACCTTCCGGCTGCAGCCGAAGAACCCGCCGCCGCCGAGCATGCCGTCGGCCGACGACCTGCTGGAATCGGCCAAGGTGGTCGCGCTGCCGATGCACACCCGATTCCGTGGGGTCAAGGTCCGCGAGGCGCTGATCTTCTCCGGTCCCGCGGGCTGGGGCGAGTTCGCCCCGTTCGTCGAATACGAGGACGCGGAGGCCAAGACCTGGCTCGCGGCGGGCATCGAGGCCGCCTACCTCGGTCCGCCGGCGCCCGTTCGCGACTCGGTGCGAGTGAATGCGACGGTGCCCGCGGTTCCCGCCGAGGAGGTGGCCGGCCTCATCGCGCGGTATCCCGGCGTCGACACGGTGAAGGTGAAAGTCGCCGAACCGGGACAGAGTCTGGCCGACGATGTCGAGCGGGTCGCGGCCGCCCGTGACCTCGTCGGCACCGTCCGGATCGACGCCAACGGCGGCTGGAGCGTGCAACAGGCGATCGAGGCCGTCGCCGCGATCGGTGACGTGGAGTACGTGGAGCAGCCGTGCGCGACGGTCGAGGAACTCGCGCAGGTGCGCCGCGCCGTGTCGGTCCCGATCGCGGCCGACGAGTCCATCCGCCGGGCCGGCGATCCGATGCGGGTGGCCGCGCTGGACGCCGCCGACATCGCCGTGCTCAAAGTGGCGCCACTAGGCGGTATGCGGGCGCTGGTCGCGTTGGCGGAACGGCTCCCGATGGACGTGGTCGTCTCCAGCGCCCTCGACACCGCCGTCGGCATGGCCGCCGGAATCGGAGCGGCCGCCGCACTCCCGGACCTCGACCGCGCGTGCGGGTTGGGTACCGGTGAGCTCTTCGTCCGCGACGTCGCGCGGTCGTTCCGGATCGAACACGGCACGGTTCGGCCGCGACGTGTGGAGCCGGGGATCGACCTTCCGCTGGCGTCCGCTGAGCGGACTCGATGGTGGCACGAGCGCCTGCGTCGTTGCCACGACCTGCTGACCCGGCGCTGATCTCGACACGCTCGATCACCCTTACGTCGCCTCGCAGGCCCATCTCGACACGCTCGATAACCCTGGGGTCTCCCCACAGGCCGGTTGAGCGAGCGCAGCGAGTCGAAACCACGTGCCAGGCAATAACAGTCACGCCCATCTCGACAGGCTCGATAACCCTGACGTCTCCCCACAGGCCGGTTGAGCGAGCGCAGCGAGTCGAAACCACCCGCCAGGCAACGCTCACGCAATCTCGACACGCTCGATCACCCTGAGGTCTCCCCCCAGGCCGGTTGAGCGAGCGCAGCGAGTCGAAACCACCCGCCAGGCAATAACAGTCACGCCCATCTCGACACGCTCGGCGCCTGCGGCGCCTCCCGGCTCGATAACCCTGAGGTCTCCTCGCAAACTTTGACACAAATATTTACATCTGTTCCACCGCGGCGCTACAGTCGACGTCATCACGCCGCACGCGTCATAGGAGACCGCATGAACTCACCGGACGTGTTCGAGGCGGGCGTCGGAGAGGCCGAACCCGCCTACGTCGACATCGACTCCATCGATCTGCGCCTCGGCGCCGACTCCCTGGTGTGGAAGTTCTACGGCGACATCCGGGGAGTCCTCGGCTTCCAGCGTCTGGCCGGCACGGAGAACTGCATCGAACAACTCGCGCAGGGCGTGGAAGACCACTCGGTGATCTTCTCCGACTTCCTCGGCCGCGCCCGGCGCACAGGCCCGCCGATCATGCGGACCGTGTACTCCGACCAGCCGCACCAGTGGGGCCGACGGGTCCGCGACTTCCACCGCGACATCAAGGGAACGGTGCCCGACGGCTCGCGGTATCACGCGCTGAACCCCGAGCTCTACTACTGGGCGCACGCGACGTTCGTCGATCAAGTCCTGACTATCACAGACACATTCATCCGGCGGTTGTCGTACGAGGAGAAGGAGCAGATCTTCGAAGAGAGCAAGACGTGGTATCAGCTGTACGGCGTCTCCGCGCGCAGCCAGCCGGAGACCTACGAGGATTTCTGCGTCTATTGGGAGACGATGTGCGACAAGTTCGTCCCCACCAGGACCATCCTTTACGCCACCGGGTACCTGCGTAAGGGCGTTCCCGGACCGCGCTGGATGCCCCGGCCGCTGTGGCGCGTGATCTCCGCCCCGATCAACGCCTTTCTACGAACCGTCGTCGTCGGCACCCTCCCCCGCCAGATGCGCGAGGTCTGCGAACTCGACTGGGACGACCGGAAGCAGCGCCGTTTCGATCGCTTCGCAGCGGGGATGCGCGCAGCGAACCCGTTGTTCAACCGGCTTCCGATCCGGCTGCTGTACACACCGTGGGCGGCCGAGGGCTGGGAACGCACCGGCGTGGATCCGCGCCGGATCCACAACGGGTGAGCGAGCGCCAGTCACTCATCTGCCACGATCCCCAGCACTTCAACTGACCGCAAGGCGGCGTACAGTTCGGCCGACTGCACCGGGTCGGTCACGTCGCGTCCAGTGAGGTCCCGAACCTTGCGCAATCGGTAGCGGACCGTGTTCCGGTGGCAGTGGAGCGCCTCGGCGACATCGCCGGCCGCCCCGTGGCAGCGATACCACTCCGCCAGCACCGAAAGCAGATCGTCGCGGTCGGGTGGGGGAAGCCGAAGCACACCGCCCAGCACCGACTCGGTGAACACTCGCGCCGCGCCGGACGCGGTCACCAGCAGATGGGCCATCGGGTCACTGCCGAACCGCACCAGCCCCTCCGTGCCCGGCGGCGTGCTGCGCGCCGCCAGCCGCGCCTGTCCGAGAGCCTCCGGAATCCCCAGCGGAGTACCGAACTCGGCACTGACGCCGATCCGCCCGGCGACTGCCTGCCCGAGTCTGTCGACCGCCCGCACCGCCTCTCGCGACGACGCGGTGCGCAGCAGCCCGATGTGCACGTCCGCCTGGCTGTCCCAGACCGTCTGAGCCCCGGCGTCGCGCAAGGATGACGTGACCGGTGCCGGCAGCGCCTGGCCCGGATCCGCCGGAATGATCACCACCACCTGGAACACGCCGTCCTCAGGCACCCCGAGCGTTCGCAGGGCACCGAGCGAACGCACCGAACCGTCGGCGTGGTCGTCGAAGAGCATCCTGATCAGGCGGTAGCGCGCCTGCGCGTCGGAGTGCGCGAGGAGGGTCTCGGTGTCCCGGTACGCCTCGACCGCGGCGTCGGAGAATGCGTCGATCAACTCCCAGAGCAGGGTCGCGCATTCATGGACTTCCGGGTCACCCGGCCCCTTCGACAGCGCCGTCAGCTGTTCCCAGATCAGTCGGCCGCCGAGCCGGAACGCGTGCAGCAGCGCCGCCAGGGGCACCCCTCGCTCGGCTTTGAGTCGGCCGACCGCAAGCGCCGGCTTGAGGTTCGGCTCCGCCCCGGCGAGCGCCCGGATGATCTCCGCCAGATTGTCCCGGCACGCGCCCCGCAACTCCTCCTCCGCCAGCGGGCCGCCGTCGACGTAGAAGCGGTCGGCCTGGGTGATGCGGACCGCCAACTCCTCCGCCACCGAGTCGACGTCGCTGAGCAGCAGAAGCGCGGGTGAGTTCAACCGCGGAGTGGTCGGGGAGTTCACGCGTGCACGTCCAATCGTCGCAGTGTGACCCACGATACGCGGCCATTGTGCACCGGCACAAAGTCGGCCGGATCAACCCTGTGCCGCCATACCTGGCACCGTCGGTGACCCCACTCACACAATGGAGCGATCACTGCCGAGCGTGCACGCTCACCTGGCGAATGGAGCAGAAATGCAAGACCTCGAACTGCAGGCGGTCGAGTCCGCGCTGACCGACCTCGTCGACGGCGAACGCCGCTGGGCGACGACGACGCTCGAGCAGCGTCGCGACCTCCTGATGCGCATGCGCGATCTGACCGGCGCCCACGCCCAGGAGTGGGTCGACACGGCCGTGCAGATCAAGGGCCTCGACCCGAACTCGCCGCTGGTCGGCGAGGAATGGATGTCCGGACCGTATGTGATGGCCGCCAGCCTCGGCGTCCTCGCCGACACCCTCGACCACCTCGCACAGGGCCGGAGTCCGCTCGCCGACGTCAAGTTCCACGACGTCCGCGACCGCGTCGCCGTCAACGTCCTGCCGACCAGCGTCTACGACGAGCTGCTGCTCAGCGGCTTCAGCGCCGAGGTGTGGCTGCGCCGGGGAGTCAGTCGCGCCGCAGCAAAGGCCGAGGCCGGGCTCGCGCAGCTCGACCCGTCGCGGACCGCGGGCATCGGCGTGGTGCTGGGCGCAGGCAACATCATGTCGATCGCACCGCTGGACGTGCTGTACGAGCTGATCGCCCACAACCGCGTGGTGGTGCTCAAGCTCAACCCGATCACCGATCCGCTGCTTCCCGTCTTCGGCAAGGTCCTCGCCCCGCTGATCGAGGTCGGCGCGGTCCGCATCGTCACCGGCGGGGCCGAGGTCGGCGGCGCGCTGGTCCAGCACGATCTCGTGAACCACGTGCACATGACCGGCAGTGCACGCACCCACGACGCCATCGTGTGGGGTGTCGGGGACGAGGCCGTCGAGCGCAAGCGCGCGAGCGACCCCAAGCTGACCAAGCCGGTCACCAGCGAGCTGGGCGGAGTCTCCCCCACCATCGTGATCCCCGGCCGGTGGAGCAACGCCGATCTGAAGTTCCAGGCACAGCACGTGGCCACTCAGCGTCTGCACAACGGCGGATACAACTGCGTCGCATCGCAGGCCCTCATCATCTCGTCGGACTGGGATCAGAAGGACCGGTTCCTCGCCGAGGTGCGCAACGCCATCGCCGCCGCACCCGAGCGCGCCGCCTACTACCCCGGGAGCGACGACCGCGTCGCGAGCGCGCTGGAGTCGTACCCGAACGCCGAACGCCTGGGCCCGGGCGGCGGTCGCCTGCTGGTCGACGACGTCCGCCCCGATGCGACCGAACCCATCCTGTCCGGCGAGTACTTCTCACCGGTCTACGGCGTCGTCGAGATCCCCGGCACAGGTGCGGCTTTCACCGCTGCCGCGGCGCGCACGGCCAACGAGGTCTTCGCAGGCACCCTCGGCGTCAACATCATCGCGGCGCCGGCCAGCGTCAAGGGACTCGGCGCGGCGTTCGACGACCTCGTCGAGGATCTCCACTACGGAACCATCGCCATCAACGCCTGGACCGGCGTCGGTTACCTGACGCCGACCGCGTCGTGGGGCGCGTACCCCGGCCACACCATCGACGACGTGCAGAGCGGCATCGGCGTGGTGCACAACGCCTGGCTGATGGACGGAATCGAGCGCACCGTGGTCCGCGGGCCGTTCCGCCCCGCCCCGCGATCGGTGATCCGCGGAGAACTCGCACTGTCGCCGAAGCCGCCATGGTTCGTGAACAACAAGACCGCCGCGACCACCGGCAAGCGGCTCACCGAGTTCGCCGCCGATCCGCGGGCGAGTCGTCTGCCCGGAATCTTCGCCTCCGCCCTGCGCGGCTGACCGTTCGACTGAAAGGGACTCAATGACAACCACTTCCATGGACGCCGACTACGTCGTCGTCGGCACCGGTTCCGCCGGAGCCGTCGTCGCTGCCCGTCTGAGCGAGCGGTCGGCCGACACGGTGGTCGCACTCGAGGCCGGCGGTGAGGACAAGAGCCAGTCCGTCCGCATTCCCGCCGCCTTCTCCAAGCAGTTCCAGACCGAGCTCGACTGGAACTACCTCACCCAGCCGCAGCCAGAGCTCGGCGACCGCCGGGTGTTCTTCCCGCGCGGCAAGATGATCGGCGGATCGTCGTCGATGAACGCGATGATGTGGGTGCGCGGATACGCCGCCGACTACGACGCATGGGCGCTGGAGGCCGGCGACGGATGGTCGTTCGCCAACGTCGTCGAGTACTTCAAGCGCATCGAGTCGATCGAGGGCGCCGTCGAGGGCGACGAGGGACGCGACGGGCCGCTCAACGTCGCCCACCAGCGCAGCCCGCGCGGTTGGACGTCCGACTTCCTCGCCTCGGCCGAACAGGCCGGATTCAAGCGCGAACGTGCCAATCTGCCTCAGCCGGAAGGCTTCACGCAGACGATGGTGTGCCAGAAGAACGGGTCGCGCTGGAGCGCCTCCGACGCGTACCTCAAGCCCGCGCGGTCGCGCCGGAACCTGACGGTGCTCACCGATGCGCACGCAACCCGGGTGCTGTTGGAGGGTTCGCGCGCGGTGGGCGTCGAGTACCTCAAGGACGGCGTCACCCACACCGTCCGCGCCCGCAAGGAGGTGATCCTCTCGGGCGGCGCGATCAACACGCCGCAGCTTCTCCTGCTGTCGGGCATCGGCGATCAAGAGCAACTGCGCGCGCACGGCATCGCCGTGGCACAGCATCTGCCCGAGGTCGGCCGCAACCTCAGTGATCACCTGATGTCGCTGATCGGCTTCGCCGTCGACTCCGACACCCTCTACGGCGCCGAGAAGCCGTTGGAGTTGCTCAACTATCTGACGCGCCGCCGCGGCATGCTCACCTCGAATGTCGGTGAGGCCTACGGCTTCATCCGCAGCCGCCCCGACCTGGAGCTGCCCGACATCGAGATCATCTTCGGTCCGGCGCCGTTCTACGACGAGGGCATCGGGGACGCGCCAGGTCACGGCATCGGTCTCGGTCCGATCCTCGTCGACCCACGCAGTCGCGGCACAGTCTCACTGGCGTCGTCGGACCCGACCGCCAAGGCCCTCATCGACCCGCGCTACCTGTCGGACGCCGACGGCGCCGACCGCGCGGCCCTGATGTCAGGTCTGCGCGCCGCCCACCGGATCGCGACGTCGGAGCCGCTGGCGTCGAAGATCGGCCGGTTCCTGCAGCCGAAGCGGGAGCTGGACACCATCGAAGCCACTCTCGAAGATGCGCTGACCTGGCATTCGCACACGCTCTACCACCCGACCGGCACGTGCCGGATGGGCTCGGACAGTGCCAGCGTCGTGACGCCCGACCTCAAGGTCCGCGGCGTCGAGGGTCTGCGCGTCGCCGACGCCTCCGTGATGCCGAAGATCGTCCGCGGCCACACCCACGCGCCGACGGTCGTCATCGGCGAACGCGCCGCGGATCTGATCAAGGGCTGACCCGGCCTCCCCGACCGCTCGATTACCCTGGGTCTCCCCGCAGGCCGGTTGAACGAGCGCAGCGAGTCGAAACTAGTCGTCCGACAACAACACTCGTGCTGATCTCGACACGCTCGATTACCCTGGGCCTCCCCGCAGGCCGGTTGAACGAGCGCAGCGAGTCGAAACTACTTGTCCGACGACAACACTCATGCAGATCTCGACACGCTCGATTACCCGAGGTCTCCCCGCAGGCCGGTTGAGCGAACGCAGCGAGTCGAAACTACTTGTCCGACAACAACACTCATGCCGATCTCGACACGCTCGATTACCCTGGGTCTCCCCGCAGGCCGGTTGAGCGAGCGCAGCGAGTCGAAACTACTTGTCCGACAACAACACTCATGCCGATCTCGACACGCTCGATCACTCCCTGGTTCCAGGAATCCTCGCCTCCGCCCTGCGCGGCTGACACTCGGATCGCTCGATCGCGCCGACTGCGTCAGTCCTGCCCGTCCGGCTCATCGAGATGCGCCACCAGCGCGGACAGGAACTCCGGACCGCGGTCGCGGTGAACACTGTGCCCAGCATCGATCGTGACCATTCGGCCACGCGGCAACGCATCGGCGAGAGACTGCAGATGCCGGCCCGGCAGAAAGCTGCGGGCGCCTCCGGAGATCACCAATGCCGACGCCGGCACAGTGTTGAGCCGAGCCCACCATTCGGGTTCGGGGACGTCGAACTGCCGCAGCACGGTGTCGGGCAGCGAACGGTCGAAGCGAAGAAACGGGCCCGGACGTGCGAGCAGCGCGCCGACACCGCGGATCCGCTCGCCCAGAGTCGCGGTCGGTGCGATCTGTTCGGCGAGATCCGCCTCATCGCGAGGCATCGGCGGTATCTCCTCCAGTACGAGGCGACGGACGCGGTCGGGCCGGTCCATCGCATAGCGCAGTGCGGTGTGCGCGCCCAGGGAATGCCCGACGAGGTCGAACCGGACCAGGCGCAGTTCATCGACCACGCGTCCGAGATCGGCCGCGAAGTCGTCGAGGCGATAGTCCGCGGCGCGCCCGCTGCGCCCATGACCGCGCAGGTCCACGGCCACGGTGGCACGACAGGTGGCACGTAGCGTGCGAACCGTTGAATGCCACGTGGTGTGGTCGCCACCCATTCCGTGTACCAGGACCACCGGCGGCCCACCGGCGGTCGGACACCCCGAGACGTCGACCGCGAGGTCGGGTTCCGCCGGGTCGGCACTGTGAATCACGCGCATCGCACCAGGATAGGCCCCAGACAGAAGCCAGATTCGGGACGCCCGACACGCGAAACGTCGATTCCGTGCCGCCATATGTCGCCCGATCGCGTGAAACATTCCGTGATGCAGTTCACTAACTGCTGTGAGAGTACGTAGTGTCATACCCGTCGGCGATTGACGCAATCGTCCTCACCCTCCCAATTCACTTGTCTCGGAAGGACATTCGCATGGAGATCATCAACCTCATCCTCAGTCTGCTCGGCGGCGGCGACAGCGGCAGCAGCGGCGGCTCCAGCGACCTGGGCAGCCTCTCCAGCCTGCTCGGCGGCGGCAGCAGCGACTAGTTCCAGCTGACGACGAGGGGCGCGCGGCATGTCCGCGCGCCCCTCGTCGCACGTTCCCCGGTGCGATCGGCTGCCGTGCGGAGTCGCGAGTCAGAGCGGGAGTCGCGGGGTCACCGATCCGCCGGGCCGGCCAGAGCCGTTCCGTCGAAGCGCTCCAGGGTGACGAAATCGCTCACCGGCCGTCGCCGGAGCCGGGTGAGCTGCTTCACCGGCCGGCCGATCGGTACGGCGGCGGCCACGGCGAAGGTCTCGGGGATGCCAAGCAGTTCGCGCACCGCGGGCTCCTGCGCGCTGACCATCGTCGTGATCGTCCCGCCGTATCCCCGCGACCGGGCGGTGGTGAGGATGTTCCACACGAGCGGATACACCGACGCTCCGGAGACCACGCCCACCCGGTCGAGTTCGGAATCGGTGGCCGCCACCACCGCCAGGTCGACGGCCACCACCAAGACCACCGGCGCAGCCGCGATCGGCGCGACGAACTCGTCGACTCCGGGCGTCTCAGCGAGATCGGTCGCGGTGACGGCACTCGGGTGCACCGGGTTCCACGGGTTCTCTCCCGCGAAGCGCTGAGCCAGGTACCGCCGAGCCGCGGGCTTGCTCAACTCGGCCAACTGAGCTTTCGTACCCGGATCCCGGACCACGATCACGCGCACACCCTGTCGGTTGCCGCCGCTCGGCGCGAACCTCGCGATGTCGAGGATCTCCGACAGCCGCTCGTCCGGAACCGGATCGTCGGTGAAACTGCGCGCTGCGAACGTCGTCTTGACCACGTCGTCGAATTCCATTGCCGTCTCCCGTGAGGATTCGTTCTACTCGCTCTGTCGGCCGGTATCCGACGGGCCGTCGTCGGACGAATCGCCGTTCGCATCGGCCTCGACCGCGGCCACCAGTTCCTCGAGCTGCGTCCCGAATCCGCGGACCAGGTCCCACAGATCCGGTGAGAGATCCGGGCACGACAGCAGCCCGACATTCAGCTCGCCGTCCACCGACATCACCGTGATGTTGAGCCCGAGGCCGTGGAAGATCGGCCCCATCGGGTACACCGCCTTCACTCTCGCGCCGAGCAGGTACATCGGATAGTCCGGCCCCGCGACGTTGGAGATGACCGCGTTGAAGATCGGCGGGTGCAGGCCGGAGAGACGGCGGTCGGAGTAGAGGCGCATCAGAGCGCCGAGGGTGTTGCCCGGCGCGAACTCCGCGTATGCGCGCAGCAGATTCGCATCGATGCCCTGGTGATGCCCCTTCGCCTGCCTGGCGTACTTGCCCGCCAGCCGAATGCGCTCCACCGGATCGGCCACCGACGTCGGGAGACGGGTGAACATACCGGTGACCTTGTTGGTGCCGGTCTCGATGAGATCGTCCGCGGTGACCCCGCGCACCGAGACCGGGACGAGCCCGACCAACGGCTCCTCGGGGAGTTCGCCGCGCGTCTGGAGGTACTCGCGGAGCGCGCCGCCCGCCATCGCCAGCACCACATCGTTCACCTTGACACCGAAGTGGTCTTTGACACGCTTGACGTCACCGAGCGGCAACCGCGCGAAGGCCAGGTTCCGGCGCGGAGTCAACGGCCCGTTGAACCGGGTCCGCGGAGCGAGGAAGGGTGCGGGCATGCCGTCGCCGGACTGTACTCGTTTGAACCATTCGAACGGCACCGGGAGCGTCTTCGGGATCAGCTTCATCGCTGCGATCGGACGCTGCACGAAGAAGTTGACCGCACCGCCGAAAGCCATGCCGGGTCGCGAGGCGCCTCCGGCGCTCTCCTTCACCCGAGCAGCGTCCAGCGCGGGTGGTTCGGGAGTGGACGTCGCGAGTTCGCCGAGGATCTCGGCGACGGTGGCACCGTCCACGCAGGCGTGGTGCATGCGCAGCACCAGCGCGATCGCCCCTTCGGACAATCCCTCCAGAACCCACAGGTCCCACAGCGGCTTCTTCCGATCCATCACCTGGGCCACGAGGTGCCCGCAGAGGGCCGCCATCTCCTCGATGCCTCCGGGTGCGGGCACCGCTATCCGGTGGACGTGCCGCTCGATGTCGAAGTCTTCGTCCTCCACCCACACCGGGTGGTCCACATTGGTCAGCGAGTCGGCGAGCCGGCGGCGCAGCATCGGGAGACCGCGGACCCGGCGCTCCATCTCCAGCCGCAACGAATTGAACGTGTATCCGCCCGGGATGGTCGAGGGATCCACCTCCACGATGGCGGCGACGTTCATCACCTGAGACGGCGTCTCCAAGTAGAGGAACGACGCGTCCAGACCGCTCAACCTCTGCACGACGGCCCCCAATCCTTGTATGACAGTCCGTGTCTGCCACAGTCCGTGTCTGCCACTGTTCTGTATGCCACTGTCCTGTATTCCACTGTTCCCGAGCGCCTGAAACGGGTTCTCACAGGTGCTTATTCACAGTAGCGCCGTGGACCGACAGTGCGTGCACGAAGGCAGGCGCCGACCGGGCGGGGCGTGCCCGGTGCCCGATCACCGACCGCAGCCGGACTGCTACTCGTCGATCGGCAGTCGGTTGGCGACGTCGAGCAGTTCCCTCCTGCCGCCCCGGTCGAGGAGAACGGTGAACACGACGTCGTCGCGGTCGGCCAGACGCAGGTACGCCGCATGCTCGGATTCGACCACGTAGCCGGTACCGTGGCGCCAGCCGATCGACTCCGGCGAGGCGTTCTTCGAGATGTCTGTGAACACCTGGTCGGTGGCGTCCTTCGACGTCATCCACGCCGGCTGGATCACCATTTCCGAGTTGAAGCAGTGCATGCGGCTCTTCACCAGCGCTCGCCCCGATCCGGTGTTCGACGGGCCGCGCTCGGCGGGCATCGCCCGGACCATCGAGCGGCAGGTGAGGTTCTGCCATCCCGTCGCCTCGGGTGTCTGCGGAAGCAGCCGGGGGAACTGTGCGGCCAGCGGGCCGAGCTCACCCCAGCCGGACACCACCGTCACCTTGCTCTCGGCACCGTCGGCCGACCACCGGCCCGAATCCGCGGCGCGCAGGCGGTAGCGATGGTCGCCGGTGCCCGCGGTCCGATCGACCGCGGTGGTGTCGGGCCCGGAGTAGACGACCACCTCGTCGTCCCGGATCAGCAGATACTCGTCCGCACCGGAGACGCCGTTCCAGACCGCTTTCACCTCGCCGCCGTCCGCCGACAGACTGAGTCCGCCCGGTGCGTCCGGGGCCGAACCGCCCAGCATCGCCCGCACGGCGAACAACGATGCCAGCAGCACCAGCACGGCGACCGCGGCGATGATCAGCACGGGCCTGGCGGGTGTCCGGGCACGTCCGGGTGCGCTCGGTTCGTTCATCAGAACGGCAGCCTTTCCATGATCGCCCGCGCTTGCTTCGGGTCCTTGGAGTCCGGCACGGCCACCTCGACGTAGGTACGCGCGCGCGGATCGTCCGAACTGGAATAGACGAATACCGCTCTCGCCTCGGAGCTCTGCACGCCCGTCGAGAGCCGCCCCTTGGTGCCCTGGGCGGTCTTGAAGCCGAAGTCGGTCGGAGCCGTGATCGGCAACTGGCCTACGGCGGCCGTCCCCGCATCATCACTGTTCGCGTACGCGGCGATCTGCACCGAGTACTGCCGATCGGCGCCGTCGATCTTGTCGCACACGATCAGCCGGGACGTCTTCTGGTCGTCGTCCACCGGGTACGGCCCCAGTCCGCGGCACCAGAGCGATTCGAAGCCGTTCGAATTCACCGGGGTGGCCGGTACGAGTTCCGGATAGAGCTTCGCCATGTCGAGGAACTCGCCCCACGTCTGGGTGACCGTCAGCTCGGCCCGGTCGGAGAACGCCGAACCGCCCGACGACGTCGAGCGGGCCGCCACCGAGTAGGAGTGCTCGCCGGGGACCGGAGACCGGACCACATAGGAATTGTCGTCGGTGACGTCGATGACGACGTCGTCCTGTTTGATCAGGTACTGCTCGGCCCCGCTCACCGCCGGCCACGACAGGTCGACGCCCTCGGCGGTCATCTTCGCCTCCGGTGACGACGGTGTCGACAGGCCCGACGCACTGTTCCACGCGAACGCTCCACCCACTCCCAGGGCCAGTGCCGCAACGACCGCGACGGTCGCGAGCGCGGGAGTCCGCCGGTACCAGTGATCCCCGTGCGAGCGGTCCGGGCTCCCCGTGGGCACCGGTGCCGGGCCGGACGGGCCACCCGCCCGGTGCGGTCCGGGGACGGGTGCACCGGGAGTGTTCGCGAACATCGGACCGCTGGGCGTCACATTCACCGGTCCTCCGGTGAACGCCGAGCACAACGCGCGGGCGAAAGCCGTCGCCGTCGGTGGCCGGGCGGCGGGATCCTTCGCGAGGCCCGCTCGCAACACGTCATCGACGGCCGGCGGCAGCGAGCGCGTCCGCTCGGACGCCCGCGGCGGTTCGGCGAACAGATGTGCCGTCATCAGTCCCTGCAGACTGGTCGAGTCGTACGGTGCGCTGCCGGTCAGCAGTTCGAACGTGGTGGCCGCGAGCGAGTAGATGTCGCTGCGGGCGTCCACCCGGCGGCCGTCGATCTGTTCCGGCGAGCAGTACCGCATGGTGCCGACCGTGGTTCCGGTGCTGGTGAGTCCCGCTCCCGCTTCGCCGAGCGCCTGAGCGATGCCGAAGTCGGTCACTTTGACCGCCTCCGGGTTCACCGGATCTCCGCCGGGGGTGATCAGGATGTTCGCGGGCTTCACATCACGGTGAAGTACACCGTGACGATGGGCGACGTCGAGGCCGGCGGCCACGCCGTTGACGATGTTGACGACCAGCCGCGGATCCATCCCGGCGGGCGACGCCTTCGATATCTTCGACGCATCGGTGCCCGGCACGAGTTCCATCGCGATCCACAGGACGTCGCCGAATCCGCCCCTGTCGTAGACGCGCACGAGGTTCGGGTGCGTCAACGGCGCCATCAGATCGGCCTCGCGTTCGAACCGCCGGCGCACCACCGGATCGGAGCCGTGTGCCGACCGGAGCACCTTGATCGCATCGCTGCGCGGCAGGCGCGGGTGGGCCGCCTCATAGACCTCGCCCATCCCTCCGGCGCCGAGCACCGCTTGGACGCGGTAGCCCGCGATGTCGTCGCCGATTCCGAACATTCCTCCGCCGTTTCACCAGGTGACTGCCGTTCGCGCCGAATGCTACCTGCGCGGCGTGGAGATCAGATGTGCGCCTATCCCCGCCGAATGACGGCCGTCCGCCGCGGCCCGCCCCTACCATCGGCCGACATGACCGCATCCTTCTCCGCAGACGAGCTCGACACCGCGTTCGCTCAGTTCCAGCAGACCGTCGCCGATGTGGCGATCAGTAAGGACTGGGATCGATGGGCCGATCAGTTCACCGTCGACGCGACGTACATCGAGCACGCCTACGGCCGATTCGACGGCCGCGAGGCGATCCGCACCTGGGTGAACAAGACGATGCACTCGTTCCCCGGAAGCCACATGGCCGAGTACCCGTCGCTCTGGCACGTCGCCGATCCGGCGACCGGCCGAGTGATCTGCGAGATCGACAACCCGATGATCGATCCGGGCGACGGTTCGGTGTTCACGGCCACCAACATCACCATCCTCACCTACGCGGGCGACGGGCTGTGGAGCTGCGAGGAGGACGTCTACAACCCGATGGAGTTCGCTCAGATGGCTCTGGCGTGGTGTGACCGCGCCGCCGAACTGGGCACGCTCGACGACGCCGGACGCCGGTGGCTGGAGAAGACCGGCCCGATGTTCGGTCGGCGGTGACCGGCGTTTCGACCGCTCCTCACTACCGACCTCGCGGTAACCTACGGTGACGTAACCCACCGGGCCGCACGTTAACGGATCTGCCCCGGGCAGACGATCTACGCACCGAGGGCTGCGGTTTCTCAGCGCCCCCACAGGGCGCGCGGAGACTTGGGGCATGCGTCCATGTGACGTAGCCTGGAGTCCGAATATGCATGTCGGGCACGTCGCGGCGGTGCTCGGCCGCGACCCGACACGACCTGAACCCGACCAGAGGAACACCGATGGCACGTCAACTCACACAACTCGAACTCCTCAAGGAGTTGGAGCCGACGGCAGAGGCCAACGTCAATCGCCACCTCAAGACGGCACGCGACTGGAACCCGCACGACTACGTGCCGTGGGACGAGGGCAAGAACTACGCGGCTCTGGGCGGCAGGGACTACGAGCCCGAGGACTCGCAGCTCGACGAGGTCGCCAAGGCCGCGATGATCACCAACCTGCTGACCGAGGACAACCTGCCCTCGTACCACCGCGTGATCGCCGAGAACTTCTCGATGGACTCCGCCTGGGGCCATTGGGTCGGTCGCTGGACCGCCGAGGAGGACCGTCACGGCATCGTGATGCGCGACTACCTGGTCGTGACCCGCGGCGTCGACCCGGTGGCCCTCGAAGAGGCGCGCATGATCCACATGACCAACGGCTACGATCCGATGCTCGCGGCTGCGGACCGCGCCGACGAGATGAAGGCGAACGGCGAGGAGATCGGGCTGCTGCACTCGGTCGCGTACGTCACCTTCCAGGAACTCGCGACCCGCGTGAGCCACCGCAACACCGGTAAGGCGTGCAACGATCCGATCGCCGACCGGATGCTGCAGCGCATCGCCGCCGACGAGAATCTGCACATGATCTTCTACCGCAACATCTGCGGGGCCGGCATGGATCTGGCGCCCGACCAGACATTGCGCGCGGTCACCGACATCGTCACCAACTTCCAGATGCCCGGAGCGGGTATGCCGAACTTCCGGCGCCACGGCGTGCTGATGGCCAAGCACGGCATCTACGATCTGCGCCAGCACCTCGAAGAGGTCGTCCAGCCGGTTCTCCGGAAATGGAACGTCTTCGAGCGAAACGACTTCAGCCCCGCCGGCGAGAAGACCCGCGACGAGCTCGCGGCCTTCCTCGACCAGCTCGACAAGGACGCGACCCGCTTCGAGGAGATGCGCGACCGCGCGCTCGCTCGCGAGGCGGCCAAGCGGGAGAAGCAAGCATCCTGAGTACCACCGCACTGACTGCACCGGCGCCTTCGGAGACCTCCGAGGGCGCCGGTGCGCCGTCGTCTCTCCAGCGTCCGTCCACTGATCGCACCCCGCTGCGGATCGGGTCGATCGAGTTGAACAGCCCGGTGGTGCTGGCACCGATGGCCGGCGTCACCAACGTGGCCTTCCGCGTGCTCTGCCGTGAGCTCGAACTCGCACGGACCGGAACCGTCTCCGGCCTCTACGTCTGCGAGATGGTCACGGCGCGGGCGCTCGTGGAGCGGCATCCGGTCACGATGCACATGACGACCTTCGATCCGAGCGAGTCACCGCGATCGATGCAGCTCTACACGGTCGATCCGGAATACACCTACCGCGCGGCCAAGATGATCGTCGACGAGGATCTCGCCGACCACATCGACATGAACTTCGGCTGCCCGGTCCCGAAGGTCACCCGCAAGGGCGGCGGGTCGGCGATCCCCTACAAGCGACGGTTGTTCCGCAACATCGTGGCCGCCGCCGTGCGCGCCACCGAGGGCACCGACATCCCGGTCACCGTCAAGTTCCGCATCGGCATCGACGATGAGCACCACACGCATCTCGACGCCGGACGGATCGCCGCCGAGGAAGGCGCCCAAGCCGTGGCGCTGCATGCCCGCACCGCATCGCAGCGCTACTCGGGCACGGCGGCGTGGGACGAGATCGCGCGCCTGAAGGAGCATGTCACCACCGTGCCCGTGCTCGGCAACGGCGACATCTTCGAGGCCGAGGACGCCGTCCGCATGATGGAGCAGACAGGCTGCGACGGCGTGGTCATCGGCCGCGGCTGTCTCGGCCGCCCGTGGCTGTTCGCCGAGCTGTCGGCACGGTTGGCCGGTGTGAATGCGCCCACTCCGCCCGACCTCGGGGAAGTGGGCGAAATCATGATCCGGCACGGCGAACTGCTCGCCTCGCACCACGGCGAGGACAAGGGCATGCGGGAGATTCGCAAGCACGTCGCCTGGTATCTGCGCGGCTTCCCTGCCGGCTCCGACCTGCGCTCCTCGCTCTCTCTGGTGAAAACCCTCGACGACCTGCGCGAACTCGTCGCCGAGCTGCCCTCCGACGTCCCCTTTCCCGCTGACGGTCATGGCCCGCGGGGCCGCCAGGGTTCGCCCGCGTCGGTGGCGCTGCCCGAAGGATGGCTCGACGACCCCGAAGAGGACATCGTCCCCGACGGTGCCGAGATCATGCACTCGGGCGGCTGAGCCCTCGCCGACGGGGCGCACCGCAGAGAGTTCTCAGGTCTCGGCATTAAGATGTGCCGAGCACGCGTGGCGTGTGCACTCCGGGCCTGCCCGGCGACCACTGCGAGACCACTGCCGCATACGAAAGAAGCACTGTGAGTTCTGACCGCCCAGGCTCTCCCGAGCCCGATGACGACGAGTCGGCACAGCCCCGGCGACCCCGTCGGGCGGGCCGGACATCCGGTGCCTACGACTTCCGCGAACGGTTCGGCGACGCCGCTCCGTCACAGCCCGGTGCGGCCGGTCAGCGCGCCGAGGGTCTGCGGGAGCCGTCGTCCCGCGAGGGATACGTCCGTCCGCGGGGCCGGCTGACCGTCCGCCAGTTGATGGAGCAGATGGGGGTGGACGAGACCGCCTCCGGGCCGGCACAAGCCGCACAGGCGCAGCCCCCGCGCCGCACGCAGCCGAGCCCTCGCCCGACGCCGCAGCCGGGTCCACAGCCGCCGGCCCCGCCCGCACAGCCGTCCCGGCCGAGCACTGACGACCCGACGGCCTCCGAGGTCACGGCGATGATCCCGCCGGTCGCCGATTCGTCGGCGGTCGACCTCTCAGACACCACTACGGCCGCGCGCTTGTCTCAGGAGTCCCGAGCGCAACGCCCGTCCGTCCCCCCGCCTCCGGCTGCCACTCCGGCGCCAGCGCCTCCTCGCAGCCCGGCGGCCGCCGCGGGTGCCGCCGCGAGCGGCGCGTCGACCGATCCCGGCAACGGCGAACCGACTCGCAAGCGCCCGCTGGAGCCGACTCCCGATCTGACCGCGGCGCTGTCCCGCGTGCGCGGCGGTCGCCGGACGAAGCCCACCGGCAAGGAACGCACGACGCGAATCGCCACCAACACCGGGCGCATCCTGCTCGGCCTCGCCTGCGTGCTGTCGCTGGTCGGCACCGGCTACGCATGGAACATGATGCGCAGCATCAACGGCGGCTGGAACATCGTCAACGCCCTGGACCCGGAGAACTCCAACGTCCGCAAACCGGGCGATCAGACCGGCGACGAGACATACCTGATCGTCGGCACCGACACCCGCGCGGGAAAGAACTCCAAGCTCGGCGCGGGCGACGCCGACGTCGTCGAGGGCGCCCGCTCCGATACCGTCCTGCTGGTCAACATCCCCGCCGACCGCAGCCGGGTGGTCGCGGTGTCGTGGCCTCGCGACCTCGCCGTCGACCGTCCCGAATGCCAGAACTGGGACAACTCGACGCAGAAGTACTCCGGGACGCTCGAGGCCGCGAGTTCGGTGAAGCTGAACGGCGTCTACGCCGACGGCGGCCCCAACTGCCTGGTGAAGACGCTCACGCAGATCAGCGGGCTGAACATCAATCACTTCATCGCGATGGACTTCTCCGGGTTCGAGGACGTGGTCCGCACGGTCGGCGGAGTCCAGGTGTGCTCGACCGTCCCGCTCTACGACTACGAGCTGGGGACCATCCTCAAGAAGGCCGGCACCAAGAAGCTCACCGGCCGCCAGGCCCTCAACTACGTCCGCGCTCGGCACATCTCCGCGGAGGGCAACGGCGATTACGGTCGCATCAAGCGGCAGCAGCTGTTCATGTCGTCGCTGCTGCGGTCGTCGCTGTCGGGCGACGTCTTGTCGAACCCGTCGAAGCTCAACAAGGTGGCGCGCTCGTTCATCGCCAACAGCTACGTCGACAACGTCGACACCGACTCGCTGATCCAGCTCGCCGAGTCGATGCAGGGCATGGAAGCCGGGCGTGTCACGTTCCTGACCATTCCGACCTCGGGCACGTCCACCGACGGACAGAACAACGAGATCCCGCGGATGGACGACATCGACGCGATCTTCAACGCGATCATCGACGACAAGCCGCTGCCCGGCGAGAAGAAGGCCAAGCCGTCGAGCACCAAGAAGCCCTCCGCTTCCCCGAAGCCCCCGGCGCCGAGGACCGAACTCACCGCTCAGCACGCGTCCAACATGAGCGTGCGCGTGCTCAACGGCACCGACGAGTCGGGCGTCGCGGGGTCCGTGATGGAGGAACTGGTCCGTCAGGGCATCGACGTGTCCGGCATCGCCGACTCCTCGGAGAAGCGGACCGACACGGTCGTCCGCTACGGTCCGGGCGAGAAGGACTCCGCGGCGACGATCGCGAAGATGTTCCCCGGAGCGCAGATCCAGGAGGACAGCACGGTGAAGGCCGGCGTCGAGGTGATCGTCGGGTCCGACTTCGGCGGCACGCAGACCATCGGTTCGGTCCCGACCGCCGGTTCGGTGCTCTCCGTCGGCGAACTGCCGGCCAACACCGATAACAGCGACCTGCCCAACGACCTCTCGGTCACCAACGCAGGCGACACGACCTGCGCGTAGCCCGTCGGCCACCGCTGCGACAACCTGCGCGCCGAGTGTTCACGCCGACTTCACCGTCGGTGAAGGGCGAGGCCGGCCGGTTTACGTAAGCTGGGTTGCATGCGTGACGCTTATCAGGAGCAGATGGCTGCACTGAACAAGGCTCTCGGCGACATGGTCGACGAGGTGGGTGCGGCGATGGCTCAGGCCACCCAGGCACTGCTCGAGGGCGATCTCGAACTGGCCGAAGAAGTGATCTCCAACCACGACTCGGTCGCCGAGAAGTCGGCCGAGGCAGAGGATCAGGCGTTTCAGCTGCTGGCGCTCCAGGCGCCGGTCGCGGGTGATCTGCGCTCGGTGGTGAGCGGCTTCCAGCTGGTGTCCGAGATCGACCGGATGGGGGCGCTGGCGTTGCACGTGGCGAAGGTCGCGCGCCGCCGCCACCCCGCCAAGGTCCTGCCGGACGAGGTCGCGGGGTACTTCGAGGAGATGGGCCGGCTCGCCGTCGAGCTCGCGCAGAACGCACGCCGCGTGCTCGAGAACCAGGACTACCACGACGCGCTGACCCTGATGGACGACGACGACGCGATGGACGATCTGCACCGCCATCTGTTCACCGTCATGATGGACCGCGAGTGGTCGCATGGTGTCGCCGCAGCGGTCGACGTCACTCTCCTGGGCCGCTATTACGAGCGGTTCGCCGACCACGCGGTCCTCATCGCCCGCCGCGTCGTCTTCCAAGCCACCGGGAAGACTCCCGAACAACTGCTCGAGGCGAGCTGACCCGACGAAAGCGCCCTCCGGCGATCCGCATCAGCGGAGCCGGAGGGCGCCTTCGCGCACGAATGCACTCCGCGCGATCAGCCGCCGTTGAAGGCCGGCTTGTAGGCGCGGCAGGCCGAACCGCGCAGGAAGCCGCAATCCGGTCCGGCGCCGGGCACCTCGCCCGCGATCACCGGGATCGTGACGTACGACTTGCTCAGGTCGACGGTGTCGATCACCTTGCCGCCGGTGGCAGGCGTGCTGAACTGCCATGAGGGAAGGTCGCCGCCGGGTGCGGAGACCGTGACCCGGATCCGTGAGCCCTTTCGGAACCCGTGCATCAACGGGTTGATCGGGATCGTGATCTGGTTGAATCCGTCGGCCAGCGGCGTCTGAGTGGTGAAATCGGGGGCGGTGCCGTCGCCGCGGAAGCTCGAGCGCAGCACACCGGTCCCGACCGATGTCTCCTGTCCCCTGCCGTTCACCTCAGAGACCGTGACCTGCAGATCGGTGACCTTCGCCGTGCTCTTCAGCCGGAGGGTCACCGAACCGTTCCCGAGAACCACCTTGTCACGGGAAAGCGGAGCGCTGATGAAGCCCAGCCCGCTGCGGCCCGGTGCGGGCCGCCAGTCGTAGTCCGGGTGGATGCCCCATGCCGCCGCCGTGTCGGTGGAGGCGTTCTTGAGCGTGTTCAGCGGCCGGTTGAGCGGATTGGGCGCGAACGACACGGTTCCGCCGGCGGGCCGGGAACCGAGCCGGCCCTTGTCGTTCAGGAACATCCGCTCGGTGCTCGTGGGCCACGCGGACAGCGATCGCTGCCACGCCGACGAGAGCCCGCCGGGACCGGCTGCGCCACCGCCGTTGTCGAAGAGTGCCCACAGTCGCGGCGTCTGCGCCTTGAAACGAGCTTTCGCAGCGGCGACGGTGCGCGAATCGCTGAAGCGCACCGGCGGGATCTGCTGGCCGGGTGCATTGGTGGCCGCCGGGAACACGACGGTGCCCAGCGGTTGCATGTTGGGCGGCGTGTGCGGCACCTGGTTCGCGACGAACAGTTGCAGGAACTCCGCCCAGCGCGAGAGGATCTGCGGTCCGAGCGAATCGAAGTGATGCCCGTTGATGATGTTGACCCAGACGTTCGGGTTGTGATCGAGATGCTTGATCAGATTGACCCAGTTGGGTCCGGTCTGCTCGTCCTGTGCGGCACCGACCAGGAACACCGGGACGTCGATGCGGTCGGCCCAGTCCGGGATGGAGCGTTCCTGGTACACCTTCGCCGCACGCGTCGGGTTGTCGCGGATCAGCTTGAACACGTTCTGCGTCTGACGGCGGAGCTTCTGATTGTTCGCACAGGTCTTGTCGCCGCCCTCGATGCGCGCCCGCACCCACGGTTGTCCGCCTGCCGGCCCGGGTTGCGCCTGCTGCACCCGTTCGCGGAGCCAGGAGTTCGCGAAACCCTTGTTGTAGATGCCGCCCGGCAGACCGGTGGAGTACAGGTCATCGGTGGTGCTCATCGGCGCGATCGCGGCCAGATGGGGTGGTCGCGTACCCGCGGCGAACATCTGCGAGATGCCGGAGAACGAGATGCCGACCATGCCGACGCGATGCCCCGACACCCATCGCTGGCGTCCCACGGTCTCGATCGCGTCGTACGCGTCGAACGCCGCGACATCGTCGAAGAGGCCGAAGTCTCCTCCACTGCAACCGCTTCCCCGCATCTGAAGGCTCACCGAGGCGAAGCCGAGCATCTGCGTCGCCAGCGTCGAGCCGACGATCACGGAGGTGTCGGGGGCCTGCGGGTCCTTCAGGCCGACCTTCTCCCCGACCGCGCCGACCACCAGGTCGTCCGGTGCGGCGTTCTGGTAGCCGGAGTACTCGATCACGGTCGGAAAGGGCCCGTCCGAGAGCTTCTTGCCGTACGGCAGCCGAACCGTGGCGGCGAGCGAGACGCCGTCGCGCATCGTGATGTAGTTGAGCCCTTCGTGAAGGGTCTGCCCGTACAGCGACGGCGCGGGCGGCGGAGAGTCCTTGCCGGTCACCTCGACCGGCGCGCTCTTGATCCCGGCCCCGACGAAGCGGTAGCGCCCCGGCTGCAGGTCGCGCACGATCAACGATCCGAGCGAATCGGCGACGCCCGAGCCCGCACGATTGCCCGCGTCGTCGACGAGTGTCAGCGCGGTACCCGGCCGCGCGTCGGTCAGATACGCCTGCGACACCCCGCCGCCGACGTGGACTGGCTGTGCCGCGGCGGATTCGCCCGCCGTCCCGACCGCGGCGAGTAGCACGGTCGCCGCGGCGACCGCGGCCGCGGTCCGGCGCAACGCGCGTCTTCCTGAGAACATCTGATCCCCGATTCTGTTCTTCTCCCGGCGCTCCCGCAGCGCACGGGTCACTGCGCGACGTAACCCAGCAGCAGCTGCACACCGCCGTCCGCGATCCGTCGGACCGCTTCACGGTCGCCGGTGGACAGATAGCTGAGAGTCATGCCGTCGGTCATGGCCACGACGATCGTGGCCAATTCCTCGGCCGGGAGCGTCCACGTGACACCGGTGGTCTCGGCCGCGACCACGAGCAGTCCGGAGACGAGCTCGTTGTAGCCGCGGTAAAGACTCTCGGCGAGGTGCTCCAGACCTTCGGTTCGTCGGGCGTAGAGCGCCAGCTCCACCAACGCGTATTCGCGGTCCCGATTCTCGATGAGGTCGTGCATGAAGGAGTCGAATGCGGCCCGCGCGACATCCGCGATGTTCATCTGGGAGGTGGTGAACATCGCCGACGCCTCGCGGAGCCATTCGCCCATGCCGGCCAGCTCTTGCGCGATCCCGGTCTCGACGACCGCGGCGAGCAGATCGTCGCGGGATGCGAAGGCGTAGAACAGGCTCGACTGTCCGACCTGGGCCTCCAGAGCGATCCGACGCGTAGTGGCGGCTTCGACGCCGTCGCGGGCGATCACCCGCATCGCGGCGTCGATCGCTGCTTCGCGCCGCTGTTCCACCGTCAGTCGCGCCATCTGCCCTCGAAGTTGATCAATTGATCGAAACTGTTCTGTGGTGACCGTAGTCACCGGCTAGGCAAAAGGCAACCCCGGCCACTATCTGCGGAGAGTGGCCGGGGTCGCCGTCGTATCCGTCGGTGTGAGATCCGACCGGTCGATGTCAGATCCGGGGGATGCTGCCTCGAGAGCCGTACCGGGCGCGCACGCGCACCGTCATCCGAACCGTCCCGAGATGTAGTCCTCGGTCTCCTTCCGAACCGGATTCGAGAACATGTCGGCGGTGGCGCCGGCCTCCACCAGTTCCCCGGGCCGTCCCGCACCGGCGAGATTGAAGAACGCGGTCTGATCGCTCACCCGCGCCGCCTGCTGCATGTTGTGCGTGACGATCACGATCGTGTAATTGTTCTTCAGCTCGGCCACCAGATCTTCGATCGCGAGGGTCGAGATCGGGTCGAGCGCCGAACACGGCTCGTCCATCAGAAGCACCTGCGGTGACACCGCGATGGCCCGCGCGATGCACAGCCGCTGCTGCTGGCCGCCGGACAGTCCGCCGCCCGGCTTGTCGAGCCGATCCTTGACCTCGTTCCACAGGTTGGCCCCGCGCAGGCTGGCCTCGGCCACGTCGTCGAGTCTGGCCTTGTCACGCACGCCCGCCAGTTTGAGCCCCGCCACCACGTTGTCGCGAATGGACATGGTCGGGAACGGATTCGCCCGCTGGAACACCATGCCCACGGTGGTTCGCACCCCCACCGGGTCCACACCCCTGCCGTACAGGTCGAGTTCGTCGAGCTTCACCGACCCGGTGGTGTACGCCCCTGGCGTCACCTCGTGCATCCGGTTGAGTGTGCGCAGGACGGTGGACTTACCGCACCCCGACGGACCGATGAAGGCGGTCACCGACTTCGGCGCGATCGTCAGGGAGACATCCTTCACGGCGTGGAAGTCGCCGTAGTAGACGTTCAGATCCTCGATGGTCAGACTCTTGGCCATGTCTAGCTTCTCTCCATTCGGGGCCCGGTGAACCGTGACAGCACTCGTGCGAGCACGTAGACGATCGCGACGGCGATCACCAGCGTCAGCGCGGCGCCCCAGACGGTCTCGTAGCCGCTGGGCCCCTTGTTGTATTCCTGCAGCATCATGAGCGGCAACGACTGCTGGTTGCCGGAGAACGGATTCGGGTTCATCGCCCGGGTGGCGCCGACCAGGATCAGCACCGGAGCCGACTCGCCCATGACGCGGGCCACCGCCAGCATGATCCCGGTGATGATCCCCGACATCGCCGTGGGCAGCACCACCCGAAGGATCGTCTTCCACTTCGGGATGCCGAGCGCGTATGCGGCCTCGCGAAGGTCCTGCGGGACGATCTTGAGCATCTCCTCGGTGGACCGGACCACCAGCGGCACCATCAGCAGCACCAGCGCCAGCGCCACCGCGAAGCCGGAACGAGGAAGATCGAGGGTGGTCCGCCAGACCGCGTAGATGAACAACGCGGCGACGATCGACGGCACACCCGAGAGCACGTCGACCATGAAGGTGGTGACGCGCACGAGCGAAAACCGTCCGCGCCTCTTCCCGGTGTCCGCGTACTCCACGAGATAGACGGCGACGAGCACGCCCAAGGGGATCGCGACGGCCGCCGCTATCGCCGTCTGTACGAGCGTCCCCACGATCGCGTTGGCCGCGCCGCCGTAGCGTTCCGATCGCGTCCACCAGTCGATGTCGAGCACCGGTCCGATGCCGCGGGCGATCAGCGTGTACACCAGCCAGCCGAGCGGAAGCACCGCCACGGCCACCGCGGCGATCACCGCGCCGCGCACGGTCGTGTCGGCGACCTTCCGGCGCGGCGAGAGTTGTGTCAGTTCCATATCGTGATTCCTCAGCCTCGAACCCTGCGCGCGATCACACCGCGGGCCGCGGCGTTCACGAGGAAGGTCAAGACGAACAGGACCAGACCGGCTGAGATGTAGGCGCCGGTCTTGATCGGCGAGTCGAATTCGGCCGCGTTGTTCGCGATCACGGTCGCCAGCGTCTGACCGCTCTCCATCAGGTTGAAGTTGATCGGTCCGGCCGTGGAGATGATCAGCAGCAGCGCCATCGTCTCGCCCAGCGCACGGCCCAGTCCGAGCATGGCGCCGCTGATGTAGCCGGAGAGGCCGAAGGGCAGGACCGCGTATCGCACGACCTCCCACTGGGTGGCGCCGAGGGCCAGGGCGGCCTCACGCTGGTTTCGCGGCGTCTGCGCGAAGACCTCGCGGGTGACCGCGGTGATCACCGGCAGGATCATGATCGCCAGCACGATGCCCGCGGTGAGGAGGGTGCCGCCGGTCGACATGTTCGCGACGTTCGCCGGCTGCCGGAAGAACGGGAGGAAGCCGAGGTGATCGACCAGCCATTGGTTCGGCCCCACCATCGCCGGACCGAGCACCAGGATTCCCCACAGGCCGTACACGATCGACGGGATCGCGGCCAGCAGGTCGACGACGTACGCGATCACCGTCGCGAGCCGCTTGGGCGCGTACTCGCTGACGAACAGTGCCACGCCGAGCGCCACGGGCATCGCGATCACCAGTGCGATCACCGACACCAGCACCGTCGCGTAGAGCTGCTGGGGGATGCCGAACTTGATCTCACTGCCCGCCACCACCCACGACCCGGTGTATGTGAAGAAGCCGACGGTGTTCTTCGCGAGCGCAGGGACCGCCTGAATGAGCAGGAACAGCGCGATCAGCCCGATGACGATCGAGACCAACAGGCCCGAGCCGGTGGCGAGCGACGACATGACGCGGTCGCCGAGACGGCTGACCGCCGAGCCGGACGCGGGGCCCGACTCGGCAGTCAGCGATCGCTCACCGGCCGCCCGCGGCGACGGGGTTCCGCCGGCCACGGGCGTTTCGGACACGGCCGGGTCCCCGTCGGCATCTGCGCGGGAGGTCACGGGAGTGTCCGAGCGAGTCACAGCGCGTTGATCGTTCCGCGCAGCTTGGCCTGGAAGGCCTCAGGCAGCGGGACGTAACCGAGCTTGTCGAGGCCGTCCTGGCCCTTGTCCAGGATCGTGGTGAACGCGGACTTCAGGTTGTCGGAGACCGCCGAGTCCGAGTAGCCGGTGGAGCACACGATCTCGTAGGTCGTGAGCACCAGCGGGTAGGCGCCGGTCTCCTTGAGTCGGTAGAGGGCGTCGGTGTCGACCACCAGGTTCTTGCTGGACGGGTCGACGAACTGAGCCGCGTCGAGAGCCTTCGCGGCGGTGTCCTTGGTCAGCTGAGTGGGTCCGGCGCCGAAGTCGACGGCCGCCACGCTCAGCTCGTTCTCGGTGGCGAAACCCCACTCGACGTAGCTGATCGAGCCCTCGGTCTTCTTGACCGTGTCGCCGACGCCGGTCGACTTCGAGGCACCCGAGCCGCCGTGGCCGGCCCACTCCTTGCTGTGCTCGTACGGCCAGTCGGCCGGTGCGGCGGTGTTCAGGTAGCGCGTGAAGTTGTCGGTGGTGCCGGAGCTGTCGCTGCGGTGCACCGGCACGATGGCCGTGGCCGGGAGCTTGACGCCCGGGTTGAGCGCAGCGATCGCGGGATCGTTCCACTTGGCGATCTTGGAGTCGAAGATCTTCGCGAGTACGGGCGCGTTGAGGTTCAGCTGCTCCACACCGGGAAGGTTGAACGCGATCGCGACCGGGCCCGCGACCAGCGGCAGGTGCCAGGCCTCGTTGCCCGAGCACCGGCTCTTGGCGTCGGCGGCCTCAGCCGGCTTGAGCGGCGAGTCGGAGCCGGCGAAGTCGACGTCGCCCGAGATGAACTTCTTGATTCCGTCGCCGGAGCCGGAGCCCGTGTAGTCGAGGATGACGCCGCCGTTGTCGGTGAGGACCTGCGAGAAGTGCTCCATGGCCTTCTGCTGGGCCGTGGACCCTTCACCGGTGACGGTGCCGGACGAGGAGTCGCCGTCACCGCACGCGGTGAGGACGAGGGAGGCCGCGGCGATGCCGGCAACGGCGGCGCCTGCGGTGCGGACGAGCTTCGGGGACGCGCTCATGGGAGTCGGGGTGCCTTTCGATCTGTTCAGGTATCGAGGCGAAACTATCGACGCCCGGTTAGGACAGAGCGACCGGCGAGTGACGGCCCGGGTAACAGTCCGGGCACGAAAATGAACGGCTGGTTGACGCCGGGTTCAGCCCCGGCGATAGGCGATGTCGGCGGTGTACCGGGTGAATCCGAGCCGCGAATACGTGCGCAACGCCGCAGAGTTGTCGCCCTCGACGTACAACTCCACTTCGTCGAGCCCGCGGCCGCCGGGGCGCAGGTCGGCCATATAGCGCAGGCCGGCGAGCGTCAGCAGCGCGCCGAGGCCACGGCCCTGCGCGGCGGAGTCGACGCCGACGATGTACACCTCGCCGAGGGGCGCGGCTCCGTCGGCGGCGGGATGGATCTTCGTCCAGTGGAATCCCAGCAGGACGTCCGGGTCGGCGGCGTCGAACGCCAGGAATACACCGTCGGGATCGAACCAGTCCGCGCCGGTGCGGGCGGCGATGTCGCGCAGCGTCCATCCGCCCTGCTCCGGGTGCCAGGAGAAGGCGTCGTTGTTCACCCGGAGGATCTCCGCGTCGTCGGACGGTCCCGCGTACGTACGCAGCGCGATGTCCTCGCGCCGGGGGAGATCGGGCAGCGGCTGTGCCACGGGCCTGCGCAGTTGCAGCAGTTCGCGGGCACGGACCAGACCGAGTGCCGCGGCGACGGCGGCGGCCGCGGGCAGGTCGCCGTGCGCCCACACCTGCGGCGGTTCCGAGCCCGGCAGATCGCCGGCGGCGGTCAGGGCGGCGTCCACGAGAGCACGACCCTCCCCGTGGCCCCGGTGGTCGGGGTCCACCACCGCTTCCACTATCGCCGCGCCGCCGTCGCGCGCCGCGAGGACGTTGGCGTATCCATGATCGGTGAGGACATGCAGGTCCGCCCCCGAGTCGATCGCGAGGCGCGCCTGCTCGGCGAGCGGCGCGATACCGTCGACGCGTTCGGCGCGTTCGCACACCTCGCGCGCGAACGCCGAGTCGTCGGCGGTCAGGGAGTCGGAGACGACGCGGTGCCGGATCTGCTCATTCATCACAGTCCAATGTATCGGCAGCCGGCGACCACTCGTCCTACCCTGTCTCGTCCTGCTCGGTGTCGTCGCCGGCGGTGTCGCCGCCGTCGCGGTCGCCCCGGCGCGTCGGCCGCACAGCCTTGTACCCGACGTTGCGCACGGTGCCGATCAGTGACTCGTGATCACTGCCCAGTTTGGCTCGCAGACGCCGGACGTGGACGTCGACTGTGCGGGTGCCGCCGAAGTAGTCGTAACCCCACACCTCGTGCAGCAGCTGGGCCCGGGTGAAGACCCGGCCCGCGTTCTGCGCGAGGAACTTCAGCAGCTCGAACTCCTTGTACGTGAGATCGATCGGCTTGCCCCGCAGCCGGGCCGTGTAGGTGGACTCATCGATCACCAACTCGCCCAGGGTCACCTTGTCCGGCTGCTCGTCCACGCCACCGGTCACGCGCGTCGACACCAGGCGCAGCCGGGCGTCGAGCTCCGCGGGTCCGGTGGCCGGCAGCAGGAAGTCGTCGACGCCCCAATCGGCGTTCACCGCGACCAGTCCGCCCTCGCCGACGACGGCCACCACCGGGGCGGTGCCGGTGTCCGACACCAGCCGGCACATGGTTCTCGCACCCGCGAGATCGCTGCGCGCGTCCACCAGGATCACCTGTGGTTCGCCCAGCTGCACCAGCGAGGACGTCTGGGCAGGCAGCACGGCCACCTGATGGGACAGCAGGGAGAGCGATCCCAGGACGGCTTCGGCAGTTTGCTCTTCGGTCAGCAGCAACAGGTCCACACACCACTCCGATCTCGTCGTGGCCTCAGCACTGTGGGCTGTCGATCGACGCTGGTCGCAGCACCCGGTTATCAGATGACAGAATAGCGCCGATGCTCCTCACCGCCCACGACCCCCCGAAACCCGCGTCCCGCCGGTACCTGCGAATCGGTGCCTGGATCGCGGTCGTCCTCGTCGTCGTGGGCGTCCTGGCGCTGATCGCCGACGACTTCGCGGCGTCCCGCGCCGAGCACCGCCTCGCACGCGCCGTCCAGGCCTCACCCGGAGTCCCCTTCGAACCGGATGTGATCATGGCCGGCTTCCCGTTCCTCGCGCACCGCTCTGAGGGGAACTTCAGCTCGGTGCTGATCAGCGCCGACGGCGTCCCGATCGAGGGCTGCTCCGGCGTGCCGGTGTGCACCTCGACAGTCGACGCTCGGCTGCAGAGCACCGACCTCGGCCCCACCGGCGATCTGGGCCCGCGGACGGAGCTGCGGGCGCAGTCGATGCGGACCGAGACACGAATCAACTCCCCCACCCTCGGACGCCTGATGGGGATCGTCGATCTCTACATCAATACCCCGGCTCCCGAGGACAAAGTGGGCGGCGGCGGGCCGGGCGACGGCCTGCTCGAGCGCACCGAGGGCATCATGCTGAGCGGAACCGTCCCTCTGCCCGGCTCGCCGGAGACGCAGAACGGCTATCCCCCGTCGGCCGCGAAGTACACCGCGCCGAAGGTCAAGGTGAGCGTGAAGGCTCGCGTGTCGGTGGTCGACGGCCGTGTCCGCATCGAAGCCACCGACTTCTACACCGGACCCGAGGAGCACTACTCCGCCGACGTCCCAGAGGAATTTCGATCAGCGGTATTAAAAAGGTTTTCAACCACTCTTCCGGCCCTCCAGATGGCCTGGGGAACCACCGCGAAACATGCCCTGAGCAGGGGAAGCGACCTTGTGGCCGTCAGCGAGACCGGACCGGTGTCGGTGCGCGCCGTCGACTACGCGAAACCGCTCCCGAGCAGGCCCTGATTTCTGTTGTAGGGTCGGGTCCATGCAGCACCGACGTGGGCTGATGCTCACCCGCCGATTGGCGATCGACCTCTGTCGCGTCGTCGACTGCTGCTGTCGCTTGCCGGTGACGCACCGGGTGTGATGCACCGCTGACGATCTCAGCCGCATCCTCCACCGTCTCGTCGCAGACGACCGCCGTCCCCGGCCCGGAACACCCGTCGCCCAGTGCGACGAACTCGCCGTCTGGCGCGGCCTCACGCCGCGCGCGGTGATCATTTCGAAAGGAACCGAAATATGGCACGCTCCGATGTGCTCGTCAGCGCTGACTGGGCTGAAGAGAACCTCAACACCGACAAGGTCGTGTTCGTCGAGGTCGATGAGGACACCTCGATCTACGACAGCAACCACATCCCGGGCGCCATCCGCCTCGACTGGCGTAAGGACCTGCAGGACGGCCTGCGTCGCGACTTCCTGGACGCCGAGCGCTTCTCCGCACTGCTCAGCGAGCGCGGGATCGCGAACGACGACACCGTCGTCCTGTACGGCGGAAACAACAACTGGTTCGCCGCGTACGCGTACTGGTACTTCAAGATCTACGGTCACAAGGACGTCCGTCTGCTCGACGGCGGCCGCAAGAAGTGGGAGCTCGACGGCCGTCCGCTCAGCGCCGACGCTGTGACCCGCCCGGCCACCGACTACGTCGCCCAGGCCGCCGACAACTCGATCCGCGCCTTCCGCGACGAGGTGATCGACTCGATCGGTTCCAAGAACCTCGTCGACGTCCGCAGCCCCGACGAGTTCTCCGGCAAGATCGCCGCTCCGGCGCACCTGCCGCAGGAGCAGGCGCAGCAGCGCGGTCACGTTCCGGGCGCCATCAACATCCCGTGGTCGACCACCGCCAACGAGGACGGCACCTTCAAGTCCGACGCAGATCTCACCGCGTTGTACGCGGACAAGGGCTTCGACGACGCCAAGGAGACCATCGCCTACTGCCGTATCGGCGAGCGCTCCAGCCACACCTGGTTCGTCCTTCAGGAACTGCTCGGCAAGAAGAACGTCAAGAACTACGACGGCAGCTGGGTCGAGTACGGCTCGCTGGTCGGCGCTCCGATCGAGCGCTGAGCCGCCCCGCAAACTCCCCCATCGACAGTCTCTGAGAGGACTAGTGACATGTGCGCAGCACCCAAGCAGGGTCAGACCCTCCCCGCCGGCGTCGACACTGAGAAGGAGACCGTCCTGACCGGTCAGGTCGTGGACGGTTCGGGCAACCCCGTCGCGGGCGCCTTCGTCCGTCTGCTCGACGGCACCGGCGAGTTCACCGCCGAGGTCGTCGCCTCGGCCACCGGCGACTTCCGCTTCTTCGCCGCCCCGGGCACCTGGACTCTGCGCGCGCTGAGCTCGCAGGGCAACGGCGACGTGACCGTCTCGCCCGAGGGGCCGGGCGTCCACAACCAGGACGTCACCGTCGCGAAGTGATTCGCGCGTAGCTGTTCGACGAGGCCCCGGTCCGCTGCTGCTGACCGGGGCCTCGTCGTCTGTGCGGCAATCTACGCAGCATCCGCTCAGTTCACCGGCCGACGCTCGCTCCCTCACCGCGCGTTCACCGCTCAACTGAGCGAATACCCCGCCACGTCGCGAACAACGGAACCGATGCGTCGGCGCCTGCGTCCAATTCATATGTGGCCTATCGACGAACACGGACTGATCTGGCGTGCCGACGCCCTCGACTGCGGTGTCACCGAGCTGGAGCTGAGACAGGCCCGTCGAGAACGCCGGATCTACGACGTCGGGCGCGGCGCTTTCGCCTTGGCGAGCGCGTATCCCGCCGAGCCCAGCGCAGCGGCCCGTCAGCACTATCGGTTCCGATGTCTGGCGGCAGGAGCCGCAGCGGCCCGTCGCGAAAGCGACGGTCGAGTCGTCAGCCATCAGTCGGCCGCGGCGATCCTCGGGCTGGACCTGCTGCTCCCCGATCGGCGGCTCGTTCACCTCACCAACGGCCGGAGCGGCGGCGGCAACAGCACCAGGGAACGGATGATCCATTCGGGTCTGGTCGCCGACGACGACGTCATCGAAATCGGCCGACTGCGCCTGACGAATCTCCCCCGCACCGCCGTCGACGTCGCGCTCAGCCAGACCGACTTCGCCAAGATCCTGACGGTCTTCGACGGTGCGCTACGCGCCGGAGTGTCCCGAGCCGACCTGGAACGACGACTCGCGATGCCCCGGCGCGGTGTCGCCAGAGCCAGATTCGCACTGAGCCTCGCGAGCGGGCTGTCAGCGAACCCCGGGGAGTCGTGGAGCCGGGCACAGATGATCGAAGCCGGTGTCCCCGCGCCGAAGCTGCAGTCGGAGTACGTCTTGCCCGATGGGCATCTCGCGATCTGCGACTACGACTGGGACGGACTGGTCATCGGCGAGTTCGACGGATTCGGCAAGTACCGCAGGGAGGTCATCGACACGGACGAGGACGCGGGCGACATCGTGATCCGCGAGAAGATCAGAGAGGATGCTCTTCGCGGCTTGGGCCTCGGCGTCGTCCGATGGCGATGGGAGCATCTTCAGAAGCGCACGCTGGTGCGGCTCCTCCAGCAGCACCTACCGACCTACGGTGTACGCGAATGGGAATCCGCTCAAGCGAGCGGCTTCCGCTCGGTGAGCGACTGAGCGGACCCGCGCGAACTGAGCGGACAGCCGCACTCTCCGACGAGAGCTACGTCAACCGGTCCAGCAGCTCCACGGGATCGACACCGTAGGTCTCGACGATCTGTGCGCCGTCGTCCCCGACGTCGATGATGGCCTCCGGGGTGTAGACGCGATCGACGCACGTCAGTCCGGTCAGCGGGTACGTGCACTGCGGCACGATCTTCGGATCACCGTTGCGGGCGAACAGAGTCATCATCACGAACACCTGCTTGGCGCCGATCGCGAGGTCCATCGCTCCGCCGACCGCCGGGATCGCGTCCGGCGCACCGGTGCTCCAGTTCGCCAGGTCGCCGCCGAAGGAGACCTGAAAGGCGCCCATGACGCATACGTCGAGGTGGCCGCCCCGCATCATCGCGAACGAGTCGGCGTGATGGAAGTACGAGGCGCCCGGCAACTCGGTGACGGGTACTTTGCCCGCGTTGGTGAGGCCGAGGTCCACATCGTCACCCGTCGCCTGCGGCCCCATCCCGAGCATCCCGTTCTCGGTGTGCAGGGTGATTCCGGCGCCGGGGTCGAGATGGTCGGCGATCTGGGTCGGCTGACCGATGCCGAGGTTGACGTAGGAGCCGGCCGGGATGTCGGCGGCGATACGCGCAGCGAGACGCTCCTTCGTCATCGGCGCGTCGGCCCTCCGAAGCGCCCCGGAAGCGTGAATCAGTCGATCGGTCATCGTGCGCCCTCCACGGCGAATCGGCGAGTGGGAGTCGCGACCACCCGGTCGACGTAGATGCCGGGCGTCACGACGGTTTCCGGATCGATGCCGCCGACCGGCACCACCTCGTCCACCTGGACGACGGTGGTCGCGGCGGCCGCGGCCATGACCGGCCCGAAGTTGCGTGCGGTCTTCCGGTAGACGAGGTTGCCCGCGCGGTCGCTGCGGTGCGCGCCGATCAGAGCGACGTCGCCCTTGATCGGGTACTCCAGCAGATACGTCCGACCGTCGATCTCGCGGGTCTCCCGGCCCTCGGCGATCGGAGTGCCGACCGCCGTCGGGCAGTAGAACGCACCGATGCCCGCACCGGCCGCCCGCATCCGTTCGGCGAGGTTGCCCTGCGGCACCACTTCGAGCTCGATCTCGCCCGCGCGGTACAGGCGGTCGAAGACCCAGGAGTCCGACTGCCGGGGAAAGGAACAGAGGATCTTCCTGACCCGGCCGGCCGCGAGCAGCGCGGCGAGTCCGTGGTCGCCGTTGCCCGCATTGTTGCTCACCACCGTCAAGTCTGTGGCCCCCTGCCGGATCAGCGCGTCGATCAGATCGAACGGCATACCCGCCAGTCCGAATCCGCCGATCAGAACGGTGGACCCGTCGGCGATGCCGGCCACGGCTTCGTCGACGTCTCCGCAGAAGACGGTGGCGCTCACTGGTGCCCTCCTCGGTCGGTCGGCCGTCGGGACGCGTTCCGTTCCGGCGGTCCGAGTGCTACCCCTACGACGCTATGCCTCCCGATTCAGACTGGCAATTACTCATTGAGGCACTATTGATACCTGATGGATTTCACTATTCGGCGAGCGTGGCGACCACTGTGATCTAGGAAGCAGTCGGACGACTCGTTTCGGTGACGCCACCGGCGCGCGGTACTATCGGCAGCGTGGTCCTCTTCTTTGAAATCCTGCTCGGATTGGCCTCGCTGCTGATCATCTGGTTCGCGCTGTACACCGTCTACCGACTGGTCAACGACGAGTCATGACGCGCTCCGGGAACGAAGCGATCTCCGACGCCGAGCAACGCGCTCAGCAGACCGCAGGTAAGAACCTGACGCCGGTCGGCGATCTGCCCGTTCCTCCGGACACCGCCAACCTCCGCGAGGGTCCCGATCTCCATTCCGGCCTGCTCGCTCTCCTGCCGATGGTCGGCGTCTGGGAGGGACAGGGCGAAGGGCACGATCCGGTGACCGGCGACGACTATCAGTTCGGTCAGCAGATCATCGTCTCGCACGACGGCGGCAATTACCTCGTCTGGCAGGCCCGATCCTGGGTCATCGACGACGACGGCGCGTACGTGCGGCCCGACCTCCGGGAGTCCGGCTTCTGGCGGATCAGCGAGGACGACGAGATCGAATTGCTGCTGACCCATGCCGAGGGCTCCATCGAGCTCTACTACGGCCGTCCGCTCACTCAGACGTCGTGGAATCTCACCACCGACGTCACCATCCGCTCCGAGACCGGGTCGCACACCGGCGGAGCGAAGCGCTTGTTCGGGTTGGTCCCCGACGGCGACCTTGCCTACGTGGAGGAGCGCGTCGACGCCGAGGGCGAACTGACGCCGCGACTGTCCGCGAAGCTCCGCCGCGTCGTCGGCTGACCCTCGGGTCTCACAACCGCACCACCGGCACGTCGATCCGTGACACGTCCTGGTGCGTCACCACCACCACGGCGCGCTCGCCGAAGAGATCACCGCAGATGAGCGACAGCATTCGCTCCGCATCGCCCGCATCCAGGTGTTCGGTCGGTTCGTCGAGCAGCACCACCGGAGCCGGGTGCAGCAGGGCCCGCGCCAGCAGCAGTCGGCGCCGCTGACCGCCCGACAACGCTCCGCCCCCACCGGTCAGCTTCTCTCCCAACCCGTCTGGCAGACCGCCGAGCCACTCACCCAGCCCCACCCTCTCGAGCGCTGCGCGCATCTCGTCGTCCGAGACGTCGCCGCGTGCCACATGGAGGTTCTCCCGGACGGTGGTGGAGAAGACGTGCGCGTTGTCGGCGAAGTAGCAGACGTGCTCGCGTAGTTCCCCGGGGCCGGCGCTCACCGTCCCGGACAGCGGCGGGAGCAGCCCCGCCAAGGTCATCAGCAGCGTCGACTTGCCGACACCGCTCGGTCCGACGACCACCCGACGCTCCCCGGGGCCCACGCGGAAGTCGTCCGTCTCCCCCAGCGGGGTGGTCCATCCCCACCGCAGTGACTCCGCAGTCAGGGTCACCGGACGCGGGTCGACGACCGGGTCGGCGGCCTCGCGGTCACCGTCGGATGCGCCGTCGACGAGTGCCAGCACCCGCCGAGCGGCCTGGCGGCCGCTCTCCCACGCCATGCCGGCTTCGGTGAGCGGTGCGGTCGTCTCGAACGACGACAACGGCAGAAGCAACAGGATGCCGAAGACCATCGGCGTCACACCCGTGCCCGACGCGACGTCGGCCAGCGATCCGGGAAGCCCGGACGCCAGCTGCACCGCGATGATCGCCGCAGCGACCACGCTCACGCCCATCGAGATCGGCGTCACCGCCTGGGCCGCCGCCTGCCGGCGCATACCGGCGTTCTCGGCGTCCGCGGCACGGCGATCGGCTGCGGCGACCGTCCCCAGCACGGATCGGCGCACCCCCGCGACCGCCAGTTCCGGGCCGTGCCACAGCAGTGACGACGTGGCTTCGACGACATCGTCGCGGGCGCGCGCGGCGGCAGCGACTTTATCGGCCGCCCCGCGCGCGGCCAGCCAAGGCGCGAGCACACCGCTCACCAGCAATGCGACCGCGAGCACGATCGCGGCGGGAATCGAGACGAAGGCCATGATCGCCACGGCCGACACCGATGTCACCGCCCCGACCGCCATCGGGACGAGCCCGCGGATCACCGCACTGCCGATCTCATCGACGTCGTCGGCGGTACGCGCCATCAGCTCCGACTGCCGGAGGCCGACGGTGTAGCCCGGCGAGCCCTGCGCCAGCGCCCGGTACATCCGTGTGCGTGCGTCGGCCATCGCCGCCAGTGCCACGTCGTGCGTGGCGAGCCGTTCGACGTAGCGGAACACGCCGCGTGAGATGCCGAGCGCCCGGACCCCGGTGACCGCGACAGAGAGGTAGAGCACCGGTGGCATCTGCCACGCGCGCGTGATCAGCCAGGCGGACAGTGCCGCCAGCCCGAGCGCCGAGAGCGCTCCGGCGGCGCCGAGCAGGATCGGGATCACCAGAACGCGCCCGCGCATTCCGGTGAAGGCGAGGGCGGCGAGCATCGGATCGCGCGAGCGGTCAGCGGCCATCGGAGAGCTCCTTCGCGAAGTCGACGACCGCGTCGGCCGCCGACAGAACGCCTTTCTGATGCGAGACGACGATCACCGTGTCGCCTGCTCTCGCGCGGTCGACGAGTGCAGCGATCACCCGGCCGGCGGTGCCCTCGTCGAGATGCGCCGTCGGCTCGTCGAGCAACAGCAGCCGCGCGGGTGAGGCCAGCGTTCGGGTCAGCGCCAGTCGCTGTCGCTGGCCCGCCGACAGTCCGGCGCCGCCGGAGCCGAGCACCGAGTCCATTCCGTCGGGCAGATCGGCGAGGACCTCGTCGAAGGCCGAGGCGCGCATCGCTTCGGCGACGGCTTCCTTCGGCAGCTCGCCGAACAGATCCAGGTTCTCGGCCACGGTTCCGGGGACGATCACCGGATGCTGCGGCAGCCACACCAGCCGACCGTAGTGGGCGTCCCGATCGAGCGAGGCGAGGTCGCGACCGGCTATCAGCACCCGCCCCTCGTCGGGCGTGTGAAGTCCGAGCACCGCGGCCAGCACGGTCGACTTGCCCGCGCCGTTGGGGCCGGTGAAGACGGTGAGTTCTCCGGGCCGCGCCGTCGCCGACAGGCCCCGCGGCGCCCAGCCGTCGCGGCCGCGGATGCCGAGCCGATCGAGTTCCACCGTGACGCCGACCTCACCGGGCCGACTGCTCGCCTCGGGCTCGCCTCTCGCGGCTGCGCGCGCTGTTCCACGTGAAGCAGCGCGTCCGGACTCGATGAGATCGAGAACGTCATCCGCCGCCGCGACACCGTCCTCGGCGTTGTGGAACTGCGCGCCGATCTGGCGCAGAGGCAGGTAGGCCTCGGGCGCCAGCACCAATGCGAGCACTCCCGCGTACAGGCTCATCTCACCGAAGACGAGCCGCAATCCGATACTGACGGCGACCAGGGCCACGCTGAGAGTGGCGAGAAGTTCCAGGACGGCCCCGGAGAGGAAGGCGATCCGCAGCGAACCCATCGTGCTGCGGTGCAGACGCTCCCCCAGCTCGGCGACCTGCCCCGCCGGCCCCTGTGCACGACCGAGCGCACGCAGCGTCGGCAATCCGGTCATGAGGTCCACCAGCTGTGCGTTCTGCCGGCTCATCGCCGCCAGCTTCCGCCGGGTGCGGTCTCGTGTGACCAGTCCGATGAGCACCATGAACACCGGGATGAGCGGCAGGGTCACGATGATGATGACGCCGGAGATCGGGTCGGTCCACAGTTCCACCACCACGATGAGCGGGGTGATGACGACCGTCGACAGCAGGGCCGGCAGATACCCCGACAGGTAGTCGGAGAGCCGGTCGAGTCCGCGCAGCACCACCGTCAGCGCGTGCTCGCGCTCGTCGAGCAACCGCCGCGGACTCGTCTGCCCGGGATCGGTGAGAGTGTCGAGCGCTGCGACGCGCAGTTCGTCGATGGTCGCGTGAGCGGCGCGCCGGCTCACCCGATCACCGAAGTAGCTCATCGCGCCGCGGGCGGTCAGTGCCACCGCGAGCACCGTGAGGTGCACCGACTGAGCAGCGAACCCGCGCGCCGCCGGATCGGTGATCACCTCCGACAGCAGGCCGGCCAGGGCGATGGCCGAGGCGACCACCGCGACGACGTTGCCGATCGCGAACGCCGCCGAGGCCACGACGTACCGCCGCGCCGACCGCGACGCGCGGAGCAGTCGCGGGTCGAGCGGCGGGCGGCGACGAGACGTGGTCCGGGGCTCGGTCACTTACCGGAGCTCTGCAGCGGCAGGCCCACCGACGGCGGGATCTGGTCCACCGACAGCCGTTTGCGGAAGACCCAGTAGCTGTAGGCCTGGTAGGCGATGACCACCGGTGTCATGATCGCCGCGGCCCACGTCATGATGACCAGCGTGTAGTGGCTCGACGACGTGTTCGCGATCGTCAGGTCGTACGCGGCGTCCGTGGTGGACGGCAGGACCGCGGGGAACAGCGACGCGAAGAGCATCGCCACGGTTCCGGCGATGGCGATGCAGGTGGCGACGAACGCCCAGCCCTCGCGCCGTGCGGCCGTCGCGATCACCATGCCCACCGCCGCGACAGCGGCCACCACGACGATCGCCCAGGTCCAGGCGTGCCCGTACGCCAGCTGCGTCCAGATCAGGAACACCGCTGCGACCACGGCGGTCGGCACGGCGAGCCGGGCCGCGAAGGTCTGCGCATCGTCACGCATCTGCCCGGCGGTCTTGAGCGCGACGAACACCGCACCGTGAGTGAGGAAGGCCAGCAGGGTGGTCGCGCCGCCGAGCAACGCGTACGGGTTCAGCAGGTTGAAGAAGCCGCCCGTGTACTGGTGGTCGGCGTCGATCGGCAGTCCGCGCACCACGTTCGCGAATGCCACGCCCCACAGGATCGCCGGGATCCACGATCCGAGTCCGATGCCGAAGTCGCACCACCAGCGCCAGCGCGGGTCGTTGATCTTGCCCCGCCACTCGATGGCCACCACGCGCACGATCAGGCCGATCAGGATCAGGAAGAGCGGCAGGTAGAACGCGGAGAACATCGTCGCGTACCAGCCGCCGAAGGCCGCGAACAGCGCGCCGCCGCCGGTGAGCAGCCACACCTCGTTGCCGTCCCACACCGGTCCGATGGTGTTCAGCAGCACTCGCCTGCGCTTGTCGCCGTCCGGCTCGGAGCGTCGTCCGAGGAAGGACATCAGCATGCCGACGCCGAAGTCGAAGCCCTCGAGGACGAAGTACATCGTGAACAGGACCGCGATGACCAGAAACCAGAAGTTCTCAAGACTCATCGGATGCTCCTCTTAGTACGCGAACGAGAGTTCGGCGGATTCGTCGTCGTCCGAGCCGACGTCGGGCGCTGCGGCGTCCTTGTCGCTGGGACCTTCGATCACGTAGCGCCGTTCGAGGTAGAACCAGACCACCCCGAGCGCGCCGTACAGCAGCGTGAACCCGATCAGCGTGGCCCACACCATGGGCGGTGTGTGGTTCGAGACGCCGTCCTGCACCAGCATGTGGATCCTGAGCGGATCTCCGTCGGCGTCGGCCCAGTTGGGGACGACCACCCACGGCTGCCTGCCCATCTCGGTGAAGATCCAGCCGGACGCATTCGCCAGGAACGGAGTCGGCAGCATCCACAGCGCCAGACGCCCGAACCACCTCGGAACCTCCGTGCGCTTCTTCCGCAGGAACCACAGTCCGCCGAAGGCGACGACCACTGAGCCGAGCGCCCAGGTGATCATGGCGCGGAAGCTCCAGTACGTGACGAACAGGTTGGGCGCGAAGTTCTGGCCCGGCATGTTCAGCGCTTCCTGGTACTGCTTCTGCAGCTCGTTGACGCCCTTCACCTCGGAGTCGAAGCTGTGGTCGGACAGGAACGACAGCATGTTCGGAATGGTGATGATGTGCTCGATGTTGTCGCAGTTGTTCTGCCGTCCGATGCTGAGCACGGAGAAGGACGCTCCGGTCTCGGTCTCGCAGAGCGACTCGGCCGCGGCCATCTTCATCGGCTGCTGTTTGAACATGAGCTGGCCCTGCATGTCGCCGGTGATGAACAATCCCAGTCCCGAGCCGATGATCACCCAGAGTGCGAAGATGCTCACCGGTCTCCACAGGGTGGCGTTGTCGTGGCGGAGCTTCTCCGGCGACGCACCGACCTGGCTCGGCGACGTGGTCGCCGGGATGATCGACTCGTCACCGATCTTGGCGGCTTCCTCGATCTTCGACGCGCGGTAGGTGTTGCGCGCCATCCACCAGAGACCGACCACGGCGACCACCGTCGACGCCGTCAGCAGGGCGCCCATGATGACGTGCGGGAACGCGACGAGCGTGGTGTTGTTGGTGATCACTGCGATGAAGTTGTTCATCGCGGGCCGTCCGCGTTCGGGATCCCACTCGACGCCGACCGGGTGCTGCATCCACGAGTTGGCCGCGATGATGAAGTAGGCGGAGGCGTTGACACCGATCGCGACGAGCCAGATGCACGCCAGATGGAGCCGGCGCGAGAGCCGTCCCCAGCCGAACATCCACAGACCGATGAACGTGGACTCGAGGAAGAAGGCCATCAGCCCTTCGAGGGCGAGCGGTGCGCCGAAGACGTCGGCCACATACCGGCTGTACTCGCTCCAGTTCATGCCGAACTGGAATTCCTGCACGATGCCGGTCGCGACGCCGAGGGCGAAGTTGATGAGGAAGATCTTGCCGAAGAACTTGGTGGCCCGGAGCCACTGCTCGTTGCCGGTGCGGTGCCACACCGTCTGCATGATCGCGATGAGCGGCGCGAGGCCGATCGTCAGCGGCACCAGAATGAAGTGGTAGACGGTGGTGATACCGAACTGCCATCTGGATATGTCTACAACACTCACTGCGACCTCAATTCGTCCCGAGGATGGGCGTTACTACACACGGTAGTAGCCCTTGTTCAGTTGTAAAGCGTGCGTGATGCAGGCAACGGCCTTTGGGCCTATGACCCCGCTGACCTGTGCACCAGATCAGCGACGTCGATCACCGATCCGGCTCCGCAGGCCCGCCCGTCCAGTTCGCGCACACGCGCGGCGAGGGTGACCGACGACAGCAGCCACACCTCGTCGGCGGAGTACACCTCCTTGACGGTCAACGGCCGCTGGTCCGTCCCGATCCCTTCGCTCTCGGCGAGTTCGAACAATGCGTCCTGTGTGGTTCCGGGCAGCACGCCGTCGTCGCGCGGAGGCGTCACGAGTGCGCCGTCGATCACCGCGACCACCGTGCTGCGCGGACCCTCCAGCACCGTGCCCGACGCCGAGACGAAGATCGCGTCGTCGACGCCCAGTCCGCGGACGTGACGCAGGGCCGCGATGTTGGCGGCGTAGCTGAGCGACTTGACCCCGGAGAGCAGCCACGGCGACGTGGCGGCGAGCCCGGGTTGATACGCGGTCGGCAGCGTCAGCGCGCGGACGCCGTGCCGCCGAGCGGACTCGACGCGGTCCGGGACGGGCGCGATCGTCAGGTACAGGGTCGGATCACCCGACGGATCGTGTTCGCGTCCACGCGTGTACACCAGCCGCAGCATGCCCTCACCGGCATGGACCGACCGCCACTCGCGGACGCCCGTGCGCACCATCGCCTCGATTCGCCCCGGATCCGGCGCGGGCAGGCCGGCGACGGGCGCGGCCGCCGTGAGCCGCGCGAGATGCCGGTCGAGCCCGCAGACTCGCCCTTCGCGCACGAGCATGGTCTCGAAGAGCCCGTCGCCGTGCACGATTCCGAGATCGTCCGCGTGCAGGACGGGTGAATCCGGGTCAGCGACCTCGCCCTCAGGCGACACAAGGACGACTGGCATGCGACAACGATGTCATGGAACGGCGTGCGGCCGGCTGAATTCCGCGCGCCGGAATCTGCGTGCCGACATTCCGCTCATCGAGAGAATCCCTTGGCGAATGCGTCCGACACCGGGTACCACCGACAGATGAGCAATGAACGGATCGTCGTCGTCACCGGCGCCAGCCGGGGAGCGGGCAAGGGAATCGCCCTCGCGCTCGCACGGCCGGGTACCACCGTCTACGTGACCGGACGCACCACGGCCGCCGGGCAGACCAGTCTGCCGGGCACCATCACCCAGACCGCGGCTGAGATCGATGAGCGCGGCGGGACGGGAATCGCGGTGGCCGTCGACCACGACGACGACACTCGGGTCCAAGCCCTCTTCGACCGGATCGGCAACGACCACGGACGGCTCGACGTCCTGGTCAACAATGCCATCGCCCTGCCCGCCGGGCTCACCGACAAGGGACCGTTCTGGACCAAGGGACTCGACCTCCTGAGCCTGCACGGCGTCGGCCTGCGCTCCACCTATGTCGCCACCTACTACGCGGCGCCGCTCCTCACCGAGTCCGGCGGCGGGCTCGTCGTCAACACCTCCTCGTTCGGCGGCACCTGCTACATGCACGGTCCGGCCTACGGTTCCGGGAAGGCCGCCGTCGACAAGATGGCGCACGACATGGCTGTCGACTTCAAGCCCTTCGACGTCGCCGTCGTCTCACTGTGGATGGGGCTGCTCAAGACCGAGGTGAACATGGCCGCCTTCAGTGCCCGGCCCGACCTCTACGACGGGCTGGTCGCGACCACCGAGTCGGTGGAGTTCCCGGGACGCGTGATCGACGCACTGTCCCGCGATCGGGAACGGATGAAGTACTCGGGGCGGGTGCTGGTGGCTGCGGAGCTCGCGCAAGAGTACGGGATCACCGACGTCGATGGCAGCACTCCCCCGTCGCATCGGCCCTTCCTCGGCGACCCACCCGAATTCTCCTCTGCCGTCATCGACTGAACCAGCGGGCGGCCTCGTACACTCGGGACATGACCTCCGTGTCGCCGATCCTCAATTCGCATCCCAGTGCCGTCCCCACTCCGGAGGGAGACCCGAGTCCCGGCGTGGCCTGGCACTACGGCGACCCGCTGGGCGAGCAACGGGCGGCGACACGCGGCGCGGCCATTGTCGACCGCTCCGATCGCGCCGTGATCGAACTGTCGGGCCCGGAGCGGCTCACCTGGCTGCACACCATCTCCTCGCAGCATCTGACCGCGCTCGGCGATCGGCGCAGTGCCGAGAACCTCTCGCTCGACGGCAACGGACGGGTGGAGGACCACTTCGTCCTCACCGACATCGACGAGACCACATGGATCGACACCGAGGCCGCGCGCGGTCAGGCGCTCACCGAATTCCTGACCAGAATGGTCTTCTGGGCCAAGGTGACGCCGACAGCGCGCCCGGACATGGCGGTGCTGACCCTGCTGGGTCCCGACATCCTCACCGGCCCGGTCGCCGAGGCGATCGCGCTCCCGCCCGACGCCGAGCGTTACCAGGCCGGCGACCTGCCTGAGCTCCGTCACGACGACGAGCCGCTCGGCTTCTGGCGCGTGATGCCGCGGATCGGCGAGAACGGCTCGACACCTGTGGTCGATCTCATCGTCCCCGAACCCGATCTCCGAGAGTGGTGGCGACTGCTGACCGAGGCGGGCGCCGCGCCGGCCGGCATGTGGGCCTACGAAGCGCTGCGGGTGAACGCCCTGCGACCGCGGCTGCACATCGACACCGACGAGCGGACGATTCCGCACGAGGTGGACTGGATCGGCGGCCCCGACGAGGCCGGCGCCGTGCATCTGGACAAGGGCTGTTACCGCGGTCAGGAGACGGTCGCCCGCGTCGCCAACCTGGGCCGCCCGCCGCGGCGGCTGGTGCTGCTGCATCTGGACGGCAGCTCCGCGTACCGCCCGGCGACCGGCGATCAGGTCAGCGCCGGCGGCCGGACCGTGGGCCGGGTCGGCACCGTCGTCGATCACTTCGAGAACGGTCCCATCGCGCTCGCGTTGGTGAAGCGCAACGTTCCGGCCGACGCCGAACTCGTCGTCGGCGATGCCGCCTCGCCCGACACCTCCGCGACCGCCCGCATCGACCCCGTGCTGTACACGCCCGACGACCAAGTGCCGCCCGGCCGCGCCGCCGTCGACCGTCTGCGGGGCCGCGGCTGACACGTGCGGCCACGGGAAGCCGCTGGTTCGAGCGTTTTCGATGTTCGACGGTCAGGCGATGAGACTTAATCCGTACTCCGCGCTAGACTGTCGGTACGAAAACTATTAACGAATAGAACGGGGCCGCCACACCGATGGCCGCCCCGTCACTGTGCGAGGGGGTCCCACATGGGCCGCGGCCGGGCAAAGGCAAAGCAGACGAAGGTTGCACGTCAGCTGAAGTACTCCGCTCCGAGTACCGACTTCGATAGTCTCCAGCGTGAACTCTCTGGTGGCAGGAAAGAGTCCCACGACTCGTGGTCGGACAGCGAGAGCTGGAACAGTGAAGAGGAGTGGCGACACGCCTGACGGCGCTGTCGCACGCACCCGCTCGTACGGGCGGTCAGCCCGGGCGCTCATGCCCAGGCTGATGGCCTGACATTCGTAGAGCCCCGCGTCGTCCTGCGACGCGGGGTTTCTCGCGTCGCGCCGACCCGCGGGGTCGTCATGTCTGCGGGGTCGCCGAGAGCACCGCGTGAACCGCCGCGCGCACTCGCTCGTCCACGTCGCCCGGCGTTCCGGAATCGAACTTGCCGTCGAGATACAGGAACGCCAGGCCGTGCACGAGCGCCCACACTGCGACGGCCATCGGCTCGGGCTCGGCATCGGGGAAGACCCGCGCCACGATGGATTCGACGTACGCGTTGATGGTCTCGGCGGCCGAGGTCCGTTCCTCATCGGCCGGGTCGCACGGCTCGGCGAACATCACCCGGAACAGGCCCGGCCGCGACAGCGCGAACTGTACGTATGCGATCCCGACGTCGGCCAGATCGTCCGCGGATGCGGGCGCGGGATGAACTGCGGCCAGTTCGATCGCCAGGTCCCGGTATCCCACCGCGGCCACGGCGGACAGAAGGGCGCGCCGATCGGCGAAATGACGGTACGGTGCCGCGTTCGACACGCCGGCGCGCCGTGCCGCCGCGCGGAGCGAGAGGTCGCCTGCACCGCCCTCCTCCAGAATCTCCACCGCCGCCCGGACGAGCGCTGCGGGCAGGTCACCGTGGTGGTACGAGGTCGGCACAGTCAACAACCCTAACAATCGCCGCGGTCTCGACTCGTCTGTGCCTGACCCGGCCACCGCAGGCCGTGGCACCGCCGCGAGCGTCACGGAGTGTCGCAAAGTATCAAATACCGGTCGCCTCGCAGCCTTCAGTGCCGCCCCGGCCGCCACTAGCGTCGACTGACATGACGAACACCCGCCGAGCAGTTCCCCGCAAATGGATACGCCGCGAGATCGCGACCCTCGACCCGGTCGCCGACAGCGAACGGATCGTCCGACTGACGCTCGAGTCGCTGCTTCCGCCCGTCGGTGAACGGGTCTTCCTCGAATTGCTGTTCACCGTGTCCCTCATGCGGGTGATGGGTGAGCTCGAAGGAGCCGCCGCCGTCGATCGCGACGGGAAGGGAAAGGTCTATCACCACGGCGACCGGCGCACCGACGACACCATCCGCTATCTCACCGGATGGATGTACGACGGTGCGGGGAGCCCGCAGGCCCGCAGCTCCGCCGCCGAGATCAAGCGCATCCACGACAGCTACGCGCGGCACTACTCGATGTCGAACGAGACCTTCATCCACACCATCGCCTACTTCACCGTGCAGATCGAATGCCTCACCGAGATCGTCGGCGCGCCCGGGTTCACCGACGTGGAGAAGGAAGCTCAGGTGCGGCATTGGCGGACGATCGGCGAGTATCTGGGCGTCCGAGACATGCCCGAGACATGGGACGGCATGATCCGGGCGATGCGGGCCTACGAGGCCGACCCCGCCTGGTTCGCTCCCTCCGAAGCCGGCCACCGGGTGAGCGAGACCCTCGTCGCACAGTTCGGCGAACGGGTCTTCCCGCGCGGGTTCCGTTGGCTCGCAAAGCCTCTCATTCTTTCTCTGCACGACGACCACGTACTCGAGGCGCTCGGCCTGCCGAAGCCGCGGCCCGTCGTGACGACGACGATGCGAGCCGTGGTCCGGGCGGCGTTCTTCGTGGTCCGCGAAGTGCTCCCCGATCGTCACACCGCGGTCCGGCCCGCAGGCTCCGCGGGCGAGCTCACGCGTTCCGCACCCGGTAGCGGGTCGGCGTGACGCCGTACCACCGGGTGAAGGCGCGGGTGAAGGCTGCGGTCTCGGCGTATCCGAGCCCAGCCGCGATCTCCGCCACCGGGCGGTCGGTGCCGGTCAACGCCTCGGCGGCGCGGATCCGTCTGGACTCCTCGAGCAACGCCCGGAACGTGGTGCCCTCGCGAGCGAGACGGCGCTGCAGGGTCCGGCGATCGACGTGCAGTTCGCCGGCCATTCGGGTCAGCGACTGCACCGGCTCGTCACTGCCGTGCAGCCTCGCCCACACGAGCGACCGCGCACCGAGGCGGCGCTGCTCGAGCTGTTGCTCGCACTGGGCGATGCACCGGCGTGCGGTCTCGGCGTCCGCGTGGGGAAGGCCGCGGCTCATCCATTCGCGCGGCACGACGAGCGCCGTGCGTCCCGCGTCGCAGACGAGTTCCTCCGTCGGCAGCACCGAGGCGAGGAGAGCCCCACGCGCCCGATCGACCTCCGCCTCCACCCGCGGCAGGACGACGTCGCCGAGCACCATCGGCACCAGACCGGCGATGACCGTCAGATCACGCTCGAGGATGAAGGGCCGGACGTCGTCGTTCACGTCGCCGAACGAGCATTCGAGCCGGACGTCCGAGCCGCTCTCGTCGTAGGTCACCGACAGGTCGGAGTAGGTATTGGTCAGACTCGCGAACGTCGTCGCCACCTCCAGCGCGTCCCCGAGCGTCTCGCTGGAGAGCATCGCGAACACGAAGATGCCGAGATTTCCCAGATTCACCATCCGCCCGGCCTCGATGCCGAGACCGGGCGGGTCGTTCAGCAGCGAGACGATGTTGGCGATCACTGCCAGTTCCTGCTCCGCCAGGACCACCGCCCCGTCGACACGCAGGTCACTCTGTCGCAGTCCGCTTCCCTGCAGGCAGTCAGCCGGATCGAGCCCATGACCCTCGCCGAGTTCCACCAGACTCGCGACGCCGCCCGACGTGCCGCGCCGCAGACTTCTCCACGCCGGAGCAGCCACAGCCCACCCTCCTTGTTGACAGTGCTAACATCCATCGCTACCTTCGTATGTTAACACCGATAACCTTCAATGGGAGCCCACCGATGACAGTCCGTTCATCTTCGCCCGCGACGTCCGAACCCGCAGTGTTCGGACTGCCCGCATCGCTGACGCCGCCCCGCATCGCGCACCTGACGAGCCGTATCGCGGCGGCTCCGACAGCCGCGCGCGTCGGTACGACGATCCCCTACACCGGCGCGCCCCTCGCCGACCTGCCGGTCTCCACGCCGTCCGATGTCGACGAGGCATTCATCCGCGGCAGGAACGCCCAGGCCTCGTGGGCCGCGACTCCCGTCAGCGAACGCAAGCGAATTCTCCTGCGCTTCCATGACCTCGTCCTCGACCGTCGGAACGAGGTCATGGACCTCATCCAAGCCGAGAGCGGCAAGACCAGGCGCGACGCCTTCCTCGAAGTCACCGACATCGCCATCGCCGCCCGGTACTACGCGCGAAGCGCGAGCCGACTGCTCGCACCCGCGCGTCGTCGTGGCGCGATCCCCCTGCTGACCCGGACCACCGAACTCCGCCATCCCAAGGGCGTGGTCACCATCATCTCGCCCTGGAACTACCCGCTCAGCATGGCCGCGGGAGACGCGATCCCGGCACTGCTCGCAGGCAACGCCGTCGTGCAGAAGCCGGACACCCAGACAGCGCTCACGGCGCTGTGGGCCCTCGATCTGATGCATCAGGCCGGCTTGCCCGACGACCTCTGGCAGATGGTGGTCGGACGCGGCAGCTCCATCGGCGACTCACTGATGCGCAACGCCGACTACATGATGTTCACCGGTTCCACCGCAGCAGGCCGGCACATCGCGCGAGAGGCCGGCGAGCGGCTGATCGGAGCGTCGCTGGAACTCGGCGGGAAGAATGCGATGCTCGTCCTCGACGACGCCGACATCGCCCGTGCCGCCGACGGCGCCGTCAGCGCCTGCTTCCCATCCACGGGTCAGCTGTGCGTGTCGGTAGAACGCCTCTACGTCGCCGAAAGCGTCCGCGACGAATTCGTCGCCGCATTCGTCGAGCGCACCCGCGCACTGCAACTCGGCGGACGCTACGACTTCCGGAGCGACGTCGGCTGCCTCACCACGCAGTCGCAGCTCGAGACCGTCGCAACGCACGTCGAAGACGCGGTCGCGAAAGGCGCGACGGTCCTCGCCGGCGGCCGGGCCCGCCCGGATCTCGGACCACTGTTCTACGAGCCGACCATTCTGACCGACGTCACTTCGGAAATGACGCTCTACGATCACGAGACCTTCGGTCCGGTCGTCTCGATCTACTCCTTCAGCGACGTCGAGGAGGCGATCGCGCGCGCGAACGCCACACCGTACGGACTCAACGCCAGCGTTTGGAGCCGCGATGCGGCCCGCGGCCATGCCGTCGCGTCACGCCTGCACGCCGGCACCGTGAACGTCAACGATGCCTTCGCCGCGGCATGGGGAAGCATCGACTCGCCGATGGGCGGCATGGGTGACTCCGGCGTAGGGCGCAGGCACGGATCCGAGGGCCTGCTCAAGTACACCGAAGCGCAAACCATCGCTCACCAGCGAGTTCTGGGTTTCACTCCCCCGCGTGGCATCTCTCACCGGGCGTGGGCGACGATGCTGACGGTCGCACTGAAGTCCCTCAAGAGAATCGGCGTTCGTTGACCGGTTCACCCGCACCGGCGGATGACCGCGACCTACCATCCCCCCGAGGAGGGCTCACATGACCGGAAGAATCGTTGTACTCGGCGCCACCGGCTATGCCGGCGGGCTGGCGGTGGAGGCGCTCGTCCGCCGCGGCACCCGACCCGTGATCGCCGGCCTGCGGCCGCAGGCGCTGGCCGCCACCGCCGAACGCTTCGGCGGACTCGACACCCAGGTCGCCGACGTCACCGACTTCGACAGCGTGCGGGCTCTGGTGGAACCGGGTTGACGTGCTCGTGACCACCGTCGGACCGTTCGAGCGGCTCGGATTCGCTGCCGCACGTGCGGCAGCCGAGCAGGGTGCCCACTACGTCGACTCCACTGGCGAAGTGGGATTCGTGCGCGCGATCCACGAACGTCACGACGCCGTGGCCCGCAAGACCGGCGCCGTCATGGTTCCGGCCTTCGGCAACGACTACGTACCGGGGGTCCTGGCCGGAGCCGTCGCCGCCCGGGAGGCCGGCGACTCCGCGCGGTCGCTCGACATCGGCTACTTCGTCGACGGCTCACTGCGCCGCGGACGCGGTCTCAGTTCCGGCACCCGCGCCACGATGTCGGACGCCATCACGCTGCCGGTCACCGTCTGGAAGAACGGGCGGCTGGAGGACCAGCGGGCCGCGAGCCGGGTGCTGACCTTCGACGCCGGCGCTCGCCGCAAGGCGGCAATGCTCGCCACCGGCACCGAGGTGCTGTTCCTGCCTCCGGCGTTTCCGCACCTCGAATCCGTCGAGGTGTACAACGGCTGGTTCCCCGAGCTCAGCCGGGCCATGAGCCTGCTGTCCGCCGTCGTGAACACCGCGGTCCGCATCGAACCCGGCCGACGACTCGTCGCCGCCGTGACCGGCCGCTCCGGCGGAGCGCCCGGCGGTCCGGACGCCGCCGAGCGTTCCCGCAGCGGCGCGCACACCGTCGCGGTGGCGCGCGACCGCGGCGGCGCCGTGCTGGCCGAGGTCCACGCCACTGGCCCGAACGTCTACGACCTCACCGCTGAGCTGATGGCGTGGGCGGCCGACCGTCTCGCTTCGGGCCACGGCGAGCAGCCGGGCGTCGTCGGACCGGTCGAAGCATTCGGCCTCGACACGCTCCTCGCCGCGGGAGCCGAGATGGGGCTGACCGTCGGCGCAGACCCGCGGTCACGGCGACCGGTGTGAGTGGACGTGACCGGCGTGTCGACCGGCCTCACAGCCGGATCGGCACCCCGGTCTCGCGTTCCGAGATCTCCCACAGTGCGCGGATCCCGGCGTCGACGCCGAACGGGAAGAGCGGTTTGCGCACAGGCGGACCGAAGGAGACGAAGGCCGGACCGTAGAGAGTTCCGCCGCGCGCCGTCGGATCGGTGGCGGCCCGCAACTGACTGAGCGCACCGCGGTCGGTCGTCATCCCGACCAGGTCGGCTCCCACATCACCGAGCCACCCAGCGATTCCCCCGCCTCCCGAGGCATGGGTGGTGGACTGCAGTTCGGAGTCGGTGAGACCCGGATGCGCCGACAGCGCGATCGTCCGGTCGCCGGATGCGCGCAGCCTGCGGTCGAGGCCGATCGCGAAGTGCAGATTCGCAAGCTTGGAGTTGCCGTACGCCTTCCACGGACGGTAGCGGCGGTGCAGATGCGGATCGGCCGGGTCCAGGTTGCCGCCCTGGTGCTGGGCGATGCTGGTAAGCGTCACGACCCGCCCGGCCGGAGCCTGGCGCACCGCGGGGAGCAGAAGCGCGGTCCACGTCCAGTGTCCGAGATGATTCGTGCCCAGCTGGGTCTCGAAGCCGTCGACCGTCCGGCCTTCCGGTGTCGCCATCACTCCAGCGTTGTTGATCAACAGATCGATGCGATCGTGACCGGCCAGGACCGTCTCGGCGGCTTGCTTCACCGACGCCTGCGACGCGAGGTCGAGGGGAACGATCTCCACCGACGCACCGGGTGCGGCTCGCCGGATCGTCTCCTCGGCGTCGCGCGCCTTGCTCTGGTTGCGGGCTGCCATCACGATATGGGCGCCCTTCCCTGCCAGCGCTCGAGCGGTGGCCAGCCCGAGTCCGCCGTTGGCCCCGGTGATCACCGCGACCCGACCGGACTGAGACGGGATGTCCGCGGTCGACCAGCTCACGATCGCACCCCGTCGACCGGTGCGCCGTCGGTGTCCAGAACGGCGAAGGTCATCCCGGCATCGGTCAGGCGCCGCACCAGGTTGTCGCCCATCGCCGCGGCCGTGGTGACCTGGCCGCTCACCTTCGGATTGGCGTCGAAGGCCAGGCACATGGCCGATTCGGCCAGCATCTTCGCGGTCTCACCGTAGCCGGGGTCGCCGCCCCGCACCTGCGTGTGAACCGTCCGGCCACCGCCTTCACCGATGAAGTCGACGGAGAACCAGGAGCGTGCGCGGCGAGCCGGCGACGGTCCGGTGCCCTGGGGAAGGCAGGCGCCGATGAGGCGGCGCAGCGGCGGGATCTGCGCGGCGACGGCAACTGTCGCGACGCCGAGGGCCGCGGCCGCGAGCATCACCAGCCTGCGGAAACCCGCGTAGTGGGAGTACGTGAAGTCGGGCCCGTATTCATCGCGCGAACCAGCCGAACGCTTGACGATCTGGGGGTCGATCGTCGGGAGTGGCAGGAGCCAGAGGCCGAGCACACCGTCCCTGCGGGGAGCGCCGGCCCGCACCCGTGCGCGGCGCCCGACCGTCGGCGGTTCGAGCCTGGCACGGTCGGCCGCGGCCCGACGGATCTGCCGCGGCCGCGCGATCTGGCCGAGTCCGGAGTGCAGCGTCCCGCCGGAGATCATCGCATTGCTGCGGACCACACCGCGGACGGTCGCGGGCGCGGAGTCGGGCAGTTGCTTGGCCGTGAAGAATGCACCGAGATCGTGCGGGATGGAGTCGAATCCGCAGGCGTGCACCAGACGGGCACCGGTCCGGACCGCCGTGGAGTGATGAGCGATGTACATCCGATCGAGGAATTCGGATTCACCGGCGAGGTCGACGTAGTCGGTACCGGCGGCCGCGCACGCTGCGACGAGCGGCGCGCCGTGCTGGAGGTAGGGGCCGACGGTGGTGATGACGACCCGAGCCGATTCGGCCACCGCGCGCAACGATTCGGGGTCGGTGGTGTCGGCGATGAGCAGTTCGAGCTCGGCGGCCGCGGGAGCGACCGCCGCCAAGCGGGTGCGGACGGCATCGAGTCTGTCCCGGTTCCGGCCGGCGAGCGCCCACCGCGCCCCGTCCGGCAGATGCTCCGCGAGGTGCTCCGCGGTGAGTTCACCGGTGAATCCGGTGGCGCCGAAGAGCACCAGGTCGAATCGGCGGTTCTGGGGAAGGTCGGGCATCGTCGATCTCCATCTGTTGACGGTCGAGTGCGTGCGGATCCCGTCAGCGCAGCACCGTCTGCGATCGACACCGACGGCACGGCGGAACACCAGAAGATGTTTACACTGACAACGCGAGACTAACCCGCTAGGTTAACGGCGTCAACATATGAAGTGCCGTTCCTCACAACCGTCCGCCGGACCGGCGCCGAGTTCAGAACCTCGGGTGATCGCCGACCAGAGCCACCGAGCCGCGAGCCCCGGGTTCGCCGCGCTTGACGGTGCCGAGCACCCAGTTGTCCACATGACGCGCGGTGAGGATCGCCTGCGCACGGTCGGTGTCCTCGGGAGCGACGATGGCGACCATGCCGACGCCCATGTTGAAGGTGCGTTCCATCTCGGCCCGCTCCACTCGTCCGCGCTGGGCGATCAACGAGAAGATCGGGGCCGGGCTCCACGTGTTGCGCTCCAGCTCAGCGGACAGGCCCGCCGGAAGCACGCGCGCCAGATTGTCGGCGAGGCCGCCGCCGGTGACGTGCGCGAACGTGCGGACGTCGCTCTCGGCAGCCAGTGCCAGGCAGTCCTTGGCGTAGATGCGGGTCGGCTCGAGCAATTCGTCACCGAGACTCCGACCGAACTCCTCGACGTGACCGGCCAGATCCATGTGCCCCCAGTCGAGCAGCACCTTCCGCGCCAGCGAATAGCCGTTCGAGTGCAGGCCGGACGAACCCATCGCGATCACCACGTCACCCGCGCGGACACGATCCGGTCCCAGGATGGAATCGGCCTCGACCACACCGACGCCGGTGGCGGAGATGTCGTAGTGACCGTCCTCCATCACACCCGGGTGCTCCGCGGTCTCGCCGCCGAGCAGCGCACATCCGGCGTCGACGCAGCCGTCGGCGATGCCCTTGACGATGTCGGCGACCATCTCGGGGATCACCTTGCCGACGGCGATGTAGTCCTGCAGGAACAGCGGCTCGGCGCCGCAGACCACGAGGTCGTCGACGACCATCGCGACCAGATCGCGCCCGACGGTGTCGTGCTTGTCCATCGCCTGTGCGATGACCAGCTTGGTCCCCACGCCGTCGCTCGAGGCCGCGAGAACGGGCTCGCGGTAGTCGTCCTTCAGGGAGAACAGGCCGGCGAAGCCGCCCAGCCCGCCGAGGACCTCGGGACGGGTCGCGCGCTTCGCGTGAGGTGCGAAGAGTTCGACGGCGCGTTCGCCGGCATCGATGTCCACGCCCGCTGCCGCATAAGATGCGCCGGCCGTCGGCTTGTCGACAGACCCGTCGGTCATATTCTTGATTCTCCTGAAATTCTGCAGCTGACAGTCAGCCGTTCGGGCGGTGGGACGCACTCACGGTACCTGAGTGCAGAGGGGATCCGGGAGCGCTGCGAGGCGCCGAAGGTCAGGGCCGCATCACTGCGCTGACGTTGTCATTCGATGCCGTCAGCGGATCGGCGCCGTTCATCGAGCCCTTGAGCATGCTCTCCAGCACGGCCTTGCCCATCGTCGTCTCCTGCGGCAGCGCGATCGGGTAGCGGCCGTCGAAACACGCGGCGCAGAGCTGGGCACGCGGCTGTTCCGTGGCGTTGATCATCTCGTCGATGCTGATGTACCCGAGCGAGTCGGCGTCGATGGCCTGGCGGACGCTCTCGACCATCGCTTCCTTGGAGTCCGAGCCGTTGGCGATCAGTTCCGCGGGCGAGGCGAAGTCGATCCCGTAGAAGCACGGCCATTTGACCGGCGCAGAGGCGATGCGCACGTGGACTTCGGCGGCGCCGGCCTCGCGCAGCATCCGGATGAGCGCGCGCTGGGTGTTGCCGCGCACGATCGAATCGTCGACCACGACGAGCCGCTTACCCCGGATCACTTCGCGCAACGGGTTCAGCTTCAAGCGGATGCCCAGCTGGCGGATGGTCTGCGAGGGCTGGATGAAGGTGCGTCCCACGTAGGCGTTCTTCATCAGGCCCTGCCCGTAAGGGATGCCCGACTCCTGCGCGTAACCGACGGCCGCGGGCGTACCCGACTCGGGGACCGGGATTACCAGGTCGCCCTCGGCCGGACGTTCCCGGGCCAGCCGGCGTCCGATCTCCACTCGCGTCGAATGCACCGAACGTCCGTGGATGACGCTGTCGGGCCGGGCCAGGTAGACGTACTCGAAAACGCATCCGGCAGGGGTCGGCTCTGCGAAGCGCCGGCTGCGGACGCCGTCGGCGTCGATGGCCAGGAGTTCGCCCGGCTCGATGTCGCGGACGAAGGAAGCTCCCACGATGTCCAGCGCCGCGGTTTCGGAGGCGACGACCCACCCGCGGTCGAGGCGGCCGAGCGAGAGCGGCCGCACCCCGTGCGGGTCGCGTGCCGCGTACAGCGTGTTCTCGTCCTGGAAGGTGAGGCAGAACGCGCCCTTGACAGTCGGCAGCAGTTCCATCGCCGACTGCTCGAGCGTCTTGTCGGTCGCGCCGTGCGCGAGCAATGCGCCGAGGATGTCGGAGTCGGAGGTGGCCGTGCCGTGCGGCCCGCTGCCGTAGATGCCGAACTCCCGTGCCCGTTCGGCGAGTTCGGCCGTGTTCACGAGGTTGCCGTTGTGACCGAGCGCCACGGCACTGCCGGCCGCGGTGTTGCGGAAGATCGGCTGGGAGTTCTCCCACGTCGTCGATCCGGTGGTCGAGTACCGACAGTGACCGACGGCGACGTGACCGACCATCGAGGCAAGGGTCTGCTCGTCGAAGACCTGACTCACCAGCCCGAGGTCTTTGAAGACCAGTACCTGCGAGCCGTCTCCGACGGAGATGCCGGCTGCTTCCTGACCGCGGTGCTGAAGAGCGTAGAGGCCGTAGTACGTCAGCTTCGCGACGTCTTCCCCGGGTGCCCAGACACCGAAGACACCGCATTCCTCGCGGGGCTCGTTCTCGGGCTGATCCGCATCGGGGCTCGGGTGCGACGGTCCGCCACATCCGGTCTGATTCAGCAGGTTCGGAGAGTGAATCGACATCTCGGTCACGTAATACGCTCCGGTTTCGTGGGCTGGGCGGGCGTTACCGTTACCACAGTCTACGGCTTCGCTCGGGACAACTCGAAATCCAGCGCGGCGCGCGCTGCAGCGCCGCGCTGGGAGCCGCTAGTTCAGCGGGACCACCGGCAGTCTGCTCGCGACGTCGCCGGCGCGGTGTCCGGAGACGCTGATCCGGTGCGCGGCGAGCGCGTCGTCGAAGTCGAGGAGTCCGGTGGCCAGCAGCAGCCATTCGCGCGGCGACGACTCGACCACGTTCGGCGGGGTGCCGCGGGTGTGCCGCACCCCTTCGATGCACTGGACCGCGACGAACGGAGGAACGCGCAGTTCCACCGAGTTGCCGGGAGCCTCCTGCGCGACGGTCCTCGCAGTGAGCCGCACGGCCGCGGCCAGCGCCGACCGCCCCGGCGCGGGCGCGGTCTCGTCGCGCAGCCAGTCCGCGACGGCGAGGACGGCCGCGCGTGTCTGCGCCGGATCAGCTCTGTCTCGTGGTGCCACGGCATCACCAACGCCGACGAGCCGGCGACCATTCCCCGGACCGCCCGCCCGCGGCCCCCGTCACACGGTGAACGGTGCCGTCACGCGATGAACGGAGCCACCGTTCCGCGCTCCACGATCTGCTCCACCACCTCGTCGTCGGTCCGCTCCTGACCGATCCGCAGGGTCTTGTTGGCGCCGTGGTAGTCGCTCGAGCCCGTCGCCAGCAGTCCCAGGTTCGACGCGATGTCGGCCAGTTCGGCGCGCGCCGCATCGTCGTGGTCGGGATGGCGGACCTCGAGGCCGGCGAGTCCGACCGCGACCAGCGACTCGATCACGTCGGCGGTCAACACCGTCGCCGCGGCCCGGGCACGCGGATGAGCGATCACCGGGACACCGCCCGCCGCGGCGATCATCTCGACTCCCTCCACCAGGGAGGTCGACCGCAGCGCGGTGTAGTGCGGACTGCCGTCGTGCAGGAGTTCATCGAAGGCCTCCCCGACCGACGCGACGACTCCCGCCTCCATCAACGCCCTCGCGATGTGCGGGCGGCTGATGCTGCCGACTCCGGCGATCTCCCGCACGCGCGCCAGCGTGATGGGGTAACCGGCGGTCACGAGGTTCTCCACGATCCGCGCACCGCGGCCCGCGCGCTCGTCCTTCATCCGCTGCCACTCGCCGGCGACCCCCGCGTCGTCGCGATCGAAGAGGTAGCCGAGCAGATGCACCGACACCAGGCTCCCGTCCTCGCGCGGATGCTTGGTCGAGAACTCCGCGCCCGGCAGCACGCGCATCCCCGACCGAACCCGGGCCGCGATCTCGTCCCAGCCGGCCGCCGTGTCGTGGTCGGTCAGTGCGATCGTCCGCAGGCCCGCCTCCCGTGCGGCCGCGAGCAGTTCCTCCGGAGTGTCGGTGCCGTCGGAGAACGCGGTGTGGGTGTGCAGGTCGGCGGTCATCTCGGGTGCCATGCGAACACTGTAGTCAGCGGTCGAATGGCCCGAACCCTCGCGCACCGGGGCCGTCTCCGGCACGATTGCCGCATGGGCGCCGAAGTGAGCCATCAGAAGTTCAGTGGAGCCGATCGCGTGCGCTTCCGGGCGCAGGTGTCCCGGGGGACCGAGGCCATCGCGCGGATGCTGACCGACGGATTGTTCACCGATCACGGCCGGCCACCCGAGCCGCTGCTCGGCATGGAGGTGGAACTCAATCTGATCGACGAGAACGCCGAGCCCGCGATGGCGAACGCCGAGGTGCTCGATGCGATCGCCGATCCGGATTATCAGACCGAACTCGGCCAGTTCAACATCGAGATCAACGTCTCGCCCCGGCCCTTCGTCGGCGCCGACACGGTGGGGCTGGAGCAGGGGCTGCGCGCATCGCTGAACCGCGCGGAGGCACGCGCGGCCTCGACCGGCAATCATCTCCTGATGGTCGGCATGCTGCCGACTCTCGGCCGCGAGCACTTCGCGCACCAGTGGATCTCCACCAACCCGCGCTACAGCCTGCTGAACGAGCAGATCTTCGCCGCACGCGGAGAGGATCTGGAGCTCGACATCACCGGCGTCCCGATGGTGATCGGCGGACCCGCCGAACGCCTGGCCACCACCAGCGACTCGATCCTCCCCGAGGCCGCGTGCACTTCTCTGCAACTGCACCTGCGGGTGGCGCCCGAGGACTTCGCCACCCATTGGAACGCCGCGCAGGCGATCGCGGGCGTGCAGGTGGCGATCGCGGGCAACGCACCGTTCCTCGACGGGAAGGCGCTCTGGCACGAGACGCGCATCCCGGTCTTCGAGCAGGCGACCGACACCCGGCCCCTCGAACTCAGGAACCAGGGGGTCCGGCCGCGGGTGTGGTTCGGAGAACGCTGGATCAACACCATCTTCGACCTGTTCGCCGAGAACACGAGATACTTCCCCGCTCTGCTCCCGGTGTCCACCGACGTCGATCCGCTAGCCGAACTCGACGCCGGCCGCATTCCGGAACTCGAGGAGCTCCGCCTGCACAACGGCACCGTGTACCGCTGGAACCGGCCGGTCTACGACGTCATCGACGGCCGCGCGCACCTACGCGTCGAGAACCGGGTGCTGCCGGCCGGTCCGACCGTCGTCGACGTGATGGCCAACGCCGCGTTCTACTACGGTCTGGTGCGCGGACTCGTCGAGAGCGAACTGCCGGTGTGGTCACAGATGTCCTTCGACGCCGCCAGGGAGAACCTCGCGGCCGGAGCGCGTTGGGGATTCGGCGCACAGCTGTACTGGCCGAACATCGGATGGGTACGACCCGACGAACTGGTCCTGCGTCGTCTGTTGCCGATCGCGGAACGCGGACTCATCGCCTACGGGGTCTCCGATCGGGCCAGGCGACGCTATCTGGGAGTGATCGAGGGGCGCGCCGCCACACGTCAGTCCGGATCGGTCTGGCAACGAGCGGCGGTCCGGGCCCGCGAGGACGCCGGCGAGTCGCGCTCGGCCGCTCTGCGCGGAATGGTCCGCGACTACGCGACGCTGATGCACGAGGGCGAGCCGGTGCACAACTGGCCGGTGTGACGCCCGCTCAGCCCCGGCTCACCAGCCCTCGTCCGGTCACCAGCGGCATGTCGAGCGCCGTGACGAGCCCCGGCTCGGCGGCCACCACGGCGGGTACCGAGTTCACCAACCGCATGGCGGTCACGATCATGCCGGAGACGTTGTGGTCGCCGTGGCGCGCGTGATGCGCGACTTCCACCCTCATCTCCGGCTCGCCGCTCACCACGATGCGGTAGCAGCCGTCGCCGTCGGCCGGACGCGGCCAGTCCGGACACTGTTCGGGATGCGTGCGCGTGTAGTGCTCGAGGACGACTCGGTCGACGCCGTCCACCTGACCGATCACCTCGAAGTGCAGGGCGGCCATCGTGCCCGCCGGAATCGGCACCGACACCGTCTCGTAGTCTCGGTCGGCGGCGATCCGCTCATGGCGTTCGACGAGCGGCTCGTCGAGCGTCAGTCCCAGGCCCGCGGCGATCTGCCGGACCACGCTGCCCCAGCCGAGGGACAGCACTCCGGGCGTCAACAGCATCGGCTGATCGTTCATCGGCTTGCCGAAGCCGAACAACTCCCCCATCACCACCGGCTGCCGGTACGTGGAGTAGTCGGCGATCTCCAGGCATCGGACTTCGTCGATCTCCTGCGACAGACTGGTGAGTGACAGCGGCAGGACGTCGTTCGCGAATCCGGGATCGATGCCGTTGACGTGCAGGCTCGCGCCGCCGGTCCGGGCGGCGTCGACCACCGACTGCACCATCGCATCGGGCAGGACACCGTACGGGTACTGCAGGATCACCGGCCCGGAGGAGACGACGTTGATTCCGGCGGCCACGAAGGCGGTGAGGTCGGCGATCGCCTCGGCCACCCGATCGTCGGTCATCGCCGTATGGACGATCGCATCGGGACGCAGCGCCAGCAGCGCGTCACGATCCGAGGTCGCGACGACTCCGAGGTCGCGATCGAGACCGGCCAGCCGCCCGGCGTCCACTCCGACCTTGGCCGGGTCCGACACCCACACACCTACCAGTTCCAGGTCCGGATGCGCGTCGATGCCGGCGATCGCGTGCCTGCCCACGGTTCCGGTCGACCATTCCACGACTCGCAATGCCATGCGCGCCAGGGTAGGCGGCGGCCCGGCCGCGCGGACCCCGTTCAGGAAGACGCGGTGGGCAGCCAGTTCCCGTGGAAGCCCGCGGGCACGCGTTGCGGCAGGTCCACGTACGCGATGTCCTCGAGTGTCTGCGCGTCGAGGACGGCGAGCCGTGTCGATTCGTTCGCCATGTCGGTCACCAGTCCGATGACGGCACCGTCGCCCTGTGCGGCGTCGGAACTCCGGGGCACGAAGGTGAATTCGCCGGCGAACACGCCGTCGCCGAACCTGCGCACGACGGGCTCGCCGAGCCTGCCGCCCATCCGGGCCAACAGCGAACCGAAGAGCCCGCCGCCCTCGTCTCCGACGACCCACCCGCAGTCGTGGGCCCGGCCCACGAAGCGGTCGTCCACTCGGGGGAACTCGACGGCGGCGTCCCACAGCTGCTCCCGACGGCAGGTCCGGCGCAGCGGGTCGAGGGTCCACCGCTCCATGCGGTGCCCGCCGTCGATGGGCCCGGTGCGGTCCCGATCGAAGGTGCGGTCGTGCACCGCGAGGTCGATCACCACGGCACCGTTCTCCTCGTGCGCGTTCATGGGGTGATACACGAAGCACGGGTCGACGTCGATCCAGACGACGTCGGCGTCGCCGCCCTCGCGCGGCATCAGCCCTACCCGAGGTCGGTAGTCGGGGTCCCAGCTGTACGGCAGAGACCCTGCCCGATTCCGCGGCAGACGCTCCGACAGCAGGTGGGGCATCGGCACTCGCCCCACGACTGCCGACATCGCGAGTTCGGCGATCGGCCGGAGCCTGCGCGGAACGGCGGACGAGGCCGCCGTCTCCACGTCGAAGGTCACCGGAAGGTCGTAGATCACCACCGTCGACTCGGTCAACGAGAACGCGTGCATCATCGGGCTGCCGCCGACGGTGATGTCGACGCGGCGGCGTTCGCGACCGTCGACCCCGATCACCGAGTATCGGACCTTGTTCCCGAGCCCGAAGTGATAGCTGACCGAATGCAGCTCTCCGGTCGCCGGATCTTCGAGCGGGTGCGCGGTGTAGCCGCTGCGGACCGTGCCGTCGAAGTCCCAGACACCGAGAGTGTCGAGTTCTTCGGACAGTTCCGCGCACGGCAGCCCCGCCTCCACGAGCGCCAAGGTGTGCCCCTGAAACCCGATCACGTTGGTGTTCGCGCCGAGGCCGTGCAGAAAGGCCCGGCCGGCCGAGTCGGGTGCGGGCCTGTTCAGTCTGCGTTCGGTGGCGGGCGAATCGACCCAGCGGTTCCGGTACCAGAGAGCGTCGCCGCCGCTGAGCCGGACGCCGTGCACCATTCCGTCACCGGTGAACCAGTTGTACGTGTCGGGGTCGACGTCCGCGATCGGGTTGGGACCGTTGCGCAGGTACCGGCCGTCGAGCCAGTCCGGCAGCGTTCCCGTCACCGGGAGCGCGTGCTCGGTCAACTCGGCGCGCACCGGTGCGTACTCGCCGTCGAGAAATCGGTTCGTGGTCATTCCCGTCACCTCCAGGTTGACTATAACATTGTTATACCGCGATAATAACGCTGTTATGAGCAATAGTGAAGAGGCACGTCCCGATCCCGTGCGCGAGACTCTGTCCGCGGCCGCCTACCGACTGGTGACAGAGCAGGGTGTCGAGGCCTTGACCGTGCGCAGACTCGCCCAGGAGGCAGGCACCTCGACGATGGCCGTGTACTCGCGGTTCGGCAGCATCGGGGCCGTCGCCGCCGAGGTCTGCGAGCGCGGATTCGCGGAGTTCGGCGATGCGCTCTCGGCCGCCGGCCGCACCGACGAACCGCTGACCGACCTCATGTGCCAAGGTCTGGCCTATTTGCAGTTCGCCACCGACCATCCGCTGCTCTACACCCTGATGTTCCAGTACTCCTCGCCCGAGTGGGCGGCCTCGCAACGGAAGGCGCTGCTGCAGCACGGGAATCCGACCGACTCCCCGATGGGCCGCGCGGCATTCGGGGTGATGGCCGAGACGATCCGGCGGGTCGCGACCCCGGAGACCGACGACGCCGCACTTCTCATCCGATCCGGCGTCGCCTGGAGCACCGTGCACGGCCTCGCGATGTTGTCGATCGCCGGGCACCTGACCGGCGCGCACGATCTCGTCGCCCGAGGCGCGCTGATCTCGCTCGCCGTGGGTGGCGGGACGCCGCGGGAAGAGGCCGAGCGGGCGTTGGACGCCGCGATGGCGCGGATGGCCGACGGCTGACCGCGGAAGGAACGGCGGCTGCGCGCCGAAATGGGGCTTCCGCTATCGGAGCACTCGCCCGTCGCCGTCGCGAACGGACCCGGTGAAGATCATGATCGCGTCGACCAACACCCAGATTCCGAGACCGACGAAGAGCACCAGTCCGATACCGAAGATGAATGACGTCACAAACGCCAGGAACCACAGCACGAGTTGTCCCGCGGCGACGCCGTGGGTGCCGATGTACCAGCGTCCGATGCCGAACCCGCCCAAGAACAACTGCAGCAGCCCGGCGGTACGACCACAACACAACCGTGTCGACCGAACGACCTACTGCCGTAATCGCCCGACTCGCCTGTCCGCCTTCACTTCTCCGGACCGTCGTGGCCTCGCAGATCGAGCAGCGCGGACCGCACCCGCGCGGTGTCCGCATCGGTCCAGCCCGCGGGCTGGGTCACTGCGATCCAACCGTCGAGGATGACGGTGCCGTAGTTGTGTCCGTGTCCGTCGGGTACTCCGGCCGCATTGCCCAGGTCCGCGCTGACCTGCCAGAACGTGACAATCGGGTACCACCGCATCGCGGGACTGCGGTCGCCGGCGGCGGGCTCGGAAAGCCAGTCCGGCTTTTGGTAGAGCAACTCGGGCGACCACCAGACCACGGGATCGGACGGGTGCTGGATGTACAGCACCCGCGGCGCGAGCCAGGGATCCGGATTGCGGCCGATGGCCGCCGCGTCGTTGGCGAAGCGGACCACCAGCCCGTTCGCGTAAGTCGGCTCCGCCTCCGGGGTGCCCGGGTCACGACGGTCGACGAGCGCGCGCCACAACGGATTCGAGTCGGGCGGCCCGACCCACAGAACACCGTCGACCGTCGAGCGGATCGCATTCAGATCGTCGAACGCCCCCTCACCCGCCTGCGTGCCGAGGCTCTCGCCGTAGACGAACAGTTTCGGCCGGTGACCGGGCGGCTTGGTCAGCCACCTGTCGTGCACCGCCGTCACCAGGCGGCGTCCGGCCTCCGCGGCTTTCTCGCGGTCGGCGAGGAACGAGACCCAGCTCGGCAGGTACGAGTACTGTGCCGCGACCAACGCACTGTCGCCGTTCGCGACGAGTTCGAAAGTCTGCGCGGCGGTCGGATTGACCCAGCCGGTGCCGGTGGTCGGAATGATCACGAGCGTCTGACGATCGAAGGCGCCGGTCCGCTCCAATTCGTCGACTACCAGCTTCATCTGCGCGTCCGGGCCGTCCGCCGACTCCAGACCGGCGTAGACGCGGATCGGCTCCTTCGCGGGCCGGCCGTTGTACTTGGCCAGTTCGGCCGCTCGAATGCCTCCGGAGACGAAGTTCCGGCCCTCGAATCCGAGGGTCTCCCACCGTGCCGCGGACTGCGGGCTCCCCGACTTCTCGGCCAGGGAGGGCTGCACCGCGCCGTCGCGCGTGGTGTCGTTGGTGGCGCTGAAGACGGCGTTCATCGCCGCGTAACTGCCGCGCAGCGCGACGCCGTCGATCAGCGTGTACGTCACGACCAGCATCACGATGAGCGAGATCACCCCCGCCACCCGCCGCGGGATGCGGAAGATCCGGTTGATGGTGCGCGCCAGCCACCGGCCGACGTCCCGAAGCACCCGGAACACCGCGACGATCGCGACCGCGATCACCAGGCTCAACGCCATCGCCCGCAGATAGCCGAGGTACGACGGAGGGTCGGTTCCCATCAGGTCGGCGAGCTGGGCCTGCGACCGCACGCCGTAGTACAGAGCGACCGTCGAGGCCACCGCGCACAGGATGGGGACGCCGATGCGCAAAACGCGACGAACGCGGGCCGGCGGCGGCCACCAGGCGACGCGTGAGAGAACCAGCCGCCCGATCGCGAAGGCCAGCAGCGAGCCGACCGCGTAGCCGGTCGCCGCGGCGATGCCGCCGATGAGACCCTGAAACGCCCAGAGCCGAGGAAGCAGCGAGGGCGTCAGCGACCAGATGTAGAAGACGGTCCCGATCGCCAGCCCCGGCGCGTCGATGCGCAGTACCCGCATCGTCCGGGTCACCGCCGATCCGAACCACATCGACGAATGACGAACGGCGGCGCGCGGAGTTCTCCGCGGCGCCGCCTTCGTCAGTCGCTCACCGTGACCCAACGGCTACCCGAACAACCGGGGCAGCGTTCCCTCGTGCACCTCGCGCAGTTCGTCGAGCTTGACCTCGAAGTGATCCTGGACCTCCAGCGCGTCGCTGCCCTGATCCACGACACCGATGCGCGTCCACGGCATCTGCCGGGCGTCGAGCATCGCGCAGAACCTCGACTCCTCGGTGCGCGGCACGGCCACCAGGACGCGCCCCGCCGATTCCGAGAACAGCGTCACGAACGGGTCGGCGCCCTCGGGCAGCAGAATGCGGCAGCCGGTCTCGCCCGCCAGTGCGGCTTCGGCGACGGTCTGGATCAGACCGCCCTCGGAGACGTCGTGCGCTGCGGAGACAAGACCGTCACGCGATGCGGCGACCAGGATCTCGCCGAGCAGACGCTCGCGTTCGAGGTCGACCTTCGGCGGCACGCCGCCGAGATGATCGTGCTCCACCTGTGCCCAGATCGAGCCGTCGAACTCGTCACGGGTGTCGCCGAGCAGGATCAACGTCTCGCCCGGCTCGGTGCCGATGTCGGTCGGGATGCGCCGGCGGACGTCGTCGATCACACCGAGCACGCCGACGACCGGTGTCGGGAGGATCGCGGTGGAACCGGTCTGGTTGTAGAAGCTGACGTTACCTCCGGTCACTGGGATGCCGAGTTGCGCACAGCCGTCTGCGAGACCGCGAACGGCCTGGCTGAACTGCCACATCACGGCGGGGTCCTCGGGAGAACCGAAGTTGAGACAGTTGGTGACGGCGCGCGGGCCGGCACCGGAGACCACCACGTTGCGGTAGGCCTCGGCCAGTGCCAGCTGGGCGCCGGCGTAGGGATCGAGATAGGTGTAGCGACCCGACGTGTCGGTGGCGATCGCGATGCCGCGACCGGTCTCCTCGTCGATCCGGATCATGCCCGAGTCCGCGTGCTCGGCCAGGACGGTGTTGCCGCGCACGTAGCGGTCGTACTGCTCGGTGATGAACTTGCGGCTGCACAGCGCCGGGCTCGCGAGCAACTTGAGGAACGTGGCGCGCAGTTCGTCGGAGGTCTGCGGGCGCGCCAGACCCTCGGTGGTCGAGGCGACCACGTCGTCCTGCCAGTCGGGGCGTGCGACGGGTCGTTCGTACACCGGTCCCTCGTGGGCGACGGTGCGCGGCGGCACGTCGACCACGGTCTCACCGTGCCACGTCACCTCCAGGTGCTCGCCGTCGGTGACCTCGCCGATCACCGTGGCGAGGACGTCCCATTTGCGGCACACCTCCATGAAGGCGTCGACGTTCTCCGGGGTCACGACCGCGCACATGCGCTCCTGCGACTCCGACGAGAGCACCTCCGCCGGGGTCATGCCCTCGGCTCGCATCGGCACCTTCTCGAGCTCGATGTGCATGCCGCCGTCGCCTGCCGCTGCCAATTCGCTGGTGGCACAGGAGAGTCCGGCACCGCCCAGGTCCTGGATGCCGACGACGAGACCTGCCTTGTACAGGTCCAGGCAGCACTCGATCAGCACCTTCTCGGTGAACGGGTCGCCGACCTGCACGCTCGGCAGCTTCTTGCGGCTCGGGCCGTTGCCGCCGTCGTCGTCAAAGGTCTCCGACGCCAGGACCGAGACGCCGCCGATACCGTCGAGTCCGGTGCGGGCGCCGAACAGGATGATCTTGTTGCCCGTGCCCGATGCGAATGCCAGATGCAGGTCCTCCACGCGCAGGACGCCGGCGCACAGCGCGTTCACCAGCGGGTTGCCCTGGTAGCTGGGGTCGAACACCGTCTCGCCGCCGATGTTGGGCAGACCGAGGGAGTTGCCGTAGCCGCCGATGCCGCGGACCACGCCGTCGACCACGCGCCGGGTGTCGGGCGCATCGGCCGCACCGAATCGGAGCTGGTCCATGACCGCGATCGGCCGCGCGCCCATCGCCATGATGTCGCGGACGATGCCGCCGACGCCGGTCGCCGCGCCCTGGTAGGGCTCGACGTAGCTCGGGTGGTTGTGCGACTCGACCTTGAACGTGACGGCCCATCCGTCGCCGACGTCGACCACGCCCGCGTTCTCGCCGATCCCGGCGAGCATTCCCGCCCGCATCTCCTCGGTGGTCGTCTCGCCGAAGTAGCGCAGGTGCACCTTCGACGACTTGTAGCTGCAGTGTTCAGACCACATCACCGAGTACATGGCGAGTTCGGCGTCGGTGGGACGGCGGCCGAGGATCTCCCGGATCCGGGCGTATTCGTCGTCCTTGAGACCGAGCTCGGCATAGGGCTGCGGCTGATCGGGGGTATCGGCGGCGTGGGAAACGGTATCGACCTGGGCGCTCACGGCGACCATTCTATGCGAGGTCACGCGGGTGGACGGCCACGCCTCCGGCCGGGGTGCGCGAGCACCACCGGGATGCGGCGCGCGGGTGCCCTCTGCTGGGAGTTCGCGCGGTCCGGCCCCGCTTGTCGGAGGGTATGGATACAGTTTGCGCACACCAGGTTCGGGGGGACCACATGGCCGAGGGGCAGATTCTATCCACGCGCGCTCTATCCACGCGCGGAGCGGCAGACGCCAAGTCGCCTGCCCGCGAGTACTTCATCGCCGGGCTCACGGCAGCCGGATTCCTGACCGGCGGCGGGCCGCCCGATCCGAAACGAGCCGAGGCGGCCTTCACCCGCGCCACCGAGCTCGACGGCGCACTCGGCGACGCCTGGCTGGGACGGGTCGCCGTCGGCGATCGATCGGGTCCGGTGCTGCTGGGGCTGTACCGAGCGCGCGATTCGATCGGCGCCGAGCAACGCCGCTTGGGACTTCCGACCGGTGTGCTGGCCGGGCATCTGCCGAGCGGGATGTTCATCGACCTGCCGATCACCGGACCGGCGGACGCCGCCGCGGCATATGCGGCGTCCCTGCTGGCCGGCGGAGACGTGGCCGGCGCCGAGGACGTACTGGCCGAGATCGAGCACGCCGACTCGACCGCCGACTTCTGCCGCGGCATTGTCGAGCTACGCAAGCGCCGTTGGCGCGATGTCCTGCGGACACTCTCCGTCTCAAGCACGTGGAACGACGAGTATCTCTGCGCCGCAGCCGACTTCATGATCGGAACGGCCTGTGTGCAGTTGGGCCTGTTCGAGGAGGGGCTGCGCAGACTGTCGAGCGCCGGGGACTCGGCGCTCACCAATTGCCGGCCGCAGGCCCTCTTCACGATGGGGCTGGCCCTGCGCGCACAGGGCGACGAGTCCGCTGCCCGGTCTGCGTTCGAAGAGGCCTACGCCCTGGACTCACGGCTCACCGACGCCGCCCGCGCGCTCGCCGATCCGTCGCTGCAGCTGACGGTCGATCGCGCGGTCGAACCCGCCGGCGGCCCTCGCGCCGAACGGGGGCGCGGCGTCGACGAACCCGCGTTGCGGGAGGTGTCCGAGGAGCTCGCCGCTCAGATCGGGCTGGCACCGGTCAAAGAACAGGTCGAGCGGCTGCGCGCGGCGGTCACCCTCGCGCAGTTGCGATCGGAGAAGGGACTGCGCACACAGTCGCGCAGTCTGCACCTCGCCTTCACCGGACCGCCGGGGACCGGTAAGACCACGATCGCGCGTCTGGTCGCGCGGCTGTACCGTGCGCTCGGTCTGCTGTCGACGGACACGGTCGTCGAAGTCAGTCGAAAAGACCTCGTCGGACAGCACCTGGGCGCCACGGCACCGAAGACGTCAGCGGTCGTGGACTCCGCCCTCGACGGTGTGCTGTTCATCGACGAGGCGTACACCCTCGTCCAGGAGGGGCTCGCCGGCGGCGACGCCTTCGGCCGCGAAGCCGTCGACACGCTGCTCGCTCGCATGGAGAACGACCGGGACCGCCTGGTCGTGATCATCGCAGGCTACGACGACGACATCGACCGACTCCTGTCCGCGAACGAGGGTCTGGCGTCCCGCTTCGCCCGCCGGATCCGATTCAACTCGTACACACCGGGTGAGCTGATCCGGATCGCCGAATCGATCGCTCAGCACCGGGACGCCCGGCTGTCGGCGGAGGCGACGGCGATGCTCGAAACAGAGTTCGCCGACCTCTACGGCCTGATCCATGAGGGCCGCCGCGCATCGGATACCGCGGGCAACGCCCGTTTCGTGCGCAACGTCGTCGAAGCCGCAGAGGAGGAACGCGAGCTGCGGCTCGCCCGGACCGCCGAGCTCGCGATGCTGACCGAATCGGATCTGATGACCGTGACCGGCGCCGACATGCGCGCCGCACTGGCCCAGTTCGCCGATATCGGCGCCGTCCCCGCCGACGACGACCCGGATGACCGATTCGCGTAGCCTTTCAGCCGACGAACAGCTGGCTACAGCCCCAAGTCGCGCATGATCCGGTCGGCGATCTGCTTCGGTGACCCATCGCCCGGGCGCACCACCAGGTCCGGACTCTCGGGCACTTCGTACGGAGAGTCGATGCCGGTGAACTGGGTGATCTCGCCGGCCCGGGCTTTCGCGTAGAGGCCTTTGGGGTCACGTGCCTCGCAGTCGTCGAGCGGAGTGTCGACGAAGATCTCATAGAACGGCAGATCAGCCGCTTCGTGAATCTCCCTGGCCCGCTGCCGCTCTGCGGCGAACGGGCTGATCAGCGACACCAACGCGATCGCTCCGGAATCGGCGAACAGCGACGCGACCTCCGCGGTCCGGCGGATGTTCTCGCGCCGGTCGTCGTCGCTGAAGCCGAGGTCGCCGTTGAGCCCGTGACGCAGATTGTCGCCGTCGAGCAGGTAGGCGGGCCTGCCTTCGGCGACGATCCGCCGCTCCAACTCGGTGGCGATGGTCGATTTACCGGACCCCGAGAGTCCGGTGAGCCATACGGTCGCGCCGCGATGCGACCGTCCTGCGCGCGTCACCTTGCTCGACTGCCACACCACGTGGCTGTCGTGTGCGAGCGGTGCACTGATCATGCCCGCGGCCACTGTCGCGTTGGTGGTCTCGTCGATCAGAATGAAACTGCCGGTGGCGCGGTTGCGGCGGTACTCGTCGAACATCACCGGATGCTGCGCGTGCAACGACAGCCGGCCGATCTCGTTGAGCGTGAGGGCCGTCGCGTCCTCGTCCCGATGGAGAGTGTTGACGTCGAGCCGGTAGTTGAGTCCCTGCACGCGCACGCGCGTCTCCCGGGTTCCGCAGAGCATCACGTAGGTGTTGCCTGGAGCGAGAGCGGTGCTCTCGGAGAACCAGCAGACCATCGCGTCCAGTTCACGTCCCACGTGCGGGCGATTGTTGGGCCGCACCAGCATGTCGCCGCGCACGATGTCGATCTCGTCGTCCAACGCGATCGAGACCGCCTGGGAGGCGAACGCCTCCTGGAGTTCGACGCCGCCGGGTCCCCAGATCTGCTTCACCGTGGTCCCGAATCCGCCGGGCAGCGCGACGACCTTGTCGCCCACCGCGAACGTCCCTCCGGCGACGGTGCCGGCGAAGGCGCGGTGGTCGAGGCCGTCGCTGCGCTGCGGTCGGATCACATACTGCACCGGGAACCGCGCGTCGCGCAGGTTGCGGTCGGAGGCGATGTACACGTTCTCCAGATGGCTGAGCAGCGGTCGGCCGGTGTACCAGGGCATCGCCTCGGACCGGTCGACGACATTGTCACCGCGCAGAGCCGAGATCGGGATGAAACTCATGTCGCCGACGTTGAGCTTGGCCGCGAACGCGACCACTTCGTCGCAGATCTCCTCGAACCGCTCCCGCGAGTAGTCGACGAGATCCATCTTGTTGACGCAGACCGTCAAGTGCGGGATCCCCAGGAGCGACGATAGGAAGGCATGGCGGCGAGTCTGCTCGACCACGCCCTTGCGAGCGTCGATCAGGATGATCGCGAGGTCGGCGGTGGACGCGCCGGTGACCATGTTGCGGGTGTACTGCACGTGTCCCGGCGAATCCGCGATGATGAACTTCCGGTTCTGGGTCGCGAAGTAGCGGTACGCCACGTCGATGGTGATCCCCTGCTCGCGCTCGGCGCGCAGCCCGTCGGTGAGCAGCGCCAGATCGGCGTACTCGTCTCCGCGCTGGGCGCTGGTGCGCTCGATCGCTTCGAGCTGGTCGGTGAGGATCGACTTCGAGTCGTAGAGGAGCCGGCCGATCAGAGTCGACTTACCGTCGTCCACGCTGCCCGCGGTGGCGATCCTGAGCAGTTCCGCCGGAGCGATCACCTCGGTGTCGGCCGGGCCGGCCGCACGGTTGTCGGTGCGCATCAGAAGTAGCCCTCTTTCTTGCGGTCTTCCATGCCGGCTTCGGAGATCCGGTCGTCGGCTCGCGTGGCGCCCCGCTCGGTGACCCGAGTGGCGGCGACTTCGGCGATCACCTTCTCCGGGGTGTCGGCCTCGCTTCGGACACAACCGGTGCAGGTGGCATCGCCGACCGTGCGGAAACGAACGCGCTCGACGTGTGCGGTCTCACCCGGATAGGTCTCCAGGAAGCGCGTCTTCGCCAGGAGCATGCCGTCACGGGGCACCACCTCACGCTCGTGCGCGTAGTAGATCGACGGGAGTTCGATGCCCTCCTGGGCGATGTAGTTCCAGATGTCGAGCTCGGTCCAGTTGCTCAACGGGAACACCCGGATGTGCTCACCCCGCGCGCAGTGGCCGTTGTACAGGTTCCACAGTTCGGGCCGCTGGTTGCGCGGGTCCCATGCTCCGAACGAGTCACGGAAACTGAAGAACCGTTCCTTGGCGCGTGCCTTCTCCTCGTCACGTCGCGCACCGCCGAACACCGCGTCGAACCGATGCTCCGCGATCCCCCTCAGCAGCGCCGCTGTCTGCAGCCGATTGCGCGACGTGCCCGGCCCGGTCTGCTCGACCACCCGGCCGGCGTCGATGTCGTCCTGCACGCTGCTGACGATCAGCGACACCCCGGTCTGCTCGACCACCCGGTCGCGGTACTCGATCACTTCGTCGAAGTTGTGTCCGGTGTCGACGTGCATGAGCGGAAAGGGGACCGGCGCCGGCCAGAACGCCTTGCGCGCCAGATGGAACATCACCACCGAGTCCTTGCCCCCGGAGAAGAGCATGGCGGGGCGCTCGAAGGTGGCGCCCACTTCGCGGAAGATGTGGACGGACTCGGCCTCCAGTTCCTCGAGAGTCGTCAGCTCGTACCGTCGGCCGGTTCCGGCCGGGGCGGCCGGACGGGTCCCGTCGGGCGATGTGATCATCGACGCCACTTTCCTTGACTTGTCGAATATTCGACACTTAGTGTTGGCAATATGACAGCAACGGTAGGTGACGGACGCCCCGAGCGTCAATCGTCCCCGCCGACGCGCCGCGTGGTGGACGTGATGTCGCTCCTCGTCGAGCGCGCGGGCGATTCCCTCACGCTCGCAGAGGTCGTGCGAGTGACCGGCATCCCCCGCGGGACCGCACACGCGATCGCCACTCAGCTGTGCGAACTCGGCTGGCTGTCCAGGCGGCGGGACAACTCCTTCTCACTCGGCCCCGAGTTCCTCACCGTGTCCCGGCGCGCCGCACGTCTGGACCTGGTGGCGGCGAGCGCGATCCCCGCGATGCAGACCCTCGTCGAAGAGACCGGAGTGCCGGCGTTCCTCGCGCGCCGCACCGGCGATCTGGTGACCGTGGCCGATCAGGTCGTCCCGCAGACCGCTCCCGATTCCTGGGTGCCGCCGTTGCGCCGCGTCCACCTCCGACCGCCGCTGTGCCGCGAGTTCATCGCATGGTCGGACGAGCCCGAGCGCACCGACTGGCTGGCCGAGGCGTCCGCGGACCAGCGCGCCCGCCTCGCCGCCGTCCTCGACGCGATCCGCGATCGGGGCTATTCGATCGAGCGGATCACCGGACACCACCGCGCCATCATCGACACCCTGGGCAATCTCGACGAAATGCCCGCCCAGTTGCGATCGCGGATGTCGGAACTCGTGTCGGAACTATCGGCGATCGATTACCTGCCCGCGGAATTGACCGGCGAGGTGGGTGCGGTGAGCGTCGGCGCCCCCATCTTCGACGCCGACGGAACCGCGATCGGCGCGATCGTCTCCTGCCCCGATTCGACGATGCCCGCGGACGAGGTCGCAGGGCTCGGTGCCGCGACCCGTGCGGCCGCCGACGCGGTGAGCGCCGCCGTCCGCCGCTGAACCCAGGCGTTGCCCCACGTCACGAATCGCGCTAGATTTTTTACAAGACTTCATTGTTTTTATTAGGAGGACTGGTCATGCCCGACGTCACCCTGGATGTCCGCGAGATCCCCAAGCCCCAGCGCCACCCCAAGATCTTCGGCATCTTCGACTCACTCGACGTCGGCGAGGCGATCATCCTGATCAACGACCACGATCCGCGGCATCTGCACGACGAGTTCGACGAACGACTGCCCGGCGGATACGGCTGGGACTATCTGGTGCGCGAGAAGCGCGACTACCGCATCCGCATCAGCAAGACAACCGCGGCCCCGCCGCCCCGCCTGCTCGGCAACACCGCCGAGCTCACCGACGGACCGGTCGACGCCGCCGGCGTGGCGTGGAAGCTCGACTTCGACGGCCGCGGGCTCGATTCCAACCTGATCCGGCTGGCCCCGGGCGGCGGTATCGACACGCACCGGGGAGCGGAGGTGGACGTCCTGATCCACGTGGTCGCGGGGTCGGGCACCGTCGGCACCGAGACCGGCGATGTGGCGGTGTCCGCGGGCGATCTGCTCTGGTTGCCGCGGCGGTCGGAGCGATCGTTCACCGCCGGTCCCGATGGGCTGAGCTATCTCACCGTCCACACCCACCGCGAGCCCACGCTCACGATCGAGCCGCTCGGCACCGGGCGGTGACGACATGGCCTACGTGATCGCGCTCCCCTGCGTCGATGTGATGGACCGGGCGTGCGTGGAGGAATGTCCCGTCGACTGCATCTACGAAGGCGGCCGCAGCCTCTACATCCACCCCGACGAATGCGTCGACTGCGGCGCCTGCGAGCCGGTGTGCCCGGTGGAGGCCATCTTCTACGAGGACGACGTCCCCGACGAATGGACGCCGTACATCACCGACAACGCGGATTTCTTCGTCGAGACCCTGCCCGGCCGCGACGCACCGCTGGGCTCACCCGGCGGCGCGATGAAGCTCGGGCCCACCGGGGCCGACGCACCGCTGGTGGCCTCCCTCCCGCCGCAGGGCACCGACCACTGACCGCCGTGCGCACCACGATCCTGGACACCCTCCGCGCGGCGGCCGCGCCGATGACCGTCGCCGAAGTGGCGGAGGCGACCGACATTCCGCAGACCACCGTCCGCTTTCATCTGCGCGCACTCACCGCGGACGGGCTGATCGTCGTCGACACCGCCGCCCACGACGGGCCGGGCCGGCCCCGGCTCCTCTATCGGGCGCGCCCCGCGATGGACCCGTCCGGCCCTCGCAATTACGGGGTCCTGGCCGAGGTGCTGCTCCGAACGCTGGCCGACACGCCTGACGCGCCCGCGCGTGCGGTGGCCGCCGGTCGCGAATGGGGGGCGGCCGGCAGCTCGGGTTCCGACGAACCGGTCGAGGATCTGCTCGCCGTACTCGACGATCTCGGTTTCGCACCCGAAGCGGCGGGCGACCGGATCCGCCTGAACCGCTGCCCGTTCCTCGAACTCGCACGACGACAGCCGGCGCTGACCTGCTCGGTGCACCGGGGCATCGTGCAGGGCGTGCTCAGCAGGCACCACACCGACCTCCGCCTCGAGCGGCTGGACGCCTTCGTCGACGGCGACCACTGCTTGGCGGTCCTGGCGGGAGGCCGCCGGTGAGCCGGTTGAGCGTGGAGATCGACCTCTTCACTGCGACGGGGTCGGCCGCTGTCATCGCCGGCGGCTTGGTGGCCGCCGTGGCGCGCCCGCTCGATCTGGCGAAGGGCAGTTGGCTGGCGGCCTACCTGGTGCTCGTCTGCGGCGTCGCCCTCATCGCGATCGGCATCGCACAGCAACGTGCCCCGCAGCCGATGAGCGCGCGCTTCCACGCACCACAGCTGACGGGGTGGATCGCGGCGAACGCCCTGGTGATCGCCGGCTCGCTGACCGACACACCGGCCGTGGTCGACGTCGGGTCGATCCTGCTGCTCGTCGTCCTGGCCGCCACGTGGCGGGCCGGCCTGCGCCTTCTGGGGTCGAAGGCGCCGGCGGCGTACGCCTACCTCGCGGTCCTGACGGTCCTCATCGTGAGCGTGCCCATCGGGATGGTTCTCGCCTCCCGCTGACGGCCCGCGCCGGCGCCCGGCCTACCAACCAAGCACTTGCTAGGTTAGAGTCTGTAGGTATGAGCAACGCCGTCATCCCTCCCCCGTTGGGGCCCGACGACCTCGGCACCGACACATCGCCCGTCGCATACGAGACCGCCGGCGCCGTCGCCTATGTCACGCTGAACCGTCCCGATTACCGCAACGCGCAGAACTCGGTGATGACGTACTCGCTGGACGCGGCGTTCCGGAAAGCCGTCGACGACACCGAGATCAAGGTGATCGTGCTGCGCGCCAACGGAAAGCACTTCTCCGCGGGCCACGACATCGGCACCCCCGAACGCGACTTCGACACGTTCTATCCCAATGTGGCGACGCTGCACTGGGATCACACGCGCGGCGACGGCGAGCCGCTCGACAGCAACCAGCGACTGGCCCGCGAGATCGAGGTGTACATGGGGATGTGCCGCCGCTGGCGGGAGATCCCGAAGCCCGTCATCGCTCAGGTGCACGGCGCGTGCATCGCCGGAGGCCTGATGCTCGCGTGGTCGGCCGACTTCATCGTCGCCTCCGACGACGCCTTCTTCTCCGACCCCGTCGCCCGGATGGGCATTCCCGGCGTCGAGTACTTCGCGCACGCGTACGTCCTCGGGGCGCGGCGCGCCAAGGAGATCCTGTTCACCGGCCAGCGCTTCACCGCAGCACAGGCGCTGGACTGGGGAATGGTGAACCACGTCGTTCCGCGCGAGGGTCTGAGCGCCAAGGTCGACGAGCTCTGCGCGCAGATGACCGAGATGCCGATGCAGGGACTGTTCCTGAGCAAGAAGGCCGTCAACATCTGCGAAGACCAGATGGGGATGCGCAATGCCATGGACTCGGTGTTCGGCTGGCATCACTTCGCGCATGCGGCCAACGACGCCGATTCGGGGGACTCGCTCGGCGGCATGGACGCGCGCAGCATGCGCGACGCCGCGCAGAAGGGTGAGGCCTGATGGACCTGCTGTTCGACGACGCCGCCCAGAAGTTCCGCGCCGAGGTCCGCGCCTGGCTGGCCGAGCACGTGCCCGCCGACCCGCTGCCTTCGATGGACACCGCCGAAGGTTTCGAAGCGCACCGCGCGTGGGAGGCCGAGATGGCGGCCGACCGGATGTCGGTGGTCAGTTGGCCCGAGGAATTCGGCGGACGCGACGAGCCGCTGCTGCACTGGCTGATCTTCGAAGAGGAGTACTACCGATCGGGGGCGCCTGGCCGTGTGAGTCAGAACGGCATCTTCCTGCTCGCCCCGACCCTCTTCGAGCACGCGAGTCCGGAACAGCTCGCCCGCATCATGCCGCGCATGGCTCGTGCGGACGACATCTGGGGGCAGGCATGGAGTGAGCCGGAGGCCGGGTCCGACCTCGCGTCGCTGCGGTCCACCGCCACCCGCACCGACGGCGGCTGGCTGCTGAACGGGCAGAAGACCTGGAGCTCCCGGTCGAGTTTCGCCGACTGGGGGTTCGGATTGTTCCGCACCGACCCGGAGGCGCCCGCCGCCGGGAGCGAAGCGAGCGGGGCGAAATCGGGCCGGCACAGGAACATCACGTACTTCATGTTCGACCTGCGCAGCGAGGGCGTGACCGTGCGCCCGATCGCTCAGCTCGACGGTGAGGCGGGGTTCGCCGAACTCTTCCTGGAGAACGTCTTCGTGCCCGACGACCCCGACGACCCAGCCCACTCGGGCGTCATCGGCCAGGTGAACAACGGGTGGAAGGTCGCGATGAGCACCGCGGCCAACGAACGCGGACTGTCGTTGCGGTCGCCGGGCCGATTCCTCGCTGCCACCGATCGTCTGGTGAGACTGTGGAAGGAACGCGGCGCCGACGCACCGTCGACCGCCGCCACCGACAAGGGCGTCGCCGACGCCTGGATCGGTGCACGCGCCTACGAACTGTCGACGTATCAGACGGTCAGCCGGCTGGCGGCAGGCGGACAGCTCGGCATGGAGTCGTCGATCAACAAGGTGTTCTGGTCGCAGTGGGACATCGCCGCCCACGAGACCGCACTCGACCTGCAGGGCGCCGACGCCGAACTCGCCGACCCCTGGATGGACGGCTACCTCTTCTCGCTGTCGGGACCGATTTACGCCGGCACCAACGAGATCCAGCGAAACGTGATCGCCGAGCGACTCCTCGGCCTGCCCCGCGGAGACCGATAGACCATGGACTTCCTCCTCAACGACATCCACACCGACCTGGCGTCCACCGTCGCCGCCATCGGCGAGAAGGCAGGCGGAGCAGCGGTCGCACGCGCATGGTCGGAGGGCGACCGCACCCCCGCCCTCACCGTCTACGGCCGGCTCGCCGAGGCCGGAATCACCGGTCTGCTCGTCGACGACGATCTGGGCGGCTCGGGTGCCGGTGCCACCGAGATGGTGGTCGCCGCAGAGCAGATCGGCCGGTTCGCGCTGCCCGGCCCGGTCGCCGAGACCTTCGCCGCCGTCCCCTGCGCGCTCGCGGCTGCGGGCGCGTCCGATGCGCTGGCGGCGCTGCTGAACGGCCGTCCGGCCACCATCGCGACGTCGGCCACCGCCGGTCGCGCCGCGGCGCCGGTCGACGCGGACGTCTACGTCCTGCGCGACGGGGCCCTCTCTTCGGGGACCGTCGTCGCCGAACACCCGTCGGTCGATCCGACCCGGACAGTGGCCGACGTCGAGGCCGGAACCGAGCTCGGGACCGCGGACGAGAGGGCGGTCGCGCATCTCGGCGCGCTGGCGACGGCCGCGCAGCTGATCGGGCTGGGCGGCGCGATGCTCGACATCGCTTCGGAATACGCCAAGGCGCGCAAACAGTTCAACCGCGCCATCGGCTCGTACCAGGCCGTCAAACACCACCTGGCCGACGTCGCCATCGCCATCGAGATGGCCCGGCCCCTGGTCCACGGTGCAGCGGTGGGTCTCGATGGAAACGCGCCGGCGGACACCGATGTGGCGCGCGACGTCTCCGCTGCGAAGGTCGCCGCGGCGGATGCGGCGTACCTCGCCTCACGCCGGAGTCTGCAGGTGCTCGGCGCCATCGGATACACCGCCGAGCACGATCTCTCGCTGTACCTGACCAAGACCCGTGCGCTCGTGTCGGCGTGGGGCACTCCCGCCGAGCACCGCGCCCTGATCCTGGAGACCCTGTGAGCACTCACGAGAGCATCAGCGCCGAAGACCGCGCAGCCTTGGCCGAGTCGATCCGCGACGTGCTGCGCCGCCGATCCGATTCCGCCTCGGTCCGCGCCGCCATCCGCACGCAGGGCCGCATGGACCGCGCCGTGTGGGAGACACTCTGCACCGAGGTGGGAGTCGCGGCCCTCGCCGTCCCCGAGCAGTACGACGGTGCCGGCGCCGCCCTCACCGAGACCGCCTTGGCCGTCGAGGAGGTGGGCGCCGCACTCGCTCCGGTGCCCGTGTTCTCGTCCGCGGTTCTGGCCGCGGGTGCCGTCCTCGCCTCCGGCGACGACGACGCAGCCGCCCGGCTGCTGCCTGGATTGGCTTCGGGCGAACGCATCGGCGCCCTGTGCTGGGCCGACGCCGCAGGGTGGTCGACGCCCGGTGTGGTCGCCGAGGCGGGCCTGCTCAGTGGGACCGCCGGATACGTGATCGACGGCGAGTCGGCCGATGTCTTCCTGGTGGTGGCCGGTCGGCCGGGCGACGCCGGGGCTGCTCAGACGCTGCACGAGGTGGACGCGAATGCCGAGGGCGTCACCGTCACCCCGCTGCCGCTGCTCGATCCCACGCGACCGCTGGCTCGCGTCAGTTTCGACGAGGTGTCGTCGACGACCCTCGCGTCGCCACCGGACGTCGCCGAGCGTATCCGCACCCTGGCTTGGGCGATGTTGTCGGCCGAGCAGGTTGGCGGCGCCGCCCGGGCCCTCGAACTGACGGTGGAGCACACCACCTCGCGCAAGCAGTTCGGGCGGGCGCTCGCCTCGTTCCAGGCGCTCAAGCACGCGATGGCCGACATGTACGTGAAGGTGGAGGCGATGCGGTCGATGTCCGCCGCGGCGATCGATGCCCTCGTCCAGGGACGCGACGACGCGGCCGAACTCGCCGCCGCCGCTCACGTCTACTGCTCGGAGGGTTACATGTCGGTCACCGGCTCCGCCGTCCAGTTGCACGGCGGCATCGGCATCACCTGGGAACACGACATCGGCATGTTCTTCAAACGTGCCCAGGCCGACGCTCAGCTGTTCGGCCAGCCGCATCACGCGCTGGCCCGGGTGAGTCTGAGCGAACCTTCCCAGGCAGGTTGAGCGAGCCCTCCCCAGGCTCGTTGAGCGCGGCCCCCAGGCTGGTTGAGCGAGCGAAGCGAGTCGAAACCAACCCGCACACACCATGTCTCGACACGCCGCGCTCGCTACGCTCACACGCCTACTCGACAAACCTCGGAACGACGACGAGCGCCCCTCTCAGGCTCGTTGAGCGACCCCCCAGGCTCGTTGAGCGAGCGAAGCGAGACGAAACCAACCGCACACACCATGTCTCGATACGCCGCGCTCGCTACGCTCACACGCCCACTCGACAAACCTCGGAACGACGGCGAGCGCCCCTCTCAGGCTCGTTGAGCGAGCCCTCCCCCGGCTGGTTGAGCGAGCGAAGCGAGTCGAAACCAACCCGCACACACCATGTCTCGATACGCCGCACTCGCTACGCTCACACGCCTACTCGACAAACCTCGGAACGAAGGCGAGCGCCCCCTCCAGGCCGGTTGAGCGAGCGAAGCGAGTCGAAACCACAACGCGCGCAGCATGTCTCGATACGACGCGCTCGCTACGCTCACACGCCTACTCGACGAACCTCGGAACGACGACGAGCGCCCCCTCCAGGCCGGTTGAGCGAGCCCCCAGGCTCGTTGAGCGAGCGAAGCGAGTCGAAACCACAATGCACACACCATGTCTCGACACGCCGCGCTCGCTACGCTCACACGCCCACTCGACAAACCTCGGAACGACGACGAGCGCCCCCTCCAGGCCGGTTGAGCGAGCCCCCAGGCTCGTTGAGCGAGCGAAGCGAGTCGAAACCAACCCGCTACACACCATGTCTCGATACGACGCGCTCGCTACGCTCACACGCCTACTCATAGGCCTGGGGACGACGGCGAGTGTCCCCAACCACCGCGCGCAGACCCGCCCAGACAGCGCACCTACGCGAACGTCAGACCGATCAACACCACGTTGAGCACGACGATGGCGACTGCGGCGACAGCGGAGGCCCAGCGCAACGGGCGGCCGTCGGCGAACTCGCCCATCAAGGCCCGGTCCGCGGTGTAGCGACGCAGGGGAACGATCGCGAACGGGATCCCGAAGCTGAGCACCACCTGCGAGATGACCAGCGCCATCGTCGGATTCACACCCAGCGCCAGGACGACGACCGCCGGGATCAGCGTCACCGCGCGGCGTACGAGAATCGGAATCCGCCGCTTGAGCAGCCCTCCCATGATCGCGCCACCGGCGTACGCGCCGACCGACGTCGAAGCGATACCGGACGCGAGCAGACCGACGGCGAACACCGCCGCCACCACCGGCCCGAGCGCATCGCGTACCGCATCGTGCGCCCCCTCGATGCTGTCGGTGCCCTCGCGTCCATACAGACTCGACGCAGCGAGGACCAGGAGCGCGATGTTCACAGTGCCCGCGATCACGAGCGCGATGACGACGTCGATCCGCGTGACCGCGAGCAGCCTGCGCGTGCGGCCGGCGCCGATCGGCTGACCATGCCGGTCGATCACCAGGGACGAATGCAGATAGATCGCGTGGGGCATCACCGTCGCCCCCAGCATCGATGCCGCCAGCAGCACAGTCTCGGCGCCGTCGAGCCGGGGAACCATGCCGTTGATGATCCCGCCGGCGTCGGGCGGATTCACGAGCAGTCCGGCCAGGAAACCGAAGACGATCACGGCCAACAGCGCCACGATCGCAGTTTCGAATCGCCGCTGTCGGCGCCGATCGGCCATCGAGAGGATCGCCATCGACACCAGGCCGACGATCACTCCGCCGATCGGCAACGGCAGTCCGAAGAGCAGGTTGAGGGCGATCGCACCGCCGATCACCTCGGCGATGTCGGTGGCTCCCGCCACGAGTTCGGCCTGGGCCCAGAACAGCAGACGCGACCGCCGCGACAGGCGCCGCCCCAACGTCTCGGGGAGCGTCTTCCCCGTCACCACCCCGAGTTTGGCCGACTGATACTGCACCATCACCGCCATCACGTTGGCGACGACCAGTACCCAGACGAGGAGATACCCGTACTTCGCGCCGGCGGTGATGTTGGCCGCGACATTGCCGGGATCGACGTAGGCGATCGCCGCGACGAACGCCGGTCCCAGCAGGCCCACGGCGCGCAAACGAGTCCCCGACCCCCTTGTGCGAAGCATGTAATGAGGCTAGGCGTTCACCAATGATTCGGTCAACCGAACTCTAATGTGCGGATGCTCACCAATGACTCGTCACTTGCTCGATTCCGGCGCGCACGACACCCCACCCACGCGGACGACTCCGATATGTAGTACCCACAAGAGAGGAAATCGTCGCATCGGAAGGCCGCCATCATGACCGTCACAGTCCCGCAGTCCTTCGCTGTCGAAATCGGCGACCTCACACTGCGCGGCGACCACTGGCGCGCGAACGGTTCCGGCCCCGCGGCCGCTCCCGCGCTGCTGCTGCACGGCGGAGGGCAGACCCGCCATTCGTGGGACCGCACCGCCTCCGCCCTGGTCTCGCGCGGACGGGATGTCTACACCATCGATCTGCGCGGACACGGCGACAGCGACTGGGCGCGCGACCACGACTACGGGTTGGAGGCGTTCGTCTCCGACCTGCGCGGCGTGCTCCCGACACTGTCTGGCGCCCCCGTGATCGTCGGTGCGTCGCTCGGCGGCATCACCGGCCTCTGCACCGCGGGCGAGGACCCGTCGGCCGCGGCGGCGCTCGTGCTGGTGGACATCGTGGTGAACGTGGAGCAGACGGGCATCGACCGCATCAAGGCGTTCATGACCGATCACGTCGACGGATTCGCGAGCCTGGAGGAGGTGGCCGACGCGGTGGCGGCGTACAACCCGGCACGAACACGTCCGGCGACCCTGGACGGACTGCGCAAGAACGTGCGACGCCGCGACGACGGACGCTGGTACTGGCACTGGGACCCGCAGTTCATCCGGTCGGGCGACGGCGACGAACCGCGCCGGCACACCGATCCCGAACGCCTGGCCGAGGCCGCCCGGAACGTCACCGTTCCGACGCTCATCGTCCGCGGCGGGAAGTCGGATGTTGTGAGCGACGCCGGCGTGCAGCACATGCGCGCATTGATCCCCCACGCGGAGACCGCCGACGTCAGCGGCGCAGGCCACATGGTTGCCGGAGACGACAACGAGGTCTTCGCCGCGGCGATCGAGGGATTCCTGGACCGTAGCGGTTTGTAACCCAGGCCTTGTCGTACCCCCGCGATAGACTTCGTACATACAATCGGATAGTGAGTGATCGACGACACGGATAGGGGGTGAGTCGGATGGATGCAGATCAGACGGAAGCCGAGCCGTCAACGGCGCTGCCAACAGATCCGGCCACCCTGGTCGCCATGATCGAGGGGGCGACGGTTGCACTCGCCGCTGCCCGGTTCACCGCCGCCACCGAGGAACAGCTCCTCGAGATCGCCGAGGTTCTCGAGCGAGTGCACCGCCGGCTCGACGCCGTCGACGCCGCGCTGCTGGTGGAGGTCTCCGACCGCGGCGCCTACCGCAAGGACGGCTACCTGTCACTGCATCAGTACCTGTCCTCGGGACTGCGTCTGGGCGACGGTGAGGCCCGCCGCCGACGGACCAGCGTTGCCGCGATCGGCCGCTTCACCGGACTACAGGGCCAAACCCTCCCACCGGCGCGCCTGGCCACCGCCGATGCGGTCACCGACGGGGTCATCGGTGCGGCCCACGTCCGGGAGATCGATGCGATCATGGACAGAATCCCGGCCGCCGTCGACCCACTGACGCGTGAACAGGCCGAGGCCCAGTTGGCTGCTGTGGCGCGGGAGCTGACCCCGGACGGCGTCCGAGCCGCCGGGATCCGGCTGCTAGCGCACCTGGACCCCGACGGATCACTGACCGACGAGCGGGACCGCAAGCGGCACCGCAAGTTCGCCTTGATGCCGCAGGACCGGCGGCTGATGAGCAAAGTGACTGCGTCCCTGACCCCGGCGCTGCGGGCCCGCTTCGAACTCCTGTTGGGTTCGTGGGCCGCACCCGGCATGAACAACCCGGCAGATCCGGAGTCTCCACGCGGGGCGTGCGAAGTCGCCGACCCCGCCGCGGTCGCCGCTGCGGCCGAGCGCGACGACCGCACCGCCGGACAACGCGGCCACGACGCCCTCGTCGCGCTGCTCGACGCCGAACGCGCACTGACCGCCGCAACCACCGGGAACGGCCGGCTGTCGTCGCAGATCGTCGTCACCGTCACAGACAAAGAACTGCGCGAGCACGCGGGTGTCGCCTTGACCGCGACGGGTACTCGGCTGCCCGTCGCTGAGTTGATCGAAGTCGCTGCCGACGCGACTCCGCATTTGGCGGTGTTCTCTCACCACACCGGCCAGGCCCTCTACCTGGGTCGGGGACGACGCCTCGCGTCGAAAGCCCAGCGGCTGATGCTCTTCGCCCGCGACCGCGGCTGCACCGCCCCCGGCTGCGCAGCCCCGTTCTCCCGCACCCAGGCCCACCACTTCCCCGATTACGCGGACGGCGGCCCCACCGATGTCGACCACCTCGGGGCCGCGTGCGGCCGTCACAATCGCTCAGTGGGCAAGGCCCTCGGCGACTGGGAGACGATGCTTCTCATCGACGGTCCACACGCCGGGCGCATCGCGTGGCGACCCGTCGCTGCTCGGTACCCTCGGAAAGGGTGGAGGGTCAACCAGATCCACCACGCCGAACTCCTGCCCGATCAGGGTCCGCACGCCCCGCCCGCACCGGGCGACTCCCGCGGCGAGGCCTACCTCGCCCGCCTCATCGCCGCCTGACCGGCGGAGCACCGCGCGCCCCGAGGATCTGAGCGTGGACCGCTCCTACGCGAACGCCTTGCGCACCTGATCTGCGGTGAGCCCGTAGTCCGCGAGCGCGTACTTGTGCTGCGGCCGGCGGTCGCCCGACTTGGAATCCTCGTCGAGCGCGGTCATCGCCCCTTTGGCGGCGTCGGTGAACTCGGCACCGATCGCGTCGTACACGCGCTCCACGGTTCCGAACGGGTCCGCCCTCAGATCGGTGAAGTCGACGTCGACGAACTGCGCCGGGTCGTACTTCTCGCGCGCCCGAGAGAACGCGTGCAGACCGCGCGACCACAGATCGAGTTGCGTCTGCCCGATCCGGTCCCTGGTGAACGCACGCGAGTAGCCCGCCGTCGCCTGCTCGGCGAGGCTGCACATGGATCCGATGATCGTCTCCGGCGCGCGATGTGTCTGCACGATGACAGCGTCGGGATACACCTCCATGATCGCGTCGAGCGCGAAGAGATGGCTCGGGTTCTTCAGCACCCAGCGCCGATCGACGTCGTTGCCGCCGATGAGCTGGAGATTGCGCCGGTGGCGCTCGTAGGCGGGCGTCCAATCCTGCTGCGCGAGCCACTCCGAGTACTCGGGAATGTGCGCGAGCGATTCGTACGAGATCGACATCAGCGACTGCCGCAGCAGTTGCCAGCACTCCTCCACCTCGGCCGCGCCCATGTAGTGCAGCCCCATGAACTCCGGGTTCTCCACGTGATGCTGCGACAACCCGGCGTCTATCCGCTGAAAGACCGGGTTCGCGTCCCATGTCTCGCGCGGAGGCCGCGGCTGCGGGAACTCCGTCAGCCACATCTCCAGCCCCTGATGGGCGGGGTCGGCGGCCAGCAGCCTGTGCAACGCGGTGGTGCCGGTCCGCGGCAGTCCGGTGACGAACACCGGCCGTTCCACCGGCACCCGCACGTAATCCGGGTTGTTCTTCCACCCCGCCTCGCTGAGCAGCCGTGCGATCAGCGCGCCCTTGAGGAAGTAGCGGAACATCTTGCTGCCCAACGGTTCCAGATCGGCGGACTGCGCGTACGACGACAGCAGCACCTCGAGACCTTCGAGGTAGTCCGTGTCGCCGAAGTCGTCGAGGCCGACGGCGCGGATCGCCGCCTCGTGCAGTTCGTCGACCGTGCCGACAGTGGTTCGGGACTCAGTCATGGTATTCACCGCAGTTCACGTCGAGAGTGTGTCCGGTGATCGCCCGCGCGAGGTCGGAGGCGAGGAACAGCACCGCGTCTGCGATCTCCGCCGGCTCCGGCAGCCGTTTCAGATCGCTGCGCGACGCGGTCTGCTCGTAGACCTGCTCCGGGGTGATCCCGTATTTCTTCGCGACCTCGCCGAAGTACCACTTCAGCTGGTCGTCCCAGATGTATCCGGGCGCGACGCTGTTGACCCGAATCCCCTCGCCGCCGAGCTCGGTGGCCAGTGTCTGCGACATCGACAGCAGCGCCGACTTAGCGATCTTGTAGCTGCCGTAACGCGGCTCCGAATGCCGGATCACCATGGAGTTGACGTTCACGATCGACCCGTTCGCCTCGCTCAACGCGGGCGTGAACGCCTTGATGACTCGAAGTGTGCCGAGCACGGTGAGGTCGAGACCGGAAGTGATCTGGTCGAAGTCGGTGCGGCCCAGCGGCTTCATCGACGGGACCGCAAAGGCGTTGTTGACCAGGACGTCGACCCCGCCGAACTCGGCCACGGTGCGATCGACGAGGTTCGCCACCGCGGAATCGTCGGTGATGTCGGTGGGGACGGTCAGCGCCTCGCCGCCCGCCTGCCGGATCTCGGCCGCGATCTCCGCGAGCCGCGACTCGGTCCGTGCCGCGAGCACCACGCGAGCCCCCTGGGCCGCGGAACGCACGCACACCGCACGGCCCAGCGCCGGACCCACTCCGGAGACGACGACGATCTTTCCGTCGAGAAGACCTGCCATTACCCGTCCTGTCTATCCGAGCCTGTCTAGCCGAGCATCCGGCGGGCGAATGCCCGTTGCCGGACCGCGATCCGCTCTGCCCAGCCGGCGGCGTCGATCCGGTTGTCCCGGTAGTACGGCAGATGCGAGGGAACGTCGGCATCGTCCACCACCACTGCCGTCGGACCCTGCTCGGCAGTGATCGGCGCATCGGTCCGCTGCCACCGGAACTGCAGGATGCCGCGCCGCCGGCCGGTGGTCTCCACCCAGTTCGCGATTCCCGGATCGTTCGCCGCAATCACCATCCGGATCATTCCGTCCGGGTCCACCTGAGCCTGAGCCGAGTTCAGCGACGTCTGATGATTCACATAGTCGAGCGAGATGTACCACATGCTGCCGAGCTGAAAGCCCTGGTAGGGCGCATCGGAGCACGGCACGGTCACCACCATCGACCGGCCCGCGGGCAGATCGAAGTGACCGACCGACGAGTACTGAGTCGCCAACCCGCCCGGCGTGGTGCGCGGCGCAGTGAAGGTGTTGACCGGCTCACCGAGGTAGAACCACTTGGGGAAGTTGAACCATGTGTTCACGCGCGAGGTCAGCATCTTCGCCGCCACGGCGTAGCGCTTGGCGATCCGGTCGGTGGAGAGTTCCGCGGGTGGAAGTCCGACGGTGTCCACCCGCTCAATGGTGATCGAACCCTTCTGCTCGGCGGCCCAGTCGCTGTACACCTCCCGGACCGAGAGCATGGTCGCGCCCTCACCCAGCACGAAGTGGGTGCCGTCGGGCGCTCCCGGCCGCTCCGGCCCGAACGTGATCTCGAAACTCCCGTCGTCGGCGATCGGGATCACGCGATCGTCGAAGGCGGTCTCTCCGCCGGGGACCTCATCCGCCGTGTAATTGCCCCGGATCACCTGAAAGGCCAGATCAGCGGTGGTGCCGCGCACGCCCCGCACCACGTACGTGGCCTCGGGAACCACCGTCGCGTGGTAATAGAGCGTGTCCGGGTTGTCGAGCCCCATCTTGGAGTACGGCCCCGTGGAAGTCACGAAATAGGGATGCGTCTTCTCCCCCGCGCGTGCCACCTGGAGAATCGACGAGATGCCGCCCGCCAGATAGTCGAGACCCTCCGCGCGCTCGGCGTCGGTCTCGGCGAAGTCCGCACTGCGCACCAGCGCCTCGGCTTCGGCGATCGCCGCGGTGAACGGCCCGGTGACCGACTCCGCGGGCTCGGTCACAGCCACGTGTCGCCTCCGGTCCAGGTGAGGAAGTTGTCGAGTTCGGCCTGAGCCGGCGTCACCCGCGGATGCTCGGTGGACAGGTAGCCGCCGCGATAGAACAGCAGAGGCTTGTCCTGCAGCACGTCGCCGAGGATCTGAGCCCGCCCGATGACGATCCAGTGGTCGCCCCCGTCGGTGACCGAGTCCACCGAGCACTCCACCCAGGTGAGACTGTGCCGCAGCACCGGCAGCCCCGCGGGCGACGGATCCCAGGTGATCGACTTGAACTTGTCGGCTCCCGGCGCGCCGAAGGTCGCGCTGACATCCTGCTGCCGGTTCGACAGCACGTTGACGCAGAACTGCCCCCGCGCCTCGATCACCGGCCAGGTTCGCGACGTCTTCTGCGGACAGAACAGGACCAGCGGCGGGTCCAGCGACAGCGCCGCGAACGACTGACAGGCGAAGCCGACCGGCTTCTCCTCCTCGTCGAGCGTGGTGATCACCGTGACCCCGGTGCAGAACTGGCCCATCGCGGTCCGGAACTGCCGGGAGTCGAAGTCGTCGGTCCCGTACGGGGAGTGCGGAGTCATGTCGGTTTCCCTTCGGTGGGGTCGGATGCAGTGGGTCGGGTGCAGTGCGGCCGGATGATCGGGCCGAGCGGACGGAGTGGGCAATCGACTCACTCCGCTCGCTCGACCGGCGGAACGGGCTCGGACCTACTTCATACCGATCGTGAAATCGTGACCCCAGAGGCTGACCGCCGTCGATTCGCGGGCGATCCAGTCGGTGTCGTCCACCTGCCTGCCCTCGCAACCGAACTCGACGTCGAAGCCGCCGGGCGTCTTCATGTAGAACGAGAGCATCAGGTCGTTCACGTGGCGACCGAGCGTGGCCGACATCGGCACCTTCCTGCGCAGCGCGCGGTCGTGGGCCAGGCCGACGTCGTCGGAGTTCTCGACCTCGACCATCAGATGCACGATGCCGGTGCTGTTCGGGATCGGCAGGAACGCCAGCGAGTGGTGCCGAGGGTTGCAGCCGAAGAACCGCAGCCACGCCGGCTCCTCACCCTCCTGACGCCCGACCACCTGCGGCGGGAGCCGCATCGAGTCGCGGAGCCGGAAGCCCAGAACGTCCCGGTAGAACATCAGCGCCCGCGCGTCGTCGGTGGTGGTGAGGACGACGTGACCCAGGCCCTGCTCGCCGGTGACGAAGGTGTGGCCGTACGGGCTCACCACCCGGCGATGCTGCAGCGCCACCCCGTGGAAGGCCTCGAGGACGTTCCCGTCGGGATCGGAGAAGACGATCAACTCGTCGACGCGGCGGTCGGCGATCTCCTCCGGGGTACCCTCCCGGAACTCGACGCCCGCGGCGCTGAGCCGGTCACGGACCTCCTGCAGCCCGGCCGCGGTGGCGCACTCCCAGCCCGAGCACGCGAGATGATCGCGATCGGAGGGCACGATCACCAGGCGCGCCGGGAAGTCGTCCATCCGCAGATAGAGGGCGCCCGGGATGGACCCCGAACCCTCCACCATGCCGAGCACCTTCAGCCCGTACTCACGCCACGCGTCCATGTCCGTGGCGTCTATCCGCATGTAGCCGAGAGACCGGATCGGGCTCTGGTCGTCAGTCATGTGTTCGTCGTTCCTCGTCAAGTAGTCGGGCCGTCGCGCTATACCATCGTGTCGCCGATGGGGATGCCGAACTCGCCGTTGCCGAAGGCCTGGTAGGCCCGTTCCGGGTCGTTGGCCGCATGAACGCGGCCGGCGTGGGCGTCGCGCCAGAAACGCTGGATCGGCGTCCCGTTCTCCAGTGCGTGCGCGCCGGAGTTCTCGAAGAGCAGATCGATGGAGTCGATCGCACGCGACGTCGCTCGGACCTGGTCGCGGCGCGCGGCCAGACGCAGTTCCATCGGCACCTCTTCACCGGCGACGATCAGGTCGTACTCGGCCTGCAGATTGCCCGAGAGCTGACGCCACGCGGCGTCGATGTCCGAGGCGGCCTCGGCGATGCGAACCTTGGCGAACGGATCGTCCTTGGCCTTCTCGCCCGCGTAGGCGGCGCGGACGCGCTTGCCCTGATGCTCGACGTGGGCGGCGTAGGCGCCGTAGGCCATGCCGACGATCGGGGTCGAGATGGTCGACGGGTGGATGGTGCCCCACGGCATCTTGTAGACCGGCGCCGTGTTGCGCTCGAGCCCGGGAGCGGCGCCCTTGCTCATGACGCCGAAGCTCAGAACCCGGTGCGTGGGAACGAAGACGTCCTTGACCTCGATGGTGTTGGAGCCGGTGCCGCGCAGGCCCACGACGTTCCACACGTCCTTGATGTTGTAGTCGGTCCGCGGGATCAGGAAGCTGACGAAGTCGACCGGCTTGCCGTTCTTGATGACCGGTCCGCCGACGACCACCCAGTCGGCGATGTCGCAGCCGGACGACCACGCCCAGGAGCCGTTGACCTTGTAGCCGCCGTCGACGACCTCACCCATGCCCATCGGTGCGTACGAGGACGAGATGCGGACATTGGGATCCTCGCCCCAGACGTCTTCCTGCGCCTGCTGGCTGAACAGCGCGAGATGCCAGTTGTGGACACCGACGATGCCTGCGACCCACCCGGTGGAACCGCAGGCCGTGGCCAGACGGCGCACCGCCTCGTAGAAGGTGACGGGGTCGGTCTCGTGACCGCCCCACTGCGCGGGCTGCAGGAGCTTGAAGAAGCCGGTCTCCTGGAGCATGTCCGCGACCTCCGCGGGGATGCGTCGCGCATCCTCCGTGGACTGCGCGCGCTGCGCGAGATCCGGCAGCAATGCATCGATCTTGTCCAGAACCTGCTGCGCGGCTTCGCTCCGCTGTGCTGACATGAGTCACTCCTGTTCGTGTGCCGTCATCGACTTACGACCAATATTAGAACACGTTCTCGTTTTGGACTAGAACACGTTCTCATTCTAGTGGAACATGTTCTACTATCGAGTCAGACGGGCCAGAGCCCGAAACGAGACCGACGAGGAGGCCGAGAAGATGGCTGACACCGACATCCGGGAGATCGACACCGGCACGCCCCCCACCCGATTCGCGCGAGGCTGGCACTGCATCGGCCTGGTGGACGAGTACAACGACGGCGAGACCCACTCGCTGGAGATCTTCGGTACCAAGCTGGTGGTGTGGGCCGACAGCAAGGGCGACATCCACACTCTGGACGCCTACTGCCGCCATATGGGCGCCGACCTGTCCATGGGCACCGTCAAGGGCGACAACGTGGCGTGCCCGTTCCACGGATGGCAGTGGAACGGCAAGGGGCGTTGCGCCGAGGTGCCCTACGCGAAGCGGCACCCGAAGCTGGCCAAGACCCGTACGTGGCCGACGATGATCCGCAACGGCCAGGTCTTCGTCTACAACGATCCCGAGGGCAACCCGCCGCCGGAGGACGTCATCATTCCCGAACTCGCCGAGTTCGGCACCGACGAGTGGACCGGGTGGACCTGGAACAAGCTCGTGATCGAGGGCTCCAACTGCCGCGAGATCATCGACAACGTGGTCGACATGGCGCACTTCTTCTACGTGCACTACGCGCTGCCGGACTACTTCAAGAACGTCTTCGAAGGTGAGACCGCGGCGCAGTACATGAACAGCCACGGCCGCCCCGACGTCGGCATCTCGACCGCCTACGGCGACACCCGGCTGGAGTCGATCGCCGCGTATTACGGCCCGTCTTACATGCTGAACCCGATGGTGCAGTACTACGGTAAGTACTCGGTCGAGACGATTCTGACCAACTGCCACTACCCCATCGACTCGAACTCGTTCGTCCTCATGTTCGGCGTCATGGCGAAGATCCCGCAGGGACTCTCGCCCGAGCAGACCGACGGCATGGTCAAGACGATCACCAAGGGCGTCGAAGTCGGGTTCATGCAGGACGTCGCGATCTGGAAGCGCAAGACCCGCATCGACAATCCGCTGCTGGTGGAGGAGGACGGACCCGTTTACCAGCTGCGACGCTGGTACGAGCAGTTCTACGTGGACGTCGCCGACGTCACCGAGGAGATGACGGGCCGCTTCGAGTACGAGATCGACACCGCCAAGGCTCAGGAGACCTGGAACAAGGAAGTCCAGGAGAACCTGCGGATCCAGGCCGAGAAGGAGGCCGCCGAGGCCGAGGCCAACGATTCCGAGGGCGCGTCGGTCTGATGACTCGCGCCGACGAGCGGGCCGCGGTCCCCGGCTGGGCGAAGGCCCCGCAGTGGGCCGGCGATCCCGAGCGCGTCGCCGCGATCGCCGACGCCACCGCCCGGGACCGCAAGCACTACCTCACCGGCGGCATGACGGACATCGAGTGCCGCACATGCCACGCACACGTGATGGTGAAGAAGACCAGCGCGCACCACACCAGCGTGCAGTGGAACGACGACGCGCTGGCCCGGTGCTCGCAGATCTCCGAGATCCGGGCCTCGGGCGGCAACGCCGCACTGCTGCCCACGTGCCCGCGGCTGTCGGCGAGCATCGATCACGGGGTCGCCGAGGGCATCATCCCGAGCGAGTCCCCGGAAGAGGATCCCGACGGCTACTGGTGAGGTCGGTCTCCCCACAGCCACGCCGCCGATTCTGCTCTGAGCAGAGTCGGCGGCGTCGTCTTCCCCGCCTGGCCTAATTTGGAGTCATGGGAGTCGTCGCGATCGTCCGCACACCATTGCTCCGGGAAGCGCTCGGAGAACATCTGCGCAGCCTTCGGCTCCGGCGGGGCGAACGTCTGGCCGACACCGCCGCCCGCGCCGGAGTGTCGGTGCAGTATCTGTCGGAGATCGAGCGCGGACGAAAGGATCCCTCCAGTGAGATGATCGCCGCCGTGGTCGGCGCCCTGGACACCACATTGGGCGACGTGACCGTAGCGGTCGGCGAGCACCTCCGCGAGACGCAGCCGACCGCGACGGCCCCGGCGCCGTCGCGTCCGACCGCGCTGGCCTGCGCGGCCTGAGGTCACCGCTCGTCGACCACTTGATCGATCAACCCGTAGCCGACGGCGTCGGCGGCGGTGAACACCCGCGTGTGATCGGTGTCGGCGCGCAGTTCCGCCTCGTCGTGCCCGGTATGGCGCGCCAGGATTCGCTCCATCTGCGATCGCACGCGCACCAGTTCGTCGGCCTGGATGATCAAGTCGGGGATCGTGCCGCGTCCCTCCGCCGCAGGCTGATGCAGCACCAGCCTCGAATGCGGCGTCGCGGACCGCTTGCCCGGCGCCCCGGCCGCGAGGAGCACCGCTCCCACCGACACCGCCTGCCCCACGCACGTCGTGGCCACCGGCGGCCGGATGTACTGCATGGTGTCGTAGATCGCGAGCATCGCCGCCGGGTCGCCGCCTTCGCAGTTGATGTACAGCTCGATATCCCGGTCGGGGTTGTCGGCTTCGAGGTAGATCAACTGCGCGACGAGGGCGTTCGCGACGCCCGCGTCGATCGGAGTGCCGAGATAGACGATCCGGCTCGCGAGCAGATGCGAGTAGACGTCGGTGAACCGTTCGCCGGCGGGCGTCCGCTCGACGACGTTCGGGATCGGGTAGGAGCTCATCGCGCAGCCTTCCCCGTGAGGCCGAAACCGGTCCGATCGGCGTGCGGGACCACGTCCGTGAAGTTCCCGACCACCTCGTCGACGAAACCGTAGTCGCGTGCCTGCTCCGCACTGAACCACCGATCGCGGATCGAGTCCTCGAAGATCTGTTCCAGCGGGCGGCCGGTGTCCTCGGCGATCAGGCCCAGGACCGTGTCCCGCGTGTACCGCAGGTCGTCGGCCTGCAACTCCACATCGGCAGCGGTTCCGCCGATACCCGCCGACCCCTGGTGCATGAGGATGCGAGCGTGCGGCATGGCCCGGCGTTTGCCCCGGGCCCCCGCCGACAACAGGAACTGTCCCGCGCTGCAGGCGATCCCGAGAGCCAGGGTCGAGACATCGCACGGCACCACGTTCATCACGTCCCGGATCGCGAGCATCGCCGGAACCGACCCGCCGGGTGAGTGGATCCAGAGCGAGATGTCGGCGCTGTCGTCGGCCGCGGCCAGGGAGAGCATCTGCGTCGCGAGAAGGGTGCCGTTGTCGTCGTCCAACTGGCCGTCGAGTACCACGACCCGCCGCCGATACAGGTCTTGGCGGTCGTCGCGGGTGAAGTGTTGGGATTCATCGGGTTTCGTCATGGCACCAGCGTGCGCCGTCGGACGGTGCCGGTACATGCGGATCTGCCCGCAGCGGATCCGCCGACGGCGGACCCGGCCCCCGCGACCGTCGGCACGCAAGGCGAGACAGCGTGACCGTGGACACCGAAGCGGCGATGGAGAAGGATCTACAGGTGACGTCCATTTCAGCGACAGCCACCGCGAACGAAAGCGAGACCGTCATGCCCTCCTATTCCGCCGCGCCCGGCGCCCCGATCTGGTTCGACTTGATGACCAGCGACGTCGACCGCGCCTCCGACTTCTACGGCACGCTGTTCGGCTGGTCGATCGAGGAGCCGTCCCCCGATTTCGGCGGCTACCGCAACTTCACCGCCGGCGGGTCGCGCGTCGCCGGCCTGATGCCCATGAGCGGCTCCGACAACGGGCCCACGAATGTCTGGTCGGTGTACTTCCGCAGCGACGACGCTAGTGCCACCACCGACTCGGTGACCGCGGCGGGCGGCAGCGTGGTCGTGCCGCCGATGCCGGTCGGCGACATGGGGACCATGGCCGTGTATCTCGATCCGGCGGGCGGGGCGTTCGGCGTCTGGCAGCCCGGAACGCACCCCGGCTTCGTGCGGCGCGGCGAGCCCGGCACACCGTACTGGTTCGACGAGATGTCGATGGACTACGCCGCGTCATCGGCGTTCTACCCGCGGGTATTCGACTGGGAACTGGAGGAGATCGGCGGCGGCTCAGACGGGCCGGGCCGCTACGCGCAGGTGATGGTGACCGGCGGCGACGGCCGCGAAGGCACCGCCGGGATCATGGACGCGGCCGGGATGCTCGGCGACGGGCACCCGTCGTTCTGGCAGGTGTACATCACCGTCGACGACGTCCCCGCCACGCTCGCCGCTGTCGGGAGGCTGGGCGGCGAGATCCTGATGCCCGCCGATGACACGCCGTACGGCGTCCTCGCCTCGTTCAAGGACCCGATGGGCGCCGCCATCTGCGTCGCGACCCCGCCCGCCGGGATGTGACTCACGATCCGTTGCGGACCGAGTGTCGCCGCCGATAGCGTCCCAGACATGGCGAACGACTCTCTGCAACCCGACTGGACTCAGCACGGGGCGGCGTGGGCTGAACAGGACGCGATCTTCGATGCGATCTTCGCTCCGGCCACCCGAGCGCTCGTGGAAGCCGCCGACCTGACCGGCTCCGTTCTCGATGTGGGATGCGGCGGAGGCACGCTCCTGGAGGCGGCGGTCGCCGCAGGCACGGATGCCGTCGGCGTCGACATCTCGCCCGCGATGGTCGACGCAGCGAACCGTCGGGTTCCCGGCGCACGGGCTGTGGTCGCCGACGCGCAGACCGCGGATCTGCGCGGGCTCATCGGCGACCGCGGCTTCGACCGCATCGTGTCGCGATTCGGCGTGATGTTCTTCGACCGTCCGGTCGAAGCGTTCGAGAACATCCGCCGAGCGGCGGCGCCGGACGGTCGACTCGCGTTCATCTGCTGGCAGGAGGGCTCAAGCAACCGGATCTTCAGTCTCGGGACCAAGACACTCGTCTCCGCGCTCGACGAGCCGCCGGAACGTCCGGCGCCGGGCACTCCGGGCCCGCTGGCCTTCGACGACCGCGACTACCTCCGATCGATTCTCGACGGTTCCAGTTGGTCGGAGATCTCCATCGACCCCTTCACATTCGAGAGCGACTACTCGACTCCCGACGGCGCGGGCGGTCGCACGGACGGGGTCGAAGAACGTCTCGCCGTCATCCTCGCCACCAGCAGCGGACAACTCGTCTCCGACCGAGTCCGCGGCACGCTCGGCGAGGCGGGCTGGGCCGAACTCCTCGACCGCGTCCGGGCCGATCTGCGCGCCAACCTCGTCGACGGTGCGGTGAAGCACCCGAATCACTGCTGGCTGGTGACGGCCGCCGCCTGAGTCACGGCCACCGTCAGTCTCGAGCCGCCCTTTCAGTGCGAACGTGTTCTAGTTTAGGCTGTTCTGCAACACGTTCTACTTTGGCGCGATGAGCGCAGCATGCAGACGAAGGGCAGGAAATGACCACCGAAGCCATGAACACCGAAGCCGGCGAGCCGGAGACGTTCGACGTCATCGTGGTCGGTGCCGGCGGCGCCGGTCTCGCGGCCGCGCTGACCGCGGCCAGCAAAGGCCTCAAGACCGTCCTCATCGAGAAGTCGCCGTACTGGGGCGGATCCACGTCGCGGTCCGGTGGTGGCGTCTGGATTCCGAACAACTCGATCCTGCGCCGAGACGGCGTCGAGGACACCCCCGAGGAAGCACGCAAGTACGCCCACGCCATCATCGGCGAGCACGCTCCCGCCGAGCGGATCGACACCTACATCGACCGCGGACCGGAGGCTCTCGACTATCTGATCGCCCATGCACCACTGGAACTCGAGTGGGTCAAGGGATACTCGGACTACTACCCCGAGGCCCCCGGCGGTCGTGCGATGGGACGTTCGGTGGAGCCCAAGCCGTTCGACGCCCGACGCCTCGGCGACGATCTCGCGACGCTGCATCCCCAGTACACCAAGGCACCGCTGAACATGGTCGTCCTGCAGTCCGATTACCGCTGGCTCAACACCGGATTCCGGCACTGGCGCGGCCCCGTCCGAATGGCGAAGGTCGGTGCACGCTTCTTCTGGGCCCGCAGCCGCGGCAAGAAGATGATCGCCATGGGAGCCGCCCTGGCCGCGGAGCTGCTGCTCGGTTGCCGGCAGGCGGGCGTCGACATCCGGCTCAACACTCCGTTGACCGATCTGGTGACCGACAACGGCGCCGTGGTCGGAGTCAAGGTAGGGACGGGTGACGGCGCCGCCACCGAACTGCGTGCCCGTTACGGTGTGATCCTCGGCAGCGGCGGCTTCGAGCACAACGCCGAGATGCGCGCGAAGTACCAGCGCGCGCCGATCGGCAGCGAGTGGACCACCGGTGCACCGACCAACACCGGCGACGGCATCAACGCCGCGCTCGCGGTCGGCGCCGACGTCTCCCTGATGGACGACGCCTGGTGGGGACCCACCATTCCGCTGCCCAAGGGTCCGTGGTTCGCGCTCTCGGAACGCTCGGTGCCGGGCACCTTCATCGTGAACACCCGGGGCGAGCGCTTCATGAACGAATCGCTCCCCTACGTCGAGGCCGTCCACCAGATGTACGGCGGCCAGTTCGGCCAGGGCGACGGCCAAGGCGAGAACGTGCCCGGCTGGCTCATCTTCGATCAGCGCTGCCGCAACCGATACCTGTTCGCAGGCGTCACAGCACGACAGCCGCTGCCGAAGAGCTGGCTCAAGTCGGGCGTCGTCGTGAAGGCCGCGACCATCGCCGAGCTCGCCGAGAAGACCGGCCTGCCCGCGGACAAGCTGCAGGCCACCACCGAGCGCTTCAACGGATTCGCCCGCAGCGGCAAGGACGAGGACTTCCACCGCGGCGACAGCGCCTACGACCACTACTACGGCGACATCACCAACAAGCCCAACCCGAGCCTCGGCGTCGTCGACAAGGCGCCCTTCTACGCCGTGAAGATGGTTCCGGGCGATCTGGGCACCAAGGGCGGCGTCAACACCGACACCGCGGGACGCGCACTGCGAGCCGACGGCAGCGTGATCGAAGGCCTCTACGCCGCGGGCAACACCAGCGCGCCGGTGATGGGCCATACCTACGCCGGTCCCGGCGCCACGATCGGCCCGGCCATGGTGTTCGGATATCTCGCCGCGCTCGACGCCGTCGAGAAGGCCAAGAACGCCACCGTCTCGCACGCAGGAGCCTGATTCATGCCCATCGATCCCTCAGTCGCCGTCGGCGCCGACCTGGGTGAAGTGACGTTCTCGTGGACGCCGCGCGAAGTGGCGCTCTACAACCTCGCCGTGGGCGGGGCCCACGACCCGTTGGACACCGCGGGTCTGCAGTACGTCCACGACTCGGAGCCGAAGGTACTGCCGTCGTTCGCCACCGTCGCGGCGACGTTCAACGCCACCGAGGCACCGAAGGTGTCGTTCCCCGGAGTGGACATCGACCTGTCGAAGGTGGTTCACGGCGCCCAGCAGGTGCGGGTGCACCGGCCGCTGCCCGCGACCGGCACCGCGACCACCCGAACGCGCATCGCCGAGGTGCAGGACAAGGGCTCGGCCGCGGTCGTCATCCAGGAATCGGTCACTCGCGACGAGAACGGCGAGCCGCTCTGGACGGCACGATCGTCGATCTTCGCCAAGGGCGAGGGCGGATTCGGCGGCGAGCGCGGCTCGTCGACCCGGGTGGATCTCCCCGACCGCGCCGCAGACCGCGAGATCCTGGTGCCGACCCAGCCGAACCAGGCGCTCCTCTACCGACTGTGCGGTGATCGAAACCCCCTGCACAGCGATCCGGAATTCGCGTCCGAGGCCGGCTTCCCGCGGCCGATCCTGCACGGGCTGTGCACGTACGGCAGCGTCTGCCGGGCCGTGGTCGACGAGGTCTTCGGCGGCGACGTCTCGGCCGTGGCCGATTACGGTGTGAGCTTCGCCGGAGTTGTGTTCCCCGGCGAGACGCTCCGAGTCCGCGCCTGGGAAGATGGCGACCGACTGCTCGTGGCCACCACCGTCGTCGACCGCGACGACGCACCGGCCCTGAGCAACGTCGTGTTCCTCGAATCCTGACCGAAAGGCTCTGCATGACCGCCTCGCTCCTGCCCCTGCTCGACGCCAACCGCGAAGCCATGGCTTCCGACTTCGCCGACGTCATCGACGCGGAGGTGAAGAAGCAGTCCGGCCTGTCGGGCGCGGCGATCAAGACCGCGTACTCCGCGGCTCAGAAGTTCAAGCCGGGCGTGGTCCAGGTGGCGACGAACAAGATGCTGCCCGACTTCATGACCGCGCTCTCGCCGCTGTGGGATTCGAAGCCCGCGGGCACGCCCTTCGGCGCTCACCTGGCAGCCAACGGCGACCAGGCCGCCGAGGCGCTGCTCGCCGTCACCGACGGACAGGCGCAGAGCGCCCCGTCGGTCCTCGCGAAGGCGTACAAGAGCGTCCGCGGCAAGGCCAAGGGCCACGTCATCGACGCTCTGGACCCGGTGGGCGCGGTCGTCGAGAAGTACGCGGGCTAGTTCAGTGACGACGCGAGCGCGGCTTGATCGTGAAGACGATCAAGCCGCGCTTGCGACTATCAGGAGCAGGACGGTGAGGATCGCGGCGAGAACCGCGACCATCGCGAGCAGACGCCAGATGTGGATTCGGCCCTGCCGGATCTCGGTGACGCCGGACGTCAGCTGGTTGGAAGCCATGGTGATCAACTCTCCCTCGAGATCGTGATCTGTTGTCCGTGTGACCAATGTGTCACAAGTTACAAAAGAAGGCGATGAACAGACCGTGCGTGTCGGGCAAAGAACCAGCAACGATTCGATGACCTTCGCGACGGCGTGGCTGATCCTCGTCGCCTGTCTCGCGGTGAGCCTGGTGGTGGCGGCGATGGCCGCGCTCAACACCGCGCTGCCCGACATCGCCCGCGCCACCGGCGCCACCACCGCGCAGATGACGTGGATCATCGACGGCTACACCTTGGTACTGGCCGCGCTGCTGCTGCCCGCGGGTGCGATCGGCGACCGGATCGGACGCAAGCCGGTTCTGATGATCGGTCTGGTGGTCTTCGGAATCGGCTCACTGGCCGCGGTCTGGGTGGACACCCCCACCCAGCTCATCCTCACCCGCGTGGTCGCCGGCGTCGGCGCCGCGATGATCATGCCGGCCACACTGTCGCTCATCACGGCCGGTGTCCCGCGTGAGAAGCGCGCGCTCGCGATCAGCATCTGGGCCGGCGTGGCCGGGGCCGGCGCGATAATGGGCTTCTTCGTCACCGGGGTTCTGCTCAACTTCTTCGGATGGCATTCGGTCTTCATCACGTTCGCGGCGTCGTCGGCGGCCACCCTCCTGCTCACCGTCACGATCGGCAGTTCGAAGGACGACGCCCCGGGACGGTTCGACTACATCGGCTCGCTGACGTCGATGACCGCGATCGCCGCCGTCGTCTACGGCCTGCTCGAGGCGCCGCATCGGGGATGGACGAACCCGCTCATCCTGATCTGCCTGATCGGTGGCGCGGCGATGATCGCCGCGTTCATCGTGATCGAACTGCGCAGATCCTCGCCTCTGCTCGACGTGAACCTGTTTCGCAACCGCGCTTTCGCCGCCGGTTCCCTGTCGGTGGCGCTGCAGTTCCTCGCCTCCTTCGGCGTCTTCTATCTGCTGCTCCTGCAGTTGCAGCTGGTGTTCGGCTACTCGGCACTCAAGTCGGCGGTCGCGCTGTTCCCGATGGTGGTCGGCGTCGGCGTCTTCGCCATGATCGGGAACCTCGTGGCGGTCCGCTACTCGCTGCGTGCGGTTCTCGCCACCGGCATCGCGATCGCCGCGGCCGGCGTACTCGCGCTCGGGATCGTCGACGCCGACGTGTACTGGAAGCTGGGCGTGATGCTCGGCGTGTGCGCTGTCGGTATCGGGCTGGCGACGGCCCCGTCCACCACCGCGATCATGTCCAATACCCCGTTGGAGAACCAAGGCGTCGGATCGGCTGTCAACGACACCGCCCGCGAACTCGGTGCGGCGATCGGTATCGCCCTGGCGGGCAGCATCCTGGCGGCCGGGTACGACAGACGCATCACCGGCACCGCGCAGGACGTCCACGACCAGCTGGCGACGATCGACCCGGACGCCGCCGAACGCGCCGCCGACGGGGTGCGCGGCTCGCTGGCGGGTGCCGTGGAGGTGGCCGGTCACCTGCCACCGCAGGCGTCTTCGCTCGCCGAGAAGATCACCGAGGGCGCGTATGCGGCGTTCCTGCCTCCGCTGCAGTCCGCCTGTCTGGTGCTCGGTTCGATCCTGCTCGCGGGCGCGGCCTTCCTCGGCTGGTTCGCTCCTCGCGCGGTCCTCGCACCCGAACCCCGCCTCGACGACTGAGCACCTCCGTCCGCCGGGGCCTCTCGCTTCGACGGTCGCCGAGGGGCAGACTGGACTCATGCGCTTCTCGTTCCGCCGGCACCGACCCGTTCAGATCGCAGGCACCACCGTGGCGATCACCGGCGCCGCGCGGGGTATCGGCTTCGCGATCGCCGACCGGTTGACGGCCCTCGGCGCTCGCGTGGCGATCGGCGACCTCGACGCCGACGCGGCTCACCGTGCGGCGGACAGACTCGGCGGAACCGCCCGCGGCTACCGCCTGGACGTCACCGACGACGACTCGTTCGCCGCCTTCCTGGCCGATGCGGCAGCCGACCTCGGTCCGATCGACGTGCTCGTCAACAACGCGGGCGTGATGTGGGTCGGCCCCTTCGACACCGAACCCGCGATCGCCGCCGAGCGGATGGTGGCGGTGAACCTGCTGGGAGTGATCCGCGGTGTGCGCCTGGCCGCGCCGGAGATGCGGCACCGCGGACGCGGCCACATCGTCACGGTGGCTTCAGCGGCGTCGCGTCTCGCTCCGCCGGGCGAATCCTCTTATGCCGCAACCAAACACGGGGTTCTCGGCTACCTCACCGGCGTACGGGAGGAACTGCGCGGCACCGGCGTCGCGATCACCGCGGTGATGCCGACCGTGGTCGACACCGAGTTGGCGGCCGGGACCTCCTCGGGATCGGTGAAGCGGCTGAGTCCGGACGACGTCGCGGCCGCGGTGGTGTCGGCGATCGAGACCAGGCGCTTCCAGGTATGGGTGCCGCGGACCGTCGGAGCCCTGGTCGCGATCTCCGGCGTTCTGCCGCAATCGGTGCGCGACCGCGCCCTGCGTGCCACGGTGCCGAACCAGGTCGCCGCGGTGACGGGATCCTCGGTGCGGTCGGCGTACGAGAAGCCGCTCACGGACGGCGAGTGACGTCCGGCCGATGACATGACGGAGAGGATCGTCCGAATCGACCTGCTCCTGCGGGTAATCTGACGGGCATCGCAGGGGCACCGACCTTCAGGGGGCACGGATGAAGTGCACCTTCACGGCCGACGCGCGAGCGTTCACGATCACCGCACTGGCACTCCTGACGGCAGCGGCGCTGTCGTCATGCACACCGGGCGACGAGTCCGCACCGACCAGTTCGCTGAGCGGCATCTCGGCCATCGCACCGCCGCCGGCGCGCACCTCCACCGTCATCGTCACGTCGATCCCGCTCACCGGCGAGACCACCTCGTCGGCCACCACCGTCGACACGGCCCCCTACGCCGTTTCCGGGCAACCGGGAAGCTACCGATGGAGCTATGCGCGAGATCCCCTTCGCGAATGCGTACTGCAGCCGGCGGGGTCCGGCCTGCCGCAGCGCATCACCTGCGCCGCCCCTTACCCCGAGGACGCGCCGAGTATCCGCATCGGCGCATTCGACGGGCCACCGAACGCGATCACGTTGACCGCGCAGGGAACCGAACCGACGATCACCGAAGGCGGGCCGACCCCGGCCCCCGCGCTGACGGCCGGACACCGGCTGACCTTCGGCGACCTCTCGTGCACCGCGCTGCCCGGCGACGCGATCACGTGCACCTCACCGGACGGCTGGTTCACCGTCGCGAACGGCGTGCTGACCACGTCCTGAGCGGATCAGCCACGGCGGTCGGCGTAGACGGCCTCGTAGCGCTCCTTCTCCCGATCGGCTCGCGCCTGCTGTCGCTGGGTCAGCGGGGAGTTGCCGAGCCCGTGCTTACGCATGCGGAGAACCCGGTTCTGATCCATGTACGACGCGGAGAAGATCAGCGCGAGCAGCACCGCCAGCAAAACCATCAGGCCGCGGATCCACATCTCGCCGCCGAACGCGAAGAACATGACGAGGTAGAGCGGCAGAAAGCAGAACTGCGAACGGATCAGGTGACGGAGGGTCGCGGTCCGGCCGGTGAGGTCGTTGCGCACCCACTCGCGCTTCGACTCGGGGAGCGTGCCCCCGTAGGCGTAGACAACCCATTGAATCGGATTCGGGCGACCGCTCATCCTGAAAACCTCCGTTGTTAGATCGTGCACTACTCAATATTGCACTATCTATCACGCGATTCAATAGCGCCCTATGAAATAGTCGTAGACTCGTGTCATGGCCCACATCCCCGGTAATCCCCTCCTGCTGGAACGGCAGGTCTGCTTCGCGCTCGCCCTCGCCAACCGATCGGTGCTCCGGGTGTATCGACGGCTGCTGGAACCGCTCGGCCTCACCCACCCCCAGTACCTGGTGATGCTGGCGCTGTGGCAGCACGCACCGCTGCCGGTCAACGAGATCGGCCGGTTACTGCAGCTCGACTCGGCGACTCTGTCCCCGCTGCTCAAGCGCCTCGAAGCCGACGGCGTCATCGAACGACGACGCAGCGACGACGACGAACGCAAGGTGGAGATCCATCTCACCGAGGCCGGTGTGGCACTGCGCGAGCAGGCACTCGACATCCCGCCGCAGGTGGTCGACGCCCTGGGCGGAGACCTGGAACTGCTCGGCGAACTCCACGCCGTTCTGACCAAGGTGAACGCGGCCGCGGTGGCCGCCGAAGCCAGGTGACCGGAGATCACCGACCGCGACCGACGCACTCGTACACCGCCGCCAGATACTCGTTGGGCTTCGCAGCGCCGACGAGTTCCGGCGACATCTTGTTCATCACGTAGGCCACGGCGAGGTCGCGGTCGAGATCGGCGACCACCACCGAACCGCCGAACCCGGTCCACCAGCAGACCCGTCCCTCCGGGACGCCTGGCATCACCGCACCCGGAAGCGCCCAGCCGAGACCGAAACGCACCGGTACACCGAGGACTCTGTCGACGCCGTCCGCCTGGACGTCGAAGATCCGCTCGAGAGTGGTGCGCGACAGCGCCGCTCGCCCGCCGACGGCACCGCCTCCGGAGACGAGCGACGCGAGCCGAGCCACCGACCGGGCGTTCCCCTGGCCGTTCGCCGCTCCGATCTCGGCCGCGAGGAAATCGGGGTCGGTGACGATCGACGGCGCGAACGCCGGGTTCAGGAGCGTTCGGCGGATCAGGCTGTCGGGCGGAATCGACGAGTAGTCCGCCGCCGCGGATGACGGAGCGACCATCGAGGCGAACCGCTCCGGCGCCTCGTCCGTCACTCCGATGCGGTAGTCGGCGCCGAGCGGACCGGCGAGTTCCTCGGCGAAGAACCGTCCGAGGCTCGAGCCGGTGACACGCCGGACCACCTCCCCGAGCAGGGTCCCGAAGGTGAGCACGTGGTAGCCCGAACCCGCGCCGGGCGTCCACCAGGGCTCCTGCGCGGCCAGCAGCGCCGCCGCCTCCTCGTGCGAGTAGATGTCGCTCAGGCTGATGTTCGCATCCCAGCCTGCGACGCCGCTCGTATGTCCCAGCACCTGCCGGACCAGGACGTTCTGCTTGCCCGCCGCCCCGAACTCCGGCCAGTAGCGGGCGACCGGCGCATCGAGATCCACCTCCCCGCGATCGGCGAGCAGCAGGACCGCGAGCGCCGTCATCGTCTTGGTCAGCGAATACGTGTTCGCGAGGGTGTCGCGTTCCCACACACGTCCCGAGGGCACGTCGGCCGTGCCGCCCCAGAGATCCACGACCATGTCGTCACCGGAGACCACAGCGAGGCAGGCACCCACCTCTTCGCCCGACTCGAGCTTGGCGGCGAACAGATCCCGCACCGGCTCGAACGCGGACACGCACGTTCCCGAGACCGTCATCGTGCGGCCACCGGGCGCTTGGCGCGTTCTCGCCCGGCCGCGAGTTCGGCCAGCAGATCCACTTTGTACCGCGCGAAATCGACCTGAATCGTGTGGCGCGGCGCGTTGTAGTACTGCCCCAGGTGACGACGCTCGTCTTCGACGATCGCCTTCCGCATCTCGGCGCGGGACGGCAGCACGTACCGGCCCAGAAGATGATCGGCGATCAGTTTGCTCTGCTGCTCGGCCAGATTGACGATCGTGGGAGACGACTGCGCCAGGCCGGCGTAGTACAGATCGTCGACGTCCGGATGAACGATCCGCTTGAACAACGGGAAACGATGCTGCGCATCGGGCATCAGCGCGGGATCGTCGAAGAACGGGAACGCCATGCGATAGCCGGTCGCCATCACGATCACGTCGACCGTCACCCGGCGGCCGTCGGTCAGGATCACGGCGTCACCGTCGAGACGCTCGATCGCAGGTACGCAGGTCAGGTCACCGGAACCGGACTTGGCCAGGAAGTCGATGCTCACCGAGGGGTGCGCCGACAGCGGTTCGTGATCGGGCTCGGGCAGACCGTAGTCCTGCATCCTGCCGATCGACTTCTTGATCGACCGTCGCGCGATCGCCAGACCCAGCTTCTTCGGCATCCACGGCGGCATCATCATCTTGTCGGCGGGCTTGCCGCCGCGGTACTTCGACAGCACCCATACGCCACGCCGCGCCGAGACCCAGACGTGTTCGGCGACGGAGCGGTTGGAGAGTTCGGAGGCGATGTCGAGCGCCGAGTTGCCCATCCCGACCACCATCACGCGCTGACCGTGCATGTCGATCGGAGCGAACGGGCTGCGGTAGTCGTGGCTGTGGATGATCTGCCCGTCGAAGCTGCCGGGGTACTCCGGGACGAACGGATTCCAGTGGTGACCGTTGGCGACCACCAGGGCACCGTACTCGCGGCGCTCCCCGGTGCTCAGGGTCAGCGTCCAGCCGCCTCCCGGTTCACGGTCGGCCTTCTCCACCGCCGTGTTGAACGTGATGGTCTCGCGCAGCCCGAAGTGGTCGACGTAGTCGCGGAAGTACCGGTGCATCAGCGTGTGGTGCGGAAAATGCGGCCAGTCGCGCGGCGCCGGGTAGTCGTCGAACTCCAGCCGGCTGGTGGACGTGTCGATGTGGAGCGACTGGTAGCAGGCCGACATTCCGTTCGGGTTGTCGTAGTACCAGTTGCCTCCGACGTCGTCCGACATCTCGAAACAGTCGTACTCGATGCCTTCGTCCTTGAGTCGCTTGGCCGTGGTGAAGCCGGAGCAGCCGGCGCCGATGATGGCGACGCGATCGCGTGTCATGCTCTGTCCTCTCGTCAGCGGCCGTACGTGTCGACCGTCACAGACCCACGGTAGGGATCTCACTGACACGTGTCTAGTCAGTGGTCACATTGTCAATCGAGATGAGCGGCGAGCATCATGGTCTTCATGCGGGAGGACACGGTCGGGGCGCAGCGGCCCAATCTGCGGGACGAACAGAAACGCCGAACCCGGCTGGCCCTGCTCGAGGCCGCGCGCGGTCTGTTCACCGAGAACGGCTACGCCGACGTGACCGTCGACGACATCACGCGAGCGGTCGGATGCAGTCGTGCCACGTTCTACCTGCACTTCACCAACAAGACGGACATCCTGGCGAGGATCAGCGCCGAGACCATGCAGCAGCGCGCAGCGTCGGTGTACGGCGACCTGGACGCCGTCCTCCGCGACGGTTCACGAGCGGCGTTCACCGCGTGGATCGAACGGGCCCTCGAGTGGTTCGACGCCAATCGCGACATCCTCCCGGCCTGGGACGAGGCCCTCTCCGCCGATCCCGAGTTCCGGAGCGTGGGCCGCGCGTCGATCACCGCGTTGACCGATGCGATGCCCGACTACCTGTCGCGGTGGCCGGACGACCGCCGGGAGGAGGCCCGCTTCCGCATCGAACTGCTCGTGACCCAGCTGGAGCGGTACTTCACACGCTCCACCGTCCAGCGAACCATCGAGTTCGCGCCGGACCGAGCCGCCGACGTCCTCACCGACATCTGGTACCCGGCGCTCCAGCCTCCCGGCACCCGCTGAATCTCGGATGCGCCGAGCACCCGACACGAGTAGCCTCACCGTCGTGGATTGCGAGATCGAGGTCGACAGGGCCTGAAGCCGGTTCTCCGGCACCAGTGTGTCCTCATCCGCCTCGCCGGCGCATCACCTCGCGCGGCGACTCTCGTGAATCGAGCTCCACCATGCCTCACACATCCACCACGCCTGAATCGTCCGTCACGATCGTCTCGCTCTCGTTCTCCTGGCCCGACGGCAGCGTCGCGCTGTCGGGCGTCGACGGCTCGTTCGGCGCCGGCCGCACCGGTCTCGTCGGCCGCAACGGCTCCGGCAAATCCACCCTGCTCCGGCTCATCGCCGGGAGGCTCACGCCGTCGTCCGGCCGGATCGAGACCGCCGGCGACGTCGGCTATCTGCCGCAGACCGTCACGCTGACCGGCGACTCCACCGTCGCCGAACTCCTCGGCATCGCCGACGTACTCGAAGCGCTGCGAGCGATCGAGTCCGGCGACGCGGATGCGCGCCACTTCGAGACGATCGGTGATGACTGGGACGTCGAAGCGCGCGCGGCCGAATCGCTCGATCGTCTCGGATTCTCCGCCGCCGACGTCGACCGTTCGGTCGCGGAACTGTCCGGCGGGGAGGCGATGCTGATAGCGGTGGCCGGTCTGCGGATGCACCGCACGGCCATCACTCTGCTAGATGAGCCCACGAACAACCTCGACCGCCCGACGCGCGCTCGCCTCGCTGAGATGATCGACGACTGGCCGGGTGCACTGATCGTGGTGAGCCATGACCTCGAACTCCTCGAACACATGGATGCGACCGCCGAACTGCACGATGGCGCGCTGGAGACCTTCGGCGGTCCCTACAGTGCGTGGAAGGCTCACGCGGACCAGGAGCAGGCTGCCGCCGTACAGGCCGCGCGAGCGGCGCAACAGGTGTTGAAGACGGAGAAGCGGCAGCGGGCGGAGGCTGAGACCAAGCTGGCCAGGCGTGAGCGGACGGCGAAGAAGGCCCAGCGCGACGGCGGCGTCCCGAGGATCGTCGCGGGCATGCTCGCCGACAGCGCGCAGGGATCGGCCGGTGCCATGCGCTCGGTACTCGACCAGAAGGTCCGGGTCGCGCAGGCCGCACTCGACGCGGCCGACGCCCGGGTTCGCGACGACTACCGCATCAGTCTCGACCTCTCCGACCCGGCGGTTCCGCGAAGCAGGCGCATCGCCGAACTCACCGCCGGCGAGCGGTCGGTGTTCGTCCAGGGACCCGAACGCCTGGCCATCGTCGGACCGAATGGGTCGGGCAAGTCGACGCTGCTCGGGCACATGATCAGCGGCGCCGAACCCACTGCCGGCCGCCCCGGCGGACGCCTGTTCACCGACCGTGTCGGCGTCCTCCCCCAGCGGCTCGACGGTCTCGACGAGAGTGCCGGGGCACTCGCGAACCTCCAAGCCGCCGTACCCGGCACCGCCACCGGCCAGATCCGGAATCACCTTGCGCGGCTCCTCCTGCGTGGCGACACCGTCGACCGGCCGGTGTCGACGCTCTCGGGCGGCGAACGGTTCCGCGTCTGCTTGGCGAAGCTGCTCTTCGCCGATCCTCCGCACCAGGTGCTCGTTCTCGACGAGCCGACCAACAATCTGGACACGACGAGCGTCGACCAGCTCGCCGACGCTCTCAATGCTTACCGCGGTGCCCTGATCGTCGTCAGCCACGACTACCCGTTCCTGAACAGGCTCGGCCTCGACACCGTCGTGGAACTGCCCGGGGACGGGACCCTGAGGCAGCGGGACGATCTGCCGGAGTGAGACTCGATCCTCAATGAGACACGACCACCTGATACCCGGCGAGGCACGCGACGACGAGAAGGACTGGGAGGAAGTAGAGCATGAATGAAGCAATGAGAATGCTGGACCCGATGACGAGGCAGGCGATGACGGAGAACGCGGGCGTTCGGATCCCCAGCGCCAACACGCATGCCAATGGCGGCACAGAGGCCCTGACAAGGAAGTAGCCGCCGTAGAAATCGAGAACGCTTCCCTTGCAATCGGGATCGCTCGCGTTCCATACCTCACAGTCGGTGACTTGCATCAGGGGCTCTGCTGCCGCGAATACAGCGGTAAGAGTAGCCAGCAAGAGTGCAAACAGCCATGCCCAAGCGATCCCGGGACCTCGGGTACGAGCGAACCAGGTATGCCGCGGGTAATCAGCCCGTCGTTGGTGCATTCAGTTGAACCGATCGCCGTCTATCGTGATTCGATGGCTTCGCAGGGTGGGCCAGGACTCAAGAGAACGGCTGAGAACAATCTCCTCAGCACGAGCCGAATCTGCGCCGATATACGTCGAGTCCAGCTCGACGTTCGAGCATACGAACCAACTTTGGTCGACGGCCCACCACATGTTCGGACGGATCCCTTCAAGTACCTCTGACGCACGGCCCACATCCCCCATGGTGAGGTAGTAGTTGAATGCACCGATCCGGACGGTCGGACACATCGACGAAATCTCTTGAAACGCCGTATTTCCTTCCCAGAAGGCAAATACACAACGGGTGTTCAGTCCGCGCCCCAGATGATGTGCGATCTCGTCGGTCACCATCGGCCGAAGAGAGTTAATTCGATGAGGGCCTTCATTCCACCATCCCCCGCGGGGTTCGAATTCACCCTGCGAGATCTTTGACCATTGCATCTCGGCATGAGCTACCTTGCCATTGACTCGCGCAACGTCGGACCATCGATAGTTCCCGATCAGAGCACCGTTGACGACCCTTTCCGCTGGGTGCAACACACGAAGATACCTCTCGTATCCGCCGGGGACAAGTGATCCGACAGTGCCCGAGTATGGCTGAAAGAGCAGCGAGTCAACCCATTCAGCCACTTCGGTATCGTGAATCACTTCATCTCGAGCCCACTCAGAAGCCATTGGCTACTCCCCTCGGCAACTGTCTACTTGGAGCGTAGTCCGATTCGAGTACGGACTTGTCCGCTTGGGAGCGAGAACTCGGCTACTGGCTGCGGCCTTGCCCTCTTGAGTGGAGCCGGTGAACGAGACGTTATCGACGCCGGAGAAACCGCGCCGACGTCGAGCGTGCTGCGCAGAGGTTCTCGACGCGGCGTGCATTAATCTGGCCGGCAGATCGCGCGTGGATCCTCACGAAACGTTGACTACGCCTTCACTTCCATAGTGATCGATGGAGACGATGCCCTCACCGAGATGGCTCGTGGCCCGCGTAAACGCGCCCTGTCGACATATGGCTGGTCGAAGGCGTGGACGATTCGCAGTTGCTCACATCGACGCAAGGCTACCAATTCTACCCAGGCGTAATTCCTCCTGGGCGACTACTCCTGGTCAAGACGGACATATCAGAGGATCGTAGGGATGCGGCGCTTCCCTACGAAGGGAACGATGACCTGTGAGTCGTAGATGTGGGCGACATGAAAGACAGTTCGCCGTCCGATCGCCGATCCGCCTACCCCGAACGCTCCCCCCCGGTTTCACTGACCGTCAGCGACGTCCCCGGCGGGCGGGACGTCCGAGGCCAGCCTCGATCGGATCACGCCGCCCTTGAGCGCATCGATGTCGACGATCACCTGACCGCCGTACGGTTTGGTGGGAAGCTGATCCATCCGCAGTCCGTCGAGCCCGATCGCGCCGGCCGTCCCCTCCTCCAGAACGGCCGGCGCACGGCGACGCCGAGTCTCCACCCGAGCCACCTGCACCAACACGACGCTGTCGCCGATCACCAGCGAGGCCGCCGCACCGGTCACCACCGTCCCGGACTCCACGGTCCCGGTGAACAGCCGTCCCTTGCCCGTGACGGTGAACATGTCCTCGATCCGGAACTGGAACGGTCCGACCACGTCCGCTTGGGCTGCCGCAGACTCCGACTGCCGGTTGAAGAATCGCATCCTCCGACCCTAACGATCCGAGACGCCGCGAGGAACTAGCTGCTGGGTCGCAGCTGACTCGGCAGAATCTTGTCCTTCTGATCCGGGCAGAACGCGGGAATGGCTGCGCCGACCACCGCGGCGGCCTGCCCCTTGCCTCCCGCCTCGGTGTTCATCGAATCGATGACCTCCATCATCGACTTGCCCGACGCCAGTTCCGAACACGCCTTCTTGCCTGCCGCGACGGCCGCGTCGTCGTCCTTGTACGACGACCCCGACGATTTCACCACCTGGAGATAGACGCTGGTCCGCGCCTCCGACGTCGACTCGTTGGAACTGCTGTTGCTGCTGTCATCGCCGCTGCACGCGGAGAGGAAGACCGCGCCCGCGACCAGCGGGGCGATGACGAGGTATCGAAGTCGCATGAACAGTCCGTTCGGTCGTGGGTGGGTGCATCGAGCGGTCGTCTTGAACAGTATCGCCCGACAGGCCTCACGTCAGCGGACCCTCACACCGCATCGAGGACGAGGCATGGGGCCTTGACCCCGCGGGTTGGACACGCTTGATCCTGGTCTCAGACCAGGGAAAGCGAGAAGATCTAACCCGATGGCAAAGAAAAATTACTCCGAAGAGTTCCGCCGCGACGCAGTCGAGCTGTACCGCGACACCGGCGGCGCGACCGTAGCCGGGATCGCCGCCGATCTCGGCGTATCCCACGGCTCCCTGACCACATGGCTGAGAAATGCGGGTATCCCGATCCGCAGACCCGCCGCCACCGCTCCGGGGCCCGGCACCGGCGAGACACCCGAGCAGGAAGCCGCCAGGCTCCGCGCCGAGGTCGCACACCTACGCGCGGAGAAAACCAAGCTCGAAACCGAACGAGACATCCTGCGGTCGGCGGCAAAATATTTCGCCGGAGAGACGAACTGGTGAACCGCTTCCAGTTCGTCGCAGACCACTCCGACACCTACCCGGTGAAGCGGTTGTGCCAGGTCATCGATATCGCCCGCTCGTCGTACTACGCATGGATCAACGCCGCCGAGAAACGAGCCGCCCGGGCCGCAGCCGACGCTGAACTCGCCGACAAGATCCGCGCCGTCCACACGGTGGACAACACCTACGGGCGGCCCCGGATCACCGCCGAGATCAATCACGGACAACCCGCCGACCAGCGGATCAATCACAAACGGATCGCACGGATCATGCGCGCCAACAACATCGAGGGCCTGCGACTGCGCCGAAAACACCGCACCACCATCGCCGAACCAGCCGACACTCCGTCGCCGGACCTGCTCAACCGTGATTTCACCGCGATCGCACCGAATACCCGATACGTCGGTGACATCACGTATCTGCCATGCGGGGACAATGAGTTCTTGTATTTGGCCACGGTGATCGACTGCTTCTCCCGCCGCCTGGTGGGCTGGTCGATCGCCGAGCACATGCGTACCGAACTCGTCGAAGATGCCTTAGGTGCCGCAGCACTGACCCGCGGCGGTCTTGCCGGTGCAGTGTTCCACGCCGATCGCGGAAGTCAATACACCTCAAAGGGTTTCGCGATGATCTGCGCGAAGTTGGGTGTTGCGCAATCGATGGGAGCGGTGGGCACGAGCGCGGACAATGCCCTGGCCGAGTCGTTCAATGCGACACTCAAACGCGAAACGCTGCAAGGCGCAGCCCGCTGGGAATCGCCCCGGGCGGCAAGGCTCGCGGTGTTCCGGTGGATCACCCGCTACAACACCCGACGCCGGCACTCGTACTGCAACTATCTCAGCCCTGCCGACTACGAAAACGCTCACACATCCGATAGCCTGCAGAAAGCCGCGTAATCACAAACCCCGTGTCCAGTTTCCGGGGTCAAGGCCCATGAGGGTCCGCTGACCGACGAAAAGAGCTAGACGGCCGCGCCTTCTTCAGCGGCGGTGGCCTTGGCCCACTTGTAGTCGGCCTTGCCGGCCGGCGTCCGCTTCACCTCGTCGACGAAGACCACCGTGCGCGGAACCTTGTAGCCGGCCAGCGTCTGGCGGCAGTGCTCCTGGATCTCCTCGAGAGACGGCTCGTCGAAACCCTCGTTCAGCGACACGACTGCGGCGACGCGCTGGCCGTACTTGGGATCCGGTGCAGGCACCACGAGGGCGTCGGCCACGGCCGGATGCGCGTGCAGAGCGCCTTCGACCTCTTCGGCGTAGACCTTCTCACCGCCGGTGTTGATGCACTGGCTGCCACGGCCGAGGAAGACGATGCTGCCGTCCTCGCGCAGGTACCCCATGTCGCCGAGCACCGAGATGCGTGTGCCGTCGGCCAGCGTCGGGAAGGTCCGCGCGGTCTTCTCCGGATCCTTGTAGTACCCCATCGGGATGTTGCCGATGCGGGCGATGTGACCGACCTCGTTGGGAGTGGTGATCTTGTTGAACTTCTCGTCCACCACCATCATCCGGTCGGTCGGCGGCACCATGAGGTTGCCGTTCTCGTCCATCTTGATCTCGCCGTCGTTGCCCGACTCCGAGGCGCCGAAATTGTCACGCAGCATCAGATCCGGCTTCACCGCGAGCATCCGTTCCCGGACGCTCTGACTCCACAGCGCGCCGCCCGAGGTGATCGAGAACAGGGTCGAGAAGTCGGCGGTGTCCTTCTGCTTCTCCATCTCGTCGGCCAAGGGCATGCCCATCGCATCGCCGACGATCAGAATCATCTGCGTCTTGTCCCTGCCGATGTTGCGAACGATCTTGGCGGCGTCGAAGTCGCGCTCCAGGATCAGACGCCCGCCCAGCGAAATGAACGTGAACAGCGAGTACGAGGCGGCTCCGTGCATGAGCGGCGCGGCGATCAGGAACGACAGCGACGGGAAGTTCTGGACCTCCTTGGCCAGCTCCGCGAGATCCGCGCGCGGCGGTCCGTAGGGGTTGCCGCCGGAGATCGGCTTGCGGAAGAAGTCGTCATGCTGCCACATGACGCCCTTCGGATAACCCGTGGTGCCGCCCGTGTAGATCAGGTACAGCTCCTCACCGGTCCGCTTCTCGAAGTCGCGCTCGGTGGACCGGGCGATGTAGCCGTTGAAATCGACGATCTCGACGGTGCGGCCGTCGAGGGCGGCCGCCGCGGCGGTCAGCTCGTCCACCGCCTCTCCGATCACGAAGACGGTACGCAGTTCGGGCAGCGAAGCCATCAGGTTCGCGACGCTGCGCTGATGTTCGGGAAGCTCCACGACGATGGCGGCCGAGTCGGAGTTGTCGAAGATGTACTCCAGCTCGGAGTCGGTGTAGCGGTAGTTCACGTTCACCGGCACCGCACGGACTTTGATGAGGCCGATCAGCGAGGTGACGTGCTCGACGCTGTTCTTCAGGAACAGCGCGACGTTGTCGTCCTTGCCGACCCCGTGCGCGGCGAAGTGATGCGCCACCTGATTGGCGAGCCTGTCGAGCTCGGCGTACGTGTAGTCGTGGCCCTCCCAGGTGAGGACCACGCGCTCGGGAACAGCGTCGACGACGGTCTCGAAGACGTCTGCGAGGTTGAACTTCATCTTTGTTGATCTCCTTGGGAGGGAACCGACGGGGTCGGGGTCAGGCGGACAGGATCAGGCCCGAGGTGGGCACGCCGGTGCCCGCGGTGACGAGGACGTGCTCGGCGCCGTCGACCTGGTTGACGGAGGTACCGCGCAGCTGACGGACCCCTTCGGCGATGCCGTTCATACCGTGGATGTACGCCTCGCCCAGCTGGCCGCCGTGTGTGTTGAGCGGCAGCACACCGCCCACTTCGAGTGCACCGGGCTGTGAGACGAAGTCCTTCGCCTCGCCGCGTCCGCAGAAACCCAGTTCCTCGAGTTGAATGAGCGTGTAGGGCGTGAAGTGGTCGTACAGCACCGCCATGTCGATGTCGGACGTCGTGAGTCCGGACTGCGCGAACAATTGCCGCCCGACCAGTCCCATCTCCGCCAGCTCGGGCAGCGCGTCCCGGTAGTAGCTGGTCATGATGAACTGGTCGGTACCGCTGCCCGATGCGGCACCGGCGATCGTCACCGGCTTCTGCTTGAGGTCCTTCGCACGCTCGGGCGACACGACGACGATGGCGACGCCGCCGTCGGACTCCTGGCAGCAGTCGAGCAGATGCAGCGGCTCGGCGATGTAGCGCGAGGCCTGATGGTCTTCGAGGGTGATCGGCTTGCCGTAGAAGAAGGCGTTCGGATTGGTCGCCGCGTGCTTGCGGTCCACCACCGCGATGCGCCCGAAGTCCTCGCTCGTGGCCCCGTACTCGTACATGTACCGCTGCGCGACCATCGCGACGAACGCCGCGGGCGTCGAGAGTCCGTGCGGGTACGAGAAGGCGTTGTCGGTGCCCGACGAATTCTCCTGGTTGGCGACAGCCGCGTTGACCTGGCCGAATCGGTTGCCCGACCGCTCGTTGAAGGCGCGATAGGCGACCACCACGTCGCATACGCCGGTGGCGACCGCCATCGCCGCCTGCTGCACCGTCGACGCCGCGGCGCCGCCGCCGTAGTGGATGCGGGAAAAGTACTTGAGTTCGGGGATGCCCGTCGCCCGCGCCACCGCGATCTCCATATTGGTGTCCATCGTGAAGGTCACCAGGCCGTCGACGTCGGTGGCGCACAGGCCGGCGTCGGCCAGGGCCGCGTTCACGCACTCCGCGGCCAGCCGGAGTTCGCTGCGGCCCGAGTTCTTCGAGAAGTCGGTGGCGCCGATCCCGGCGATCGCGGCCTTGCCGGAGAGCGTCCGGTCCGTCATCACGCCTCCTCGCGGGTGAAGGTGACCTTGGAGATCACGTGCTTGCCAAGAGAATTGGTGCCGGTCACCGCGACAGTGACGGCGACGTCGTCCACCTGCGTCACCTCACCGGTGAAGGTGAGCGTGTCGTAGGCGTACCAGGGCACCCCGAGCTTGAGTTCGATGGCGCCGATCCGCGCCCGCGGACCCGCCCAGTCGGTCACGAAGCGCTCCACCAGACCGGTGTCGGTCAGGATGTTCACGAAGATGTCCTTCGAGCCCTTCTGCTGGGCCAGGTCTCGATCGTGATGGACGTCCTGATAGTCGCGGGTGGCGATCGCCGATGCCACGACGAAGGTCGGCGACGCGTCGATCACCAGCGGGGGCAGCGTCTGGCCCACCTGGATGGTCTGCACGGTCACTTCGCCGTCTCCTTCGCTCGCCATGCATAGAGCGACCACGGCTCGCCGCCGGAGTCGTCGTCTCCCGGGAAATCGAGGAACTCCACCTCGACGGGCATTCCGATCCGCACCGCGTCCGGATCGACGCCGCGCAGCTGTCCCAGCATGCGGACACCCTCGTCGAGCTCCACGAGCGCCACCACGAAGGGCAGTTCTCGTCCCGGGACCCGCGGCGCGTGGTGGACGACGTAGCTGTACACGGTGCCGGTCCCGGCCGCGACCACGTAGTCGGTGTCGGGGTACTCGCCGTCGGCGCCGCGTTCGGTCCAGACCGCGGGAATCGGCGGATGCCGAAGCGAGCCGTCCTGCACCTTCTGAATGCGCAGTTCGTGGGCGGCCACGCCGTCCCAGAAGAAGCGGGTGTCGCGCGAGGCCGACGGTCGAATGAGCTTGGTGGGATCGAGACCGGCGAAGTCGGCGGTCTGCTCCCGCGGTGTCTCCGACACCAGTGCGGCGGGACGGAACTTGAGGATCCGGAAGTCCATCTCGGCGACGGTCTCCTCGCCCACACGCCAGGTGTTGCGCGTGGTGAAGAACCAGCCCTCCCCGAGCGCGGTCTGCTTCGGCCCCACCACCTCGGTCAGTTCCGAGGTGATCGTCACCTCCTCACCCGGACGGGTGTACCGGTGGTACACCGTGTCGCAGTTGGTGGCGACCACCGAGGTGTAACCGGCCGCGTCGAAGAGTTCAGTCGCCAGACCCAGCGGATCGTCGTCGGTACGGACACCGTGCAGCCCGCGCATCGTCCACACCTGCGCCATCGCCGGGGGCGCCACCACGCCGGGATGACCGGCGGCGCGCGCTGCGGTGTCGTCGACGTAGATGGGGTTCTCGTCGCCCATCGCCTCCAGCCAGTTGTTCACCATCGGCTGGTTGATCGGGTCCCGGCCGGTCCGGGGAGCGCTGGCGCCCCGGGCGGCGATCTCAGCCGCCGCGGCACGGATCTGCTCAGGCGTCGACTGCCCGGTGATCGCCTCTCGGGTGATCGTCATCCCGCCCCCTTATCGCTTCGTCCGCGGCAGGCCGAGGCCGGCCGTGCCGATCATGTCGCGCATCACCTCGTTGACACCGCCGCCGAAGGTGATGACGACGTTGCGCTTCGCCTGCATGTCGAGCCATTCGGCGAACTCCGACGTGACCGGTTCGGTGAAGTCGCCGAAGCGTCCGACGACCTCGTCGATCAGCCGGTAGATCGTCTGAAGCCGCTCGGTGGAGAAGACCTTCGTCGCCGCGGCATCCGCCATGGAGATCTCTCCGTTCGACGCGACCTGCCAGTTCAGCAGCTCGTTGAGCCGCTCGTATGCGCCGATCTGCGCGAGGAGCCGTCGCACCTGCTCCTGCTCGATCACCGGGGCGCCCTCGTACTGGGCGGACCGGGCCCACGCGCGCAGCCGGTCCTCCAGCCCGCCGATGCGCCCCGACGGCCCGAGCATGACGCGCTCATGATTGAGCTGGGTGGTGATCAGCTTCCAGCCGTCGCCCTCCTCCCCGACGCGCATGCTCGCGGGCACGCGGACGTCGTTGTAGTAGGTGGCGTTGACATGGTGCGCACCGTCGGCGGTGATGATCGGCGTCCAGGTGAAGCCGGGATCCTTCGTGTCGACGATGAGGATCGAGATGCCCTTGTGCTTCGGCACCTCGGCATCGGTGCGGCAGGCGAGCCAGATGTAATCGGCGTCGTGGCCGCCGGTGGTGAAGATCTTCTGACCGTTCACGATGTAGTCGCCGGTGGCCGGATCGACGACGGCCCGCGTGGTCAGCGAGGCGAGGTCGGTACCGGCGTCGGGTTCGGTGTAGCCGATCGCGAAGTGCACCTCGCCGGCGAGGATCTTCGGCAGGAAGAAGTCCTTCTGCTCCTGAGTCCCGTAACGCTGCAGGGTGGGGCCGACAGTCTGCAGAGTCACCGACGGCAGCGGAACGTCGGCCCGCACCGCCTCATTGGTGAAGATCTGCTGTTCGATCTCGCCGAAGCCCTTGCCGCCGAACTCCTTCGGCCAGCCGACACCGAGCCAGCCGTCGGCGCCCATGCGGGAGATGACGTTGCGGTAGCTCGGACCGTGCCGCTCGGTGCGCATCGTGCGCTCCTCGTCCGGGCTGATGAGGCCGGCGAAGTAGGCGCGCAATTCGTCGCGCAAGGCGATCTGCTCGTCGGTGAACGCTACGAACATGCGAGCGCCTCCTGTCCGGCGGGAACGGTCTCGTCGGCCAGCTTGTCGAGCGTGGCGTGTGCGCCGCCCGCCAGACGAGCGGCGTCCTTGACCAGTGAGAAGTAGCGGTGCAGCGGGTAGGTCACGTCCACGCCGACGCCCCCGTGCAGGTGCGTCATGGTGCGCAGAGTGGCCGGCAGTTCGGCGGCGATCCAATACATCGCCGTGGCGAGATCCTGCTCGGGATCGACTCCGTTCGCGATGTCCCACGCCGCCGCCGTGGCGACCAGATTCATGGTCCGGGAGATCACATAGACGTCCGCCAACTGCTGGCCGACGGCCTGGAATCCGGCGATCGGCTTGCCGAACTGGTGGCGGGTCGAGACGTGCTCGGCGGTCCGCTTGACAGCACCGGCCACCAGTCCGTCGACGTACGCGGCGAACAGCGCCCGGTACGCGTCGACGGCCGGGCGGGGATCGTCGGCGACGACGTGCGAGTGCGGCACGGCGACACCGTCGAACACGACCGTGTACTCGCCCCAGCCCGACGACGCGGCGGTGCGGCTGATCTCGACGCCGGCGGCGTCGGGCGTCACCACGGCGACGCCTCTGTCGGCCACCACCAGCAGCGCCGATGCGCCTTCGGCCGCGAGCACGCCGGTCTTGACGCCGTCGAGCCGGGCCCCGTCGACGGTGTCGGTGAGCGTGACCGTCGGGGCCTCACCCAGTGCGCGACCCCGTTCGCCGATCGCGACGGCGTGCCAGCCGCCCTCGGCGATGGCGCGAGCGTGCTCGGCCGCCGAGGACGACCGAGCCAGCACCAGTCCGGAGACCAGGGTCCCGATCAGCGGAGCCACGACGGCGTCGTGACCCGCGCGGGTCAGCAGCGGCACCAGCGAATCGATCGCCAGCCCGTCGCCTCCGAGCGACTCGGGCAGCGGAAGCACGGTGACTCCGGCTCCGGTGAGCGCCTCCCATGCGGCGGCATCGAAGCCGCCGGCTCCTTCGGTGAACTTGCTCTCCCAGTCCGGCTGCAGTCGGCGCATCACCTCGTCGGCGACGTCGCGGACCGCAGCAGCGGTGGGCTCCAGGGTGAAATCCACCCGGCTCCTCCTCCAGCAGTATTAGAACTTGTTCTAGTTTATCAGAGACCCAGAGACCGGTGTCACATCTTGCCGATGCCCTGCGATTTTCGTGCCGTTGTCGACGCGTTTCCCGCTCACCCGCGGGGTAGACCTAGAATCCGTTCAGCCGCTGCGTTCTTCAGGATCTGGGTGGTTCCACCGGCGATCGAGAGGCAGCGATTCAGCAGCAGCAGGTCGGTGGCGGCGGTCGCGCCCAGCCCCTCGCACCCCAGCAGATCGGTGGCGAACTCGGGCACCGACTGCCGGTGCACCACACCGATCAGTTTCCGGACACTCGACGTGGCGCCCGGGTCGGTGCCACTGAGCCGCTGAGCCACCGACCGCGCGTCGAGCACCCGTCCGATGTGGGCGTCGGCGATGATCCGGCCCAGTTCGAGCGTCTGGGCCCCGGTCAGTTCGACGCCGCTGCTGTCGAGTTGCCGGAGCAGCGCATCCACCTCCTTGCCCAGCCCGGACCCGCCCATGGCGACACGCTCGTTGGCGAGGGTGGTGCGCGCCAGGCGCCAGCCGTTTCCGACGTCGCCGACCACCATGGAATCGGGCACGAAAACGTTGTCGAGGAAGACCTCGTTGAACATCGCCCGGCCGGTCAGCTCCCGCAGCGGACGGATGTCGATGCCCGGTGCCGACATGTCGACCAGGAAATACGTGATGCCCTTGTGCTTGGCCACGTCCGGATCGGTCCGCGCCAGGCACACCGCCCACTGCGACATGTGCGCCTCCGACGTCCAGATCTTCTGTCCGGTCAGCAGCCAGCCGCCGTCGGTGCGGACCGCGCGCGTGCGCAGTGATGCGAGATCGCTGCCCGCCTCGGGTTCGCTGAACAGCTGGCACCAGCGGATCTCGCCCGCGAGGGTGGGCGAGACGAACTTCTCGCGCTGCTCGTCGGTGCCGTGCTCCAGGATGGTCGGCAGCGCCCATCCGGCGATCACCAGGTCGGGGCGGACCACGCCGACCCGGTCGAGCTCCGCGTCGATGAGCAGCTGCAACGCCGGATCGGCCGACAATCCGTAGGGCTCCGGCCAGTGCGGGGCGAGGAATCCGGTGCGAGCGAGCTCGGCGCGTCGCTCCGACTCCGGTACCGCCGCGATCGCCTCGGCGGTGGCCGCGATCGCGGGCCTGCGGGCCTCGGCGTCGGCGAGGTCGAGCGAGAACTCTCGGCGGCCGCCGGCACGGCCGAGCTCGGCCAACGCCGCGCGCTGGGGCTCCCCGGCGGCGAGCTGCATGCGCGCGGCGAGCGCGGAACGCAGATACAGGTGCGCGTCGTGCTCGAAGGTGAAGCCGATGCCGCCGAGGACCTGAATGGCGTCCTTCGCGTTGGCGGGCGAGAGATCCGCGGTCAGCACCGCGGCCGCCAGCCTGCTCAGTTCCACCTGGTCACGACCCTGATCACCGGTACCGGTCCGCGCGTCGTCGAGCGCGCGAGCGAGGTCCCATGCGGCGGCGGCGAGCTGCTCGCTCCGGCAGAGCATGTCCGCGCAGATCTGCTTGATCGCCTGAAACGACCCGATCACCGCACCGAATTGGGTGCGGACCTTCGCATAGTCGACCGCCAGGTCCAGGACGTGCGCGGCGACCCCGGCCTGATAGGCGATCACGCCGACGTGCAGGAGGGCCACGAACAGCTCACCGTCGTCCAGCGCGAGCGTCTCCTCCTCCGAGAGCTCCGACACCCGCACCCGCACCGGGACCGCCGTGCCGTCCAGGGGCCCGGCGACCGCGTCGGTCTCCATGCGGCACGATGCCGGATCGATGAGGCGCCACCGCACGGTGCCGCCGTCGAATGTCAGCGGTGCGGCGACGAGTGCGTCGGACACGTACGCGGGGATCAGACCGAGGTCCACTGAGCCGTCGACCACGCCGAAGCCCGCGGACTCGGCGACCGCGGTGGCGGGCACCACCACCGGGCGCTGTCCGGCCATCACCTCGTCGGCGAGTTCCGCACCCTGCGTGGCCAGCACGTATCCGGCGGCCATCGTCGGCGCAAGCGGACCGGGAACCAGCTCCGAACCGCAGGCGGAGAACATCACGGCGACGTCCTCGACGCTGCCGCCTGCACCTCCCGCACTCTCCGGAACACCGGCGGCGAACAGCCCGAGGTCCGCGATCTGCGTCCACAGCGGACGCCAGGAGTCCGCCGAGTGGTCGAGATCGCCCCGCACCGCGGAGCGAACATCGCGCGCCTGAGCCCAAGCAGCGATACTGTCACTTACAACCCTTTGGTCCGCTGACGTGGCGATTGTCACCGAGACCTCCTCCGAGATTCTGTTGGTAACGTCAATTAGAACCTGTTCTAATATCCATTGGGTGTACACCATCGGAGGGCGGCTGCCAACTGGCGGCCGATGGACGTGACGTAACGGAGGAGACGGAAACCTATGGCTGGCGCGGGAACGACGAAGACCGAGACCGATATGCCGGCGCCGCCTCCAGCCCCCGCTCAACTGTCCGGTGCCGAGGTCGGATCCGCCGCACAGCGTGAACGACGCAGGCGCATCCTCGACGCCACCCTGGCGCTCGCATCGAAGGGTGGATACGACGCCGTCCAGATGCGAGCCGTCGCCGACAAGGCCGACGTGGCCGTCGGCACGCTGTACCGCTATTTCCCGTCCAAGGTGCACCTGCTGGTGACCGCACTCGCCCGCGAACTCGAGAAGGTGGAGTCGCGCGCCGACCGCAGCGTCCTGCAGGGTGACACCGCCGTGGAGCGACTGCGCTTCGTCCTCGACATGATCACGTTCGCGATGCAGAAGGATCCGCTGCTCACCGAAGCGATGACGCGGGCCTTCATGTTCGCCGACGCCTCGGCCACCAGCGAGGTCAACCGAGTCGCCACCATCATCGACCGACTGCTCGCAGGCGCGATGATCGACGACGCGGACCCGGCTGCCGAGCCGACCGCCCAGGATCTCGCGATCGCCCGCGTCATCTCGGACGTGTGGATGTCGAATCTGGTGCAGTGGCTGACCCGGCGCGCCTCGGCCACCGACGTCACCAACCGGATGGAACTGACCGTCCGATTGCTACTCGACCGCGACTGACACCGCGTCACACACTCGTGCCGATCAGGCCGTTCCCAGATCCTTGGCGATCATCGGCCACGTGGTGTGCAGATCCTGCTGCCAGTACTCCCAGGAGTGGGTGCCCAGCGGCCGCGAGATCACCTCGGTGTCGACGCCGGCCGTCTTGAGCGCCTGCTCCATCTGCACGGTGCAGCTGCGGACCGCGGCCTCGATGACGCCGCCCATCACCACTTGATCCACCAGAACCGCCGGGTCCCCCTTGATCAGTCTCGCATCCAGGGTGTCGTACCGGCCCGGCAGTCCGCTGCCGGAGGTCATGTAAACCTTCACACCGCGCAGTGCCGCCGCGTGCAGGTAGGGGTCGTTGGCCCGCCATCCCGGCCCGTCGAGCGGTCCCCACATGTTGGTGATGTCACCGCGGCCGCGGTCGCCGATGACGGTGCGGATGTACGCCTGGCCCAGCGGATCGCTGGTCCGTGCGCATCCGCTGTACGCAGCCACCGACCGGTACAGCTTGGGCGCCGCGATCGCGAGGTTGAACACCGAGGTCCCCGACATGGAGATGCCCGCGATCGCGTTCGCACCGCTGGTGTTCAAGGCCTTGTCGACCAGCGGCGGCAGTTCCTCCGTGAGGAAGGTCTGCCACTTGTTCCGGCCCAGCACGGGATCGTCGCGCTGCCAGTCCGTGTAGTACGAGAAGGCCCCGCCCACCGGCGTCACGACATTGACCCGCTTATCGGCGAAGAACTTCTTGTAGTCGGTCTTGGCGCGCCAGGTGGCGCTGTCCTCGCCGCCTCCCGCACCGTTGAGCAGATACAGGACCGGCGCCGGGGCATCGTCCTCGGGCCGGAGCACGTTGAGCGAGATAGTCCGCCCCATCGCGGCGGAGTACACCTCCAGGAGTGACTCCTGGGGTGCCACGTTCGTCAGCGACACGACACGCGCGGGAAGCTGAGCCGTGGCGGGTTCCTTCGGTGCGGACGTCGCCGGATCGGCCGAGGCCACCCCGGCGCCCGTCAAGAAGAGAGCGCAGACTCCCGCGACCACCGCGGCTCGTGAACTGAATCGTCGCACTGCAAACCCCTTTTGCCCCACCAATCACTTCTGTCACAGAGTATCCCGTCATGGCCGACATACCGAAACCCTGGGCGGACGTTTCGGAATCAGAACGTTGCAAATCCCCAGGGACGGGCCCGGCGAACGTGACCGAACGGACATCGACGCCGTTGCTGATGTGTGTTTACCCAGCCTGGGCTAGTACCCTCGCCACAGCAGCAGCACCAGAGCCAGGTGAATGAACGACAAGACAGGGTAGCCAGGTGGTAAACGCCCAACCGAAGATCGACGACGCGCCCGAGCGTCGGCCCGACGCAATCGAGGAGCCTTCGGCGCCGACGGACACGCAGACACCGCAGCCCGCGGACACCGCTGAGGTGCCGGCCCCCGTCAAGAAGAAGAAAGACGGGCATCTCTACCAGATCGACTTCGTCCGTCTCTTCACCTTCGGCGGCGTCATCCTCGACCACGTCATCCTGGGGCTCGCCCCCGCGACGGCGATGGCGGCCCAGGGTCTGGGTCTGCTCCTGCGGTACACGCGCTACTGCTTCTTCGCGCTCACCGGCTTCGTCCTCACCTACCAGTACCGCAACCGCGAACTGCACGCACCGACCTTCTGGCGCAGACGCTACAAGCTGATCGGCCTGCCCTTCGTGGTGTGGTCGCTGTTCTACTGGACCAATCGCCACTACCAGCAGGGCGGCTGGGACGCGATCCGCGGCATCTTCACCGACGGCGCCTCCGAGCGCCTCGCACTCAAGAGTCTCGCGTACGACCTGATCACCGGCAACGCCGCCTACCACCTGTACTTCCTGTCCGTGAGCATGCAGATCTATCTGGTGTTCCCGGCGGTCCTGTGGGTTCTGAAGCGGACCTGGGGATACCACCGGTACCTGCTCGCGGCCAGCCTGACGTTCCACATCTGGCTGCTGTTCCACATGGTGCGTCCGCCGCTCTCCTTCTTCGAGAGCGGTGTGCCCGGCCTGATCTGGCGCTACCTCGGCGTCACGCTGTTCCCGTATCAGTTCTTCATCCTCGCGGGCTGCCTGGCCGCGTATCACTACGAGGCCTTCAGCGGCTTCATGAGGCGCTTCCGCCGGCCGTTGGTGCTCGTCGCCCTCGTGACGATCATCGTGACCCTGGTGTACTTCGTCTACAACGTCGACCAGGGCGAAGAGATGTTCCGCGCCACCAACGTCTTCATGGTGCACAACGCGTTCGCCTTCGTCGCGATCATCGTGATCCTGTACGTCTGCGGAACCATCTGGCAGGACAGGCGGAGCTCGGGCTCGATCGCCGACAGGTTCATGCGAACCGCCGCGGACCGGTCGTTCGGCATCTATCTGGCGCACGTCATCGTGCTCTCGACCGTCCTGGTCAGCTCACGCGAGCACCTCGACGCCCCGCTGTGGATCAATCTCCTGCTGACCTACCTCGTCACCGTTCTCGGCACCGTCTACCTCGTCGAGGTACTCCGCCGCAGTCCGATCAGCCTCATCACCACCGGACGCGAACGGATCGACTGGCGCATCCAGCGCTGGGGCCGGTCGTCGTTCGTCGCAGTGGTGGGCGGAACGATCGGGTTCGGCGTGTACGAGTCGGTGAACACCGAACTCGGCGTCCTGATCACGGCGACCAGCGCGCTGCTGCTGCTCTCCGCGATCGTCGTGGGCGTCAAGCAGAGCAACGCGGCGCACGACGCGAAGCCCGCGCGTCCCTGACGGCCTGATCCACTGCATCGAGAAGGACCCCGGCTCGGCGAGCCGGGGTCCTTCTTCGCTGAACGTTCTTCACTGAACGGGCAGTTCCCGCTTCCCCCGGGCGTTCACGCTGGGTGCGCCCACATCGTGGTCATCACGAGTCAACGCACGGCCGCGGCCACGAGATCGGCGATGCCGGTCTTTCCCGCGGCATTCGGATGAAACACCATCTTGTTGCCGTAGCCGCGGATCCACGGTTCGGCCGCGCAGGCCGAATGCAGGGGCGCGAGCGAGGCGGTCGTGACGTGCTGGGCGCCGGTACGGTCGGCGACCCGCTGATTCACCGCGGACATCTCAGCGGCGATCTGGGCGTCCTGCTCCACCTCCCACGGCAGCAGCGGCAACAGTTGGCAGGGCGGTGCATCGATCGCCACCACCGGCGTGTAGTCGACGAGCACCACGCGAGCCAGCGGAGAGCGCGCCCGCACCGCTTCCACCGCGTTCACCAGCGACTGCTCGAGACGGCCGAAGTCGGCCGGGCCGGGCGGCGGCGGAGGCATCCGTCCCGACCCGCAGTGAGCCAGTCCGAGCGCACGCATGTTATTGCAGGCCTGAGCGATGATGCGGCCGACGAAGTCGATGTCGTTGCCGCCCGTCGTGATGGTGACCAAGCGGGTGTTGTGATCGACGGCCTCCACCTGCGGACGGATCTTGCCGTGCTTACGCACCGGTCCGGTGACCAGTTCCGCCGCGGTGGAACCCGAGCATGTCACGTCGATCAGGCGCATACCGAGCCGTGCGGCCACCTGGTGCGGATAGTTGTCGCCGGTTCGGAGGCAACGCCGATCGACCACCGGCCCCTCACCCGGGCCCGCCGCGAAGGAACTGCCCATCGCGACGTAGTTGACCGGCGGCGCGGTACGACCTGCCGTTCCGACCACCGATGCCGAGCTCGGGCCGGCCGCTCCCCGGGAGTTCGACAGGGCGAATCCGACCACCGCGGTCACCACGACCGCGACGACCACAGCGGCGACCGCCGCGGGACGATTGACCGAAGAGCGCATGGAGGAGAGTTTCACATATCCAGCTGTGGAATTCCCTAATCGGATCCGGTTGTCGCCGTTCCGTGTAAGCAATCCCACCCCCGGTTCGTCATCAGACGTCCGGGCTCTACTGCTGCGGCGGAACGCCACCCTGTCCGTGCGGCGGTGTCTGCGGCGGCTGCTGCGGATACGCGCCCGGCTGCGGCGGCTGCACCGGCGGGTACGGGCCGGGCTGCGGCGGCGGGAATCCACCCGGAGCCTGTCCGTAGCCCTGCTGCGGCTGCCCGTAGTGCCCCGGTCCCGGCTGCTGGGGTCCGGGCTGCTGGGGCTGCCCGTACTGGGGCTGCCCATACTGGGGCTGGCCGAAAGACTGTGCCGGACCTGCAGCGCCTGCGGCGGGCTTACCGCCGAACAGGCCCGGACGGATCGTGAGCAGCACCGCAGCGGCCCCCGCCGCCAACGTCACCAACGCGCCCGCGAGCACGAGCCACAACCCGTACGCAGCGCCGAGTTCGGCGCCGGGCGGCATCTCGCTGCTCGTCTTCATCCCGACCGCGCCCGTCGGGTCGGCGACGAACACGATGCCCGCGATCGTGGCCGCGAGACCGCCCACCGCGGCCACCAGCGCGCCGATGCCGGAGTAGCGCCCGATCAGCAGCAGCACCGCGCCCACCGCGACGATGACTCCGAAGACGATCATCCAGATACCCGGTTTCTTCGCCTTCTCATCGGCATCGGAGGAGAACGAGTCCTCTTGCGCCGAGATCTGGTTCTCCATCGCGGCGCGGGCGATGTCGGGCGCTTCGATGACGTACAACGACGCGTCACCGGAGCCCATGCCGGTCACCGTGAAGTCCATTCCCACGGCGATCCTCGCCGTACCGAGGCTCTGCTCGCTCTTAGCGGACCCCGAGACCCACGCCAAGAAGCTGCAGACAATGAGAACGAGAGCCCCGACAGCGGCGACAGCACCCACGATCGTCCGAGTCGACGACGGCGGCGCCGTCGGTGCCAGCAACGCGGCCACCGGTGAGGCGGGTTGTGCGGGCGGCGGCTGCGGAGGTTGGAACGGCTGCTGTCCGAAAGTCATGAGCTCCCCTGATGTCTGCGACTGATGTCGCGGCTTTCGCATCATCGTAAGGCCGCGGACGCAAAAATTTCGGCTCCCGCACCGGTCTGTGAGACCCGTGCGGGAGCCGAAATTCTGTATCAGACGGTTGTCAGCCCGCCTCGCCGTCGGCTGCCTCGGTCAGTTCCGCCGGGGCATCCGGGATCGCCCGCGGGCGGTCGGATCCGGTGAAGGTGAACGTGGCGTCCTCGCCCGTTCCCTCTCCGTCCCAGCCCTCGACGTCGATGACGACGATCTGGCCGGCCTTGATCTCCTCGAAGAGGATCTTCTCCGACAGCTGGTCCTCGATCTCGCGCTGAATGGTGCGGCGCAGCGGCCGCGCACCCAGCACCGGGTCGAATCCGCGCTTGGCCAGGAGGTTCTTGGCCTTCTCCGTCAGCTCCAGATCCATGTCCTTGTTCTTCAACTGCGCCTCCACGCGGCCGATCATCAGGTCGACCATCTTGATGATCTCGTCCTGCGTCAGCTGGTGGAAGACGATGATGTCGTCGATGCGGTTGAGGAACTCAGGCCGGAAGTGCTTCTTGAGCTCGTCGTTGACCTTCTGCTTCATCCGGTCGTAGTTGGAACCGCGGCCGTCGTCCTTGCTGAAGCCCATGCCGACAGCCTTGGAGATATCGGACGTGCCCAGGTTGGACGTGAAGATCAGCACCGTGTTCTTGAAGTCCACGGTCCGGCCCTGACCGTCGGTGAGGCGACCGTCCTCCAGCACCTGCAACAGCGTGTTGTAGATCTCCGGGTGGGCCTTCTCGATCTCGTCGAACAGGACCACCGAGAACGGCTTGCGGCGCACCTTCTCGGTGAGCTGGCCGCCCTCGTCGTAACCGACGTAGCCGGGAGGGGCTCCGAACAGTCGCGACGCGGTGAAGCGGTCGTGGAACTCACCCATGTCGATCTGGATGAGTGCGTCGTCCTCACCGAACAGGAAGTTCGCGAGCGCCTTCGACAGCTCGGTCTTACCGACACCCGACGGTCCGGCGAAGATGAACGAGCCCGACGGACGCTTCGGATCCTTGAGTCCGGCACGAGTACGGCGGATCGCACGCGAGACCGCCGCCACGGCGTCCTCCTGGCCGATGATCCGCTTGTGCAGCTCGTCCTCCATGCGGAGCAGACGAGTGGTCTCCTCCTCGGTGAGCTTGAACACCGGGATACCGGTCCAGTTGCCGAGGACCTCGGCGATCTCCTCGTCGTTGACCTCGGCGACCACGTCGAGGTCGCCCGCCCGCCACTGCTTCTCGCGCTCGGCGCGCTCGGCGACCAGTTGCTTCTCCTTGTCGCGGAGGCTCGCCGCCTTCTCGAAGTCCTGGGCGTCGATCGCCGATTCCTTCTCCTTGCGCGCTTCGGCGATGCGGTCGTCGAACTCGCGCAGGTCCGGCGGAGCGGTCATCCGGCGGATGCGCATCCGCGCGCCGGCCTCGTCGATGAGGTCGATGGCCTTGTCCGGCAGGAAGCGGTCGTTGATGTACCGATCGGCGAGGGTGGCCGCAGCCGCGAGGGCACCGTCGGTGATCGACACCTTGTGGTGCTGCTCGTAGCGGTCGCGCAGACCCTTGAGGATCTCGATGGTGTGCTCCACCGACGGCTCGCCGACCTGCACCGGCTGGAAGCGGCGCTCGAGCGCGGCGTCCTTCTCGATGTACTTGCGGTACTCGTCCAGAGTGGTGGCACCGATGGTCTGCAGTTCGCCGCGCGCCAGCTTCGGCTTCAGGATGCTGGCGGCGTCGATCGCGCCCTCGGCTGCGCCCGCGCCGACGAGCTGATGCAACTCGTCGATGAACAGGATGATGTCGCCGCGGGTGTTGATCTCCTTCAGCACCTTCTTCAAGCGCTCCTCGAAATCGCCGCGGTAGCGGCTGCCCGCGACCAGCGACCCGAGGTCGAGCGTGTAGAGCTGCTTGTCCTTGAGCGTCTCCGGGACGTTGCCGTTGACGATCGCCTGCGCCAGCCCCTCGACCACGGCGGTCTTGCCGACGCCGGGCTCACCGATGAGCACCGGGTTGTTCTTGGTGCGGCGCGAGAGGACCTGCATGACCCGCTCGATCTCCTTCTCACGGCCGATCACCGGATCGAGCTTGCCCTCGCTCGCGGCGGTCGTGAGATTGCGGCCGAACTGATCGAGGACCAGCGAGGTCGACGGTGTGCCCGACTCCGACGACCGCGCGCCGGTACCCGCCTCGGCCGGCTCCTTGCCCTGGTAGCCCGAGAGGAGCTGGATCACCTGCTGGCGGACCTTGTTCAGGTCGGCGCCCAGTTTCACCAGCACCTGCGCGGCGACGCCTTCGCCCTCGCGGATGAGACCCAGCAGGATGTGCTCGGTGCCGATGTAGTTGTGACCGAGCTGCAAGGCCTCGCGCAGACTCAGCTCCAGCACCTTCTTGGCGCGCGGAGTGAACGGGATGTGACCCGACGGCGCCTGCTGGCCCTGGCCGATGATCTCCTCGACCTGGCTGCGAACCGCCTCCAACGAGATGCCGAGCGACTCGAGCGCCTTCGCCGCGACGCCTTCACCCTCGTGGATGAGTCCCAGGAGGATGTGCTCGGTACCGATGTAGTTGTGGTTGAGCATCCGCGCTTCTTCCTGCGCCAGGACGACAACCCGGCGTGCGCGGTCGGTGAACCGTTCGAACATTGTTCTCCCTCTATTGCTTGCGCCCCGGCCGCTGTCACGAAAGTGTGACGTACTCCGGCGACCAGCCCTGCCTCCACTGTAGTGGTCCCGGGAGGCGACGAGGCAGTTACATCTGTCCTCAGTCCTCGGCTGTGTACTGCGACGGGGTTCTGTGGTTGACAACGCAACGCTCAAGGGGGATGTTCCCGGCCCGATACGCCCTGAGCGAACGGTGCTCCGACCACCCGGCCGGAGCCCGTGATTGACTGTCTTGCATGTCCTCGCGCTCCTCGTTCGCGGGCCGCCTGTCACACCTGCCCGGAGGCATGGCGGCGGTCGCAGCCCTCGGCGCCGCGGCGCTGGTCGTCACCGCCGGGGTGGTCCTGTCCGGTACCCCGGAATCCGCACCGGACGCCTCCATCGAAGGCGTGCTGCGCTCGTACTCCGCCGAACCCGACGCGGCGTGGACGCTCGACGACGGCACGCTGCCGGGGATGAGCGGGCCGGCGACGGTCGCGGCCACCGACGGCCACCGCTGGCTGATCTCGTACCCGGTCGGCATCAAGCACGAGTTCATGCTCATCGACGCACGGTCGGGCGAGCCGCAGTGGAACTCCCCGGTCGACGCGGGTTTCGGCGACTGCTCGATCAACGACCGCCGTCAGATCGGCTGCGCCGTTCGGTTGCGCATCGACGGGCCGGAGAACGGGTTCTACCTCGTCGATCAACACGACGGATCCCTCACCCGCACCGCCGACGGCGACGACACCGCCGCGGTTCTCGGCCTGGGTCCCGACTTCGTGCACGTCAATCAGAGCGGCTACCAGGTCAGTCTGCGATCACCGGACGGCGCCACCGCGTGGAGCCGCACCTTCGCCGGCGCCGCCGAGGTCCGCAAGGCGCACGGCGCTCTCATCGTCGACACCTCCGACGACGCACATCACGTCATCGACCCCGCCGACGGTACCGACCGGATCTCCTGCACCCAGTGCACGGTGGACGTCTTCGAATCCGGCATCGCGGTGACCGACACGGCGTACGGCGCCGAGTCGGTCTCGTTCCATCCCTTCACCGAGGCCGGCGTCAGCGACGAGGCCGTCGGAACGGCGCGGCGCATGCGTGTGCTCCGCGGACCGTCGACGCTCCCGGTGATCGCCCCCGCCGGCGAGGGGTCGTCTCTCGACGCCGCCGGGCACTACGAGATCGTCGATCCGGCGACCGGCGACGGGCTCTGGCAGATCGGAGATCCCGAACTGTCGAAGGCGAACGCCCGGCCGTGCGGCCGAGTGCTGTCAGTGGCGCGCAAGGATCGCTCACGCGTGTTCTTCGACCTCGCCGACGGTGCGCGGCGCGGCGCGATGCCGCCCCCGGCGCTCGATGATCCCGACGCCGCCATCGACGCCTCCTCCTGCGTGGGCGCCTCCGACGATGTGGCCGTGTTCGCGAACCCCAACCAGTTGACGGCCTACGACATCGACTCGGGCGCGCAGCTCTGGAACCGGACTGTGCTGGGATCGGCCCGTGACGTCGACGGCTACATCGTGCTGAGCGAGGGCGCGACACTCACCGCCTTGCGACCGAACTGACATCGACGCGGATTCAGCGCCCGTCGTAGGCGGCACGCGCCCCGGCGACCTCGTCCACCTGGGCCTCCACGAGTTCGATCAACCCGGAGAGCCGCTGCGCCACCTGCGTGCCCGCCTCGGTGAGCGAGTACTCCACCCGCGGCGGAATGGCTTGCAGCATCTCCCGCCGCACGTAGCCGTCTCGCTCGAGCGATTGCAGGGTCACCGACAGCATTCGTTCGCTGACGCCGTCCACCCGCCTGCGGAGCGCGTTGAACCGGAGCTCGCCGTCGAGCAGCGCCACCAGTGCGAGCAGGCCCCACCTGCTGGTGACGTTCTGGAGGATCTCGCGCGAGGAGCAGTTCCGCGAGAAGACGTCGGCCTCGAGAGACGGGTCGACGATGTTCTCCGTGGGCTGCGCGTCGTTCATGCGGCCATTCTACCCTCCTGGACGCTATGTGCTTACCATCACCATTGCACATTACTATTAGTAAGTGCATGATGAATTGACAGCGCAAATTCATCGGCGTCATCATTACGCCGACCACGAGAGGACTCCCCATGACCAGGTACGCAGTGACCGGCGCGACCGGCGGACTCGGCTCCGCCGCCGTCCACTCCTTGATCGAGCGAGGCGTCACGGCCTCCGACATCGTCGCCGTGGTCCGCGACGAGACGAAGGCGAGCGGCCTGGCGGCTGCGGGCGTCACCGTGCGCGTCGCCGACTACGCCGATCCGCCGGCCCTGCGCACCGCGCTGGCGGGCGTCGACAAGCTGCTGCTGGTGTCCGGTTCGGAGGTGGGTCGACGCCTGCCGCAACACACCAACGTGATCGAAGCGGCCACGCACGCCGGGGTCGGCCTGATCGCTTACACGAGCATCCTGCGCGCCGATTCGTCACCGCTCGTCCTGGCCGACGAACACCGCGAGACCGAGAAGCTCCTCGCGGCGAGCGGTATTGACACGGTGCTGCTGCGCAACGGCTGGTACACGGAGAACTATGCGCGCTCGCTGGCGCCCGCCGTCGAGTCGGGAGTCTTCGCGGGCAGCGCCGGAGACGGTGTGGTCGCACCCGCGGCGCGTGCCGACTACGCCGACGCCGCTGCCGCGGCGCTGATCAACGCTCCGGCGGGCGCGGTGTACGAACTCGCCGGCGCCGAGCACCTCACGTACGCCGACATCGCGGCGACGTTCGCGGCGGTCTCCGGTCGCCCGGTGACCTACCGGGATCTCCCGGAGGCCGAATACGCCGCGGCGCTGGAATCGGCCGGCGTTCCGGCCGGATTCGCCGCCGTCCTCGCCGATTCCGACACCGGGGCGGGCAAGGGCGCCCTCGACTCCGATTCGACGGATCTGGCCGACCTCCGAGGCCGACCCGGCACACCGTTCACCGAGGTCATCGAGGCCGCACTGAACTGAGCCCCGGGCGGCTACCGACGCAGGAAGGCCGCCAACGCCGCCGAATACATCGGAACGTCGTCGGCTCCCATCAACTCGCGGCAGCTGTGCATCGCGAGCTGAGGTGCGCCGACGTCGACGGTCAGCAGCCCCGTACGCGTGGCGGTGAGCGGCCCGATCGTCGAACCGCACGGGAGGTCCGCGCGATGGATGTATCGCTGCAGCGGCACGCCGGCGTCTCGGCACGCCAGCGCGAACTCGGCCTCGCCGATGGCGTCGGAGGCGTACCGCAGATTCTGATTCACCTTGAGCACCGGACCGCCGTTGACCGCGATGCGGTGCGACGGTTCGTGGCGATCGGGGTAGTTGGGATGCGTCGCGTGCGCCATGTCGCCCGACACGCAGACGCTGGCGGCCATCGTGCGGAGGAAGTCGTCGCGATCACCTCCGGACGCGGCGACGATCCGTTCGCACACCGTCACGAGGAAGTCCGACGACGCCCCGCGCTCCGACCCCGAGCCGACCTCTTCGTGGTCGAACAGCGCCAGCATCGAGATCGCACCCGACCGCTCGCCCGATCCCGCGTCGAGCAGTGCGCGCAGTCCGGCGTAGCAGGTGCCCTGATTGTCCAGTCGCGGCGCGCTCAGGAGATCCCCCGCCGCACCGACGATCCGCGACGGCGCGACGTCGTGCGTCATCAACTCCCAGCCGAGCACCGCGTCGGCGTCGAGCCCGGCACGGTCCGCGACGAAGGCCAGCAGTGGCTGCGCCTCTCCGACGCCGCGGATCGCGTCGACATGCCGCTGCGGGTCCAGGCTCACGCCCTTGCGGTCCTCCGACAGATGGATCGCCAACTGAGGGATGCGCAGGATGGGCTCGTCGATCCGGACCAGCTCGAAGGCCACCGTTCCGCCGGCGTCGTAGGCCAGCCGGCCCGACAGACCGAGGTCGCGGTCGAGCCACGAGTTCAGCCAGGCGCCGCCGTACGGTTCCAGCGCGACGGTCGCCAGACCCGCGCTGACGCGATCGGGATTCTGCTTGACGCGCAGGTTGGGGCTGTCGGTGTGGCCGCCCACGATCCGGAAGCGCGGGTCGTCAGCGGCGGCCGAGGCATCCCAGGCGATGATCGAGCCGCCGCGGACCACGTAGTGCCTGCCCGAGGCGGGATTCGACGCGGCTCCGTCCGGTCCGGCCCAGGAATCGGTCTCCGACAGCCGCTGATACCCAGCGGCGTCCAGGGTCGCGGCGACGGTCGCGCAGACGTGAAAAGGCGACGGCGAGGCGTCGATGAAGTCACCGAGCCCCGCCGCCGTCGCAGTCGTGTCGACCGTCATCAGACGGCCGCGAGCACCGCGTCCAGTGCCGAGTAGAAGAGACCGAGACCGTCGTCGCTGGGGCCGGTGAGCGCCTCGATGGCGTGCTCCGGGTGCGGCATGAGACCCACCACGCGACCGTCGGCGCTCGCGATGCCCGCGATGTCCAGGCTCGAACCGTTCGGGTTGTCGCCGGCATACGTGAACGCGATCCGGCCCTCACCCTTGAGTTCTTCGAGTTGGCGCTGGGAGGCGACGTAGCGTCCCTCGCCCGACTTCAGGGGAATGAGGATCTCAGCGCCGACCTCGTAGCGCGAGGTCCACGCCGTGGTGTTCGACTCCACACGGAGCCACTGGTCCCGGCAGATGAAGTGCAGTCCCTCGTTGCGGGTGAGCGCTCCCGGCAGGAGCCCGGCCTCGCAGAGGATCTGGAAACCGTTGCAGATCCCCAGGACCGGCATGCCGCGCTGAGCGGCCTCCACCACTTCGCCCATCACCGGGGCGAACTTGGCGATGGCCCCGCAGCGCAGGTAGTCGCCGTACGAGAAGCCGCCGGGAACGACGACGGCGTCGACCCCCTTGAGGTCGGCGTCGCCGTGCCACAGGCTCACGGCCTCGCCGCCGGCCGCGTCGACCGCGCGAGCGGCATCGACGTCGTCGAGGGTGCCGGGGAAGGTGATGACTCCGATGCGAGCAGTCATGTGGCCGCTACTCCGCGACGCGGGTGACGTTGAAGTTCTCGATGACCGTGTTGGTCAGGAGCTCTTCGGCGATCCGCTCGAGGGCGGCGTCGTCGACGGTGCCGTCCACCTCCAGCTCGAACCTCTTGCCCTGACGGACGTCTGCCACGCCCGCGAATCCGAGGCGCCCCAGCGCTCCGACGATGGCCTGGCCCTGCGGGTCCAGGATCTCGGCCTTGGGCATCACATCGACCACTACACGCGCCATTCGGGCACTGCTCCTCACACCGATGGTCTCGAATGTCCCACCCACGCGGGCAGAACGGTTACGCGCCTACTCTACCTGGCTCAAGAGGCGTCGCTGAGCGCCGCCTCGATGGCCCCGATCACTTCCGGGGAGCCCGGTTCGGTGCGCGGACGGAAGCGGCGCAGCACCGTGCCGTCGGCGTCGACGAGGAACTTCTCGAAGTTCCATTGGATGTCGCCGGATTCGCCGTCCGCGTCGGGTGTCTGGGTCAGCGCGGCGTACAGCGGATGCCGATCGGCGCCGTTCACGTCGGTCTTCTCCAGCAGCGGGAAAGTGACGCCGTACGTGGTGGAGCAGAAGGTCGCGATCTCGTCGGCACTGCCGGGCTCCTGACCCATGAACTGATTGCACGGGACGCCGACCACGGTGAGCCCGCGGGGACCGTAGTCCTTCTGCAACTGTTCGAGCGCCGTGTACTGCGGAGTGAGACCGCACTTGGAGGCGACGTTCACCACGAGCAGCGGGCCGGGCAGGCCGGCGAGGCTGAAATCGCTGCCGTCGAGGGCACGGACGGGGATGTCTTTGATGTTGGAGTGACCCATGTCCCACAGCCTAAACACCGGTGAGGCAACTCACCACTCATTGCGTTGCAGCAATAGTTGCGCCAGCGTAAGTTCTTCGAGGTGTCCGAATCCGATACTTCCGTCGAGGCCTGCACCCGAGCTCTTGTGGCATTTCTCGAGCGGGTCGCGGCACGCGCCTCCTGCAACACCGTCGACCGCGTGGCGGCCACCGACATGACCCTCTCGCAGCTCCGGATGCTGATGGTCCTGTCCCGCTGCGATCACGACCTGTCGGTGAACGAACTCGCCGACGCCGTCGGCCTGTCGCTCGCCGCGGCCGGCCGCGGGGCCGACCGGCTGGTGGTGCTCGATCTCGTCACCCGCAGGGAGGACGAGTGCGATCGCCGGGTGAAGCGCCTGTCCCTCTCCGATCACGGGCGCGAGATGATCGCGACTCAGTTCCGGATGCGGGACGACGACCTCGCCGACCTCGTCGCCGAGATTCCCGGCGACGTCCGCGGCGACCTCGCCTCGGCGCTGTCGAGCGCACTGGAGGCGCTTCCTCCCACCCCATCCTTCGCCGACTCTTCACGAACCTAGAAAGAGAACCTCATGACCTCATCCCCACCGGGGACCGCGAGCGACAAGCTGGGACGTGACGTCTTCATCGTCGCCGGCGTGGTGGTGCTCGGCGCGATCATGTCGATCCTCGACGTGACCGTCGTCGCCGTCGCTCAGCCCACCTTCATGTCCGAGTTCGACACCACCTCGGCCGGTGCCGCGTGGTCGATGACCGGTTACACCCTGGCGCTGGCCGCGGTGATCCCGACCGCCAGCTGGGCCGCATCGCGTTTCGGCACCAAACGCGTATACATGGCCTCGCTCATCCTGTTCCTGATCGGCTCGGTCCTGTGCGCGATGGCCTGGAACATCGGCTCGCTCGTCGCGTTCCGCGTGCTCCAGGGCTTCGGCGGCGGTCTGCTCATGCCGATCGGCATGATGATCATGACCCGCGCGGCCGGACCCGAGCGCGTCGGCTCGGTGATGGCAGTTCTCGGCATCCCGATGCTGCTCGGCCCCATCATGGGCCCGATCCTCGGCGGATGGCTGATCGAGATCGCCTCGTGGCACTGGGTGTTCCTGATCAACGTCCCGATCGGTGTCATCGCCCTCGTGTACGCCTTCTTCGCGCTGCCCGGCGGCGGCGCCGAGCCCGGCAAGAAGATCGACTTCCCCGGCCTCCTCATGCTCTCGCCCGGTCTGGCGTTGTTCCTGTTCGGCGTCTCCTCGAGCGCCGAGGAGCGGACCTTCGGCACGCCGCGCGTGTACGGCCCGATGATCGTCGGCGCGATTCTGATCATCGCCTTCGTCTGGCACGCCTTCCGCACCACCAACCCGCTGCTGGACCTGCGCCTGTTCCGCAACTCCACCCTGCGCGTATCGGTGATCACGATGTCGCTGTTCGCGATCGCCTTCTTCGGCGCGTCGCTGCTGTACCCGCAGTACTTCATCGTGGTGCGAGGAGAGTCGACGCTGATGGCGGGCCTGCTCCTGGCGCCGCAGGGCCTGGGCGCGATGCTGACGATGCCGATCGCGGGCAAGATGACCGACAAGATCGGTCCCGGCAAGTTCGTCCTCGCGGGCCTGGTCCTCATCGCCGTCGGCGTGGCAGCGTTCATCACGCTGGGCACCGACACCTCGTACTGGTTCCTGTGCCTCGCGCTGTTCGTCCAGGGCCTCGGCATGGGCATGACGATGATGCCGATCATGTCGGCGTCGCTGGCCACCCTGCGGGGTTCGGAGATCGCCGACGGCTCCACTCTGATGAACGCGATTCAGCAGACCTCGTCGTCCATCGGCACCGCCGTCATCACGGTCATCTTCACCACCATGCTCGCCCCGCTGTCGCGGGCGATCATGCAGGCCGGAGGCGACCAGACCAAGACGATGAACGCGATGATCGAGAACGGCGTCGATGTGCGGGATCCCGCCGCGGTCGGCGCGGCAGGCCAGAACGTGATCTCCGACATCGCGTCCACGTACGGCAACACGTTCATCGTGGCGACGGCGCTGGTGGCCCTGACTCTGATCCCCGCCTTCTTCCTGCCCCGCAAGAAGATGGTCGCCGCCGACACCGAGGAGCAGCCGGTGCCGGTCGCGCTCCACTGATCGCGATCAGCCGACCGACAGTGACGCCCCCGGGAGACGGGGGCGTCACTCGTCTGCGGACCCTGCCGGCCGATTGTCAGCCTCGACCGGCCGGCGCCCCCGACTGCTGGAGGATCCAGGCCAGTTCGAAGGCGGTCTCCTCCCACTGCTTGTACCGGCCGGAGACGCCGCCGTGGCCGGCGGTCATCTCGGTCTTGAGCAGCACCGGGTTCTCCGACGTGGTGCACTCCTGCAATCGCGCCACCCACTTCGCGGCCTCGACGAAGAGGACGCGGGTGTCGTGCAGAGAGTTCTCGGCGAGGATCGCCGGATACGGCCGCGGCGCGACGTTCTCGTACGGCGAGTACGACTTCATGTACGCGTACACCTCGGGATCGTGGAGCGGATCGCCCCACTCGTCCCACTCGATCACCGTCAGCGGGAGCGACGGATCGAGGATCGAGGTGAGAGCGTCCACGAAGGGCACCGCGGCGAGTACTCCGTTGAACAGTTCGGGAGCCAGGTTCACCACGGCACCGACGAGCAGACCGCCGGCACTGCCGCCCTCTGCCACCAGGTGGTCCGGCGAGGTCCAGCCCGTGTCGATGAGGTGCCGGGCGACGTCGATGAAGTCGGTGAAGGTGTTCTTCTTGGAGAGCGTCTTGCCGTTCTCGTACCAGAGCCGTCCCATTTCGCCGCCTCCCCGCACGTGCGCGAAGGCCATGACCATTCCACGGTCGAGCATCGACAGCCGTGCCACCGAGAAACCGGGGTCCAGGCAGGTCTCGTAGGAGCCGTAGCCGTACAGCAGCATCGGCGCGGGCGCGGAGCGGTCGAGGTCGCGGCGGAACACCAGCGAGACCGGCACCCGGGTGCCGTCGCCTGCCACCGCCCACTCCCGGACCGCGGTGTAGTCGTCGGGGTCGTACCCGCCGAGCACCGGCTGCCTCCGCAGCAGTGTCCGTTCACCGGTGGCGACGTCGAGGTCGAACACCTCGGCCGGATCCACGTAGCTGGTGTACACGATCCGCAACCGGGGGGTGTCCCACTCGGCGTTGGCGCCGAGCCCTGCCGAACGCAGTTCCTGGGGGAAGGTCACCTCGACGAAGTCGTCGGGCGCCGGGATGCCGTCCACCCGCCGCAGGTCGGCGATGGCCAGTCGCGGCAGCGCGTCCGCCCGGTACGACAGCACGAGGTAGTCGCGGAAGCAGTCGACGTCCTCTATACGGCGGCCGGGACGGTGCGGGATCAATTCCCGGCGCGCGCCGAAGTCTCCCACGGGAACGAGGTCGACCGCGAAGTCGATCGCCTTGACGCCGTCGCGCTCGCCGTTGTGGACGATGACGAACCAGTCCTGGCCCGCGATCCGCGCGTGCTCGACCGAGTAGTCGACTCCGTCGGTACGCCCCGCCACGGACACGAACTCGCCCGTCGGATCGTCCGCACTCAGGACCAGCGCCTCGGACGTCACCTTGGAGCCCACGCTCAGCACGAGGTAGTCCTCGCTCTGCGTGGTGCCGATGCCCACCCAGTAGCGCTCATCGGGTTCGTGGAACACCTGCACGTCCGGCTCCGCCGATCCCACCTCGTGGCGCCAGACGGTGTCGGGACGCCAGGCGTCGTCGACCGTGGAGTAGAAGACGTACCTCGCATCGCGCGACCAGGTGGCGCCGGCCGCGATGCCGGCGATCGTGTCCGGGAGGAGTTCCCCGGTCACCAGATTCCTGATGCGGAGGGTGTAGCGTTCGTCGCCCTTGACGTCGGTGCTGTAGGCGAGCCAGTCGCCTTCGTGGCTCACGGACGTGGCGCCCAGGCTGAAGAAGTCGTGACCTCTCGCCTCGGCGTTGGCGTCGAAGACGATCTCCTCGCCGGGCAGCGCGACGCCCGGAGTCACCTCGGGCGGCGTCCAGTCGTCGGGCGAGGCGATCGGGCAGCGGCAGCTGACGGCGTACTGCTGTCCTTCGGTGGTCCGGGTGAAGTACCAGAAGCGTCCGCTGCGCGTCGGCACGCTCATGTCGGTCTCCTGGACGCGCGACTTGATCTCGCCGAAGATGTCGCGCCTGAGCTGCGCCAGGTGCGCGGTCTCCTGCTCGACGAACGCGTTCTGGGCTTCCAGGTAGGCGATGACCTCCGGGTCCTCCTTGTCGCGCATCCACTCGTAATCGTCGACGACGACGTCACCGTGGTGGACGCGCGGCGTCGGAACCTTCTTCGCGACCGGCGGGGCCACCCGATCAGCCATGCTGGGCGTCCGGCCAATCGGCGAAACTCTGCTGCGAGATCCGTTCGTACGCCTCGATGTACCGCGCCCGAGTCCGCTCGACGACGTCGGCGGGCAGGGCCGGCGGCCGCTGTTCGCCCGTGCGGTCCCAACCCGAATCCGGTCCGGTGAGCCAGTTGCGGACGATCTGTTTGTCGAAGCTCGGCTGCACTCTGCCCGGCTCGTAGGTCGCGGCGTCCCAGTAGCGGGAGGAATCGGGGGTCAGCACTTCGTCGGCGAGGATCAGTGAACCGTCGGCCGCTTGTCCGAACTCGAACTTGGTGTCCGCGAGGATGATTCCGCGCTCAGCGGCCAGCTGGGATCCGCGGCCGTAGATGTCGAGCGTCGCGTCGCGCAGCCGTTCCGCCAGGTCGGCGCCGACCGTCTCGGCCACCTGGTCGAAGCTGACGTTCTCGTCGTGGTCACCCACGGCCGCCTTGGTGGCCGGGGTGAAGATCGGTTCCGGGAGCTTGTCGGCCTCGCCGAGCCCGGCGGGCAGCCGCACGCCGCAGACGGCGCCGGTGGCCTGATAGTCGGCCAGGCCCGAACCGGTCAGATAGCCGCGAGCGACGCATTCCACCTGCACCATCGGCAGCTTCTTGACGACCATCGACCGGCCGACGAGTTCGGCCGGGATGCGCTCGTCGGCGGGTCCGCCGTCGAGATGGTTCGGCACCCCGAGGTGCTCGAACCAGAAGAAGCTGGCCGCCGTGAGAATCCGGCCCTTGTCCGGGATCGGGGTGTCGAGGATGAAGTCGTACGCCGAGATGCGATCGGAGGTGACCAGCAGCAGCGTGGCGTCGTCGATCTGGTAGATGTCACGGACCTTGCCCGACGCGATGTGCCGGTAGTCGGCGAGGGTGGGACGCATGCGGGGCTCCTAGAGAATCGGGGCGGGCGTGTACGCCGCGGCGGCGGGGTTCGCGTCGATCCAGGCCGCGGCATTCGCGATCACCTGGGCGACCTGTGCCTCCGCGGCACCGACGAAGGCGGACTTGTCGGCGATGAGCTCGTCGAGTGCCGCGCGGTCGAGGGGGATCCGGTCGTCGGCGGCCAGCCGGTCGAGGAGATCCGGTTCGCGGCCCTCCTCGCGCATGGCGAGTGCCACGGCGACGGCGTTCTCCTTGATCGCCTCGTGCGCCGTCTCGCGGCCGACGCCCGCGCGCACCGACGCCATCAGCACCTTGGTGGTCGCGAGGAACGGCAGGTACCGGTCCAATTCGTTGGCGATCACCTCGGGGTACGCGCCGAACTCCGCGAGGACCGTCAGGAAGGTCTCCATCAGCCCGTCGATCGCGAAGAAGGCGTCCGGCAGCGCCACGCGGCGGACCACCGAGCAGAAGACGTCGCCCTCATTCCACTGGTTGCCCGCGAGTTCGCCGGTCATGGACGCGTAGCCGCGGAGGATCACCGTGAGACCGTTGACGCGCTCGCAGCTGCGGGTGTTCATCTTGTGCGGCATCGCCGAACTGCCCACCTGGCCGGGCTGGAAGCCCTCGGTGACCAGTTCGTGGCCGGCCATCAAGCGGATGGTGGTGGCCAGCGACGACGGCCCGGCCGCCAGTTGCACGAGCGCGGAGACGACGTCGTAGTCGAGCGAACGCGGGTACACCTGGCCCACCGAGGTGAAGGCGTTCGCGAAGCCGAGATGCCGGGCCACCTCCCCTTCGAGCCGGGCGAGCTTGGCGGCGTCGCCGTCGAGCAGATCGAGCATGTCCTGGCTGGTACCCATCGGGCCCTTGATTCCGCGCAGCGGGTACCGCGCGATCAGCTCGTCCAGGCGGGTCAGCGCGGTCATCAGCTCGTCCGCGGCACTGGCGAACCGCTTGCCGAGGGTGGTGGCCTGCGCGGCGACGTTGTGGCTGCGGCCGGCCATCACGATCGACGAGTACTGCGCGGCCCGCTCGGTGATGCGGGCGAGGGTGGCGACGGCGTGGTCGCGGACGTGGCGCAGCGAGACGAGCACCTGCAGCTGCTCCACGTTCTCGGTGAGGTCGCGGCTGGTCATGCCCTTGTGGATCTGCTCGTGACCGGCGAGCGCGTTGAACTCCTCGATCCGCGCCTTCACGTCATGGCGGGTCACCCGCTCGCGGTCGGCGATCGAATCGAGGTCGACGTCGCCGACCACTCGTTCGTAGTCGGCGATCGCCTCGGCGGGGACGTCGATCCCGAGGTCGCGCTGCGCCTTCATCACGGCGATCCAGAGGCGGCGCTCGAGAACGATCTTGTTGCGCGGCGACCAGATCTCGGCGAGGTCCGCAGACGCGTAACGGTTGGCCAGGACATTGCTGATGGCAGGTTTACCCACGTCTACGCAGTGTAGTGCCCGGACGGGCGCCCCCGGAAAACGACAGTGCACGACAGATACCCCTCGGGGTATGCTGGAGACGGTACTCAACCGGACTCCAGGAGAACAGCATGCGCAGTGACGACGAGTCGACCACGGCCGTACTGAACCGGCTGCGCCGCGCGCAGGGACAGTTGGGCGGCGTGATCGCGATGATCGAGGACGGGCGCGACTGCAAGGACATCGTCACGCAACTCGCAGCGGTTTCCCGCGCCCTCGACCGCGCCGGTTTCAAGATCATCGCCACCAACCTGCGCGAGTGCCTGAGCGACCAGAACGACGACGCTCCCGACATGGAGACCCTCGAGAAGCTCTTCCTCACCCTCGCCTGAACTACCCGCCCTGCCCCGACCGCACCGACCGAACCCCGGAGGAAGACATGAAACTCGCCATCTCCACCACCGTCGACGCCCCGCTCGACGAGGCCGTCGCCCGAACGCGCGAAGCGTTGTCCGCCCAGGGCTTCGGCGTCCTCACCGAGATCGACATGGCGGCCACCCTCAAGACGAAGATCGGCGCGGAGATGGAGGATTACGTGATCCTCGGCGCGTGCAACCCTCCCCTCGCCCACCGAGCGGTGACCGCCGAGCGGCAGATCGGGCTCCTCCTGCCCTGTAACGTCGTCGTCCGCGCCGACACCGACGATCCGGGACGCAGCATCGTCGAGGCGATGAACCCGCAACTGATGGTGACCGTGGTCGACAACCCCGGCCTCGCCGACGTTGCGGACGAGGCGACCGCCAGGCTCACCGCCGCCGTCGAATCGCTGTCGGCCGGCGCCTGAACGAGCAGTAGTCAACGATCAGCAGACACCCCCTGAAAGGACTCGACATGTGTTTCCCCGTCACCTGCGGTAAGTGCGGAAAGATCACTTGGGACGGCTGTGGTGAACACGTCGCCGACGTGATGGGCCCGGTCCCCGCCGACCGCCGCTGCACCTGCCCCGATCCGCGGTCGGCCGCTCACTGAGCCGGCCCGCGTCCGAGCGCCGAGGGCTGGGAGGGACCGCTCGTTCGTCGTCGGAACCGAGTCGCCCCACGCGGTAGACTCGCTTCCCGACATGGTCTTGCGCGATCCCTCCCGCCAATCCGCCGCGACTGTCGCCGACGATTCGGCGACGTCGCGGCGTGCGCTGTCCCGGCGTTCGCTGCTGACCGGGGTCGCCGGGCTGGCCGCGCTCGGCGGGGTCGCGGCCTGCAGCACTTCCGATCCGCTGGTCCCTCGCGATGCCGCGAACGTCGGCGGCGACGACCGACTTCCAGTGCAGACCGATCCCCCGGAGATCCCGAACGATCCGCCCGTACTGACCGGCAGCTTCGTCTCGACGAAGATGGCCGGCCGCGACACCCGGTGGGCGGTGAGCCGCCCCAACGGTGTGACCGGCGAACTCCCGGTGGTCGTAGTGGCCCACGCGCTGAACACCGACGAGCGCAGCATCTTCAGCAAGGCGCTCAACATCCAGGGCGTGGTTCAGCAGTACGTGGACGCGGGGAACCCGCCGTTCGCGGTGGCGAGCGTCGACGTGGCACGCAACTATTTCCACGCTCGCACCGACGGCACCGACGGCGCCGCGATGATCGTCGACGAGTTCATTCCGATGCTGGACGGCGACCAGCGGCTGAACCTCCGGACCGACCGCATCGGTCTCTACGGCTGGTCGATGGGCGGATACGGCGCGCTCCGACTCGGCGCTCTCATCGGCGCACCGCGGGTCGCGGCGATCGCCGTGAGTTCCCCGGCGATGTGGGCCGACCCCGCGAACTTCCCGCCCCGGGCGTTCGATTCCTACGCCGACTACCAGGCCAATTCGTTGTTCGGGCAGCAACACGCGTTCAGCAAGATCCCGCTGATGATCTCGATCGGCATGGCCGACCAGTTCTACACCTACACCCGGCAATGGGCCGCAGACCTGCATCCTCCCGCCGCCTTCTCCACCACGCCCGGCGGACACACCAACCGGTTCTGGCGGTCGGTGCTGCCCGATCAGGTGGAGTTCCTCGGCCGCAATCTCGCGCGCTGATCGAGATCGACGAGCGGCCCCGGCGTCAGACCGAGGGCGGGAACTGGCCGCTTCGAACCACTGCCCCGCCGGACAGTGTCGCGGTCACATCGGTCGGACCGCCCTGCGGGCAGCAGAACGGATCGTCGTCGCGCAGCCACCGGTACCGGACGGTGACCGAGTTCAGGGTGTCGCCGGCGACCGAGGTGTACGAGTACTCGTGCGGCTCCACGGTCCCCAGATACTGGCCGCCGGCGAACAGCAGAACCCTCGAGGTGTAGGTGGCGTCGTTGAATCCGCTGCCGTCCACGAGCATCCAGTCCAGTCCGCAGCCGTGCGCCAGCGGGTGCTCGCTGGCACCCCGCGGCACCCACGATCCGCCGTTCGAGTCCGGTCCCAGCGTCGCGATCGCATCCCGGGCGAGCGCCGAGTTCAGGTCGAAGCACAGCCCGTGACCACTGCCCGGCCGGCCGGCGTCGGTATCGGAATCGGTATCGGCGACCGATGTGGTCTGGGCGACGGGCGTGCTCCGGACGTCCCGGTCGGACCCCGCCGGCGGCTGCACGCCGGGTTCGTCGACCGTCTCCTGCTGCTGTGCGGTCGGCTGCTGTGCATCCGGCTTCGGGGCGGAACCGTGTCGCGACTGGCTCGGCACCGTCGACTCCGCGGTGGTCGCAGAGCGTGCCGCGTCGGTCGCCGTGCCGGCGGTGGTGCATGCGGTCAATGCCAGGCCGAGCGCCGCCACCGCGGTCACCCCTCGCACCGATTGACTGATCCTCATCGTCGCCTCCCTCGAATCTCCCGACCTCACGGGATAGATCGACGGCATGCGAAGCGGCGTGACCCCGCGTCATTCGGGCGGTGGACGCGGCGCGATCAGATGGAGATGAGTCCGTCTTCGGCGGCCTTGCCGATGTCGGTCCGGAAATGCGCGCCCGGCAGCCGCACTCCGGCCAGCCGCTCGTAGGCCTGCGCCCGCGCGGACGCCAGATCGGCGCCGCGGCCGACCACCGACAGCACACGCCCCCCGGAGGAGACGATCCGACCGTCGGCGGAGACCGCTGTTCCCGCATGCAGCACGCCTTCGGCTGTGGCGCCGGTGATCGCGTCGCCGGTCCGGGGGCGGCCCGGGTAGTTCTCCGCCGCGAGGACCACCACCACGGCCGCACCGTCATGCCACCGCACCGGCGGCAGATCGGCGAGCGTACCGCGAGCGGTCGCGGCCAGCGCCTCGCCCAGCGGCGATTCGAGCAGTTCGAGCACCGCCTGTGTCTCGGGGTCGCCGAAGCGGCAGTTGAACTCGACCACTGCGGGCCCGTCGGAGCCGATCGCCAGGCCGGCGTACAGCAGACCGGAGAACGGCGTGCCCCTCCGGACCAGTTCCGCGGCGACGGGTTCGCACACCTCGTCGACGATCCGATCGACCATCGACTGCGGCAGCCACGGAAGCGGCGTGTACGCGCCCATTCCGCCGGTGTTGGGTCCGGCGTCGCCGTCGCCGACGCGCTTGTGATCCTGCGCGGGCAGCAGCGGGACCACCGTCTCACCGTCCACCAGGCAGAACAGCGACACCTCGGGACCGTCGAGGAAACTCTCGAGCAGCACCGGATGTCCGTGTTCGAGGCAGTCGGCCGCGTGGGCACGCGCCGCATCGCGGTCGGAGGTCACCACGACGCCCTTGCCTGCGGCCAGACCGTCGTCCTTCACCACCCAGGTGGGACCGAAGCGGTCCAGCGCGGCATCCAGGTCGGCGGGGTTGTCGACGATCTCCGCTCGGGCGGTGCGCACGCCCGCCGCGGCCATCACGTCCTTGGCGAAGGCCTTGGACCCCTCGATCTGCGCGGCCGCGGCACTCGGACCGAAGGTGTCGAAGCCTGCTTCGCGCAGGGCATCGGCCACCCCGAGGACCAACGGGACCTCGGGGCCGATCACCACCAGATCCGCGTCGATCTCCCGAGCCAGTGCCACGACGGCGTCGGCCGACGCGACGTCGACGGAGTGGTTGGTGGCCAGCGCGGCCGTACCGGCGTTGCCGGGCGCCGCATGCAACTGCGTCACCGACGGATCGCGGTCGAGTCCGAGGAGAAGGGCATGTTCGCGGCCGCCCGAGCCGATCACGAGTACGCGCACGCCGTTCAGGGTAGTGGGTCCGGCCCGACGGCGATGCCACCGCCCGGCGACGGGGGCGCGATGCCGTCGACCGGGTGGATCAGCGTCGGCGAGCCGACGCCTCCACCAACAGCAACGGCAGGACCGGAGTCAGGCACCCCACCACCACGCAGGCGAGCAGCCCCACGCCGGACACGGCCAGCACCCCGCCGGCGATGAGCGGCACCGACGCCGCGAGGAACAGCGGGATCAGCAGCCGGTCGGCGCCGGCCAGCAGATAGAACATGACGATCGTACCCAGGCAGAACACCGCCAACGGCACCGCGACGGCACCGTAGACCGCAGCTTGGGAGATCTCGGCCTCGCCCTCCAGCCACATCGCCACCACGTGCAGGCCGGCGCCGACGGCCGCGCAGCCGATGACGATCGGCATGCTGCCGTAGCCGAAAACGAAGGCCATTCCCGGCCGCGCCGCCAGCGGGCGCCCCACCTCGAGTTGGAAGTACAGCCACCACATGGCGAACGTGACGCCCATCGCTGTCAGGCCCAGCACCGCGGTCTCCGTGCTCCAGCCGGTTCGTCCGATGACCGCCTGCAACACCGCGACCGTCCCGACCACACCTTCGCCGAGGGTGATCACCACCAGCGTCGAATACCGTTCGACGATGTGCCCGGGGTGCCAGGGAGTGGCCCGGAACCGCGTCTCGGCGATCGCGGGCCCCAGCAGTTCGGCCACCATGCACACCGCGATCGCGATGAGCGTGGGCCCGAGCGTCATCGAGACCGCGGCGACCGCCACCCAGCCCACCTGCGCGACGGTCGTCATCAGCGCGTACGTCAGACACGTGGCGCGGTATTCGGGAGCCTGTACGGCCGCCCGCAGCCACTGCACGATCATTCCGGCGCGCATCACGATGTAGCCGATCACCACCACCGCGAGGTCGACGTGGCGGTTCGCGTCGATCGACGCGAACACCGGCGGCAACCCGATCGCGATGATCGCCACGCCGACCATCTGCACCAGTGTCAGCAGCCGGTACACCCAGTCGTCGGTGTCGAAGGCGGAGGAGAACCAGGCGAAGTTGATCCAGGCCCACACCGCGGCGAAGGTGGCGATGGCGTAGCCGATCACGGCCGCACGGTAGTGCCCCTCGGCGAGGTACTCCGCCAATTGGGCGCCCGCGATCGAGAAGGCGACGACGAAGACGAGGTCGTAGAAGACCTCCAGATCGCTGGCGGCCCGGCCGTCCTCGGCCGGATCGCGTCCGGACATGCGCCGGATGGTGGTCGACACGCTCACGTCGAACACCGTAGAGCCCACCGCATCGGGGGCCAAGGAACCGGCGGAGCGACTGCGCGCCGCGCGCGGTCGCCCCCGCATCCGCCGATCGCGCTACTGCGTCACGTTCTCCTGGTACCCGGTGATCCGATCCACCAGGAGTTCGGCGAACCGGAGCAGTGGTGGGCGAGCCGCGAGCGCGGGTTCGCCCGCGGCGAGGAACACCGTGCTGCTCGGCGGGTCCCGACGGCGGTCCAGTCGCACCAGGGCCCCGCTCCGGACCTCCTCGTGAACCAGATAGCTCGGCAGGACGGTGACGCCGAGCCCGGCGAGCGCCGCGGCCTTCATCGCCACCAGATCGGGCAGGACGATCGTCGGATCGAACCGCGGATCGACTCCGAACACCGTGTTCCAATACCGCCGCAGCAGCGGGAGGTGATCGTCGTAAGCGATCAGACCGGCCGCATCCAGTTCGGCGGGCGGCTCGGTCCCGTCGGTCAGTCCCGGTGCCGCGACCAGCCAGAACCGCTCCCGGGCCACCGGCCACGCCCGGACTCCGGCTCCGGTCGGCCGGATCCCGGAGACCACCGCGAGGTCGAGCCGCCCGGCGTCGAGTTCGGCAAGCATCCGCCGCGAATCACCGAATTCGAAGGCGATTCGCGGCAGACGCACAGTGTCGCCGGCGAGCGCCGGAAGCAACTGCTCGGTGACGAACTCGCACGGTCCGCCCAGCGAGACCATGAGACCGCCGGTCGGAGACCGACGCAGATCACCGGCGATCAGGCGGTCGATCTCGTCGAGATGCGTCGCGATCTGTGCGGCGATCTCGTGAGCCGCGACCGTCGGCACCGTGCCGTCGGCGCTCCGCTCGAACATCCGGACGCCGAAATGGTCCTCGACCAGGTGGATGTGGTTGGCGACCGTCGGTGCCGAGACCCCCAGGTGCCGAGCGGCCGCATGAAACGACCCCGACCGGTACACGGCCAGCATCGTGCGCAGGTGATCCTGCGAGAGGCGTCTGGTGGACGACACACAACCATCGTCCCACCCGGGCGAGAAGAACGACGGTGCTCCGGCGACGCGGCGTCCCCGGAGCACCATCGGTCAGTTCTTCGGCGACGTGAGGTCGTAGAGAGTCACACCGTCGACCGTCGTGGCGGTGAAGTGCTCCTTGACCCACGAACTGATCTCCGACGACGTCCCGCTCTCCCCCATGCCGGGCATTCCGCCGAAGCCCTCACCCCCGCGATCACCCCGGCCGCCCGAGATGAAGTAGTGAATCCTGCCGTCGGCGACGTACTGCTTGAACTGGTCCAGGGTCGGCGACGGGTCGGTCCCGTTGAACCCGCCGATCGGCATCACCGAGTATCCGCTGGCGATCTGATAGCCGGAGGCCTCGTTGGAACCGATGGCCGCCGCGACCCACGTGTACCGATCGGCGTCGTTCCGCAGGACCGCGACCATCTCGTCAGACGGCGTGGATCCGTTCAGCAGGCCGCCCGCCGGTGAGGCTCCGGGACCTCCGCCCGCCTGGCCCGGGGCGCCCATGCCCGGCGCACCGCCCATGCCGGGGAATCCGCCACGTGCACCGGCCTGCGTCCGGCCCGCTCCCGGTGGCCCGAACGCGCCGTTGAACCGGCCGTGCCGACCGTGCCCGCCCCCCGGCCCGAATTCGCCTTCGACCTGGGGACCGGCGCTGATGATCGAGCCCTGCTTAGCCGTGGTCACCGTGTCGACCGTGTAGGCGAGCGGACCCGCCAGGCCGGCGAGAACCGCGAGCGACGCTGCGACCGCGGCGAGCACGCCACGCTGAGCCCCCAGCATCAGCGCTCCCGCGACGATCCCCACGACGAGGACGACGAACCGCAGCCACGGGACGAAATCGGCCGAGCGGTTCAGCAGCACGAATCCCCAGATCGCCGCGGTCCACGTCGCGGCGGCCAGCACCAGCCGAACCCACAACGCGGCCCGTTCGCGCCAGCACACGACCGCCGACACCGCGATCACCGCCGCCAGAGCGGGAGCGATGGCCGCCGTGTAATAGCTGTGGAAGATGCCCGCCATGAAGCTGAAGACGCCGACCATGATCAGCATCCACAGTCCGAAGACGCTCAAGTAGGCACGCCGCAGATCGGTACGTGAGGCCCGCCCGATCAGAACCAGCGCCGCCACTCCCAGAATCAGGGACGACGGGATCAGCCAGGCGATCTGACCGCCCTGCGCCGGCTCGAACATCCGGAGCCAGCCGGTGGAGCCCCACATGCCGCCGCCCGGGCCGCCGGCGCCGGGACCCCCCGGACCGCCCTGGCCGAACATCTCGGCTGCCGCGCCGCTCATCTCGCGAGCGCGTCCGCCACCGCCCACGCTGCCCTTCTCGTTCCCGTCGAGCCGGCCGAGACCGTTGTAGCCGAACGTCAGCTCGAGGATCGAGTTGTTCTGCGAACCGCCGATGTACGGACGGCTCGACGCCGGCCAGAGCTCCACGGCCAGGACCCACCAGCCGGCACTCACGATCAGCGCACCCAGTGAGGCGAACAGATGCCCGATGCGACGCAGCCACCGTCCGGGACCGAACGCCAGGTAGGTCACGGCCATCGCCGGAACGATCAGCATCACCTCCAGCTGCTTGGTGAGGAAACCGAATCCGACCGCCGTGCCTGCCGCGACCATCCACCACACGCTCTTCGCGCCGGGCTCCATCGCGCGCAGCACCGCGCCGCACGCCGCGATCATGAGCAGGATCAGCAGGGCCTCGGGGTTGTCGAACCGGAACATCATCGCGGCCACCGGGGTCAGCGCCAACACGGCGCCCGCACCGATGCCGGCCCAGTGGCCGAAGTAGCGGCGGGTGATGAAGTACAGCAGCGCCACCGACCCGACACCCATCAGTACCTCGGGGACCAGCACCGACCACGAGTTGAGGCCGAAGACTCGCACCGACAGCGCGGGGATCCACAGGGATGCGGGCGGCTTGTCGACGGTGATCGAGTTCGCCATGTCGGACGATCCGAAGAACCACGCCTTCCACGACTGCGAACCCGCCTGGATCGCTGCCGTGTAGAAGGAGTTCGCCCAACCGTTGATCGAGAGATTCCACAGGTAGAGGACGGTGGTCCCCACCAGCAGCGCCGCCAGCGACAGCCGGCGCCACAGCGCACTGCGCGTCCGGTCGGGATCATCGGGCAGGGGTTCGGCCGGTTGCGGCCGATCGAGGACGGTCGCAGTCATGCGGCACTCCGTTCGATAGAGGTCTGCTCGGCCGGCGCCGCGACGGAGGGGCGCCGGCGGAACACCCACCGCAGCCCGACGAAACGTGTCGCGGTGGCGACGAGGTTGGAGGCGACCAGGACGGTCAGTTCCAGTGCGCGGCCGGCATCCGGGTTCCAGCGGTGCAGCGCGAAGAGCGAACCCGCCGTCACCGCCCAGCCGAAGAGGAACACACCCCACCCGAACAGGTGGTGCCGCGCCCGGTCCTGGCGCCCGCGGACGCCGAAGGTGAAGCGGCGGTTGGCCGCGGTGTTCAGCACCGCGGTGATCGCCAGCGCCAGGAAGTTGGCGGCCTGTGCACCGGCCGGCCGCAACAGGAGATACAGAAGCGCGAACGCCACCGTCGACACCAGGCCGACGGCGCAGAACCGGGCCAGCTGACCGACCATTCCGTGCGGCACACCGTCGATCACCGGCCCCGGCAATCGATCCCGTCCGAGTGTCTTGCGCAGTTCGGCCACCGGGATCCGACCGGTGGCGAGCGCCCAGCCGACGCGTGCGCACCCGCGCAGATCGGCGATCGCGGTGGCGACGATGTCGACTGAACTGTCGGGATCGTCGATCCAATCCACCGGAACCTCCGCGATTCGCAGACCGACGCGTTCGGCGAGAACCAGCAGTTCGGTGTCGAAGAACCATCCGGTGTCCTCGACGTACGGCAGCAGTCCGCGGGCCACATCGGTGCGCATCGCCTTGAAGCCGCACTGCGCGTCGGAGAAGCGGGCGCCCATCGCGGTGCGCAGGATCAGGTTGTACGAGCGCGAGATGAACTCCCGCTTGGCGCCCCGGATCACCCGGGACGAGTGCGACAGCCGAGTGCCGATCGCGATGTCGGAGTGCCCCGAGATCAAGGGGGCGATGAGCGGCATCAGCGCATTGAGGTCGGTGGAGAGATCGACGTCGCAGTACGCGACGATCTGAGCGTCATTATCGCGCCAGACGTGGTTGAGCGCCCGCCCCCGCCCCTTCAAGTCGAGGTGGACCACGCGAACGCCCGGGATCTCCGCCTGCAGTCTCAGCGCGATCGCAAGAGTCGAGTCCGTACTCGCATTGTCGGCCACAGTGATCCGCGCCGGATACGGCACGCTGTCGGCCAGATGGCGGTGCAGCCGGCGAACCGACTGCTCCAGATCGTCTTCTTCGTTGTAGACCGGCATCACCACATCGAGGACCGGTCGGTCGGGCACCGACTCGCCCTCGGTCGATGCCCGGCTCAGAACTTCTGTCATGGCTACGAGAATCGTGCGGTTCGCTCCCGCGGCCCTGGGCCACTGCTGGGAGATTCCTGTGGATGACGGAGTCGTTACAGTCCGGGAGCGGCGATACATTGGGCGCCATGGTCACGTCCCCACCGCAGCAGCTCACTCCCCCGCAGCGGGAGATCGCCGATCAGGTCATCACCTCGCTCGCCGGCCCCGACGCCCGGCTGCGGGCGGACCAGGAGACTGCGGTGGCAGCCCTGGCCGCGCCCGGCGCCCGCGTGCTCGTGGTGCAGGCCACCGGCTGGGGCAAGTCCGCCGTGTACTGGGCGGCCACGGCCGTCATCCGTGCGGCCGGCGGCGGACCGACCCTCATCGTCTCGCCACTGCTGTCGCTGATGCGCGACCAGGTGGCGGCGGCCACGCGCGGCGGACTGCGTGCTGCCACAGTGAATTCGGCGAATATCGACGAATGGTCGGCCATCGAGGGCGCGTTGCTCGACGGTTCGCTCGACGTACTGCTCGTGTCGCCCGAACGGCTCGCCAATCCGGGTTTCGGTCGCCGCGTGCTCGAAGCTCTCGCCGGGCGGCTCGGCCTGGTCGTGATCGACGAGGCCCACGCCATCTCCGACTGGGGACACGATTTCCGTCCCGACTACCGGCGCGTGTCGGACGTGCTGCAGCGGCTGAATCCGCAGACCTCCGTGCTGGCGACCACTGCCACCGCCAACGCCCGCGTCACCGACGACGTCGCGGCGCAGCTCGGCGACGCCACGCTTGTCCTGCGCGGCCCGTTGGCACGGAAGTCATTGCATCTCAACGTGATCGATGGACTCGACCCACTGCAGCGGTACGCCTGGGTGGCACAGGAACTACCGATGCTTCCCGGTTCCGGAATCGTCTACGTGCTCACCGTCGCGGACGCCGATCGCCTTGTCCGGGCGATCCGCGCCGTCCACGGGGACGAACTCGCGGTCGCGGCCTACACCGGCGGACTGCCCGCCGAGGAAAGGCATCGCCTCGAAGACGATCTGCTCGCGGGCCGCGTCAAAGCTCTCATCGCGACGTCGGCGCTCGGGATGGGTTTCGACAAACCGGATCTGGGGTTCGTCGTGCATGTGGGAGCCCCGCCGTCTCCGGTCTCGTACTACCAGCAGGTGGGCCGTGCCGGCCGTGCGCTCGACGAGGCGGTGGTGATGCTCCTCGCCTCCCGGCTCGACGACGCGATCTGGGAGCATTTCGCCACCGCGACGATCCCCGACCCGGCGCGCATGGAACGACTGCTGCAGACGCTGGGCGACACCGACGGCCCGATGACGGTCCCGGGCCTGGAGTCCGCGACCGGTATCCGCCGCGGCCGCGTGGAACTGATGTGCAAACAGTTGGCGGTCGACGGAGTGGTCGAGCGATCGAGCGAGGGGTGGTCGGTCACCGGGAAGCCCTGGGTGTACGACGCCGAGCACTACGAGGGCGTCCTCGCCGTCCGGCGTCGCGAGGCCGACATCATGCGCACGTTCATCCGCGGCGAGAAGTGCCTCATGCGTCTGCTAACCGAGTCCCTCGACGATCCTCGCTCCCAGGACTGCGGGCGCTGCTCGGTGTGCCGGGGCGAGATCACCCCCGGGCTCGCCGAGGCACCGGAGACCCGGATCGTCGCCGAGGTCGGAGCCGTGCTGCGGCGCGACGCCGAACTCCTCGAACCCCGCAAGATGTGGCCGGGCGGCGCCTTCGGCAGCCGCGGCCGGATCCCGCCCGGCGCCATGGCCGAACCGGGACGGGTGCTGGCCTTCGCCGACGCACCCCAGTGGCGCGATGTCCTCGACGCCGCGAAGGCGGGCGACTCGGAGGCGTCGAGCGCGCTCGCCGAAGCCGCCGTGACCGTGGTCGCGCAGTGGGGACGGTCGTCGGGAGTGCGGCCGGACGTGATCTACTCGCTCGACCTCACGGGCGGCACGCTGGCCGCTACCCTCGCTCAACGACTGCGCGAGGTGGGCCTCCGCACCGGCGACGCGCTCCCGGTGCGGCCCGGCCCGCGGCCCGGCCGAGAGGCCACCGGCGCGGACGAGGCGGCGTACTGGCGCGATCACCTCGGGCCCATGCCCGCTGTGTCGGGCGCGGTGCTCCTGGTGATCGACGAGACCGGGTCCGGCTGGCCGGTCACCCTCGCCGCCGCGGCACTGCGCGAGTCCGGGGCCTCCGCCGTCCTGCCGCTGGTGGTCCACAAGACCGCGTGAGGCGCGGCCGCGACGCCTCAGTCCGGGACGTTCTCCCCGTAGCCGAGCGCGCGCAGGCTGACGCGAATCCGCTCGGCGGCGTCGTCGAGTGACTCCGGCGAGGGATTCTGGTCGGCCTTGGTCAGATCGAACGACTCCAGCGAGTGCGCCGGGAACACGTGGATGTGCAGGTGCGGCACTTCCAGACCGGCGATCAGCATGCCCATCCGCGGGGCGTCGAAGGCGTCCTTGACCGCTCGGCCGATCTTCTGCGAGACGTCGGTCATATGCGTGAACGTGGGCGTGTCGATCTGCTCCCAGTGATCGATCTCCTTGCGCGGCACCACCAGCACGTGCCCCGGAGTGACCGGCGCGATGGTCATGAAGCCGACCGAGACGCCGTCCTTCCAAACGAAGCGGCCCGGCAGATCGCCGTTGATGATGTGCGTGAAGACCGAAGGCATGAACCGAGTGTAGGACGAGCCTCAGACCTCCGCAGGCGGGTGGTCCGGCTCGTCGGTTCCGGCGGCGCCGGCGAATCCCGCGGTGTCGATCCGGGGCAGGATGAACCAGAATCGCGCGCCCTCGCCCGGTGCGGTGTCGACCCCGACCCGGCCGCCGTGCGCGTCGACGAGCGCCGCCACGATCGAGAGGCCGAGTCCGTTCCCGGCCCCCGGGACCTCCCGGTGGCGGGAGTGATCGCCCCGGTAGAAGCGCTCGAAGACATGCTCGGCGTCCTCGGATGTCATTCCCGGTCCGTCGTCGACCACCGTGACCCGCACGTCCGACGGCGACGATTCCACGACCACCCGGATGTGCGCGTCCGGCCCCGCGTGGGCGACGGCGTTCCCGACCAGATTGCGCACCACCTGTGTCAGCCGGGCGACGTCGCCGACCACCACCGGATCGCCGGTGGCGGACGGAACGTCGAAGGCGATGTCCGATCCGGGCGCGCCGGCCCGCGCCCCTTCGACGGCGTCGGCCACCAACGGCACGATCTCCACCTCGCCGCGGTTCAGCGGGCGCTGGGCGTCGAGCCGCGCGAGGATCAGCAGGTCCTCCACGAGCAGGCTCATCCGGTCGGCCTCCGACGAGATCCGGCGGACCGCGTCGCCGGAGTCCACCGCGCCCATCGAGAGCAGCTCGGAGAACCCCTTGATGGACGTGAGCGGTGTCCGCAGCTCATGCGATGCGTCGGCGACGAACCGGCGCATCTTCTCCTCCGACCGCCGGGCCTGCTGCTCGGATCGGGCAGTCGCCGCGAAGGCCGCCTGGATCTGCGTCAGCATGGCGTTCACCGACCGGCCCAGACTGCCCACCTCGGTGTTCTCCGGGGCTTCGGCGACTCGCCGGTGCAGGTCGCCTCCCGCGATCGCGTGCGCGGTCTCCTCCACTCGGCGCAGCGGGCGCAGGCTCGACCGTACGAGCAGCGAGCTGAGCACGCCGATCACGATCACCACGACGGCGCCGATCCCCACCTGCAGCCAGATGAGACGGTTCATCGTCTCCTGGACGTCGGTGAGCGGGATCGCCACCACCGTGGACCCGAAGTCCGACTGCCGCTTGATGACCCTCCACTGCGGCCCCGGGCCGGCGGAGTCGACGGTCGTCGGCGCCGCGTCGCCGTCGGGCAGTGAACTCAGGTCCGGGCTCGACGAGAAGTCGCTGATCGTCAGGGTCATTCCGGTCGGCAGTTCCGTGGACACGTAGTACTGCGACGGCGGGCGCTTGGGGCCGGGCGGGCCGGTCCGGTGGTCGGTGGAGAGATCGCGGGGCCGGGCCCAGCCGTTGACGGCGTCGTCCAGCCCGGCGTCGGTACGCGAGATGAGGTTGCCGCGCATCGCCGAGGTGACCGCGAAACCGGAGAACACCAGACCGAGGGCGACGAGGACGGCGGTCAGCACCACCAGCGAGATCCGCAGCGGCACACCGCGGCGCCCGCCACGGTGCGGCAGGTGCGGATGCGGAGGGGGTGGGCCGGGCGGTTGCGGAGCGGGGCCGACGCCGGGCGGATTCATCGTCATTCGCGGGGCTCACGCATCACGTATCCCACGCCGCGCAGCGTGTGGATGAGCCGCTTGGGCCCGGTGTCGATCTTGCGGCGCAGGTAGGAGACGTACGATTCGACGACGTTCACGTCACCGCCGAAGTCGTAGCTCCACACGTGGTCGAGGATCCGCGGCTTCGACAGCACGGTCCCGGCGTTGACCATGAAGTACCGGAGCAGGGTGAACTCGGTCGGTGAGAGCGAGACCAGTTCACCGTTCTTGAACACCTCGTGCGTCTCGTCGTCGAGTTCCAGATCGGAGAAGACGATTCGAGTCGGTTGCGCCTCGCCTTCGCCGAAGCCGCTGCGCCGCAGCAGAACGGCCAGCCGCGCCACCACCTCCTCGAGGCTGAACGGCTTGGTGACGTAGTCGTCGCCGCCGATCGTGAGTCCGTTCACCTTGTCCTCCACCGAGTCCCGGGCCGAGAGGAACAGGGCCGGGGCGTCCACACCGTCGGCCCGCAGGCGCCGGAGCAGGCCGAACCCGTCCATCCCCGGCATCATCACATCGAGGACCAGCACGTCCGGCTTGAAGGTACGGACGACGTCGAGCGCGCGCGGTCCGTCGGCGGCGGCGACGACCTCGTATCCCTGGAATTTCAACGACACCGACAGCAGTTCCCTGATGTTCTCCTCATCGTCGACGACGAGGACCTTGGCGGGTTTGTCAGCAGAAGTCATGGTTCCAGCTTGCCTGCCCCTCCGGCGGTCCGACTGGCAAGAACCTGGGAGATCACTGTGAGGGTCGCGCCCGGCCGTGCTGCCGCATCAGCGGCGACGGGAATCCCGGCGCCGGCCGATCGTCCCCCAGCCACCGGGTGAGCTCGTCGGCCCGCTCGGCGAGCGCGTCGCGGGCCTCGGCGGGAAGGTCTTCGAGCGGAACCACCCTCACCCCCTGTTCGGTCAGCACCCAGCCGCCGACGATCCGCCCGTCCCACCAGGCCGTCTGTCCTCCGTTGCCGGTGCGGTCGAACAACTCCGGACCGTGGGATCCAAGATAGAAGTCGCGCTCCCGCCAGCCCATGGTGGCCGGGTCCAGGCCGGGCAGCAGCAGTGCCCGCGGCGGCACCGGCTCCACCTCCGCGAGATCGTCGGACATCAGATAGCCCGTGGCACTCGAGTCCAGTTCCACCTCGGTCACCGGCAGCGATGCCAGTGCGGCGCGCACCGCGGTCTTGGTGGTGCCGAGCCACCACACCAGATCGGCTTCGGTGCCCGGACCGTACCGGCGCAGCCACCGCTCCACCAGTGCGACGTGCCCCGCCGCCTCGTCGACATGCGGCAGGGGCGCCCCCAGCCACGACGACATCGACGTCCACGACGGCCGCGAGCGGTGCCAGTCGGCGGCGTTCGGGCCGCGCACCACCTCTCCCCGTGCAGCCAGATGGTTGAGCATTCGGGGCAGCATCGGCGACGGTCCGCCGTACGACTTGCCGTGGTCGCGCATGATCTCGATGTCGAACTCCGGCAACCGTCTCCGCAACTCCGGTGCCGAAAGGGCGGCCCCGTCGGAGAGCTCCGCGAGAATCGCCTCGCGCGCCCGCTCGATCCACGCCTCCGGATGGTCCGGGCCGTCGTCGCGACGCAGATCGCGAAGCATGTTCGTCCGTTCCGAAGCTGCCACCCGGGGCCCGATCGCGCCGACCGCCTCGGCGAGCACCGGCCGGGTCATCACGAACAGCGTCCGGCGCATCACGAGCTGTTTGACCACCGAGCGCTCGTCGTACAGCGCGGTCTCCACCGTCTGCGGGTCGGGCGCCGCACCCCGGGCCCACGCCGCCAGGTGGACCGTCGACGGCACGGTGGCATGAAGTCCGATGACGGCGTCGGCGACCTCGGTGACCCGGTGTCCGGCGGAGCCGTCCAGCAGATGACGACGCAGCAGCCGAGCGCGCCGCTGACCGTCGCCGACGCGCGGTCGGGCGGTCACACCGAGCCCCGCTCGACCGGGGCGTGCGGGATGTGGCCGCCCGAGACCGCGACGACCGCCTCGATCTCGACCCGCTGCCCCGGGTAGGGCAGCGCCGACACCCCGAGGACTATCGACGGCGGAGTCGCGTCGAACGCGGTGTCCAGCGCGAGCCACACGGCGCCGAGCTCGTCGGCACCGGCGGCCGCGACGTAGACGGTCAGTTTCACGATTCCCGATCGCGCGGCGCCCCGCTCCGCGAGCAGGACGTCGAGACACTCGACGGCGCGGCGGACCTGCGCCTCGGGGTCGTTCGCGCCCACGATCGCGCCGTCGGCGTCGAGTGGCGAGATTCCCGCGGTGAAGATCAGCGCTCCGGGCGCCGTCTGTGCGCCGTAGGCGAATCCGCCGTCGTGCAGGGTCGCGGACCGGAAGTACTCGGGTTCGGTCATCGGAAGCTCAGCACCTCGTCGCCCCACGCGCGCAGCGTGCTGTCGTCCAGTCCGGTCACCGAGGTGTCCTCGGTGCCGCCGATCAACAGCGAACTGTGGCGCTGCGGCACGTACGCCTCCCAGAGCGCGTCGCCGTCCTCCCCGGTGTTCGGGTAGCCGTCCGCGGCGAAACCGAGCCAGCGGTACTGCATCCGGTGCCGCACCTTCTCGCCGGTGGCCCGTCCGCCGAGCGCGTACATCGGATCACGCCGGCTCGACGCCGGGTTGCCCCACACGTACGGCACCTCGGTGGCGTGCGCGGCGCCGTAGCCGAGGACGCGGAGGAGCGGTGTCGCCCAGTCGAATCGGTACAGGTACACCGGCGCCACCTGGGCGTGCGACTCCGCGATCCACACCGCGGGCATCCGGAATCCGATGTCGCGGGAGATGGCCATGCTGCGCACTCCCGAGGGCACGTGACGGTAGGAGGAGTCGAGGCGGTCGGGTTCGGGGACGCGCAGCGTCGGCCGCTCGGTGCCGATCAGGGTGAACATCGCGTCCACACCGTCGTTCTTCACCGGAAGCAGCGGCGTCGACATCCAGCGGAACAGCGAGGTCTCGTGCCGGTTGGTTCCGATGAGCAGCGGGACGCGGTGCGCCTCACCCGAGACGATGGCCTCCATCGGATCCAGCGGCACCAGATCGCCGTCCACCACGGGGGCGAACGCGATGGTGCCGGGGAACCGGTTGGGCACCAGGTTGAAGATCGCCGACGACGCGTTCACCAGATCCAGCGCGGGCGTCCGGCGCAGTTCGCTCGGCCGCACGTACTCGGGCGGGAGCTCGGCCAGCAGCATGTTCGCGTAGCGCTCGGCACGCTCGGCGTCGTACACGGTGGTGGCCGGGGAACTCTGGGCGATCGCCCGATGGAACAGTCCCTTCGCCGCGGGCGAGGCCAGCAACGTGGTCACCACACCGGCGCCGGCCGATTCGCCGAACAGCGTGACGTTGCCCGGATCTCCGCCGAAACGCTCGATGTTGTCGCGCACCCAGCCCAGCGCGGCGAGCACGTCCGAGAGACCGCAATTGGCCTGGAAGGTCTCGTCGCCGGACGAGAGATGACGCAGATCGGCGAACCCGAACGCGCCCATCCGGTAGTTGAGGGTGACGATGATCGTCGGTGTCCCGCGGGTGACGGACGACCGCACCAGGGACCCCGGGTCGTACAGCGGCTGCGACCCCGATCCGCAGAGGTAGGCGCCGCCGTGGACCCACACCATCACCGGCAGGCGTGCGTCGGTGCCGGCCACACCGCGCGGCGTCCCGACATTCAGATACAGGCAGTCCTCGTTGGCGAAGGCCTCCGGCCCGAGATCGATCACCTGCATCACCGGCTGCGGGCACACCGGGCCGAAATTGCGGGCGTCGATGACCTCGCTGCGCTCACGGGGCGGCTGCGCGTGCAGCCAGCGTCGCGGCCCGGTCGGACGAGCCGCGTACGCGACTCCCAGCCACAGGTCGGCCGATGGTGTGCTGGTGCCCCGCAGCGGACCGTAGACAGTGTCGACGACGTGAACGGTGTCAGTCACGCCTCCATCTTGCCGGGCGATGGACCGGTGTGCAGCATGTGCCGACTCCGGGCCGCGCGGCCGTAGCATGGATTCATGACCAGTTCACTGCCCCTGATCCTGCGCGAGGAGCCGTTCTTCGAAGCCACCGAGGTGTCCCTGCCGGACGCGGTGCGGGTGGTGACCATGGAATTTCCCGAGGTCCGCATGGACGACCTGCCGGAGATCTTCGACGGCCATTTCCACCTGCTGGCGCAGGCTCGGCCGATCGGACCGGGCTTCGCCGTCTACGAGGGCGACGTCACCGACGAGTTCGACGTCACGATCGGTTTCCCCGTAGCCGAGCCCACCGACCTCGAGGGCATCGACAACGGGACCTTCCCCACCGGCCGCGCCCTGGTGATGTCGCACCTCGGCGGCTTCGACGGTCTCGGGTCGGCGTGGGAGCTGCTCATGGAGACCCATTTCGCCAAAGGGGGTGCGGTGCCCCGCGCGGTGGTCGAGATCTACGTGACCGATCCCAGCGTCGTCGCACACGACGACCTGCGGACCGATCTGCTGGTCCTCCTCTGAGGACCGCACCGCCGGGAGAGTGGAGCGGGCCCGACGCATCGGATGCGTCAGGCCCGCGGCGGAGCCCCCTGTCAGGATTGAACTGACGACCGCTCGCTTACAAGGCGAGTGCTCTACCACTGAGCTAAGGAGGCCTGCGGCGGAAGTATATAGGGTCACACCGCGAACCAGTAACGCCCGGTCCCCGGGCCGACGACTTACCTCGGGCACCTCCGCGGGACAACCCTCGCGGGCCGGTGCGTGCGATGCCACGATCGAAGGCGGCGGCCCCACCGGACCGCCTCCGCGACTGACCTGTGAGGAGGCAGGGTGCGTGTGAAAGCGATGTTCCGTCAGGGACTCGACAAGATTCTCGGCGACGCCACGGCCACGATCGACACGATCGAGCCGGGCAGCATCGTCGTCGCACCCCGCAAACCGATCCCGCTCGACGACGAGGCCGCGATCACCGAAGTCCTCGATCTCGCCGCACGTATCGGCGCGGTGCTCCTCGACTCGGGTACCGGCGCCATCGACACCGGTAACCAGATCGCTTTCGTCGCAAGTATTTACGGTCTCGAGGACGTCGTCGTGGACGTCACGTTCAACCGCATCCTGGTGAGTGCCCGGCGGGGCCCCACGCTGCCGCCGGTCACCACCGTGCGCACGGTCCACTACCGGTCGCTCGACTTCACCCGGCTCGCGCACGTCGACCGCCTGGTGCGGCGCATCCGGCAGCTGGCCATCACCCCCGGAACGGCGCACCGGATCGTCGACGGTATCGTCAGCGCCCCTCACCCCTACCCGTACTGGCTCGCGAATCTGGCCTGGGGCGTTCTGGCGCTGGGTATCTCGATCCTTCTCGGCGGTACCACGCTGGTGGTGCTGACGGCTTTCCTGACCACCGTCGTCATCGTCGCTCTCAACCGGCGGCTGGCCCGCATCGGAACCCCGATCTTCTTCCAGCAGATGCTCGGCGGGTTCATCGCCGTGCTCCCCGCGGCCGGCCTGTACCACTGGCGCGAGGCGCTCGACGTGAGTTTCGCGCCGTCGCAGATCATCGCGGCGGGGATCGTGGCGCTGTTGTCGGGACTGTCGCTGGTCGGATCGGTGCAGGACGCGATCACCGGGGCGCCGATCACCGGCACCGCCCGATTCTCCGAGGTCGTGCTGATGACCGGCGGGATCCTGGCGGGCGTGGCCATGGCGATCCGGCTGGTCGAGGCGCTGGGCGGGAGTCTGCCGGGCCTGACGACGACGTCTCCGTTCGGACCGTCGGACGTGGCCGCAACGGTGATCGGCGGAGCGATAGCCGCGGGCGCCTTCGCACTCGCCAGCTACGCCGAGCGTCGCGCGATCCCGGTCGCGCTCGGCGCGGGCGTGCTGGCCTCCGGGGTGATCAGCGGGCTCTCGCTCACGGACGCGGGAGCCATCGTCTCGGGTGCGGTCGCCGCGATCGTCGTCGGCCTCATCGGTGGTCTCGCCGCTCGTCGAGCCCTCGTCCCGCCACTCGTGGTCGCCGTCGCCGGCATCACCCCGCTGCTGCCCGGTCTGGCGATGTACCGCGGTCTCTACGGTGTGATGAGCGGCGAGACGCTGGCCGGCTTCGGCGAGCTGGCCACAGCCATCGCGGTCGGCTGCTCCATCGCCGCCGGAGTCACCCTCGGCGAGTTCATCGCACGCACGCTCAAACGGCCCCGGCTGCCCGCGGCGCTGGCGCGCCAACGCGACGCGCTGCGCGACGGCCGGCCGCACGGCTTGACCCTCACGCGACGTAAGCCTCCACGCTGGAATCCATGACGGCGACGAACGGGGCCGACGGCACGGGGACGACCACCTGGACGGTGGGACGTCTGGCCGATCTGACCGGAGTCACGGTGCGCACTCTGCACCACTACGACCGGATCGGACTGCTGTCGCCCGCCAAGCGCACCGGAGCCGGCTACCGCCTCTACACCGAGGCGGACCTCGACCGTCTCTGGCGCATCGTCCTCTACCGGCGGCTGGAGATGCCGCTGGACGAGATCGCGGCACTGCTCGACGGCGACGACGACCCCGTCGATCACCTGCGCAGGCGACGCGAGGCCGTCGTGTCCAGGCTGGGCGAGTTGACCGAACTCGTCGCAGCCATCGATCGAGCGATGGAGACGCAGATGCAGCAACGACCAGCGACCGCCGAAGAGATGCGAGAGATCTTCGGCGACGGATTCCGCGACGAGTACCAGGCCGAAGCCGAGGAGCGGTGGGGGCAGACCGACGCGTGGAAGCAGTCGGCCCGCCGCACTCGCGACTACACCAAGGCGGACTGGGAACAGATCAAGGCGGAGACCGACGCGATCCACGCGGCGTTCGCCGCGGCCATGCGGGCGGGCGAACCCGCCGACAGCACGGCCGCCATGGACGCCGCAGAACGGGCGCGCAAGCACATCGACGAGCGCTTCTACGAGTGCAGCCACGAGTTCCACACCTGCCTCGGCGAGATGTACGTGAGCGACCCGCGGTTCACCGCGTCGTACGAGGAGATCGAGCCCGGACTGGCCCGGTACGTACGGGATGCGATCGTCGCGAACGCCGACCGGCACCGCTGATCGGCTCGGGTAGAATCCCGGCCATGGCAGCTAAGACGACCGACGACATCGCCGATGACGAACTGGAGCCGGTGACCGACGAGACCGCACACAAGGCCCGCCGCGTGGTGGCCGCTTACGCCACCGACGCCGACGAATGCCGCATGCTGCTGTCGATGCTCGGAATCGCTCCCGGCGAGTCCGCCTGACGCGGATGACGGCCCCCGGGCACCCTGCGACGGGTGCGGATTTCGTCGTCGTCGCAAATCGTCTTCCGGTCGACAAGAAGGTTCGGCCCGACGGCTCCGTGGTCTGGAAGCGTTCGCCGGGCGGACTCGTGACGGCACTGACCCCCACCCTGGAGACCCGGTCGGGCGCCTGGGTGGGGTGGTCGGGCAGCGCGTCGCAGGACGGGTCCCCCGAGGAGAAGCCCGACGTCGAGGGCATCGACATCCACCCGGTGCCGCTGAGCGCCGCAGAGGTCGAGGACTACTACGAGGGGTTCTCGAACGCCACTCTGTGGCCGCTGTTCCACGATCTACTCGTCAAGCCCGAGTATCGGCATGACTGGTGGGAGGCGTACGTCCGGGTGAACCGCCGGTTCGCGGAGACCGCCGCGAGTGCTGCGGCCCCGAATGCGATGGTCTGGGTTCAGGACTATCAGCTGCTCCTGGTCCCCGCGATGCTGCGCGAGACGCGTCCCGACCTGCGGATCGGGTTCTTCCTGCACATCCCCTTCCCGCCGACCGAGCTGTTCAGCCAGCTCCCCTGGCGCACCGATCTTCTCGAGGGCCTGCTGGGCGCCGATCTGCTCGGCTTCCACCTGCCCGGAGGCGCCGAGAACTTCCTGACACTCGCGCGCCGGCTCCTCGGCACTCGCACCTCGAACGGCCCGATCACCGCGCGGGAGGATTTCGGAGCGGTGGAGTACGACGGCCGCACCGTCAAGGTCGGCTCGTTCCCCATCTCCATCGATTCGGCCGATGTGGCGGCGCAGGCCACGGCCGCCGCCGACCGCGCGGTCGCGATCCGCGCCGAACTCGGTGACCCCGAGGTGCTGCTGCTCGGCGTCGACCGGCTCGATTACACCAAGGGAATCGACGTCCGGCTGGCCTCGCTGGAGCGGCTGTTCGCTTCCGGCCGGCTCGATCCCGCGAAGACGGTGATGGTGCAGCTCGCCAGCCCCAGCCGCGAGCGCGTCGACAGTTACATCGACATGCGCAATCGCATCGAGCAGATGGTCGGTCACCTCAACGGCAAATACGGGACCGTCGCGCGCCCGCCGATCCGCTACCTGCTGCAGCCGGTGGCCCGCGACGAGTTGCTCGCCTATTTCCGCGCGGCCGACGTCATGCTCGTGACCCCGATGCGCGATGGGATGAACCTTGTCGCCAAGGAGTACCTCGCCGCGCGCGCGGATCTCGGCGGCGCCCTCGTCCTGAGCGAGTTCACCGGCGCCGCAGCCGAACTCGGCGAGGCCTACCTGCTGAATCCGTACGACGACCGCGACGTCGACGACGCGATCGAGGCCGCCGTCACCGATGCCGCCGAGGCCCGCCGTGAGCGGATGCGCATCCTCCACGATCAGGTGATGACCAACGACGTGGATCTGTGGGCCACCAGCTTCCTCGACACCCTCGCCGCCGACGCATGACCGAGACGATGCTCGACGACGCCCTTCGGGCCGCGCTCGAAGCGTTCGCCGCCCGTCCGCGGGTGCTCGTCGCCTCCGACTACGACGGGTGCGTCTCACCCATCGTGGCGCGGCCCGAGGACGCCGTCCCCGAACCGCGCTCGATGGCCGCGCTGGAGCAGTGCGCCGCGGCGCCGCGGACCGCGGCGGCACTGGTGTCCGGCCGGGCCCGCGCCGACCTGCGCGCGCTCTCCGGTGCGAGTGAGAACATCACGCTGGTCGGCAGCCACGGCGCCGAGTTCGCCGAAGGCTTCGACGATCCGGTCACCGACGGGCAACGCGAACTGCTGCGGCGGATCGTCGCCGAGTTCCGCGGTCTGAGTGCCCGGTTCCCCGGCACCTCGGTGGAGGTGAAGCCGGTCAGCACCACCCTTCATGTGCGCAACGCCTCCCCCGCCGACGCCGACGCCGCGCTCGCTCTCGCCGAGTCCGGTCCGGCGTCGTGGGACGGGGTGCAGGTGACCCACGGCAAAGCGGTCATCGAACTCGCGGTGATCGAGACCAGTAAAGGACACGCCCTCGACCGCCTGCGCGCAGCGCTCGAGGTGGACGCCGTGCTCTACCTCGGCGACGACGTGACCGACGAGAAGGCCTTCGCGCGCCTCGGTCCGGACGATGTGGGAGTCAAGGTCGGAGACGGCCCGACGGCGGCGCACTTCCGCGTTGCGGATCCGAACGGGGTCGCGACAGTCCTGGAGACCGTGGCCGCTCTGCGCCGCTGACGGTCGTGCGAAGGCTCACTGAGCGACCCTCCAGGCTTGTTGAGCGAGCGCAGCGAGTCGAAACCCCAAACAGGCAGTCTCGATACAGCATGCTCGCTACGCTCACACGCCTACTCGACAACCCTCAAACAGACCACCGAGCGACCCCTCAGGCCCGTTGAGCAAGCGCAGCGAGTCGAAACCCCAAACAGGCAGTCTCGATACGGCAACCCTGAAACAGCTACCGAGCGACCCCCAGGCTCGTTGAGCGAGCGCAGCGAGTCGAAACCCCGCACAGGCGGTCTCGATACGGCATGCTCGCTACGCTCACAGGCCTACTCGACAACCCTGAAACAGACCACCGAGCGACCCATCAGGCCCGTTGAGCGAGCACAGCGAGTCGAAACCCCAGACAGGCAGTCTCGATACGGCCTACTCGACGAGCCGGATGAATTCAGCCGCCGACGACACCCAGTGGATCGGCGTACACCGCGGAGAGCGCCACGGCCACGGCCGCCGCCTCGGGTACGTGCACCCCGAAGCAGGTCGGGACGATCTCCAGCGGTCTCGGCAACAGGCTGGCCGCGTCGAACGCCGCCTGCACCGGAGCCAGCCCGTGCGGATGGGCCGAGAAGGCGTCGCCGGCCACCGTGATCGCATCGGGATTCAACACATCACGCATCATCGCCACCGCCTCGCCGAGCACACGCGCGCGATCGTCGGCGACCACGCCGGCCGACTCGTCCACGTCCAGCCGGGCGGCCGCGGCCTTGACCGCCGCCGTGCCGATCACCGACTGCAACGGCGCCACCGGCTCGACGGCCAGCACCCCCGGTTCCACCCGGAGCCCGGCGATGGTCCCCGCGCCGTGCGCGGGCTGGTGTACTTCGCCGTCGATGATCAGGGCCATGCCGACCGTCTCACGGGCGTAGAAGAACAGGCTCGATCCGCTGCGCTGAACGGTCGACGCCAACAGTAATTCCGCGGCCGCCATCGCCTGAACGTGTTCGGCCACCGACACCGGCACGCCGAGGGCCGCGTGCAGACGCTCCCCCAGCGGCTGCCGATGCCAGCGCAGGATCGTGTGGTCGACGAGGCCGGTGGCGTCGTCGACCACCCCACCGAGCGCTGCGCCCGCCCAGAGGACCCGCCGACCGGAGAAGCGCCCCGCGAGTTCGGCGAGCAGTTCGCACAATCTATCGACGGCCGACGCGGCGTCGGCGTTCGCGAGTTCCTTCGTACGGATCGCGTGACTGTACAGCGTGCGGCCTCCGACGTCGGCGATGACGAGCGCCGTCCGGCGGGCACCGATGTGCATGCCCGCGACGCAGAACCGGTCGGGGTCCAGGGTCAGTGGCAGCTTGGGCCGTCCGACTCCGCTGTGCCCGAGCAGATCGGGTCGCTCGATCACCAGGCCCGCCTCCAGGAGTGCGTTCACCTGCCGGTTGACGGTGGCGGCCGAGAGCCCGGTGTCGGCGACAAGTCGGTCCCGGGTCGCCGGAGCACTGATACGGACAGCGTTGAGAACGGCGGCGGCAGGGCCGGATCCGAAACGAAGTGGCGCGGCCACCACGCCGGCGATGGTCATGCGTCGAACCTATCAGCAGACGAGTTCGGGGCCCGCGGACTCCGGGCATCGCCGGCACCCGCCGCCACTAGACTCGATGCCATGACTAGCTCCGAGAGTTCCAGCAGCAAGGGCAAGATCGCGGTCGTCACGGGGGCGAGTTCGGGTATCGGTGCGGCGACGGCGCGCAGCCTGGCCCGCGATGGCTACACCGTGGTGCTGGGCGCGCGGCGCGTCGACCGCATCGACGCGCTCGCCCAGGAGATCGGCGGCCGCGCCAGGTACCTCGACGTCACCGACGCCGCCTCGGTGGAACGCTTCGCCGCGACGCTCGACCGCGTGGACGTCCTGGTCAACAATGCGGGCGGTGCCAAGGGCCTGGCCCCGGTGGCGGAGGCGGACCTCGAGGACTGGCGCTGGATGTGGGAGACCAACGTGGTCGGCACACTGCGCGTCACCAAGGCCCTGCTTCCGAAGATCGAGGCATCGGGCGACGGTCTCATCATCACGATCACCTCCACCGCGGCACTCGAAGCGTACGACAACGGCGCGGGTTACACCTCTGCGAAGCACGCGCAGGGCGTCCTGCACCGGACACTGCGCCTGGAACTGCTCGGCAAGCCCATCCGGCTGACCGAGATCTGCCCCGGGATGGTCGAGACCGAGTTCTCCCTCGTCCGCTTCGGCGGCGACGCCGCGAAGGCCGAGTCGGTGTACGAGGGGCTGACGCCGATGGTCGCCGAGGACATCGCCGAAATCGTGTCCTTCACCGCGTCCCGGCCGTCGCACGTCGACCTCGACCAGATCGTCGTCCGCCCCCGCGATCAGGCCACCTCGCGCCGCAACATCAAGACCGGGTAGGCACCGGGAGTCGCGGACTACTGGAAGACGACCGTCTTGCGGTCGTGCACCAGAACGCGGTGCTCCAGGTGCCAGCGTACGCCGCGGGCGAGCACGAGCGTCTCGATGTCTCGGCCCTGACGCACCATGTCGGCCGCAGAGTACTCGTGGTTGATCCGGCTGACGTCCTGCTCGATGATCGGGCCGGCGTCGAGATCGGCGGTGACGTAGTGGCAGGTGGCGCCGATCAGCTTCACCCCGCGGTCGAACGCCTGATGATACGGCCGGGCCCCCACGAAGCTCGGCAGGAAACTGTGGTGGATGTTGATGGCCTTGCCGGCCCAGGCTTCGCACAGGTCGGCGGGCAGGATCTGCATGAAGCGCGCGAGCACGATCGCGTCGGGGTCGTAACCGTCGACGATCGCCCGCACGTCCGCGAACGCTTCTTCCTTGCCACCGGCGGGAAAGGGCACGTGGTGGAACGGAACACCGAATCGCGTGGTCATGGTCTCCAGGTCCCGATGATTTCCGACCACCGCACTGACCCGAGCCGGGAACTCGCCGCGCTCGGCACGGGACAGGAGATCGGTGAGACAGTGACTATCCTTGCTGACCAGCAGCACCACTGATTTCTCGGCACCGGTGTCGGACACCTGCCATTCGGCCTCGGGCCCGAACATCGCGGCCACCTCGGCGAAACGGCTGCGGAACTCCTCCACCGGCATCCCGATCGAATCGGCACGGACGGCCTGCCGGGTGAAGAACCAGCCGGTGGTCTGATCCGAGTGGTACGCCGCCTCGGTGATCCACCCGCCAACGCCGGCGAGGAAGCCGGAGAGGGCCGCGACGATGCCGGTGCGGTCGGGGCAGCCGAGGGTCAGGACGAAGCGACGGTCGTCGCCGGAGGAGATCTGCGAGTTGCTCACAGTTCTCAGTGTGCCAAGCTCGATTCCGTGACGAACACCAACCTGACCCGAGCGGATGTCGCAGCGATGGTCGACCACACGCTGCTGAAGCCCGAAGCGACCCGGGCCGATGCGCAGGCCACCATCATCGACGGTCTGGAGCTCAGCGTGTACTCGATCTGCCTGTCACCGTCGATGCTGCCCATCGACACCGGGTCCGCGCGCACCTGCGTCGTGGCGGGATTCCCGTCGGGCAAGCATCACTCGCTGGTGAAGGCATCCGAGGCACGCCTCGCTGTGGATTCCGGTGCGGATGAGATCGACATGGTGATCGACGTCGGCGCCGCGGTCGACGGCCGGTACGACGAGGTCTTCGCGGACGTCCTGACCGTCCGCGAGGCGATCGGCCGCGACCGGGTGCTCAAGGTGATCGTCGAGTCCGCGGTCCTGCTCGACGCGGTCGGCGACGACTGTCTCGTGCAGGTCTGCCGGCGCGCCGTCGAAGCGGGCGCCGACTTCGTCAAGACCTCGACCGGTTTCCATCCGGCGGGCGGTGCGAGCGTCCGCGCGGTCGAGTTGATGCGAGCGACAGTCGGCGACGGCGTCGGTGTCAAAGCCAGCGGCGGCATCCGCACGGCGGCAGCAGCCGCCGATCTCATCGCCGCGGGCGCGAATCGCCTCGGGCTGTCGGGCACCCGCGCGGTGCTGGACGGCTTCGCCGAGTAGGCCGCGGCAGTACGGCTGCCGAGCGGCACGGCTAGATGTACTGACCCGGAACGTTAGGTACAGAGTTCGGCGAGTCGACGTGACATAGGGAAGACCTCCGAGTGAGGTGTGGAGCTGTCTAAGAACCGCTCCTCAACCCGGAGGTCTTCATGTCCCACCGTAATTCACCGCTGTCCCCGACTGGCCGGTTGCGTCTGGCTCGGTGTGTTGTGGACGACCGGTGGCCACTGCGCCGCGCAGCTGACCGGTTCAACGTGTCAGTCACCACGGCCAAGCGATGGGCGGATCGCTACCGCGACCACGGGCCGGCCGGAATGGGTGATCGGTCCAGCCGGCCCCGATCGTGTCCGCATCGCACCAGCCGGCGCCGGGAACGCCGGGTCGTCGGGTTACGCGTCTCCCGCCGCTGGGGGCCAGCCCGGATCGGATACCACCTGGGGTTGAACGTCTCCACGGTGCACCGCATCCTCACCCGCTACGGCTGCCTACGACTGTCGTGGATCGACCCGGCAACCGGGGCGCCGGTACGTGCCCGCAGACGCGAGATTCGCCGGTACGAACACCAAGCGCCCGGAGACTTGATCCACGTCGACATCAAAAAGCTCGGCAGAATCCCCGACGGCGGTGGACATCGCGTACACGGCCGCGCCCAGGGCACCCGCAACTCCAGTGCCCACCGCGAGCCTGGACGAACCCGCAAAGTTGCTGGCCGCCCCAACCTGGGGTACGCGTATCTGCATCACGCCGTCGACGACCACTCCCGCTACGCCTACTCCGAGATCCTCGCTGATGAGAAGAAGGAAACCGCGACCGCGTTCATGACTCGGGCGTTGGCGCACTTCGCCTCGATCGGTGTCACCACCGCGCGAGTGATGACCGACAACGGGTCGTGTTACCGGTCCCGCATATTTCGGGACTTGTTGCACGACAACAAGATCAAGCACAAGTGGACCAGACCGTACCGGCCGCAAACCAACGGCAAGGTCGAACGATTCAACCGGACCCTGCAGGAGGAATGGGCCTACGCCCGTCCCTACCTCAGTGAAACCGAACGCGTCGCGGCCTTCCCCGAGTTCCTTCGCATCTACAATCACGAACGCGGCCACACCGCACTCCGAGGCAACTCACCCGCCGACCGCGTACCCAACCTGTCGGGTCAGTACAGCTAGACCGCGCAGCCTCCGGAACCGCTGGACGCGTTGGTCGACTCCGCGGCCGACTTCAGGTTCACATCGTCGCCGGCGAAGGCGAAGTCGATGCCTGACTTGCCGACGTCGAGCTTGGTGACGTGGATCTGCTTGAACAGCGGACCGAACATCGCCGCGGTGACCTGATCGACGATCGGCTGAGCGAAGTCGGACGGGAGACCGAACATCAGCGCCGTCGCGTCCTTCACCTCGAACGAGACCGCACCGTCCTTCACCACCGGCTTGAGCGTCACGGTGGCGGGGATCGGGATGATCGTGATGTTGACCGTCGTGGAGATCTTGATGGTCCCCGCAGACGGATCGGCGCTGATGGACTCGATGGTCGGGCTGCCGTTCTGGCCCTCCTGGCTCATCGTCTGAATGCGCTCGTAGGGAAGGAACCCGTTGCCCTGCAGCGACTGCACGGTGCCGCCGTCGGTGCTGATCCCCTCGGCCCGGGCGTGCAGTTGCATGGTGGAGTCGCCGCCACCGGTGGTGTCTACCTGGACCCACGGGACGTCGCCGTCGACCACCGACATGAGCATCGGTCGCCGAGACACCGAGACGTCGGTTCCGGTTCCGGTCAGGTTCTCGAAGGAGGTCTGCAGACAGCTGGTGACCTTGTGCCGGACGTAGAGTTCGGATCCGACGCCGGCGATCACCACGAGCAGTACCACGGCGGCCACGATGAGGCCGATCGTCCGGCCGCGTCCGCGCTTGGCCGACGGCGACGACATCACCGGCGCACCGGACGACGGCGGTGGCGGCGGCGGAGCTGCCGCGACCGGCGTGAACGCCCCCGAGTCGAGTGCGTCCATCTGCTTGGTCGGCGGCTTGCCGGACTCCGAGTAGGCGTGCGTGGCCGGGTCCGAGGTGTAGCGGATCGGCCCGGTGATGACTTCCCCGGTCGGGGTGTCGTCGGGAAGAGCGCCGTCGGTGTCCGGGACGCTGTGCTTGCCCGTCGCCGCGGGCTCCTCGGACCCTGTGGACTCGTCGGACCCCGCGGCCTGGGCGGGCTCCCCCGCCGCATCCGACTCCGGAGCGACGTGCTCCCGGGTCTCGGATTCGCCGACGGCGGCCTCGTCGGAGGCTTCGTCGTCGGAGGAATGCGACGAGCGCGGAGAGTCAGTCATGCGGGTTCGTCCGATCCAGGCGGGGAATGTCACGGGCATTGGCCAGCACGGCCAACGCGCTGCGCGCCTTGTCTGTCAGGGCGAGATCGATGTCATGGACACCCATCTGCACCGCGGAGTCATAGTCGGCGATCACGCTACCGAATGGATCTGAGAGTCGGCTATGACCTATCCCGGTGGGAGCCAAGGAGTCTCTGATGGCGGGGTCGGAGGGTTCGGCCTGACCGACGCCCGCGACGTAGGCGGTGGAGTCCAGCGCCCGAGCGCGAGTCAGGATCTCCCACTGCTCGAGTTTGCCGGGTCCCGAACCCCACGACGTGGGGACCACGATCATCTGTGCTCCGCGTCGGGCGAGTTCGGTGAACAGCGCGGGAAACCGGATGTCGTAGCAGGTGGCGACGCCGACCGTGCAGTCACCGACGTCGAAGACGAGCGGCCGGTGTCCCGGCGCCACGGTCCGCGACTCGGCGAAGCCGAAGGCGTCGTACAGGTGGATCTTGTCGTAAGCGAGGGGTGCGCGTCCGGGTCGTGCCACCAGGACCGTGTTGCGGATCCGGCCGTCGGGCGCGGGCGTGAACATCCCCGCCGCCACCGCGACTCCGTGAGCGTCCGCGGCGGCCGCGACCGCCGATGCCCACGGGCCGTCGAGTGACTGCGCCACATCGCGGAGGGAGACTCCGAACCGGCACATGGCCGCTTCTGGAAACACCACCAGGTCGGCTCCGGCCGCGGAGGCGTCCCGCACGCCGTCGAGCACGATCTCCAGATTGGCGTCCGGGCTGTCGGTGGAACTCATCTGGGCCATCGCCAGTCGCATGCAGTCTCCCTCGGGCACGAGAACATCACTTCTGATAAAGCGTAGATCCCTCCGGCCCGCGGCTGCTGCTGATGAGCTTGGCGAAGCAGTGGTCCTTGTCGAGCCCGTTTCCGCGGCACCAGGCCAGTGCGTCGTCCGCGCTCGCGAAGCCCTGGGCCGACACCGTCACCCACCAGCCGCTTTCGGAGAACACCGGCCACTCACTCGAGTCGAGCAGCCGCACCTGCGGGTACCGGGACCGAGACGACTCGAACTCCGCCAGGATGGTCTGGTTGTCCCAAGTACGGCCGTCGGCGTACAGGCCCGGGCGCTTCGCACTGATCTGCGCAGCCCAGCGATCGGCGAGGGCACCGCGGAAATCGGCGGCGTCGGCCGTCGCCTGATCGCGCAGGCGCCCGGCGGCATCGGTCTCCGGATCGGCCACCACCGATGTCACGGTGTGCGTGGGAGGCGCCTGCGTGACGACCGTCGGGGCCGGGTCCGCGGTCTTCTCGTCGGGGGCGTTCACGACCTTCATCCAGACGACGACGGCGGCCACCGCCAGACCTATCACGCAGGCGATCGCCAGACCGAGAAGGACCGCACGGCCCGCCCCGCCGGCCGGTGCCGGTCCGTAGCCGGGCGGCGGATACGGGCCGCTCGGATACTGCGTCGGAGCGTAGAGCGGTCCCGAGGATGCGGGGCCGGCGTAGTGCGGACCCGAGCGGTACGGGTCCTCGAGACCGGGGGTGTCGTAGGTTCTGGTCGGCTCCCGCAGCGGCGGCACCGACGGAGGGTCGGGCACCGGCCGCGACATCGTCTCGGCGTAGTGATCGACGTCGGGCGCAGTCTGTGCGGTGTCATTCCGTGCGGGGTCATTCCGTGCGGGGTCATCCGGCCGGCCATCTGTGGACATGCCGGAAGCGTATCGGCGAACTCCGACATCTTCGGGAAACCCGACCGAACGGACGACAGTCGCAGCGCGTGGCCTCGGGGCTTCCGCCGCGTGCGGAACTCGTCAGGTCAAGCGGGAGCGACGGCGCCCCACGGCACGGTCAGCAGGTTGTCCACGCGACGGCCGCGAGGCACGCGGACGTCAACCCCCGAGTCCCGGAGCATGTCACGCGCGTACCGCAAGCGGTCGCGCGGGCCGAAGACCTCGCGCCCGGCCGCCCGGTCCCAGCACTGATCGGCGGTCTCCAGGAGCCGATGGATCGCCTCACCGTCCACGTTGCGGTGGATCAGTGCCTTCGGCAGCCGTTCGGCCAGCTCCGACGGGCGGCGGGTGTGTGCGGGCGACCACGCGAGAGTCAGTTCGATCGGTCCGTCGCGGTCGAGGAGGATCCAGCAGCATCGGCGGCCGATCTCGTCGCAGGTGCCCTCCACGATCAGGCCGCCCGGGGCCAGCGCGCTCCGCATCTGCGCCCACGCCGCATGCACCTCGTCCTCGCCGTACTGCCTGAGCACGTTGAACGCCCGAACCAGATGCGGCCGCATACCCGCGAGTTCGAAGCCGCCGAGCGCGAAGCGCACCCCGTGACGCGGTTCCACGATCCGGGCGGGGTCGATCTCCAGGCCGACGAGGTCCAGGTCGGGTATCACCCGGCGCAGCCGGATCGCCATCTCCACCGCGGTGTCGGGGCGGCCGCCGTATCCGAGGTCGACGGCCAGCGGCCGCGGAACGTCGCAGGCGGCACGGACACGGGGGTCGGCGGCCATCGCGCGGTCGACGCGACGGAGCCGATTGATGTTCGTGGTACCGCGGGTGATGCGCCCGCTGGGTCGTCCGGCCGCGAGGCCGGCGCCTCTCACGCGAGGTTGTCCTCGACCCAGGTCGACGTGAACTCGGCTTCGCCGCGGAACAGGTCCACCAGATTCACCAGCATCAGCTGTTCGAGCTTGGCGTTGACGAACGGGATGTACACCTTCACCTCGGTCGTCTTGCGGATGGTGCACCCGGTGTCGGTCGGGAACAGTTCCTGACGCCCGGTGAGCGAACCCGGACCGGCCGGGATGGACGCGCTGTAGCTGCCGTCGGTGTTCACCGGATCGAACACGCCGTAGTTCTCCGTGCGCGTGATCATCATGTCCTTGAGCATGACGGTCTGGGCGATGGGCGGCAGCATGTCCCGCGTGATGGTCTGCTGCAGGACCACGCGGATCCCGTCGTCACCGGTCTCGAACTCCTCGACGTTCGAGATCGGGGTCAGCTCGCGGAACTCGACCATGAGATCTTCCCAGTACTTCTTCTGCGACAGTGCCTGGTAGATCTTCTCGGCCGAGTGCGGGTACCGAGCTGAGTAGCTGAGCCGTCGTGCCATGTGGGACAGCGTAACGTCAGATTCAACCCTGCCGAAATTCGACGGATGCGTCACGTTCGGCGTCGAGCAGCAGTCCGACCTGCTCGATGATCGCCTTCTCGATCTTGCCGCCGACGAACGGGATCGAGACATCGGCCTGTCCGGAATACCGCGCGACCGCCGGGTCCCCGCTGATGACGATGTCACCGTGGATCTTCGCCGGAGCACCGGAGACCGCCGCCTCCATCGAGCCGGTGATCTGCTCGCCGGCCAGCCGGAACACGCTGGTCCGCGGGATCTCCAGGTCGCCGGGCCGGACCGCGGTCACGACGGACGGCAGGTTCTCCGCACCGACGCCCTGCTTGCTCACCACTGTCACCTGATCGCCGTCGAGTGCGAACGACTCGATCGAGCCGTGCCCGGCGTTGGTCGCCTGCACCAGGTCCCGCCAGTACTGTTCGGTGCTGATCAGCGACCACAGTGCGGACACGGAGAACGGATAGCTGACCGAATGCTCGAACTTGCTCGACATGGCAGCCAGGTTACCGTTACTGACGTGACCGACCCACAGCAGACCACCCGTGTGCGCGACGCCTCGAGCGTCCTCTTGGCCGACTTCACCACCCTGCGGCTGGGTGGACCCGCACGCGCCGTCGTCCGGTGCGAGACGACCGACTCACTGGTCGCGACGGTCGCCGGTCTCGACGCCCGGCGCGAGCCGGTGTTGCTGATCGGTGGCGGCTCCAACCTCGTGATCGGCGACGACGGTTTCGAGGGCACCGCGGTCGTCATCGCGAGCGCCGGAATCGAGTACGGAGACGAGGACGGACGGCCGTACGTGACGGCTGAGGCCGGAACCGATTGGGACTCCCTGGTCGCCGACACCGTCGCCGCGGGCTTCGGCGGGTTGGAGTGCCTCTCGGGCATCCCCGGCGCCGCAGGCACCACACCGGTTCAGAACGTCGGCGCTTACGGCGTCGAGGTCGCCGACGTTCTGCGGAGCGTGCGATTGCTCGACCGCGCCACCGGAGGCATCCGCTGGGCCGCGCCCGACACACTGGGCCTGGCCTACCGGACGAGCGACTTGAAGGGCCGCCACGATCAGGTGGTGCTGGCCGTCTCGTTCTGGCTCAATCCGGGCGGCGTGTCGGCGCCGATCCGGTACCGCGAACTGGCCCGCACGCTCGGCGTGGACGAGGGCGGCACCGCCGGCGCCCGCGACGTGCGCGACCGGGTGCTCGGGCTCCGCGCCGCGAAGGGCATGGTGCTCGACCCCGCCGATCACGACACCTGGAGCGCGGGATCGTTCTTCACCAACCCGATCGTTCCCGAAGAGCGTGTGGAGGCGATTCTCGAGCGCATCGCGGCGCACGTCGGCGCCGACGTCGCGGTCCCCCGCTATCCGGCGGACGCCGGTGTGAAGCTGTCGGCGGGGTGGCTGATCGAACGCGCCGGTTTCACCAAGGGCTTCCCGGGCGACGGAGCGCCCGTCCGGCTGTCGACCAAGCACACGCTGGCGCTGACCAACCGCGGCGGCGCCGACACGGCGGATCTACTCGAACTCGCCGGGCGGGTGCGGGACGGGGTGCGGGACGTCTTCGGCGTCGAACTGCACCCCGAACCCGTCTTCGTCAACTGCCGGTTGCCGCGCTGACCCCGGAGAGCAGATCGTCGAGCAGTGCGTCGAACTCAGCGGACCGCTCGTAGGGAACCATGTGTCCCGCACCCTCGTACACGTTGTACGAGTACAGGAAACCGCGTCGGCTCAGCACCTTGGCCATCTCCTGGGCGTGTTCCACCGGCGTCAGGAGGTCGGCGCTGCCGACGACCACCGCCGTCGGGACCGTCACCTTGTCGAGTCCGGACAGCACGTCGAGCGAGTACATCGCCGAGCCCCACGCACCGCGCGCCTTCGGCGAGCAGGAAGCGATCATCTCGTCGGTGAAGTCGACGTGGGCCTGGCGGGCGACGGGACCGGTCGTCACATAGTGGGAGAACTTCTCGGTCAACGAGTTGCTCGGCAGGGGCAGCCTAGAGGAGGTGAAGGTCCGCTCCAGCACTCGCTTGCCCGGACCGGCCACGGCCGGCATGTCCTCGGGGATCAGATGCTGTCGCTGCACCACTCCGCGTGCAGCCGTGGAACACAGGACGATGGCCGAGACCCGGTCCTCCATGCCCGCACCGAACTGCTTGGCCCACGACATGATCGTCATGCCGCCCATGCTGTGTCCCACCAGCACCGCGCGCTTGCCCTCGGGGATCATCGCTTCGAGGACCGCCTGCAGGTCCTGACCCAGCATCTCGATGGTCGCCGCGGCCGTTCCCATCTCCGAGAGGCCGTGGCCGCGCTGGTCGTAGGCCACCATCGGGCGGCCGCTGCCGAAGTGGTTGAACTGTGCGTTCCAGAATCCGGTGTTGCAGGTCCAGCCGTGAATCAGCACGACGATCTCGTCGGCGTCCTCGACGTCACCGGAGGCCACCACGTGCAGCAGCGTGCCGTCCGGGGTGCCGACCACCGACGACCGCATGGGGTGCGTCGGCGGAGCGAGCATCGGGTCGGGGCCGTCCTGAACGGGATCGGGGTACTTGAACACCTCGCGGACCATGAATCCGCCGGCGACCGCCAGTTCGGCAGCCGCCACTCCAGCGGCGCCCACCGCGCCGATCGTCGCCCAACGGCGCGCTCGCGTCCATGTGTTCTTCGTCGTCATTCGTCGACCTCCGTCTGGCCGCCGGTCGCCCGGCTGCTCTGCGCAGACTGCTGCTGCGTCGCATCGAAATAGGTACTGGCCTCGCCGATCGCCCGCGAGATCTCCTTGTCGAGAGCCCGGCTGAAGGTGGTCTCGACGATCTCGTGGGCCATCGGCCGAACGGTCTGGATCAGCTCGGCCATCTTCGCCAGCTTCTCCTCGCCGAGGTTCGGCAGATTCTCGTCGAAGTACTTGTCGGTGATGATGGATACGAAGCTCCGAGCGACATCGGTCAGATCCGACTCGACTCGCATCCATCGATCGAGCAGGTCATCGATGTCGATGCCGCCCTTCACCAGCACTTCGGCGCCTTCGAGCAGCTCCGGATTGCGGATTGCGTAGTGGGCGCCGTCCTTCGTGAGCAGTCCCAGCTTCTGACTGAGATTGATCGACCGCTCGTCGGCGCCCAGCGTCTTCTTCAATTCGGTGAAGGTGATGGTGGCGGCCCGCTTGATGTTGCGGAACCTTCCGCCCTTCGGAGCCGCGCGCAGCACGTGCTCCACCTTCATTCCGTAATGCGCGGCGTGCAGGAGTTCGCTGATCGTCGCGAACGTGTAGCCGCGTTCCAGCATGCGTGAGATCAGGTTGAGCCGGACGAGGTGCTCGTCGGAGTACCAGCCGGTGCGCCCACGGATCGTCGGCGGCGGGAGCAGTCCCCGGTCCTGATAGACGCGGATGTTCCGGACGCTGACTCCGGAGACCTGCGCGAGGTCGTTGATGCGGTATTCGCTCACCGGTGGGGTCCCCGCGTCCCTACGCGTTCTTCCGGAACCACGAGCGGCCCAGGATCTCGTCGGTCCGAACCCGGACGTCGACGACGTAGACGAGGACCGCGGTGATCGCGGCGAGGAAGAACATCAGTCCGAAGCCGAGCGATGCCTGCACCAGCCAGATCAGCAGCGTCGACACCGCGAGGACGGCCACCCAGAAGGTCTTCGTCTGCGCGTCGACGGCGGTGAAGGCGTCGGGTCGCGTGATCGCGGCGTGCACCAGGGCCACGGCCGCGGTGACGCCCGCGATGACGGTGATGGCCAGCAGGATGTACTGCTGGGCGTAGATGACGAAACTCGCTGCGCTCACGACTCCACCTTAATCACGCGCCGGCTCGGCCGAATCGGCCCGGAGGACGTCGACCGTGCCGGCCGCGGACGCTCCGTCCGACTGCTCGCTCGCTCCGTTCTCTCGGCGGAACGAATCGTAGATCTCCAGCAGCATCTGCTTCTGCCGCTCGCTGATGGAACTGTCGGCGAGCAGTGCGTCGCGCACCGGGCTCGCCGGCCGCGCCTCCAGGATTCCGGCGCGCACGTAGAGCACTTCCGCGGAGACGCGGAGTCCCTTGGCGATCTGCGAGAGCACGTCGGCCGACGGCTTGCGCAGCCCGCGCTCGATCTGAGAGAGGTACGGGTTGCTGACGCCCGCTCGCTCGGCCAGCTGCCGGAGTGAGACCTTGGCGGACAGCCGCTGACTGCGGATGAACTCGCCGATGTCCTGCGCAGCGGTGGCCATGGCCTCGACGGTTCCCGTCTCGGACTGGCCGTCCTGGTGATCATGCTCGGATGTCATACGAAACTCGTGCCTCCCGGATTCCATTATCCGCACCGGGCGCTAACAAGTGCAAGCGCGTCAGGGGAAAAGCAGAACCGAGACCGTGTAAATGGCCAGGCCGGCCAGCGATCCGACCACCGTGCCGTTGATGCGGATGAATTGCAGATCACGCCCGACCTGCAGTTCGATCTTGCGACTGGTCTCCGCGGCATCCCATCCCCGGACCGTCTCGGTGATCACCGAGATGATCTCCGCCGAGTAGTTGTCGGCCACATGACGGGCCGCCCGCACCGCCCAGCCGTTGAGCTTGGCCTGCAGCGGTTCGTCGTCGCGGATCCGTTCCGCCAACTGCACCACCGCGTCGGAGAGCGAGGTACGCAGCGTCGACTCCGGGTCGTCGAGCATCTGCTCGATGACCGCCTTGCCCGCCTGCCACGCGGTCGACGCCGCTCCGGTCACCTCGTCTCGTCCGAGGAGTTCCTCTTTGAGGTTCTCGAACTTGGCGATCGTCGCCTCGTCCTCCTGCAGTTCCCGGGCGAAGTCCTCGACGAAATCGTGCATGGCGATCCGCAGCTCATGCTGCGGATCGGCGCGGACCTTGTAGGTGAACTCGGTCAGTTCGCGGTAGATCCGGTCGCCGACGAGATGGGTCACGAAGCGCGGTGCCCACGCCGGACCGTCGCGGTCCACCACGCGGTCGATGAGCGGCTGACTGCCCAGCGCCCACTCGTGCGCGCGGTCGCAGGCGAGTTGGATCACCGGTTCGAGACGGCTCTCGGCGACGAGCTGCTCGAGGATGCGCCCGGCGGGCGGTGCCCACAGCGGTTCCGCCGCCCATTTGAGGGCGGCCTGTATGAGGCGTTCGACGTCCTCGTCGCGCAGCATCTCCGAGCAGAGCTTGAAGATCCTCGAGACCTCGTCGTTCACCCGCGGCTTGTTCGCCGGGTCGGCGAACCACGTGGAGACTCTGCGCGGCAGGTCGAGCGAGGCGACACGATCCTCGATCACCTCGCGGGTCATGAAGTTCTCCTGGACGAAGCCGCCGAGCTGGTCGCCGATCTGGTCCTTCTTCCGCGGGATGAGCGCGGTGTGCGGAATCGGCAGTCCGAGCGGCTGACGGAACAGCGCGGTGACCGCGAACCAGTCGGCCAACGCACCGACCATTCCGGCCTCGGATGCGGCGCGGACGAATCCGACCCACGCGGCCACGTCCGCTCCGTCCCGGTGTTCGAGCCAGCGCATGCAGAAGTAGATCACCGCGGCGCCGACCAGCAGGCCGGTCGCCACGATCTTCATCCGCCGCAGGTCGTGGGCTCGTTTCGCGTCCGCCTGCGTCAGTCCCGCGGGCACCGCCGGAGACTTCGGGGTGCGCTGTCGATGGTCCAAGGTTGACGACACTCGTCCAGTGTTCCGTACGAGCTACTAGGGTTTCCAGGTGATGCCGAACCCTCCGATACCCACGAGTGCCGCGCGCGCCGCCGTCAACGCGGCGGCGACGCTGACGCGCGAGCTCGAACAACGCATCCTGACGCCTGCGGTGGAAGCCGTCGCCTCCGACGGCCGTAAGCAGCGCTGGGAGAAGCACAAGCAGGAGCGACGCGCCGAGCTGACCGCGGGCACGGTGGAAGCGATCCGGGCTCTCGGCCCGGAGGTCGGAATGGACGACATCGCCCGCCACATCGGGGTGTCGAAGACCGTGCTCTACCGGTACTTCGCCGACAAGAACGACCTCGCCGCCGCCGTCACGCTCTGGTATGTGGAGACGACCGTGATGCCGCGACTCATCGACGCGCTGTCGGGCGACATCGGCGACTACCGCCTGGTTCAGGCCGTCATCAGCGTGTACGTGGAGACGGTGTCGTCGGATCCCAATGTCTACCGGTTCACGATGGCGCGGCCGTCGGGCAGCCGTCCGGTCGCCGCCGAGGCCGAGAAGATCTTCGCGGGGGCCCTCGAATCGACGCTCGAGGCGCGATTCGCGGCCCGCGGCGCCCAGACTCGCGGCGCCCGCACTTGGGCACGCGCGATGGTCGGGGCCACCACCGTCGCCGTTGAGGAGTGGATCGCCGTCCCGGACCGGACCTCGCAGGATCTGGCCGAGGAACTGACGATGCTCGTCTGGGGCGGCATCGTCGGCGTGGTGGGCGCGGGTGGCGATCCGGCCTGCTTCGCAGCCGATCCCCCACAGCTCCCTCCGGACGAAGGGCATCCGCCCGCCGGGTGACCGGGCGCAGACCGGGAGGCTCTCCGCGACCACGGCTCAGGCCGCCGCGTGTCCCGGCCGGGACTCGCGATCGGGTTGGGCCGCGGCCTCCGGCGGCGGATGCTCGCGGCGATGCGGAACGGGAACTTGTTGATCCTCCCGTGGGTGCAGGTGCCGTGCCTGCCCGGCGTGGTGGACGGGGTTCAGGCGCCAGGGGTGATCGGTGGTGGCCGGTCGCCAGCCCATGCGTCCGGCATCGGGTCCGTCGGGGAGGATGGTGGTCTCCCATTGGCCGCGGTTGGTGCCGACGGCGCGGTTGTGGCGCCCGCACGCGGCGCCGAGAGCATCGATGTCGGTGCGCCCTCCCGGGGTGATCCAGTCCGGTGCATGATGGGCCTGAGTTTGCGCGAAGGGGCGGTCGCAGCCGGGGGCGGTGCAACCGCGGTCGCGGGCGAACAACGCCAACCGCTGCGCTCTACTCGCACACCGCGCACCACGACCCTGGTAGAGGACCTCGCTGGTGTGATTCCGGAAGACCGCCAGATGCGGCACAGCCTCGGCAGCGAGCCGCACGAGTTCACCGATCGGAACACGGCTACCTGTCGCGGTCAACGCGATTCCGGCATGCGCGGCGAGTTCCTGATCGGTGACGGTGATGACCAACTCCGCCGGTATCCGACTCGGTGCACCCAGCCCGCCGCGGGCGAGAACGTAATCACACAACGCCAGCAACGCATCGTGCGTGCGCTGAGCGGCACTGCGCAGATCCCGACCCCGCGCCGCCGCCAAAGCCTCGGCGTCGATGCCGTCGGCGTCAATGGTTCCAGTCGGCGAATCCGGGTCGGCGGGATTGTTCATCCCGGGTGCGGCCCAGGCGGTCAAGATCACCTCGAACTTCGCCCGCAACTCCGGAGTCATCGCGCCGCGGACTCTGCTCATCAACTGCCGATCCTGCGGGAGGATCGTGATTCCGCGTTGGCGTTGCCGGTCGACGTGATCGCTCTCCTGACCATCGGGGTCCAGGTGAGCGAGCAGCCGGTCACCGACCTTGCCCAGATCATCCGGATTCAACCCAGCCGCAGCCTCGGCCAACTCCGCCTCGGCACGGGCTTTGACCTCCGGCGAGATACAGCCGGGCACTTTCGCCAAAACGCCCGAGATCACCAACGCGTGTTCGGCGCCGACAGTCCCGCCCGCCACCGCGGCAGCGGTCGCCGGCTTGCGCGGAGGCAGGGTCTGCCCCTGGAAGTTCGAGAACTCACCGATCGCCTCAGCCATCCGCAACCGCCGACCCGCCTCCCGGGTCCCCAGCCGCAAGCCCTGTGAGAGGTATTGGTACGGATTCAGATAGCCGGCGGTGCGGTGCGCGTTGCGGTCGGAGACCTCCACCAGCAGCGCCGCGGAGATGCCGTCCCAGCGTCGCCGAATCCGTTCGGCAGTCTGTGTGTGGGCCAGCAGTTCCGGTTCGGTCTCCGGCGACAGGGAGGTCTCGGCGAGTTTGACCGCCGCGGCATCGATCAGGGCGAGTAGTTCGGCGGGCCGCCCCGGCAGCGCACCGGTGGCAACGACAGTCGCGATCGAATCGGTGATCGGACCGCTCATCACTGCCACCTCCCCCGAGTGTTTCAGCTGGTCAAACCATGTTTTCTTGACCTACCAGAACTCTACCAACGGGGTATGACAGAACACATTAGGGAATCGATCATATGTGCCAATCTGCCTCAGCCAGTCCCCACCCTCACCGGTCCTCAGCGGCGCCCGACAGCGTCTCCGGCAGGCCCGCCAGCGAGAACAGTTCGGGCTCGAAGAAGGCACCGACGTGCGCCACCCGACCGTCGACGATCGTCAGGACATCGAGTTGGAAACGACGCCAGACGTCGCCGTCGCGCATGAACATCCCGGCCGCCGGCAACCCGTTGCAGGACGTCTTGATCATCCTGATGTCGCCGGCTTCCTTGGCCGGGCACTGGCTGAGGGTGAGCACTCCGATGTTCTCGGCGCCGAGATACCAGCCCGGGAACGGCGGCATCTCCCACACCGCATCGGCGGCGAGCACGTCCACCACGCCGGGGATGTCGTGCCGCTCGAAAGCAGCGCAGAACTCGTCCCACACCTGCCGCTCGTGGTCGGACAGTTCCGCGACGCGCCGACCCTCTAGCCGGGTGCCCTCGCCGACCGCCCTGCGTGCGCGCGACAACGCGCTGTTGGCCGCCGCGACTGTCATGTCGAGTGCTTCGGCGGTCTCGGCCGCACTGAACGCGAGCACGTCGCGCAGAATCAACGCCGCGCGCTGACGCGCCGGAAGCTCCTGCATGGCGGCGACCATCGCCAGCCCCACCGACTCCCGCGCCGTCACCGTCGACGCGGGATCGCCCAGCGCGCCGTCCGGCAGCGGCTGCAGCCACGGGATCTCATGGTTCGGGATCACCGGTTCACGGGGATCGGAGGCCTCGGTGCCCAACCCGCTCGGCAGAGGCCTCCGCGCCCGGCTCTCCAGGGCGTTGAGACAGGTGTTGGTCGCGATCCGATACATCCACGTGCGGACCGACGACCGTCCTTCGAAGCTGTGAAAGGCCTGCCACGCACGCAGATACACGTCCTGCAGCACATCTTCGGCGTCGGTGGCCGATCCCAGCATGTGATAGCAGTGCACGAGAAGCTCGGCGCGCAGGGCACTGGTGGCCGCTTCGAAGTCACGGTCGTCGGTCATCGCCTCGTCAACTCCTCCGCCGCTCCTGAGCGGTCACTGGTGTCCCGGTCGTCACTGCGCCTGCTGCTGCGCGGCGTACGCCTCAGGTCCGGTCTCCACCGCGGCCGGATCCATCCACATGATCTCCCAGCCGTGGCCGTCGAGATCGTAGAACGAGCTTCCGTACATGAACCCGTGGTCTTCCACGTCCCCGGCCGTCGCACCGGCTTCCAGGGCCTTGCTCACGATGCCGTCCACCTCCTCACGGCTCTCCGCGCTCAGGCACAGGATCGCTCCGCTGGTGGTCGTGGCGTCGATGATCTGCTTGGTGGGCACGAAACTCTGGTAGAAGTCGCGGCGCAGCAGCATCGCGACGATGGTCTCGCCCAGCACCATCGCGGCGGCGTTCTCATCGGTGAAGCGGTCGTCGAACGTGTATCCCATCTTCCCGAAGAACTCCCGGGACGCGTCCAGGTCGGCGACGGGCAGGTTCACGAAGATCATCTTGTGCATCGGGGTCTCCTTGCAGTCTGCGGCGTCCCTCTCGGAGGCCGTCATAGAGATAGACAGCCCGGCCCGGCAGAACTGATCGGTCGACGCGAGATCTATTTCCGCGAAGAGCTCACAGATCCCGGATCGCGGGGGCGTCCGGGACGGTCAGCACCTCGATCGGATCGCCCGCGGTGATCGTTCCTCGCTCGACGACGCGCAGGTAGGGCCCCACGCGGCGGGCCTGAGCGAATCGTTTCACCCACCCGCGGCCGTCTTCGCCCATCCATCGTGCGAACGTCTGACAGGGGATCCGCGGCGACGTGACCTCGACGATCACCTTCTCGCCGATACGCCATCGCTCACCGATCCGCGCACCGTTCACATCGATTCCGACCGTCCGCAGGTTCTCCCCGAAGAAGCCGGGCGGAATCTCCCGGCCGAGCTCGGCCGCCCAGTAGTCGGCGTCCTCCTGCGCATAGACGTACAGCGCCTTGTCCGGGCCGCCGTGATGCTTGCGATCGGCCTGCACATCGGCGAACGCCCCGTATTCGCCGATCCGGACCGGCCCGCTGACCGGCCGCTTGTCGATGGCCGTGGTCCCCACACTGCCTGGATCCGGATGCAGGGCTGCTACGACGCAGATCGCGGTGACTTCGGCCATGCGGTCAGCCTACGGCGAGGATCTCCCGGGGATCGAAGGTGACGTTCACACGAGTGATGAGGCCGGCCTCGACATGCGTCCAGTTCACGACCGCGGTCGGAGGCGCCCCGGCCATGCCGAGATCGAACCAGGTGATGACGTCGGTGTCGTCGGCGAGCCGTTTGCGGATCTCGAGGCTGTCGGTCCCGGCCGCCATGCCGTTCAGCCCCTGCAGGAACTCATCGGGTCCGGATGCCGTGCCGAGAACTCCGACGAACTCGCAGTCATCCGCCAGATGAGGCCGCAGGTCGGAGAAGTCCTTGCGCCGCCAGCAGTCGACGTAGAGTTCCGCGATCTGGAGCGGAGTGCGTGCGGGGACGGCAGATGATGTATCAGTCATGTCTTCACTGTCCGCCCGCATACGGGTATACGTCCAACAGCTGGTACTTCTGCGAACTAGAATCACTGATTATGGAGTTGCACCAGCTGCGATATCTCGTCGCGGTCGCCGACCACGGCTCGTTCACCGCCGCCGCCGAGGAGTTGCTGGTCAGCCAATCGGGAGTCAGCGCCCAGGTCGCCAAGCTGGAGAAGGAACTCGGGCATCGCCTTCTCGACCGCTCCGGCCGGACCGTCGTCCCGACCGCGGAAGGCGATGAGATCCTGGTCCACGCGCGCGCAGTCGCGCGGGCGGTCCAGGCGGTCCGGACCACCGCTGACGAGCTCACCGGTCTCGTCCGCGGGCACGTTCGGCTGGGCACCGTGATCGGCTGCACCATCCCCGGCTACCTGCGTGGGTTCGCCGACTTCCGGAGTGCCCACCCCGACGTCTCGGTCACCGTCACCGAGGACAGCTCCGACCGGCTGATCGCCGATCTGGAACTCGGCCGGCTCGACGTCGCGGTGGTGGCGCACGCCGCACCGCTGCCGGCCGCCCTCGGACCTCGCACCCTGATTCGCGAGCCGTTGGCGGCCGTGGTTCCGAACCGTCATCCGTGGGCCGACTACGACCGTGTCCCGCTGTCGGAACTCGCCGACGTCACCGTGCTCTCGCTCCCCGAGGGCACCGGTGTCCGGGCGGCCCTCGCCGAGACCGCCGCAGCCGAGCAGGTGCCCATCGTTCCGGCCGTGGCAGCGCATTCGCCCTCCGCGGTGCTGGCGCTCGCCGAACTCGGCAGCGGCGTCGGACTGCTCACCGCGTCGATGGCCGCCGGCCATCCGGGGGTGGTAGCGATCCCGGTGGCGCGCTCGCGGCAGACGTCGCTCTCGCTGGCCCGCCGACCGGACCCCTCCGCGGCAGCCCGGGCCATGACCGCAGCGCTCGCCCGCCGGCTCACCCCCGCGCAGTGATCTGCGACCCGGCGGTCAGCGGATCGTAGTCGCGAACGACCCTGCGGCCAGAACGGTGCAGCCGAACACGACGATCGCCATCGGCGTCGCGCTGGCCTCCCCACCGATACCGACCAGAGGCGAGACGATCGCACCGACCGTGAACTGAAGGGACCCGAGGACCGCGGAGCCGGTGCCCGCGCGCTCCCGGACCTCGCCGAGTGCCAACGCGGTCGCGTTGCCCGCAGTGAAACCGAAACTCGAGGTGAGGCAGAACATCAGCACGAGCAGCAGCCAGTGGACGCCGGGCACGGCCAGTGCGACGACCAGCATCGCGACGCCCACAGCCGAGAGCACGGCCACTCCCGCGGCGAGCAGGGCGTGCGGGCGGAACCGCCCGAGAAGCCGGTTGTTGGTCCACCCCGCGATACCGATGCCCACCGCGTTCACGGCGAACAGCACCGAGTACATCCCGGGCGAGAATCCCATCACCTCTTGGATCACGAACGGCGAGGCCGAGATGTACGCGAACATCGCACCGAACCCGATGCCGAAGGTCAACGTGTAGCCGAGGTAACGGCGGTTGCCGAGAACCGCCCCGATGCCGCATCCGATCGCCCGCGGCTCGATCGGATGCCTGCGCGGCGCGGGCAGCGTCTCGGGGACGAAGGCGACGACGGCCATGAGCATCACCGCCGCCAGGCCGGCGAGGACGAAGAACACACCGCGCCACCCGATCGGCCCCACCAGCGCTCCGCCGAGCAGCGGCGCGACCACCGGCGCCGCGCTGGTGATGATCATCATCACGCTGAACAGTTTCGCCGAGCGGTCCCCCGAGGTCCGGTCCGCGATCACTGCACGAGCGACCACGACACCGATCCCGCCGGTGACTCCTTGCAGGAAGCGGCAGGCGATGAGGACGATGATCGACGGTGCGAGTGCGCACCCGAGCCCCGCGACGGCCAGCAGAACGGTACCGACGATCAGCGGCCTGCGGCGTCCGAGTCCGTCCGAGAGCGGTCCCACCAGCAATTGCCCCGCCGCCAGCCCGAGCATGAAGGCGGTGAGCGTGAGCTGAACCGACGACGGCGACGCCTGAAGATCGTCCGCCACCCGCGGGAGTCCGGGCAGATACATGTCCGTCGCGAGCGGAGCGATGGCCGACAGCAGGGCGAGGCTGAGCAGCATCGCCAGACCGATGCCGCTGCCGGGAGCGCTCGCACCGTCGAGGCGGGACGTCCGGTCAGACGTATCCGATGCCATGAGTCGAAGTTACCGGCCACGGCCGGCGATGCCGGATCCGCCGCCGCGGGCCGGTAACCTGCGGGCGTGGACTTCTCCCTGCTGCGACGTGCCCCCGACGTCGAAGGCCCCGGTCTCGTCGCAGCCGATGCCGCCGACCGGTTGATCCTGGACGAGGCGGCCGATCTGCTCGCGGCCGCACCGGACGGCACGGTGGCGGTGATCGACGACGCCTACGGCGCCCTCGCACTCGGCGCGGTCGACGCGGGGGCGACCGACGTCCGCAGTCATCAGGACCTGATCACCGGCGAACGCGCTCTGCAGCGCAACGCCGAGGCGATGGGTGCGGGTGCGGACATCCGCAGTCTGCCCTCTGTCGCCGACGCCGTCGCCGACGCCCGGGTGGTGCTGGTACGACTGCCCCGCGGCCTCGACCGGCTCGCCGAGGTGGCTGCGCTGATCGCCGCCCACGCCGACGCGGACGTGACCTTGGTGGCCGGCGGCCGGATCAAGCACATGTCGGTCGCGATGAACGACGTGCTCGGCGAGTTCTTCGATCGCGTCGACGTCAGCCACGCCCGGCAGAAGTCGCGAGTTCTGTTCGCCCGCCGACCGCGCGCCCGGCTCGCCGACGAACGAGCCCGTTCGTGGCCGCAGACCCGGCGGGACGGCGACCTCGGTCTCACCGTCGCGGCCCACGGCGGCGTGTTCGCCGGAGCCCGCGTGGACGTCGGCACTCGATTCCTGCTCTCGGTACTCGACGGCGCACGACCCGATGCGGCCACCGCGGTGGACCTCGCCTGCGGCAACGGCGTGGTCGGCGCCGCGCTCGCGCGGTCGCGGCCCGGACTCACCGTTCTCGCGACCGATCGGTCGGCCGCCGCGGTGGCGAGCGCACGAACGACGGCCGAAGCGAACGGCCTCGCCGACCGCGTCCTCGCGGTTCAGGCCGACGGTCTGGAGACGACCCCGGACGGGACCGAGGAATTCGTGGTGCTGAATCCGCCGTTCCACAGCGACGCCGCTCTCTCGACGGGTATCGCCCACCACCTCTTCGCGGAGGCCGCCCGCGCCCTGCGGTCCGGTGGCGAACTGTGGTGCGTGTGGAACTCGCACCTGCGCTACCGCCGGTCACTCGAACGGATCGTCGGCCCCACCAGGCAGATCGCGCGGAATCCGAAGTTCACCGTCACCGCGTCGGTAGCGCGCTGACCCGCCCGATTCAGCGCGGGAGGATTCCGTCGAGCACGATCGACAGGTACTGGTCGGCGATCTGCTCGACGGTCTTGGCACCCCCCGGCCGGTACCAGCGCACCGCCACCCAGACCGTGTCGCGGATGAACCGATAGACGAGTTCGACGTCGAGGTCTTCGCGGAAGTCACCTTCCTCGACGCCGCGCCGCAGGACCGCCGCCCACAGGGCGCGGAACTCCACATTCCGTTCGGCGATGTAGTCGAACCGCTCCTGCCCGATCAGTTGCCGGGATTCGTTCTGGTAGATCGCCACGGCGGTGTGCTGGGAGTCGATGGCCTCGAAGGACACGATCACGAGCCGACGGATAGTATCTGTCGCGGACAGCCCGGCTTCGGTGATCTCCCGATAGCGTGCGAACAACGCGTCGAGGAAGCTCCGGAGCAACTCGTCGACGATCGACTCCTTGGAGTCGAAATGGTGGTACAAGCTGCCGGACAGGATGCCTGCGGCGTCGGCGATGTCACGGACCGTCGTCGAGCGGAGCCCGCGTTCAGCGAAGAGCTGACCGGCGATCCCGAGCAGTTCATCGCGGCGGGTGGGTCCGGTCGCGGTTGTCTTCGACGCCAACGTGCCTCCTCGTACGACTTCTCCCACCCTAGCAAGTGCTTGCTTGGCTGGGGAACGTCGCCGGGATACGGCCGCGCGCGAACACGCTGCGCGCGCGGCCGCCGGCTCAGCGCTTCTTGTTCGACTTCTTGATCGCGCGACGGTTGAGGAACCGCCACACCTTCATCTGCATCGCGGTCATCCGCGCGTCCCGCTTGGTGAACGGCGGCGTCATGACCTCGGCGAAGGAGATCGGCAGCGACGACACGGTGACGGCGCGGGCATGACTGAACGTGTTGAACCCGAACTCACCGTGGTAGTTGCCCATGCCCGACCGTCCGACGCCGCCGAACGGCAGCCCCTGGGAGAGCATGTGCAGTCCGAAGTCGTTGCCGGAGATGGAACCGCTGCGGGTGTTGTCGGCGACCGTCCGCAGATTCGCGTTGTCGTCCCCGGCCCAGTAGAGGGTCAGCGGGTGACCCGCCGAGTTGATCTTGTCGATCGCCTCCGACAGTTCGCGGTACGGGTAGACGGTCAAGACCGGGCCGAAGACCTCGTCGTCCTCGATCTTCATTCCGGGCTTCACTCCGGTCAGCAGAGTCGGCGGAATCTTGCGCTCCTGTGCGTTCGGCAGTTCCTCGCCGACGGGCAGCACCTGCCGCTTGGTGGCGCCGAGGCTGACCGCGTCGTCGATGAGGCCGACGATCCGCTGGTAGTTCTTCTCGTTGATGGTGGAGGTGTAGTCGCCGTTCCCGACGATCGTCGGGAAGTTCGCCGTCCACCGCGCGATCACCTTGTCGGTGAACTCGCCCACCTTGTCCTCGGGTACGAAGACGTAATCGGGACACAGGCACACCTGGCCGCCGTTGATCATGCGGGCGTCGGCCAGGAAGTGCGCCGCCTTGGTGATGTCGGTGCCGCGGTCGACGATCGCCGGATTCTTGCCGCCGAGCTCAAGAGTGACCGGAACGAGGTTCTTCGCGGCCTCCTGCGCCACCGACGAACCGACCTCCGGCGAACCGGTGAAGAACATGTGGTCGACCTTCAGCTTCGCGAAGTCCGAACCGCCGCCGTGCTTGCTGGTGATGACCGCGAGCTCCTCGATCGAGAAGTAGTCGGGGGCCACCCGGGCGATGACGTCGGTGGTCTTCGCGGTGATCGACGACGGCCTCATGAGGACGCGGTTGCCCGCGGCGAACGCGGACGCGGCGGGCACGATCGTCAGCTGCAGCGGGAAGTTCCACGGCCCCATGATCGCGACGACACCCAGCGGGTCGCGGCGCAGCCGCTGGGTGAATCCGACCATCCCGGCCACCCTCGCCACGTTGGTCTCGCGCATCCACTTCTCGGCACTGCGGCGCTGGTGCGCGAGGTCGATCATGCAGCCGGCCACGTCGGCCGCGATCGAGAGATCTGCGGGCCGGGACCCGAAGTCCTCGGTCAGGGCGGCGGTGATCTCGTCGGCGTGGTCGAGCAGCAATTGGCCCAGGCGATTGATCCGGTCGATGCGCGTCTTCGCATCCGGAATGCCGTCGCGCAGGAATGCGGCCTTCTGGATGTCGACCAGTTCTTCCATGGTGTGCGCCTCGGACGACACCTTGTCTCCCGCACGCACTGCCACATCTGCCGGCTTGGTCATTCCACTCTCCACTCGTGAGTCACTGACGTTCTGTGAGACAAATTCTCGTAGTCATCCCAAGTGTAGCCACCGGGTGGCGAGAATCACAGGGCGGGCGGTCCGGCGCCGGTCAGCGGTACATCCTGGCGAACTCGCCGTCCGCGGCGAGGAGTTCGTCAACTGTCCCGGCCTCTGCGACACGGCCGTCCACGAGCACAGCGACGACGTCGGCGATCGCGAGAGTCGACATGCGGTGGGTCACGACGATGGTCGTGGTGTGTTCACGCAGCGCTGAGACGCCCTCCTGGATCAGGACCTCCGACCGCGGGTCGGCCGAACTCGTCGCCTCGTCGAGGATCAGAATGCGCGGGCGTGCGGCGAGCGCCCGGGCCACCGTCACGAACTGCTTCTCCCCGGAGCTGAGACTCTCGTGGTCTCCCGACACCTCGGTGTCCAGGCCGTTCGGCAGAGCACCGACGAGCCGTTCCATCACCGACGACGTCGGCGTGCCTCCGTCGGCGGAACCAAACGCGATGTTCTCGCGGACCGTCCCGGTGAAGAGCCAGGGCTCCTGTGCCACGACAGCCATCTGCGACCTCACCTGAGACCTGCTCATCGTGGTGATGTCGACGCCATCGATCGTGATCTCCCCGCCGGAGGGCTCGTAGAAGCGCTGCAGCAACGACGTCAGTGTGGTCTTCCCCGACCCGGTGGCACCGACCAGCGCCAGCGTCCGTCCCGGCGGGAGTTCGAGGTCCACCCCGCGCAGAACCGGGCGGCCGGGTTCGTATTCGAACGACACGTTCCGGAAGCGGATGTGCGGCGGCGGTGCGTCGTCGGTGACAGGCGACGGTGCGACGTCGTCGACGGCCGGACCGACCTCATCGACAGCGCCGAGGAACTCGCGGACTCTGGTGAACGACACGATCCCGGACTGGATCCGCGGAAGGTTCGACGCCAGTTCGGAGACCTGATTCGACAATTGCTGGGTGTACATCACGATCGCTTGCAGCGCACCGAGGGTGAGCGCACCGTCGAGCATCTTCAGTGCGCCGAGTACCGCGATGGTGACGAAGACGAGGGCATTGCAGAGCGACATCGCAGGAGACAACGTGCCGCTCCACGTCTGCCCCGACCGAGTGGCGTGTGCGAGTCGGCCGTTCAGTCGGTCGAACTCGCGCACTGGTCGCTCGTACGCGTCGTACACCGTGAGCATCTCCCGCGCGCTGTAGACGTCCTCGATGTGCGAGGTGAGCGACGATGTGGTGGCCCACTGCGTCTGCATGTGCGGACGGGCGCGCCGGATCACGAACACCGACAGTGCGACCATCACCGGAATCACCGCGAGAGCCACGCCCAGGAAGAACAGCGACACCAGTCCGAGCGCCACGATCACCGCGAGGCACGTCAGCACGATCACCGGTACTGCGACGAACGCAGGACCGATCATCGTCGCCAGATTGTCGACGTCGACCGTGGTGGTGTTGACGACGTGACCCCGACACCCGCCGTCGACCGCGCTGAGCGGCAGCCGATGGATCTTCTGCTCCAATTCCGTACGCAGACCCCGGACCGTGTCCTGAACGAACGAGTTGAGGAGCAGTCCGCCGGCCGAACGAGCGACGAGGATGACGATGATCAGGACGATCGACCAGCCCACCCAGTGATCGATGACGTCCCAGTCCATCCGGTGGCCGGGGACGGCTCCGCTGCGCTCGATCAGATTCGCCGTCGCCGTGTCGCCCTCGGCACGGTACTCGGCGACGACCTGCTCGGTAGTGCGGTCGGCAGGCAGTGCGGCTCCGAGAGCGCCGGCGAAGACCGCATTGGTGAGCTTGGCCAGCGCCGCGGGCAGCAGCACGCCGCACAGCGTCCCGATCACGGAGCACAGCAGCGCGAGCAGTAGCTGCCTGCGGCCCCGCCCGCAGACGCGACCGAGTTCCCGCATGAGCATCCCGTAGACGCGGATCGGCCCGGTCATCGTGCCGCCTCCGGCACCCGAGCGTCGGCGTCCGGTACTCGACGCCCCTGGGCCGCGGCGAGTTCGCGATACACCTCGCAGCTGTCGAGGAGTTCTCCGTGAGTGCCGACGCCCACCGTGCGGCCCCGGTCGAGCACCACGATCCGGTCGGCGTCTGCGACCGTCGCGACCTGCTGCGCCGCGATCAGCAGCGTCGTGTCAGGCAGGGCCTCACGCAGGCCACGCAGCACCGCGGCCGCCGTCGGCCGGTCCATCGCGGACAGCGCGTCGTCGAGCAACAGGACACGGGGTGCTCGGACGATCGCGCGGGCGAGAGCCAACCGCTGCCGCTGTCCGCCGGAGAAGTTACGTCCGCCCTGCGCGACAGCGGTGTCGAGTCCGTCGCGGTCGCGTAGCGCGCCCCCGATCCGAGCCGCGTCAAGGGCCCGCCACAATCGGTCATCGGCCGCGTCGCCGTCGGCGAGACGCAGGTTCGACCGCACAGTTCCGGCGACGAGCTGATGATCGCCGCGGATCAGCACCACGTCTCGCCGCAGTGCGGCCAGGGGCAGATCGGTCACCCGGACACCGCCGAGATCGACGTGTCCCAACGTGGCGTCGACGAGCCGCACCACGATCGCCATCAGGGTCGACTTGCCGCTGGAGGTGCCGCCCACCACGCCGGTGATACCGCCCGCCGGACAGTCGACGGTGATCTCGGCCAACGACGACTGGTGCGCCCCGGCGTATCGGACCCCGACCCCGGCGAAGTCGACGGGCACCGCTTCACCGAAGGCCGGCGACTGGGCCGTGCCTCCGGCGTCCGCCTCCGCGGAATCGAGGACTTCGCGGATGCGCCCGCCGCTGGCCTGGGCTCGCGGCCACAGCATGATCACGGGCAGAAACAAGACCAGCCCCGAGACCACCTGCGACAGGTAGCCGGTGAACGCGGTGAGATCACCGATCGTCATCTTCCCGGCACCGATCAGGTCCGCCGACCACATCGTGGTCATGGCGACCGCGATGTTGGTGATCGCGAGCGCCACCGGGAACAGCAGCGCCTGCGCTGCTCCCACCCGGCGCGCCAACCCGGTGAGGTCGTCGTTCGCCTCCCGGAATCGGACGCCGACAGTCCGTTCCCTCCGGAACAGTCGAATCACCCGGACGCCGACGAGCTGTTCGCGGAGCGTGAGATTGACCCGGTCGATCGCGCGCTGCAGTCGCGCCGCCAGCGGTGCGACCACCAGGACGAAGCCTCCGATGACCAGGGCCAGGAAGACCGCGGTGAGCGCGACGACGGGCATCAGCCGCCACGACTGGCGGAACGATCCGACCACCGCGCCCACCGTGATCAGCGGGGCGGTGACCGCCGTCGCCGCGAACGCGAACACCGCCTGCCCCACCGCGTTGGCATCCACCGTGGACCGAGTCAGCAGCGAGTGGGTTCCGAATCCGCGGTACTCCTCGGCGTCCATGCGCGCCGACTTCCGGAACATCCGCGACCGCAGTTCGGCCGAGGCGTCCGCCGCCAGCCGCGAACTCAGCGCCACCGCCACCACCGAGGAGAGGGCTCCGCAGGCCACGATCGCGACCATCAGCAGACCGGTTCGCTCGATGTAGCCGACGTTTCCGGCGATGACGCCCGAATCGACGATCCGTGCGTTGAGCGCCGGCTGGCTGAGCACGGCGATCATCGAGACCAACTGCATGGCGATGATCCCCGCGCACAGCCGTTTATGGTCGGAGATCGCCGACCGGACGAGCGCGACGGCGGCGTGCCCGGAGGTCACGCGCCGATGGCGCGGCCGAGCTGTGGCCAGGACTTGTGGAGCTGGTCCTGCCAGTACGGCCAGGAGTGGGTTCCGCCCAGCGGACGGTCGACGGTGGCCGGGATGTGCAGTTGCTGCAACCGGGCCGCCAGCTCCTCGGTGCAGAACTTGGTCGCGGCCTCGATCCCACCGCCCACCAGCAACCGATCACCGAGCACCTGCGGATCTGGAACCTCAGTGAGGTTGTCGTGGGAGCCGGGCAGGCCGGTCGCCGTGCTCAAGTACAGCGACAGTCCGCGCAGACCGGCCGCGTGGATCAGCGGATCGTTCTTCTTCCACAGGGGACCGTTGTACGGTCCCCACATGTTGCGGGCATCGGCTTCACCGCGCACCTCGGTGACGATCCGGATGAACAGCTGGCCGTGCTGCGAGGAGGTGCTGGCACAGCCGCTGTACGAGCCGACCGCCTTGTACAGCCCCTTGTTCTGGATGGCGAGGTTCAGCACCGAGGTGGCGGACGACGAGATGCCGGCGATCGCGTTCTTTCCCGTGGTCCGGTACCGGCCATCGATGGCGCCGGGCAGTTCCTTCGCCAGAAAGGTCGACCACTTGTTGACGCCGAGTTTCTCGTCGGGCTTGATCCAGTCCGTGTAGTAGGAGAAGGCGCCCTGCATCGGAATGACCACGTAGACGTGCTTGTTCTGGAAGAACTTGACCACGTCGGTGTTCCGCTGCCAGGTGGCGGTGTCCTCGCCGCCCCCTGCTCCGTTGAGCAGATACAGCACCGGTGCGGGCCGCGAGGTGTCCTTCGGAGAGAGCACGGTCAGGGGGATGTCGCGGCCCATCGCCGCCGAGTGAACGCTGATGTTCGACTCCCGCGGACTCGTGACCGCAGACGAGGCACCGGGCGCGGCGTGGGCTACGCCTCCGCTCACAATCGAGCCCGCAAGTGCGACTGCGGCTGCCAGCGCGACCGACATCCGTCGGCGTTCGGTCAACTTCACTGTTTCTCTCCTCCTCGCGACGTGTCGCGTGACTTCCTTCTCACGGCCCCGCGCGGCAGCGACGCCGCGCAGACCTGTCGATCTCATCGGTCCGCCGCGCGCCGGAAGCCTGTCGGTCCCGGTTCGCAGATCAGGCCGTACAGCGTGGTCCCGCCGGGATGCGCGCCGCTCGGTCCGGCGGGAGGGAACTCCGCTGTGGCGAACTGCCTCAGCCGCCATCCCCGGAAGAACGCATCCCGCAGTCGTTCGACACCGGTCCAGACGTAGAACGAGCAACCGTGCAGTGAGCAGTACTCCTCGACGGGCCGCACCAGAGCAGGCAACAGGTCCGCTCCGCGGGAATCCGGTGTCAGTGCGGCGATCGGAATGCTCACCGAGCCCTCCTCGGGCGCGGGCATGAGGTCCATACGCGACAGCTCGACGAGGCGGCGCGCCACGGCGGGATGAGCGGCCAGCCGCTCGGCGTCGGCGCGCAGTTCGACCGGATCCGCCGGATCCCTGCCGTCCGCGGGGTACCAGCCGAGGACTCCGCGGAGTCGTCCGGCGCACTCGTCATCGCGCTCGTCACCGCGGACGCCGACCGCGCATCCCGACCGGACCATCGGCCGGAGCAGGACCGTCGCCAGCAACCTCCGGACTGTCGGGTCGTCGACCGTATCGCCGAGCACCCAGTTGAAGATCGGCACCTCACCGAGCGCGTCCCCGACCAGTGCAGCGGCCTCCGGCAGTGCGTCCGGGGTCAGTACTGTCGCCGCCGGCCGCGCGACTGCGCACGCGGCCGGGCCGTGACTCCGCGTGGGAGTCACGGCCCGGCTGTCCGTGGACATCATGGCGTTACCGCGACTGAGGCCTCAGGCCTTGCCGTTGTCGTTGCTGATGCCGTAGCTGCCACCCTCGTTGGTGGAGCCGGCGTCGGCCAGCACCGCGTTGATGGTCTTCGCGAGGTCGAGCAGCGGGTCGATGTTGCCCATCGTGGTTTCCTTTCAAATGGAGACTTCGTACGTGATGCACGCGATACACGGCGCAGTGGTGCGCTGTGACTCACTTCTAAAGCATCTGTTCGGACGATACTCACGAGTAGGGCTCGGCCGGTAAATCGGACGTGATTAAGACACGATGAATTGTCACAAATCTTGGCTAACACCGGCGTTTCGCCGCCGTGCGCTCGAGACACGCCCGAGAGCGCGGAACATCAAATCCGTGCGCCGTCTCAGCTCAGCCGAGGCGCTCGATGATGGTGACATTGGCGGTACCGCCGCCCTCGCACATGGTCTGCAGTCCGAATCGGCCGCCGGTGCGCTCCAACTCGTTCAGCATGGTGGCGAACAGTTTGGCTCCGGTCGCGCCGAGCGGATGCCCCAGCGCGATCCCGCCGCCGTTCGGATTCACCCGAGCCGGATCGGCTCCGGTCTCCTTGAGCCACGAGAGCACGACGGGCGCGAAGGCCTCGTTGATCTCGACGACGTCGATGTCGTCGATGCTCATTCCGGTCTTCTTCAGCGCGTACTCGGTGGCCGGAATCGGCGCCGAGAGCATCATCACCGGATCGTCGCCGCGCACCGACATGTGGTGGATGCGCGCGCGGGCGGTGAGACCGTACTGCTTCAACGCCTGCTCGGACACCACGAGAGTGGCCGACGCGCCGTCGCAGATCTGCGACGCGACGGCCGCGGTGAGCTGCGACCCCTCGGCCAGGACGTCGAGCGAGGCCATCTTCTCCAGGGAGGTCTCGCGCGGGCACTCGTCGACCACGCAGTCGCCCAGCGGCACGTACTCGTTGTCGAAGCGACCCTCGGCGATGGCCGTCTTGGCGCGCTGATGGCTCGCGAGCGCGAACTCCTCCATCTCCCGCCTGCTGATGTCCCACTTCTTGGCGATCATGTCGGCTCCGACGAACTGACTGATCTCCTGATCGCCGAAGCGCTGCGTCCAGCCCTTCGACTCGGCCGTGGGAGTGGTGAAGCCGAACGGCTGACCGGCGATCATCGCCTGGCTGATCGGGATCGCGCTCATGTTCTGCACACCGCCGGCGATGACGACGTCCTGCGTCCCGCTCATCACGCCCTGTGCGGCGAAGTGGATGGCCTGCTGGCTCGAGCCGCACTGGCGGTCGACGGTGGTGCCGGGGACTCCCAGCGGCAGTCCGGCCGCGAGCCATGCGGTACGTGCGATGTTGCCGGCCTGCGGACCGATGGTGTCGACACAGCCGAAGACCACGTCATCGACCACCTCGGGGTCGATGCCGGTGCGGTCGACGATCGCCTTGATGACATGTGCGCCCATGTCGGCGGGGTGGACGGCGGCGAGTGAGCCGTTGCGCTTGCCGACGGGAGTGCGGACCGCGTCGACGATGTAAGCGGAAGTGGTCATGGGAGAGCTCCTAGAGAATCACGGGGTCGGGTCAGGCACGCTGGCTGGAGACGGACACGATCTCACCGGTCATGTACGTGGTGTAGTCGCTCGCGAGCATCGCGATCACCGACGCGATCTCCCAGACCTCGGCGGCGCGGCCGTAGGCCTCCCGCGCGGCGAGTTCATCGAGGAGATCGTCGCTGGTGACCTTCGCCAGGAAGGGATGCTTGGCGATCGAGGGCGAGACCGCATTGACGCGGACTCCGTAGTCGGCGGCCTCGACGGCCGAACAGCGGGTCAGCGCCATCACGCCGGCCTTGGCCGCGGCGTAGTGGGCCTGACCGCGCTGCGCCCGCCAGCCGAGGACCGAGGCGTTGTTCACGATCACCCCGCCCCGAGGCGACCGGGACTGCGCCGCGTCGTTCTGCGCCGCGTCGCGGAAGTAGCGCAGTGCGGCGCGCGTGGCGCGGAACGTGCTGTTCAGCGTGATGTCGAGGACGCGGTCCCACTGCTCGTCGGTCATATCCGCGACGGGTGTCTCGCCGCCGAGGCCGGCGTTGTTGACCAGGACGTCGATGCGGCCGAGTTGCTCGGCGGCATCGGCGATCAGCGCATCCACCTGTCCGGTGCTCGAGACGTCGCAGACGAAGGAGGCCACCTGCTGCTCGGGGAACTCGGCCGACAGCTTCTCCACCGTCTCGCCGAGGCGGCGCTCATGGAAGTCGGAGACGAGGACGTCGGCGCCTTCGAGCAGGACCCGACGTGCGGTCGAGAACCCGATACCGGTGCCGGCGGCCGCGGTGACGATCACCTTTCTGCCCGTCAGCAGCCCGTGGCCGCCGACTTCCTCGGGCGCGGTCGCCAGCGGCGAGACGGGTCGGGTGTCACTCATGCGCGTGCCTCTCGGGGAAGGCCGAGCACTCGCTCGGCGATGATGTTGCGCTGCACTTCGTTCGAGCCGCCGTAGATGGTGTCGGCGCGGGTGAAGAGCAGAAGTCGTTGCCACTCGTCGAGTTCGACGTTCTCGGGGTCGGTGATGTCGTTCGCGCGACCCTCGGTAGTGGCGGGCGGACCGATCAACGAGGGCGCACCGACCACCGCGACCGCGAGCTCGCCGAGGTCGCGATGCCAGTTGCCCCAGAGCAGCTTGGTCACCGACGCAGCGCCGGCCTCCGACACGATGTCGCCGGCGAGCGTGCGCCGCGCATTGGCCTCCATCACGGTGAGGCCGACCTTGGCCCGGCGCAGCCGCTCGGCGACGGCCGGATCGTCGATCGACCCGTTGGCCCGGGCGACGGCGACGATGTCGTCGAGTTCCCTCCGGAAGCCGACCTGCTGACCCAGTGTGGAGACGCCGCGCTCGAACTGCAGCAGTCCCATCGCGACCTTCCATCCGTCGCCGGGTTCGCCGACGATCAGGTCGGCGCTGGTGCGCGCGTCGTCGAAGAACACCTCGTTGAACTCGGAGGTGCCGGTGATCTGCTGGATCGGCCGGATGGTGACGCCCGGTTGGTCGAGCGGGACGAGCAGAAAGCTCAGTCCCCGGTGTCGCGTCGAGCCCTTCTCCGTGCGGGCGATCACGAACGCCCACTGCGACAGATGCGCCAGCGAGGTCCAGATCTTCTGGCCGTTGACCACCCACTCGCCGGACGCGTCGTCGAGAACCGCGGTGGTCGCGACCCCGGCGAGGTCGCTGCCCGCGCCCGGTTCCGAGTAGCCCTGCGCCCACAGTTCGGTCACGTCGACGATGCCGGGCAGGAAGCGCGCCTGCTGGGCCGGTGTGCCGTACTCGATGAGCGTCGGGCCGAGGAGTTCCTCGCCGAGATGGTTCACCCGCGCCGGAGCGTTGGCTCGCGCATACTCCTGATGGAAGATGATGCGCTGCTCGATGGTCGCGCCGCGGCCACCGTGGCGCACCGGCCAGCCGAGGCACGTCCAGCCCGCCGCTGCGAGATGGCGATCCCACTCCAGCCGCTCGGCGAAGAACTCGTGCTCGCTGCCGGGTCCGCCGCGACCGCGGAGCTCGGCGAAGTCGCCGACGAGATTGGCTTCGAGCCAGTCCCGGACCGCTGCCGCGAAGACTTCCGCGGCGTTCGGCGTCGCCGCTGCCCATTCGCCCAGATCGACGCTGCGATCGGCGAGATTGATCGTCGTCATGACCGCTAGCTTAACCTACCAAGCATTTGCTAGGTTTTGGATATGCTCCCGAATCCGCTCACCACTCCCGCCGCCCTGCATCGCGCCGAGAGGCAGTGGCCCGACGGCGTCGCGATCGTCGACGACCAGTGGGGCGAGCGCGTCTCGCTGACCTGGCCGCAGTTCGCCGACCGCGTCCGGCGGTTCGCGGCGGGCCTCATCGGACTCGGCGTCGAACACGGCGACCGGGTCGCGGTATGGGCGCCCAACAGTCACCACTGGCCGATCGCCGCGCTCGGAATTCAGTACGCCGGCGCCGTTCTGGTCCCGCTGAACACTCGCTACACCACAAGCGAGGCCGGTGACATCATCGACCGTTCCGGCGCGAGCGTCGTCGTCGTCTCCGGTGAGTTCGCCGGCATCGACCGCCTCGGCGAAGTGCTGTCGTCGTCGATCCCCGAAGGTCGCACCGTTATCTCGATCCCGCTCGGCGACGCTGCCGAGAGTCCGGGCGCGGTGCCGTGGGAGTCGCTGCTGGAGTCCGCGACCGACGACCTCGTCCGGCAGGCCCGGGCAAGGGCCGAGGCGGTGCGGGAGGACGACCTCTCCGACATCCTGTTCACCTCCGGAACCACCGGGGCCCCGAAGGGCGTGATGGCCGAGCACCGCCAGACGCTGCACGGATCACATGCCTGGGGCGACAACGGCGGCCTCCGCGACACCGACCGCTACCTGATGGTGAACCCGTACTTCCACACCTTCGGCTACAAGGCGGGGATTCTGCCGTCGATCCTGTTCGGCGCCACGATGTTCCCCCTGGCCGTCTACTCGCCGAGCGCCTCCATGGAGTCAGTCGCACGCGAGCGGATCACGGTGTTCCCCGGCGCCCCGACCATCTTCCAGACGATTCTCGACGACCCGGCCCGTGCGGACTTCGACCTCTCGAGCCTGCGGCTCATCGTGACCGGTGCGACCATCGTTCCCGTGGTCCTGGTGGAGCGACTGCAGTCCGAACTCGGCGTCGACACCGTCATCACCGCGTACGGCCAGACCGAGACGAGCGGATTCATCACCACCTGCCGCCCGGACGACGACGCGCAGACCGTCGCCGAGACCTGCGGCCGCGCCTTCTCGGGCATGGAGGTGACACTGTCGGAGCAGGGCGAGGTGCTCACCCGCGGACTCATGGTGATGCGCGGCTACCTCGACAACCCCGAGGCCACGGCGGAGACCATCGACGCCGACGGCTGGCTGCACACCGGCGACATCGGCACCCTCGACGACCGCGGCAATCTCACCATCACCGACCGCCTCAAGGACATGTACATCTGCGGCGGTTTCAACGTGTACCCCGCGGAGGTTGAACAACTGCTCTCACGGTTCCCCGACGTCACCGAGGCCGCCGTCATCGGTGTCCCCGACGAGCGCCTCGGCGAGGTCGGCAAGGCCTTCCTGACCGTCCGCCCCGGAGCGTCGGTCGAGCCCGAGGCGGTGATCGCCTTCGCTCGCGAGCACCTCGCGAACTTCAAGGTCCCGCGCGTCATCGAGATCGTCGACGCATTCCCCCGCAACGCCGCGGGCAAGATCCTCAAGCGCGAGATGCACTGACCGCTCGCAGCGCGGCCGGTCAGCCGCGCTGCGAGCGCGAGAACTCCGTCTCGCACATCGAGACGCCGAAGTCGTGCATCCCGAGGACGGCGACGCCCATCGCGATCAGTGTCACCACACCGACGATCACCCACGTCCGCGTGCGCTGCGACAGCGAGACCGCAGCCAGGGACCCCACCACGACGACGGCGAGATAGGCCGTCCACGCGATCCACGCCCCGCGCGCCGCGGCATCGGTATGCGAATCCTGCAGAGCCGGCAGACAGCGATCGACCCCGTCGTCCATCAGGATCAGGCCGCCCACCGACGCGATGGCTCCGACCACTGATCCGAACAACGCGGCGATACCGGTCCGAATCCAGACATTCTGCACATGACAACTGTGCCACATCCAAAACCGGTCAACCGGTACGTTTCCATCTTCGGCGAGTGATCACCCCTCACGGCGCAGGACGAAGCGCTGGATCTTTCCGCTCGGCGTCTTGGGGAGCGCGTCGACGAAGTGCACCGTCCGCGGATACGCATGCTTGGAGTACTCGTCGCGGACCAGGTTCTTGAGCTCGGTCGCGAGAGCGTCGCCCGCGGCGTAGCCCTCCGAGAGCACGACGAAGGCCTCGACCACTTCACCGCGGATCCCCTCCGGATCCGGCCGGCCCACCACCGCGACCTCGTTCACCGCGGGATGGCCCGCGAGGACGCTCTCGACGTCGAAGGGGCCGATCCGGTAGCCGGCGGCCAGGATCACGTCGTCGTCGCGCGACGTGAAAGAGAAGTAGCCCTCGTCGTCGACCTTGCCGGTGTCGGCGGTCAGGTACCACTTGCCGTCGGCGGTGAATCGTTCGGCGGTCTTCTCGGGAGCCGCGTCGTAGCCGGAGAACCACAGCAGCGGGCTGGCCTGCACGTCGAGCGCGATCTGCCCTTCGGCGATGCCGCCGGTGAAGCCCGGCATCGCCTGCCCCATCGAGCCCGGCTTGAGCGGCTCGGCCAGTTCCGGATGCCAGTGGTTGCCGATCACCATGCCGAGCTCGGTCTGCCCGTAGTGGTCGCGCACCTCGCAGCCGAGGTTCTCGACTCCCCACGACACGATGTCGGGCGTCAGCGGCTCCCCCGCCGACGACGCCCGTCGCAGGACGATCCCGTCGAGGTCGGCACTCGCACGCATCGCGCGATAGATGGTCGGCGCCGCCGCGAAGTCGGTGACGCCGAACTCGCGGATGACGGCGACGGTCGACTCAGGGGTGAAGCCCTGGTTCAGCAGCAGGCTCGTCCGGCCCGCCACCATGGGCGCCAGCAGCGCGTAGTAGAGGCCGTACGCCCACCCCGGATCGGCGGCGTTCCAGAACACATCGTCGGCGTTCACGTCGAGCGAGTAGTGCAGATACGTCTGGAACGCCGCGAGGCTGAAGAGCGGAACCGGGACACCCTTGGGCTTGCCCGTGGTGCCGGAGGTGTACAACTGCGCCAGCGTGGCGTCGCCGCCGATGGCGACCGACTCGGCCAACGGCTCGGCCGAGACCGATTCGGCGACCAGCTCGTCGACGTCGAGGACCGTCACCGCATCGATCGGATCCACCTTGTCGCGCTGCGAGGCGTCCGTGATCACGAACTGGGCGCCCGAGCCCTCGGTCCGCAGTTCGATGGCCCCGGTCGCGAAGGCGGTGAACAGCGGCACGTGCACTGCGCCGAGCCGCCACAGCCCGAGCAGCGTCACCACCAGCGCACGACGTTTGCCGAGTAGCACCGGCACCCGATCTCCGCGCCGCACGCCCCGCCCGGCCAGCACGGTCGCCATCGCGCGAGACTCGTGGGCGAGCTGGGCCCAGGTCATCGACTCGAAGGTCAGGTCCGGCTCGACGAGCGTGAACGCGACACCCTCCGGATCGTGCCTGTCGCAGAGCAAGTGGGCCGCACTCGCGTCCGGCGCCCGGTACTCCTCGAGCCAGGCCCGGGTCTGCTGCTCTGCATTCATACGACTCTCCACTCGTGTCGACGGCATGATTTGGGACAATCATTCTTGTGACCCGTGACACCGACAACCCTCCGAAGAGGGGTGCGCCCCACGACGAGCTGGCTCGGCAGCTCCGGCGCCCGCTCGAGCGGCTCCGCCGGCACACCGGCGCCAGTCTCGCCTTCGCCGGCCGCGTGGTGCCCGACGCCGCCTCGGGCGACGGGCACGCCGTCGAGCTCAGCTACTTCGACGGCGACGTGGTCGGTCCGCTCCGGGGAGTCCAGCTCGACTACGGTCACGGTCTCGGCGGACGGGTCCTGACGAGGCGCCGGGCCACCGCGGTGCACGACTACGTCCAGTCGCCGCTGATCACGCACACCTATGACGCGATCATCCGCGCCGAACAGCTGTATTCGATGGTCGCCGCACCGATCATCGTGGGCCGCAAGCACATCGGAGTCCTGTATGCGGCGCGTCGGAGCCGGCACGATCAGCTCGACGCCACACTCGACGTCGTCACCGACGAGGCCCGCGCCGTCGAGCAACAACTCACCGTGGCCGAGGTGCTCGGGGCGATCCGCACGGACGACGAGGAGCGTGAGCTGACCGCGTGGCGGAGCCGCGTGCAGGCCTCGTACACCGAACTGCGGACCCTCGCGGCCGACATCGACGACGCCTCGGTGCGCGCGCGGATGCTGGAGATCGCCGCGCAGTTGGCGGGCGAGGCGCCCGCAGAGGAACTGCCCGTCCGTCTCACCGCCCGCGAACAGGACGTGCTCAGTCTCCTCGGCGCGGGGCTCACCAATCCGGCGATCGCCGCGCGGCTCGGCATCGGACTGCACACAGTCAAGGGTCACGTTAAGTCGCTGCTGGTGAAGCTCGACGCGAACTCCCGCTTCGAAGCGGTCGTCAACGCCCGTCGAATCCGTCTCCTCCCCTGACTGCGCCGTGTGAGTGAAATCGCAGTTCACCGCGACTGAAGCGTCATTCGTTCGACCGACCGACGGGCTAACGGTTCGCCGATCCCTCGTGACATTCCGGGTAGCGGTCGACATACACCGACACACGCAGGACGACACCGCGGCCCGGCCGCTGCCGCTGCACCTGCGAGAGGAGTGGTCATGATGCGAAATCCCATTCGCAGCACGACACGGATCGCCGCGGCGGTCGCCATCGCCGCATCCGTAGCGGTCGGAGCCGGAGCGGTCAGCGCCGGTGAGGCCGCGGCCGACGGCTTCCCGAACGGACCGTACTGCAACGGCCCGGCGAAGGTGCTCGCGGAATCGGCATGGTCGCAGGTCGCGATCTGCCCGGTTCAGGGACCCACCGGCTGGGAGTACAGCGGGAAGGGCAAGGTCACCGGGAACACCATCGACCTGTGGGGAGCCACCCAGAACGGCTACGGCTTCCACGCCTGCAACAACGGCTACACCTACCACGTGCACCGCGACCGGTTGCTGATCACCGGCCCGAACGGAGGTGTGGTCTCCAACGAACCGTGGATCAGCTACATGGAGCGCTGACCGCGTGCGTCGGTCGCCGGCCGGTCGGGACGCGATCCCGGCGGCCGGTGACTGCCGCTACTGAATCGGCTTGACGAGCGGGAACAGCACCGTCTCGCGGATTCCGAGGCCGGTCAGCGCCATCAGCAGCCGGTCGATGCCCATGCCGGTGCCCGCAGTGGGCGGCATGCCGTGCTCCATCGCGGCCAGGAACTCCTCGTCGAGGACCATGGCCTCATCGTCGCCGGCCGCGGCCAGCCGCGCCTGGTCGACGAAGCGTTCACGCTGAATCACCGGGTCGACGAGTTCGGAGTAGCCGGTCGCCAGCTCGAAGCCGCGCACGTACAGGTCCCACTTCTCGACCACGCCGGGGACCGTGCGGTGCGAGCGCACCAGCGGCGAGGTCTCCACCGGGAAGTCGCGGACGAAGACCGGCTCGTCGAGCTGAGAGCCCACCAGGTGCTCCCAGAGCTCCTCCACCAGCTTGCCGTGTCCGTAGCCCTTGTCCTTCGGCACCTCGAGCCCGACCCGGTCGGCGATAGCCAGCAGTTCCTCGACGGAGGTCTGGGCGGGGACGATCTCCTCGCCGAGGGCCTCCGACAGCGACGGGTACATCGACAGCGAGGTCCACTCGCCGGAGAGGTCGTACGTGCTGCCGTCGGGCATGGTCGGCGTCAGGGTGCCGAGCGCGCCCATCGCCACCGACTGGACGAGTTCGCGGGTCATCACGGCGGCGTCGTCGTAGGTGCCGTAGGCCTGGTAGGTCTCCAGCATCGCGAACTCCGGCGAGTGCGTGGAATCGGCGCCCTCGTTGCGGAAGTTGCGGTTCACCTCGAAGACGCGTTCGATGCCGCCGACCACGCAGCGCTTGAGGAACAGTTCCGGCGCGATACGCAGGTACAGATCCATGTCGAAGGCGTTGGAGTGGGTCACGAAGGGGCGTGCCGCCGCTCCGCCGTGCAGCGTCTGCAGCATCGGCGTCTCGACCTCGAGGAAGCCGCGGTCGGTCAGGAACTTGCGGAGCTGCGCCATCACCTCGATCCGGGTGCGCGCGATGGCCCGCGCCTCGGGACGGACGATGAGGTCGACGTACCGCTGGCGGACGCGCGACTCCTCGTTCATCTCCTTGTGCGCCACCGGCAGCGGTCGGAGCGCCTTCGATGCCATCTCCCACGAGTCGGCCATGATCGACAGCTCGCCGGTGCGGGAACTGATCACCTCGCCGTGGACGAAGACGATGTCGCCGAGGTCGGTGTCGGCTTTCCACCGCGCGAGCGACTCCTCGCCGACGCCGTTGAAGCTCACCATCGCCTGCAACTGCGTGCCGTCGCCCTCCTGCAGGGTCGCGAAACAGAGCTTGCCCTTGTTGCGGAGGAAGATGATGCGGCCGGCGACGCCCACCTCGACCCCTGTCTCGGTGCCGGCTTCCAAATCCGGGTACTCCGCACGGATCTCGGCGAGGCTGTGCGTGCGCGCGACGGCGACCGGATACGCCTGCCGCCCCTCGTCGAGGATGCGCTCACGCTTCTCCTGACGGACCCGCACCTGCTCGGGGGTCTGGTCGGCGGCTGCGGTCTTGGTGGTCGGCGCGCTGGAAACCTGGTCACTCACGCACCCAAGGTTAAGCGGCCCACCAGGGGCAAGACCAATCAGCGGGTCATTACGGCGTATCGAACAGTCCGAGCACGTCAGCGCCGACGGAACCGTTGATCCCGCGCTCGCGCAGCGCGGCGTGCCCGCCGACCACGAACCGTGCGCCGAGGACGCCGCGCGCCTGCAGATGCCATGCCAGCATCTCGGCGTCGTATCCGTCGTCGCTCACCAGCACCCACCGCGCGTCGACGGTGGCCGTGCGCAGGCGATCGGGCGAGTCCGGGGAGAGCAGATCGAGGGCGTCGTCCACGTCGAGCGCCATCGCGCCCACGAGTGCGCCGGCGGCCGATCGTGCGACGGCGCTGCGAAGGTCGACGGCCACGGCGCCGTCGGCGAGCGTCGCGAGGTACTCCTCGGCCTGCAGGGACAGCGGAGCGTCGGTGTACGAGGTGGTGACGGGTGCAGAGAATGCGAGAGTCATGGAGAGGTGATCCTGTGATCGAACGAGCGGGGGTTGGCGAAATCGGCCGACCGCGTAAGCGCGGTGTCAGCCTCGACAACACTCCTGACAGCTCTTGATCACGACGACGAGTTTGCCACAGCTTCGCGCCGTTGACCAGACTCGGCGCAGTCGTGAGTTAAATTCGCTGCCTGCGCTTATGCCGTATTGCGTTACCTGAATCGGGTAACGCAATACGGCACAGGCTCACTCGAGCCGACAGTCGGCGGAACAGCGGACCACGGTTCCCGGCCAGCCGCGCGCGGCGAGAATCGCGCCGATGCCGGCCGCGGTGCGGCAGGGGCGGTCGACCGTCTGCCCCCATCCGAGCCGGATGGTCCGCTTGCGGCCATAGGCGATCGCGTCCAGGTCGCGCTCGAGGTCGCGGAACCCGCGTCGTCCGACGCCGGTCGGCGTCTGCCGCACCGACGCCGGCAGTCCGTGGGCCCGTTCCACATCGCGTAGATAGCAGTGTTCGAGCACCGAGCACGTGCCGTCGCGGACGTCGAAGAGCACACGCTCGAGGAAATCCCGCCGCTCGTCCGCTGCCTGCTCGCCAGCGCCGCGAGGAGTCGGTTCGCGCCCGGCCGGCCACATCGAGTACCGCGTGCTCGGGCCGCACACGCGGCGGGTGCGTGTGCATCAGCGCCCGCTCCGCCAGGTGACGGCTGTAGTGGACCACCACGCCCGGCCGGCTCGACAGCCGTTGTCGGGCATCCACGACGACATGGATCGGACCCGAGGCGGTCGACGACGAGGCGGCGAGAATCGCCGACTCGCGACTCAGTGCCGCAGGCATCGCCCACAGCACCGCGATCCATTGGCGTTGCCGCTCAGTCGGCGGTCCGGTGTGCGTCACGTAGACACCGGGGCATGCGGCGACCCAGTCCCGGCTCCGCAAGCGTTGCCTGACGAACGCGGACGTGAGTCCGCACTCGAGGACCTGCCGTCGCGCGACCACACCCTCCTGATTCGCCAGCAGATGTGTGAGCGCCACCCGTGGTCGATCCCCCGATTCCCCCATCCGTCGAGTGTGAGCCGGGCCCGGTCGCCACGGACGACGTTCGGGTCGCCTGTGGACAACGGGCGACCCGAAAGCCATGTGCCGTACGCCGTTACCCGATTCGGGTCAGGAAGTACGGCGTAAGGCGAACGCCCGGTCAACTACTTCTGACACGAATTCGTCGCAGACGCATAATCCGAGTGTGCTCCGCATTACAGTGTCTGCCATGCCGTCGAACCGCTTGTCCCGCCGCCAGTTCCTGCGTGCGAGCGCAGCGACCGCCGGAGCCGTCGCCGCGGGCAGTGTCCTGGCCGGACACGTCCACGCCGACCCCGCCTCCGCCGCGAACACCGCGGGTACCACCCTCGCGCAGGTCGCGGCTCCGGGGCGGGCTCGCAAGGGCGGCTACCGGCAGCTGGTCGCGGGCAGAGGCTGGCCGCTGTTCATCCGGCAGGAGCTGGCGGCTGCCAAGCCCGGACGCGAGACGGCCCGGAGCGCCCTCGCCTCGTTCGTCCAGCTCACCGACATCCACATCGCCGACGTGCAGAGCCCCGCGCGGTTCGAGTACGTCCATCCCGTGCAGGCCCCGGCCTTCCGCCCGCACGAGGCGCTCGGCACACAGGGCGCCGTCGCGCTGGTGAAGCGCATCAACGCTCTGGCGCGCGGGCCGTTCACCGGAAGGTCGTTCGACTGCGTCGTCTCCACCGGCGACAACACCGACAACCACGAGATCGTGGAGCTCGGTTGGTTCCAGCACATCCTGTCGGGCGGTTCCATCACCCCGAACACGGGGGCGAAGAACCGATTCGAAGGACTGCAGGCGCTGGGGTCGTCGCTCTACTACCGTCCCGAACTCGACTCGTGGGACATCTACAAGGACCGCGGCTTCATCCAGATCCCCGGCCTGCTTCACGCCGCGATCAAGACGCACTCCAGCCCAGGCCTCGACATGCCGTGGTACGCGGTGTTCGGCAACCACGACGATCAGCTGCTCGGCACCGTGCCGAACAACATCGTCGACTGGCTGTACCACTCGAACGTCAAGTACGACCTCCCCGACACCGATCCCACGGCGGCCGCCATCGGCAGGGCGCTGAGCACCGACCCGGCGGCGCTCGGTCCGCTGCTCGCGAAACTGCGCACCACCGGCCCCGTGATCCCGGTGACGGCCGACGCCGGCCGACGGCCGTTCTCGCCGCGGGAATTCATCCGCAGGCACTTCGACCCCGCGATCAAGGGCGCGGGTCCGCTCGGGCACGGTTTCGCCGATCCCGACGGGCCGTCCTGGTACCGATTCGACATCTCCGAGAACGTCCTCGGACTCGCACTCAACACGACGAACAGTCTCGGCATCGCCGACGGGTCGATCAGCCAGAAGCAGCTCGACTGGATGAACCGCACCATCGCCGCCAACCGCGACAAGCTCGTGATGGTGTTCAGCCATCACACATCCAAGACGATGACCGCGAAGCTGCCCAACCCGGAGACTCCCGGCGAACAGCAGTACGGCGGCGACCACCTCGTCGCGCAGCTCCACCGGCACACCAACGTGATCGCGTGGGTGAACGGCCATACGCACCGGAACGAGATGATCGCCCACCGCGGCGCCACGCCGAAGAACAGCTTCTGGGAGATCAACACCGCCAGCCACATCGACTACCCGCAGCTGGCCCGGATCATCGAGGTCGCCGACAATCGCGACGGCACACTCAGCATCTTCACACCGCTGATCGAAGCCGACAGCCGCTACACCGCCGACCCGTCCGACCTGTCACCTGCGGGGCTGGCCAGCCTCTACCGCGAACTGTCGTACAACGACATCCACCGCGACGACGCGCTGCTCGGCGCCCCGAACGACCGCAACTGCGAGCTCTTGCTGCCGAACCCGCTGCACTGAGCCGGAGGCCGATCAACGTTCCGCAGTTCACAGCGACCGGCCGATCAACTCCTTCATGATCTCGCTGGTTCCGCCGTAGATGGTCTGGACACGGGCGTCGGTATACATGCGGGCGATCGGATACTCCGTCATGTAGCCGTAGCCGCCGAAGAGCTGAAGGCAGCGATCGACGATCTCCTTCTGTTTCTCGGTACCCCACAGCTTGGCGATGGACGCGGTCGCCGGATCGAGGCGACCGGCGATCTGTTCGCCGATGCAGTGGTCCACGAGTGTCTTGCCCGCCAGCACGTCGGCCTTGCATTCGGATAGCACGAAGGTCGTGTTCTGGAAGTCGAGGATCGGCTTGCCGAACGCCGTGCGCTGCTTGGCGTAGGCGACGGTCTCCGCCACAGCGGCCTCTGCGGCCGCGACGGCACCGACACCGATGATCAACCTCTCCCGCTGCAGTTGGCTCATCAGTTGGTAGAACCCCTGCCCTTCGACACCTCCGAGCAGATTGGCCGCCGGCACCCGCATGTCGGTGAACGACAGCTCCCGAGTGTCCTGGCCGTGCTGGCCGATCTTCTTCAACACCCGGCCACGCTCGAATCCTGGGAGATTCGCGGTCTCGGCCACCAGGAGCGAGATCCCCTTCGCGCCCTGCGATGGATCGGTTTTGGCCACGATCACCAGCAGGTCGCAGTGGGTGGCGTTGGAGATGAACGTCTTCGACCCATTGACGACGTAGTGATCGCCGTCCCGGACCGCAATGGTGCGCACGGCCTGCAGATCAGAGCCGGTGCCGGGCTCGGTCATCGCGATGGCGAGGACCGATTCGCCGTCGGCGCACTTCGGCAGCCAACGCTTGCGCTGTTCTTCGGTGGCGTACGAGTCGATGTAGTGGGCGACGATCGTCGAATGGACCGCGAAGGCGAGTGCGGAGTCACCGGCCGCGCACAACTCCTGCTGAACCACCGCCTCGTGGCCGAAGTCACCGCCGGCACCGCCGAAACTTTCGGGGACGTCGAGGCACAGCAGGCCTGCGGCACCGGCCTTGGTCCACAGGTCCCGGTCCACCTGATGCTGTTCGGCGAACCGTTCCTCGTGCGGAGTCACCTCCTTCGCGATGAAGGCGCGCGCGTGCGCGCGGAGCGCAGCGTGGTCATCGCTCTCCCATGCGGCTCGATAGCCGGGAAACAGCTTGGACATGTATGTCACCTTCCGTTGAAGAGAGGGGTGCGCTTGTCGAGGAACGCGTGCTGTCCCTCGTGGCTGTCATCGGATCTCAGCGCGACGTGGAAGTTCCGCCGCTCGTATTCGAGACCCAGTGAGAGGGACGGTCGCAATGCCGCCGACGCCGAGTCCTTGGCGAGCGCAACGGCGAGCGGCGAGTTCCGCGCTATCCGTCGAGCCATCCGGAGTGCGGCGTCGAGCGCTTCCCCTGCGGGCGCGACCGACGCGACGAGACCGGCCGACTCGGCGTCTCGCGCATTCATCGAATCGCCGGTCAGCAGCATTGCCATCGCTTTCGCCTTACCGATCGCCGCGACGAGCCGCTGGGTACCACCGCCACCGGGAATGACGCCCAGCTGCACTTCCGGGACCGCGAAGCGGGCCGACTCGCCCGCCACCACGGTGTCGCACGCCAACGCGAGTTCGCATCCCCCGCCGAATGCCACCCCCTCGACGGCGGCGATCAACGGCTTCTGAAACGAACCCAGCCCGGCCCACAACGCATCGCCCGAAGCTCGTCGCGGCCCGAAGAGGGTCTCCTCGCGAAGCGCGTCGAACGCCCCGATGTCCGCACCTGCGCAGAACACACGGTCGGAGCCGGTCAGAATCACCGAGCGGACCGATTCGTCGAACCGGCACGCTTCGATGTGCGCGGCGAGTTGCTCCATCACCTCTCGGTTGAGTGCGTTGTGGGCCTCCGGACGGTTGATGCTCAGGACCACGATCCCGTCTCTGTCCTCGCGGACCACCCGCTCGCCGGTCATTGCACGTCCCGGTAGACGTCGGCGTACTGGGATCGCATCACCTTCTTGTCGAGCTTGCCGACGCTGGTGCGGGGCAGCGCGTCGACTCGGATCACTGTGTCGGGCAGTTGCCACTTCGCAAACTTTCCCGCGAGCTGCTCATGCACCTCCGCCGGCGAGATATCCTCCCCGTCCGCCGAGACCAGAACAACCACCGGGCGCTCCTGCCACTTCGGGTGTGCCACGCCGATGACAGCTGCCTCCGCCACGCGAGGATGCGCGACTAGGGCGTTCTCCATATCGATCGACGAAATCCATTCGCCGCCGCTCTTCACGACGTCTTTAAGACGATCGACGACCTTCAAGTACCCGTTCGGGTGAATGGTCGCGACGTCGCCGCTGCGCCAGAAGCCGTCGACGAATCGCTCGCCGGGCGCATCGTCGAGATCGTGGTAACGCTCGGTGATCCACGGACCCCGAATCAGCAGTTCGCCCTCCGCGACTCCGTCGTGGGGCAGCTCCGCACCGTCGGGGTCGACGATCCGCAGATCGATGCCGTTGACCGGCAGGCCCTGGCACCGCTTGAGATCCCATCGCTCTTCATGGGTGAGCCCGGTCAGAGTCGGCTTCATCCCCGCGTTCACCGCGACGAAGGGTGTGGTCTCGGTGGCGCCGTAGGCGTGGATGATATCCGCGCCTGTCAGGTCGTAGAACTCGCGCATCATCGTCAGCGGAGGCTCGGTGGCGCCGCACAGCAGACGCGCCCGATGCAGGTCGGGTGCCTCGTCGAGCATCTTGATGTAGTCGAGCATCGGTCCGAAGATCGCCGGAGCACCGTTGGCTACCGTCACCTGCTCGGCGATCATGGCGTCCACCAGATCAGAGGTGTCTTCGGCAACGTACCGGCCCGGCAGGACCACCTTGGCCTGGGCGTAGACGGCGGACTGCGGCAGACCCCAACTCTGTCCGTGGAACATCGGGGTGATGAGCATGACGGTGTCGTCCGACCCCATGCGGAGTGCTGCCGCCTGCGCCATGGTGTGCAGGTAGATGCCGCGGTGCGAATAGTAGACGCCTTTCGGCCTACCCGTCGTTCCCGTGGTGTAGCAGGCACTGTAAGCGGAGGTCTCGTCGATGACGGGCCAGTCGAAACTCACCTCCGCCTGTGCCATCAAGTCCTCGAAGAACACCGCGTTCGGCAGTCCGGGATCGATGTCTGACGACGGTTCGTCGGACATCACCACCCACTTCAGAACCCCGGAAGCGTGGGGCGCCAGTTCGCGTGCCACAGGCAGCAGCGACTCTGCCACCAATACCACCGATGCCCCGCTGTGAGTGGTGACGTACCCGAGATCCTCGGGAGCGAGGCGGAGATTCATCTGCAGCATCACGGCGGCGATACCGGGAATCGCCCAGTACAGCTCGAAGTGCCGCTTACTGTTCCAGTCGAGAATCCCGACCACGTCGGCAGGACCGACTCCGAGTCCGGTCAGGACATGCGCCGCCTGCTGGATCCGGGTGTAGGCATCGGCATAGGTGTAGCGATCCCACCCGCCGTCGGGCGCACGGTAGACGATCTCCTGCTCCGGGAAGGTCCGTACCGCGTGACGCAGCAGGGTGGTCGTGTTGAGCTGGTAGCTGTCGCCGTGCGTAGACGGCAGCCCGCGAATGATGTCGGTCATGTCAGATCCGTTCGATGATGGTGGTGTTGGCGGTGCCGGTGGCTTCGCAAACGGTCTGGAGTCCTATCCGTTTGCCGGTTCTCTCGAGCTCACAGAGCAGATCCGTCAGCATCCGTGCACCGGTGGACCCGAGCGGATGACCGATCGCGATGGATCCACCGTTCACGTTCAGCTTGTCGTCGGGCACACCGAACTCACGCTGGAACATCAGCGGTACGCCGGCGAACGCTTCGTTGACCTCGAAGAGATCGATGTCGTCGACTGCCAGCCCTGAGCGCTCCAGTGCCTTGCGTGAGGACCGGAGAATCGCTGTGAACTGCACGACCGGATCGTCGGCCGCCACGCTGAGCGCTCGAAACCGCGCGCGCGGCGTGAGTCCGTGCTGTTCGGCGAACTCCCGGCTCGCGATCATCAGCGCTGCGGCACCGTCACTGATCTGCGATGAATTCGCCGCCGTAGTCATGCCTTCGTCGGCGAACACCGCGCGCAACGACGCCATCTTCGCCTCATCGGGTTGCTCTCGGATCCCTTCGTCGTGATCGATGACGGTGGATGCCGGATCGGCGGGGTCGGCCTTCAATGCGACCAGCTGCGCCCGGAAGCGCCCGTCGGCCGCTGCCGCGGCGGCACGCCGGTGGCTACGTGCGGAGAACCGGTCCAGGTCGGAACGAGACAGACCCCACCTGGTGTTCAGCAGCTCAGACGAGGGGCCCTGCGCCATCAGCCGACCGTCGTATCGGTCCAGCTCCCTCGGGCTGTACTGCGGTCCGAGGGGTGCACCCGGAATCATCGACGGCGGCAGCGTGACCTGCGACATCGACTCCACACCGCAAGCGATGACCAAATCCTGAACACCGGCTGCCACGGCTTGCGCGGCGAAGCTCACCGCTTGCTGGCCGGATCCGCATTGGCGGTCGACTGTCACGGCCGGAACCGTTTCGGGCAGTCCGGCCGCCAGCACCGCATGCCTGCCGATGTTGCCGGTCTGCTGGTCGAACTGCAGGACACAACCAGCGATCACGTCGTCGATGAGCTCGGGGACCACACCGGTCCGGTCGATCAACTCGGCGATGGCCGCGCCGAGCAGGTCGACCGGATGCCATGCGCTCAGGGCACCGCCGCGTCGGCCGACTGGTGTTCGGACTGCACCCACGATGACGGCTTCGGGATTCGTACTCACTGCTGACTCCTGTCGCTGGGATCGCTCCGCGTCTGCGGAGACTGAAAGACGTCGCGGCAACGGAACCAGGAGTTGAGACACCGTTCACTTCAGCCGCTATACAGTCGTATCGTAACCATCACATTTGTATTGGTCAATGGTGTGCGCGTAGCCGTCAGCGAACGGAAAGAAGGCACTGCAAGACGCCCCCGAATCAACGAAGCAACGCCCGGCCATCGGGCCCGCATCACCCCGAACACGGCGGAGACTTCAGTGCCGCCGGCCGTGTGCCGAGTGACAAGCGGTTCGGACAGTCGTGGGTGCAGACGGCCGCGCCCCGAACACCTTCCCCGAGATCGCTAAGCCCAGAGGTCTTGAGCCCGCGACACCGCGGGCTCGCCGCCGACCTCGGAGAATGCCGTGAGTGCGCGGACCAGTTCATGCCGCTGCTCCGCGGTGAGGCGGCTGATGACCTGCTCGATCTCGGCACGTCGGCGATCAGTGACCTCCCGCACCGTCGCCGCCCCGTGAGAGGTCAGCGTGACGATGAGTTCGCGCCGGGTCTGTTCGCTCGGAGTCCGTTCGACCAGCCCGGCGTGCGAGAGCCGATCGATCATCCGCGAGGCGGTCGACGGCTGGACCGCAAGTCTGTGCGCCAGCGATGAGAGGTTCATCGGGCCACTGTTCGACAGCAGCACCAAGACGCGGAACTGGGCGATGGTGATCGAATCATCCACTTGAGCAATAGATTTCGCCGATAGCGAGACCAGAAGACGCGAGGCGGTCAATACGGCGTCGGCCACGTCGTCGACGCTGATCGAATGTCCGTCCGCGGGGCGTCCTGCTGCTGCCGTCACAAGAGAAAACTACCCTACCCATCGATTAGCCGATGCAACTGTTGCATACTGCAATCGTGCTTGCGTTCACTTCTGGAAGTCCGAACGGCGCGATCATGCCGCGCCGGACGCCGTTCCCGACATGGCTGCGCGAGTCGTCCACCGGCATCGTCCCGGTGGCGGTCTCGGTGGGAGTGGCCGTCGGTGTGGCCGCCGTCGGATTCCGGTGGCTCATCGTCGGCGCCACGATGTTGTTCACCGGTTACACCGACTTCTCGGCGCAGGGCCGGGTCGGGCACAACGGTGTACCGGCGTTGGGCTTCTGGTTCGTCGTGTTGACTCCGGTGATCGCCGGGCTCGTCTACGGGCCGTTGGTGTCGTGGCTGGCGCCGGAGGCGCGCGGCCACGGGGTGCCGGAAGTGATGTTCGCGGTAGCCGAGCGCGGCGGCCACATACCGGCACGGATCCCGATGGTGAAGTCACTGGCGTCGGCCCTGTGCATCGGCGGCGGAGGGTCGGTGGGCCGTGAGGGACCGATCGTCCAGATCGGCGCCGCACTGGGCTCGACGGCGGCGCAACTGCTGAAACTGAACACTCCTCGCATGCGGTTGCTGGTCGCATGCGGCGCATCGGCGGGGATCTCGGCGACGTTCAACGCCCCGCTGGCCGGGCCGTTCTTCGCGATGGAACTGATCCTCCGCGACTTCGCCGCAGAATCATTCGCCGCGGTGGTCCTGGCCAGTGTGACCGCGAGTGTCGTCGGCCGGTCGCTTCTGGGCGACAGTCCGTTTCTGACACTGCCTTCGTTCACTCCGCACGGCGGCGTGGAATATCTTCTGTTCATCGTTGCGGGCGCGGTTCTCGGGCTCGTCGGTGTCGCCTTCTCGAAAGTCCTCTACCTCATCGAAGACGTCTGCGACTGGGCGTGGAGAGGCCCCCAATGGCTCCGCCCCGCCGTCGGCGGGCTCCTGCTCGGCGGCGTGCTGTGGGTGCTTCCGCAGCTCTACGGCGTCGGATACCCCGTGCTGGAGAACGCCATCGCCGGCCGATACACGGTGGCATTGCTGATTGCGCTGATGGTGGGGAAGATGCTGGCGACCAGCCTGACCATCGGTATCGGCGGGTCCGGTGGAGTGTTCGCCCCCACCCTGTTCATCGGGGCCGTCGGCGGCACCGCCGTGGGCGCGGCCGTTCACGGACTGCTGCCATCGATGACCGGCTCGCCGGGGGCCTACGGCTTGATAGGCATGGCCGGCGCATTGGCCGGAGCCACCCGGGCTCCGATCACGGCGGTCGTCATCATCTTCGAGCTCACCGGCGAGTACTCGATCATCCTCCCGCTCATGGCCGCCGTCGCCGTGTCCACAGGTGTCGGCAAGCTCCTCTCGAAAGACACGATCTACACGCGCAAACTGACCCGTCGCGGGGTCGACATCGTCTCAGGGCAGCGTCACCGCCCTCCGACCGTACGGGTCGCGGACGTCGTGAGCTCGCCACCGGCGACGCTGCATGAGACGGCCACGTTGGCAACGGCAGCCGAGGCCCTCCAACGGACAGAGGTCGGCGCGGTACCGGTCGTGGACGACTCCGGCGTCTACCGCGGCATCCTCAGCGCGCAGGCCATAGCGGACGCACTCACTCGCGGATACGGTCCGACCACCGTCCGCGAGATGGTGACGACGTGCCCGACCGTGACGGCCGACGCGCCCCTCGGCCAGGCCATGCCCGTACTGGACGCCGCCCCCGCCATCGGCGTACCGGTGATCTCGGCCGACGGAGCCCGGCTGGCCGGGTGGCTCACGCATAAGGACGTGCTCCATGCCTCATCACCCCCGGCACAACCACCCCCGGCGCAGACATGAGAACGGCGGCGCCTCCCCCGGCCTGGCCCCAGGTGCTGACGGTCTGGACCGCGACCCCCGTGGCCACAGCGCTGATCGCGGTGCTGACCGCGGCATATGTTCTGTGCGTCCTGGTCCGACTGCGCGACGGACGGCCATGGCCGCGATCCTGCCTGCTGTGGTGGTTCGCCGCGGTCGCCACAACGATCGTCGCGCTGAACAGCCCGCTGGCCACGTACTCGGGCAACCTGTTCTGGGCGCACATGATCGTGCATCTGCTGTTGATCACCGTCATTCCGGCGCTGCTGGTCGCCGCGGCACCGATCCGGCTGATCCGCTCGAGTTCGGCGAGAACACGGACGGCCGTCACGTCAGCGGTGTCCAGTACGCCGTTCCAGTTGCTCACTAGGCCGGCTGTGACCGTCCCGCTGTACGCGGCCGTGCTCGTGACCACCCACCTGACCGGATTTCAGCAGGCCATGGCCCAGCACATGTGGATCCATCACGCCGAGACAGTCCTCTACCTCGTCACCGGCTATCTGCTTCTGCTTCCTCTGCTCGGCAACGAGTACGTCGGCCGCCACCTGGTCTTCCCGCTGCGCGCCGCCACGATCATCGCGTGCATGGTCCCCGACGCGATCGTCGGAGTGACATTGATGATGTCGCCGCACATCATCGCCCCCGCGTACAGCCGATCGCGCCCCGACTGGGGACCCACCGCGCTGGCCGACCAGACCGCGGCCGGAGCGATCATGTGGGTCGCGGGAGACGGACTGATGATGATCCTCATCCTGGTCATCGCCCGCGAATGGGTGGCGACGAGGGAGTCGAGCTTCGGCGGCTGGCTCGACGGAGTCCGCGCCCGCGCGACCATCGGCGCGAACACCGCCGCGCTCGACGACGACGCCGCCGCTCTGGACGCCTACAACGCCAGGCTCGCCGCACTGCACCACATGCCACGGCCACACCACCAATCAGAGGAGTCCGTCCATGACGATCGACCACATCGCCGCTGACCGCCCGGCCCGCGGAAACCGGCTGCGGTACGCATGCCTCACGCTGTGCGCATTGCCGCTGCTCGCGGGCTGCTCCAGCGGCGGCACCGAGCAACACGACGCCGCCCCGCCGCCACCGCCCAACGAGGCCGCGATCCTGAACGACGCGTCGCCCCAATCCATCATCGACACCTACCGTCGCGGAGGTCTGCACGTCTCGAACGACCACGACACGACCGCGACCGCCTGCGGCGAGGCCCATTGTCAGGCTGCCGCCACAACGGACCAGGTCACGGTGATGCAGTTCAGCACCACGCGCGAGGCCACCACCTATCACCAGACCCACCCCGACACGTTCCTCGTGGAGAACATCGTCGTCACTCTGCCGTCCGCCACGCCGGCCGACGCCCGCGCTCAGTACGAGCACCTGACCACCATGGCCGTCGAGTAGGCCGATCAGCGCTGCCTCCCCCGCCCTCTGCTATACGTTCGTACCGTACGCATTGCAGATGTAACGACGGCGCGTCGGCATCGTAGAATCTGCGGCGGACGAGGAGGAGACGATGAGCGATCCCAGGGCGGGCGAAGCGGACCTGACTGCGAAGGCCAAGATCCGCAACGCGGCACTCGATCTGTACGCCGAGCACGGCGAGGAGCGGGTGTCGATGCGAGCCGTGGCCGCTGCCGCCGGAGTCACCGTCGGACTGGTCCAACACCATTTCAAGACCAAAGACGGTCTGCGGCGGGCCGTCGAAGAACTGATCGTCGAATACCACCGCGCGGCGATCGCAAGCGTGCCGAACGACGGCACGCCGGCGGAAGTGGCTGCGGCACGAGACGCCGCCGTACGCGCGATGCTCAACGACAATCCGGTCGTCGTCGGCTACATGCGCCGCGTTCTCCTCGACCCGAACAGCCCTACGACGCTGCTGCGCCAACTGACCGAACTCGCACGCGACGAGGTGAGCAAGATGCGCGACGCCGGACTGGCCTCGACGCGGCGCAGCGTCGCGGAACAGACCGTGGCCATGATGGTCCGCAACGTCGGACAACTGTTCCTGCAGCCGATGGTCGACGCGATGTGGGGCCAGCTGGTCGACGGTCCGGCCGACGACGCGAAGCCCGCGCTCACGGTCGACGCCCGAAACTGAGGCGCGTACGCCGGGCGGCGGAGGGTTCAGTCGGCGGGTGCCGGCGGACGCGCGTGCAGATAGGACGCCGAGTGCGTGCGCAGGACCGGCTTCCCCTCCACCGTCAGCTCGGTGTCGACCTCGACCAATGCCCGGTCGCGGTCGTCGAAGGTGACGCCGGTGACGGTGAGTGTCCCGGTCAGCACGTCGCCGGGACGCACGGGCCGGAGAAAGGCGACGTCGCGGATCTCCTTGCCCGCGATCACCGCCCAGTGGTCGTAGACGGCCAGGACACTCAGGCGCTGCATGATCGCGAAACTCTGCACACCGCTGGCGATCAGGCCGCCGTAGGGGCTCGAGGCGGCGATGTCCTCGTCCACATGAAATCCCTGGGGATCCCAGCGCTGCGCGAAGTCGACCAGGTCGTCGGCGGTGAGGGTGTACTCCCCGAGCCGATAGACCCGCCCGACCTCGATGTCGCGACCGTACGCGACGGTCCGGCTGCCGGTCTCAGCGGTCATGCCCGCCCCCTTCCGATGCGGCGGCTGCGCTCGTGGACGCGCCGCAGTCCGTCGAGCGCGAGGTACGGGTGATGTTCGGCGATGGTGCGACACTCGCCCACCATCAGCGGCGCCATGAATCCGGTCGCCACAACGGTCACGTCGGGGCCGTCGAAACCCGGCACGTCGCGCCGGATGCGTTCCACCAGACCGTCGACCTGACCCGCGAAGCCGTAGATGATGCCCGACTGCAACGCCTCGACGGTGTTCTTCCCGATGACGCTGCGCGGCGGCATCAGCTCTACTTTGCGGACGGTGACGGTGTGCTCGCTGAGCGCTTCGACGGAGAGGTCGACGCCCGGGGCGATGACCCCGCCGAGGAACTCGCCCTTGGCCGAGACCGCGTCCACCACGGTCGCGGTGCCGAAGGCGACCACGATGCACGGTCCGCCCGGATAGTTCTCGTGCGCGGCCAGACTGTGGGCCACGCGGTCGGTCCCGACCTCCTTCGGGTTGTCGACCAGCAGCGGCACACCGGTGCGGACCCCCGGTTCGAGCAGCACATGCGGACCGCGCCCGAAGTATCGCGGCAGCATCTCCCGCATCTCACGCAGCAGCGACGGCACGGTCGACAGACCGGCCACGCCCGTCACCTGCTCGATGTCGGGCCCGAGGAGCCCGCGCAGCTGCAAGGCGAACTCGTCGGCAGTCATGTGCGGCTGCGTGTGGATCCGCCAGTCGCGGATCAGTTCCGCGTGGTCGCCGGAACCCGCGAACACCCCGAGATGGATGTTCGTGTTCCCGACGGTGACGGTGAGGAGCACGGGGTCCGCCGGCCTCAGACCGCGGCAGTCGCGAGCCGGCGCGGGTCCTTCAGCCCGGAGCCCTCCGGAACGTCGGCGGGATCGTCGCCCAAGGTGACCGGGCGGTTGTCGGCGTCAACGAAGACCACGTGCGGCGCGTACTCGGCGAGCTCGGCTTCGTTCATGATGCCGTAGGCGATGATGATCACCAGGTCACCGGGATGGACCAGGTGCGCTGCGGCACCATTGATCCCGATGACGCCGCTGCCGCGCTCGCCGGCGATCACATAGGTCTCGAGCCGGTTGCCGTTGTCGATGTCGACGATGCACACCTGCTCGCCCTCCATCAGGTCCGCAGCGTCGAGCAGATCGGCGTCGATGGTCACCGAGCCGACGTAGTGCAGGTCGGCCTGGGTGACGGTCGCGCGATGGATCTTCGACTTCATCATGGTGCGGAACATAGCTGTCCTTACCCTTCTTCTCGCTGCGTGAAGCCGGTGCCGATGGCGACGCCGACGTTGTCGATGAGTCGTGCCGGTCCGACGCGGGCGGCGACCAGAAGTCGGCCGTCACCCTCCTCCGGCGGTTCTTCCAGACCCCGCCCACGCAGTTCGAGGTAGTCGACCTCGATCTGCGGGGCGGTGGCCAAGACTGCGTGTGCCGCGGCGAGGATCGCTTCGCGGCCGCCCTCGGCCGCGTGCGTTCCCGCCAGCAGTGCCGCCGACAGCACGGTCGCGAGTTCGCGCTCCTCTGCCGACAGGTAGCGATTGCGCGACGAGAGAGCGAGGCCGTCGGCCTCGCGCACGGTGGGCACCCCGATGATCTCCACGTCCATGTTCAGGTCGTTGACCATCTGGTTGATCAGCACCAACTGCTGGTAGTCCTTCTCTCCGAAGTACGCGGCGTGCGGTGCGACGATGTTGAGCAGTTTGTTGACGACGGTGAGCATGCCGGCGAAATGCGTGGGTCGCGACGCACCCTCGAGGATCGCCCCCGTCTCGCCGGGCTGCACCGTGGTGCGCGGGCCGGTCGGGTACATCGACGACGCCGTGGGCGCGAAGACGAGTTCCACTCCGAGCGGTTCCAGCAGGGCGCAGTCGGCGTCGAAGGTGCGCGGATACGCGTCGAGGTCCTCGCCGGCACCGAACTGCAGCGGATTGACGAAGATCGAGACGACAACGACGTCGCACCGCAGCTTCGCGGTCTTCACCAGCTGGAGGTGCCCCTCGTGCAGCGCCCCCATCGTCGGCACCAGCGCGACACGCTTGCCCGCGGCGCGCAGCGCCTTCGTGACGCGGTGCAACTCGGCCGGGTCGCGATGCACCGTCGTCCGGCCGGGAGCGTAGAGAGCGGATGCGGTCACGCGTGTTCCTCCAGGAGCTCGTGCAGTTCGCGGCTCGCGCCGCTCTGAACGGCGGCCCGCGCCGAGAGCGCACGGTAGCCGTCCACCAGATGACGGTCGGGCAGTGCCGCCAGCGCGGCGAGATGGCGACGGACCGCCTCGGTGTCGTCACGCGCCACGGGACCGGTGAGCGCGTCGCCGCCCATCTCGAGCACGTTCTCGAGCGAGGCGCGGACCAGCGGCCCGAGCACTCGCTGCGCGATCCCGGAGTCGGGCCCGTCGACGGTGGCGGTGGCGCTCCGCTCCCCCGCCGGCCCGGTGATGGCCGCGGTGAGTGCGGTCAACGCATCGGTGACCAACGCGATCAGATTGTTCGCTCCGTGCGCGAGAGCGGCGTGGTACAGGGTTCGGTCGGCCTCGGCGATGCGGACGGGAGTGCCGCCCATCTCGAGCACCAGCGATGCGGCGATGGCGTCGCCGATCTCGTCGGCAGAGGTGATTCCGAAACACGCCGACGCCAGCCGGGCGGTGTCGTCGGACGTGCCGACGAAGGTCATGGCGGGGTGCAGCGCGACGGTGACCAGACCGAGGCGGGCGAGCGGTTCGAGGATCGCCACTCCGTGCGCCCCCGCGGTGTGCGCGACGATGGTGCCCGGCCGCGGACCGGCGGCGGCGACGGCGTCGACGACGCCGGGCAGTTCCGTGTCCGGAACCGCCAGAATCAGAAGCTGTGAACCGGCGACGACGCCGGGGAGATCGAGCACGCGGGCTCGCGGCAGGCGGAGCACAGCGCGATCGCGCGACTGGGGAGACCGTGCGGTCAGCGAGGCGACATCGTGGCCCGCGGAGGCGAGGGCTTCGCCGAGTGCGGTGCCGACACGACCGGCCGAAATGATTCCGACGCGCAGGCGCGCCGGGGCCATCGGTGAACTCACCGCCGTTCCTCCATTCGTTCCAGTCCCGGCTCGTGATCTCGGAGCCTCGGGTACCAGACGTTCGCCACAACGATAGGCGCGCCACGACGGTCGAGGCTACGCGGTGTGACAACTTTCACCGGATCGGCGCCGGCTGTGAAGTTCAGTCGCGGCGGCGTCGGCCCCCGCGACCGCGGTTCTCCGCCGAACTCGCGCGGAGCTGGCTCAGGAGTTCACTGGCCGGACGTCCCGCCGAGTGCGCACCGTCGTCGCTCGACGGTGCCGCACGGCGGCCCTGCGGCTGCGGTTCCGGCTCGGGTGCGGCGGGCTGCTGCGGCGCCGTCGGCGGGACTGCCGGCGGCTCGTAGGCCTGGGCGCCGTAGGCGACCCGCTCGATGGGTCCGGTCTCGGTCTGCGGCTCGGGTGAGGCCGCGTCGGCCGGATCGTCGGTGACCACCGGGATGATCTCGGTGAGCTCGCCGGGATCGACCTCTTCGACGTCCTGCGGCTCCTCCGGCACATGCCTGCCCGGGTCCGACGGCGGCGCGGTGGTCGCGAAGTCGCGCTCAGCGGCCACGCGATCGTCGGCCGAAGCCGCCGCGTAGCCCGCTCCGGCGAGTCCCGATCCCAGTTCACGCGGGCGCTCCAGGCCGATCGCCGCACGCATGTCGGGCAGCGGGGTGCCGAGCAGTTGTTCGAGGCTCGCGCGCAGTGCGAGCACCTGCGCCTTGAGTTCTTCCAGTTCGACGTTCGACTCGGCCGCGATCTCCTGGCGGATCGCGGTCTCCACATCCGACTCGTACTGGCGGCGCGCCGCGATCTCGCGCTCCAGCTGAAGCTCGTAGACCAGGCGCAGGTCCCGGCTGCGCGACTCGGCGACGTCGGCCTGCCGCCGGTACTTCGTCACCAGCACGGCGCCGATCACCGCGGCCCACAGCGCCGCGATCACGGCCAACGTGGCGGGAACGGAGAAATTATCACCGATCACCATCAGCAGGCTGGCGACCAGCGCCAGCACGACGAACAAACCGATGAGCCATTGTCCGGCCGACGACGGTCGTCTCTTGGCGGCCTCTTCGGATCGTTCCTTAGTGGTCATGAAGGCAAACTTACCGCCCTTGACACGCCGACAGCCGTCACCGGGTGGCCCGTGTCGGAGAATCAGGCCGGTGCGGGCGGACTGTCGGGTGCGGTCTCGGCATTGTCGGCGGACGGGTCGTCCGGCGCTCGGCAGCAGTGTTCCAGCCACAGTGCCGCGGCTACCAGAACCACGCCCCCGACCAGCCCGACGATGGCTCCGACCCGATCGGCGCGCGCCGCTTCCAGGATCCCGTTCTGCAGGAGGAATACCAGGATTCCGGTCCAACCGCCGGTGGCGACGGCGCCGAGGATCGCCGACGCCTTCGCCAGCGCCACGAGACGCGCGGCGTTGATCGGATGCAACTGCCCCTTGGCCGGGCCGACCTCCTTCTCCGCCACCCGTTTGCGGACGACGAAACCGATCACACCTTCGAGCGCCGCGAGCACGTACAACGAGATGCCCGACGGCCACGGCAGGCTCGGGAAGGCCCCGTAGTTGTAGTGGATGAGGATCCAGAGGGCCACTCCGGCGACCACGGCGACCAGCACCAGATCACGGATTCGGGTGAAGCCGAGCTTGTGACGCTCACCGTCGTCGTCACTGTGGGACGGATCGGGTCCGAGGGGGGTCGGCAGCGTCATCCGAGTTCTCCCGCTCGCCGAACCCCCGCGACCTCGGCAGGATCGAGCGCGGAGACCAGATCGGCCACCGCCCGCACACCGTCGGAGGTCCACAGCCGCGCCTGCGGCTCCACCTCCAGCCACGGCACGAGCACGAACGCGCGGTCGGCCGCCCGCGGATGCGGCAGCGTCAACTCCGGGTCGTCGGAGACGACCGTTTCTCCGTCCACGTCCACCGAGACGACGTCCACGTCGAGCGTGCGCGGCCCCCAGCGCACCTCGCGCACCCGCTGCGCGGACTCTTCGAGCCGCCGGCACAGCTCCAGCCACTCCCGCGGGGTGCGGGCGCCCTCCGCCACCACGGTGATGTTCGCGAAATCGTCCTGCTCCACGCCGCCCCACGGCGGAGTCAGGTACAGCCCCGACACGCGGCGCAGGTCGGCACCGAGCGCCTCGACCACACTCCGCAGGTGCGCGTGGCGATCACCGATGTTGGATCCGGCCGACAGAACCGCGCGCGAGGTCACGACGTCCCCTGTCTAGCGGCGGCCACCGATCGAGTCTTCACCGACCGGCGCGTCACGACGGCGACATCGTCGAAGGCCAGGGGAATCGGCGCGCACGGCTTGTGCACCGTCACCTCGCACGCCGATATGCGCCCATCCTTCATGACGGCGTCGGCGATCTCCGCGCCGACGGTCTCGATGAGATCCCGAGGCGGGCCGGCGACGATGTCGTGCGCCAACTGCGCCAGCGCACCGTAGTCGACGGTGTCGGCGAGGTCGTCGCTGGCCGCGGCCGCCTGCAGATCGAGCCAGAGCGTCACGTCGATGACGAACTCCTGACCGTCGCGGCGCTCATGGTCGAAGACCCCGTGGTTGCCGCGCACACGCAGTCCGCGCAATTCGATGCGATCAGCCATGGTCCCTGCCTCTCCGGCCGCCGCCCCGCCAGGCGAGGGCCACTTCGATGGCGTCGCGGCTGGAGGCGACGTCGTGCACCCGGACTCCCCACGCCCCGCCCGCGGCGGACAGCGCCGAGATCGCCGCGGTGGCCACCTCGCGGCCGCTCGGCGGACGGTCGACGCCGTCGCGCCGGAGAAGGGAACCGAGGAAACGTTTGCGGGAGGCGCCGATCAGGACGGGGAAGCCGAGTCCCACCAGCGTCGGCAGCGCGTGCAGCAGCGCCCAGTTGTGATCGGCGGTCTTGGCGAAACCGAGTCCGGGGTCGAGGACGATCTGATCGGGATCGACGCCCGCCGCGACCGCCGCGTCCACCTGGCCCAACAATTCGCCGGAGACCTCCGCGACCACATCGCGGTATCCGCCGGCCTCGTCCACCCGATGCGTGAAGTGGCGATCGTCGCCGGGTGCGTCGTCGGCCGGGCGCCAGTGCATGAGAATCCAGGGCACGCCCGCCTCGGCCAGCACCGCGCCCATGTCCGGGTCGGCGCGACCGCCGGAGACGTCATTGATGATCGCCGCACCGGCTTCGAGCGCATCGGCGGCGACTGCCGCGCGCATCGTGTCGACCGACACCCGCGCACCGGCCGCGACCAGCTCGCGGATGACGGGTACGACGCGGCCCGACTCGGTGGCCGGATCGACGCGAACCGCTCCCGGCCTGGTCGATTCGCCACCGACGTCGATGATGTCCGCGCCCGCCTCGAGCAGAGCCACACCGTGCGCCACGGCCCGGTCTCGCTGCAGATAGCGGCCGCCGTCGGAGAACGAATCGGCGGTCACGTTCAGCACCCCCATGACGAGGGTGCGATCGAGCTCGTCGGTCTCCGAACTCACCGGACGCTGCGGGCTCACCGCGTTATGAGGTCGAGTGCTTCGCCGCGGGAGACCGCACTGGTCTTGAACAGGCCGCGCACGGCCGACGTGGTGGTCCGGGCGCCCGGCTTGCGGATGCCGCGCATCGCCATGCACAGATGCTCCGCTTCGATCACCACGATGACGCCGCGCGGGTTCAGCTTGCGGACCAGGGCGTCGGCGATCTGACTGGTGAGCCGTTCCTGCACCTGAGGGCGCTTGGCATACAGGTCGACAACGCGTGCCAGCTTCGACAACCCCGTCACCTGACCGGTATCGCCCGGGATGTAGCCGACGTGCGCCACACCGTGGAAGGAGACCAGGTGATGCTCGCACGTCGAGTACATCGGGATGTCCTTGACCAGCACCAGCTCCTCGTGGTCTTCGTCGAAGACCGTCGCGAGCACCTCGTCGGGATCGGTGTAGAGGCCCGCGAACATCTCGCGGTAGGCGTTCGCCACACGCGTCGGCGTCCGCTTGAGCCCCTCGCGGTCCGGGTCCTCGCCGACGGCGAGCAGCAGTTCCCGAACCGCGGCCTCGGCGCGGGCCTGATCGAAGACCCGCTCGCCGGCCGCCGCCGGTACGCCCAGCGCGTCGACGGCGTGCTCGTTCAGATCACCGTCGTGATCGATGCTGCTGGTGGTCATCTCCCCCTGCTCTCCGTTCACTGGACTCCGGCGTTCAACTCGCGTCTCCTTCACTGACCGTCGCGCGAATCATCTGCCGGCGGCCAACCGGGTGCCGACCAGTCGCGGGGGGCGCCGTAATCCGGCCGAGTCCCGTGGCCGTGCCCCTGCCCGGGCTGCTGATCGGCGCCGGGCGTCCCGTACTGGCGCGGTCCGTCGTGCGGTGCCCCGTACTGCGGCGCCCCGTAGTGGGGTCCGCCGTTCTGGGTTCCGCCGTTCTGGGGCGTCCCGTTCTGGTGCGGCACGTGCGGTTCCGGCACCCCGGACGGCTGCTGACCGTAGGGCGTGCCGTACTGCGGTGCCTGCGCGTGAGGCGGAGCACCGTACTGCACGGGCTGCCCGAAAGCGGGCGCCGCCGGATCGGCCTGGCGGGCCGGAACCGGTACCGGCTCCTCCACCCTCGGCCACGGCTCGCCGCGCTCAGCCGCCAACTCGCCGGGAGTCTTGATCGGCGGCTTGGTGCTCGGGATCCGCTCACCGAAGATGTCGAACTTGGTGATGCGCGGGCGCTTGCCCACCTCCCCGAGGATCGCCTCGAGATCCTTGCGGACCAGGGTCTCCTTCTCCAGCAGAGCGCCGGCCAGCACGTCCAGGACGTCGCGGTACTGGTTCAGGATCGACCACGCCTCGGTGTGCGCGGCCTCGATCAGATTCCGTACCTCGTCGTCGATCTCCGCGGCGACGCCCACCGAGTAGTCCGGTGTCGACCCCATGCCGCGGCCGAGGAACGGATCGCCCTGCTCCTGGCCGTAGCGGACGGCGCCGAGCTTGGCGCTCATGCCGTACTCGGTGACCATCGCCCGCGCGATCTTGGTGGCCTGGTCGATGTCGGAGCTGGCTCCAGTGGTGGGCTCGTGGAAGACGAGCTCCTCGGCGGCACGACCGCCCATGGCCATCACCAGCCGGGCGATCATCTCCGATCGGGTCATCAGGTCCTTGTCCTGCTCCGGAACTGCCAGGGCGTGTCCGCCGGTGCGTCCGCGGGCCAGGATGGTGACCTTGTAGATCGGATCGAGGTCGGGCATCGCCCACGCGGCGAGCGTGTGACCGCTCTCGTGATAGGCGACGACCTTCTTCTCATGCTCGCTGATGATCCGGCTCTTGCGGCGCGGGCCGCCGATCACGCGGTCGACGGCCTCCTCCAGCGCCTCGCCGGTGATGACCGTCTTGTTCTCGCGCGCCGTCAACAGTGCCGACTCGTTGATGACGTTCGCGAGATCGGCACCGGACATGCCCGGGGTGCGCTTGGCGAGCCCGTCGAGGTCGGCGTCCGGCGCGATCGGCTTGCCCTTCGCGTGCACGGCGAGGATCGCCTTGCGCCCGGCGATGTCCGGGTTGCCGACCGGGATCTGGCGGTCGAAGCGGCCGGGACGCAGCAGCGCCGGGTCGAGGATGTCGGGTCGGTTGGTCGCGGCCATGACGATGACGCCGGAACGGTCACCGAAACCGTCCATCTCGACGAGCAGCTGGTTCAGCGTCTGCTCGCGCTCGTCGTGCCCGCCGCCGAGTCCGGCGCCGCGCTGGCGGCCCACCGCGTCGATCTCGTCGACGAAGATGATGCACGGGCTGTTCTGCTTGGCCTGTTCGAACAGGTCGCGCACACGCGAGGCGCCGACACCGACGAACATCTCCACGAAGTCCGAGCCGGAGATCGTGAAGAAGGGCACGCCGGCCTCGCCGGCGACGGCGCGCGCGAGCAGCGTCTTACCGGTGCCGGGCGGACCGTACAGCAGCACACCCTTCGGGATCTTGGCGCCGAGTGCCTGGTACCGAGCCGGGTTCTGCAGGAAGTCGCGGATCTCGTCGAGTTCCTCGACGGCCTCGTCAGCACCCGCCACATCGGCGAAGGTGGTCTTCGGCATGTCCTTGCTGAGCTGTTTGGCCTTCGACTTCCCGAAGCCCATCACCCCGCCGCGTCCACCCTGCATCCGGCTCATCACGAAGAAGAAGAGCCCGAAGAGGATCACCATCGGCAGGACGAAGATCAGGATCGACTGCCAGATCCCGGAGTCCTTGGTGACATTCGTCTGGTACTCGGACCCGGTGTCGACCACGGCGTTGAAGATCTGGCCGGTGACGCCGGCCGGGTACTGGGTCGAGATCTTGCTGGCCTCGGAGTCTCCGACCTTGATCGGATCCTTCAGTTCGATGCGGAGCCGCTGCTCCCGGTCATCGATCTGGATCGACTTGGTGTTCTTCTTGTCCAGCTGGGCCATTGCGACCGACGTGTCGACATCGGTGTACTCGCGATCGGAATTCCGCATCATGCTGAAGCCCCAGATGGCGAACAGAATGACGGCCACGATGGCCAGATTCCGGAACAGTGTCTTGCGATTCATGCGTGTACGCGTGGGCGCGGGTCGTTGTGTTCGGTGTTCACCACGCCGCCGTGCCCATTTGTCCTTCCCGTCGGCTCGAAATACGAGGCTACCTGTAGAGGGCCGGATCGTCGCCGCCGTACGGCCTGCTCCGTCGAGCCCCGGCCCGGGTTGCCGGCTGAAGACTCAACGTCGCAGGTGGTCCGGTTGTTCCGCCGACCGTGCCGCGGCCACCCGATCAGGACGAGTAGACCGACGGATGGAGCCTGCCGACGTACGGCAGGTCGCGGTAGCGCTCGGCGTAGTCGAGTCCGTATCCGACGACGAACTCGTTGGGGATGTCGAAGCCGACGTCGGCCACGTCGAGCGTGGCCCGCACCGCGTCGGGCTTGCGGAGCAGCGTCACCACCTCGAGCGAACGCGGCGAACGCGTCGCGAGGTTCTTGATGAGCCACGAGAGCGTGAGGCCCGAGTCGATGATGTCTTCGACGATCAGCACGTCACGGTCGGTGATGTCGCGGTCCAGGTCCTTGAGGATGCGCACCACCCCCGACGACGAGGTCGACGAGCCGTAACTCGAGACGGCCATGAACTCGAGCTGCGACGGGATCGGCAGGGCGCGGGCGAAGTCGGTCATGAACATCACGGCGCCCTTGAGGACTCCGATCAGGACCAGATCGTCCGGAGCGTTCCGATACCGGTCGCCCACCGCACGCGCCATCTCCACCGTTCGAGCACGGATCTGTTCCTGGGTGATCAGGACTTCTTCGATGTCGTCGCCATAGCTGTCGTCGCGCTCCACCCCTATAGCTTCGCACGGCCCGCGGCCCCCGCGAGACCGGGTTCTCGATGAGCGAACTGCGGAAGTGAGTGCGGAAGGAGGTCCGGAGCGCGTCCGCAGCGCCGATTCCGTGACACAAGTGACGCGTTTCTCGCGCATTCTGCGCATATCTGGTCCGGATCGCCCTGTTCACGCCCTTCGTAGCGGAACGTTGTCGGCGACCGAGCCTCGTGGCGGCGAGGTCATCGAACCACCTCGAAAGAAGTACGAGCATGTCTGTCCGAAACGCACCGCGGGCGATCATCGCGGTCATCGCTGCCGTCGCCGCAATACTCCCCTTCCTGGCCGCGCCCGCGCACGCGGACCCGAACGACCCGCGGCCGCACGCCCGGGTGCAGTCGAACCGCGACCACGCCATCGTCACAGTCGCCAATGCCTCGGTCAGCCGCGAGGACGACACCCTGGTGCTTCGCGACCGGTCCGGACGGGTGCTCGAACGGTTTCCCCTCACGTTCATCGCACCCGACGACCGGACGTACCCCATCGACGCCGATGTCTCCGGACGCACCGTGCGACTGACCCCGTCCAGGGACCTCGCGCGGTCGTCCCGGACCGACGCGGCGCTTCTGGAGAAGGTCCGCGTCGCCGACGCCAACGGCTACAAGAGCAAGGACGAACGCGACGACGCCGCGTTGTCGCGCCTGAGCCGCGAAGTGACCACCGGCGCCACCGTCTCGACCGTGATCGGCGCCGCCTTGGGCGCAGTTCTCGGCGGTGCGGCCGGCTGCCTGTTCGGTCTCGCGGCGGGGCCGCTCGGGTGCTTCTTCGCCGGAGTGCCGCTCGGCGCGACCGCCGGCGCCGGTCTCGGTGTGATCATCTCGGGCGGTGTCGCCGGGGCGGCCGTGCTCCACTACTTCGACACCGTCAACCGGCCCTTCAAGGACCTCACACCGCCGACGTCCACGTCGCCCTCCAAACACTGATCCGTCAGCACTGACTCGGCGACCGCCGAGCCGACCGCGGCCCGCCCGGCTATCCGGGCGGGCCGCTCGGCGTCGTCCGAAGGAACCCTTTTGGCGCATCCCCCGTCACATGAGTCACAGTGTGTGCCGTTCTGGCACATATTTGTCGGGGAAGTCTTAGTTTTCTCTCAGCTCAGTTGCGATCCGGCGTCGAGACCGTCACTTCCGGTGCCGGGTCACGATCGGGGGTTCCGGGCTCACAGCCAGTCACATGAGAGGGAGTCATGTCTCTTCGCACATCACTACGCAGCGTCTTCATCGCCTTACTCGCGCTCGCCACGGCCCTGCCGTTCCTGGCGTCGCCCGCGCATGCCGCACCGCAGCAGCCACGCGCACAGGTCCAGCGCAACGCCGACGACGTCACCGTCAAAGTCTTCGGGGCAACGGTCGCCGTGGAGGGCGGCAACCTGGTGTTCCGTAACGCGTCCGGCAAAGCGCTCGACGTGGTTCCGCTGACCTACGTCGGCAAGGACGCCCGCACGTACCCGATCGACGCCACGGTCAAGGGCGACGTCGCCACGCTGGTGCCGTCGAAGGACGCGGCGCGGTCGACGACCACGCCGGCGAGCGTCCTGGAAGCGGGTAAGAAGCCGGCTCAGCGGGTCATCTGCGGACCGCAGACCCGCAAGCAGCGCGATAAGGAAGCGCTGGACCAGATGAACTCCGAGCTGTCGACTGCTGTCACCATCGGCGGTATCGCCGGTGCCATCATCGGCGCGGTCCTCGGCCTCATCCTCGGAGCTGGCACTCCGACAATTGCCTTCATCGCGGGCCCCATCGGCGCACTGCTCGGTGCCGGCGGTGCGGTCGCGGGTGCCGCCATCAACGGTACGTTCGCCCGCTACTTCAAGACCATCAACAGCCCGTTCAAGCCGAAGATCTGCAACATCTGACTCACCTCGGTACTCGCTTCACCGTGAGCTCTTGAGCCCGCCTCGTCACGACGAGGCGGGCTCGCTCGTCGCCGCCCACCGCGACCGGCCCCTGTCCGTGCCAGTCCGTGATGAGCGCGTCCACGGCGCGGACCACCCGGTACACGGGGTCGTTCGCCCCCACCGATCGGAGCCACCCGCGGAGCACGCGGGTCCGCAGCGCGGCCGGGGCCGAGCGCAGCGGTTGAACGTCCAGCGCCCGGCCGTAGGCACACTCTTCGAGCAGTTCGGTGGCCGGTGGGTCGAGTGCGTCGGCGTCGTCCTGCAGCTGCGACGCGGTGCGCGCGAGTGACTCGGCGGCACCGCCTCCGATGACCTCGTCGAGCAGAGGCAGCACCTCCTTGCGGATCCGCACCCTGGTGAACCGGGGATCATCGTTGTGCGGATCGTCCCAGATCGGGAGTCGCCACCCGGCGCAGGCCTCGCGGGTGTCCGCACGCCGCACTCCGAGCAGCGGCCGTCCCCAGGGCGCGGACCACTCCCGCATCCCGGCGATCGACCGGGCCCCGGAACCTCGAGCCAGCCCGAGCAGGACGGTCTCGGCCTGGTCGTCGAGCGTGTGGCCCAGCAGTACGGGCCGGGAGTCGCGGGCCTCGCCGAGCGCCGCGTACCGCGCGCGACGCGCGGCCGCCTCGAGTCCCCCCGCACCCTCCACGGTCACCTCGCGCACCTCGGCCGAGGCACCCAGTTCGCGGGCCGTCTCGGCGGCTCGCGCGGCCACGGCGGCCGAGCCGGTCTGCAGCCGATGGTCGATCACCACCGCGTGCACGGTGAGGCCGGCCCGGATCGCGGCGGCCGTCAGAGCGAGTGAGTCCGCACCGCCGGACAGCGCGACGCACACCGCGTCGTCGTCCAGGTGCCGATCGGCGAAACCGCGGACCGCGCCGATCAGCGTCTGCTGCGCTCGCCTGGTCATCGCCGCTAGCCGAGCACCCGCTCGATCCAGTCGTCCGGCGCGTCGATCTCCGACATGAGCGGCATCGTCTCGGGCGACGACCAGACGGTGTTGAACCGGTCCATTCCGACGCGGTCGACCACATGGTCCACGAAAGCCTTGCCCCGCACGTACTGCGCCATCTTCGCGTCCATCCCGATCAGCGCGCGGATGAGCCGCTGCAACGGATTCCGGGGCGCCTTGCGACGCTGGTCGAAGGCCGCGCGGATGGTCGCCACCGTCGGCACCTGCGCGGGACCGACAGCGTCCATGACGTGATCGGCGTGCCCTTCGAGCAGCGTCCCGAGCACCAGCACTCGCTCGAACGCCGCGTACTGTTCGGGCGATTGCAGCAGTTGCATGAGGCCGATCACGCCCTTCTCGCGCGGCTTGCCACTGCGGACCGACTCGGTGATGCGGGTGACGAGTTCGGCTACCGACTCGTCTCCTTCGCCGGTGAGCGCGCCGACGTTGGAGCGCATGTAGTCGGCGAGCCACGGGTTCGCCGAGAATTGCACCCGGTGGGTCACTTCGTGCAGGCACACCCACAACCGGAAGTCGGACGGGTCCACGCGGAGCTGACGTTCCACCGCGATGATGTTCGGAGCCACCAGCATCAGCACGCCCGGTTCCCCGGTCTGCGGATCGAGGCTGAATGGGTCGTACTGACCCAGAATCGCGCTCGAGAGGAAGGCCAGCAGACCTCCGGCCTGCACTCCCGCGATCCGTCCGGTGAAACCGGGCCGGTGCGGGCGGACCTCCGGTTGCCGCGTGGCCGCATCGTCCGGACCGAGCATCGCCGGCATCGAGCGCGCGGCGGCGTCGATCCACCCCGATCGGTCCAGGATCTGCGCGGCGGGGACGGCGAGTCCGTCGGCCAGCCCCGTGACCTCCCGTACCGGGCCCTCCGCACGCACCGCCGCGTCCGACAGTTCGGCGTACGCCTGGTCGGAGGTGTAGCGCGTGATCCGCGGGCCGGGCCGGGCGACTCGCTTGCCCACCGTGGCGGCCAGGCCCCAGTCGATGTTCTCGACCGGCGTGGCGGAGGACTCGTCGGAAGCCGAGTGCTCGGGAACGTTCATTGATCTTCCTTCCGGTCGGTCAGCCGCGGCAGCCGCAGTCGCGGAGCGCCCCGACCACCGCGTCCACGGCCGGACGCGCGTCGGCCGGTGAGGTCCCGCCGGAGATCATCGCGAACGCCAGGACTCTGCCGTCGACCGTCTGCACTGTTCCGGTCAACGAACTGACGCCGGTCAGTGTTCCGGTCTTGCCGCGAACCCATCCCGCCCCGTCGGTCGACGCCGGGAAGAACCGGTCGGCCAGGGTTCCGGTGCCGTGAGCGACGGGCAGCGAGTCGAGCAGCGAGCGCAGCTTCGGCCGACCGTTCCCGGCGGCCGCCGACATCAGTTCGTCGAGCAGCGACGCGGGCACGCGATCGGAGTACGAGAGGCCCGAGGAATCCACCAGCGTCGCATCCCCCACGTCGAAACCGTTGGTGCGGAGGGTCTTCAAGACCGCCTGCGCTCCGCCCGAGATGCTCGGCTCACCGCCGGTCGCCTCCGCCAGCTCGATGCCGAGCGACTCGGCGAGGACGTTGTCGCTGTACCGCATCATGTCGCCGACCCGGACCGTCAACGGTGCCGACTTCACCGAGGCGATCACCGGCGCACCCGACGGGGCCGTGGTCTCGGCGACCGGGCTGTTGAGTCCGAGCGCCTCGGCGAGTGCGCGGCCGGCGGCGAGCGCCGGCTGATCGGTGCGCGGCGAGTACTCGTCGTTCGGCTTTAGTCGGCCGCCGTCGACCATCAGCGACTCGATCGGCGTGATGTCGCCGCCCTCGATGTCCCGACGGTCCCAGGTCTTCTGCATCGTCGGGCCGGTGAACAGCGAGGTGTCGACGGCGATGGACGTGACGTGCCTGCCGCTCCGCTTGATCTGCTCGGCCAGATCGGAGATCCGGCCGGGCGAGGAGTAGAACGACGGCTCGCCCGCGGGCGTCGACGTCAGAGTCGGATCGCCCGCTCCCACCAGGATCGCTTCACCGTTCGCGCCGAAGACCACCTCGGTGCTGACGCGCGAATCGTGCGGCAGGGCCAGCAGCACGGCCGATGCGGTGAGGATCTTGGCGTTGGAGGCGGGCACACGTGGTTCGTCGGCGCCCTGCGACCACAGCACTTTTCCGGTCAGCGGGTCGGACACCTGCCCGGTCAGTTTGCCCAGTGCCGGATCCTTCAAGGGCTTCGCCAGTTGCTTCGCGACCCCCGCGGCCGTCGGGACCGGCGCGTTCGGCGACACCGGAACGATGGCCGGGTCCAGCGATGCCGCAGCCGGACGAGCCGGGGTTCCGGGAGGAACCGGATCGGCCCGGTTCTGGTAGAGCCACCAACCGACGCCCGCGCCTGCCACCAGCACCATCACCAGCACGACGATCAGGATCCAGCGCAGCACTCTGCGCGGCCGCCGGGCGGCGGGACTTGTCGGCTGGGCCACGTATCCTCCGGTCTGCGGTCTGCGTTCGACGGTGTTAACAGTATCCTTGACAGCCGTTGAAGCAATTTCCGGACAGTCCGTCAGCAACGCCAGGAGGCAGCATGGAGTTCGAAGTCACCGTCGAGATCCCCAAGGGTGGCCGCAACAAGTACGAGGTCGATCACGAGACGGGCAAGGTCTACCTCGACCGCTACCTGTACACGCCGATGGGCTACCCGGCCGACTACGGCTACATCGACCACACCCTGGGCGAGGACGGCGATCCGCTGGACGCGATGGTGCTGCTCACGGAGTCGGTGTTCCCGGGTGTCATCGTGAAGGCGCGGATCGTCGGCATGTACACGATGACCGACGAGGCAGGCGGCGACGACAAGCTGCTCGCCGTTCCGGCCGGCGACCCGCGCTGGGACCACATCCAGGACATCGACGATGTCAGTGAGTTCGAGCTCAACGCCATCTCGCACTTCTTCGAGCACTACAAGGATCTCGAGCCGGGCAAGGAAGTGACCCCCGGCGGCTGGGTCGGCAAGGCCGAGGCGGCCAAGGTGGCCCAGGCGGCTGTCGACCGCTACCAGGGCTGAGCCCTCCCCGCACAGACCGAAGAGGAGCAGAGCGCACCCGCGCCCTGCTCCTCTTCCGTCTGCGGCTCGTCCCCCGTTTCGACTCGCTGCGCTCGCTCAACAAGCCTGGGAAAAGCCACCCAGCCCCCAGGCTCATCGAGTAAGCCAGCGAGCGCAGCGAGCACGCGCATCGAGACCCCACACCGTTTCGACTCGCTGCGCTCGCTCAACAAGCCTGGGAAAAGCCACCCAGCCCCCAGGCTCATCGAGTAAGCGAGCGAGCGCAGCGAGCACGCGCATCGAGACAAAGCACCGTTTCGACTCGCTGCGCTCGCTCAACAAGCCTGGTGAGAACACTCGCTCAACAAGCCTGGGAAAAGCCACCCAGCCCCCGGGCTCATCGAGTAAGCCAGCGAGCGCAGCGAGCACGCGCATCGAGAACTCACACAGTTTCGACTCGCTCCGCTCGCTCAACAAACCTGGTGAGAACACTCGCTCAACAAGCCTGAGAAAAGCCACCCAGCCCCCAGGCTCATCGAGTAAGCGAGCGAGCGCAGCGAGCACGCGCATCGAGACAAAGCACCGTTTCGACTCGCTGCGCTCGCTCAACAAGCCTGAGAACACTCGCTCAACAAGCCCGCGAACAGCCACCCAGCCCCAGGCTCATCGAGTAAGCGAGCGAGCGCAGCGAGCACGCGCATCGAGACCCAGCAACACGCAGCGACTCGCTCCGGTCAGTCGGCCGCGACCGGCTTCGGGTCGTCGCTCTTGCTCTCGGGCGACGGCGGACGGCGGAGCGAGACCTCCGACCACGTCACCGTGCCGATGATCGACAGGATCGACAGGATCGAGACCGACAGGAACACCTTGTCCATCGAGTCCGCGAAGCCGCGCTTGATCGGCTCCGACAACTCCTTCGGGAGCTTCTCGATGACGGAGGTGTCCTTCATCGTCGCCCCGGCGCCGCCGCCGGCACCGGGGTCCTCCGCCGCGGTGATCAACGAGTGACCGAAGGCCGCCACCTGCGGATCATGGCTGGTAGCCGCCTGCTGGACGGCCGCGGTGAACTCAGGAGTGCCCGACGCGTCTTTGAGCTGATCGGCGATGTTGGGGCCCATCGTCGAGAACAGCAGCGAGAAGAAGACCGCGACGCCGAGCGTGCCGCCGATCTGCCGGAAGAAGGTCGCGGTGCCGGTCGCCATACCGGTGTCGCGGACCGGCAGGATGCTCTGCATCGCCAGCATGAGCGGCTGCATCAGGTTGCCGAGGCCGAAACCGAGTCCGGCTGCCGCCAGCATCACGAGGTACAGCTGGGTCTGCGTGTCGACGAAGTGCAGCAGGAACGACATCGTCGTGATCAGGATGGAGCCGATGATCGGAAACACCTTGTATCGCCCGGTACGCGAGATCAGCTGGCCGGCCATGATGGAACCGATCATCATGCCGGCCACCATCGGCAGCATCTGCAGACCGGCGACCATCGGGCTCGAGCCACGGAGCACCTGGAAGTACTGGGGCAGCATCGAGATACCGCCGAACATGACCGCACCGACGATGAGGGAGACGAGGATGCCCTGTGCGAAGACCCGGTTCTTGAAGACGCGGAGCGGGATGATCGCCTCGTCGCCCATCTTGTTCTCGATCACAATGAACGCGGCGATACCCGCGGCGCCGATCAGGTAACAGATGACGCTGTTCAGCGACGTCCAGCCCCAGTCACGGCCCTGTTCGGCGACGATCAGCAGCGGCGCGACGGCCACCGCGACAGCGGTAGCGCCCCAGTAGTCGGTGCGGTGTCCGGTCAGCTTCTGCTGCGGGTAGTTCAGCACCTTGTAGACCACCACCAGTGCGATGAGGCCGATCGGCACGTTCACCAGGAACACCCAGCGCCAACCGGAGACGCCCAGGATCGAGTTCGCGCCGGCGAGGAAACCGCCGAGCACCGGGCCGAGCACGCTGGACGTGCCGAAGACCGCCAGGAAGTAACCCTGGTACTTGGCGCGTTCCAGCGGTGCGACGATATCGGCGATCGTGGTGATCGCCAGTGTGAACAGACCGCCCGCGCCGAGACCCTGGAGCGCACGGAAGCCGGCCAGCTCGTACATCGACGTCGACATGCTGCACAGGAGCGACCCGATGATGAAGATCGTGATCGCGAGCAGGAAGAACTGCTTGCGTCCGTAGATGTCCGACAGCTTGCCGTAGAGCGGCGTCACGATCGTCGAGGTCACCAGGTAAGCGGTGGTGACCCACGCCTGCAGGTCGTATCCGTGCAGGTCGTCGGCGATGGTGCGGATCGCCGTCGACACGATCGTCTGGTCGAGCGCGGCGAGGAACATGCCGATCATGAGTCCGCTCATGATCGTGAGGACCTGGCGATGCGTCAGGTTCCGGCCGGGGAAGTCGGCGGCGGCAGTTGGTGAACTCATCAATCAGCTTTCGTGGTGCAGGGGAAGATTCGGGTTTCGACCGCGTCGACGAACCGGCCGAGGAGGCGGACGAATATCTCGAACTCCTCCGCGGACCAGTCCTCCACGGTTTCGCCGACGAGTCGTCGTCTCGACTCGGCGATCTCGCAGACCTTCTCCCGGCCGTCGTAGGTGAGGACCAGCTGCGACGCACGCCCGTCTTCGGGGTGCGCCTCGCGCCGGACGAATCCTTCCTTCACCAACTGCGCGACGTGCCGACTGGTGGTCGAGGGGTCTGTCACCAGCCGATCGGCGAGGTCGCGCGAGCGCATCGGGCCGTTCCGCAGGACGAAGAGCGCTCGGTACGCGGCGGTCTCGAGTGAGCCATTGCGTCCGTTCCAGATTCCGGTGTGCAGCGCCCGATCCCTGAGCCGCGTGTATCGGCTGAGGGCGACGAACATCTCGTCGAGCTGTTCGGGCGTCGCTTTCACTCTCATCCCTCTTCGTTGCAGTCTGCAATCAACTAATTGCGCTCTGCAAGTATGAGAGGTGCCGACTCCCGGCCGCAACTGAGAAATTTCGGCATAAATGGACGTACGTCCCGCGCCCGCGAACCCCACCGCGCCCGCTGTGAAAGCGGACGAGAAATCTACCGCCGCACCAGATCCGACAGCGCGGCCAGCAGACGATCGACATCGTCCGACGACGTCCCGAGACCGAAGCTGGCCCGGACCGCACCGTCGGGGTAGCCCAGCTTCCGCAGCAGCGGATGCGCGCAGAACTTGCCGTCGCGCACGCCGATCCCCCGCGTCACCGACAGATATTCGGCGACACTGCGCGGGGAATGGTTCTCCACGGTGAAGCCGGCGATGCCGACGCGGTCGGCCGCATCGTCGAAGACCCGCAGCGGATGCACGCCGGGCAGCAGCGCCAACCCCTCGTCGAGACGCTGCTGCAACCGGTGCTCGTGATAGCCGATCTCCTCGAAACCGATGTCCTGCAGGGCCTGCGCCGCCGCTGCGAGCGCCACCACCCCCAGCGTGTTGGGAGATCCGGCTTCGTGACGAGCGGCACCGGTGTGCCACGCGACTCCGCCGTCGAGGTCGACGTCGGCGGTGGCGCCGCCGCCGGCCAGGTACGGTTCCGCCGCATCGAGCCAGTCGCCGCGGCCCACCAGCACGCCCGCACCGAACGGCGCGTACAGCTTGTGGCCGGAGAAGACGAGGTAGTCGATGCCCCAGGACGCGATCGAGACGGCGCGGTGCGGGACCAGTTGCGCGGCGTCCACCAGAATGCGCGCGCCGTGCCGATGCGCCGCCGCGGCCAGCCGTCCGATCGGCAGCACCTCGCCGGTCACATTCGACGCACCGGTGATCGCGAGCAACGCGGCGGGCGCGGCAGCGAGTTCTGCTTCGAGCCGCCCCACCGTCTCTTCGACGGTGCGGGCCGCCGGCACCACGCGAGCACGGCCGGTCCGGGTCCAGGGCAGCAGGTTGGCGTGGTGCTCGATGTCGAGCACCACCACGTCGCCGGGGGTGACGTGCGCGGCGAGATTGACGGCGTCGGTGGTGTTGCGCGTGAACACCACCGTGTCGTCGCTTCGACCGCCGACGAACCGCCGGACGGTCTCCCGAGCCTGCTCGTATCGCGCTGTCGTGACCTGAGAGAGATGGCCCGCGCCCCGATGCACGCTCGCATACTCGGTCAACGCGCCGGAGAGCCGTTCCGCGACAGACACGAGAGCCGGGGCCGATGCCGCGTAGTCGAGGTTCGCGTAGACGGTCTCGCCCCCTGCGGTGGTCGGCACCGTGGTGTCGGCACCGACCACCGGCGCGAGGGGACGAATGGGTGCCGGGCACACGGCCCGGTCGAGGATTGCGGTCATGACACGACTCCAGTAGATCTCCGCACTTGCCGGACGTCGGTCGACGCCGGCCGGGTCGTCACCTGGAGCACCCCACCGCGGTGGAGGGTTGCCGACCGGCCAGCCAGGGCTTCGCACCGGTTCTCGTGACCCGCCGTCAAGGATGCCGGTACGCGTCATTCGCGGAAAGCATTAAAACCACGGCGGGTGTAATCACCGGCGGATCCGCAGTTAGCGTGGTTTCAACATCCCTGTTCAGAAAGGCCTCCCGTGGTTCATCCGTCCGACCCGCAGTATCCGAGCGGCGCTCCCGGCCGGCCCCTGCCACAACCGCCCCTGACACAACCGCCACAGCCGTCGCCGTACGGGCCGCCCCACCGGTACGGACCCGCGCAGCCGCCGTACGCACCGAACCCCTTCCCGCCCGGCCCGTGGCCGCAGCAGCCGCCGGTGAAGGGTCCGAAGCCGATGTTCTTCGGCATCGTGGCGGTGACCGCACTGGTGGTCGCCGGACTGACGACGCTGCTGATCCTCGCCCCCTGGGACTCCGACCGCGACACCGGTGCGGCGCCGGAGACCACGCGGACGTTCGCGCTCAAGGGCGGGACGTCCGTGGAGGTCCGGGTGCCCGCCGGCTGGACCGCCGTCACCGACACCAACGACGGCGCGCCCGTCGTGGTGCTGCGGGCCGCCGACGACGACCGGGTGCTGTCGCAGATGTCCGACGACCTCACCTCGCTCGGCGAATCCGGCTCGGGGACCCCGGTACACACGGTGGTGGTGTTCGCCGACAGTTGCTCCGGAACCGCCTCCGTCGGCGAGTGGAAGACCAAGAGCCGTGACGACTCCGCGAACGGCCACACCGAGCAGTGGCTGTACGCGACCTCGAGCGTCGACGGTCGCACCTGCGTCAACATGTCGGGTGCCGACGCGGGCGCCGACCCCGTCTCCGCCGGATCCGCGGGCCGCGACCTCCTCAAGCGGTTGATCAGGGAGAAGCGCATCACAGCGACGAAGTCCGTCTAGCCTCTCGCGGGTAACCTGGCCAGGTGCCTGCCGGTCTGTCGTTTCTGCTGTCGAACACCGATCTCAACGCCCGCGGATTCGGAGTGCGCGCCGCGTTCGGCTCCGTGGCGCAGGCGCGAGAGGCCCTCGCCGCCGGCACCGTCGACTTCGTCGGCGGCGCCCTCGGCTTCGACACCGGCGGTCCCGCATCACTGATCGCCCCCGAACGGGTCGACTTCTCCCCCGCAGCCACTCCCGCCACGGTCGACGGCTCGGTGGTCGCGGAGGTCTCGGTGACCCCGGACTCGGTGCACCGCGAGCGAGTCGTCCGCGCACTCGACGCCATCGCGTCGGGCGCCGCCGAGAAGGTGGTCGTGGCTCGCAGTCTGGACGCGTCGCTCACCCGGGCCGTCGAGCCGGTCGAACTGATCGGCCGATTCACGGCCACTGCCGGCGGGTCGACGGTGTTCGCCGCCGATCTGAGCGCGGCGCCGGGACACGACGGCAACTGGCTGATCGGCGCGAGTCCGGAACTCCTGCTCCGCAAACGCGGTTCCATCCTCCAATGCGTTCCCTATGCGGGATCGGCCCCGAAGTTCGACGCCGCAGGCCGTCCCGTTCCGAACGCCGCCGAGGAACTCAGCCGTTCGGCGAAGGACTTGCGCGAGCACGCGTACGTCGTCGACTATCTGCGCGACCTGCTCCAACCGCTGTGCAGCCGTATCGCCATCCCCGACCGGCCGCAGACCATCTCCACCAACCACGTCTGGCATCTGGCGACGCCGATCACCGGAGAGCTGGCCGATCCGACGATCACGGCGCTGGAACTGGCGGCGCTGCTCTCCCCCACACCCGCCGTCTGCGGGACACCGACCGAAGCCGCGGCGCGGATCATCGAGGAGGTCGAAGGACCGCGGGAGTTCTACGCCGGAACCGTCGGCTGGTGCGACGCCGCCGGCGACGGGGAATGGGTGGTCTCGATCCGGTGTCTCGAGCTCGACTCGTCACGCACGAAGGTCAGCGCCTGGGCCGGAGGCGGCATCGTCGCCGGCTCCGACCCCGACGCCGAGGTGGCCGAGACCACGGCGAAGTTCCAGACGGTGCTCAGTGCACTGGCCGACGCGGACCGCCCGGTGCGTGCCGACGCCTGAGCTCAGCCCAGCGCCGCGTCCAGATCGCGCAGCAGATCGTCCGCGCTCTCCAGACCCACCGACAGCCGGACCATCGAGTCGGTGAGACCGATCGCCGCACGGCCGTCGGGCCCCATCGCCCGGTGGGTGGTGGTGGCCGGATGCGTGATGAGGCTCTTGGCGTCACCGAGGTTGTTGGAGATGTCGATGATCTGCAGTCCGTTGAGCACTTCGAAGGCCCGCTCCTTGCCGGAAAGACCCGGCCGGTCGGCGAGTTCGAACGTGATGACCGTTCCCCCGCCGGACATCTGCGAGCGCGCCAGCTCGTACTGCGGGTGCGACGACAGGAAGGGATAGATCGCCTTGGCCACCCGGGGATCGGCGTCGAGGAATTCGGCGACTCGCAGCGCGGTGGCGACCGACTGGTCGAGCCGCAGCTTCATCGTCTCGAGGCCCTTGAGCATCACCCACGCGTTGAACGGACTGAGAGCCGGACCGGTGTGACGCATCAGTTCCCGCACCGGGCCGTCGATGAACTCCTGCGTGCCGAGCACCGCACCGCCCATCACCCGGCCCTGGCCGTCGATGTGCTTGGTCCCCGAATACACGATGACGTCGGCGCCCATGTCCAGACCGCGTTGCAGCAGCGGGGTCGCGAATACGTTGTCGAGCACCACCGTCGCGCCGGCCGCGTGCGCCATCTCCGACACCTTGCGGACATCGACCAGCGTCTGCATCGGATTCGACGGCGTCTCGAAGAACACCGCGTCCGTCGGCTCGGCGAGGGCCCGCTCCCACTGGTCGAGGTCTTCTCCGTCGACGAAGACCGTCTCGACGCCCCAGGACGGGAGGATCTCGTTGCAGATCACGAAGCAGGAACCGAAGAGGCTGCGCGCCGCGACGAGGCGGCTGCCCTTCTTCAGCAGCGCACCCAGTGCCACGAAGACCGCGGCCATGCCGCTCGCCGTGGCGAAGCAGGCCTGCGTCCCCTCGATCTGGCGGAGCCGCTCCTGGAACATCGCGACGGTCGGATTCCCGTAGCGGGTGTAGACGAAACGCTGTTCTTCGCCGGTGAAGGCGCGTTCGGCCGCCTCGGCCGACTCGTAGACGTATCCGCTGTTGAGGTAGAGCGCTTCGGAGGTCTCGAAGAAGCCGGAGCGAAGGATCCCACCGCGCACGGCGACGGTCTCTGGAGAAACCCAGTCGGGCAGCTCTCGGCTCATTTCACAGACTCCTTCATGACTGTCGCCAGGGCAGCGACGCGGCGCGCCAACCGGCCCCGCCACGGTGCCCGTCGGCGTCGATCGGGCCTTCGAACCCGTCGAGAATGTTGTACGCCTGCCCGAATCCGGCGGCGACCGCGGCCTCCGCGGCACCGATGGACCGATGGCCCGAGCGGCACAGGAACAGCAGTTCGTCGTCCGGCTCCACGCCGGCCTCGCGCAGTTGGTCGACGAAGCGCGGATTGGGCGCACCGTTCGGGTAGTCGATCCACTCGACGAACAGCGTGCGCTTGCCGAGCGATTCGGTGTCCGGCACTCCGACGAAGTTCCATTCCGCTTGCGTGCGGCAGTCGATGAGGACTGCCTTCGGATTCTCCGCGAGCCGCTGCCATGCCTGCTCACACGTCACGTCGCCGCTGTAAGTCATCGGTTGCACACCTTCCACTCACCGTTCTCCCGGATCAGCCGCAGCGAGGTCGTCTGCTCGTCGTCCGCGGTGTTCTCGCGGTTCCAATGGGCTTTCACGGTGGCGCTGTCGCCGGTGACTTCCACGTCCATGTTCGGCACGACGATCTTGCCCTTGGCCTCGTTCTCGGCGCGGTTCTGCTCCGCGAACTGGACCGACTTCGGGAAGTCGGCGGCGTCCACATCGGCCTGACAGAACGAGCCGACGTACTGGTCGTAGTTGAGCGTGCCCATCGCGCTGTACATGTCGTTGACCGTGTGCTGCACCTGAGCGGAGTCGCTGAGCCGTTCCTCCGGCGGATTCACCAGGGCGGCGATCAGGACCCACGCCAGCAGCACCACCACGAGCGCACCGGCCAGAATCATCGGGAGCGCCGCTTTCCACGACCGCGGCTGGTCGTCCTCCGGGAGGTCGTGAGACGCCGGCTGGTCTTCGTTCATGACAGCCGAGTGTATCGGCCCATGTCCAGGGACTTTCAACCGTGCCGTCCGGCGACGGGCCACCTTCACCGGGCGCGATTCGTCAATAGTTTTCGGCACCCGATCTTCGACTGAGGTATACCTCACATCGAAATTTTGGCGGCGACCTCACAAGACATAACGTAGAGGTATCCCTGTCCAACCAGCTGAGGAAGCACCTGGAAATGAGTGACAACAGCCGCCCGTTGCGGGTCGCGATCGTCGGTGCCGGGCCGGCCGGCATCTACTGCGCCGATGCACTGATGAAGTCCGACACCGCGTCCGAGCGCGGCGTGAGCATCGATCTCTACGAGCGCATGCCCGCCCCGTTCGGTCTCATCCGGTACGGCGTCGCACCCGATCACCCGCGCATCAAGGGCATCATCACCGCTCTGCACAAGGTGCTCGACAAGCCCCAGGTCCGCCTGCTCGGCAACATCGACTACGGCACCGACATCACCCTCGCCGACCTGCGCAAGCACTACGACGCCGTCGTCTTCTCCACGGGCGCCACCGACGACCGCGCTCTGCAGATCCCGGGCGTCGACCTCGAGCGCAGCTACGGCGCCGGCGAGTTCGTGGCCTGGTACGACGGCCACCCGGACTTCTCCCGCGAATGGCCGCTGGAGGAGGAGAAGGTCGCCGTGATCGGTGTCGGGAACGTGGCCCTCGACGTGGCCCGCGTTCTTGCCAAGACGGGCGACGAGCTGCTCCCGACCGAGATCCCGGACAACGTCTACCAGGGGCTCAAGGCCAACAAGGCGGTGGAGGTGCACGTCTTCGGACGCCGCGGCCCCGCCCAGGCCAAGTTCACTCCGCTGGAGCTCAAGGAACTCGACCACTCGCCGAACATCGAGGTCATCGTCGATCCCGAGGACATCGAGTACGACGAGGGATCCGCCGTCGCGCGCCGCTCCAGCAAGATCACCGACCAGGTCGCGACGATCATCGAGAACTACGCGATCCGCGAGCCCAAGCAGGGTGCGATCCACAAGCTCTTCCTGCACTTCTTCGAGAACCCGACGGAGATCCTCGGCGAGGACGGCAAGGTGGTCGGACTCCGCACCGAGCGCACCGAGCTCGACGGAACCGGCAACGTCAAGGGCACCGGCAAGACCCGCGATTGGGACGTCACCGCCGTCTACCGGGCGGTCGGCTATCTGTCGGACAATCTGCCGGAGATCCCGTTCGACGACCAGGCGGGCGTGATCCCCAACGAGGCCGGCCGGATCTTCGACGACGGCAAGCACCTCACCGGCCTGTACACCACCGGCTGGATCAAGCGCGGTCCGGTCGGCCTCATCGGCCACACCAAGGGCGACGCGAACGAGACCGTCGAGTGCATCCTCGAGGACATGCGCAACGGGGTCCTCAACGAGGTCGAGGACGCCTCCGAGGCCTCCGTCGTGGATCTGCTCGAATCGCGCGGAATCCCGTTCACCACCTGGGACGGCTGGTACCGGCTCGACGAGCACGAGCGCAAGCTCGGCGAAGCGCAGGGCCGCGACCGCGTCAAGGTGGTCGAGCGCGAGGACATGCTCGCCGCCTCCGAACCCCACAAGGTGAACCGGGGCTGACGGCCGCGCTGCCCAGCCCCAGGCTGGTTGAGCGAGCGCAACCCCCAGGCTGGTTGAGCGAGCGCAACCCCCCAGGCTGGTTGAGCGAGCGCAACCCCCCAGGCTGGTTGAGCGAGCGCAGCGAGTCGAAACCACCGTCACCCACCACACCCGAAAACCGAAGGGAGGGCGACCGATCCCGGTCGCCCTCCCTTCGCGTCTGCGACGTCAGTTCACCGCCGTCGCCGGTCTCTACGAGCCGTTGCCGACGGTGGTGGACTTGTCCTTCGGCTGCGCTCGACGCACGTTCTGCCAGAACCCGACGTTGTTCATCGGGTTCTCGACTTGCTGCCCGATGGTGTAGCCGGAGATCGACGCGGGCCAGCAGCCCTTCCATGTGGTGTCGAAGGCGACGAAGGTCTTGCCCGGCTTCAGCTCACCGAGCTTGTTGGTGATCTTGCCGTCCTTGTCCTTCGTCTGCGGAACCCACTTGCTGGCACCGCCGAACTCGGTCACCGTCACACCGGTCATGGTCGAGCCGCCGATGTTCGTGACGCCCATCCAGCGATGCATCTGCCAGACGGGACCGTCGGACCAATTCGGACCCCACAGTTTGAAGGTGCAGGAGATCCCGCCGATGATCTGGAGGTCGCCGGGGGTGCCGGCGTGCGCCTGCGGAACCGCAGCCAGAGAACCCGCGCCGATCGCGCCGGCGGCAGCTACCGCCGCCGCCATCCGTGTCAGGGACTTCTTCATGTCAAGAGCCTTTCGTGTCGTCGGTCGGTAGGTCGACTGGTCCCACCCTTACTCGTGTATCGGGGCTCGCACAGACCTTTGTTACCCAATCGTTCAGGAGACGCACAGGATTGAAACCATCGGCAGACCTGCCCCGGGCCGGGTTCGGCGCCATGACTTAGGTAAGGTATGCCTTTGTGAAAAAGGTGATCGGGGCCGTCGTTCTGGTGGTCGCCATAGGCATCGCGTTCGTCGCATCGATCGCGATCGGCACACGCGACGTGCCGCCGGGTGAGGTCCTGAACGCACTGCTGCACGGATCGAGCAGTCCCGACGGGCTCGGAGTTTTGGTCCACAGCAGGCTGATCCGCACGGTGCTCGGTCTCGTGGTGGGACTGGCGATCGGCGCGGCCGGCGCACTCGCGCAAGGGCATACGCGCAATCCGCTCGCCGACCCCGGTCTGCTCGGGATCAACGCGGGCGCTGCCTGCGCGGTGGTCACCGGGGTTTTCGTCTTCGGTACCTCCGGCCCTCTGGCCAACACCGTCCTGGCGCTGGCGGGCGCGTTCGTCGCCGCGGCGGCGGTGTTCGGGCTGTCGACGGTCACCGGATCGTCGCCGCTGACACTCGTGCTGGCCGGAGCCGGGCTCAGCGCGTGTCTCACGGCGGTGTCCTCCGCACTCGTCCTCTCGGACGGCGCCACCCTCGACACCTGGCGGTTCTGGAACGTCGGAGCCGTCTCGGGCCGCGGCGCCGACGTGCTGTGGACCACGCTGCCCTTCATCGTGGTGGGACTGGTTCTCGCCTTCGCGGGCGGATGGTTCCTCAACCTGATGAGCCTCGGCGACGACATGGCGACGGCATTGGGCGGTCGCGTCGGTCTCATCCGGGTCACCGGCATCATCGGCATCGCGCTCCTCGCCGGGGCCGCGACCGCCGCGTGCGGGCCGATCGTGTTCCTCGGGCTGATCGTTCCCCATATCGCTCGCGCGTTCACCGGGCCCGACTACCGCTGGATCGTCCCCTACTCGGCACTCGCCGGCGCACTTCTGATCCTGGTCTGCGATGTCATCGGCCGGGTCATCGCCCGGCCGGGCGAGGCACAGGTGAGCGTGGTGCTGGCGTTGATCGGCGGGCCGATGCTCATGATCATGGTCCGACGCAGGAGGCTCCCGACCGTATGACCGCCACCGTTCGCCCGCCCATCACCATCGGCGTCGGCAGCGCCCGATGGGTCGTCCGCCGCAGACTCGCGGCCTGCTCCCTCGCCGGCGCCCTGCTCGCGCTGGTCCTCTTCCTGATCGGGCTGTCGGTGGGGTTCACCACGCCCGTCGACGTGGCGCGCATCCTGCTCGGCGGCGGCCGCGTCGCCGAGAACATCGTCATCTTCGACGACATGCTGCCGCGTGTGCTCGTGGCGGCGCTGGCCGGCTTCGGCCTCGGTCTCGCCGGTTGCCTCACACAGGTGATCACCCGCAACCCGCTCGCCGTCCCGGACATGCTGGGCATCACCACCGGCGCGAGTGCCGGTGCCGTACTTGCCCTGACCTCGGCGAGCACCGGATTCGGCGGCTTCTTCGCGAACCTCGGCGTGCCGCTGGCGGCGCTGATCGGCGGCCTCGCGACCGCGGCGCTGATGTACGTGCTGGCCTGGACCAAGGGCCAGGTGGTCACCAGCACACTGCGCCTCATCCTCATCGGTGTCGGAATGACCTGGATGATGCAGGCCGCGGTCGGATACCTGATGTCACGTGCGGACCTGCACGACGCCGCGAGCGCGCAGACGTGGATCATCGGCTCGCTGGCGAATACCGGCTGGAGTTCGGTGCCGCCGGTGGCGGTGGCCGCGGCCATCGGAATCATCTGGACCGCGATCATCGCGCGCACGCTCGCCGTCAGCGGCCTCGGGCCCGACGTGGCCCGTGCGCTCGGCGTACGTCTCGGCGTCGTCACCTACGGAACGCTGCTCACCGCCGTGGTGGTCGCGTCGCTCGCGGTGTCGGCGGCCGGGCCCATCGCCTTCGTGGGCCTGGCCGCGCCGCAGATCGCCGTCCGCCTGGCCCGCAGTTCTCAACCCACGCCGGTGTTCTCGGGCGTGGTCGGGGCGTGCATCGTCCTGGCCGCCGACATCGTGTGCCGCACGGTCCTGCCCGACGGTCTGCCGGTGGGCGTGGTCACCGCGGCGGTCGGCGGACCGTTCCTCGTCTTCATGATCGTGCAGGCGGCACGCAAGTCCTCGGTGTAGCGGATCGTCGGTGCCGGCGGATCAGCTCATACCCGGCGGGATCCGCCCGGGTCGAGGGGGCGGGGGTCCGGCCGGTCGCTGGCCACCGGGCCCCACCGGTCCGCGCGGTCCCGGCTGCGCCATCGGTCCAGGACGCTGCGGAGGTCCCTGAGGCATCGGAGGTCGGGGCATCGGGGGCGCCTCGCGCCGAATCGGGCGCTCCGGAACCCGGATCGCCTGAGTTCCCGCCTCCATCGCCTCGGTATCGGTCTCGTCGGCCGGCGACGGCGCGGTCTGCGGAATCGGCTTGATCTCGGTCGGCGTCTCCGCGTCGTGGTCCGCGCGCAGAGGCGTCACCAGTCCCGCTGCGCGCGTGGCCTTCTCGCGCGCGATCTCAATCGTGGGTGCGGTCGCCACCGCCACCCCCATCCGCCGGCGCGCGTAGCTCTCGGGCTTACCGAACAGGCGCAGATCCACGTCGGGATCGGCGAGGGCGTCGGCGACGCCTGCGAATCCGATGGCCGTGTCCTCGTGCTCGCCGTAAATCACCGCCGAGGCGCCGGGCGCACGGGCGATCGTGTTCACCGGCATTCCGAGGACGGCTCGAGCGTGGAGTTCGAACTCCGACAGGCGCTGCGTGGCCATGGTGACCAGACCGGTGTCGTGCGGGCGCGGGCTCACCTCCGAGAAGTAGACCTCGTCGCCTTTGATGAAGAGTTCGACGCCGAACACTCCCCTGCCGGTGGCGACCCCGTCGCCCATCGCGGTCGCGATCCGGGCCGCGATCGAACGCGCTATGTCGTAGGCGGCCGGGCTCATCGGCTGCGGCTGCCAACTCTCGACGTAGTCTCCGTCCACCTGGCGGTGGCCGATCGGATCGCAGAAGTACGTGGCCAGTCGCCCGGTGGCCGGGTCGACGGCGCGGACCGTGAGAAGGGTGATCTCGTAGTCGAATTCGACGAACCCCTCGACGATCACGCGGTCGTTGTTGACTCGGGCTCCGGTCCGGGCCGCCTCCCACGCCGCGTCGACGTCCTCGGGGCCGCGAAGGACCGACTGCCCCTTGCCCGACGACGACATCACCGGCTTCACCACACACGGGAATCCGATGCTCCCGGCCGCCGCGCGCATCTCCTCGAGCGATCCCGCGAAAAGGTACGGGGACGTCGGCAGGCCGAGTTCTTCGTCGGCCAGCCGCCGGATGCGCTCGCGATTGAGAGTTGCGGAGACGGCCTTCGCGCTCGGGATCACTTCGGCGATCGACTCGGCTTCCACTCGCTCCAGGGCTTCGGTTGCGATGGCCTCGATCTCCGGGAGCACGTAGTGCGGGCGATGTTTGTCGATCACCGCGCGCACTTGGTCCGGATCCATCATGTCGATCACCTCGGCGTGGTGCGCCACCTGGTGCGCCGGGGCGTCGGCGTAGCGATCAACGGCGATCACTTCGACGCCGAACCGCTGCAGCGCGATCGTGACCTCCTTGCCGAGTTCGCCCGAGCCGAGCAGCAACACCTTCACCGCGGTCGGACTCAGCGGAGTTCCGATCACCTTTGCAACCATGCCCCGGATTCTACGGGTGCACAGCTCCGGAGACGGTCGGCGCTCGCTCGGCCGAATGACCTCGTGAGCGGGCGCTGCACCGAACGCACACGTTCTACGCTGGGGGCATGACCGATTGGCGTGCACCTCGTGCGGCCGCCGGGGTCAAGGAGCACTGGAGCCTGCTGGTGGCAGCGCAGCAGGATCGGCTCGTAATACCGAACGACTGCAACCCAGATCATCGTGCCGTCGGAGGAACTTCATTCACTGCTGCCGAGTTCCGCTGAGGCCACCGCACTTCCGTGCTCCCGGCCGGGTGTGTCCGGTCAGGCGGCCAGGAGTGTGTCGAGGTAGTTCTCGATCCGGGATTCGCTGGGTTCGGGCGGCGGCTGGGGTTGGTGGTCCGGGAGGAGTTCGGCGTGGTGGATTTGGTTGATCCGCCATCCGGGCGGTCTTGTCCCGTCCCTGGTGTTGCCGCTGGGTCGCCAGACGACGCGGCCGGCGTGGGGTCCGTCGATCAGGATGGTGGTCTGCCATTGCCCGGGGCGGGGGCCGACGGAGCGGTTGTGACGCCCGCATGCGGCGCCGAGGTGGTCGATGTCGGTGGGTCCGCCGTCGGCCCAGTCCGGGAAATGATGGGCCTGCGTCCGGGTGAACGGGGCTGCGCAGCCGGGGGCGGTGCAGCCGCGGTCGCGGGCGAAGAGCATCAACCGCTGCGCCCGCGACGCCAGCCGGCGTCCCCGTCCGAGGTAGAGGGCTTGTCCGGTGTGGGCGGAGAAGACGGCCAGGTGCGGGGTTGCGGCGGCGGCGACCTCGATCAACTCCGCCACCGGCACCCGAGTCCCGGTCGCGGTCAACGCGATCCCGGCCCGCTCGGCCAACTCGTGGTCGGTGACAGTGATGACCAGATCACCCGACCGCCGACCACCCCCAACACCAGTGCGGGAGGCGCGCAGCAGCGCTTGCAGACCATCGTGGGTGCGCTGCCCGGGCGTGCGAGTATCACGCTCCACCGCGGCCGCCAGAGCGGCCGGGTCGGCCGATTCCACGGTCCCGGACGGGGAGTCCGGGTCGTCGGGATTGTTCATCCCCGGCGCGGCCCAGGACGGCAGTGCGGCTTCCATTTCCGCGCGCAACGCCGGGGTGAGGTAGCCGCGGACTTTGCTCATCAGCCGCAGATCCTGGGGCAGGATCGTGAAGCCGCGCAGGCGTTTGCGGTCGCGTTCGTCGGTGACGGTTCCGTCCGGATCCAGGTGCGCGAGCAATCGGATGCCGGCGGTGCGGACACCGGCCGGACTCAACTCACGCGCGACCCACGCCAACTGCACCTCGGCCCGTGCCCGGGTCTGCGCGTCGATCGCGGTGGGAATCTTGTCCATGACGGCGTCGATCTCCCGGACGTGGTCGGCACCGATCGCACCCTCGCCCACCGCGACCGCAGTCGCCGGCAGTATCGGTTCGCGGGTCTGGCCTTGCAGGTCGGTGAATCGTCCGATGCCGGCGGCGCTGACGCGTCGGCGTCGGGCGGCACCGTCACCGAGCCGCAACCCCTGCGCCAAATACTGATGCACCGACAGGTATCCGGCTTTGCGGTAGGCGCTGCGGTCGGAGACCTCCACCAGCACTGCGGCGTCGACACCGTCGAGACGACGATGCGTGCGCTCGAGGGTCTCGACGGTTTCCAACAGGGCGTCTTCGGTCACCGCGGACAGCGGCAGCGACGCGAACTTGGTCGCCGCAGCCTCCAACAGGCGGGCGAGGGCGGCCGGATCGTCCGGCAGCACTTCTGACGTGACCATCGAACCCACCCCCTCCACCTGCACAGTGTCCGAGAACACTTCTGCTGTGCTTCTATGTTCGAATCATACCGCCGCCCTCTGACAAAACCTCTGGCACAGCCCGCCGAAGCGCCTCGGCGAATCTCACCGCCGACGCCGGCGTCAATCGTGCGTAGCTGACGACGACCCCGTCCACCGACTGCTTGTCTGCCAACGGGTAGTCGGAGACGGCGCGCACCAGCCATCCCGATCGTTCCAGTCGATCACGCACCTGGGCTCCCGGAACGCGGTCGATCACGATCGTCGCGTGCAGCCCGGCGTCGACGCCGATGATCGGCATCTCCGGACAGCGCTCAATCACCGCCGCCGACAACGCATTTCGTCGATCACGATAGGTGCGGGCGACCTTCGCCAGATGCGTCGCGAGGTGGCCGCGGGAGATGAACTCCGCGAGGGTGCCCGCCACCGGCTCCGCCACCGACCACGCACGCTCGGCGTACCTCCGCCCTACGGCGTCGGACAGCACGCCCGGCGGCACCGTCCACGCGACCGCCAACCCGACGGTGAGCGTCTTCGACGCTGTGCCCACATACCCCACGAATTCGCGCGCACCGGGAAGTGCCTGCAGAGCGGGCAGCGGCGGAACGTCGTACCGGAACTCGCCGTCGTAGTCGTCCTCGATGATCACCGAGCCGGTCCGGCGCGCCCACTCCACCAATCGCGCGCGTCGATCCACCGACATCCGGTGGCCGAGCGGATACTGGTGCGCAGGCGTCGTGTACACCAGGCAGCGATCGTCCGGCAGCCGGCCGACACACACGCCGTCCGCGTCCACCTCCACCGGTTCCACCGAGAAACCGACGCGCGCGAGTTCCCGCTGCGCCTCCGCGTATCCGGGCGCTTCGACGAAGGCGCGCCGAATCCCCGAGTCCCACGCCGCCTCGCCGAGCAGTGCGAACCCACATGACGATCCGGGAGTCAGCAGGATCTCTTCGGCGTGCACCCCTCGATGCCTGCGCAGGTGCTCCCCCAGTGCGGCCGTCAGAGCCGTCGTCCCGGCCGTCGACGGCTCGGGCGTCCACGTCGCCGCCCGCACGCAGCTGCGCCACCGACGCGCGTCGATCAGCGAACCGTCCGGCACCCCGGGCCGCAGATCTCCGATGATCCGCGGAACCGCACCCTCCCCACGCACGACGACGGGCGCCGATTCCTCCGTCACATGCGATCTCGCGCCGAGCCGTACCGCCGCGCGCGCACCGGCACGCACCCGTGTGCCCGCACCGGGGATCCCGTCGAGGAAGCCGGCCGCGATCAGTTCGTCGTAGCAACCGGTCACCACCGATCGCGAGCAGCTCAGTTGCCGGGCCAGCACTCGGGTGGACGGCAGCCAGTCGCCCTCGGCGAGCCGGCCGTCGACGATTGCGGCGAGGAGTTCATCCACCAATCGTCTGCTCCGCACCGGCGTGGGCAGACTGATCGGCAGATGGACGTCCCGGGGAGTCCGCGCCACGACGTCACCTCGCCTTCCGGCGACCGACCTCTGACATCCGAGGCCCGACCACCATCGATACTGGTCTCCAGAATTGCTCGATTCTGGATCTTCTCTCAAGTCCAGTATGGCTCTGTACTGGAGTCATGGAGAACTTGACCCGCAAGCGCGACCGCCAGAGCACCGACCGCGACAGCCTCGACCGTCTCCTCGACCAGCAGTGGTGGGGAGTGCTGTCCACGGCCTTCGGTGAGGGAGGCACCGCCGCCGTACGCAGCGTGCCCACCCTGCATGTGCGCGACGGCGACCGCATCCTCCTGCACGGATCCACCGGTGCCGGAGTGATGGGATCACGCCGCCCCGCCGATCAGCGCTCGGCCTTCTGCGTCACCGCGATGGACGCCCTCGTCCTCGCGAACTCGACATTCGACTCCACCGTGCATTTCCGCTCGGCGGTGGTCTACGGCCGACTGGAGAACGCACGGGCCGACGACCGCGCCGAACTGCTGACCCGGTTCACCGACCTACTCACACCCGGCCGGAACGACGAGGTACGTCCGATGACGAAACGGGAGATCGCGGCCACCAATGTGACGGTTCTGCGGATCGAGGAGGGCGAGTGGGTCTACAAGGCGAATGCCGGCGAGGGCGTCGTCCGCCCCGACGACGAGGTCACCGCGTGGTGCGGCGTGATTCCGTTCACCAGCGGCTACGGGGTGCCGCGCGCGGCCGACTGGTCCTCCGACCGTCCGCTGCCGGAGTCGGTGCGCCGGCTGGTCGGAGTGTAGATCCGTGTCTGAGCCGACCGTCCGCGCAGGACGAGCGCGGTGCGCGGCGACCATAGACGCGCCTCGTCGTCCCCTGCCGCCGCCACCGCCCGCTCCGACGCGAACGGCAGGTGCGGAGCCTCTTTGGCGGCCTCCGACAGTCGTGCGCCCTCGTTCACCGGGTCGCCGATCACCGTGAACTCGAACCGCTGAATCGCGCCGACGTTCCCGGCCACCACGGTCCCGAAGCTCACCCCGATACCCGCCTTCAACTCCGGCACGTTGCGGGCGAGACGATCGGCGATCTCGCGCGACGCGGCCAGCGCCGCGCCCGCGGGATCGTCGATTTCCAGGGGCGCGCCGAAGATCGCCAGGACCGCGTCTCCCTCGAACTTGTTCACAAGGCCCCGGTGCGTCTCCACCGCCTCGACGACCTGCTGAAAGAAGCGGTTCAGCACCGCTACCACCTCGGTCGGTGTGTGCTCGGTGGCCAGTGTCGTCGAGCCGATAACGTCGACGAAGATCACCGCGACGGTCCGCTCGGCGCCGCCGAGCTCCGGATCGCTTCGCAGCGCCTGCGCCGCCACGTCGCGGCCGACGTGACGTCCGAAGATGTCGCGCACTCGCTCCTGCTCGCGCAGTCCCGCGACCATGCTGTTGAACCCGAACTGCAGTTCCCCCAGTTCGGAGGCGTCGTAGACGACGAGGTCGACGGCCGGGCTGACGTCTCCGCCGCGGACTTTGCTCATTCCGGCCTGAACGTTGCGGATCGGTCCGGTCACATCCCAGGAGAACAGGAACATCGCGAGCAGGCCGACTGCGGCAGCCACCGCCACCAGCACCGTCACCGAGACGAACACGCCGACCAACGACGAGCGACCGCTGGTGGCCGCGAACAGCACCACCATGAACACGCCGCTCAGCGGGACGCCGGTGCCGATGAGCCAGGCACTGAGGGCTCGCGACCGGACGGAGCTGCCGCGCACGGAGAAACCCGCCTGCATGAGCTTGGCGTACACCGGCCGCAGCAGCACGTCGACGAAGATGTTGACGATGGCGATCACGACGATGCCGCTCATCAGAACGATGAGCACCACTTTCGGGATGAGGATCGGGTCGACCACGCCGTACCAGATACCCAGCATCACCGCGGCACCCACCCACAGGAGTGCCTGGAGCGCAGTCAGCCGACGGCGCGCCCACGCGGTGCGCCGCGCGTCGTCCCGAGTCGGCACTTGGTCGCGCATCGACCACTTGAGTGACCGGACCGTCATCACCGTGCCGACCAGCACGCCCAGTGCCAGCGAACACACGATATACACCGGCAGGGCCAGGAAGTTGACCCATACGAGATCGCCGCGCAGGAACGAGGGGTCGGGGATACCGACCAGCGCGAGCGAGATCGCCACCACGATCCCGATCAACTGCGCCCCGACGATGGTCGTCGTCAGGAGCAGCTGGATCCGGATGCGCTGCCTGCGCGGCCCCTCATCGACCGCACCGAGCAGCGTCGACCCGTAGTCGCGACTGAGCCCGCGCGGCTCGTTCATCGAGGTCGCCGGTCAGACGAGCTGATGCCGGACGATCGTCTCGTCACGCCCGGGGCCGACGCCGATGCACGAGATGCGCGCACCCGACAACTCCTCGAGCCGGTGGATGTAGTTCTGCGCATTCTGGGGCAGTTCGTCGAAGGTACGGCAGCCGGAGATGTCCTCCCACCAACCGGGCATCGTCTCGTAGATCGGCTTGGCGTGATGGATGCCGGTCTGTGTCATCGGCCAGTCCTCCACCCGCTCGCCGTCGACCTCGTAGGCCACGCAGATCGGGACCTCTTCCAGACTCGACAGCACGTCGAGCTTGGTGAGGAAGTAGTCGGTGATGCCGTTGACGCGGGTCGCATACCGCGCGATGACGGCGTCGAACCAACCGCAGCGACGGGCACGTCCGGTGGTCACGCCGACCTCGCCGCCGGTCTTGGCCAGGTACTCGCCCCACTCGTCGAAGAGCTCCGTGGGGAACGGGCCCTCACCGACGCGCGTGGTGTACGCCTTCAGAATGCCCAGGACCGTCGTGATCTTGGTGGGCCCGATGCCCGCGCCCACCGACGCGCCGCCGGCGGTCGGATTGGACGACGTCACGTACGGGTAGGTGCCGTGGTCCACGTCGAGCAGCGTGCCCTGCGAACCTTCGAGCAACACGGTCTCACCGCGTTCGAGCGCCTGGTTCAGCAACAGCTGGGTATCGGCGATCCGGTGCTTGAACCCCTCGGCCAGCTCCAGCGTCTCGTCCACCACCTGCTGCGGGTCGAGACCCTTGCGGTTGTAGATCTTGGTGAGGATCTGATTCTTGATCTCGAGCGCGGCCTCGACCTTCTGCGCGAGGATCTTCTCGTCGAGCACGTCGGCCACGCGGACGCCCACGCGGGCGATCTTGTCCTGATAGCAGGGCCCGATGCCGCGACCGGTGGTACCGATCTTGCTGTTGCCCAGGAAGCGCTCGGTGACCTTGTCGATGGCGACGTGGTACGGCATCAGCAGATGCGCGTCGGCCGACAGCATCAGCGAAGTCGTGTCGACGCCGCGGTCCTCCAGCCCCTTGAGCTCGGTGAGCAGAACGCTCGGGTCGACGACGACGCCGTTGCCGATGACGTTCTTGACACCGGGCGTCAGAATCCCCGACGGAATCAAGTGCAGCGCGAACTGCTCGCCGTTCGGCAGGACCACAGTGTGTCCCGCGTTGTTTCCGCCCTGGTAGCGCACCACCCACTGCAGCTTCCCGCCCAGCAGATCCGTCGCTTTACCCTTGCCTTCGTCGCCCCACTGGGCGCCGATCAGCACAATCGCAGCCATATCAGGTGCTCCTCCTAACGTGCCCACCCTACTGGGTCGCGGTCGAAATGTTGGTCCCCGCTGCCGTATAGCCTGGGTAGGTGCCCTCTCTGCTGATCACGGTCAGCCCCGGCGACGAAGTACCGTCCGCCCTGACCCGCCGCCTCGCCGGCCTGCTCGACGACCCGTCGGCCGGCTCCGCCGCCACCGCTTCCGCCGGCGCCGCCCCCCGGATCGTGGTGGCCCCCACCGACTCCGATGCGATGGCGCCGGACGCGTTCTTAGCGCGGGTCGTCGCCGCCCTGATGAAGCTCGAACGTCTCGACGTCGAGGTGGCCTACGTCGCACCGCACGTCACCGCCGCTACCGGGAACTACGGTCTACCGCACGGCGATGCCGCGATGCGTCTCGCCGAAACCGGTACGGCGCAGCAGCTTCCACTCATCCGAGACGATGCCGCGACAGTCCTCGTCGGACGGGCACGACATCTGGGGGCAGCGGGCGAGAAGCTGCACGGCGAGTGCATCGCCGACTCGGCGACGATCTTCGACGGCACCGTCCGCGCGGTGGAGATCGAGCCACTGACCGTCGAACCCGGAGTCCGCGGCCGCCGCGCCCGGGCGCTGCCCGGCGGATGGAAGAGCGGCCGGGCGGTTCAGACCGGAGGCACCAACCTCGTGGTCGAGCGCGAAGGCGAACTGACCGACCGCGTCGTGAAGCGATCCACCTTCTATCGGCATCACATCGACTGGAGACTGGTGCGACCGTGACCACCCCGACCACCGCGGCCCTCAAGTCCGTTCGACCCGGACCGGTGTTCCTCGGGCTGTGCGCGGCCTTCGCCGTCGGCGTGTACCTGCTGCTGCGGTCCGGCGCGGAACGCAGCGCCCTCGGCATGTTCGGCGCCCTGCTCTTCGTGCTGAGCGGATGGGTGATCTCGTTGTCTCTGCACGAGTTCGCGCACGCGTTCACCGCCTTCCGCTACGGCGATCGGTCGGCCGAAGTCCGCGGGTATCTGACTCTCGATCCGCGCAAGTACACCCACGCGGGGCTGTCGATCGCCCTGCCGCTGCTGATCGTCGCGCTCGGCGGCATCGGCTTCCCCGGCGGAGCGGTCTACCTCAACACCGCGGCCTTCACCCCCGCGCAGCGCACCAAGGTGTCGCTGGCCGGCCCGGCGACCAACCTGGTCCTCGGACTGGCGCTTCTGGCGGCACTCGCGTCGACCACTCCCACCACCGCGAACCTGAACCTCTGGGCCGCCACCGCCGCACTGGCATTCCTGCAGTTGTCGGCGACGCTGCTCAACATCCTGCCCGTGCCCGGGTTCGACGGTTACGGCGCGCTCGAACCGCATCTGCCTGCGAACGTCCGTCAGGCGGCGGAGAAGATCGCACCCTTCGGCTTCCTGATCCTGTTCCTGCTGCTGTTCATCCCGCAGCTGAACTCCGCGTTCTTCGGCCTCGTCTACCACGCGTTCGAGGCCTTCGGAATCAGCCCGGCGTTCGTCTCGTACGGGATCCGCTTGTTCGCGTTCTGGCTGTAGGCGCTGCTCCGCACTTCGGGTCGAGACGTTCAGTCCGCTCTCACCAGGTGAGACTTTCGCATTGGGAGCGGTCGCCGGGACGTTCCACCTGGACTGTGGCGTGCTCGAGGCCGCGTTCGGCGAAGACCCGCTGCGCGGCAGTGAGCGCGGCACAGTGATCTCCGGTGCTGCTCAGATGCACCGTCGCCACGTCCATGCCGGTCGTCACCGACCACACGTGCAGGTCGTGCACGTCCTGCACCTCGGGCAGGGCGGCGAGGTCGGCACGCAATTCGTCCAGGTCGACGTGGGACGGCGCCTGCTGGTTCAGGATCTTGAGTGCGTCGAGCGCGAGCTTCACCGCGCGCGGCACCACCCACAGTGCGATGAAGACCGCGACGATCAGGTCCGCATATCCCCAGCCGGTGGTCATCGCGACCACACCGGCGATGAGCACCCCGACGCTGCCAACCGCGTCGGCGAGCACTTCCAGGTAGGCCCCGCGAATCGCGAGCGACGTGCCCGAGTCGGCCCGCAACAGGTACATGACGATCACGTTGGCGGCCAGCCCCAGCAGCGCCACCACGATCATCGGTCCGCCGGGCACCTCCGGATTCGTCCCGAGTCGGACGACGGCCTCGTACAGCACGTAGACGCCGACGCCCAGCAGCAGCACTGCGTTGAGGACGGCGGTGAACACCTCCGCGCGGTACCACCCGAAGCTGCGGCCGTCGGTCACCCGGCCGTGGCGGGCGAGCAACAGTGCCACCAGCCCCATCGTCAGTGCCACCAGATCGGTCGCCATGTGCCCGGCGTCGGCGACGAGGGCGAGCGAGCCGAACAGCAGGCCGGTGACCAGTTCGACGACGAAGAACGTGCCGATCAGGCCCAGCGACACCGCCAGCGGCCAGATCCGCCGATGCCCCGCGTCCGGTCGTGCCAGGTCTGCCGCGGTCGGGCCGTGACTGTGGCCGTGTTCGTGATCAGTACCCATGACCTCAATATATGCGAACTTTCGCATATATGACAAGAGTGCTGCGTCTGGTGATCTCGAGTACTCATTTGTTCAGGTGCAACTGCGCGATGGCGGACGAACGCTTGAGTCCGGCGACCATCAACAGATCCACCAGAAGCGAGCGCAACTCCACCAGCAGCGCGGCCTCCGAGAGGTCCTCGACGTGGTCGGCCAGCGACGTGCGCGCTCTGCGCACCACCGAGCGCACCTCGCGCGCGGCGTCTGCCGGATCCGGCGGCTGACCGGGCTCGGCGAGCATCATCGCGCGCAGGGTCTCGAACAGTCCGCCGATGTCCTCGATGATGTCGATCATCGGCTCTTCCACCGCCACCCCGCGCTGCGTCAGCCCCAGCGCCCGCCGCGTGACCACGCGGAAGTTGCGGACAGCGTTGTCGATCGGATCGGCGGTCGCGGCGATCTTGCGCAAACGGTCGCGCGAAGCCCAGTACAGCGGTGAGAGGGTCCCGACCTCACGCCCGGCCAGAATGTCGGCCCGGAGGCCGTCGACGGCGGGCTGGGTGCCACGGGCCGCCGCAAGGACCCGATAGACCGCGTCCTCGTCCCGCGCGCGGAGCGCCTCGGCGAGGTCGTGGCTCAGATCGCGCAGAGTGTTCAGAATGCCCGCGGCGTCGAGGCGCGCCCGCCGAGCCGGATTCACCGGCACCAGCGCCCCCACGAGCAGGCCGATGCAGCCGCCCACCAGCGCGTCGACCGCACGCTGATAGCTCGCCGCACCGCCGGGCGGCAGCAGTGTTGCGATGAGCACCGCCGACGACGCCGCCTGGGTCGGGAGCATCGGGCCGCCGTCGACGAACACCGCGAGGGCCATCGCCGCCGCGACCACAACCGTGATCTGCCACGCACCGGATCCGATCTGGGTCACCACCAGGTCGCCGACGAGGATCCCGATGGAGACCCCGACGATCAGCTCCGCCGAACGACGCCAGCGGCGGGCCAGCGACAGCCCGAGGGACACCACCGCCGCGATCGGCGCGAAGAACGGCCGAGCGTGGTGAAGTAGGTCGAAGGCCACGAACCAGGCCAGCCCCGCGGCGATGGCGCACTGCGCGATCGGCACCAGCGACAGCCACAGTCTGCGCACCCGAACGCGCAGGACCGACGGCAGTCGCTGCACGCCCTGCGACCCCAGGTCGCGGAACGACGCCTTGGACTCCGGTTCTTCAGCGGCCTCGTGCACTCACACCACGACCGTCGGTGTCAGTCCAGCCCCAGTTCGGCGATCGCGCGGGGATCGCTGTCGTTCAACAGGTCGAGGCACCGCAGGTACTCGTCCTCCTCGCCGACGGCTTGCGCGGCACGTGCCAGCGCCCCCACACAGCGCAGGAAGCCACGGTTCTCCTCATGGCTCCACGGGACGGGACCGAAACCCTTCCAGCCGTTGCGCCGCAGCTGATCGAGGCCGCGGTGGTAACCGGTGCGAGCGTAGGCGTATGCGGCCACGACCCGTGCGATGTCCGGTTCGGGGCCGTCCAACGCGCCGTCGAGCGCCGCCTCGGCCAGATGGGCCCAGGCGATCGAGGCCGACGGGTGCGCGGCGGCGACGGCCGCGGGATCGGTTCCGTTCAGCAGAGCCGACTCCGCTTCGTCGTCTCCCGGCAGCAGGGTGGGCGGGGGTCCGAGGAGATCTCCAAATGACGTCACGTAATCATTCAATCACCTGAGTGGGACGCTCCGGAGAAGCTCGAGACCGACAGGTCCGATATCCTGACGCTGCGCGTCTAGCAGTACTGTCCCCGACGAACATTGGAAATTGAGCAGATGTCTGATTCGGACAAAGACACTTCGGCTGCCATCGACAAGGTGGTCGGTGCTTTCCGTGCCCAGCGCGAGCAGGGCAAAGCGGATACGAAGGAAACAGACACGAAGGAAACAGACGCACAGATGACTGCAGAGCCGACCCCGGTCAAGAAGCTCGAGGACGCCCCGGCTCCTCAGGGCGGCGGCAATTCCGAGACGCCCACCAAGGCCTTCAAGATTCCGACTCAGGCCGCCACGCAGGCAGCGACGCCGCATGCGGAGGGCGCACTCGTCGAAGAGACCGTTGTCGGAGACGCGCTCTCGGCCGGCGACGCGGCCACCGGTGACGCGGTGGACGCCGGCACCGACGCGAAGGTCGATCTGGTGAAGGCCGATCTGGTGGAGCAGTCCATCGACCTGCCCGCCGACGATCAGTCCGCGACGCCGACGGCCACCGATGACGAGGCGCCCTCCGACACGGATGCAGCCTCGGCCCCGACCGTCGAGGTCGCCGCCCCGGCCGATCAGCCCGTCGAGGTGCCGGCATCGGAGGCGCCGACCACCGAGATGGCGGTGCCCGCGGCTGTCGCAGCCGGAGCCGCAGCAGCCGGTGCCGCCGCCGCACCTGCGGGTCGGCCCGCACAGGCCAAGCCCGCGCCGCAGGTGGTCGCGCCGGCCGAAACGCAGCGCAAGCGCAGCCGTGGCAAGCTGATCGGCCTCCTCGTCGCCGCGGTCATCGTCATCGCGGCGATCGCGGTCGGCCTCTGGTATGCGCTGGTCGGCAGCTCACCGGAGCACAAGGTGGCCGACGCCGCCAAGGACTACCGGAGCGCGATGACCTCGGGTGACCTCGGCAAGCTGCGCGAGGTGACCTGCGGCGCCGATTACGCGTACTACTCCAAGGTCTCCGACGCCGACTTCCAGAAGGCCTTCGAAGCCCAGAAGAACCGCAATGAGCTGATGACCTTCGACGACGTCAAGGCCGTCCAGATCAACGGTGACACCGCACGCGTCGGCGTCGACATGTACCCGAGCAACGATCCTTCGAAGACCGCGCCCGCGCAGATCACGCTTCACCAGATCGACGGTGAATGGAAGGTCTGCCTGAAGCCGTAACGCCCGCGGTCCCGCACTTCACGAGACGGTCCCCCGGAGCATCGCTCCGGGGGACCGTCTCATCTCGTATCGGGCGCGTGCGGCCCGGCCGGTCAGCGGCCGATCGACTTGCCGGACGACCCGAGGTCGTTGCACGCCTCGACCACGCGCTCGGCCATCGAGGCCTCTGCCTTCTTCAGGTAGCTGCGCGGGTCGTAGACCTTCTTGTTGCCGACCTCACCGTCCACCTTGAGCACACCGTCGTAGTTGGTCATCATGTGACCGGCCACCGGGCGGGTGAACGCGTACTGGGTGTCGGTGTCGACGTTCATCTTGATGACGCCGTAGCCGACGGCCTCCTCGATCTCGCTCTTGAGCGAGCCGGAGCCGCCGTGGAAGACGAAGTCGAAGGGCTTGGCCGACGCGTCGAGACCGAGCTTGGCGACCGCGGCGTCCTGGCCCTCCTTGAGGACCTCGGGGCGCAGCTTCACATTGCCCGGCTTGTAGACGCCGTGGACGTTGCCGAACGTGGCGGCGAGCAGGTACTTACCGTTCTCGCCGGTACCGAGCGCGTCGACGGTCTTCTCGAAGTCCTCGACCGAGGTGTAGAGCTTGTCGTTGATGGCGTTCTCGACGCCGTCCTCTTCGCCGCCGACGACGCCGATCTCCACCTCGAGGATGATGTTCGCCTCCTTGGTCTTGGCGAGCAGTTCCTTCGCGATCTCAAGGTTCTCGTCGATCGGAATGGCCGAGCCGTCCCACATATGCGACTGGAACAGCGGGTTCTGCCCCTTCGCGACACGCTCGCGGGAGATCTCGATCAGCGGTCGGACGAAGCCGTCGAGCTTGTCCTTGGGGCAGTGGTCGGTGTGCAGCGCGATGGTGACGTCGTACTTCTCGGCGACGACGTGGGCGAACTCGGCGAGGGCGACGGCACCGGTGACCATGTCCTTGACACCCAGACCCGAACCGAACTCAGCACCGCCGGTCGAGAACTGGATGATGCCGTCGCTGCCGGCATCGGCGAATCCCTTGATGGCCGCGTTGACGGTCTCCGACGAGGTGCAGTTGATGGCAGGGAACGCGTAACCGTCCGCCTTGGCCTTGGCCAGCATCTCGGCGTACTTCTCGGGGGTTGCGATAGGCATTCTCACGTCCTAAGAGAGCCAGTGGATGTTTTCCACTCGATTGTTAGCTGTCCGATCCAGTATGACGGTTGCCTCGCCGGGCCGGGCCGGTCCCCTGCCAAGGACATCGTTAAGGGTTCTCGAAGCGACTGCCGGTAGGATCGGGGCCTGTGATCGACACTCTGCTTGCCGAGACCACGACGAACGTGGCACTGATGCCCGGCTTCATGGATCCGTTCAATCTGATCGGGTACTTCGGAGCGGCCGCATTCTGGGGTCTGCTCCTCGTCATCTTCATCGAGTCGGGCGTCCTGTTCCCGGTGCTTCCGGGCGACTCGCTGCTGTTCGTCGCTGGTCTGATCGCCGCGGGCGAGGCGGGCGAGAACGCAGCCAAGGTCGCCGACTCGGGCCTCACCCTGTGGCCTCTGCTGATCGGCGTCCCGATCGCGGGCATCCTGGGTGGCCAGGTGGGTTACTGGATCGGCCGCTACGCGGGGACGTCGATGTTCAAGCCGGATGCGCGCTTCCTCAAGCAGCGCTACCTCGACGAGGCGCACGAGTTCTTCGAGAAGCACGGACCCATCACCATCTTCCTGGCGCGTTTCGTACCCATCGTGCGCACGTTGGCCCCGATCGTCGCCGGCGCCGCGCGGATGAAGTTCGCCGTCTTCACGATCTACAACGTGGTGGGCGCGATCGTCTGGGGCGCGGGCATCGTCCTGCTCGGCTACTGGCTGGGCCAGTTCGAGATCATCCAGAAGCTCATCGAGCCCATCTTCATCGTGATCGTGCTGATCTCGGTGCTGCCGATGGTCTTCGAGTGGCTGCGCCGTCGCCGGATCCAGAAGAGCGAGAGCACGGTCGAACTCGACTGATCTCGGCCGAGCCGCGAATCCTGTCGAGTTGGTACCCGTGGCGGGTACCAACTCGACAGGATTCGCAGTGGAACCGAATGGCACTCCGCCGCGTCTAATCAGATGTGGGGGATACAGGGGACGTCGCGGCCTACTTGGCGGCGCACGACGGCGTCATCACGGCAACGCAGGCGATCGAGCTGGGGCTGACCCGCAGGCAGATCCAGGGCAGGATCGAGCGCGGCGAGTGGTCCGCCCTGGCGCGGGGCGTCTACCGATCGGCGGCGAACGACTTCACTGAGGCCGCGATGGTCCGCGCAGCGGTTCTCGCGCACCGCGGCGTCGCCGACCGGACCACCGCCGCGTGGTGGCACGGCATGGTGGATCAGTTGCCGACGCATCTCACCCTCTCGTGCCGGTCGCAGGCGCCTTCCCTCGAGTGGCCGGTCGGCGTCCGTGCCGTGCGCCGCGTGTACCGTCCCGAATCGCTCACCCGGGTCCGCGGGCTGTCCCTGACACACAAGCCGCTGACCGCACTGATGACCGCTGTCGAACTCGCCGAGGGCACCGCATTCCTCGACCGCATGCTGCAGACCCGGCAGGTCCGGCTCGCCGACCTGGAGCGCGCGCTCACCGACCACGCCGGTCTGGTCGGGATCCGCGAAGCCCGCGGGCTCGTCCGCATCGCGGGGTCCGACAGCGAGTCCGAGGCCGAGCGACTCTTCGCACGTTTACTCAGGCAGTGGCGACTCGACGGGTGGGTGCAGCAGTTCCCGACCGGCGGGTGGCGACTCGACTTCGCCTGGCCCGACCACCGGCTGGCCGTCGAGATCTCCGGCTGGAGTTTTCACCGCGATCCGCGGCGCCACGGAAACGACCTCGCCAAGGCGAACCACCTTCAGTCACTCGGGTGGCGCGAACTGCAGTTCAACTGGCACATGATCAACGACCGCCCGTCCGACTGCATCCAGCAGGTGATCGACGCGCTGAACCACCCCGTCTGAAGCGCGGATGAACGGCGAACCGGAAGCCGATCACCACGCCTGATCGAGGTCGGCGTGCTGGGCGATCCACGCGTGCATGACGATGCCCGCGGCGACGCCCGCGTTGATGCTGCGGGTGGACCCGAACTGCGCGACGGAGACCGTGAGATCGGCGCTGTCCTGCGTCTCGTCGCTGACGCCGGGTCCCTCCTGGCCGAACACCAGCACGCACCGCCGCGGGAGTTCGGTGCGTTCCAGCGCCGCCGCGCCGGGTGTGTTGTCGACAGCGACCACCGTCAAATGCTCCGCGCGAGCCCACTCCATGAGGTCGGCGACGGTGGAGTGGTGCCGGAGATGCTGGTAGCGGTCGGTGACCATGGCACCGCGCCGATTCCAGCGGCGGCGCCCGACGATGTGCACCTCGGCCGCGAGGAAGGCGTTCGCGGTCCGCACCACCGTGCCGATGTTGGCGTCGTGCCCCCAGTTCTCAATGGCGATGTGGAACTCGTGGCGACGCGTGTCGAGGTCCGCGACGATCGCCTCGCGGGTCCAATAGCGGTAGGCGTCGACGACGTTGCGCCGATCCCCCTCCGCGAGGAGCGTGCGGTCGTAGCGGGGGTCACCGGGCAGCGGTCCCTCGCATTCCTCGAGCCACGGGCCGACACCGACGGCCGGGCCGACCCCGGTGACCCACTCGGTGGGCCCGACGGCGTCGTCGGGCCGGTCAGGCAAGGCCGAGGTCGGCAAGCCCGAGGAGCGACCGGTACGGCACACCGAGCGCGGTGATGACATCGTCTGCGCCGGTCGCACGATCCACCACGGTCGCGACCCCGACCACCTCGGCACCGGCCTCGCGGGCGGCCTCGACAGCCTGCGACGGCGACGCACCGGTGGTCGACGTGTCTTCGACCACCAGCACGCGACGCCCCGCGATGTCCGGGCCCTCGATCCGTCGCTGCATGCCGTGCGTCTTGGCGGCCTTGCGCACCACGAACGCGTCGACGGCCCGACCGTCGGCGTGCATGATCGACGTCGCGACCGGGTCCGCGCCGAGCGTGAGTCCGCCGACGGAGGCGTAGTCCCAGTCCGCGGTCAGCTCTCGCATCAGCTGACCGATCAGCCGTGAGGCCTCCGAGTGCAGCGTCGCGCGGCGCAGGTCGACGTAGTAGTCGGCTTCCTTGCCCGACGACAGCGTGACCTTGCCGTGCACGACGGCCAGTTCGGTCACCAGTTCGGCGAGGCGGGCGCGCGCGGCGCCGTCGACGGCGGGGGTGGCATCGGATGCCGACATGGGTCACCAGCTCCTAAGAGGGCTTCAAGAGGTCAGGGGTCCGGGCGTGCCGGATCAGCGTTCGCGCGGGTCGTTCAGCGGCGGAAGGTCCGGCGGAGCGAAACGCTCCCGGGACGTGCGGGGATCGGCGACCGGTCGCGGCGCAGGCCGCCGGATCGGCTCGATCCGCGAAGTGCCCGCGGAGTCGGGCGGGCGCGGTGTCGCGTCCAGCCGGGACGGGCGCGGCTCCGGCCGCGGGGCCGGCTGTGATGCCGATGCCTCCATGCGGCGACGACGCTCCTTGTCGCGCAGAGACTCGGTCTTCTCGTCGGCCAGTTCCTCGTTGGTGGGACCGTGCGGATCGCGCGGGTCGGGCGCGTCCTGCGGCACCACGGCGGGCGGCAGTACGCGCAGCAGATCCGCGAAGCGGCGAACGGCGTCGAGTGCGACGTCGAGACGCTCGTCCTCCACTGTCACCGGCATCGCGCCGAGCGCCCAGTTGCCCTCGTTCCACAGGATCTCGACGTAGGCCGGGGTGTCGGTGGCGAGTGTCACCATGCGGCGGTCGCAGATCCGGCGTGCGGCGTCGAGATTGCTCGCGAACATGACGCGCGATCCCATCGCGCCGAGCAGATCCACATCGTCTTCCGCGGGCGCGAGCACATCCTCGTAGCGCAGGTCAACGGTCACCGCCGACGCGGCCGGACGACGCACCGCGACGATGGTCGACGTGTCTTCGAGGTCGAAGACCACGGCTTCGGCACCCTCGTAGACGCCGTAGGCGACATCGCGCACCCGGACGTGCTCCGGCACGTCCATCGCGGCACGATGGAACACGGTGCGAAGCTTGCTGTCGGTCTCGCGGAACTTGAAGGAATGCGTCTCGCCCCACACAGCACGCTGGTGGTGAACCTGTTGCGACCGGTTCCGGTCCAGCCACAACAGGGCGCCCGCACCCAACAGCGCGAGCACCGCAATCACGAAATACACAATGGCCATCGGGCATAGCCTACTATCGAGGGCTCCCTGTGCGCCCGACGACTCGAAGCTGAAGGAGAAAGGCCGACGATGAGGACTGTCAGTCAAGACGTCGTCGACGCTCTGGCAGCCGCTGTCGACGCCGCCGAGGTCGAGGCGCTGACGTGTGCGCTGATCGCCGAGGCGAGCGTCAACCCAGGTGGCAGCGAGGAGTCGACCGTCGCGGTTCTGGCCGATGCGTGCCGCGAAGCGGGGTTCGACGTCGAGGTCTCCGAAGCCGCGCCCGGCCGGCCGAATCTGATCGCGACGGTCAACGGCGACGCCGCCGGCCCGGGTCTGATGTTCCTGGGGCACTCCGACGTCGTTCCGCCCGGGCCCGGCTGGACGGGCGATCCGTTCGTGCCACGTCGTGACGGCGATCTGATCGTCGGACGCGGCGCCACCGACATGAAGGGCGGCATCGCCGCCGTTGTGGCGGCGATGAAGGTCGTCGCGCGTGCCGTCGACGACGGCGTCGAGGTCTCCGGACCGGTCCGCCTGGTGGTGACCGTCGACGAGGAGGAACACGGGGTCGGGGTGAGGCATCTGGTCGCCGATCCGCCTTCCGGCGAGTACCTCGGATGCATCGTCGCCGAGCCCACCCGGCTCGAGGTGGTTCGCGGTTGCCGTGGCGCGTCGTACTTCGATGTGGCCGTGACCGGCCGCGCGGCGCACTCCGGCCGCCCCAGCGACGGCGCGAGCGCGATCCTCGCCGCGGCGAGGGTGATCGAGCTGATCGACGCCGACCAGCGCCGCATGGCCGCGGACCCGGATCCGCTGCTCGGCTACGGAACGTGGAACGTCGGGACCATCGACGGCGGACAGGGCATCTCAGTGGTGGCCCCGACCTGCGCGATGGGCGTCGACCGTCGGCTGATGCCCGGCGAAGACGTCGATGAGATCGGCAGGCGCCTGTCGGAGGAGATCCGCGCCGCGGGCATCGAGTCCGACGGTGTCGCCGTCTCGGTGACTCCGACGATGTACCTGCCCGGCTTCGCCACCCCGGCCGACGATCCGATCGTCGATGCCACCGCGCAGGCCGTCGCCGACTCCGGGGCGCCCACCCGTGTCGGCGGCTGGACCGCCGCGTGCGACGGCGGCTGGATCAGCACCGCCCTCGGCATCCCCACCGTCGTGATGGGGCCCGGCGACATCAACGGGCAGGCGCATCAGCCCGACGAATCGGTGTCGTTGTCCGAACTCGTCACGGCCGCACAGGCGTATGTGCGGGTCACGCTGTCGTTGCTGGCGCGGGTCGGGTGAGGGTTTCGACTCGCTTCGCTCGCTCAACAAGCCTGGAGAAAGCTCGCTCAACCGGCCTGGAGAAAGCTCGCTCAACCGGCCTGGGGAAAGCTCGCTCAACCGGCCTGGGGAAAGCTCGCTCAACAAGCCTGGGGCACCCTCGCACAACAAGCCTGGAGAACGCTCGCTCAACCAGCCTGGAGAACGCTCGCCCAACCGGCCTGGGGCACGCTCGCACGACAGGCCCTTCGGGGATCTACAGCACGTCGCGGACGCGGATCCCGACCGTCGCCGAAGCGCCCCGGCGCAACGACGATCCCCAGATGGTCAGCCGGCCGATGAGCCCGTACTTGCGGATGATCGCGTCGACGGCTCGCTGCCGGTCTACGATCTCGCCGAGCCCGGCCACCTGAGGTCCGCTGGTGCTGCGCCCGCTCGCGTTGCACGCCTGGACCAGCACGTTGTTGTTGCGGCGCAGCCGCTTCACCTTCCACGAATCGCCGACCGTCCACAGCAACATGTCGTCACCGTCGGGCGCCGCCCACAGCGGCGATGCCACGGGAGTGCCGTCCTTCTTGTAGGTGGTCAGCATGACGTACTTGGCGGCGGCGACTTGGGCGACGGTGGCGGTCATGGCACGAGGGTACTGCCGATCTCCGGCCGTCACCGGACGAAGCGATACCCCATTCCCGCCTCGGTGATGAGGTGCTGCGGATGCGACGGATCGGCCTCCAGCTTGCGCCGCAGCGCAGCCAGGTAGACGCGGAGATAGTTGGTCTGGTTCACGTATGTGGGCCCCCACACGGTGGTGAGGATCTCCCGCTGGCTCACCAGATTCGGTTCGCTGCGCACGAGCAGTTCGAGCACACCCCATTCGGTGGGTGTGAGCCGCACGGGCTCACCGTCGCGCAGGACCCGCTTGCCCATGAGATCGACTTCCAGCGCGCCGGCGCGCACCACCGGGCTCTCGGCCGGTGCTCCGGCGACGCTGCCCCGCCTGATCGCCGCGCGCAGACGGGCGAGGAACTCCTCCATGCCGAAGGGTTTGGTCACGTAGTCGTCCGCACCCGCGTCCAGAGCCTGCACCTTGTCGGCGGCGTCGGTGCGCGCCGACAGCACGATCACCGGCACCGACGTCCACCCGCGCAGGCCGGCGAGGACGGTGAACCCATCCATGTCGGGCAGCCCGAGGTCGAGGACCACCACGTCGGGGGTCCGCTTGCTCGCCGCCTCCAGCGCCTGTGCGCCGGTAGCCGCCGTGGTCACGTCGAAGCCCCTGGCGCGCAAGTTGATTCGCAAGGCTCGAAGCAACTGCGGCTCGTCGTCCACCACGAGGACGTGCCCGTGTTCGGCCATCACGCGCCTCCCTCCGGGTCGTCGGCCGGGTCGTGCTCCGCGGGTAGTTCCACGACCATCGTCGTCCCGCCGCCGGGAGTCTGCGCCACCGCCAGCGTTCCTCCGACCGCCGACACGAACCCGCTCGCCACCGACAATCCGAGCCCGACACCCGACGTCTGCCGGTTCTGGTCGCCGTACTGGTGGAACGGAGTGAAGACGCGCGACCGCTCCTCCGCCGGGATACCGGGACCGTGATCGATCACCCGGATTCGGCACCGGCGCTCGTCGGAGTCGTCGGCCGGCACCGACTCGGTGCGGATCTCGATCGCGTCGCCGCCGTGGCGCAGCGCGTTGTCGATCAGATTGGCCAGCGCCCGCTCCAGGAGTCCGGCGTCGGTGACCGCCCAGTCGCATCCGATGTCGACCGTGATCTCCGGAGTCCCCGGCGCCCGACGCGACACGGCGGCGCCCGCGCGGTGGATCACCTCCGGCAAGTAGGTGCGGGTGCGCCGGGGACGGACCACTCCCGCGGCCAGCCGCGACGAGTCGAGCAGGTTGCCCACCAGCGAGGCCAGCTGATCGACGGACTCCTCGATCGTCGCGAGCAGTTCGGCGGTGTCCTCCTCGCTGAACACCACCTCCGGGCTGCGCAGACTCGACGCCGCCGCCTTCGCCGCCGCGAGCGGCGTCCGCAGATCGTGGCTCACCGCGGCCAGCAGCGCGCGCCGCAGCTCATCGGTGCGCGCCAACTCGTCAGCCTCCGCGGCCTCGGCCTCGAGCCGGTCCCGCTCGACCGCCGCGGCCACCTGGCTGGCGACGGCCGCGAGTACCCGCTGGTCGGCGGCTCCCACTTCGGGTCCGCGCAGCAGCAGCTGGTACTCGCCGCCGGCGGCCGGACAGACGGTGTCGGCTTCAGCCGCGGTCAGCGGCGGGTTCTCCCCCACCGAATGCGCGACCGTCTCGGTGCGGTCGTCCTTCCGCGCGACCGCGACCGCGGTCTGCTGGTACGTCTCGCGGACCCGCTGCAGCAGCCCGGAGACCCCCGCCCCGTCGAGGACCGCGCTGGAGAAGAGCGCCAGCAGCTCGGCGTCACGACCTGCGCGCTGTGCCTGCCTGCGTCGGACCGTCGCCGAATCCACCAGTGCCGCAATCGCGACCGCGATGATTAGCATCACCGCGAGGGTGATGATGTTGTCCGGTTCGGCGATGGTGAACGTGAAGGTGGGCGCGGCGAAGAAGTAGTTCAGCAGCAGGCCCGACATCACCGCCGACAGCGCCGCGGGCACCACTCCGCCGAGCAGCGCGACCGCGAGGATCACCACGAAGAACAGTGCGCTCTGACTGGTGAAGCCAAGGTATTCGTTCGTCAGCGCGAGCACCCCGGTGAGTGCGAGCGGCGCGAGCACCGCGAGAATCCAGCTGCCGGGCCGGTGGAATCGCGTGTCGCGGATGTCGAGACGATTCCGCACCGCAGCCTTCTCGTGCGTCACCATGTGGACGTCGATGCGCCCGCTGTCACGCACCACGGCCGCGCCGACGCCCTCGTCGAACAGCCGCCGCCACCGCGACCGCCTCGACGTGCCGAGGACCAACTGCGTCGCGTTCATCGCGCGCGCGAACTCCAGGAGCGTCTCCGGGACGTCGTCACCGACCACCGAATACAGGCGCGCGCCGATGCCCGCCGCCACCTGCCGCAGGCCGCCGACGTCGGCGGCTCCCCGATTCGTCAGACCGTCGCCGCGCACCACGTGCACCACCAGCAACTCGGCGCTCGACCGCGACGCGATCCGCCCGGCCCGGCGGATCAGCCCGGCCGATTCCGGTCCGCCGGTGACCGCCACCACCACCCGTTCGCGCGCCTCCCAGGTCTCGGTGATGGCGTTGGCCGCACGGTAGGCGGCGAGCTTGTCGTCGACGCGATCGGCGAGCCACAGCAGAGCCAGCTCGCGAAGCGCCGTCAGATTGCCCTGCCGGAAGAAGTTGGCGAGGGCGCCGTCGATCCGCCCGGCGTCGTACACCTTGCCCTGGGCGAGTCGCTGCCGCAGCGCACGCGGCTCGATGTCGACGAGCTCGATCTGGTCGGCGCCGCGGACCACCGCGTCGGGCACCGTCTCGCGCTGGGTGACGCCGGTGATGCGGGCGACGACGTCGTTGAGGCTTTCGAAATGCTGGATGTTGACGGTGGACAGCACGTCTATTCCCGCGTCCCGGAGTTCCTCGATGTCCTGCCACCGCTTCTCGTTGCGCATGCCCGGCGCATTGGAATGCGCGAGTTCGTCGACCAGTACCAGTTCCGGCTCACGCGCGAGCACCGCGTCGAGATCCATTTCGAGCAGCACGGTTCCGCGATACTCGACGGGCACGCGATCGATCACTTCCAGCCCGTCCAGCAGTGCCGCCGTCGCCGCTCGCCCGTGGGTTTCGACCACCCCGACCACCACGTCGACGCCCTCGTCGGCGAGTGTGCGAGCCCGCGCCAGCATCTCGTACGTCTTGCCGACGCCCGGGGCACAGCCGAGGAATACCTCGAGCTGGCCCCGTGGTTCCTCAGCTGATGGCATGTCGCCGATGCTATCGGCAGGCGGTGCCATGCGGCTCTGTCCCGGCCCGCGTCTCGCGCGCGCTCTGCAGGTCGCGGTTCACCTGTTGGACGTTGACCCGCTCCCGCCCGAGGAAACCCAGCTGGCGGCCCCGGGTGTGGTCGGCGATGATCTCGCGGACCTCCTCCGGCGCCAGACCCGACGCCCGGGCGATCCGCGGCACCTGCAGAGCGGCGTACTCCAGGCTGATGTCGGGGTCGAGTCCCGAGCCCGAGGCGGTGACGGCGTCGGCGGGCACCTGTGACGGCTTCACGCCCTCGCGCTCGGCGATCGCCGCGCGGCGGGCGTCGATGATCTTGACCAGTTCGGGGCTGTTCGGGCCGAGGTTGCTCGCCCCCGACGCCGCCGGATCGCCCGGCGCCATCGGGTCGTCGACGCCGCCGGCGACCCGGTTGTGCAGGAACGGGTCGGGCTGTCCGGGCGCGGGCCGCTGGTCGACGCCGAGCAGGTCGGAGGCTCGGCAACCGTGCACGTCGGACTGGAACGACCCTTCGGCAGCAGTCGTGTGGAATCGCGAGATGCCCCAGACCGCAACGGGGTACAGGCCGCCCACGACGACGGCCAACGCGACCAGAGCGAGCAGCGCCACACCGCTCTGCCGGATCAGGCCGAGCAAGACGTTCTTCATGTCCTCATCCCATCCCCGGCAGCAGCCGGACGAGCAGATCGATCAGCCAGATGCCGATGAACGGCGTCACCACGCCGCCGAGCCCGTAGAGCAGCAGGTTGCGGCGCAGCAGATTGGCCGCGCTCGTCGCCCGATAGCGCACGCCCTTCAGCGACAACGGAATCAGCGCGACGATGATCAGCGCATTGAAGACGACCGCGGAGACGATCGCCGACTGCGCCGAATGCAACCGCATGATGTTGAGTGCGTCGAGCTGCGGGTACACCGTGCTGAACAATGCGGGCAGGATCGCGAAGTACTTCGCGAGATCGTTGGCCAGCGAGAACGTGGTCAGGGCGCCGCGGGTGATCAGCAGTTGTTTTCCGATCGCCACCACCTCGATCAGCTTGGTGGGATCGGAGTCGAGGTCGACCATGTTGCCGGCCTCCTTGGCCGCCATGGTTCCGGTATTCATCGCCAGCCCCACGTCGGCCTGAGCCAGCGCGGGAGCGTCGTTGGTGCCGTCGCCCGTCATCGCGACCAGTCGGCCTCCCGACTGCTCCTTTCTGATCAGGTCGAGCTTGTCCTCGGGAGTGGCCTGGGCGATGAAGTCGTCGACGCCCGCCTGGTCGGCGATGGCCTTGGCGGTTAGCGGGTTGTCGCCGGTCACCATCACGGTGCGGATACCCATGGCGCGCAACTGCGAGAAGCGCTCGGTCATCCCCGGCTTTACCACGTCCGACAGTTCGATGACACCGAGCACATGCGACCGCAGCCCTCGCCGGATGCCGACCACCAGCGGCGTTCCGCCGCGGGTGGCGATGGTGTCGACGTCGGTGCGCACCTGCGCCGGGAGCTCGCCGACCCACTTCTCGACCGCATCTGCGGCACCCTTGCGGTATTCGCTGAGCCGCCCGTTCTCGTCCACGTCGACGCCGCTCATCCGCGTCTGAGCCGTGAACGGCACCACGGTGATACCCGGATCGGCGCCCGATCTCGCCGCGGCAAGCGAGACCTCGTCGAGCGGGGTCACCTCGTAGCGTTCGATCGCCAAGTCGATGATGCTGCGGCCCTCCGGGGTGTCGTCGGCCAGGCTGCACCGGTACGCGACGCCCGCCAGCTCCACGAGTTCCACTCCGTCTGCCGGATGGAACTCTGTGGCCCGGCGATTGCCGTAGGTGATGGTGCCGGTCTTGTCCATCAGCAGGGTGTCGATGTCGCCCGCCGCCTCCACGGCGCGCCCCGACATGGCCAAGACATTGCGCTGCACCAGCCGGTCCATGCCTGCGATGCCGATGGACGAGAGCAACGCCCCGATCGTCGTCGGAATCAGGCACACCAGGAGTGCGATCAGCTTCACCGGGTCGGCGGCTTGTCCCGCATAGCTCTGCATCGGACCGATCGCGACCACCGCGAGCAGGAAGATGATGGTCAGCGCCGTCAGCAGGATGTCGAGCGCGATCTCGTTGGGAGTCTTCTTGCGCGACGCACCTTCGACGAGCGCGATCATTCTGTCGACGAAGGTGCTGCCCGGCTCGGCCGTGATCTGCACGACGATGCGGTCCGACAGCACGACGGTGCCCCCGGTGACCGCCGACCGGTCGCCGCCGGACTCCCGCACCACCGGCGCGGACTCCCCGGTGATGGCCGACTCGTCGACCGTCGCGATGCCTTCCACCACGTCGCCGTCCCCGGCGATGGTCTCGCCCGCCTCGACCACGATCCGCATTCCCGGCTTCAGCTCCGCCCCGGGGATCCGGCTGATGGCGCCGTCGTCGCCGAGAACCCGGGCAACGGTGTCGCGCTTCACCTTCCGCAGGCTGTCGGCCTGCGCTCGGCCGCGCCCCTCGGCGACTGCCTCGGCCAGACCCGCGAAGATCACCGTGAACCACAGCCACACCACCACCGTCCACGCGAACACCGATGGGTAGACGATGGCCAGCACGGTGGTGATCGCCGCACCGAGATACACCACGAACATCACCGGGTTGCGAGCCTGATCGCGCGGGTTGAGCTTGCGCAGCGCCTGGGGCAGCGACGACACGAGCTGCCTCACGTCGAATGCACCGGTCCCCGCCATGCTCGTGTCGTTCGCACTCTCGTCGCTCTGCGTCGCAGTCATCACAGTGCCTCCGCGATCGGTCCCAGCGCCATCGCCGGGAAGAAGGTCAGTCCGGCGACCAGCAGCGTGGTGCCGAGAAGAAGTGAGCCGTAAAGGATTCCGCTGGTGGGCAGCAGCGAGACCGATGTCTCGTTCTGTTTGGGCTTCTGCCTGGCCAGCAGTCCGGCCAATGCGAGCACCAGGACGATCGGCACCAGCCGGCCGAACAGCATGGCCAGCCCCAACGAGATCTGGAACCAGTCGTTGGTGGCGGCGAGTCCGCCGAACGCGCTGCCGTTGTTGTTCGCCGCCGACGCGTATGCGTACATGATCTCGCTGAACCCGTGGATCGCACTGTCACTGCCGCGGGCACCGTCGTTGCCGAGAGCCTCCGGTGTGGATCCGAGAAGAACAGTCACCGCGGACCCCGCGAGCACCAGCGCCGGCATCACCAGTACGTAGAGCGCGGCGACGGTGATCTCCTTCTGACCGATCCGCTTGCCCGCGAACTCCGGCGACCGACCCACCAGCAGGCCGCCGACGAAGACCGTGATGATCGCGAGCACCAGGAGTCCGTAGAGGCCCGAGCCGACGCCTCCGGGGGCGACCTCGCCCAACAGCATGTTCCAGAGCAGCCCTCCGCCCGATGCTGCGGCGAAGCTGTCGTGAGCGGCGTTCACCGCACCCGTCGACGTGCCTGTGGTCGACACCGCGAAGAGAGCGGAGCCCGGAATCCCGAACCGATACTCCTTGCCCTCCAGCATGGCGCCCGCGGCCTGCGACGCGATCCCGTCGGTCCGCGACTCGAAGGTCCAGACCAGCGCCAGCATCGCGCCCCAGATGACGGCCATCACGCCCAGCAGCGTGAGCCCCTGTCGGCGATCACGCACCAGCGTGCCGTAAGTGCGGGTGAGACAGACCGGAATGATCAGGATCGCCAGCACCTGGACCACGTTGGTCAGTGGCGTCGGGTTGGAGAAGGGGTGCGCCGAGTTGGCCCCGTACGTTCCACCGCCGTTGGTGCCGAGAAGCTTGATCGCCTCTTGGGACGCGAAGGGACCCAATGGGACCCGTCCCGCGGTCCCGTCCACAGTGGTGAATTCCGCTGCCGTGTGCCACGACTGGACCGCCCCTTGGAAAACCAGGATCGTCGCCACGATCAGCGCCAGCGGCAGCAGAATCCGGACGGTGCCCCGCACGAGATCGACCCAGAAGTTGCCGAGCACTCCGTTGCCCCGGCGGCTGACGATGCCCCGGATCAGCGCGATCGCCACGGCCATGCCGACCGCCGCAGACAGGAAGTTCGCAACCGCCAGGCCGAGCATCTGCGACAGGTTGCTGATGACGGTCTCGGGCTCGTACGACTGCCAGTTGGTGTTGGCGACGAACGAGATCGCGGTGTTGAAGGCGACCGCCGGAGACATGCCGGGCTTTCCGTCCGACCACGGGAGATGCCCCTGCAGACGCTGCAACGCGTACAGCACCAGGATCGAGACACCGGAGAATCCGAGGACCGACAGCGCGTAGCCGCGCCAGGTCTGATTCGCCCGCGGATCGACGCCGATCACCCGGTAGAGCAGACGCTCCGGCGGAGAGTCCTTCACGGACTCGTACACCCGCGCCATGTAGTCGCCCAGCGGCACATACACCACCGCGAGCACGACGAGAACAGCTGCCAGCTGCAGAATGCCGGCCGAAAGATCAGTCAATGCCCCGACTCTCTAGAACTTGTCCGGGTACAGCAGCGCTGCCACCAGATATCCGACGACGCCGATTGCGGCGATCAACAGCACCACCGACACCGTGCCAGCCCCGGTCATCGCCCGGTCCCCCGCTCCAGTGCGAACAGCAGTCCAGCGCACGCGGCTATCGCGAGCACGGCGATGCAGACCATTACGACGTCAGCCATCTCCCGGCCTCCTCAATCCGACGGCCCGCCGGTCCGGCGGGCTCGGACCTCACGCTCGTCGCACGAGATGCGCTGCGCCAGATGCCTTAACGCGATCTATACGGCGGCGCCGAGGATCTTGACGGCTCCGTTCACACCGCATGCCCCCACGCTCGGCGATTTGCGCGCGGACCGCCGTCTCCGGTGTAGTTGCATGGTCCAGCTCACCCTCAGGAGTTTCACGTGAAGCGCAGCATCCAGTTGGCCACCGTCGGCGCGACCGCCGCTCTCGCCGCGACCGTCGGGGTCGCATTCGCCCCGGGCGACGCCGCAGCCGGCGTCGTCGGCGGGTACCAGCAGCCGGCATCCGGAGCCGTCTCGATCACCTCCGGGACCAACGAGATCAACGTGATGGTGATCAACCGCAAGGACGCGGACCAGTGCACCGTCACCGCCACCCGGAGGGACGCCAAGACCGGCACCAAGACGTTGACCCGCACCGTGAAGCTCAACGCACTGAACCAGCACACCGGCATCGCGAACTTCGCAGGAATGTTCAACAAGACCGACTACACCGTCTCCGGCACCTGCGTCGGAACCAAGGCGACCGAGCCGTCGGACGAGCCGGGAGACGCGAAGTCCGGAGAAGCGAAGTCCGACGCCGCCGAGACCGGCGAGCAGATCACCACCAACCTCCTCGGCGGGACCAACAAGGTCGTCGTGAAGGTCGACAACTCGGTGAACTCGAACTACGCGCAGTGCTTGCAGATCGTCAAGGGTGTGTCGTGGGATCTCGGCCTCCGCGGCGCACCGCTGGAGACCGTCATGAAGATCGCCACGACCTTCTGCCCGCGGTAGCCGCCGCAGTCACGCGGCTGCCGGCGCCGACGTGAGCGTCCTGCGCGCGTTCGACCGCAACTCCCTTCGCGGCCGGTGCGGCTGGTCGGTGTCCGCAGGCTCACGGAACCAGGGATACCGATCGTGGCCGATGAACACCTCCCACCCCGATTGATGAATCAGCGTGTGGTGCATCCGGCACAGCAGAACGCTGTTGTCGAGCGACGTCTCTCCACCCTGCGACCACGGAATGCAGTGATGCGCATCGGTCCATCCGACGGGCCGGCCGCACCCTGGGAATGCGCACCCTCGATCTCGCACTTCGAGTGCCCTTCTGATCCCCGCCGTGACCAGCCGCTGTTCACGGCCGACGTCCAGCGGCACCGACTCGCCGTCGACCACGATGCGCCGCACCGCCGCATCGCAGAGAACCAGACCCACCGTCGCGGACGACACCGGCCCGGTGTAGCCGAGCGACGAGACCCTCTGCTCCGCCTCCGACCGCCTGCCACTCACACGTTCCTCCGTGCGACTCGGCACGACCAGAGTGACGTGCGGAAGGACGCCGCCGCTCGACGGGCGATCGCGTCCGCTGAGGAAGGAGCGGACTATCTGCCCGAACGCATCTGCACGCCGCCGTCCCACCGCGCGCGGATCGGGTGAGCCGTCCGGCAGCGGCACCGGTCGGCACAACCGATCCAGCGCCGCGCTGAGTTCCTCTCCGGTGAGCACATCCACGTCGAGCGTCGCCGAGATCCGACCGTCGGCCCCGACTGCCAGACTCATCTCATTGAGCTCCGAGTTCTCCGCGACCGGCACCGAGTCCGGATCGGATTCATCGAGTTCCGGAGCCCATTCGAGCGCGAGTTCCCGCGCTCGGCGAGCCACATCCGCCGGAGTCTCCTGCACCGTCAGCCGCCGAGCCAGATCCTCACGCGCCGCGGAGTCGAGCGGGATCCGCTTCTCCACGAACGCGATCCCGCGTCCGACGGCATCGACGTGTTCCACTGAGACCCCGCCTGCGCGCGCCTGCCGCGACAACGACGGGAGCGTCGCCGCGACGCCACCCACCCGAGCGAGACGATGTGCCGCCGCCGGCGAGTGACCGAGTCCTTTCAACAGGTCGACGACCGATCTCACTCGCTTGCGAGTCGGAAGCCCCGATCGCGCGGCAGCCTCCGACACTCCAGCCAACGCCGTCGTCGTCAGATTCAGCAGGCGGGTCAACTCCGCCATCAACACGAGGAGTTCGCGGTCGTCGACGCCGGCGCGAGCCACCGAGTCGATCAGTCGCGCGAGCGAACCTCCCGACTCGCCTCCCATTGCCGGAGACAACTCGTCCGACAGACGATCGGCGAACTCCTTCACAGCTTCAGTCAGATTCATGATTCCCCCTTTCGCACGGCCTCCCTCGTCGCGATCGAGTCGCAACGCACTGCATCACGCAACAAGCACGCCAGGGTCGCTCAACAGTCACCCCCGAGCCGGGTGCCGGTCCGACGAATCCGGACCGGCACCGACCCCATCTGCACTTTCGATTCTCAAAGAACTCGAAGCGTCCCGAAGAGACCTTCACGCTCGATCTGTGATCTATGCTACATTCGACTTCTAGATAGTACAAGTGTTCGACTCGTCGGGTGGGGGTCTCATCCACGGACTCGTACCCAGGAAGGATTATTCCTAGGCAACTACCGGGCCTGGGCCACGTCAACAGAAGTGGGAAGACTGGATGCAGCGGCCGACAGAGACATACCCATCACATGATCGGCCGAGAATCGACAGAGAGGCGAGCACGTGTCCAACGACATCAAGCACATCAAGTTCCAGAACCCGGACATGTTCTGGGAGATCGCGGCGGACCTCTACTTTCCGCCGTCGTTCGACGAATCCAAGAAGTACCCGACCGTCATCAGCGCGCATCCGATCGGCAGCTGCAAGGAGCAGACAGCGGGCAACATCTACGCCACGCGCCTGGCCGACGAGGGCTACGTGGTCATCGCCTTCGACGCCAGTTTTCAGGGTGAGAGCGGCGGCACCCCACGGCTGATCGAGGATCCGACCCAGCGTGTGGAGGACTTCCGCCGGGTGGTCGACTACCTCACGACGCTCCCCTACGTCGACACCGACCGAATCGGCGCGCTGGGTGTGTGCGGCGGCGGCGGATACGTGCTCGCTTCGGCGCAGAGTGAGAAGCAGATCAAGACAGTCGTCTCGATCACCGGCGTGAACTACGGTCGCATGGTCCGCGAGAACGCGGCGGCAGCCGGCGGCCCGGTGGCCGCGCTCAAGCAGATCGCCGAGCAGCGCACCGCCGAGGCCGCGGGAGCCGAGGGCGCGATCAGTGCTGCTCTGCCGCCATCGGCCGAGGCCGCGCAGCAGATCGGCGACATCGACGTCGTCGAGGCCTACGACTACTACTGCACCCCGCGCGGACAGTCCGCGAACGGCAAGGCGATCTTCGACGTCGCACACGGCGCGTCGGCCATGGTGTGGGACGCCTTCGCCTTCGCCGAGACGCTGCTGACCCAGCCGGTCATGGTCGTCGTCGGCGACAAGCCCGGAGCATTCGGCGCCTACCGCGACGGATTCGAGATCAACCGCCGCGCGGCGTCCGAGGTCAAGGAACTGGTGGTGCTCCCCGGCGTCTCGCACTACGACCTGTACGACCAGCCGCGGGGTGCGGGTGCGGCATTGGAGAAGGTCATTCCCTTCCTGGCCGCGAACCTCTGATCCATCCCACACGACGGAGGTCCCGCACTCGAAACCCGAGTGCGGGACCTCTGTGCGATTCCATCGGTACCGCTCAACCGGCGGAACTCAACCGATGAGATTCAACGAGGCTCGGCTCAGCCGACCACGAGGGTCTCACCGTCGCCGCTGACGTCCACCGGGACGGTGTCGCCGTCGCGTACCCTGCCGGCCAGCAACGCCTTCGCGAGCTGGTCGCCGATGGCCTGCTGCACCAGGCGACGCAGCGGACGCGCACCGTAGAGCGGATCGAATCCGCGTTCGGCCAGCCATTCCTTGGCCTTCGGCGTCACCTCCAGTTCGAGACGACGCTGGTGCAGACGCTTGGCCAGGTTGTCGAGCTGGATGTCGACGATCCGGACCAACTGCTCGGGCGAGAGAGAGTCGAAGATGACCACATCGTCGAGCCTGTTGATGAACTCCGGCTTGAACGCCGCGCGGACGGCCGCCATCACCTGATCCTTGTCACCGCCGGCGCCCAGGTTGGACGTCAGGATGAGGATGGTGTTGCGGAAGTCCACCGTGCGTCCCTGACCGTCGGTCAACCGCCCCTCGTCGAGCACCTGCAGCAGCACGTCGAAGACGTCCGGGTGAGCCTTCTCGACCTCGTCGAACAGGACCACCGAGTACGGACGACGACGCACCGCCTCGGTCAGCTGGCCACCGGCTTCGTACCCCACGTACCCGGGAGGCGCACCGACGAGCCGCGCGACGCTGTGCTTCTCGCCGTACTCGCTCATGTCGATCCGGACGATCGCTCGTTCGTCGTCGAACATGAACTCGGCCAGGGCCTTCGCCAGCTCGGTCTTGCCGGTTCCGGTGGGACCGAGGAACAGGAACGAGCCCAGCGGACGGTTGGGATCGGCGACGCCCGCGCGAGCGCGTCGGACCGCGTCGGAGACGGCCTTGACCGCCTCGAGCTGACCGATGACTCGCTTGCCCAGCTCGTCCTCCATGCGCAGCAGCTTGGCCGTCTCACCCTCGAGCATCTTGCCCGCGGGCACGCCCGTCCACGCCGAGACCACCTCGGCGACCTGGTCGGGACCGACTTCCTCCTGCAGCATCACGTCCTCGTCGGGATCGGTGCCGCTCTTCTCGATCGCGGCCTCCAACTCCTTCTCGAGGCCGGGGATCCGGCCGTACCGGAGCTCGGCGGCCCTCCCGAGATCACCGTCGCGCTCGGCCCGCTCGGCCTCGCCGCGCAGACGCTCCAGTTCCTCCTTCACATCGCGGACGGCGTCGATGGCGGTCTTTTCCGACTGCCAACGGGCCGACAGCTCGTTGAGCTTCTCGCGGTGATCGGCCAGCTCGCGGCGCAATGCCTCGAGTCGTTCCTTGGACGCGGCGTCGGTCTCCTTCTCCAAGGCGACCTCCTCCACTTCCAGGCGCCGGACGATGCGCTCCACCTCGTCGATCTCGACCGGACGCGAGTCGATCTCCATCCGCAACCGTGACGCGGCCTCGTCGACCAGGTCGATCGCCTTGTCGGGCAGGAACCGCGACGTGATGTAGCGGTCGGAGAGCGTCGCGGCAGCCACCAGAGCCGAGTCGGTGATGCGCACGCCGTGATGCACCTCGTACCGGTCCTTGAGTCCGCGAAGGATGCCGATGGTGTCCTCCACCGACGGCTCACCGACGTACACCTGCTGGAACCGGCGTTCGAGGGCCGCGTCCTTCTCGATGTACTTGCGGTACTCCTCGAGCGTGGTGGCACCGACCAGCCGCAGCTCACCGCGGGCGAGCATCGGCTTGATCATGTTGCCCGCGTCCATCGCGGACTCACCGGTCGCACCGGCACCGACGATGGTGTGCAACTCGTCGATGAACGTGATGATCTGTCCGTCCGACGCCTTGATCTCGTCGAGGACCGCCTTCAGCCGCTCCTCGAACTCGCCGCGGTACTTGGCGCCCGCGACCATCGAACCGAGGTCGAGCGAGATGACGGTCTTGCCGCGCAACGACTCCGGGACATCGCCGGCCACCACGCGCTGGGCCAGACCCTCCACGATGGCGGTCTTGCCGACGCCCGGCTCGCCGATGAGCACCGGGTTGTTCTTGGTACGGCGCGAGAGCACCTGGACCACGCGGCGGATCTCGGAATCGCGGCCGATCACCGGGTCGAGCTCGCCTTCGCGAGCGCGCTTGGTGAGGTCGGTGGAGTACTTCTCCAGCGACTGGTACGTCGCTTCCGGGTTCTCGCTGGTGACGCGCGCTGTGCCCCGGACGGACACGAACGCGTCACGCAGTGCCTCCGGCGTGGCGCCTGCGCCGGCCAGCAGTCGTGCAGTCTCCGACTCACCGGTGGCCAGTCCGACCATCAAATGTTCGGTCGAGACGTACTCGTCGGAGAGTTCGGTGGCCAGCTTCTGCGCAGCGGTGATCGCCGCGATGGACTCGCGGCTCAGCTGCGGCTGCGCGCTCGCACTCGACACGGTCGGAGCCCGGTCGACGAGGGTCTTGGCCTCGTTCCGGATCCGCACGGGGTCGACGCCGACCGCCTTGAGCAGCGGCGATGCGATGCCGTCGGTCTGCTCGAGGAGTGCGACGAGGATGTGGGCCGGCCGCACGTCGGGGTTGCCCGCCGCGGCCGCGTCTTGGACGGCAGCCTGCAGTGCAGCCTGTGTCTTGGTGGTGGGGGTGAAGCTGTCCACTGACATTCGCCTTTCTGTTGAGCTGTCCGGTTCGGCACTGCCGAACCTAAGTCTACGAGGCTCAGGTTTGCCTCTCGAGTAGTTCAACTATCTGAAAGTTGAGTCCATTCCACTAAACCCCAGGGGTTGTCAGTGATACAGGACACAGGTCGAATGTAGCCCCACCTGCAACTGTCGTCCGACGTCGACGAGTCTTCGACGCCGCGCTTCGACGAACGTTTCGTCCGGAGCACGCATCGCGCTTCCAGCCGCGTCACACCGTCACAAGCTGCACGGCATCTGTGCGTACGCGGAGATGTCGCACACCGACTTGTCGGACAGCTTCCATGCGCTGTCCTTCCACACCCACCGCAGCGGGATATAGCGCGAGCCCGACCCCGGAAGGGTCATCTGCAGTCGGGCGTTCGCCGTGGTGCCGTTCTGCGTCAACGGGCCCACCACCTGGTACCGGAAGCCGGTGTACGAATACTGCTTCACCAGGTACAGCACTTTCGAGATGGGACCGACCGCGCGGGAACCGCCCTCGAGGAGCTTCGCCTTCTGAGCGGACGACGAATTGCCGGACAGCGTCGTCAACTGGCTGTTGAACTCGGCGAGCGTCGGCGGAGTGGGACCGGATCCCTGCGACTGAGCGGTCGTCGGCGCCTGCTGCCTGGTGGCGACGACGGGGGCTCCGGGTGCGAGTCCGGGCTCGTCGGTCGCCGGCGCGTCTTCGGCGACCGACGCCGACGCGTCGGCCGTGGCCGCCGGGGTCTGCGTTCCGCCCTGGACCGCAGGGGCCTGCTGGGTGTCACCGAGACTCACCACGGTGGCAGGCGATTGCGCAGCAGTCGTGGGAGCGGCACCGCTGAGCATCATGGCGACCACGCCGACCACGACGATCAGGGACGAGATCACGGCAGCCAGACCGGCCGCGGCGATCACCGTCGGCGAATTGACACCGGTACCCGACTGACCTGTTCTCCGACTCATTCTTCCTGCACTCCTGATCGCCCCTGGACAACCGTCTGCCCGGCTGTCCGATCGCGCACCACCGCGCGACACAATTTAGGCAAGGCTAAACTATGCAGTCGAATGCGGCAACGCCGACCTCTACCGTTCGCGCTGCGCCGCGACGACGCCGTTCTCATACGCGCAGATGACCAAGTGCACGCGGTCGCGGGCATCGAGCTTCGTGAGCAGTCGTCCTATATGAGTCTTGACAGTGGTGATCCCCAGGTGCAGGCGGTCGGCGATCTCACCATTGGACAGTCCTGCGGCGACCAGTTCGAACACGTCCCGCTCGCGGTCGGTGAGACGGTCGAGTTCACCGCTGCGCACCGCCGGCCGCTCCGGCGAACGCCCGAGCTCGGTGATGAGTCGCCTGGTGATCGACGGCGAGAGCAACGCATCACCGCGGGCGACGGTGCGAATCGCTTCCAGCATCTGCTCCGGCGGCGTGTCTTTGAGCAGGAACCCACTGGCCCCGCCGCGGAGCGCGGCGAAGACGTATTCGTCGTCGTCGAACGTGGTGACGATCAGCACTCGGGCCGCGGCGTCGTCCGCGACGATCAGACGGGTGGCCTCGATTCCGTCGATGCCGGGCATCCGGATGTCCATCACCACCACGTCGGGCGCAAGCCGGCGGGCGGCGCGGACCGCCTCGCCTCCGTCCCCGGCTTCACCGACAGCGGTCAGGTCGGACGCCGAGTCGATCAGCAGCCGGAATCCGGCGCGCACGAGCTGTTCGTCGTCCACCACCAGCACGGTGGTCGTGTCCGCGGGATCGTTCACGGCGCGCCCGCCGCGTCCGTCACCCGCACGGGCAGTCGTGCCCGGACAGTGAATCCACCGTCCGGATCTGGACCGGCGACGACGTCCCCGCCGAGGAGTTCGACGCGCTCACCGATTCCGGCGAGGCCGAGCCCGGCACCGACCGGATCGGACGGCACCCCGTGTCCGCCGTCGTCGGACACGGTCAGCAACAGGTGGTCCGGACGGTGGGTGAGCCGGACGGTCACCGCGGCGCCCGGAGCATGCTTGACGGCGTTCGTGACGGCCTCCTGAACGATTCGATATCCGGAGAGTTCCACCGCGGGCGGATACGACCTCGGCGGTCCGTCCTCGACGACACTCACCGAGACCACCCCATCGTCGCTGATCTGCGCCGCGAGCGCGGTGAGGTCGGCCAACCCGGGGGCCGCAGCCGCGTCGTCCGGCGCAGTTTCGCGGATCTCGCGCAACAGTCCGCGGAGATCGGACAGTGCCGAGCGGCCCGCAGTCTCGATGGTCGCGAGTGCGCGACGTGCCTCCTCGGGCTGCTCGTCGAAGACCACTCGGCCGATCCCGGCACGGACGACGATCATGCTCAGCCCGTGCGAGACGACATCGTGGACCTCGCGCGAGAGGCGGAGATGGTCCTCGGCTCGCAATCGACGCTGCCGCTCCAGCGCCGACAGCCGTTCCTGTTCCCGCACCCGAGCCTGGAACTTCCGTCGGCTCCGCGTCGCGTCGCCGATGATCCAGGCCGGGACGGCGAGAAGCAGGTGAACCGCGTCCTGCTCGATCTCGGGGTGCAGCGAGAAGGCGACCGCTCCGCCGAGCGAGACGACCAACACCGCGCCCGCAGTGACCACCGCCGACAGCCGACGCGCGCAGCGGTCCGCAACCGTGTAGACGGCGATCGGGAACACAAGCCCGGCATCGGATACGAACGGCGTGAACTGCACGCGTAACAGCATCGCGGCCACCGACACCGCGGTGATCACGCACAGAACCGCGACGGGGCGTCGCCGTCGAAGTATCAGCGGAGCCGCGGCCAGCGCCCCGAACGCGGCTTGCGCGGCCGGAGACCCGTGACGGTCGACCACCCCGAGCAGCAGTGGCCCGGTGAACAGCGCGAAGCACGTGATTGCGATCGTCAGATCCACCAGCATCGCGAATCCGCCGGCGCCCAACCGGTTCTCGATTCGAACGTGCCACGGCGGTCGCGCCGACGGCACTGTCGACGGATGCACGGGATCTGCCATGTCTCTCAATCTAGAAAGGATGAGACTCCGGCCGCGTCATTCCGGAGTCCTCGCCTGACGTCCTCCCCCGGTACCACCCCGGCTAGCGGATCGTCTCGGAGTACCGCCGAGAAACCGGCTCGTAAGCCGACGACAGCCGAGACCGCCGGCGGCACCGTTGAGTCATGACCATTTCCACTTCACGTCCCTGCAGCAGTCGTTCCCACATCTCGTCGCTGTCGGCAGCCCTGTTCGGTTCCGCTTTCGTGGCGGGACTGATTCACGGTGCACTCCTCTACGCCGGGCGCTCGCCCGTCCACGAGCAGCATCAGGCCGGTACATCGGCGTGGTGGCAACACGCGGTACTGGCCGGGCTCGCGGCCGCTCTCGCGATGGCCGTCGGCATCCATCGCCGTCGCACGGGTCGCCGCAGACCGGCGGTCCTGCTGCCTCTCGGACGACGGGCGGCTCTTCGTGTCCGACGCACGCTCAGAGCCTCAGCCGCGGGGCAGAGCCGTTGGCGCCTCGCGGCCGCCCTCCCGCCCACCGCACTGCTCGTGTTCTGCGTATACCGCGCCGGCGTCCAGGTCATCGGCGGGCTCGACCCGAACTTCACGGTCAACGCCTGGGGCGGACCCGGTTACATCGGCGCGATGGCGTGCCACTACCTGGACGCAGCACTCCTGATGGCGTCCGCCGCGTTGCTGCTGGACGTGATCCTGCTGCCGGCAGACGACGGTGCGGTCCGTACCGGTCACACCGCGTCGCGTTCACGGGGCACCGCCGCGGGAACCGGGGGACGACCGGACAGGACTCCGTACATCGTCCTACCGTGCCAATCGGTGGTCGCGAAGGGCTCGGCCGCCCAACCCGCCACGAACCAGTCCCGCAATTCCGGCGAGCCGGTCCAGGCGTAAAAAGGCCTGTCGCGCTCGGCGCAGTATCGCTCGACGACCCGCATCATGTCGATGAGCGTGCGACCGCCGCGTCCCCCGGGTTCGACCGTGGTGAGGGTGCAGTTGACCGCGTCCTCGACCGGCGACCACAGCGGCGGCTGTGTCCAGAGCTCGGCCAACCTCTCGCGCAGACCCGGTGTACGTGCCGCCACCTCGACGTCCGCGGGAGTGAGCGGCGGCTCACCGTCTGGCGACAGATCGACGTCGTGCGGCTGCCAGACGAGTACTCCGACCAGCCGCCCGTCGCTGCGGGCGCCCGTGACACACCCGACTCTCAGCAACGGACGAAGGAGCAGGCGAGCGAGCCACTCCCGCTTGTCCGAATCGCCGACGTGCTCGCCCAGCAACCACTGGTAGAGCGGAATCTCCCGGATCCCGTGGGCGGCGAGCCGCACGGCCTCGGTCAGGTCGGTGTCATCAAGGGTGACGATCTCGGTCATTCATGCGGTCCCATCGCTGCGATCCGGTGCTCGACCGCACCGGGTGCCGGAAGAAAGCCGAGAGGCCGCTTCGCAATGAGCGAAGCGACCTCTCGTCGAATCGAGCTACGTCGTCTCGAACTACGGCGTCGCCGGGGTGTCTCCACCGCTGCTGCCGCCGCTGGAACCGAGAGCGTCCATGATCGGGGTCAAGAAGTCGATTTCGAGGCGAAGCGGGCCGTCTGCCATTTTCTACTCTTTTCTCTATCGGGGAGGTCGTCCGATCAGTTGTCAACCGAACGCGTTAATCACGTTGCGCCCTCGTGTCAGATCCATCACAGAATGACGGGTTTTCGTTACAAAACCGTTATCTGGACAGTTGTCGGCGTTCGCCGTGAATACCCGGCCCGACCAGGAGTTATGGGAGAAATCGGCGAATTTCGAGCTCTGGGCTCACTTGTTGTCCGCGAACCGCTCCACGGCCCGCCTCGGACCCGCGACGATCAACACATCGTCCTCATGAACCACGGTGTCGACGCCGGCGAACTCGAACGCGCCGTCACCCTTCTTGATCGCGACGATGGTGACGCCGTAGGTGCTCCGCACTCGGCTCGACTTGAGATCGAGACCGACGAGGTCGTGCGGTACCGACGACTTCCCCATCGCGAACTCGTGGTCGAACTCCGCGTAGTCGAGCAGCCGCCGATCGATGACGAGATGCGCCACTCGCTCGCCCATCTCGTGCTCCGGCAGCACGACGTGATGGGCGCCGACGCGAGTGAGGATGCTCCCGTGCTGACGCGACAAGGCCTTCGCCCAGATGTCGGGAACCTCCAGATCGGCGAGCACCGACGCGGTCAGGACACTGGCCTCGAGGTCGGCCCCGATGCAGACGATCACGTGATCGAACGTCTCGACGCCCAACTGGCGCAGCGCCTGTGGATCCGTCGAATCGATCACCGCGGCGTTCGGCAGGTCGTCGGAGTATCGCTGCACGAGGGCCGGATCGCTGTCCATCGCGAGCACCTCGACGCCCTGATTCACGAGCTCGATCGCCAGCGACGCCCCGAACCGGCCGAGACCGATGACGGCCACGCGCCGCTCGTCGTCGCGAGTCCTTCTGAACCTAGCCAACGATCGGGCGCTCCTCGGGTCGTTCGAATCTGCGGGCCTTCTCCCGCAGCGCGAGAGCCGATCCCAGCGTAATCGGACCGAGGCGGCCGAGCAGCATCAACCCGACCAGAAACAATTGCGCCGCGCCGGGAAGATCCGGCGTGATCCCCGTCGACAGTCCGACGGTGGCGAACGCCGACACCGTCTCGATCAGCACCGTATCGAGGGTGTAGTCGGTGAGGTACATCAGCGCGAGCGTGGCGGCGACGACCGCGCCGACGCCGAGGAGCGCGACGGTGATCGCCTGCCGCTGGACGTCCGGCCCGATCCGCCGCCTCATCGCATGTACGCTCGGCTCACCCCGGATCTCGCTCAAGATCACGTAGCCGAGGATCGCGAAGGTGGTGACCTTGATGCCGCCCGCGGTACCCGCACTGCCGCCGCCGATGAACATCAGGACGTCGGTCACCAGCAGCGAGCTCGACTTCATCGAGCCGACGTCGACGCTGTTGAATCCGGCCGTGCGCGGCGAGACTCCGGAGAACATGCCGGCGAGCAGCTTGTCGGAGAGTCCCAGATGGCCCAGCGTGGCCGGATTGGTCCACTCCGTGGCGGTCAGCGCCACCACGCCGACCACGGCCAGCGCCGCGTAGGTGACCAGTGTCATCCGGGTGTGCAACGACAGCCGCAGCCGGGCGGCGCGGCCCACACCCCGCAGCCTCAGTCCGGCGCGGCGCATCTCGCGCGCCAGCTCGAAGAGCACGGGGAAACCGAGTCCGCCGAGAATCAGCGCCGCCGAAACGGGCACGATGATCCACGGATCGCCGACGAAGCCGACGAGGTTGTCGCTGAAGAGGGCGAACCCGGCGTTGTTGAACGCCGAGACCGCATGGAAGACGCCGAGGTAGGCGGCACGCCCCGTCGACTCGCCGTAGCCGGTCGCGAACCGGACCGCGAGAATCGCCGCGACCACGGCCTCGATCACCACCGTGGTGCCGATCACCCCGAGAATCACCCGCCGGCCGTCGCCGAACACCGTGGACTTCGATTCCCGCTGCGCCGCCATCTGTGTCTGCAGCCGCACCCTCCGTGCGATGAGCAGACCGAAGATCGTCGCCAGCGACATCACCCCGAGTCCGCCCACCTGAATCAACACCAGGATGACCACCTGGCCGAAGCCCGACCAGTGCTCGGCGGTGTCGACGACCGAGAGCCCGGTGACACAGGTCGCCGACGTCGCGGTGAACAACGCCGCCACCAGGCCCGTGCCCCGTCCGTCGGCCGACGACGTCGGAAGCGTCAGCAGCACGGTTCCGGCGACGATGACGAGAACGAAGCCGATCAGGATCAGACGTGCAGGTCGTAGCGCCGGGCGTCGCCGGCCCGCGGCGGGCAGCATTTTCAGAAGACTACCCCGCACAGGCCGGAGACCCTTGACGAACCGACTCGCCTGCGTAGGATTGTCGACAATCAACAGACCGCGATCGAGAGAGACGGTCGATGTCATGAGCACACCGCACGCGAGCACCTGCGCACTCACCGCATTGGAGCTGACCGAGGCCTATCGCGCCGGCACCCTCTCGCCGGTGGAGGCGACCGAAGAAGCTCTTGCTGCGATCACCCGCCTCGACCCCGCGCTGAACGCCTTCTGCCTGGTGGATCCCGAGGGAGCCCGTGCCGCGGCGCGCGCCGCCGAGCAACGCTACCGGCACGGCGATCCGCTCGGCCCGCTCGACGGCGTACCCGTGACGATCAAGGACATCTTCCTCACCGCGGACCACCCGACGCTCCGCGGCTCGCGACTGCTGGCAGACGGGCAGGCGGCCGCCCCTCCGACCGACGACGCCCCCGCTGTGGCCGCGACGCGCGATGCCGGCTGCGTGGTCCTCGGCAAGACCACCACACCCGAGTTCGCGTGGAAAGCGGTGACCGATTCTCCGCTGACCGGGATAACGCGGAACCCCTACGACCCGGCACTGACTCCCGGTGGATCCAGCGGCGGGTCGGCGGCCGCCGTCGCCGCCGGACTCGGCCCGCTGTCGGTCGGCACCGACGGCGGCGGGTCGGTCCGGATCCCCGCATCCTTCACCGGAACGGTCGCGCTGAAACCCACCTACGGCGTGGTGCCGATGTACCCGTCCAGCCCGTTCGGGACCCTCGCGCACGCCGGTCCGATGACCCGAACTGTCACGGACGCCGCCGCGTATATGGATGTGCTGGTCCGGCCGGACTACCGCGACTGGTCCGCGGTGCCGGCACAGGCGACGGCCCCCGAGCCCGGGGGATTTCTCGCGGCCGTGCTCGAGGGCACCCGCGCCGACCGCCCGCTTTCCGGCCTGCGGATCGCGTACAGCCGCGACCTCGGCTTCGGCACCAACCATCGAGACGTCGAGCGAGAGGTGAGCGCCGCGGCACGGACGCTCGAGAGCCTCGGCGCGCGGGTCGAGGAAGTGACGCTGGAACTCGCCGACCCGGCCGATGCCTTCCACGTCCTCTGGTTCGCCGGAGCCGCGGCCGTTCTGAAGCCGTTCGGCGACGATGTGTCCGACCGGATCGACCCCTCCCTTCGCGCGGCCCTGCACCGGCATTCGGAGTTCACCGCGCAGCACTACCTCGACGCCGTCGCCGTGCGGATGGCGCTCGGCGTCCAACTCGGCGCACTGCACACGGACTACGACCTGCTGCTGACTCCCACCACCCCCGTGCCGGCATTCCCGGTCGGGAGCGACGTCCCTCCGGGATGGCCCGACGACGACTGGACCTCGTGGACGCCGTACACCTACCTTTTCAATATGACTCAGCAACCCGCACTGTCGGTGCCGTGCGGCGTCACCGACAGCGGCCTTCCGGTCGGCGCTCAGCTCATCGGACCGCGCTTCGCCGATCTGCTGGTGATGCGGGCGGGAGCCGCGTTGCAGGCGGCAGTCGCCGACCGCGTACCGCGACCGCGGATCCACGCATGCTCCGAAGAAGCGTGAAGACGGGAAGCGGGATGACGGGAAGCGTGATGACAGCGAGCGACCGTCCGGCGAGTTCGTTGGAACCCGTCGTCCAGGAATCGACCCCCGCGATCATCGCCCGCGCCCTGCGCCGGGCGATCTCCGCCGGAGAGTTCCCGCCCGGATCCCAACTCGGCGAAGCCACCCTGGCGAAGCAGCTCGGAGTCAGCCGGGGACCGTTGCGCGAGGCGATGCAGCGGCTCACGCAGGAGGGGCTGCTGGTCTCGCGCCGCAATCGGGGCCTGTTCGTTCCCGAACTGACCGCCGACGCCGTCGCCGACATGTACCTGCTGCGTACGACGATCGAACGCGCCGCGGTGGAGCGGATCCTCGCGGCCGGAACGGGGCCGTCATGCGCCGACCGTCTCGACGCCGTGGTCGCGCGGATGTCGGCGGCTGCGACGAGACGCGACTCCCCTGCGATGATGGCCGCCGACCTGGAGTTCCACCGCACCATCGTGGAGTCCGCCGAGAGCGACCGGCTCTCGCGGGTGCACGAGACGGTGATCGTCGAGACGAGCATGTGTCTTCGGGCCATGGCGCCGACATACGCTCCTGGCTCGGACCGGGTGTCGGAGCACCGCGAGATCGCCGACGCCGTTCGCGCCGGCGACCGGACTCGTGCGGTCGCCGTCCTGGAAGCGCACATGAGCGACGGGCTGGCCCGGTTGACCGGCGGCACAGCCGAACCGGCCGCCGGCCACCTGCCGTAGCGGGCCTAGGTCGCGTTCCGCACCGGCATCGCCACGTACTTGGTCTCCAAGAACTCGTCGATGCCGGAGAATCCGCCCTCCCGGCCGAGACCCGATTGCTTCACGCCGCCGAACGGTGCCGCGGGATTCGAGACCAGCCCGGTGTTGAATCCCACCATCCCGGTCTCCAGTCGCTCGGCGATGGAGAAGCCGCGATCCGCGGACTCGGTCATCACATAGGAGACGAGACCGAACTCCGTGTTGTTCGCGAGTTCGACGGCCTCGTCGTCGGAGTCGAACGGCACCAACGCGGCCACCGGCCCGAAGATCTCCGTGCGCACCATCTCGGCGTCGGACGCGACGCCGGTCAGGACCGTCGGCGGGTAGAACCATCCGCGCCCCTCGGGCCGCTCGCCGCCGCACAGTACCTCCGCACCGCGGGAGACGGCGTCGCGCACCAGATCGTCGACCTTGTCGACGGCGGCGCGGTTCACCAACGGACCCACATCGGTGCCGTCGACCGCCCCGTCTCCGACGGTCAGCTCCGACATCCGGGTAGTCAGCCGCCCGGCGAAGTCTCCGATCACCGAACGGTGCACCAGGATCCGGTTGGCGGCCGTGCACGCCTCGCCCATGTTCCGCATCTTGGCCGCGAGGACTGCCTCGATCGCGACATCGAGATCGGCGTCCTCGCAGACGATGAACGGGGCATTGCCGCCCAGTTCCATCGACGTCCGCAGCACTCCGCGGGCGCATTGTTCGAGCAGCGACTTGCCGACGTCGGTGGAGCCGGTGAACGACAGCTTGCGCGCCTTGCCCGAATCGATCCACGGCTCGACGACCGAGCCGGCCGACGAGGTGCAGACCACCGAGAGGACTCCGTCGGGCAGCCCCGCCTCGCGCAGCAGATCGGTGACGTACAGGGAGGTCAGCGGGGTGAGGCTGGCCGGCTTGTAGACCATCGTGCAACCGGCGGCGATGGCCGGCCCGATCTTTCGCGCGACCATCGCGAGCGGAAAGTTCCACGGCGTGATCAGGATGCACGGTCCCACCGGTTCCTGGGTGACGATGATCCGCGACTTGCCGTCGGGACTGCGCCGCGCATCGCCGCGGATCCGCACGGCCTCCTCGGCGAACCAGCGGAAGAATTCGGCGCCGTACGCCACCTCGCCGCGGGACTCGGCCAGCGGTTTGCCCATCTCCGCGGTCATCACCGCCGCGACCTCGTCAGCCCGTTCGGTGAGGAGTTCGTACGCTCTCCGCAGGATCTCCGACCGCTCGCGCGCGGGGGTCGCCGCCCACTCGCGCTGGTGTGCCGCCGCCGAGTCGATCGCCGCGACCGCATCGCTCTCGCCACCGTCGGCGAGCGTCGCCAGCACCTCTCCGGTGGCCGGGTTCTCGACGTCGAACGTGCTGCCGGAAGACGCCTGGCGCCAGCGTCCGTCGATGTGGATGCCGGTGCCTAGACCGGCGATGATGTCGGCGACGGAACGGGTCATGACATACCTCCTGTGATGATTGAGCTATCGGGGTCCTCCCCCGCCGGCCGCGGGGTCGGCGGAGTGCGATTCGAGTGGGTCCGGGTCGAGCAGTTCCAGCAGATGCCGTCCTCGCCGGTCGGCGCCCGTGGCTCCGCCGGCGACCGGATCGGTGACGGCGAGGCGACGGATCGCGGTGGCGCACGAGAAGCCGTCGGTGAGCACCGGAGTGTCGGGATGACGCCGCAGTGCGGGCGCCAGCGATTGCTCGGCCACCGCGTCCGACACCTCCTCATGACCGGCGGTGAAACCGAAATCGCCTGCCACACCGCAACACCCGGTCGCCTCGACGATGCTGCCGACGCCGAGTGCGGTGAGCGTCGCACGCTGGACCCGGTTTCCGAAGGTCGCGTATTCGTGGCAGTGAGTCTGAAGCACCACCGCCTCAGGTGGTCCGTCCGGCCACTGTGGCGCACGCCCTTCCTCTGCGAGGCGCCCCAGGTGCACCGCCACCGATCGTACGCGCGCCGCCACGCGGCGTGCCCGCTCCGCATCGGCCGCACCCACCGACTCCTCCGAGAGCAGTCGCGGCAGATCCTCGCGCAGTGCCGCGGCGCAGCTCGGCTCCACGACGACGATCGGCGCCTCCGGGTCGAGGGCGTCGAGATGCCGGGCCGTGCGCCGCAACGTCCTGCGGGCGGCGTCGAGCCGACCGGTGGTGATCTGAGTGAGCCCGCAGCAGTGGTGCTCGCTGCAGGCGACCGCGGCGTGGACGCCGCCGAGCACCCGGACAGCCGCACCGGCCACCTCCGGACGCAGCCCCCGGGTGAACGAGTCGAGGAACAGCACCACCTCGGCCGGTCCGGGCGCGCCGACACTGTCCGGAGCGCGTCCGAGTTCGGCGCGCAGCCGCGCTGCGGACGCGAACTGCGGCAGCACCCGGCCCTGCGCCAGACCGCCCAGCCGCGCACCGGCGCGGCCGGCCCGCGAGGCCAGCAGCCGGTTCAGCGGTCCGGCGGCGTACGGGGTGAACCGCAGCCACGTGGGCAGCAGACCGAGCGTGTAGTGCGCCCGCGGCCGCAGCCGTCGGGCATATCTGCGGTGCAGCGCCTCGGACTTCATCGCCGCCATGTCCACACCCGTCGGGCAGTCGGACGAGCACGCCTTGCACGCCAGACACAACTCCAACGATTCGGCGACCATCGGTGAGTCCCAGTCCGCGGCGGCACCGCCCCGGACCAGTTCCTGCAGCACCCTCGCGCGGCCGCGCGTGGAGTCCTTCTCGTCGCCGGTGGCCCGGTAGGACGGACACATCACTCCGCCCGAGTGAGTCCGGCACCGTCCGATGCCGATGCACGACTGGGCGGGATGCGGGTCGACGTCGGCCAGCGCGAGGTCGGCGTCGATCGGCCGGGTGGCCCGGAGTCCGCCCGGCGCGAGCAGGCCCCGAGGGTCCCAGATCGACGCAAAGCGGTCGAAGGCCGTCAGCATCTCGTCGGAGTACATGATCGGCAGCAGCTCCGACCGCGCGCGTCCGTCGCCGTGCTCCCCGGAGAGCGAGCCCTCGTAGCGCACCACGAGGTGCGCGGCATCGGTGCAGAACTCGCGGAACACGGTGCGCCCCTGCGAGGTCCGCAGATCGAAGTCGATTCGGATGTGCATGCAGCCGGCGCCGAAGTGGCCGTACATTACGCCGGTGAGACCGTGCCGGCCGAGCAGGTCGCGGAAGTCGGCGAGGTAGTCGGCCAGCAGGTCCGGCCGCACGGCGGCGTCCTCCCAGCCGGGCCAGGTGGAGATGGTCTCGCCCGTCGCGGGATCGGTGAGCCGCGAGCTGAGTCCGGCGCCGTCCTCGCGTACGCGCCACAGGTCGGCGCGCTCCGCGGGATCGTGCACCTGGCGGACGTCGACCGGGTGTCCGGCGGTCCGCAGCTCGTGCACCAGTTCATCGGCCGCGTCGGCACCGCGGTCGGTCTCGATGAACAGCCATGCGTGCCCGGAGGGCAGATCGGCCACCGCGTCGGCGCCGCGCCGGCGGCGCATCGTCTCCACGATCACCTCGTCGACCCCTTCGACGGCGGTGGGTCCGTGGAGCAGCAGCAACGGCACGTCGCGCGCCGCGTCGACGATGTCGGCGTATCCGGCCACGATCAGCGAGGTGGTCGCGGGCCGCGGTACCAGCGCGACCGTGGCCGAGGTGATGACGCCGCACGTTCCCTCGCTGCCGACCAGCGCACGGGCGACGTCGAAGCCCTCCTCGGGAAGCAGATGCCTGAGGTGATAGCCGGACACCTGCCGCGGAATGCGTCCCAGCTCGGTCCTGATGGCGGCGAGGTGGTCGGCGGCCAGCGCGCGCAACTCCGACTCGAGGTGTTCGGCGCGCGCCGCGGCCTGGGTGTCGGCGGGATCGGTGGCCCTGATTCCGTTGCGGGTGGCGGTGACCCGCAGTCCGTCGGCGGTGACCAGGGCGAGTTCGACGACGTGATCGGCGGTGCGGCCGTAGCGCACCGAGTGGTTGCCGCAGGCGTCGTTGCCGACAGCCCCGCCGAGGCAGGCACGGGTCTGGCTCGACGGGTCCGGGGCGAAGGTCAGGCGATCGCCGGTGGACGCGTGCACCGCTGCCCGCAGCGCGGTGAGCACCACCCCGGCCTGTGCCGTGGCCGTACCCGCTTCCTCGTCCACGCGGAGCACCCGGTTCATGTGGCGCGAGAGATCGATGACCAGTCCGTCACCGATCGAGTTGCCCGACATCGAGGTGCCGCCTCCGCGGGCGGTCACCGGCACTCCGAGACGGTGACAGACGGTGAGCGCCGCGGACACCTCTCCCTCCGACCGGGGGAAGAGCACCGCCGCGGGCACCACGCGGTAGTTGGAGGCGTCGTAGGAGTACTCGGCGAGACGCCGCGGAGAGGACTCCGGGGCCAGTCCTTCCGCGCGGAGTGCATCGATCAGCGCGGCGGGGACTGTCATGAGATCAGCCTCCCACTACACGCTCCACGGCGCGAATGAATCTCTCCGTGCCGGTGGCGACCTCGTCTGCGGTGACGGTCAGCGGCGGGATGATCCGGACGATGGCCCCGATGGGTCCGCAGGTGAGGGTCAGCAGGTCCTCGTCGATGCACGCCCGCTGCACGGCGCCCGCCAGCCGCACCGCCTCGGCCGAGTCCGGGCTCCCCGCATTGGCCGTCGGATCGCCGAATTCGACGGCCAGCATCAGTCCGGTTCCGCGGATGTCGCAGATCTCATCGACGCCGTCGAGCCCTGCGCGCAGGCCGTCGAGCAATTGCGCGCCGCGTACGCGCGCATTCTCCACCAGCCCTTCCCGTTCGATCACCTCGAGCGTGGCCACGCCGGCGGCCGCCGCGACCGCGTTGCCGCCGTAGGTCCCGCCCTGCGACCCCGGCCAGGCCTTCGCCATGATCGCCTCGGGCGCCGCGATCGCCGAGATCGGAAACCCCGAGGCGATGCCCTTGGCGGTGATGATGACATCGGGCACCAGCCCGTCGGTGTGCTGATGCCCCCAGAATCGTCCGGTGCGACCGACGCCCGCCTGCACCTCGTCGAGCACCAGCAGCGCGCCGTGCCGTCGGGTCCGCTCGCGCAGGCCGGCGAGGTATGCGGGCGGGACCGCGAGGTATCCGCCGTCGCCGAGGACGGGTTCGATCAGAACCGCGGCCAGTTCGTCGGGATGAATCCGAGTGCCGAGGAGGTAGTCGAACTCCTTGAGCGCGTAGTCGACGGCCTCGTCCTCCGACAGTCCCAGCCGCAGGGCGTCGGGGAACGGGGTGGTCGCGACACCGGCCATCAGCGGTCCGAACCCGGCCGAGAACTTGGTGCCCGCCGAGGTGAGCGAGGCGGCGGCCACGGTGCGGCCGTGGAATCCGCGCTGCACCGTGACGATGTACTGGCGCCGCGTCGCCATCCGCGCCAGCCGGACCGCGGCCTCGACCGCCTCCGACCCGGAGTTGGCGTAGAAAACCGAGTCGATCCCGTCCGGCAGATGTTCGCCGAGCTTCTCGGTGAGCCGCAACAACGGTTGGTGCATCACCGTCGTGTACTGCGCGTGGATGATCTTGGCGCACTGCTCCTGCGCGGCGGCCACCACGTCGGGATGACAGTGACCGGTGCTGGTGACACCGATCCCCGTGGTGAAGTCGAGATAGCGGCGGCCGTCCGTGCCGTGTATCCACGATCCGGACGCGTGGTCGACGACGACCGGAGTCGCCTGCTTCAGAACCGGAGACAGGGACGCGCTGCTCATGTGGTCAGTGTGTCCCCCCCGCACATCGACTGTCAACGGTAGGATTGTCGACAATCTGGCGACCGTTACGGTGGAACCATGTCCGACCGCAGACCCATCGTCGTCCTGCTCACCGCCGACGGAGTCGAGCCGCCAGCCGACCTCGACGCGATGGCCCGGATCGCCGAGATCCGCACCGCGACGGACGGCACCCTCGCCGACGCGCTACCCGGCGCCGACGTCCTGCTGGTCTGGGACATCTTCTCCGACGCCCTGTCGCGCGCCTGGCACGCGGCGGACGCGCTGCGATGGGTGCACGTGGCCGCGGCCGGCGTGGACGCGATCCTGTTCGACGGGCTCCGGTCGTCGTCCGTACGGGTCACCAATGCGCGCGGCGTCTTCGACGAGCCGATCGCCGAATACGTGCTGGCCTGCATTCTGGCGCACGACAAGCTCCTCCACGAGACCGAGGAGTTCAGGCGCGAGGAGCGGTGGGTGCACCGGGAGACCCGGCGCGTCGCCGGCCGCCGTGCGCTGGTGGTCGGAACCGGGGGCATCGGGCGAGCCACGGCCCGGCTGCTGCGGCGCGTGGGGCTGCAGGTGCGCGGTGCCGGCCGACGGCCCCGCGAGGACGATCCCGACTTCGGCGTGGTCGTCGACTCGGCCGACCTCGCCGCCCACCTCACCGACGTGGACCACCTGGTGATGGTCGCGCCCCTGACGGAGACGACTCGGGGGATGCTCGGCGCCGGGCAGTTGGCGGCGCTGCCCGACGGCGCGCACGTCGTCAACGTCGGGCGAGGCGCCCTGGTGGATCAGTCCGCGCTCACCGCCGAGATCGCGGCCGGACGGCTCTCGGCGCATCTCGACGTTTTCGACACCGAGCCGCTTCCCGCCGATGACCCGCTGTGGACGCTGCCCGGCGCGCACATCAGCCCGCACATGTCGGGCGACGTGATCGGCTGGCGTGGCACGCTCTCCGACCAGTTCCTCGGCATGCTGACCGACTATGCCGCAGGGCGCGATCCCGGGCCCGCCGTCGACAAGGAACGCGGTTACGTTCCCGGCCGCTGACCGCCCGGAGCCCGGAGTCCCACTTCCACCGCGGCCTCGGCCATCGCGTCGATGAATGCCTGCAGCGACGATCGGTCCGAGTCCCTGGTGCGGTACGCGATCGACAGGTTGCGCTCGAATCTCCCGGCCAGCGGCGTCAGCTCCGCGCCCGGCGGCGGTGTCATCCCACCGAGGTCGGACACCAGTGTCACACCTTGACCGGCGGCGACGAGCGCCAGCGCGGTCGACTGCTCGCCGACGACGTGCCGCACATCCGGTTCGAATCCCGCCTCCCGGCATGCCAGGCGCACCGCGCGGCCGAAGTGCGAACGCGAGTCGGACAGGATCCATGCGTCGGCAGCCAGTCCCGCGAGGTCGATCGGGTCGGGACCGGCGGCACCCGCGGGCGCCGCGACGTACATCCGCTCCACCGCGATCGTCTGCCGTTCCAGGGTGCGGATCCGCGGCATCGCGTAGTTCGAGTAGTCGATGACGAATGAGAGGTCGAGCGAACCGTCGCGCACCGCATCGGAACCCGCCTCGGGCGCCAGTTCCACCGACCGCACCGAGACTCCCGGCGCTCGCCGTTCGAGAATCGCCAGTCCGGTCGGCAGGAGCCCCGTCGCCACCGACGCCCACACGCCGGCGCGGAGCGTGGCGGACGAGGCACCGCGCAGTGATTCGATCGCGTTGCCCGCGCTCTCGACCGCGTCGAGGATCGACTCGGAGTGATCGGCGAGCACCATGCCGGCCTCGGTGAGTGAGATGCGGCGTCCGTGCCGTTCGAACAACGGAGTCTCCGCCTCCCGCTCCAGGAGCGAAAGCTGTTGGGACACTGCGGACGCCGAATAGTGGAGGGCGTCGGCCACCGCGGTGACCGTGCCGCGGTACCGAAGCTCCCGAAGCAGTTTCAGGCGGTGCAGCGAGACCTCCATGCATCGAGCCTAATCGGTAAAGCTGAACGGTCGTCTTCACAAATTCCACATGGACCCGGGCGCATCCGGAATCCGATGATGAGGACGACGGCGGATGTACGCACCCGCGAGATCGACCGTGAGGAGGACCGGCCATGACGCTCACCCCGACCGACCCGGCTGCCGCAGGCGGTCTGCCCCCGACCGAGGGCGTTCTGCACGAGACCGTCCTGCCCGCGCCCGGCTCCGGCGGGCGTCGACCGCCGTTTCTGCGCATCGAATGGGTCGACGACGAGACCGGCGCCGTGGGCTACCTCGTGATCGACACTCTGGTGCACGGGATGGCGACCGGCGGAACTCGCATGCGCGCGGGTTGCACCGTCGACGAGGTGGCCGATCTGGCACGCGGAATGTCGAACAAGACGGCGGCCTTCGACCTGCCCGTCGGCGGTGCGAAGGGCGGCATCGATTTCGATCCCAAGGATCCGCGGGCCGTCGATGTACTGACCCGCTACTGCGAGGCGATGCGTCCCTTCCTCGACAACCAGTGGGTCACCGCCGAGGATCTCGGAGTGTCGCAGGAGCGGATCGACACCGTCTTCGCCCGTCTCGGGATGCGGCAGTCGTATCACGCGGCGATCGAGCGGTCGCCGGACCCGCGCGCGACCGCCGACCGCGTCTTCGCGGGTCTCAACGCCTACGCGCCCGGAGGACGCCTCGGCGACGTGGTCGGTGGCTACGGCGTCGCGCAGGCCGCTCTGGCCGCGGCCGGGGTTCGCGGCTGGGCGGTGCCGGAGACGACGATCGCGGTCCAGGGCGCCGGGACGATGGGCGGCGGCGCCGCGTTCTATCTGCACGAAGCCGGTGCGCGCGTGGTGGCCTTGGCCGATGCCGCCGGGACGCTCTACGACCCGGACGGGCTCGACGTCCCCGGGCTGCTCGACGCACGGGATGAGTACGGCGAGATCGATCGGACCGCGGTGCCGTCGCGGGTGATGCGCCTGCCTCGCGAGGCAGTTCTGGCGACCGCGTGCGACATCCTGGTCCCCGCGGCCGTGTCGTACGCGATCACCGGCGCAGGGTGCGGCGACGTCCGAGCGCGGATCGTGGTGGAAGCCGCGAACGCTCCGACCACCGCCGACGCCGAACTGGATCTCACCGCCCGCGGTATCGCCGTGATCCCCGACTTCATCGCCAACGCCGGCGCCGTCGCCTGGGCGTGGTGGCTGCTGCTCGGCCAGGTGGGCGAGGACTACCGCGACTCGTTCGACCGGTTGCGCACCCGGATGGATGCGAAGGTCTCGTCATTGCTGACCGGGTGGACACCGTCCGCCGGCCCCATCCGCTGGGCCGCCGACGTCTCCGCGCGCTCGCGCTCCGCGGAGCCGCTGGTGGTTCCGTAGCCCGACTCCGCGTAGGCGCGTCGGCGGGGTGACGCCCGACGCCGCGCGACCCGGCGGCGAGCGTAACGCACGCGTACGGTCGAGTGCATGGCTCACATCGCGATCATCGGCGGTCACGGAAAGATCGCCCTACTCCTGGCTCCCCTGCTCATCGCGCGTGGCGACGCGGTCACGTCGATCATCCGCAACGCGGACCATGCCGCAGACGTCGAGGCGACGGGCGCACGGGCACTGATCCTCGACATCGAGAACTCGACTGAGGGTCAGATCGCCGAGGCGTTGACGGGCACCGACGCCGTGGTCTTCAGCGCGGGCGCGGGCGGCGGCGACCCGGCACGCACGTACGCCGTCGACCGCGATGCGGCAATCGCCACGATGCACGCCGCGCAGTCCGCGGGTGTTCGGCGCTTCGTGATGGTCTCCTACCTCGGCGCCGGCCCCGATCACGGCGTGCCCGAGAGCGACTCGTTCTTCCCGTACGCCGAGGCCAAAGCCGCTGCTGACACGGCTCTGCGCTCGGCTGACCTCGACTGGACAATTCTGATGCCCGGCCGGCTGACGCTCGACGAACCGACCGGCGCGATCGACCCGGGCGCGACGCGCTCACCCGACAATCCCGGTACGTCGCGGGCGAACGTCGCACTGGTCGCCGCCGCGGTCCTCGCGACACCGTCGACGACAGGAAAGGACATCGCGTTCACCGACGGCGACGTACCCGTCGATCAAGCGGTGCGCTGACACCTACCGCCGATCAAGCGGACTTCCAGGTGGCGACCGCCCAGATGACGACCAGGTCGAGGGCGATGAGCAAGATGGACCACCAGGGGTAGTACGGCAGCCAGAGGAAATTGGCGATGATCGACAGCGATGCGATGACGATGGCCGCGACGCGCGCCCACACCGCACCGGTGAACATGCCGATCGCGATGATCATCGCGAGGACGCCCACCACGATGTGGATCCAGCCCCACGCGGTGGTGTCGAACTGGTAAACGTACTGCGGGCCGACGACGATCAGGTCGTCGTTGACGACCGCCGAAATACCCTGGAACAGACCGAGAAGACCGGCGACGAAGAGCAGGATCGCAGCGGCGAACGTGGCTCCGCCTGCGAGGCCCTGCCGTACCGGATGCGATTCGCGTTGATCGGGAACGGACATGAGAGAACTCCCATCGTGTTGATCGTCTACGCCCCCATCATCGCGCTCGGCCATCCCTCGCACAACACCCTTTGCGAGTGATTCCGACGGCACGGGAGAATCCGGCGTGCTCGGTCCCGGTCAGATCAGCCTCAGCTCCCGCGCCCGCGTTATCGCGTCACGACGGCCGCGCCCCGAGCTTCTGGTAGATCGCGCGCTGATGCGTCTTGACGGTATTCACCGAGATGAACAGCCGATCGGCGATCTCGGCGGTGGTCGTGGCACCGAGCAGATGCCGGAGGACATCCATCTCGCGGGCGCTCAGCCGCGGAACCAGCCGGCCCGCCTCGTCGACGAGCCCGCCGGTACGGACCGGAATCCGATTGAGAAGGTCGAGTGCGAAGCCGCTGTGCTCCGTGCCGCCGGCGACCCGGTCGGACAGCAGTTCGCGCAAGTGGACTCCTCGTTCGAGGAACGGCCGGCGAAGCCGATGACCGGCGGCGATGCCCAGGGCTCGGTCGAGGGCCCGCAGTCGCTGATCCCTGCTCGACCCTCCGCCGCTGTTCGCCGCGACGTCGAGGCACTCGGCCACCATTCCCCGGATCGAGTCCGCGTCGCCCGCGAAGCGGATGCCGACACGTCTGCGGTGGCGGTTCCGACTCAGCACCGCATGGGTGCCGATCGCTACGGTCACCAACGAGTCCGGAACGCCCGGGACCGACGCCGCGCGAAGTGCCTCGTCGGCGAACCGGAGCGCCTCGGCGACGGCTCGTCGCGCCATCATCAGCCGCGCCTGGAGGACCACCAGCACCACGGTCGCGTGGGGGCTGTGGACCGATGCGGACGCCGAATCGAGCCACGTCGCCGCATCGTCGAGGTCATCCCGGTCGAGCGCGATGCCCGCAAGCGCCAGATGTGCGGCCCCGGCCTGGACGGCGAGAGGACTGCCGAGCTCGTCGGCATCTGCGACCGCGCGGCGGGCGTGAGTTTCAGCCGCCGACAAGTCTCCGTCCTGCCACTCGAGAAGCGCGAGGTTCGCGCGGGCGTTGAGAACGGGAAGCAGAATCCGCGGGCCGCCCTCATACCGCAGCACGTCGGCGAGATCGGCTCGGCCCGCCACACGATCCCCCGACCAGAGCTCACAGGCTCCGAGGTTGCCGACCAGCGCCGTCCGAATCACGTCCCAGTCCGCCAGTCCGGAAGTCGCCAGCGCCTCTGGGTTCCGGTGCAGTCGATCGCAGCGTGCCCGCAACCCCGCCGGATCGTCGATCCACGGCCGCAATCCCAACTCGACCAATTCCAACAGGAACTCGTACCGGCGACGCCTGCGGCCCTCGAGGCGGCAGACGCGACCGTGCGCCGCCGCTGCCAACTCGTCCAGGTCGGCGGTCCGGCCCGTCATGGCCTCGGCCGTCGCCACCCCGATCGCCAACCCGGGATGAGTGAGAACCGCGTCCCGCGGAACTCGGCTCAACGTCGCCGACAGCCAGTCCGGCGGGCGCGCCATCGCCCACGCGATGATGTGGGTGCCGACGAGTTCGGAGGCCGCCTCCCACTCGTTCGCCTCGATCGCATGCTCCAGCGCCCGTCTGGGCATGCCTTGTTCACGAAACCAGTGCGCGGCCACCCGATGCGAAGTGGCCAGATCGCGCCGGTCGGTGATCCGGGAACGGAGCAGATCGAGCAGGAGCGGGTGCAGCCGGTACCAGCCGGGGGCGTTTGCGCTCTCGTGGACGAACATGTTGAGACCGGCGAGTTCGGCCAGCCGCTCACCGCTGTCTTCACCTCCGCCGAGAGCAGCGGCCAGTTCCGGACACACTTCGTCGGCGACGCAGACCCTGGTGAGGAAGTAGCGCCATTGCAGCGGTGCGCCGAGGAATACCTCTCGCATCAGATAGTCGGCGACGTATCCGTCCCGTCCGGAGAACTCGGTGGCGTACGCGTGCGGATCGGCCGCCGAAGCCAGACCGATGGCCGCGAGGCGCAGACCGGCGGCCCAGCCTCCGGTTCGCTCGACCAGCCGCTCCACGTCGTCCGGACCGACGGTCACCGACGCATCCGCCAGCAGCGCCGCCGCCTCGTGAACACCGAACCGGATCTCGTCGACGCGGACCTCGCTCAGCACCGATTCCACCCGCATGCGGTGCAGTGGCCACGGCGGATCGTGGCGCGTCACCGCGACGATGCGCACGCTGTCGGGCATCCGGTCCACCAGTTCCAGCAACTGCTCGTGCGCGCGGCCCGGTGACCGAGTGCAGGTCGTCGAGCACCAGCAGCAGGGGCCCGGAGTCGGCCAGGCACGACGCCAGCCGCGCGGGCACCTCCGCCGGCGAGCACGCGGAGAAGTCGATCATCGCGGCGAGCGCACGGGGATCACCGATGCCCATCTCGGCCACGGCGGTGACCACCGCCGACCAGAGCGCGGCCGGGTCGGCGCCGACACGGGCGAGATCGGCCCAGGCCGCCGGATGCCGGCGGTCGGTGAGCCATCCGGCGACCGCGGTCGTCTTGCCGTACCCGGCCGGGGCCCAGACCACGGTGACCGGCGTCGACCGGTACTCGTCGAGCAGTGCGTAGACGGTGCGGCGCGGCAACGCATTGCGGACGACGGGACGGTCGAACGGTCTCACCGCCTGCCCGTCCCTGAACCACGCCATTCGCCCATTGTTCTGCGGCAGAGCCGATTTCGAGGGCGATTTCACCCATTTACGGTAATTTCCGCGCCTACCGTCAGACGGAAGACTCGTCAGCGGTATCCGGCTCGGGGCTGGGGGATTCTCGACTACTCTGACGTTCCTGTCCACCGCGGGCGCGGCGCCGATCGCGTCCGGCCGGACGCGACGGCAGAACCGGAAGGGCTCGAGGATGTTTGATGCAAACGGCTTGGTGATCCTGGCAGTCGGCGCGCTGCTGTGTTTCTACGGGGTGCGGTCAGTGCATCTGGGCGTGATCGCCGCGGGATTCGGTCTGGGCTGGATCGTCAGCGGCCTGTTCAACGCCGGCGGTCTGACCATGTTCCTGTTCGGCCTGATCGGCGCGGTGTCGGCCTGGGTGGTCTGCTCGCTGATCTTCCGGTTCGCCGCGTACTTCGTGGGCGGCCTGACCGGAGCGGTGGGCGGCGCACGCCTCGCCGACCTGGTTCAGCCCGGCGACAATTCGTGGGCGGCCAGCGCGATCATCATCGTCGCCATCGCGGTCGCGGCCGCGTTCTGCGCCGACAAGTACCGCGCACGCGCACTGCTGTGGCTCACCTCCATCGGCGGCGCCAGCATGGTCCTGATCGGCGTCGGGCGCGCCTTCGAGCCGTTGAACTGGGTCGACAGTCCCGACTCGGCAGCGGCCAGCATCACCTCGAACGCGCTGTGGATCGCATTGTCGGTGGCGGGCTGGATCATCCAGCGGCGACTGTTCGCCGACCGCCTGGGCATCAAACCCCGCCAGAGCGAGGCCGCGGCCTAGGCCGCGCCTTCGTCGTCTCCGGGTGCGGGGATCTCCTCCCTGCGGTAGTTCGGCAGTCGGCCGGCCGGAATGATCGCGGTCGCGCTCACGGCGGCCAGGAACAGCAGTCCGAATCGCAGGGTCCGCAGACGCGTGTCCTCGTTGACCTCCACCGCGGCGTCGATCTGTGCCGGGGTCGCGTCCGTCTGCTCCTCGAGAGCGGTCCGCAGATTGTCGTTGCTGACGAAGTTGACGTTATCGAGATTCACCTGTTCCACCAGCGAGTCGGGCAGTTCCGGGTGGCTCGCGACCGACGATGCGACCGTGAAGCCGAGGATGGTGACCAGCAGCGCGCCGGCCACCGCCGTGCCCACCGCCGAAGCCAGATTCTGTGTGGTGCCGCGGACCGATCCGACGTCACCGGCCAGACGCGTCGGAGCCGCGGTCACGAGCACGTTGAAGACGAGGGTGACGAGGGCGCCCTGCCCGATGCCGAACACGATGAGCCCGATGATCGTCGCCGCCGTCTCCCAGTTGTTGCTCACCACGAATGAGAGCCACAGCAGTGCCGCGGTGGTGAGGCCGAAGGAGAAGACGCCGATGGTGCGGGGACTGTAGCGCCGGTAGAACCTGATCACGAGGAGCGCGGTCACGAACACCGTCAGGTTGAACGGAATCATCGCGATCGCGGTGTCGAACGACGAACGGCCCTGAACGATCTAGATGTACAGCGGCACGGTGAAGTTCAGTGCGGCCTCCAGCGAGACGACGATGAACATGGCGTACACCGCGGCACGCTCACGCGAACTGCCGAGCACCGACAGATCGACCAGCGGAACCTTGCCCGCCTTCATCCGCGACCGGGTCCAGACGAAGAAGCCCTGGCCGACGATGAGACCGAGCACGATCATCAGTGGCGCCGGCGAGGCTCCGCCGACGTCGAAGGGCGCACCGGCGTCGGCGAAGAACAGGCCCCACGAGTTGAGGTTGTTGAAGCCGAGCGTCAGCAGCACCACCGAGCCACCGATCAGCACCGCGCCGATCACGTCGATCTCGATACTCGGGTCACACTTGTCCGAGCGGAGAGTGAAGCTGAGCGCGAAGACGATGACCGCCAGAGCCAGGACGATGCCGAACACCGGCCGCCAGCCCACCGGCGCACCCAGCGCACCGCCGATGAAGAAGGCGCTCATGCCGGAGACCGCACGAGCCGAGCCGAGCGATCCTACCGCCGTCGCCTGCTGGTCGCCGACGTAGTTCTCAGCGATCAATGCGACCAGCGACGGCACGATGATGGCCGCGGATGCTCCGGCCAGGCCCTGTCCGGCGATCGCCCACCCGACCGACGGCGAGAAGATCATCATCAGCGACGAGCAGGCGAAGGCGACGACGACGATCCGGAAGATCATCACCCATCCGACGCGCTGACCGAGTTTGCCGCCGAGCATCACCAATGCGGCCACGGCCAGCCCGTACATGACGATGGTGGTGCCGACGGCGGTGGGCGTGGCGTCGAAGTCGTCGACCATCCCGCCGATCGAGACCGGCAGCGCCGCGACGTTGAACGACATCAGGACCTGCGCGAAGAACAGTCCGATGAGCGGCAGCCACGAGCGCCGCTCCTCGCTGACCGGGACGGCGGTGGTCGTCATACTGCATCCTTTCGGGCGGCTGGTGCCGAAGAGTGGCGGGCGGGAGCCGACGCGAAGATGTTCAAGCCGAGTGCACGTGAGAGATACGCGGTCGCCAACTGGCCGCGAACGCTGTTCCCGGCCGAATCCAGGAGTGGCGAGAAGGTGCCGATCGCGCCCTTGCCCGGGGCGATCGCGACGATGCCGCCCGACACCCCGGACTTGGCGGGCAGGCCGATCTCGAACAGCCATTCGCCGGAACGCTCGTACATGCCGGTCGACGCCAGCACCGCGAGGGTGTCGCGGCAGACCTGGTCGGAGACCACCCGTTCACCGGTCACCGGGTTGACTCCGCCGTCGGCGAGCGTCGCGCCCATCACCGCGAGGTCGCGCGCGCTGACGCGGAGCGAGCACTGGCGCGTGTAGGTGTCGACCGCGTCCGACGGATCGATGTCGATGCGCCCGTAGCTCTCGAGCAATTGTGCGATCGCCCTGTTGCGCTGGTTGGTTCGCATCTCCGAATGGTAGATCTCGCCGTCGAGTTCGAGTTGCCGTCCGGCGAACCGGGACAGCCCCGTCCGGATCACCTCCCACTGTTCGGCCGGCGTGGCTCCGGGGACCAGCGCCGTGGTGGCGATGGCGCCGGCGTTCACCATCGGGTTCATCGGGTGACCGTTGTTGAGTTCGACGGCGATCACCGAGTTGAACGACAAGCCGGTGTTGTTCACGCCGACCCGATCCTTGATGACGCCGTGACCCACGGCGTCGCAGACCATCGCATAGACGAAGGCCTTGGAGATCGACTGAATCGAGAACAGCGTCTCGCATGAGCCGGCGCCGTGGACCGATCCGTCGATCTCTCCGACCGCCAGCCCGAACAGCTCCGGGTCGGCGGCCGCCAGCCCCGGGATGTAGTCGGCGACGTGCCCGTCGGCATTGGACGCGTAGCGCGCATGCGCCTGGACGGCCAGGGTCTCGACGCGGTCCCATCCCGGCATGGCGCCGGTCGAGACCTGCTGAGCCACATCGTTCACGGTTCTGTCCACCGGCGTTCCTCTCGTCGACGCGCACTTCGTCGTCCGGCCATCGTAGGTTCCGCATGTTCCGGGCCGCACACCGGCTTTCAGCGTCGACGAGAGTCTCGAACCTCTAAACTCTTAGCGCAATGGCTGCCAACTCCCACCGGCCGCGCGCCGAGCATCTCGGCCCCGAGCGTCGTCGGCCCCAGATCCTCGACGCCGCGCTGGACATCGCCGTCTCCGAAGGCGTTTCGGCCGTGACCGTGGCGTCGGTGGCCGAGCGGCTGCGCGTCACCCGGCCGGTGATCTACGCGTGCTTCGCCAACCGCGTCGACATGATCGCCGAACTGGTCCAGCGCGAGGAGGGCCGGCTGCGCGAATCGATGACGACCGTGCTCCGCAGGCGAGCCGTCGACGCCGACGCGACGGTCTTCATCGACGGTTTCCGCGCGCTGCTCAACACCGTCGCCGAACAGCCCAAGACCTGGCGGCTGGTGTACGGCTCCCCCGACTCCGAAGTCGCGGAGTTCTTCGGCCGGGGACGGGCCGACGCCGTGGCCCGCTGCACCGATCTGCTGCGGCCGACCCTGGCGGCGTGGGGGATGCCGGAGGCGGACATCGACAAGAAGCTGTACCCGCTGGTGGAGTTGTGGGTCTCCGCCAGCGAGGGCGCCGTTCGCTCCCTGCTCGCCGATTCTCGTTGGGCGCCGGACGAATTGGCCGAATTCCTGGGCGAGAGCGTGTACCACGCACTGCGGACGGCCGTCTGACGTCGCTGCGCAAGCTCGGGCGGTCAGCGGCGCAACGGGGCCGTGGCGTCGAACGCCTCCACACGGCTCCCGCTGTGCCAGGCGTGCCAGCGCCGCCACCGTCTCATGGACCCTGCCTGCCACCACCGATCCACACCCGGCAGTACGCGGCGCGCCACTTCGATCACGGCGATGAAGGGCGCCCGTCCGATCAGCATCGCGACGCCGGGCAGCCCGCTCGGGAGCCGGTGGGCGCGCCGGTTCCAGGGCAGCATGAACAGCCGCGTGTAGCCGGCCTGCAGATGCAGGTGGAACAGGGCACGCAACCGGCCCGGGCCGCGCATTCCCGGATGCGGCGCGAACGCGGGGACGAACGACTCCACCAGTTCGGAACCGAGACCGCCGGAGTCGTGTTTGCGCGTGGCGTCGAAGTAGTAGAGCAGCCGGAGGCCGTCGGCATAGGTATCCGGATACATCTCGTCCACCCGGCAACCGACCAGGTGACCGAGATACCGATTGAAATGGAGGACGGCGCGGACCTCCGACGGACTGGTCAGGAAGCCGAGCGCGGTCAGCCCGAAAGCCGGACCCACGCTGCCGCCGAGGAGGGTCAGCATCATCTCGCTCTGGCTGATCGGCAGACCGTACCGTTCGGCGTCCCACTCCGGATGCGCAAAGACGCGCGCCCGCACCGACACGTGCATCACGCGGACTCGCAGCGAGATGGCGCGCGCCGTCGACCCGGGAGTGAGCACCGCCCCCGGACGGCAGACCTCCAGCCACCACCGACTCGTCTCGAGATATCGGTTCAGCGCACTCGATCCCGCGTATCCGCCGGCGAGTGAGAGCGGCACCGCGAGAGACGCTTCGGTGTAGGTGTCCATCGTGCCCGCATTCCCGACCGCTCCGAGGCTGTAGCCCCAGCGTCGCCACACCGCCGCGCCCTGCTCCACCAGGTCCGGATCCACCCAGTCCGGGACCGTCTCGAACTCGGCGAAGAGAGCCCGCATCGATTCGGCCGCGTCGGGAACGTTGTCGATCCCCACTCGCAGCGCCTCGTCGAGGAGTTCGCGCGCCGCCGCGCCGCCCATCTCACCGTGAAAGGTCTCGGCGACGAAGGCCTCCGCCGTCGGGTCGCCGGCGAGAAGTCCCGCAGCGAACGCCGAGCGCACGTCGCCGCCGGGAAACAGATCCACTCCCGTGATCCGCTCGATTCGATTCCGCAACCGCAGATGCGCGGGCGACACGACCAGTTCCATGCGGCAAGAGTAAGAGATGAACGCACCATTTTGAGACTGTTTGACTATATCGTCTCACCGGCTGCACGCGCACCAGCTCCCCGCGGCGGGGTCCCGAGCCACCCACGCGCGTCGGCGACGAAGCATAGGATCGACGTCGACCGTCCCGAACTCAGGAGCACCCATGGATGTCAGCGTCGTCTGGACCATCAATGCCCGCACCGCCTCCGTCGACAAGGCCGTCGAGAGCCTCGCGGAGATCCAGGAGGAGGGCTTTCGCCGAGTCTGGTGCACCCAGATGCCGAATGAGCCCGACGCCCTGACGATGCTGACGGTCGCGGGATGGGAGGTGCCGGAGATCGAGTTCGGTACCAGCGTGCTGCCGATGCAGGTGCAGCATCCGATGCTCCTGGCGCAACGCGCGCTGACCACCAACGCGATCATCGGTCCGCGCCTCCATCTGGGACTCGGCCTGAGCCACCAAGTGGTCACCGAAGGCATGTGGGGCGTCTCCTACAAGCGGCCCGTCCAGCGCACCAACGAGTACCTCGACGGCCTGCTCCCGCTACTGAACGGCGAAAAGGTCAGCAGCGCGGGCGAACTCGTGACGACGCGGGGCGCCCTGACGATCGCCGACGTTCCCGCGCCGCCGGTGTACCTGGCCGCGCTGGGACCGAAGATGCTCGGCATCGCGGGCAGTCGCACGGCGGGCACGGTGACCTGGATGACCGGGCCCAAGACCTTGCGCGATCACATCGCCCCCACCCTGCGCACAGCCGCCGAGGCCGCGGAACGCTCGGCCTCCGACGTGCGCGTGGTGGCGATGCTGCCGGTCTCGGTGACCGACGACGCCGACGGCGCCCGCGCCGCCGCGGCCGAGCAGTTCGCGATGTACGACAACCTGCCCTCGTACAAGGCGATGCTCGACCGCGAGGGCTTCACCGGTCCGGGCGACGCCGCGATCGTCGGCGACGAAGCCACCGTCGCCGACCGCGTCCGGGAGCTGGGAGCCTTCGGCGTCGACGAGTTCGTCGGCATACTGTTCGATCGCGACCGCGAGACTCGCGCCCGCACGCGCGCTCTCCTGCGGACGCTGGATGCGTGATGTCCGACTCCCAACCCAGGGCCGACTAAGCAAAGTTAGGTGAGCCTGGGTTACTATTCGGCTCATGAAGTCGACTATGAAGACCGTCCTGGCACTGGTGGCGGGTCTGCTGGCCGTCGTCCTGACGGTGTCCGCGTGCAGCGCTCCCGACGAGGACGAGGCCTCGGGCGGCCCGATCCAGGTGAACACCGCGCAGGGACCGGTGACGGTGAAGGGCACTCCCAAGCGGATCGTCACCCTCGGCGCGCAGTGGATCGACACCGCACTGGCCTTCGGCGTCAAGCCCGTTGCCTACCTCGACAACATCCAGATCCTCACCGGCAGCCCGTCGCCCTGGACCGGTGACAAGCTGCAGGGATCGACGGCACTGGATCCGGAGAACCTGGTGGCGCAGATCGCCAAGGCCGAGCCCGACCTGATCCTCGCCGAGGGCTACATGCCCAAGTCGCAGCCGGAGAACTTCGAGAAGATCAGAAAGATCGCGCCCACCATCCCCGGCGTGACCGGTCAGCAGGTGGACCCGTGGCAGGACCTTGTCGCGCTGATGGGCACCCTGCTGCGTCAGGACGGCAAGGCCAAGGAGATCACCGCCGGCGTCAACAACCAGATCGCCGACTTCAAGAAGGAGCTCCCGGGTCTGGCGGGCAAGACGTACGCGATGGCGTACATGTACTCCGCCGATCAGATCCAGGTGATGGCCGATCCGAACGACGGCGCCGCGTACCTGTTCAACGAACTCGGCATGAAGGTCGCGCCCAAGCTGCTCGCTCAGTTCGAGAAGACGAAGAACCCGCGCTTCCCGATCTCCACCGAGAACGTCCCGATGCTCGACGCCGATGTCCTGATCGTCACGGCGAACACCCCGGCTCTCAAGAGCGCGCTGCGCAAGCTGCCGGGATACTCGGAGCTCGAGTCGGTCCGCAGCGGGGCCGTCGCCGATCTGTCCGTCGCCGACATCAGCGGACTCAATCAGCCGACGCCGCTGGCGATCCCGTACCTGCTCGACGAGCTGAAGCCTGCCTTCCAGAAGGCGACGGCCTGATCGGATGACGGGTCCCTCGCGGACCGCCCTGCGCAACGTCTACACCTGGCGTCCCGGGAGCAAAGCCGTGCTCGGCGCTCCCGGGACCGCTACGGTTCTGCCGGCGAAACGCCGGTTGACCGGACTGGTGCCCATGCAGGGCGGCGTACTCAAAGCACTCAACGCCGGCCCGGTCGCCTTCGACGCGGCACCGCCTCCGCCGGTCGCCGATCTGCTGCGCGATCTGCTGTCGGCCGGTGCACTCGAACTCGCCGTCTCCCGCGGCGAGACCGAGCTGTACCGCCTCCGGCCGTTCCGCTCCGTCGATTCCACGCGCCCCGAGCCGCGTCACGCCGACGGGGTGCTGTCTCGATTCACGGTGCTCCGCAGGACGGGCGGCGAGGTCGTCGCCGAGAACCCGCGCTCCTGGTGCGACGTGGTGATCGGCGACCCTTCGGTGGCCGCGATCCTGGCCGGCGGCCGAGACGACGACCTCGTCGCCGACTCGCTGTGGTCGGATCTGCTGTGGACCGGTCACGCCGTTCTCGACGCCGACGGCGAGGAGTCCGATTTCTCAGCGGCCGCGTGGAGTCCCCACGAACTCTGGTTCCACCGTCGGAGCACCGTCGGCGACCGCGGCACCAGTTGGGCCCACTTCGGCCCCACCCGCTGGGCCGACGGGCACTTCGCGCCGGTCCCCGCGTCGCCCGAACCGTACCCGGGCGAGAGCATCCCGCTGCCCGTGCCCGATCTCGACCGCCTCTCGCAGTCGGACGTGCCCTTGGCGCGCGTCGTCGAGGATCGGGTGTCCGTCCGCAGCTTCGACGACGCCGCACCGATGACCGTCGCGGAGCTGGGCGAGCTGCTGTATCGCTGCGCCCGCACTCGGAACGTGGCCACCCTCGAGCGTTCCGGCACCGCCGTCACCGAGCTTCCTTCCCGCCCCTACCCTTCCGGCGGCTCCCTCTACGAGCTCGAGATCTACCCGGTGATCCGCACCGTCGACGGCGTCGCACCCGGGATGTACCACTACGACTCGTACCGGCACGCACTGCGCCGGGTGGCCGACATCGACGACCCCGCCGTGAATCGGCTGCTCTCGCCCGCCGCTCTCACCCTCGCCGACGGCGAGTTGCCGCAGGTGATGCTCGCCCTGGCCGCTCGGGCGGGCCGAATGATGTGGACGTACGAGCAGATGGCGTACGCGGTGATCCTCAAACACGTCGGCGTGCTGACCCAGACGCTGTATCTCACCGCCACGGCGATGGGTCTCGGCGGGGTCGCGCAGGGCTACGGCGACACCGCGGCATTCGCCGCGGCCACCGGCCGCGACGAGTTGGAGGAATGCAATGTGGGGACCTTCGTGGTGGGCCGTCCCCGCGTCTGAGCCGGGCCCGCGCCTCAGTCCCGGTTGAGCGCGACCGCCGCCTGGACCAGCGCCACGAACGCGTCCGCGTCGAGATCGTCCGATTCGGCGAGGTCGACGGCACGGCGGGTTCCGCCGGTCGCGGGGACGAACAGCCCGGCGGGATCCGGCAGCGACGCGCCCTTGGCGAAGGTGACTTTGACCTTCGCCTTGTAGGTCTCGACGGTGCAGATCAGACCGTCGAGCGAGAAGGTCGGCACTCCGTCGGGATTCGAGGGCTTCTTCCACTTCGCCTCTTCGACGACACCGGGCGCGGCGCGGTGGATCAGTGAACGGATCTCGTCGACGCGGGTCGCCCGCCAATCGCTGCTCATGGGCTCACGGTAATCGATTGCGGCCGCCTCCGATCGCCGCACAGCACGGACACAACGTCTGCCCGGGTTCGATCACCCAGCCGTCGGCCGCGGCGAAGTCGACGGCGGCGGCGCCCGACCGGCATCGGAGCCAGTAGGCGCGCTCGCATCGGGAACATCGGATCTCACTCGTGGGCCGCGGCGCGGCGGACTCCCGTGGAGGCAGGACTGCAGTCATCGAAATGCTCTGATCGTCGTTCTCATGAGAGATCGTGAGGTGCCGGGCCGCCCGGGTCTTCTCCCCGGACGCCCGGCACACGGTTCGGTTACGGGACTTCGGAACGGTGAGGGAGTGCGTCGACCTGCGCCGCTCCCCGCACGGTGTGGGGGTAGTCGTCAGGTTCGGCGCCGTCCGCATCGACCGGATGCTGCTGTTCCAGCCAGTCGATCGGATCAACTTCCAAGACACTCGTCATCGACAACCTCCTTCGGTGAAGAGAATGCGGACGCCTGCGGCGGCTGTCAGCGGGTCACTCCGTCGCAGCGGTGATCGACCGCGGCTGGCCCTTGTGCTCGATCTCGATCTTGCGGGGCTTGGCCTTCTCCGACAGCGGGATGGTGACCGTCAGTACGCCGTTGTCGTACTGCGCATTGATTCCGGACGTGTCGATTCCCTCACCGAGGGTGACCTGGCGCCTGAAGGTTCCGGAGAAGCGTTCGCTGGCCAGCCATTTGGCGTCTTCGGACGGCACGGTCCGGTGAGCCGACAGGGTCAGCACGCCGTTGTCGACGCTGACGTCGATCGATCCGGGGTCGACGCCGGGAAGGTCGGCAGCGAGAACGTAGTGACTGTCGACCTTGTAGAGGTCCATCGGCATGAATCGGGGAGTCCGCGCAGTTCCTGCCTGGCCGGAGAGCAGGCCGCGGGCGAGGGCGTCAAAGTCGCTGAATGGATCGAAGCGAAGCACAGCACCACACCTCCTATTCATTTGTCACCAGCCGGTTCGACTGATGATCGTCGACTGTGCACCACCAAATTTAGCACTCTTGATCATCGAGTGCCAGATTTTCGTGTCTCTTGTGCCAGATTTCGGCGATACCGCGCGCGCTGCGGCCCGCGCCCGGTCAGTCTGGTGCAGGCCGTCTGAGAACACGACCGATACCACCCTCACGACATCGAAAGGTCACCCGTGCCCGCTGAGTTCAATCCGACCATCACTCGTCGCCAGGCACTCGCCGCGGGCGGCGCGGCCGTCGCCGCCGCATTGGTCGCGCCGGGTCACGGGATCGCGGCAGCGGCCGGGCCGTCACCGGACGCCGACGTCATCATCGTCGGTCACGGACTGTCCGGACTCGTCGCGGCGTCCGAACTCGCCGATCGCGGACGCAAGGTGCTCATCGTCGATCAGGAGTCGGGACAGAACGTCGGTGCCCAAGCGCACTGGAGTCTGGGCGGACTGTTCTTCATCGACAGCCCGGAGCAGCGTCTCGCCGGCATCCGCGACTCGCACGAGCGGGCACACCGCGACTGGTTCGCCACCGCGGGCTTCGACCGCTCGCCGCACAGCGTCGACGGCGAGGACTACTGGGCTCGGAGATGGGCCGAGAAGTACCTGGAATTCGCCGCCGGAGAGAAGCGGTCGTGGCTGGCGGGAATGGGCGTCTCGTGGGTCCCCGTGGTCGGATGGGCCGAGCGGGGCAACGGCGTTCCGGGCACTCCCGGCAACACCGTCCCCCGATTCCACACCACGCTCGGCACCGGTCCGGGAGTCGTCGAACCGTTCGTCCGGCGGGTGCGCGAGGCGCAGCGCCGCGGACGGATCCGGTTCGCGTTCCGGCATCGGGTCGACGAACTGATCACCGCGCAGGGAGCCGTGGTCGGCGTCCGCGGCTGCGTCCTCGAACCGAGTTCGCTGCCGCGAGGAAAAGCCAGTTCCCGCAAGCAGATCGGGGATTTCGAACTCCACGCCCCACTGGTGATCGTGGCGTCGGGCGGCATCGGAGGCAATCACGACCTGGTGCGCCGCAACTGGCCGGCACGGCTGGGAACGGCGCCGGAATTCATGGTCACCGGCGTCCCGCAGCACGTAGACGGCCGGATGCTCGGCATCGCCGAACGATCAGGCGCCCGGCTCGTGAACCGCGACCGCATGTGGCACTACACCGAGGGCCTGCGGAATCATTCGCCGATCTGGCCCGGACACGGTATCCGGGTGCTCGGAGCCCCGTCGTCGATGTGGTTCGACGCGGCCGGTCGCCGATTCGGCGAACCGGGCATCCCCAGCCACGACACTCTCGGCACCCTCGAACTCATCCAGCGCTCCGGCTACGACTACTCGTGGTTCGTCTTGAACAAGCGGATCATCGAGAAGGAGTTCGTGCTCTCGGGCTCCGAACAGAACCCGGAGCTGACCGCCAAGAACCTCCCGCTGTACCTGGTGCACCGCGCCACCGACGACGTTCCGAAACCCGTGCAGGCCTTCCTCGATCGCGGACCGGACTTCGTCACGGCGGGCAGCGTCGAAGCGCTGACGGCCAAGATGAACGCCCTTGTCGGTACCGATCTGGTGGATCCGGGTTCTCTGAAGAAGCAGATCGCGCACCGCGACCGTGAGGCCTTCAACCCGAAGAGCACCGATCCGCAGATCAAGAGCATCCGGCGGTCGCTGGCCTACGTCGGCGACAACCTCGTGCGCACCGTGCCGATGCACCGAATCCTCGACCGCGATGCGGGACCGCTCATCGCGATCAAGATGAACATCCTGACCCGGAAGTCCCTCGGCGGACTGCAGACCGATCTGTCGGGCCGGGTCCTGTCCGCGGACGGCCGGCCCGTCGAAGGGCTGATGGCCGTCGGTGAGGCCTCCGGCTTCGGTGGCGGCGGCGTGCACGGCTACCGAGCACTCGAAGGGACCTTCCTGGGCGGGTGCCTGTTCACCGGCCGCACCGCGGGCCGGGCCGCCCATCGCCTGCTGTGATAAGCGACCGGCCGCGGCCGCTCAGCTGAAGATCGAGAGGTCGACGGCCTCGGCCATCGTGCGGTAGCCGGCCGGACCCGCTGGCGCTCCGAATCGGCCCGCGGGGCGGCGTAGCCGCTGAAGAGCGAGTCGGACGCCGGCAGGATCGTCGCCACGTGAACACGGACGCCGTCGGCCTTCAGGCGGGCGATGATGTTCTTGTACCCGGCGATCACCTGGTCGGCGGTCGAGCCGAGCCGAGGACTTACCGAGACCCCAAACACACAGGAGCGCAGCGCCCCCCAGGCCAGTCTCAGTGTGATGGTTGAGTGGCCACTTCGGTGGTGGTTGGGTTCTCTTCACCGGGGATTTGGCTCTCAGGCCTGTTGCCTCCGCGTGTGGGTGGCGTTCACTCGTTGTGCCGGTTCCCGGTGAGGAGAGGCCAGACGGCCGTGGCTTGATAGGAGCGTGTCCTTGCATCAGGGCTCCACTGAGATTTGCCCGGGCCGGCTGGCCTCGTCCTCACCCTTGCACCTACTGCAATAGGAGGCCATTTCATGATCACCGTTGGAGCCGATGTTCACAAGGCGCGGCACACCTTCGTAGCCGTCGATACGGTCGGTGCCAAGATCGCTGAGACGGTCGTCCCGGCTACCACGGTCGGGCATCGCCAGGCGTTGGCGTGGGCACGAGCGTTGTTGCCCGGTGCTGAGACCGACGGACTGTTGTGGGCGGTCGAGGATTGCCGGAACATGTCTAATCGTTTGGAACGGGACCTGCTGGCGGCCGGGCAGTCAGTGGTGCGGGTGAGCCCGCATCTGATGGCGGCTCATCGCCGCACCGGCCGGGAACGAGGCAAGTCCGACCCCATCGACGCCCTGGCCGTAGCGCGCGCGGCACAACGTGAACCCGACCTGCCGGTCGCCTCTCACGACCAGATTTCCCGGGACCTGAAGTTGCTCACTGATCACCGCGATCATCATGTCGTGCAACGGACCTCGTCGATCAACCGATTGCGGTGGCATCTCCACGAGCTGGATCCGGAGTTCCTCGGCGATACGGCCGACCTTACGACCGTCCTGGCTCAGCAACGGATCAGAGCATGGCTCGGTGAGCGGTCCGGAGTGCTGGTGGAGATCGCCGCCGAGGTGCTGGCCGATGTTATGGATCTGACTGCGCGGATCAAGAAGCTCGACAAGCGGATCGATGCCGTGGTGACCCCGGTGTCGTCGGCGTTGCGGGAGATCGACGGCTGCGGTGTGCTGACCGCTGCGAAGATCCTCGGAGAGGTCGCCAACGTCGATCGGTTTCCCGGCCAGGACCAGCTCGCCCGCTACTGCGGGATCGCACCGGTGCCGGTATGGTCCGGCAGAACCGAAGGGACCATGAGGCTGACGAGATCGGGCAACCGGCAACTGAACCGAGCAATCCATGTCATCGCCCTGACTCAAGCACGCTGCGACCAGACTCTCGGGCACGCCTACTACGAGAGGAAACTCGCCGAAGGAATGTCGAAGAAGCAGGCCCTGCGTTGCCTCAAACGACAGATCGTCCGAGCCGTCTTCCGAGCCCTCGAAACCGACTACCAAAACCGCATCAACCCGGCCCTGAACACCGCAGCTTGACATAGGAGCTATGAGTAAGCGGAGGAGCGAAGCGACGAAGCGCATCGAGACCCGTCGTCACACGCTGTGGATACCCGCATTGCACCCCGCCCCGACGTCCGCCACAGTCGCCTCATGCACGGCTTCATGTACATCCTGAAATGCGCGGACGGCAGCTATTACGTGGGGAGCACGCGGAATATCGAGCATCGGTTCGAGCAACACCAGTCAGGTCGCGGGTCGGCATATACCCGGAATCGCTGTCCGGTCGAGCTGGTCTTCTGTGAGGAGTTCGATTCCATCGAGGATGCGTACGCGATGGAGAGACGCGTGTCGAAGTGGTCGCGCGCGAAACGAGAGGCGCTGATCGCCGGCGATTTCGACGCGCTGCGCCGCGCGGCGAAGAAGGGCTTCCGCCCGGGCCAGACGCCGCCGTCGAGGCCGCAGGAGTGATTGCCCAGGCCTATGAGTAAACCGAGGGCGCATCGAGACCACCCCGGCGGCAACGTCTCGATACGCTCCGTCGCTCCGCTCCTCCGCTTACTCGACAAACCTGAACGGTGCCCCAGGACCGTCGAGTAGAACGAGGCGCAAGCCGAGGACGCATCGAGACCCCGGGCGACGTCCGTCTCGATGCGCTTCGTCGCTTCGCTCCTCCGCTCACTCGACAAACCTGTAAGGTCGACAGGCCTGACAGAACGCCCCAAGACCGTCGAGTAGGACGAGGCGCAAGCCGAGGACGCATCGAGACCCCGGGCGGCGACGTCTCGATGCGCTTCGTCGCTTCGCTCCTCCGCTTACTCGACAAACCTGTGGGGTCGACAAACCTGATAGAACGCCCCCAAGACCGTCGAGTAGGACGAGGCGCTAGCCGAGGACGCATCGAGACCCCGACGCCCGTCTCGATACGCTTCGTCGCTCCGCTCCTCCGCTCACTCGACAAACCTGTCGGGTCGACAGGCCTGATAGAACGGCCCAGGACAGGCGAGTAGGGCGAGGACGCATGGAGACCCGTTCGTCTCGATGCGCTTCGTCGCTTCGCTCCTCCGCTTACTCGACAGGCCAGAGGTCGACAAACCTGGGGCACCTCGGGCCAGTGCGATGCCCCGTCTCGGTCCGCTCCTCCGCTACTCGAGAGGCTTTGGGGGTTCGGCGCTTGAGAGGGCGGAGAGGGAGCGGGACCAGAGGGTGGAGAGGCGGGCGATGTCGGCGGGCGAGAGGACCGTGGAGCAATAACGCCAGTTCGTCACCAACTGAGGGCCGTCGTCGGTCGCGCGGACCACGGCGACCACGTCGAGCGCGTATCGCAGCGGAAGATCCGGCTCGGGATCGGTCGGCAGATGCTCGTTCAACTCCAGGTCGACGACCGGCTGCCACGCGCCCGGATCCTCACCCGCGACACCCAGGTCGAAGCGGCCCAGATAGTTGAACTCCACCTGCGGTTCGACGCCCTCGACCAGGTCGGCGTCGCGTTCGGCATAGCGCAGCAGCCCATAGTCCAGACCCCGGTTCGGGACCGCCTCCAGCTCCGCAGTGACACGCTCGAGCAGACGTCGCCCCTCGCCGGAGTCCGCTTCCAATGCGTCGACCGTGACCGTCGCGCCCGCGGCCAGCCGCACCGGGAACACCGTGGTGAACCAGCCGAGCGTGCGCCCGGTGTCGATGTCGTCCCCGACGGTCGCATCCTCTCTGCCGTGACCTTCGAGCGCGATCAGCGCTCCCGCCGACGGGTCCTGGTCGCGCTCGGCGCGCCAGGATGCGAAGGTCGCCGTCAGCGCGGTCAGCAGGAACTCACGCATCCCGATCCGCTGATCGGTCCGGTCCAGGATCTCGGCCGTCACGGCGACGTCGGTCAAGACGGGCGCCGACGTCAACTCGCTCCAGGTGTCGCGGCCGATCTCCGGTCGACGCGAACCGATCACCGGGTCGTCGGCACACACCTGCGACCGCCAGTAATCCCGCTGTGCGGCAACGACTTCCGTTCCCGACCTCGCGAGCATTCGACGACTCCACGCGCGGTAGTCGGTGTACTCCGCGGGCAGTGCCGGCGGCGCGCCCGCGGCGACGGCCGCGCCGGCCTGGGCGAGGTCGCCGAAGAGGATCTGCCAGCTCACCGCGTCCACCGCGAGATGGTGGATCGCGAGCAGCAGGACATCGCCGCCCCCGCTCGGCACCACGCGAACCGCGGCCACCATGTCTCCGCGATCGGGATCGACGGCCTCGTTGGCCTGGCGGGCGGCGATGGTGATGAGCGTGCCCAGCTGCTGCCCCGGCTCCCCGTCGATCACCCAGAACCGACTCGCCGCGTCCACCGCACCGGGTTCGCGGGTCACGAGCACTCCGCTCTCCCGAGTGGACCGCAGCATGTCGTGCGCATCCACCACGGCCTGCAGCACCTGGACCACCTCGGCGTCCGTGCACCCGTCGGGCAGTCGGAACAGCACCGTCTGCGTGAACCGCCGCCACCGGCCGCCCTCGTACATCCACTCCACCACCGGCAGCGCGGGCACCTCGCCGTACTCGCGCTCGGCGGCGATCCGCGCCAGACGCTCGCCCCGGCGGACGGCATCAGCCAGGTCGCGCACGGTGGGGAAGGCCATGACGTCGCGCGCCGCGATCTCGTCGCCGCTCGCACGAAGCGCGGTCACCAACGCCATCGCGACGATGCTGTCCATGCCGAGGTCGAAGAAGTCGTCGTCGGGACCGGGGCGGGTGCCGAGCACGCCCTCGACGGCCGCGGCCACCCGCTCCTCCACCTCGTCGAGCGGTCGGCCCGTCTCCCCGCCGCCGGCCAGCGCCGCGCGCGCCGACTCCCCCAGCAGCACCGAATCGAGCTTGCCGTTACGGTTCACCGGCAGCACCGGCAGCACGACGATCCGCGTCGGGATCATGTGCGACGGCAGCTTCTGCGCCAGTTCGCCGCGGACGACGGCGGCGTCGAGAGCCGCCCCGTTGGTCGCCCCCGAGACGAATCCGACCAGCGCCGCACCGATCGGCCGATCGACCACCACCACGGCGGCCTCGCGAACCCCGGGCACAGCCCTGAGTCCGGCCTCCACCTCGCCCACCTCGATGCGGTAGCCGCGGATCTTGACCTGGTCGTCGCCGCGTCCCACGAAGACGATGTCGCCGACTGCGTTGCGGCGTACCAGGTCTCCAGTCCGGTACATGCGCTCCCCAGATCGGATCGGGTCGGCGACGAAGGCTGCCGCCGTCTGCCCGGGGCGCCCCTGATAGCCGCGAGTGACCTGGTCGCCGGTCAGGTACAGCTCACCGATCACCCCGTCGGGAACCGGCCGCAGGCGGGAGTCGAGCACCCGCGCACTCATCCGGTCGGTGGGTCCGGCGATCGTCGGCACCGGCGACTCCGACACGCGCGCGACCATCGCCTCGACGGTGGTCTCGGTGGGTCCGTAGCAGTTGAAGACGGCCGTCCGCGGCAACGACCCCAGTTGGTCCCACAGCGCCGGACCGATCGCCTCGCCACCGAGTGCGAGCACCGTCAACGTCGGCCGCCCCGGTTCCCCGGACACCAGCCCGGCCGCCGAGAGCTGGCCGAACATCGACGGCGTGGTGTCGATCATGTCGATCCGGCGCTCGGCGAGCGCCGCGACCAGACGCGTGGCGTCGCGCGTCTGCTCATCGGAGAACAGATGGACCTCGTGGCCGTCGAGCAGGGCGGCCAGCGGCTGCCACGACGCGTCGAAGGAGAACGTCCAGGCGTGCGCCACCCGCAACGGGCGGTCGAGCCGCCGGCGGCCGACCGACAGCACGCGGTCGCGGTGATCGCGGGCATAGCTGGCCAGCGCTCCCTGCGTGCCGATCACTCCCTTGGGCTCGCCGGTGGAGCCGGAGGTGAAGATGAGATACGCCGCATCGGCCGGGGACACCTCGACGGATTCCCCGCCATGCCGATCCCCGGCGTCCCAATCGGTGACGACGGTGCGCCCCGCGAACAGATCGACGAAGTCGGGGTCAGTGAGAACCACGTCCGCACGGGACTGGTCGAGCAGATTCTCGATCCGGGCGACCGGCATGGACACGTCGATCGGCACGTACGCGGCGCCGGCGAGCATCGCCCCCAGCACGCCCGCGACCGTCCGGCCCGACCGTCGCGGCGCCACCGCCACCACGTCACCGCGTCGCACTCCCGCAGACCGCAGGTCCGCCGCAAGCGCCAGCGACCAGCGGTGAAGCTGATCGTAGGTCCAGGTGCCGTCGTCGGCGACGAGCGCGACGGACGCCGGAGAGGTCCGTGCCTGTTCGCAGAACAGCCCGATCGCCGTGGTTCCGGCGGGCAGCGGCGTACCGCGCGACGGCCGTGCCGCCCATTCCCTCTCGTGATCGAGCAGCGCGTCGAGCGTGTCGGCAGGAGCGTCCGCGGCGTCGGGCAGCGCCCGGAGCACCGCGAGCACCCGTTCGACGGCCTGCGCCGGATCGATCGGTCCCAGCGATTCGGCGACCGATTCGCTCATCACGATCAGCTCCCCGTCGAGCTCGTACGCGACGACGGTCAGCGGGTAGTGCGACAGCGACTCCATCGCGAGAGGCAGGAAGCGGGTGCCGTCCGGCGCGGTGACGGGTTCGGTCGCCGAACCGATCGGAGCGTTCTCGTAGACGAAGAGCGTGTCGAAGAGGTTCGGGGTACCGGCCGCGCGCGCGATGTCCGCGAGGCCGAGGAATCCGAGGTCGCGCATCCTGGCCGACGACCGCTGCAGTGCGGTGCAGGCCTCGAGGACGGTCGGCTGAGCTCGCAGGTCGACGCGCACGGGGACGGTGTTGATGAACAGCCCGACCATCTCGCCGGCCCCCGGCAGACTCTGCGGTCGGCCCGAGATGGTGGTCCCGAAGACCACGTCGGTCCGGTCGGCGAGCCGGCCGAGGACCACCGACCACGCGTACTGCGTCACAGCCGCCGGAGTCAGTCCGGCCCGGCGCGCCCAACCCAGAACGCGCGAGGTCTCCGCGGCGTCGAGCGTTCGCCGGTGCCGCACCGGTTCGGTGGCCGGGGTCCCCGGGGCACCGATCAGCAGCGGCGGCACCCCGTCCAAATACGACGTCCAGGTGTCGAGCGCCGCGGCGGAGTCCTGCTCCGCCAGCCACGCGATGTAGTTGCGGTACGGCTTCACCGGCGCCAGTCCGTCGGCGCTGCCGCCCGCGCCGTAGATCGCCAGCAGCTCGCGGAAGAAGAGCGCGATCGCCCAGCCGTCCATGAGGATGTGGTGTGCGGTGAGCAGCAGCCGGTGCCTGCCCTCGGGCAGTGCGGCGAGCACCACACGCATCGCAGGGCCGCGACGCAGGTCGAACCGCTGCGAGCGTTCGGCGAGCGCGAGAGCGTCGAAATCGTCGGGATGGGTTCGCACCTCGCGCCACGGCACGGTGACCTGGGTCGGCACGATCTGCACCGGGTGCGGAACGCCTTGATCCCACAGACTGACACGGAGATTGGGGTGCCGCGTGAGGACGGCGGCGACGCTGCGGCGCAAGACCGCGGCGTCGAGCGGTCCGCTGATCTCGACGACGAACTGCATGCTGTAGACGTCGAGGCCGTCGCCGGCCATCTCCGAGAGCGAGAACAGCCCGGCCTGCAGCGGCGAGAGCGCGAGGACGTCTTCGATGGCCGGCTTCGACTGCTGCTCCGGGCTCACTGCTGCGCCTCCCACGCCGAGCCGAGCGCCGAGAGCATGTCACTCGACAGCCCCGACGCCGACATCGGCGACGCATCGACCGGCTGCGGCTCCGGCTCGACGGTGTCGTCGTTCCGGGCCCGCGCGGCGTCGACCGCCTCGGCCAGTTCGGCGATCGAGTAGTGGTCGAAGATCTGCTGCGGATCGAGAGCGATGCCCGCGGCCGCGGCACGCGCCGACCACTGGATCGAGATGACGCTGTCGCCGCCGACCGCGAAGAAGTTGTCGTCGCGCCCGACCCCGGTGACCCCGAGCAGTTCCTCGAGCATGGTCACCAGTGCCCGCTCGGTCGGCGTCTGGGTGCCGCCGCCGGCGGTGTACACCTCGGCGACCGGCGCGGCCGCCGGTGCGGCGACGTAGTTGTCGATCACCAGCGACGCGGGCGAGAGCGCGCGCAGCGTCTCCGGAAGTGCGGTGGCGGCACCCGGACCGTCGACGATCCAGGTCGCGACCGAGGCGCAGTGCGTCAGACCCGCGTGCGGCAGACCGGCGAGTGTCGCGGGCCGCGCCTGAACGCGTCGCGGCGACCCGGCGGCGATGAGTTCGGCGAGCACGGCGGGATCCTCACCGTGCACGGAGGCGTCGAGTGCATCCGGTATCGGCCGGACCGTCACCTCCGACAGCCGTCGCTGCGGATTCTCCGCCAGAGCTTCGAGAAGCGTCGTGAATCGGTCGGCGATACCGCGCGCGGTGTCCTCGTCGTAGAGGTCTGCGCTCGCGACCAGCCGGCCGCTCAGGCTGCCGTCGCCGCAGGTGGTCACGATCAGGTTCAGATCGAGGTAGGAGGTGTCCACCTCCATCGGGAGGATGTGCATGGACGTGCCCTCCGCGAGCTGGACCACGGGCTCGCCTGCCGTATCGCGAAAGTGGACCATGCTCTGGAACAGCGGGTTCCGGGCCCGGGTGCGGCGCGGGTTCAGCGCCTCCACCAGGCGTTCGATCGGCAGATCCTGGTGGGAGAAGGCGTCGAGCACGGCGTCGCGGGAGCGGTGCAGAACGTCGTTCAGTGTCGGCTCGCCGGCCAGATCGGTGCGCAGAACCACCATGTTCGCGAGCAGCCCGACGATGTCGGCGGTCGCCGGGTCGGCCCGCCCCGCCGACGGAGTGCCGATCGCGATGTCGACGCCGCCGCCGAGCGTGTGCAGCGCAGCCGACCACATGGCGGTGAGCGCCATGAAGTCACTGACCGCACTGTCGCGGAAGACGGTCTTGAGCCGCTCGTAGCGCGAAGCGCTGATATCGAAGTCGACGATCACCCCGCGGTGGCTCAGGCCCTCGGGGCGGGGCCGGTCGGCCGCCACCAGGATCTCGTCCGGAAGTCCTTCGAGCCGGTCGCGCCAGAAGTCGATCTGGGCACGCCCGTAGCGGCCTGCGTCGCTGTCGGGGTCGGCGTCGAGACCGAACATCGAGTGCTGCCAGCGCGCCACGTCGGTGTACTCCGGTCCAGCCGGCCGAGGAGTGAGGGCGGGACCGCCGGTCCGCGCACGGTAGGCGGCGGCGAGGTCGGCGATGATGATGTCGGTGCTGCCGTGGTCGACCACCATGTGATGAATCACCAGCGCGAGCACCGACGACGACCCGGCCCGCACCAGGTGTGCGCGCACCAGCGGCGCCGCCGCCAGATCGAAGATCAGCTCCCCGGTCTGCGCCGCGATGCGCACGGGGTCGTCGGCATCGGTGGCCTCGGTGATGCTCAGCGGCACCTCGATGTCGGCGTCGGCGCGGATCACCTGGACCGGCAGTCCGTCGATCTCGCTGAACGAGGTCCGCAGCGAGCGATGCCGCCGGACCACGTCCGCGATCGCGCCGCGCAGAGCGTCGTCGTTCACCGGCCCTTCGACGGCGAGGGTCAGCACGATGTTGTTCTCCGCGCTCGCGCCGCCGAACCGCTCGTTGAACCACATGGCGAGCTGGGAGAACGACAGCGGCGCCCGCTCGACCTCGTCACCGGCCACCAGCGGAGGTCGGACCGGTTCGGTGTGCCGCGGCTCCGGCGTTCCCAGGGCGATCCCGCCGAAGTCGGCGCTGGTCCAGTCCCCGTCGGCCCAGTCGCTCCCCTCCGCGTCGCCTTCTGTCCAGGCGCCGTCCGCCCAGCCGTCCTGGTCCGGGTCCGCGTCGAGGTCGACGCCGAGCTCGGCGCGCGCCTTCTCGACCAGCAGTGCGGACAGCCCGGCCACCGTCGGGGCGTCGAACGGTGCCCGGACGTCGACGTCGAGCCCGAACTCGGCCGAGAGGGCGGTCACCAGGCGGGCCGCGAGCAGCGAGTGGCCGCCGAGATCGAAGAACGAGTCCGCGGACCCGATGGTCCGGCCGCCGAACAGCTCCGAGAACACCGCCGCAACCCGCCGCTCGGTGGGCGTCGCCGGCTCCACGAAACCCGCGGCCTGCGCGGCCGGCACCGGAAGCGCAGCGCGGTCGAGCTTGCCGTGCACGGTGATCGGCACCTCGTCGATGGCGACGACGGCGTCCGGAATCATGTGCGACGGAAGTGTCTGCGCGGCGTGGTCGCGGAGCGCCTGCGGGTCGGGGACCGCGCCGGACTCGCCGATCACGTACGCGAGCAGTCGGTCGTCGACCACGGTGACCAGGGCACGCTGGACGTCCTCGTGCGCGGCGAGCACCGCCTCGATCTCACCGGGCTCGATGCGGAAGCCGCGGACCTTGATCTGGTCGTCGGAGCGGCCGACGAACTGCAGCTCCCCGTCTCCTCCGCGCCGGGCAAGATCGCCTGTGCGGTAAAGACGTTCGCCCTTTCCGAAGGGGTCCGCGACGAATCGCGCGGCGGTCAGTCCGCTGCGGCGCAGGTAGCCGCGCGCCAGCTGACGTCCGCCGAGGTACAACTCGCCGACCACTCCGTCGGGCACCGGTTGCAGGCCGGCGTCGAGCAGGTGCGCCGCGACCCCCGGATTGGGACGGCCGATCGGCACCACCGCGCCGCCGCGCGGTCCGTCGACCCGGTGATGGGTGGCCGCGACGACGGCTTCGGTGGGCCCGTAGTTGTTGCTGAGGTCTGCGGTGAACGCGGTGGTGAACTCGTCGGCGACCTCACCCGGCAGCGCCTCGCCGCCCACCGGCACGGTGCGCAGCGTGGTCCACTGCTTGACCTCCGGGATCAGCAACAGCGTGGAGAGCATGCTCGGCACCATGTGCATCACCGTCACTTGCTCGCGGACCAGCAGGTCGGCCAGGTAGGCGATGTCGGTGAGCGCGCCCTTCTTCGGGATCACGAGGGTGGCGCCGGCGGTCAGGGTCGCGAAGATCTCGAACATCGACGCGTCGAAGCTGACCGACGAGGTCTGCACGAGGCGGTCGTCGGAGCCGACGACGCTGGTGGCGCCGAATGCGCGCAGATGCTCGGCGATCGCCCGGTGCTCCACGGCCACGCCCTTCGGGGTGCCGGTGGATCCGGAGGTGTAGATGATGTAGGCCAACGATTCCGGCGAGGGCCCGGGAAGGCCGAGACGCCGCGGCGCCTCTTCGGGTTCGGCGCGCAGCCGCTGCACTTCGGCGGCGTCGAGCACCAGCACAGGACGGGCGTCCTCGAGCAGGAAGGCGGTGCGGTCGGCCGGGTAGTCCGGATCCACCGGCAGGTAGGCGGCGCCGGTCTTGAGCACCGCCAGCGCGGCGACCACGAAGTCCTCGCTCGCGGACATGCGCAGCGCGACCACGGCGTCCGGCGCCGCCAGCGCCGGGCCCGCGGCGTGCGCGATCCGGGCCGCGAGCACGTCGACGGCGGTGCCGAGTTCGGCGTAAGTGATCGAGCGGTCGTCGGTGACGATCGCCGGGTGGGCGGGACGCTGCGCCACCGCGGCCTCGAACATGCCGACGAGGGTGTCGGGAACATCGTCGACCGCGGGTCCGGCGGCCGCGGAGACCACCGCCGAGAGCGCCTCGTCATCGAGCAGTCGTGCGTCCCGGATGGGCGCGTCGGGCCGGCCGAGGACGTCGGTGAGGAAGGTCGCGTACGCGGCGAGCAGCGCCTGCGCCTCCGCATCGCGCAAGCGGGACGACTGATACTGCAGTTCCAGGACGGGTTCGGTACCGGACACGATCGCGAACTCCAACGGCAACTGGGCGTTGGGAGCGTGGAGGTGGTCGAGGTGTTCGACGCGGAGGCCGTCGAGCCCGAGCCCGGACAGATCACGGCGCAGCGACAGGCTCGCCGAGACCAGCCCGGCCAGACCGGCGCGGCGGTCGGGCGCGAACTCGGCCACCACTCGGTCGATCGGAACGCGGCAGGCGGCGAGCCCGGCGGCCAACGACTCACGGGAACAGCCGATCAGCTCGGTCAGCGACGACCGCGCGTCGACGTCGCCGCGCAGCAGGACGGTGTTGCCGAAGTAACCGATCAGATCCTCGGCCCCGGCCGGGCGCACGGTGGTCGGCACCGCGATCACCACGTCGTCGGCGCCGTACACGCGATGCAGGAAGGCTTGGGTGGCCGCGAGCAGGACCGCGAACGTGGTGGTGCGCGCAGCTCGTGCGAGTTCGGCTGCCGCAGCCTCGATCTCCGGCGCCAAGCGGCGGTGCACGCGACCGCTGCCGGTGGCGCCGGTCGCGGCGGGCAGGTCGAGCGGTTCGGGTGCGGGACGCAGCACCTGCGCCCAGTGCGCGAGGTCGGCGTCGAGTCGGTCGTCAGAGGGGTCGGGCACGTCGGCGTACGCCCGCGCGAGCGCCGCCGTCTCCGTCTCCCGATAGGCGGCGGCGAGGTCGGCGAAGAACACCGCCCACGAGTCGTCGTCCCAGGCGATGTGGTGGACGGTCAGGAGCAGCACGTGGTGCTCGGGTGCCAGCGCGGCGAGCGTGACTCGCAGCGGAGCGTCGTCGGCGAGCCGGAAGGGCGTCCGCGCCTCCCGCGCGGCCAGCACCTGCAGGCGCCGCTGCGCCGCCGAGCCGGACAGTTCGGTCAGGTCGGCGGTGGTCCAGGAGATCGGGGCGCCGACGCGGTGCTGCATCACCGGCTCGCCGTCCTCGCCCGCGAGGTAGCGGGCGCGGAGCGTCTCGTGTCGCGAGACCACGGACTCGACGGCGCGGCGGAGACGCTCGGCATCGAGTTCCCCGTGCAGCGCGAAGGCCACCGAGATGTTGAGCGAGGTGTCGTCCGGATCGCGGTGGCCGGCGAACCAGAGCCGGCGAGCCGCGATGGGCAGCGGCGTGCGCGCACCGTCGGCCCGGGCCGGCACCGCCTCCGCGGCGCCACGGTGAGTCAGACTCTCCTCCTGGAGACGCTTGCGGAGGAGTTCACGTCGGCGGGCGGCCAGGTCACTCGTCATGGGTCGATTTTAGCCTAGCCTTACCTAAAGGAAGGACCCGGGGCGATCGCCCCGGGTCCTTCCTGGTCCAACGGTCCTTACAGGTTGCAGGGAATGTTGGCGTACGAACCGAGTTCACAGATGGACGAGTTGGTGAGCTTCCAGCGCCCGTCCTTCCACACCCACTTCATCGTCATGTAGGTGGGCTGGTATCCGGGCGAGGACAGCTTGAGACGCGCGCTGGCGATGTTGCCGTTGACCGTCACCGGGTCGACGATCCGGTAAGTCAGCCCCATCGGCTTGAACTTCGCGGCCAGACCGAGGATGCCCTGCGCCTGGTTCACCGCGCGGGCCCCGCCCTCCAGGCGCTGAGCCTTCTGCGCGTTCGAGGCACCGGAGGCGAGGTAGTCCATCTCGGCCTGCAGTTGCGCGGCCGTCGGCTTCGTCGGCCCCTGCGCGGTGGGCGTCTGCTGCTGAGCAGCAGCCGGAGCCTGCGCCGCCGGAGCGTCCGCGGCGGGCGCATCGGCGACCGGCGCATCGGCGGCGGGAGCGTCGGCGGCCGGGGCGTCCGACGAAGGGGCGGCACTGTCGGACGCCGGGGCGGCGGCGTGCGGCTGCGTCTGCTGCGCACCGAGATTCACCACCGTGGCGGGGGCCTCCTGCGCCGCGGCACGGTTGCCGCCGACGTCGCTGAGCATCAGACCGACCAGTCCGATGGAGAGCACGATCGCCGAGACGACCGCCGAGATGCCCGCCGCCATCATCACCGTGGGCCAGTTGATCGACGTGCCCGACTCCTCGGCCGCCGGCGCCGGCTCAGCGGCGATCGGCTGGGTGACCTGCTCTTCGTCATACATGCGGTAATTGAACCAAACCTTAAGAAGGTAAGTCTAGCCTTAGTACGGTTACCCTGGTCACGGATTCGTCCGTTTCGCTGCGCGCCCCACACCCGGAAGATGACGCGAGCGCTACGCGGCCTCGTCCATCAACGCAACCACCTCATCGAGGCTGGCGCCGCCCAGGATCGCCTCCACCGGAAGGTCGCACGCCAGCGCGGTCTGGACCCGTTTGCGGAAGTCGAGTGCCTGCAGTGAGTCCATACCCAGCGCCACCAGCGGCGCAGCGGGATCGATGTCCGTCGCCGCGAGACCCATCGCGACCGCCAACTCGTCGATCAGGTTCGCCGTCAAGTCGCCCGATCGAGCAGGTGCCGGCGGCGTCTCCGGTACCTCGGCCGGCGCCGTCTCGGCTTCTTCGGTGTGCTCCGTCTCGACCGCGGCGTCGGCTGCCGCGGCCTCCTCTTCGTGTCCCGATTCCGGTGCGCCGACGCGATCGGGCACCTCCTCGATCAGCACGCCCGACCCGGTCATCTCCAACAGATGGCGCAGGTCCGGCCAGGACGCCGCCATCACCACGGCATCGCCCCCGTGAACGGCGAGACCCGCGTCGAGTGCCGCGGTCGGCGCCATCGGCACCACGCCCGTCGCCGTGACGCGCGCCAGCCCGTCGGCGTCGAGCGGTCCCTGCACCGCCCACAAGCCCCAGGCGAGCGCGACGGCGTCCACCCCGGTCGTCCGCAGCCGGGCGGCCTCCACCTCGAGGAGACGGTTCGCGGCGGCGTACAGCGCCTGTCCCCGGCCTCCAAGGGTGGCTGCGAGCGACGCACAGAGCACGACCCGCGGTGCGCCCCCGATCCCGTCGAGAACCCGGGCGAGTCCGCTCACCTTCGCATCCACGGCGCGCCGCACATCGGCCTCGGTGATCTCCGACAGCGGCCGCTCGACGTAGTCGAGCGCGGCATGCACCAGAGTGGTGACCGGAGGCAGATCCGCCAGCTGCGCCGGCTCGGTGTCCGAGGTGAGGTCGCAGCGCCGCAGGTCTACGTCCACTCCGTGACGCCGGGACAACCGGGCGGCGACGCGATGAGCCGTCTCGTCGCCGCCGGAACGACTGAGCAGGGTGATCCGGCGCGCACCGTCGCGCGCGAAGCGTTCGGCGACGGCGAGTCCGACCTTCCCGGTGCCGCCGGTGATGACGGCGTGCGTGAGATCGAGGTCGGCGACCGACCCCGCTTCCGTCGGCATCAGTCGCTTGACGAGTACCGCGCCGTCTCGCAGTGCGATCGCCGGCTCGCCCGCGACATGGACGGCCGCTAGCACATCGTCAGCCGAGACCGGCTGCCGCGCAGGGAGATCGAGCTGCGCGACGCGCACCCCGGACTGCTCGGTGGCCAGGCAGCGCAGTCCGGCGACGGCCGCGGCGTGCACCGGGTCGGCGACGTCGCCGTCCACTGCCGTCTCCGCCCCCGTGCTGACGATCCACACGGTCGGCGGGAGTTCCGCGAGACCGCCGCGCCAGGCCGAACCCGCCAGGACCGCGGCGAGCTCGGCTTCGACGTCGTCGCCGCGCGCGGGCAGGAGCACCAGTGCGGCGTCGACCTCACCGATCTCGGCACCGCCGTCGGGTACCTGCCAGGCCACGGCGCCGTGCTGCGGCGCGGCCGAGCAGATGCCGGCGGCGAGACTCAGATCTGATCCGGGAAGCGCCAGCACCGCCATGCGCTGCGGGGCAGCCGAGCGCCGGCTCGCCGGACGCTGCCAGCGGACGTCGAGCACACGCACGTCGTGGTCGGCGGGCGGTGCGGCCCACCCCGGGCGGTTGACGGCGTCTCCGACGCCGGCGTCCGGCCTGGCCCACAGGCGGGTCTTGCGCATCGGCGAGTTCGGGAAGGCCTCCAGCGGGAGCCCGCGAGTGCGCCCGCGCACCTCCCAGCTCGACCAGTCGAAGGTCAGGTCGGTGGCCGCGACCGTCACGACGTTGCGAGTGAAGAGCGTGTGATCGGTGCACTCGCGGCGGCGGGTGCTCAGGATCGTGGCATCGGGCGAGCCCGCCAGCGTCTCCGACAACGCCAGCACCAGCGTCGGATGCTCGGCGATCTCGATGTAGACGTCGGCTCCGGCGTCTGCCGCCGTGTGAACCGCTCGGTCGAACCGGACGCGGTTGCGCAGGTTCCAGAACCAGTAGTCGCGCACCGGGGTCGACGGCTCGATCGCCTCCCCGAGCGTGGCGCCGATGCACGGGATCCGGGGATCGGTGAACGTCCGGCCGAGACCGTAGGCGTCGAACGCCGTCTGGAACTCGTCGGCGAACTTGCTGACGATGCTGGTGTGCGCCGGGTAGGCGACGCGGATCTCCTTGGCGAACTTGCCCTCGGCCTCCAGCGCGGCGATCAGCCCGAGCACCGCCTGCCGTTCCCCCGACACGCACAGGATGTGCTCGGAGTTCACCACCGACAATTCCATCCATCCGGAATTGCGGGCCAGCAGCGCCTCGGCCTCGTCGAGACTGATTCCGACGACGGCCATCGTGTACCCGCGGGGCGCCACCGCGTCCACCGCGCGTGCCCGCACGGTCACCACGATCAGCGCGTCGCGCAGACTGGCGATGCCGCTGCGCACCGCCGCGGCGATCTCGCCCTGACTGTGTCCCACGGTCATCGACGGTCGGACGCCCGCCGCGTCCCACATTGCCGTCAGACCCAGCATGTGCATGAACAGCGCCGGCTGCACCACCCGCACGTCGTCGGTCTGTTCCGCGTCGCCGCGGCCGAGGACGTAGTCGATCGGCGACGTTCCGAAGAGGTTGAGCGAGGCGGCGTGACACTCGTCGACGGCGGCGCGGTAGGCGGCGGAGCGGTCGTAGTCCACCGCACCCATGCCGGGCCGCTGGCTGCCCTGGCCCGGGTAGACGTACGCGAAGCGGTGTGCGGCGGCGGTCCCGCGGACCACCGCGGGGTGCGATCGGCCGGCGGCGAGCGCATCGAGTGCGCCCAGCAGCTCATCGCGGTCGGCGACCGCCGCGATCGCACGGTGTCGGCGGACCGGCCGGGCGTCGAGCAGATATGCGGCCGCCCGCTGCGCGTCGACGGCCGGATGCGCCCGCAGATAGCGCGCGATGGAGGCCGCGAACCGGCCGAGCTGGTCTTCGGCGTCCGCGGAGACGACCACCGGGATGCGACCGTCGGGCAAGAGGTACTGCGCACCGGTCTGAGGCGTGTCAGGCATTCGGGGCCTCCGGCATGTCGACGATGAGATGGGCGTTGGTTCCGGACACGCCGAAGCTGGAGACGGCGGCGAAACGGTGGCCGTCGCGCGCCGGCCAGGGTTCGGTGGCGGCGGGCAGTCGCAGCCCGGCGGTGTCCCAGTCGATCTTGTCGGTCGGCTCGTCGGCGAACCGCGTGCCGACGATCGTGCCGTTCCGGCCGCATTGCAGGACTTTGACGAGACCGAGGATTCCGGCCGCCGCCTGCGCGTGTCCGGCGTTCGATTTCACCGACCCGACGGCGGCGGGACGGTCGTCGGCCCGGGCGGCGCCGTAGACGGCCGAGAGCGCGTCGAGTTCCATCGGGTCGCCCAGAGTGCCGGTTCCGTGCCCCTCGATCAGGTCGATCTGTGCCGCGTCCACGCCGGCGGCGGCGAGTGCGCCCGCGATCACCCGGCGCTGGGCGTCCGCGCTCGGCACCACGATCGGCGCCCCGGAACCGTTGTGGTTCACCCGCGATCCGGCCACCACTCCGTAGATGCGGTGTCCGGCGGACCGGGCCGCGCCGGCGCTCTCCAGAATCACCGCGCCGGCGCCCTCGCCCCAGACGGTGCCGGAGGCCCCCGCCGAGTACGAGCGGCACCGTCCGTCGGCGGCGAGCGCATTGTTGCGGGAGAACTCGAAGAACGCTCCCGGCGACCCCATCACGCACACGCCGCCGGCGATCGCCCAGTCGCATTCGCCGGAGCGGATCGCTGCGGCCGCCTGATGCACGGCGGTGAGCGACGACGCGCACGCGGTGTCGACGGTGATCGCCGGGCCCGTCAGTCCGAGGGCGTGCGAGATCCGTCCGGACACCGAACCCAGTGCGGTTCCGGCGATCCGGTGGCCGGAGTAGTCGTTCACGGCTGCCACCGTGGGTCCGTACTCCATTCCGGAAGCTCCGAAGAAGACTCCGATCTCCCGGCCGTCGAGGGCTGCGGGGTTGACGCCCGCGTTCTCGACGGCCCGCCAGGCCACCCGGAGCGCGACCCGCTGCTGCGGATCCATCGCCGTCGCCTCTCGCGGGCTGAGACCGAAGAACTGGGGGTCGAATTCGGCTGCGCCGTCGAGGAATCCACCGGCGTCGGGCACGGCACCCCAACCGGGAACGCGGTCGAGGGAAAGCAGTTGGTCCACCGGCCAGCCGCGGTCGCGGGGCATCGGCCCGATCAAGTCCTCGCCGGCGGCGAGGGCTGCGTAGAAGTCCTCCGGGGTGTCGATGCCGCCCGGCGCCTCGACCGCCATGCCCGCGATCACGACAGCGTCGTCGGGTGCCGAATCCGCTCCTCCGGCGACGTGCGGGTGGTGCGCGGTCACCGGGTTCCTCCGCCCGTCGCGGTCCGCACCAGCAGGTCGACGAGCGCGTCCGGATGTTCGTTGAGGTAGAAGTGACCTCCGTCGACGAGGCTGACCTCCACCTCGTGGGCGTGGTCGGACCAGGAGTGGAGCTGGTGCGGCCGGATCACCGGATCGTCCGCTCCGCCGACCACCTGGATCGGGGTCGACACCCGCACGTCGGCGGCGCAGTCGTAGGCGTCGAACGCCCGGTAATCGGCTCGGAGCACCGGCAGCGCCATCCGCATCACCGAGTCGCTGCCCATCACCGCGCCGCCGGTGCCCTGCAGGCCCGTCAGGTGTGCCAGCAGGTCCTCGTCGGAGTCGGGATGCTTCGGCAGTTGAGCCACTCGGCTCGGCGCGGTAGCCGCTGAGACGATGAGCCGTCGGGGTGTCGTGCCCTGCGCCTCCAGCAGTCGGGTGAACTCGAAGGCGACGATCGCGCCCATGCTGTGCCCGAACACCACCACCGGACGGTCGGCGAAGTCGGCGGTGGCGGTGAAGGCCTCCGCGGCTTCGGTCGCCAACTCTCCGAGTCCGGTCGCGGCGTCCTCGCGCATCCGGTCCTGCCGTCCCGGATACTGCATCACGCGGACGTCGAAGTGAGCCGACAACCGCCCCGACAGGTCACGGTACGACGACGCTCCCCCGCCCGCGTGGGGGAAGACGAGAAGGATCGGCGCGTCGGCGTCGGCCGGCTTGTGAAACGCCCGGAGTGCGGGTGCCTTGCGAGTGGTCGCGGGTGTAGTCATCTCTTGTTCCCAAAGTCGTGCGGTGTTTCAGTGGTCGAGCAGGTCCTCATGCCGAGGCCTGTTGAGCGAGTCCTCATCGCCGGGCTGGTTGAGCGAGCCCTCAGGCTGGTTGAGCCACCCTCCAGGCTGGTTGAGCCACCCTCCAGGCTGGTTGAGCCACCCTCCAGGTTTGTTGAGCGAGCCTCCAGGTTTGTTGAGCGAGCGAAGCGAGTCGAAACCACCGGACGCAGGCTGGCTCCACAACACGCGGAGCACTCCCAGCCTGCGCGAGTGATCGTTTCGACTCGCTGCGCTCGCTCAACAACCCTCGGGGAACTCGCTTGCTCGACAAACCTGGGGAGACTCGCTCGCTCAACAAACCTGGGGAGAGCCACGCTGCCCGCTGGACGAACACTCAACCCCAGGCCGGTTGACGCACCCTCCAGGCTGGTTGAGCGAGCGAAGCGAGTCGAAACCACCGGAAGCAGGCTGAGTCCACAACACGCGGGGCGGTCCCGCCCTGCACGAGCGATCGTTTCGACTCGCTGCGCTCGCTCAACAAACCTGCCGGGACTCGCTCGCTCGACAAACCTGGGGGGACTCGCTTGCTCAACAAACCTGGGGAGAGCCACGCTGTCCGATGGACGAGCACTCAACCCCAAGCCGGTTGAGCCACCCTCCAGGCTGGTTGAGCGAGCGAAGCGAGTCGAAACCACCAGGCGCAGACTCACTCCACAACACGCGGGGCGGTCCCAGCCTGCGCGAGTGATCGTTTCGACTCGCTGCGCTCGCTCAACAAACCTCGGGGGACTCGCTCGCTGAACAAGCCTGGGGGGAGCCGCTCGCTGAACAAGCCTGGGTGAGGGGTGCTCAGGCATGGGGGGAGCTCCTCTCGCGGGGGAGCAGGTGGAGGGCGATACGGCGGTCCGGGCGGACCTGGAATTCGCCGTGATCGGTCCAGCCGCGCTTGGTCAGGGCTCGGCGCATGGGAGTGTTCGACGACGCGGGTTCCACGGCGATGCAACGACAGTCGGGATCGGCGGCGAAGAGTGCGTCGGCGAGTTCGCGGATGAACGCCGAGATCTCCCCGCGGCCGAGCAACTCCGGATCAGCCGTCGCGACGTGGAGACCGAGGTCGTGCGGGTCCACCGGATACAGGCGGGCGATCTCGTCGCGCGCCACGCGGTAGATCTCCAGGTACCCCGCATCAACGCCCTTGCGGGAGAAGATGATCGGCCGCGAGTAGTCGCCGTCGAGGCGATACCGGGCGTCGTCCCGCCAGCGTGCCGCGGACCATTCCTGTTCCCAGGTCTGCACCAGGTGCGGCCGTGCGAACCACTCCTCCAGCAGTGCCGGGTCGGCTCCCCCTGGCTCCACCGTGCGCAATGCGAACGCGCCGATCGTCGACGGCACCGGCGGGGCGCCCGCCTCGCGCACCGCGTCGGAGACGTCGGTCAGCTCGCGCTCGATGCGGTATCCCGTATCGGACGCACTCATCGCTTCGCTCCCGTCCGCGCCGCCGACCGATCCACCGCACTGCGCAATACCCGATTGGAGAGCTCGCCGAGGCAGCTCAGATTCGGAAAACCGGGGCCCTGCGCGAAGCCGGCCAGATTCGGCAGATACAGCGCCTGCGACAACCCTTCGACCGCCAGATCGTGCCCGATCGCCGTCTCCAGACGCGGTAGGTCGGGCCGTCCGCCCAGCGCCAGCTCGAGTTCGTCGACGCTCTCGGCGTCGAACAGGTCCAGGAACCACAGCGGTCGACCGCCGGTCGCGTCCACCACCAGATCGAACGAGTGCTCGGCCGCCGACCGGCCTGGGTTGCCGAGGGTCAACGCCACCGACTCCCCCACCCGTCGCGCGGCGGTCACTCGGCCTCGCAGGTGGTGGATCCGCTCGTCGGCCAGCAAGTTCTCCTGCACGCTCACCGAGAACACGCCGCGGTCGGTCCGGCGGATCACATCGCGCCGCTCCGCCGCGGGCAGCGACGGCCACCCCGTCGGATCGGAGAACACCGAGTTCTCGAAGTAACTCTCGCCGCGGGTGTAGATCGTCGGTGCCGGTGAGATGACCGAGATCGACATCACCTCGTGCCGGACCAACTCGTCCAGCGCCGACGCCGCGGTCTCACCGCCGCCGATCACCGCGGCCCGCGACGACGCCGGAATCGCCCTGCGCGACACCGCATCCCAGAAACCGGCCACCGACAGTACGCGGGGATCGTCGAGCAGCGGCTCGTCACTCGAACCCGGTCCGGTCACCAGCAGTCCGTCGCCGTCGACGCTGTCGAGACCGCCGTCCGACGTGCGGAAGTCGACGCTCCATCCGCCGTCGACCACGCGGACGCGCTCCACCGTGCCGATGTGCAGTTCGGCCCCCGATTTGGCCGCCGCCCAGTCCAGATAGCGAGCCCACACGTGATGGTGCGGGTTGGGCCGGCCGCGGTCGATCCATTCGGTGTACGTCTGATGCGCCACCAGGAACGCCATCCAGCTGTACTCCAGCATTCCCGCGTTGATCTGCGCGGCATGAGTGCGGTGCGGCGCGCCGCGGTACGGGAAGCCGAGGTCCTTCTCCGGGCTGGTGCCGAGCCGGTGACGACCGTCGGTCCAGCCGCCGAGCGGAAGCCAGTTGCCGCCCACCCCGTACCGGTCGACGATCACCACGCGCGGCGCGGGCAGGCCGAGATCGGCCATCACCTTGGCCTTGGCGGCCACCGACAGCGACTTGGGTCCGGCGCCGATCGCCACCAGCGTGCCGGCGGAGGAGGCGTCGGACGCTCCGGCGTCGGGGCGGTTCACGGTCACTGCGCCATCAACTCCTCATCGTCCATCGCGGCGATCTCCAGGTAGATCGTCGCCACGCGCTCCAGCCGTCCCGCCCGCTCGTCGGCGGCGTCGAGTCGGCGCGCCAGCTCCGCCACGGTCCGCGCCGCGAAGATGTCGGCCACCCCGGCCTGCGGCGCGTCGAGCAGGTCGCGGATCCGGGCGATGACGGTGGTGGCGAGCACCGAGTCGCCGCCCGCGGCGAAGAAGTCGTCGTCGATGCCCAGTTCGCGATCACCGCCGAGGACACCGGCGACGATGTCGAGCAGAGCGCGGTGCAGATCGGTCTCCGGCGACCGCCGGGGCGCGCCGATGTCGGACGCGCCGCTCAGACTCGCGGTGATGGCCGCGCGGTCGAGCTTCCCGTTGCCGGTCAGCGGGAGCTCGTCCCGGACCTGGAGCACCGCCGGAACCATGTACGCCGGAACCAATCCGGCCAGTTCGGCGAGCAGGCCCTCCGGCGACGGCGCGGCACCCGGTTCGGGTGCCACCGCGGCGGCCAGCGTGGCCGGTCCGTTCCCCTTGATCAGCACCGCCACCGCATGCCGCACGTCGGGCAGCGAGCGCAGAGCACCTTCGATCTCGCCGAGTTCGACGCGGAACCCGCGGATCTTCACCTGATTGTCGGCGCGGCCCAGGAACTCGATCGTGCCGTCGGGCCAGTAGCGCGCGAGATCACCGGTGCGATACCACCGGCGGCCCTCGAACTCCACGAACCGTTCCGCGGTGCGCTGCGGCTCGTTTCGGTAGCCGTGCGCGACGCCGTCGCCGCCCACCCACAGCTCGCCGGTCACCCAGTCGGGGCAGTCGGCACCGAGTTCGCTGACCACTCGGCAGGCCACGTTGTTCAACGGTGTCCCGAACGGGACGCTGGTCCAGTGCTCCGGCGCCCGGGTCACCTCGCACACGGTGCCGTGGATCGCGATCTCCGTGGCTCCGCCGAGACCGGCGAAACGGGCCCGCGGGGCCAGTGCGCGCAGTCGGTCCGGGAGATCGGCGCCCACCCAGTCGCCGCCGAGGAGCACCGCGCGCAGCGAATCACCCAGCGCCGCACCGTCGGCCTCCGTCTCCGCCAACGTCAACAACATGTCGAGCGCGCTGGGGACACAGGTCAGAATGCTCGCGCGGTGGGTCACGAGGAGTTCGCGCCACGCCGCCGGGTCCTTGGCGTCGTCGGCGTCGACGGCGATCACCGCTCCGCCCGCGCTGTACAGGCCGAAGATGTCGTACACCGAGATGTCGAACTCCAGTGCCGCGACCGTGAGTGATCGGTCGTCGGGGCCGACACCGAAACGCTGATTGATGTCGTCGATGGTGTTCATCGCCGCCCGGTGCGGCACCTCGACACCCTTGGGAGCACCGGTGGAACCCGAGGTGAACAGCACATATGCCACCGCCTCGGGGTCGGGCAGGTACGGGCCCGACAGCGGTGCCGCCGCCATCGCGTCGCTCAGTTCCAGCGCCGGAACGTCCAGTGCGTCTGGTGCCACGACCCCGTCGGTCAGCAGCAGCGACGCCTCGCCGGTCCGCAGAATGGCCGAACGCCGCGGAGCGGGTTGATCGTAGGTGACCGGAACCCACACGGCACCGGAGGCGTAGACGCCGAGCGTCGCGATCACCTGCCGGTAGCCCTTGGGAATCTGCACACCGACCGCATCGCCCGGCCGCACTCCCGCCGACCGCAGCGCGGCCGCCACGGCGAGCGCCTGTGCCGCGAGTTCACCGTAGGTGGCGCTCCCGTCGCGCCAGACGAGCGCGGTGCGATCGGGGTGCTGGGCCGCGATCTGGAAGAAGCCTTCGTGCAGCACACGCCCGGAGGTCGGCGCCGCGGTGTCGTTGACCTCGCATCGGACCGCCCGCTGGGCGGCGGGCAGGTGCGGCAGCGCCTCGGCCAGCCAGCCCGCCGTCGAATCGGCGGCGGCGAGCCGGTCGAGCGCATTGGTGAAGTGCTCGAACATGGCCTCCACCACGCCGTCTGGGAACTGGTCGATGCGGACGTCCCAGTTGGTCAGCAGGCCACCGCCCACCTCGGTGACCTGGGCGTCGAGCAACACCTGCGGGCCCTGCGAGACGATGTGCGCGGGCTCGCCGAGCCGGTCGTAGACCTCGTCGGCGAAGAGTTCGCCGAGCCCCAGCGCACTGGTGAAGACCACCGGGGCCAGCACCGTCTCGCCGCGCAGACGGCCGAGGTCGCGAAGCACTTCGAGCGCGCCGTACGCGCTGTGCGCACCGGCTTCGTGCATCCGTCGCTGCACCTCGCGCGCGAGGTCGAGCACCGACCCGCGGCCTGGTTCGGTCAGCGTCCTCAGGTCGACGTCCACCAGGATCGAGGAGCTGAAGTCTCCGGAGACCGACTCGATCTCGTCGTGCATCGGCACTCGCTGGAACAGCGGCACGTTCAGCAGGAAACGCGGTGTGGCAGACCACGCGCCGACGCTCGCGGCGTACACCGCTCCCACGACCGCCGCCGGCGTCACTCCGCGCTCGCGTGCTGCGGCGAGAAGACGTTCGCGGGCCCGAGCGTCGAGCCAGTGGTTCATCCGCCGCACCCGCGGGGCAGCGCTCTGCGACTGCCCGGGCGGGCGGGTCGGCAGGACCGGTCCGCCCGGCAGGTCAGGCAGCCGCGCGGTCCACCATTCGCGGTCGGCGGCGCGTGCCGGATCCGGATGCTCGGCCCGATGCCGCAGGTAGTCGCGGTATTCGATGGCCAGGGGCGGCAGTTGCGCACCGTCGTAGGCCGAGACCAGGTCGCGCAGCAGGGTGCGGTAGCTCATCGCGTCCGCGGCGAGCATGTCGATGTCGAAGTGCAGACGGTGGCGACCGCCGGGAAGCAGAGTGAGCGTGAGGTCGAAGACCTGTCCGGCAGCGATGTCGAGGACCTGGTGGCTCTTGGCCTCGCGCCGCTGCTCGAGGATCCGGTCGATCTCGCCGGGTACGGCCTCGCGCAGATCGTCGACCGTCAGCGCCGGTCGCGGCAGAGTGTCGAGCACCTCTTGGCGTCCGTCGGAACGGAACCGTGCGCGGAGCATGCCGTGGCGGGCGGCGAGCGCCTGCGCCGCCGCGGCGAGCCGGTCGGGGTCCAGACCCGCGCCGTCGAACTCGACGTACAGGTGCGCGGCCACACCGCCGAGGTCGGCGGCACCGGTGCGTCCGACCCAGTACGCGTGCTGCATGGGCGCCAGCGGGAACGCCGCCTCCGACCACGCCGACTCGTCGAACTCGGCAGGCGCGGAAGCCGCTTCGTCCGCCGGGTCTGCGCCGAGCATGACCGCCCAGTCGGCGACGGTCGGGCGGGCGGCGAGGTCGGCGAAGTTGACGTCGTGTCCGCTCTTGCGCCAGCCGCCGGCCAGCCGCATCATCCGGATCGAGTCCAGGCCCAGACCGATGAGGTCGTCCGTGTCGGTGATGGTGGCCGGATCGACGTCGAGCAGCGCGGCGACGTCCTCGCGGACTGCGGCGGCCGTCGGCCGGTCGGTCGGCGCGCTCACCGCGCCGCCCGCACGACGTACGGGGCCACGCTGGCCAGCTTCTCGCAGGTCTCTTCGAACTCCCGCTCGGGGCGCGACTGCCCGACGATCCCCGCGCCGGCGCGCAGCCACACGCGATCGCCCTCAGCGAAGATGGTGCGCAGCGCCAGCGTCGCCTCCAGTTCACCGCTCGAATCGGCGATCAGGACGGCGCCGGAGTAGAGCTCGCGACGCGCGGGTTCGAGCCGGTAGATCGCCTCGAGGGCGGGTGCCTTGGGGATGCCGGAGGCGGTGATCGACGGGAACAGCACGCCCAGCGCCCGCCACGGTCCGGCAGCCGGGTCGAGCCTCCCGGACACCGTGGACGCGAGATGCTGCACGCTGCCGCGTTCACGGACCACCATGTACTCGTTCACCGCGGTGGTGCCGGGCAGCGCCACCGATTCGATCTCGCTGAAGCACGCGCGCACCGACATCGCGTGTTCGGCGATCTCCTTCTCATCGGAGAGCAGGTCTTCGCGGGCGGCGGCGTCCGCCTCCGGCGAGCGGCCGAAGGCACGGGTACCCGCGAGCGGTTCGGTGACCACCGACCCGAGACCGTCGGCGGCGACCACCAACTCGGGGCTGAAACCGGCGGCCTCGAGTCCGCCGAGATGCAGCAGGTACGACCGCGCGGGGTTGTTGCTCTTGCGGCCGCGGACGTAGGTCGCGGGGATGTCGACGTCGAAGCCCACATCGACACTGCGGGACAGAATCACCTTCTGGTATCGGCCGTCGTTGATCTCGCGCACGGCCGTCGCGACCCGGCCGCGGTAGTCGTCGGGGTCGGCCGAGACATCGATCTCCACGGGCTCCGCCCGGCGGATCGACTCCTCCCCGCCGGCGTGGACCGGCAGATCGGCGAGTTCGCGCAGTCGCGCGAGAGTGGCCTCGTCGGCCCCCGGTGCCGAGATCCCGTCCGCGTCCACGAAGGCCTCGAGCCCGGGCACGATCAGATGGGCGAGCACCACGTCGTCACGGACGCGGTCGAGCAGGCCGTAGTGCGGCGCGCAGTAGTCGAATCCGACCCAGCCGTACAGCCGCCACCGGGGCAGACCCAGCCCGGTGAGCGCCTGGTTCAGTGCCGCCGCGGGTTCGCCGTCCCAGGCGATCTCACGAGGCGTGCAGTGGTCGTCTCCGGGCGCCGGATCGACGATGACCATGGTCTTGGTGAGGATGATGCGTGCTTGCGGACGAGCGGCGAACGTCCAGCGTCCGTCTCGTTCGTAGACGACGTACTCACCGAATTCACCCGACGACGCCCATGCGCCGCACACCGCGGCGGCCCGCGCGGCCAGATCGTCGTCGACGGGCGCGTCCCCCACCGGAGAAGCAGGTGCCACAACCATTGTTCAGTCCCATCGTTCACAGCGGAGATCCGCAAGAAAATTAGGTGAGGCTAATCTACATCACCCGCGACTCGTAGGTTAGGCTGCCCTCGTCAACTAGAGCTAGGACCGAGCATGCCATCTTCAGCGGACACTCTCGAAACCGGGTTCGCACCCCATCGGCCCGATCGCGCCGACCTCTACCGCGCCGCGGGCGTCTTCGACGATCTCCCCCTGTGGGCACCCCTCGCCGACCGCGCCGCCACCGATCCCGACCGCCCCGCGGTCACCGACGCGGCCACCGGATTCACCCTGACCTACCGCGAACTGCTCGCCACCGCCGACCGCCGTGCGGCCGGATTCATCGGCGCGGGTCTGAAGCCCGGAGAGCGCGTCGTCCTGCAGCTGCACAATTCCGTCGAGTTCGCCGCCACTGCGTTCGGCCTCCTGCGCGCGGGCATCGTGCCCGTCATGGCGCTGCCGGCCCACCGGATCACCGAGATCGCTCATCTCGCCGCCGGCTCCGGGGCGCGCGCGTATCTGTGCGACGACGTTCGCGGCGGCTACGACTACCGCGGGCTCGCCGCCGATCTGCGCGACCGCGTCCCGTCCGTCGAGCACGTCTTCGTCAACGGCGATCCCGGCGTGTTCTCCCCGCTGCCCGATGCCGACGCCCGACCGCCGGTCACCGTCGATCCCGATCTGCCCGCGCTCTTCCTGGTCTCCGGCGGCACCACCGGACTGCCGAAGCTGATCGCGCGCACGCACAACGACTACGCCTTCAACGCGGCCACCTCGGCCACCGTCGCCGAACTGACGGCCGACGACGTGTATCTCGCGGCGCTCCCGGCAGCGCACAACTTCCCCCTCTGCTGCCCCGGACTGCTCGGGATGATCGCAGCGGGCGGCCGCACCGTCTTCACCCAGGATCCCAGCCCCGACTCGGCGTTCGGCGTGGTGGAGCGATACCGGGTCACGGTTACCGCGCTGGTCCCCGCTTTAGCCCAGTTGTGGTGCGCGGCAACCGAATGGGAGCCCGCCGACATCTCCTCGCTGCGACTGCTGCAGGTGGGCGGCTCCAAACTCGCCGCACCCGACGCCGCCGCGATCGACGCCGCGATGGGCCCGGTGGTGCAGCAGGTCTTCGGCATGGCCGAGGGTCTGATCTGCTACACGAGGGCCGACGATCCACGCGATCTGGTGCACGTGAGCCAGGGGCTGCCGATGAGTCCGCTCGACGAGGTCCGGATAGTCGACGACGCCGGCCGGCCGGTGCCCGACGGCGAGGAGGGCGAACTGCAGGTCCGCGGACCGTACACGATCCGTGGCTACTACCGGGCGCCCGAACACAACCTGCGGTCGTTCACCGACGACGGCTTCTACTCATCGGGAGATCTGGTGCGCCGGCTTCCGTCCGGGCACCTCGCCGTCACCGGTCGCATCAAGGACACCATCGTCCGAGCCGGCGAGAACGTGGCCGCCGACGATGTGGAAGAGCACCTGCTGGCGCATCCGCGGATCGCGCACACCGCCGTCGTCGGCCTGCCCGACGACGCGCTGGGTGAACTCATCTGCGCGGTGGTGGTGCCCGGGCGCGACGGCACCGCACCCTCGCTGCCCGACGTCCGCGCCTTCCTCTCCGAGCGCGGCCTCGCGTCGTTCAAGCTGCCCGACCGTCTGCACACCGTCGACGCCCTACCGGTGACCTCGGTGGGCAAGATCGACAAGAGTGCACTGCGTTCGCGCCTGGCGGGTGCGAGCCAGGCGCGATAGCGCGCTCAGCCGCGTTCCACCGGGCGGTCCGGATCGGCCGACCACTGCGAGTACGACCCCGGATACAGCGCCGCGGACACCCCGATCGATGCGAGGGCGGCGATCGTGTGCGCGGCGGTGACGCCCGAGCCGCAGTAGACGACGGCGTCCCGGTCGGCGCCGAGTGCCCGGAAGTGGTCGGCGAGTTCGCCGTACGGCTTGAATCTGCCGTCGGCGGTCACGTTGGCGCCCGCCGGGGCGTTCACCGCACCGGGGATGCGCCCGGGCCTCGGGTCCACCGGCTCGACGTCGCCGCGGTAACGCTCGGGCGCACGGGCGTCGAGCAGGACGGCCGAACCGTCGCGCGCCGCGACCTCGTCGATCGTCACGACCGGCAGATGCCCGCCCGACAGCACCACATTGCCGACGCGCGGAGTCGCATCTCCGGTGGAGACGCGCATGCCCGCGGACTTCCATGCCGCCAGACCGCCGTCCAGAACGGTGACGTCGGCCAGCCCGGCCCAGCGCAGCAGCCACCAGGCGCGCGCCGCCGCCTTGCCCTCCCAGTCGTCGTACACCACCACCCGGGACCCGACGTCGATGCCCCACCGACGGGCCGCGGCCTGCAGGTCGGCGAGGTCGGGCAGCGGGTGTCGGCCCGCGGCAGGCGAGGGCGGTGCCGCCAGTTCGGTGTCGAGGTCGACGTACACCGCGCCCGGCACGTGCCCGGCCCGGTAGTGGTCGTGGCCGGCGTCGTCGCCGAGTTGCCAGCGCACGTCGAGCACCACCGGCGGCCGTGACGACAGCATCGCCTCCACCAGGTCCTCGACTGTGGTGAATACCTGGCCTCGGTGGTCGGAGATCATCGCTGCGGTTCCCTTCGCCTGCGGGTGCGGCCGTCGTACGGCCGAGGTCACCACGACTGTAGGGCACCGGCGACGTGCGACAATCGGGCCATGTCCGAATCACCGTCCGCGCTCGACCCGCTCCGTTCCCGGTTCCTCGACGCCGGCCTGCGCGTCCTCGCCCGCGACGGCTACGGCGGCTTCAAACAGTCGACGGTGTGCGCGGAGACCGGTCTCACCACCGGTGGCTTCTACCACTCGTTCAAGAGCTGGAGGGACTTCGAGACCGCGCTCATCGAGCACTGGAAGACCGAAGCGACGGCCAACGTGGTGGCACAGCTGCGCACCATCGGCAGCCCGGTGGACCGGATACTCGCAGTGGTCGAGGCGTCGCGGAATCTGCCGCACCACACCGAACGGGCGCTGCGCGTCTGGTCGTCGAAAGACCCCGACGTCGCCGCCGCGGTGCGAGAGGTGGACCGGACCCGGCGCGAGGCCGTCGCCGAGTTCGTCGGCGACCTGATCGCCGACCCCGACGAGCCCGAGCAGATCGCCGCGCATTCGCTGATGGTCCTGGTGGGCTACCAGTGCTCGGATGCCGGCCCCGAAGAGTTCGAATGGGCGATGCGCCGCATCGTCGACCGCACTCTCAGTCTTCCGCGCAAGGCCGATCAGACGTCGGAGTAGTCCGCGACCCGCCCCTTCCTCGGTGCGTTGCGCAACGCCGACAGCATCCGCGGGACGCGCCGCAGCGGCAGACGGGCGGGCCAGTCGTCGGTCCGCAGCAGCGCCTCGGTGCCGCCGTCGACGGTGACCACCGAACCGGTCATGAAGTCGGCCGCGGGCGAGAGCATGATCATCACCCAGTCGGCGATCTGCTCGGGCGTGCCGTACTCACGCACCGGCACCGGGTACGAGCGCACCTGAGCGGCCGTCGAACTGGCGAGCTGTTTGCGCAGCAGAGGCGTGAGCACCGGCCCCGGAGCGATGACGTTGATGCGGATACCCGCGGCGGCCCACTGATCGGACACCGCGTGCCGCCGGCACCAGCGGCTCACCGCGATCTTCGACGCCGCGTACGCCGCGGGTCCCGACAGCGGCCCCATCCGGCGCACGATGCGCACGGCTCTCTCGGTCTCGCCTGCCTCCAGCAGTCTGACGGCCCGGCGCGGCACAAACGGCGTCGACGTCGTCGAATTGGACCCGAACACCACCACCTTGGCTTTGTCGGCCGCGGCCAGTTCGGGTTGCAGACCCATCAGGAGTTCGGTGACGCCGAGCACGTTGACCTCGACGGTCAGCCGTTCCTTGCCGCGCAGCGCGCCCACCCCGGCGGCGAACACGGCGCCGTCGAGCCTGCCGCCGGCCCGGGTCATGATCGCGCGAACCGCATGTGCCCGGCCTGCGCTCGTCGAGAGGTCCGCCTCCACGTCGGCGTCCGCGAGGTCGACGCCGATCACCTCGTGCCCGTCCGCCCGCAGGCGTCGCGCCACTTCGTGTCCCATTCCCGACGCCGCGCCGGTCACCACATACTTGCCCACGAATACCTCTCTCAGGTGCGATCTCGCCCCCGACTCTAGAACACGTTCTATCCGGCGGCACACCCTTCGGCACCTCGTCGACGCGCCGGCTGACGTCTCAGAATCGGTAGATGCGCTTGGCGTTCCCCGCGAAGAGCTGCGTCAACAGGTGGTCGCCGCGGTCGCCGAGGACGTCGAGCAGTGCGCCGACCGTCATGCCGATCGGCGAGTTGGGGCGGTCGACCGGGGAGTCGGAGCCGAAGATCACGCGGTCGGGACCGAACCGGTCGACCAGATGCAGTACCAGCGGCCCGGCCATGTCGGCCAGTACCGCTCGGCTGGCGATGGTGCCCGACGTCTCCCGGCCGTAGCCGAGGAGCGCGAGGCCCAGTCCCGAGACCTTGACCACCACGTTCGGCCGATTCGCGATCATGGCGGTGCGTTCGCGCCACAGACTCAGGATCTCGGCACGCGCGGCAGCCGTCATGCCGGTCTGCGCGCCGACCGGTCCGAACGCACCCGCGGGCATCCCCATGTGCTCGACGATGATCGTGGTGTCGGGGAACCGCCGGGCGAGCATGTCCAGCTGCCCGAGCTGATGGGAGTAGGCCACCGAGACGAACGCCAGATCACGTTCGGCGAGCTCCTCGAAGCCCTTGAGGAAGCTCGTCGAAGCGACCACATCCGGTTCGTCGCACCAGTCCGGCAGTTCGGGATCGGCGTGCCGCGCCCACTTGAACCGGATGGCGCGAACGCGGTCGGAGTACGCGAGCTGACGGTCGAGGGCGGCGCCGAACAGGGGATGTCGCGGGTCGGCTGCCGTGACCGTGGCGCCGAGCGCCGGACCCTTCTGACCGTGCGGAAGCGCCGTGAGGTACTTCAGCTCGTCGAACGACGAGTTCATCAGCGACTCGGGGTCCCTCGCCGGCCGCCAGTGCGACTCCACTTGAACCACGCTCTCCACACCGACGCCCGCGATGGAGAGCAGTGCGACGGCGTCGCTGGAATACTGCGCCGGTTCGTAGGCTGAGGTCAGGATGCTCGAATCGAGACCGTACAGGCGGTCGGCGCTGGTGCCCACGCGGGCGGCGAGCGAGAGGGCCGGCGTGGGCACGAACCGTCGCAGCCGGGGCGCCGACAGCCGCGCGAAGCGGGCGAGCGCCCATGACGACCGGGTGGGGTTGAAGTAGTGGACGTGCGCGTCGACGATTCCAGGGAGCAGTCCACCGAGCATCGTCACACCGCTAGCGTGCCACAACCCACAAGCGGCACGCCGAACAATATCGGGGCCAGTCGGTCACGCCGACTACAGTGGACCACGCCCGGCACCGGGCGGCCCGTGAACACCAGCGACGACGCGGAAAGCGAGCAGGAAGCGTGACTCAGCCCGAGCAGCCGATCCTGGCGCAGACCCGGGCACTCCTGGCGAGCGATCCCGACCGTTTCGCGAGCAGCGTCTTCGCCCGGCTGTTCGCGATGCGGCCCAGCCTCCGAGAGTTGTTTCCGGCCGAGATGGGCACTCTCCGAGCCTCATTCGTGGATGTGATCGACCACGTGCTCGACGCGATCGGGGCACCGGACGGCCACGGCGAGCTGGTTGAGTTCCTCGCGCAGCTGGGCCGCGACCACCGCAAGTTCGGCGTCGTCAGCGAGCACTACTGGCTGATCTACGACGCCCTGATGTCGGAGTTCCAGTTCGCCTTCGGCAACCGCTGGACGCCGGAGGTGGAGGAGACCGTCGGGCAGGCGATGCTCCTGACCACCGGTGTGATGCGCGGCGCCGCGGAAAGCGCCGAGGGTCCCCCGCGCTGGCACGCCCGCGTGGTGCAGAAGTTCCGGATCACGCGCGAGCGGGCCGTGATCCGGCTGATCGCCGATGGACCGCATCCGCCGTACGCCGCCGGCCAGTACCTCGAGACGCAGATCCCGCAGTGGCCCCGGACCTGGCGCAACTTCTCCCCGGCCATTCCCTCGAACCCGCAGGGCGAGTTGGAGTTCCACGTCCGAGCCGTGCCGGGCGGCCGGGTCAGCGGCTCCATCGTGCGAGACACCGCGGTCGGAGACGTGTGGACCTTCGCACAGCGCCACGGCACCATGCACATCGATCCGGCGCGACCGGCGCTGCTGATCGCCGGCGGTACCGGGCTCGCTCCCCTGCGCGCGCTGCTGATCGACCACGCCCGCTTCGGCGAGCCGGCTCCGGTCCACCTCTTCTACGGAACACAGAATCCCGGCGAACTGTACGAGCTCGGCGTGCTCGCACAGCTGGCCGGCGCGAATCCGTGGCTGCGCGTCACCGCCGTCACGGAGAACACCGAGGACCCGTGGTGGCTCACCGGCGGCACCGATCCGCGCGGCTGGGGGCTCGAAGTGCGCTACGGCCGCGTCGGCGAGGTGGCCGCGACGTACGCCGACTGGCGGGGCCGCCAGGTGCTGCTGTCCGGCCCGGCCCCGATGGTCTTCCACACCGCGCTGCGACTACGGGCCGCCGGCGTGGATCCCGACGCGATCCAGCACGACCCGCTGAACTGACCGCCCGGGACCGGGCACTGCCTACGACTGATGCCGGGACGCGACCAGCACTGCCAACGCACCGCCGAGCATCGACACGTTCTTCAGGAACTGGATCTGCTGCATCTTGTGCTGCATCGGATCGTCGATCTCCCAGAAGGCGTGCCCGGCGAAGGTGGTCGGAACCAGCGACGCCGCCAGCAGGACCGCACCGGGCCGTGCACCGAGACCGGTGGCGATCATCGCGCCGCCCAGCACCTGGGCGGCACCGTTGGCCCGGACGATCGTCTCGTTGTCGGTCGGCAGCGGGATCACGGTCCGGATCTTGTCGAGCAGCGGCGACGCCGCTTCGACGCGGGCACCCGGCGCCGTGGCGGCGTCGTAGCCCAGGATCATGTACGGGATGCCGGTGAGGGCGCGGCCTGCGGCGTGGATCAGATTCATGGGGACCTCTGGATAGACGGTGGGTGCTCGGGGCACACGCCGCCGAGGATAGTGGAACCGATATGGCAAGGCCGCCGACGGCAGTCGGCGGCCTTGTGGCTCTATCGCGTTGTGGTTCTATCGCGTCGTGGTGCTACCGCGTCAGCGGCTCCGTTTTCCCCGCGGCTGCCACACCACGAGGGCGTTGGTGCGGGGCACCGGAACCAGTTCTCCGTGACGTGCCCGCGACGCCGACTCCATCTGCCGAGTCAGGTCACTGACCCGTCGGCGCAGGGCCTCCACCTCGTCGCTGAGTTCGATGATCCGTTTGATCCCCGCGAGGTTCACGCCCTCGTCCTGCGACAACCGCTGGATCTCGCGAAGCATCTCGACGTCGCGGTTGGAGTAGCGACGCCCGCCGCCGCGCGTGCGCTGCGGGGTCACCAGACCCAGCCGATCGTAGGTCCGGAGGGTCTGGGCGTGCATGCCGGCCAGCTCCGCCGCCACCGAGATCATGAACGTGGCGGCGTCGCCGACGTCGTCATTGCGCGACTGGTCTCCTCGATCGTCGACTGCCATGGGTCATCACCGCCCCCATCCTGCGCGGGGGTCGAATCCACTGGCCCGTTCGGCCTCCGCATACTTCTTCATCGCTTCGGTCGCCGCGTCGTCGAGCTTGGTCGGCACCGCGACCTTCACCGTCACCAGCAGATCACCGGATCCGCCGGATCGCTTCGGCACACCGCGGCCCTTCAGCCGCAGGGTCCGTCCGTCGGAGGTGCCCGCCGGGATCTTGACGCCGACCGAACCGTCGAGCGTCGGAACCGAGATGGTCGCTCCGAGAATCAGTTCCGAGATGGACACCGGCAGTGAGACCTTGAGGTCGTTGCCGCTGCGGGTGAACACCTTGTCGGCCATCACGTGCACGGTCACGTACAGGTCGCCGGACGGCGCGCCGCGCATCCCGGCCTCGCCCTGCCCGGCGAGCCGGATCCGCTGACCGTCCTCGACGCCCTGCGGGACGCGGACGTTGATGGTCCGCGGGCGCACGGTGATGCCGGTGCCCTGGCAGTCCGGGCACGGATCGTCGATCTTGGTGCCGGTGCCCTGGCAGTCGGGGCAGGGTTCGGAGAATCCGAAGTGCCCCTGGTTGCGGGTGACGAAGGCAGTGCCGTTGCAGGTGGGGCACGTGCGCGGGCTGCTGCCCGGCCGTGCGCCGCTGCCGTGGCACTTGGTGCACGGCGACGGGCTGGTGACGCGCAGCGTCACCGTGGTTCCCTGCACCGCGTCGCGGAATGCAAGGGTGGTCTCGGTCTCGAGATCGTTGCCGCGTCGCTGGCGGGGTCCGCCGGCCGACCCGCCGAAGCCGCCGCCGCGTCCGCCCAGCAGGTCGCCGAGCATGTCGCCGAGGCCACCGCCCCCGCCCGCACCGCCGGCCGCGCCGAACAGGTCACCGAAGTCGAATCCGCCGGCACCGCCCGGCGTTCCGCCGCCGAAACCGTTGCCGCCGCGGAACCGGCCGCTGGCCATCAGGGTCCGGGCCTCGTCGTATTCGCGGCGCTTGGTCTCGTCGGAGAGCACGCTGTGCGCCTCCGACACTCTCTTGAAGCGTTCTTCGGCCGCCGTGTCGCCCGGGTTGGCGTCCGGGTGCAACTCACGGGCGAGCTTCCGGTAAGCCTTCTTGATCTGGTCGGCACTGGCGTCGGAAGAAACGCCGAGGTCTGCGTAGAAATCGCGTTCCAGCCATTCACGCTGGGGAGCCATCAGGCGTCACCTCCTTGAAAAAAGTCTGTGGTTGTCATGTGTCGCTCCTGTTCGGACACACGGTGGCAGTGGGGCCGCGGGGCCGCCGTGCAACGGCGACCCCGCGCTCGCATCACTGCTCCGGCGCAGCGTCGCTCGGCGCCGGGTCGGTGACCGTCACCATGGCGTGACGGATCACCTTGTCTCCCAGGCGGTAGCCCGTCCGGAAGACGTTGCCGATGACAGGGGTGTCCCCGCTGCCATCATTCTGAATGGCTTCGTGGAGTTCCGGGTCGAATTCCTCGCCCGGCTCCGCGAACTTCGCCAGCTTCTCACCCGAGAGAACGTCGACCAGCTTGTCGGCGAACGCCCGCAGCGGGCCCTCGTCGAGGTCTCCGTGGTCCCGGGCGCGGTCGAGGTCGTCGAGGATGGGCAGCAGCTTCTCCACGAGAATCTGCTTACCGCGGTCGACGGCCTGCAGCTGCTCCTCGGCACTGCGGCGACGGAAGTTCGCGAACTGCGCGCGCTCCCGCTGCAGGGCCTCGGTCAGCTCCGCCACCTGCGCATCGGCCGGGGTGGCCTGGTCGCCGGCCGGCTGGGCCGCCGCGTCGTCCGCGGCGGCTTCAGCCTGCTGGGTTCCCGCGCCGTCGCGCACCTCACCCGTCTCCGGGTCGACGCGACGGTTGTCGGTCACCGTCACCGGCTCTTCGGCGGTGTTCTCCCCGGCGTTGTTACCGGCTGTCACTTGTTCTCACCTTCGGCGGGATCGTCCACGACCTCGGCGTCAACGACGTCGTCGGCTCCGGCGTCACCGGTGGCCGCACCGGCCTCGCCCTCGGCCTGAGCCGCCGCGTAGATCGCCTGGCCCATGGCCTGCGACTCCTCCGACAGCTTCTCGATCGCGCTGCGGATGGCGCCGGTGTCGGTGCCCTTCAGCGCCTCGTTGGCTCCGGTGATGGCCGCGTTGACCTTGTCCTTGACGTCGGCGGGGACCTTGTCCTCGTTCTCCTTCAGGAACTTCTCGGTCTGGTTGACCAGCGACTCCGCCTGGTTGCGGGTCTCGGCCTCCTCGCGGCGGACGCGGTCCTCTTCGGCGTGAGCCTCGGCGTCCTTGATCATCCGGTCGATCTCGTCCTTCGACAGACCCGAGCCGTCCTGGATGCGGATGCTGTTCTCCTTGCCGGTGCCCTTGTCCTTCGCGGTGACGTGAACAATGCCGTTCGCGTCGATGTCGAAGGTGACCTCGATCTGCGGAACGCCCTGCGGTGCAGGCGCGATGCCGCCGAGCTCGAACGATCCGAGCAGCTTGTTGTGCGAGGCGATCTCGCGCTCACCCTGGTACACCTGGATCTGCACCGACGGCTGGTTGTCTTCAGCGGTGGTGTAGGTCTCCGACCGCTTGGTCGGAATGGTGGTGTTGCGCTCGATCAGCTTGTGCATCACGCCGCCCTTGGTCTCGATGCCGAGGGACAGCGGGGTCACGTCGAGCAGCAGCACGTCCTTGACCTCGCCGCGCAGGACGCCGGCCTGCAGGGCGGCGCCGACGGCGACGACCTCGTCCGGGTTGACGCCCTTGTTGGGCTCCTGACCACCGGTGAGCTCCTTGACCAGGTCGGTCACGGCAGGCATGCGGGTGGAACCGCCGACGAGCACCACGTGGTCGATGTCGCTGACCGCGATGCCCGCGTCCTTGATGACGGCCTGGAACGGAGTGCGGGTGCGCTCGAGCAGGTCGCTCGTGATGCGCTGGAACTCAGCGCGCGAGAGCTGCTCGTCGAGGAAGAGCGGGTTCTTGTCGGCGTCGACGGTGATGTACGGCAGGTTGATCGAGGTACTCTGCGAGGACGAGAGTTCGATCTTCGCCTTCTCAGCGGCCTCGCGCAGACGCTGCATGGCCATCTTGTCCTTGGTCAGGTCGATACCCGAGCTGGCCTTGAACTTGTCGACGAGCCATTCGACGATGCGCTCGTCCCAGTCGTCACCACCGAGGTTGTTATCGCCCGACGTGGCACGGACCTCGACGACTCCGTCGCCGATCTCGAGCAGCGAGACGTCGAAGGTGCCGCCACCGAGGTCGAAGACCAGGATGGTCTGTTCCTTCTCGCCCTTGTCGAGACCGTAGGCCAGAGCGGCCGCGGTGGGCTCGTTGACGATGCGCAGGACGTTGAGGCCCGCGATCTGGCCGGCCTCCTTGGTGGCCTGACGCTGCGAGTCGTTGAAGTACGCCGGCACGGTGATGACCGCGTCGGTGACGTCCTCACCCAGGTAGGCCTCGGCGTCGCGCTTCAGCTTCATCAGCGTGCGGGCGCTGATCTCCTGCGGGGTGTACTTCTTGCCGTCGATCTCGACGGTCCAATCGGTGTCGCCCATGTGGCGCTTCACCGAGCGGATGGTGCGGTCGACGTTGGTGACGGCCTGGTTCTTGGCCGGCTGTCCGACGAGGACTTCGCCGTTGCGCGCGAACGCGACGATCGACGGAGTGGTCCGCGACCCCTCAGCGTTGGCGATGACGGCGGGCTCGCCGCCTTCGAGAACCGACACCACGGAGTTGGTGGTGCCGAGGTCGATTCCGACAGCACGTGACATGTGTGTTCCTCCTAGTTCCGGCTTGCTGGTGGGGGCCGGGTAGTTCTTTGGGCCGGGAGGGCCTTGTTGGTCTGTGAAACCTCAGCGCCTTCGACTCAGGTTTAATCGAGGATGTTCACCCCGTCAACCTTGTTGAGCCGCTTTCACTCAAGTTTCTCGATGGGTTCAACTGTACGCAGGGACGATTCATTCCGGAGAGTTGAGCGAAGTTGACTCAATCCTGGGTGATGTCCGTCACCGCAGGGAGACGGTCGGACGTGAAGTCAGCATCTGCGCCATCGGCAGACCAGCCGGGCACGTATCGAGCGTCAAAACCATGACCTGTTCCATTCATACGAACAAATGGTGACGCGCGTCACCGGATACCTGAGAACGACCTGAGCAGAGGCCCCTCGATCCCGTCGACCTGCGGAAACATCCCTCGTTACACATTCGCCCGCGACGCCGCATTTCCGGCACAGAAGTGCTCCCTCGCACTGTGTCCCCAGAGTTAGTGGCACCGTGGGGCGCTGCGGCGTCCCATCATTCTCGGCATGGCACCCATCGCACGATTGACCTCAACCGCTCGACGCGCAGTCGTCGTCACTGCCGCCGGAGCAGCGGCAGTGTCGCTCGCTGCCATCGGCGCCGGCAGCGCTCATGCTGCGGTCGGCGACGACGTCGATGACAGCTGCATGGCGTTCTCGCAGGACGCCGGCACCACCTGGATCGCGCAGGCGGCGCTGACGTACGACACCAGCATTCACCCGATACCCGGCGAGTTCGCCAAGCACACCTCGTTCCAGGTGAAGAACACCTGCGATACGCCGGCCAAGTTCCAGGTGTTCACGGGGTTCTGGACAGTGGGCGGCGACGGAACCGCCCAACTGCGCGCCGACATCGACGGCAAGACCGGTACTCCCGCGACCATCACCGGGGTATCGACTTCCCCCGATGACGCGAAGCTCCTCGCCGAGTCGGGACGTCTGGTCAAGGACAAGCCCGTGGCCGTCAACCTCTACATCGGGCTGCCTGCAGGCGAAACCGCCCAGTCGTTCTCAATTGATCCCGGGTGGGGATTCTTCCTCAACGAGGTCGCGCCCGGTACCGATCCGGGAACCGGTGACGGCGACAGCGGCTCGCTCGGCGGGTCGCTGAGCGGCGGCTCCCTCGGCGACCTCTTCGGCTCCGGTTCGGCGTCGGGCAGCCTCGGCAACGCCTCGAAGAGCCAGTTCGCGTCGGCACCCGCCGTAGTGGCGAACGACCGCTGATTCCGACGGAAGTCTGTCCGTCACTTACGACTTCGGCCATCCCCGGCCGAGACCGCGCGGGGTCACCTCGCGCACCCTTCCCTCCCACTGTCCGGAAACCTCCGGAACAGTCCCTGAGAAGAAACGGGAACACATGAACAAGGCAACCAAGGGCGCGATCGCCGCTGCCGCTGGCGCGCTCATCCTCGCCGGTGGCGCAGGCACCATGGCCGCGTGGAACAGCCAAGTCGGCGGCAACACCACTGCTGTCACCGCCGGTAGCTTGAACGTCACTCAAACGGGTACCGGCTCGTGGACCTGGGCCGATGGCACTGCTTTCAACCCGGCAACGGACTTCCTCGTCCCCGGAGACTCGGTGAAGTACGTCGCCGAGTACAACATCACTCTCAAGGGAACCAATCTCAAAGCCGAGCTTGTTCCGACAGTCGGCGGGGTCAGTGGCTTGCTCGCGCCCTACCTGACCGCAACTACCGCTGGCGCAACCGGGAACGAGACCATCGAATCTTCCGGCACCCGGACCATCACCACGACGGTTCTGTTCGACCCCGCCAAGGTGACCGACAACACCAGCATGGATAAGCCCGGCAGCCTCAACGGCGCAGCTGTCACGCTGACGCAGAAGCTCAGCAGCTAAGAAGAACACGTGAAGCCCCAGATCAAATGGGCGCTCGCAGCGGCGGCGGTTCTGCTGGTGGGATTCGTATCCCTCCAGCAGACCGGCGCCCTCTGGCGTTCGGAAACCACAGGCTCATCCACCACCGTCACCGCGGGCAAGCTCGACATCTCGGTGAACCAGGGCGGCGTCAAACAGTTCACGCTCGACGGACTGACGCTGACTGACGCGAACCCCGGCGACAGCGTCCAGAAGCCGCTACCGGTCATCAATTCCGGCAATGTGACGATGCAGTACAAGCTGAACTCGGTGGCCGTCACCGGCACCACCCCGCTGCAGCTGCGTGTCGCGGTAGTCGGCAGCGAGGCCGCGTGCACCCCCACCGGCGATGTCGGTGACGAGATCTACTCGGGTGCGATGAACACCGCTGCCACCGCAGCCCGCAACGTCGCGGCGGGTACTACCGAAGTGCTGTGCCTGCGTACCACCATCGCGACCAACGCATCGACGTCGCAGTCGGCCAACGCGACGTTCACCTTCGGCGCCCAGTCGGTCAGCAACTCATGATGTTCAGTCGCGGAACCCATCACACCAGCGAGACGGAGGCGCTTCCCTCCGCAAGCGACGCGGAGAACTCCGACGCGACTCCACCCATCTGGTGGGTGAAGACGATCGCCTCGTGGACGCTGCTGCTCGTCGCGGTCGGCGTGCTCGCTGTGCTCGTGGTGGTTCCGCGGCTGACCGGTTCCACCGCGTACACGGTGCTCACCGGGTCGATGCAGCCGACGTACCCGCCGGGAACGCTGATCGTGGTGAAGCCGACGCCGGGCGATCAATTGAAGGCCGGCGACGTCATCACGTTCCAGCCGGAGTCGGGCAATCCGTCGGTCACGACGCATCGGATCATCAGCATCGTCTACGACGCGAGCGGTAAGCGCCGGTTCATCACCAAGGGCGATGCCAACAATGCGACGGACCCGGTTCAACTCGTCGAAGAGCAGGTCCGAGGCAGACTGCTGTACTCGGTTCCCTACCTCGGCCGGATCAACTCCCTGATCTCCGGCTCGTCGCGGAGCATCGCGGTGTTCGTGATCGCCGGCGGTCTCGGTGCGTACGCGTTGTGGATGTGGATCAGCAGCATCCGCGACCGCAAGAAGCCGAAGCCTCCCGAGAACCCCGAACCCGGCGCCGCTCCGCCCGATCCGCCGATGCCGCCGGCTCCCACGCAGGCGGTTCCGGCGCACGCCGAGGTCGGCGGCCGGCACCCCGCAGGATCTGAGAACCGCTGCTATGCGTGCGGCGCCGATCAGTCCGGACGTCCGCCGCTCGCCTACTCGGCGGTCCCCAACCCGCCGTCGGCGGCGCCGGTGATCCCCAGTGCCGAGATCACCCAACCGATTCCTTTCATCAAGTGACTCCCTCCCGAATGATTAGGCAGAAACAGATGTCCTCATCCAACGAAACTCACGACCGCGAGCGGTCGGGGTCGCGACTGCGCGGGCGCCTCGGCGACACCGGTTGGACGCGCGCCCGAGCGATCGCCTCACTCGGAATGGTCTTCGGTCTCGGCGCCGTCGGCACGATGGCCGCGTGGTCGGACACCGCGACCGCGACTACCGGAATGTTCAGCACGGCGGCCGTCGACGTGCGAATGGATCTTCACGGCGACCGGCCAACACACCAATTCGCGTCATTGGCGAAGCTCAACCTCGCTAAGGGAGCCACAGTCGCGGGTATGCTCCCGGTCAACAACATCGGCGGCAGCGACTTCGACTACACGATGAAGGCAGTCAGCGCCGACAGCGGCACAGCGACATACGGCGACGCGAACGCCGGCACGTTCGCGCAGAATCTGAAGGTGAACGTCTACCGGGGTGGTAGCAGCAATGGAACCGTCTGCAGCGGCGGCACCGCCATCGCGACGGGCAAGGCGCTGACGCTCGGCACAACCGACATCATCACGACCAACCAGCGAGTGAACAAGAACACGACCGACAATCTGTGCTTCCAAATCACTCTCGACTCCAACGCCCCGAATAGTGCGCGGATGTCAGCTCTGTCAGTCAAATTCAACTTCGCAGCGACCCAAGCGTGATCTCGCAATGAGTCAGCAGCAAGCAAGGACTACGCAGCGACGCCGCCGCCGCGAGCTCGCCCTCAATCTCGGCGCCGTCGCGGGCCTGGTCTGCATCGTGATCGCGGTGGTGTCGATGACGTTCGGGATCAAGCCACTGGTGTTCCGATCGGGGTCGATGTCGCCGCAGATCCCGACCGGCTCTCTCGCAGTGGCCCGTACCGTTCCCGCTGCGCAGATCAGTGTCGGCGATGTCGTCAGTGTCGACAACGAGGCCGGAACTCGAATCACCCATCGCGTCGTTGCAGTCGACCCCGCCGGTGGCGACAAGGTCGCGCTGATCATGAAGGGCGATGCGAACCGAGTTGCGGATCCCACGCCGTACCTGGTCGATCACGCAGATCGAGTGATCACAAGCGTGCCGTTCGCCGGGTACGTAGCCGCTTGGTTTTCGAGCAAGACGGCGATCTTCCTCGGCGGCGTCCTCGCCGGGGCCTTGCTGATGCTCGCTTTCGGCCCCCTACGCCGATCCAGCAGCGACGCGTCGAATGACGCACACCAGACCGAAACACTCGATGAGCCCGCCGACAGCAGCGAGGCCAAGCTCCAGGAGGCCAACTGTGGCTAATCTCCGTCAATCAATTCGCCAGAAGCTGCCGTCCACTCGTGCGCTCCTCGCCATCGGCGGCGCGGCCGTCGCCGCGGTCGGACTGGTACAGACCACCGACACCATGGCCGCCGGAACTGATGCGGCGACAGCCAATGTGTCCCAGATCGCTAGTCAGAACTTCACACCGGTACCCGTGGTGAAGGGCATGTCGTGCAGTGGCGGACTAGGCTCCAAAGCGGATCTCCAATGGACCAGCGCCGGCCCCGGGTACTGGTACGAAGTGGAACGGTGGGAGGGCGGAAGCAGTCCGGCTTGGTCAGGCGCGACCCCGGACGCGAACTACAATGGCATTTCCCTCCCGTACTCAGTTCTGAAGAAGGTCTATTCCGTTCGCGTCCGTACGCGATACGGCCAGAACGGCGAGCTGTCGAGTGGTTACGCCCAATGGGACATCACCAACTGGTCTGGCGTCACGTACTGCACCTCCAACGGAGGCGGTGACCGAGGTCGATCCAACATCTCGAGTTGGCAGGAACAGTCCGACTGGACTCCCGCCGCACCCCAAAACATCGTCAACGACGCACCGGGCGCCCTGTCGAGGATGCGAAGCGCGATGGAGAAACTTGCACCGTCGACGACATCGGACCCGTCGACCAGCAATGCGCCAGAATCAGAAGCCGACCCCACCACGTCGGCGACGAAGCCATCAGAGTCGACGAAGCCGTCAGAGTCCGAGTCTGTCGAGTCGACCACTCCGTCGTCGGCACCCGACACCAGTGCCGAAGCCACCGAGCCGAGTACCGAGGCCAAGCCGAAGCTCACGATCGCTCTCGAAGTGGCGGGCACCGATCGTCAGTTGATCCTCAATGCCGATGGTGTCGAGAAGTGCCGGACCCCGCTTGAGGACGGCGACGTCGCGAGCGTCAACTCCGCCACCAATACCGTCTCGATCACCAACGGGACCACGGTGAAGAAGGTCGACACGGAGACCTGCGCAGTCTCCTGACCCACCCATGCGAAGGCGCGTCCGGTGCACCCCGACCCGGACGCGCCTTCCCCATTTCCGGACGACGGACCGACGGTTAGACTAGAACGCGTTCTATTGCGATGGTCGACTCAGGAACGGAGTGGGATGGGACTGCGAGAGCAGATGCTGGCCACCGTCGAAGGGTCGCCGGCAGCCGTGGCCGCGCACGACAGACAGCGGTGGTTGTCGCTGTTCGCGCCGGACGCGATAGTCAACGACCCCGTGGGGTCGAGCCCGCACCGCGGAGACGAGCAGCTCTCCCGCTTCTACGACACCTTCATCGCCCCCAACACGATCGTCTTCCATCCGGCGCACGACATCGTCTGTGGCGACACAGTGATCCGCGACCTCACGCTGGAGATCCGCATGAGCGACGCCGTGACGCTGACGGTGCCTGTGCACCTGCGGTACGAGATGGCGTCGGCCGATCTGATCGCGGGCCTGTTCGCTCACTGGGAACTGCCGACCATGGTGCGACAACTCCTCGCCGAGGGCCTCGACGCACTCCCGATCTCGACGCGGCTGGCCGGGGCGCTGCTGCAGAATCAGAGACTCGGCGGGGCCGCAGGCTTCGCCCGAGGGTTCGTTCGCGCGGGTGCTGCGGAGAAGCGGCGGACGCTCGCGTTCCTAGACGCGGCGTGCGCAGAGCGGTCCGGGTCCGACGTACGGGTCGAGTACGGTGCCGGGCGCGTCGGGCCGGTCGCAGACCTGCGCGACGAACTGGACGGCTGGCAGACCGGCAAGTGCCTGGCTGCCGGACGATACGTGACAGTGAGCCTCACGCGCGGCGAAGAACACGCGGTGGCGATGGCCACCTTCGAACGCAGGCAGATCGTCGCGATGAAGGTGTACGTGGCGAGCTGAACCCGCCCTACTCGACGGCCGCGCGGTCGGCGATCCCCATCGCCCACCAATACAGACCCGCGTCGGGACTGGATGCGGAGGCCAGAACGAGGTCGGAGAGGTTCAGATCCTCCCACTCCCACAGGAGCTCGTTGTAGGCGGTCATCATCGGTCCCACGCGGGCGCGGGCCCGAGCGATCTCCGCCTCCGAGAACCCGCGCTCCCGCAGCCAGCCGTCGGTATCGGCCTGCCGACCGTGGCCGATCGTAGTGTCGAGAAAGGGCTCGAGCAGCCGCATCCAGATGTCGGGGCGGGCGATCTGCGGAATCCGGTGACGCTCGGCGAACTGCCGGAGGTCGCCCTCACGCAGCTTGGACACGAACAGCGTCTCGCCCGCCGTCGTGCGGATCTCCGGCGGGAATCCAGCCGGGTCGACGTCGCGAATCCCGCCCACCGACAGCACCGGCTCGGCACACACCGAGGCCGCCGGGTGAACGTAGTCGACGAAGGTCAGGGCGTCGTCGCCGAACTCCACGCCGCGCGACCACAGTCCGGGCAACGGCACCCGCGAAGGCTGCTGCGCCGGCGGGCGGCGCCGTCGTCGCGGCCAGAAGATCACGTGCCGAGCGTAGGACATCGATCAGGAGGTCGACTCCGACCGACGAAACGTCGAGAGCCGTCGCCGCTGTGACGCGCCCCTTGTTAGATGGAGCCATGACGACGTCCCCGTTCCGCGACCGGCAGTTCTGAACCGTGGACCGCCGCGCCCTGCCCGCCGCCGATCCCACCGCCCTCTGGCGGGGTCTGGACGACGCCGACCCAGTCGGCCCCATGTGGCGGGCGGCGCAGATCTTCCGTCTCGTCGCCTTCGTCTACGCACTCGGTTTCCAGGTCGCGATCAACGGCGACCTGGAACATCCCGCCGTCACCTGGATCCTGTTCGCCGTCCTGACCGCGGCCAACATCTGGTGGACCACCGGCTACCTCGCCGGATTCGGTCGCCGCCGGTGGTTCGTCGCGAGCGAGGTGATCGTGTCGGCCGCGATGATGCTCTCGACCGAGTTCGTCGCCTCCGGCCAGTGGATCGCCGACAACCAGACCTGGCCCACCACTCTCTGGATGACGAACGCCGCACTGTCCGCGGCGTTGCTCGGCGGGGCGCGCTGGGGTTTCGCGGCCGCAGCGGTGATCGGACTGACGAACTACTACGTCAAGGGCGAATTCCTGCTGAACTTCGGACGCAACGCGACGGCCATCCTGCTCGCCGCCGCGTCGATCGCCCTCGGCATGGCCGCCTCCCGCGCCCGACTGATGCATTCCCGGCTCACCGCGGCCGTCGAACTCGCCGCGGCATCGGCCGAACGCGAACGGCTCGCCCGCGAGGTGCACGACGGCGTGCTGCAGGTCCTCGCCCTGATCGCTCGTCGCGGGCGCGAGATCGGCGGTCCCACTGACGAACTCGCGAGTCTGGCGGCCGAACAGGAACGCGTGCTGCGGCAGCTCATCGCGGCGACGCCTGCGCCGGTGGCAGACGGGGGCGCCCTCCTCGACCTCGGACCGGGCCTGCGCGCCCTGGCGACCGACCGTGTTCGGGTCAGCACACCCGGCGAGCGGGTCCTGATCGACGCCGCGGTCGCCGGCGAGGTGCTCGCCGCGGTCGGCAACATCCTCGACAACGTCGAACGCCACGCGGGCGGCGACGCGCACGCCTTCGTCCTGCTGGAAGACCTCGACACCGAGATCGTCGTCAGCGTCCGCGACGACGGTGTGGGGATCGAGCCCGGCCGGCTGTCGGCGGCGGTGAAGGAAGGGCGGATGGGGATCTCGCGGTCGATCATCGGGCGGATCGAGGCACTCGGCGGCACCGCTCGGCTGGAGTCGGCGCCCGGTGCCGGGACAGAATGGGAGCTGACGGTCCCGGCCGGCGAAAGAGAGGCGCAGTCCCGATGAGCGATGCCGCACTGCGCGTGATGGTGGTCGACGACCACCCGATGTGGCGAGAGGGCGTGGCGCGCGACCTGTCGGAGGAGGGCTTCGACGTCGTCGCCACCGCCGACGGCTGCGCGAGCGCGGCCGCGCGTGCCGCGGCGGTGCGGCCCGACGTCGTCCTGATGGACATGCAGATGCCCGACGGCACCGGCGCCGAAGCGACCGCCGCAGTCCTCGCGGCGCACCCCGGCGCGCACGTGCTGGTCCTCTCGGCGTCCGACGAGCGCGACGACGTGCTCGAGGCCATCAAGGCCGGGGCCACCGGGTATCTGGTGAAGAGTGCGCAGCGGTCGGAGCTGGTCGCGGCCGTCCGTGCGACGGGCGACGGGCAGGCCGTGTTCACTCCCGGTCTCGCCGGACTGGTGCTCGGCGAGTACCGGCGGATCGCCCGCTCCCCCGAACCTGACGCACCGACGCTGACGCAGCGCGAGACCGAGGTGCTGCGGCATGTCGCGAAGGGGCTGTCGTCGCGACAGATCGCGACGCGGCTGTCGATCAGTCCGCGCACCGTCGAGAACCACGTCGGCGCCGCGCTACGGAAGCTGCAGCTCGGCAACCGGGTGGAGTTGGCGCGGTACGCGATCGAGCACGGCCTCGACCAGGAGTAACCGCCGACCCCACGGCCAACTCCCCACACCTTCTGCGTAATTCTGCGCATGTCCGCGAGGCGCCGCACCGCGACGCTGGAAGGCATGACGAACAACAACGATCCAGCAGTCGCGGCGGCCCGCCTCGGCGACGAGCTGAAGAGCATCGCGGGCCGGATGTCGGCGGTGTCGGCCGACTTCGAGGCGTTCACCGCGTCGCTCGCCCGAGAGTCGGAGACGCCGCAGGACGCGGATGCGCCCCCGGTCGCGGCGACGGGACCGCAGCCCGCGCCCCAGCCTGAGCCTGAGCCCCAGCCGCGGCCTGAGCCGCAGCCGCATTTGCAGTACGCGACGGTGCCGCCGACGGTGGGCACGCCGTTCACGCGACAGCCCTTCGGTCCCCAGTCGTACGGTGTCCCGTCGTACGCCCCGCAGCCCTACCCGCCTCATCCGTACGGCCCGCCGTCGTACGCTCCGCGCCCGTTCCCGGCACCGCCGGCCACGCCGGCGCCCAGCCTCGGCAAACGACTCTCCGACGCCGCCGAACGCGGGCTGGTCGGCCGGGTTCTGGCGGCGGTCGGCGTCGCGATCACGCTGATCGGGATCGTGCTGCTGCTGGTTCTGGCCGCACAGGCCGGTCTGCTCCGGCCCGAGCTTCGCGTCGCCGGCGGCGCGGTCTTCGCCGCCGCACTGGTCGGCGTCGGATCGCGGGTCGGACGCCGACCCGAGAAGCGTCCCGGCGCCGTCGCCCTGGTCGCGACCGGCGTCGCCGCGGCCCTACTCGACGTCCTCGCCGCCACCGCGATCTACGGCTGGCTGCCGGAGTCGGCAGCGCTCGTCGCCGGCGCACTGATCGGCGGCGGCGGACTGTGGTCGGCGCACCGGTGGAACAGTCAGGCGCTCGCACTCATGGTGTCGGTGCCGCTGCTGGTCTTCGCGCCGGTGGTCGCGGGCGGCGTCGACGAACTCCTGGTCTGCTTCATGCTGACGTACGCGGCGGCCACCCTGTGGCTGCAGGCCGGTCGGGACTGGACCTCGCTGTTCGTCGTCAACACGGTCGCCACCACGCTTCCGATGACCGTGTTCGTGGTGATCGGCGACGGTCCTGCGTGGTTCCTGGCGGTCACCGCGCTCACCGGGCTCGCCCTGGCGCTCTGCTCGGCGATCATGCTGGCGCCCGCAAGCAGTCGCGCCGTGGTGCTCGGACTCACTTCTGTGGCCGCGGCGATCCCGCTGCCGATGATCGCAGGTCAGTGGACCGCCGGGGCCGGATCGTCGACGGCGGTGATCGGATTGGGCGCCGTGCTCTTCGTCGTCGCCGCGGTGGCTACCCGCGGACCGGCGTCGGTGCCCTTCGTCTGCCGGGTGGTGTGGCTGGCCGCAGGAGCGGTGCTGATCTCGATGGCGCTCGGGGTCGCACTCGACGCCTCGACGATCTCGCTCGGCTTCCTGGCAGGTGCGGTGATCATGGGTCTCGCGGCCCGTTGGGCCGACGATCTGCGGGGCGCAGTGCGGATCGCGGCCACCGTGTTCGCGGGCCTCGGACTGTCGTCGCTGCTGGAGACGGGCGGGGCGCAACAGCTCCTGTATCCCGGCGGGCTGAGTGACTCGGTCCACGCGACCCTCCTCGTCGGCTCACTCCTCGGCCTGGCCGCCACCATGGTGCTGGCCCGCGAATGGGGCACCGCAGCGCCGAGCCGCGCACAACAGATCTGGCTGATCGGCGGCCTCATCGGCCTGTGGCTCACCACCGAACTGTGCGTCGGAGTCGCCGGAGTCGCCACCGGAGGCTCGACCACCGGATTCCGCGCCGGTCACCTCGCGGCGACCCTCGTCTGGTTCGGCTCCGCCGCCGCGGCCCTGATGTGGGCGCGGAGGCTGCAGGGAGCGAGCCGCACCCTCACCCTCGCCACGGGGTTGTCGGTGATCGCGGCGGCGGTCGCGAAACTCTTCCTGTTCGATCTCGCCGCCCTCGACGGAATGTTCCGGGTGATCGCCTTCATCGTCGCCGGACTGGTTCTGCTCTCGCTCGGCGTGGCTTACGCGCAGCGATTCACCTCCGAGGAACCCGCGCACTGACCCGCACAGAATTTTGGCTCCCGGAACGGTCTCACGGACCGTTCCGGGAGCCAAAATTTTGCAGACCGGAACCGATAGCCCGGCACGTGCGTCTAATTGAAGGTGGGGGAAGCACAGTCGACAGCCGATCGTCGGGCGAACAGCCGGTGGTCGGAGCATCCGGAGATCGCGGTCGCACACCATCTCGCCGCTCACGACGGCGTGATCACCACCGGACAAGCACTGGCCTGCGGACTCACCGTGGGCCAGATCCGTTCGCAGGTGGAGCGAGGCCTGTGGGTACGGCAGGCCCGCGAAGTCTTCCTCTCCCTCGCCCACCCGCTGGAGGCCGCCGCGCGAATACGCGTGGTCGCGCATGCGAGGGCGGCCACCATCGATCGCACCGCTGCCGCCTGGTGGCACGGCCTGGTCCGGGACGTTCCCGGGCCGATCACCGCCGCGGTGCCGCGCTCGGCGAAGCCGAATGCGACCTGCGGGGTGGCTGCCGACCTCAAGCGGCGCACCTACCCGCACGAAGACATCACCGAGGTCCGCGGAATCCAGGTGACCGGCACCGCGCTCTCGGTTCTCGGCGCGGCGTCAGAACACGAGGAGGGTCTGGTCTTCCTCGATCGGATGATTCAGAAGCGCGTGGTGACCGTGCCCGAACTGGTCGCCGCGCTGGACCGGAACCGCGGCGTCCACGGACTCGCCCGAGTGCGCAAGCTGCTGGGTGTCTCCGCCGACGGCTCGGAGTCCGAGGCCGAACGACTCTTCGTGCGGATGCTCCGCAGCGAACAGATCACCGGATGGAAGCAGCAGTTCCCGATCTGCGGTCGGCCGTGGGACTTCGCCTGGCCCGCCGAGCGCGTCGGCGTGGAGATCCACGGCTACGCCTTCCATCGGCACGAGGACCGGTGGAACCGCGATCTCGCGAAGGCGAACTCGATCGCCTGCCTCGGCTGGATCCCGCTGGCCTACTCGTGGAAGCAGCTCAATCTGGCGCCCGGCGACTGCATGCGCGAGCTAGCCAATGCCCTCGCCGCCCGCCGCGCCGAACTCCTCTGAAAACTTTGGCTCCCGGACAGGTCTGTGAGACCCGTCCGGGAGCCAAAATTCTCATCACGCCGCGGCGCGCGCCTGTTCCACAGGCTCAAGGGCCTCCGAGACGATCACCGCGACATCCGTCATCGGCTTCACCTCGAGCGCCTCGAGCACCTCGGCCGGAACCTCGTCCAGATCGGCCTCGTTGCGCTGCGGGATGAAGACCGTCTTCAACCCGTTCCGTTGCGCGGCGAGCAGCTTCTGCTTCACGCCGCCGATCGGCAGCACGCGCCCGTTCAGGGTCACCTCGCCGGTCATGCCGACATCGCTGCGCACCCGCCGGCCGGTCAGCATCGACACCAACGCGGTCACCATCGTGACACCCGCGGACGGTCCGTCCTTAGGAACCGCACCGGCCGGGAAGTGGATGTGCACCGTGCCGTTGAGATCAGCCGGATCGATGCCGAAATCGGCGGCGTGCGCCTGCACGTACGAGAGCGCGATCTGCGCCGACTCCTTCATCACCTCACCCAGCTGGCCCGTCAGCTTCAGCTGCGGTCCGGCCGCGTGCTCACCCTTCTCCGACGTGCCCGCCGCTTTCAGCGCCTCGATGAACAGCACGTCGCCGCCCATTCCCGTCACGGCCAGACCGGTGGCGACGCCCGGAACCTCGGTGCGCTCGGCGGTTTCCGGAGTGAACCGCGGTCGCCCGAGGTACTCCACCAGCGCAGTCTCGTCGACGACGATCGGCCCGCTCGCTTCGCTCCCGGCGCCGTGCGAATCCGGCCCGCTCGCTACGCTCCCGGCGCCGTGCGAATCCGGCCCGCTCGCTTCGCTCCCGGCGCCGGCCTGCACCGCGACCTTCCGCGCCACCTTCGCCAGCATCCGCTCGAACTGCCGAACACCCGGCTCACGGGTGTAGTTCGCGGCGATCTCACGCAAGGCGCCCTCGGTGACACTCACCTCGTCCGCCGTGAGCGCAGCCCGCTCCAGCTGTCGCGGAACCAGGTAGTCACGCGCGATGGCGACCTTGTCGTCCTCGGTATAGCCGTCGATCGTGACCAGCTCCATACGATCCAGCAGCGCCGACGGAATGTTCTCCACCACGTTCGCGGTAGCGAGGAAGACCACGTCCGACAGGTCCAGGTCCAGATCCAGGTAGTGGTCGCGGAACGTGTGGTTCTGCGCCGGGTCCAGGACTTCCAGAAGCGCCGCCGCGGGGTCGCCACGGTAGTCAGAGCCCACCTTGTCGATCTCGTCGAGCAGGACGACGGGATTCATCGAACCGGCTTCGCCGATGGCACGGACGATCCGTCCGGGCAGCGCGCCCACGTAGGTGCGGCGGTGACCGCGGATCTCGGCCTCATCGCGGACACCGCCGAGCGCCACGCGGACGAACTTGCGACCGAGCGCGCGGGCCACCGACTCGCCGAGCGACGTCTTACCGACCCCGGGAGGTCCGGCCAGCACCATCACCGCACCGGAACCGCGACCGCCCACCACCGACAATCCGCGTTCGGCACGCCGGGCGCGGACCGCCAGGTACTCGACGATCCGGTCCTTCACGTCCTCCAGACCGTGATGGTCGGCGTCGAGGATCTCCCTTGCCTCGATCAGGTCGGTCGAATCGTCGGTCCGGACCGACCACGGAAGGTCGAGCACCGTGTCGAGCCAGGTCCGGATCCAGCCGGATTCGGGGCTCTGATCACTTCCTCGCTCGAGCTTCCCGACCTCCCGAAGAGCGGCCTCACGGACCTTCTCGGGCAGATCGGCGCCCTCGACGCGAGTCCGGTAGTCCTCGGCACCGTCCGGCTCGTCCTCCCCGAGTTCCTTGCGAATGGCGTTGAGCTGCTGGCGCAGGAGGAACTCCTTCTGCGTCTTCTCCATGCCCTCGCGCACGTCGGCCGCGATCTTGTCGCTGACCTCTGTCTCCGCCAGGTGCTCCCCGGTCCAGTCGATCAACAGCCGCAGCCGCTCGTCGACGTTCTCGGTCTCCAGCAACCGACGCTTGCGCTCATCGCTGATCCACGACGCGTAGCCCGAGGTATCGGCGAGCGCGGACGGATCGGTGAGGCGGTTGACGGCGTCGATCACCTGCCACGCCTCCCGGCGCTGCAGCATCGCGAGCACCACCTTGCGGTACTCGGCGGCCAGTTCGCGGGTGGTCTCGGTGGGTTCGGTCTCCTCAACCAGCTCCACCTCCACCCACAGCGCCGCACCCGGACCGGTGGTTCCGGCACCGATGTGTGCGCGCTGCTCGCCGCGGATCACCGCGACGTGGCCGTCTCGGCCCTGCATGCGACCGACCTGCACCACCGAGGCGATCACGCCGTGTGTCGGGTAGTGGTCGTCGAGGCGCGGGGCGATCAGGATCTTGCCCGCACCGGGTTCTGCGCTGTCGCTCGCGCGGGCCGCGTCGACGGCGGCCTGCGCGGCATCGTCGAGCGGCACGGGCACCACCATCCCGGGCAGCACCACGAGATCGGGAACGAACAGCACGGGAACGGAAATGTTCTCAGACATCACACCTCCAAAGTTCAGTCTGCTCGACTCAACCGAGGGTGCCCTTTGTTTGTTCCGGAACGGTGTTCGCCCTGGGCGATCAGGCCGTGGCCCCTCCGGCGTCGGCACGGCGAGGTTGCGCCGACAGCGGCTGACCCGATGTCAGACTCGCCGGTGACCAGGCGAAACCGTCGGGATCGACGAATGCGTCGGCATCGGAACCGACGACGAGCCGGTGCGAACCGCTGCCCTCCGGCGGCACACCCGCGTCCTTCGCCGCGCCCTTCCTGCCGTACAGGGCGAGGGTGACGGCGCCGTCGGCGGCCTCGAACTCGACGTACTTGCGGCCGTAGCTCTTCGCCACCGTGAGCCCGTGGTCGACGTAGAAGGCTTTGCTGGCGGTGATGTCGGAGGTGCCGAGCAGCAGTACCAGGGAGTCGACCACGCGCAAGGGCGCACCGGTGGACTTCTTCGACGACGCCGCGATCTTCCACAGGGTGCCGTCCGGTGCCTGAAGCACACCGCCGTATCCCCAGAACGACTTCTTGGCGGGCTTGACGACGCGCGCGCCCGCCGTGATCGCCGGTTCGATGAAGGAATCGACGACCGCGGGGTCGGCGACCACGAGGGAGATCACGAATCCGCGGAAGCCCGACGTCGGCGGCGTGGCCTGTTCGAAGCGCAGACGGTCGCCGATCCCGAACGCCTCGTCGTAGAAGGACTTCGCCGCCTCGACGTCGGCGACCTGCAGGGTGAGTGTGTTGATGTTCGTCATACGACTGACGCTACGAGTGCACGGTTCGCGATGCTTCTCGAAAACTGCTCGATGGGGTGGGTGGGCGAGCGGGGCGGCGGTGGTGGTTTCGACTCGCTCCGCTCGCTCAACCAGCCTGAGAGGGCGCTCGCTCAACCAGCCTGAGAGGGTCCTCGCTCAACCAGCCGCGACTACCAGTCGGCCTCGTCGAAGACCACCATGCCGCGGATGTTGTGGCCCTCGAGCATGTCGTCGTAGGCCTTGTTGATCTCTTCGAGGCGGTAGGTCTGGGTGACGAGGTCGGCGAGGTTCAGCTTGCCCGCCCGGTACTCGTTGAGGAGCTTCGGCACCTGGGTGCGCGGGCCGGCGCCGCCGAAGATGGCCCCCTGCACCCGCTTCTGCATCAGCGTCAGATCGAAGAGGTTGAGTTTGACGTCCATCGCCTGGAAGTCGCCCATGCCGACCACCACGGTCTGGCCCCCCTTGGCGGTCATGGCCATCGCGGGCGCGATGTACTCGCCCTTGATCTCGCCGACGGTGAGGATGACCGTGTTCGCCATGGTTCCCCATGTCATCTCTCCGACCGCCGGGATCGCCTCCTCCATGCTCTCGAAGGTGTGCGTTGCGCCGAGCTTCACGGCCATGTCTCGCTTGAACTTCACCGGGTCGACGGCGACGACGTGCCGGGCGCCGGCCGCACTGGCGCCCTGGACGGCGTTGATTCCGACTCCGCCGATGCCGACGACGACCACCGTGTCGCCGACCTTGGTTCCGCCGATCTCGGTGGCCGAACCCCAGCCCGTCGCGATGCCGCAGCCGAGGAGCGCGGCCTGCTGAAGCGGGATGTCGTCCTCGATCTTGACCAGTGACGCCTGATTGACGGTGATGTACGGAGAGAAGGTGCCGAGCAGACACATCTGGGTGAGGCCCTCACCGTTCATCGTCACCCGGTGGGTCTTGTCGGAGATCGCCTTGCCGGTGAGCAGGCCGGCTCCCTCGTCGCAGATGTTCTGCTGGCCCCGCGAACACGGTCCGCACACACCGCAGGCGGGGATGAAAGCGGTGACCACGTGGTCGCCCTCCGCGAAACGAGTGACGCCCTCTCCCACCTTCACGACGACGCCCGCACCCTCGTGGCCTCCGACCACCGGCATCGGCGCCGGACTCTGGCCGGTCCGCAGGTGATGGTCGGAGTGACACAGTCCCGAACTGACGAGCCGGACCTGGACTTCACCCGCGACGGGGTCGCCCAACTCGACTTCTTCGATCTTCCAGTCCTCGTTGACACCGTGCAGAACCGCGGCCTTCGTCTTCATCGCGTCACGCTTTCTTCTCGACTGTGCCGCGCGTCACCTGCGCGCGGCTGACTCCATGGTGCGTCGGACTCGGTGCCGTCAGGCGAGATTGGGCGTATCGGTGGTAACGACTGCGGATTCTTCCGCGATCTCCTGCGGGACGAGAGGTACTCGTCTGCGAACTGTCAGCGGCGACGCAGAGAATCGAGGCGATGAAGTTCAAGCGCGACCACCCCGTCATCGTCGGCGTGGTCTCCACTCTGCTCGCGGCGGCCGCGCTGCTCGGCGTTCTGCTGTGGCAAGCGGGGCCCGGCTCATCGCCGCACGGCGCACCGGCAGCGCACCGAAGCGACTCGACCATCACCCCGGCGGCGCATCGAGCCGTCGTCACGTCGGCCGAGCCCTTCCTCCAGCGCATCGCGTATCCGGCCGCGCACGCCGACCCCACTCAGAACTACGCCGACCTCTATCTGCCGACCGTCTCACCTGCCCACCCGAGGCTTCCGCTGGTGGTGCTGGTTCACGGAGGCGCCTGGGCGCGCGGTGTCGGTGCGCACAGCTTCGACCGTCTGGCACGCGACCTCACCGCCCGCGGCCTGGCCGTCTACAACGTGGAGTATCGGCGCCTGGGGAGCGGCGGCGGCTGGCCCGCCACGTTCACCGACGTCGCTGCCGCTCTCGACGATCTGCCCGCTGTGATCCGCGCGCATCCGCAGATCACTCTGCGGAACTCGGTGCTCGCCGGCCACAGCGCCGGCGCCCAACTCGCGGTGTGGTCCGCACTCCGCACTGCCGCCGATCCCGGTCTCGGTCTCGGCCCTCCGCGCTGGCGGCCGTCGACGGTCATCAGCGTGTCCGGGCCGCTCGACATGGTGTTCTCCGCCACGCACGGCGACTCCCGTGTGATCCGCGCCCTCGGCGGACCGCCCAGCGCGGTCGCCGACCGCTACCGCGCCGTGGACCCGCTGGAACTGGCCGCTGATGGCGACGAGGCGTCCGCGCCCGAGATCGTAGCGGTGCACGGCACTGCCGATCGACTCGTGTCGGCGGTCAACTCCGAACGATTCGTCGCCGAGTACCTGCTGCACCGGGGGCACGGTCGACTGCAACTGCTGCCCGGTGCGACGCACACATCGATGTTCGAGGCGCATTCGGCTGCCTACCGTTCACTGATCGACTTGATCGCCGCAGAAGCGCTTCGTCCATGACCGCTGGCGCAGCCGGCCGCCGCCGCGCGTTGCGAATGGAAATCGCCGGGACGATCCCAGTAGCATCCGGCGTGTGAAGCCTGCTGGAACCGACGTTACGGCGGGACCGCCGACTCGACACAACGAAGACGCCGCCACCGGGAACACCTCCGGTTACCGGCCCGACCTCGACGGGTTGCGCGGCATCGCGATCTTCCTCGTCGCCGTCTTCCACGTCTGGTTCGGCCGCGTGTCCGGCGGCGTGGACGTCTTCCTGACGCTGTCCGGCTACTTCTTCGTCGCCTCGCTGCTCAAGCACGTGATCCGAACCCAGCCGGCCGATGTCTCCTGGCGCGCGGCGGTGGATCCGTGGCCCCGGCTGAGCCGGCTGCTGCGCCGCCTGCTTCCGGCGATGTTCCTGCTGCTCGCCTTCATCGCGGCAGGCGTCTGGTGGCTCATGCCGAGCACCCGCTGGGGTCCGCTCGGCGAGGAGATCATCGCCTCGGCCTTCTACTACCAGAACTATCACCTGGCCTTCCTCTCGCAGGACTACGGCGCCGCCGACTCCGCGATCAGCCCGATGCAGCATCTGTGGTCGATGTCGATGCAGGGCCAGTTCTTCGTTCTGACCCTCCTCACCGCGCTCGCCCTGGGCGGCCTCCTCAAATGGGGTGCCGCACGCTGGGAGGCACTGGCCCGCCCGAACGTGATCCGCGCGATCGTCGGGACGTCGCTGCTCGCGGTGACGCTGGTGTCCTTCGCGTGGGCCAACTACCGGCACGGGATCAACCAGCCGTTCAACTACTACGACACCGTGGCCCGCATGTGGGAGCCGCTGGCCGGCGGTCTGCTCGCCGTCTGGATGCCCAGGCTGCGCCTGACGAACTGGCTGCGCACGCTGCTGACGGTGTTCGCCGTTGCGATGATCGCCTCGTCCGGATTCTGGATCGCGGGCGTCCAGGAGTATCCGGCCGTCATGGCGCTGGTGCCGGTCGGATCGACGCTCCTGCTGATCTGGGTCGGTTCGTCGGCCACCGCGACGCGGGCGGTCCCCGGCAACGACCTGAGCCCCGGCGGCCTGGTCCTGGCCCACCCGTGGATTGTCTGGCTCGGTTCCATCGCGTACTCGCTGTACCTGATTCACTGGCCGCTGCTGATCTTCTACATGAACTGGCGATTCGTCGACGACGTGAACTTCGCCGAGGGCACCGCGATCCTGGTGGTCTCGGTGATTCTCGCCTGGTTGATGACGAAGTTCGTCGAGACGCCGCTGCGCGCGGGACGCGGCGGCGGCTTCTCGGCGGGCTACCGGCGCGGGCTCACCGCGATCCTCATCGTCGCCTCGGTCTTCGCCGTGGCGAGTGCCGGTTACTGGCAGCACCGCCAGAGTCAGATGATCGTCGACACCACCAATCTCGACCCCCGCGAGTATCCCGGTGCCCGAGCCCTCCTGGAGGGTGCGCCGAGTCCGGCCGTGCCGGTGGCGCCGTCGCCGGAGGCTGCCGCGGAGGACTGGCCGCTGAGCCACTGGGACCACTTCTCCAACTTCGGCGATCCCGCGATCAAGGTCGGCGTGTACGGCGATCCGCAGGGCGCGCACACCGTCGCCGTGGTCGGCGGCTCGCATTCCGAGCACTGGATGACCGCGCTCGACAAGATCGGCAAGAACCGCGGTGTCCGCGTCACGACGTACATGAAGGCGGGCTGCGCGCTCTCGACCGAGGCCGAGGTGGAACTCGACGGCCGCACCCTCACCGAATGCAACGAGTGGTCGCGGGCGGTGGTCGACAAGCTGGCCGTCGACCGGCCCGACGTCGTCTTCACCACCGCCACCCGGCCCGCCCCCACCGGGCAGAACGGCGACGTGGTGCCGCGCGGCTACGTCGACTATTTCAAGGAGTTCCGCGACCGCGGGCAGAAGGTGGTCGCCGTACGTGACACCCCGTGGGCACACGGACCGCTCTCGCCTCCGGAGTGCATCGCTTCCGGCAAGCTGCCGCGTGTGTGCGGCGTGGAGCGGTCACGGGCGCTGTCTCCGGTGAACCCGGCCGACGCGCTGATCCCGGATTTCCCGAACATGACCTTCCTGGACTACAGCGACGGTTTCTGCAACGACACCTACTGCCCGGCTGTGGTCGGCAACATCCTGGTGTGGCACGACTACCACCACGTCTCCACCGCCTTCATGCGCAGCCTGGCGCCGTTCCTCGACCGTGACCTGCAGAAAGCCACCGGCTGGTGGTAGCGGGACCGACACCGGCCCGGCAGCGGGCACACAGTGAGTGCACAGGGTGGGCTGTTAGCGTGTCCGATTGATCCGCTCCCCCGCAACCGTGAGGTCACCCGATGTCGTCCACAGCTGTCCTCCCCGAGGCGGCTACCCCGACCGTTCCCGCCGTAGGCTCCGCGCCGCCGGCGCCGGCGCCGGCGCCGGCCAAACGCCCTTACCTGCATCACGTCGACCTGGTGCGCACGATGACCTTCGCCCTGGTCATCTTCGTGCACACGCTCACGTCGACGACCGCCGAGTTCACCAGCATGGGCACCAACGGGACCGCGCTGCTGTTCCACTCCACCCGGAACATCTTCTTCGCGCTCACCGGCTTCGTGCTCATGTACCAGTACCTCGACCGTCCCGACTTCCGCGCCACGTCGTTCTGGCGGCGCCGGATCAAGCTGGTCATCGTGCCCTACCTGGTGTGGTCGGTGCTGTACTGGACCATCGAGGGAATGTGGGCGAGCGGACGCCTCGGTGACGTCCCGGGCAGCCTGGATGAGTTGTTCGACCGCATCAAATGGGGGACGGCCGCCTACCACCTGTACTTCCTGTTCGTGATGCTGCAGGTGTACCTGTTGTTCCCGCTGATCCGCCGGCTGGTGGCGCGTACCCGCGGCCGGCACTGGTGGCTGCTCGGCGCGAGCGCGGCGCTCCAGATCACCGTCTTCAGTCTCATCTGCTACTGGACTCCGCCGACCGGGATGGCCGAGCTGTGGAGCCATCTGTACGCCACCGTGGTGCCCTACCAGCTGCTCATCATCCTCGGTGCGCTGGCCGCCGACCACCGGGAACGCATCGGGCAGTGGCTGCGAGGGCGCGGCGAACTGCTCGGCTGGCTCCTGCTGGGCACGGGTCTGCTCGCCGTCGGCGCCTACGTGCACCGGGTGCTGTTCTCCGGTGCGCCGATCAACGATCCGGGCAGTCCGTTCGAGCTGACCTTGCTCCCGTTCATCGTGGTCGCGGCCATCAGCGTGTACGCGACGGGACTGCACTGGGCCACGTTCCACCGTGAGCGGACGCCGATCATGGCGAAAGTGGTCGCCTACGCGTCCAACCGGTCGTTCCCGGTGTTCCTGGTACACGTGATGGTGCTGTTCTTCCTGCTGCGCCCGGTCACCGACGACGGCCAGAAGTGGCTCGTCGCCCACATCCCGCAGCCGCTCGCGACGTTGACGGTGTACGTCAGCACACTGGCGATCTCGCTCGCCGTCGTCGAAGTACTGCGCCGACTCCCGGGGTCGCTGTACCTCACCGGACGCCCGCGGCTTCCGTTCCGGCCGACGATCTGACCCGCCGGACCGACCGTCGTCGGCGCGGCTCGGACTCAATCGCGCAACCGGCACACCACGGCGGCAGCGTGGCCCGACCCGTTCGCGGTCACCAGCACCACCTCGGAGTGCCCGCCGGCGCGCGCGTCGATGAGCCCCTCGATCGGCGCGGCGGCGTGCGTCGACAGGCTCGTCGCCACGAACCGACGGCCGGCCGCGAGCCGGATGCCTCCGGGCGCCACGGCCACGATCGGCAGATCGTCACCGACCGCGGTCAGCACCCGCTCGACTGCGGCATGCGTACCGTCCGAGTCGGCGCTCGACCGCAGAGCCGAACCGTTCCGGTCGCCGCGGCGGTGTCCCGGCTGCGGGGTGCCGGTCAGCACCGCGGCCGCTCCCGCGACCACCACCAGCACCGCGCCGTGCGTCTGCGCCAGCATTGACGATCCCACCGCGATCGACGACGGCACCCCGCAGCCGTCGTCGACCACATCGAGTGCGCGCACCGCAGGGGCTCCCCCGAGTCCCAGTTCGTCGCGCACCCGCTCGGCCGACCAGGTGTCGCCGGCCGGCGGCCTCACGTGGATCACCGCGACCACGTCGCGGACCTCGAGCCCCGCGTCGCCGAGCGCGGCGTGCGCCGGTCCGAGACGGCGGTCGTGCGACGCGCCGGTCGCGACCGCCAGACCCGAGACCCGGACCTGGCCGGCCGATGCGGCGGCCGCACTCGCGCCGCTGCGGGCGGGGTTGTCAGGCATGGACTCACGCTACGGCGGGCGACGGCGGCGATACGCCGTCCGAATGACCGCCGCAGCCCGCGGCTCAGCGGCGTGCGCGGACGGTGTCGATCACCGCGCGCGGCCGTGAGCCGAGCGCCTCGCGGAGCTGGTTGCGGACCAGGCTCAGCGGCGAGCAGCGGTCGCACGCCGCCACCACGCCCAGCGCGTCGACATCCCACGCGCGGCACAGCGTCACCGCGCGCGCCACGTGGAAGTTCTGCGTCACGATCATCGCGGAGCGGACGTCGTACATCGTCGCGGCCCGGCGGCATGTGGCGTTGGTGTTCACCCCGAGCGGATCGTCGACGATGCTCGTCGACGGCACTCCGAGGGCCTGGAGGTACGCGCGCATCACCCGTACCTCGTTGCCCGCGGAGTCGGCGTCGTTGCCGGATACGACGATGCGGTCCACGCGGCCGGACCGGTAGGCGTTCACCGCCACGTCGAGCCGCGGCCCGACGTAGTCGCCGACCTGCCCGTCGCGGACCTTGGCTCCGAGCACGATCATGGTGCGGGGCGCGTCGTCCGGGATCTCGGAGGCCTGCACCACTCGTCCCCGCGCACCCACTGCCATCCACACCGACGCGATCGTGACGACCGCTTCGACGGCGATCACTGACAGCAGAATCACCGGAATCAGACGCCGGATCGCGGGGGAACGCAGGGGCACCGGTCCAACCTAGACGCAGCGCCGGCCACCCGGGCACACCGACCCGGTCCCGGGTCCCCCGGTCATCCCGACCGGAAGGCTGTCACAATCTCTCGCAAGCGGGACGCGCGGTCGCGCAGGGAGGGGAGACACCGATGCAGTACATGCCGGTGACCGAATCGATGTTCCTGATCGCCGAGACGCGAGATCAGCCGATGCACGTGGGCGGGCTGCAACTGTTCGTACCCCGCGAAGGCCAGTCGGCCGAGGATCTGGCCGACGAGATATCCGAACGCTTCCACGCCGCGACCGACGTCTCGCCGATGTTCCTCAAGCGCCCGGCCACACCCGCCCAGATCGCCGGATACACCGCGTGGACGCAGGACGACGAGGTCGACTTCGACTATCACATCAGACACATCGTTCTGCCCCGTCCGGGTGAGATCAAAGACCTGCTCCGCTACGTGTCGCTGAATCACGGCGCCCTCCTCGACCGCCGTCGCCCGATGTGGGAGATCCACATCATCGAGGGCTTGGCGGACGGCCGCGTGGCGCTCTACACGAAGATCCATCATTCGATCGTCGACGGCGTCTCCGCCCTGCGCTTGCTGCAGCGCTCCCTCTCCACCGATCCCGACGACCGTTCCGGTACCGCCTTCTGGGATATGGAGCTGGTGCGTCGACGGCGCCGCCGGCGGCGGGAGCAACGGCCGCCGAAGGGCTCGTCGCGGTTGCTCGGTGCGGTGACGGGCGTGGCCGGAGCGATCGCCGACACCGCGGGCCAGGTGGTCGGCATGGCGCCGGCCGCCGCCCGGATCGCCGCCGCGGGCGTCTTCGACAAGGATTACGCGGCCCCGATGCAGATGGCGCCGTCGACGATCCTGAACCAGTCGATAGGCTCGGCGCGCCGCTTCGCCGCGCAGGACTGGCCGGTCACCAGGCTTCGCGCGGTGGCTCGGGCGCAGCAGATGACGCTCAACGACGTCATCCTCGCCATGTGCTCCGGAGCGCTCCGCCGCTACCTGAGCGATCACGACGGCCTGCCCGACGAGTCACTGGTGGCGATGATGCCGGTGTCGCTGCACAGCGACGGAGACTCCGACGGGAACGCGGTCACCGCGATCACCGTGCGGTTGGCCACCGACATCGAGTCTCCCGCCGACCGGGTGGCTGCCATCAAGGCGTCCACCCACGGCGCCAAGAACGTGGTGCGCGGGCTCAAACCGCTGCAGGCTCTCGCCCTGGGCGCCGCGACCATCTGGCCGCTGGCCTTCGCGACGGTCCCCGGGTTCGTCGAGTACACACCGCGCGCGTTCAATCTGATCATCTCGAACGTGCCCGGACCGGAGGAGCCGCTGTACTGGAACGGCGCCCGGCTGGACGGCTCGTACCCGGTCTCCATTCCGATGGAGGGGCAGGCCATGAACATCACCGTCACGACGATCGGCGGCAAGGCCGGGTTCGGCGTCATCGGTGCGCGGGCCCAGCTGCCGAGCCTCCAGCGCATACTGGCCCACCTGGAGACGTCGCTGGCCGAGTTGGAGGCACTGCCTCCGGCACGGTGACCGGCAGCGCGAAGCCCGCCCCGCGGTGGCGGGGCGGGCTGTTGATCGCGCTACCGAGTCAGGTCAGGCCGCTGGTGATCAGTGCGACAGCCGATCCCGTCGCGAAGTACTCGGCGAGGCTCCGGCGGATTCTGTTCCAGCTGTTCATCATCGGACTGCTCCCTCCAACGCGGACGGTTTGCGACACCGTCATGGTAGTTCGCAGTGACGGTGGTCACAGCAAATCGCCCGAATCGGTCACGCCGCGGGCGCCTCGGCGGCCGGTGCGGAATCCGCGGTGTCAGCGACGCTCTCGTTCGCGGACGGCTCAGCGGCGGGCTCCGACGACTGGTCGTCGGAGGGCTGCTCGGCCGCTGAATCCTGCGACGGCTCGGCGGCGGGCTCGTCGGTGACGGCCGGCGCCTCGGAGGTCGGCGCAGGCTCGGGCGCGGCGTCGGCCGCCGGGGCGGGCTCGGTGGCCGAGGGCTCCCCGGACGGTGCCGTGGTCTCAGCGGAGGTGTTCTCAGTGGCCTCCGAACCAACGGTCGTCTGCGCCGAGTCGGCTGCCGCGGAGGTGCTCGTCGCCTGCACATCGGCGACCCGTGCCGCGGTCGATGCGGTGGACGGCTCGGTCGCCGGCGGCGTGGGAGCCGGCTTCTTGGCGAACAGGTCGGTCTCGATCCGCGGCCCATGGTCGGTCATCACGATACGGATGAGGTCTTGCGAGAAGGTCGGGATCACATTGCCGGTGAGGATGCCGGTCACCGAGTCCGGGAAGGGCGCCGGAATGCCGAGCGCACCCACCATGTCGAGCAGGGTCGTCATCGGCGCCAGCGGAGAGCCGAGCGTCAGCGAGAACGGATTCTTGATCGAGTAGACCACCGGCCCGTCGCCCTGCTGCGACTTCTGGAAGATGAACGCCACGCTGGTGCACGACGAGTAGTTCTTTCCGGTCTCCCCGTCGGTGACCTGCGCCTTTCCATACAGCGCGGTGCATACCACCGAACTCTTGGTCGGGTCCGGCGCGTTCGCGATGCCGTCGAGGAAGCCAGTCGCCACCGCGACGCCGCCGAGCGCCGTGGCGGTCGCGTTCTCGCCCAGCCCCATCGCGATCGCGACGCCGAGCGGCAGTGCCCGGACCGAGGTCTCCGACACTCCCGCTCCGATCGACAGCCCCAGGCCGCCGGTGGCCCGCGAATCGGAGACCGCGCCGAGGCTGCCGACCGAGATGGCGCCGGACAGGAAGGCGTCGGCCTGCGCGTTGGCGGTGCCGCCGACGGCGAGCGCCGACGCCAGACCGGTGCCCGCGATCGTCGCGGCGCCCGGGTACGAGGTGCCGAACAGCGGCGCCAGGCTGATGGCAGTGGCCGAATTCATATCGGCGAGGTTCAGGCCCAGATCGGGCAGCACCAGGCCGATCAGGCCGTCGCCGATTTTCGCGAGCACCGCGGGGCGGGCAGCCCCGCAGTCGACGGTGTCGCCGACGGGGCTGGGCGCGGTCTGCTGCCCCGGCGCACACTTGTACGAGGGGAAATCCGGCAGGCCGTTCGCGGCGTTCGCCGGCGCGGCGCCGACTCCGCCCGCGAGGAGTGCGGCCGACGCCGCGACCGCGGTGAGGCCCGTCGTCAGACGGGTGCGTCGCTGCCGACGGCTTCGAGATCGGGTATCCATCGAGGTCACCTGGGACTCTTCTCTAATCGAAGGGAATGGCTCACACAGGAGCCCGGCACCCCCGTCGCGCGGGGCTGCCGCCTCCCGCCGCCGGACTCGTACCGAACGGTAACTTTCGAGTGATAAGCACCACTTTCAACCGATCAGGTGACACAGATTCACGGCACGAATTCGGCGTGTCGACTCAGATTCGTGCGCCTCAGCACACTCTCGATACGGACTGGACCCTCTTATTACTCGCGAGTAACATACCGGTGAACGGTAACCGTGACGGCCGATCTGCAGGCGAAGTTAGGCAAACCTTGGCAGACCCGAGCAGGGTCGAACCTTTACGGTAACCAGGGAATAAAGGTTGACGCGGAGTGCTATGACCCGAGCGCTTTGACGTCTTGGTACGACCTGGACAGAAAGGCCGGTACTTCCAGTGACGACGACTACCGCCGTGATCGGAACCATCGCCGTATTACTCAGCCTCGTATGCTGGGCGCTCTTCCTTCGCGGCGTGGGCACGATGGTCCGATCCATCGCCCAGGGCCAGAAGGTGGAGCCCTCGCGGTTCGCCTACCCCGGGAAGCGTTTCGCGACGATGATGAAGGAATTCGTCGCGCACACCCGCATGGTCAAGTTCCGCACCGTCGGCTGGGCCCACTGGCTGGTGATGTTCGGCTTCCTGATCGGCTTCGTCTTCTGGTTCGAGGCGTACGGTCAGATCTTCGATCCCGAATTCCACTGGCCCGTCATCGGCGCCTGGAACATCTACATCTTCGCCGACGAGGTCCTGGGTCTGGCCACCGTCATCGGCATCGTGGTGTTGATGGTCATCCGTCAGCTGAACCATCCCCGCGTCCCTGCCCGGCTGTCGCGCTTCTCGGGCTCGCGGTTCGGCGCCGCCTACTTCGTCGAGGCAGTGGTCCTGATCGAGGGCCTCGGCATGATCTTCGTGAAGACCTTCAAGATCTCGTCGGGCATCGAGAACCCGCCGGTCTGGACCTCGTTCTTCACGCACTACTTCGCCCAGCTCTTCGAGGGCAGCTCCGTCTACTGGGTCACCGCCGCGGCCGTCGTCAAGCTGATGAGCGGCATGGTCTGGCTCGCCGTCGTCGGCCTCAACATCGACTGGGGTGTGGCCTGGCACCGCTTCGCGGCCTTCTTCAACATCTACTTCAAGCGTGAGAGCGACGGCGGCGTCGCACTGGGTGCGGCCAAGCCGATGATGAGCCAGGGCAAGGTCCTGGACATGGAGACCGCCGACCCGGACGTGGACGCGTTCGGCGCGGGCAAGATCGAGGACTTCAGCTGGAAGGGCTGGCTGGACTTCACCACCTGCACCGAGTGCGGTCGCTGCCAGAGCCAGTGCCCGGCCTGGAACACCGGCAAGCCGCTGTCGCCGAAGCTGATGATCATGTCGCTGCGCGACCACGGCCAGGCCAAGGCGCCGTACCTGTTCGCCGGCGGCCGCAAGGACATGGGCGGCGACGAGGTCGGCATCGTCGACGCCGACGGCAACGTCGACGAGGCCCGCCTGAACAAGGTCCCCGCGGCCGCTCGCGCCGAGGCCGAGCGCAAGCTGGTCGGCGAGTCCGAGGGCACCACCGGTGCCGTCATCGACGCCGAGGCTCTGTGGAGCTGCACCACCTGCGGCGCCTGCGTGGAGCAGTGCCCGGTGGACATCGAGCACGTCGACCACTTCATCGACATGCGCCGGTACCAGGTCCTCATCGAGTCGGACTTCCCGTCCGAGCTCGCGGGCATGTTCAAGAACCTCGAGAACAAGGGCAACCCGTGGGGCCAGAACGCCTCGCAGCGCACTGCCTGGATCGACGAGATGGACATCCACATCCCGGTCTACGGCCAGGACGTCGACTCGTTCGAGGGCTACGAGTACCTCTTCTGGGTCGGTTGCGCAGGCGCCTACGAGGACCGCGCGAAGAAGACCACCAAGGCCGTTGCCGAACTGCTCGACATCGCGGCCGTCGACTTCATGGTGCTGGGCCAGGGCGAGACCTGCACGGGTGACTCCGCTCGTCGTGCGGGCAACGAGTTCCTGTTCCAGATGCTGGCACAGCAGAACATCGACACCTTCGACGAGGTGTTCGCGACCGCGCCCGAGCAGCGCAAGAAGATCGTGGTGACCTGTGCGCACTGCTTCAACGCCATCGGCAACGAGTACCCGCAGGTGGGCGGCAAGTACGAGGTGGTCCACCACACCCAGCTGCTGAACCGGCTGGTCCGTGAGAAGCGTCTGGTGCCGGTCGCCGCACCGGCGGGCGAGCAGGTCACCTACCACGATCCCTGCTACCTGGGCCGCCACAACAAGGTCTACGACGCTCCGCGTGAACTGATGGAGTCCTCGGGCTCCACGCTCACCGAGATGCCTCGCCACGGCGAACGCTCCATGTGCTGTGGCGCCGGCGGCGCCCGGATGTGGATGGAGGAGCAGATCGGCAAGCGCATCAACGTCGACCGCGTCGACGAGGCGCTCAGCACGCTGAACTCCCGGCCGACCGACGCGGACGGCAACAAGCAGGTCCGCAAGATCGCGACCGGCTGCCCGTTCTGCCGCGTGATGCTCACCGACGGCGTGACCGCTCAGACCTCGGGCACCGAGGACGAGGGGCAGGTCGAGGTCGTGGACGTCAGCCAGCTGATCCTGGAGGGCGTCAAGCGCGGCCGTCCGGAGGTCAAGCGCGGCGGCAACTTCCTCGGGCCGATTCAGACCGAGCGCGCCCCCGAGCCCGAGCCGGTCGCCGCTGCGGCGAAGCCCGCAGCTCCCGCCGCCACCGCGGCCCCGGCCGAGGCGAAGCCCGCGGTGGGTCTTGCACCGAAGAGCGGCGGGCTCAAGAAGCCGGGCGGACTCAAGAAGCCCGGCGGCGCCCCCAAGCCCGGCGGTGCCACGGCCCCGGCCGCACCGGCGGCCGAGACCACCCAGGCAGCTCCCGCCAAGGGACTGGCCATGGGCGGCGGGCTGAAGAAGCCGGGCGGACTCAAGAAGCCCGGCGGCGCTCCCAAGCCGGGCGCGGCCAAGCCCGCGGCAGCGGCATCGGCGGCACCCGCGACCGACGACGCTGCGACCGAGTCAGCGGCAACCGAGTCAGCGACGAGCGGGGCAGCGGCGCCGGTCGAGACCACGGCCACCGAGGGCAAGGCCAAGGGCTTCGGCATGGCCGGCGGGCTCAAAAAGCCCGGAGCCAAGAAGCCGGGCGCGGCCAAGCCCGCAGCCGCAGCACCGGCCGAGCCGACGGCTCGCGCGGCGACCGAGTCGGCTGCGACCGAGCCGGCCGACGAAGCCCCGGCCGATGCAACCAGCGCCGACACCGGCACGGCGGCCCCCGCTGCCGCTGCCACCACGTCGGGCACCGAGGGCAAGGCCAAGGGGTTCGGCATGGCCGCAGGCCTGAAGAAGCCGGGCGCCAAGAAGCCCGGCGCCCCGAAGGCTGCAGCGACGGCGGCGGAGCCCTCGGCCCCCGCGGAGACCGCACCCGCACCGGAGCCTGCTGCGCCGGAAGAGCCCGCCGCGCCGGCGGCCGGCGAGACCGCCGCTCAGACCGACGAGCCCGCCGAGGCTCCGGCTCCGGCGGCCGGCTCGTCCGACAGCCGGACGATCACGGAGACCGGTGCGTCGAAGGCCAAGGGCTTCGGTCTGGCCGCCGGGAAGAAGCGCCCCGGCAAGTAATTCCGGCAGGGAGTCGCCGAGGCGACGACCGCAGAACGATGGCGGCATCGGCCACCCCGAGGGGTGCGGACGCCGCCATCGTCGTCTGTGCGGTCTCGCCGCGGGCCCGTGCGGGCCGTCGGTTCAGCTGGAGGTTCCCGGCGTCGTGGTCGCCGATCCCGACTGGCCCGGCGTCTGCTGCCCGGGAGTCTGGTTCTGATCGGGGGTCTGGTTCTGCTGCCCCGGCGTCTGGCCGTCGCCGTTGGCCGATCCCGGCGGCATCATGCGCCACCGCTGACCACCGAGACCGTTGCGCTCCTGCCCCATGAATCCGCGCATGGTCGCGCCGCGCTCGTATCGCGCCTCGTTCTGCCTGTGGTGGCCGCCGGTGTGGTCACCCGTGACGTAGCCGGCACCGAAGGCGAGTCCCAGACACGCGATGGCTCCGACAACCGCTCCCCCGACGAGCCACTTGCGCCGCACCTCGACGGTCTGCGGGCCGGTGGATGCCGGAGCCGCGACCAGAGGCGGCCGGTGATGGGCCGCCCCGGGCTGTCCCGGCGCGGCCGCCGGGTCGGCGGGCGGCGTTCCGGCGACCGGTGTGATCGGCTCGGTCGGGGCCGTGGTGCTCGTGGGGTCCGGTCCGGCCTGCGGGTCGGGCTGGTGGTCGGATTGGGGCTCGGTCTGCCCGCCGGGGGCCTCCGAGTCGTCGTGCTGGGGTCGGTTGGGGTCAGTCATCCTGGTCGATCCTCGTGTCCGGTGGCGACGCAGTCGTCGCCGTCGACCATCGAGGGAACCCGCCGAATCTGTGAGGTCGCTGGGACGCCCGTACCGGTTCGCTTCGGGTTCGGCGAGGCGCGGCCCGCACCGATACCGCTCTCACCCGCACGGCGCTCAGCCGGCGAAGCTCACCTGATAGATCACTGTCGAGGCCCCGGCCGATGCCGTCGACGACAGTCCCACGTTGACCCACAGTTGCCTGCCGTCGACGTCCTTGCTCAGCAGCACCGACTTCGACTGGGGGTCGTCGACCCGGGAGGACTCCGCGAAACCGGCATCGGTGAGCTTCGTGACCGCGTTGGTCAACGGGTTGCCGTCGGAGGCGTGCGCTTGCACCGTGACCTGCCACTGGGGCGATTCGCCCGATGCGGTGAGCACCGCTCCGTCGACCATCGGCACGTCTGATTCGGGGAAGTCGGACGGCAGCGCGACACCCGGCCGCGACGGCTCGTCATCGGAACCGCATGCGACGAACAGCGCACCCGCACACACCATGATCAGCGCTGCTGCCAGCAGTCTGCGAAAATCCTTCATATCGAAAACGGTAAGGTAGACCTCAAGTTCTCGTCACCACGACACCCCGCCCGCCCGTCCTCGACACAAGTCGGAGTGCCATTTTGATCCTGGTATTGATCGCCCTGGCCGTCAGTGCGCTCATTTCACCACCGATCATCAAGACTCTCGGCTCCCGCGGTTTCTACGTCCTGGCGCTCGCTCCGGCGGCCGGGCTGGCATGGGTGGTCGCCAACTGGCCGGCCCCGGGCGCACCGCCCCGCGTGGAGACGATCGAGTGGATCCCCAGCCTGCAGATGGACATCGTGCTGCGGTTCGACACTCTGTCGGCCGTCATGTCGGTGCTGATCCTGGGCGTCGGCGCGCTGGTGCTGATCTACTGCGCCAACTACTTCCAGCAGATGCGCCGGAGAGTCGCGGTCTTCGGCGGCGAACTCGTGGCCTTCGCAGGCGCGATGTTCGGCCTCGTCGTCAGCGACAACACGCTGGTCATGTACGTGTTCTGGGAGGCGACGACGGTCCTGTCGTTCATGCTCGTCGGATTCAACACGGTTCGCGCCACCTCGCGCCGCGCCGCGACCCAGGCCCTGCTGGTCACCACCTTCGGCGGGCTGGCGATGCTCGTCGGCATCATCATGCTGGGCGAGCGGACCGGAAGCTACCTGCTGTCGGACCTCGTCGCCCATCCGCCGGCCGGCAGCGTCTACATCGACGTCGCCGTGATCCTGGTGCTGATCGGCGCCCTCTCGAAGTCGGCCATCGTCCCGTTCCACTTCTGGCTTCCCGGCGCGATGGCCGCTCCCACCCCGGTCAGCGCGTACCTGCACGCCGCGGCCATGGTGAAGGCGGGCGTGTACCTCGTGGCCCGGCTCGCACCGGCCTTCGCACCCCTTCTGAGCTGGCAGATACCGGTCATCGGACTCGGTCTGCTCACGATGGTGCTCGGCGGATGGCGATCGTTGCGCGAACTGGACCTCAAACTCGTCCTCGCCTTCGGCACGGTGTCGCAGCTCGGTTTCATCACCGTGCTGGTGGGTGTGGGCGACGCCAACGTCGCCATGGCCGGCCTGGCCATGGTGGTGGCGCACGCGATGTTCAAAGCGTGCCTGTTCATGGTGGTCGGCATCATCGACAAGTCCACCGGAACCCGCGACATCCGCAAGCTCGCACGCCTCGGCGCACGACTGCCCGGGCTCGCCGCGGTCGCCGCGGTGGCCGGCGCCAGCATGGCCGGCCTGCCGTTCACCTTCGGCTTCGTCGGCAAGGAGACCGCCTTCGGCAGCGTCTGGGACACCGGCGCGCTCTCCCCGATGCAGCGGCACGCAGTCGACGTGGTGCTGCTGGTGGGTTCGGTCATCACGTTCGCGTACACCACGCGCTTCCTGTGGGGCGCGTTCGGACGCAAGGTCCGCCGCCTGCCGACCAGGGCCGTCGCACAGCTCGACCAGCCCGCCCTCATGTTCCTCGTCCCTCCGGCACTGCTGTCGGCGGCCGGCGTGGTCGCGGCGTTCGCGTCGGGATGGATCGGCTCGCTGTTCGAGCCCTATGCGCAGTCGCTGCCCGCCTACGGCGAGGAGATCGAGCATCTCGCGCAGTGGCACGGCTTCGGTCTCCCGGTCGTCTTCTCGATCATCGTCGTCGCCGGCGGCGCCGGCCTGTTCCTGTTCCTGCGTGCGCGCCGCGCGCACGTCTTCGTTCATCCGCCGCGGCTCAACGCCGACCGGATCTACGACGGCGCGCTGCGCACCGCCGACACCGTCTCCCTCTGGGTCACCCGCAACACCCAGCGCGGTTCACTGCCCATCACCCAGGGCGTGATCCTCTCGACCGCGGTGATCCTGCCCGTCAGCGTGTTGTTCCTGGGACGCAGGCAGTCGCTGCACCTGGCGGGATTCGACACCGTCGAAGAGATCGTCATCGGCTTCGTGATGGTCGCCGCGGCGATCGCAACGGCCGTGCTGCGCAACCGCCTCGCCGGCCTACTGACCCTCGGCATCACCGGATACGGCTGCGGCGCCCTGTTCGCCATGTACGGCGCCCCGGATCTCGCACTGACCCAGTTTCTGGTGGAGAGCCTGACACTGGTCGTGTTCGTGCTGGTCCTGCGCAAACTTCCGTCGGAGGCGACCCCGAAGCTGCGCACCGGTCATCGCCCCATCCGCATCGCGATCTCCGTCGCCTTCGGTGCGATGCTGGTGGTGATCGGGCTGTTCGCCGCAGCGGCACGGTCCACCGAGCCACTGCACGTCTACCTCGGCGACGCCGCGTACGAGTTCGGTCACGGAGCCAACGCGGTCAACGTCCTGCTCGTCGACATCCGCGCCTGGGACACCCTCGGCGAGATCTCCGTCCTGATCGTCGCGGCGACCGGAGTGGCCTCGATGGTGTTCCGGAGCCGCCGGTTCGGCGCCGTCCCCCGGGTCACCGACTCGGCACTCGCTCAGCGCCGCAACGGGGACGACGCCGCACACGGGCGCACCACGTGGCTGCGCGGCAGCGAGATGCGTGATCCGGCGCAGCGGTCGCTGATCCTCGAGGCCACCACGCGGCTCGTCTTCCCGACCCTGGTGGTGCTCTCGGTCTACTTCTTCTTCGCCGGACACAACGCACCGGGAGGCGGGTTCGCCGGCGGTCTGGTGATGGGCCTGGCCCTGGTGCTCCGCTACCTCGCGGGCGGACGCTACGAACTCGGCGAGGCGATGAGAGTGGAGGCAGGCACCATCCTCGGCGCCGGGCTCGCGGTCTCGGCGACCACCGCGGCGGTGTCCCTGGCGCTCGGTGCTCCGGCGCTCTCGTCCGCCGTCATCGATCTGAGCCTGCCGGTCTTCGGCGAGTTCCACATCGTCACCGCCCTGTTCTTCGACCTCGGCATCTACCTGATCGTGGTGGGGCTGGTCCTGGACATCCTCCGGAGCCTCGGCGCCCGGCTCGACGTGGCCGACGCCCCGCCGGAGCCCGCCGAACCGGCCGCTCCCGAGCCCGAGGAGGTGAGGTGATGTCGGTGAACCTGGGCCTGTTGATCGTGGCCGGAGCCATGGCCGCCGCGGGCGTCTACCTGCTGACCGAGCGCAGCCTCATCCGCATGCTGTTCGGCCTGCTGCTGGCGGGCAACGCGTTGAATCTGATGATCCTCGTCCTCGCCGGTCCGCCCGGCCATCCGCCGATCCGCGGGCGCGAATCCGACGGGGCGAGCTTCGACACCGACCCGCTGGCGCAGGGAATGATCCTGACCGCGATCGTCATCACCTTGGGCATCGCGGCCTTCGTCCTGGCCGTCACCTACCGGCTCTTCAAGATCAATCAGGCCGCCGAGGAGGAGAAGCTGCCGCCTGGCGCGGAGGCAGCGACCGACGACGAACTCGGCGACGACGAGGAAGACATCAAGATCCTCACGGGAACACCCGAGTCCCAGCCCGATCGCGATCTCAGCGACGATCCGGCCACCGGCGCCGACACCGTCGCCGGCGACCTGTTCGACAAGTACGGCAACCCGCTGACGCCGGAGGAGTTCATCGCGGCGCACATCAACGTCCACGAGCCGGACCTGATGCCCGAGGACGCCGAGGTCCTGGAGTACCTGCCTTACGACGGCGACGAGATGCCGCGGGACGCGGACGAACCGAACGACGACGAGCACGCGAAGGGGGCACGATGACGCCGCAGACGTCCTGGATCCCGGTCCTCATCGTGCTGCCGACGATGGTTCCGTTGCTGGCGGCCGCCGTGACGCTGCTGGCCGGCCGGAGCCCCACCATCCAGCGCGCGGTCTCGGTGTCCGCCATCGGCGTCGCGCTGATCGCGTCCGGCCTGATGCTCTACCTCACCAGCGCTCACGGGACCTTCGCGGTCAACGTCGGCGGCTGGGACGGCCGCGGCATCGCGGGTACGCCGCTCGGCATCACCTTGGTGGTCGACCGGCTCGCGGCACTGATGCTGGTCATCTCGCTGACCGTGCTGCTGTGCGTCGTGGTCTACGCGATCGGGCAGGGCATCAGGGACGGAACCACCGAGCAGCCGGTGTCGATCTTCCTGCCGACCTATCTCATCCTGACCGCGGGCGTCTGCAATTCGTTCCTCGCGGGCGACCTGTTCAACCTGTACGTCTCGTTCGAGGTGCTCCTCGCGGCGAGCTTCGTCCTGCTCACCCTGGGCGCCAGCGCCGAGCGCGTGCGAGCCGGCGCGTCGTACATCATGGTGTCGATGGTGTCGTCGCTGATCTTCCTGGCCGGCATCGCCTTCGCCTATGCGACCACCGGAACCCTCAATCTCGCCGAGATGGCCGTCCGGCTCGACGACGTGCCCGACGGCACCCGCAACGCGCTGTACGCGGTCCTGCTGGTGGCCTTCGGCATCAAAGCGGCCGTGTTCCCCCTCTCGACGTGGCTTCCCGACTCCTATCCGACCGCTCCGGCCCCGGTGACCGCGGTGTTCGCGGGACTGCTGACGAAGGTCGGCGTGTACGCGCTGATCCGCACGCACACCCTGCTGTTCCCCGGCGGATCGATGGACAACGTGCTCATGATCGCGGGACTGCTGACCATGCTCGTCGGCATCTTCGGCGCCATAGCGCAGTCGGACATCAAGCGACTGCTGTCGTTCACACTGGTGAGCCACATCGGCTACATGGTGTTCGGCATCGCCGTCGGTTCCGAGCTGTCCACCTCGGCGGCGATCTTCTACGTCGCCCACCACATCCTCGTGCAGACCACGCTGTTCCTGGTGGTGGGACTGATCGAACGGCAGGCGGGGTCGGCGTCGCTGCGGCGCCTCGGCGGACTCATCGCGAGTCCGCTGCTGGCCGGGCTGTTCCTGATCCCGGCGCTGAATCTCGGCGGTATTCCGCCGTTCTCGGGATTCATCGGCAAGGTCGCGCTGCTGGAGGCCGGTGCCCAGGACGGATCGGTGCTGGCGTGGGTGCTGGTCGCCGGGTCGGTCGTCACCAGCCTGCTCACCCTGTACGTGATGGCCCGTATCTGGACCAAGGCGTTCTGGCGGGCCCGCGCCGACGCGCCCGACGGCGCCATGGCGTCGAGCACCGCGTCCGCGCTCATCGAAGAGGGCACCGACGTCCTGCTCGAGGAACGCGAGGACGTGGGCCGGATGCCGGTGGCCATGGTGCTGCCCACGATGGCGATGGTGGCCGCCGGTCTGGCGCTGACGCTGTGGGGCGGGCCCATCTTCCACTTCACCGACGACGCCGCACACGGCGTCCTCGACCGCAGCGAGTACATCTCGACGGTTCTGCACGGGCCCGACCCCGCGCACGCCACCGACGGAGGCCGGCCATGAGCAGCACGCCGTTCCCAGACAAGCCGCACGCGAAACCCGTCGGAAAGCGCCCGGTGGCCGCATTCTTCGGCAACCTGTGGCGGGTCACCCTGGTGCACCTGGCCTGGCCCGCGGTCCGGACCTACGTCTGGCTGAACGAGAACCTGCACGCACCGGCCTGGGCCGGCGGCTCGCTGCGCGAGTTCGGCCTGCGACTGTGGGGCTTCGCCTGGCTCACCTTCGTCTGGGTGCTTCTCTGGGGCGACGTCACCTGGGCCAACATCGTGGTCGGCGCGTTGATCGCCCTGCTGGTGATGGTCCTGCTGCCGCTGCCGCGGGTGCCGGTGGAGGGTCGGTTTCACCCGCTCTCGGCGCTCAAGCTCGTCGGCACGATGATCTACAACTTCTTCCTCTCCAGCGCTCAGGTGGCGTGGGCCGCGGTGAAGCCGGGCGATCCGCCGCTCGGTGCGGTGGTCCGCGTGCACATGGCCATCAAATCCGACCTCACGCTCACGCTGGCCGTCGACTACATCAACCTGGTGCCCGGCACCATGGTGGTCGAGATCGATCAAGACCAGCGGATGCTGTACATCCACGTCTTCGACGTGCGCAAACAGAAGTACATCGACGAGTTCCTGAAGCAGATGGCCTACGTGGAGCGACAGTTCATCAAGACCTTCGAGCGCGACGACGAGTGGCATCCGAGTCCGTTCCACGGAATCGACGACGATTACCATCACGTCCCGTTCGCCGACCGCCGTCGGGTGGTCGAGCAGGAGCGCTCACGGAAGGAGAAGGCATGACCGTCGTCTGGATCATCAGTGCCGCGATGCTGCTCACCGCCGTGCTCCTGACCGTCTATCGCACGCTTCGCGGGCCCTCGACCCTCGATCGGCTCGTCGGCGTGGACGCGCTGGTCGCCATCGCGATCTCCGGTCTGTCGGTGTGGGTGGCCTACACCACCGACACCACCGTGGTCCCGGGCATCGTGGCGCTGAGCCTGGTGGGTTTCATCGGGTCGATCGCCGTGGCCCGTTTCCGAGTGAGGGACGACCAGTGATCCTCGACGTCGTGGCCGCGGCGCTGATCCTGCTCGGCTCGCTGCTGGCCCTCACCGCCGCCATCGGGATCGTCCGATTCCCCGACACGCTGAGCCGGATGCACGCCGCGACCAAGCCTCAGACGTTCGGCATGATCCTGGTGCTCGCGGGCACCTTCATCAGGCTCGACAGCCACCCGGACGGCGGAATGCTGGTCCTGACCGGCTTGTTCGCACTCATCACCGCGCCGGTGGTAGCCCAGCGCGTCGGCCGCCTCGTGTATCGCGAGCAGGCCCTGGGGGAGGACGTTCTGGACGAGGACGAACTGTCCTCGCGAAACGGCGGGTAGCGCCACCGCGGTCGCGGACGCGTCCGCTAACCGAGTTCGGCGACCACCGAGTCGACCACCTTGCGCATGTCGCCGGTCTCGGAGAGGACCCGGCGCTGCCGCTGGTAGCTGGCGCCGCCGGCGATGATGTCGGCGACCGTACCCAGTTCCTCGAGGCAGCCCAGCGACGCCGCCACCGGTTCCAGACGCACCAGCAGTTCGGCGAGGTCCTCGGTCACGAGGCGCTCCGAGCATTCGGCGTCTTGGATGATGATCGCATCGAGCCCGTAGCGGGCGGCGCGCCACTTGTTCTCCTGCACCAGCCACGGAGCCATCTGCGGCAGCGTCTGTCCCGCCGACAGGCGCCGGTCGAGGTCGACGATCAAGCAATGGGTCAGGGCGACGATCGCCGCGAGTTCACGCCGGTTCGACACTCCGTCGCAGACCCGCACCTCGATGGTTCCCAGATGGGGCGACGGCCGGATGTCCCAGCGGATCTCGTTGAGGTGGTCGATGATCCCGGTGGTCTTCTGGTCCTGCGCGAAGCCCTCGAACTCCGACCACGACTCGAATTGGAACGGCAGCCCCGCCGTCGGCAACTGCTGGAACATCATCGCGCGGTTGCTCGCATACCCCGTCGAGCGTCCGGCCCACATCGGCGACGACGCGGACAGCGCGAGCAGATGCGGATAGAACTTCAGCAGCGACGACAGGATCGGCAGCACCTTCTCGCGGCTGTCGATGCCCACGTGCACGTGCACGCCCCAGATCAGCATCTGCCTGCCCCACCACTGCGTCCGCTCGATCAACTCGGCGTACCGGTGGCCTTCGGTGAGTTGCTGCGCGGACCACTCCGCGAAGGGGTGGGTGCCCGCGCCGTACAGATCGATGCCGATCTCGTCGCACAGCCCGCGCACCACGTCGAGCGACCCGCCGAGATCGTCCATGGCCTCGCCGACGGTGGTGCAGATGCCGGTGACCAATTCCACCGTGTTGCGCAGCAGTTCGCGATGGATCTTGTCGCGTTGATCGCCGGCACGCGCGTCGACGAGCTCGAAGAGCCGGTCTGCGGCGTTCGACAGGTCGCGACTCGACTTGTCGACCAGGGCGAGTTCCCACTCGACCCCGAGCGTCGGCTTCGGCGACCCGTGGAACGGGATCGCCGCCGGAGTGGTCACCGCGGCTCCTTGCCTCGGGTCGGCGCTAGCTGGTCTGCGAGATCACGCCGCAGGCCAGGCGCGGTGCCTCGGAGCCGCCGTCGGCGAGATCGTGGAGGATGACGGCCTTGCCGCGGATGTCCTGGACGGTGAACGCGTCGGTGGTGGTGCTGGCGCTGGCGGTACCGTCCTTGAGGACGTTCAGCGTGGCCAGATCGCCCGACTCCGGCTTGCCGGTGTGACCGTCGGCCTGGAAGTGACCGCCGGCGGTGGAGAACCCGGTCGCGGGCTCGCACTTACCGACTGTGTGGATGTGGATGCCGTGCTCGCCCGGCTTCACACCGGCCACCCGCATCGACACCTTCACGGCCTCGCCCTCCTGCGAGAAGCTGACGAAGCCCACGCGGTTGCCGTCCTTGTTGACCAGGGTGGTCGACGCGGACTGCGCGCTTGCCGGGATGCCGTCGGCGTTCACAACGTCGCCGGGAGCCACCTGGTCGCCGGTGACGACCGCGGGGGTGGTGCCGGGCACGTCACTCGGCTGCTCGTTCGGGGTGCAGGCCGAGAGTGCCAGGGCCGCGCCGCCCGCGGCGGCCACGGCCGCCATGACCCGGACGGTCGAAGCGCGATTGGTGCTACGGACGGTCATGTGTGCTCCTTAGTCGTCGGCGCTGTGGTCGGCTGGGCGGATCTCCATCCGCTTCGCGTGCACGTTGGGGCTGTTGCCGTGTTCGCTGATGTTTACTGTTCGCCAATGATTATGACGGGTGCGTCCGGTCCGCGTGCTACCGGCTCACCACCACGACCGGCAGGCCCTCCGGGCAACGCGTGAAAGCCGTCGGCCGGGGGTTCAGGGCGGCACCGCCCGGCACGGCCGCGGCCACCTTCTTGGCGGCCTCCTCCTGCTCGGGGGAGTAGAAGATGGTGTTCTCGCTGACGCTGGACGTACTCAGGTTCGCCGTCTCACCGACCTTGAATCCGGCGGCCGTGAGCTCCTTGCTGACCGAACCGGCCAGACCGGTCACGTTGCCGGCATTGAGGACGCACAGTTCGGGCACGCCTTCGGTGTCCGCGGCGGGCGCGGTGCTGCTGGACGGAGACTTGCTCGACGTCGCCTGCTCCTGCTGCTTCTCCGACTCGGCGGCGGCCTGTGCGCTCTGCCCGGCGGCCTTGAGGCCGGCGTCGGGATCTTCACCGCTGGTCGTCAACTGATGGATGCCGAGGCCGAGGCAGACGACCGCGATCGCCAACAGCAGCATGGCACCCGCACGCAGCGGAAGTCGGTTGTTCTCTCGCTCAGCATTCATCACGGCAACTCTAACCCACCGGCCACCCGCGCAGCCCGTGCGCAGGCCGTGCCCGCGTCAGGTGATCTCGAACCCGAGCCGTCGTGCCGCGCGGGCCTTCTGGCGCGAGGCGCGGAGCCGGCGCAGACGCTTCACCAGCATCGGATCGGCGGCGAGCGCCTCCGGGCGGTCCACCAGTGCCCCCAGCACCTGGTAGTAGCGGGTCGCGGACAGGTTGAACAGTTCCTTGATCGCGTCTTCCTTGGATCCCGCGTACTTCCACCACTGCCGCTCGAAGTTCAGGATCTCCCGCTCACGCCGGGTCAGTCCGTCGGGACCCACCTCGTGGGGGTCGAGGTTCGCAGCCTGGTCGCGGGCTCCGTCGATCGCCGAGGGGTCGTCGCCCTGCGGGCTACTCGCCGTTGCGCCGTTCATCTCGCTCCTCAAACAGCTGGACCGTGCATTCACACCGGCTCGCACGCCGCCTCGGCGCACGAATGACATCAGTGTGGTTCCGTCGAACATCTAACCACGATCGCGGCCGCCGTCCGTGCCGACGCACCGCAGCGAAACCGGACCTCTCGCGCAGTAGACTGCTCTGTCATGGCAATTCTCCCGATCTGCATCATCGGCGAACCCGTGCTGCACCAGCCGACCACCCCGGTCGAGCTCGACGCCGACTCGAAGCCCTCGGCCGAGATCGTCGCTCTGCTCGACGACATGTACGAGACCATGGACGCCGCCAACGGCGTCGGACTCGCGGCGAATCAAGTGGGCCGGCCGCTCCGGATGTTCGTCTACGACTGCCCCGATGCCGGCGTGCGCCGGCGCGGCGAGGTGATCAATCCGATCCTGGAGACCTCCGAGATCCCCGAGACGATGCCCGATCCCGACGACAACGACGAAGGCTGCCTCTCGGTGCCCGGTGAGGGCTTTCCGACGGGGCGGGCCGACTGGGCCAAGGTGGTCGGCACCGACCGCAACGGCGACCGCGTCGAGATCGAGGGCACCGGATTCTTCGCCCGGATGCTGCAGCACGAGACCGGACACCTCGACGGATTCCTGTACGTCGACGTGCTGATCGGGCGCAACGCGCGGGCGGCCAAGAAGGCGATCAAGCGCAACGGCTGGGGCGTGCCCGGCCTCACCTGGCTGCCGGGCACCGTCACCGATCCGTTCGGCCACGACGACTGACCCGCCCGCCGTGCCGTCGCCGGACCCGTCGCCCGTGTCTCGCGGACCGCAGCCCGCGGTCGGCGATCGAGTGGTGGTCCGGTACCGGCTCGGCGCCGACGCGCCCGCCGATTGGCGGGCCTCACCCAATCCCCCGACCGATCGCTCCCCCAGCCTGTCGGACATCACCGGGCTGCTCCGGGAGCGGACCGGCGAGGCGATCGTCGTCGAGCGCGACGGCGTCCGCCACCGCATCCGCACCGATGCGATCACGTCGGTGCGACTGCTCTCGCGACGGGTGGTGCGCAACTCCGAGATCCGCGGCGTGGAGCGAGCGCTGATGCGCGCCGCACCGGCCGCCGAGCGAACCGAGACCGACGGTTGGCTCGTCAACGGCGCCGGCGACTCTCTGCGGTCGGGAGCCGCGGCACCGGTCGACTTCGGCTCCATCGCGGCCGGTCTGCCCGCGGCGCTGCGCTGGCTCGACGGCCGGGGGCTGCCGCGCCGCGTGATCGTCGCCGACCGGCTGATGCGCGTCGCCTCGCTGGGTGCGGCGATCGCGAGTTCGGCCGATTACGAGGTGCTGATCGGCCCCGAGCCGACGGGCCCCACCCCGCCCGGCGACTGGGCGCCGATCGCCGACGGGGTGGTCGCGGTGACGGTGGCGGCGTCCGACGACTCGGCCCGCGCGGCGTGGCGAGCACTGGACTTCGAACTGCACCACACGTGCCGCCTGCTGGCTCTGTAGCGGCGGCGCGATGAATTACGGTGGACGGCGATGCCGAACTCCACCGACCCCGACCTGACCAGGCGACGAATCATCGCTTCGGCGCTCGCCGTCATCGCGCTGCTCGCCATCGCGGCGTTCACGTGGTGGATCGACGGCCGCGACAGCCCCGACGACGCGTCGTCCGCACCGACGTCCACGGCCGCCGGCCCGCTCCTCGGCACGTCCACGGCGGCGCCCGGCCCGGCGACGGTCGAGGCGAGGGGCGGCGACGCTCCCACCCGGGTCACCAAGACGCTGAACGAGATCGATTCGGGCCGGTGGCCGGAGGCGGCGAACGCCCCGGGCACCCACGGCGGCGACACCTTCCGGAACAACGAGCGCAAGCTGCCGGTCAAGTCCGCAGACGGGCGGCGCATCGTCTACAAGGAATGGGACGTCAACCCCAAGAAGCCGGGACGCGGACGTGACGCCGAACGCATCGTGACCGGCAGCGACGGGTCCGCCTGGTACACCCTCGACCACTATCGGACCTTCGTCCAGATCCGGGGGCCGTCGGCGTGACCACCACTTCCCTGACCGAATTCCTCGCCGGCGAGGGCCCGGCGACAGCGCTCGCGATCGGCGACGTCACCACTTACCGCACCGGCGCAGCGGTCCGGCGGTTGCCGGGCGACCGGATGCGCACGTTGGACGGACTGTACGACCTCTTCGCCGCCGCATGGGACTTCCCCGGCCACTTCGGGCACAACAAAGACGCGTTCGACGACTGCATGGGCGACCTCCCCACCGGTCTGCGGACCCCCACCGGCGCTCGGGCGACGGCATTGCTGACCGTCGTCTCCGATGCCGGCCGACTCCTGGCCGACGCTCCGGAAGGCGACTTCGAGTGGTTCGCCACCTCCCCCGCGCACTGGCGGGAGCGGCTGCGCCGATCGGGCCGCCGCTTCGGACTCGTCCTGCTCACGTCCGCCGACGACGCGGCCGCCGTCGCAGGCCGATGGGAGGGTGCCGGTGCGCCCCTGATGCGGTTGCGGCAGGATTGACGCCATGCGCCTGGCGACGTGGAACGTGAACTCGATCCGCGCCCGATCCGAGCAGGTCGTGGCATGGATGAATCGGCATGCGATCGATGTGCTCGCGATGCAGGAGACCAAGTGCACCGACGATCAGTTCCCGGTGATGAGTTTTCTGGCCCACGGCTACGACGTCGCGTTCCACGGGTCGAGCGGATACAACGGCGTCGCGATCGCGTCCCGGATCGGGGTGCACGACATCCACATCGGATTCGACGGGCAGCCGCTCTACGCCGGTGAACGGGAGGCGCGAGCCATCTCGGCGACCTGCGGTGGCGTGCGCGTCTGGAGCCTGTACGCCCCCAACGGGCGCGAGCCGGGACACGATCACTTCCAGTACAAACTCGACTGGCTCAGCGCCCTCGCCGATGTCACATCGCTGGAACTGTCGCACGATCCCGCCGCCCAGGTCGCTCTCGCCGGAGACTGGAATGTGGCGCCGACCGACGAGGACGTGTGGGACCCCGAGTACTTCGCGTCCCGCACGCACACCTCCGACGAGGAGCGCGCCGCCTTCCGCCGCTTCGTCGAAGGCGGATTCGTCGACAGCGCGGCCCCCTTCACCCCCGGTCCGGGGACCTACACCTTCTGGGACTACCAGGCCGGGCGCTTCGCCCGCAACGAGGGCATGCGCATCGACTTCGCGCTCTGCTCCCCCGCCTTGGACGACCGTATCCACGACGCCTTCATCGACCGCGACGCCCGCGCCGCGGAGGGCGCCAGCGATCACGCCCCCCTCGTGTTCGACCTGAGCTGATCCCGGCGGGTGCGCCGGTCGGTCCGCCTCAGGCGGAGGCCATCGCCACCATGCCGGGATGGGCGTCGAGGAAGTGCTTGGTGAAGGTGCACAGCGGCCGCACCTTGAGCTGGTTGTCGCGCATGTACTGCATGGCGCCGCCGGTGAGCCGAGTGGCCAGCCCGTGGCCGCTGTACTCGTCGTAGAGGACCGTGTGGAGGATCGTCACCACCTCGCCGTCGGGACCGTCGTCGATGCGATAGCCGAGCACGCCGACCAGGTCGCCGCCCACCCGCAACTCGAAGCGCTCCCGCTCCGGATTGTGGGAGACCTCGGAGATCTGGTGCAGCAGCGAGCGCGCCGACTGCGGCGGATGCGAGTGACGGACTTTGCGATGCATTCGTTGACCTCCTGTGACCAGCGTCACAAGATTACGTTCGTTCGACGGGGAGACGCAAGTCACATCTGTCACATCTGCATCACGATGCGACGCGACCGGACGACGTGAGTATGGTGGGCACCGCACAACTTCACACGCGGGGGCTCCCACGGAACCGGGGGCTGAGATGGCGACAGGCGGTCGTCGACCGCCTGAACCTGTCCGGATAATGCCGGCGTAGGGAGGATCATCATGGGCACATCCATGCCTGGAACCACACGTGACGACGCCACCGCCGAGGTGACCTGCGGCCCCATCGAGGGCAGCAGCAAGGTCTACCTCGACGTCGACGGCATGGCCGTTCCCCAGCGTCGAGTGCATCTGACGAACGGCGAGCACCTCGACCTCTACGACACCTCCGGTCCGTACACCGACTCGTCGGCGACCATCGACCTCGAGAAGGGGCTGGCGAAGACGCGCGACTCCTGGGAACGGCCGGCACCGGTGCCCGTGGGCGGACACGACGCGGCCACCCAGCTGGCCTGGGCACGCGCCGGGATCGTGACGCCGGAGATGAGATACATCGCCGCGCGCGAGGGCGTCGACGCCGAGCTGGTCCGCAGCGAAGTGGCCGCCGGACGCGCGGTGATTCCGGTCAATCACCGCCACCCCGAGTCGGAGCCGATGATCATCGGCAAGGCCTTCGCGGTGAAGGTGAACGCGAACATCGGCAACTCTGCCGTCACCTCGTCCATCGCCGAAGAGGTGGAGAAGATGGTCTGGGCCACCCGGTGGGGCGCCGACACCATCATGGATCTCTCGACCGGCAAGGACATCCACCTCACTCGCGAATGGATCCTGCGCAACTCCCCCGTCCCGGTCGGAACCGTGCCGATCTACCAGGCGCTCGAGAAGGTGAACGGCGATCCCACGCGCCTGACCTGGGAGATCTACCGCGACACCGTAATCGAACAGGCCGAACAGGGCGTCGACTACATGACCGTGCACGCCGGCGTGCTCCTGCGTTACGTCCCGCTGACCGCCAAGCGGGTGACCGGCATCGTCTCGCGCGGCGGCTCCATCATGGCCGCATGGTGTCTGGCCCACCACACCGAGTCGTTCCTGTACACGCACTTCGACGAGCTGTGCGAGATCTTCGCGCGGTACGACATCACCTTCTCGCTCGGCGACGGCCTGCGCCCCGGGTCCATCGCCGATGCGAACGACGAGGCGCAGTTCGCCGAACTGCGGACCCTGGGCGAGCTGACGAAGATCGCCAAGAGCCACGGCGTACAGGTGATGATCGAGGGCCCCGGGCACGTCCCGATGCACAAGATCGCCGAGAACGTCCGGCTCGAGGAAGAGCTGTGTGAGGAGGCCCCCTTCTACACGCTCGGCCCGCTCGCCACCGACATCGCGCCGGCCTACGACCACATCACCTCCGCGATCGGCGCTGCGATGATCGCGCAGGCCGGCACGGCGATGCTCTGCTACGTGACGCCGAAGGAGCACCTGGGGCTGCCGAACCGGGACGACGTGAAGGTCGGCGTCATCACCTACAAGATCGCGGCACACTCGGCCGACCTCGCCAAGGGGCATCCGCGCGCCCAGGAACGCGACGACGCCCTCAGCAGGGCGCGCTTCGAGTTCCGCTGGACCGATCAGTTCAACCTCGCGCTCGATCCCGACACGGCACGCGAGTACCACGATGAGACGATGCCCGCCGAGCCGGCGAAGACCGCGCACTTCTGCTCCATGTGCGGCCCCAAGTTCTGCTCCATGCGGATCTCGGCCGACGTCCGCACCTATGCACAGGAGAACGGGCTCGTCACGCAGGAGGACATCGACGCGCGGCTGGCACAGGACATGGCGGCCAAATCGGCCGAGTTCGCGGCGGCGGGAAACCAGGTGTACCTGCCGATCTCCGAGGCCGCCGCGCCGTGACCCTGCGGCTTCCGCAGGCCGGCCCCGGCGTCACCCCGGTCCGGGTGATGACCGTGGCCGGCTCCGATTCCGGCGGCGGCGCGGGCATTCAGGCCGATATGCGCACCTTCGCGATGCTCGGCCTGCACGCCTGCGTCGCGGTCACCGCGGTGACCGTGCAGAACTCCACCGGGGTCACCGGAATCCAGGAGATCGATCCGGCGGTGGTCGCGGCGCAGATGCACTCGGTGGTTCCCGACATCGGCGTCTGTGCGGTCAAGACGGGGATGCTGGCCTCCGATCCGATCATCACGGCGATCGCCGAGGCCGCGACGCAGCTCGGCATCGGCGGTGACACGGGAGTGCCGCTGGTGGTCGATCCCGTCTGCGCGTCGATGCACGGCGATCCCCTGCTGGCGTCCGACGCCCTCGGTGCGCTCACCGAGCGGTTGATGCCGCTCGCCACGGTCGTCACGCCGAACCTGGACGAGGTGCGCCTACTGACCGGGATCGACGTCGTGGACGGTGCGAGCCAACGGGCGGCCGCCGCGGCACTGCGCGAGTCGGGCGCCCGGTGGGCCCTGGTGAAGGGCGGCCACCTGCGGGGCAGCGAACACAGCCCCGACATCCTGTACGACGGCCGAGAGTTCCTGGAGTTCCCGGGCAGACGCATCGACACCCCGCACGACCACGGTGCGGGTGACACCCTGGCCGCGGCGATCACCGGCGCGCTGGGCCACGGCTACCGCGTGCCCGACGCCGTGGCCTTCGCGAAGCGGTGGGTCACCCGCGGCCTGGCCGCCGCCTATCCGCTCGGCGCCGGCCACGGCCCGGTGAACCCGCTGTGGCGGCTCGATCCGGCGGCCGAATCTCCGCCGTGACCGGTGCCGGCCCCGCCGCTATCCGCGCACGCGGTGGCGATACTCCACCGGTCCGACGCCGTAGCGCTGCTTGAACCGGTTCCGGAAGGTCGCGACCGTCGGGAAGCCCGATGAGAGCGCGATGGTGCTGATCGAGGCGCCCGCGTTCTGCATGAGCATCTCGTGGGCGGTCTGCAGCCGGCGATCGGCGATCCGGCTCGCCAGCGAGGTGTCGCAGTTCTCGAAGTAGCGGTACAGCTGGCGGCGCGAGAGGTGCAGCCGCTCGGCGATCGCGTCCGGGGAGAAGCTGGGATCGCGGTGGTGGCGGTCGATGAGGTCGCGAGCGGCCTCCTGGACGAACAGGGCGTTGTCCTCGGTGCCGGTCGGAGAACCGTCGAGTTCCGACAGCGCGGCGACGATCAGATCGACGGCGGCCTGCTCCGAGACGGTGCCCGTCGCCTGCCCCGCATTGAGCGCCGAGGTCTCGGCGGCGAATCGGCGGACGAAGACCGCGGCCGCGCGGGCCAGCGGGGTGTTGGCCGCGATGGGACGCTGCAGCCGCTCGGCGATGTGGCGGTGCTTGCCGAGCCGATTGAACGGGATGAGCAGTCCGGACGGGTCGGCCACGGCGTTGGTCACCAGGCTGTACGGGGTCGCGTTGCTGACGAACACCAGGTCGCCGGGGCCGTAGACGAACTCCCGGCCGTTCTGCCGGATGAGTGACTGTCCGCGCATACCGCTGACACTGACCACCAGAGGGTCCGACGGCTCGTTCCGCACCCGCTCCGCCGTGCGCTCCATCGTCATCGCGGGCTGCAGTGCGCAGTAGGTCACGATCGACGACAGACTCTGTGCGAAGCGCATCGCATGAAAGGTCTCCGGTTCCGCGATGCGGACGTCGACCGTCGGGCTGTAGGCGGTGGTGCCGGAATGGCCGGTGAACCGGTCCGGACGCGGGCGCGTCGGGACACTGCCGACGCCGAGCCGCGCTTCCCATTCGGCGACGGTGCGCGGAGTGAGCCGGGTCGCCAGTCCGGGACGTGCCGCCTGAGGGAACGAAGCGCGCGTATTGGACAGACTTGTCTTGGGCAGGGTTGCACTATGGGGCATGAGGAGACCTTCTACGCATGGGGGACATGGCGAGATGGGCCTGGCTTTGGGAGGGAGCCTTGCTTTCTCATCTGACATACTTGCACACCCAATTATCAGTGTCGAGCGAATCACCAAAAGCGCCAAGGTGATATTCGGGTCACATCGGGCGGGTCCGATCGGCAAACTTGCGTCGCAACTGTCACTACCTGGGGGTAACTGCTAGCAGGCCGGTATCGCGGCATACCCGGCGCGGTACTGTTCTGGGAGACCGCGGCGCGACGACCCGCCGCGGCCCGCATCGTCTCGTCCTAGGAGCGCCCGTGACCCAGCCGCCGAACGACGGCCCCACGACACCCCCGTCGAGCGAGCCGCAGTACCCGGCGTCTGCGGGACAGACCGCCTACAGCAACCAGCCAGCGGGGTACGGCCCGCCGACCGGCCCTCCGGAACCCGTGACGGCCGCCGCCGCGGAGACCGCGGCCGTCCGGCGTTGGCGGATCATCACCGCGGTCGCCTGCCTCGCCGCCGCTCTCGTCATCGTCAGCTTCTTCCTCGTCGGCCAGAGCCGATCGTCCGACAGCCAGGCTCCGGTCACCGAGACCGTCGTCGACACCACCACGGTGATCTCGACGACCACCGGCAGCGCCGCCACGCGCACCGCGACCGACACCGTGACCGAGACCGCGACCGAGACAGCGACGTCGAACGCCACGGCCACGCGCACCGTGACCGACACGGTCACCAGGACCCGGACCGAGACCGACACCAAGACGGTGACCGAAACCGTCGCCCCGCCTGCGAAGTCGGGTTAGCCCACCGGACGCGAGGTCTCCGCGGACGCGGGCGCCCCTCCCGCCCTCGACTGCGCCAGCCGATCACGGAACTCATTGGGGCCCAGACCGTAGGCGCGGCGGAACCGGAAGCGGAAGGCGCCCAGCGACGCGAACCCGCACGCTCGTGCCACCGAGGCGATCGACGCCGCCGGGTTCGATATCAGCAGCACCCGCGCGGCCTGCAGTCGCCGGTCGGCGATCATCTCGGCGACGCTCCGGTCGCAGTCCTCGAAGTGGCGGTAGAACTGGCGCCGGGACAGGTGAAGGCGCCCGGCCAACACCGCCGGTGACAGCGACGGATCGCGGAAGTGCCGCTCGATGAGTTCGTGAGTCTGCTCCCGGACGTAGGCGGTGGTGCCGGACACGTCACCGGTCCGGCAGCCCGTCTCGGCGACCACAGCGGAGAGCATGTCGATCATCGCGATCTCGGCGGCCAGGGTCGGCGTCCGCACATCGCGCGCGATGACCGATGAGACGAACCCGCGGACACTGCGCGCCGCGACCGCCGCCAACAGGGTGTCGGGAATGAGTACACCGGCCGTGGCGAGCGTCCTCGCCCCGACTCCCAGTTCGTCGGCCGGGATCCGCAGCGCGGCCACGTCCGCCAGGTCACCGGACGACGGCGGTTCCGGCGAGCCGCCGGTCACGACCACGACGTGGTCGCCGGACGATCCCGCGGCGTCGGGCATCGCGATCAACAGGAAGTCGCCGTCCGGTGGGGGTTCGGAAACCTCCGCGTGCCACGTCAGCGGTGTGCGCAGCGCCCGTGTGGCCGTCACCACCGACAGCCTGCGCTGGTGGATCGCTGCGCCGAAAGTCTCCGGGTCAGCGCTCGCGAGCCGGTCGACGCCCACCATGTCCCGGTAGGCCGCCAGTCCCTGCCGCCCGCCGAGAACGAGCGGCGGATCGTCGTCGCACACGCCGACCGACCGGCTCCAGTCCCTGATCTCGTCCGGGGCGGGCCGGGCAGTCATCGTGCCGCCGATGCCCGTGGGAGGACGACGGCCGAGGCCAGGAAGAAGCAGATCGCGCCGACGAAGGTGCCCACGTTGGCGGCCACGGCATCGACGGTGATGCCGCCGACCGTGATGTAGGAGGCGACGGCGGAGACGCCGAATGCCACGCACCCGATGAAGTTGATCTGGCCCGACCACCAGTTCCGGTCACCGGGCGCCCACATCCGTCCCGTGGCGTGGGAGAAGGCGACGAGGACGAAGAACCCGCTCACCAGGAACGCCACCGAGCCGGCCGCGTCCGGAGTCCAGACGAGATGCTTCTCGCCGCGGATGGTGTGCGTCATGAGCGCCCCGCCGGTGCTGACGTTGAACAGCAGTGTGCCGAAGAACTGCGTCGCCGCCGCGAACCACTCGGCGCGAACCATCACCCCCGGCGCATACGAGACGGGGACGGTGGGACTGCCGCTGAGCACCAGTTGGATGAACGCCGCACCGGTGAAGAACCAGGAGCCGGCGAAATAGCAGATGTTCACGACGGACGCGCCGGCCCAGTTCCCGAAACCGGGAGCCGAGCCGATCGCGAACAGCGCAGAGCCGATCATGAAGCCGATGCACTGATGAACCACCGAGGGTGTCAGGATCCGGCTCGTCAGCGCCGTGGTGGCGTTGCGATTGGTCATGGACGGTACGTGTCTCCTGAGCGACTCCCCGCCGCTCGCCTCCCACATTGAGGAGACGAGCAGCGGACCACGGACGTCTAGTGGTGGAAGTGCGAGTTGTTGCCCTCACGCGGCATCGGCGCGTCGAGCTTCTCGAGGAAGTCGACCTCCGCGCGCAGATCGTCGAGCAACTTGTCGGCGAGATCGTGACTGAGCCCGGCCCGCACCACGATCCGTTGCACCGTCATGTCGGCGAGATCGTCGGCCAGCGGGTAGGCGGGCACCTGCCAGCCCTTCATCCGAAGCCGGTCCTGAAGGTCGTACAGGTTCCAGTTCGGGTTCGCGTCCTTCGTGAGCCGCCACGCGAACACCGGGATGGTGTCGCCCTTGCTGATCAACTCGAACGGGCCCATCTCCGCGATCGCCGACGACAGGTACTGCGCCACGTCGAGCGAACCCTGCTGGACGGCGGCATAGCCCGCCCGCCCCAGCCGCAGGAACTGGTAGTACTGCAGCAGCACCTGGGCGCCCGGCCGCGAGAAGTTCAGCGCGAGCGTCGGCATGTCTCCCCCCAGGTAACTGCAGTGGAAGATCATGCTCTCCGGGAGCGCCTCGGCGTCGCGCCAGACGATCCAGCCCACGCCCGGATACACCAGACCGAACTTGTGGCCGGAGGTGCTGACCGATGCGACACGGTCGACGCGGAAGTCCCACTCCAGATCCGGCTGGCAGAACGGCGCGATCATCGCACCCGAGGCACCGTCGACGTGGATGTGCACGTCGAGGCCGGTGTCCTTCTGGATCTGGTCGAGCTTGGCGGAGATCTCCTTCACCGGCTCGTACGCGCCCGTGTACGTCTGGCCCATGATCGCCACCACGCCGATCGTGTTCTCGTCGACGTACTTCTCGAGTTCATAGCCGTCGAGGAACAGATGCTCCTCGGTGATCGGCACCCAGCGAGGCTCCACCTCGAAGTAGTTGCAGAACTTCTCCCAGCACACCTGCACCGCTGTCGACATCACCAGGTTCGGCTTCTCGATCGACTCACCCGCGGCCTTGCGCTTGGCCTGCCACCGGCGTTTGAGCGCCAGGCCGCCGAGCATGCAGGCCTCCGACGACCCGATGGTCGAGGTGCCGATCGCCTGGTCGACGTCGGGGTTGTGCCAGAGGTTGCCGAGGATCCGCCAGCAGCGGTCCTCGATCGCCGCCGTCGCCGGGTACTCGTCCTTGTCGATCATGTTCTTGTCGACCGTCTGCATGTACAGGAGTTGCGCCTCCTTGTCCATGTAGGTCGAGACGAAGGTCGCCAGGTTGAGCCGGGCGTTTCCGTCGAGCATCGCCTCGTCGTGCACGATCTGATACGCCGTCTCCGGCAGCATCATCTCGTCGGGCATCTCGAACCGAGGCAGTTCGGTCGCCTCTCCCCCGCGGGTGAACACGGGACTGACGATCATCGAGTCGGTCGAACGCGAGTTGGGCATCTCTTCTCCTTCAACAGCGGTGGGTACAGCGCGGGAACTCGGCGCCGGTCAGACCTCGACTGGCGGATACAAGCGGTCCATCGTGTATTGGCGGTTGCGGTGTGCCGCCCATGTGGACCCTGCCATGAACAGCGCGGTCAGGCCCGCCACCACGGCGATCGCGATCCACAGTCGGTGGTCGATTCCGCCGAGCGTCAGCTGGCGCAGCCCGTTGACCGTGTAGGTCATCGGGTCCACCCAGTGGATGTACTGGAACGGGAGGGTCGTCGTCGGCACCGGATAGATGCCGCCCGCGGACGTCAGCTGGATCATCAGGAACGCGAGCGTGACCACCCGCCCGACGGCCGGCCCGAACAGCGCGTTGAACATCTGGATCATCGCCAGGAACATCGCGACGATCAGCAGCATGAAGCCGAATGTGGCCACCGGATACGCCGGGCGCATCCCGATCGCGAAGACGACCACCGCGTACAGGATCGCCGCCTGGAGGAAACCGACGGCGAAGGTCGGCGCATAGGATGCGAGCACCACCCGCAGCGAGTCGAGTCCCTGCGCCACCGGCCGAGCCTGGATCGGGGTGAACAGCATCCAGGCGATGATGCAGCCGACGAACAGCGCGAGCGAGAAGAAGAACGGTGCGAAACCGGTACCGAAGGTCGCGGCCTCGTGCTCGGTGTTCTCGGTGAGCTTGACCGGCTGCCCGAGGGTGTCGGCCAGTTCCTTCTTCTGCGCGGCGGACCAGTGCGGTATCGCTTCGACGCCCTGGTTCAGGCCCGACGCCAGTTCCTTGGAGCCGGAGGACAGTTCGACGAGACCGGCGGTGAGCTGGTCGGCGCCGGAACTGAGTTCGGCCGATCCGGCGCGGACCTTCACGAGATCGTCGTGCATGACGCCCGGCTCGAGAAGAGTCATCGCCATGCGCACCGGACTCGACGGATCGGCGAGCTCGCGGCTGACCGCGGCGGTGTCGGTGCTCAACTGCGCCAGCTCAGCCGAGCTCGGCAGATCGGGTCGCTGCGGAGTCGCCAGCTGGCGGCGCACGCCCTCGAGCGCCTGACCTGCAGCGCGGACCGCGGGGTCGGGATGTCCCTTCAGTTGCGCGGTGACGCGGGCGAGAGCCTGCGAGGCGTCGCTCTCCGCGGTGGCCGCGCCGCCGCTGATCGTGCTCAGTCCGGCCGCCGTCCGACTCATCCGGTCGGCCGCCGCGCTCAACTCGGCCGCGCTCATTCCGCGGCCCGGCGATTCCGAGAGCGCCATCAGCGGATCGGTCGCCTCGACGATCGCGTCGTTGAGTTCGTTCAACGCCGACGACAGCTTCGCCGAGCCGTCGTGCGCGGTGACCAGTCCGGCGCTCAGCTCGTTGGCCCCGTCGGCCGCCTGGGTCAGTTTCCCGACCATCGACCCCGCGTCGTTCAGAACGATCTCGAAGGTCTGGGAACCGACCTGCGCCGACACTTTGTTGACCACCTGCTGCGCGGCGTCCTGGCCCATGATGGTCGCGAGGTAGTTGTTCGCGTCGTTGTAGGTGAAGATCAGCTCGGCCGAGCCGGGCTCGCTCGACGTCGGCGAGGCCACCTTGGCGCTGAAGTCCTCGGGCAGGGTGATCGAGAAGTAGTACTTGCCGTCGGCGACACCCTGGGCGCCCTCCTCCTCGGACACCACGTGCAGGTCGAGCTGCTTCGAGTCGATGAGCCCCTGCACCACTTGGTCGCCGGCGTCGAGCTTGTTCCCCATCACTTCGGCGCCCTTGTCCAGGTTCACCAGAGCCACCGGGATCTTGTCGACGGCGTTGAACGGGTTCCAGAACGCCCACAGGTAGAGCGCACCGTAGAGCAGCGGCATCAGGATGATGACGGCCAGCGCGAGCCGTGGCATCCGCCCGCGGTAGTAACGCTTGAAATCGCTTCCCGGCGAAAAGGCGGCGAGCATGTCAGATGTTCCGATCTGCCGGCTCGAGCCGGACGAATTCGCGGTCCGTCAGATTGTCGACTCGCTCCACTCGGACGAGTCCCCGGTGCGCCGGCGCGCCGTTCACGTCGGCCGTCACCACCGTCTGTTCGCGCCCGAGCGCGACGAGCCGGTCGAGCAACAGGTTCGAGTTCTCCACCCGCGTCAGGTTGTCGACCCCGCCCACCACGAGCAGCTCCGACCTCCCGATGTTCGCGACCGCGATCCGGAAGAGCGCCGCGGTCAGCTCGGGCAGTTCCTCGACGTACGACATCAGCGGCGGCAGTTGCAGATCGTCCCCGAACACCGGACGGCAGATCCGTTCCAGGTCGTCTTCACGCGCCTGTTTCACCCAGCGGTACCAGGGCGCGTGCCAGCGCAGCTGTTCGGTGAGCACGTCCCGGACGCGAATCGTCTGCTCGATGCCGTCGACCTCGTCGATGAACGCCATCGCGGAGTGATTGAACAGATGGTGGGCGTCGTCGGTGCGGCCGAAGGCCGTCAGCGTTCCCTTCGTCGGGCGCATCCGCCCGCACAGCGTCAGCAGCAACGCCGTCCGGCCGCGGCCGCCCGACCCCTGCAGAACGGTGACGCCGCCGCGTGGCACCGTCACTTCGACGGGACCGTAGATGTGTCCCCACGACGCGTCGACCCCCAGGTCGATGCCGTGCAGCAGCGGATCGGTGTCGAACGCCGCGGTCTCGTACTGGATCGTCACGTCCGTCCTCACACCGCGTTCTTGACGACGACGCCGTCTTTGACGATCAGGACGAACTTCTCGTCGGGCTGTGCGATCACCGAGAGGTCGGCGATCGGATCGCCGTCGATCAACAGCAGGTCGGCCCACGCGCCCTCGGCGATCACGCCGAGCCGGGCCGACGCGTACGGATTGCGCGGACCGGCCATCTCGAACAGGGCGGCGTTGCCGGAGGTGAGCATCTTCAGCGCCTCGACATTCGAGTAGTAGTCGCCCAGCCGCGCGGCCATCACGCTCTGCCGGGGCGCCGCTTCGGGCTCCAGCAGCAGATCGGTGCCGAAGGCCACCTGCACACCGTGCTTGCGCGCCCAGCCGTACACCGCTTCGGTGCCCGCGCAGATCTGTGTGTTCTTCGCTGCTCTCGCGGGGTCCGGATAGTGGTGATCGGCCTCGGCGAAGGGCTGCATCGACAGCCACAAACCCTTTTCCCCGATGAGCGCGACGGTCGCCTCATCCGCCAGGTGACCGTGCTCGATGGACCGCACACCGGCCTCGATCGCCCGGCGCACTCCGTCGACGGTGTAGACGTGGGTCGCCACATAGGTGCCGTAATCGGCGGCCGCGGCGACGGCGGCGCGGATCTCGTCCGGCGTGAACTGCAGGGTGTACAGCGGGTCGTACATCGACGCGGCGCCACCTCCGACGGTGAGCTTGATCTGGCTCGCGCCTTTGCGGAGTTGCTCGCGCACCGCGGCCAGCACCCGGTCGACGCCGTCGGCCACCCGCGTGAAGCCGATCTCATCGGTCCGCGAGGGGCCGCCCCCGAACTCCTGCGGAGTCTGATAGACGAACGCGAAGTCGGCGTGACCGGAGGTCTGCGAGATCATCGCCTGGCTGGGGAAGATCCGCGGGCCCTCGAAGTCGCCGCGGTCGATGGAGGTCTTGATCGGCGCCACGTCGCCGCCCATGTCGCGGACGGTGGTGAACCCTCGGTGCAGCATGCGCCTCGCCTCGGCGAGGGTGTTCGTGTACAGGCTGCCGGTGGGCCCGGCCACGAAGTCCAGGTAGCCGTTCGCATTGCCCATCAGATGCACGTGCGCGTCGGACAGACCGGGCATCAGGAACTTGCCGCCCGCGTCGATCACCGTGGCGTCGGCCGACTGCGCATCGATCGGATCGGTGGACACCGCGGCGATCGTGCGTCCGTCGATCAGGACGTCGACTCCGTCCGCGGCTCGGTCGGCGAGACCGTCGAACACCCGTGCATTCTTGATAAGAGTTCTACGAGAATCCTTCGCATTGCCCATATTTCGGAACGCTATCCGAGAGCCTCGCCCCGCGGGAGGCAATGCACTTTCTCAAATCGGGCCTCCAACGAGAACCGTCGGCCCCGGAAAAATCCTCCTACCTGCAAACATTCGTCGTCGCCACAGGTCCGACCAAGCGGGAGTATCGGACCAGTGGCACGAAACGGGACACAGACGGCACGGTTCGGCGTCTGTGCCCCGGAACGCCTCGGCAGGTCAGGCCAGCGCGCGCAGCTTCGGCACCACGTCGGCGGTGAACGACTCGAGGAACCGGCGCTGGTCGTGCCCGGGGTTGTGGAAGACCAGATGGTTGAGCCCGGCGTCGAGATAGGGCTTTATCTGCGCGATCGCGTCGTCCGGATCCGACGCGACGATCCACCGCTTGGCGACCTGTTCGATCGGGAGTTCGTCGGCGAGCCGCTCCATCTCCACCGAGCTGTTCACGCTGTGCTTCTGCTCCGGGGTCAGTGACAGCGGCGCCCAGAAGCGGGTGTTCTCGAGGGCCGTCTCCGGGTCGCGGTCGTAGGAGATCTTGATCTCGATCATCCGGTCGATGTCGGTGAACTCCCGCTCGGCCTTGGCGGCGCCCTCCTTCACCGCCGGGATGAGCTTCTCGGTGTACAGCTCCATACCCTTGCCGGAGGTGCAGATGAAACCGTCGCCGGCCCGTCCGGCGTACCGGGCCACCACCGGACCGCCCGCCGCGATGTACACCGGCACCGGCTCGGCGGGGATGTCGTACATGTAGGCGCCCTGGGTGCGGTAGTAATCGCCGTCGAAGTCGACCTTCTCGCCGGTCCACAGCTCGCGCATCAGGCGGACCGACTCCCTCAGGCGCGCGAAGCGCTCCTTGAACTCCGGCCAGTCGCCCTGGAACCCGGTGGCGTACTCGTTCAGCGCCTCACCGGTGCCGACGCCGAGCATCACCCGGCCGGGGTACAGGCACGCCATCGTCGCGAACGCCTGGGCGATCACAGCGGGGTTGTAGCGGAAGGTCGGGGTGAGCACCGAGGTGCCCATCTGCAGTCGCTGCGTCCGTTCGCCGACCGCGGCCATCCACGCGAGGGAGAACGGGGCGTGTCCGCCGTTGTGCCGCCACGGCTGGAAGTGGTCGCTGACCGTCACCGAGTCCAGACCGAACTCCTCCGCCATCACGCCGACCTCGACCAGTTCGCGCGGGTCGAACTGCTCCGCCGACGCCTTCAGTCCGAGTTTGAGCGGTGCCGCCATGTTTCATCTCCTGAGCGCTGGTGATACAAGCATCGATACGTGCCGGTGATCGAGCGTCGCCGGCCCGACGTGATCCAGCTTACGGTCCGCTCCGGTGAGCTCGTCGAGCAGGCGAAACCGGCTCGGACCCGCAGTGTGCCGCCCAGCGCGATTGTTCGCCCTGTTGCACAATTACCTCGACGTGCCGTGGTGGCCCGTTGCTCGTTCGCGTCGCCTCCCGGAGGTCCATCACCCGTGCCGATCCCGCCCGAGTACCTGCTCTCGTCCCAGGCACCGGCTCCGCGCACCCTGTGCGAGATCCTCGCCGCCACCGCCGAGCGGTACCCGGACGCGCCGGCCGTCGACGACGGCGACCGCATGGTCTCGTACTCCGAACTCGCCGTCCTGGTGCGTCGAGTGGCCCGCAGGCTCGCGTCGATCGGCATCGGACGCGGGCACCGGGTGGGTATCCGGATGCCCTCGGGCGATCGCCATCTGTACATCGCGATTCTCGCGACCCTGTACGCGGGCGCGGCCTACGTGCCGGTGGACGCCGACGACCCCGACGAACGCGCGCGACTGGTCTTCGGCGAGGCCGACGTCGACGCGATCATCGACGCCGACGGCGTCCATCGGCGCACCGACCGCGAGACCCGCACCGATCACGACCCCGCACTCCTGTCGTCCCCGGCGACCACCGCCGACGACGCGTGGATCATCTTCACCTCCGGCTCCACCGGGAAGCCGAAGGGCGTGGCGGTGACCCACCGCAACGCCGCCGCGTTCGTCGACGCGGAGGCCCAGCTGTTCCTGCAGGACGAACCGCTCGGACCCGGCGACCGCGTGCTCGCCGGCCTCTCGGTCGCCTTCGACGCGTCCTGCGAGGAGATGTGGCTGGCGTGGCGCAACGGCGCCTGCCTCGTACCCGCGCCGCGGGCGCTCGTCCGTTCCGGAATGGACCTCGGTCCGTGGCTGGTGAAGCGCGACATCAACGTCGTCTCGACCGTCCCCACCCTGGCGGCGATGTGGCCGGCCGAGGCCCTCGAAGCCGTCCGTCTGCTGATCTTCGGGGGTGAGGCGTGCCCTCCCGAACTGGCCGACCGTCTCGCGACGGACGACCGGGAACTGTGGAACACCTACGGGCCCACCGAGGCCACCGTGGTGGCCTGCGCCGCGCAGATGCACCGGGGACGGCCGGTGCGGATCGGTCTGCCGCTGCGCGGCTGGGACCTCGCGGTGGTGGGAGCCGACCAACAGCCGGTGGAGCCGGGGCAGACTGGCGAACTCGTGATCGGCGGCGTGGGGCTGGCCCGCTACCTCGACCCGGTCAAGGACGCGGAGAAGTATTCGCCGATGCCCTCGCTCGGCTGGGATCGCGCCTATCGCAGCGGCGACCTGGTGCGGATGTGCGACGACGGTCTCGACTTCGTCGGCCGGGCGGACGATCAGGTCAAGATCGGCGGTCGGCGCATCGAACTCGGCGAAGTCGACAACGCGCTCCAGAATCTCCCCGGGGTCAGCGGTGCGGCGGCCGCCGTCCGCAAGACAGCCACCGGGAACGCCCTGCTGGTGGGCTATCTCGCGTCGGCCGACCCGAGTTTCGACGTCGCGGCCGCGCAAGCGCTGCTGCGCGAGGACCTGCCCGCCGCGCTGGTGCCCCGGCTGTTCCTCATGGACGAGCTGCCCACCCGCACCTCGGGCAAGGTCGACCGCGACGCGCTGCCCTGGCCGGTGCCGGGCACGGACTCCTCGGACGGCGGCGGCGATCTCACACCCACCGAGGCGTGGCTCGCCGAACAGTGGACGGCGGTGCTGGGCGTCGGTGTCGACTCGGCCGAAGCCGACTTCTTCGCCGAGGGCGGCGGATCGCTCTCCGCGGCTCAACTGGTGACGGCACTGCGCGCCCGTTACCCCGAGATCACCGTCGCCGACCTCTACGACCACCCCCGGCTCGGCTCGCTGGCCGAGCTCCTCGACTCCCTGGCACCCGGGGCCACCGTCGCACCGCGGTCGGTGACGCCGGTGCCGCGGTCCACCGGATTCGCGCAGGCGGCCGCATCCATCCCACTCGCCACGCTCACCGGCATCCAGTGGATCACCTGGCTGGGCGTCGCGAACAACGTCGGTCGCGCCGCCGCCGACGCCCTCGGCTACTCCGCGCCGTGGCTGGCGTCGGTGAACTGGTGGCTGCTGATCGTCGCGTTCCTGGTGTTCGTGACTCCCTTCGGCCGGTTGGTGATCGCCGCCGCCGGAGCTCGCGCCCTGCTCGCGGGGGTCGGTCCCGGCACGTATCCGCGCGGCGGATCCGTCCACGTGCGCCTGTGGGCCGCCGAACGCTTGATGCAGGCCAGCGGTGCCCACAATCTCTCGGGAGCCCCGTGGCTCCCGACGCTGGCCCGGGCGCTCGGTGCGAGCATCGGCCGCGGCGTCGACCTGCACTCGCTGCCGCCGGTCACCGGGCTGCTGGAGATCGGCGACGGCGCCGCCGTGGAGCCGGAGGTCGACCTCGCGGGCTGGTGGATCGACGGAGACGAGCTCGTGATCGGCGAGATCGCGATCAAGCCCGGCGCCACCGTGGGATCGCGCTCGACGCTGTTCCCGGGCGCCACCGTGGGACGCGACGCGATCGTCGACCCGGGATCGGCGGTGCGCGGGAAGGTGAAGTCGCGACAGCGATGGGCGGGCTCGCCGGCCGCCAAAGTCGGCAAAGCGAAAGCCGACTGGCCCGAGCACCGGCCCCCGCGGCGTCGCCGGTGGGTGCCGGTATATGCGTGCAGCGCCTTCCTCATCTCCGGGATACCGCTGGTGTCGCTGGCCGTCGGGCTCACCGTGATCGGCTCCTGGGCGCTGCCCGCGGACTCGATGGGCGCCGCCGCGGCACGCGGCCTGGCGATGGCGCCGGTCGCCGCCGTGGCCGCGATGGCCGCGTTCGCGCTGCTCATCCTGGTGGCGGTGCGGCTGCTGTCGATCGGAATGCGCGCCGGGGTGTACCCCGTCCGGTCGCGCATCGGGTGGCAGGTGTGGGCCACCGAACGGCTCATGGACTCGGCGCGCACCTACCTGTTCCCGCTGTACGCGAGCCTGCTCACCCCCTGGTGGTTCCGCGCCCTGGGCGCCCGGATCGGCCGGGGGACGGAGATCTCCACCGCGCTGGTGATCCCGAAGTTCACCAGTGTCGGCGACGACTCGTTCCTCGCCGACGACACGCTGATGGCGTCGTACGAACTCGGGGGCGGCTGGATGCGCGTCGGCGAGGCCAAGGTCGGCAAGCGAGCCTTCCTCGGCAACTCCGGCATGGTGGCGCCCTCGCGCAAGCTGCCGAAGAATTCGCTGGTGGCGGTGCTGTCGTCCGCGCCGACGAAGTCCAAGAGCGGGTCGAGTTGGCTCGGCAGCCCGCCGGTGCGGTTGCGGCGGACGGCGTCGGAGTCCGACACGTCACGGACCTTCGCCCCGCCCACCCGGCTCCGCGTGGCGCGCGGGGTGGTCGAGACTCTGCGGATCATCGCGGTGATGGTCTCGTTCGGTATCGGGGTCGGGGTGCTGTTCGCGCTGCAGTCGCTGGCCGTGACGACGAACGTGCTGGTGGCCGCCGCATGCAGCGGGCTGATCCTGCTGGCGGCGGGAGCGGTCGCGGGCGTGATCGCGGCGATCGCCAAATGGACGGTCGTGGGGCGCATTCGCGCATCGGAGCATCCGCTGTGGAGTTCGTTCGTCTGGCGCAACGAACTCTCCGACGCCTTCGTCGAGACGGTCGCCGCCCCCTGGTTCGCCAACGCCGCGGCCGGCACCCCGGTGCTCAACCTGTGGCTGCGGGCGCTGGGCGCGCGCATCGGCCGCGGCGTGTGGTGCGAGTCGTACTGGCTGCCCGAAGCCGACCTGGTGACGCTCAGCGACGGCGCGACAGTCCAGCGCGGCTGCGTGGTGCAGACGCATCTGTTCCACGACCGCGTGATGGCGATCGACTCGGTGACCCTCGCGGCGGGTGCCACACTCGGCCCGCACTGCGTGGCGCTGCCGGCCTCCGGCATCGAGACGTCGGCGACGGTCGGGCCCGCGTCGCTCGTGATGCGCGGCGACGTGGTTCCGGCGCACACGCGCTGGCAGGGCAATCCGATCACGCCGTGGCCGCGCTGACCGTCGTCACGCGGCGTCGCAGGTTCAGCGGTAGGCTCGAACTGCCGCGCCAATCGACCAACGGGAAGGCTGTCTGTGCCAGGCAAGATCGAGAAGTCCGCGTGGCACACCCCCAAACTCAGTGCGGCTTCCCATGAATTGGATCCGTACCTTCCCCGCAACGGCAACCTCGGGTACCGCGTCTCCCGCTACGATCTGCACCTCGAGTACCGGGTCAGCAGCAACAGGCTGTCCGGGACCGCGGTCATCACCGCGTCGTCGTACCAGCAACTGAGCCGGTTCAGCCTCGACCTCGCGACGGGCATGCGCGTGGACCGCGTGACGGTCAACGACCGGCGCGCACGCTTCTCCCACCGGCTCGGCAAGCTGTCGATCACGCCGCCGGCGCCGGTGCCGCCGGGCGGTGCGCTGACGGTGGAGGTGCGCTACCGCGGCAGTCCCCGGCCGATACGGGGTCCCTTCGGCGACGTCGGATGGGAGGAACTCGACAACGGCTCGCTGTGCGCCAATCAGCCGAACGGCGCGCCGTCGTGGTTCCCCTGCGACGACCATCCCGAGGCCAAGGCGCCGTTCCGCATCGAGATCACCACCGACAGCCCGTACTTTGCGCTCGCGAACGGCCGGCTCGCGTCCAAACGCCGCCGCGCCGCGCAGACCACCTGGGTGTACGAACAGGTGGAGCCGATGGCGACCTACCTGGCCGCTATTCAGATCGGACAGTACGAACACCGGACGATGGCGGAGGAACCGGTGCCGGTGCATGCGCTGGTCCCGCCCGCGCTCCGCGCTCGGTTCGACGTGAGCTTCGCCAGGCAGCCGCAGATGATGCGCGCCTTCATCGAGATGTTCGGCCCGTATCCGTTCCGCGAATACACTGCCGTCGTGACCGAGGACGACCTCGACATCCCCCTCGAATCTCAGGGCCTCTCCACCTTCGGCGCCAACCACTGCGACGGCACTCGGGAACACGAGCGCCTCGTCGCGCACGAGCTCGCGCATCAGTGGTTCGGCAACTCGGTGACGGTCGCGCGCTGGCGCGACATCTGGCTGCACGAGGGCTTCGCCTGCTACGCCGAGTGGCTGTGGAGCCAGCACTCCGGCGGCAGGTCGGCCGACGAGTGGGCGCGGCACTACTACGCCAAGCTCGCCGCCGCGCCGGTCCGCGTCCCGCTCGCCGACCCCGGCGCCGAGGAGATGTTCGAGGACTGGGTCTACAAGCGCGGCGCGATGACCTTGCACGCGCTGCGTCTGCGGATCGGCGACGGCGAGTTCTTCGCTCTCCTCCGCCGGTGGACGGAGAAGTACGCCTACGGCTGCGTGACCACCGAGGACTTCATCGCGCTCGCCTCCACTTTCTCCACATCGTCGCTGAACGACATCTGGCAGGACTGGCTCTTCACCCCCGCGCTCCCGCCATTCCCGTCCCTGGGCTGACCTCCGCCGAAAATTTTGGCTCCCGGAACGGTCTCTCAGACCCTTCCGGGAGCCAAAACTTCCTGACTCGAGCTCAGTCCGTCAGGAACTCGCGCACGTCATCGAGACTCGGCAGCAATCCCGACTCCCGAGCCTGCGACAGGCCCGGCGCGGCGGAGTCCTTCTTCGACAGCACGTACTCCAGCGGAGAGCCGTCGCGCGCGATCTTCGGCCATTCGATGCCGAGTTCGGGGTCCATCGGGTCGATGCCGTGCTCGCTGCCCGGCCGATATCCGGTGGAGCACAGATACGTGACGACCGATCCGTCCTGCAGGGAGCAGAAGGCGTGGCCCAATCCCTCCGACAGGTAGACGGCGCGGCGGTCGTTGTCGTCGAGCAGCACCGCGTCCCAGCGGCCGAAGGTCGGCGAGCCGACGCGGATGTCGACGACCACGTCGAGCACCGCCCCCGCAGAGCAGGTCACGTACTTGGCCTGACTCGGCGGCACATCGGAGAAGTGGATGCCCCGGACCACGCCCGCCGCCGACACCGAGGTGTTGACCTGGGCGAGCTGGAACGGTCGGCCGATGGTCTCGGCGACCACGTCGGCTTTGAAGGCTTCCAGGAACACTCCGCGATCGTCGCCGTGAAGCACGGGGGTGAAGGCCCACGCGCCGTCGATGCTCAGCGGTCGTACATCCACGCTCACAACTCCCGTCCGCGCTCGAGCAGGTCGAGCAGATAACTTCCGTAACCGGATTTCACAAGGGGTACGGCGGTCGCGCGGAGCCGCTCGTCGTCGAGGTATCCCAGCCGCCAAGCGATCTCTTCGGGCACCGCGATCTTGAGCCCCTGCCGCTGCTCCACCGTCCGGACGAAGTTCCCCGCGTCGAGCAGACCGTCGAAGGTGCCGGTGTCGAGCCAGGCCGTGCCGCGCGGCAGCACCGTGACCCGGAGCTTTCCGCGCCGCAGGTACTCCGCGTTGACGTCGGTGATCTCGTATTCGCCGCGCGCGGAGGGCCGTAGGCCGGCGGCGATGTCGACCACGTCGTTGTCGTAGAAGTACAGCCCCGGCACCGCGTAGCGCGACTTCGGCCTCGCGGGCTTCTCCTCCAACGACACCGCGTTCCCCGCCGAGTCGAACTCGACGACACCGTACGCGCTGGGATCGGCGACCCGGTAGGCGAAGATCGCACCGCCCTCGAGCCCATCGAACCCCTTGAGCTGCGAACCCAGCCCCGGACCGTAGAAGATGTTGTCGCCGAGGACCAGCGCGACGGAATCGTCGCCGATGTGATCGGCACCGAGCAGGAAGGCCTGCGCGAGGCCCTCCGGTTCGGGCTGAACGGTGTAGCTGATCGAGACGCCGAACCGCTCGCCGTCGCCGAGGAGATGTTCGAAGGCGGCGCGGTCGCCGGGCGTGGTGATGACCAGGATGTCCCGGATCCCGGCGAGCATCAGCGTCGAGAGCGGGTAGTAGATCATCGGCTTGTCGTACACCGGGACCAGCTGTTTGCTCACACCCAGCGTGATCGGGTGAAGCCTGCTCCCGGTGCCGCCGGCGAGGATGATTCCGCGCATGCGATCAGCCTATCGGTACAGTTGGCCGCGACAGATTTCGAAGCCACGGGGCAGCGATGCCCGGATCCGGGGGAACCCGTATGCGAGTGCTGGTGACCGGCGGAGCCGGTTTCATCGGAGCCAACTTCGTGCTGCGGACACTGGCCACCCGGCCCGACGCCCAGCTGACCGTTCTCGACAAGTTCACCTACGCCGCGAACCCGTCGACGCTGCAACCGGTGGCCGACCGGATCCGCGTGGTCCGCGGCGACATCGCCGACGCCGCGACCGTCGATCCGCTCGTCGCCGAATCGGATCTCGTGGTGAACTTCGCGGCCGAATCGCACAACGACAATTCGCTCGCCGACCCGTCGGCATTCGTCCAGACCAACCTCGTCGGCACGTACACGCTGCTCGAAGCAGTCCGTAGGCATGACGTGCGCCTCCACCACATCAGCACCGACGAGGTCTACGGCGACCTCGATCTCGACGATCCGACGCGTTTCACCGAGGAGACGGCCTACAACCCGTCGAGCCCGTACAGCTCCACGAAGGCCGGCAGCGACATGCTGGTCCGCGCGTGGGTCCGGTCGTTCGGCATCGCCGCCACCATCTCGAACTGCTCGAACAACTACGGGCCGTATCAGCACATCGAGAAGTTCATTCCGCGCCAGATCACGAACGTGCTGACCGGGGTGCGGCCCAAGCTCTACGGCGACGGGCGCAACGTCCGCGACTGGATCCACGTCGACGACCACAACGACGCCGTCTGGGCCGTCGTCGACCGCGGTCGGATCGGTGAGACCTATCTGATCGGCGCCGACGGCGAGGTCGACAACCGCACGGTGGTCGAGGCGATTCTGACCGCGCTCGGACAGCCCGCCGACGCCTTCGACTTCGTCACCGACCGCGCCGGCCACGACCGCCGGTACGCGATCGACTCCCACCGCCTCCGCACCGAACTCGGGTGGCGGCCGGCGTACACCGATTTCGCCTCCGGCCTCGCCGCGACGATCGCGTGGTACCGCGAGAACCGCGACTGGTGGGCGCCGCACAAGGAGGGCGTGGAAGCCGCCTACGTCCGGACTCAGCAGATCCTCGATTGATCGGAGACCCGACACTCATGCGCGTACTCGTCACCGGCGGCGCCGGCTACATCGGTTCGCACACCGTCCTGCAACTACTGGCGGCGGGGCACGACGTCCTGATCGCCGATGATTTCAGCAACGCCAAGCCCGCGGTGATCGACCGGCTCGAGGAACTGAGCGGACAGTCGATCAAGGTGCACCGCGTGGACCTGACCGACGAGGCGGCCACCGCCGCGATCTTCGCCGCCGAGGACATCGACGCCGTCATCCATTTCGCGGGATTCAAGGCGGTCGGGGAATCGGTCTCCGAGCCGCTGAAGTACTACCGGAACAACCTCGACACCGCGTTCAGCGTGCTCCGCGCGATGGACGCCCGCGGCGTGCGGAAGTTCGTCTTCTCCTCCTCCGCCACGGTGTACGGCGAGAACCCGGTGCTCCAGCGCACCGAGGACATGCCGACGTCGGCGAACAATCCGTACGGCTGGACCAAGGTGATGATCGAGCAGGTGCTGCGCGATCTCGCCGTCGCCGACGACTCCTGGCGGATCGCCCTGCTGCGCTACTTCAATCCGGTCGGCGCGCACGCCAGCGGCCGCATCGGTGAGGATCCGAACGGGCTGCCGAACAATCTGATGCCCTTCGTCGCACAGGTGGCTGTCGGACGCAGGGAGAAGCTGTCGGTGTTCGGCGACGACTACGACACCGTCGACGGCACCGGCGTCCGCGACTACATCCACGTCGAGGACCTGGCCGCCGGCCACATCGCCGCACTCGACCGGCTCGGTGAGACCGCCGACGCGCTGTCAGTGTGGAACCTGGGCAGCGGTGAGCCGGTGTCGGTGCTGCAGTTGGTCGCGGCCTTCGAGCGCGCCAGCGGCCGGACGATTCCGTACGAGGTGGTCGCACGCCGGCCGGGCGATCTGGCGGCGAACTGGGCCGATCCGTCGAAAGCGAATCGGGAACTCGGCTGGCACGCCGGCCGCGGCATCGACGACATGTGCGCCGACGTCTGGCGCTGGCAGTCGCAGAATCCGAACGGTTATCCGGACGCGTAGTCGGAGCGCAGCTCCACCGGTTCCTCGACCAAGGCGTCGTCCGCGTCGTTCGGCGTGCGGATCACCTGTGCCAGAACCGTCGCGACGACGACGATCGCGGTGAACACGAACAGCCAGCCGATGGCCGCGAAGACCATGCCCAGCGATCCGAACGAGGCGCGCGCGGAGTGGAACACCTGCGCGTAGCCGATCTGCGTGATCGCCATGAAGACCGTCAGTCCGGCGCCGGCCAGGGCGCCGATGCTCCACAGGTCGGGTGCGGCCAACTGTCGCACCGTCAGAATCCGCGGGACCGCGGTCCACGCCAGCATCCAGATGACGAAGGTCCAGATCAGCGCGAACACCATGCGTCCGCCGTCCTCGTTGTAGTCGAGCACGACGACCGCCTGCGCCGTGGTCGCGAGGGCGAGTACCGCGACCACGGTGAGCCACCGCCACCAGCCGCGCAGCCCGGTGGACCGCACACCCCAGACGCCGACGTACATGCGGTCGAGGGCGCGGGCGAGCGAAGTCGCGGACACGATGGTCATGAAGGCGCCCGCGATGCCGAACGACGCGTACGACCCCGGCGAATCCGGGTGTCCCAGGACGAGTCCGTCGAGGCTGAACATCATGATCGTTCGGTCCAGGACGCCGTCTCCGGGAATCGTGGTCAGCAGCAACAGCACCGGGAGGATGGAGGTGAACGCCTGCGCCGCGAGGGTCATCGCACGGTCGCTGACATTGCTGACCGCTATCGCGCGGACCATCCGGTACCCGAGGACGAGGTGATCTGCGGCGCTCTCCGGCAGACGCGCGAGCACCGCGTTCAGCGGTCCGGTGATCTTGGTCGGAACCATGCGCGAAATCATGTCACCCCCTCTCCCGGGGCGGGTACGGGAGCCGCTTCAGACGCGTTCGAGGTCCACGGTCTGCTCGGCCGGCTCCACGGTCTGCGGACCGGCCGCTCGCGTGCGGTTCGCGAGGGAGACCACCGCGGCCCCGAGTGCGGTCATCGCGATTCCCGCTCCGAACATCTCGGGGTAGCTGATCGACGGGAAACGCTCGACGACCCAAGCCATCACAGCCGGCGAGGCGAATCCCAGATAGGTCAGGGTGTAGAAGACGGCCGTGAGCCCGGCGAGATCGTCGGGTCCGGCGAGACGCTGGACCTCCATGAGGCACGAGATGAGCGCCATGCCGTAGCCGCAGCCCAAGACGATGGCGGTCACCACCGCCAGCGCGATCGACGGGTGCAGCACGACGACGATCGCCAGCGCCATCCCCACCGCCACCAGACCCAGTGCCACGAGCAGGGTGCGCACCGACCCCGGGCGGTCGATCCGCTTGCCGAGGGTCTGGATGAAGAAGCCCGCCGTGAGTCCCGCGACGCAGCAGAGACCGGCGAACGCGATCGCGGTGCCGGGCGTGTGTTCGGTCATCATCGCGGGAATCACCGCATAAGCCATCGCGCAGGCGCCGAAGACCCACGGCGCCACCGGCGCCACGAGCAGCCAGAACCGCGGCTTCATCGCCGAGGGAATGCGCATCGCGTCCCGCAGCCGACCGTCCGAGGCACGCGGCCGGGTCTCCGGCGTCCGCAGGATCAGACCGAGCGAGGCCACCGCGAGTGCGACGTTGACCAGGTACGACAATTGTCCCGGCAGCGGAGCCCACTGCGCGAGCACGGCCGCCAGGCCCGCACCGACCCCGAAGCCCGCGGTCAGGCTCAACGCGGCGCGTCGGGCACCGGCCGACGGCGGATCGCCCGCCCGGTCCGACAGTTCCTTGATCCACGTTCCGCCGACCGCCATCGCCAGACCCAGCGCCACACCGCTCAGGACGCGGCCGGCGGCCAACAGCGGAACCGAGTGCTCGCCGAACGCCAGGAGGATGGACCCGGCCGCCGCGATCACCGGCGACGGCAGCATCAGCGCGCGGCGGCCGAGCCGATCCGACAGTGGTCCGCCGACCAGCAGTGCCGGGACGATGCCCAACACGTACAGGAACAGCAGGGCGTCCACCACCACCGCCGACATCTGCGATGCGGTCCGGTACATGACCAGCAGCGGTGTGAACTCATTGCCGCCCCATGCCGCGGTGAAGACCGCCAGCGAGACCGCGGGCCACCCGGCGACCGCGCCGCGTGCGCGTTCGGCCGCGCTCATGCCGCGCTTCCGTCCGTGCCGTGGACACCGGTGAGGTGTGCGGTCAGCAGCGACGCGAAACGGGCGGCGTCGGCCGCTCCGACCACCTGCGCGAGGTCGGCGTGATCGGCCACGATGCGTTCGGTGATTCCGGGATCGTGACGCAGTCGCTCGGCCGTCATCCGACGATGCCGTTCGCCCAGCGAGACGTAGAAGTCGGCCAACAGCCCGTTGCGCCCGGCGGCGACGATCAGCTGGTGGAACTCGGCGTCGAGCCGCGCGAACTCCGACGCGTCGGCCGGATCCACCAGCCGGTGCCGCGAGAGGTTGTCCTCCAGTCGGCCGACCAGTGCGGCGATGGCCACGGTGTCGCCCGACACTGACTCCATCGCGTGGGTCTCGAGCAGCACACGGGCGTCGAGGACGTCCCGGGCCTCGCCTTCGCCGATCGGGACGATGAGCGCGCCGCGCTTCGGGTACAGACGCATCCAGCCCTCGGCGGCCAGCCGTAGGAAGGCCTCGCGGACCGGTGTGCGACTCACGTCGAACCGAGTGGCGATCTCGCCCTCGCTGATCATCTCCCCGCCGGGAAGGTCGCAGGTCAGGATCAATTCCTTGACCTCGTCGTACACGCGGTCCGCGGATGAATACGTCATAGACACAAGTTGTATGTTAGCGCTCGGCGGCCTCGACGGCCGCATCGGGGAGGCGACCCCGCAGGCGCGTGCACCGGTCGTGCGCGCCGATGGCACAATCTCATCCGTGCCGCGTCGGCTCCATCCTCTTCGACGCGGGCGTCACCGCCACCGTCGACGGCCGAGCGACCCTCCCCGCGATGTGACTTGCGCGACGACGCGACCGTTCGGCGCCACCGTGCCGCCGAGACGAATACGCTGCACACACTCCGCGGCGCCCTTCACCTCTGCGCGTGTCGGCAGCATCCGCGGAGCAGATCTGACAACGGACAACGGCGTCCGCATCGAGGAGACACAGTGACCAGTACGGCAGACGAGACGATCGCTGCACCGAGCGAGCCGGAGACCACCGACATGCCCATCACCGACGACGAGATCTTCGACGCGCACCGCGGCGGCAAACTGTCCGTCGAACTGAGCGCCCCCATCGCCACCCAGCGCGATCTCTCGATCGCCTACACACCCGGCGTGGCGCAGGTATCGCGCGCGATCCACCGGGAACCCGAACTCGTCAACGACTACACCTGGACCGACCGGTTGGTGGCGGTGGTGTCGGACGGCACCGCCGTCCTGGGTCTGGGCGACATCGGCCCGCGCGCCTCGCTGCCGGTCATGGAGGGCAAGGCCGCCCTGTTCCGCACCTTCGCGGGCCTGAACTCCATCCCCCTGGTTCTCGACACCACCGACCCCGACGAGATCGTCCAGACGCTCGTCCGGCTGCGGCCCAGCTTCGGCGCGGTGAACCTGGAGGACATCTCGGCGCCGCGCTGCTTCGAGATCGAGCGCCGCGTCATCGAGGCGCTCGACTGCCCGGTGATGCACGACGACCAGCACGGCACGGCGATCGTCGTCCTCGCCGCCCTCAAGGGCGCGGTCCGGTTCCTGGGCCGTGAGCTCGCCGGACTCAAGGTGGTCGTCTCGGGCGCCGGCGCGGCCGGGGTGGCGTGCGCCAAGATCCTCAAGGCCGCGGGCGTGGATGACATCGTGGTGCTCGACTCCAAGGGCATCGTCGGCACCGACCGCACCGACATGGTCGAGTACAAGAACGAGGTCGCCGCATGGAGCAATCCGCGCGGGCTCACCGGCGGTGTCGCCGAAGCCCTCGACGGCGCCGACGTCTTCCTCGGCGTCTCCGCGGGGACCGTCGACGAGAAGCTCATCGCCTCGATGGCCGACGACGCGATCGTCTTCGCGATGTCGAATCCCGACCCGGAGATCCATCCGGACGTGGCCGCCAAGTATGCGGCGATCGTCGCGACCGGACGCAGCGACTTCCCGAATCAGATCAACAACGTCCTCGCCTTCCCCGGCGTCTTCGCCGGAGCGCTGGACGCCGGCGCCCGCCGTATCACCGAGGGCATGAAGATCGCCGCCGCCGAGGCGATCCTCTCGGTGGTAGGCGACGATCTGGCCGCTGACCGCATCGTGCCCAGCCCACTCGACGAGCGGGTGGCTCCCGCTGTGGCCGCGGCCGTCGCCGCCGCGGCCCGCGCCGAGGGCGTCGCCGGATAGCGAAATCCACTGGCCGAGGCCGTCGCCGCACCGGCAGACTGGGACGCATGTCCCTCTGGTGCAGCGACGGCCTCGACTTCACGGCGTATCTGGACAGGATCGGTGCGGCCGCACCGCCCGTACCGACGCTCGACGCGCTGCGCGAGCTCCATCGCGCCCACGTCACGTCCATCCCGTTCGAGAACCTCGAGATCATCGTCGGCCGACCGATTCCGCTCGACATCGCTGCCGTCCAGCGCAAGCTGGTCGAGCAAGCGCGCGGCGGTTACTGCTTCGAGCACGTCGCGCTGTTCGCCGCCGCACTCGAACGCCTCGGGTTTCGCTTCACAGCCCTGTCCGGGCGGGTGATTCTCGGCGGCGACCCCGAGACGCGGCCTGCGACGCATGCGCTCCTCGCCGTCGAGTTCGACGACGGCAGTCGATACCTGTGTGACGTCGGCTTCGGCCGCGGCCCCCTCGAGCCGATCCCGTTGGCGAACGGCGCGGAGGTGGAGCAGGACGGCTGGGGTTTCCGCCTCACCTCTTCACCGGTCGGCGACCTGTTCGGTACCGCACGCTGGGTCCTCGCCCAGCGGGCCGAAGAGTGGATCCCTCGCAACGCGTTCACGTTCGATCCGCAGTTCCCGATCGACTACGCGGTCGGCAATCACTTCGTCTCCACTTCACCCCGGTCACCGTTCGTCACCCGATCCTTCGTTCAGCGCTTCGACGAACGCACACACGAGACCCTCGACGGGGTCACCTGGACCACGGAGAAACCGGACGGCCTCTCACAGGTCCGCGACGTCGAACCCGCGGAGCTCCCGGTCCTGCTCGCGGACGTCTTCGGCGTGGTCCTGGACCCGGACGATTGTCGCGCGGTGATCGCAGCGGAGACCCGACGCATCGCGGAATCGGCCTCCTAGCACCCGTTTTGCCTGCGAGGCTGACGACTCGGTACCATCATGAGCGCTGTCGTCAGACGGCACGCCGCCTTAGCTCAGTCGGCAGAGCGATTCACTCGTAATGAATAGGTCGGGGGTTCGATTCCCCCAGGCGGCTCCGCAGGTCAGACACGGTTTCGGCCCTGTCTCCCGATGGTCCCCGGCACAGTTGTGTCGGGGATGTGTCGGCTAGCTTACCGCTTCGTCCCGCTCACCTCCGCTCGTTCCCGTCGTCTCGTGGTCGTCTAGCGCCTGGCTGATCGCATCATCGAGGCGGATCACCAGACCGTCGAAGGTGTCCGGGAAGAGGCCCGCATAGTGCCGCAGCGTCGTCGCCGCGCTCTCGTGCCCGAGCATGCGTGAGACCGCCATCACCGACGCCCCTGCCTCGATCGCCAGTGAGGCGGCGGTATCGCGGAAGTTGTGCGGGGTGATGGCCGGCAGGCCTGCCCGAGCGAGTGCCGGATTCAGCACGGATCGCCGCCAGTTCCCGTTCCGGTAACCCGTGTCTTTCGATGTCCCGAACAAATGTCGCCGCTTCGCCTTCAGTTGCTTCGCCGCCCACGGCATCAGCTCACGCAGCACGAGGCTCGGCAGAGGGACCGTCCGCGACTCATGATCCTTCAAGTCACCGAGTACGAGTGTCCCGCTCACCTCGGCGTAGGCATGGGTCAGTCGCAGGCCGCGCTCCGTCACCTGAGACGGCCTTAGGGCAGAGATTTCGCCCCATCGGGCACCCGAGTAGCCCATCGTCAGAAACATCAGCCGGTCCGCTTCGCAAGCCGCCGCGTCCGCCAGCCGCCAGAGCTGCCGATGCGACAGGGGCCTTGGCTCGTTCCCCTTCAGCTTCGGCAGCGTGATGCCTGCTGTCGGGTCGCGCGCAATCAGCCCCTCTCGCATCGCCGCCCCGAGCGACTGCCTCAGCACCACCAAAACTTGATAGGCGGTGTGCACAGACACGTCGTCACGAATCGCCGCGATTGCCTGCTCCACCTTCAGCGGCGTGACCGACGACAGGGGGACTCGCCCCAACTCTGCGCGTGCTCGCTCTGCCGCCCACTCCCGTTTCCGGATCGTCAGCTGCGCTCCACCCCGAGTCGCCAGCCACTCGTCCAGCCACTGCCCGTAGGGCATCGCCGCGTCATCCGGGTGCACCCACGTGCCGAGCCTCAACATCGTCTGCTGACGCATCTCCCACCCGGCAGCATCGCGCTTACGCTCAAACGTCTGCGAACCCACGTACTGCGCCCCGGCATAGAGCCGCACGCGCCACTTCCCGCTCGGCAGCTTCTCGATCACACGAAACCTCTCACCTCTCACCGTCCCACCACCGCACATGCGGCAAGCACGAAACCGAAGCCCTCACCTGCCTCCCCAGGCGGGATTCACCCCCGCGCGTGCGGGGACACTCAGATCGAAACGAAAGTCCTCTGCACCGGCCAGGATTCACCCCCGCACGTGCGGGGGATTCACCCCCGCACGTGCGGGGACACGAACCTTAGCGTCGGCGTTTCGATTCGGCGGCCGGATCGACTTGATGCTCACCGAGCCACTTGTCCACGGCCGATTTCCGGTAGCGCACGTTCCGTCCCATGCGGATGTACACCGGGCCGAGCCGATCGGTCCGCCAGTCGCGGAGCGTGTCTTCAGCGACCCCTAGATACTCGGCGGTCTGCAGCGGCGTCCACAGCGGGTCGTCCACACTCACGATTGCCTCCTGTTTCATCAGCCCTTCTCCCGATTGCGTCGTGTCCTGGGTTGTAGCGGCTCCGTCCGGGAACCCGGCTGCGCCGGAACCCCGGACGGCCCAACCGGCGTCTGCCCGTGCCCGGGTTGGCGCGTCACAGCGACGCCAGCATCATCAAGTTCGGTGTACGCCTCCCCGGCGGCGGCGAAGTCGGCGGCGAAGTCGAGGGACTGCCGCACCTGTTCCATGCGTTCCTCCCACTGCTCGCGGACGATCGCCTGTTCGGTGTCGTCGAGCGCGTCGTAGGACTCGATCCCGGCCAGGACGCGGGCGATCCGGCGGTCGTTGACGTTCGAGACTTCCTGCGGTTCCCTCACGATGCCGTCACCTCCCCAGCCGCGCCCTGCCGAGCCTCCGTCTGTGCTCGCAGCCAGTTGATGTCGTACCGCCTGACATGCATCGCGTACGCTTCATAGCTTTCAACGAGATCAGAGCGCAGCATCGTCGGGCGTTGCCCCGGCTGCCGATAAAATCCGAGCCCGGGCGGCATATCACCCGCCGCCTCCAGAAGCTCGGGGTCGAGGTCCGGGAAAAGCATCCGCCAGCCCTCCGCGCCCGAGAACCGGAAGGCCAGGCGTGTCGTGAGCTGTTCGCGGGCGTAGCCGCCGAGAATCTCGGCATCCGGGCGCTGCGCGAGACACACCAGCCTGATGCCGACCTTCGCCGCCTCTGCGGCCAGGGTCTCCAGGTGATTCCGAAACGTCGGGCCGAGGCGGTCCGCGGGTTTCGCGCCGCTCATCTGATCCGCCCCCGCCAAGGCCCGCACGATCCCGGGGAGCTCTTCCAACACCACCACCAGCAGCGGCAGGCGCGGCGAGAACGTACCGAGTTTGTCGATGTCATGCTCGGCCAACAGCGCCAGCCGCCGCGTCATCTCTCCTCGAATCTCGCCCATCACTTCCACCGCCCGCCCGGGCTGGTGCATCCCCCGCACGATCCACGGATCGATCTTGGTGCCGAGGCGGTCCGCGAACGGCTTCAGCAGCACCTCGGTCGGATCGATGCCCACCACACGCACACACGGCCCGCCCTTTGCGACGATCTGCCCAAGCATCGAGTACGTCGCGACACTCTTCCCCGATCTGGTCTCGCCGCAGGCCAGAACATGCCCACACCCGACCAAATCGATCACCGCGTCCGCGCCGTCGCGTTGCCGGCCGAGAACGATCGGCAGGTCACTCATCGTCGCTGGCATTGGCCTCTCCCTCCCGCTCGATTGCGTCGTACCAGGCCGGGCCGCTCGCCTCGTGCGGTCCGCTCGCGGCTTTCGTCAGCGCAGCCGGTTCCGCGTCAACGATCCATGCCGCGCGGCGGGTCTCCCGCACCGGCTCCCGCGTCACCACCGTGATCACGAGCAGCGCACGCCCGGTCGGCGTCTCCGCTGCCGCCACATACTCGACCTCGCAGCGGTCGACGCCGAGATACTGCGCAAGCAGCGGCATCTCCCGCGCGAGATCGTCACGCGCGATCCACGAGGCGTCGATCCCGAGCGCTGGTCCGAGCGCTGACGGCCACACGCCGATGATTCGCGGCGCCCGCTCGCCGTCTGTCAGGACCGCCGTTGCGGCACGTCCGCCGCCCGCGAGCAGTCGCCCGCGCCGCCTGCCGAAAACGGACATCGTAGCGAAACCGGCTGCCAGCGCCGTGGCTGCCGGGTCCGGCTCAGTCAGCCCAATCGCACGGCAGAAGTCCGGCCACACCCTGTTGACGCGCGCGATCATTTCGCGGTCGGTCTGGCGCTGCTCATCCGTCAAATCCATGATTCCTCCCTCCGTTGCTTGTCGCTGAGCCCTGCGCCGCGCTCGCTGCTTCGGGTGCAGCACCGTGTACGACACGACAGCGGCCGCAGCGCCGATGATCAGCAGCACTACATAGGGCGCGGGCGTCACGTCCGCTTTGATGTCGAGACCACGCCCCAGGCACGCAGCTCCGCCGATCACCACCGCGACTGGCAGAGCGAGCCGCCGCACGAGCCGCACTACACGCGCTCCGTACAGGTCCAGGAGGGCGCTCATCGCTGCCGGTCCCGCCACAGCGTCACCGCGGTCTCGCCAGCCTGCCGACCCATCCGCGCCGCCGTACCGAACAGCCAGACCGGGACAAACAAGATACCGGCCGCCATCAGGGTCGTGGCGGCTGCCGGGATCATGTACCGAGGTTCGCCCACGATCAGCACGACGATCGCTACGGCCGCCGCTACCGCCGCAGCGATCTTCCAGTATCGGATCACGGCGCGCCGCTGGCGCTGCTTGCGGGCCTCCCACACTTGTCCGTTGGTCACCGTCGGCACCGGGTCGGCCGCCTGCCCGGGCACGGGGCCGTACGAATCGGCGAAGTCCGGCCTGCTCATTCTTCTTCCTTCCACATCTCGTCGTGGCGGTCTGCGAGACGCACCACCCGTGTCAGTGCCTCTACCCCCTGATCAATCGCCTCAGCGAGCTCCGCCTGCAGTGCTTCGGCCCCCTCAGGTGGGTCGGGTTTCTCCGTCAGCTGCCACGCCGACTCCCACAGCGGCCCGGATTTCAGCCCAGCGAGCGCCGCGATCGCCGCTGCTGCGTACGGTCGCGCCTCCCTGCGATCGCCCGAATGCTCCTCCCTAACGACCGCCAGAATTTCCGCCATCACTGTCAGCAGTTCCGCCGTTGTCAGCCCGTCCGCGCTCACCTCGCCTCCCTCGTGGTGACAAGCTCTCGGACCGCAGCAAGCTCCGCCGCGAGACCGCCCAGCCCGGCCGCTGCCTCACGAGCTGCGTCCCGCTCCTTAACGGCCTCCGCGAGCTGGGCCTTCAGCTGTGCGACCTCGGCCGCCTCGGTCCCCGCCTGCATCGCCTTCAGCTGCGCGAGAACTGCCTCAAGACCGGCCGAGCGCGCCAGCTCGTCACGCAGCTCATCGACCTCCTTCGCCAGCTCATCCACCTCGGCCGCCAGCTCATCACGCTCGGCCGTGAGCCCGATGATCTTGGCTTCGAGCTCCGCCACATCGGCTTCTGCCCTGATGCGCGCCTCCGAGACCGCCCGCTGATAGCTGGCTTCAATGAGCGTCAGGTGCGCCTTCAGGCTGGTCGTCGTCGGTGCCTGCATGACTGCAGCGAGATTCGCCTGCACGGCCTCCTCGATCGCCGCAGGGTCCCCGAAGCGGGCGTCCGCCTCGACCTCCCCGACGATTTCCGCCAGCTCCGCCAGTCCCGCCGACACGGGCCGGGCGTGGTCACGCTCGATGCGGCGAACCTGCCGCCGCGCCGCGTTCCGGCAGGCATCCGAGCAGTAGCGCGCGTCCGGGCGGCGTCCAGCGAGAGACGCCCCGCACCGCTCACACACCCGATCCGATCCGGTCCGATCCGATTCGGGTGCGTCCGGGATCGGATCGGCTTCCGTGGCCTCGACGCTGGCGCTCATCCGATCACCCCCAGCACCCGCAGGACCGGCTCACCGACTCCGTCCAGCACCAGCTGGACCGCCCGCATCTGAGCCGTCAGCAGCGCCGCATGCAGGTCCGCCACGGCGCCCATCAGGCGCTCGCCTTCGCCGACGCCGCGCCCTTGGCCAGCGCATCCGCCACATTCCCCGCCGGAGTCAAGCGCTCGACGTAAGCCGTGGCCACCAGCACCCCGCGCGGCCCGCCGTCACCGAAGCCGGGCCGGGCATCAGCCCGCAGCGTCAGCCGGACATCGCCTTCGGCCTTGAAAATGGTCCCGGCCGGGACCTCTTCGAGGGGGGTTGCCGTATCGACTGTCACCCCGTCGACAGCGACACCATCCACCGACAGCGCGATCCCCGTCAGACGGCGGATGACCTGCCCTTTGGCGTCAGTCAGGTCGTTGCCGGTCGGCACGTTTTTGCCGGTCGCCGCGTCCCGGGCGTACTCTGCGCGCACCTTGGCTGTGCCGCCCATGCCGATCAGCACGAAAGACTCGGGACGGGCAGGTACGGTGAAACTGGTCATTTCGGGCATGATCGAGCGCCCCTTTCATGGGTCGATATTTTTTGGATTTGGCTGCGGCACTGAGCGTTTCGCCGCGCCTGTCCGCCTCGATCCGGCGGTAGCACGACCGTATCCCTCGCACCTCCGCGCCACAAGAGTCAAAAACCCGCTCTGACCTGGTGTTATGTTGGTATCGACACACTAAAACGCCTGCTCGCGAGCCTCTGAGCAGCGCCGATGACAGGTCCCCGACTTCGCTCACAAACCTAGACTTGTCAAGTGTGAAATACATCACACCTCCGATTCGGGGGTCCATTCGACACCTCGGCCGGCCATCCACGCATCGATCTCACCGCGCTCAGCGGCCTCAAGGGCGTCAGCGAGCCATGCCGGGCGGCGCGTCATCAGGCCATACCAGGACGAGGCGGCGATACGGCCGAGCACGGTCCCGCCGAAGTCGTCAGCAGCGACCTCGGCGTCGTCCCGCTCAGCGCCGCGAGCATCGAGAATCGCCGCCCATAGCACCTGACGCGGGGACTGGGGGTCTCGCGACCGATGCGACCACACGAGCTGACGGCGTCCCCGCGACGCGCTCTCGTACTCCCACCAGAGCTGCCATGCACGCGAAGGCCTGACCGGCGTGACCTCGGCAGTGTCGAGGTCGACGAGCAGCCACAGAGACGGGTCATCGTCGTCACGGAAGACGTCCCACCGGCGCGGTGTGCGCAGGAACCAGGACGAAGCCGTGTCGTCCAGAATCGCGTCATAGAGCAGCCGGAACGGGGGCTGACCCCCGGCCCGTCCTGACTTCATCACCTGACCCGCCGTGACCTCGTGCGCAGCATCGTAGGCGGCATCGAAAGTACCTTTCGTGAGGTACTGGCTCAGGAACTCTGCACCATAATCGCTGACAGGGCGCACGTCGACACCCGCCGCACCACAGTCAAACCCCTTGCGCCGCAGCCCTTTACGCCATCGCGTCATACAGCTCGCCGCGAATGCCAGACTGCCGAGCCAATCGCGAAACTCGGCCTCACTTTGCACGCTGTGTGCAAAGTGACGGGAAATCGAGGCCCGCAGCCGCCACCTCCAGTCCTCAGCGATCACCGACGACCAGGATGGAGCAGCCGAGAAGACCAGGCAGTGGATATGGACATGCCACCCCGAAGGCCCACCACCGGTCACCTCAGTCGTCCGCGTGAGCCCTGCGACCTGAAACGTATCGGCCTCACCGGGACGCGGCGGGCGGAGCCGACCCCGACGGAACTCACCACATTTGCCCGTCCAGGCGACCGTCCCGAATAGCTCCCGCCACCCGCTGCTCAGGCCGTCCCACAACTCACTCAGAGCGTCGTCACGCACATGGCGGAGAGTGAGCGTCAGGAGCCGCACAGACCCGCCGCCGTCGATACAGGCACGGATGGCGTCGCCCATCGACACGGCCCGCTCAGCAGCGATCACAGCCGAGCACCGGGGGCACGCCCACACGCTCCCGCAGGTCGCCACGCCGCCGTAGCCCGCGACAGGCCGATCACCGCCCGATACGCGCACAGTCACCTCGCGCGGCAACCCCTGACCTGCGAAACCTGGCTGATCAGCGGCGATCAGCCGACCGCAGCATCGAACCGCCTTGAGCGACGAGGCCTCCCACAGCATCGCGCGGGCCGCGAAGCGGATGCGACGACGCTGCTGCGAGTCGAGATCGCCGTACCGCACAGGCTCAGAGCCGATCTCACCCGATCCGGGCGAAAGGTGGGGCTGCATTAATTCTGAGTAGTACCAAGGGGCCGACCCGCCGGGCCGCTTCGCGGCCGCGTCGGCTCCGGCTGCGCGCGGCTCCTGCGTCGCCGTGCTCGCCTCCGCCGCCGCCCTTGCAGCACTCCCCAGGTGGCATCCGCCCTCACCCGTGGAGTCCGCGACCTGGCCCTGACCTGATCCGGTGCGATCCGGGTGGATCGGATCGCTTCGGATCGCATCGGCAAACTGACCCTCGCACCGGGCCGAATCGAGCGCTATGCTAGGCACAGGGCCTTCAGTTGTGGTGTTGACGCTTCGCATTTTTGGTCCTCCCGATCCCCGGCCGTGCACTCGGCCGGGGATCAATTCGTTGTGGGAAGACGAAAGGCGAAACCGTCGTGTCGGCCACGTGTCGGCACAGACTCCAACGAGTACCAACCCACGCCGCGCACTCCCGCGTGAAACCGCAGCTAAACCAATTATCAACGCTTCTGACCAGCCAGCAATATGCACTCGTAATGAATAGGTCGGGGGTTCGATTCCCCCAGGCGGCTCCGCTGTGATGAGTCGCGACATCGTTTACACACGATGTCGCGACTCATTGCTTTTCCGGGGGTTCGCGGGTTGTCGGTGCCACCCAATGGTCACTGGTCCGGCGTCTTCGCCTTCGGCGGTCAGTTGTCGGCGCAGTGCGATGATTCGGTCGGTGATCACTGCCGGGGTCGTTCCGGGGCGATGACGGGGAGCTCGTGAGCCCGGCGCGCCAGCCCTGCGGGTCCTTCGCGAGTCGTTTGTCTTCGGTTGTCATGCCCGATCGTGGCATCGGCTCACCGCGTCGAGGTCACTGCCACCGAGGTCGCAGTCTCACACGCCAGGCGGCTCCGCGAAACTCTCCGGCCATGTGCAGATCCGTGCCACGAACCGTCGTCGATGACGCCGAATCCGCCTTCGGTGGCTATATTTCAGGCGAACTCCCCGTTCCGGACCCGACAGGACGTGCCCCGAATGCTCCGAAATCTCCGAACTCTCGTACTAACCGCCGCGGTCGCGCTGACGGCCGTCGCCGGTGTGACCGTCGCGACTCCCGGCGAGGCCGCCGCCGCCGACCGCTACCAGGGTCCGACCCTGAAATCGGAGCAGGGCTCGTTCAATGGCAAGAACGTGCGGCTGACACTGACCAATCCGAACCCTGCCACCGTGCTGGGGAGTTCCTGCACCTCAGCGCTGCTCGACGGCACTCAGGCACTGCAGGCCTTCGTCGCTTTTAACGCCGGCGACTACGGGACGATCGTCAAGATCATGCTGAACTCCGGACTGCGGTTCGGTCCCGCCGCGAGCAACAACCTGATCAGTCCCGGACCCAACAGCAACTCCACGGACGTCAAGGTCGGCGACGGCGTCTACCTGTTCCTCGGAACGTGCGGCGGTTTGGGCACCCTGCTCGACCCGACTGATGTCGGCGTCACCGTGCGTCCGGTGATCGTCCCGAGCGGCATCGGCAGCATCGGCTCGGTCCTGGACTTCGGCAGCCTGGCGATGCAGTCCGGCGTCGGCAGCTCCGATTTCGCGAGCATCCTCAGCCTGCTCTCGGCCAGCTGACGCGGGCGGAATACCCGGCGGCCGGCCGACGTTCCATTCGCAGTCACACCGCAGATGAGAATGTGAAGCCATGAACGCTCCGACCGCCGACCGCATGCCCGCGCTGTTCCTCAGCCACGGCGCTCCTCCCCTGGTGGACGACGAACGGTGGGTCGGCCAGTTGGAACGACTCGCCGCCGACCTTCCGCGACCGCGGCAGATCCTGGTGGTCTCCGCTCATTGGGAGGCCGCACCGCTGACCATCGGAGCCACGGACTCGAGAGTCCCCCTCACCTACGACTTCTGGGGATTCCCGGACCGCTACTACCGAACGACGTACCCATCGCCCGGCGCACCCGATCTCGCTGATCGGGTCGCCGGGCTGATGCCGTTGGGCGAGCAGGTGCATCGCGACGCCGAGCGGCGGCTCGATCACGGCGCATACGTGCCGCTCACGATCATGTACCCGGACGCCGACATCCCGGTGCTGCAGATGTCGATGCCGACCCTCGATCCCGCGCGCCTCATGCGTCTCGGCGAGCGGCTCACCGAACTGCGCGACGAGGGCGTGCTCATCATCGGATCCGGTTTCACCACTCATGGCCTGCCCTTCCTCGACGATCCGTCGCCCGGCGCGACGCCCCCGCAGTGGTCGGTCGACTTCGATGAATGGACACGCGAACGCTTCGCCGCCGCCGACGTCGACGGTCTCCTCGACTTCGCGCACCGCGCACCCGGTATGCCGTACGCGCACCCGCGAACCGAGCACTTCGCGCCGCTGTTCGTCACCCTCGGCGCCGCCACCCGGGCCGACGCCGTACCCGAGCAGCCGATCGACGGCTTCTGGATGGGACTGGCCAAGCGCAGCATCGTCACCGCGTGACCCGCGCCCTCTGCCTGCCGGCACCGGACGTTGAGCGGGCAGTCGCCCAGGCTTGTTCGGCGTCCAGCCCCCAGGCTCGTTAAGCGAGCAGCCACCACCCAGGCTTGTTGAGCGAGCGGAGCGAGTCGAAACTCCCGCTGGCTGTGTTTCGACTCGCTCCGCTCGCTCAACTGGCCTGAGAACGAAAGCGGCCTAAGAACCACACGCTCACCCAACCGGCCTGAGAACTAAAGCGGCTTAAGAACCAGACGCTCGCTCAACAGCGACAGCCGGCGTGCCGCTCGCATCCCCGACAGTGCGAGCGGCACACCGGCCGTCACGCCGACGGTCGTGTGCCGACCGTCAGTCTCTCCGACGCCTCCTCGACGTCACGCCCCGACGCGCTAACCCCTCTCATAGCGCGCCGTGGGCGTAAGCCCCGACAGGCCGGCCGCTGCTCCCCGGCGGCTGACCCTCGTCCCTCTCCCCTGCGCACCTATAGTTGAGGCAGGTTCCGCACCGTCCGAGGAGACTCACATGCCCGACTTCATCGACAAGATCAAAGAGAAGGCCGAAGCTGTCTCCGCGGCGATCGACAATGAGCTGACGGTGCTGGAGGGTGCCGGCGGCGACGATCCTCTCGCCGAGCACGACGAGTCGGAAGCCGCCTACGGCGACGACTGATCGCTAGGCGTCCCCCGCCGTAGCGAACCGTCGCGACACGTACCACCCGGCCGCGGCCGGGATGCACATGATGCCCGCGAAGATCGCAGTCCCCGTCAGCGGACGAGTGAACACCTCGCCGCCGGCGTAGCCGACCGTCCCGTGGTACAGGACGGAGACCGCGTAATAGAGGACTGTGGCCAGCACGAGCCTGGACACGATGGCCCAGTTCCGGCCGATCCGGTCCTCCAAGTTCTCCCAAGTGAGCATGCAACCATTTCACGCGCCCGCGCGTGACGGATGAAATCGCCGGATCCGAGAATCGGGATAACCTGCTGGTCAAAGGACTGAAGAATTTCTCCGGTCCGGAGAAACCGGCTCCGGTGGAGCCCGCCTTCGGGCGTTCAGCGGCGTGCCAGCTGCCTGCCGATCCGCACCACCATGGCGTCGACGGCGAACTTGGGCTTCACATTCGTCTCGAGTGCCTCACGGCACTCCAGCACCGCCTCAAGGCACCGCAGAAGCTGTTCGGGAGACGCGTGCCGCGCCATCGGGACGGTCAGGTCCTGAGCCTTGTCCGGGTGCATCAGTGTCACCTGTGCTCCCATCGACAGCGAGAGCCCGTCGCGGAACAGAGCCGCGAGGTCGACGAGCGCGCGGTCGAGCACGTCTCGCATCGTCCGGGTGCGGCGCGATTTCTGCCGCTTCTCGAGTTCCTTCACCGCACCGGCCGTTCCGCGGGGCGGCCGTGCGGTGCCCTTGCCGGTTCCGCCGGCACCGAGGGCGGTCATCAGTTCCTCGGTCTCGGCGGCGTCGCGCTCGGCACTGATCTGGTTCGCTGCCTCGGTCGCCGTCTTGACGAGCGTCTCGGCCGCCGCGAACGCGGTGGAATCGCGGGTGGCTGCCCGAGCCAGGCCGAGCGCTTGGTCGCGCTGTGCGCGTGCCGACCCATCGACGGCGAGGCGGCGGGCCCGGCCGACGTGCCCGCCCGACACCGATGCCGCCCAGGACGCGCGGTCGGCGTCGATCCCGTCACGGTCCACCAGGACGCGGGCGATGTCGGCGGCCGCGGGCGCGGTCAGTCCCACATGCCGGCACCGCGACCGGAGCGTGATCGCGATGTCCTCCGGCGCCACCGAGGGCGCGCAGAGCAGGAAGATGGTGCGGTCCGGCGGCTCCTCGACGGCTTTCAGCAGCGCGTTGGCGCCCTGTTCGGTGAGCCGATCGGCGTCCTCGACCACCACGATCTGCCAGCGACCGGTGGTCGGGCGGCGGGCCGCGAGTTGGACGATGTCGCGGATCTGCGCCACCGAGATGGTGAGCCCCTCGGGAACGATGTGCCGGACGTCGCCGTGAGTCCCGGCCAGCACGGTGGTGCACGCACGGCATTCACCGCAGCCCACCTCGTCGGCCGCCTGACACTGCAGCGCGGCCGCGAAGCAGGTCGCGGCCACCGACCTGCCGCTGCCGGGAGGACCGGTGAACAGCCAGGCGTGGGTCATCGACTCGCGCGGACCCGCCTCGGACTCGGATCCCGGGCCCTCGTCGAACATCGACACCGCCCCGGCGTCCGCTTCGTCGAGTCGAGCGGCCACCGACCGCGCCGACGTCGCTGCCGCCAGAAGCTCTTCGATCAGCGCTTGCTGCCCGATCATCCGGTCAAAGACATTTGTCACATCAGCCAGCCTAAAGCCCAGTTCAGACAACACGCATCCCGCACGCTGTTTAACAATTGCAAGCATGCCGCTACCTTGGATGACATGGTAAGACGACGGTCGTGGTTGTCCAGAGCAGCGCACACCCTGCGCTGGCTGGCACACACACCGTGGCCGGTCCTCGCACTCGACATGCTTCGCGCGAACCTGATCGGTGCCCTGTTCACATTCGCCTTCCTGCGTTTCGGCATGCCGCGCGTCGACTCGATCTCGATCAGCGAGTTCAACGCCCAGAATCAGGTGGCCTTCGGGCTGTACCTGTTCATCGCCATCATCGTAGGTGCGTATCTCTCCATCCAGCTGAGCATGCCGGTGCTGATCTGGCACCGTCGGCGGACCAGACTCGACGACGCCGCCGCACGCAAACGGGCGCTGAACCTCCCGACTCTGCTGACCGCGGTGAACCTCGGCCTGTGGGGCATCGGCGGAGTGATCCTCGCGGTCATCAACCTGCGCACGTCGATGAAGGACTTCGTCGTCGTGATCATCGCCAGCCTGATCGGCGCCCTCGTCACGGGCGTGCTGAGCTTCATGCAGGCGGAGAAGGTGCTGCGGCCGATCACCGTGGCCGCGATGGCCAACGACCCGGACAACTCCAACGCACCCGGCATCGCCACTCGGATCACCGTGTTCTGGGTGGTGTCGGTAGCCGTGCCGATGACCATCATCGCCGCGCTCATCATCCTGCAGCGCACGGCGGTCATCGACACCGACGCCGTCGGCCTGCAGCGGCCCATCCTGTGGATGGCCGCGGCCGCCCTGGTGTTCGGGCTGCTCGCGATCACCCGCCTCGTCCGGTCCATCACCGATCCGGTGAAACAGCTGCGCGTGGCGCTGAATCAGGTCCGCGCCGGCAACCTCAACGTCGCGGTGAAGATCTACGACGGCAACGACCTCGGTCTGCTGCAGGCGGGCTTCAACGAGATGGTCTCCGACCTCCGCGAACGCCAGCAGCTGCGCAACCTGTTCGGACGCTATGTCGGCGAGGACGTCGCCCGTCGGGCGATCGAGACGGGCACCGAACTCGGCGGCGAGGAGCGTTACGTCGGCGTGCTGTTCGTCGACATCGTCGGGTCGACGCGTTTGGCGGTGAACCGGCCGCCGCGCGAGGTGGTGGAACTGCTCAACGAATTCTTCAAGGTGGTCGTCGACGTGGTCGGCAGGCACGGCGGATTCGTCAACAAGTTCCAGGGCGACGCCGCGCTGGCGATCTTCGGCGCGCCCCTCGAGCAGGACGATTTCGCCGGTTCGGCGCTGGCCGCCGCACGCGACCTGCGCGTCGAGCTCGCGCGACGGCTCGGCGACGTGGACATGGGTATCGGCGTCTCCGCGGGCAAGGCGGTGGCCGGCCACATCGGCGCGGAGCAGCGGCTCGAGTACACGGTGATCGGCGATCCGGTCAACGAGGCGGCACGCCTCACCGAACTGGCGAAGGACGAGCCGACCCGCGTGCTCGGCTCCGCCCGCGCCGTCTTCCTCGCCGGCGAGGGCGAGGCCGAACACTGGCGGATCGGCGAGGGCGTCGAGTTGCGCGGCCGCGGCATCGAGACTCTCCTCGCCCGCCCCGACATCGACGTCGCCGAGCCGACGTCCACGCTGGAGTAGCGCCGGGGCGGGCCCGAGGTCGCCCGGCCGGCAGTCCTTGGTCACTGGTCTCCGGTCCCGTTCGGCACTGTCGGCGATGGGACTCGACGCGCGAGGATGGGTCGATGAGCTACACCCTCGACCGACCCGTGATCGTCGGAGTGGACGGGTCCCGGCGCGCGCTCGGAGCCGCCCGATGGGCTGCGGAGTGGTGTGCCCGCACGCGGTCTCCGATCCGGCTCGTGTACGCCGTTCCGGACGATGTGTGGTTCGCCGCCCACGATCCGTTCGCGATGTGCGTCGACCCAGCGCTCCGCCGAGAGGCGAACACAGCCGGGACCAAGGTGCTCACCGAAGCCCTGGCCGCTGCCCGCGAGGTCGCACCGGACCTGGACATCGCCACCCAGGTCTACAGCGGCACCCTCGCCGACCACGTCGCCGAGTACTCCTCCGGAGCGTCGATGGTGGTCATCGGGTCGACGCGGTCCGGTCCCATTCGCGACGTCCTGCTCGGCAGCCAGGTGATGGGGGTCATCCGGTCGTCGTCGTGTCCGGTCCTCGCATGGCGCGAGGACGATCCCGCCGACAGTGATCGCGACGGACTGGTGGTCGGATACGACAGTTCACCTCACGCCGACCGCGCGCTGACCGTGGCTCTGCATCAGGCGCGGGCTCTCGGCGAAGAGCTCACCGTCGCCTATTACTTCCCGGCCGCCGCCATGATCGGCGCCGGATACGCGCTCAACCTCGTCAACTGGAGCCTGGTGGAGCAGGACGGGATCGCACGGCTGCGGCGTCGGATCGCTCCCGCGTGCGAGCAGTTCCCGGAGGTGGACGTCGACATCGTGTACGGCGACTCGTCCGCGGCACGAGGGTTGGTCGGCGCATCGTCGTCCGCCCGGCTCCTGATCGTCGGCTCACGCGGGATGGGGTCGGTGGCGGGCACGTTCATGGGATCGGTGAGCCAGAACCTGGTGCATCACGCGCGGTGCCCGGTGCTCGTCGTCCCGTAGGCGTCACGGCTCCGGTTCGACGGCCGGATGCAGCACCGCAGCCCCCGCGAACCGGCCGGCCTTCAGGTCACGCAACGCGTGCAGCGCCTCGTCGAGCCGGTACGGCCTCGTCGTCACCTGCAGGCGGTGGTCGTCGGCGAACTGGAGGAAGGCGACGGCGTCGTCGCGAGTGTTGGCCTCCACACTCCGGATCTCCTTCTCGTGAAAGAGATGCCTGCGGTAGTCCAGCGGCGGGGTCGCACTCATATGGATCCCGGCGAGGCACAGGATTCCGCCGCGGTCGAGCGCCTCGAGTGCCGTGGGGATCAGTTCGCCGACCGGCGCGAAGATGATGGCCGCATCGAGCGGTTCGGTCGGGCTGTCGTAGGCGCCGCCGACGGAGACGGCTCCCAGATCGGCGGCCAGTCGACGCGCGTGGGGAGCCTGAGTGAGAACGTGAACGCGGGCACCCTGATGAATCGCGACTTGCGCGACGAGATGTGCGCTGCCGCCGAACCCGTACAGACCGAGTCGCCCGCCGGGCGGGAGTTCGGCGCGGCGCAGGGCACGGAAGCCGATGATCCCGGCGCACAGCAGGGGCGCCAGCTCGTCGACGCTGTAGCCCGTCGGCAGGCGCAGCGCGTAGGCGGCGGGCACCACCGCGAACTCGGCGTATCCGCCGTCGGCGTCCCATCCGGTGTAGGTGGAGTCGGGGCACAGGTTCTCTGCTCCGCGCCGGCAGTACACGCACCGACCGCAAGTGCTGTGCAGCCACGGGACCCCGACTCGATCGTTCACCCGGAACTCGGTGGTCGTGCCCGGCGCGATCTCCACCACGGTGCCGACGACCTCGTGACCGGGCACGACATGCGGTCGGTGCACCGGTAGATCGCCCTCCACCACGTGGAGGTCGGTGCGGCACACGCCGCACGCGTCGACGCGGATCAGCAGCTCGCCCGGTGAGGGCGTCGGGACCGGTTCCCGCGTCCATTCGATCGGCGACGTCGTCGACACCGGGCCGGTGTCGGTCACGCGCCAGACCCGCATCGTCGCAGGTCGGGCAGCGCGGTCGGGGGCACTGTGATCCGGAGGCGTCGATCGGGAGTCCACCAGTCCAGTGTCCCCCGGCCGACCGGTCCCGGCCAAGGGTCGCAATGCCTCGATCGGCTGGCCCCGGCAGCCTCGGGTCCCGCTCAGTCCTCGGTCTTCGGCGCCGTCTTCTTGGCGGCCGTCTTCTTCGTAGCCGTCTTCTTCGCTGTGGTCTTCTTCGCCGCAGCCGTCTTCTTCGCAGCGGCCTTCTTCGCTGTGGTCTTCTTGGCCGTGGTCTTCTTGGCGGTCTTCTTCGCCGTCTTCTTGGCCGGACCGCGGGCACGGCGGTCTGCGAGCAGTTCCATCGCCCGCTCGGGTGTGATGGTCGCCACCTCGTCTCCCTTGCGGAGGCTGGCGTTGGTCTCGCCGTCGGTGACGTACGGACCGAATCGGCCGTCCTTGATCACCATCGGCTTCTCGCTGACCGAGTCGTTGCCGAGTTCGCGCAACGGCGGCGCTGCGGCCGCACGACCACGGCGCTTCGGCTCGGAGTAGATCTTCAGCGCCTCGTCGAGCGTGACCGTGAACAGTTGCTCCTCGCTGGTCAACGACCGCGAGTCGGTGCCCTTCTTGAGGTACGGACCGTACCGGCCGTTCTGGGCGGTGATCTCCTCTTTGCTCTCCGGGTCCACTCCCACCACGCGCGGCAACGACAGGAGCTTCAGGGCGTCGTCGAGCGTGATCGTCGAGATGTCCATGCCCTTGAACAACGAGCCGGTGCGCGGCTTCGGTCCGGCCTTCTTGGCAGCCTTCTTCGCCGTCTTCTTCGCGGTCTTCTTGGCCGTCGTCGTGGTCGTCGCGGTCGCGACACCGCCCGATCCGCCGTTCGGCACGTCGTCGAGCGAGACCACCTCGTCCGCGCCGCCGCGCGGTGTCGGCCCGGCCGGAATGGTCGGGACGGGCGCCGACGTCCCCGGGTCCTCGTCCTCGTCGTCCTCGGACGGAAGGATCTCGGTGACGTAAGGGCCGAATCGGCCCTCCTTCGCGACGATCTGGTGTCCGGTGGCCGGGTCCACGCCCAGCACACGGCCCTCCTGCGGTGTCTCGAACAGCTTCTCCGCGACGTCGAGCGTCAGTTCGTCGGGCGTCATGTCCGACGGCAGGTTGGCGCGCTGCAGATCGGGCTCGGCGTCCGGTCCCGCGACGTTGCGTTCCAGATACGGGCCGTACCTGCCCACCCGCACGAACACCGGACGGCCCTGCGAATCATCGAACAGCTTGATCGAGTTCACCTCGCGGGCATCGATGCCTTCGAGGTTCACTCCGACCAGCTTCTTGAGTCCGCCGACGCGGGCCATCGCGCCCGCCGCGTCTCCGTCGTCGTCGTGCTGAGCCTCGTCCGCGCCGAAATAGAACTCGCTGAGCCAGCGGGTGCGGTCGGCGTTGCCCGACGCGATCTGGTCCAGGTCGTCCTCCAGCGACGCGGTGAAGTCGTAGTCGACGAGGCTGTTGAAGTAGCCCTCCAGCAGCCCCACCACGGCGAACGCGATCCATGACGGAACCAGCGCGCTGCCCTTCTTCACCACGTAGCCGCGGTCCTGGATGGTGCCGATGATCGACGCGTAGGTCGACGGCCGGCCGATGCCCAGCTCTTCGAGCACCTTGACCAGCGAGGCCTCGGTGTAGCGGGCCGGCGGGTTGGTGGAGTGTCCGTCGGCGGTGAGCGACGCGGCGGTGAGCGTCTGCCCTTCGCGGAGGTTCGGCAGCCGGTTCTCGGCGTCGTCGGCCTGGCCGCCGGCCAGCGCGTCCACAGTCTCGACGTAGGCCGACAGGAAGCCGGGGAACGTGATGGTGCGGCCGGACGAGGCGAAGGTGACCTGTTCACCGCTGGGGCTGGGACCGGCGGTCGCGTGCCCGGTCAGCCGCAGGCTCATGGTGGTACCGCGTGCGTCGGCCATCTGCGAGGCGACGGTGCGCTGCCAGATCAGCTCGTAGAGCCGGAACTCATCGGTGTCGAGCGCCGACGCCACCTGGCCGGGGGTGCGGAACGAGTCGCCCGCCGGGCGGATCGCCTCGTGCGCCTCCTGCGCGTTCTTGACCTTGCGCGTGTACTGACGCGGCGTCGGGTGGACGTAATCGTCGCCGTAGAGCTGACGGGCCTGCGACCTGGCGGCGTTGATGGCCGACTCCGACAGCGTGGTCGAGTCGGTACGCATGTAGGTGATGTAACCGTTCTCGTACAACCGCTGCGCGATCCTCATCGTGCGGTCGGACGAGAACCGCAGCTTGCGGCCCGCCTCCTGCTGCAGCGTCGAGGTCATGAACGGCGCGTAGGGACGGCGGGTGTACGGCTTCTCCTCCACCGACGTCACCGTGAGCGACGCGCCCTCCAGTGCGGTCGCGAGGGCTCTCGCGCGCGCCTGATCGAGCACCGTGACCCCGGTGGCCTTCTTGAGCTGGCCGTCGGCACCGAAGTCGCGCCCGGTGGCGACGCGGTCGTCGCCGATGTTCACCAGGCGGGAGGCGAAGGTCCGCGGCGACGAGGACTCGCCGGCGTCCACGGTGGCGGCGATGTCCCAGTAGTCGGCGGAGACGAACGCCATGCGCTCACGTTCGCGCTCGACGATGATCCGGGTGGCGACCGACTGCACTCGGCCCGCCGACAGCTTCGGCATGACCTTCTTCCACAGCACCGGCGACACCTCGTAGCCGTAGAGCCGGTCGAGGATGCGGCGGGTCTCCTGCGCGTCGACCATGTCGATGTCGAGCTCACGCGGATTCTCGGCGGCGGCGCGGATCGCCGACTCGGTGATCTCGTGGAACACCATGCGCTTCACCGGGATCTTCGGCTTGAGCGTCTCGAGCAGATGCCAGGCGATCGCCTCCCCCTCGCGGTCACCGTCCGTCGCGAGGTAGAGCTCGTCGACGTCCTTCATCAGCGACTTGAGTTCGGAGACAGTCGACTTCTTGTCGGCGGACACCACGTACAGCGGCTCGAAGTTGTCGTCGACGTTCACGCCGAGGCGAGCCCAGGGCTGGCCCTTGTACTTGGCGGGGACGTCGGCTGCACCGCGCGGCAGATCGCGGATGTGGCCGCGAGACGATTCGACGACGTAGTTCCCGCCCAAGTAGCCCGCGATCTTGCGGGCTTTGGTCGGCGACTCGACGATGACGAGACGCCGGACGGCTGAGGATGCGTTGTCGGAGGCGGCCACGGGTGCCCTTCAGTCAGAGAATTGCTGCTCGATGCCGTTGTACCTTATATAACGCGTCTTCTGCACGTCACCTCGGATTGTGGGGTCGGGACGTTGGTCCCGAATGACACACGTCGGGTAGTCCGAACGGACGACATCCGGTGGGGTCGCCGCACCTCACGGCCTATGGGGAAGGCCACACACCTTCCGGAGCCCCGTCCGGTGCGATGCCGACGGTCTCGAGCAACCGGGTGACCCGCTTGCGACTGGAGATCCGCAGCGCCGGGTGCGGCCCGCGCGTTCCGACGAGGGTCGGTGCGATGCCGACCCGCATGAGCGCGGTCGACAGCGGCGCGTGAGTGTCGGGGGCACTCGGGTCGAGGCCGAGCAGGTAATGAGCGCCGTCCGGGCGACCGGACGCGAGAGTCCACAGGCGCAGCGCGTGCGGGGTCGGCGTCCACCCCTCAGGAACCGCCTTCACGGCACCGGCAGACCATGCACGGTGCAGCGCGGTGATCCGCGGATTGGCCTCGGTCCGTGCGATCGGGCGGCCCTCCTCGGAGGTCACGATCTCCGCTTCGAGACCGGCGCCGCGGATCTCCGCGCAGATCTCCTCCGCGCGCCATTGCTCCCCGACCACCACGGAGACGCGTGCACCCCAACTCGTGTGCACCGACTGACCCTGTGCCGCAAGTAATCCGGCGAGGTCCGCGATGGCCGGGTCCTCGATCTCCGCAGAGAACAGCGACATCTGACTCACACGACCATGGTACGGCCCGAATGTGACAGTGAGGTCTCCGGCCGACGCGGGACGAAAAGACCGGACTCCCGGCCGCCGAAGCGGTCCGGGAGTCCGGTGAAGTCTTGTGTCGAACCCTGGCGGGCTCAGAGAAGACTAGAGGGCGTGAACGCCGGTGGCCTGCGGGCCCTTGGTGCCCTGACCGACCTCGAACTCCACGCGCTGGTCCTCTTCCAGGGTACGGAAGCCGTTGCCCTGAATCTCGGAGTAGTGCACGAAAACATCGGCGTTGCCGTCGTCAGGCGCGATGAAGCCGAAGCCCTTCTCCGCGTTGAACCACTTCACAGTTCCCTGTGCCATTTACTGCATTCCTTTACATTGCATTGCATCACCCATCGCAACGGAGCCGCGACGGGGGCCTGTTCCGACCGCCATACTTCAACAAGCCTCGCCGTAGGGCGATGAAACCAACTGCAGTACACCGGCCGCAACGAACTTCGATCAGATCGGAGCATGCGACCGCCTTAAGCTAATCACGTTCCTCACGCCAATGACACCCTCATTCGGCAGGTCGTTCGGCGACACGCCGGAGAAGGCGCCAAAGTCCCTGCGTACCATGGGTGCTTCGGGCAAGACGAATTGAGGGCAGTGAGGCGAGAACACGGCATGTCGCAGCGTGGTTACGGCAGCGAACTTCTCGGCCGCACCCTCGAGGGAACGCCGGAGGGCACCGCGGGACTCACGCACATGTCGGTGATCGATCCCCGCGGCGCGGAGTTCACCGATTGGCCCGACTGGGTGCACCCGGCGGTGCGCGAGGCGTTCGTCGAACGCGGAGTGCAGCGTCCCTGGCGTCACCAGTCCGAGGCCGCGAGCCTCGCCGCCGGCGGTCGCCACGTCTGTGTCTGCACCGGCACCGCATCGGGAAAGTCCCTCGCCTACCAGCTCCCGGTGCTCACCACCTTCGCCGACGACCCCGACTCGACGGCGCTCTACCTGTCCCCGACCAAGGCTCTCGGGACCGACCAGCTCCGGTCGGTGGCGCAGTTGATCGCCGGCCGGCCGGAGTTCGCGCACCTGCAGCCGTGCGCTTACGACGGCGACACCGATTCGGAGCTGCGTCAGTGGGCGCGGCAGCATTCCCGCTGGATCTTCACCAATCCCGACATGCTGCAGATCGGCATCACCTCGACCCATCCCCGATGGCGGCCGTTCTTCGCGAAGCTCCGCTACATCGTCGTCGACGAATGCCACCACTACCGCGGCGTCTTCGGCTCGCACACCGCGCTGGTGCTGCAGCGGGCACTGCGGATCGCGCGGAAGTACGGCGCCGACCCCGTCGTGATCGGGGCCAGCGCGACCGTGTCGAACCCGGCGCAGGCCCTGTCTCGGCTGATCGGCGAGGACGTCGTCGCCGTCACCGAGGACGCCTCGCCCCACGGTGAACGGACCGTCGCCATGTGGGAGCCGGGTTTCCTCGAAGAGGTCACCGGGGAGAACGAGGCTCCGGTACGCCGCTCCGCAGGATCGGAGGCGGCACGACTGCTCGCCGACTTCGTCATCGAAGGCGCACGCACCCTGTGCTTCGTACGCAGCCGGCGCGGCGTCGAGGTGACCGCGGTGCGGGCCCGGCAGATCCTGGCCGAGACGGCACCGGAGTTGGTCGACCGCGTCGCCGCGTACCGCGCCGGATACCTCGCCGATGATCGGCGCCGGCTCGAACGGGCCATCTCCGAAGGCGAATTGCTCGGTGTCGCGACCACCAACGCCCTCGAACTCGGCGTCGACATCTCCGGGCTCGACGCCGTGGTGGTGGCAGGCTACCCCGGAACGGTCGCCTCCTTCTGGCAGCAGGCCGGACGCGCCGGTCGGCGGGGCGAGGGGTCGATCGTCGTGATGGTGGCCCGCGACGATCCGCTCGACACCTATCTGGTGCACCACCCCGAGGCGCTCCTGGAGCGCGCGGTGGAGGCCACCGTCACCGACCCAACCAACCCGTTCGTCCTCGGTCCGCACATGCTGTGCGCGGCGACCGAGTTCCCGCTCACCGAGGCCGAAGTCGCGGCCTTCTCCGCTGAGCAGGTGGTGGCCGACCTCGCCGCCGAGGGCAAGCTCAAACGACGCAAGGCCGGCTGGTACGCGGCACCCGGGCTCGACCCGCACGGCGACATCGATCTGCGCGGCGGCATCGGCGGACAGGTGCTGATCGTCGATGTCACGTCCTCCCGTCTGCTCGGCACCGTCGACACCGCCCGCGCCATGACTTCGGTGTACCCGGGAGCGGTGTACCTGCACCAGGGCGAGAGCTTCGTGGTCGACGAACTCGATCTCGACGACGGCCTCGCACTGAGTCACCCCGAGGAACCCGATTGGACGACGTCGGCTCGCGAGGTCAGCGACGTGTCGATCCTCGAAACCGTGGACCGCCGCGAGTTCGGTCCCCTCACCGTCGCTCTCGCATCGGTCGTCGTCACCAGTCAGGTGGTCGGTTTCCTCCGCAAGTCGCTCAGCGGCGAGATCCTCGACTCGGTTCCGCTCGACCTGCCGGAGCACCGACTCGAGACCCGCGCCGTGATGTACACGCTCACGCCCGAGGCGATGATCGACGCCGGCATCGCACTCGACAAGTTCCCCGGCGCACTGCATGCCGCCGAGCACGCGGCCATCGGAATGCTGGGGCTCGTCGCGACGTGCGACCGCTGGGACATCGGCGGACTCTCCACCGCGCTGCATCCGGGAACCGGCTTGCCGACCGTGTTCGTCTACGACGGTTCCCCCGGCGGGGCGGGCTTCGCCGATCGCGGGTACGAGGCGTTCACCGAGTGGGTCGCAGCCACCGAGGCCGCCGTCTCCTCATGCGGCTGCGACACCGGCTGCCCGTCGTGCGTGCAGTCCCCGAAGTGCGGCAACGGCAACGAACCGCTGGACAAGGAGCACGCGATCAAACTGCTCCGCCTGATCGGCCGTCTGCACACGTAGCTCCGGGCCGACCCGCGGCCCTACGGCGACTCGACCGGCCCCGCCCGCGCGACCGCACGCGCCTCACGAATACCGAAGCGACCCAACCGAACCCTGACCGCGACGGACAGCTGCACGTCGTCGCCGTCGACCACGCAACCGGTCATCCTCGGATCCCCCTCCTGCCTCGACATCAGCTGCCGCGCGGCCGCACACGCCTCCCCGTCTCCACTGACCCGCACCGCAGCGGCCGCCAGTGCGGACAGGTCCGCTGCCGACTGCGCCCGATGCCTCGCCACCACCGCTGCACCGGAATACAGCATCGCCACCAGCAGGAACCCCAACCCCGCGATCACCGCGGCTCCGGCGACGGTCGAGAATCCCTCGTCACCCTCCGTCCCCCGAACGCTCATCGCCGTGCCCCGGTCCGCCCGCCTCATCGCCGGTCGGCTCGCGAGCGGCCACCGCCTTCGCCGAGACTCTGACGAAAGGAAGCAGCGGGACGTCCGCCGACACCTCGACCACCACCCGGTCGTTCTCACCGGACACCGCGATTCCCGCACCGGCGGGCGCCACCTCCGCGCCCACGCTGCGGGCCGAGTCGTCCCCCGCGGCCGTCAGCCGCGCCACCTCGCGTGCCGCATCGGTGCACCGGATCTGCGCCGACACCGCGGCCACCGCTCCGAGGCCGATGAGCAGAAACGCCGCTATCGCCGCGAGTGCATACGCCGCCTCCACGGTCACCATCCCGGACTCGTCGCGGGCGCACCGCCGGATCAGCGCGACCGTCCGGCCACGCACGGCTCACCCCGCCGACGTGCTCAGTGCCTTGCCGATGATTCCGGTCAGCGCCGAGAGCACCGAATCGCCGGTGACCACCGTGTACAGAAGCGCCCCGAACGCCGCCGCCGCGATCGTGCCGATCGCGTACTCCATTAGTTTCAATTAATACCACGGTATGATCCCTGACATGGGAAAACGTGCGTTGATCGTGGTCAGGTTGTCCCGCGTCACCGATGCGACCACCTCGCCGGAACGGCAGGAGCAGGCATGTCGCGAACTGTGCGAGCAGCGCGGCTACGACGTTGTCGACGTAGTCGAGGATCTTGACGTGTCTGCCGGTGCGACAACACCGTTCACGCGCCCAAAGCTCGGCCCGTGGCTGAACAGCCGGCACCAGGAGTTCGATGTGCTGGTCTTCTACCGCGTCGACCGGATCGCACGTCGACTCTTCGACCTCTCGGAGCTGATCCAGTGGTCGCAGCGCCACGACGTAACCCTCGTGTCGGCCACGGAGTCACACTTCGATCTGTCGAACGACTTCGGTGACATCATCGCGCTGCTCATCGCGAAAGTGGCCGAGATGGAGTTGGCCGCAATCAGCGCCCGCAATGCGTCGGCGTCGCACCACAACATCCGCAGCGGAAAGTGGAGGGGTGGGATCGCGCCCTGGGGTTATGTACCTGAGAGGGGTGACGACAAGGTCTGGCGACTCGTACAGGACCCGGTGCAGGTTGAGGTGATCCACGAGGTCGTCGAGCGGGTGTTAGCCGGGGAGCCGCTGCGTCCGATCGCTGCCGACCTCACTAAGCGGGGCGCGCTGACGCCCAAAGATCGTATGAGCCAGATCAAAGGGCGGGAGATCAAGCACTACGGTTGGGCCAGTGGACGGATGAAAGAGCAACTGACCTCCCGCACCCTGCTCGGACAGATCGTCACTCGTGACCCCGTGCTCGATGCGAAGGGACAACCTCAGCGAGATACCAAAGGGCGCCGGGTACTAGGCCCGGAGTTCGTCGTCACCGGAGATGATGGCCGGCCGGTGGTGCGGGCGGAGCCGATCCTGACGCGGGAGATCTTCGACCGAGTCGGCGCGGCGCTACGAGCCCGCGAGGTCGATCGTACGGCGACGACGACGTCGGGGTTACTGCTCAAGGTGCTGTTCTGCGGTGTGTGCGGAAGACCGGCGTACCGCCTCAAGGGTGGTCCGGGCCGCAAGCCCAGGTACCGGTGCGCCTACGCCCAGGACAAGAAGGGTGCTGCTGGTGTTTCCGGGCCGTGCGACAACCGTTCGGTGCCGCTGGAGTGGGCAGACGACGAGGTAGAGAAGCACGTGCTCGACCGGATTGGCTCGATGGAGCGGATGACGAGAGTCTGGTTCAGTGGCAGCGACTCTCGTACCGAGCTGGCCGAGGTCGACGAGCTGCTCGCCGACCTGACTGACCAACTGGGTACAGGGGCCTTCAAACGCGGGACCCCACAGCGTGCGCGTCTGGACGAGCGGATCAAGGCACTGACTGAGCGACAGGACGAACTACGTGGCCAGTCGATCGAAGCGCCGTCATGGCGATACGAGGGCACCGGCGAGACGGTGTCGGAATGGTGGGACCGGGTCGACTCCGCAACGCGAACAGCGTGGCTTCGTGATGCGGGCGTACGCGTGACGTGGCTATCGCACACGGAGAACGGCCGTACGAAGGTCGACAAGTTCGAGATCATGATGGGCGCCGGGCCGGATCTCGACGGTGCCGCCCTGCCCGGGCCGATCGCCGCGATGGCCGAAGTGCGCGCGGCCGGCGGATGGGACGCCGACGGGTGGGCTTCGATCCCAGAGGCTTTGGCGGGCCGCTACTGGCGTGATGGTGCCGAGCCGACGGAAGTCGAATAGCTCAACCAGCGTCATCGTGTGTTGAGGCGCGCGAGAACGCGGTTGCGCCCAGGAGCAGCCCCGAACCTCGCCGCGGTGTGCCGCATAACCTGCGGTTTCAAGTCGGCGGGGTGGGACCGAATAGCCTCGACCGCGGCGTGTCGCGTTGGTGAACTCGCGATTCGGTGACAACATTAATTGCGAGTGTTACCGCTGTTGGGCGGTTGACCCGCTCCGGTGCTCGCGCGGCTGACGCGCAGCAGTCGACCACAGGTCGGGACCATGCCCGGGGCAGCGCAAGCGGGGTTTACCAGGCGGTTCGGCGCAGACAGTTCTGCGGGCCGACTGCGAAGATGACCTGGACCGAAAGCACTCCTCAACCTTGAGGAGCATTTCGTGTCTGTCCCGTCCGTTCGATCCGTCCCATCCGCGTCTCCCGCGCGCACGAGCCGCCGAGACGAGCTGTCCGCGCTGAGCACCGCCCGTGCCGTGCTCGACGATCGCCTGTCCGACACCATCGTCGCCGCCCGCCGCGACGGTTTGAGCTGGGCCGCGATCGCCGCCCAGCTCGGCGTGACGCCGCAGGCGGTCCACCGCAAGTACGCGCCCCTGGTCGGAGGCGCTCGATGACCGCCACTTCCACGGCGTCGACGGCCGTGGGCTTGTCCCAAACTGGTCTGTCCCAGATCCGCGGAGCAGAAAGTGTTTCGGCACAAGCACCGGAAACAGCGATTTTTGAGCTGCAAGTGAGACCCCTCTTCAGGAAGGGCCCTCTGACCAGGCAATGCGTGCGCGTACGTACGCGCCTCACTGGCTGAAGCCAACTGAGACCAAGTGAGACCAACCCACCTTGACCTGTGGTGATGTGGTCTCACTTAGGGAACTCCTAAGTGAGACAACTGAGACCACACGAGGTCACAAACGGGCAACTCGCCCACCGACGGCCCGTAGGGCCCACCAGAACTGAAAAAAGAAGCACCCGGGCCGTCACCCAGGTGCTTCTCACAGAAAGGAATTGGCGATGCTGCGCCAACATCTCAATGATAACCCGCCGCGCCCTCGGTGCGGTCAATCCCGCGATCGTGACCGGGCCCGTGCGTTCGGCGCGGTCTGGTTCAGCGACCGGCCGATCACCGCGGCCGACGTGGCCGAGCTGAAGGCCGCTCTGGAGGCCACGGACGCCAAGTACGCGTTCGGGCTGCATGACCAGGACGAGGCTCGCGATCACCTGCAGGCTGGCCTGCAGTACCCGACGCAGCGCGATCTGGCCGTGGTGCAGGCGTCGCTGCCGTCCGGCTACGTGGTCGTGAAGATCACCGGTCGCCTCGCCTGGCCGAAGCACGTGGACTACCTGACCCACGAGGGCATGTACGAGCTGGTCAGCAACTTCGACTACAAGGCACTGATCGCCAAGTACGCGCCGAAGAAGCCGAAGGTCGGCTTGCAGGAGATCGATCGCCAGCTGTTCGAGGGCGAGCTCGATCCCTTGCACTGCGCCGAGCTCTACCCGGACACCTACCGCAAGCACGCCGGAAAGCTCAAGCGCACGTACGACGAGGGTGTCCGACTGCGCACCCTGCGATGGGAGGAGCAGGAGGAACGTCGCCTGGCTGCCGCCTTGGCGGAGCAGAAAGCCCGAGCCGAGCGTAAGCGCCAGGCCGAGCGCGAAGCCGAGCGAGAGTGTGCCGAGGCCGCGGCCCGGCGGCTCGTCGCCGAGCTGGCCGATGAGCTGGCCTGGGAGAACTCCCCGGTGCGCCTGTCCGAGGTCGCCGAGGAGGTCGAGCGCGCGGCTGCGAGCCGGGCCCGACATGCTGAGTGGAAGCGGCAGCGGACGGAGGAGTGGCTGGCCGCCGAGAAGGCGTGGTACGCGACCGAGGCGGGGCAGCTGCATGCGATCCGCTACATCGTGGCCTGCTACTTCGACTTGCTGCGAGACAACGAATTGCCCGTGCCGTCGACCAAGGTTCGTTTGCACCATGTGCTCGTAGACGTCGCTATGGCGTTCCGAATCGAAGAACTCGAGGACGCGCATTTCGCGAGCCACGAGCTGTCCGAGGACGAACAGGATGCCTGGACCGCGGAGATGGTCGCGGAGATTTACCGCAACCCGGCGAGCGTCTTGACGGACTGGATCGCGGGCGGGGTCCCGACAGCCGAGGAGTTGCACCAGCTCTACGCACACGTCGGTGGGCCCGACGAGGAGGACGTCAAGGATTTCACTGGCTGGCTCACCGGTTTCGGCACTCGCCACATGCTTCACGATCGCGACGCCGAGGACGGCGAGGAACCCATGAAGCGTGCCTGCGCCCTCCGTGAACTCGGCATGCGCAATCGCGATTTGCTCACCGAACCCGTGGGGCTGCCCAGTGTGGCGTACGCGAAGTCCGTGCGTGAGCGGCTGATCAACGCGTCGACGCCGACACACATGCGCAGCAAGTAACCAACAACACGTTTGCCGAGGAGGCACCGATGATCAACCCGATGAAGCTCGACCCGAACCTCGATAACTACGGCTACCGCTACTACGCGGGTGTTCTCGGTGCCTTCGTGGCGCTGTCGGTGGCCGGGAACATGGCGTACTACATGGTCCCGGAGATCCCGACGGCGGTCGTGGCGCTGTCTCACGGCACGCCGCCGGCGATCTTCGCATTGATGGTTCACATGGGGCCGACCCTTCGAGCCAGTTTCGCCGGGTCGGTCCGGCGGCCGGGACCGCGGGCACGCCGTGAACGCGGTCATATCGACTGGGGCTCGCTCGCTCTCTTGGCGGTCCTCGGCGTGGCCGTGGCCACGGTCGCGGTCATCGCGCTCATCGTCTCGTTCTCCGGCCTGGAGGGCTTGGCCGCGGCGATGGGGTGGGGCCGGTGGTCGTGGACCCTGCCCGTGCTGATCGACGTGCCGGCGGGCGCGGCGACCATCGGCGTGATGGCGGCGGCGTCCGCGATGAAGGCTGATGCGGCGGTCGCCGACGAGGTGACGAGTTCGACCGACGAGGTCATCACCAACTCGTCGCTCGCATCTCGTCACCCCTCTGAACTGGGCGTTCTGGGTGACGAGTTGCTCGACACCACCAACGAGTTGGCGGCGGAGACGGTCGACACCGCTGGGCGGAATTGGTGTGTCGACGGCAACTCGTCGCCCAACTCGACGGACCGTCGAGTTACCGACGAGTTCGACGAGCAGAGCGACGAGTTGGGCCAGGGCACTGTCGAGTTCGGCGACGACCTCGACGACACCGACGAGTTGCTGCGCGAGCGCGCTCGCGAACTGGTCGCCACGACGAAGATCAATGCCAGCGCAAACGAACTCGCGACGGTCCTGGCACTCGACGGGCGAGGCGAGTCGAAGCAGGCGATCGCCGACCGCATCGGTCGCTCGCGCTCGACCGTGACCGGCTGGCTCAAGGCAGCCGAGGGACCGGCGAAAGAGGGCCAGCGCCGCACGGCGCTGGCCGTGGTGAACGACTGAGAGGGCAGATGATGACCGAGCTGATGAATCTGGACGAGCGGTTGATGCTCGCCGAGGAGCGCGTGGAAACGCTGTGGGAGCTGAAGGCTTTGGCCGGCCGGGTCGCCGAGCGGGTGTTCGACGAGTTGAAGGACTCGCCGGCGGTCGCCGCGCTGCTGCGCTCCGACGACGCGATGAGCTGCCCGCGACCGGCCGAGCCGGTGCGCGGCGGACCCTGACGCGCTAGCCAGCCACCAACTACAGAGCCCCGTCACCGGCAGGTGGCGGGGCTCTGTCGTTCCATGGGCCGGTGACACGCACGACGACGACCCGCCGACGCCTCGAAACGCGGCACCGCTGGTGTCTCGGTGGCGTGTCGTCGCACCGCGTAGACCCGGATCGGGTCAGTCAAGCGCGAACCGCGGGCACCGCCGGCCCCCGGGTGGACGCTCGACGTCGCGGCGATGCCTCTCTCGTGGGTCGTCGCGCCCCGAAACGAGGCGCGGGTGGTCGCTGGTCGGCGTGTCGACGCACCACAGCAGGTCCATGATTACTGGCTGTCGTTTGTTCAGGGCTTCTCCGTCGGCACCGGTGCGTTACGCGTTTGCGATAGTCCGCCCAGTGCCCGCGCATCCGCGCTGCGATCAGCACAGCCCGCCGCCTCACCACGTCGACAGTCACCAGCTCGCCTCAACGGCACGTCGACCGTGACCGACTTGGCCCGGAGTGCAGCAACACTTCTTCCTCGCTGCGGGCCCCACTGATCACGGGACTCCGCGGCCACCTCGCGGCGGACCGGCGTCGCCGGGCTCCAGGTCCCTCTCTGGCATCTGAACAGGCTCGCCCGCCGAGGCCGCCGCGACGTCCCGGCGCAGAGTCTCCTGGGTGGGGCGTGGCCGGTGCGAGCGCGCGAGCACCGGGTGCGCCGTGCCCTCCCTGGCCGCAGGCCGGGGACCCCGCCAGGGCTCGCGGCGGGACGCCGCTCCCCGGTCCGGTGCATCAGCGCCGGGGGAACCCAGCCCGCCGCGCCGACGGCGGGGTCTGGCCGAACAGGCCTGACCCCGTAGAGGGCGCGCCAGCGCCCGACGAGCCCCCGGCAGGGCCCTCGGAGAGCGCCTCAAACCGGAGGGAGCGAAGCGACTGGAGGTTTGACTTTAAGGCGCTAAAAGTCAAACCCGGGTACGATGGGTGGAACGACGGTGGGGGCAGGCGGAGCCAGGGCCCCGCAGCGGCGTTCAGGGCCCCGTCGTACCCGGGTTTGACTTGGGCGCAGGCGCACGTCGCGGGCGGGGCCGGTCGGAGGAGGAGCGGCGCCAGCCGCCCCGACGAGGGCCGGACCAGGGCCCCGCGACGAGTGCCGAGCAATCACAGCAGAGAGGAGACGAGGCCGTGGCCGAGTCGACAGAGCCCGCGTCCCGCGCGGGCTGGCACGCCCAGCACCTCCAGCACGGCCGCGAGGCGGCCGGGGCGAAGCCGAGCACTTCAACCCGCGGCGAGCGGGCCCGCATCCTGCGCGAGGCGATGCGCCAGCTCGACGACGCCGACGCCGCGCGCCAGGCGAAGCGGAATCCGTCCATCGTGGCGGCTGACACGCGCCTGAACGCCGCCTACGTCAACGACGGGAACGGCGGCCTGCGCGAGTTGACGGCCGTCGACGGAGTGGATGCGGTCCTCGACTACGGGGACGGCCGCATCAACGCTGTGAGGCGGAAACTGGCCGACAGTACGTTCGAGACGACCACGATCGTGGCGTGGGTGCCGAAGTCCCTGCTGAAAGAGATTCCGGCCTACTACCCGGTCTTCAACAAAGCCGGGACGGAAATTGGCAGGCGTTCTCGGTGGGTGATGCCCGACGACGAGGCCGGTCGCGCGGCGGTCTCCCGCTGGTTCGCCGAGACGCACGAGCACCTGACCACCGATGTCCTCACCGGGGGCCACGACGCGGTCCACGGCGTGGTGTGGAACTTCGACGAGTCGACCCCTCACGTCCACTGGATGGCCGACACCTTCGCGCCGATGATCAAGTCGGTGACCTTCGACTCCGATGGAGCGGCGATCACCGAGGGCGGCGAACCGGTCGTGAAGTACGGCAAGCCGGTGACCAGGTCGACCCTCATCGAGCTGGAGGCCGACCTCGACGGGATCGACCGAGTGCGCCACGCGCCGGAGATCCCGGCCTCGTCGATCGGCGGCGTCGACGAGCACGGCCGGCTGGTCGACTACCACGGGCAGCTACTGCTCAGTAGCGCCGGCGCACCCGTGCAGGCGAGCACCCACCTGCGGACCGAGGCCCAGCAGATGTGGGGCCAGTCGAGGGAAGTCACCGAGGAACGGACCGACCCCGAGACCGGCAAGACCCGCCGCGTGCAGATCACCGGGGCGACGAAGATGCATCGCTACCAGGAGATCTACCGGCGCACGATGCTCGCCGCCGGTATCGATGTCGAGGCCGAGGTGAATCCACGCGGAACATCTCTGAACAAGGCCGCCTTCGGCGCTTCCGAGGCCGAGAAGCTGGAACTGGCCAACGCGCGGTCCGCCGTCGCGACCAAGGAGCACGCCCTGGCCCGAGCCAGCGCGGATCTCGACGAAGCGATCCAGACGCACGAGACGATGGTCCGCGAGACGGCCGAGCACGAGCAGCGAGTGGACCGCAAGGGCGCGATCGTGGACCAGCGGCAGAAGGAGCTCTCGGCAGCCTGGGGGCGGATCAACACCGCGAGGACCTCGCTCGACCGCAAGCGCGAGCAGGTGAGCGCCGCCCAGCAAGACACCGCTCGCGCGCTGGCCGAGGCCGAGCAGGCACTGCAGGACGCCCAGGCCTCCCTGACGCGCCAGCAGACGGCAGAGGCCGCCCAGCGCGAGGCCCTGGCCGCGGAGGAGGCCGTGGCTCGCACTGAGGTCGAGACTCGTGTCGCGACCTACGAGCGCGAGCAGAAGGCCGAGGTCGACGAGCGCGTCGCCAAAATGGTCGACGAGCGCGTGCAGTCCGAGGTCGAGAAGGCCCGGCGAGCCGGCTTCGACTCCGGCAAGGAGTTGGCCGAGTCGGCGCTGAATCGCCGACGCGCCGAGCTGAAGGCCGGATTCGACGACGCATTCGCGCATCTGGAGACGATGCAGGCCGATGTCGTAGCGCTGTTCAAATCTGTCCCGCCGGACAGGTGGAGCCCCGGGATGAAGGTGGGGTGGAAGGTCTACGGCGAGGCCAAGCGGATGTGGAATGCTCCCGCCGAGGAGGCCGCGGCGCCGAGCGACGCAGATGGCAGCCCCGACTTCGCGTGAGCTCGATGCCTGTTTGGCCGCCACGCGACTGAGTGGCTCGACCAGCGGGGCGTGAATAAGAAGAGGCCGGTCCTCGTTGCTCACAGCAACGAGGACCGGCCTCTATTACGCACCTACGGAGCTCGATGACGCCGGATTGGTGATGAGAAGTGGCGCCTCGGATCGCTCCCGCGACCCGCCGTGAGGATCCTGTGTGAGGGCTGGCGAGGCCCAACAAGTTCACGGCCGGGTTCGCCGAAATGCCTACGCTGGGGGATCAGTCGATCGGCAGGCACCGGCCGTACGGCTAGTGCATCAGGAACTGGCCGTAGCTGGATGTGACGCTTCGCCGATCGAGGCGCCGGGCGGTGGCTGCAAGGATTCAGAGTCCTAGTAGCGCTCCGACCGTGCCTCCAATCGCTCCGGCAGCGGCCCATTCTGCGGCCGAGGCCCCGGACTTGTGCGCTTTCCGGGCATCAGTTCCCTTTCCTGTGGCCACGAGCACGATCGTCGCGCCGTCGTCTTGAAGCTCGGCTGTCCAGTGGTCGGCCCAGTATTCTGTCTTCGGGGCTATCCCTGTAGGAACGACTACAACACGCGTCAATGCTCTCCGCGGCGCTTGGTCGGAGCCTGGTTGCTCAGCAAGCGGTATGCGAGCGGTGCCGCTGGCGATGCGTTCCAGGACCATCTCGTCAATGTGGGCCGTAGCGTCTGCGAGGAGACCGTCGTAGGTCGCCCGTCTGTACGGGTCGCTGAGAATGGTTCGCGCCGTGGTCACTCGGCGTCGGTTGATCGCGTCGTACTGGTCGAGAGTGTCTAGGTGGCGGGTGAGCTGCTGCGCAATGTCGGCGCATGCTGAGGTGGGGGCCAAGCCGTGTGCAGCGTACAGGTCAATGTGGATAGTCACGGGATTTCCTTCATCGGTGGGTATGTCTGAGTGAGTCTTGGCTGTTCACTGTCCGAGGGCCTTCTTGGCGAGCCACGCACGCCAGTCCTGTGGGTCGTAACCCTTGGTGTGGATGAGGGCGCCCGCTCCGAAATCGAAGTCGACCTTTCCTGGTGTGTTGGCGCATACGGTGTCACCCGTCATGCACCACGAGACGAGATTGCCTCGCCAACCGGATGGGAAGAGCCGAACGGAATCGACGCCCGACTGGCTCACTCCGAGATCGCTGTACGAAATACCGGGGAGGGCTTTTGCGCCTCCGCCGAACAGCACGTTCGGATCACTGGGTAGTCGGTCACCGTCTGCGATGAAGATGCCGAGAAGCGACTGCTGCGGTTCGATGCCGTGCAGTGCGCGGTGCATGACCATCGCGCCTTGTGAATAGCCTGCGGCGACCACGACCGAATCCGGACATTCGGCGATCGAGCGGCTGATCATCTGCGAAGCCGCCTGAGCTCCGGTCTCCACTGAGTCCTTGAACGTCTCGGACAGTGCCGTGCTGATCGGCGCTGCTGGGTACTCGACGGGCAGCTTCTCCACCGTCTTTCCGGCGTCGTTGGCGTCGCTGAGTAGGTTCTTGTACGTCACGTCGACGAACTCGCCCATGCCGCTGGTAGATGCGGCCTTCTCCCCGGTGCGCTGGCCGGAGCCGGCGGCGCCGATGAAGACGACGTCCGCGCAGTCTGATCGAGTCGAAGTAGGACCGATCGTCGCAACTCCAATCACGACGGCGAGCAGCACGACCAAGCCGACCCCACCGATCGCAAACCACTTCTTGCCGATACCGCGGCTGGTACGGGGAGTCGGATGTCGTTGTGGCCCGAGGGCGGCCATAGGGCGAGGATCGGAGGGCGCCGCGCCGAACGTCGCAGCGCGGCCGGGAGGTTGTAGGGCGAGTCCTGCGAGAGTCGCTTCGTCGATCGGCGGCGCCTGTGGGTCGGCCAGGTGTGCGTCGTAGCGAGCACGGCGTGCGGGATCGCCGAGGACGGCCCGCGCAGTGTCGATGCGCTGACGCGCGAGCGGGTCCGATGCGGCGCTGAGCTGGGCAGTGAGCTGTGCGGCGAGTTGCTCCGACGGTGCGCGCCGGTCGAGTCCGTGGATGGCGTAAAGGTCGAGGTCAGGCATGGTCGTCTCCCGGAGGTGGTCGTGCGAGGTGGTGTCAGTGGTCCCAGCAGGTCTTCATTTCCCGACTTGCGCTGACTGTTTCGCCCTTGCTCGGGAAGTACCAGGCGATCGTGAGGTACGCGCGTTTGCCGTTGCACATGCCGATGTTGGAGGCGACGACAGTTGCCGGGATGTACTGCTCTTTCCCGACCCGGCTGTCGACGCGGTAGGTTCCGGTGCCCGTGCCTTCGGCACGATCACCTCCCCAGCTGGACCAGGTGATGTTGGTGATCCGACTGGTCGGCGACCCGCCGGCGTAGACATCAGTCGGCCGCGAGGTGCCGTAGCCTGTGCCGTTGCTCGGCATCGAGCCCAGCACGACGTCCTCGGCAGTAGCCGTCGCGGTCGCCGGACCGGGTCCGTCGAAGGTCTCGACTTTTTCGTTCGAGAGGAACACGCCGGAGCCGGTCGTCACGTTCCAGACAGTCAGGCCGTTCACCTCCGACGCGATCGCCCAGTCCTCGAAGTAGTACTGCTTGCCGTACTCCACCCGCGGGACCGTGTAGCCCTCGCCAGGTGCATTCATCCAGCCGGTCGTGCCGGTGTTGCCGGTCGGCGCACCGACCTTGTTGCCAGAAAGCTGGAACAGCCACTTGCCCTTCCTGGTTCCGCCGATCACCTCGGTGCCCAATGGGCTGCTCGGGGTGTTCATGCTCCGCACGCCGCACTGGCCCTGCTTGCCGTCCCGGTCAGGGGCATTGAAATCGCAGGCGATGCCGCCGGTGGGCGTCATGAGATGCGCCGAGCGGAGCTTCGTGTAGCGGCCGACGTAGGTCGGGAGGGGCTCGGCACCCGCTGGCCGCGGACCGCCCGCGCCTACGTAGGCACCGGCCACCGGTGCTTGTGGTTCGGGCTCGGCGGTCGTGGTCGCGGCGGGCGCCGTCTGCGGCGCGTCCGCGGTCTCGGTCGACGACGCGGCGGCCGGTGTCGCGGAATCGTCCGAACCGTCGTTCATCACGATGAGGACGACCGCGACAACGAGCGCGATTGCGAGCACGACCGCCGTGGCGATCAACCATGGCAGCGGGCCGCGCTTGGGCGGCGATGGATAGCTTGGGTAAGTCATCTCGGATTCCCGGTGGCGTTTCAGGTGGTGGTTTCAGGTGGTGCGTTCACGTCCGCCGAGGACGGCAAAGACGGACGTCGAGGGTGTCGACGCCTTCAGTAAGGAGTGGAGCGAGTCGGTTACGGCTTGAGCGTCTCGGCGGTCGCCGGATCGGCCTCTACCGCGCTGAGCAGGGCGCTCGGCGTAGTTCCGAGGGCTGCAGCGATCTGGAAGAGGGCGTCGACAGAGATCGTCGCGGTACCAGCCTCCAGGCGAAGGATCGCGTGACGGGACAGACCAGCGCGTTCTGCCAGCTGCGCCTGGGTCCAGCCCCGCTCTGTGCGAGCGGCCTTCAGGACCGCCGCAAGTGCCTGCCGACGCACGTCACGCTCTCGCCGCTGCTGCGGTGTGAGTCGGTCGTCGGCGATGGGCACGGCCCCATCTTGTCATGTACTGCATGTCAACTCCCCTCCTAAGATCTGCATCCAGCCCTGCGAGGTAGCGCTAGAGTTACATCGCAGCTTGGTCGATGACCCGTCTTGGCCGCAAGCGAACTCGGGCAAAGAAAGAAAAAATGCGCCGCCCGGCGTGAGCGACGCATCCATTCGTAGCAGGGGTTTGTGACAGAAGATAGGCCATGACCTGCGCAGACCGCTCCCGCGGAGGCCTATCTATTCGTCATAAGAGGGTAGCAGATCGTGTCAATAATGAGACGCATGTCACACTCGCCTGCAAAGTCTCGCGTCGTTTAGGTGGACGACCACACGGGGGCCGGCTCGCGCAGCGGCCAGCCCCCGTGGTGGTCAGTCGGCAGTCGAGACGTAGACCGTGGTGATCCCCAACTCGTCGAGTAGATCCCAGCTTCCGATGCCGTTGTAGTCCGGGAACACTTCGTCGAGCTGCTGGCCGGCGCCCAGCGCCTGCCAGTCAGCGTCGTCCTCGCGCTCGGCGAAGATCCTCTGTACCCGCTCGATCGTCGCGGTCCGTAGGCCGTCGGCCGCGGCGGTGTAGCCGACCCGGCAGCCCTGTGAGGCCGCGTCGGCGGTGATGTCGTCGTGCCACGCCTCGGGCAGGAGGTCGAGGGCCAGGTCGAGCGGTGTCAGGTTGGTCATCACAGGCTCCTGAAGATGAATTTGCCGCCGTGACCGTCGGGCTCGATGACATGGTCGAAGGCCAGGTCGCGGGTCCACGACTCCCAGTCGAAGTAGCCCTGGAGATGATCGGGCAGACCGTCGAGCAGACCGATGTCGTCGGCCAGCGATTCGGCATACTCGCGGAAGCTGTCCCAGCAACCGGCGTACGCCTCCTCGAAGTCGGAGATGGACGGGTAGTCGGTGCTTCTCACGGCGATGTAGCTGCCGGAGCGGACCCAGGCGCACAGCGCAGGCCACTGCTCGTCGCCGACCGCTTCGTAGATCTCTCCCCAGCTGGCTGCCTCTTCCAGCGACGGCTCGCCGGTCGTGGGCAGGCCGTCGGTGTCCACGCAGACGAACTCCTCGCAGCCTTCGCGGATGTAGTCCACGCCGGAGCCGGCATGGATCTGCTCGGCGGTGAGTTCTGCCGCATCGATCGCGTCGACCCACACGCCGACGAGACGGCCTGCGGCGTAACAGCTTTCACAACCCGCCCAGACCCTGGGGGTGTTGGTGGTGGCGGTGACGATGGTCATGGCGATTCCTCTCAGTCCCACGGCAGCGCCGCGATCAGGGCGTCGGCGCTGATGGTCTCGCCGGTGCAGAGACGGTGTTCCTCGACCGCGGCCTCGATCTGGCCGGGATTGGCCCGGTAGGCGCGGCCGCACCGACCGGCCACGAGGTCAGTCAGGACGACGCGAGCGCCGTCGGGAAGGTCGATGCCGACCATCGACAGCGCTGCGAGGGCGACTTGTTGGGCCTGACCGGGCGAGTACAGGTAGTCCGTGTCGGTCTGGTCCAGCGCGTTGGCGGCGTTGTACTGGTCAGCGGCCTCGGCGCGGCTGAGGCCTCGGGCGCCGGGAGCCAGCCGGCCGGCGGCGATCATGCGCTCGACCCAGGGGTCGCAGAGAATCGTAGTCATGGGTAGTCCCCTCCCTCGGTGTGATCGTTCGAGGTGGAGACCGTCGACGGCTATGCCGTCGCTGCTACCCGTAGCTGTCGACCTTGAGCCCGACGAGGTACTCGAAATACGCTGGGGCGCTGAGGATCTCGACTTCATATGCAGCGGGGGTGTTGGCGTATTCAGGCCCCTCGCCGACGTACTCCCAGAGATGGTCGTACATCCAATCGGTGGCGTAGTCGTCATCGCGGTGGGCGGGAACGGTCACGTCGAGGATGTGCTCGAAGGACTTGTGCGGGTAGGAGTTCGTGACCTTGATCGTCACCGTGATGTCCCCCGTTGCGGCACGGGCAAGCATCGCCGACAGGTCGGCGGCGGCCGACGGCGTGAAGCTCATGATCTGGCCGTTGTCGACCATGATGCTGACGATCGGCTCGGCGCCGTCGCGCACATCATCGGTGCGCGTGACGACGACGCGGGAGCCTGAGCGTGTAGCGGTGGTGTTTGCTGGGGACGCGCTGGGAGTGGACATGTGAGAAGCCTCCTCGACGTGGACCTGTGTGTCGAGGAGGCTTCCGTCGCCGGCTGCGCCGGTGCTATGTCGGTACCTGCCCTGGCGGCCGGGCCATCGCGTGCGGAACGTCGCGCCGCGGGTGCGCGGCACAGCGGGGCGCGTTCGAGGGTTCAGCGACCGGGCCGCCGCACACCGTGCACATCGCCGCGGTACGCTCGGCGGCCTCGGCGATCATCCGCTCGGCGTCACGGTCGACGGTGTCGATCAGATAGCGGAGACGGTCACGCTTCTGGGCGGCCTGGATCACACGGTAGCCGGGCACGACGCTGCTGAGCCGCCCGTGCAGGCCATTGACGACGGACACCCAGCCGGCAGGCAGTGCCCATTCACGGCGCGGGTGGTCCTGATCGAGCCGGATCGTCGGGTCGGCCATCGTCTGCGCGGCATCGGGATGCTCGTCCGCCCACAGGAACATGTGCGCCTCCTTGAGTAATCGAGCTGCTGCTACGCCGCCTCGGCCAGGTAGCGGTACACAGTCTGCCGAGAGACGCCGAACTCGCGGGCCAGTGCGGTGATCCCCTCGCCGGCACCTCCGGCGTGGCGGCGGGAGATCTCCTGTACCCCTGTGGAACACCGGGGTCGGGTCGAGATTCGCCGGTCGGTTCGGTCTGGCACCGTCGCGGCCTGCCCTAGTCTGTCGTTGGGCCGCAGCGTGATCCACTAGCACCCAACCCGAGAGGTCGATATGTCCAGTACTAGTCCATCCCCGTCCGTGATCCCCGAGGGACTCTCGGAGGAGGGGCAGCGCGCAGCCGAGGGGATCGTGCAGTTCCTGTTCGAGCGCGGCGCGGCGCACGACCTGGAGGACTGCCTCTACAGCCCGCAGCAATGGGCCGAGCGCGGTGAGCGGTTCGGAGGCAACTCACTGTTGATCGTCACGCATGAGGGCGGCGCCCATGCCGGCGCCTTCGATACCGAACAGGACCCTGGCGAACTCCTGCACCCGGCGATGACCAAGCGCCTGCGGTCGCTCGGCCTGATGAGCGAGCTGTGCGACTCCTGGTACTCGGCGGTGTACCCACACCACGGGGTCTGACCGATATTGGTGTGATTCGGAGCAACGTCTGGTGCGGGCCGCGGAGACCGGCGACGGGAGCGGCCCACCGCCGGATCTCGACGAGCATCTGCGCTAATCCGTACCTGACTCAAGCGGAGGCAGCGCGGCCACTGCCCTGCATCCAGACCAGGACGTCGAACACCCGGATCGTGCTGATGTCGTCGCCGATCCCGGACCTGTGGCGGAGATCGTCGAGGTGGGCGGCCAGCCGCCCACCTCCGGCATTCAGCGCGGCGCGGAGGTTCCGGTAGAAGTTGTGCCTGCCCGGGACGTGCCCAACAGTCTTGACGACGACGGAGTCGATCACCGGGAGCAGGTGCGGGCGCTTGCGGGCCAGCAGCTTGCTCGTCTTCGCCCGGCCCATCCTGTGGTTGGCTCGGACCAGGGACCAGAGCTGCTCAGCGCACTCCAGAAGATCGTCGTCAGCACCGGCGAGCGTGCGGTCGGTGGGGATCGCACCGAGCTGCTCGCACACGAGCCGGTGGTAGTCGTGATCGCAGTCTCCGAGCAGTCGGAGGGCCGCGGGTCCTGGAACATACACATCGAGGAGGCTCACCGCGACGAGATCCTCGGCAGTGATCCGGTCGGCGACCTCGGGCCGGTCGCCACGGCCGGCGAACCGCTCGAATCGCGACCCGCTGTAGGCCGGCACCACACCGATAGCGAAGTAGCTCTGCAACGCCGCGACGGCCTGTTCGGAGCTGCGATCGTCAAGGATGGTCGGTAGGCGCATGCCGTCGATGGTCATGCCTGGACGATAGCGGCCGACGCCGACAACCCCTTCCCGATCGAGCTTTCCGATCAGCCTCTCGCACGAAGCATGCTGGCCGACGCCGTGAGGTGCCTACCTGGCGCTGTCATGTCGGATGTTAGCGGTAGAGTTGTCTGACTGATTGCCGACCGAGGCGGCGAAACAGCGAGGGGCTCGAATGACCGGCACTGTGTACGACAGCTATACGCCGGGCACTGGTACCGGCAACAGCCTTTATCGCGTACTCAACGCCACCATTTCCGACGCTAGACGGCGATTGTGGATCACAGTCCCTTGGTGGGATACCTCGGAACCCGCGCGCCCTCTGCTCGCCGCCGCCATCGCTGCCAAGAGCCGCGGCGTCGATGTCCGCGTGATCGCGCGCCCCACGCGGAACAACGACGCGGTGCTCGCGAGGCTTCGCGATGCGGGGGCTGAGGTGATCACGATCGAGAACCTCCACGACAAGCGAGTGATCTCTGACGACCGTGCCCTCACCCTCTCATCGAACTTCATCCGCAAGGAACTGCTGGTCAATGAGAACTCGGGGAAACTCGACACCGACCCGGCATCGGTCGCCATCTACGAGGCGATGTTCAACCAACTGGTGTCCAACCGGGACGCACTGGCGGTCGGCCAGGACAAGTGGACCCGTGCCGCGGAGATCATTCCATCGCCACTGACGCGCTACCTCGAACGCTACGAGAAGCTGAATCCGCTGCAGTCCAAAGCGGTCCCCGCCGTGCTGTCGGCCGCCGGGCACACGATGGTCGTGGCTCCGACAAGCTCGGGCAAGACCCTGATCGGTGAAGTCGCCGCGCTGCGGTCGATCGTTCTGGAGGGACGGCCAGCGGTGTGGCTCGTCCCCGCACGGGCCCTGGCTGCCGAGGTGGCGCAGACCGCCGCGCGCTGGAGGCGCCTGGGCATCGACTCCTTGGAGCTGACCGGCGAGGTCAATCTGTCGAGCGAGAAGGCGCGCAAGGCGCAGCTCTGGATCGCGACGACGGAGAAGTTCGAGTCGATGTACCGACGGTCGACGCTGACTGACTTCATCGACCGAATCGGGTGCTTGGTCATCGACGAGGTCCATCTCGTCGGCGACCCGTCGCGCGGCCCGACGCTGGAGTCGGTGATCGCCCGGCTGCGCCTGGCGGAGGGACGGACGCGCATCGTCGCCCTGTCTGCGACTGTCGCTAATGCCGAGGAACTGGCGGAGTGGTTCGACGCGCACCTCATCGAGTCACCGTGGCGGCCGACCGTCCTGACGACCCAAGTCGTCCCCTACAGGCCGGGGCCAGGCCGCACCGACTTCCAGAAAGATGAGGCCGGGAAAGACATCGCGATCACCGAGCTGTTCTGTAACCTCGCGACGACCGACCCTGAGCGGCCGGCCACTCTGCGGGGTGCGCTCGACCAGAAAGAAGGTGCGCTGGGCAGCGTCCTTACGTTCTGCGGCAGCAAGAACTCGGTCCGTCGCACCGCCTCGATGTTCGCGGGAATCCAGGCAGCCCCCGGCGACGACGCCGAACTGGTGCGCCAGGCGCGTCAGCAAGGCGTCGGTATCCATTTCCGCGACGCGCCGGACGCGAGTGACGCGCTCAAAGCCTTCAACGACCGGGAGATCAGTACCTTGGTCGCGACCTCCGGCCTGTCCACCGGAGTGAACACCCCCGCACGGATCGTGATCATCCGCGACCTGACCCTCGGGATCAGCGATCTGGAGGTCAGCCAGGCACAGCAGATGCTCGGACGAGCCGGACGGGCCGGCCAAGAGCGTGAGGGCTTCGGATTCCTGCTGGCTCCCGAGAAGCAGGCGATGGAATGGCATCAGAACCTGGCGGAAGGCTACCGCGTCGACAGCAAGCTGATCGGCCAGATCGACGACGCAGTCCTTGCCGAGATCCTGCTCGGCTCCATCACCTCGCGCCTCGACGCCGACATCTGGTTCAAGGGCACTTTCGCTTTCGCGCAGTCGACTGAACTGCACGATGTCGGCGCGGTCATCGACGCACTCGTCAAGCATCGACTGGTCTCGGAGGCCAATGACGAACTGAAGGTCACCGAGCTGGGCAAGGTCACCGCACGGCTGATGATCAGCGTCGAAGCCGCGTGCAACATGCTCGACGGACTACCGGGCATGGGCTACCCGGTTGACGCCGTCAGCGCAGAGAACCGCGTCCTCGGACTGGTGGCTGACAGCGTCCCGGTGTTGCGCGGCCTGCCGGTGAACGAGCGCACCTACGAGGACTGGGTGACGACGACCTTCGCCGCGTGCGGCGAAGGACTCGACGAATACGCTGGGAAAGCGTTCGGTTCCAAGTTCGCCGCTGCCGCCGGGGCCGCAGCGCTCCGCGACCCCGGCCGATTCACGGTCCCGCGCGGCTCGAAGATGGCGCGAGGGGAACTGGTCAGAGCGGTCGCCGAACTGCCGCGCTTCCTCGGCTGGTTGAGCGCACTCGGGGAACTCGGGGAATCAGCGTGGGCGCCGGCCGTCGCCGGGGACCTGTCCAGACGCCTGGAGTGGTGGACGCTCGATCCGCGCCCTGCGAGAGGATCTGGACGCCTGCTGTGGTTCCTGGAGCAGCTTCTCGACTCAGAGCATCGGTCTCGGCGAATGCCGGACCTGTGGCATCGTGCACGCAGCAATGGGTTCGACAACCCGAACTCCGTCATGGCCCCACCGCGCAAGGTCGATGTCACCGGCGAGGCGTTCGCCGAACTGGCGTCGCGGCGGGCGCACCTGGTGCTGTCGCCTCCCGAGGGGACCTCGTTGCCGCTGGAGGCCGGCCCATACGGCGCTGAGCTAGCTGTGGTCACGAACTGCGGATCGGTCCCGGTTTACTCCGCCATGAAAGCGCTCAGCGAGCGCATCGAACTGGCAGTGCCACACGGCAGCGACCGCGATGAGCTGGCAGCAGACGTGATCCTCTACACGCGATCGGATTTCGCCTACCAAAACCTCACGACCGACGTCCCGCGGCAGGTGGGCGGGCACACCGAGGCAACGCTGCGCCGGGTGCGCCCCTTGATCGCGGGACTGAATCCGGCGGCGGCAGTGGCCCCGCACCATTCCAGGGTGCGCCGGCTGTTCATGGGCGAGCGGAAGAAGACTCTCGCCGAGATCATGCCCCAGGCCGCAGCGGAGGACGGATTCACCGAGATCGCCGAACTGCTGGGCGGCCGTTCACGCGACACCACGGCCCAGGTGATGAGTCTGCGGGCCGGGCTCGATGCTCTGCTCGACCTTGACCGAACCGGCCCGGACAGAGCCCTCCGTTCCTCTGGCACAGTACTCAAGTCGGGACGGGCGACCCCGCGCGAGTTCGAGTGCGTGCTCCTCGGACTCGCCTCCTCGCTGGGGATTGAGGTAGGCATGGCGATGTCGAGCGAGGGCAACTTGATCGCACTCGTCGAGATCGGCGGACACTGGCGCATCGCCACTCCGATGGACCCAGCCAGGGAACACATCAGTCAACCGCTGACTCCTGCGACTCTTCCGCCGAATGTCCGGCCGCTCGTCCCGCCTGCCGCCCCGGGTCCAGTTTCACCGCTGATGCCGTGGCTAGCCGATTTCGCACCTGGTTCAGGCGAACCGGCTCCAAAGGATCGACCCGGCCCGAGGGAGACGCCTCCCGGCGATGGTGCGAACAGCGCGAACCGCGGGACGCAACCCTCCGTCGACCGGTCAGCTGATCGCAGGACTGCTGACACTGCGGATCTTCCGATCGGCCAGAGTCGTTTCGAACGACGAGTCACACTGGAGCGGGATCAGTCCTGGATTGATGAGGATCTAGATTGCGAGGATTGTGGGCTGCCGCTCGACGATGAATTCCCGTGTAGCGATTGTGCCCAGCGGATCTGTGGATCATGCGGGCACGCGTGTCCCGAAGGCCGCTCGGACCTGGACGAGTGGTTCAGCTGCGGTTCCTGCGGACTCGAGTTCCAGGGAGATACGCCAGACTGCGCATGCGACTGATCCATTCCAGATTGTCGTCGGCCCTGTCCGCACAGGCTCCGTGTATAGATGATGTATTTCAAGTACGCGATTCCCGGCTCGCTTCTTGATGATGATGGCTGCGCCCAATCGAGACGAATAGCTCTCGACGGCGTGCTCGGTGTCGAACGGCCGGGCTGTCAGCACAAACTTGTGAGGATCGCTGTACGCATCGCGGACAGCAATTGACCACCACGCCGAGACCTTGGCTGGATTCAGGCTCTGCCAACTGCAGTCCTCCAGGGGCGCGGCCCCTCGTGAAACGACCGCCGACTCGGCGACGTGCCGTGCGCCGTGGAGCGGCACGCGGGGTAGACAAGTACAGCGATGGGAGCGGCCCGACGCCGGACCTCGCGCAGCGTCTGCGCTAATCGGGTTCGGCAGCTCGGCCCTCGGCGACATACCGGTAGACGGTGGCGCGGCTGACGCCGAGGTCGCGGGCCAGGGCCGCGACGCCCTCGCCGGCCGCCTTCCGGCGTGCCAGCTCGGCGATCTGGGCGTCGTTGAGCTTCGGTGCGCTGCCGCGGTACTTGCCCGCAGCCTTGGCCAGCGCGATGCCCTCGCGTTGGCGCTCCAGAATCAGCGACCTCTCAAACTCGGCGACGGCGCCGAGCAGGGACAGCAGCAGGGTGTTCATCGGTGAGTCGTCGCCGGTGAAGGTCAGCCCCTCCTTAACGAACTGCACCCGAGCGCCGCCCTTGCAGGCGACCAACTCGTCGCCGATCTGGATCTCGCCGCCGACGGTGAGCACCTTGACTATGCGTCGCAGGTCGTCGAGGTTCCGAGCGAGGCGATCCATGCTGTGCACGACCAGGGTCTCACCACGACGCACATAGCGCAGCGCCTCGGCGAGCTTGGGACGGCTGGTGTCCTTGCCGCTGGCCTTGTCGGTGAACACGGGGTCGACGAGGTCCGCGGCGATCAGGTCGTCGAGCTGGCGGTCAGCCTTCTGGTCGACGGTGCTCACACGGCGGTAGCCGACGAGCTTGGGGCCGGTCACAGCAGCGCCCCTATCGACAGGCCCTTGCGGCCGTCGTCGGCCTCACGGTCGTCGCGCCGCTTGGCTGCCTCGATCCGGCGGACCAGCTCGCTGCCCCGCTGGTCTGGGAGGTCGATGATGACCGTGCCCTGCTCGTCGATGTGGGCGACGAGGCCGGTGACGGTGGTCGGCCGGTGGGTCGCGGCTCGCTCCACGGCGCGTTTGGCGCGGGGATGTAGTCGGAGGGTGAGGGGCACGGCGGTCTCCGTTCGGTCGTCCGCGTCTATCGCGGCACTGGGTTTGTCTCAGTCAAGTTTATAATCTCAATGAGAATGTGTCTAGTTGATGGGAATGGGACTTGACTGAGACGCAGTTCGTCGAGTGCTGGGGTGTCTCACTCGGGTGTACCCCATATGATCGAATGATTGTGCGAGTGCCGGTGCGAGGTGCTGTCGGGGCACAACTACGATGCGGTCATGGCAAATCGGAAACCAACAGTTCTGGACAGCGTGAGTGACGCCAACGAGGGAGACCGGCTCAAGCTCGACCACGGCGACGGCTTCGTGCAATACGTGCGGGTCGCCGAGAGCCCCATCCATGACGATGTCCGAGGCCGGGGCGCCAGGCTCGACTACGAGGGCGACTACGGCGGTGCGGTGCGGCAGTTCGACTCGATGTTCGAGGATGTGACGATCACCGTCGTGCGCTGAGCGCTACGCGGCGGGCGTACGGTCATCGAGCCTTAACTGCGACTGTATGTGTACACCTCTTCCGTACGTTTCGCGGCCGTGGTGGCATGACGAATGGCCAGGTGTACGGTGTCCTACCGGCTTGCGGACGTGTAGTTCGATCGGATGATTGCAGGATTCGAGTTTCGCAGGCGCCCGCGTGGCGCGGGCTAACCGCTATACGGTGCACGACATGATCCGACACCTCGGTGGGCCGCATGGCGCCTAAGAAGAGCACCGAGACGCGCATGACTCTCTACCGCCTGTTCGGCTACTCGTCTCTGGAGAAGGTGATCCGTGAGAGGTACTCGGACTTCGGGGAGGAGCAGGTGGTAGTCGGCGGACGGCAGTCCGTCCTTCACTGGGGTCAGACTCCGGAGAAGACCGTGAAGTGGGCCGCGATCGTGAAGGGCCTTTCCGGGACGAGTATCGACCTGTCGACTGGAGTTCCCGCCGCTGTGCTGGTGATACCCGGGTCGGACGACGAGTCCGCAGAACCATTCGCGTGGGCAGTCACGTTCGGGATGGGATTCCAGCTCCTCGATCAGCGATACATAGACGCCGGTTTCGGGCAGAGGGTCGCCATCCGGGGTGCCGACCCCACACGACTGAACTCAATCACCAAGGTGACGTTGGACGAGTCGGCGAAGACAGACCGATCATCGATACCGGTGGGTGCGTCACTGCGCAGCTTCGGCTTCGAGGACATCGGAGAACTCGCGACCAGAGTCGTCGCTTCTGGGGTCGTGGAGGGAATCGGTTCGGGTGGCAAGCCGGTGACGATACGAGGCGCCGACGCTCTCAGCATGCCGATGTCCAAGAAACCGGACGAGTTCATCGCCGATCTCGACAGGCTCGTAGAGGTTCTGGACAAAGAGCCCGCGAGTGAAGAATTGGCAGACTTGGAGAGGTTGGTCCTGATCAAGGACAAACCAACGATCGAGGATCTCGACCGTGCGCTCGTCGAGGCGATCTCCGAGAGAGCGCCGAAGCGACTGAGCATCGCGTGGCCGCACGAGACGGTCGACGAATTCGGTCTGGCGCAGGGGTTCAAGGTCACCCATTCGGGCTACCGCGAGATCCAGGACGGATTACCCACGCTCGACGACCTGCTGTCCCCCGTCAGGAAATCGGACAGGAGCAATTGGGCCAATCGACTCAGCGAGATCGGGGTGTTCCTCTACGAGAGCGCTGACTCCGACGGTCTTGTGAGTTCGCGCATACCGGTGAGGAAGTGGCTCACTTTTCAGGTCGATAGGCACGATCGCCGATACTTCCTGCACAGCGGGCGGTGGTATCTGATGGAACAGAGCTACGCGGACAAAGTGGTGGAGCGTACCCGCGAGATTTTCGCCAGACCGGCGCCGATAGCGAACCTGCCACGCTGGGAATCGGGTATGGACGAGGCTGCCTACAACAAGCGAGTCGCCGAGAGCGTCAGGGGACTCCTGCTCGATCGGAAGCTGATCAAGGGCGAGACGACGAAGGGGCGGTTCGAGGCGTGCGACGTTCTGCTGAACGACGGCACGTTCATCCACGTCAAGCACGTCCAATCATCGGCTCCTGCCAGTCACTTGCTGGCGCAAGCCCTCGTCTCGACTGAGATCCTCACCCACGACACGAAGGCGCGCACTGATCTGCGTAGACGCATCCGCGACGAGGGTCAGGACTCGAAGGCGTATGAGTGCACGCCCAAGAAGGTCGTGGTAATCCTTGCAAAGGAGGGCGCGGCGATGGACGCCGATTCGCTGTTCACCTTCACGCAGGTGAATCTCGGGCGGCAGGATCGGCTGCTGAAGTCGCGGGGCGTCGACCTGTCGATCGTCTCGATCCTCAAGGAGTGACAGTCTGCGGCCAACCGGCGCTTCACGGGCTCAACCCCACCGGTCGGTCTCGATGAAGCACCAGCCGATCTGGCCGAGGTCGTAGTTGCCGTCGGCGTCGGGGCGCAGTTTGTCGCCGGAGATGACCGCGGTGGTCTCGATGAAGTGCAGGGTCTCGCCCTCGGCGGCGGCGATCACCGACTCCAGCACATCGCGGGTGACCACCGGGGTGGCCCAGCCGTTCCAGGGCCGACCGTAGCGCACCGCGGTCCAGACGTGCTCGGGCTCGAAGCCGTCGATGGTGAAAGTGCTTGGCATGGTCTGAGCGTATCCCTTCTCGGAGAGCCAGATTCAGGTCCGAATGGCGGTTCGTCGCCGACTTGTCGTTGGCGGGTGCTAGTTGTTGTCCATGTCCATAGGTCCTCTGACGCGCAGCTCAGTTCTGTCGGCGATTGCGGAGTGCGAGTCGCTTGGCCGGGAGGCTTTCCTGGCGCGTGGCGGATACTCCGCTGCGCACGAGTACTTCCTCATCCACAACGGCCGCGCGTACGACTCGAAGGCGATCGCGGGTACTGCTCACCGGATCGCCACGGGCGAAGAGGTCGGGTCGGCCGACTTCCGGGGCGGGACGCAAATCGCGGAGCAGCTGCGGAGCCTCGGCTTCACTGTCACTGGTGACACCGACTGGACCTGGGACGAACTGATACTCGCGTGCGACCTCCTCGCGAGCCGCGGGTGGGTAGCGGTCCCGAGGAACTCGACTGAGGTCGTCGCATTGTCCGACCTGCTCCGAGCCCAGAACCCTGCTCTGGCGCTGTCGCCATCGTACCGAAACGTCAACAGCATCAATCGCAAGCTTGAGGACCTCCGGTCGGCGCACCCCGGCTACTCGGGCAAGCCGACCAAGGGTGGGCACCAGACAATCCGGATGACGCAAGCGTTCGTCGAGGACTACGAATCGATGCACCGTGCGGCGACGGCCCTGCGCTCACTGGAGCGGTTTACCGACGAATCCGATGAAGGCTTCCCTACGGCCACCGACGTCCCTCCCAGCGAACTCGCTCAGGCGACCGAAGGGCGAGTGATGGAGCGGATCGTGACCCGTCGCGAGCGCAATCCCGCGATGCGCAGGGCGAAGGTCGACGAGTTTCGCCAGCGCCATGGGCGATTGTTCTGCGAGTTGTGCGACTTCGATTTCGCCCGGGCCTACGGCCCGCACGGCGACGGCTACATCGAGGTGCACCACAGAGTGCCACTGCACGCGAGCGGAGAGGTCACCACGACTGTCGACGACCTGATCCTGCTGTGCGCCAACTGCCACCGCATGATCCACTACCGCTCGCCCTGGAAGACGCCCGAGGAACTGCGTGAACTGGTTGAGGGCAGTCGTCGCTGACCAGGCACCTACAGCGCGGCGCAACGACGACGGTAGCCCGTGCAACTATGCTCATCTGTGACCGAGTGAACTGAGGAGACCATGACAGAGTTGACGTCCGTTGAGATCTGCACGGGTGCGGGTGGGCAGGCACTGGGCCTTGAGTGGGCCGGATTCGACCACCGCGCTGTCGTAGAGATCGACGCGCACGCGTGCAACACGCTGCGCACCAACCGCCCAGGTTGGAACGTCATCGAGGATGACCTCCTTGAATGGGAACCGACCGACGACCTGCTGGGGGTCGATCTGTTCGCCGGCGGCGTCCCGTGCCCGCCGTTCTCGAAAGCAGGCAAGCAGCTCGGCGCTGACGACGAGCGCGACCTGTTCCCTCGGGCTCTGCATTTCGTCGAGCAGATCGGACCGCGTGCGGTGATGCTGGAGAACGTTCGCGGGCTCCTGGACGCGGCGTTCGATGACTACCGCCAGGCTGTACTCGCACGTCTCGACCACCTCGGCTACAAGGGCGAATTCAAGCTTCTGCATGCATCAGACTTCGGGGTCCCGCAGCTTCGCCCGCGCGCCATACTGGTTGCTGTCCAGAAAGACCTCCCGGACTTCGAATGGCCTGAGCCGCACGGCGAGACCGCTCCGACCGTTGGTGAATGCCTCGTGGATCTGATGGGTTCGCGAGGCTGGAGTGGAGCGCGGGCATGGGCGAAACGTGCGAATACGATCGCCCCCACATTGGTCGGCGGGTCCAAGAAGCATGGAGGTCCAGATCTCGGGCCGACGCGCGCACGACGGGCCTGGGAAGACCTGGGGGTGAATGGCAAGACGATCGCCGAAGAGGCGCCGGACGCCGATTTCGACGGGCTGCCACGACTGACTGTCCAGATGGCGGCACGTATCCAGGGGTTCCCCGACGAGTGGGAGATCACCGGTCGCAAGACCAATGCGTACCGCCAAGTCGGCAACGCGTTCCCTCCACCGGTCGCTGAAGCTGTTGGGCGGCAGGTACGCAAGGTGATCGAGGTCGGCCGGGCCGACGGCCGACGAGTCGCGTGACATCCCTCGTCTCGCGCGAGCGAGCAGCCTTCTATCGCCGACTTATCGCTGACGGCACCCTGTCGATCTCGGGCGGAGTGGCGTCGAATGCCGACAAGTCGCAGAAGACGAGCACGACGATCGCACTCGACATCGCCGAGCGCCTCGGCGCGCAGACGATCGGCAAGAAGCTCGATGGGCAGAAGGCCGGCAAGCAGTTCGAGGACGCGGTGTCGGCTTTCGTCTCAGCAACGTTCCCGCACCTGGCATCGCTACGACCGGGGTCATGGGAAGTCCTCAATGTCGGCGGATCGAGAGGCACCTACCAGATCGCCAAGTACGAGCCCTACACGCATCTCGACGATCTCGCGGGCGCCATCGACTCCGATCCCACACTGCAGTCGGTCCTTGGGAACTCGTACGAGATCAGCCCCGACGTGCTCGTCCTCCGTCGCCCAGAGGCTGATGAGCGGATCAACGCTGACATGGATCTCGTGGACGAGTCGACGGCGCGGCGCACGATCATCCGATCCGTCAACCAGGAGCGCCCCATCGTCCACGCCATCGTGTCCTGCAAGTGGACGCTACGGTCAGATCGCGCGCAGAATGCCCGTTCGGAAGCACTGAATATCATCCGCAACCGGAAGGGCAGAACCCCGCACATCGCAGTAGTGACCGCAGAGCCGACCCCGTCACGACTCGCCTCGCTTGCACTGGGCACCGGTGACGTCGACACCGTGTACCATTTCGCGCTACCCGAGCTGGCCGACGCGGTGAAGGCTAGCGGCAACGACGAGGCCGAGAGCATGCTGCAGATTCTGGTCAACGGCAAACGACTGCGCGACATTAGCGACTTGCCGCTCGATCTCGCAGTGTGAGCGGACTCGTCATCGCTGCTGTGCGGCCCGTATCTGCTTAACTGCGGACGCCAGAGCGCGATCGTCCGGGACATGAAGCCTGCCGAAGGTGTGCTGTGTGGGCAGGTTGAGCGAGACGTAGCTGAACGAGTCACCCAGCAGGTCGCGCGGCCGTGGCTTTCGCCCGGCAGCACCGTCACGGAACGCTACGTTCCCGATGTATAGCGAGACGACGGTGCTGCCGATCCACGCGTCGGTTCGAAACAGTGCGTCGGCGAGCGGATGCACTTTGAGGTCGAGTCCTGCCTCGCGGATTCCGACCGCTGTGACCAGCTCACGCAGGAACGAGTAGTAGCTGTTACCGATTCGCCACTGCATGGCATCGCGGGCCCGTTCTCGGCCATGACGCACGGCCGCGAGTCTGACCGCCTCGATCGCGGGCTCGGTCAGCATCTGCCGAGCGGTGGGATCATCGACCGTGAAAGTGCGAAACTCCTGATAGGTGAAGGGCTTTCCGATCTGTTCCAGAGCGTAGTGCAACACATGTGTCATCGCGAAGCGCGGATTCCAATCACGAATCTCGGTGACCCCCGAGATCTCGTGCTTCTTGACCTCGCCCAGTGCATGCACCGTGCTAGCCGCCACCGCACGGAGTTCATCGGACGTCGTCGCGTAAGGGACCCTGGTGAGGTGAGGGAGCACCAGCGCGGCAACTTCAGGCCGCTCGTCCCGCCAGAGATCGAGGGCGCGGCGGGCGCGGGCGTCAACGGCGAGGTCTTCAACGACGTCGTTGCCCGAGATGTGCACCGCCCCATTGTTAGCGGCGGCTAGATGCGAACGCAACAGCGTCAGGCGATCTGATCCACCGGAGCCCCGGCCTTCACCGCTTCTTCCGAGATGTCCGTCGTAGTCCGACTCGGGCCTACACAGTCGGTGCCGCCAACCATGCAGCGGGTAGCGACTAGAATCAGGTCGACGAACTTCCCGTGTGGTGATCAAGGGGAGGTGCGGCTGACGGAGGCGGGCCTGCTTTCGATGCGCCACAGTGGTCAGGTCAATCGCCGACATCTCCGAGCGGACTCCCCTCCCACCCGGTTCAGCCTTTCGCTGACATCTGGGGAACCTCGTCGGCGGCGGCGATGATTCGCTCGGCCTGCGCGAGTGCGTTGATCGCGTTGCCGATCGGCTGCGTGCGCTCGAACTCGGCGTCAATCTCGGCTTCGCTCATCTGCTCATCGTCCACGCCTTCCAGTACAACTGAGGGGCAGGTGTCGTGTGCGGCATTCGCCGCAGTTTGTCTAAGTCGAGCAAAGCCCCAGTTCACGGGACCGAACCAGTGTCGTAATAGGCACCATTTGAATATCCGGGGGTACGATCGAATGGACCAGGTGAGGCCGTGAGCAGTGTCGACGGATCAGTCGAACTCGACGAAGCACCAGCCCAGTTCATAGAGGTGGTAGAGGCCGTCGCCGCCGGGCCGGATTTCGAAGTCGCCGTCGTCGGCCTCGTCACCGAAGACTGTGAACGCGCCGTCGGCGCCGACCTTGCCGGGAGCGCCGCCCAGCTCGGCGAGGTCCTCGACGAGGTTCTCCAGGGTCCGTCGGGTGACCACCGGTGTGGCCCAGCCGTTCCACGGCTCCTCGAAGCGCTCGGCGTGCCAGTTCAGGCCGACGTGCCCTTCGATGCCGAAGTCGCCGGCGGGCCGAGCGCCGAAATCCTGGCTTGATTCGGTGCGGCGCAGGCTAACCGCCGCCTGGCGCAACAACTGGCACTCATGGTCCTCGATCAGGGCGCGCTGATCCTCCTCGCTGAGGGTCGGCCATGTTCGGCGCAACATCGCAGAGGCCCAGTCAGGTACAGGAATGTCGGGATTCATTGGGCGGCTCCTTACGGCGTCGACGATAGCGGCGTGCGGCCGCTCGCGGACGCACCCGGTCGGCGCTGCGCGATCGACTACGAGCCGCAACTGTAGTGCGAAGGGGTCAGTCCCCGTGTGGGCCGAGCAGGTCTCGGAGCACCCGGTCGAAACGTGCCTGGATCTCGGGCGGCAACTCGTCGACGGCGGCCACGGCCAGTTCTGCCTGCGCGAGTGCGTTGATCGCGTTGCCGATCGGCTGCATCCGCTCGAACTCGGCGTCGATCTGCGCCTCGGTCATCATCTCGTCGTCATCCACATGCCTAGTACAGCGCGGTAGGTGTGCGACGCACAGCGGAACGAAGAAGGAGCATCCGCCAGCCACCGGCAGGCGGGTGCTCGTGTCGCAGGTCAGAGGAAGGCGGTCGTCCTCGTAGCCGAGTCGTATTGCATGACGTTGAGCCGACCGGTGTCCTCCACACGCCCGTCGAGGTACACGTGGCCAGCGTCGACATAGGGCTCCCAGCAGCGCATCCGGCCCTCCTTCGCGTGCAGCGGACCGACGCCGGTGTGACCGGCGACGATGATCTTGCCGACGGAGTGCTCGCCAAGCGACGGCGGGTGCTTCTCGGTGAACACTTCGTCGGTCGTCAACGATTCCCACATCGGTCCGGTCTCCTCGTCGACGCCGGCGTGGACGTAGATGTGCGTGGGCGTCTCGTGGAACAACGGCCGCTCCCTGAGCCAGGCGATCAGATCGGTATGACAAGCGCGGATCTCGCGCTTGAGCATGGCGTTGACGACGTCGATGGTGCCGCCAGCCAGCTCCGCGACGGCCTGCTCGATGATCCCTGCCGGCAGAAACGACCTGACCGTGACCAGGCCTGTGTCGGCCAGCAGCCAGGCGGGGTCGTTGTCGTCGGCGTCGAGCCAGTCGAGGAACCACACTTCATGGTTGCCGGCGAGCGCGATCACCTGGTCGGGGTGGGCGTCGGAGAGGGCCTTTACGGCGGTGAGGACACCGAGACTGTCAGGTCCACGGTCGACGTAGTCGCCGAGGAACACAGCGCTGGTGGTCGGGTCGGACAGATCGACCCCGGTCAGGGCGTCGCGCAACTCGGTCAGGCAACCGTGGAGGTCGGGAATAGCGTAGGTGATGGTCACAAGCTCCCCTTCTATATATAAGGCTCGGTTTTACTTGCATATGCAAGTAGTCCGCCGTCGGGTTGTGTCACCCGACTGCCGCCGGTGGCAAGAACGGCTCCCAAGTAGACATCGGTCGTGCGTTACTCGCACGTGAAAGTACGGATCCCGTGGGCGTTCGCGAACGCGCTGGTCAGACAGCCAAAGCATAAGGTGTTAATTACAAATAGTGGAGTACTCCGCCGTCGACATGCCCTCCTCTTCGGCCGCGAGCCGGATCGTTAACTCCCGAATCTCCGTCCAGCGTTGCCGCGCGGTCCCCGGAATCGTCATGACGTCTCCCTTTCGTCGATGAAACCCTGCATCACTTAGACGCGCGAAAGTCCGGACCGGTTCCGACGGCGGCGGTAGGGCGTGTCGGCTAAGAACTGCGCGCAGGCCGACGTCGGCCGGTCACGCCCCGCACACCACCGACTGGCCGAATCTCGTCGAGCACCAGTCGGCGAACCCGGGCATGTGGAGCACCGTGACACCGTCCTCCGCCGACGGCGCCAGGACCGCGGTCCACGACGTGCCGGGCTGGTTTCCGAGCGGTTCGCCCGTGTGCCAGGTCATGGTGTCCAGCGTGACGACGATGCCGTTGCCGTGCGCTCCCCACGTGGCGGTCCACTTCTCCACATTCGCGGCGCCGGAGGCCAGGGTGACCAATGCGGTCCCATCCGGCTGCAGCGTCATCTGCCGTCCGTGCCCGGTCCACTCCCCATAATAGCTAGACAGATCCGACCTGGGAGAGGTCTCCGTGGCCGCCTCGGTCGTCTCCGTCGACTCAGTGGGCATGACCGTCACCGTGGGCGACCCACTGTCGGTCACGGGCGCGACCGACTTCGTGACCGTGACGACCGTCGACGAGGCGCTCTGCCGCACGGCGCGGTCGCCGTTGTCGCAAGACCCGACTCCGACCGCCAGCAGCGCCGCTCCGGCCGCCACGGCCATCCATCGGGTGACTGCACGTGTATCCATGTACGAAGCGTGCGCGTCCGGGCGAGAAGAGGAAAGAGCGGCAGAACCGAATTCTGTCGTCTGAATGACCCGGGACGCCCGGCGCCGGCGCACGCCTCCGTCACACGCCCGCGAGGAGTCCCGACGCCAGGCCGATCACCACCGGCGCGATGCCCAGACATACGAACGCGGGAAGGAAGCACAGCCCCAGCGGTCCGCTGATCTTGACTCCCGCACGTTCGGCCGCTTCGAGAGCGGCGTTCTCCGCACGCCGCCGTGTGCCGTCGGCGAATCCCGAAACCACGTCGGCCACCGCTGAACCCGCTCGCGATGCCCTCCTGATCAGCGCCGCGAGTTCCGCGAACTCCGGGCTGTCGGACTCTGCGGCTGCCCAGGCCTGGTCCGGATCGGAGCCGAGCGCCAGGAGTTCCGCGGCTCTGGTGAGCGACCTGCCCAGCACCGGCGGCGACGTCCGGGCCGCGACCGCCGCCGCGGTCGCCAGCGGCAGTCCGGACCGGAGGCACACCGCCAGCGTGTCGTAGCCCGCTGCGATGTCGAAGGGATCCGGCGATCCTCCGGCCTCGTCCCCCGCACCGGTCTGCTCGGACTCCCGGACCCGGGCGAGCACCCACCCGGGCGGTGGCCACGCGAGCAATGCCGCCGCCAGAAGCACCAGCGCCGCACTCACGGCGCCACCGCCCTATTCGTGATCCGCCCGGCCCATGCGAGTCCGGCGACCGCCAGCAGCGTGCCGATCACCAGCAGAACACCGCCCGTCCCCGTGCCCAGCAGCACTCGAGCCGGATCGGCTCCCATCGCCTGTCCGAGTACCAGTCCGAGCATCGGCAGACCTGCGAGAACCGCCGCGGTGGCTCGTGGCCCCGCGAGCCCGGCTCTGGTCCGCGCGGCGAAGTCCTGCCTCGACAGGAGATCCGACCGCAGCGCGGCGAGCACCTCACCGATGGGCAGCCCGAACTCGAGCGACATGGCCCATGCCTGCGCCAGACGCCGGACCGGGTTCGACGCGGTTGACGGGGGTGGTCCCGGATCGCCGCCGAGTTCGGCCCGGGCCGCCATCCGGGCCAGTTCGTCCGCGACCGGTCCGGACGACCCGGACTGCAGCAGGTCGGACGCCGCGGCGCGACACGCCTGGACCACAGGGGCACCGACCGACAGTTCGGCTCCCATCACTCCGAGCGCGGCGATCAGCTCGCCCATGTCGCGATCTCGCGCAGCGTCCCGTCGCGTCTGCCTCCGCTGCCGGGTAATCGCACCGGCCACCAGCGCCCCGGCGACACCGGGTGCGACGCCGAACACGATCAGCGCGCCCGCGGGCAGCGCCCAGACCGTCAGCCAGGGGTCGGTCCGCCGGCGCGAGCCCCGATCGGCACGACCGCAGAGTTCCTCGAGTCTGCGGTGAGCCTGCGGCGCCGGCCACAGCAAGACGGCGGCCGCTGCCGCGAGGAGCAGCGGAACCACGGTCACGACCGACTCCCGATGAGCCGCACGAGAGTCTCCCGACGGTCGGTGAAACCGGTTCCGGCCCGCCACGCGGGCACCACCCGGACCAGCCCGGCTCGATCCCGTTCCACCACTCCGATCTCGGTCATCGACCGTCGACCGCCCGCGGTCCTGGCCATTCCGAAGATCACCTGAGCCCCTTATCTGTAGTAGCAAGACAAGATGAGTTATAAATATGCCCTTGACCTTTGCATTTATTGTTATCTACATGTATACTATTAGGTATCAACCGAGTATTCAGATGCGAAAACTTTCATCGGTGAACCTATTGATATGTAGGAACGGATATGAAATTCTTCATGCATGAACCTCAGCCAACTCCAGGCCAAGTGCGACCAGCTGGTCGAGCAGTTCAACGGCGAGTTCGTGGTGTTGCGGCGCGACCTGGCCGACGCCGTTCAGGCGGTTGCCGACCTCTGGGAACCTGTGGTGACCGAGCACGGCGGGACCGTGTCGGACCTACACGGAATGATCCACTGCACGGACGTGCGCGGGATGCTGTTGCTTCGCACTGTGGGTTTCAGGAATCCAGATTCTCCGCCGAAGCCTGGCGTGTTCGCGATGCGTTACGGGCAGGGGATGTCAGCACTGCTCGAGGACCAGCGAGGGACCAGCATCCGGGTCCGGAAGATGCCGGCGTCGGTCATCCCGGAGCAGGGCGAGCGTCTAATCGTGCGCACCGGCCCGGTTCCGGTGACTCCCGACGAGCGGGACTCCGGCCCGGCGGAGGCCGACTGGGTGCTTCCGTTCCCTGTTCCCGATCCGGAGCAGCAGATTCCCTCGGGCCCAGTGGAATGGTTCGTGCTCTACTCGTTCACGCCGGACTCGGTGCAGGTGGCCGAGGTTTTTCTGGCGGCGGTGGTCGGGATCGATTCATCGTCGACGGTGGCGATTTTGGCGTCGACTCCACTCCCGCGGCAAGTGCAGCCTCGTCAGGTCGTCGCCGAGAACGACGACGACTTCGGCGACCTGCTGGGCAAGGCTCAGGAGGGCGACGGTCCTTCGCCGGCCTAGCGGAATTGTCAGACCCGGTCGCTACCGTCAGTCGGCGAGTGTTTGAATCGGGGACGTTATGACCACATGTGAGGTGTACGGACTCAGGGTCCGGCAAGCGAGACTGCTCCGACGGATGACCGCCAAAGAAGTACTCGCGAAGATGGGCTGGTCTGGTGCGCGGTTGACGCGGATGGAGCGCGCGGAGACCGTCGAGTTGGCCGTCCAGGACGTCGATCATTTGAGTGAGGTTCTGCGGTTTCCTGCGGAGTTCTTCACCACCGCACCGGTGTCGCGGGTCGAGCCGTCGGATCTGTCGTTCCGGGCGCCGAAGGCGATGACCGCTGCCGAGAAAAATCGGATGGCGCAGGTGATGGCGTTGTCAGGTGACTTCCTGCTCCAGTTGCATGCTGCGCAGAAGTTGCCGCCCTTACTGATTGAGCCCAGACCGACGTTGGATCCTGTCGCTGCGGCCGCGGCGGCCAGGGAGATGCTCAATGTCGGACCGGATGCGCCGATTGCGGACCTGACTCATCTGATGGAACGAAGTGGGATCCCGGTGATGATGCGGAGTGAACGATTCGGATCCCAAGGCCTGGAAGGCAATTCACGCGGACGTCTGGAGAAGCATCTCGGGTGCTCGGTGTGGATCGGAGAATTCCGGGAACGGCCTCTGGTCGCGTCGCGGGAGTTGGACTCGTGGGAACGGACGCGGTGGACGCTCGCACACGAGCTCGGGCACCTGATGCTCCATCGCAATGCCGGTGAGATGACCGACGAACGCGAGCAAGAGGCCTCGCGATTCGCTTCGGAGTTCCTGGCGCCGTACGCGCATGCGTCGGCATCGTTGCGTAGTGCACCGTCGTTGGTGAATCTCCTTCCGGTGAAGATGAAGTGGGGCATCTCGCTCGGCGCATTGCTGCGCCACTTCTACGAGTCCGGCGCCATGGACGAGCATCGTTACGAGACGCTGCGCAAGCAGTTGTATACGCGGGTGAATCCTGATACCGGGTTCACCTGGGGCCGCACCGAACCGGGCTGGGACGATCGGCTTCCCGAGCGTCCTCGCCTGATGAGCAGGTGGGTCGAAGCGGTGTACGGCACCAAATCTGTGCAGGCTCTGGCCGCACGCCGATTGATCCTGCCGGTCGATGTGATCGGCGAGTTGATGGTCGGCCAGCGAGGGCCGGCTCAGAAGGCTGTAGCAACGCCGGCGTCAGCGGCCGCGCCGTCGGTCACCGGCCGCCGCGGCGCGGTTGTCGAGGTCGACTTCGCCGGCGCTCACCGTTCGCGGCAAGCGTGATCGTCGGCGGAGGTGGCGGTGATGGCCCGAGCACAGCGAATGAGATTCCCTGACCGGCCCGACTCCTACACCGTCGTCGACGACACCGGTCTACCCGTTCTGCCTGCGCACGAGTTCCTGCGGTTTCTGCGCGATCAGGACCGCTCACCTAATACCGTCCGCGGCTACGCCCGTGGCCTGGGATACTGGTGGACTTTGCTTGAGCATGTCGGCGACGAGTGGGACCAGTTTCCGGTGTCCCGGTTCGGCGACTTCCTGACCTACCTGCGGTACGGGGACCTGCCCGGCGTGACGCGACTGTCCGAGCGGGAGAGGTGGCTCGCCGAATCCTCGGTCGCCACCTACAGTGCTGCTGTGCTGGCGCTGTACACCTTCCACGCCGATGCTCATCACCTGATCGAACCGTATGAGCGGCTCTACAGTGCCCGCCGGACCCAACGCTGGGCGAGCCCCTACAAGGGCTTCCTCGACGGTGTCGGCCCGCACCGCGATCACCGGCGGCCGTTGTACCGGACTCGGCTGCCGAACCAGTCTGCGACGCCGGTCCTGGATCCAGCGCAGGTGGTCGCGATCCTCGACGACTGTGCGGTCCAGACCGACACCGGCTGGACCGGCGGCCCTGTCGGACTCCGCGACCGACTCATGATGGCGGTCCTGGCCGAGACCGGCATGCGCCTGGGTGAAACGTTATCGTTGCGGCACAGTGACTTCCACATCACTGGCGGCGTCACCCCATCCATCGACATCGTCGGCCGCGATGATCATCCTCACGGCCTGCGCGCCAAAACCGGGGCTCGCCGCATCTACATCGGTGACGACTTGGCCGCGCTCTACACCGAGTACGTGTGGATGCTCGTGCAGATGTGCGCTGACGTGCTCGTGGAGAACCTGGATTCACATTTCGTGTTCGTCAATCTCGTTCGCGGGCAGCAGTTCGCGCCGATGCGGGTGGAGACCGTGTACGCCCGGGTCGACCAGGTGCGGCGCCACCATCCCGACACAGTGCCGGCCGACTGGTCGCCGCACTGGCTGCGTCATACGCATGCGACCGCGTTGCTCCTCAACGGGACTCCGCCGCACGTGGTGATGCGGCGCCTGGGCCACCAGGATGTGCAGACCACTCTCTCGACCTACGGATGGGTGACCGAAGACGCGCAGATGCGGTCCCTGTCGCAGTGGAAGAACTACGTCGCGGGCTGGAGGGGAATCCATGACACCTGACCACACCCCGCGGCTGATACCTGCCGACGCCGCAGATCCCTCCGGGGACTCTTTGTGGGAGGCGCAGTGGGCGCGGGTCCCCGATCAATGGCGGCAGCTGCGGTACCGCATCGACCAGGCGCCCGCCGATCGCGTGTTTCTGCTCAATCGGCGGTACCTGCGGAACCCGGACGGGCACGACTTCACCCCGCAGTCGGTTCCGCTGCGCTTGCAGCAAGAGCTGGCGTGGTGGGTGTGGCTGTGCGGTGCCGACGGACTCCGCAAGATCGAACCGTCCCTGCTGCGCTGGTTCTCCCTGACGTTGACCGCGGCCGTCGCCGACTATCAACGAGTCCACGGTGATCCACCGACGTCGGTGACCGACCTGGGTGTCGCGGACCTGACCCGGTCGGCGCTGGTGGGGTTCGAGCAGCGCAATGCCCGCCTGGCGTCGGCGAACTCGCGCCGCAACATCACCAACTTCATCGAGCAGATGCACCTGCACGTCAGTGTCCGCTGCGGCACCAAGCCGTGGTGGGAGCACGACATCTGGGATCTGCGAGCCGATCGGCGGATCCCGCAACGCGAGCACGAACCGGCCCACGACAAAGCGCTACGCTTGGACACCCTCGAACCGCGCTGGCTCCGCGACGGTGTCCGCTTCTGGTTGCGGACCGCGCTGAGCACCGAACTGCTGCGGTGGTCGTCGGCGGTGGAGCGGGCCCGCACCCTGTCCCGCCTTCTCGGGCCGTTCCTGCAGGCTCAGGGCATCGACGATCCAGTGATCAGCACCGACCCCGCAGTATTGCGTCAGGTGTTCACCGACTTCTCCGGCTACCTGCACTCACCGCAGGCCTGTGCCCGGCCTGGGCGATTGTTGTCGGCGTCGGCCGTCGACGAGGCCCGCAGCCAGACGCAGGTGTTCTACACGTTCATGGCCGACCACGCCCCCGAAGCCGCGGCGGCGACCGGCGATCGTCGCTGGCTGGCGGTCTCGGCCGCGCACACCCGGCTGTGGGGGCCGGCGTTCCGGACTCGGCACTCCTCCCGCGTTCGGGAGTTGACCTGGTACAGCACCAGCGAACTGCAGCAGATGCTGTGCTACCTCGACGTCCTGTCCGCCGACCGCGGATTCCCGGTGTCGATCACCCACCCCGACCGAACCCTATCGGTCGTTGCCGGCCTCGGTGACCCGCAGACCGCCCGCATCTGGCTGCTTCAAGCCCTGACCGGCCGCCGAGCCTCGGAGATCCTGATGCTCGACCACGAACCCCTGGAGGCGATCCCTGGCATCGAACGTCCCGTAGACAGTAACGACCCCGATGCGTTCGTCGCCAAACTCCGGTACCAGCAGACCAAGGTCGACGGCGTCATCCCGACGATCCTGGTTGAGCAGGCCGTGGTGAACATCATCGCCGAACAACAACAGTACAACCGAGACCACTACCCGGACCTGACCCCGAAGTACCTGTTTCTCGGGGTCCGGCACCAATTTCAGGGGCAACGCCCCCGCCCGTATGCCTCCTACCGATCCGCACTGGCCAAACTCGACCGAGTCCACGGACTCACCGACAGCGCCGGAAACCCTCTGAGGTTCACCCAAACCCACCGGCTCCGGCACACCCGGGCGACCGAGCTCCTCAATGACGGCGTCCCCATCCACGTCGTGCAGCGCTACCTCGGACACGCCTCACCCGAGATGACCCTGCGATACGCGGCCACCCTCGCAGCCACTGCGGAAGCGGAGTTCCTCAAGCACAAGAAGATCGGCGCCCACGGCGCCGACCTGGGCATCAGCCCCACCGACGTCTACGACATGACCCAACTGTCCCAACGCACCGACCGCGTCCTCCCGAACGGCGTCTGTCTGCTGCCGCCCTTGCAGACCTGCGACAAAGGCAACGCCTGCCTGACCTGCGGTCACTTCGCCACCGACCGCACACACCTCGACGAACTCGCCGACCAGCGCACCCGTACCGAGTCGCTTCTCCAGGTGCGGCGCCGCCAATACCACGAGCGCACGGGTCGGCAACTTTCCGACGAGAATGTCTGGGTCCACGAACGTCTCCGCGAGATCGCCTCGCTCGATGCCATCATCGCCCGACTCGCTGCCGAAGAGGACCAGGCATCGGCCGATCGCGATTCTGCGGTGGCCGGGGCCGGCACCTCCGATCGGCGACCGCTGCTGCAGATCCAGACTCGAGGGCTGCACGAGATCGCACTAGGGAAAGCTGAGAACCGAGGTAATGGGGTATGACGCCACCGACTGATCAGGCGATCGCCGCGCTCAACGCCCACGCACAGCAGCGCTCCGCCGACGTCCGGACTCGGATTGAGAAGGCCCTCACCGCCATGCGGAGATCGGGGGCCACAATCAACATCAACGCCGTCGCTGTACGTGCCGGCGTCACCCGCAAGACGATTTACAACCATCCGGACCTGCGGGAGAAGATCCGCGCCCACACCACCATCGCCCCGCCACCCGAGGCTGCAGCCACCGACAGCTCCATCGTGTCGGCGCTTCGCGCTCAGTTAACGGCCAACGATGCCGAACTCCGTCGCCTCCGCGCAGAACTTCGCGCCAAGGACGTGCTGATCGCCAAACTCTACGGCCGGCTAGACACGGCGGACGAGTGACGACAGACCGCCGACGATTCTCGGGTAACCGGCGCACGTCCCGTCCCACGGTTCGAGAACGTCATTGCGCACATCGCGCCCAACCGTAGGGCCATCGGCTGATTCGTCTGTTCGCCAGCCTAGTCAGCAGGATCGAGGAGGTCGTCAATGACGGCATCCAGTCGTCGCCGAATGTGCTGTGGCGGTCCCACCACGGAGTCGACGAGGATCTCGGCCTGAGCAACGGCATTGATTCGACTGCCGATCCGCCAGGAGGCCGCAAACGCGGCGTCAGTGTCCACCTAGCCACCCACCAGAGTTACGGCGGCCGCGATGAGCGTGCCTCGGAAGCGGCCGGGATCGTCGGCGATGACCTGTGCCGGTGCTCGATCATCCAGGCGCGGATTGCGTCCTTGGAACCAGGCTTGGATCAACGATGGGGTAGCGCCGAGCTGGTGTTGCAGGGCCGCCACGCTGTAGGCCACCTTCAAACGGGCTCGGACGTGGTCCGGGACTGCGGCCGCGTGTGTGATGTAGTCGCTGACCGCAGCGGTGCTGGGCGCGCCGGCCAGATACGCAACCAAACGCGCACCGAGCAGCGTGCGCAGTTGGTCGACCAGTGTCGCGTCGTCGAGGGCGTCCAGATGCACTGTCACACGATCGTGGACGGCGGCAACCGAGGGCCGGACCGATTCCATGGATGTCATCGTCGCACACACAAGCCGCCTGATTCGCCGCCGTTTTTCGGAGGCTCCGCTGATCAGTGCCCAATCATTCGTGGCCACGCAGAACGCCGGAGCAGTCGCAGACCATTGAGCCCGACGATGATGGTGGACCCTTCGTGGCCGGCGACACCGAGTGGCAGAGGCAGCGTGCCGAGCAGGTCCCAGAGCACCAGTACCGCAATGAACGTCGCCGCGATGATGAGGTTGGCGACGACGACACGGTGCGCCCGCCGAGCAAAAGCGAGGACCGAGGGCACTGCGGTCAGATCATCACGGACGACGACGACATCGGCAGCCTGCAACGCCAGATCAGAACCGGCGCCGCCCATCGCGATCCCAACCTCGGCCGCAGCGAGCGCGGGCGCGTCGTTGACCCCGTCGCCCACCATAGCGACAGTGCGACCGCCAGCGTGCAGGGCGGCAATGGCGTCCGTTTTGCCCTCCGGGAGCAATTCAGCATGGATGTCAACGATGCCCACGTCGGCCGCGACGCGTTCCGCGGCTTTTGCGTTGTCACCGGTCAACAGGACGGTACTCACTCCATCGCCAGTCAGAGCGACCACGCTGGCGGCCGCGTCGACGCGTTGCGAGTCGCCCAGAGCCAACACTGCGATAGCCGCCCCGTTGTCGACGACGATGACCGCGGTGTCGCCTCGCGTTTCGGCGGCAGCAACGAGTTCGGCGACCTCGACCGCCGCGGGGGTGTCCGAGGTGTGTGGAGACACGACCGCGATCTGGTGCCCGCCAACAACGCCGGTCACACCGCTCCCCGGCTGCGCGGCAAAGCCTTCCACCGGCGGGACCGATAGCCCTCGCTCATGGGCAGCTGAGACGATGGCCGCCGCCAGTGGGTGTTCACTGAGTGACTCGACGGCTGCGGCGACGCTGAGGACCGTGTCGATGCCGTGGCCGAGGTCGAGGCCCTGCCCGGTGAGGTCGACGGTGGCCAGGACAGGACGGCCGGAGGTGATTGTGCCCGTCTTGTCGAATGCGACAGTGTCGATCGTCGACAGATTTTCCATGACCACCGCTGATTTGATAAGGACGCCGCGGCGACCTGCGTTGGCGATGGCGGCCAGCAACGGCGGCATGGTCGCCAAGACCACCGCGCACGGCGACGCAACGATCATGAACGTCATCGCTCGCAGCAAAGACGGCTGCAGTTCGGCACCGAACGCGAGCGGAATCGCGAACACCAGGAGCGTGCAGGCCACCATGCCGATCGAATACCGCTGTTCGACCTTGTCGATGAACAGCTGTGCTCGCGCCTTCGTCTGCGACGCTTCGGCGACCATCGCCGCAATACGCGCGACGACCGAGTCGGCGGCAGGCCGGTCAGCGCGGATTGTCAGTGCGCCGGTGCCGTTGACCGTACCGGCGAAGACCTCGTCGTCGACCCGCTTGATCACCGGTAGCGGCTCCCCAGTAATGGTGGCCTGATCGACTTCACTGGCACCGTCGATGACGGTGCCGTCGGCGGCGATACGCTCACCGGGGCGGACCCGGATCACGTCGCCAACGACCAACCCCGCGGCGTCAACGATCTGCTCGTGCCCGCCGGCGCCAAGGACCGTGGCCCGACTCGGCGCAAGGTCGAGCAGTCCGCGCACCGAATCCTCGGTGCGAGCCGTCGCCCAGGCCTCCAAGGCGCCGGAAGTCGCGAAGATGACGATCAACAGGGCACCGTCGGTGACCTGCCCGATCGCGGCAGCACCGATCGCGGCCACAACCATCAGCAGGTCGACGTCGAGAGTCTTCTCGCGCAACGCCTGCAGACCGGACAGCGCCGACTCCCACCCACCGACGACATAGCAGGCCAGATATAGCGTCCACCACACTGCCGGCGCCGTGCCGCCGAGCTGCGCGGCCAGCCCGGCCACGAACAACACCAATGCGGCCACTGCCCATCGGACCTCGGCAAGGTCCCATGGACGGGTCCGCGCCCCGGCATAGCCACGCCTCGCGGCACCCCTGCTTTGGTCGACCTGTGTCGTCGCCATGTCCATCCCGGGTCACTCTCTCTGGTTCGAATCAATCACCAAATCAGAATATATGAACACCTCTTCATGTGAGTAGTGCGAAGTATGATGTTGATCATGGGACACCGGATCGGCAGTGGCGGCGAGACAACGACCTCACTCGACGCGGCGACCGCCGACCGCGTCGCCACCACCCTGCAGGCTTTGGCGACTCCGAGCAGGCTGCGGATCTTATCCGAGCTTCAAGGCGGAGCCATGGCTGTGGGAGAACTTGCGGCGGCCGTGCAGATGGAGCCGTCCGCGGTCTCGCACCAACTACGACTGTTACGGAACCTGGGCCTGGTCACGGGGGTACGCAACGGCCGCAGCATTGTGTACAGCCTCTATGACACCCACGTCGCTCAACTGCTTGACGAGGCCGTTTATCATAGCGAACACCTCCGTCTCGGTCTCACTGATCAGTACACCGCCGAGACGCCCGAACGGTCACGTGCAGACGTAGTCAACCGCAACTGACCGAGTCGCCCCACACCTGGCAGCTCTCGCCAGGTCGCCTGACCTGCGATGCGCGGCGGCACTCTTGCATCACGGCCGGCGGCAGGTATTTCGTCATCGGAACATCATACCCCCATGGGGTATCAACTGGAGAGGTGGGAAGACATGTCGTCGAGCGAGTATCAGGTAACAGGCATGACGTGCGGGCATTGCGAGGCCTCGGTGCGCGAGGAAGTCGCAGCCGTAGAGGGTGTTCAGGACGCTCAGGTGAGCGCGCAGACCGGCAGGCTCGTGGTCACCGCCGTCGGCCTCGTCGACGAGGCCGCGGTGGTCGACGCAGTCACAGCGGCCGGCTATTCGGCAGTGCGGATTTGATGGACGCCAGCTCGCGTCCTGCTGTCGGCGTGACGTTCGCGGGTTAACGCACTTTTACACCTTCAGCCCTGTGCGGCCGCCGAGCAAAGCGCAATCGGCCGACAACGGAGAAAACGGCGATGCACCACACCGGTGCGTCGTTCGGTGAGATCAGAGTGGATAGGAGACCACATGCGCAAGCCTCTCATGACGGCCGTCTCGGCCGGAATACTCGTCGGAGTACTGGTTCTGGCCGGTTGCAGTGCCGGCGAAAGCCAGGACCACCAAGGCCATGACAGTGGCAGCATGGCCAGCAGTGCCGGAGCAATGAGCGATTCGCCGATGGACCACCCGATGGACGGCGGACCGGCACCTGCCGGCATCAAGGCGGTCTCAGCACCCAAGTTTCCGATCGGCAGCCAGGTCATGCTGACCGCAGACCACATGGCGGGCATGGACGGTGCGCGGGCCACAATCGTCGGCGCCTTCGACACCTACACCTACTCGGTGAACTTCACCCCGACCACCGGCGGCCAGCCGGTCAAGGATCACAAGTGGGTAGTCCAACAGGAGATCAAAAACGCAGGAGATCGACGTCTGGCCGATGGCACCGAAGTCACCCTTGAGGCCGATCACATGACGGGCATGAAGGGGGCGAAGGCAACAATCGCCAGCTCCACCGACCAGACCGTCTACATGGTCGATTACGAGGCGGACGGCATGAAGATGACCAACCATAAGTGGGTCGTCGAGAGCGAAATTCAACCGACGTCTTGAGCCGGGGGGTGGTGACGACTTCAACAGTCACCAACCCAGCTGGGGAATGACGATGAGGAAGGCAGCAGGATGACTGACCCCCACGCGCACCACCACCACCGAGACGTCGGCGGCGCCCCCATACACGGCGTCGACCGCCATGACGCGGCAGTGCCTGAGAGCCACAATGCTGTCGCAGACCCACCGCACAGCGGGCACAACGAACACGGCGAGCACGGTCGAGATCACAACGACCACGCCGACCATCACGGAGAGCATGGCACCCCCAGCGGGCGTAGCGGGCACCTGGACCACGACAGTGGACACGGAGACCACAGTGGGCACCGGGACCACCACGGTGCGCACGGGGGGCATGGTGGGCACGGTGACCACGTCGGGGAGTTTCGCCGACTGTTCTGGATCAACCTCATCATCGCGGTTCCGGTAATCGCCTTCTCGCCGATGTTCGCGATGTTGGTCGGCTACTCGGTCCCCGGCTGGGCCGAATGGATCGCGCCCGCGCTCGGCACCGTGATGTACCTCTGGGGCGGCTGGCCGTTCCTGGCCGGCGCTCTGAGCGAGCTGCGGACGCGGAAACCCGGGATGATGCTTCTGATCGCACTGGCGATCACGGTGGCGTTCTTCGCGTCCTGGGCGGCGACGCTGGGACTTGTCAGTCATCAACTGGAGTTCTGGTGGGAATTGGCGCTGCTGATCGTCATCATGCTGCTGGGCCACTGGATCGAGATGCGGTCGCTGGCCCAGACCACCTCGGCCCTGGACTCCCTGGCCGCGCTTCTGCCCGACCAAGCAGAACGTGTCCGAGACGGGCAAATCGAGGCCGTGGCCCCCGCCGATCTGGAGGTCGGCGACACCGTCGTCATTCGCCCCGGCGGGGGCATCCCAGCCGACGGCCGGATCGTCGAGGGGCGTGCGGCGATGGACGAATCGATGGTCACCGGTGAGTCCCAGACGGTCACCCGCAGTGTTGGCGACACCGTGACCGCGGGGACGGTCGCTTCCGATTCAGGACTACGAATCGTGATCACGGCCACCGGCGACGAGACGACTCTCGCCGGGATCCAACGGCTTGTCACCGATGCTCAGAACTCGTCGTCTCGTGCTCAACGACTCGCCGACACCGCGGCCGGATGGCTGTTCTGGTTTGCCCTCGGAGCCGCGGCGATCACCGCGATTGTGTGGACGGCGATCGGCTTGCCCGATGATGCGGTGGTTCGCACGATCACCGTCTTGGTGATCGCGTGCCCGCACGCTCTGGGCCTGGCGATTCCGCTCGTCGTCTCGATCGCGACCGAGCGTGCGGCCCGGGGCGGCGTACTCGTCAAAGACCGACTTGCGTTGGAGAGCATGCGGACGGTCGACAGCGTCCTATTCGACAAGACCGGCACGCTCACCCGGGGCGAACCCACTGTCACGGACGTCTTTGCCGTCGACGACGTCGACGAGGATCAGTTGCTGGCGTTGGCGGCGGCCGCCGAGTCCGACAGCGAGCATCCCCTCGCACGCGCGATCGTCGGCGCCGCCGATCGCCACCGCCTCAGAGTCCCGACCAGCAGCGATTTCTCCTCATCGCCCGCAGTGGGGGTCACCGCGACGATCGAGGGAACGACAGTGCGGGTCGGGGGCCCGCACCTGCTCGCCGAAGAACACCTCAACGAACTGCCTGTCGCTGATCGCTGGCGTGCGGACGGGGCGATCATCTTGCATGTCATTCAAGACCGGCGGCTGATCGGCGCATTGAAACTCGCCGACGAGATCCGCCGCGAGTCACGCGAGGCTGTCGATGCGCTCCATGCGCAGGGCGTCGAGGTCGTGATGATCACCGGTGACGCTGAAGCTGTCGCGAATGCCGTTGCTCATGAACTCGGCATCGACCGTGTCTTCGCCGGTGTCCGTCCCGAAGACAAGGCCGCCAAGGTGCAGGAACTGCAGACCGAAGGTCGCAGGGTGGCGATGGTCGGAGACGGGGTGAACGATGCTCCCGCGCTCGCCCAGGCCGACATCGGTCTGGCGATCGGCGCAGGCACTGATGTCGCGATCGCCTCGGCCGGTGTCATCCTGGCCAGCGACGATCCCCGCTCCGTGCTCTCGGTGATCGAACTGTCGCGAGCGGCGTACCGCAAGATGAAACAGAACCTGTGGTGGGCGGCCGGTTACAATCTGATCTCCGTCCCGCTCGCGGCCGGAGTGCTCGCACCCATCGGATTTGTCATGCCGATGTCGGTGGGCGCGATCCTCATGTCGTTGTCGACCATCGTCGTGGCCCTGAACGCACAACTGCTGCGCAGACTCGACCTGCATCCAGGATCAACGACGCGCGCAGTCTTGGACCGCTAGCCGGGTTAGTCCGCCGCCGGCCACCGTCAGCACCCGGGCATCGATCACTCTCACCATTTACTAAGCAAGTTAGTACTACTCTCCTTAGTAGATGGAGGTGGTCGTGTGGCACCCGGACACATTTCCGAGGACAGGTACCGGATCGACGAGAGGATGCCGGACTGCGCGCGTGGCCGTCGGCGACGCGCGCAGGCGCTCGTCGGCGCGATGCTCATCGGTGCCACGGTGCTGACCGCGTGCGGTACCGGCACTGATGCCGTGTCTGCGGTGCGCGCCAATCAGTTCGTCTCCCCTGACGGTCAGACGGTCATCGACTACGCGCCCGCCATGCGGCGTGCGATCGGCGCGGTCGAGGGTGAGGACTTGTTCGACCGGGGAGCTGTCCGGCTCGCCGATTACCGCGGTGACGTTGTTGTGGTGAACGTGTGGGCTTCGTGGTGCCCACCGTGCCGTACCGAGTTTCAGGCACTGGAGAACGTCTACCGCGACACCCGCGCCCGTGGGGTGCAGTTCGTGGGGATCAACTTTCGTGATTCGCGCTCGACCGCGCAGGATTTCACCACCGACCGCAAGGTGCCCTATCGGTCGATCTTCGACTACGGCGGCGCCACCCTTGCCGCACTCGGAGTCCCCGTGGGTGTTGTCCCGACCACTCTGATCCTCGACCGCCAGCACCGCCCGGCGAAGCTGTTCCTTCGAGCGATCACCGAGGCCGAATTGCGTGCTGCCGTTGTGACGGTGGCCGAGGAGAAGGCGGCGCCGCAGTGAATCAGTGGTTTCTGGCGGATCTGGGAACGACGTTCGCGGCCACGGTCACCAGTGGTCCGCTGCTGCTGGGCCTGGGTGTCGCGGCGCTGGTCGGGATCATCTCTTTCGCCTCGCCGTGCGTGGTGCCTCTGGTGCCGGGCTACCTGTCGTATCTGGCGGGGCTGGTCGGTGCCGAAGCTCCCGCCGTCCAGGTCGGTGAGGGCCCCAAGTCCGGCCGGTGGCGGGTGGTTGCCGCGGCAGGGCTGTTCGTCCTGGGCTTCACGCTCGTCTACGTCCTGGCCACGGTGGCGCTGTTCGGTGTGACCTCGGTCTTCCTCGATCAGGCCCGCCTGGCAGTGATGCAACGCGTCGGCGGGGTCGTGACCATCGTGATGGGCTTGGTATTCGTCGGCGTGGTTCCGTTCTTCCGGCGAGAACGCCGCATGACGCCTCACCGCCGCACCGGTATGGTCGGCGCGCCGCTGCTGGGGGCCGTGTTCGCCATCGGGTGGATACCGTGCAGCAGTGCCACCCTCGGTGCCGTCATCGGGCTAGCGATCAGCACGAACGGCGACGCGCCGTTCCGCGGCGCGCTGATGGTCGTCGCGTACTGCTTCGGCCTCGGTGTCCCGTTCGTGGTCCTGGCGTTCTCATCGGCATGGGCCGTCCGCAGCCTTGGCTTCCTCCGCCGCCACGCCCGCACCATTCAGATCGTCGGGGGCGTCCTGCTGGTCGGTGTCGGCGTGATGTTGGTGACGGGCTTGTGGAATGTGTTCGTGGACTGGGTCCGAAAGGCGCTGATCAACGACGTCGTCCTGCCCGTGTGACCGGGCGCCCAACGAGCCTGGCCCCGGCCTGACGGTGCGCGTCGGCGTGCGGACTCTCGATCACGATCGATGCGACGGGCCGGGCGAGCACCGGCCGGTTCCCAGGAGGGTCAGGCGGGGCAGGCAGCCAGGAAGACGGTGGCCAGACCGGCGAGGAATAGCAGAATGGGGAACATCGCGGCCGCTGTCGGGGCAGCGTAGGACGAACTACGCGACGGTCGCGTGCCGGGAGCGGCGGAACGGCCCAATCGATGCAACCGCAGATCGACGCAGTCACGAGCGATCCCCAGAGCGCCCGCCGGCGCGGTCGGGTGAACGTGCGTGATCGCGCGGACGACGGCAGCGTCGCCGTGCTCATGCGCGGCGTGTGCGTCGGCGTCGAACTCGACCAGGGCGCGCACGATGGGACTCGCCTGCCGAGTCAGTGGTAGCCAGGGCACCGCGTGCGAGAGACAGTCGGCGACGCGGACGAACAGATGATGGTGACCATGGACGTGCGCCTGTTCGTGAGCCATCACCGCCGACAACGCCGCCGGGTCCAGTCGCTGCCGCAGCCCTTCGCTGGCCACGATCAGGCCCTCGGTCCGTCCGGGCGTGCTGTAGGCCATGGGTGTGCTCGTCGGCAGCCACAGTGGCGACCGGGCGCCCGTCGGGTTCAGCAACCGCGCGAGCAGTGCGTGGTGCGCCCCGATCTCGAGGTCACGGCGACGGGCGGTCCGCCAGAACGCCGCAGCCCGCCACCCGGACACGGCCAGGACGAGGGCGAACACGCCTGGCCCGGCGACCAACTCGAGGGTGCGGCTGACCGCACTGTCGAGTCCGTTCAGGCAGGTCTGCAACACCCCACCCACGACGCTCGCGTGGCCGGGAATGGCGACGATGGCCACCGAGCTCGCAGCGGCGACGAACACGCCAGCGGTCAGCGCCGCCCACACCCGCAGCAGGGTCCTGGCCGTGAGTCGATCACGCGCGATCAGGACGTCGAGGACCCGGTCACCGATCAGAGCCGCAGCCAGCGCACTCACGCCCAACAGTGCTGCCGTGACCACCGCGTCAGTCCCGTTCCCGCAGGCCCTGAGCGATTGCTGCGCTTTCCTGGTCGGAGGCGTGCCGCACGAAATGCAGCAGCGCCCCAGACGGGTCGCCGGCGTCGGCCAGCACCGCACGCAAGGCATCGCTGACGGTCTGCTCACGCGACTTGAGCGAGTGATACCAGTACGCCCGGCCGCGCCGGTCGCGTCCCAGCCACCCCTTCTGGTACAGGTTGTCCATCACCGTCATCACCGTCGTGTACGCGGGTTCGCGCTCCGCGTCCAGCCCTTCGAGCACGTCGCGGACACGTTTGTCCGCGTCATCGCGCCAGAAGACCTCCATGATGCGTGCCTCCAGCTCGCCCAGACCGTGCATCGCACACCTTTCCCTCACGCCACTGCACTGACTGCGGCAAACCGCGCAGTCAGGCCGCGACCGCGCATCGCCGTTCGCCCTGCAGCCGTCGCTGCAGGGCCCAACCCAACAATGCCACGGACACCACAGCCAGGATCGGCTGCAACGGCGCCCAGACGGTCAATGCTCCACTGACACCGACGACCGCGACCACCACCTTGTTGCACACCGGGCATCCGACAGCCAACGCCGAACCGACCGTCGCCCAGAGTTTCTTCTCCATCCGCGGCGCCGTCCGGGCTTGAATGTAGGTGGCCGCGATCAGGCCGCCCAACACCGCGGTCGCCAGCCAAATCGGGTAGTTCCACCACAGGGTCGGCGTCATGCGTGAATACCACGGCGTGTCGATCAGTCCGGACGGAATACCGACGGCCAATCCGATCGCGATGGCCGTGACTGCTGCCACCACCCAGCGCACCAGGGACCACTCACGCAGCATGGCCACTCCTTCTTGTCTTGGTCAGCATCTGTGTCTCGGCCCGTCGAGTCGAGTCGGTCTCGTCCGCCGGGTCGGCAGTCGTCGAATCACGGCGAACGTGCGCGGTGAATACCAGTCGCCGCAGCAGCGCTCGCGCGGCGAGCGCCACGATCGCCGCTACTATTGCCGCCCACACCCAATGCCAGGTCGGCGGCCAGCCGAGGCGGTGCGCATGCGGGCGCCCTCGCAAGTCAACGGTCTCGGCATAGACCAAGATCATTGCACCGCTGAGGACTGCTGCGAGAACGCCGACCGCCACGGCGAGTCGATGACTGACCCTTGTTCGCGTCACTGCCAACCCCTCCATCTACTAAGCAACATAGTAGGTCAGTGTCGGCGGTCGCGCACCTGCCCCCGAGCCAGCACCGACACGTCCGGAGGCGTCGCAGTCGGCGGCGGCGATGCCTCGGTGGCGATGGTGACGCCGCGGGCCTGCAGCCACGGCAGCGGATCGATCGCCGTCCCGGCGGGGTCGGCGACCTCGAAGTGCACGTGCGGCCCGCTCGACACCCCGCGGCTGCCGACAGTGCCGATCTGCTGACTCATACGCACACGGTCGCCGACGTTGACCGAATTCTGATCGTTGTGACCGTAGGTCGTGACAGCACCGTCCGCGTGACGGATACGGATCCACAGGCCGAACCCCTCCGCAGGCCCTGAGTTGATGACCTCGCCGTCCTCGACCGCCAGGATGGGCGCTCCCAGGCGGTTGCCGATGTCGATGCCCTGATGACCGCGACCGTCACCGAACGTGGAGGTCAGGACACCGCCGGGGGTGGGGGTGGCCGCAGTCTGCCCGGGAGCGGGGCGGGCGCCGTCCGGGGCGAGGTGATCGGAGGATCCCCCGTGCGAAATCGACGGGTCGTGCGGCGCGACCGCGGCAGCGAGTGTCGCCAGTAGGCGCCCCACAGGGACCGCGTCGAGGATCAATGGCGCCTGCCCACCGAAGGCAGTCCCGGCGGCCGCGAAGCACCCCAGAGCTCCGACCCGATCGCCTGCGGCGGGGTCGGTCTCGGCAGAGACGGTCAGACATGAGGTCACGGTGGCCATCGGGGCCAGCAGCTTCACCAGTCCGTCAGGTCCGGCCACGGCCCGCACGCTGTCTTTAACGATGGCCGCCAGCTCGACCACGACGTGACCGTCAACACCGTTGGCGGTCTCAGCCACGGCGGGCGCTGGACTCAGCGTCCCCGCCGCAACCGCCGCGGCCAGACCAAGAGCGACAGGGGCGGTGCCCACCCAGTGCCGCACCCGAGGTGCGAGCGTTGCCGATGATGGCGAGGAGGTGAGTCCGACGAGGGGATCTCTAGTCATGGACGCCACTATGACACTTGCGCACCACTGGCACCACCAGCACCAAACCGGACATTCGACGGAATGGGCAATGCGTGTGCGGGCCGCCTTCAATCGCAGAACATGGAGGTCAGCGCGGTCGACAGGTCGATGTCAGCGCGGGCTGCAACGCCGTCGATGTCGACCCAATGATCTACTAAGCGCCTTAGTAGATCGTTGCGGGAGTGAGATCTATTCGTGATCGTCTCGCAGGAGTTCTGATCAGGCCAGCGCACTGCCTGCTCGCCATTGCTCCCAGGGCACGCCCCAGTCGCCGTTCTGCCAGAGCTCCAGCGGCGCCCCGCCGGTGTTGCGGACCTCGACGACGTCGCCCGGGATCGAGAACTGGTAGAACCAGCGGGCGTTGGCGCCGTTGAGGTTGAGGCAGCCATGCGAGAGATTCGTGTTTCCTTGCGCCCAGACGGTCTCGTCCAGTTGATGCAGATAGACACCGTCGGTGCTGATCCTCGTGGCGTAGGCGATGGTTTGCTTGTAGCCGAGCCTGGAGTTGATCGGCAGACCGTAGGTGGACGAGTCCATGACGACCGGATTCGCCTTATCCAGCACCGTATAGATGCCACGCTGAGTCCAGAAGCTGATCTCGGTGCCCCCGATGACCTCAGTGCCACCCATCCCCATCGAGGTCGGCATCGTGCGGACGAGGTTGCCGTTCTCGTACACCTTGACCTGCTTGGTGCGATCGTCGGCGATCGCTACGTGCGAGTCACCGATCGTGAAAGTCGCCTCGGCATCTTCTTGACCGTAGAGGCCGCCGCCGAGGTCGGCGCCGTAGATCCGCGCCTCAACGGTGACCTCGGTGCCAGGACGGTAGTACTCGCGCGGCCGCCAGTGAGCGTTCTGGTCGTCGAGCCAGTACCAGGAGCCCTCGACTCCGGGCGTGGTGCGGACCGACAGTCGCCGCTCGGCTGCGGCGCGGTCACCAATCGGCTCGTCGAAGTGAGCAACGATGACGATTCCGACGCCGTAGGTCCCTCCGGTCGACAGTGGCGTGCCGCCGGTCGTCTGCAGGGTGACGCCGGCCTGATTGTCGGGGGTGAGCGTGGTGAACGACCCGGTGCGCGAGGCGCGCTGTCCGCCGCCGCGAGCCGTGGCGGTCACGGTGTACGTCCGGCCATAACCGAGCGGTTCACCGACCTTCCAGGAGGAGCGGTCCGGTGTCATGATGCCGACGACAGGCCGCCCCCCATCGTTGACGAGCGTCACGTTCTCCAGGGTGCCGCCGCGCACAGTGGCCACGACCGGGGCAAGGGGATCGACTCCGCTCGCCCCGTCGTCGGGGGTGAGCTCGATCGACGGCGCGGCCGACGCAACCGACGGATCGGCCACCAGATCCCGGGATGGCTGCGAACACCCTGCGATGATCAGGACGGCAGCAAGAAGGAAGGCGGCAGTACCGCCTCTAGGGAATTTGACCATGGGATACGACCTCTCGTGTGCACAGAACGCGACCGCGAGGGGCGAAACCACCCCATCTACTAAGCAGCTTAGTAGATGGGGTGATCGAGGTGTCTCAGTCGGCCCGCGATGTACCGGTCTAGGTGCCGCAGGGCTGGTGCGTCTACGCGTATCGGAGAGTGGTCATCATGCCCGTCTCCATGTGATAGATGTTGTGGCAGTGCAGAGCCCAGGCGCCGGGGTTGTCGGCGTCGAGGTCGACGTTGACGCGGCCCATCGGACGGATCAGCACCGTATCCTTGCGCAAACCCGATCGGTCGGGCAGCGACCAGGTGTGGCCGTGGATGTGCATCGGATGCACCATCATCGTCGAGTTCGTGATCTGCATTCGCAGCCGCTGGCCGGGCCGGACAGTCAGCGGTGTGTCCTGGCCGTACTTCTTGCCGTTGATCCCCCAGGCAAACGGCGACATCTGCCCGTTCAAAGTGACTTTGAGTGTGGTGTCGGGATCGCGGTCGGGCAATCGTGCCGATTCCGCCGCGGCCAGGTCATCGGCGCCAAGAAGTACTGGACCCTCGAGTTCGCGCGGGCGGATGGTGCTCGGCGGGGCCTGTCCCGAAGCTGTCCGCAGGAACGCCAAGGCTTGGCCACTCTTGCCTTCGGCCGCCGCGACAAGCGGGAACACACCATCTCCGGCGGTGATGGTCACGTCGTAGCGCTCACCCATCGCGACGTACAGGGCTCCGGTCTGCTTGTCGTTGACCCGATGGCCGTCACTGTGCGTCACCGTCATCGTGTGGTCGGCGAGTGCGACCTTGAAGACCGTGTCCGATGCCGCGTTGATCAGTCGCACCCGGACTCGTTGACCCGGTCGGCAGCGGAACTCGGTCGGCGCCTCCGGAACCCTGCCGTTGATGAGATAGTGCGGGTAGGCGACGTCTCCGGCGTCACCCAGCGACGAATTGCCGTGGTTCATTCCCGGCATCGACGAGTGATCCATCCCGCCCATGCCCGACTTCAACGGTCCGGACTCGGCCTGAAAGTCGGCCAGAATCTGATCGGGGCTCTTCCCGACCCCGTCCGTCCAGTCGTCGAGGACGACGATCCATTCCGCGTCGTAGTCGCCCGCATCGGCCGGATCATCGATGATGATCGGCGCGTACAGACCCCGATCGAGCTGTGCCCCGACGTGGGGGTGGAAGAAGTGCGTCCCAGCATCGGGGGCCGTGAAGGCGTACACGAACCGGTTTCCGGGTGCGATCGCCTGCTGCGTGACGTCTGGGACTCCGTCGGCTTCGTTGCGAAGTCGGATGCCGTGCCAGTGAACGGTCGTCGGCGCAGGAAGTTGATTGTCGACGTTGACTCGCAGGAAGTCGCCCGCCGTGGCGCGAACCACTCGCCCGGGAACCTCGTCGCCGTAGGCCCAGGTGTTCGCGATAATGCCCGCACCGAGATCGACAGCCACCGGTCGGGCCGTCAAAGACGCCTCCACCACCTTCTGCCCCGGCTTCGGCGACGCCTGCAACGGCGGTCCCGGCAACGGCGACGACTCAGGGCGTTGAGGGCGGTCCGGGCTGCACGCGCCGAGTACGCCGACCCCCAGCGCCGCCAACCCTCCGATGAGCACCGATCGCCTCGAAACCTCAACCATCCTGATCAGCCTTTCTGGTCCGCGCTGAATCCGCGAGCATGTATCGCGGACGTCCACTCCCATAGTCGTCTCCGACGCGCCGGGTAGCGACCCTCGCGGACGATCTTGAGGAAACCTTGAACCGATGCTGACGATACGAATGTGGCCGATCACCGTCACCGACATTGGAGCACGCACAACGGCATGTCCTGGCTCACCGTTCAACGAGAAGTATCACCAACCCCACAGGCCTGACCACTGCGCCGACTCGTCGGCTCTCACCAGTTTGGAGGCCCCTGGGGGTCGTCGCGAATCAGCCGAACCATCCGCGTGTAGTCCACGTCAGAGATCTCCCCGCACGCCAAACGCTGGCCGAGGACAGACTCGGGGTCCAGCTTTGAAGAGGCGCGTATCGACGAACGGATCGCCAGAGTGATTCCGACGGCGATCAACGCCCAGACTGCGATCAGTACGAGCAGCATCCAACCGTGCCCGAAACTGCCCATGTGGCCGCCGTTAGAGAACATCATCGCTACACCTCATTCACCGTCGATCCAACAGTACGCCCGCCGACCGTGGCAGACCGAGTCTCGCCTGCACCGACCGGGGCACAGGCCGACAACTTCAGGCATTCGGTCGTCACGGCCCAAGATGCCTTCCCCACGTCACACCGCCCTGGACTGAACAGCATTGATGCTGTTGTCCGCCACGAGTTTCCTTCAGCGACGTCGCCTACCCGAAGCTGCGGGGCGAGCCGGACCGCACAGTGAGGCGGTCAGGCGCACCCAGGCAGCGGAGCCATCGAAAACCGCTACCGGACACCCGACTTGCGTGCGACGAGTAACCAGTAGGGAAAGTCGACACTGCCGGCGCGGATCCGCTCCTCGACATGCAGGCCGGCTCGCTGGAGTTCGTCGACAATCGCATCGAACTCCCGGACATGAAACCCGTACTGCGTGAACGGCATCGCTCGCAAAGCATCCGGATCTGCGATGCCGAGAACGGCGCAGCCGTTGCCAGCGAGAATCCGATTGAGCTCACTGAATGCGGCGAACACATCATCGATGAAGTAGATCGTATTTGTGCTGATCAACGCGTCAATCGAAGCGTCCGGAACAGGTAATGCCTCCATCGGCGCGGCAGTCAGTGACAGTCTCCGCGTTTGGACCTCGCGACGGAAGCGTCTCTGTGCGCCGTCGATCATCGTTGTGGAGATCTCGAATCCGTGCACCATGCCCGATTGCCCTACACGATCAAGCAACAACCCTAATCCGACACCACCACCGAACCCGACATCGGCGACTACTTGACCCGCCCGGATTCCAGCAGCCTCCACCGCGGCAGCGATAGGTTCACGATTGCGTCGATTCACTACCCGGCCAACGATTCGACCGCGAATCCCGGCAGGTCGCCCAAGTTGCCGAGAAATACTCACCAATACATGCTCGCCCACATGCATACCTCGATTGCAGCATCCCAGACCCGGCAACCGCATCAGGGAACTCCCGGAGAGTTCGCCCGGGTGTGACATCGGGAACGACTTACCGGATGAATCACGGAACCAATCCTCTGCTGGCCCCCGACTGCCAATCTCAAACGACTCCACGCCGGTCCTCGACGCCCACGTAAGCCCTATCGACGGGTACACCCGACTGGAGGGGTGTCACCCACAATCTAAACCGTCATGTGATTCACAGTCAGATACACCGTAACCAAGTTACAGATAAAAAGTGTGCTCACAAGGGCACAGTGTCGCAGAACTCAACGACACGAAGTATTGAGAGACAGTTGGTTTTCGGACGGGTTTCGAGACACTCAACGATTCGATAACGAAAGGTCGACCTGTCAGTTTCAGAAGAGAGCAGCACGATTTCGAGAGTTCACTGCACTGATGCGGTTAAACGTACTCTGTCAGAGTCCAAGTTCAGGACATTCGATTCCGGGCTCGTACACTGCGATGGTTTTGTGCGCGGACCTTTTTCTACCCTCAGGTCCGACATAGTCACGGTCATTTCAGAAATTGCGCACCATCCAATTACCCCTGGGGGTACTCTGGCGGATTCGAGTACTACCCGGCCCGTGTTTTGGAGGAATGTGCGTAGATGGATTCATCTGAGTGGGATGCGCGTTACAGCAGCGTCGAGCATCCGTGGGGCTCGGCCCCGGCGGCTGCCCTGTCTGCGCGGTTCGCGGAGCTGACGCCGGGCCGGGCGATCGACCTGGGCTGCGGAGACGGCCGCCACGCTCGATGGTTGGCCGACGCGGGCTGGACAGTGCGCGCTGTCGACTTTTCTTCTGTGGCAATCGAATTGGCACGCAGCGGCGGCGAGGATCGGGCGATCGACTACACCGTCGCCGACGCCCGGACCTGGGAACCATCCGAACCGGTGGATCTGGTGGCCATCGGCTTCCTGCATCTACCGGTCGACGAGTTGGTCGCCGTCATTGCCGGTGCAGCGAGTTGGCTCGCACCGAGCGGACGGTTGCTGTATCTCGGCCATGCGCTCGAGAACTTCACTCACGGCGTCGGGGGCCCACCCGATCCGTCGATCCTGCCCGCCATCGACGACCTCGCCCGCGCCGCGAGCGGACTGCAGGTCCGCGAACTGGGACACCTGGTCCGCCCGGTCGGCGAGGGTCGGGCCATCGATGTCCTTCTCCACGCACAGCCCTGGGGCACCGCAGCTCACCGCGATCTGAAGAACGGAACCTTCACGTGACCGATCATCCCACTCCCCTGCGCGTGGTGTTCGCGGTGAACACCACACCCACCGCCGTGGTGCGAGCGATCCACAACCTTCTCGATGCTGCGACAGAGCCGGTGACGATCGAAGTCGTGTGCTTCGGACCGGGCCTCGATGCGGCCTTGCGCTGTTCGGATATCTCCCTGGAGATGCGGGCGTTGATCGACTCTGCCTCCATCACGGTGAAAGCATGCCGCAACAGTCTGGAGGGCAGAGGGCTCGGTGACGACGATCTGCTGATGGGTGTCGAAATGGTTCCCGCTGCAGTGCTCCATCTCGCTCGACGTCAGCGAGATGGATGGTCACAGCTCTACACCTGACGTCACATCCCCGCTCCAGTGTCGTAGGCACACCGTCTCAGAGAGTTCGGTCCTCGCGTTCACCGAGCTCGGAGGACTCGGCTGCGGTGTCGCGGTCTCGACCACGGACGATGCGCACCGTCAGGACTGCGATGATCACCAGCACTGCGATCAGGAGCACTGCGGTGTTCGGTACCGCGCCGGCCACGTCGCTGATCCAGACCTGCAGCGAGTACTGACTGTCGACCCCCATGACGCCGCCGAGGTTCGCTGTGCCCTCCGTGAGCAGGAACAGCACTCCGATACCGATGAAAAGCACCCCCGATATCAGAGACGTCGTGTGCGTTTTCAGCGGTCCTATGCTGATTTCCTTGCCGCGCAGCCACGTTCGTGATCCGAGCGAGAATCGGTCCCAGACCAGCGCCAGCACGAACAGGGGTATCACCATCCCCGCTGCGTAGAGTGCCATGAGCACTCCGCCGTATACGGCCTGACCGCCGGCGACGGCAACGGTCAGGACCGCGCCGAGCAGGGGTCCCGAGCAGAACCCTGCGAGCCCGTAGACCGCGCCGAGGGCGAACACCGATCCGGTGGAGGAGACGTCGATGCGCGCGGCTGCTCTCTGAGCGGACCCCAGCGCGAAGCCGCGACCGACGATGATCATCACTCCGAGGGCGATGATGACCACGCCGCCGATCATCGTGGTGACCTCGCGATACCGGGTGATCGCCGAGCCGATGGCCCCGACTCCAGCACCGAGGGGCACCAAGACCGCTGCCAGCCCGAGGTAGAAGATCCCGGTGCGGCCGGCGAGCTTGCCGGCCCCGTCGAAGGCGTACGCGAAGAAGGAAGGAAGTAGCAGGGCCGAGCATGGACTGAGAAGTGCCAGCAGCCCGCCGAGAAATGCTCCGAGAAGTCCGATCTGCGACATCGTGCCGCCCTACGCGCCGGCTGCCGCGTCGATCAGATCGACGAATTCCGAGAACGGTTGCGCGCCCAGAACCGGATCTCCGTTGACCGAGAACGCCGGAGTGGCCGGGATACCCAGCGACTGCGCTTCGGTGGAGTCGGCGGTGATCGCGGCGTCGAATGCGGTGCCGGTGGCGTCGGCGGTGAACCGAGCCATATCCGGTACCCCGGCCTGTTGCGCGTAGCTCTGCAGCGACTCCAGTGTCAGGTCTGCGTGACCGGTTTCGGGAGCATCGGCGTAGACGGCGCGGGTGAACTCCCAGAACTTGCCCTGGGCGGCGGCGGCGCGTCCGGCCCGGGCGGCGTCGAACGATTGTTGCCCGAAAATGGGTAGGTCTCGCCATTCGATGCGCAGGGTGCCGGTGTCGACGTATCGGTCGATCAGCTGCGGCTCGGTGTCCCGGCTGAATTGGGCGCAGAACGGACACCGGAAGTCCGAGAAGGCGATCATCACCACCGGGGCGTCGACGTCGCCGAGGGCCATCGGATCATCGGGCTCGCGGTGCGCCAGATCGCCGAGCGGTCCCATCACCGGCGGTCCGCTCGCGCTGCTCGACCCGGCGTCCGGTGCCGCCTCCGACTGCTCGTCGCCACCGGTCGTTCCGAGTACGAGAGCTCCCACGAGCACGGCCGCCACCACGACGGCGATGGCCAGGAGCACGATGTCGCGGCGGCGAGTGGAGCGAGATGTCGAAGTCATGCAATACCTTTCGGCAGTCGGATACTGGCAGCGATACCCATCTGGGTATAGCCTCACAGTGTCACCCTACTCACACAACTACACCTCGTAGGAGATCCCAGCCGATGACAGAGCCCGCCACCTCCGACCGTCTCGACGTCGATGCTGCCGGCCGTTCCGGTGACGGGGTGATCGCCGAGTCCGATCGTTTCCGGGGTTGGGGGGCGCGGGTACTGCGCGGCACAGTCGCCGGTGTGGTCACGGTGTTGGTGGTGGGCATTCCCACCGACATCATCGACACGCCGGTCTTCGGCCGTGAGGTGCCGGTGCGGGCGTGGGAGCTTCCGGTTCTGCTGGCCACGGCCCTGTTGACCGCACTGTGGTTCGGGATCGACAAACCCGCGCAGGTCGAGCGGACCGGCACACCCGCCGCTCTCGGTGTGGTCCTGACTTTCTTCGCCGTCGGGTGTCCGGTGTGCAACAAGCTGGTACTTCTTGCGCTCGGCACCTCGGGTGCACTGGGGTTGTGGGCACCGATACAACCCATCCTTGCCGGGGTGTCCCTGGCAATGCTGACAGCAGCGGTGATCGTGCGATGGCGCAAACGCGACTGCACCTCCGCGTCCTGCGCAGCATGACCGGGCGACGCCTGCTCACCCGTGCACCGACCATCGGGTGACCGGCACCCGAACCGATCGAAAGGAACCGAACGAACTATGACCGAATTGGCCATCGGTACCCGCGTGGACATGCCGTTCGAGGAAACCGTGGACGCAACCCGTGAGGCACTCGCCGAACAGGGATTCGGAGTGCTCACCGAGATCGACATGCAGTCGACGTTGAAGAGCAAGATCGACGCCGACATCGAACGCTACGTCATCCTCGGAGCGTGTAATCCGCAGTTGGCGAAGGCTGCGATCGACACCGATCGGCAGGTGGGGTTGCTGCTGCCGTGCAACGTGGTGGTGCGGGCCGATGGCAGCAGCACGATCGTCGAAGCGATGAACCCCCAGGTGATGGTGGGGCTCTCGGATGCAGCGGGCCTGGCCGAGGTCGCCGACCGGGCCACTGCACTGCTGCAGAGCGCGATCATGGCACTCGGCGGAGACAGCACCACCGCATAGATGGGTGCGCACCGTATCGGCAGAGCGGCGGCGGTGATCGGGACCGTTGCACTGTGCGCCGTCGCGCTGGCGTCGGGGTGCAGTTCCTCACCTGCTCCCGACACCACGGGCACCGATCCGGCGGCACATCCGTCGTCGCCGGCCGCGCCGCCGCCGGGCTTCGGAGACACGGCCCTGTGGTCGATCCCGTTCCTGTCGCAGCCTCACATCGTCGAGGACGGGTTCGTCGGAGTCGTCGACTCCTCGGACGCATCCGGTTCGCACCGGGTGCAGGTACTCGACGACACCGGCACACCACGATTCGGCGTGGACGTACCCGCCGATCGCGACGAGTTCGCGGTGACGAGCACACACAACCGTGAGCTGTTGATCACCGAGGACATCGATGATCCCGGTTCGGGTGCACCGGCCACGGTGACCGCCCGCGATACCCGCACCGGCGACCTCGTATGGGGCCCGGTCTCCGCTGCAGGCTGCCTGACCGGGTCCGGACTGCTGATCGACGCCGACTGCTCGCAGACAGCAAAGCCCGCGGCCGTGGCCGCCATCTCGGCGACCGACGGACACCGCACCGACCTGACGGGTGCGATCTCCGAATCCGGTGGATACGCGGTCACCGTCGACGGCGACACAGCGCGCATCGTGACCGCCGACACCGGCAACACCGCCTGGTCCACCGACACCCTCACCCCGCCCCCCGCAGCGATCCCCGGGACCGCACGATTCGTCGCCACCGCCGGCAATGCAGTGGTCGTGGCATGGACGATCCCGACCCGTCCCGAACCGATCCAGGCGGTCTATCGCCTCTCCGATGCCGAGCTCCGATGGATCAGCGGTAGCCGCAGTCCGATGGTGATGACCGCCGACAGCAGTAGCGGGGCGACGATGATCACCACCGCAGACCTCACCGACGACGGCATCGCTGTCCTGTTCGAGCAGTACGGCACCCGAGGTTTCACCGCCGATCAATTTCCCGGTGCCGACCGCTTCTCTCTGGTCGGCGGCATCGTCTACGGCGCGTCGGACTCGCGGGTGACTGCCATCGATGCGACCTCCGGCCGCGTCACCGGCACATCACCGAGCGCCGCACCGACAGCAGTGACCTCGAACGGTGTCGCATTGGCCCAGAGCAGCGACGGGTACACCGCATTCAAGGTGATCCCCCATTTCTGAGCTGCCCGCCCGCACACCCCGTTCAGGACGTCTTGGGACGACCTCGAAGATCGACGGAGAACAACGGACCGAGCAGACACACGTTGATCACCCCGGTCAGCACGAAGACACCGCCGATCACTCCCACCACGATGCCCCCGACACCGCCGAGCACGACGGCGACCACGATCAGAGCGATTCCCACCACGATACGCAGTGCGCGCCCGGCAGTACTGCGCATGAATTCGACGAACGACATGATGATTCCAGTTCTGTAGAGGGACTTTCACTGTTGGACGGGCGAGAACGCCGAAGTGGACCGATCCACGGCTCCTCGCGCGAACAGCCAAACCCTACCCCAGCCCCGACCTCGACAGCGCGGCATACGACGAGCGCTTCGCGCGCGATCTGATCGACCAGGGCACGACTCTTCGTAGCTTCGCAGCCGCGATGACACGATCACCGGCCGATACCGACGATCTGGTGCAGGACGTCCTCGAACGCGCATGGCGCAACCGGAGAACGTTTCGATCCGAATCGGCGCTCACGACGTGGCTCTACCGGATCACGATCAACCGTGCCCGCGATGTGGCCGCACGCGCGGAGACTCAGCGCACCGAACCATCGGGCACGGGCGACATCGATGTATCGATCAGCGACCTCGAGCACCCCGAGACGGTCGCGCAGGCGCTCAGCGATCGATCCACGGTGCGAGCGGCGCTGGCGACGTTGACCGTCGAGGATCGAATGGTCCTGGCACTGCACGACGGCGAGGGCTGGACGGCGACACAGATCGGTGCGGTCGGCGCGCTCACCACCGCAGCGGTGTACAAGCGCATCCACCGTGCACGGGTGAAGCTGCTACGCGCCCTCGACGACGGTCCCGCACACCCGCGAAACGACTCCCAGGCGTGCCGGCGCACACTCGCCGCGGCATCGGACTACCTGGACGGGCGTCTCGATGTCGACGCGTCGGCCCGCATCGATACGCACCTGCGGCAGTGTCGCCGGTGCCCACCCATCGCACAGGCCCTGATCGGTATCAAGACCGCACTCGGCCTGCGGCCGTGGACCAGCGCGGTACCCGAACAGTTCGTCTACGACGTCGCCCACTTGGGCGGACCCCCGCCGCGATGACCGATCATCCCCGACACCCGGAAAAAGATACCCCATAGGGTATATTGAAAGTGAATTGTCGACCGAGGGAGAGACTCATGTGCAGGGCTGTCACGTGCAAGAAGTGCGGGAAAACGACGTGGGCGGGATGTGGTCAACACGTCGATCAGGTGATGCGGGGCGTTCCGGCGTCCAATCGCTGCAAGGGGCACGACTCCGATCCGAAGTCACCGGGATTGTTCTCCCGCATGTTCTCCAAGAAGTAGATCGCGGTCCGCAGCCCTGGTCTTGCCAGGGCTGCGACCCGAGTCGTCGTTCTTCGTGGTCTCGCCCGTCGCAGCGCGCCGACCGGCCAGACCGTGCATACGCAGGTCCGCATCGTAGTGAACGAACAGCCCCCACCCGATCAGGTGCAACACCACGACCACACTCGCCATCGCCGGCAAGCGGGGGCTCCGTCGCGGGAAAGTCGATGTCGCGCAGGCACACTCGCGTCGGTCACCGGCACAGCCAGCCGTCCGGCGGGCAGTCGAGGGTAGTTACGATCGACGTCTGCGACCCTGGAGTGGCTTTCGCCGCCGCGGGGTGCAGGCGAGGTTGCTCGATCAGCTTTTCCCGTTCCCGGACATATCGTCGTCGATGCTCGGACCGACCCCGACCCCGACCAAGGTCAACGATCGGCGATGGTGAGGATCGACCCACACCGAAATGGTGGCACCGGTCACCAGTGCGCGGCCGGTCGACCGTTCTGCACGCACATCGCACTGGTACGTTCCGGACCCGGGCACCGTCACTTCCAGTTCCACCCGTCGTGAATCGATGTCGGTGCCCAGGACCACCGCCCACCCCTCGACGATGTCGTCCTCTCGGTCCGCCGCGGTGTCCCGGACCACGGATACCGCTGCAGGATGCAGCGGTGTGCGGGCTGCGAACATCATCGCCGCCATCAGCAGCACCGCGAAGCCGGCCACCACGGCAGCGGTGACAGCGGTCGCTGACCCGGGTGAGAGTCGAGGGACGAGGAAGGTGAACACCAGGATCAGCGCGAGCACGTAGAACCCCATGGCGACCGCGATCGCGTAAGACACCCGTCCCGGTACCAGGACAGCGGCACCTGTCGAGCGCCGTCTCCGCGCGCTCGTCACCGTCTCTCCCCTGAGGTCCCGCTGGCGGTGCCCTCTTCGACGCCGTCGGCGATCACTTCGGAGGGTGCCCGCACAGCGGCGGTGTGGCCCGTCAGCCCGACGTGGGCTTCGGTGCGCATGCGTTCGACCATATGAGGGTAGTGCAGCTCGAACGCCGGCCGCTCGGAACGGATACGAGGTATTTCGGTGAAATTGTGGCGGGGCGGTGGGCAGGTGGTGGCCCATTCGAGAGAGTTGCCGTAGCCCCACGGATCGTCGACGGTGGCGACCTCGCCGTATCGGTAGGACTTGAACACATTCCATACGAACGGCAGCGTGGACAGCCCGAGAATGAACGCTCCGATCGAGGAGATCAGGTTCAAGGTGGTGAATCCGTCGGAGGGCAGGTAGTCGGCGTAGCGGCGCGGCATCCCTTCGTTGCCGAGCCAGTGCTGGACCAGGAACGTCATGTGGAACCCGACGAACGTCGTCCAGAAGTGCCACTTGCCGAGGCGTTCGTCGAGCATGCGTCCGGTGATCTTGGGAAACCAGAAGTACACCCCGGCGTAGGTGGCGAAGACGATGGTCCCGAACAGTACGTAGTGGAAGTGAGCCACCACGAAGTAGGTGTCGGTGACGTGGAAATCGATCGGGGGGGCTGGCCAGCAGCACACCGGTCAGTCCGCCGAACAGGAATGTGATCAGAAATCCGATGCTGAACAGCATCGGGGTTTCCAGGGTGACCTGTCCTCGCCACATGGTGCCGATCCAGTTGAACAACTTCACCCCGGTCGGCACGGCGATGAGGAAGGACATGAACGAAAAGAACGGCAGCAGAACAGCTCCGGTGGCGTACATGTGGTGCGCCCACACCGTGATCGAGAGCGCTGCGATGCCGAGGGTGGCGAAGATCAGACCCTTGTAGCCGAAGATGGGTTTGCGGCTGAAGACCGGGAAGATTTCGGAGACGATGCCGAAGAACGGGAGCGCGACGATGTAGACCTCGGGATGGCCGAAGAACCAGAACAGGTGCTGCCAGAGCACCGCTCCCCCGGTCGCCGGGTCGAACACGTGACCACCGAAGTGTCGATCGAAGGCCAGCCCGGCCAACGCGGCCGCGAAGGTCGGGAACGCCAGCAATACCAGCACCGAGGTCACGAGCATGTTCCAGGTGAAGACCGGCATCCGGAACATCGTCATGCCGGGTGCGCGCAGGCACACCACGGTGGTGATGAAGTTGACCGCGCCCAAGATCGTGCCCAAGCCGGACAGGATCAGCCCCAGTACCCACAGGTCGGCGCCGACGCCGGGGGAATGCAGTGCGCTCGTCAGTGGGGTGTAGGCGGTCCATCCGAAGTCCGCGGCACCTCCCGGGGTGATGAACCCGGCGAGCACGATCAGCGATCCGAACACGTACAGCCAGTACGCGAACGCGTTGAGCCGCGGGAACGCGACGTCCGGTGCCCCGATCTGAAGCGGCAGAATGTAATTGGCGAATCCGTACGCGACCGGGACGGCGTAGAGCAACAGCATAATCGTGCCGTGCATGGTGAACAGCTGGTTGTACTGCTCGTTGGACAGGAACTGCAACCCCGGTACGGCGAGTTCGGTGCGCATGAGCAGCGCCATCAACCCGCCGATGAGGAACAACCCGAACGAGGTGACCAGATACATCTTCCCGATCGTCTTGTGATCGGTGGTGGTCACCAATTGGAACAGCGTCGAGCCCTTCGGCTCGTGACGCATCGGATACGGCCTGGCCGCCTCAGGGCGGGGAATCAGTGCGGTCATCGACGATTTCCTCGAACTAGGTGTGGGATGCGCCCGCATTTGCATGCGCAGAAATAGGCTCAGTGATGCACAACGATGTGCGTTACAGGGCCATGGAGGCCTGGACGGTGACGTAGACGGCCACGACGAGCAACAGGGCTGCGAAGCTACGGGTGAGTGTGGTGGCAGAGACTTTGTCGCTGATGGCTTTTCCTGCGAACGATCCGGCGATGGCCGCGAGGGTGAACGGTACGACGATCTCCCACGGGATGGTGGCACCTGTGCCGAGGCGTTCGGTGAAGGCTCCCGCGCTGGTGATGGAGATGATCACCAGCGACGTTCCGACCGCGACGGGCATCGAGTAGCCCAGTGCCAGAACCAGGGCGGGGACGATGAGGAAGCCGCCGCCCACTCCCAGAAACCCGGTGAGGAAGCCGACGACGAGCGCGGAAGCGACCAGCTTGACTACCTGCGACGTGGTGATCTTCACTTTCGCGGGCTTGGTGGCGACCGCAACGGCACCCGGGCGTGTTCCCGCGGTCTCGGCCGGGTTCGGTGTCGGTAGGTCGGCATCGTGTCCACGCCGGGTGCGGCGCAGCATCGCACCGGCGGCGACGATCATCAGTGCCGCGAACGCGAGCAGCAAGATCTGCGGGTCGACCGATCGGTTGAGGATCGATCCACCGAAGGCGGTGACCGAGCCCAGAATTCCGAACACTGCCGCTGCCCGCCACCGAACGTGCCGTGCTCGCGCATGACTGATGGCCGCGATGATCGAGGTGATTCCGACGATGATCAACGAGGCGCTCGTTGCCGACTGCGGTTCGACCGCCAGGAGATACACCAGGGCAGGAACAGTCAGTATCGATCCCCCACCACCGAGCGCGCCGAGGGAAAGACCGATGAGAATCCCTGCGGCAACTGCAATCGCCAGGGTGGCGACCATGTCAGATCACTGCGCCGGGGGTGCCGTCATCACGGACCACAGGGCGGCCGTCTTCGTGCCACGCTTTCATTCCGCCCGACAGATTGTGCGCTGTACGACCGGCATCGGTGAGGGCCGCGACAGCTTTGCTCGACCGAGCGCCCGACCGGCACACCACGACCAATTTCTGCTCAGGAGGGTAGGCAGCAGGATCGAGATCGCCGAGGCGTACATGGACGGCGTCCGGGGCGTGGCCGGCAGCCCATTCGTCGTCCTCGCGGACATCGATCAGGATGGCTCCCGATTCGGCGATCAGTGCATATGCGGCGGCCGGATCGGCTTCCGGTGGTGCTCCAGTCATGAACAACGCTCCTTGGATCAGTGGGTGCTTACAGGGCGTGCAGCGGCGTGGCCGGCACGAAGCGATAGCCCTCGCTCGGTGAGAACGTGGCCGAGACGGTGAACCGATCTCCTCGAATCACTGTGTGCCGCAACTCCACCGGCCGGGAATTCATGCAGCCCAAGCGGCGGATCGACAGCGCCGCGGTCTTCGAGTCGAGTTCGAGTGCTGCCGCATCCTCCGGATCCGGCACGACGGCAGTGACGTCCTCGCGGCCACCGGTCAGGCGGATGCCGCAGCGTTTCTCGAGCTCGATGTAGAGAGCCGTGTGAGTGAAGTCCGCATCCAGGAGGTCGCGTGCCAGCTCCCCCGGCAACCAGGCACGGTCGAGAGCCAACGGCATGGTCCCTGCCATACGGATGCGCTCCAGGTAGAGCAGCGGAGCCTTGGGACCGACCTGCAAGGTAGCGGCCACCGCGGGGTCGGTCCGCAGTTCGAGTGCACGCACCACGCTGTGCTGAGCAACACCCGTGGCTTCCACGGCAGCGAAGAGACTGTAGAGCGCACCGAGTGGCTGCTCGATCACCGGCGGAGCCGCCAACCGAGAAGGCCGGCCACGCTCTGCAATCAAGATTCCTTCGTTCCGCAGGTGCCGCAGGGCCTCGCGGGTGGTGTGACGGCTCACCCCGTAGCTCGTCGTCAACGCATGCTCGCCCGGGAACTCGGAGCCGGCGAATTCGTCGTCACCGATTCGGCGGACCAGATCGGCATGCAGTTGCGCCCACAGCGGCATCGCACTGGAGCGGTCGAGCGCGGCGCTGCGATCGGGTTCAACCATCAGAGGCCCTCCTGTCGATCTGTGTCGGAATCCGAATTCGAGCCGCCGGCTGCTGACCCTCGGGGCCACTGTACAACAAATGTACGTACATCCGTACGGACGGCAGTGATGCTCTCTACGCGTCGAAGCGATGTCGACCGAGGATCTCGGGGACCGCAGCTCCCCCCGTCCCCGAGAAACCATCCGTCGGCGTCGCCGACACACAACGAGACAATGCTTGCTTCGAGAAAAGTTGTTTCCCACCACGAACGAGCGCCTGGTGGAGATCGCGCCGAACCTGGTGAATCCGCCCGCGTAGCGAGCGTCATCGTTTCGCTTCCCAGTCGGTCCCGGATCAGGCCAGTCGGTGCCGGATCAGGAGTGTCGCCCGGGGGCTGCTCGCCCGGGGCCTGCTCTACCGTCGGTGGCGCAGCGAGCCGACAGGGCGAGCACCGGACCGAACCGGGGGCGGACTGCACGACCGCCTCCGATTCGGGCGGGTTCGATCAGACTGTTTCGAGGTTGCGCTCGGCCCAGGCGGCGTAGCTGCCCTCGAGTTCGACAACTCGGTAGCCGGCGCGGCGCAGGGCGCTGGCTGCGACCGCGTTACGGACGCCGCTCTGGCAATAAGTCACGATCGGACCGCCCGTGGGCAGTCCGTCGAGGTTCCACAGCAATCGGCCACCGCTGAGCTGTTCGGAGCCAGGTATGTGGCCGTCGGCGTGTTCGGTTTTGTTGCGCACGTCCAGCACCATTGCCGGGTCGAACGAATCCAGCTCGTCCGCACCGATCGTCTCGGGTGTCGTCATGGGGAGCCCTCGTAGACTCGTGACGTACCCGGTCACCGTATCGATGCCGACCCGCAGCAGGTGATCACGTAGCTCGTCGGCGACGGCGTGGTCCTCGGCGAGCACCACCAGTGGAGTGTCCTCTCGTTCGGGGTCGTAGACCCAGGCACCGAACGAGGCTGCCTTGTCGATGCCGGGGATGTTGAGCGCTCCGGGGACAGCGCCGGCGTGCACCTCATCTTGGCCGCGGGTGTCGAGGAGGACGACCTCGTCGGAGTCGAGGGCGCGTGCCAATTCTGCGGAGTCGTACTCGCGCAAGGGAGAGAGTGGCCCGAGAACGACCGGGCCCTGCTTGTTCTGACGCTTCATCCGGCCGAAGTAGGCGTGTGCATCCGGTTGACCGTCGAGCATCTCGTCGACGAAGCCCTGCTCGTCGTCGCGCTCGACATACCCGGCCCACCAAGCGAAACGGCGTTCGTAGCCGACGCTGGTCGACGGAAGCGCGCCGAGAGCTTTTCCGCAGGCACTGCCCGAACCGTGACCGGGAAAGACCTGGATATGATCCGGCTGCGTGACGAACGACCGCTTCAGACTGCGGAAGATCTGTTTGGCACCCTCGAAACGGGTGTCGACACCGTCTGCAGCTTCGTCGAGTAGGTCCGGGCGGCCGAGATCGCCGGCGAAGACGAAGTCGCCCGTCAACATGTATCCCGGAGCATCGGCGAAGGCGCCGTCGGTCACCAGGAACGAGAGGTGCTCCGGGGTATGACCGGGCGTGTGAACGGCTTGCACGGTGATGTTGCCCAGAGCCAGCGTGTCGCCATCGTGGAGGCGTTCGGCCTCGAAGCCGTACTGCCAGTCGTCGCCGCCCTCTCCTGAGACGTAGGTGGTCGCGCCGGTGGCCTTGGCCAGCTCGCGGGTGCCGGACAGGTAGTCGGCATGGATGTGGGTCTCGGTGACGGCGGTGATGGTCATGCCATGTCGATCGGCCAGGTCCAGGTACACACCGATGTCGCGGCGGGCGTCGACCACCACTGCCTCTCCCTTGGCCTGGCAGCCGATGAAGTATCCGGCTTGGGCGAGGTCTTCGTCGTAGATGCGTTCGAGAAGCATCGAAATCTCCTTGTCGATCGTGGTGGCGTTCGTACAGGTCTCAGAATTCATGGTACCCCGTGGGGTATTTCAGGAGGTTCTGTGCGGCGAGGTGCACGGTTCCGATTCCTGCGGGGTGGAGGTGAAGTGGGCGGCATTCCACTGGGCGACCAGGGGCATCGCAACCGACTGATCCAGCGAGGCGCAACGACTCACAGCGACATCGCAGTGGTTGCCGATCATCACGTCCTCCTCAGCCGTCCGGCACTCACCGACTCGGGGCGGACGAGGAAATTTCATTCGTCCCGAGTGTGGCGTTTGTCAGTATTGGCGACTAACCTCTTCCATAATGTACGTACATCCGTACGATCAATCAAGGAGAGGGCGACGTACACCTCGGCACGTGTCCTTGCACCACCTGCTCGAACGCCGGAATGACCTTCCAGCACGACTGCTGTGGATGCAGTGCACCTGGCTTCAATGACCACCAATGTTGTGACCACACGGCTCGCGCCCACACCGACGTCGAGCTGAACCACCCGGCATCAACCGAAATCGAGACAGCGCTCACCGAGCTCGTGTCTCGAACAGGAGGACCACATGTCCGCGCACACCATCGACCACAAAGTCGCGATCATCGGCGGAGGCAACGCCGGTATTTCGCTCGCGGCACGTTTGCGGCGAGCAGGAATGACCGACATCGGCATCATCGAGCCGGCAGAGACCCACTATTACCAACCTTTGTGGACGCTCGTCGGTGGAGGCCGCGCCCCGGCCTCGGAGAGTGCGCGCAGCGAGGCGTCGGTGATGCCCCAGGGCGTCGGCTGGATCAAGGATCGCGCCGAGGGGGTCGACCCCGATGCCCAGACGGTCAGCACCTCCTCGGGAACTACGATCCATTACGACCACCTGGTGGTGTGCCCCGGCATCCAGCTCGACTGGGATTCGGTGTCCGGCATGGCCGAATCGATCGACACCCCGCAGGTCTCGAGCAATTACCGCTACGATCTCGCACCCAAGACGTGGCAGATGATTCAAAAGATGCGGTCGGGCACCGCCGTGTTCACGATGCCCTCCGGCCCCATCAAATGCGCGGGTGCCCCGCAGAAGATCGCGTACCTCGCGGCCGACTACTGGCGCGAGCAGGGCGTGCTCGATGCCATCCGAGTTGTCCTCGTCCTGCCCACACCCGGAATGTTCGGGGTACCGGTGTTCGCCGAGGAGCTCGAACGAGTCGTGGCGCGTTACGGCATCGAGGTGCGCAAGAACAGCGAAGTCACCGCTGTCGATCCGGACGGCCGGTCGGTGACGATCACCGACAACAGTGCAGGTACCACCGACGAGCTACCCTACGATCTGCTCCACGTCGTACCGCGCCAATCTGCACCGGACTGGATCAAGGCCAGCCCCATAGCGGACCCCGAGAATCCAGCCGGATACGTCCAGATCGACAAGAACACACTGCGTCACAACAGATTCGACAACATCTTCGCCCTCGGTGACGCCGGATCGTCACCGAATTCCAAGACCGGTGCCGCCATCCGCAAGCAAGCACCCGTGGTCGCCGAGAACCTGCAGGCGAGCATCGCCGGCCGTCCACTGACCGCACAGTACGGCGGGTACGCCTCCTGCCCCTTGACCACCTCTCGTAAGACGATGCTTCTGGCCGAGTTCGACTACACGATGCAGCCGGCTCCCTCGATACCGCTGATCGACACCACCCGCGAACGCCGCGACATGTGGTTCCTCAAGAGACGCGGACTGCCGGCGTTGTACTGGAATGCCATTCTCACCGGCCGAGCGTGAACGGTCGACCGCCGCACAGTTACGACCGCGAGGGCGACCTGAGCCACTATCGGTCGGTGTTCGAGGCCATCGAACGACGCGTGATACCGGAGGTGGTGATCACCCGGGTCACCCCGTATCTGCTCGTTCTGGTGTCGGCGGCCGTGCTCGGAGTGGTGCTTCCGCACACCGGCGGCGCACACGGGTACGACGTTCTTCTGCGCACCGAAAGCGCCGACGCGGAATCAGCGGGTGTGTTGGCGACACTGTTCACCGCATTCACTCTCACGTTCACCGTCGTAGCGGCCTCGATCGCGCGTCTGGTTCGGCGTTTTCGGTGGGCCGCTCTGGCTTTGGCGGGCAACGGTGTCACCACGGTGTTCGGTGTGCTCGCGATCTGGGCTCGGCAGTCACTGGCACCGACCGCGACGGTGGCGGGTCCATCGATCGGCCTGTATCTGGGGGCGGTGGCAGCCCTGCTGTCCACCGTTCTCTGGGCTCGTGTGGTGTTCACCCGCCCACCCGAGCATCCCGGTCCAGCGCGCAGGAGCTGACACGTCGCGGGCCCGAGCACCCCATCTCGAACCGGCTGTCCTGCCTCGGTCCGATCACCCCCGTGCATCGATGCGGGGGTGATCGGACCGTTGTCAGGCGAGGGCGAGAAAGAGCTTCTCGAGCTCCGCTTCGCTCATCTTCTCCCCTGTTTCCGCCCCGGTGATGCACTCACGGAGTCCGGTGGCGACGATCTTGAAGCCTGCCCGGTCGAGAGCCTTCGACACCGCGGCCAGCTGGGTGACGACGTCCTTGCAGTCACGGCCGCTCTCGATCATCGAGATCACTCCTGCGAGCTGACCCTGCGCACGCCGCAGACGGTTCAGTACCAACGCGATGCTTTCGGTGTCACCGGTCATGTCGTTCAGTCCTTCGTTCGATGAAACTCCAGGTTACCCCTAGGGGTAAGAGTGGTCGTGGTGGCCGACGCCGGACGGTATCGGCCACCACCATGGTGAGCATCTCGACTGTGCGAGCGTCTCAGCTGTGCGAGAAGCCGATCTTGGGTAGTACTGCTCGTAGCCACGTGGGTGACCACCATGCGGCATGGCCGGTCAGGCGCAGGAGCACCGGCAGCAGAACCAAGCGGATGAGTATCGCGTCCAGCAATACGGCGACACCCAGAATGATGCCCATCTCCTTGGGTGGCAGTGGTTCGGCGAGCGCGAACGAGAAGAACACCGCGATCATCACCGCTGCGGCCGCGAAGATCACCCGACCCGAATGCGCCATTCCGTCGACCTGAGAACCGTGCGGATCACCGGTGTTCTCGTAGTGTTCCTTGACGCTCGACAGCAGAAACACCGTGTAGTCCATCGCGATTGCGAAGATCATCGCGAAGAAGAACACCGGGCCCCAACCGTTCAGGAATCCCTGCGGGGTGAATCCGAGCAGCGACGCCCCGTGACCGTCTTGGAAGATCAGCTTCGCCACACCGAATGCTGCGCCGGTGGACAGCAGGCTGACCACGGTCCCCAGCAGGGCGATCAGCGGTGCCTGGAGCGCGATCAGCAGCAGCAGGAATCCGAGCACGAGGATCACCGACACCACGATCGGCAGGTACTCGTTCAACGCGGTCTGTAGGTCCAGGTTCTCCGCGGGTGCACCGCCGACGATCGCTCCCTCGGGCAGCTCGGCGCGCAAGGCGTCGAGTGTGGTCTCGAGTGCGGGGTCCGACGGGTCCACGTTCGGGATGGCCTGCAGCATGACGTAATCGGATCCGTCCATGGCGGGCATGGGCGGCGTCACCATCGATACGCCGTCGACGCTCGCTGCGATCTGTGCGGTCTGCTCTGCCTCCGCCGTGGGGGCGATGATCTGCAGCATGCCTGGTGCGCCTTCGCCCATCTGTGCCTGCACCAGTTCGTAGCCTTGGCGGACCGGAGCGTCCTCGGGGACAACCGAAATGGACGGCATGGCGACCTTGAGACCCAGTGCCGGAATCGACAGCGCCACCAGAATCAGCAGGGAGCCGATGGCGAACGGCCACGGATGCTTGTGCAGCAACTGACCCCAGGTCGCGAATTTCGGCGAGCGGTGCACCTGTCGCTTCGCGTACGGGAGGGAGCCGGCATTGACCTTCGGTCCGAGCTTGCCCAGAACTGCGGGGAGCAGTGTGAGGGTGGCCGCGAGAACGAACACCACCGCGAGCATGATGCCCACGGCCATCGTGCGTACCGCAGGTGCAGGTACCAGAAGCACGGCGGACAGGCTGATCAGCACGGTCAGGCCGGACAGCAGGACTGCTTTGCCTGCCGTGTCCATCGTTTCTGCCACTGCACGCTGGGGGTCGATCCGTCCGGCGTCGATGGTCTTGCGGAGCGCATCCCGGAATCGGACGACGAGGAAGAGCGCGTAGTCGATACCGAGCGCCAGCGCGAACATCATCGCAAAGTTCATCGCCCACACCGAGATCGGTGTGATTTCGTTGAGCAGAACCAGACCACCCGCGGATGCGACGAGGCCGGCCAGAGTCAACAGCAAGGGCAGACCTGCCGCGACGAGCGATCCGAACGCGAGCACCATGATCGCCAATGTGACGGGCCAGGAGATGATTTCGGCCTTGATCATCGCGTCGTGGTTGGCCTTGTTGAAGTCACTCCACAGTGCCGATGCTCCGGTCGGGTAGACCTCGATCGAGTCCGTGGAGGCTGCGGTCAGCTCACCTTTGAGATCGTCGACGGCCTTCACCATCTCGTCGGTGGTCCCGTTCGCTCCACCGATGAGGATCCCGGTGTGTCCGTCGGGGCTGATCGACATTCCCGGTTGCGGGGGGATCACCTCGGAAATCCGCGAATCGGCGGCCAGAATGTCGGTGACCTCGGAAATGACCGCCGCGACAGCGGGATCGGTCACCTGCTCGGTGTCCGAATGCACGACCACCTGGATCGCGGCCGAGGAGTTCCCGCCGAAGTGCTCCTGTGCGAGTTCGCGAACCTGGACCGACTCCGATCCGTTGGATTGCCACCCGGCACCGGCGAGGGATCCGAACACCGACGGGGCGAACGCTCCCAATCCGATGATGACCACGAGCCACGCGGTGACCACCCACTTGAAGTTGCCTGCCATGCGCGCACCGAAGCGCGCCAACGGCCCGCCGGTGATTCCTGGCGGCGAGTTGTCTGCAGAACTCTCGTCGGTTCGAACGTCGGTGGAACTCACATCGTGCCCTTACTGGTCGGGAAGATGGAGGAACCGTAACACAGTACCCCCAGGGGTATGCTGGTATCATCGTATCTACCCCCTAGGGTATGCACGGACGACCGCACCACACGCAGAGAAGCGAGGATCTACCGCATGTCATGCACCGACACCCTCACCGGCCCCGGCGGACCGAGTATCGAACGCGCAGTCCCCGCGCTGGCGGGCACCATGGTCCTTGCCAGCCTCGCCGCCGGTTCCCTTCACGACCGCCGCTGGCATGTCCTGACAGCATTCGTCGGCGGGAATCTGCTGCTGTATTCCGCAGTCGGATGGTGCCCGGCCAGCCTGTTGATGAAGCGGCTGGGGATGCGTCAGAGCACAGCGACCCCGACCCGGTGAACCGCAACAGGACCCGCCCTTTGCCGTGGCAGTGGGTCGGCTACGCCTTCGGCCGCACTCTGCCCTCGACCATGACGGACTGGGTGGCCAACGATCTGACGGGCAATCACGCCGTGGTTCGGCACCTGATCCGCGGCCAGGTTCCGTTTCTTCCCATCTACGCCGTGTTCATGTTCTTTCCGGGTGAACTGTGGTTGCGTGGTTCCATGGTGCTTCTGGCGGTCCTGCTCTCGCTGTTCTTCACCGCCTCGTACATGGAAGAGAATCGGCAACGCCGCCTCGTGCGACACATGCTGCCCCGCGATCTCACGAACTCCCGTAAAGCGCAGGAATCGGAGCTGGTCAAGAAGCGTTATCTGGCGGCGCACCCCGAGTCCGAGGCCTCACGCACCGCCGCGGCACCCATCGCTCCCGGCCGGGAGCACTGAGCGATGGTCGGCGATTCGACGCACCGTCTCGCCCGATGGCAACGATTCTGGGACAAGCAAGCGGCCGGTTACGACAAGCACATGACCTTCCTCGACCGAGTCCTTTTCCGCGACACCAGATCCTGGATCTGCAGTCGCGCCCGAGGCCAGGTTCTCGAGGTCGCAGTGGGAACGGGACTCAATCTCGAGCACTACCCGGCGGGGACATCGTTGACCGGAATCGAGCTGAGTCCGGACATGCTCGCGCAGGCACACTTTCGCGCCGCCGACGTCAGACCGGATGCGCACCTGACGCTCGGGGACGCTCATGCTCTCGACTTTCCCGATGCATCCTTCGACACCGTGGTGTGCACGTTCTCACTCTGCGCCATCCCCGCCACGGACATCGCGCTCGCGGAAATGTCGCGGGTGCTGCGTCCGGGTGGAACGTTGCTACTCGCCGATCACGTCGCCTCGTCGATCCGGCCGGTTCGATGGATCCAACGCGCCCTGGAACTGGTGAGCGTCCCGATCGGCGGCGAGCACTTTCTGCGCCGGCCCTCGCTCGTGATCACCGGTGACGAGAGCTTCTCCATCGAGGACATCGACCGGTTCACTCTCGGTCTTGTCGAGCGTCTTCACGCCACGAAAGTGGCCTGAACGGGAGCAAGGACCACCATCCTCGCGGCACGAACTACCGGCCACGCCCGGCTATCTCGGTCTCGACGAACTCGAGAAGTTGCTTCTCTGCCATCCACCCACACTTGTCGCGCACCCACGGCGAACAACCCAGGATGTAGGGGCGACGAGATCAGCCCACCGAGACTTCGCAACGACGCCGAGGCTCCGACGCTGAACCCATTTCACCCCCGCACCGAGAGTCGGTACGGGGGTGAAGATGGGGTTCGATGGAGAAATCAGGCCAGATCGTAGCGATCGAGCATCATGACCTTGTCCCACGCCGCGACGAAGTCGCGGACGAACTTGTCCTTGGCGTCATCGCAAGCGTAAACCTCTGCGACAGCGCGCAACTCGGAGTTCGAGCCGAAGACCAGATCGTTGCGAGTTCCGGTCCACTTCTTCTCACCGGTAGCGGCATCCTTGGCCTCGTAGATGCCCTCCTCGGCGGCGGGAACCCACTCGGTGCCCATGTCGAGGAGGTTGACGAAGAAGTCGTTGGTGAGCGTGCCGACCTTGTCGGTCAGAACGCCGTGCGTCGACTTCTTGAAGTTCGCACCGAGCACGCGCAGACCACCGACGAGCACGGTCATCTCGGGCGCACTGAGCGAGAGCAGGTTTGCCCGATCGACCAGGTTGAACTCGGCCGGCAGCTTCTGGCCTTTGCCCAGGAAGTTACGGAAACCGTCGACCTTGGGCTCCAGATCGGAGAACGAGTCGACGTCCGTCTTCTCCTGCGTGGCATCCATGCGGCCCGGGGTGAACGGGACCGTGATGTCGACGCCGGCGTTCTTGGCGGCCTGCTCGACGGCTGCGACGCCACCGAGTACCACGAGGTCGGCGAAGGACACAGTTCCGGAGAATGACTGCTGGATTCCTTCGAGAACGCGGATGACCTGTGCGAGCTCGTCGGGCTCGTTGACCTCCCAGCCGGCCTGCGGCTGCAGACGCAGACGGCCACCGTTCGCACCGCCGCGCTTGTCACTGACGCGGAACGACGACGCCGCCGCCCACGCAGCCGAGATCAGCTGATCCTGAGTCAATTCGGATCCGAGGATGGCCTGCTTCAGTTCGGCGATCTGTGCGTCACCGATCAGCTCGTGATCGACGGCCGGGATCGGGTCCTGCCAGAGCAGGGGCTCCGCCGGAACCTCGGGGCCGAGGTAACGCGTGACCGGTCCCATGTCGCGGTGGGTGAGCTTGAACCAGGCCTTCTGGAATTCCTCTGCGAGCTCCTCGGGATGATCGAGCCACCGCCGGGTGATCTGCTCGTAGATCGGGTCGACGCGCATCGCGATGTCGGAGGTGAGCATCGACGGGTGGCGACGCTTGGAGGGATCGGCGGGATCGGGAACGAGGTCCGCGCCCTCGCCGTTCTTCGGGCGCCACTGGTGTGCACCGGCTGGGCTCTTGTAGAGCTCCCACTCGAACCCGTACAGGGTCTCGAGGAACGAGTTGTCCCACTGGGTGGGCGTGGGGGTCCAGATGACCTCGAGGCCACTGGTGATCGCGTCCGCACCGACACCGCTCTGGTAGCTGTTCTTCCAGCCGAGGCCCATCTGTTCGAGGGGAGCGCCTTCCGGCTCGGCACCGATGTGCACCTCGGGATCGGCAGCGCCGTGCGTCTTGCCGAAGGTGTGTCCGCCGATGGCCAACGCGGCGGTCTCGATGTCGTTCATGGCCATGCGGCCGAAGGTCTCGCGAATGTCCAGTGCGGACTGCACCGGATCCGGGTTACCGTTCGGGCCTTCGGGATTGACGTAGATCAGACCCATCTGCACTGCGGCCAGCGGGCCCTCGAGGCTGGTGCGGTCACCGTAGTAGCGCTCGTCGCCCAACCAGGTCTGCTCCGGGCCCCAGTAGATGTCCTCGTCCGGCTCCCAGGCGTCGACGCGTCCGCCGGCGTAGCCGTAGGTCGGCAGGCCCATGGACTCGATGGCGACGTTGCCGGTGAGCACGATCAGGTCGGCCCAGGAGAGCTTGCGGCCGTATTTCTGCTTGATCGGCCAGATCAGCCTGCGGGCCTTGTCCAGGCTCGCGTTGTCGGGCCAGCTGTTCAGAGGCGCGAAGCGCTGCATGCCCGCTCCGGCACCGCCGCGTCCGTCCTGCTTGCGGTACGTGCCCGCTGCGTGCCACGCCATGCGAATGAAGAACGGGCCGTAGTGACCGAAGTCCGCGGGCCACCAGGGCTGCGAGTTCGTCATCAGGGCTTCGATGTCGCGCTTGACCTCAGCGAGATCGAGAGAGTTGAACTCGGCTGCGTAGTCGAAGTCCGGGCCCATGGGGTCGCCGACTGCCGGGTTCTTCTTGAGGATCTTCAGATTCAGGGACTTGGGCCACCACTCGCGGTTGCTTCCGCCTTCGACGGGTGCCGGCATCGAGTCGTGCATGACCGGACACTTGCCACCCGACTCCTGTGGCTGGTCCTGGTTCATCTCTTTTTCGCGTGTTGTGTGGTCCTCGGACACGAGTTTCCCTCCAGAAGATGGTGAATGATCTGATTTCCGCGGCGCTCCCGCGCCGCGACATCAGGGGCTGACGCTGGTGGAGCAGTTCTCGCACAGGCCCCAGTAGATGACCTCTGCCTCGTCGACGACGAAACCAGGGGCCTCCGACGGAGTGAGGCACGGAGCCTCGCCGACGGCGCACTCCACATCGGCGATCGCGCCGCACTTGCGGCACACGAGATGGTGATGATTGTCGCCGATCCTGCTCTCGTACCGGGAGACCGAACCCGACGGCTGAATGCGCCGGACCAGTCCCGCGATGGTCAGAGCGCGGAGCACGTCGTACACGGCCTGGCGCGAGACGTCGGGCAGGGTGGCCCGAACGGCTCCGTAGACGGTGTCGGTGTCGACGTGCGGATGTTCGTGCACCACGTCGAGCACCGCCAGACGGGGGCGGGTGACTCTGAGCGCAGCACTACGCAGCATCTCCGAGTAGTTCGACGATGAGCTCACATCGACCAGTATGCATGACTTTTCTGGAATGAGTCCGGAAACTGAGCGACGGACTGATGTGAGGCGGCGAGCGCAGAGCCAGCGCGTTCCGCGCCGAGTGGCACCGAGATTGCGGGGAGCAATCGCCGGAGGATCTTCGGTTCGGGTGAACCCCTCAGGCTCGGTGTGCGTACACCACAGTGAAGCCCACAGCAGTCGTGGGCCCGAGGACAGGACACGTGATGAACTGAATCGTCCCGGGTTTGATGGAGGCAGGTTTGACCGGAAGGGACACTTGTTTCATGCCTCGCCCATCGAAGTACTCGAAGGAGTTGCGGGACCGTGCCACGCGGATGGCCATCGATGCCCGTAGCGATCCTGCGACCGCGCCGGGTGCGTTGGCGCGGATCGCCAAGCAACTCGATATCCACCCCGAGACTCTGCGGAACTGGGTCCGCCGCGTCGAGAAGGGCCAAGCCGAAACCCCTGGCGTGGAGACGGTCTCCGATATCGAGAGGATCCGTCAGCTCGAGCGTGAGAACGCGGAGTTGCGGCGGGCGAACGAGATGGCGGATTCAAGCGGTGGGCGCAAGAAGCTCTGCGAGCTTCTCTGATGGTGTCAGATAGCCCAGAGTCTTGCGCGGTCGGCTGTTGAGGCTGTCCTGGATCGCGTCCAACTCCTCGCGGGTGACGGCGCTCAGGTCGGTGCCCTTGGGCAGGTACTGACGCAACAGGCCGTTGGTGTTCTCGTTGCTCCCGCGCTGCCAGGGCGAGTGGGGATCGCAGAAGTAGATCGGGATACCCGTGGCAGTGGTGAACGCCGCGTGCTGCGACATCTCCGCGCCCTGGTCCCAGGTGATCGTTCTGGCCAACGAGGACGGTAGTTTGCTGATCGCGGCGCGCATCGCTGCCTCGACCTGCTCGGCTGTCTTGCCATCTGGGAGGTGCAACAGCAGCGTCATCCGCGTCGATCGCTCGACGAGCGTCCCGACCGCGCTGCGGCTGCCCTCGCCAAGGATGAGGTCGCCTTCCCAGTGTCCGGGCACGGCGCGGTCGTCGGCTTCTGCGGGGCGTTCGCTGAGCATCACCATGCCGGGGATCCGGCCGCGGCCGTCAGTGGTGCCGCGGGGCTTTCGGGCCGCTCTTCCGGACCGTAGACACCGCGCCAACTCGCGGCGCAACTCGCCTCGGCCCTGGACAAACAGGGACTGGTAGATCGTCTCGTGGCTCACGCGCATCTCCGGATCATCGGCGTGATCCAACCGTAGGCGCGCCGCGATCTCCTCGGGGGACCACAACTGCTCCAGCCGGCTGGAGACCTCCTCGAGCAACCGGCCTGACGCGAGCTTGAAAGACTTCGGCCGACGAGCTTGATCGCGAGCGCGTTCGTGCGCATGCCATGCCGAGTAGCCGCAGCGACCACCGCCGCGCTTCACCTCGCGGCTGATGGTCGACACCGCGCGCCCCAGGTGCTCGGCGATCGCGGTGAAGGTGTCGCCACGATTGATCCCCACCAGGATCTGCTCGCGCTCGTCAATCGTCAGGCAGCCCTGGCGTGGCTCCCAGCCGAACGGCTTGGCGTCGGCGTGCCTGCCGGTGCGGGCCATGATCCCGACCATCGGCGCGCTGCAGCCGATCTCCTTGGCGATGTCGACCAGCCGCCAACCCCTCGCATGCAGCCTGAGTGCCAGCCGCTTCTGCTCCCGACTGAGATGACCGTGCTTGCCCTGCATCCGGATCCTCCTGTGATCAGTGACTGCCTCATCTCACAGGACTCGTTGCACTGACCGCTTGAATCCGCCGATCTTGAAGACCGCGTCGGCTTTCTTCGCGGCCGAGCTCGACCGGCCACGCCGCTGATCGTCGATTTCATCGACCAGTACCGCCGTCGATGGCCCGTCGAGGCGATCTGCACCGCCCTCACCGAGGCCGGATGCGCGATCGCGCCATCGACCTACTACGCCGCCCGAGGCCGCGGTCCATCGGCCCGCGCCCTGCGCGACGAGGAACTCAAAGAACAGATCATGGACGTCTACGAAGACTCCGGCGGTATCTATGGGCGCCGCAAGATCCGCGCCGCACTCGCCCGCAAAGGGATAACGGTCGCGAAGTGCACGGTCGAACGATTGTGCGGTGACCTGGGAATCCGTGGGGTGGTGCGCGGGAAGTTCCCGCGCACCACGAAACCAGCGGCCGAGACCGAACACCCCGGTGATCTCGTTGACCGCGCATTCGCCGCGACAGCGCCGAATCAGCTGTGGGTTGCCGACATCACCTACGTCCGCACCGATGCCGGCTGGGTCTACGTGGCATTCGTCTTGGACGTGTTCTCGCGGATGATCGTCGGCTGGCAGACCTCGACCCGCATGTTCGCCGACCTGGCGATCGACGCCCTCGCGATGGGCTTGTGGCTGCGGCGTCGGACCGGCCAGGACATCACTGGCCTGATTCATCATTCCGACCGCGGAGTCCAGTATCGAGCGGTGCGCTACACCCAGGCCCTCGACGAGGCCGGCGCCGTCGCCTCAGTCGGCTCGCGCGGGGACTCCTACGACAACGCGATGGCCGAAGCCCTGAACTCGCTGTACAAGCACGAGCTGATTTACCGGAAGGGCCCGTGGCGATCGACGAACGCCGTCGAGATCGCGACTGCCGAATGGGTCCATTGGTACAACACCGCCCGACTGCACGGCGAACTCGATCACCGGCCACCGACAGAGATCGAGGACCTCTACTGGCAGCAGCACGCTGCTGCCGAGACTGAACCTGCACTACAGAACAAATGATCGGTCTCTAACAAACCCGGGACTTGACAAACACTTCAAGGTTCCGTATGGCAACGTCGCTCCTGGCGTCGGCGGCGATGATCGCCCTCGCCGGGTGCGGTTCCACCGAACCCACCGGTTCGGTCGCTGTGTCGAGTACTCCGGTGTCCACGTCGGCGGATCCGAGCGCCTCAACACCTGATGCAGCACCGTCCGAACCCGGTCTGGTGGTGTACGCCAGCAACTACTCCGTGAGTGACACGGTCTCTCGGGTCCAGCGCGCGCTCGAGACGGTGGGGACTGTGGCAGCCACTGTGGATTTCGAGAAGTTGGCACAGGGAACAGGTAAGACGATCCGTCCGACCACCGTGGTGATCGGGGGGAATCCGAAGGCGGCGTCGCCGTTGATCACCGCGGATCAACGGGCCGCGATCGACCTTCCACAGAAGTACCTGGTCTGGCAGGCTGCCAACGGGACGGTGTTTCTGGCATACAACTCCGCGGAGTACATCGCGGCGCTCGCTGGTATCCCGGTGTCGTCCGACGCCCTCGACGGACTCCGGGCCGGGTCGGCATCCACCGCGTCCGATGCGACGGGATCCTCGGCGGCCGCTGCAGAGGGCACCGATGTGTCCACAGCGCCGAGATACCTGGTCGAAAAGACCAGTGATGCATCGGTTGCTGCGTCCATCGCTCGATACGAGGCAGCGTTCGCGGCCAAGAATCAGCCCACAGTCGCCACCGTCGATCTCGCGTCCGCCGCTGCCGAGACACCTCTGAGGCCCACCATGGTCACCTACGTCGGTAATCCTGCGGTCTCGACTGCGCTGGTCGGAGCGCAGCAGACCATGGGGATCGACCTCCCCGCCCGATACGTGGCGTGGCAGGACTCCGAAGGGATCGTTCACGTGGCTCATCCCGATATCCGTGTACTCGCTGCTCGGCATTCGATCTCGCCGACCAATCCCGTTCTCGACATGGTCGAGGCCGCCACGACCGGTTTCACCGATGCCGCTTCCGGCTCGGGCAGTTAGGTGGACGGTGTCGAATCCGGCTCACAGCAGAACCATCAGCTCGTCGATGCGTCCGAAGTTGCCATGTCGGCGCTCTTCCGCGAGCACCAGCATGCAGTGACTCGATTCGTCAGCCGCTACACCCAGACCCGCGAGCAGTGCGAGGACATCGTCCAGGAGACGATGTTGCGTGCGTGGCGCGGGATCGACCGCATCGATGTGACAGCAGCATCGACGCGGTCCTATCTCATGACGATCGCGCGAAACGTGCTCACCGATCAGTGGCGGGCGAGCACGAGCAGGCCGACTCTTGTCCACGACCAGATCGCACTCGCTGCCGAGTGCATCGACGACGAATTGGGCGGGGTCCTCGACGGGTGGCTCATAGACGAGTCGCTGCACCGGTTGTCCGAGGAGCATCGAGCGGTCATCGTGCTCATCTACTACGAGGGCCGAACCGTCTCCGAAGTGGCCGCACACCTCGATATCGCGGTCGGCACGGTCAAGTCCCGCTCCTACTACGCTGTACGTGCCCTACGCCGGATCTTCGACGAGTTGGGATTGATTCCATGAGCTCAGCGCACGACGAGATCCGACCACTGCTCGGGGCGTACGTACTCGACGGACTCGAGCGCGACGACCGAGCAGCGGTACGACGACATCTCGACGACTGCCTTGCCTGCCGAACCGAAATCGACGTACTGGCACCCGTCGCGGGTGTGCTTCGACGTCGAAGGCAGCCAGCAGATCTCTCACCGGTGCACTCGACGGCCGGTGCAGACCAGCGACTCGACCACCTGCTGAGCGCGATGAGGCAGCAACGGACCTCCGAGAAGAGGCGGCGGCGAGTGTGGACTGCGGTGTCGGCGACCCTCGTTCTGGGAGTCGCTGCGGCGATCGTCCCGCTCAGTAGCCTCGCCCGCTCCGACGATTCGACAACGGTGAACGATGCGGGAGCCCGCCCGCTCGTTCTGTCGAGCACCATCGGGGCCACAGGTGAGCTCGAGCTCACCACGAAAGCCTGGGGCACATCGATCGACGTCGACGTCCAACAACTCCCCGACGCAGGCGTCCTCACTCTCCAGGTGGTCGGCAACGACGGGGCTCGACAGCAAGCAGCTCAATGGTCGGTCACCGCGAGCCGAGCAGCAGCGGTGACCGGCGCGACGTCCCTTTCTGTCGAGGACATCCACTCGATCGTGATCGACGATCCGGCGGGCAACACGATCGCGCGGGCCTCTCGCTGAGACCGAGTCGTCACCGACACGGGCCAGGTTTGGATGCGGTGCCTCGAACCGCATGTTGGTCGAACGGCCGGCCGAGTGGCTGGACCGCAGTCGAAGGAGGTCGGGGCGCTCACGACGTACCCCGGATCGAAGTCCGAGTCCGACCTGCGACATCGAGCGATCACACCAGTCTCCTCGTCTCACCAGAACCAATCGACCCGCAGCCCACTGTCGGGTGTCCCACAGAAAATTACGGATATCGACGACACGTACGTCGCAGGATCCGAGACCCCTAGCTATCCGAGGCGACCCAGCGAGCATCGGATGTATACACGGTCAGATGTACCCCATGGGTATGTGCTGATATCACCCTCAGGGGCTCATACTCGTAGTCGTTTGCGATGACTGTGACGACAATTGGACGCGCCTTCGGTCGTCTCGTCGTTTCGGCGGTCGGGTATCGAAGACGGTGCTGCCATCGACCCAAGGGCACCCACTCATCGACGTAGACATCGAGCCGGTGACGGAAGTCGACATCTGTGTCCATGGGTCGACAGCACACCGACAGTGCAATCAGTCCGCCGATGCCAGTTGCCCGAGAGACAGCATCAACAGTCGCCGCGATCCCATCCGTCGTGTTCGTCGAGAATGTCGACGAGAGTGCGCAAAAGATCGTCGACGCGGTCATTGATGTCGTCGAACCGATCGTCGAGCTCGGCGAGGCGGATGTGTGCGTCACGCCGGGCACGAATCCCGTGCTCGTAGTAGGCATTGTCCAGAACGAAGCCCGATCGACCTGGTTCTGCTCCGTGTAGAACAGCACTGTCGGGGTCGTTCGTCGTCCACAGGGTGCGCGGTCGATGCGCAGCCGGCCGACCGTTCAGGTGAGCGCGCGTCAGTGCGGACAGCGACTGCACTGTGAGCGGTTCCGGCGTCCAGGGTGTGTAGCCCCAGCGATCGATACGAACCACAAGCGGCTCCTCCGCGTGCTGCGCTGTCACCACCGGAGACGCAGACATCGAAGGTGAGCGATCGGGGTCGAGAAATTCACGGAGCATCGAGATACTCGCGGAGCGATCGAACATCGACTGAAGTTGCGCCCAGCGCCGGTACACCGACACCGGACCGGACTCACCGTAACTGCCGAGCATGGTCGGGGTGACACGGTGCAGGCCGGAAACGATCAGGTCCGGCCCTGCGACCTCGATGTCGCCGCGGCGCAGAGTGCTGATGTCACGGTAAGTCAGTCCGGCAGAAACCAAAGTCAATATCAGTGCATCACGTCGCCCGAACAGCCCGTATGGCCATCCAGACGACAGAATGCCGTCGATGATCGATGCAGCGCAGCCACGGATTTCGGTGAGACGTTCCCGGCGGCGCTCTGCGAGAGCGAGCCGAATGGGGACCGAGCGACCGGGTTCGGCCATACCGCGACTGCGGTGGGCAGCGTTGACAGCCGATACTCGACGACGCTGCGTGGCGACTGCGGCAGGGTGGTGGTCAAGAAACTCTGCCAGTGTGGACGGTGTAGCAGGCAGCGACGACCGGTCGCTGGCAGCGCACCAGTCGCAGAACAATGCCCATGTGTGTTCTGCGGAGCGGCCGAGACCCGAGATGCCATAAGCCACCGAGCCGAACGTAATTCCGTTCGATTGACTGGCGGAGTGTCGATATTCAAAGTTGCAGTGTTCGGAAACGGTGACACTTCCTCCCCGGTTTGGCTGTTACAACAGTTTAGGCACCGCTCGCCCAGCCTTGGTGACGTCGAGCCGAGGTGGACGCCCCCGTAGCCCAAGCATCTTCAGATCTGCCCGCCGTCTGTCAGCGGGCGCGAAACCGTTCCGTACGAGCCCGTCCATTCGCACCGTCACGTCAATCGGAGGCTCGTTTGCGGCGGTGGACGTGATCGAAGGCGGATGTTGAACCGGCTAGCCATACCGTATTGTGATACGGTATGGCTATGAGCGAAGCCGCAGTGCGCAACCGACGAGCAGGTGGCCCCAAGCGTCTCCTCGTGCTCGATCAGGTGATATCGACTATGGCGGTCCGCGGATACAGCGGCACCAGGTACGCAGATATCTCCGAGGCCTCCGGTATCGCAGTAAGCACCTTGCAGGGCTACTTCGGATCTCGCGAGGACATGTTGATCGAAGCTTTCCAACGCGCCACTTCCGTTGCCGTTGAAGCCATGCGCGAATTCACGGCGCAATTCGATGACCCATGGAAACAACTGGTGGCGATGGTGGACCGTGGCCTTGCAACGGATGTTCCGACCTGGCGGATGCTCATGGAATTCTGGACGGCAGCCGCCCACGACACCGAACTCCGGCAGCACGCCACAGCATTGGCGACCCAGTACCGAGAACCCTTCGCGGACGCTGTTCGTCGAGGAGTGGAGAGCGGTCAATTCGACCCGCGCTTCGATGTCGAGTCCATCGTCGAAGTCGCAGTGGCAAACATCGTCGGCGTGCTGTACCCAACGGTACTCGGCCACCTGCCTCTTCCTGCAACGAATTACCGCGACGTAGTCATCTCCCAGTTGGCGTACGTCCTCCAAGTTGATACCCACGAAACTTCCGGCAACCCGCCGGCGCTCGGCGAACAAGAAGGGTGACACCCATGTCCCACTCAGTCATCAACCCCAGTGAGCTCCACGACCCAATTCCCTACGGCTACAGTCACACTGCGGCAGTGCCGGCCGGTACTGGCCTAGTGTTCGTCTCCGGTCAGTACGGATCCGGAAAGGACGGCATGGTCGTCTCTGCCGACTTCGCCGGCCAAGTGAAACAAGCATTCGCCAACCTCGGCGTGGCCCTGGCTTCGCACGGGCTCGACCACAGCAACATCGTCCAACTCAGAACCTACGTCGTCGGCCCGGATTTCGAGAAGCTCGGAATCATCGGAAGTGTTGTCCATGACAGCTGCGGGGAGCTGCCACCGACACAGACCGTAATCGGTGTGTCGGGTTTGGCCATGCCCGACATTCTGTTCGAGGTCGAAGCAGTCGCTTCCTACCCAAGCGCCGAATCGTAGACGCAACCCCATTTGGGGGCCACCGGCGACGTAACCTGCCCACTCGTCGGTGTATCCGAAAACAGGGACAGGTAGTCGAGACCCGATGCCCGGATCGAACCTGGTCGAAATGCTCGATGGTAGGACCTTGAATGTGTTGTGTAAGTGCACATTCACTGTTTCAGCTTGGCGTTCATGATTCGTCTTGTTGCTCTTCGGAACGAGCGAGCAGGTAGTCGGCCCAGTCTCGTCGTGTTCGACTGGACCATTTGGTGGCTGTAGATATGTTGACGCCGAGTAGGTCAGCGGCGATCGGGGCAGGGATGTCGCGGGCCCAGGCCGAGCGAGCCGAGTGGCGGGCAGGAAGCGGTTCGATCCCGTGGTGGCGGAGTTTGCGTGCGAGGACAGCAGACGCCATTGGCCTGCCCGGGGACCTTCCCGGAAACAGAAATCGGGTTGCGAGTTCGGTCTGGTAGAAGGTTTCGCGACCGACTCTGTTGTCTCGCAGGGTGGTCAGGAGTGCGGCCAGTGCAGGTGGCACCAAGGCGGGGCCTTCGTCGAAACGCAGGTAGGTCTCCTGGTCGACGACGTCGATGCGGCCACAGGTCAGCGTAGCGATGCTGGTGGTTGTGCGGCCGTAAAGCAGGACGAGCGCACCCGTGACTCGGACGTCGAGAGGCAGTTCGTCGTCGTGAAGACACCTGTCGAGCATGTCCCACCGGTCTTCTTCGGTGAGCAAGTTCGACGGGTCGGCGCTCGGCCTTTGGGGCACCGTCAGGTCGGAGCATAGCTTCCTTCCTTTCGACCATTCTATGAATGTGGTTACGAAGTAACGGTATTCGCTGCCACCGTCGAGCCAAACATCGATGTCGGCTTGATCGGTCGTGGGCAGTGTCTTGCCGCGTTCATCGAGCCAGGTCAGGAATTCGAGACTGATTGCGATTTGGCTCCGAACGTAAGTGGCAGCGCTGACCGTGACGGGCCGTCGGTTGGATCGTCGGCGAGCACGCCGCAGAACGTGCCAGGTGGCGAATGGTCGCACGAGTGCGATGTGATGAGCGGGCCGTTCACCGAGGGCATGCTCGAGCCACTGTTCGATTCGCTCGAGCAACTCGTCGCGCTCCGCGAGAATTCCCGCGTGGACGAGCAGATCACGCAGTCGGTGCAAAGCATAGCTCGGCGGGCACTGGTCGAGCAGTTCATGGCTCAGGGACTCGTGGTGGGCTCGTTGAGCGAGCTCGTGAAGCAACTTCGCACCGCCGGCGCGTCGATGAAGCCAGCGCATCATCGAAGACGGATTGGGGACGTGGGCGAAGACGGCAATTAACGGAACAAGTTGCTCGGCAATGCCGTGTTCCGGGTGACTGAGGACGATGCGGAGCTTTGCCTCGAGTGCGTCGTGGGCGGTTTCGTGTTGTCGCCGGCGTACTCGTGTCGGGGATTCGGTGAGCTGGGGTTCGAGGACATGGCCGTCGTCGCGGCAGCGAAGACATACCGGTTGTTGGGCATCCGGATGTGCTGGATGCGCCGCACCGCAGATCACGCATGGGTGTCGTGGTCGGGTGAGGCAGCGGTTGCAGAGATCAGGTTCGGTGCCTCGGGCGGTGCGGTCGATTCCCCTGACTTCGCCGCACCCACCGCAGCGGCGCTTGGGCCGGGTGTAGCAGCTTTTGCAGATCGGGCCGTCGTCGGTGTGGGCGTATGTGGGCGCGTCCTCCCCGCACCGGATGCAGGTGCAGTGCGGAGTGCGGTAGCAATTCGGACACAATGCGGCGCCGTCGCTCCGCCGCGCCTTGATCGCCAACACTCGCCCACATTGTCCGCATGGCCCCCTCTTGCGGGGGACGCATGAGCTGCACAGTGGTCTGCCGTGGTCGTCGCGTTTGGCGATCGACCGATCCTTGCCGCAGCGACTGCACGGCGCGCAGTGGAAATATCGTCGGCAGTTGTCGCAGACACGACCTCCGTCGACTATGTGGTGCAGGATCTTTGGGGCCTTGCATCGTAGGCAACTGGGAATCGTGACCGTGGTGTGTCCGGCCGCGACGAGTAGCGCGGCCAGTCGCTGCACTGCCACTGGGGTGTTCGATGATCCCGACGTCAGCGCATCGGGATGCCGCGCAAGGTGCGCTTCCAACGGTCTCAGTGTTGAGTCGACTACCGCTTCGGCAACGAATTCCATTGCGGCGCAGAGGCTGAGGTCAGGAACACTGTTTCTGACGTGATGGGCGGCTCGCTCGAGCACGATTTGGCGTGGCTCGACTCCCGGCCGTCGGCTCATGTCGTCTCTGGTCGGCGGATGGTGGTGCGTCGTGCCCGTGGCGGGGCTGGGTGCTCACCCGTACTGCCGTTGCTCGTCTTCTTGATAGCAGTGTTGACGACGTCGATCTCGATGAGGTCGTTCGGTGTGCACCCGAGGATGTCGCACAACGCGGCGAGGGTGTCCATCGACAACCGTTGCGGCGGTGCGGTGACGAGCCGGTAGACCTGTTCGCGGGAGAGGTGAATCCCGCGCTCGGCGAGCAGCGGGCCCAGCTCGGTGGTCTGGAACATCTCATGGTCGGCCATCAGGCGTCGCAGGTTCCAGCGGTAGCCCATCTTCTTGATCATGGCGCTCCCTTCCATAAAGTGTCGCGGCTCTGCAGCGCTCGGCGTATTAGTCGGGTTCGGTACTCGTCGGATACACCGGTATAGATCGCGGTCGTCGAGGCGTATCGGTGACCGACCTGTTCGGAGACGAACCGTTCTGGGTAGTCGAACTCCACCAGATGCGTGACGTACGAATGCCGCAGACAGTGCAGGTCGAGTTCGACCGGCAACCCCGCCGCCTGACGCACTTGCTCGAAGGCATCGTTGATGCTGCGCAGTGACATTCGACCGGCGCGCTCGCTGACCCAGAGCGCGGTCAGCGCGCCCGGCTTCATCAATGGCCGAACCTCCTCGACCCAGTGGTCGAGCACATCGACGATCCAATCCATCTCCGGAACCGTCAACACGGTGCGCCGCTTCGGCGGGCTTCCCTTCGATGCCTTCCCCCACCGCACGAACCAAGCACCGTACTGGCCGTACTGCGCTGCTTTCGGTGCGCGGCGTCGGTCGGAGAGATCTAACCCGCGGGCCTCTCGACGGCGCAGTCCGTAGGCGTAGACGGTCTTGAGCAGGGCGGCGTCGCGTAACGCTGTCAACGAACCTTTGCGGCCCAGCTTGCGGATCTGCTCGACGCGGCCGTCCGCGGCATCGAACAAGGTCTGCACTTCGTCGTAGGTCAGCGGCCGCCTCCCCGGTCCGCCCTCGAAATCTGCAGCATGCGCGATCGTGTTTCCCTCGTGAAAAACCTGTTGCGGCACAACCGAAAACCGATCCCAGCACTGCGCAGGCCAACCGTAGCGGCTGTCGGTGACGTACTCCATGAACAAGCAAATCGACATCTCGTACGACCGGGCGGTCGACACCACGATCGGCTTACGCCGGACCGAGGACCGCAGATGCACGATGAAATCTTCACCGTCCGCCGGTTCCCATTGCCACGGATACGAATTGGTGAACTCGGCCATCCGACGCACCAGCGACAAACGCGGCGCGATCGTCCCCTCGTCACTGAGAAACCGCGTTCGTTGCTGACGTTCCCACCCCGCCAGCATCGCTTCGAACACTGCCTGTTCGGGCTCGAGATGCACTACCCCGTCGGTCAACACCAGATGCGCCGCACCCGGAATCTCAGTCTCGCCCATGCGTTGCATTAAACACAACAATGTTGAATCAAGTCTAGTCTGACTGCCGTCGCCGCAGGTCAGGCGAGACGGAAAGCCGGCAACGGATAGGATGACACCGCGGTCAACGTCCAGGTCGCATCAGCTTATGCGGTGGAACGCAGTTGCATCGGACGCAATTCCGCCTAGTTCCGGTTTCATAGTCCGAGGTCGGTGACGGCGTTGCCGAGCATGGGTGCGTGCTCACGGGCGTAGATTTCGACCATCCCAGGGGTCGTGTGGCCGGTCTGGCGCATGATGGCGTGGGCGTCTGCGCCGTTGCGGAATGCTTGGGTGACGAATCCTGCCCGCAACGAATGCCCACCCAACTGTGTGACCGTCTCGGGGTCGAAGCCGGCGCGAGCGGCGCGGCGACGGATCGCGGCGTGCACCGCAGCCCCGGAGAGCGCAGTGTCGGAGAGGTTGCCATTCTTGCGGACCGATCGGAACAGCGGCGAAGATTTGTCGGCGGCGGGCAATGCTCCCCGGCACACATGAGAGTCGAATGGTGTTGCACGGGAAAGTAACCGAATGACGGCGACTCTGCCGCCGGTGTCGAACGCGGCGACGAGCTGCAGCCATCGCACCCACGCGCACACCGGGCATGACTCGTGGCGGTTGGTGAACGGTAGTGCTTTCACTGCTCCGGTGCCGGCCTGGTCGGTCTTGGACTTCCGGATCTGTACGTGCGCGCCGTCGAGACGGTCGCGGCGGACATCGCGGCATTCGAGCGCTACGAGTTCACTGCGACGAAACGCGCCGGTGAAGCCCATCAGCAGCAGCGCGGTGTCGCGGCGCTCGAGCACCTCGGACGCCCACCCGACAGCACTGCGGCGCGCGTGGTCGACGATCGTGGTGATGTCGGAGGTCAGCAGCGGTGCCCGCGGGTTGCGGGGCCGCTCCCCCGCCGACGCATAATCCCGACGAACACCTGCCAGAGTCGCTTTCACCATTTCGTGTCCGCACGGGTTGTCGTAGCCGGCGCTGCGGTGGCGGTCGGCGATCGCTGCAATCCATTTGCCGAATGTCGCAGGCGCATACGCCCGCGTGCCGTCGACGGTGAGTGTGTCGGCCGCGGCGACGAGATACGCGGCCACCACGGCGGGATGCGCCGGCAACGCGGCATGTCCGGTGGCGGTGCACCAGGTCTCGAAGCCTCGCCACGCCGAGCTGTAAGCCCGGCGGGTACCGGCGGACCGCGATGCAGCCATCGACCGCTCTATCCGGGCGGCAACCTCGGGCGTCAGATCCGGAAACACCGCTGCGCCACACGACACGACAGCTGGGACAGTGTTCGGGCCGTCTGCTGGCTGGCGTTCTGTCATGGAAAGGACTGTAGCGGGCAGCTCCGACACATTTTCTGGATCCAAAACCACGCTCAGCTGGTGGTTTGTGGGTCTACGGTGCGGGAAGGAAAATTCTCGTCGGTCACCGCACAAATAACGTTGGTGACTGTGACACCGCCGCCAAAACGGGCCTTGTCGGCCATCGCCGCGTGTGCGTCGCGGACGACCCCGCTCCATCGGGCGAGAACTACGTCGGCGGATGTTGCAGCGGGATCCCGTGGTCGACGAACAGTCGCACCGTCTCATCCAGCTCCGCTGCGGTGCGGCACCCCCAGCGCAGGAAGTTGTACAACGAACTGGCGGATGCGGGATCGACGCGCGCTGCCTCGATGGCGGCCTCGGCTGCAGCGTGCGCGTCAGCCCATAAATCGCGCTCGGGTGCGGGATAGGACGAGCGCGTCGGAGGTGTCCCGGGATCGACCGGCTCATAGGGTCGTGGGCGCAGCAGAGATGCGTGCGCACCGCCGGCATTGATCTCACCGCTCTCGACCATCGCGATGCCGATCGCTGCGGCCTCGAGGACTTTCGCCTGCTCGTCCCAGTGCAGGTCCTCGAACGGAACCCACGCGGTCCGCAACGGGCGAGAACGACCGGCGGCCCTCCATATCGCAACGAGTCTCGTCGCCCACCGTCCGGTGCGAACCAGTGGCGAGGACACTTCGTCGACGACGGTGCGCAGAAGCCGGAACCACACTGCGGCATGTACCCGGCCTGAGCCGAGTTCCACCCATCCCGTCGTCAGAGCCTCGGTGCTGCGCCGATCGAGGTCCGTGACCGCTGAAGAAACCGGAACGGGCGAGACCCGTTCGTCCGAACCGAACCGGACCTGATCCCAGAAGATCGCATGACCAGGGAAAGCAGAGCAGGGTTCGAGTCGACAACGGTGGTCGAGGCAGCTGCTCAGCACCGGATATTGACGCAGCAGAGTCATGTTGATATCAGCAGTGGATTCGAGGCTGTCGACACATGCCGGGCATGCCCGACTGCGCGGAGTGCTAGCCCACGGCAACCATGCCTCGCTCGTGGGTGTGCGGCGTCGTCGATCCTCCCTCGCGAGGTCGGCCGGTAGCAGGATCGAAAATTGGTGGACGTAGGTGTCGAAGTCGCAGTCGGCGGGGTCGGTGCTGTCGAGCAGCCACGGTGTCCACCCCGCCAACGTCATCATCCGTACCCTCTCTACCGGAACTGCGCCGCGAACGGCCAGCTCGGCAAGTATCGGCTCCGGTGTGTAGCGGTCGAGATCCTCGACAGCACAATCGATATCGAGGTCTGCGAGCAGGTCAGAAGGCCTGATGTGCGGATACAGCTCGCATATCCGGGCCAACCAGGACGAGAGGGCCTCACCTGGCAGTGGCTGCGGGTGCAGCGGCCACGGGCGAACGTACGCATCATCGGGCATAGGTGCGAGCCGCGCGTTCATGCGAGGTGGCGCTCGAACTGGCGGCGGCGCTCCGTGGGGCCGACGTACGGAGTGCGCGTGAGCACCGATGAGGTGATCGCTTCCTCTCCGCTGTCGACGGCGGTCACTGCTGCGGCAGTGAGCAGCGTTGTCAGTTCACCGATGGTGCCCTCGGAGCGAGTGAGGAGGTAGTCGGTCATCTCCGGTGATGTCAGGTGCGAGGGTTTGCGGAGGGAGAAGCTCGTGGTGAAGCTGGCCAGCAGTGATCTGGCGTCGGCCGTGTTGGTCCAGACCGGCAAAGTCATGGGGTGGAATCGGTTCTCCAGCTGAGGATCGGTCCGGATGGCGAGGTAGGCGTCGCGGGTTCCGACGGCGACAAGAGGAATGCGTAGTTCGTTGCCCAGGAATCGCAGCACGTTCAAGAATTCGCGGCGGACGTTGTCGCGGCCGGCGAGAACATTGTGGAGCTCGTCGATGATCAACATCCGTACGCCGGTGGCGCGGAGCAGCATCAATGCTTGCTGTTCGAGTTCGTGGACCCGATTGCGTGGTCGGGTCGGTGTTCCCAACGCTGTGAGCAGTGCGAGGTAGAACCGGCCAGGTGACGGGTCCGGGGGCATCTGCATGCACAACACCGGTATCTGCTCGCGGTCGGACAAGCTGATCGGCGGATGAGTGCGCCGGAACTTTTCGATGATCATCGACTTGCCGTTGTTCGTCGGACCGAGCAACAGTAGGTTCGGCATACGCTGCCGGTCCGGCCACGACAGCAACGTCTCCAGATGGTCGATGACCGTACGAGCCTGCGGATACCCGATCCACCTCTCCGACCGGATCAACCGGATCCGCTCCGCATCGTCGAGTACGGTGAGCGGTCGAACCGACTCCCGCAGGTGCCCCAAACCCTCGCCGGACGACTCGGTGGGTTCGTCGCTGCTTCCCATCGATGCGGTCATCGCCTCACCATTCCTCGATGTCGCTGAAGACCGGCGTTGCGGTGCCGCCGTCCGCTCGAGGCTCCTCCGGCGGGTGAATCGCCGGGATCGGTGCAGACGCGACGCCGGTGAGATGCATACGGCGGGCACGGTTGCGCCGGGCTTTGCGGGTAGCTTTCTGCGAGCGGTCGGTGACCTCGCGCATCTGCTCGATCATCGAAAACAGTGCGCTCTCATCGACGTTCGACCGACCTTGTTCGCGGAGACGAGTGATAGCAGCTCTGTGCTCCCACAGTGTCACCGCGGGATGTGACATCGTCCGATACGGCACCTCGACATAGCCGGCACCCTCTGGTTCGAGGACCCAGATTCTGCTCAAATCGCGTGGGTCACGTCGTATCACGAACCGCCCCAAATCCTCTCGCCGCGCAACCCACGGTTTGAGCGCGTTCGAGAAGTAGTGCACGTGATCGAGAACGAAGCCCGTGCGCGTCAGACGTCGCCGGATGACGGGAAGAAAGTCCACCAGGAACGCGGTTTCGCCGAGCACCACACGAGGGGCATGACCAACTGCGGCGACCGCGCCGGCCCACACGGCGGCCGGAGTGTTCCCGATCCCTGTGTGAACGCTCGCGTGATACGAGGCTATGGCCAGGACCAGCCAGCGCTCCAACTCACGCAATGTCAACGCCGCGTGCTTGTCCGAGTCGTAACTTCCTCGGTCCGCGGGGTTCGAGAAGGTGGTCCCAGGCAGCTCGTGCACCGCCGTCATCGCCGTTCCGATGATGCGTTCGACGATCCCGCCGTAGTGCGGTCGGCCCGGAGGACGGTATTCGAGTGTGATCGCGTGCTGGGCGCATCCGCGACGCAGCGCTTCGCTTTTGAACTCGGAGGCGTTGTCGAGATACAACTGTTTCGGCTTCCCTGCCATCGGCCAGTGCACCTGCTCCGCGAACTCGCATGCCTCCAGCCATGTCTGTTTCTCGCAGCACACGCGGCCCAGGCACAACCCGACCGATATCGACGACGGCGGCTCCAGAGTGACGACGAACCCAAGTACGGAACGGCTGAAGACATCGATGGCGATCGTCAGGTAGGGGCGGCCGATCGGTTGCCGCTCGTACTCGTCAACGACCATCAGATCGACGACGGTGTGGTCGATCTGGACCTGATCGAGAATCCCCGACACCGTCGGTGGACTGTCGCCGGCGGACTGACGTGGGCGGGCGGCATCGGGTCCTCCGCGTGACCTGGCCACCGATGCCGGATGGAGCGCGGCGATACGCGCGGTGACGGTATTTCTGGCCGGCACAGGCAGACCCGCGCGGTGGCACGCCAACGCGATACGTCGATGCAGCGCAGCGACACTGAGCTTCTGACGGTGAAGAAAATATCGGGTGAGATGATCGCCGATCACGTCCTCGACCTCGGCCGTTACTCGGCTGCGGCCACGCCCACCCGACGAGACCTTCGTCAGAAGATCGGTGACTGTCCCCGTCCCGTTCCTGAGCCTGCCGACCAACGTGTAGACCTGCCGCCTGGACAATCCCAACCGCTGCGCGGCATCGTCGACCGCTTCCGAACGCACCGGATGCATCTCCAGCAAGGGAGCCAGGACAGCGAAACGGGTCTCGGCCTGGGACCACCGCTCCCCCGACGCGGTCAGCACACCGGTCTCCACGACGTCGAGCTTGTCAGGGTCCATCACAAGCCTCCCTGTCACCGAGAGCCGAACGTGCGACCGTGCACCGCACTTCTGACATCAGGATGTCAGAAGACCACTGCACTCACCCTCGAAACACCTGCAAAGAGTGCAGCCGTCTTCTGAAATTGACACGACCGAACCTCCCGATGTGAGTCCGGCAGTGTCCGAGAAACGAACGAATGAGAGACGACCCGAAGTGGCGCATAACTATGCAATGGGGGTTGCGAGGCGGTCGGGGTCAGGGTTTTGCTCTGCACATACGACCGAGCCATCGGAGATGGTCACTTCATTCATCAGACGAATCGCGCCGTTCTCCGGGGTTTATCGGAGCTTTCGTGTGCTGCCTCCGCGCGGTAGGTGTCAAGGCGCGGAGTAGGCGTCTTGCGTGACCGAGTCCAGATCAGCGGTGTCGGCCTGCGCCAGCATCGAGGATGCGACGGCGGCGCCGACCCGATGCGCAGCCTCGATGTCCAGGACTTCGCCGTCGGGGTGTGCGTCCAGCCACGGTTGGGCCTCCTCGCGGGAGGCGAAGTAGTGCACCTGGTTGCAGAACGAGGACCGAACGGGGCCGTCGTGGTCCGGGATCAAGAGGGATAGGACGGCGGTGTCGGGCTGCACGGACGTGATCGTGCCGTCGGTGCCTGTCGTCACCCGGACGGAGATCCCGCTGTCTGGGGAGGTCGACTCGATCGTCGCGGCCTTCCCGATCAGTGCCGGAAAGAAGAGAGTGTCCAGCGCGCACCACGTGTATAGCTGCCGCCCCGCCACCGTGAAGCGATGTGGCGTGGGCCGCAGAGTCAGGGCCAGGCCGAGGATGCGGCCGTCGTCGTCGTACTCGGCGTCGGGGACTGAGGACAGTCCCCGCCGGACCGTGTTCTCGCTCCGTCCGCTGGCGGTGGCCAGTTCGGCGATGGTGACGGGCTCGCCCTCGGCCAGCAGCCGCAGGAGCGGCACGAACAGGCTCGGGTCGAGCCCTGACCTGGAGGGGGACAGCAGATAGGCGAGGGTCTTCTCGTCGATGGCGGTCATGTGATTCCTTTGTTTCAGAGGCGGGGTCGCGGGCTCACGCGCAGCAGGAGAGCTTGGTGACGTCGGTGGTGAACGCCTTGCAGGCGATCCGGATGCCCTCGGTCATCGTGAGATACGGGCTCCACGCGGCGGCGACCTGCGCGGTCGTCATTGCCCCCTCGAGGATGTAGACGCCGGCGGCGGCGAGCTCCCCGGCGTCCTTTGCCACAGCGGAGATGCCCAGAATCTGCCCGCTGTCGCTATCGGCGACGACCTTGATGAAGCCTCGGGTGTCCCGGTTGGCCTGCGCCCGCGGGACGAATTCCAGGGGTAGCACCTGGCTAACGCTGGAGATCCCGGCGGACACAGCTTCCTGCTCGGTCATCCCGACCGCCCCGATGGCGGGGCTGGTGAAGGTGACGCGGGGCAAGTTTCGGTAGTCGACCACGGCGACGGTGTCGGTGAACGCGTTCTCCACCGCGAGAGCGCCGTGTGCCGCCGCGACGTACACGAAATCCCACTGTCCGGTCACGTCCCCGGCGGCCCAGACTCGCGGATTGGATGTGGCCAGCCGGGAATCCACCACGATCTCGCCGGACGTGCCGGTCTCCACCCCGACCTGGTTGAGGTTCAGCTCCGCGGTGACGGGCCGTCGCCCCGTGGCCACCAGCAGCTTCGCGGACTGGAAAGTCTCCTGCCCGCCGTCCACTGTTGCGGAGACGACGATCTCTCCGCTGTCCTCGTCGCGTGCCACGGCGTTCACGGCGGCCTGCTGGACCACCCGAATCCCCTCATCGGCGAACACCCCGGCCAACGCCTCGGACGCTTCCGGCTCCTCATGCGAGGCCAGCCGGGAACGGACCAGCATCGTCACTCGGGAGCCCAGCCGGGAGAACAACTGCGCCAGCTCCAGCGCGACGTAGCCCCCGCCCAGAACCAGCAATGTCTCTGGCACTTCGTCCAACTCCATCGCCGTGGTAGACGTCAGATACCCGGCCTCCACCAGTCCCGGAACGTGCGGCACGTGGGGCGCAGAGCCGGTGGCCACGAGGTACTGCTCGGCCTCGATCGTCCGCAGCGCGCCGCCGGGCGAGGCGACCTGGAGCAATGGCGCATCCGGGGTTCCGGTGAACGACGCTTCCCCCTCGACCATGTCCCACCCGTGGATGGCGGCCTGATCGACGTACTTCTCCGCTCGCATGCTCTCAACCAGAGCGTCCTTGCCCTTGATCAGTGCCGGCATGTCCACCGGCCCGGCCGAGGCCGCCACACCAGGGAAGCGGGCCGAGTCCGACGCGACGTGGCGGGCCTCCGCGGCAGCCAAGAGAGCCTTCGACGGCACGCACCCGGTGTTCACGCACGTCCCGCCGATAGTCCCGCGCTCAATCATCACGACACGCTTGCCCAGTCCTGTGGCCCGGATCGCGGCCGCGAAGGCCCCGCCCCCGGAGCCGACAATCGCCAAATCGAACTGCTCGCCGCTCATTCAGACACCTCTTCGCCGTGACTCAGGAACTCCTGTCAGCCATTATCAACCTTCCAGTACGATGGAAGGTCAAGTCTGGCGATCACGGATGGGGGCTTCGGCGCACATGAGAATCGGGCAACTCGCGGAGGCGACCGGCACCACGACGAAGACCCTGCGGTTCTACGAGGAGTCCGGGCTCCTCTCTCCCGCGGAACGACTGGCCTCGGGCTACCGGGACTACACCGACGACGCCGTGGGCCAGGTCGGGTTCATCCATCGGGGCCAAGCGGCCGGGCTGACCCTCGCCCAAATCCGGCAGATCCTGGAAATCCGTGGGCACGGCCAAGCGCCGTGCTCACATGTCAAGAGTCTGCTAGGCGAGCGGCTCGACGCGCTCGATGCCCAGATCGCAGAGCTTCTCGTCCTCAGGGAGACCATCTCCCAACTTCACGCGAACGCGAGCAAACCAGAGCCGAGCACTTGCTCTGCCGACCAAGTTTGTCGCTACATCTGATCTCGAACCCTGAGATCCACGGGAGGGCCTTGACCCCGGAAACTGGACACGGGGTTTGTGATTACGCGGCTTTCTGCAGGCTATCGGATGTGTGAGCGTTTTCGTAGTCGGCAGGGCTGAGATAGTTGCAGTACGAGTGCCGGCGTCGGGTGTTGTAGCGGGTGATCCACCGGAACACCGCGAGCCTTGCCGCCCGGGGCGATTCCCAGCGGGCTGCGCCTTGCAGCGTTTCGCGTTTGAGTGTCGCATTGAACGACTCGGCCAGGGCATTGTCCGCGCTCGTGCCCACCGCTCCCATCGATTGCGCAACACCCAACTTCGCGCAGATCATCGCGAAACCCTTTGAGGTGTATTGACTTCCGCGATCGGCGTGGAACACTGCACCGGCAAGACCGCCGCGGGTCAGTGCTGCGGCACCTAAGGCATCTTCGACGAGTTCGGTACGCATGTGCTCGGCGATCGACCAGCCCACCAGGCGGCGGGAGAAGCAGTCGATCACCGTGGCCAAATACAAGAACTCATTGTCCCCGCATGGCAGATACGTGATGTCACCGACGTATCGGGTATTCGGTGCGATCGCGGTGAAATCACGGTTGAGCAGGTCCGGCGACGGAGTGTCGGCTGGTTCGGCGATGGTGGTGCGGTGTTTTCGGCGCAGTCGCAGGCCCTCGATGTTGTTGGCGCGCATGATCCGTGCGATCCGTTTGTGATTGATCCGCTGGTCGGCGGGTTGTCCGTGATTGATCTCGGCGGTGATCCGGGGCCGCCCGTAGGTGTTGTCCACCGTGTGGACGGCGCGGATCTTGTCGGCGAGTTCAGCGTCGGCTGCGGCCCGGGCGGCTCGTTTCTCGGCGGCGTTGATCCATGCGTAGTACGACGAGCGGGCGATATCGATGACCTGGCACAACCGCTTCACCGGGTAGGTGTCGGAGTGGTCTGCGACGAACTGGAAGCGGTTCACCAGTTCGTCTCTCCGGCGAAATATTTTGCCGCCGACCGCAGGATGTCTCGTTCGGTTTCGAGCTTGGTTTTCTCCGCGCGTAGGTGTGCGACCTCGGCGCGGAGCCTGGCGGCTTCCTGCTCGGGTGTCTCGCCGGTGCCGGGCCCCGGAGCGGTGGCGGCGGGTCTGCGGATCGGGATACCCGCATTTCTCAGCCATGTGGTCAGGGAGCCGTGGGATACGCCGAGATCGGCGGCGATCCCGGCTACGGTCGCGCCGCCGGTGTCGCGGTACAGCTCGACTGCGTCGCGGCGGAACTCTTCGGAGTAATTTTTCTTTGCCATCGGGTTAGATCTTCTCGCTTTCCCTGGTCTGAGACCAGGATCAAGCGTGTCCAACCCGCGGGGTCAAGGCCCTGCCTCCATCGGCGCGGCAGTCAGTGACAGTCTCCGCGTTTGGACCTCGCGACGGAAGCGTCTCTGTGCGCCGTCGATCATCGTTGTGGAGATCTCGAATCCGTGCACCATGCCCGATTGCCCTACACGATCAAGCAACAACCCTAATCCGACACCACCACCGAACCCGACATCGGCGACTACTTGACCCGCCCGGATTCCAGCAGCCTCCACCGCGGCAGCGATAGGTTCACGATTGCGTCGATTCACTACCCGGCCAACGATTCGACCGCGAATCCCGGCAGGTCGCCCAAGTTGCCGAGAAATACTCACCAATACATGCTCGCCCACATGCATACCTCGATTGCAGCATCCCAGACCCGGCAACCGCATCAGGGAACTCCCGGAGAGTTCGCCCGGGTGTGACATCGGGAACGACTTACCGGATGAATCACGGAACCAATCCTCTGCTGGCCCCCGACTGCCAATCTCAAACGACTCCACGCCGGTCCTCGACGCCCACGTAAGCCCTATCGACGGGTACACCCGACTGGAGGGGTGTCACCCACAATCTAAACCGTCATGTGATTCACAGTCAGATACACCGTAACCAAGTTACAGATAAGATCGCGGGACCGAGTTGGCTGTGCAGAGCCTCGCGCGCCATCCCGCCGAGGGCCGCGAGCGCTTCCATCCGGGCGGGGACCTCGGTGATCGAGTTGGCGTGCAGCGTGCCCGCGCAGCCGTCGTGCCCGGTATTGAGCGCGGTGAGCAGATCGATCACCTCGGCGCCCCGGACCTCCCCGACGACGATCCGGTCGGGTCGCATTCGCAGTGCCTGCCGCACCAGCATCCGGACCGTCACCTCACCGACGCCTTCGACGTTGGCCGCGCGAGCCACCAGGCGCACTACGTGCGGGTGGCACGGCTCCAGTTCGGGCGCGTCTTCCACGCACAGGATCCGCTGACTCGGGTCGACCAGACCCAGCAGACTCCCCAGCACAGTGGTCTTGCCCGCCCCGGTCCCTCCGACGACCAAGAAGGCGAGCCGAGCCGCGATCACGCCTGCGACCAGGTCGCTCACCTCGGCGTCGATCGAGCCGCCCGAGACGAGCGCCTCGAAATCGTGTGTGGCACTCCGCAGCACGCGCAGCGAGATGCAGGTTCCGTCGGGTGCCAGCGGGGGGATGAGGGCGTGCAGCCGCAGATGCGAACCGCTGCGGCCGACTCCCGTGAGCCGGCCGTCGACCCACGGCTGGGCGTCGTCGAGCCGGCGGCCCGCGCTGAGCGCCAGCCGCGCGGCCAGGCGGCGCACGCTCGCCTCGTCGTCGAACACCACGTCGGTCAGCTGCGGACCGTCACCGCGGTCGGCCCACACCTGCCGCGGTCCGACCACCAGTACGTCCGTCACCGCGGGGTCGGCGAGCAGCACTTCGAGACGTCCGACGCCGACCATCTCCGTCTGCAGGTAACGCAACGCCGCGAGCAGGTCGGTGTCGCCGAGCAGCCCGCCGGACTCAGCACGGATCGCACACGCGATCATCTCCGGTCCCGGCGACGGCGCTCCCGGCCCCGCCTCGGCCGCGAGACGATGCCGGACCCGTTCGAGCAGCTCGGCGTCGACCCCGGTCACCGGGCACCCACTCGTGCGCGACGGCAGACGGTTTCGGCTGCTCGGGTCAGCGGGGAGAACCGGCGCAGCGTGAGCCCGCCCGCCTCGCATCGACCGGGCAACGATGCGTCGGCTCGGAAACCGCCGAGCAGTTCCAGTCCGACGGCATCGGCGACCTGAGGGGCGGTCAGTCCGCTCGGCGACGGGCCGCGGACCAGCAGCAGCGGTTCGCGCTCACGGAGCAGACGGTCGAGTGTGCGGCGGGTGGCCGCGACGGCGGCGACCGTCGCCGTGGTCACCACGACGGTCAGGTCGACGGAGTCGACGATCCCGGCCGTGACCGGCCCCGGTTCCCGTCCCACGTCGGCCACCACCGCGTCTCCTGCACCGCGGCTCGCGTCGAGCGCCGCGAGCACGGTCTCCGGGCGCAGACTCGAGGGCTGCTCGCGACCGGCGGAGAGAACCCCCACACCGCGCGTGCGCGGCACGGCCGACCGCAACGCCGCGCCGCCGATGGAACCGGTCTCCCCGTTGACGTCAGACCACCGCAGGCCCGGCTCCGATTCGATACCCAAGAGCAGATCCGCACCCGCACCGGCCTGGTCGACGTCGAGAAGCAGCACGCCGGTCGTCCGTGCGGCCACGAGCGCCACTGCCGCGGCAAGTGTGCTGGCCCCGGCACCGCCGTGCCCCGGCACCACCGCGACCGCACGCGCCGGATGCCGACGCGGTTCGCGGGCTCGCGACAGCGTTGCGACCAGTGCGGCTTCCTCCTCGGGGAGCACGAAACCGCCGTCGGCGCCGAGAACCAGGCCCGACCGCCACAGCCGCGCGTCGTCGCCGGCGCCGCTGACCGCGAACAGACCGTCGCGCCGCGGCAACTCCTGCCCGGCGAGGACGTCGAGAGCCGCCGAATCGGCGACGACCGCGGCGGCTCTGAGCCATTGGTGTCTGCAGCGCGCCGGATCGCCGACCACCATCGCGAAGCCGGCGGCCGCACTGCACCGCGCGAGATCGTCGTGGAGAGACTCCTGAGCCAGGACCAGCAGCACATCGCTCATGATCCGAGCGTGCCCGCAGACGCCGAGTCAGGAAATCGCGTTGTCCACAGGTCCCGGCGGCGCAGTCGCTACGACTGCCCGGTGAACGGCGGCACGAACTCGCATGGCACCGTGACCGGGTGCGCCGGGTCCAGCGCGTTCAGTGCCAGGTACGCCGCCCGGCGGGATCCCGCGATCGCGAGGTGGTCGCTGTAGTCCTGTGCGCAGCTGTCCTGAACCACGATGTTGTCCACCGACTCGCCCCGGCGGCCGGGGACGAAGCCCGCGGTGTACGGCACCAGCAACTCGTCGTACCTGGTCATGATGTTGGTGTAGTGCACACCCTTCACATACGGGCTTCCGCCGCGCCAGATCTTCTTGTTCATCGACGATCCGCGAAGCATGCCGCCACATCCGATGCACATCGGCATCGGGACGTCGCCGAGCAACCGACCGAGCTGATTCATGGACGGACTCACCGACCCGGTCCCCTTCCACAGGGGCGCGAGGGAGACGTAGTTGGTCACCTTGTCGGCGCCGCCGAGGTACTTGACGTAGTACTCCGGCATGTAGGTTCCCTGCGAGTGGCCGATGATGTCGACGGTCTTCGCGCCGGTGGCCGCCAGCACGCGTGCGACGAATTTCTGCAATTGCCCCGCGCTGACCTCGATCCGGTCCATGCCGCCCACCGCGGTCAGCGGCCACGGCATGCCCGGCAAGGCGCCGTAAGTCAGTGCGAAGACGCAGTATCCGCGGTTCTTGAGCATGGGGACATAGGCTCCCCAGTTGGTGGTGCGTGCTCCGCCGGTACCGTGCACCAGGACCACTGGGCGCGGATGTGCGGCAGTCGGCTTGCAGCGGAAGTCGTTGGATCCGGGCAACGAACCGCCCGGGTGCTGTAGCTCGTAGGGGATTCCGCCGAAGAAGTTGTAGTTCTCGGGCTGGGCGGGGGCGGCTTGAGCAGGTGCCGCCACCAGGGCCGTGGCACCGATCAGCACCGCGCAGATCGCGAGGACGAGACGTCCGAAGGGCTTCATGAGGGTCCAAACTCTAGACGACACGCACCCGCCTCCGGGGTGCACTGGTCTCTGAAGCTACCGCGACGCCCACACCGTGGTGAGACAATCGAGGATGTTCGTCTCGCTTGGGTGGAGTTCGAACGGAAGATCCGACCGCAGAAATGGGACGACCCCGGCCAGGGGGGAGGAGGCCGGGGTCATCAGCGTTTCAGCCCCGGGGGGTCGGGCTGAAAGCTACCGGCGTGAACCGGATAACTACAAGCTACACGCGTAGACGCGAACATTGCAATACCAACTATCTGGTTCCAGTGTTTTCTACGTCACACTTCCCGGCACCCTTCCCCGGGCGTCGGATTCCACCTAGGATTCGGCCTGTGACCTCGACGTCATCGGATCGGATCGCCGCATTCTTCGACCTCGACAAGACGGTGATCGCCCGATCCAGCGCCCTCGCATTCACCCGCCCCTTCTTCGACGGCGGGCTGCTCACCCGTCGCGCAATGCTGAGGTCGGCGGTTGCGCAGCTGCAATTCCTGCTCGCCTCCACCGGCGACGATCAGGTGGAGCGGCTCCGCAAACATGTGACCGACATGTGCACCGGCTGGGACGCCGGCCTGGTTCGCGAGATCGTCTCCGAGACACTCGAGGAGGTGGTCCGGCCAGCGATCTTCAGCGAGGCCGCAGCCCTGATCGAACAACACAGACGCGCAGGCCACGAGATCGTGCTCATCTCCGCCTCCGGAATCGAGATGGTGGAACCGATCGGCCGCCTCCTCGGTGCCGATGTGGTCCGGGCGAGCATCATGCGCGTGGTCGACGGTCGATACTCGGGAGAACTCGAGTTCTACTGCTTCGGCGAGGCCAAGGCGATCGCCATGCGGTCACTCGCCGATGAACGCGGCTACCGCCTGGACGAGTGTTACGCATACTCCGATTCGAGCACCGATCTGCCGATGCTGACCGCGGTCGGCCACCCCGCCGTGGTGAATCCAGACAGGGCGCTCCGTCGCCACGCGACCGAGAACGGTTGGGAGATATTCGATTTCCCAAATCCGCTACCCGCATCGCCGTGGTCGTCCAAGGCCACGGTGACGCGTACGGCGCTGTGCGCCACGGGGATTGGCGCCGCCGCCGCGGCAGCGATCGTCTATCAGCTTCGGCACTCGAAAAACGCCAGGTCAGAGGCCGCGTGAAGATTTTTCACGAAGGGCTTGATGTGATGGGCATCACCATGTACAAATGACTTACGGAGCCCCGGACGGCCCAGCTTCTCCCGGAAGAGAAGGGCAGAAGCCCCCGGACCGGCAAGCTCCCAGCACGGGCGGCAAGCACCCACGCGGAGCGCGCCGCATTGGCACAAGTGTTGTGCGCCTGCGACATTGCGGGCATCATTCGCGAAATCTCTTTTGGGCCGACAACCCGACGTTCGATTCACGACGAGATGCCAGCAGTCCCTCGCCGAGGCGGGTACCACAACCCACATATGCACGCCTGGTCACTTGGGCCCGTGCTTGCGGGCGGCCGCACCGATCGGAGATCCGATCGGTGGGCCGCCCGCAAATATGTGTGCGGCTCCTACTCTTGACGGCGATCCGTCGGTGACACCGCCGATCAGCCGCGGGCCGCATCGGCAATCGCCGTGGCCTCTGCGCCGCCCGCCTCCATCGCCTCGCAGCACAGAACGATCCACGCACCGATCGCCTCCGGATCGCCGGTAGCGAAGCGTGCGGACAGTTCCCGGTACTCACCGAGACGCTTGAGCCAGGTCACCTCCGGCACGCCGAGCAGATGCGGGTCGAGCCCGGTCATCGCCGAGACCAGTCGCGACGCGGCGCGCGCGACCACTCCGTTCGCCTCGGTGAAGGGTGCCAGCGCCAACAGTTCCCCGTGCACCACGGCGGCCAGCACCGGAGCCGGCGCCGACGTGCCGCCGGTGATCAACTGCCCGAGCAGGTCGAGACGCTGTGCGATATGCGGCTCGGGGCGGGGACGGCCGAGCAGCTCCGGATCGTCGAGCAGGTCGGCGGCGGCGAGTGTGTGCAGGCGGGCCAGCGACTGGGCGGGCGCGCGCCGGAACACTGCGACTGCCTGATCGATCGCATCGCTGTCGAGCGACTGGGCCACCCGGACCGCGCCGGCGGCGATCGGGTCACCGAGATCCGACCGTGAGATGTCCGTGGTGCCGCCGTCGATCGCTGCCGACGACCGCCCGGCCCGCCACGAGGCCTCGCGGGAGGTCTTGTCCCACTGCCGCAGGTTGATCGGATGACGATGTGCCGCGCTGACCGCGTCGCGGGCCCGGTCGGACGCCTCGCGAACGCCGGGCAGGTCGAGCAGCGGCGACAACGGATCTGAACTCACGCGTTCAACAGTAGCGGCACCTGCGCGAGCGCCGCCGACCGCTGACGACCGACCGCTCATCGCTCGCAACCCGCATGCAACCGTCCCGCCGTCACACTGTCAGACGGTAGTGATTACCTTCACAATGGAAGTCTCTTCGCCCTGCAGACCCGTTCCGGTCTCACCGTGTGGCCGGAGTCGATGAACGAACAGAGGAAAGGCAAACGACGATGTCTTCGAGCGCAAATCAGGTCTACCCGCCGTCTCCCGAATTCGCTGCCGACGCGAATGCGACGGCCCAGCTGTACGACCGCGCCGAGGCCGATCCGCTCGAGTTCTGGGCGCAGCAGGCACGCCGCCTCGACTGGGACACTCCATTCGGCGAGGTCCTGGACTGGTCCAACGCCCCGTTCGCCAAGTGGTTCGTCGGCGGCAGGCTGAACGTCGCCTACAACTGCGTCGACCGTCATGTCGCCGCGGGCAAGGGTGATCGCGTCGCCATCCACTGGGTCGGCGAGCCCGGGGACTCGCGCGACATCACCTACAGCCAGCTCAAGGACGAGGTCTCACGCGCCGCGAACTATCTGGCGTCCATCGGGCTGCAGGCAGGCGACCGCGTCGCCATCTACATGCCGATGGTTCCCGAGGCCGTCGTCTCGATGCTCGCCTGCGCCCGGCTCGGCCTGACCCACTCGGTGGTCTTCGCGGGCTTCTCCGCCACCGCCCTCCGGTCGCGAGTCGACGATGCCGAGGCCAAGGTCGTCATCACCACCGACGGCCAGTACCGACGCGGCAAGCCGGCACCGCTCAAGGAAGCCGTCGACGAGGCCCTCGGCACCGGCGACGACGCCGCGAAGTCGGTCGAGAAGGTGCTTGTGGTGCGCCGCACCAACCACGACCCGAACCTGAACTGGGTGGAGGGCCGCGACGTCTGGTGGGACGACACGGTCGGCGAGTCGTCTCCCCATCACGAGCCCGAGGCCTTCGACGCCGAGCATCCCCTCTTCCTGCTCTACACCTCCGGCACCACCGGCAAGCCCAAGGGCATCGTCCACTCGTCGGGCGGCTACCTCACTCAGGCCAACTACACCTTCCACAACGTCTTCGACCACAAGGAGGGCCGCGACGTCTTCTGGTGCGGCGCCGACATCGGCTGGGTCACCGGACACACATACCTCGTCTACGGACCGCTCTCCAACGGCGCCACCGAGGTGATCTACGAGGGCACGCCGAACACTCCCAACGAGCACCGGCACTTCCAGGTGATCGAGAAGTACGGCGTGACGATCTATTACATCGCGCCGACCCTCATCCGCACCTTCATGAAGTGGGGACGCGAGATCCCCGATGCGCACGACCTCTCGTCGCTGCGCCTCCTCGGCAGCGTCGGCGAGCCGATCAATCCCGAGGCCTGGCGCTGGTATCACGAGGTCATCGGGGGCAGCCGCTGCCCGATCGTCGACACCTGGTGGCAGACCGAGACCGGCGGCATCATGATCTCCCCGCTCCCCGGCGTCACCGCGACCAAGCCGGGCTCGGCCATGCGCCCCCTGCCCGGCATCAGCGCCAATGTGGTGGACGACAACGGCAATCCGGTGCCCGACGGCGAGCAGGGCTACCTCGTTCTCGACCGTCCGTGGCCGGGGATGCTGCGCGGCATCTGGGGCGACGACGAGCGGTTCAAGGAGACCTACTGGTCGCGCTTCGCCGAGCAGGGCTGGTACTTCGCCGGCGACGGCGCGCGGTACGACGAAGACCACGCACTGTGGGTCCTGGGCCGAGTGGACGACGTCATGAACGTGTCGGGGCACCGCATCTCCACGTCCGAAGTGGAATCGGCGCTGGTGGCGCACTCAGCCGTGGCCGAGGCCGCCGTCATCGGCGCCGCGGACGAGACCACCGGTCAGGGCATCGTCGCATTCGTCATCCTCATGGAGGGCGCCGACGCCTCCGGCGATTCGCTGATCGCCGAACTCCGCGAACAGGTGTCGGTCGACATCTCGCCGATCGCGAAGCCCCGGGAGATCAACATCGTCCCGGAGCTTCCCAAGACGCGGTCGGGCAAGATCATGCGGCGCCTGCTCAAGGACGTCGCCGAGGGCCGCGAGTTGGGCGACACCTCCACCCTCGTCGATCCGTCCGTATTCGAAGCCATCCGGTCGCGCAAGAGCTGATCGCCGGACCGTCCGCATCGACACCGCCGACCTGCCCGGGTCGGCGGTGTCGTTTCGCGGTACGACCCGACATGGCAACATGAGACCGACCAACGATCTTCAAGGGAGTATTCGTGAGCGGAAATTCCGACACCTGGCCGAGTGAACCGAGCAACGCTCCCCGCGTTCCGTCGATCCCCATGTCGGACGCGAACCTCGGACCGAGCGGCGAACCGACGATCGGCAATCTGGTCAAGGACGCCGCCGCGAGCGCCTCCACCCTGTTCCGCGCCGAGATCGCGCTGGCCAAGTCCGAGCTGGTCCGCGAGGCCAAGAAGGCCGGCGCCGGCGGTGGACTGATGATCGTGGCGGCCGTGCTGCTGCTGTACGCGAGCCTGTTCTTCTTCGTGTTCCTCGGCTTCCTGCTCGACATCTGGCTGCCGACCTGGGCTGCGTTCGGCATCGTCTTCCTGGTGCTCCTGGTGGTCTCGATCGCCCTGATAGTCGCTGGGTACGTGTTCCTGAAACGGCTTCGAGCGCCGGAGAAGACGATCGAATCGGTCAACGAGCTGGCGACCGTGATCCCCGGTCACCACGAGTCGACCGGCGGTATGGCGCACCCGCAGATCCCGCCTGCGCGCGACCCGATGCGCAACTGATCCATCACCGCCAGATTGACGAGCACTCCTCCGGACCCGACCCTGGTCCGCTTCGATGGACCGTGGCGGCACTTCGACGTCCGCGCCAACGGTCTGCGCTTTCATGCCGTGGAGACGCAGCGGTTCGTGGCCGACCGTCCGTTGGTGCTGCTGCTGCACGGCTTCGGCGAAGTCTGGTGGTCGTGGCGGCACCAGCTCGAAGCACTGACCGAGGCCGGCTACCGCGCCGTCGCCGTCGACCTGCGCGGCTACGGCGACTCCGACAAGCCGCCCCGCGGATACGACGGGTGGACGCTGGCCGGCGACACCAACGCACTCGTGCGCGCACTCGGCCACACGAGCGCCACGCTGGTGGGTCACGCCGACGGCGGGCTCGTCTGCTGGGCCACGGCCACACTGCATCCCGCGGTCGTCGAGCGGGTGGCGGTGCTGTCGTCGCCACATCCGCGCGCGCTCAAGCGCGGCGTCCTGTTCAACTCCGAGGAGCGGTCGGCGTTTCTCCCGCTGTTCCTGCACAACCAGCTGCCTCGCCTGGGCGAGCGTCGCCTCACCCGGGCGGACGGAGCCTTCATCGAGGAGTACTTCCGGGAACGCTCCGGACCGGCTTGGCAGCAGAGCCCCGACTTCGCCGAGACGATCGCCCGCAACCGGCTCGCCATTCAGATCCCCGGCGTGGCCCACTGCAGCCTGGAGTACCGGCGGTGGGCGTTCCGGTCGCAGTTCCGCAACGACGGCCGGCGTTTCATGGATCTCATGGACAAGCGGCTGCCGATCCCCATCCTCGCCGTGCGCGGCCACGACGACGAGTACATCCTCGACTCGGTGATGGTCCAGAGCCGCCACTGGGCAGCCGACATGGACTACCGGATCATTCCCGACACCGGGCACTTCGCACACCAGGAAGCACCCGGGGAGTTCAACGCGCTGCTGCTGCAGCTCCTCGGCCGGTGACGAACGCCGCCGCTCGAGAGTCCGATCGATCCCGGATCAGCCCGAGACGCATTGCTGCGTCGCCGCTTCGGAATCGCTCTGCTCCGAAGCCGCGAGATCGCGCTGAACCTGTTCCGCGGTGAGGACGAAGCCGGTGTCCTCTGTCGGGTCCTCTGCGGCGCCGAAGACCACGCCGAGGACTTTGCCGTCGGTGGAGATCATCGGACCGCCGGAGTTGCCCGAACGGATGTTGCCGCGCACCGTGTACACCTGGCGCTGCACCTGGCGCGGGCTCTGATAGATGTCCGGCCCGTTGAGCTCCACCACATTCCGCACGCGCAGCGGCGTGACCGTGAAGGGCCCGTTCTCGGGGTAGCCGAGAGCGATGGCGTCGTCGCCCGTCTGCGCCTGCCCGGAGGCGAACTCGAGGGCCGGCGCGCGCAGTCCCGGCACGTCCAGGACCGCGACGTCGTTGCGCGGGTTGAACCAGACGACGGTGGCCTCGTAATCGCCGCCCGCCGACGTCTGAACGCTCACGGTGTCGGTACCCGCCACGACGTGCGCGTTGGTCATCACGCGCTCGGGCGAGACCACGAATCCACTGCCCTCCAGCGCCTGGCCGCAACTGCGAGCCACACCGCTGATCTTGACGACGCTCCGCTTCGCCGAGCGCACCGCGGGCTGGTCGACCAGAGCCGCGTCGGGCGGACCGACGTTCGCCACGCGCGTCTGCCCGAACGGCCCGATCACCTCCTTGAGCCCGGAACTGTCGACCAGACCGGTGAACTCGTCGGGCAGGTCACGCACCCACTGCGGGGCCACCTTGTCGACCGTCTGAATCACCTTCGAGCCGTCGATCGCCGACGAGAGACGGAATTCGTCCGTACTCCGCAAAGGGAAGGCGAGCAGCCACGCAGCGATCACGATGGCGATCACCTGCAGCACCGAACCGATCCAGCTGTCCACGCGCCGCAGTCCCGGGGAGTGGATACTGCTGCGCACCGCACCGCCGAGGACCATGCCCGCGACTTCGCCGATGATGACGAACACGACGATCAGCACCACGCCGATCAACAGCCTAAGCCGAGCGTCGTCGAAGCGTTCGATGACGACGGGAGCCAGCAGAATTCCCGCGACCGCACCCAGGACCACGCCGAAGAAGGCCAGTGCGGACGCTGCCGCACCCTGGCGGTATCCGCTCAGCGCCGCCAGCAGGGCGACGACGAGGATCACCAGGTCGACCCACACCGATCCGCTCATCGATCTCCGTTCACGTCGGCGGCGAGGCCGCCGTCCCGGGGGTCGGAGAACCCCGACACCTGCCGACCGCCGGTCTCGGCGATCATCTGCTCCAGTGGGCGCACGTCGTCGGTGTCCCAGGGGACGTCCCAGCCCGCGGCTTCGCTGATCGCCGCCAGCAGTCCACCGGTGAATCCCCAGACCAGCATGCCGTCGTAGAGAAACGCCGGGCCCTTGTACACGGTGGTTCCCACGAGGGACCGACTCACCTGGAAGCGGTTCTCCGGTGCCAGGAGTTCGCGCAGGTTCACCCTGGTGACCCTCGCCGTCTCACCGTGGTCGACGGCGTACACGTGGCTGGGGCGTTCCCAGTGTGCGAGCACCGGGTGCACTTCGAAACCGGTCGGCACCGGGAAGGCGGGCAGATTCGCCAGCACTTTGACGCCGTCGTCGGTGAGGCCGGTCTCTTCCCGCGCCTCTCGCAGCGCGGTGCCGACGGGATAGTCGTCGCCGGGATCGCGGCTGCCGCCCGGAAAGGCGATCTGTCCGCTGTGCGTTCGCAGGGTGGCGGCGCGCTCGGTGAGCAGCACGTCCGCGTCGGCGGGCAGTCCTCCGGCCGCCAGCGGGTCGGCGGCGAACGACCCGGCGAAGAGCACCAGAACGGCCGCGGCACGGTGTCCGCGCAGGCCCGCGACGAGCCGTGCCCGACCGCCGCCTCGGCTGAGCACCTTCTCGTTGACGACCTCGGGGTCGTCGGTCACCGGGCGCAGCCACGGCGGGATCTGGTCCCGGGACACGAGCGGCCCCACCGGAACTCCGCTCACTGCGCTCCCCCTACGTCGACACCCAGCTTCTCACGGACCACCTCTGCGAGCTGCGCCTCCGAATCGAACACTCGCGGCAGCACATCGGCCACGGTGCCGTCCGACCGGATCAGAACGGTCGACGGGAACACCCGAGGCGCCCCGATCGCCTTGGCGACCGCACCGTTCGGATCGGTGACCACCGGAAGATGCACCCCGACCTCCTGCAGGAATTTCAGGACGAAGTACGGTTTGTCGCCGCCCTGGCTTGCGTGAACGGCGAGCACGTTCAGGCTCTCGCCCGCGTCCTTGGAGAACTGGTCGAAGATCGGCAGCTCACGACGGCAGGGCAGACACCACACCGCCCACATGTTGATGACCAGAGGCTTTCCCGCCGTGGTCACGCCGAGGTCCACCGGTGCGCCGGTGGCCATGCACGGAACCGTGACACCGGCCAGGACGGAATGCGGGCCGGCCGGCCCCGTGCCGTCGGGACAGGGCTGCAGTGCGGCCGCCGCGCGCTCCTTGCTCAGCTCGTCCTCGGACACCTGCTGATCGGTCACACCAGAGGTGGAGGTCGCCGCCGTCGTCCCACCGCCGCCCGCGGTGTCGTCGGGCCCGCCACGGGGCCAGAGCGCCACGATTAGCGCGACCGCGACGATGACGAATGCCAGCGTGGCCCGGGCCGCGGGCTCCTTCAGGATCTTCACTGAGCCGCTCCCGACTGCTCGACTCCGGCCAAGGCGAGCAGATGCTCGGTCTCCGGCCCCTTCACCAGTGCCGCCGCCGCGCCCTTGTCAGTGGGCCCCTCACCGTAGGAGGGACAGTCCTTGGCGAGCACGCAGACACCGCACGCCGGTTTGCGCGCATGGCAGACGCGCCGACCGTGGAAGATGATGCGATGCGACAGGTCGGTCCAGTCGCGCTTCTCGAACAGCGCGCCCACCGCGTGCTCCACCTTCACCGGGTCGGTCTCCCGAGTCCAGTCCCAGCGGCGGACCAGCCGGCCGAAATGCGTGTCGACGGTGATCCCAGGCACGCCGAAGGCGTTGCCCAGGACGACGTTGGCCGTCTTGCGCCCGAAGCCGGGAAGGCTCACCAGATCCTTGAGATTCGCCGGCACCTCGCCACCGAACCGCGAGACCAGCGCCTGCCCCAGGCCGATGATCGAATTGGCCTTGTTCCGATAGAAGCCGGTGGACCGAATCATCTCCTCCAACTCGGTCCGGTCGGCCTCGGCATATGCGCGCGCGTCCGGGTACCTGGCGAAGAGCGCGGGCGTCACCTGGTTCACGCGCACGTCGGTGCACTGTGCCGACAGGATCGTCGCGACCGACAGTTCCAGCGGCGTTGTGAAATCCAGTTCGCAGTAGACGTGCGGGAAGGCCGCCTCCAGCGCTCGGTTCATCCGCCGCGCCCGCCGGACCAGGCCCAGCCTGGTCTCCTCCTTGCGTCTACTCACAACAGACCAGGTTAGCCGCCGTGCCCCCGGCCGCGCGGTCGGCTGACCTCGCCGGCCCGGGTAACCGCAGGTCACAACTCGGTGACGAGAGCCGTCTGGGTTTGCGGCACCCCCACGGCCCCGGTGTTTACTGTTCCTCATGCAAGGACTGGCCGGACTTCTCTTCCCCGCTGTGCTGATGCTCTTCGCACTCGCGATGGAGAGGGTGCAGGCGGGACTCGACCGACTGTCGGTGGGCCCGGCCCACGTCGAGGAGTTCCTGGAAGCCGCGGATGAGACCGACGTGAGCAACCTCGCGAAAGACGGGCTGCCCGCCGCACTCGACGAGCTCCGGAGCCGGCGCAGCAAGCCGATCGCGGAAACAGACGAACCGGAATCCAGTCGCGCGTCCTGAAGTCCGGTGAGCGTGCAGGCGGCCCGAGCCGCAGGTACGACGCGCGCTAGTTGCCTACTAATGCGAACAGTGATCAATCCAACATCTATGATCTTTCACGTAGTCTTTATCACTGGACGCGGCAAAAGCATTTGAGAGAGGTTCTTTAGGTGGAAGAAGTACTAGCACGGGCCGGCATTTTCCAGGGTGTCGAACCCACCGCCGTCGCAGCTCTCGCGAAGGAACTTCAGCCGGTCGAGTTTCCGCGCGGTCATGTCATCTTCCACGAGGGCGAACCCGGCGACCGTCTTTACATCATCCTGTCCGGCAAGGTGAAGCTCGGCCGCCGCTCGCCGGACGGTCGCGAGAACCTGCTGACCATCATGGGTCCGTCGGACATGTTCGGTGAGCTGTCGATCTTCGACCCCGGCCCCCGCACCTCGTCGGCGACCACCGTCACCGAGGTCCGCGCGGTCACCATGGACCGCGACGCGCTGCGCAAGTGGATCAAGGACCGTCCGGAGATCGCCGAGCAGTTGCTCCGCGTGCTGGCACGTCGCCTGCGCCGTACCAACAACAACCTCGCCGACCTGATCTTCACCGACGTCCCGGGTCGCGTCGCCAAGCAGCTCTTGCAGTTGGCGCAGCGCTTCGGCACGCAGGAGGGCGGCGCACTGCGCGTCACGCACGACCTCACGCAGGAAGAGATCGCCCAGCTCGTCGGCGCCTCGCGCGAGACCGTCAACAAGGCGCTCGCCGACTTCGCACAGCGCGGATGGCTGCGACTCGAGGGCAAGAGTGTCCTGATCGCGGACTCCGAGCGCCTCGCGCGCCGCGCACGCTGAGCAAGCGCAACAATCAGTACCGACAAACAGGTCCGAGGGCATTTCGCCCTCGGACCTGTTTGTCAGTCCTGGTCTCCGCCGCACGCGCTCACAGCGTGCGGAGATACTCCAACTGAGTCTTCACCGACATCTTCGCGGCCGGCCAGAGCTTCTGATCGACGTCGGAGTAGACCTTCCGGACCACCTTCATCGGCTTGGCCTTCTCCGGTGAGACACCGAGTTCGTCGAGTGCGGCGACGATCTGCGCGAGACGTTCCTCGCGATGCGACTTGTAGTAGCGCGCAATGGGTTCCAGCTCCGGATGGTCGGGGCCGTGTCCGGGCAGCACGACCGCGTCGGAGGCCTCCACCAGCAGCCGATTGAGCGAGTTGAAGTAGTCCTTCAGCGAACCGTCCGACGGATCGAGCACGGTGGTGCCGAAACCGAGAATGGTGTCGGCGGTCAGGATCGCACGCTGCCCCTCCCACTCGACGAGGAAGCTCGTGGAGTCGGCCGTATGTCCCGGGGTGTGCATCACCGTGATGGTCACGCCCGCCGCCTCGATGACTTCACGGTCCCGCAACCGCGGGGCGCCCACCGAGTACTCGTCTGAGTAGGCCCGCTGCGGTGCGCCCGCGAGTTTGCGCATCCTCTTGCATGCACCGACGTGATCGTGATGGCGATGGCTGATGAGGACGAGTTCGACCTCCCCGGCCGCGGCCGCGACAGCCCGCACGTGATTGCCGTGCTTGGTCGGTCCCGGATCCACGACCACCGCGGTCGACGAACCCGGCGCTCGCAGGATCCAGGTGTTGGTGCCGTCGAGCTCGAACGAGCCGGGATTGTGACACAGCAGCACGGAGGCGAACGGCGTCACCTCACGCACTACGCCGTATGCGGGATGGACCGGCTTGTCGTCGGCGGAAGCGTCGGCATGAAGGGGCATTCACCGAGCCTACCGAGCGACCGCCGCGTCACCACACCACCGGTGCCAGGAACTTCGTGGCGTAGGCCCGGACGGTCTCGACGTCCGCGATGTCCAGACGCGAGGTCCGGATCTGCGTGAGCGACAGCGCGACGCGTACGAAATGCTCCGACACCAGCAGAAGATCGTCGTCGGGCATGGTCGCGCCCGCACGACGCAGCGTGCCCGCGACCGCGGCGCCGGAGGCTTCCAGGAACTCTCCGGCGGTACGGGAAGTCTGGCTCACCAGAACGTCGGCGACGTCCGGCTCGTCCAGCAGCAGTCGGCGCACGAGCGGATCCTCGTCGACGATCCGCGTGCATTCGACGAAGGCCTCGACCACCGCCTCGCGCGGCGGCAGGCCGCGGACGGCTGCGGCGAGATGCCGCATGGTCGCGAGCGCGATCGCCTCGCCGACCTTCGCGAGCAATGCGTCCTTGTTCGGGAAACGCCGGTACAGCGTGCTGCGCGAGACGCCCGCGGCGCGCGCCACGGCGTCCATGCCGGCCCGCCGCACTCCGACCTCCGCGAACTCGCGGCGCGCCGCCGCCAGGATCACCGCTTCCTGTTCCTCGGGACGCACGCTGGTCCGCAGCCTCCGGGCACCGCTCCCCGGTCGGGTCATTTCACCTGGACGACGATTTCCACCTCGACGGGCACGCCCAGGGGGAGTTCGGCGACCCCGACGGCCGACCGCGCGTGGACGCCGGCCTCGCCGAAGATCTCACCCAGCAGGTCCGACGCTCCATTGATCACGCCGGGCTGACCGGTGAATCCGGGTGCCGAGGCGACGAATCCGACCACCTTGACCACCCGGACGATCGAGTCGATGCCGACTTCGGCGTGCACGGCCGCGAGCGCGTTGAGCGCGCAGAGCCGAGCCGCCGCGTTCGCCTGTTCCGGCGTGACGATGCCTTCCGCGCCCTCGGACACCTTCCCCGTGACCCTCACCTGACCGTCGGCCACCGGGATCTGTCCCGAGGTGTACACGAGATCGCCGACGCGGAGTGCGGGGGTGTAACTGCCGACCGGTGCGACCACCGTCGGAAGATCGATTCCGAGTTCCGCCAAGCGCTTCGACCACTGCCCGCTCATCGGTCAGGCCTTCGGACGCTTGAGGTATGCGACGTGCTGTTCTCCGGTGGGACCGGGCAGAACGCTCACCAGTTCCCAGCCGTCCGAGCCCCACTGGTCGAGGATCTGCTTGGTCGCATGCGTGAGCAGCGGAACGGTGACGTATTCCCAGGCGGTGACTTCACTCATGGTGCCAACCTTAACGGTTAACCGCGGTCACAGTAGACACGGTCGATAAGGTGATCGGCGTGGTCAACGAAGTTCGCAAGGACGGTCCCGGGGCGTGGCCGGCGCAGGCGGCGAGCGCGCGTCTGCATTTCGTGTCCGGCAAGGGCGGCACCGGAAAGACGACGGTGGCCTCAGCGCTGGCACTCACCCTCGCCTCCGAGGGTAAGAAGGTCCTGCTCGTCGAGTGCGAAGAACGGCAGGCCATCGCCCAGCTCTTCGACGTCCCCCCGCTTCCGCCCACCGACACTCAACTGGTCGGGATGGACGGCGGTGGCTCGGTGTGGGCGCTCGCACTTCAGATCGAGCACGCCCTGCTGGAGTATCTGGAGATGTTCTACAACCTCGGCTTCGCCGGGCGGGCGATCAAGAAGGTCGGCGCGATCGACTTCGTCACGACCGTCGCCCCCGGACTCAAGGACGTCCTGGTGACCGGCAAGATCAAGGAACGCGTCATCGCCACGGACAAGAACGGCGCGCGGACCTACGACGCGATCGTCGTCGACTCACCCCCGACCGGCCGAATCGGCAACTTCCTCGACGTGACCACCGCGATGCGCGATCTGGCGAAGAGCGGCCCCATTCGGAATCAGTCCGAAGGTGTTGCGGCACTGCTGCATTCGCCGGAGACCGCGATACACCTATGCACCCTCCTGGAAGCCATGCCGGTGCAGGAGACCATCGAGGCAGTCGCAGAACTGCGTGCCAAGAACCTCAACATCGGCGCCATCGTCGTCAATCGCGTCAACCCGTCCTATCTTCCCGAGGCCGAGGCGGACGCCATCGCCGAAGGCCGCATCGACTCGGCACGGATCGAGAAGAGCCTGGCGGAGGCCGGCGTCCACCTGTCCGACGACGATCTGGCCGGTCTGCTGACCGAGACCATCGACTACGCGGCACGGCTTCAGGCGCAGCAGATCGCGCGCGCCGAACTCGACGACGTCGACGCCGCGCAGGTGGAACTGCCGACCGTGGAGAACGGTGTCGACCTCGGCGCCCTGTACGAACTGTCCGCCGTGCTCAAGGAGGCTGGAGCGTAATGCCCGACCTGAAGATGGGCGCGGTGCTGGCCGACCCTGGAACCCGCGTCGTGGTGTGCTGTGGGTCGGGCGGCGTCGGCAAGACGACGACCGCCGCGGCGATGGCCCTGCACGCCGCCGAGCGCGGCCGCAGAGTGGCGGTTCTGACGATCGATCCGGCACGTCGCCTCGCCCAGTCGCTGGGAATGTCGGAGCTGACCAACGAACCGCAGCCGGTTCCCCTCGACAGGCTCGACGGCGCGGGCAGTCTCGACGCGATGATGCTCGACATGCGGCGCACCTTCGACGACATGGTGATCGAACACTCGACGCCGGAGCGCGCCGAGTCGATCATGAACAACAGCTTCTATCAGACAGTGGCGTCGTCGTTCTCGGGCACGCAGGAGTACATGGCGATGGAGAAGCTGAGCCGACTCCTCGACGAGCAGCGGTGGGATCTGATCATCGTCGACACGCCGCCCTCCCGGAATGCGCTCGACTTCCTGGACGCCCCCCAGCGCCTCGGCTCGTTCCTGTCCGGTCGACTGATGCGCATGCTCGTCGGCGGCGGTCGCGGCGTCGGCCGCGTGCTGACCGGGGCGATGAGCCTGGCGATGCGAGGCATCTCCACGATCGTCGGCGGGGAGATCCTGCGCGATGTGGCGACCTTCGTACAGTCCCTCGACTCGATGTTCGGCGGATTCCAAGAGCGCGCCAACCGCACCTACGAACTGCTCAAGCAGCCCGGAACCGAGTTCGTCGTGGTGGCCGCCCCCGAGCCCGATGCGCTGCGCGAGGCCTCGTTCTTCGTCGAACGGCTGTCGAAGGACTCGATGCCGCTCACCGGCCTGATCGTGAACCGGACCCACCCGACGCTCACCTCCATGACGGCCGCTGCGGCCGAGACCGCGATGACCGGCATGGACGATGAACTGACGCGCGGCGTGCTGAAAGTGCACACCGAGCGCGCCGCCACCGCCAAGCGCGAGGTGCGCCTGCTTCAGCGGTTCACCTCGTCGCACCCGAGCGTTCCGCTGGTGGGTGTGCCGGCGCTGCCCTTCGAGGTGGCCGACATGTCGGCCCTGCGCGCAGTCGCCGAACAGATCACCAGCCGCGGCTGACCGAAGGACCGCACAGCCCCAGACGACGAGGAGCCCGGCGCGTGCCGGGCTCCTCGTCGTTCAGTTCTGGTCGGGAACTGCGCCGAGACGCTGTCGTCGGCGCTGCGCTTCGAAGAACGCCGCCCACGACGTCACTTCGGGATGCTGACGGAGCAGCGCGCGACGCTGCCGCTCGGTCATTCCGCCCCAGACGCCGAACTCGACGCGATTGTCGAGCGCATCCGCACCGCACTCGAGTTGCACCGGACAGTGTCTGCAGATGGTCGCAGCCTTCCTCTGAGCAGCTCCGCGGACGAACAGATCGTCCGGGTCACCTCCACGACAACGCGCCTGGGAAACCCAAGCCAGTCGAGCCTCTGAGTCAACGGTGGTCAACGGCGCCAGAGTCATTGCGCAATCCCGCCTTTCACAAACCCATCGACATGCCCCTGGTTGAGCGCATGCATAAGATCCTGCTGTGATTCGTACCTACCAATGAGTTTCTTTGTTAGGTAACTCACGTTTCCAATCTATTGAGGCGGCCGATGCAACGCAAGTCGGTGGGCTATGGTCCTGAGTTCGACGCAGGTCGGGCCGACATCCGCGCAGGTGGATACGGCGCCCCGCGGCGAATCACACGTATCCTGGCCATCGTGCGCAAGACTTCGAACCTCGCAGGCCTGGCCGTCGCCGTCGTGATGGCCGCGGTCCTCGTGGCCGGACTCCTGTTCCCCGTCGCCACCGGAATGGGCGTGCTCTCGAACCGGGCAGCCGCCACGATGGAGAACTCGTCGTCCGAGCTGCTGGGCGGAACCGTCCCCGAAGTCACCACGGTGACCGACGCGAACGGCACACCGATTGCGCTCCTCTACGACCAGTACCGCTACCAGGTCGGATACAACGACATCTCGCAGGACATGATCCGGGCGATCATCTCGATCGAGGACCGGCGTTTCCTCGAACACGACGGCGTCGACTGGAAGGGCACCATCCGTGCGGCCCTGAAGAACTCGTCGTCGGGTGAGGTGCAACAGGGTGCCTCGACGCTCGATCAGCAGTACATCAAGAACTACCAACTGCTGGTTCTGGCCCGGACCGAGGCCGAGCGCGAAGCGGCCACGGAGACGACACCCGCGCGCAAACTGCGGGAGGTGCGGATGGCCCTGACTCTGGAGCAGACGCTCACCGATCAGGCCAAGCGGGAGAAGGGACTCGACGACGCCGCCGCGAAGCAGGACGCGAAGAAGCAGATCGTGACCCGCTACCTGAACGTCGTACCGTTCGGCAACAACGCCTACGGTGTGGAGGCCGCGGCCCAGACGTACTTCGGTCACTCCGCGAAGGAGCTGACGGTGGAACAGGCGGCCATGCTCGCCGGCATGGTCCAGTCGAGCTCCGGGCTGAACCCGTACACCGATCCGCAGGCCACCATGGCGCGGCGGAACACCGTGCTCGACACCATGATCGAGAACTTCCCCGAACGTCGCGCCGAACTTGAGGCGGCGAAGAAGAAGCCGCTCGGCGTGGTGCCCGCGCCGAAGACCCCCGTGCAGGGATGCATCTCCGCGCACAACAACGGCTTCTTCTGCGACTATGTCCTGCAGTACCTGGCCGACAACGGCATCCCGCGCGCACAGGTGATGCGGGGCGGTTACCTCATCCGAACCACCCTGAATCCCGAGGTCCAGGCCGATGCGGTGCGGTCCGCGCAGCAGCACACCGCTCCGGACACCGACGGCATCGCGACCGTGATGAGCATCGTCGCTCCCGGCAAGGACTCTCACGACGTGCTGGCGATGGCCTCGAGCCGCAATTACGGCCTCGACGCCAAGCGCGATGAGACTGTTCAACCGCAGCCCTTCTCTCTCGTCGGCGACGGCGCCGGCTCGATCTTCAAGCTGTTCACCACGGCCGCGGCGATGGAGAAGGGGTTGGGCACGGGCAGCGTGCTGCCGATCCCGTCGAGCGTCGCGGTGTACGGCATGGGCGACAGCAACGGCGCGTTCGGTTGTCCGGTGAACGCGTACTGCGTCAAGAACGCCGGCGCGTACCCTCCGTCGGCCTCGGTGACGCAGGCCCTCGCCACGTCGCCGAACACCACCTTCGTCCAGCTGCTTCAGCAGGTCGGGGTGAAGCCCGCGGTCGACATGGCGGTGCGGCTCGGACTGCGCTCGTACAACGAGCCCGGTACCTCGGGTGTCGGCGATCAGAGCCTCGCCGAGTATGTGAAGAAGGGTAATTTCGGCTCGTTCACGCTCGGCCCGTTCGCAGTGAACGCGCTCGAACTCTCCAACGTCGCAGCGACCCTCGCCTCCGGAGGCACGTGGTGTCCGCCGAACCCGATCGCGTCGATCCAGCAGGTCAAGCGCGATCAGTACGGCAACGCGGTGCTCGACCAGAACGGACAGCGCGCGATGGTCAACGTCCCGTTCAACCCGCCCAAGTGCGAACAGGTCGTCGAGTCCGGGCTGGCCAACACGCTCGCGAACGCGATGAGCGAGGACGACAAGGGCGGCGGCACGTCGGCGGCCGCGGCTTCGGCGGCGGGCTGGAACCTGCCGCTGTCGGGCAAGACCGGCACCACCGAGGCGCACCGCTCGGCGGCCTTCCTCGGATTCACCAACCGCCTCGCCGCCGCCGTCTACACCTACAACGACGGTTCGCACCCGGCGGGCATCTGCACCTCGCCGCTGCGCCAGTGCGGCGACGGAAATCTATACGGCGGCTTCGAGCCGGCACGGACGTGGTTCTCGGCGATCGGACCGATCGCGACCAAGTTCGGTCCGGTCGCGCTGCCTCCCGTGGATCCGCAGTACGTCGCGGGCAGTGACCGCGGACGCATCCCGCAAGTGAGCGGACTGCCGGCCAGCCAGGCCACCTCGCGCTTGCAGGAGGCCGGTTTCAAGGTCACCGAACTCGAAGTCGACAGCACTCGCCCCAAGGGCACCGTCGTCTTCACCGCTCCTTCCGACAGCGCGATGCCGGGAAGCACCATCGCGATGTACGTGAGCAACGGCCGCGGCAAGACCTCCGGCGACGGCACGTCCGACAAACCGGCGGAGAAGACGGTGCAGGTGCCGGGAGTGGGTCCGGTGGTCATCGAGGTGCCCGGCGGCTGACGGCGCAGCGCGGGGTCGGCGGGCGTCTTCGGCGCGTATCCTGAAGTCCATGGTCTCGGTTCCCGGATTCGGTGCGCCCTCGCGCACCACACGTGACGCCTCAGCTCTCACCCGCGTCGTGGCCGGTGTCGCCGGTGCGGCCGCCGCCGGTCTCGTGTATTCGACGGTGATCGAACGCAACGCATTCACCCTGCGTCACGCGACGCTGCCGGTGCTGGAGCCGGGATCGTCGCCCTTGCGCGTGCTGCACATCAGCGACATCCACATGATGCCGAACCAGCATCTCAAGCAGGCATGGATCTCCGAGCTGGAGCGACTCGAGCCCGACCTGGTGGTCAACACGGGCGACAACCTCGCCCATCCCAGCGCGGTCCCCGCTGTGGTGCAGGCACTGGGCGGGCTGCTCGCGCGCCCCGGCCTGTTCGTCTTCGGCTCCAACGATTACTTCGGCCCGAAACCGAAGAACCCGTTCAAGTACTTCAAGAAGAACCACACACGCACGCACGGCGAGCCGCTGCCGTGGCAGGATCTGCGCGCGGCCTTCACCGAACGCGGCTGGCTCGACGCCACGCACACGGTGCGCGAACTCGAGGTCGGCTCGGTGCGCATCGTCGCGGCCGGCGTCGACGACCCGCACATCGAACGCGACCGCTACGAGGCGATCGCCGGGCGACCCAACCCGCTCGCGCAACTGCGGCTGGGGCTGACGCATTCACCGGAGCCCCGCGTGCTCGACTCCTTCGCCGACGACGGGTACGACCTCGTGCTGGCGGGCCACACGCACGGCGGTCAGCTGTGCCTGCCCGGTTACGGCGCGCTGGTGACCAACTGCCATCTCGATCGTTCGCGGGTCAAGGGCGTCTCCAACTGGGGTTCGACGATGAAGCTGCACGTCAGCGCGGGCCTCGGTACCTCGCCGTACGCGCCCGCCCGGTTCTGCTGCCGCCCGGAGGCGTCGCTGCTGACGCTGACCGCGGTGTCGAACGGCGGCGACGTCGACAGCGTTCAGCAGTCGTTGCCCCAGCTCGCAGACCAGTTCAGCTGACCGAGACGGCATGACCACCGACCGGGAACGGATGCTGACCGGCGAGTTGTACCGCGACGCCGATCCCGAATTGGTCGGGTTGCGCAAGGCCTGCGCGCGGCTGCTGGACCGATTCAACGCGACCGCCGCCGACGAGGACGGCGTGCGCGACGCACTGCTGCGTGAATTGCTGGGCGGCCTCGGCGAGGGCAGCTGGGTGATGCCGCGTCAGATGGGAGCCGGGAGCGTCGTCACTCGCGATCTCCCCGACCATGTATTCGCCGCGGGCAATCCCGCGCGAGTGATCCGCGAGTTACCGATCGAGGCTTGAGGTCGCGGCGCAGTTCCCCGCGCACGAGACCGGCTATTCGAGGGCGGTCCGTCCGGCTCCCTCCCCTTAGACAGGAGCGGGACGGACCGCGTCATCGCACCCGTCCGGTTCACTACCCTCCCCAGAGCAACCGCCGAACGGGGCGGCGTCCGCTTGCATCAGTTAGCAGCGGACTTTTTCAAGTGAATCAGGCTCACGAGTTCAACACAAGACTGGGTGCGTGAACTGCGACCGGAGTCCTCCTTCTGAACGACTCGGGTGGGTGCCTGTCCCATCGCTGATGAACTGGCTGGGTGCCCGCCGTCAGCCCGAATCCGCCCAGAAGGCGGCCGTAGCACGATCACTGACCGAGAGAACTCCGATGGAACAGTTACGCCGCGGTATCGAGCGTCGGGGTCGGCACGATCTGCTTGAGCAGTAAGCTCGCGGAAGCCTGACCTCTACCGCAAGGCCGGGTCTCAACGACGATCTGACACCTGAGCAGAACGGACACGCACGATACGAGGAAGCCCCCGGCTCGCATCTCTGCAGGCCGGGGGCCTCTACTGCTTCTCAACCAAAGCGTCGGGGTAGCGGGATTCGAACCCACGACCTCTTCGTCCCGAACGAAGCGCGCTACCAAGCTGCGCCATACCCCGTGTATGACCTGCAATAGCGTACAACGAGCTCGGCCGAACTACTAAATCGTCAGGTCAGGACGGGTTTTCGAGGGCACCGGAGCTGACCGACCCGTCGGCGACCGCGGCATCGAGGCGTCCGTGGTCACCGATGTTGATGCGGCTGTACTCCACCGAGAAGTCGGCGATCGCCGCGTCGAAGGCCTTTCCCGCGTCGGCCAGGTATGCCGCGATCTCGTGGCGGGATGCGGTACGCGCGTGCGCCTGCGCCAGCACCTCGCCGCACAGCGCCCCGTAGTACTCCATCCCGGCCGGAAGCAGCGACTCCACGACCACCGACCCCTTGCCGTCGCGCAGCTGGCGCACGTAGAAGTCGGTGTCGACCGTCGCCTCCGCGCCGGCGGCACGGACCCATCCGAGGAAGATGTCGCTCGACGCCTGCAACAGTTGCTGACCGAACACGACACGCTGCCCCTGATTGGTGTACTCGCAGCCCGGTACGAACGGCGCGAGGACCGATTCGGAGGCCTCCTTGAATTGAAGAAAGAGCGGATCGGTCCCCCGCGCCCCGCCGAAGAGCGCGATCCAGCACCGGGTGCCGACGCTGCCGACGCCGACGACCTTTCGCGCCGCCTCGATGAAGGAGTACTGCGAGAACAACTCGGCGACGTGCGCGGGCAGGGTGCGCGCGTAGCGTGCGAAGGCCTCACCGAAGTAGTCGTCGAGTTGGACCTTCGACATCGACGGCGCGACCTCCGACGCCGGCACCAGCAGCGGCGGATCGCTCTTGATGTGCGCCCCCGCGAGATCGACGTAGCAGAGCTTCTCGAGCGCCTGCGCGCTGTCCCGGTGCCGCGCCTTCCGGAGCGCCTTCTGCGTCCGCTTCGACGCGGCGGTGTCGAAGCGGTCACCGAGATCGGCGACCACCTCGTCGGCGTCGACCCGCGCATACCAGCATTCGAGGGCGGGCTTGGCCTCGCTGGCGATCATCGTCTTCCGGTACGCCTTGGCCGCGAGGCGCGCCATGCTGCGGCCCGTCGTCTCGTCGAAGCCGTTCGCCTGCGACGCGATGACCATGCTGGCCGCGAGTCGCTTCACGTCCCATTCGAACGGGCCGGGGTGCGTCTCGTCGAAATCGTTGAGGTCGAAGACCATCGCGCGTTCCGGTGACCGGAACAAGCCGAAGTTGCTCAGATGCGCGTCTCCGCACAACTGGGTCACGATGCCGGTGCTGGGAGTCGCCGCGAGGTCGGAGGCCATCACCGCCGCCGCACCGCGATAGAACGTGAACGGCGTGGCCGACATCCGCTGATGTCGCACCGGGGTCAGTTCCTGCAGCCGCGTACGGTCCTGTTCGAGGATGATCTCGAGCGAGTCCCTGCGGGTCGCGGCCTCCGGCACCGCAGCCAGTTGGTCGACGGGCAAAGCCATTGGCCGGTTCCCTTCTCTCTATTGATAGGAGACGAACCAGGGAACGGGGTCGACGTTCATGGTCCGGCGAGGAGAGAACATGGGCTTGTCCTCCGTGTAGAAATTCTTCCACCCGAGCCACGTCCGGGGAGGCAGGCCCGCGACAATCCGGTTCCACGTCTGCATCTTGACGTTCGGCACACCGTGGCCGTCGGCGTGAACGAGGAACGCGAGTTCGGTGCGCGAGGTGTCGATCTTCGATCTGTCACCCAGCATGTCGGCGTCGAACTGGTGCAGGACAAAGGCCTTCTGCGGCAGATTCCGACTCTTGACCAGGTCGGCGAGCCAGGTCGAGACCCGGTTCACCTCCGCGGGCGAGACGGACCCGATCTGCTGCAGGTGGACTTGATTCGGCTTCAGCCGCCACTCCGGGTCGAGGGCCAGGCCGACGTGCGGCTGCAGCAGCAGTTCCCGGTACATCTTGGCCTGGTCGAGGAAGTCCATCCGGCCCGGTTGCAGGTCGAGGGTGACGTAGACGCCGGCCTTGCGCGCGGCGTCGACCCACGGCCGCACCGCCGCCACGTCGAGCGCCGAGGTGTAGTTGCCGCCCGGGCCTGGATCGGCGGACGCGACGGTCACGATGATCTCGAAGCCCGGGACCACCGGGACGGGCGAGAGGCGGTCGTACTGCGCTGCGACGGCTTTCGCGCGCCGGATGGACGCACTGATGCTCTGCCTGCCCAGAGGCCCCAGTTCGGGCGCACCGGGCGATCCGTAGAGCGCGACGACGCGGCGCCCCGGGAACATCAACTGTCCGCCGCCGGGGAGTTCCGGGAGGCTCCGCGCGAGTTCGACGCGGCGCGCCAGGAGCCGGGGGTCGCCGAATCCCGATCCCACCGCGAGGATCGGCGCCCCGGGCCGCGCCTTGACGAGGTTCACTGCGCGCCCGGAGCTTCTCGGATCGGGCGACGGCACGGCCGCGACCTCCGCGTGTGCCGCCTCGGCGGTCGCGATCGCGTCGTCGCCGGCCGCCGAAAGCAGCACCACGGTGCCCTCACCGCGCGTCGCGGCACCGCCGGCGAGCACCCGGACGTCGTCGGTGACCGGAACCGGCAGTGCCGGGACGCGGCCGACCCGGACCGCGCGCTCGACACCGAGTCGCTCCAATTCCGCTGCGACAGTGCGGGAATTCGTGTCATCGACCGCGAAGACCGGCACGCCATTGACGCGCGCGGCCTCCGCCGCGGCGCGGCGCTCCGACTCTCGTGCCGTCGGAGCGACCACGACCGCGGTCGGCGACGAGGCGAACAGTTCGCGACTCACGAGGACGGATCCGGGCGCACCGGCGTCGTCGACGACGCGGATCGACCCTCTCGCGAACGCCACGGCCGCGGGGTCTCCGACCACGGGAATCGCCGACGCCGTCACCAGTGCGGCGACCGCCAGCGTCACGACTGTGATGTAGAACAGACGAGCGCGGCCCGTGGTGGTGCGAGCCGGCGTCATTCCTCGTCGGACTCGTACGAGTCCGCGAAGGACACCCGCGGGGTGGTCAGCGCCGAGTATCCCGCCACAGCGGCGTACACCACCGCGGCGAGGGTGAATCCGATGGCGAAGACGATCGCGGCGGCCCAGGCCACGACGCCCACAGCACTGTCGATCCCATCCAGGAGCAGCACCGCGGACGCCGCGAGGACGCCCCCGAGCAGGGCCCAGACGGCCGATCGAATGCGCGGACCGATCGCTCGGCTGAAGAACAGCCGCTCGTAAACCGCTGTCTCGAACTCCTCTACCGCGGCGAGCCGGACGGCGTCGGTGCCCGCCAGCTCGCGCAGCGACGCGGCGAGTTCGGCGTCGCGTTTGAGTACCGCGGTCTCATTCTGCCGGTATCGCACGAATGCGATGGTCGCGATGGTGGCCGCCAGCACTGCGGCGGCGGCGACGATAGCCCAGTTGTTCACGAGAGTTCACCGTACCGGGCCCCGTGCCGCGAATCACACGCGCGATGTGACAGTGCTCGCGATATTGCCGCGCGTGGCCTTCGAGTACGGGCAGAAGGCGTGCGCGGCCTGTGCCAGTTCGGCGGCCTCGGCGGTGTCGAGCCCGGGCAGATACACCTCGATGTCGGCGGTGAGTCCGAAGCCGCCGTCGGCGTCGTCGCTGCCGATGCCGATGTTCACCTTCACCGACGTGGCGTCGGTGAGAGTGGCGCCCTTGCTCTTGGCGACGTTCCGGAGCGCACCCATGAAGCACGCCGCGTAGCCCGCGGAGAACAGCTCCTCGGGATTGCTGCCCTCGCCGTTGCCGCCCATCTCGACGGGCGGAGCGAGCACCAGGTCGATCCGGCCCGACTCGGAGACCACCTCGCTGTCGCGGCCGCCGCCGGTCGAGGTCGACGAGACGTGGTACACGGGGGTGACGGTCATTGCGTTCTCCTTAGTTCGGTCAACTCGAAACGGGAACGGTTCCAGGCGCATGGCCGAACCGGACCCGCTGTCCCCAAGCTACCCGCCGGAGGCGCGCCGGAAGGGTTTCATGGCCATCGACTTCGGCAGCCACTCGTTGATCGGCCTGCGCAGGGTGATGAGCGCGGAGAGGACGAGCGCCCCGCATTGCACCCACGCGAGCACTCGCAGCGACGCCGAGACCTCCGGATAGTGGAACAGCAGATCCGCACCGACGACGGTGAACAGGACCGTCACGGTGATCACCGACAGATAGATGCTGCGCAGATTGCGGCTGTGCGCCCGCGCGGTACCGACAAGCAGCGGATATCCCAGTGCCGTGAACAGCGGGATGCCCACGAGCAGCGCGGGCGTCCAGAACGACGCCATCGAGGCCGCCTTCTCCCCCGGATCCACCCCCGGGACGTTCTGCAGACCTGGCTGCAGACGCTCGGCCATCAACCCCTCGAGCCAGGAGAGATTGGCGAATCCGTACACGACCCACGCCAGGCACGCCACCGCGGCGATCGCCCAGACCACGCGCGCGTCACGGACGAGCGCGACCGGCGGCGGGCCGGGGTCGACGGGACGCGCCGGATACCTGCCGCTGAGATCGCTGTCCTTCGACCGCCGCGCGATCTCGGCGAGGTCCTCGGCGTCGAGTTCGGCCTGCGTCGGAATCCGATCGCGGTCGGCGTCGTCGTCGAACGGTCCGGGAGTGGTCATGTCATTGATGATGGCACGACGCGCACGCCGGTCCGGTGGGCACTAGCCGGAGATCTTCAGCATCCGGGTCACGGTGCCCTGCCAGAGTGTTCCGCCCGGCGCGATCATGCCGGTGAGCTGCATCGGCTCGTCGATCGGCGCGGTCCCCACGCGCCGCGTCGCCACCCGTCGACCAGTCTGAAAGTCGACAGCGACGTAGTCGACCGGTCCCGACTGCTGCGGTCCCGGCACGTACGGGCCGTAGGCGAGACCGTGGATCAGACCGTCCGCCCGGGACAGCCGCGGCAGCGTGGCCATTCGGTCGGTGGTGTTCTCCCATACTCTCGTGCACGCCCCGTCGCGGACGTCGATGCGCGTCATACCGCCGCGGAAGGGAGCGAACGCCGGATCGCTCGGCCCACCGCTCACCGCCATCGGCGGGTACTGGAATCCGTACGTGCTGGGGATCACCAGGCTGTCGCCCCACGCCATCGGGGAGTTCTCGGTCCCCTGGTTCGGTGATGCGAAGGCCCGCGTCCGGCATACCTGCGAACCGTCGTCGGAGCGGTAGACGATCAGGTTCGGCACCGCGGCGTTGTCGACGATCGCGACCCAGCCGTCGCCGCCGGGACCGAAGTAGGTCGGCGTGGTGCCCGATCCCCAGGTCAGCTGCCCCGGCCGGCGGGCGGCACCGCGATCGTAGGCGCGCCGCCACACCGTCCGCGGCACGCCGTCGGCATCCGCGCGCATCTCGTAGAGTGCGTGCGTGGTCAGCACCGACGCACCGGAGCGACGGACGGTGAGCCCGTTGCCCAGTTCTTCGCCCTTCGGCAGGCGCGTGGCCCCGACCCGGCCGTCGGGCAGCACGGTGCCGATGACGCCCTCGGTGGTCGCGAACCAGGTGCGCCCCTGATAGTCGGGGGCCAACCCGGTCACGCCGTCGCCGCCGAGGTATTTCGACACGTCGGTGCTCTCGTCGACGCGCAGCGCCCAGCCGGACCGCGTCCGGTGGTGACCGACCCGCAGGATCTTGCCCGAGCCGTCGGCCACCACCACCCGGTTCCGGTCGTCGAGGAACCCGTACACCCCGCCGAGGAGCTTGCCCTTGGTCAGCGGCAGCCGCGCGACGACCTGGGCGGTCCGCGGATCGAACATGGTCACCACCGGAGTGGCGAACTGCGGCGGGGTACCCGCGACGTAGGCCGTGCACAACGAGACCGGGAAGCCGTCCGAGCCCACGAAAGTCGCGGCGCACACACCGCCGGGCACGCTCGACGCCGCGACATGCCCGGTCTTGCCCGGCCCGCGCAGGACGGTGCTGTCGGTCGATTCGGGATCACCGTGCATCAGCGAAGTGGAGGCCGGGCCGACGCCGGGAACGGCCGGGCTCGCCACGGCAGTCGTCGTCGACACCGTGACGAGCCCGATGACCGCCGCCGACAGGGCGATCAGGAAGCGCTTCATGTCAGTCATGACCAGTAGTCGATCACATGATCGCCGATCACGGGCGACCACTTGCACACGACCGACTGGTCAGCTGTTCAACTCACTGAGGATGAAACTCGTCGCCGGCAGCATCTTGGCCAGCATCGGCAGTGCGTGATTCACGACCAGCCCGGGGAAGATCGGCGGCGTGAAATCGTTGTCGAGCCGCACGTCCGCCCCCTGGGCCTTCCAGTCGCGGTACAGCTGCACCACCTGTCCGTGCGGGATGACGTCGTCACTGACCCCGGTGGAGATCAGCACCGGTGCGTTCGGCTTGAGGCGGCCGATCCGCTGGTCGTCGAGCATCTTCTGGACGCGGGGGTACTTCTTGATGACCGCGCTCAGCGACTTCCCGTTGCGAGTCCACTGGTCGGTGCGCTGGAATCCGTGCGTGAGACCGGTGTCGGCGATGCATTGCGTCGCGACGTCTTTCAGGGCGCGGCGCCCGGTCGCGCTGGTCTCCTTCTTCAGGATCGGGTCGAGCGCCGGATACCGCGCCACGAGTCCGTTGATGGCGTAGCCGATCGCGCCCGAGATGAAGGTGCCGTCGATCTGGCCGATCACCTTGGACAGATCCGCGGGAGGCGCACCGGCGTAGGTGGCCTTCACGTTGAGGTCGGAGGCGTAGGTGGACGCCAGCTCGGCTGCCGACGCGGTCGCACCGCCGCCCTGGGAGTAGCCGGAGAAGGCGACAGGAGCGTCCTTGGGGGCCTTGGCCACCTTGAGTGCGGCGCGGGCGGCGTCGAGCACGGCCCGACCGGACTCGAGACGGTTCACGTACGTGTGGATGCCGGGCGTGCCCATGCCGACGTAGTCGGTGAGCACCACCCGCACGCCGTTGAGCAGGAAGAGGTTCATCTCGAGCCCGGAGTAGTTGACGCCGAGACTCGGCTTGGTCGGGTCGATGGACATCGGCAGCGAGAGCATCTTCGACCCCGCGCACTGGTCGCCTTGTCCGACGGTGCCGGGCGCCAATACGACGGTGGGCCGCGGCCCCCTGCCGTGCCACGGCGCGGTCGGCTCGACCACTGCGCCGGTGACGGCCGTCGGCTTCCCGTCCTGCCGCGTGGTCGTGTACATGATGCGGGTCGCGGTCCCCGGCCATTGGTTGCGAACGCCCGGGATCTGCAGCAGGAGCTGCGTGGGCTGGGTGCGAACCACCGATCCCGGGGCCTCCGACAACCGAGCGGGAGGGCGATAGAAGTCGCCGACGGCACCCGCGTCGCCGGTGCCGGCGACGAGCCCGGAGGCCGCGACCGCACCGACGACGGCGATCGAACCGGTGCGCCTGACGACGCTGGAAACGGATGAACTTCTGGACGAGACGAATCCCCGAATTTTTCTCACGAGAGTAATCTACGCCATAAGTTACCGCTTGGTAAGTCCCGATTTCGACGTTCGCCGCCGACGAGCGAACCCGCCCGCCGCCAGGCGCGCGTCGTCAGACCAGCAGTTCGGCGATCTGGATCGTGTTGAGCGCGGCACCCTTTCGCAGGTTGTCTCCGGAGACGAAGAGCGCGAGGCCACGCCCCTCCGGAGCGCCCGGATCCTGACGGATACGCCCGACGAGAGAGACGTCGCCGCCGGCCGCGTCGAGCGGGTTGGGCACGTCCGCGAGCCGGACCCCGGGCGCGCCGTCGAGGATCTCGCGTGCCTGCTCGGGGGTCACCGCTTCATCGAACTCGGCGTTGATCGACAGCGAATGGCCGGTGAAGACCGGGACGCGGACGCAGGTTCCGCTGACCAACAGCTCGGGGATGCCGAGGATGCGTCGCGACTCGTTGCGCAGCTTCTGGTCCTCGTCGGTCTCACCGCTGCCGTCGTCGACGAGGTTGCCCGCGAGCGGCACCACGTTGAACGCGATCGGCGCGACGTAATTGATCTTCTCGCCGAGATCGACGGCGTGCCCGTCGTAGACGAGCTGCTCGGCGCCGTCGACGCCGGCGCGCACCTGCCCCGCGAGTTCCTGCACGCCCGACAGCCCGCTGCCCGAGACCGCCTGATAGCTGGAGACGATCAGCCGGCGCAACCCCTTGGCGTCGTGCAGTGGCTTGAGCACCGGCATCGCAGCCATCGTGGTGCAGTTGGGGTTCGCGATGATGCCCTTGGGCGGGTTCTTCGCGAGCTCACCGTTCACCTCCGACACGATCAGCGGCACATCGGGATCCTTGCGCCAGGCCGACGAGTTGTCGATCACCGTTACTCCGGCGGCGGCGAACCGCGGCGCCTGCACCTTCGACATGGTTCCGCCCGCGGAGAACAGAGCGATGTCGAGCCCCGCCGGATCTGCGGTCGTCGCGTCCTCGACCACCACTTCACCGCCGCGCCACGGCAGCTTCTTGCCCGCCGACCGCGGCGACGCGAAGAACCGCACCTCGTCGGCCGGGAAGTTCCGGTCTTCGAGGATCTGACGCATGACGCCGCCGACCTGGCCGGTGGCGCCGACTACTCCGAGTCGAATACCCATCTGAGCGTCCTCCTATCGTCCGGTGCCGCCGTAGACCACGGCGTCCTCGTCGGCGCCGAGACCGAAGGCCTCGTGCAGAACGCGGACCGCCGGATCCAGATCGGATTCACGGACGAGGACCGAGATCCGGATCTCGGAGGTGGAGATCAGTTCGATGTTGATGCCCGCGTCGCTGAGCGACTCGCAGAAGGTCGCGGTGACCCCCGGATGACTCTTCATTCCCGCACCGACCAGCGACACCTTGCCGATGTTGTCGTCGAGCACCACCTCGCGGAAGCCGATCTCCGACTTGAGCTTGCCCAGTTCGGCCACGGCGACCTCGCCGAGCTCCTTCGGCAGCGTGAAGGTGATGTCGGTCTTCCCGGTCTCCACCGCCGACACGCCCTGCAGGACCATGTCGATGTTGATCTCGGCGTCGGCGACGGCGCGGAACACCTTCGCCGCGTAACCGGGCTTGTCTTCGATGCCGACCACGGTGACCTGAGCTTCGCTGCGGTCGTGGGCGACGCCGGTGAGGATTGCTTCTTCCACGGGGATGTCCTCCATCGAGCCGGACACAACGGTGCCGGGCTTAGTCGAGTACGACGAGCGCACATGAACTGGAACGTTGTATCGGCGGGCGTATTCCACGCAACGCAGCATCAGCACCTTCGCGCCGCATGCGGCCATCTCGAGCATCTCCTCGAAAGAGATGTGATCGAGGTGCTTGGCATTGCTGACGATGCGCGGGTCGGCCGTGTAGATGCCGTCGACGTCGGTGTAGATCTCGCAGACGTCGGCCTCGAGAGCGGCGGCGAGGGCGACGGCGGTGGTGTCCGATCCGCCGCGGCCCAGCGTGGTCACATCCTTGGTGTCCTGCGAGACGCCCTGGAAACCGGCGACGAGGACGATCTTCCCCTCGTCGAGCGCACTGCGGACCCGGCCCGGAGTCACGTCGATGATCTTGGCCTTGCCGTGGCTGCTCGTGGTGATCACGCCGGCCTGCGAGCCGGTGAACGACTGCGCGTTCTCCCCGAGGCCCTCGATCGCCATGGCGAGCAGCGCATTGGAGATGCGCTCGCCGGACGTGAGCAGCATGTCCATCTCACGGTCGGGGGGATTCGGGTTCACCTGTTCTGCCAGATCGAGCAGTTCGTCGGTGGTGTCACCCATCGCAGAGGCGACGACGACCACGTCGTTCCCTGCGCGCTTGGTCTCGACGATGCGCTCGGCGACCCGGCGAATGCGCTCGGCATCCGACACCGAGGATCCGCCATACTTCTGGACGACCAGTGCCACGTCGTGCAACCTTCCTTATCTGTACAGCTGTCTCGTCTACATGAGCTTCTGCAGCTTCTGCGGGAATCGCGCGGGGTTCACCTTACCCGCCGGACCTGGCGCGGCACATTTCGCGGAGGCCACCGTAGGATCACCTCCGATGACTACCGTGCGCCCGATGTCCACCATGCGACGCTTCGGCATCACCCACGAGTTCGCCCTTCGATGCGTCGGGGTGTACCTGACGATTCGCGTCGTCGGCATCGTGATCCTCACCGTCTTCGCCGGACTCCACCACACCGGTCTCACCGCGCTGCTGTCCATGTGGGACGGCGAGTGGATGCTCGGCATCGCCCAGCACGGCTACGGCGGAATCCCCCTGTGGTTCACCGACGGAAACGGCGTCCACACGGAGTTCACCGCGTACGCATTCTTCCCCGGTTATCCGATGACGGTGCGGACCGTCGCCCTGGTCCCCGGCCTGTCGCCGTTCGCCGCGGCCATGATCGTCAACGTGGTCGCGGGATGCCTCGCCGCGGTGGCGGTGGGTCGTATCGGAGTGATCTGCTCCGGGCGGATCCGTTCCTCGGTTCGGTCGACGCCCGACCAAGCCTCGACGGCCGGACTGGTCCTGGTGGGCCTCTTCGCCGCCACGCCCATGTCGGTGGTGCTGAACATGGCCTACACCGAGGCGGTGTTCTGCGCACTCGCGGGCTGGGCGCTCGTCGGAGTCCTGGAGCGGCAGTGGCTGCTCGCCGGACTCTGCGCCCTCGGTGCCGGACTCGTCCGGCCGACCGGCGTCGCGGTGATCGCCGCCGTGATGCTCGCAGCGATCGTGGCCCGGCGCGACGGCCCTCGTGCGTGGGCCGCCGTGATTCTCGCGCCGCTCGGTTACCTCGGCTACCTGGCAGTGGTGTGGGCGCAGACCGGCTCGGCGACGGGCTGGTTTCAGATCCAGACGACGGGGTGGAACACCACATTCGACGGCGGCGCGGCCACCTGGCGATTCCTCACCCAGACGCTCGGCAGCGGATCGGACTTCTCAGCGATCGCAACGGCCCTGTTGATCATCTCGGTGCTCGTGTTGTTCGGTTGGTCGGTCGCCGACCGCGTGCCGTGGCCGGTGCTCGTCTACGCGGCGGCCGTGCTGGCGTCGATCCTGCTGTCGGACGGCCTGATGATGAGCCGTGCGCGACTGCTCCTGCCCGCGTTCGTCCTGCTGATCCCGGTGGCCGTGCGGATCGCGCGACGGCCGCGGACCGAGATCATCGCCTTCCTCGCAGTCGCCGCCCTGTTCTCCGGCTGGTTCGGTGCCCGCATGCTCACCGTCTTCCAGTACGCGATCTGACGACGGCGCGCGGCTATCCCTTGATCTGAAGCCACGCCTTCGACCACCCGTCGTAGCCGACGCACTCGACGTTCTTGCGACCGTCGACGCAGTCGCGCATCGGCGTGGTCCAGTACCAGATGTGCGAGGCGTACTCGGGGTCCGCGGAGTGGTACACCGCGCAGTGCGTCCGGTCCCGCATCAGCTCGCACGCCTGCGCGTTCGCGGGTGACTCGCCGAAGTACTCCGCGACGCGCGCGTTGACCCGCGCGCTCACGATGTAGTCGACCCAGCGGTACGCGCAGTTCGGATGCTCGGCCCGGGAACTGATCATCCACGAGTCCGACCACCCCGTCGATCCCTCATCGGGCAGCACCGTCGCCACCGGAGCACCGCCGTCGCGGGCGAGGTTGGCCGCCATCTGCCACGTGGAACCGAGCACGCTCCAGCCCGCGCTGAACGCCTGCACCTCGCGGACGATGTCGTTCCAGTACTCGCCGACCGCTCTGCGCTGCTCCTCGAGCAGCGCGACGGCCGCGTCGAACTGCCTCCGGTCGAGCGCGTAGGGATTCGTGATGCCGAGATCGGGCCGGTGCCGCATCAGATACAGCGCGGCGTCGGCGATGTAGATCGGCGAATCGTAAGCGGTCACCCGGCCCGCATAGCGCGGCGCGTCCTCGAACACGGCCCGCCAGGACGTGGGCGCGGGTCGCACGACGTCGGTGCGATACATCAGGAGATTGGCACCCCAGCCGTGCGGCACGCCGTAGGTGATCCCGTTCTTCGCATTCCACGGCTTGCCCTTCAAGAAGGGATAGATGTCGGAGTACGAGGGGACCAGCGCGGTGTTGATCGGCTGTACGTCACCGGCGTCGATCAACCGCAGCGACGCGTCGCCCGATGCCGAGACCACGTCGAACTGACCGGTCCGCATCAAGGACACCGCTTCGTCGGAGGTGCCGAAGGTCTTGACCTCCACCTGGCAGCCGGTCAGGTCCCGGAACGGCTGCACCCAGTTCACGGACCGGTTGTTGCTCCCGTCCTCGGCGTAGCCCGGCCATGCCAGGACGTTCAGCACGCGCTCTGCCGGACCGAGGACCGATCGCATGGGCACCGGGCCGGGACCGGCGGTGCCGCAACCGGCCACGAGTGCGGTCGCCGCGACGAGGATCGTCGCGGCGGCCAGCCTGCCGATCGTGGCCACGCCTCTCCTTGCCGGCGGCCGTGGGCGGCCTCCACAGCCCGTTGTACTCCACCCGGGACCGTCGCGGTCCGCGATCGAATCACCGGTGTGCTTCTGATGTCGATCGGCCGGAAACGAGGTCGCTGACCACCGCATATCCGGCGTAGCCTGAACGGGCCGCGGTCGCGCTTGCATCGCCGGCCGCGCCCGCGATCCACACCTCACAGATCTGGAGCCCGCACGCATGCCCTCGGTCCCGCCGCCCACCGGCACCGCACCCGCGGCCGATCGGAAGACATGGTTCGGGCTCGCGGTTCTGATGCTGCCGGTACTGCTGGTCTCGATGGACTTCTCAGTGCTGTACCTGGCGATGCCGACGATCACCGCGGCGCTCGACCCGTCGGCCACACAGCAGTTGTGGATCCTCGACATCTACGGGTTCCTGATCGCCGGGCTGCTCATCACGATGGGCAACCTCGGCGATCGGATCGGGCGACGGCGGATTCTGCTGTGCGGCGCGGGTGTCTTCGGCGGTGCGTCGGTGCTCGCCGCGTTCTCGCCCGGTGCCGGGGCTTTGATCGCGGCCCGCGCGTTGATGGGCGTGGGAGGTGCGACGCTGATGCCCGCGAGCCTCGCGCTGATCGCCAACATGTTCACGCGCAGTCACGAACGCGCTCGCGCCATCGGGGTGTGGACCTCGGCGTTCGCCGGCGGTGCCGCTATTGGCCCGGTTCTCGGAGGCCTTCTGCTGCACCACTATTGGTGGGGAGTGGTGTTCCTGATCAACGTGCCGGTGCTCGCGGTGCTCTTCGCGGCGGGGCCGTTCGTCCTCCCCGAGTACCGATCGGCCCGCACCGGTCGGTTCGACGTCGTCGGTGTCGCGCTGTCACTGCTCGGCGTCCTCCCCGCCGTCTACGCGGTCAAGGCGCTCGCGACCGAGGGGGTCTCGCCGCTTGCGGCGACGGCGGGTCTGGTCGGCATCGCGATGTTCGCAGTATTCCTCCGCCACGAGGCGCGCACGCGAGATCCCCTCCTGGACTTGAACCTGTTCCGCAACCCCACGGTGAGCGTGTGCCTCGCCATCGCGCTGGTGGGAATGATGGCCGAGGGCGGCATCGCCTATCTCTCGAACGTCTATCTCCAGTCGGTGCTGGGCCACGACGTTCTGGCCGCGGCGCTCGCCGGACTCCCGATGGCGGTGACGATCGCCGTCTTCTCCGTCGTCGCCGATCGCATCGCCCGACTGGTCGGAAAGCGGTACGCCCTGGCCGGCTCGCTGGTGGTCGCCGCGACGGCGAATCTCGGATTCATCGCACTGGGCACCACGTCGTCGCTGTTGGTGTACATGGCCCTGAGCGCTCTCGCCGGAATCGGATACGGTGTGCAGTTCTCGCTGGTGACCGACGTGGTGGTCGGCGCCGTGCCGCCGGAGCAGTCCGGTGCCGCGTCGGGCATCTCGGAGACCTGTTTCGAACTGGGAACCGCCCTCGGCCTGGCTCTCTTCGGCTCGCTGGCCACCGCGGTCTTCCTGTCCCGCGGCGGCGACAGCGGGGTGACGGGATCGCTCGGTGAGACCCTCGTCCGCGCCGACGCCATGAGCACCGGCGGAGACGCCCTGGCAACGGCCGCGCGAGAGGCCTTCGTCGACGGACTGCACGCGACCACACTGGTGAGCGGACTGCTGCTCGCGGTGTTGAGCATCGTCACCGTCCTCGCGATGCGCCGCCGCGAGCACCGCGCCGAAGCAGCCGTCGAGGTGTGACGACGAAGACGCGGGCCCCGACGTCCACAGTCGAGACCCGCGCCCTGCCGCAGGAGTGCGCCTACTCGGCGCATCCGTTCACGAATCAGCGGTGCCAGAGAATCTCTTGCCCGAGAATCGCATTCACACCCATGGCGAATCCGTCCCACACCGGCAGCCAGACGCTGTTGTAGAAATCGGACTGTGCGAAGGCGACCCCGAGGTCGCCGATGATCGGCACCTCATGCCACTGCACGCTTCCGCTGCTGCTGCCCATCTCGTCTCCATTTCTCTAAAGAGTTTGTAAACAAGGTGATCCTAACCTAACTTTTTGTGATGGCAACCGGCCCCGGCATCGCCGGACTCAAGTGCTATCGTTGATGTCATGCAGCGTGCACTCCTCCTCGGTTGCCGCGGCGGGGTCTGATCCGACCGGCCCTCCGTCGCGGGGCCTCTTCACGCGCCGGTCAAAACCCCTTCTTTTGATCAGGAGATTGACCCCTCATGGCACCAGCAGACGCTTTCACCTCCGGTCCGAGCCGCATCGTCGAGCCCAACGGACCCATCCCGGACGGCCAGCCCAGCTGGAACCCGCAACGCAATTCGGCGATGCCCGTCCACCGCTACCGCAGCTTCGCCGATGAGGTCGAGAAGATCGCGCTGCCCGACCGCACTTGGCCCGACAAGGTGATCGACCGGGCACCGATGTGGTGCGCCGTCGATCTGCGCGACGGCAACCAGGCTCTGATCGATCCGATGAGCCCGGCCCGCAAACGACGCATGTTCGATCTGCTGGTCCGCATGGGCTACAAGGAGATCGAGGTGGGCTTCCCCTCCGCGAGCCAGACCGACTTCGACTTCGTCCGCGAGATCATCGACGAGGGCGCCATCCCCGACGACGTGACCATCCAGGTGCTGACCCAGGCCCGTCCGGAACTGATCGCCCGCACCTACGAGGCCTGCGCCGGCGCGCAGAACGTGATCGTCCACTTCTACAACTCCACGTCGGTCCTGCAGCGCCGCGTCGTATTCCGCGCCGACAAGGCCGCGATCACCAAGATCGCCACCGACGCGGCCGAACTGTGCCTGGCCGAGGAGCAGAAGTACCCCGACACCAACTGGCGCTACGAGTACTCCCCCGAGAGCTACACGGGCACCGAGTTGAGCTACGCCAAGGAGGTCTGCGACGCCGTCTCCGAGGTGATCGCCCCGACCCCCGACAAGCCGTTGATCATCAACCTGCCCGCGACCGTCGAGATGACGACGCCCAACGTGTACGCGGACTCCATCGAATGGATGCACCGGAATCTGGCGCGCCGTGACTCGATCATCTTGAGCCTGCACCCGCACAACGACCGCGGCGAGGGCGTCGCGGCCGCCGAACTGGGTTACATGGCGGGCGCGGACCGGATCGAGGGCTGCCTGTTCGGCAACGGCGAGCGCACCGGCAACGTCTGCCTGGTGACTCTCGGCATGAACCTGTTCAGCCGCGGTGTCGACCCGCAGATCAACTTCTCGGACATCGACGAGATCCGCCGGACCGTCGAGTACTGCAACCAGCTGAACGTTCCCGAGCGGCACCCGTACGGCGGCGACCTGGTCTACACCGCGTTCTCCGGCAGCCATCAGGACGCCATCAACAAGGGCCTCGACCAGATGAAGGTCGACGCCGACGAAGCCGACAAGGACGTCGACGACATCTTGTGGCAGGTCCCTTACCTGCCCATCGACCCGAAGGACGTGGGCCGCAACTACGAGGCCGTGATCCGGGTGAACAGCCAGTCCGGCAAGGGCGGCGTCACGTACATCATGAAGGCCGACCACGGACTGGATCTGCCGCGTCGACTGCAGATCGAGTTCAGCCGCGAGATCCAGAAGATCACCGACGGCGAGGGCGGCGAGGTGAACCCGAAGGCGATGTGGGACGTGTTCTCCCGCGAGTACCTGGAGCCCGTGAAGCCACTCGAGCGGGTGCGGCAACAGGTTTCGGCTGCCGAGACCGACGACGGCGAGGACTCGGTGACCGCGACGGTTCTCGTCGACGGCGCCGAGAAGGAGATCTCCGGATCGGGCAACGGTCCGCTGGCCGCTTTCGTCGACGCTCTGTCGACCATCGGGTACGACGTCCGGGTCCTCGACTACTCGGAGCACGCGATGACGGCCGGCGGCGATGCCGAGGCCGCGAGCTACGTCGAGGCGGAGATCAACGGCGAGACGGTATGGGGCGTCGGCATCGCCTCGTCGATCACGACCGCGAGCCTGCGCGCCGTCGTCTCCGCGGTGAACCGGGCCTTCCGCACCGAGACGCCGGCCGAGACCGCCGCCGAGGGCGCCCGCACGTGGGCTCCCTGACGCGCCCGCGTCGCAGCCGAACCGAGCACTGAACCCCGAACGCACCGGACCCCGCGAACCGAAGCTCGCGGGGTTCGGTGCGTTCACGCCCGGTGCCCGGCTGTCAGAAGAGTCCTCGGACGAGGTCGGAGACGACACCGCCGCCCAGACTGCCGCTGCTGCTGCCGAGGCTTCCGTCGCCGTCGGGAGTTCCGGGAGTCGGAGGATCGGCGTCATCATTCACCGAGACGATGACCGGACCGGAGATAGCACCGGAATGGCCCGCCGTGCCGCTGTAAACCGCGGTGACGGTGAAGTCTCCGGCGGCCGCGAACGCGTGCTGCAGCTTCGCCGCGCCGCCGGAGACCGTCACGGGCCCGCCGACGTCGTCGCCGTTGACCTTGAACTGCACTGTCCCGCCGGTCAGGTCGGCCGGCGTCAGCTCCGCCTTGAGCTCCACTGCGGCACCCGGTTTCGCGGTCGCGGGAGCGATCACCTTCACGCTGGTCTCCGTCTCGCTCGGCTCGGGATCGGAGACCTTGATGGTCTTGGCCTCCGACGTCGAGCCGGAGAACCCGGCCGCACCCGAGAACACCGCGGTGACCTCCTTGTCCCCGGCCGAGGCGAACGAATGCTTCAGCACAGCCGCACCGCCGGAGACAGCCACCGGAGCACCCAGATTCGCTCCATCAGCCTTGAACTGCACAGTGCCCCCACCCGGATTCGGTGACACCGACGCCGACAACGTCACCTCGTCACCGGTCGTCGCGGCGCCCGGCACCGACAAGGTGGTCACCGTGTCCTCATCCACCGGCGCGGCATCCACGCGAATGGTGGCGAGCGGACCGGCGCCGGCATTGGTCGGGCCACCGTCGCTGTCGCGCGGCGAGCAACGGGTCGGGGCCCACTGAGTACCGAACAGACTGGCCTTCGCCAACTGTGTACTGAAGTTCTCGTTCGCGTTCTGGTTCGCGGCGTTACCCGCGATCCGCACGGTGGGCTCGATGACGCCGGCGGTGCCCGCCTTCAGCGTCACGTCGATCGCCGGCATGCGGAACCACGTCTCACCGCTCGAATTGGTGGTGCCGTCGAGGTTCTTCTTCGTCTTCGGGATGACGATGCCGCCCTCGCTGTTCGTGCTCGACGTAGGGCTGTTCGCGATGACCTGGTTGTTGCCCGACAGCCTGATGACCGAGCCCGTCGGGCTCACATTCCCGCTGTTGTCGACCAGCAGAACATTCGGCGCCACGCCACTGAGGCCGACGGACGATCCCGCCACCACATCGGCGCTGACGAAGGTGGAGTTCGCCGGGACGGCGAAGTCGTACTTCAAACGCGACAGGTTGGTGGTGGTGGCACCGGAATCCTTGTCGGGGAACGAGGACGGGTTCGGCTGAATCCGGATCGTGAACTTCTCGCCCTCGGACACCGACTCCGGAGCGTCGACGGTGATCGTGTTGCCGACAGGCTTCTTGACCGTCACGATCGAACTCGCCACGCAGATCGACTGGAAGGTGGTGTCGGTCGTCGCCGCCGAGGCCGGCGCGTCGACGACCACCATCGCTCCGGCTAGAAGTACCGATCCGCTCGCCACGGCGAGCACTCGGCTGGTGGACAGTCTCATTCAAGAATCCTTCACTGGGATGATTGACAACGTTCGTAGGACAGGTATGTCAGGAAAGCCGTGGCCGGGAATCGCGAAATGTGACCAGAGGCACAAAAGTCCTCTTTACCGGCGGGTCGTCGTCCGAATAGACGACAGAACTGGTCAAAACAGTGCGAGTGCGAACACCGAATCCGCCGCCGTGGCTCGCCGGTGGGCCGTACGGCCTGACGATCAGTCACGAGGTCGGTTGCGAGATCTCACCGCGAGGCGCCGCGTACCTGGATTGGCTCGCTCGCTGACCGGAAGCTATCGCTCCGACAGGTACAGCGCCCGAGCCTCCCGCACGTTGCGTCCACGCAACGCGCGCACGACGTCGGCCGGAACCTCGACGAACTCGTAGTCGGCGTCCAGTCCGCCGAGCGCCAGCGCGATCCACCCCGGATCGTCGGTCTGCATGGTGACCAGGCAGCCGTCGGGGTGCTCGGTGACCTCCGACCACCGGCCGATGCGGCCGCGCACCGCCTCCGGCTCGGCGTGAACCACGGCGCGCACCTGGAGTTGGTCCCGGCCTCCGCGCAGGCTCTCACGCACATAGGCCGCGGGGTCGCCGCCCGGCACCGCACGCGGCGCGAACCGCCGCTTCTGCGGTTGAGCAGCGCTGAGCCGGTCGAGCCGGAACGTGCGCCAGTCCTGACGATCGAGGTCGTACGCGAGCAGGTACCATCGGCGACCGACGGGAATCAACCGCAGCGGCTCGGTGCGGCGAGTGCCGGACGCACGTCCGGCCCGCGGTGCGGGCGCGTAATCGAAGGTGAGCTCCGTCGCGTCCCGGCACGCCAATGCCACTGTCGTCAGGGTCTCGGCGTCCACGGCCGGCGCCTGCTGTTCGCCGGGGAGCAACACGCTCATGGCCCGCAGCGCATCCGCACGCCGGCGCAGCCGAGGCGGCAGCACCTGCATCACCTTGGCCAGCGCCCGCACCGAGGCCTCCGCCATACCGGCGGCCGAACCGTGCGCGGCCGTCCGCAGCGCACTCACGATCGCGACGGCCTCCTCCTCGTCCACCACCAGCGGCGGCAGCGACCCGCCGGGAGCCAGTTGGTATCCGCCGCCGCTGCCCCGCACCGACTGCACCGGATAGCCGAGATCCCGAAGCCGTTCGACGTCGCGGCGCACGGTCCGCTCGGTGGTCTCCAGACGGTCGGCCAGTTCCACCGCCGACCACAGGCGGTGCGCTTGGAGCAGCGCCAGCAGCTTCAGCGTCCGCGTCGTCGTATCGGCCATGACTGCATCATGCCCCAAACAACGGACAGAAACTGACCGGATTATCCGCCGCTCTTCCGGACGGGAATCGTCCGCAATGGTTCGTAGCGTCATCGGTGCAACAGACCCCCATCACCACAGGAGTTCCCGATGACCGTCACAGCCGAGCCCCCTCCCCTGGCAACCGCGTCCACGAGGAGTCCGGACAGTCCGCCGATCGTCGGGCGCGCCCGGACCGTCGCCTTGGTCTGCCTGTTGGCGGCGTCGTTCATGGAGTTGATGGACGCCACGGTCGTCAACGTCGCACTGCGGACGATGAGTGCCGATCTCGGCGCGTCGCCGACCGCGATGTCGTGGATCGTCGCGGGCTATCCGCTCGCCTACGCGACCGGGCTCGTGCTCGGTGCCCGTCTGGGAGATCGGTTCGGTCGACGCCGACTGTTCCTCATCGGTCTCGTCGCTTTCGGCGTCACCTCACTGGCCTGCGGTCTCGCCGACACGCCGACGCAACTCGTCGTGTTCCGGATCCTGCAGGGTGCCGCGGCGGCACTGATGATCCCGCAGGTGCTGACCAACATCCAGGTGCTCTATCCACCCGCCGAACGCGGCCGCGCGATGGGACTGTTCACCTCCGTCATCGGGATCGCCGCCGTGGTCGGTCCGGTGCTGGGCGCCGTCATCACCTCGGGCGACTGGTTCGGACTCTCGTGGCGGCCGGTGTTCCTCATCAACGTCCCGGTGGCGCTGCTCGCCCTGGTCGCGGCGCGCGTCTTCATCCCGGAGACTTACGCTTCCCGTCCCGCGCCCATCACGCCGATCTCCGCGGCGCTGCTCGGCGGTTCGCTGGCAGCGTTGATGGCGCCGGTCACACTGGGACCGGAGAATGATTGGCCCGCTTGGGGATTCGTCATGATGGCGGCGGGCGTCGCCGGCCTTGCACTCTTCGCTCGGCGGCAGGTCATCACTGCTCGCGCAGGCGGAACACCGCTGGTTCCGCCCGCGGTGTTCCGGTCTCGTTCGTTCACCGCGGGGCTGACCGCGTTCACCGCACTGAGCATCCCGACCGGCGGGTACTTCCTCGTCCAGTCCCTGCACGTCCAGGCCGCGCACGGCTGGTCGGTCCTGCACACCGGCCTGATGTGGGTGCCGTTCTCGATCGCCGTACCCGTCTTCGCCGGTCTGTCCGCGACTGTCCTGGCCGCCCGATTCGGCAAGCACGTCCTGCAGGGCGGAGCGTGGGTGTTCATCGTCGGGATGACGTCCATGATCGTCGCCGACCGCTCGGCCCATCCGGCCCTGTGGTTCACCGTCGCACTCATCGTCGCAGGCGCTGGTTTCGGACTCATCGTCGGGGCCGCCGGCCTGCTGGTTCTGAACGACGTGCCGGTCGGGCTCGCCGGCGCGGCGTCCGGCGTGTTCAACACCGTGCAGGCACTGTCGGTGGCGACGGGTGCGGCGGTGATCGGCACGGTGTACTCGTCGGTGTCGAGCGCATACGGCCTCGCCACCGGCTACCGGGTCTCGTTCCTGGTGATGATCGGACTGGTCGCGGTCGGTGCAGCGGCCGCCCAACTGATGCCGAAGCCCGTGCGGATCGCGGTGTAGCGGCCCAGGCGGGGCGAGGACGTCCGCCCGGCGGGAGCGCCGGGCGGACCCTCTATCCGGCCGAGGCGACCGCCTTCGCCACAGCCTCGCCCATCCGCCGGACGGTGGCCTGCGCGTCCGGGCTCAGCAGCGCCATATTCGCGAATCCGTGGATCATCGTCCCGGCGCGTTCCACGGTCACCGGGACGCCGGCCTGTTCGAGCGCAGCCGCGTACTCGAGGCCTTCGTCCCGCAGCGGGTCGAACCCGGCGACCACCACGTGGGCGGGCGACAACCCGGAGAGATCTTCGGCAAGCAATGGCGAGACCCGAGGATCGGACAGTTGGTCGCGCGAGGCCAGGTAGGTGTCGCAGAAGTAGTCGATCTGTTCCTCGGTGAGGTAGTAGCCGGTGGAGAACTCATGGACCGACGGCCGCTTCCGCGACATGTCGACCACCGGATAGATCAGCAATTGCAGACACGGGGTGATCTCCTCGCCACGCACCTGCTGTGCGACGACCGCAGCGAGATTGCCTCCCGCGGAATCACCGGCCACCGCGATCTGCCGCGGATCGACGCCCCAGTCCGGCGCCTTCTCGACGGCGTAGCGCCAAGCCGCCACGGAGTCGTCGACCGCCGCCGGGAAGAGGTGCTCGGGGGCCAACCGGTAATCCACCGACAGCACGTCGGCGCCCGAGGCGATCGCGAGCGCCCGGACCACCGAGTCGTGGCTGGCCCGGCTGCCCAGGACGAACCCGCCGCCGTGATAGAAGACGATCAGTCCTCGGCCCTTGCCCTCGAGGCTGTATCGCGTGACGGGCACGCCTCCGGCGTCGGTGTCGATCACCAGATCCTCTTCGACGGCGAACGGCTCGAAGGCCTCCGCCATCATCGCGCTGTGATAGTCCATCGACTGCCGTGATCGGGAGACCAGATCGCCGACCAGCGCCAACGATGGAATGTAGGCCGCCGCGGTCACGACCAGTGCGAGCATCGGGTCGAGACGATCACCGTCGCCGTTCACCGTCGTCAGGCGGCTCATCGCCTTCCGCACGGGTGCGGGCAGTTTGGCCGACGCCTTGAGCGCGGTCCGCTGGATCTTGAATGACATGGGCAGTTCGACTGCTGTTGCGCGACTCACAGTGCAGAACTTATCACCGTCAACTCATCGGGTCACCCCTCAGATAAGAACAGTTGACTGTGCAGTTAGCTGTCTAATTGCTAGAGTTGCACTCATGGTCCAGCACTCGTCCGCCGAAGTCGGAAACCGTCTGCGCGCAACGATCGCCGAGCTGAACCGGAAACTGAGGGCCAATTCGTCGGTCCTGGACCTCACCCGTTCGCAGTCGGCCGTGATCGGCTACCTCGATCGCCACGGCGCCTGTTCCACAGCCGATCTCGCCCGTGCGCACGGTGTGCGTCAGCAGTCGATGGCCGCGATCGTCGCCGCCCTCACCGACGCCGGCCTGGTGGTCGGCTCCCCCGATCCGACCGATCGCCGCCGCACCTTGCTCGCCCTCTCCGAGAACGCCCGCACGGAACTGACCACCGGACGGCTCCAGCGAGCGGACTGGCTCGCGCACGCCGTCGACGCGGCCCTCACTCCGGACGAGGTGGCCCGCCTGGCCGATGCGATCGAGTTGCTCGGCCGCATCGCGGACCAGCCCTGAAGCACCTCCGCCCCACGAAAGGATCACCATGCCTGTCACCGCAGTCGACCGTGACGCCGCACTGATCGTCATCGACCTCCAGAAGGGGCTGTCGGGCCGCGACCTCGCACCGCACAGCTTCGCGGACGTGGTCGAGCGTTCCGCGGCGCTGACCGACGCGTTCAGCGCGCGAGGGCTGCCGGTGGTCATCGTCACCGTCGACGCCGTGCCGCCCGGCCGCACCGACCTCTCCGGCCCGCCCATGGAGTTCCCCTCCGGCTGGAGCGACTCGGTAGCGCCCTTCTCCGACGCCCCGGACGCGTGGCGCGTCACGAAGCGGTCGCCGGGCGCCTTCACCGAGACGCCCCTGCACCGACTGCTGCGCGAGCGTGGCGTCACCCAGGTGGTGGTGGTCGGCGTGTCGACGTCGATCGGCGTCGAGATGACCGCGCGGCAGGCCTACGAGCTCGGATACAACGTCACCGTCGCCCTCGACGCCTGCTCGGACAGCGAAGGGTCGCGGCACGCCTACAGCGCCGCCTCCGTCCTGCCGAAGGTCGCCGAGACGGGATCGGCCGCGGACGTCATCGCTGCGCTGACCCGGGCGTGAGAACAGACACCGACCGCCGCCTCGACGCCCATCCGTTCGGCATCGGATTCACCGCGCCGCTGATCCTGGCGTCGGTCCTCAACCCGATCAACAGCTCGCTGATCGCGACCGCGATGGTGGGCATCGGCGTCGACTTCCACCGCGGCCCCGCCGACACCGCGATCCTGATCTCGGTGCTCTATCTGTGCAGCGCCGTCGCTCAGCCCACCATGGGCAAGCTGGGCCCGCTGTTCGGCGAGCGGCGCGTGATGATCGCGGGGATCGGTCTCGTGCTGACCGCCGGCGTCATCGGCGCAGCGGGCTGGTCGTTCGGGGCGCTGGTGGCCTCCCGCGCACTGCTCGGCGTCGGCACCTCCGCCGCGTATCCGATGGCGATGTCGCTGATCCGCAAGCGGTCGGACGCCGCCGGCGTCGGAGTGCCCAGCCGGATCCTAGGCGTCTTCTCGATCACCGGACAGGTGATCGCGATGGTCGGACTGCCGATCGGCGGCGTCCTCACCGGCGTCTTCGGCTGGCGAGCGGTGTTCTTCATCAACGTTCCCGCCGCCCTCGCCGCTCTGCTCCTGGTGCTCACCGGTGTGCCGAAGGACACCGTGGCCTGGCCGACCGACCTGCGTCGGACTCTGACCGCCGTCGACCCTCTGGGCATCGTGGCGTTCGCCGTGGCGATCGTCAGCGCACTCCAGTTCATCGACTCGCCCAGCGCGTCGACGTGGTGGCTCGCGGCGGTGGCCGTGGCGGCGACCGCCGTCCTCATCGGATGGGAACGCCGGTTCTCGACTCCGTTGATCGACGTCCGGATGCTGGTGTCGAACCGCCCGCTGATCCGCACCTATCTGCGGCAGACGCTCGCCTCGCTCGGGATGTACACGACCATGTACGGCGTCAGCCAGTGGATGGAGGACGCGGCCGGCTACCGGCCGACGCAGGTCGGCATGCTCCTCGCTCCGATGTCGGCGACGAGTATCGTCGTCGCCGCCGTCTGTTCCCGGCGCAGCACCGTCCGCAGCCCGCTGATCGCGACCGGCATGGCGTTCTGCGCGGCCGGAGCCGTGATGCTCGCGCTGCGCCACGACGCCCCGGTCTGGGCGATCCTCGCAATGTCGCTGCTGGTCGGTCTGGCGAACGGCCTGAACAGCTTCGCCAACCAGGCGGCCCTCTTCATGCAGTCCCCGGCCGACCAGGTGGGCGTCGCATCCGGCCTGTACCGGACCTTCGCGTACATCGGCGCCATCACCTCCGCGGGCCTGATCGCCGCGGCGTTCGGCAGTCGGGCCACCGACGCCGGGTTCCACATCGTCGGATGGGCCACCATGGCGATCGGCCTGTGCGCGGCGACCCTGACATTGACCGACCGCACGCTGCCGCGACACGCGTGAGCTGGGCTGTCACCGTCCTCACAGTCGGCGCCGGGCGATCGTGCTCCCCGGATATGGGAAACTCGTGGAATGTCGGAAGCCCGCCGCATCCCTGACCGTCCGCGCCCGCCCGTCCGCACTCGCGTGGCACTCACCGCCGCTGCCGCGGCCCGCTGGGCCTCGCGTGCCGCCGGCCGTGGGAAGGGCTCGATGATCGGCGGCCTCGTCGCTGAGAAGATCGATCCGCGCATCATGCTCCGGCTCGCCGCCGGCCGCGAGATCGCGCTGATCACCGGAACCAACGGCAAGTCGACGACCACCCGCATGACCGCCGCCGCCCTCGCCGGGCTCGGCGAAGTGGCGACCCAGGCCGACGGCGCCAACATGGACGCGGGCATCATCGCGACGCTCAGCCTCCAGCCCGACGCCCCGGTCGCCGCGCTGGAAGTGGACGAACTGCACGTGGCCCACGTCGCCGACAACACGTCGCCGCGTGTGTTCACCCTGTTGAACCTCTCCCGCGACCAGCTCGACCGCGTCGGCGAGATCAACATCATCGAGCAGAGTCTGCGCGGGGGAATCGCCCGCCACCCGGACGCGGTGGTGGTCGCGAACTGCGACGACGTGCTCGTCACCTCGGCGGCCTTCGACGCTCCGAACGTGGTGTGGGTGGCCGCGGGGGCCGGCTGGGTGGGCGACTCGGTGAGCTGCCCGCGGTCGGGAGAGCCTATCGTGCGCCACGGTGAGGACTGGTACTCGACCGGCGACGAGCGCTTCCGGCGCCCGGCCCCGCAGTGGTGGTTCGACGACGACAAGATCTACGGCCCGGACGGGTTCGTCGCACCGATGGCGTTGAAGGTGCCGGGCCGGGCCAATCGCGGCAACGCCACCCAGGCCGTCGCGACCGCCGTCGCGATGGGCGCCGACCCCGCGGACGCCGTCGCGGCCGTCGGCACCGTCGGCGAAGTGGCCGGCCGATACGGGACCGTGCAGCTGGGCGACCATCGGATCAGGACCCTGCTGGCGAAGAATCCGGCCGGCTGGCAGGAGGCCCTGGCGATGATCGACACCGACGCCGACAGTCTGGTGATCGCGGTGAACGGGCAGGTCCCCGACGGGGAAGACCTCTCGTGGCTCTGGGACGTGCGCTTCGAAGAGTTCGAGCAGGTCGAGGTGGTCGCCTCGGGCGAGCGCGCCGCCGACCTCTCGGTGCGTCTGCTGTACGCGGGCGCCGAGCACACGGTGACCGACGATCCGTTCGCGGCGATCGCCGCCTGTCCACCGGGCCGCGTGGAAGTGCTCGCCAACTACACCGCATTCCGCGACCTCGGCGTCGCACTGGAACGCGCCGGAGCCCGGCCGGTCGAGAACACTGTGGAGGACAACGCCCGATGAGCGAATCGACCCTGCGGATCGGTCTGGTGCTTCCCGATGTGATGGGCACCTACGGCGACGGCGGAAACGCCCTCGTCCTGCGACAGCGTGCGCGCATGAGAGGCATCGACGCCGAGATCGTCTCGATCACGCTCGACGACGAGGTACCCGAGTCGCTCGACGTCTACACGCTCGGCGGCGCCGAGGATTACGCCCAGCGGCTCGCCACCCGTCATCTGCAGCGGTATCCGGGGCTGCAGCGCGCGGCGGACGCCGGACGCCCGGTGCTCGCGATCTGCGCGGCGATCCAAGTGCTGGGTCACTGGTACGAGACCGCTGCGGGCGAGCGCGTCGCGGGGATCAGCATGCTCGACCTCACCACCTCTCCGAGGCAGTCCCGGGCGATCGGCGAGCTCGTGACCGCACCGATCATCGACGGTCTCAGCCAACCGCTCTCCGGGTTCGAGAACCACCGCGGCGCGACCTCCCTGGGCGCCGCGGCCGCACCGCTGGGCCGGGTCCGCCACGGTGTCGGCAACGGCGCCGGCGCCGGCGTGGAAGGCGCCGTGCAAGGCAGTATCGTCAGCACCTACATGCACGGCCCGGTCCTCGCACGAAATCCCGAACTGGCCGACTATCTGCTGTCGAAGGCGGTCGGCACGGAACTGGAGCCTCTCGACCTGCCGCAGGTGGACCGGCTGCGCCGGGAACGGCTCGCCGCCGCTCGCTAACCGAGCACCCGGCACCGCGCCCGCGTGTCGTCGACCGCGAACCAGCCCTCCTCGAAGTCCTGCCACCGGGCCAGATGATCGCGTTCGGCCTCGCCGTCACGCTGCACGGTTCGGCGCAACCGGTCGGCGGCGGGAGGACCGTCGATCCAGAACCGATGCGTGAAACGATCGGCCGTGCAGCGCCGCGCCGACGTCACGCCCTCGACGATCAGAATCGGCTGCCACCGCATCCAGACCTCCGGCCCCACCTCCGGTCGGCCGTCCACCCAGACCCGGGGCCGATAGAAGTAGTCGTGACGCCGTTCGTAGGCGCGGATCACATCGTGAACCAGTTCCGGCCACCACGAGGCGGGGTCGTCCCACGTCGCGTAGTCGTCGGTGCTGACCAGCACTGAGGCGCGGCCGCGCTCGGCGAGCGCACGGACGAGCTGGGCTGCGAACGTGCTCTTGCCCGCCCCCGACGGACCGTCGATCGCCACCATGGCGTCGGTCAGCCCTCCGCGGACCGCGATCTCGTCGGCCAGCCACGCCCAGTCCTGTGGTGAGGGATCGCGCTCCGCCGGTGGAAGGTGGTCGTCGGCCAACGCTCAGACCAGGATGCGCCGACCGGACAGCGCGCGGCCGAGGGTCAGTTCGTCGGCGAACTCGAGGTCGCCGCCCATCGGAAGTCCCGACGCCAGACGGGTCACGGACAGCCCAGGGAAGTCTTTGAGCATGCGCAGCAGATATGTCGCCGTCGCCTCGCCCTCGGTGTTGGGATCGGTCGCGACGATGATCTCGGAGACGTCCTGGCCGTCGGGCTGGTCGCCCAGACGACGCAGCAGTTCGCGGATCCGGAGCTGGTCGGGGCCGATGCCGGACAGCGGGTCGAGCGCACCGCCGAGGACGTGGTAGCGACCGTCGAACTCCTTGGTCCGTTCGATCGCGTAGATGTCCTTCGGCTCCTCGACCACGCAGATCTTCGTGACGTCCCGGCGGGGGTCGCCGCAGATGCGGCACAGCCGATCGGCGGCGACGTTGCCGCACTCGACGCAGAAGGTGACGTCGTCGCGCACGTGTCCGAGGGCGGCGATCAGCCGGTCGATCTCCACGTTCTCGCCCGCGAGCAGGTGGAAGGCGATCCGCTGAGCACCCTTGGGACCCAGCCCGGGAAGTTTCGCGAGCTGGTCGATCAAATCCTGGATCGGGCCTTCGTACATGCGCCAGTCCGTCAGCCCAGGCCGGGCAGTCCGCCGCCCGCCAGCGGCCCCATCTTCTCCGCGACCAGGGCATCGCGCTGAGCCACGAAGTCGGCGAACGCACCGACGATCAGATCCTGCAACGTCTCGACGTCCGCGGGATCGACCACCTCCGGCGAGATCTCGACGGCGGAGACCGTCCCGGCGCCGTCGCCGGTCACCGTCACCAGTCCGTTGCCCGCCGACCCCACCACCGACGTCGCGGAGATCTCCGCGTGCGCCGTCTCCATCTGGGTCTGCATCTGCTGAACCTGGGCCATCAGCCCGGCCATCGGGTTGTCGCCGCCGGCGCCGCCGAACAGCGCACTGGGGTCGAATGCGTCAGTCACGACTCCCAGGGTAGTCGCCGGGACCGGCCAGGAGACGCTCGACGTGTTCGGCGAGTTCGGCGACCGTGGTGCCCGAACCCGGTACCACGCGGAACGACAGCACCTCGTCGCCGAAGAGTCGAGCCGCTCGCGGTGCGAGCGCGAACTCGAAACGGTCGTCACCGACACGGCGCCACTGCACGACGCCCCCGTACACCGGGGCGCTCGCGCCCGTGGTCACACAGTATTCACCGGCCCGGGGACCACCGGGAAGATCGCGCAGCAACTGGAAGCAGGCGTCCGAGTCCTCGTCGAGGAACACCACACCCTCGCAGCCGAGGTCCGGGTGCCGTTCGAAGGATCCGATGATCGCCACGACCGCGAGGATACGCGCCGGAGACCCCTGCGCTCGCCGCTCAGCGGGCGGTGCGGAACTCCCGGCGCTCACCGCTGAACGGATCGGTGAACTCCAGTGCCGCGGCGACGAGCCGGAGGGGCCGGGAGAAGTCACCGCGATCCGGTGCGGCCGCCAGGTCGGCGTCGACCTCGGGGTACAGCGGATCGCCGACGATCGGGACGCCGAGCTGAGCCATGTGCATCCTGAGCTGGTGGGTGCGGCCGGTGTGCGGCGCCAGGCGGTATTCGGCCAGCCCGTCGCCGAGCCGGGTCGACAGTTCGATGTCGCTGATCGCGTTCACCTCGCCCTCGACGACGCGGGCACGCAGGTCGCCCGCGGTCTTGACGATCCGGTTCTCGATCCGCACGCCGCCGGCCAGAGCGTCGTCCGCCGGCGCGATCGCCCGATACTCTTTGCGAACGCGTCGCTGCGCGAAGAGTTCCTGATACGCGGCCCGCACCTCGCGGCGGCGCGTGAACAGCAGCACGCCCGCCGTCAACCGGTCGAGCCGGTGTGCCGGGGCCACGTCGTCGGAGCCGAGTTCGCGACGCAACCGCACCAGCGCCGTCTGCGCCACATGCGCTCCGCGCGGCATCGTGGCGAGGAAGTGCGGTTTGTCGACCACCACGAGATCGTCGTCCAGGTGCAGGATCGGCATGTCGAAGGGCACCGGCGGCTCCCGCGGCGGGTCGCGGTACAGGTACACCGGAACCGGTCGGAGCACCGGCGCATCGAGATCGACCGGACGGCCGTCGGCGTCGACCAGTTCACCGGTGCGCGACCGCAACTCCAGATCGGCCGCAGTGACGCCGGTCAGGACCGGAGCCGCGAGGAGAGCCTCACGCACCGACCACCCGCCGGGGCCGTCCGGCAGACGCAGAACCACCCGGGTGGCATCGATGCCGTCCCGGGCGGTCAGCGGTTTGACGCGGCGGCGTCCCCTGCGGCTCAGCTCAGCTCTCGAGACGCTGCTTGAGATTGGTGAGAAGGGCCGTCTGGATGCGGTTGAGTCCCTTCGGGGCGAAGGTCTTCTCGAAGAACCCGCCGATGCCGCCCGCGCCCTTCCAACTCGTCGTGGTCTCGACGCGCGAGCCGGTGCCCTCGGCAGTGACGCGGTAGGTGGTGACCATCGTCGAATTGCGATCGGTCTCGGTGATCGTGTCGCCCGCGACCGTCACGTCGGCCAGCACGTCGCGCTTGCGCTTCTCGGTGGCCTGCAGAATCCAGTGGACCACCGTTCCCGAACCGTTGCCGCCCTCGTCGACGCGATAGTCGCGGTAGTTCTCGGGAAGAATGCCCTCGCGCACGTTCGCGTAGTCGGCCAGGGCCGCACTGACGGCCTCGGGAGCTGCGTTGATCTGGATTGCTGCGCTGGCTGTTACCTGTCCCACGTCGGAAGGCTCCTTCTGAACTCGTCTTGGGTCCGATTCACTTCGTTCACCGTACGGCGATCAGGCTACGGTAGGAATGTGGCTTTGAACGCATCCGAGTACGACGATGCCGCCTTCGCGCGCGGCAAGCAGAAACTTCTCGACAGCTACCGAGCTATCCCCGACGGCGCCACTGTGCGACTGGCGAAGAAGACGTCGAATCTGTTCCGCAAGAGGGCCGAGACGTCCGCTCCGGGTCTCGACGTCTCCGAACTGCATCGCGTGATCTCGGTCGATCCCGAGGAACAGACCGCGCAGGTCGCGGGGATGTGCACCTACGAGGACCTCGTGGATGCGACTCTGCCGTACGGACTCGTGCCCCTGGTGGTCCCGCAGCTCAAGACGATCACCCTCGGCGGCGCCGTCACCGGGCTCGGTATCGAGAGCACCTCGTTCCGCAACGGTCTCCCGCACGAGTCGGTGCTCGAGATGGAGATCCTGACCGGATCGGGCGAACTGATCGTCGCGACACCCGACAACGAGCACCGCGACCTGTTCTTCGGATTCCCCAATTCCTATGGGACGCTTGGGTATTCGGTCCGACTCAAGATCAGGCTCGAACCGGTTCCGCCCTTCGTCGAGTTGCGTCACGTTCGCGTGCACAGCACCCGCGAGCTCCAGGATCTGCTCGACCGGGTCGCGACCGACCGCGAATACCGCGGCGAGCGCGTCGACTATCTCGACGGGGTCATCTTCACCTCCGACGAGGCGTACGCCGTGCTCGGACGGCAGACCGACGAGCCCGGCCCGGTGAGCGACTACACCGACGCGAACATCTTCTACCGATCCATCCAGCACGACGGCGCCGAACCCAAACGCGATCGGCTGACCATCCGTGACTATCTCTGGCGCTGGGACACCGACTGGTTCTGGTGCTCCCGCGCATTCGGTGCCCAGAATCCGCGCATCCGCCGGTTCTGGCCCGCCAAGTACCTGCGCAGCAGCTTCTACTGGAAGCTGATCGGATACGACCAGCGGTGGAACATCGGCGACAAGCTGAACGCCGTCAAAGGTCTGCCGCCCACCGAGCGGGTGGTTCAGGACATCGAGGTCCCGATCGAGCGAACGGCCGATTTCGTCGACTGGTTCCTGGACGAGATCCCGATCGAACCGATCTGGCTCTGTCCGCTCAAACTGGCCGAGCCGTCGCCGATCGCCGTCGCCGGCGACGACGAGACCGTCCAGCCGTGGACCCTGTATCCGTTGGAGCGCGGGAAGTTCTACGTCAACATCGGGTTCTGGTCCGGGGTGCCCGTCACCCCCGGCCGGCCCGGGCACACCAACCGGATCATCGAGCAGAAAGTCAGCGAGCTGGGCGGACACAAGTCCCTCTACTCCGAATCCTTCTACGGCCCGGAAGAATTCGACGACCTCTACGGCGGCGAGGCGTACGACGATCTCAAGCGTCGCTACGATCCCCGCGGCCGTCTGCTCGGCCTTTACGAGAAAGCGGTGAAACGCGCATGAAGCTGGCCCAGATCTTCGAAACCCTCGTCGGCGACGATCTCGCCGTACGGATCACGGCATACGACGGCAGCACCGCGGGCCCCGAGGACGCCGAGTACGGACTGAATCTCAAGACCTCGCGCGGCACCACGTACCTCGTGACGGCGCCCGGCGACCTCGGGCTCGCCCGGGCCTACGTCTCCGGCGACCTCGAGCTGATCGGCGCGCATCCCGGCGACCCGTACAGCGCACTGCAGGCACTGGCCGCCGATCTGAAGTTCTCCAAGCCGAGCCCGCTGGAGATGGCTCAGGTGGCGAGGGCCATCGGGCTCGAGCATTTCAAGCTGATCCCGCCGCCCCCGCAGGAGAGCCTGCCCCGTTGGCGCCGGTTCGCCGAGGGGCTGCGACACAGCCGCGAGCGTGACGCCGAGGCCATCCACTACCACTACGACGTCTCGAACCGCTTCTACGAGCTGGTGCTCGGCGAATCGATGACCTACACCTGCGCGGTGTACCCGAACGCCGACGCCACCCTCGAGGAGGCGCAGGAGAACAAGTACCGGCTGATCTTCGACAAGCTGAACCTGCAGCCCGGCGACCGTCTCCTGGACATCGGCTGCGGCTGGGGCGGGATGGTCCGGTACGCCGCGCGCCAGGGCGTCCACGCACTGGGAGTGACCCTCTCCAGCGAGCAGGCCAAGTGGGCGCAGCAGGCGATCGAGGAGCAGGGGCTGTCGAAGTTCGCGGAGGTCCGCTTCAGCGACTACCGCGACGTCACCGAAACGGGTTTCGACGCCATCTCGTCGATCGGACTCACCGAGCACATCGGCGTCGCCAACTACCCGAAGTACTTCGGATTCATGCGCGACAAGGTCCGCACCGGCGGCCTCATCCTGAACCATTCGATCACCCGCCCCGACAACCGTTCGCGGAGCAAGGCCGGCCCGTTCATCGACCGGTATGTGTTCCCCGACGGCGAACTCACGGGATCGGGCACCATCATCTCGAAGATGCAGGACGTCTCGCGTCTCGAAGTGCTGCACGAGGAGAACTTCCGCCACCACTACGCGATGACGCTGCGCGACTGGAACGCCAACCTCGTCGCGAACTGGGACGAGGCGGTCGCCGAGGTCGGCGAAGGCACCGCCCGCCTGTGGGGGCTGTACATGGCGGGATGCCGCATCGGCTTCGAACGGGACATCGTGCAGCTGCACCACGTCCTGGCGACCAAGATGCAGCTCGACGGAACCACGAATCTGCCGCTGCGTCCCTGGTGGCAGCCGTAGGTCCGAGTTCGTGAACGAATCCCCGATTCGCCGTCCGGCCTGCGCGGCCGAGTAGTCGGCGGGTCGGGGATTCGTCTACTCGCGGCTACTCGACCGGCCGAGCGCCGAGCTCCGACTTGAGCAGTTCCAGGGCCACCTGGTCAGGGTCGAGACGGTCGTCCGGGGTCCCCGACTGGGCCTGCGCCACCATCTCGTCACGTTCGGCGTCGGTCAGCTCCTCGTCGGGCACCGGCGGCTCCGGTTCGGGTTCCTCCGGCGCGGGCGGCGGGGCCGGCTGCTCACCGTGCGTCTGCTCCGACCGTGGCCGACTCGGCCGGGTGTACGTCTGACGGCGGGGCTGTTCCCGTTCCGGGGTGCGCTGCGGGGTCGGCGCCGCCGCCGGTGCCGACCCGGGCTGGGCGTGCACGACGGCGACGCTGAAGCCCTCGCCGAAGACCTCGACCACCGCGGCGGTCAGGGCACGCAGTCCGCGATCGTCGGACAGGCGTCCCACCAGCGCGGGATGCGGATGTCCGAGCACCACCTGGGTGCCGTCGACCTGATGTACGAAAGCCGCCGAGAGCATCGCTTCGAGGACGGTGCTCTGCGTCCGCACAGCCGCACGGATATCCGGCCACCGAGCCGAGACTGCGTCCACCGTGAGTCCTGTCGGGGCCTGCGGTTCCGGTTCGGGAGCCGGTTCGGACGCGGGATCGGGCTGGTTCGGCTCGTCCGCCGGCGGGAGCTGATCGGCGTCCATCGGCGGTTCGGGCGGTGGCGGGATCTCCTCGTCCGCGGCGGAGCGCTGCACCTGTTCGCGCTGCGTGTGCTCGCGTCCGACGGGCTCGCGCTGCTGCGGCGGCTCCGGAGCCCGTGGATCAGACACCTCCGGCGGATGCGGAGCCGAGACCGCGGGCTCCTCGGCGCGCGGCGCCTCAGCGGACTCGGGGGCGGGAGTGCTGGGTTCGGGTGCGCTGGGTTCGGGAGCGCTGGGTTCGGGTGCGGGCGTGCTCGGCCGCGGAGCGGGAGGCTCAGGCGCGCGGGGCTCGGATGCCGGCGCAGGCGCACCGGCCGTGTCGACGGCCGCACGCGCTTCTTCGACGGCCTTGCGCTGCGAAGGCCGGACGAAGCGCGGCGCGGGCTCGTCCGCGGCGGGGGCGGCGGGAGCGTCCGTCACCGCGACGGGCACGGAGCCCGGGCCGGATGCTCCCGCGGGACGCCGTTCCAGTGTCTCGATTCGCTGCAGCAGCGCAGCGTCGTCGGCCGAGGCCGCAGGCAGAAGCAGACGGGCGCACATCACCTCCAGCAACAGTCGCGGCGACGTGGTACCGCGCATCTCGCCGAGCGCGGTGTGCGCCACCTCGGCGTACCTCGTCAGAGTCGCGGGCCCCAGTTCGGCCGCGGCCTCGCGCATCGCGGCCAGTTGATCCTCGGGGGCCTCCACCAGCCCGCGCTCGGTGGCGTCCGGCACCGCCTGCACCAGGATGAGGTCGCGGAAACGGTCGAGCAGATCGATCGCGAAGCGTCGCGGATCGTGCCCGGCGTCGACCACCCGCTCGACGACGCCGAACAACGCTGCGCCGTCGCCCGCCGCGAGGGCCTCCACCGCGGCGTCGATCAGCGCCGAGTCGGTGACACCGAGCAGGGCGAGCGCGCGGTCGTAGGTGACGCCCTCGTCACCCGCACCGGCGAGGAGCTGATCGAGGATGCTGAGGCTGTCGCGCGGGGAGCCGCCGCCGGCGCGAATCACCAGCGGATACACCTCGGGCGCCACCACCACGCCCTCCTTGGCGCAGATGTTCTCCAACAGACCGCGCATCACCGGCGGCGCGAGCAGACGGAACGGGTAGTGGTGCGTCCGCGACTTGATGGTCGTCAGCACCTTCTCCGGCTCGGTGGTCGCGAAGATGAAGATCAAGTGCTCCGGCGGCTCCTCGACGATCTTCAGGAGCGCGTTGAAGCCGGCCGACGACACCATGTGCGCCTCGTCGATGATGAAGACGCGATAGCGCGACTCGGCCGGCGCGTAGAACGCGCGGTCGCGGAGATCGCGGGTGTCGTCCACGCCGCCGTGGCTGGCCGCGTCGAGCTCCACCACGTCGAGATTGCCCGGTCCGCCGGGACCGAGCGAGACGCAGGACGAGCACGTGCCGCACGGGGTCGACGTCGGGCCCTGCTCACAGTTGAGTGAGCGGGCCAGGATGCGGGCCGACGAGGTCTTGCCGCAGCCGCGCGGACCGGAGAAGAGATAGGCGTGATTGATGCGGCCGGTATCGAGGGCTCGGCTCAGAGGCGCGGTGACGTGCTCCTGGCCGACGACTTCGGCGAAGGTTGCCGGGCGATAGGTGCGATAGAGAGCCACGACGCAAGACTACCGGCGAGCCCCGACAGCCGTGCCGGCGCTCACGACCGGCCGGCCGCGGGCGCCGGTCGCCCGGGTCCGGGCCGTCGATACGCCACGATCGTCACCACCGAGGTGACGACGAGGATCAGTGTCAACGGCTGGGTGGTGAACCAATCGAACGGCGGGGGGTGCTTGAAGAACAGGCCCGTCAGGTACGCCTCTTCCACGCTGCGGTTGGCGTACCACATCGGGAAGGCGAAGTGCGTCCGCCAGGCGATCGCGGATGCGAACCCGCCGAGGGCGAGCGCGGCCAGCGCGAAGGCGCCCGGGCCGGGGATCCGTTCGGCGATCTGGTGGATCGCGACGACCAGCAATGGGACCAGCCACACCCAGTGGTGCGACCACGCGACCGGGGAAACCGCGCACGAGGTCATCCCGACGATGGAGAGCGCCAGCAGTTCCTGACCGTGCCGATGCGCCAGGACGCAGGCACGGCCCGCCAGCAGCACCAGCGCGGCGGAGAGCACCAGCCACAGCAGGGTGCTCGGGTGGTCGGTGTGGGTGAAATTGGCGATCGCGCCGCGAATGGACTGGTTGCCATAGGTCTGCGGCGAGGAGACCCGGTCGGAGTCGAACATCGTGCCGAACCAGAAGTCCTTCGACGCCGACGGCATGAGGGCGAACCCGAGCACCACCGACGCCGCGAAGCCGGCGGCCATGCGCGCCGCGGTCCGCCATTGCCGGATCGCCAGGAGGTACGCACCGAACATCAGCGGTGTCAGCTTGATGCCCGCGGCGATACCGGCGCCGACGCCCCGAAGCCGGCTGCCCTCGGGCCGCGCCAGATCGGCGATCACCAGCAGCATCAGGAAGACGTTGATCTGTCCGAACCAGATGGTCGACCGTACCGGCTCGAGCAGCGCGCTCAGCAACACGATCGACACCGCGATCGCACGCAGCCGCCAGGTGACCTCGTGTCCGAGACTCTTGAACCCGAGCACCACCACCAGATACAGCGCGACGAAGATCGCGATGGTCCAGACCAGGTGCGCCGGGCCCGCCGCCATCCACGCGAAGGGAGCGAAGAGAACCACCGACAGCGGCGCATAGGTGAAGTCCATCTGGCCGAGCAGCTTGGCCTGGTAGAGATCACCGCCGTCGAGCACCACCTGGGCGCCCGCCCGGTACACGTCGAGATCGAGGAAGTTCTGGAACAGCCCCCAGTACGGCTCGGTGAAGGGGATCAGGGAGTGCTGTGCCCAGACCGAGAGCAGCCCGGCGAGGAGGAATCCGACGACCGCCGGCGTCGACCGTTCGAGCTTCACCGGGAGTCGCTACTCGGAGTCCAGCAGCACCTCGGTCGCGGCGAGCAGCGCGCAGGTGGCGACGCCGTCCATTGCGGTGGCGAGCTCGTCGATCGACGGGAAGGTCGGGGCGAGACGGATGTTCTCGTCGCGCGGATCCTTCTTGTACGGGAAGGTGGATCCGGCGGCCGTCAGCGCGATGCCGGCATCCTTCGCCAGCTCGATGGTGCGTTTCGCGGTGCCGTCGATGACGTCCAGGCTGATGAAGTAGCCGCCCTCGGGGTGAGTCCACGAGGCGATCTTGCTGTCGGCGAGCCGGTCCTCGAGGATCTCCAGCACCTTCGCGAACTTGGGTGCGATGAGCTCGCGGTGCCGGGCCATCAGTTCACGCACGCCGTCGGCGTCGCGCAGGAACATCAGGTGCCGCAGCTGGTTGAGCTTGTCCGGACCGATGGTCGAGACGCTGACGTTCTTTGTGAACCAGTCGAGGTTGGTCTTCGACGACGCGAAGAACGCCACGCCGGCGCCGGCGAAGGTGATCTTGCTGGTGGACCCGAAGACGTAGACGCGGTTCGGGTTGCCGGCCTCGGCGGCCAGGTCCAGGATCGGCAGCGGTTCGGGTGCGTGTTCGACCAGCGTGTGCACCGCGTACGCGTTGTCCCAGTAGATGCGGAAGTCGGCGGCGGCGGGCATCGCGACCAGCTTGCGCGCGACCTCCTCCGACACCGAGTACCCGGTGGGGTTCGAGTAGGTCGGGACCAGCCACATGCCCTTGATCGACGGATCGGCGGCGGTCAGCGCCGCGCAGGCATCGACGTCGGGGCCGTCGGGGTTCATCGGGACGGTGATCATCTCGATGCCGTACCGCTCGGTGATGCCGAAGTGGCGGTCGTAGCCGGGGGCCGGGCACAGGAACTTGATCGGCTCGGCCGACCACGGCTTGTCGGAGTCGGGGTTTCCGCCGAGCAGTGAGTGCACCGTGATGTCGTGCATGATCTGCAGGCTGGCGTTGCCGAGGGCAAGGGTGCGGTCGGCGCCGGTGCCGAGCAATTCGCCGAAGATCGCACGCAGTCCGCGCAGACCGGTGACGCCACCGTAGTTGCGGCAGTCGGTGCCGTCCGGGCTGGTGTACGTCTGCCCCGGCAGCGACAGCATCTCGTTGGAGAGGTCGAGTTGGTCGGGGGCCGGCTTGCCGCGTGTCAGATCGAGCTTGAGTCCAGCTGCCCGGAGGACCTCGTAGCGCTTTCGCAGATCGTCTTGGGTGGTGCGGAGTTGGTCGACACTCATCGAGTGAAAGTTCAACGTGAACCTCTCCCACAGACGCGGCCTCGCGGCGGCTGCAGATGTAACGCGCGAAAAAAGTTAAGCGGACCCCGCGCACCCGAGAGAGCCCGTTGACCCTTGCTGCCTTCCGGCCCTGGGGGAGTTCACAGGATGCACGCCGCGCGGGATCCGTAGAACAGTGTAGCGGGTCGTTTTGGGTTCCATGCACCCCACCCGCTACGATCGTTCTGCCTGGAGGATTCGCCTAGTGGCCTATGGCGCTCGCCTGGAACGCGGGTTGGGTTAACAGCCCTCAGGGGTTCGAATCCCCTATCCTCCGCAGATGTGGTCCCCTGCCCGTTCCCGGGCAGGGGACCACTTGAATTTCGCGCGCAGAATCCTGTCGAGTTGGCACCCTCTCAGGTACTCAACTCGACAAGATTCTGGCGCTAGCTCAGAAGAGCCGCTTGAGCAGGTTCGTCTCGGCGAGGTCGACCAGTTCGTCGCCGCGGCCGGACATCACGGTCCGCAGCGCGTACAGCGCGAAGCCCTTCGCCTGAGCGGCGGAGATCGCGGGCGGAATCGACAGCTCCTGCCGCGCGGTGGTGACGTCGAGGACGGCGGGGCCGTCGTGCGCCAGGAAGTCGCGCACCGCGGCGGGCAGGGCCGAGGCATCGGTGACGCGGCGGCCCCAGATCCCCACCGACTCGGCCAGCGCGGCGAAGTCCGGATTCTCCAGATCGGTGCCGAACGTGACGAAGCCCGCCGCCTTCATCTCCAACTCCACGAAGTTGAGCGACGAATTGTCGAAGACGACCACCTTGACCGGCAGCGAATTCTGGACCAGCGTCAACAGCTCGCCGAGGAGCATCGCCAGTCCGCCGTCACCGGCCATCGCGATCACCTGACGCGCGGGGTCGACCGCCGAGACTCCCACACTCTGCGACAGCGCGTTGGCCATCGATCCGTGGTTGAACGATCCGATGAGACGACGCCGGCCGTTCATCTTCAGGTAGCGGGCCGCCCAGACCACCGGCGACCCGACGTCCGGGACGAAGACTGCGTCGTCGGCGGCCATCTCCGACAGCAGCTTCGTCAGGTACTGCGGATGGATCGGATCGCCGTCGGCGGACGACGTCGCCAGTTCGTCGAGCCCGGCGCGAGTGCGCGCATAGTGGTCGAGTGCCGTGGTCAAGTGCTCGTCGCTGCGGCCGCCGGAGATGAGCGCTGTCAGCAGGGGCAGTGTGTCGGCCGCGGATCCGATGAGCGGGAGATCCACACGGCAGCGCCGACCGATCTGGCTGCCGCGGACGTCGAGCTGAATCGTGTACGCCTTCGACGGCAGGAACTGGGAGTACGGGAAGTCGGTGCCGATCATCAACAGCGTGTCGCAGTGCTCGATGGCGCGGTAACCCGACGAGAAGCCGAGCAAGCCGGTCATGCCGACGTCGTAGGGATTGTCGTACTCCACGAACTCCTTGCCGCGCAGCGCATGCACGATCGGCGCCCGCAACGCCTCGGCCAGCGCCACGAGCTCGTCGTGGGCACCCGCCACTCCGGCGCCGGCGAGGATGGTCACGCGCTCGGACTCGTTGAGCCGGACGCCGGCGAGCTGCAGCGACTCGTCGTCCGGGCGCATCACGGTGCCCGCCGCCCGAATCCGGGACACACGGTCCGGCCTGTCGATCTTCTTCAGGAACAGTTCGCCCGGAATCACCAGGACCGACACGCCTCGCTCCTCCACCGCCGTGCGGACGGCGATGTCGAGAAGGTAGGGCAGCTGGTCGACGGTGCTCAGCGTCTCGCAGAAAGAACTGCATTCGGCGAAGATCTGCTCGGGATGAGTCTCCTGGAAGTACCGCGTCCCCACATTGCCCGCCGGGATCTGCGCCGCGATCGCCAGTACCGGCACCCGCGACCGATGCGCGTCGTACAGGCCGTTGACGAGATGGAGGTTTCCCGGACCGCAGCTGCCGGCGCACACCGCGAGCCCGCCGGTGATCGCGGCCTCACCCGCCGCCGCGAAAGCGGCCCCCTCTTCGTGACGCACATGCGTCCATGTCACGTCCTTCGACGTCCGCAGGACGTCGGTGAAGCCGTTCAGCGAGTCACCCGGGATGCCGTAGATCCGTCGCACCCCGGCTGCCGCGATGGTGTCGACGATGAGGTCTGCGACCGTGTAGCTCATGGATTCTCCCCTCCGGAGACGTCGACGGGCTCCTCCAGGAGCCAGTCCTGATCGAGGCCCTCCTGGGGCCGGAAACTCACCGCGGTGTTCGCGAAGGCCAGCAGCGGGACGGCGAGCAGGCCGCCGACGATTCCCGCGACCATCAGGCCGATCGCGATCACCAGGATCACCGCCACGGGGTGCAGCTTCACCGAACGCCCGAGCAGGAAGGGCTGCAGCACATGCCCTTCCACCTGCATCACGACGATCAGCACGACCACCACCAGCACCGCGGTGAACCAGCCGTGCGTGGCCAGCGCGACGAGGACCGCGAGCGATCCCGCGGCGACCGATCCGACGATCGGGATGAACGCGCCGAGGAAGATCAGCGCCATCAACGGCATCACCATCGGCACCCGCAGGATCGCCAGGCCGATGCCGATGAATACGGCGTCGATGAACGCCACCAGCACCGTCGCGCGGACGTACGACTGCAGCGTCCGGTAGCCGGCGTCGCCCGCCCCGCGCACGTGCTCCCGGTGCGCCGACGGCACGATCCTCGTCACGAACTCCCAGATGCGGTGGCCGTCGTACAGGAAGAAGATCAGCAGGAAGACCGTCAGCAGTGCGGCCGTCACCAGTTTGGTGGCGACGGTTGCGGTGTCGAGGGCTCCGGTCGCGATGCTGGCCTCGTGAGCCTTGAGCCAGTCGATCATGTCGTTGCTGACGTTGCGCAGGTTCTCCGAGTCCATGTGCAGCGGCCCGGTCTCGAGCCAGTTGCGGGTCTTGGAGATGGAATCGGCGATGTCGCCCGACATCCGAGGGATGCCCACGATCAGCTGCTGAACGACGAAGGTGAGTCCGGCGGCGATGATCGCGAAGGTCGCGACCACCGCGGTGAGAACCCCCACTGATCGCGGGATCCGGTGCCGCTCAAGCCATCCCACCAACGGCACGAGGAGCGCCGAGAGCAGGATCGCGACGGCGACCGGGACGAAGACCTCCTGTGCGAAGAGGAAGAGCTTGCCGAGCGCGTACAGCCCCGCGGCGAGGATCAACAGACGCCAGGTCCACGCGGCGGCCGCGCGAACGCCCGGATGGACCTGTGCTGCGGCCCACGACGGGTCGTTCGGGGACGGGCGGTCGCCCGGTTCGGCGCTCACACGGCGAGCTTACTTGGGCTCGGCGATCCGCGAGCGGTGTCGAGGCCGCCGATCCGCCGTCAGAACCGCACGGTCACCGGCGACGCCTGCCCCAGCGACAGCGCGGCGAGGGAGACGGGAGTGATCCCCGAGCGGAAGGCGGCGGCGATCGCCGTGACGTCCTCACCGCGCGAGAGCCGCTCCACCTGCGACCGCGTGAGCGTCAGATCGGCGACATCGACACGCCGCAGAACGTCGTCACCGTTCATGTCGGTGGTGGACGTGCGCATGCTCAGCACCGCGCGGGTGCCGTCGACACGGATGATCGGATCGGCGAGCGCGATCTCGAGCAGGTGGAACTTCGTGGACGCGACGACGGTTCCGCGGTACCGCAGTTCTCCCCGCCCGTTGCGGACCGTGTTCTCGGCGAGCGCGAACAACATCGCTCCCGCGTCGTCCACCCCCGCGCCGCCGCTCCCCGACAGCGCACCCGAGGTGGTGCCGCGGACGGTCTGCGCGAAGCTCGGCGAATACGCCCACACCAGGTTCTTCGGTGCGGGCTGAGGCGTGTTCGGGCCCGGCTGCGTCGAATAGTCGAGCGGCACCGACAGCTCCTGGGCCGCGTTCACCGCGTCCGCAGCGCCGAAGGTGTAGATGCCCCAGCGGCCGCCGGCCGGCGAGGTCTTCGGCGTGGCCAGCGTGATGCGGGCGGTGAACTCGCCGCTGCGGCTCAGCGGCACCCACTGCTGCCGGACGGTGCGGCGCATGTCGAACGGAACGTCGGGCACCCGGTCGAGCGCGTCGCGCGAGAGCACCCACTTGGTCTGGGCTCGGACGGTGGTCCGCGACGATTCGGGAGCTCCCTGCGACGGCCGCCAATCCGGCGCGAACGCACCGAAGGTCACGAACGTCCCGTGCGGCACGCCCGGCGGGACCGGAACCGGAAGACCGGAGGTGTTGGCGCGCGGATCGAAGCCGGTGCCCTTGACGACCACCTGATCGCCGGGGTGCAGTCGCGTCGCGCCGGCCGGGGTGACCCCGTCGGCGAGGAACACCTCGATGGCGGGCTTCCACGTCTTGGCGTCGGCAGTCCCTACGCAGAATGCGGTCAGCGACAGTGCCGTCAGGCCGGCGGCGAACAGCACGGCCACCCGAAGGAGCTTGTTCATGAGCCGAGCCTAACCTATGTCCACTTCCGGTCGAATGGGGCTTAAGTCCCGCGACCGAGACTGCACCGCGTGCCGATTTCTTCAAGAACGCGGCGACGCACGGGCCGACACTGGAGACATGAACGAGAGAAAAGACACCAACATCTGGGCAGGCATCACCTCCGACGACCCCGTCGCACTGCGCGAATGGCTCGAATCCATCGGCTTCGAACCCGGAATCCTCGTGGAGGGCGACGGCGACGGCGAGGTCCTGCATTCGGAGATGCTCTGGCCCGACGGAGGACGGGTCATGGTCCACTCCGCGTGCAAGAAGGACACGACGTTCTCCACTCCGGTCGGATCGGCCTCCCTCTACGTGGTCGTCACCGACCCCGACGCCGTGTACGCGAAGGCGACGGCGATCGGTGCGCGACTGGTCCGCGACATGGCGGAGGAGGACTATGGATCACGAGGGTTCTCCGTCGCCGACCCGGAGGGGAACACATGGAGCTTCGGAACCTACGCGGGCTGACCGGCGTCGGGATCGTCCCCTACGACGTGACGGGCAGCGCTCCAGGCGAGCACCTGGGGCTGCCCGGCACCAGCGCCACCCTGGTCGTCGACCTCGCCGACGGCCTCGTCCTCAGTTCCGGCGACAGCCCGGTCACCACCACCTTCCGGTGCTGTATCGCCGGGATCCACCTGCGACCGGTCACGATCCACCACAACGGCGTCCAACGCGGCGTGCAGCTCGACCTCTCGCCGGCGGCGGTACGCGCACTGCTCGGGATGCCCGCCGGCGAGCTGGCCGGGCAGATGGTGGAACTGTCACAAATCGACACCGCGTTCGCCCGCCTACTGCACGAACGACTCGCGCAGACTCCGGCAGGCGAGCGGGGCGCGGTGTGCGCCGCGATGCTCGCCGAGACGGTCTCCGAGGACACACCGCGGTCGGACGCGTTGTCGGTCTGGGAGGTGATCGCTCGCCGCCGCGGTGATGTCACCGTTTCCGAACTGGTCGAATCGTCGGGCTGGTCGGCGCGACACCTCACCGCGATGTTCAACGCAGAGTTCGGCATCGGCCCCAAACAGGCGGCCCGCCTCACCCGATTCGAGACCGCCCGCGCACGGCTGGAGTCCGGGCACCGGGCCGTGGACGTGGCCGCATCGTGCGGTTACGCCGACCAGGCCCACATGTCACGGGAGTTCACCGAACTGACCGGATACTCGCCGCGCGCCCTGCTGAAGCGCAGGGCCGAGGAGTTCGCGTGAGCGCTGCTCCGACTGCCGGTCACTCCACCCGGTTCCCCGCCTCATCCCAATGCTCGGCCACCTTCTTGCTCGGCTGGACGCGCGGCGGTTCGCCCGGCATCTTCGGGTAGTTCGGCGGGTAGACCATGTCGCCGAGACCGTTCGCCTCGTCGCGCTCGACCATCTCGAGCAGGCGCTCGAGCCCCGAGTGGTGCTCGTCGATGCCCGACCACGGATCGCCGCGCCGCTCCACCAGAGCCGGGACGGTGGCGACGGTGAGATCATCGGGATCGACGTCGACCAACTCCTCCCACGTCACCGGTGCGGAGACGCGGGCGCGCGCGGACTTGCGCACCGAGTAGGGCGAGGCCATCGACCGGTCGCGCGCGTTCTGGTTGTAGTCGATGAAGATGCGGTCGCCGCGCTCCTCCTTCCACCACGACAGGGTCACGGCGGCGGGGTCGCGCCGTTCCAGTTCGCGACCGAACGCGATCACCGCGCGCCGCGTGGCGATGAAATCCCACTCCGGGCGGATCGGTACGAAGACGTGCACCCCGCGACTGCCCGAGGTCTTCACGTACCCGGTCATCCCGAGATCGTCGAGCAACGGTCTGACCAGATCGAGCGCCACCCGGCGGACGTCGTCGAAACCCTTGCCGTCCGGCGGATCGAGGTCGATCCGAAGCTGATCGGGATGGTCGTTGTCGGGCGCCATCGTCGGCCAGGTGTGGAATGTGACAGTCCCGAGGTTGGCGGCCCATACGACGTCGGCCGGGATCCGGGGGCAGAAGGCATCGCCGGTCCGCTTGGACGGGAACACGATTCGCGTGGACTGCACATGATCGGGGTGATGCTTCGGCAGGTGCTTCTGATAGATCTGCTCACCGTCCACGCCGTCCGGGAAGCGCTGCAGGAAGGTCGGGCGCCCGCCGATCGCGCCCAACAGCGGTCCGGCGAGCGCCACGCTCCGGTAATAGTCGACGAGATCGGCCTTGCGACCGCCGTGCTCGCCCAGTTCGGGGAAGTAGATCTTGTCGGGGTTGCTCAGCTTCACCTCGACCCCGTCGACGTCGAGCAGGACCGGCTTCGGTTTCGGCATGTCACTGTCCTCCGGTCACGAGAACGTCGAAGACGTCGTAGGTCAGGGGCACGTCGAGCTGGTCGTAGCCACAGCTCTCCGGTTCCCGGTCGGGGCGCCACCGGAGGAACTTCACCGTGTGCCGGAATCGCTGATTCTCCATCTGGTCGTAGGCGAACTCGGCCACCAGCTCCGGCCGGATCGGAATCCACTCGCCGCTGCCGGCCGCGCGCCAGCGGCTCACCTCGCCTTGTGCGACGCGATCCGGATCGAGCCGCATCGGCTCGAGCATCTCCTGCAGTTCGATCCGCTTCTTGTCGGAGAACGCACTGGAACCGCCGACCATCCGCAGTTCCCCCTCGGCGTACAGCCCGAGCAGCATCGACCCGAGTCCGGTGCCCGACTTGTGAATGCGATACCCGATCACCACGCAGTCGGCGGTGCGCTTGTGCTTGACCTTGACCATCTCCCGTTTCCCCGGGACGTAGACGCCGTCGAGCCGCTTGCCCACGACGCCGTCGAGCCCGGCGCCCTCGAACGCGGTGAACCAGTCGGTCGCGACCGCCGAGTCCCGGGTGACGCGGCTGACCTGGATGCGGTCGTCTCCGGATTCGGCAGCGGCGTCCAGCAGCGCGCTGCGCCGGACCTCGAATCGCTCCGCCGTCAGGTCCATCGAGTCGGTGGCCAGGGCGTCGAAGCCGATGAACACGGCCGGTGTCTCCTCCGCCAGTCTCGCCACGCGCGACGCCGCGGGGTGGATGCGTTGCGAGAGCGAATCCCAGTCGAGCCGGTTCACCCCGCCGATGGGCCGGGCGACGGCGACCTCGCCGTCGAGGACCACCCGCTCGGGAAGCACCGCATGCGCCGCGTCGACCAGCTCCGGAAAATAGCGGGCCAGATCCTTGCCGCCCCGCGAGGACATCACGACCTCGTCTCCGTCCCGGAAGATCAAGGCCCGGAAGCCGTCCCACTTGGGTTCGTACGACCACACCGGCTCGCCGCCGGGTTGGTCGGGCACGGCGGTGACCGCCTTGGCCAGCATCGGTTGCACGGGCGGGTTCACCGGGAGGTCCACCCGTTCATCGTCGCCGAGCAACCGGTGGTTGGCAATCACCCCGGCCGTCGGCGGCACGGCTCAGGCGATGTCGGCGCGTTCCCGCCCGGCGCCCACTGCTCGCCGGACGAACTCCGCCACCCTGGCCACAGCGTCCCTGGTCTGCGCCGAACCGGGGACCGCGGCGGGGAAGGCGTGGATCTGACCGGCGTACAGGTGGAGTTCGTTGGTCACCCCGGCGCGGTCGAGGGCGGCGCACAGGTCCATCGCGTCCTTCTGCAGCGCCTCGCCGCGACCGCAGACGACGATCGCGGGCGGGAACAGCCGCGCCACCGCGTCGAGCGTCACGTTCAGCTCGCCGTCCAGCACCTCCGGGCCCTGGTCGTAGAACTGTCGCAGCTTCTCGATCTTCTTGATCGGCAGCATCGCGTCGTGACGGCTCGTCCGATCGGCGCCCGGCGAGAGGTTGAGCAGCGGCGACAGCCCGACGTACGCGTCGGGGCAGGCGAGGCCGTCCCGCGCGGCGTACTCGACGATCTTGGCCGCGATGTAGCCGCCCGCCGAGTCGCCCGCGACCACCACGGCATCGAACTCGCCCGACCGCCGCAGTTCGCGGTACACCGCATAGCCGTCGCGCACCGACGTGCCCACGCCGACTTCGGGGCACTGCCGGTAGGCGACGTTGACCACCGGCGCTCCGACCGCCCGCGCGATCGCGGCGGCGATCGGCCGGTGGGTGTCGAGCCCGCCCGCCAGGAACGCGCCGCCGTGCGTGTACAGCACGGCGATCCGCGAATCCTCGATCCCGACCGGCGTGATGCGCTCGACGCGAACCTCGGCGATCGTCTCCGGCGTCACGACGACGCCCCGGATCGGGCGGGCGTTCCGCGCCGCCCACTGATCGAGGACCGCCAGCCGGCGGAGGGTGGAGGGCGTCGCCGGAATGATGCGCATGAGCGTTTTGACGATCAATCGGCAGAGCCAGAACACCAGGAAGGAACGGGCGTCTCGCTCATCGTGTTCAACCAACGGCATCGTCTCATCCTCCCCCACCTGCGCGCGGCGGAGTCGATCGACCCCAACCCGTCCCCTTCGCCAACTCCGCCAGCGCCGGCACCGCACGGCGCGGCAGCGGCTCGGTCAAGGTGAGCCAGGTGGTGGAGTGGATCACGCCGGGGTACCCCACGATGGTCTCGATCAGCTCCAGCAGCTCGGGCTGAGTGGCTGTCGCGACGCGCACGAGCAGATCCTCCCGCCCGGTCACCGTGTGCACCTCGATCACCTGCGGTATCTCGGTGACCTCGCGCGCGATCCTGGTGAGGCTGCCCTGCTCGGTCTCCAGCGCGAGGAAGGCCTGCACCACCAGACCCGCCTGCGCCAGGTCGATCTGTGGACGGTAGCCGGCGATCAAGCCGCCTTCTTCGAGCCGCCGGATCCTCGACTGCACCGTGTTCCTCGAGATCCCGAGAGTCGTCGACAGACTCGCCACGCCCTGGCGGGCATCCCGCTCGAGCAGTTTCAACAACTCCACGTCGAGCTCGTCGATGCTGAGCATATTCGTCACCTCTCACTGAGATCCACGTCACCAACTGAACAAATCTACCAGTTGCAGATCGATCAGTTGACCACCTTGCCACCCGATGGCCACCATTTAAGCATTATCCGGTGATCCGCCTCACAGATGCGGACCGACAGATTGGTGGCCCATATGACCTCCGTCGCCGAACCGCAGGCACCGACGTTCGATCTGGCAGACAAGTACCGCCCCAATTCGGGACCGGTCCTGCTGACGGGCGTCCAGGCCGTGGCACGCATGCTGATCGAGAACCACGAACGCGAGCGCCGTGCCGGCCGCGACGTGGCCGCCTTCGTCTCCGGCTATCAGGGCAGCCCGCTGGCCGCGGTCGACAAGGTCTTCGGCGAGGTACCCGATCTCGCCGGGCACGGAATCCGGTTCGTCCCCGGCCTGAACGAAGAACTCGGCGCGACCGCCGTCTGGGGCAGCCAGCAGGAGCTGCCGAAGGGCAAGCGGACCCACGACGGCGTGGTCGGCGTCTGGTTCGGCAAGGGCCCCGGTCTCGACCGCGCGAGTGATGCCTTCCGCCACGCCGCGATGTACGGCGCGCACCCGAAGGGCGGCGCCCTGGCGATGGTCGGCGACGACCCGGCCGCCAAATCGTCCACCGTGCCGGCCGCCAGTGAACGTTCCCTGGCCGCGCTCTCGATGCCGGTCCTGTTCCCGCGCAACGCCGAGGAGATCATCTCGTTCGGCATGTTCGGCATCGAACTCTCGCGTGCCTCCGGCTGCTGGCCTGCAATGAAGCTCGTCGCCGATGTGTGCGACGGCCTGTGGACCCTGAACCGCGACTTCGCGGACCTGCACATCGAGGTTCCCGACCTGGAGTGGGAGGGCCGCCCCTGGACGTACCGCCAGCGCGTCATGGCGGCGCCGCCCGACAGCGTCCTGGCCGAGGCCGACCTGTACGGCCCGCGCTGGGCGATGGTCGAGAAGATGACCACCGCGAACGACATCGACCGCATCGAGGTCGATCCGGCGCACGCCTGGCTCGGCATCGTCGCCGTCGGCACCGCGTACGACTCCGTCCGCGAGGCACTCGGCGAACTCGGACTCACCGAGGACGACCTCCTCCACGCCGGCATCCGCATCCTGCGCGTGGGCATGCCCTACCCGCTCGGCTCGGAGAAGGTGCGTCGTCTGGCCGACGGCGTCGAGAGCGTTCTCGTGATCGAGGACAAGACCTCGTTCGTCGAGTCCCAGGTGATCGACATCCTCTACGGCCGAGCCGACGCGCCCCGGATCCTCGGCAAGCGCGACGCCGACCGCCGGCCGCTGGTGCCCGCCGACGGCGAGCTCACCGCCGCCCGTCTTCTCGCGCCGCTGCGCCGGGTGCTCGACGGGCGCGTCGCGATCACCGTGCCGAAGCCGGCACCGCCGAAGCTGACTCTCCTCGACACCAAGCGCACGGCCTACTTCTGCTCGGGCTGCCCGCACAACCGCTCCACCGCGGTGCCCGACGGCTCCCTCGCGGGCGGCGGCATCGGCTGCCACACCCTCGTCACCATGAGTTCGCGTACCGACTCCCAGGTCACCGGCCTCACCCAGATGGGCGGCGAAGGCGCACAGTGGATCGGCCAAGCGCCGTACACCGACGTCGAGCACATCTTCCAGAACGTCGGCGACGGCACGTACTTCCACTCCGGTCAGCTCGCGGTCCAGGCATGTGTGGCCGCCGGGGTCAACATCACCTACAAGATCCTGTTCAACGCGGCCGTCGCGATGACCGGCGCGCAGGACGCCGAGGGCGGTCTCACCGTCGGACAGCTGACGCACAAGCTGCGCGCCGAGGGCGTCGCCAAGATCATCGTGTGCGCGGAGGATCCGTCTCGCCACCCGAAGGGCTCGCTCGCCGCGGGCACGCTCCTGTGGGACCGCGACCGGCTCGACGAGGCCCAGCGACTGCTGCGCGAGGTCAAGGGCGTCACCGTCCTGATCTACGACCAGCAGTGCGCGGCAGAGGCGCGCCGCAAGCGCAAGCGCGGCACCCTGCCGACCCGTCGCACCCGCGTCATCATCAACGAGGCGGTCTGCGAGGGCTGCGGCGACTGCGGCGTGAAGTCGAACTGCCTGTCGGTGCAGCCGGTGGACACCGAGTTCGGCCGCAAGACCCGGATCGACCAGACCAGCTGCAACACCGACTACAGCTGCCTCGACGGCGACTGCCCGTCGTTCGTCACCGTCGAACTGCCCGAGGACGGCGCGGGGGCGAAGGCGCCGAGCAAGCCGGCGCCGCCGGCGGTCGCCGACCCCGAGGTCGACACCCTGCGCGGCACGCACAACATCTTCCTCGCGGGTATCGGCGGCACCGGCATCGTGACCGTCAACCAGGTGCTCGGCACCGCCGCCCTGCGCGCCGGGCTCCACGTGGAGGGCCTGGACCAGACCGGCCTGAGTCAGAAGGCCGGTCCGGTCACCTCGCACCTGCGGCTCAGTGACGACACCGCGTCCAACGGAACGGCCCGGACGACTGCCGGCGCGGGATCGAACCGGATCAGCCCGGCCTCGGCCGACTGCGTCCTGGCGTTCGATCTGCTCACCGCCGCCGACGCGAAGCACGTGGGCGTCGGCGACGCCGAGCGCACCCTGACGGTGGCCTCCACCAGCGCGGTCGCGACCGGTGAGATGGTCTACGACCGCAACGTCGCCTACCCCGAGGACGACACGCTGCTGCGCCGCGTCTCCGACCACGCGCGACGAGTGGTCTCGTTCGACGCGCTGAGCGCGGCCGAGGCGATCTTCGGCCACACCGCGGCGGCGAACTTCCTGCTGGTGGGCGCCGCCTACCAGGCGGGTGCCCTGCCGATCCCGGCCGCCTCGATCGAAGAGGCGATCGCGGTCAACGGCGTCGCGGTGAAGGCCAATCAGACGGCCTTCCGCTGGGGCCGGGTGGCCGTCGCCGATCCGGAGGCGTTCGCCGCGGCCACCGCGGCCGCCGAGGTGGTCTCGCGCAGCGACACCGTGGTGCCCACGCATCTGTTCACCCGCACCACGCTCACCGGGACCGTCCTCGAACTGGTTCAGCGGCGCGCGGCGCAGCTGATGGCGCACTCCGGAGAGCGGGCCGCCGCTCGGTACGTCCGGGATGTGGAGCTGGTGTGGCAGCGTGAGCGGGCGGTCACCGACAGCACCGAGCTGTCGGCCGCCGTCGCCGAGAACCTGCATCGCCTGACCGCCTACAAGGACGAGTACGAGGTGGCGCGCATGCTCACCGACCAGGCGTTCATCGACTCGGTCGCCGCCGAGATCCCCGGTGCCACCGGCCTCACCTACAAGCTGCATCCGCCGGTGCTGCGCGCCATGGGCCGCGAGAAGAAGATCGGTCTCGGTCCGCGCTCGCACGTCGCGCTCCGCGTGCTCGCCAAGGGCAAGTTCCTGCGCGGCACCAAGCTCGACCCGTTCGGCTACGCCGAGGTGCGCAAGATCGAGCGCCGCCTGCTCGCGCACTACCGCGATCTGGTGACCGACCTGGTCGCCGGCCTCACCGCCGCTCAGTTCGACGAGCAGCGGTACGCGGCCGCCGTCGACGTGGCCCGCGCCCCCGAACTGGTGGTCGGCTACGAGGACGTCAAGCTCCGCAACATCGACCGCTATCGCGCCCGTCTCGCCGAGCTCGGCGTCGACACCACCCCCATCCGCTGAAACCGACCGTCTCAACCGCCCCGGAGGAACCACCATGACCACTGCGCACTCATCGTCGGAAGCCACTCGCGTCCTCGCCCAGACCAGCGTCTTCTCGCACCCGGACATGTCGATCGATCCCCCGCACGAGCAAGTGGTGTTCTGCCGCGACGCCGAGACCGGACTGCGCGCGATCATCGCGGTGCACAACACCGCCCTCGGGCCGGCGCTCGGCGGAACGCGCATGTATCCCTACGCCGCGGAAGCCGATGCGGTCGGCGACGTGTTGCGGCTCTCGCGCGGAATGACCTTCAAATCGGCCGCGGCCGGACTCGACCTGGGTGGCGGGAAGGCGGTCATCATCGGCGACCCCGCGGTGCACAAGTCGCCGGATCTGCTCCGCGCCTACGGCCGGTTCGTCGACACCCTCGGCGGGCGCTACATCACCGCCGGGGATGTCGGCACCACCTCCGACGACATGGACCTGATCGGCGAGGGCACCTCGTATGTGGCGTCGAAGACCGTCGCGGGCGGCGGTTGGGGCGACACCGCGCCGATGACGGCTCTCGGAGTCTTCTACTCACTGCTGGCGGCCGCCGAACGCGTGTGGGGTTCGGCTGATCTCACCGGCCGAACGGTCGGCGTGGAGGGCGTCGGCAAGGTCGGCGTCCAGCTGGCCGACCTGCTGACAGGTGCCGGAGCGACCGTGTTGGCGGCCGATCCGTACGCTCCCGCCCGCGAGGCCTTCGCCGCCCGCTTCCCGCAGGCGCGCATCGTCGACGACGTCCGTTCGGCGCAGCTCGACGTGTACGCGCCGTGCGCGATGGGCGGCACCGTCACCGAGACGCTCGCAGGCGAGACCGCCGCGGCGATCATCTGCGGCGCGGCGAACAACCAGCTGACCAGCCCGTCGGTTGAGCAGGTTCTCGGCGCACGCGGCGTCACCTGGGTTCCCGACTACATCGCCAACGCGGGCGGCGTGATCCAGGCCTTCGGCGAGCAGCAGAACTGGACCCGCGACCGCGCCCAGGAGAAGGTGGAGGCGCTGCGCGACCGTGCGGGCCACGTCCTGGACACCGCGGCGTCGAAGAAGATCACCTGCGGCGACGCCGCCCGGCTGATCGTCGCCGAACGGCTGTCGCAGGCACGGTAGTGCCGTGCTCCCGTAACGGGAGCCGGGAGGAGACGCCGGGCGATACACTTGCGCACTCATGGCGACTCCTCCCGAACGGATCTCCGAGTACTCCCGCAGGCACTTCCTGGGCCTGACCGCGAGCGCGGCCGGAATCGCAAGCGCCGCAACGCTTCTTCCTCCTTCGTTGGTGTCGGCAGCGGCACAGGACCGGCCTGCGGGATCGCTCGAGGATGTCGAGCACATCGTCGTCCTGATGCAGGAGAACCGTTCCTTCGACCACTATTTCGGGACGATGCGCGGGGTCCGCGGCTTCGCCGACAATTCGGCGAAGCCGGGGGTCTTCCTGCAGAGCGGCGTCCACCCGTTCCTCGCCCGCGAGGCCGCCAATCGCGGCTCCCTGTCGGTGGAGTACCTCGCATCTCTGCCTCACGAGTGGGCCGACGGACAGCAGGCCCTGGCCGGCGGGCGGTGCGACGGCTGGGTCGCGGCGAAGGGCAAGGCCACGATGGCCTGCTACGACCGCCGCGACATCCCGTTCCACCACGCGCTGGCCGAGACGTTCACCGTGTGCGACGGCTACTTCGCATCGTCGCCGACCGGGACCGGCACCAACCGCAACTACCTGTTCTCCGGCACCAGCGGATTCGAACCGTGGGGCGCGAGGTCGGTGGGCAACGAGATGTACGCACCCGTCCATCCCGGTCTCACCTGGGAGACGTACGCCGAGTCGCTGCACCGCGAGGGCGTCGACTGGCGCGTGTACCAGGAATGGGACAACTTCACCGACAACAACCTCGACTTCTTCGCGCACTTCCGAGGCATAGGACGCGACGCCGTGGCGCGCGCCGGACAACCCGGAGTGGATCTCACCGGCTTCTACACTCTGCTGATCGAGACCGGGACCAAGGGCGCGCACGGCAACGTGGTCCCGTCGGCGGATCAACGCTCCCGGGCGCGGGCGGTGCATCGGGCCGCCCGCGGCCTCGGCGAACAGGCCGCAGAGCTCTACGATCGCGCGCTGTATCGCAGCGAACCGGGCACTCTGGTCCCGCGCTTCCGCCGGGACGTCGAGAGCGGGCGACTCCCGGCGGTGTCGTGGATCGTCACCTCCGAGGCCGACTCCGAACACCCCCGCAGTTCATCGCCGGTCCAGTCGGCGGGCATCACCTACCGACTGCTCGACGCGCTGGCGTCGAACCCGGAGGTGTGGCGCAAGACGGTGGTGCTGCTCAACTACGACGAGTTCGACGGCTACTTCGATCACGTGGTTCCGCCGCTGCCGCCGGTCGGGGAGGCCGACGAGTGGTGGGAGGGAAAGCCGATGGGGCTCGGATTCCGGGTGCCGATGACCATCGTGTCCCCGTGGACCGTGGGCGGCCGGGTCTGCTCCGAGGTCTTCGACCACACGTCGGTGATCCGGCTGATGGAGGCGGTCACCGGCGTGCGCTGCCCCAACATCTCCGCCTGGCGCCGCGCGGTGTGCGGAGATCTGGTGTCGACCTTCGATTTCGGCCGCACCGACGGACTGCGGGTTCCGGCACAGCCCGCACCGCCGCCACCTTTCCGTCGCCGCTGGACGGCTCGGCCGGGCGGCGCCGCTCCGACGCAGGAGACCGGAACCGCCACGGCGCTGCCCACGCCGTACCGGCTGTCTGCGAACGTGGTCGACGGTGTCCTGGAACTGGTGAACACGGGCCGTCGCGCCGCCGTCTTCGGCGTCTTCGCAGACGGCGACGCCGCTCATCACACGGTGCTCGGACGCCGCCGGGTCCCTCTTCCTCAGCGCGCGCGACGGGTCGTCGTCACCGGTCCCGACCGCTTCCTGCGCGATCTGTCCCTCCGCCCGGGAGGATCGTCGGCGCAGGTGATGCCCGACCACGACCGCGGGCGCCTGTCGGTCGACGGGCGTGACGTCACCGCAACGCGCGTGCACGGCAGCTGGTACGAGGTGACCGTGGTCGGCCCCGAGGGGAGGCAGTACTTCACCGGCCGCCTCGAGAGCAGAGCCGTCACCCGTACGAGTCCCCTGCGCCGCCCACCCGGCTAGTCGAACCGTCGAGACAGCCTCCACCGCCCACACCATCCGATTGACCGAGACCACCCAGCGTCATATAGTCCACATGGACTAATTGATCTGGAGCATTCGATGTCGGCTGAACAACCGCGGCTCACGCCGCTCGGTGTGATGGTCCTCGCGCTGCTGCGCGAGGGCGCCATGCACCCGTACGAGATGGTCCGCCTGCTCAGGCAACGGCGCGACGACCGCATGGTGTCGATCACGAACGGCACGCTGTACCACACCGTGGACCGGCTGAATCAGCAAGAACTCCTGGTCGAAGTCGGAGTGGACCGCGAGGGCAACCGCCCCGAGCGGACCACGTACCGACTCACCGACGCCGGGCGCGACGCGGTCACCGAGTGGGTTCGCCGAGAGTTGCCCCGGAGCGACCGCACGGCGCAATTCCGGGTCGCTCTCGCCGAGGCCCACAACCTCGACCGCGACGAGGTGATCACTCTCCTGACGCTGCGGCGCGAGGGGCTCGCCGCCGATCTCGAGGTCCACCGCCGAGGCCTGAGCGATGCCACCGGCCGCGGTGTGCAATCGCAGTTCCTCATCGAAGTGGATCGTCAGGCCGATCTGATCGAGACCGATCTCCGCTGGACCGACCGCCTGCTCCAACGCCTCGCCGATCCCGACTACGCGTGGGGCGTCGACTCCGCGACATCACCGACACCCATGCTCCGCACCGACTCGAAGGACTCGAAATGACAGTCTCGTCCGGCACCGCCGACTCGCAGCGGAGCCCGTGGCCCGCACTGTGGGCACTGGTGATCGGCTTCTTCATGGTCCTCGTCGACACGACCATCGTGTCGGTCGCGAATCCGGCCATCAAAGAGGCGCTCGACCCCGACACCGACAATCTCGACAACGTCGTCTGGGTCACCAGCGCCTACCTGCTCGCCTACGCCGTGCCGCTGCTGATCACCGGGCGGATGGGCGACCGCTTCGGTCCCCGCAATCTCTACCTCATCGGCATCACCGTCTTCACCCTGTCGTCACTGGGCTGCGGTCTGTCGAATTCCCTGGCCATGCTCGTCGCGTTCCGCGCCGTCCAGGGTCTCGGCGCCGCGATGATCACCCCGCAGACCATGGCTGTGATCACCAGAACGTTCCCGGCGCATCAGCGCGGCGCGGCGATGGGTCTGTGGGGTTCGGTGGCGGGTGTGGCGATGCTGGTCGGCCCGCTGGCCGGCGGTCTGCTGGTCGATCACGCCGGTTGGGAGTGGATCTTCATCATCAACGTCCCGGTGGGCGTCATCGGCTTCGCCGCGGCGTGGCGCTTGGTTCCCCGCCTCGAGACCCACCAGCACCGGTTCGACGTCGTCGGCGTGACGATCAGCACGATCGGCCTCTTCCTCATCGTCTTCGGTCTCCAGGAGGGCGAGAAGTACGACTGGGCCGCCTGGGTGTGGACGATGGTGATCGGCGGTGTAGCGATCATGGCGCTGTTCCTCTGGCAGCAATCCCGCACCGCGAGCGAACCGCTGGTTCCGCTGGCACTGTTCCGCGACCGGAACTTCTCCATCTCCAACCTCGGCATCGCCGTCGTCGGCTTCGCGGTCACGAGTATGACGCTCCCGATGATGTTCTACGTCCAGGTGGCACGCGGACTGAGCCCCACGAAGTCGGCGCTGCTGCTGATTCCGATGGCCGTCCTCGCCGGGGTGCTCGCCCCGCTCGCCGGCAAGCTCCTCGACCGGACCGATCCCCGATTCCTGCTGGTGCCCGGCCTCGGCCTCTACAGCGTCTCGCTGTTCTGGTATGCGTCGATGATGAACGCGGACACCGCCATTCCGATGTTCCTGCTGCCCGCCGCGCTGATGGGCATCGCCAACGCCGGCATGTGGGGACCGCTGGCCACCACCGCCACCCGCAATCTCCCGCCGCGGCAGGCCGGCGCCGGAGCCGGCATCTACAACACCACCCGACAGATCGGGTCGGTGATCGGGTCGGCCGCCATCGCCGCCGGCATGCAGTCCCGGCTGGAGGCCAACGTGCCCGGCGCCGGCGACACCGGCTCGGTGGGCGTCGGGCAACTGCCGGACTTCCTGGTGGCGCCGTTCTCCACCGCCATGGCGCAGTCGATGCTGCTGCCCGCATCGATCCTGATAGTCGGCGTGGTCGCGGCGCTCTTCCTGGTCCGGCCGGAGAGCACGAGGCCGGGGTACCGGGCGGAGACGACGGCGGCGGTCGACACTACCGTGTAGACATGCTGCCGCCGAGCCCCGCGGGCCGCTTCGCACCGTCGCCGTCGGGCGATCTGCACATCGGAAACCTGCGCACCGCGGTCCTGGCATGGTTGTTCGCCCATGCCACGGGCCGCGGTTTCGCGATCCGGATGGAAGACCTCGACCGCGTCCGGCCGGGATCGGACGTCCGGCAGTTGCGGGATCTCGCGGCGCTCGGCCTCAGCTGGGACGAGCCTGTCGTCTACCAGTCACAGCGGCTCGAGGAGTACCGCGCCGTGGTCGACGAATTGGTGGCCGCCGGACGCACGTTCGAGTGCTACTGCACGCGCCGGGAGATCCTCGAAGCGCCGAGCGCACCGCACGCGCCGCAGGGCGCTTACCCCGGAACGTGCCGCGACCTCAGCGAGGCGCAGCGCGCGCAACGACGGTCGGAGCGGCCCGCCGCGATCCGCCTGCGCGCCGAGGTCTCGTCGTTCACCGTCCACGACCTGCTGTACGGCGAGTTCACCGGCGACGTCGACGACTTCGTCCTGGTCCGGAACGACGGAACCCCGGCGTACAACCTGGCGGTGGTGGTCGACGACGCGGCCACGGGTGTCGACCAGGTGGTCCGCGGCGACGATCTGCTCAGTTCCGCACCCCGGCAGGCCTTCCTCGCGACTCTGCTCGGTCACCGCCCGCCCGAATACGCCCACGTGCCGATGGTCCTCAACCGCTCCGGTGCCCGCCTCGCGAAGCGCGACGGCGCCGTCACCCTGACTGATCTCGCCGGCCACGGGGTGGACGCGGCATCGGCGCTGTCGATGATGGCGGAGTCGCTGGGACTGGCCGCCGCGGGTGAACCGGTCACGTTGAGCGTTCTGGCGGAGCGATTCGACCCGTCCACGCTGGTTCGCACACCCTGGGTGTTCGTCCCGCCGGAGTGAACGGCGGTCCCGGCCGCGTTTCCCGGGGCCGACCGCTGCGACGAGAGGCCCGACCGGGCGAACCGGTCGGGCCTCTCGTCAGCGGACTCTGAGCGTCAGCCCAGGCGATCGCGCAGGTGCTTGAGCTGGTCGGCGAGCTCGGCGGGGAGCTTGTCCTTGCCGTCCTCGACGAACTCGAACCACTCCTCGATGGTCGGCAGTTCGTCGCGCCATTCGTCGGCGTTCACCGCGAGTGCCTCGGCGAGATCGGCCTCGGAGACGTCCAGTCCGGTGAGATCGAGCTCGCCCGGCGCCGCCACGATGCCGATCGGGGTCTCGACGCCCTCGACGTTGCCCTCGATGCGATCGACCATCCACTTCAGGACGCGGCTGTTCTCGCCGAAGCCCGGCCACAGGAAGCGGCCGTCCTCGCCGCGGCGGAACCAGTTGACGTAGAACACCGCGGGCAGCTGCGCGCCCTCCTTGCGGCCGATGTTCAGCCAGTGCTTGAAGTAGTCACCGACGTGGTAGCCGAGGAACGGCAGCATCGCCATCGGATCGCGACGGACGGTGCCCACCTTGCCCTCGGCCGCGGCGGTCTGCTCGGAACCGACGGTCGCGCCCATGAAGACCGCATGCTCCCAGTCGCGGGCCTGGGTGACCAGCGGCACGGTGGTCTTCCGGCGACCGCCGAAGAGGATCGCCGAGATCGGCACGCCCTGCGGATCGTCCCACTCGGGAGCCAGCGTCGGGCACTGCGACATCGGGGTGCAGTAGCGCGAGTTCGGGTGGGCGGCGTTGGTCCCGGACTCGGGGGTCCAGTCGTTGCCCTTCCAGTCGATCAGGTGCGCCGGGGTCTCGCCGCCGATGCCCTCCCACCACACGTCGCCGTCGTCGGTGCGCGCGACGTTGGTGTAGATCGTGTTGCCTGCCTCGACGGTCTTCATCGCCGTCGGGTTCGAGTCGTAGCTGGTGCCCGGTGCGACGCCGAAGAAGCCGAACTCCGGATTCACCGCGTACAGCCGGCCGTCCTCGCCGAAGCGCATCCAGGCGATGTCGTCGCCCACGGTCTCCGCACGCCATCCGTCGAGAGTGGGGTGGATCATCGCGAGGTTGGTCTTGCCGCACGCCGACGGGAACGCCGCGGCGACGTAGTAGACCTTGTCCTCGGGGCTGATCAGCTTCAGGATCAGCATGTGCTCGGCCAGCCAGCCCTCGTCGTGCGCCATCGCCGAGGCGATGCGCAGCGCGTAGCACTTCTTGCCCAGCAGCGCGTTGCCGCCGTAGCCCGAGCCGTAGGACCAGATCACCCGGTCCTCGGGGAAGTGGACGATGTACTTCTCGGTGTTGCAGGGCCACGGCACGTCGGTCTGTCCCGGCTCCAGCGGGGCGCCCACCGAGTGCAGGCCCTGGACGAAGAAGCCGTCCTCACCGAGCGCCTCGAGCACCTTGGGGCCGACGCGGGTCATCACGCGCATCGACAGCACGACGTACTCGGAGTCGGTGATCTCGATGCCGAGCTTGGGATCGTCCGATCCGAGGGGACCCATGCAGAACGGGATGACGTACATGGTGCGTCCGCGCATGCAGCCGCGGTACAGCTCCGTCATGGTCGCACGCATCTCGGAGGGCTCCACCCAGTTGTTGGTGGGGCCTGCGGCTTCTTCGGTCTTGCTGCAGATGAAGGTGCGAGATTCGACGCGGGCGACGTCCGCGGGGTCTGAGAGCGCCAGATACGAGTTGGGCTTGCGCTCGTCGTTCAGCTTGGTGATGGTGCCGGACTCGACGAGTTGCGCAGTGAGGCGATCCCACTCCTCGTCGCTGCCATCCGACCAGACAACTCGGTCGGGCTGCGTCAATTCGGCAACCTCGGCCACCCAGGCGATGAGCCCGGCGTGCTTGGTAGGGGCGCTCCCGGGCTCGACGCCCGGAATTGTCGCAGCGGTCATGCGGATCTCCTCATCGAAAACTCACGGGTGCCTGCGCGCAGTGGCTGTGCGAACGCATACTGGCCCCAGGATACGCCCCATACGCCGTGGACCGAACCCCCGGGCATCGCGACCAGCGGCTATTCGAGTCGGCCCAGCGTCGTCGGACTCCACTCGGCGTCATGCTCGCCCAACGCCCCCGCGTCGACTCGGCAATCTGTTCGCAGAACGGACACCCGGTCCACTCGCCCGTCCCCGTCGGTATCGGCGACGATCGCCGGGGAACCATCGACCTCGCAGGTCAGCGAGTCACGGACACCGTCTCCGTTCGCATCGAACTCCGCGGGCCCGAGGTCCCACAGGGCACCGTCCGAGTACCACCACAGGTGGTCGTGAACATCGACACCCGGCGAGTTCTCAGCGTCGGACATCACACCGAAGCCGGACAGGTGGTGCACCCCTCCCTCCGGGGAGATGAGACCATCCTCACTGTCTCCGGCGAGTCCTCCGGTCAATTCGTCCATCGGTTCCATCAGACGCGAGCGGGTCGCGTCCGGTTCCATACCTCTCTCGTGAACTGAGCTTCGGCCGCGCCGGCCCTGGTGCCGATGCGGTGTTCCATGCCGAGCCGCCTCGACGCGATCACCTCAGCGGCCCACCGTTCCAGCCGCGCGCGATCGGCGGATGCGCGGCGGACGGACACCACCCATGCGGCGAGCGCGACGCCGCCCAGGAGGGTGAGCACGGTCCCGGCGATGCCCAGTCCGGCCCACTGCAGGGTCGGCGCGATCACCATCCGGCCGATTCCGAAACCCATCGATGCGCCGAGGAGCAGCACCATGACGTCCTCGGTGCGGCGACCGCCCTGCGGTCGAGGCACGACCCGCGTGCCGTTCCCGAACGGCTCGGGCGGAGACGGCGGAGACGAGCCGCCGGCCAGTCCGCCGACGGCCGCTGCCCGTACCTGATCGAGCCGCTGCGCGAAGTGGTCCATCACCCGGTGTTCGAGCGCGTCGAGCAACGACGGCAGCCAGTCGGTGAAACCGGGAGCGGCGCTGGCGTCCGGCACGCAGCGATGCACATCGGACGTCGCGGCCCGCAACGATTCGATCGCCTCCGCCCTGGAGGCGACGATGCCCGCTCGCAGTCCGGCGAGCCGATCGGCACGGATCAGCGCGACCGACTCCGAGGGCGGCTGCGCCCTCTGTCCGCTCTCGGCCTGTCCGTTCTCGGCCCGCGCGGGAGCCCGGGGAACGGCTTCACCGTCGGCCCGATCGCGGCACCAGCGTGCCAGTTCCGGGACACCCGACGCGGAACCGGAAGCGCTCGCGAGCGCCGCGGAGGTCGCGAACACCGGAAGTCCGCGCTGCGGATCCAGGCGGCGCCGCGTCTCGGCCAGCGCTTTCGGCCATGCCGGGAAGGCGTCGACGCGACATGCCACGAGTGCCGTCGGCAGGCCCGCCGCGGCGAGTTCGGCCAGCAGCAGGTCTTCTTCTTCGCACGCCGGCATCGACGAGTCGATCGCCAGCACGGCCGTCCGCGCCCGCGCGGCCTGCGACGCGGCGTCGGCGGGGCTGCCCGCGACGAGGATCTCCTCCCGCAGCCCGGCGGCCGCCAGTGCAGCGGCGAGTCCCGCCGGATCGGCTCCGGCGGTTCCGGCGATCAGCAGAGTCATCGGACCCGCTCCCCCGCCAGACGCCGTTCGACCGCGACGCGGTCGAAGCCGCGGGCCGCATGCAGGCGCAGCCCCGAGAGTCTGCGCACCCGGCGACCGCGCGCGATCTCCGCGGAAGCGGCGGCGATCGGCGCGACCAGCGCGTCCAGACCGCTCGCCTGCCGCAGCCGCACCGCCAGCGCCTGCGCGTCCAGGTCGGGGTCGGTCGATACGGCGGCCAGCGACTCCACGAGACCGGCGCGACCGAGCAATGCGAGGAGCCGCGCTGCGGAGCCCTGGTCGGGCGCGGCTGCGGCGAACGCTGCAGCGGACTCGGGAACGCGGACCCCGGCGGCCGCCCACGACCGTAGGACGTCCACGTCAGCTGAAGTGATCCGCGCCGCGGCCGGCAGTGCGGACACCGGATGCACCGGACAGGCGAGATCCTCGCTCGCGTTCGCGGCGAGGCGGTCGGCGTCGGGCCGGGTGTCGGCCTTCGCGGCGACGACGACCACCGGCACCTCCGCTGCCCGGATCGCGGCGCGATCACAGGCCCGCGCCTGTGCGCCGATGACCCGGATCAGCAGATCCGCGGGGTCGTCGAGGCGCCGGTCGTGATCCGGACCGTCTCCCCGGTCCTGACCGACCGGTCTGGCGACCACTCCGAAGCGCGCGGCGAGCGCGGCGGCCATCGTCGAACTGCCCGCGCCGGGCGCCCCGGAGACGTCGACCACCAATGGTGTGCGTGCGAAGTCCGGCCCGTCGAATGCGAGGCCGCTGAGAATGGGTTCCACCCCGTCCACCTCCCCCAAGGTGTCTGCGTGCACTGAACCTACCCCGCAGGTCCGACATTGTGCGGCGGTCGCCGGAATCGGGCGGTCCGAGGCGGCTGATCGGGGTGTCCGTTGTGAGCGAGCACCGTAAATAGGACACCATGGAACGGTGAACACCGACGCCGCCGATGGATCGGCGCCCGACACCGACCGCTCCCGCCTCTACCCGAGAGTCACCAGCTTCCGGTTCCGGCGCGGGACTCTGACCCCCGGACAGCAGCGCAATTGGGAGACTCTGTGGCCCCGGCTGGGTCGCGACCTGCGCACCGGACCCGACCGCGCGGACGAGCCACCGCTCGAGGCGGCGGAGTGGTTCGGACGGCAGGCTCCCCTCATCGTCGAGGTCGGCAGCGGCACGGGCATCTCCACCGCGGCGATGGCCGAGGCCGAGCCGGACGCCGACGTCGTGGCCGTGGAGGTGTACCAGCCCGGGCTCGCGCAGTTGGTCGGCCTCGTCGACCGAGCCGGACTGACCAACGTCCGCATGGTCCGCGGCGATGCGACCGTCGTCCTCTCCGAGCTCATCGGTCCCGACACCCTCACCGGCGTCCGCGTGTTCTTCCCCGACCCGTGGCCCAAGTCGCGCCATCACAAGCGGCGTTTCCTGCAGTCGGGCACCATCGAACTGATCGCCGATCGACTCAAGCCCGGCGGCGTCCTGCACATCGCGACCGATCACGCCGATTACGCGCTGTGGATCGCCGAACTGCTGGCGACGCAGCGTCCGGACCGGCCGCATGTGGTGCCGCTGACCTTCGACTCGCCGATTCTGCTCGACCGCCCGACCACCAAGTTCGAGGGCCGCGCCCAGGAGGAGGGCCGAGAGGTCAACGAGTTCGTCTACGTGAAGCCGCATCCCAAACCCACGCGCACGGAGACCAGGGAGGACGACGCATGAGCCCCGAGTTCGCGGAGACGATCTCCGGCGCGAGCAGTGCTCGCCGACTGCTGCTGGTGTGGGACGCCCCGAATATGGACATGGGTCTCGGAGGAATCCTCGGCGGCCGCCCGACCGCCGCGCACCGGCCGCGGTTCGACGCCCTGGGCCGCTGGATTCTCAAGCGGAACGCCGCTCTGGCGGCGAGTCTGCACGCCGAGGTCGAGCCCGAAGCCACCGTCTTCACCAACATCGTGCCCGGCAGCGCCGACGTGGTGCGCCCGTGGGTGGAGGCGCTGCGGAACGTCGGTTACGCGGTGTTCGCCAAGCCGAAGCTGACCGAGGACAGCGACGTCGACGCCGACATGCTCGACCACATCCAGGTGCGACGTCATACACCCGGCCTCGCCGGTGTGATCGTCGCCTCAGCCGACGGCCAGGCCTTCCGGGAACCGCTGCTGGAGATCGCGGCCGAAGGCGTGCCGGTCACCGTCATCGGTTTCCGGGAGCATGCGAGCTGGGCGTTGACCTGCCAAGAGATCGAGTTCATCGATCTCGAGGAGATCCCCGGCGTGTTCCGCGAACCGCTGCCGCGGATCAGTCTCGACTCGCTGCCGGACGAGGGTGCCTGGCTCACCCCGTTCCGTCCCCTCACGGCGTTGCTCAAGTAGACAGGTCTTCAGAGACCTGAAGCCGTGCGCAGGTTTTCTCAGTTTAGGCTGCGAGAATCGCACTTTCGGTACCCGCAAGTAGGAAGGACACCGGCGTGTTCGGATCCATCGGCTCATTCGTCTACCGAATGCGCTATACCGTCATCGCCGTCCTCGTCGCATTGATGGGCGGTCTGGGGCTGTACGGCATCAACCTGCCGCAGTACCTGTCCCAGAGCGGATGGTTCGACCCGGGCTCGGAGTCGGCCCAGGGATCCGTCATCGCCGACACCGCCCTCGGGCGAGACCACAAGTCCGACGTGATCCTGCTGATCACGCCGCCTGCGGGGACCAAGGTCGACGATCCGGCGTTCAGCGCCAAGACCGAGAACATCGTCGACGACCTGGTCAAGGAGCATCCGGACATCGTCAGCCGGGAGTCCGGCGACGGGCACGCTGGCATCATCGATCCGTTCGAGAAGGCCGACGCGGGCGCCGGTCAGACCGCTGCCGAGATCAAGCAGTCCCGGATGTGGACGGCCGACCGAAAACACGGTTTCGTGTCCATCGGCGTCGCGGGTGACGACGACACCACGATCCTGAACAACTACAAGACCATCGAGCCGTTCTTCGACGGGCTCGCCGAGCGGTACGACCTACCGGGAACCAAGTTTCAGTTGGCCGGTCTGCAACCGATCGCGGCCGCGATGAGCAAGGGTATGGAAGACGACATCTCGCGTGCCGAGCTGATCGCGCTACCGGTGGTGGCGATCATGCTCCTGTTCGTCTTCGGCGGCGTGGTGGCGGCCGTGCTGCCGGTCTTCATCGGTGGTCTGACGATCGCCGGCTCCCTCGGCATCATGAAGGTGCTGGCGCAGCTCACCGAGTTGAACATCTTCGCCCAGTCGGTGGTCACGCTGATCGGTCTGGGCATCGCGATCGACTACGGCCTGTTCATCGTCAGCAGATTCAGAGAGGAAATGGCCGAGGGATACACGGTCAAAGCCGCGGTCCGAAGAACCGTGATGACCGCGGGCCAGACCGTGGTGTTCTCGGCGACCATCATCGTCGCCGCGCTGGCCTGTCTCCTGATGTTCCCGCAGGCCTTCCTGAAATCCGTGGCGTACGGGGCGATCGCGTCGGTCGGTCTGGCCGCCATCCTGTCGATCACCGTCCTCCCGGCGATCCTGGCGATCCTGGGCCGCCGGATCGACGCGCTGAGCCTGCCCTTCCTGCGTCGGACCAAGACGCGCGAAGAGATCGAGGCCGGATTCTGGGGCCGCCTGTCCGGATGGGTGATGCAGCACCCGGTCAAGACCGCGGCACCCACGGTCCTGCTGCTGCTGGCGCTGATCATCCCGTTCGGCAACATCCAGTTCGGCGGCATGACCGAGGCCTATCTCCCGCCCGACAACGCGAACCGCGTCGCGCAGGAGGACTTCGACAAGTACTTCCCGACCGAGCGCACCGAAGACCTCAAGCTGATCGTCACCTACGACCAGAACACCGACGACGCGGCGGGCAAGATTCAGCGGATCGCCGACGAGGCCAACCAGATCCCCGGGTTCACCAAGCAGTTCTCGCCCACGGCCGACGGCGGAGCCCTCGAAGGCGTGTACGGCGACGACGAGACCGGGCTCGGCGTGACGCAGATGTCGGCCGGTCTGGTGGACCGCAACACCGCACCCGAGGCGATCAAGAAGCTCCGCGAGATCGACGACCAGGGCATGACCGTCTACGTCGCCGGCACCCCGACCCTGACCCAGGACTCCATCGACGCGCTGATCAAGCTGCTCCCGTGGATGGCCATCCTGCTGGTCCTGGTCACCGGCCTGCTGATGTTCCTGGCGTTCGGTTCGGTCATCCTGCCGATCAAGGCGGCACTGATGACCGCGCTGGGTCTGGGCTCCACGCTCGGGATCCTGACGTGGATCTTCATCGACGGTCACGGCTCGTCGATCGCGAACTTCACTCCCGGCCCGCTCTTCGCGCCGGTGCTGGTTCTGATCATCGCGATCATCTACGGCCTGTCGACCGACTACGAGATCTTCCTGCTCTCCCGCATGGTCGAGGCCCGGCAGCAGGGCGCGTCGACCACCGAGGCGATCCGGGTGGGCACCGCGCACACCGGCCGCATCATCACCGCGGCCGCGGCCATCCTGGTGGTGGTCACCGGCGCGTTCGGCCTGTCGGACATCGTCATGATGAAGTACATCGCCTACGGCATGATCGCAGCGCTGATCCTCGACGCGACGGTGATCCGCATGCTGCTGGTGCCGTCGATCATGAAGTTGCTCGGTGACGACTGCTGGTGGTCGCCGCGCTGGATGCAACGACTGCAGCAGAAGATCGGCCTCGGCGAGACCATCCTCGAGGACGACCCGAGCCAGAAGCGCCCCGACTACTTCGACGCGGTGCCCGCGGGCACCTCGGGCGGCGTCGTGGCCGCGGCGGAGGCACCGACCACCGCTATGCGGGTACCGGCCGGAGTGGCCGAACGTCCAGTGGCCGGACGGGCCGAGCCGACGGGGCCCCGCCGCGCGCTCTCGCGGCACGAGACGCCGGGTGAGTCCGACAGCCGACCCCAGCCCACCGCCGACAGCACGCTCGACGAACTCGTCGACGACGAGGTGGTCGCGCCGTCCGCCGCGCGCACCGACCGCCGCGGCTCCGGCCCCGACACCGGCTCGTGGAAGCTCGGACTCGGCGGCGTCCGCCAGGTGAGCCCGGATCAGCGCCCACGACCGCAGGCAGCCCCGTCGGCACGACCGCAGACCGCACCGCCTGCACCGCAGCCGCGTCCGGTGCGGACGCCGATCGCACCGACGACGGGCGGTGCGACGCCCGCTGCACGGCCACAGGGGCCCGCTCCCACCGCCCCGGCGACCGCGCGCCGCCCGATCGGTGCACCGCCGGTACCGCCGCGCCGGGTTCCGCCGCGCCCGGTGGTACCGGGTCAGAGCGGCCCGCAGCCCGTGGCTCCTCGCCCGGCGACCGACCAGCCGCAGGCTCCCGCGCCGCGCCGCGCCCGGGCCACTCCCCCGGCACCGACACCGCCCCCGCGCCCGACCGCACCGGCAACGGAGGCCCCGGCCCGTGAGCCCGCGGCACCCGAGCCGCAGGCCCCTTCGCGCGAGCTCCGCGCCGACCGCGGCGAGGAGGGAACCCAGATCAGCGTGCAGGATCTGCTGCGCCGGAGCCGTCGGGCACAGCAGGACGGGGAATAGGTCCCTCGCTACCGGGCAGTTACGCTGTAGCGCATGCCCAACGACGACGCCGACCACGTCGCCGCGGACCCGACGCCCGAGGGCGGGTCCTCGCGACCGTGGCGCCGTTGGCTCCGATGGGGTTTGATCGTCCTCGTCGTCGCCATTCTGGTCACCGAGGGCGTGATCGTCTGGCCCAAGCTCACACAGACCTGGGCGCGCATCGGCGAGCTCCGGTGGCAGTGGGTCTTCGTCTCCATCGTGGCTGCTCTGCTGTCGATGGACAGCTACGGCCAGGTGCAGCGCGTCCTGATGCGTTCGGCAGGCGTCCGGGTCCGGCAGCGCGAATCACTGGCGGTGATCCTGGCCTCGAACTCGGTGTCCCAGACCCTGCCCGGCGGACAGGTCCTCGCTCCGGCGTTCATCTACCGCGAGAGCCGGCGCTGGGGCGCGACACCGGTGGTCGCCTCCTGGCAGCTGGTGATGTCCGGGCTGCTGGCGGGCGCTGGACTGGCGCTGCTCGGTCTCGGCGGAGCCCTGCTCGCCGGCGCCAAGACCAGTCCGTTCTCCGTGATCTTCAGCGTCTCACTGTTCGTCGTGTTCGTGGCGGTCGTGCAGTACATGGCCAGTCATCCCCAGGTGCTCGAGACCATCGCCGCCCGGCTGCTCGGCTGGTTCAACGAGCTGCGCGACAAGCCCGCCGACTACGGGACAGACCGACTCCACCAGATCATCACCCAGCTGCAGGCGGTGAAGCTCGACCGGCGCAACGCCGTCGAGGCGTTCAGCTGGAGCCTGTTCAACTGGGTCGCTGACGTTCTCTGTCTCGCCGCCGCCTGCTATGCGATCGGCGCGCATCCCTCGATCTCGGGTCTGATGGTCGCCTATGCCGCGGGCAAGGCGGTCGGCACCGCGGTTCCGCTGCTGCCCGCCGGCATCGGCGTCGTCGACGGCGTCCTGGTCGCGGCCCTCGCCTCCGCGGGCATGGGCGCCGCGGATGCGCTCACCGCCGTCCTGATCTACCGCATCATCAGCTACATCCTGATCGCACTGATCGGTTGGGTCGTCATCGCGGTGCGGTACCGGGGTGCGTTCAAGTCCCGGCGCAGTCTGGACGACGAGATCGCCGAAGACACGACGCAGAAGTATCCGGTCATCGACCCCGGACAGCTGGATCGACGGTCCGACGACGGTCGCGATCCCGGTGCCGGCGAGACGCCGAACACAGGGTAGGGAAGGCCGGCCGGTCCGGGGATACGGTGGGGACATGACCGCACCCGTATCCGTCGCGCCGGTTCAGCGACGTCTCGTCCTCCCCGCCGTCGCCGACTTCGCGGCGATCTGCGTGTTCGTCGCCGTCGGCCGCAGCAGCCACGATGAGGCCGGCTCGTTCACCGGATTTCTGACGACCCTGTGGCCGTTCCTCGTCGGAGCGATCGCCGGCTGGGCGATCGCCGCCGCGACCACCCGGGGCCGAGACCTCGCGCCCGCCGCACTCTGGCCCGCCGGCGTCGCGGTCTGGGTCTCGACCGTCGTCGTCGGGATGCTGCTGCGCGTGGTCTCCGGGCAGGGCACGGCCCTCTCGTTCTGCATCGTCGCCACCATCGCGACCGGTGTCCTGCTGCTGGGCTGGCGCGCCGTCGCCGGTCTGGTGACGCGGCGCCGCGTCACTTCAGCGTGAAGTACTTCTGCGCCACCTGAAGGGCCGCGGTACCGGACTTGTCGCCCTCGCAGTAGATGACGATGATCTTGCCGCCCTGAGAGCCGACGAACCAACCGGGTCCCTGTGGCCCGTTGGTGCCGACCAGCGCCTTGAGCCCGGGAGCACGGGTCAGATCACTGGCGTCGCCGGTCTTCGCCGTGGTCGTCATGGACGCCTGGATCCGCCGGACCACGCCGTCGTCGAGTTTGCCCAACTGGCCCCCGGTGACCTTGGTCTTCGACCCCTTGATGACGAACGGCGGAGCCGCGGTCCGGTCACCGCCGGCTCGTTCCAGGGCGACTCCCAGGGCCGCCATGTTGATCATCGACGCCGTGTAATCCTTCGGGTGGTACGCGGCGGCGGACACCTTGGGCGCGGTGCCGCTCGGCAGGCTCATTCCCGGAACCGTGAACTGCAGGCCCAACCCGAGTGAGTGCAGCACCGACTCCGCGCTGTGCTGATCGGCGCCCTTGCCCTCCGCGGCGATCGCGTCGAACACCGGGTCGAGGGTGCTGCCGACGGGATAGGCGATGCCCGCCTCGATGTTCTTGGCGGCCGCGGCGTCGTTCTGCGCCATCCCGCGGATCGCTCCGGTGGCGGCGTCGAGGGTCATGATCGTCGCCGGCTGCGCCACCTCGACGGCGGCGTCGCCCAGGGTGAGCTGTTCGTTCGGGTCGATCGTCGTCACGATGTCCGGGCCCGCCCCGCCCTGATGCCCGGCGAGTTTCTGCGGCGGCGCCCCGGGCGCCACGAGCTGCACCTGCCAGCCGGCGGTGGCGTCGCGGATCGCGTTCCAGTAGTTCGTCAGACCGGCGCTCAGAGGGGTCGACAGCCGGCGGTCGGTCATCACGAGCATGCCCGACTTGTTGACGTTGACTCCCGCGATCCGAGCCGGATCGGAAGTGAGAATCTGCATGTCGGAGTCGCGCAGCGTCACCGCGACCACCTGCCGTCCCTGGGAAGCGGCGAGCTTGTCGTCGATCGATTTCACCGTCACCATCGGGGCCACCGGAGCCACCGCGTTCGCCAGCGCTCGCACCGACTTGTCGAGATCCTTGGTCGCGGCCGGGTCGATGGTGATCTCGTTGACCGGCTCCATCTGCATGAACGGCTTGCCCGACGCGCTGCGCACCACCGGCGCCGGAGTGGCGTCGGTGCGGACCTCCTGCAGTCGGCCGTCCGGGGTGAGGCCGGTGTACAGCAGCCCCGGATCCCACTGGACCTTCCAGCCGGAGGAGAGCCGGCGTGCCGACCCCGAGGTCTTGGTCTGGAAACTCCGGTCGCCCGCCCAGTTCCACGTGATGGTCAGGGTGAACGAGGCGCTGCCGTCGCTGTACTCCACGAGCCGCCCGGTGTCGACGGACACCTCACGCGGATGCATTCCCGCGAACGTGACGCCGAGCAGCTCGGCCGCCTGACTCGGCGACGTCGTCAGGTCGGCCGCTCCCTGCGTGTCCTGCCTGCTGATCGCGTCCGCGAATGCCGAGACCGCACGCGAAGCATCCGAATCGTCGTCGGAAGAGCACGAGACCATGGCGAGAACCACGGCCAGCGCAGCGACGACAGCGAACACCGCTCTTCCAACCCGCGAAACCATAGTCCCAATTATCACTTCATTCCCACCCGTTTCTCTGGCCACAAGCTCGCATTCCGGGAACTATGTGGTCACAATCGCACAACGCGCCGCTCACGGCATCCGTTCCGGGCGACGGAGGACAATGGACTCCATGAGCACGTCCATCCTGCGTTCCACGGACCGCGCGCGCACCACCACCGGCTGGCTCGACTCGGCCCACTCCTTCTCGTTCGGCGACCATTACGACCCGGCGAACACCCACCACGGCGTGCTCCTGGTGCAGAACGAGGACGTGATCTCGCCCGGTGAGGGCTTCGACACACATCCGCACGCGGACACCGAGATCGTCACCTGGGTGCTGTCGGGATCGCTGGTCCACCAGGACTCCGAAGGACACAGCGGCGTCATCTATCCCGACCTCGCACAGCGGATGAGCGCAGGCACCGGCATCCTGCACTCCGAACGCAACGACGACGCCGAGTCGGCGGACGAGTCGGTGCACTTCATCCAGATGTGGGTGATGCCCGACGAGTACGGCATCACACCGGGCTACGAGCAACTCGACATCTCGGGCGAACTGCGACCGGGACGCCTCGTCACCGTCGCCTCCGGTTCCCCCCGCCACGACTCCGCGATCCGAATCGCCAACCGCGGGGCCACCCTCTCCGCGGCCAGACTCACTCCCGGACAGACCATCGCGGTGCCGTCGTCCCGCTTCACACACCTGTTCGTCACCCGCGGCACCGCGCAGGTGGAGGGCGAGACGCTGGAGGCCTCCGACGCCCTGCGCGCCACCGACTTCGGCGGAACCGTCGTCCGGGCGGCCACCGATTGCGAACTGCTCGTCTGGTCGATGGATGCGCGGCTCGGGGAATAAACCCCGGCGTGATGTCACTATGGAGGACGTGACTATCGAGCAGACCTCCGGGCTCGACCTCGAGTGGGTCGAACCATCCGTACGCGCCGCAGACGACCTCTTCACCCACGTCAACGGGAAATGGCTTGCCAGCCACCGGATTCCGGACGATCGCAGCATCGACGGAGCGTTCCACGTGCTGCGCGACAACGCTGAGGAGGACGTCCGCGCGATCGTCGAGGAGTGCGCCGAGGGCTCCCCCGAGTCGGGCACGCCCGCAGCCAGGATCGGCGACCTCTACGCGTCGTTCATGGACGTCGATCGGGTCGAGGAACTCGGGGTCGCACCGATCGCCGATCAGCTCCAGGAGATCGCCGGCGTCTCCGACACCTCCGAACTGGCCGCTCTGATGGGGCGTCTGCAGCGCGAGGGGGTGGGCGGCCTGTTCGGCTTCTACGTCGACACCGATGCGCGACGGTCCGACCGCTACCTGGTGCACATCACCCAGAGCGGTCTCGGACTGCCCGACGAGTCCTACTATCGCGAAGACAATCACGCCGCCGTGCGCGAGGCCTATCGCGCTCACATCGCCGCGATGCTCGGACTGGCCGGTGTCGCCGACGCACAACGGCAGGCGACGGCGATCTTCGACCTCGAGACCGCGATCGCATCGCATCACTGGGACGTGGTGCGGCGACGCGACGCCGAGGCCGCCTACAACCTGCGGACCCTCGCGGAGTTCGGCGATCTCGCCGCCGGTTTCGATCTCGCCGGCTGGCTGACTGGTCTCGACGCGGGCGAGACGTTCGCGGAGGTGGTGATCGGTCAGCCGTCGTTCATCGAGTCGAGCGCCGGACTGCTCACCTCGCAGCCGCTCGATTCATGGAAGAGCTGGCTCGCCTGGCGGCTGCTGCGCACCGTCGCACCGTATCTCTCCAGCGACTTCGTCGACGAGAACTTCGCGTTCTACGGCAAGACCCTCACCGGTGCCGAGGTGATCCGCGACCGATGGAAGCGCGGTGTCGGTTTCGTCGAGCAGGCGGCAGGCTTCGCGGTCGGCGAACTATACGTGGAGCGACACTTCCCGCCCGAGGCGAAGGCCCGGATGGACGAACTGATCGCCAATCTCGTCGAGGCGTATCGCCGCAACATCGGCGATCTGCCCTGGATGACCGAGGCGACGCGCGCCCGGGCCCTGGCGAAACTCGACAAGTTCACCCCCAAGATCGGCTACCCGGCCAAGTGGATCGACTACTCGACGCTGGAGGTCGACCGCACCGACCTCGTCGGCAACTCCCGCCGCGCCGCGGCTTTCGAGACCGCACGCGAGCTCCGCAAGATCGGCCGCCCCGTCGATCGCGACGAGTGGTTCATGACGCCGCAGACGGTGAACGCCTACTACAACCCGGGGATGAACGAGATCGTCTTCCCGGCGGCGATCCTGCAGCCCCCGTTCTTCGATCCGAACGCCGACGACGCGGCCAACTACGGCGGCATCGGCGCGGTGATCGGCCACGAGATCGGCCACGGCTTCGACGACCAGGGCGCGAAGTACGACGGCGACGGCAACCTGGTGGACTGGTGGACCGACGACGACCGGGCCGAGTTCGGCAAGCGCACTTCGGCACTGGCAGCGCAGTACGGCGAGTTCACGCCTCACGGGCTGGACGAGAAGTACAAGGTGAACGGCGAGTTCACCCTCGGTGAGAACATCGGCGATCTGGGTGGGCTGTCGATCGCCCTGGTGGCGTACGAGATCGCGCAGGAGAAGTCCGGCGCCACGCCGCCGGTGATCGACGGACTGACCGGACGGCAACGGGTCTTCTACAGCTGGGCCCAGATCTGGCGTACCAAGACCCGGGACGAGGAAGCCATCCGGCGTCTGGCCATCGACCCGCACTCGCCGCCGGAGTTCCGCTGCAACGGTGTGGTCCGCAACGTCGACGCCTTCTACGAAGCGTTCGACGTCGTCCCCGGCGATGCGCTGTATCTGCCGCCCGCCGATCGCGTCCGCATCTGGTGAGGCAGCCGACCGGCGCTCTCGATGGTGCGAACACCGCATAGCCGGTAGACATGGAGGCCATGACCTCCTCGCGGCTCGCCTGCACGCTGGTGCCCGCCGTGCTCGTGCTGATCTGGCTCGGGGTGGCCGGGGCCACCGGACCGCTGGCCGGAAAGCTCAGCACGGTCACCACCGACGACGCGAGCGCGTTCCTGCCCTCGTCGGCCGAGTCGACCCGCGTGGCCGAGCAGCTGCCCGCGTTCACCGACACCGGCTACTTCCCGGCGATCGTCGTCGCGGAGAAGCAGGACGGCGGGCCGATGACTGCGGCCGACACCGCCTTCGTCTCCGACGCCGTGACTCCACTGGCCGGAACGCCGGGCTTCGCACCGCAGTTCTCTCCCGCGATCGGGGCGGCGGACGGTGCGGCCGTCCAACTGTTCGTCCCGGTCTCCACTGATGGGAAACCGAAGGAGCAGATCGGGAAGCTGCGCGATGCGCTGGCGAATCCACCGCCCGGAGTGGCAGTGGCCGTGACCGGCCCCGCCGCCCAGGCCGCCGACCTCTCGAACGCCTTCGCGGGCATCGACGGCGTCCTGTTGCTGGTGGCCGGGGCGGTGGTGCTGGCGATCCTGATCGTCGTATACCGCTCGCCGATCCTGCCGCTGGTGGTGCTGCTCTCCGCAGTCTTCGCCCTCGCACTGGCGTCGGGCGTGGTCTACTGGCTCGCGTCCGCGGGCACCCTGGAACTCAACGGGCAGAGCCAGGGAATCCTGTTCATCCTGGTCTTCGGCGCCGCCACCGACTACGCCCTGCTTCTGGTGGCTCGCTACCGCGAGGCGCTGTCGGCGGAACCGGACGCACGCGCGGCCCTGCGCACCGCGTGGCGCGCCACCCTCCCGCCGATCTGCGCGTCGGCTGCCACCGTGATCCTGGGCGTCCTCTGTCTGCTGCTGTCCGACCTGAACTCGAATCGCAGCCTCGGCCCGATCGCGGCGATCGGCATCGCCGCCTCGTTGCTCGTCTCGATCACCTTCCTCCCGGCCGCCCTCGCGCTCATCGGACGCACCGCGTTCTGGCCGCGCCGGCCGGGGCCGGCCACCGGTTCGACGCACCGGATCTGGCAACGGGTCGCCGCATTCGTCGCCCGTTCGCCGCGCAAGATCTGGGCGCTCACCCTCCTGGTGCTCGTCATCGGCGCCGCATTCGCCCCCGCGTTCCGCGCCGGCGGCGTCTCCACCGACGACTTCTTCCTCGGTGAGACCGAATCGGTGACCGGCGCGCAGATGCACGGCAGGCACTTCGACGCCGGGTCGGGCACCCCAACCTGGGTGATCACCGACGATGCGGCCGCGGTCCGAACCGCGGAACGGGTTCGTGCGGTCGACGGCGTCGCAGCCGCCGAGATCCTCGCCGCCGCATCGGGTCCCGTCACCCACGACGGGAGGCAGGCGATTCAGGTGACGCTGAGCGATGACCCGAACTCCCTCGCCGCACAGGACACCGTGGTGCGGATCCGGAACGCCGTCTCGTCCGTCCCCGGTGCCGACGCGGAGGTCGGCGGCGCCACGGCTGTCGACCTGGACACCCGGACCACCGCCGAACGCGACCGCAACGTCATCATCCCCATCGTGTTGGCTGTGGTCCTCGCCGTCCTCGTCGTCCTGCTGCGGAGCCTTCTCGCACCGCTGATCCTGCTCGCGACCACGGTTCTGTCGTTCGGGACCGCGCTGGGCGTCGCGGCACTGATGTTCAACGGCCCGTTCGGCTTTCCCGGCGCCGATCCCGTCGTCCCGCTGTTCGCGTTCGTGTTCCTCGTGGCGCTCGGCATCGACTACAACATCTTCCTGATGACCCGGGCCCGGGAGGAGGCGCAGGCACACGGCACCCGCGACGGGATGATCAGAGCCCTCACCGGCACCGGCGGCGTCATCAGCGCAGCCGGTCTGGTGCTCGCCGCCACGTTCAGCGCCCTCGCGGTGATCCCGCTGCTGTTCCTGGCCCAGGTGGCCTTCCTCGTCGCGTTCGGCGTCCTCGTCGACACGCTGATCGTGCGATCGCTGCTGGTTCCGGCGCTCACCCTCGACATCGGACCGCGGATCTGGTGGCCGGGCGCCATCGCCGCCGACACGTCCCAGGACGCGCGCACCGCGGACTGACGCGCTCCTCGCGCGAACCGCCCGGCGCGGGGTCAGTCGCGCGGCGTCGTCCCGAAGACCGCCACGGCCCGCTCGGGCTTCGCCTCGGCGTAGTACACCTCGGCCGTATCGCCGACCAACGGCCGAGCGCCGAGGGGGAACTCGTCTCTGCCGGTCAACTGATGGGTTCGGCCCTCCGCGTCCCGATACTCGATCCGGTAGCGGACGGTGGCGTGGGTGCTCTCGATCGCCTCGGCACGGTCGCCGTCGGACTCGACCACTGTTCCGCGGACCCGCGTCCCCTGCCGATAGAGCCAGATCCGCGGAACCACCCGAAACAGCCAGATCACGACGCAGATCACTCCGACCGCGGCGGCGGGGACGGCGACCCACGGCACGCCGCCGGCCGCCGCGCCGATCGCCGCTCCGACGCCCAGCGCGCCGACGGTCAACGACATCCACGCCGTCGGGATCGCGAACCCGCCTGCGATCGCGGCGAGCAGTGCCACCGTCGCCAGCGTGAGACTCTCCGATCCCCGGATCCCCGCGGCGAAGATCGCGCACCACACCGAGCACCACAGGGCAGCGCTCACCGACACCACCAGGGTGCGCGTCATCGTCTCGGGACGAGGCCACATGCTCCCAGACTAACGATCCCGACCGATCGGACACCGAATCCGCTTCGATCCCGTGCGGAACGCACTAGCGTCGGCAGCACCCAGCCGATACGACCTCCGGAAGTGATTCCCGTGACCGCTGCCTCCCCAGAATCCGATGTGCGCCATGACTTCACCTCACTGCGAGCGGGCGGGATGAACTGGCAGTCGTTCCCGCTCCGACTGTTCACCAAGGGCAACGCCAAGACCTGGAATCCCGCGGCGATCGATTTCTCCCGAGATGCGCAGGACTGGGCCGCGCTCGACGACGAGCAACGCCGGAGCGCCACCTACCTCGTCTCGCAGTTCGTCGCGGGAGAGGAGGCGGTGACCCAGGACATCCGGCCCTTCATGGACGCGATGGCGTCCGAGGACCGGTTCGGTGACGAGATGTACCTGTCGCAGTTCTGCCTCGAGGAGGCCAAGCACGCCCAGGGTTTCCGACTCTGGATGGACGCCGTGGGCCTCACCGGCGATCTGCACCCGTACGTCGCCGAGAACCCCTACTACCGGCAGCTCTTCTACGAACAGCTGCCGCAGTCGCTACGGGTGCTCTCCGCCGACCCGTCGCCGGTCAACCAGGTCCGCGCCAGCGTCACCTACAACCACGTGATCGAGGGAAGCCTGGCGCTCACCGGCTACTACGCGTGGCGGCGCATCTGCGTCGAAACCGAGATCCTGCCGGGAATGCAGCAGTTGATCGGCCGAATCGCCGAGGACGAGACCAGGCATATGGCCTGGGGCACGTTCACCTGCCGCAGGCACGTGGCGGCCGACGACTCGCTCTGGCAGGTGGTCACCGACAGGTTCGGCGAACTGATCCCCCTCGCGATGGGCATGATCGCCTGGGTCGACGATCAGTTCGACGAACCGCCGTTCGGCATCGACAACGACGACTTCCTCGAGTACGCGGCAGATCGCGCGCAGCGCAGGCTGCACGCGATCGAGTCCGCGCGCGGAAGGAACGTCGAAGACATCGACGTCGATTACAGTCCGGCGACGCTGGAGGAGACGTTCAACGCGGAGGACGAGGCCTCGCTCGGTGGCGACACCGAGACTTGAGCGCCGGCGTCAGCTCGTCAGGCGTTGCCCGCCTTCCACTGATCCCAGCTGAGTTCCCAGTCGCCGTAGGTGTCCCAGACGGGCAGCGGCGGGCCGCCCGAGTTGGTGATCTCGACGACGTCGCCGAGACCGAAGTGGTCGAACATCCACTGCGAGTCGGCCGGACTCAGATTCACGCAGCCGTGCGAGACGTTCGAGGCGCCCTGCTGACCCACCGACCACGGCGCGGAGTGCACGAACTCACCGTCGTTCGAGATCCGCAGATCGTTGTAGACGGTCTCGCGGTAGTAGCCGGGATCGCCCTGGCAGACACCGAAGGTGCACGAGTCCATGACGGTCTGCGCGGCCTTCTCGGACACGACGTGCGGACCGGTGTGCGACGGATTGTTCGGCTCGCCGAGGCTCATCGGCATCTGTTTGACCTGCTCGCCGTTGTGGAAGACGGTGAGCAGTTCGGTGGCACCGTCGGCCTTCGCCACCCACGAGTCGTGGACGGTGTAGTCGACGGCGTTGTCCTCGGCGCCGTAGACGCCGCCGCCGAGATCGACGCCGTAGACGTCGGCTTCGATGTGGATCTTGGTGCCCGGCTTCCAGTATTCGGGGCCGCGGTAGTGGACGTTCTGGTCGTCGATCCAGTACCAGGCACCCGGCTGAGCGGGTGTGGTCGTCACTTTGAGGTGTTTGGTCACTTCGGCCTTGTCCTTCACCGGCTTGGTGAACTGGAAGACCATCGGCTGACCGACGCCGATGCCGACGTCGGAGACCACGTCCGGCGCCGGGACGACGTTGGCGTACGCGGTGTCGTCGGGGGTGATGGTGGTGACGGTGAACGACTTCGTAGTCGGCTTCTTGTCGCTGTTGACCGCTGTGGCGTCCACGGTGTAGGTCCCGCCGTACCCGAGGTCCTCGGAGGTGGTCCAATGCGTCGCGGTGGCGTCGAGCTTTCCGTCGACCTTCTTACCCGCCGCGTTGGTCACCGTCACAGCGGTGAGTTCTCCTCCGGTCGCGTCGACGACGATCGGCGTCGTCGGATTGATCGGCTTGCCGTTCGCCACGGGCACGCCGATCGCCGCGGGAGCCGGAGGCGGGGCCGAAGTGCCACCGCTGCACGCGGCGAGCACCATCGCCACGCCCACCAGGCATGACACCAGCGCGGCGGAATCACGTCGAATCAACATCTATCCCCTCGAGAGCAAAGAGCGGTGCCGTGCACCACTCGACGATTCTCCCCCGACTTCCTGCGAATCACTGAGCCGATCTGTCAGCGAGCGTCAAGGCGACCGCCGTCACACCTGTGGCCGCACCCGTCACGACCAGCACGGACGGCCATGCGCCCAGCTTCTTCGCCAGCGGGTGTGAGATTCCGAACGCACCGAGGTACGTTGCCGACAAAGCTCCCGTAACGGCTGCGCCGCGATGGAGCCAGCTGCGGCCGGCGCCGACGCCGGCGGCGGCGAGCACGGCACCGCCGAGGGGGCGGATCCCGGAGTATCGGGCGGCGGCGAACCCGCCGATCAGACCTGCGGCGACGAGCGGAACTGAGGCATCGATCTTCACGCGCTCCAGGATACGTCCAACCAGCAACTAGAACACGTTCTATTATGGCGGAATGGACGTGACCTACGAGGGAACCAGACGCGAGATCAGCACCGACGAGGGAGTCATCCGGTATCACGAGGCCGGTGAGCACAACAACGACGTGCTCATCCTGCTTCACGGATCCGGCCCCGGCGTCAACGGCTGGCGCAACTACCGCGGCAATCTCGGCTTCTTCGCCGAGACGCACCACTGCTACATCATCGAGTTCCCGGGGTTCGGCGTCTCCGATCCCGTCGACGGCCATCCCGTCCTGACCGCGGGCGCATCCGTCATCCGGTTCATGGACGCCCTCGGCATCGCCTCGGCGGCGATGATCGGCAATTCGATGGGCGGCGTCGTCGGCATCAACCTCGCGATCAAGTATCCGGACCGGGTAGAGAAGCTGATCACCATCGGCGGCGTGGGGCCGAACATCTTCAGCCCCAGCCCGTCGGAGGGAATCCGTCTGCTCCAGGAGTTCACCGACGCACCCGACCGCGACAAGTTGGTCCGGTGGCTCAACTCCATGGTCTACGACCGCGCGCTGGTGACCGACGACCTGATCGACGAGCGGTGGGCCGCCGCCAACGATCCGGCCGCGCAGAAGACCGCCGCGATGATGTACGGGTCGAAAGCCTTCGAGATGATGCAGCAGTACCAGGCGAACGCCGACACTCCGCCCTACTGGGCGATGATGCACAAGGTGAAGTGCCCCACCCTGCTGACCTGGGGCCGCGACGACCGCGTCAGCCCGCCCGACATGTCGATGGCGCCGATGCGGCTGATCCCGGAAGCCGAACTGCACGTCTTCCCCCAGTGCGGCCACTGGGTGATGATCGAAGCCAAGGACGCCTTCGAGTCGACCGTTCGGGCCTTCCTGGCCCGCTGACGCCGGGCGCGGCGGCTCAGGACGCGCCGTCGCGCTCGGACGCGCGGGCCGCGATCACGGCCGGTGCGAGCACCGACGCGAGGTCGTCGGCGACGTCGCTGTCGGCGTCTGGGGCGGGCGGCATGGCCACGTAGCTCAGTGCCGTGCGCGCGATCATCCGCGCGATCCGGCCGGCCGTCTCCGCGTCGATGGCGATCCACGACTCCACGAGGATCACCTCGAGGCGGTCACTCGCCGCGGCGATGATCGGCGCGGCGTCGGTGGTGATCAGCTTCAGCAGGTCCGGTTTGGCCTCGCCCGACAGCAGCGACTGGATCATCGGGTCGTCGGCGGCACTGGCCAGGAAGCGGGCGAAACCCGATCGCAGCGCACCGGTCACGTCTCCGACGTTCGCGGCCACGGCCGCGCCGATCTCGCCGGTGAACTCGTCCGCCAATCGCAGCGCGTACGCCTGCGACAGGCCGGCGCGGGAGGCGAACTCGTTGTACACGGTCTGCCTGCTGACACCGGCCTGCCGGGCGACGTCGGCCATCGTCACCCGAGCCCAGTCCTTCTCTCGCAGCAGAGTGCGGAGACCGTCCAGCAGCGTCGTACGCAGCAGCTGCTTGCTCGCGACCGCGAAGCTGGACGAAGACTGGGCTGGGGCACTCACACCTTCGAGACTAGCGCCGCCGCGATCTCCGAGCGGCACGCGCGGGCCGCCGCCGCCCGACCGATGGTGACCGCGCCCACCAGTTCTCCGTCGACCACCGTGCGGACGGTGGCGTCGGCGTCGTCGATGGAGCCGTCGAGCTCCACCTCGCCCTCCGCGGTGGGCCACCCCACCATCTGGACGTTGACTCCGTACTGCACGGTCCACGCCCGGGGCACCTCGACGAACGGTGCCGCCGGCTCGCCGCGCAGTCCGGCGAGCACCGACTGCGCGACCGCCCTGCCCTGATCGGTGGCGCCGAACCAGTGCTCGCCGCGAGCGGGCCGTCCGGTCCGCAGGTCCGGCGGTCCGGCGGCGTCACCCGCCGCGAACACGCCCGGCACCTCGGTGGCCAGCGTCGAGTCGACGACGATCCCGGCCGGGCCGGTCGGCACGCCGGCGGCGGCGGCCAGCGCCACTTCCGGCGAGGCGCCGATCGCCGCGACGACGGTGCCCGCCAGCTCGGCCCCGCCTGACAACTGCACCCGCTCGGAGGTCGCCGAATGCGCCGCAGACCCGAGGTGCAGTCGCACCCCGTTGCCCTCGTGGAGCCGCTGCAGGTAGTCGGAGACCACGGCCGGCATCACTCGCGACGCCACGCGCCCGCCCGCCTCCACGACCGTCGCCGACATGCCGTGAGCCGCAGCCGAGGCCGCCAGTTCCAGGCCGATCAGCCCGCCGCCGATCACGACGAGCCGCTGCGAGTCGTTCAGACCGTCGCGGATCGCGATCGCATCGTCGCGCGTGCGCAGGGCCGGCACGTCGGCGGCGAGCCATGACGGGCGGATCGGCCGGCCGCCGGTCGCCAGGACGAGGGCCCGGTAGTCGAGCCGGGTGCCGTCGTCGAGTGCGACCGTCCGCGCCGCGGTGTCGATCGCGGTGACGCTGACCCGCGTGCGGATGTCGATGCCGCGCGAGGCCCAGAAGTCGGGCTTCTGCAGGGCGATCCGGGACTCGGAGAGGTCCGCGCCGAGCAGATCCTTCGACAGCGCGGTCCGCCGGTACGGCGTGCCGGGCTCGGCGCCGATCAGCGTGACCGGTCCGTCGTACCCCTCGGCCCGCAGCGTCGCCGCCGCGGTGACGCCGGCGGTGCCGGCTCCCACGACGACGACGCCCGCATCGGATGCGGTCTGCCCGGTCATGGGCGGGCGACCTCGACCATCTCGAAGTCGGCCTTGGCCGCCCCGCAGTCGGGGCAGCTCCAGTCGTCCGGGATGTCGTCCCAGCGGGTGCCGGGGGCGATGCCGTCCTCCGGCCAGCCCTCGGCCTCGTCGTATTCGAAGCCGCACTGCATGCAACGGAAGAGTTTGTAGTCGGTGGTGCTCATGTCACTGTCCAATCAGTTCGAAATCGATCTTCTCGCGGACGCCGCAGTCGGGGCAGGCCCAGTCATCGGGGACGTCCGACCACGCGGTACCGGGCGGGAAGCCTTCGCGCGGAGCGCCTTCGGCTTCGTCGTAGACGTATTCGCACACTTCGCAGCGGTAGGCGCTCATGCCGATGCCTTTCCGTATCGGGCCTGGACCCTCCGTTCCTTGCCGGGCTGGATGTTGATCTTCGAGAGGTCGCCGTCGTAGTGCTCGAGCACCCGATGGTCCATGACTCCGCGCCACACCGGCGGGAAGTAGGTCAGCGCGATCATGCTGGCGTATCCGCTCGGGAGGTTCGGCGCACCGTCGAAACTCCGCAGCGTCTGGTACCGCCGCGTCGGATTGGCGTGGTGATCGCTGTGCCGCTGAAGGTGGTACAGGAAGATGTTGGTGCAGATGTGGTCGCTGTTCCAGCTGTGTTCCGGCGTGCAGCGCTCGTAGCGGCCGCGCTCGTTCTTCTGCCGCAGCAGTCCGTAGTGTTCCAGGAAGTTCACCGATTCGAGCAGCGAGAAACCGTAGACGGCCTGCAGTGCCGCGAAGGGCAGGATCTGCCATCCGAAGATCGCGGTCAGCACGCCCCACAGCACGATCGACATCGCCCAGGCGTTCAGGACGTCGTTGCTCGGATGCAGGACCGGACGCCCGAGACGCTTGAGACGGGTCGCCTCCAGCTCCCACGCGGACTTGAGGCTGCCGAACACACTGCGCGGCAGGAATCGCCAGAAGCTCTCACCGAATCGGGAGGTGGCCGGGTCCTCCGGGGTCGCGACGCGGACGTGGTGGCCGCGATTGTGCTCGATGTAGAAGTGTCCGTAGCAGGTCTGCGCCAACGTCACCTTCGACAGCCAGCGCTCCAGCGAGACCTTCTTGTGTCCCATCTCGTGGGCGGTGTTGATGCCGATGCCGCCCATGACGCCGATCGACAGCGCCAGACCGATCTTGGAGACGAGCCCGAGGCCTCCGTCGACGCCGAGCCAGCTCAGGTCGTCAGCCGTCCACAGGTAGCAGGCCAGGACCACGCTCGCGAGCTGGAACGGGATGTACGCGTAGGTGCAGTACCGGTAGTACTTGTCGTTCTCCAGCTGCTCCATCAGCTCGTCCGGCGGATTCTGGCCGTCCGGACCGAAGAAGATGTCGAGGATCGGCAGCAGCACGTACAGCAGCAGCGGGCCGATCCACCACCAGACGGGCGACACCGTCGACACCCAGCTCCAGCCGAGTGCGTCCGATGCCCAGTTGAACAGTGCCACCAGACCGGTGGCCATGAACACCGCGGTCGGCGGGACCAGGCCCAGCAACCACAGGTATCGCTTCTTGTCGCGCCATTCCACCACCTCGGCGGTGCTCCGGTCGATCGTCGGGTTCGCCATGTGTTCCTCCTCGTCCAGCGAACTAGTGACGTTGACATTAGATGTTGTTACGTACGATGTCTAGACATTAACAATAATTTTGTAAAGTCGCCCAGGGCACCCGGCCTCCGTCGCCGGAATAAGATCGTCCGCATGCGCTACTCACGGTTCGTCGCGATCGGCGACTCCCAGACCGAAGGAATGTGCGACGGCGACCCCGCGAGCGGCTACCGAGGCTGGGCCGACCGTCTGGCGGAGCACCTCGCCCGGCACAACCCCGACCTGCGGTACGCCAACCTCGCGGTCCGCGGCAAGAACACCCGGAACACCCGCGACGAGCAGCTGGAACCGGCCCTCGCGCTGGAGCCCGACCTGATCGCCGCACCACTCGGCATGAACGACGTGATCGGCCGGATCGATCTCGGCGAGGTGCACACCGACCTCGACTACATCTACCGGCGGCTGGCCGGTACCGGAGCCGACGTGGTGGTCTCGACCTTTCCCAACATCGCGGAGACCATCCCGTTCTCCGGCCGCATCGAAACGCGGCTCGCAGCGATCAACCAGATGATGCGCGACTTCGCCGACGCCTACGGCTTCGTCCTGGTGGACCTGCATGCGGCGCCGGTCCTCTCCGACCTCCGGTCGTGGTCGCCCGACCGCCTCCACGCCTCGCCCCTCGGCCACGACCGCTTCGCCGCCGGAGCCGCGCACGCGCTCGGTCTGCCCGACAGCTCACCCGATTGGGGACGGCCGCTGCCTCCGGCCGGCGATCCGAACCGGGTGCTGCGCACCCTCGGCGACGCGCGCTGGTTCGTCGAGTTCTTCACGCCGTGGATCATCCGCAAGGTCCGCGGACGCTCCCTCGGCGACGGCCGACTGCCGAAGCGGCCGGAACTGACGCCGGTCGCGCCTCCGGCCGCCGCGGCGGACGCACTCAGCATCCGCGTGGTCCCGAACGCGGACGTCGCCTCGGAAAACCCGATGGAGGCGTGAGGCATCTCGTCGTACGGTGATCGAGTGAACAGACGACTGACCGACTCGATCGCCGTCGAAGCCGTGGACCTGGTGAAGAAGTTCGGTGACTTCACCGCGGTCGACGGGATCAGCTTCGCCGTTCCCACCGGAACCGTTCTCGGCATGCTCGGGCCCAACGGCGCGGGCAAGACCACCACCGTCCGCATGATGACCACCTTGAGCGCACCCACCTCGGGCACCGCGCGCATCAACGGCTTCGACGTCCTCGACGAGCCGGACGGCGTCCGCCGCAGCATGGGCCTCACCGGCCAGGCCGCCACCGTCGACGAACTGCTCACCGGCCGGGAGAACATGCGCATGATCGGCGGGCTGTACGGTATCGGCCGCCGCGTGCTCAAGGAACGGACCGAGCAGCTCCTCGCACAGTTCTCGCTCACCGACGCGGGCGACAAGACCGTCCGCGAATACTCCGGCGGCATGCGCCGGCGCATCGACCTCGCAGTGAGCCTCCTGGCGTCACCGCCCGTGCTCTTCCTGGACGAACCGACCACCGGCCTCGACCCGCACAGCCGCAACGAGTTGTGGGAGGTGCTGCGCGGTCTCGTGGACGACGGAACCACCCTGGTGCTGACCACGCAGTATCTGGAAGAGGCCGATCAGCTCGCCGATCGGATCGTCGTGATCGACGCGGGCAAGATCATCGCCGAGGGCACCCCGCTCGAGCTCAAGCAGCAGGCCGGAGCGGCGAGTCTGGTGGCCACCGTCACCCATTCCGCCGACCTCGCGGCCGCGCAGGCACTGCTCGCGCCGATCTCCGACGACCTGTTCGTCGACCGGCACGCGCGCACCCTCACCCTGCCCGCGGGCGGCCTCGCGGACCTGACGCATGTCGCGCGGGTTCTCGACGACTCCGGCATCGCCATCGACGATCTCGGCCTGTCGCGGCCCAGCCTCGACGACGTATTCCTCAGCCTCACCGGACACCGCGCGGAGTCCGTTCCGGAGGCCGACTCCGAAGGAGCCGACGCATGAGCGCCCCCGCCCTCGACCGAACCATCGCGGCCCGGCCGCCGTCTCTCTGGCGTCAGACGTCGATCATGGTGCAGCGCAGCTTGATCCACACCAAGCGCATGCCGGAGATGCTGTCGGACGTCACCGTCCAGCCGATCATGTTCGTGGTGCTGTTCGCGTTCGTCTTCGGTCCCGCCATGCCGGTGCCGGGCGGCGGAAGCTATCGCGAGTACCTGCTGCCCGGCATCATGGGCCAGACCATCGTCTTCACCGCCTTCATCGTCTCCAACGGCATCACCGCGGACGTCGACAAGGGGATCGTCGACCGCTTCCGTTCTCTCCCCATCAACCGGACGTCGTATCTGCTCGGCCGGGCGATCGCGTCGCTGATGCACTCGTCGATCGGGATCGTGGTGATGGCGCTGACCGGCCTGGCGATCGGCTGGCGCATCCACACCTCGCTGCTCGAGGGGGTGCTGGGATTCGTCCTCGTCCTGGTGTTCGGTTTCGGGATGATCTGGTTCGGCATCCTCGTCGGGTCGTGGCTCAAGTCCGTCGAAGCCGTCAACGGGTTCATGTTCACCGTGCTGTTCCCGCTGACCTTCCTGTCGAACGCCTTCGTCCCGACCGCTCCCATGGCCACCTGGCTCCGCACCATCGCCGAATGGAACCCGGTGTCCTCGCTGGTCCAGGCGATGCGGCAGCTGTGGGGCAACGGACCGCACGCCACCGACGCGTCAGCGCTGCCGCTTCAGCACCCGATCCTGGCGACCATTCTGTGGTCGGTCGCGCTGACCGCCGTCTTCGCCCCCTTCGCACTGCGCGCCTTCCGGCGCCGCACGGCGGACTGAACGCATCTGCCGATCCACGCCGAAAGCCCCGGTGAACGCCAGTTCACCGGGGCTTTCTCGCGTCGTGTGCCGCTAGCGCGTCACTTCTTGACGAGGTTCTCGTTCGTCAGCTTCTCGACGCCGGCGTCCGCCTTCTCGACGAGCGAGGCCGGCGGCTCGAAGTGGCTGCCGTACTTCGACGCCAGGTCGCGAGCGCGGTCGACGAAGCCCTTGAGGCCGCCCTCGTACTGGTTGATGTACTGCACCACGCCACCGGTCCACGCCGGGAAGCCGATGCCGAAGATCGAGCCGATGTTCGCGTCCTCGACGGAGGTGAGCACACCCTCGTCGAAGCACTTCACGGTCTCGAGGGCCTCGGCGAAGAGCATGCGCTCCTTCATGTCCTCGAGCGGGATCTCATTGGTGCCCGAGGCGAAGTTCTCGCGCACGCCCGGCCAGATGAGGCCGCGCTTGCCGTCGGCGTAGTCGTAGAAGCCCGCGCCGTCCTTCTTCGAGGTGCGGCCCAGGTCGACCATCTTGTCGATGACGGCGTACGAGCCGTGCGACGGGAACTCCTGACCCGCGGCCTTGGCTCCGGCCTCGGTCTCCTTGCGGATCTTCTGCATCAGGGTGAGCGTCAGCTCGTCCGACAGCTGCAGCGGCGGAGCCGGGTAGCCTGCCTGGCTGCCGGCCTGCTCGATGAACGCGGGCTCGATGCCCTCACCGACGGCCGCGATGGCCTCGTTGATGAAGGTGCCGATGACGCGCGAGGTGAAGAAGCCGCGGCTGTCGTTGACGACGATCGGCGTCTTGCGGATCTGCAGGGTGTAGTCGATGACCTTGGCGAGGACCTCGTCCTTGGTCTTCTCACCGCAGATGATCTCCACCAGCGGCATCTTGTCGACGGGCGAGAAGAAGTGGATGCCGATGAAGTCCTCGGGACGGTTGACGCCCTCGGCCAGGATGGTGATCGGCAGGGTCGAGGTGTTGGAGCCGAGGACGGCGTCCGGCTCGACGATGTCCTGGATCTCCTGGAACACCTTGTTCTTGACCTCGACCGACTCGAACGCGGCCTCGATCACCAGGTCGACGCCCTTGAAGTCGGCGGCGTCCACGGTCGGGGTGATGCGGTCGAGCAGAGCCTTGCTCTTCTCCTCGGTGGTCTTGCCGCGCGAGAGAGCCTTCTCCTCGAGCTTCTCCGAGTAGCCCTTGCCGCGCTTGGCCGCCTCGATGTCGATGTCCTTGAGGACCACCTCGATGCCGGCCTTGGCCGAGACGTAGGCGATCGCCGCGCCCATCATGCCCGCACCGATGACACCGACCTTCTTGGCCTGGTACTTGTCGAAGCCCTTCGGCCGCGAACCGCCGCCGTTGATGTGCTGGAGGTCGAAGAAGAACGCCTTGATCATGTTCTGCGCCACCTGGCCGGTGACCAGCGACACGAAGTAGCGGGTCTCGACCAGATCGGCGGTGTCGACGTCGACGTACGCGCCCTCGATGGCAGCGGCCAGGATGGCGCGCGGAGCCGGCATGTTGGCGCCCTTGATCTGCTTGCGCAGGAGAGCCGGGAACGCCGGCAGGTTGGCGGCCACCGACGGGTTCGTCGGAGCGCCACCGGGCATCTTGTAGCCCTTGACGTCGAACGGCTGCTGGGCCTCCGGGTTGGCGGCGATCCAGGCCTTGGCGGCGGGGATCAGTTCCTCGACCGAGCCGACGACCTCGTTGACCAGGCCGATCTCCTTGGCCTTGGCCGGCTTCAGACGCGGGCCCTGGAGCAGAACGCCCATGAGCGCCTGCTGGAAGCCGAGCAGGCGCACGGTGCGGACCACGCCGCCGCCGCCCGGGAGCAGACCGAGGGTCACCTCGGGCAGGCCGAGCTGGTTGCCCTTCACATCCGCGGCGACGCGGTAGTGGCAGTGCAGCGCGATCTCCAGGCCACCGCCGAGTGCGGCGCCGTTGATAGCGGCGACGACCGGCTTGCCGAGGGTCTCCAGGCGACGCAGCACGGCCTTCATGGCGTTGGTGCGCTCGGTGATCTCGGTGGCGATCTCCTCCTTGGACTTGTCGCCGCGTCCCGCGGTCATGTCCTTGAGGTCGCCGCCGGCGAAGAAGGTCTTCTTCGCCGAGGTCAGGACGACACCGGTGATGTCGTCCTTCTCCGCCTCCAGGCGATCGACGGTCGCCGCCATCGACTCCATGTAGAGGTCGTTCATGGTGTTGGCGCCCTGGTTCGGGTCGTCCATGGTGAGGATGACGACGCCGTCGGCGTCCTTCTCCCACGTGATCATGTTCGCAGTCATGAGATGAGTCTTTTTCCTTCTAGTTCCGGGGCGATCAGAGACGCTCGATGACGGTCGCGACGCCCATGCCGCCGCCGATGCAGAGGGTGACCAGGCCGTAGCGGCCGCCGACGCGCTCGAGCTCGTCGAGGGTGCTGCCCATGATCATCGCGCCGGTGGCGCCGAGCGGGTGACCGAGCGCGATGGCGCCGCCGTTGATGTTGACCTTCTCGTGCGGAACCTTGAGGTCCTTCATCCACTTCATGACGACCGACGCGAACGCCTCGTTGAGCTCGAAGACGTCGATGTCGTCGACGGTCAGGCCGGCGCGCTTGAGCGCGAGCTCGGTGGCCGGGGTGGGACCGGTGAGCATGATCGACGGCTCACTGCCGACCTCGCCGTACGACACGATGCGGGCGCGCGGGGTGAGGCCGTTGCGCTTGCCCGCCTCCTCCGAACCGACCAGGACCAGACCCGAGCCGTCGACGATGCCGGAGCTGTTGCCGCCGGTGTGGACGTGGTTGACCTGCTCGACGTTCGGGTACTTCTGCATCACGACGTCGTCGAATCCGGCCATGGCCGCCAGGCCCGCGAACGCCGGCTTCAGCTTGCCGAGGCTCTCGACGGTGGTGCCGGGACGGCGGTGCTCGTCGTTGTCGAGCAGCGTGACGCCGTTGATGTCCTTGACGGGGATGATCGACTTCGCGAAGCGGCCCTCGTCCCATGCCTGGGCGGCGCGACGCTGCGACTCGGCGGCGTAGGCGTCGACGTCCTCACGCGAGAAGCCCTCGATGGTGGCGATCAGGTCGGCGCCGATGCCCTGCGGAGCGATGTAGTTGTCGTACGCGGTGGCGGGGTCCATGAAGAGCGCACCGCCGTCGCTGCCCATCGGCACACGCGACATCGACTCCACGCCGCCGGCCAGGACCAGATCGTCGAAGCCCGAGCGGACCTTGGCCGCGGCCAGGTTCACGGCCTCCAGGCCCGAGGCGCAGAAGCGGTTGATCTGGGTGCCCGGAACGCTCTCGCCGAGACCCGAGGTGAGGGCGGCGGTACGCGCGATGACCGCACCCTGCTCCCCGACCGGCGACACGACGCCGAGGACCACGTCGTTGATGTCCTTCGGATCGAGATCGCTGTGGCGGGTCAGCAGTCCGTCGATCAGACCCGAGACCAGGTCGATCGGCTTGACGCTGTGCAGCGAGCCTCCGCGCTGCTTGCCACGGGGCGTACGGACCGCCTCGTAGATGAATGCTTCGTCGGACACAGGTGTTCCTTTCACACGAACCGAGAATGGTTTCCCTCGTAGGCTAACCCGCAATAACGTATTTGGCTATACCCAGTGGTCAAGTGGTTCATATACAGCCATCCATCGGCTATGGTCGGTTCATCATGACAACCACCAAGGCGACCCGGCGCACGCGGTCGACGGATCGGCGCCGCCAGCTCATCGATGCAGCGACAGTGCTGTTCGCCGAGCGCGGCTACCCGCATGTGTCGGTCACCGACATCGCCCGCCGGGCGGGCGTGAGCGCGCCGACGGTGTACCGGCACTTCGCCGACAAGCAGGCGCTCCTGCTGGCGGCGGTCCAGACCCGCGTCGACGAGCTCGAGGAGAGCACCGCGGGCGCCGACCTCGCGAGCAGCGACCATCCGGCCGACGCCCTCGCCGCCAGCGTCACCGAGCTGAGCATCTCCAACCCGCATGCCACGTCGCTGTGGCGCTGGTCGGGACAGCACCTGTCGGCCGACGAGAACGCCGATGTGGTCCGCCGCACCCGCGCCGTGCTCCGACAGTGGGCCTCGGCCATCCGCGCCGACAGACCCGAGCTCACCGAACGCGAGTCGATGTATCTGGCCGGCGCCGTGCTCAGCGTGGTCGGCAGCGGCGCCGGGCGTGCCGTTCGCAGCGGTGCGCACGAGATGGAGGAGATGGTCCTCGCACTGGTCCGCCAGACCATCCGGCTCACGCCGAGCCACGCCGTCCCCCTGCGCCAGACCGCCGGGCCGGGCGACGACGCCCCCACCCGCCGCGACGAGATCCTCGACGCCGCCGCCCGCCTGTTCGCCGAGAACGGCTTCGCCGGAACGGGAATGGACGAGATCGGCGCGGCGGTCGGAATCACCGGGCCGAGCGTCTACAAGCACTTCCCGTCGAAGCTGGCGATCCTCGTCGGGATCAGCCAGCGCAGCGCCATGCGACTGGAGGCCGGCGTGATGGCCACGTACGCGATCACACCCGATCCGGCGGGGCGGCTGAACGCACTGGTCGACCACTACGTCGACGCCGTCACCTCCTCTCCCGACCTGCTCGTCGGCTTCGTCAGCTCCTATGTCCTCGCGGGCGAACCGCAGGCCGCCGAACTGCTGGCGGTGCAGCGCCGCTACGTGGCACGCTGGGTGCAGCTGCTCACCGACATCGACGCCGACCGGCCGCCCGGATCGGCGGTCCTGGCTGTGCATGCAGCGCTGGCGATCGTCAACGACGCGGTCCGGCTGCCGCGCAGCACGCCGCGCCCCGAGTTCGCCGCCCGCATGGCCTACCTCATGAAAGGTGTGATGGGTGTCTGACCCTCCGCTCGAGTACTCGCGGGACGAACTGATCACCGCCCTGCGGCTCGATCCGGAGTACGCGCAGCGGTTCTGGAACGCCTTCGGTTTCGCCCGCGGCGAGGGCGGCTCGGGTCAGCGCTTCTCCGAGGAGGACCTGGCCGCGCTCGGCGTCTTCGCCGGCAACGATCAGGCCATGGACTCCACCGCCCAACTCGCCGCGGCGCGGGCGATCGGACAGGCCACCGCGCGACTGGCGCAGTGGCAGGCCGAGGAGATCACTCGGTTGGCGGCCGACCCCACCGTCGACGCCACGGCCGAGGAGATGGTTGAGGCGCTCGCACGAGTGCAGGATCTCGTCTGGCGGCGGCATCTGGCGGTGGGACTCACCGACGCCGGCCGGGCAGCCGAGCACACCGAGGTGGTCGTCGGATTCGCCGACATCGTCGGCTACACCTCACTGTCCCGGCGTCTCGGGATGGCCGAACTCGAGACGCTGCTGGAGACCTTCGAGTCCGCGGCGCACACGATCATCACCGACCACGGTGGTCATATCGTGAAGACGATCGGCGACGCGGTGCTGTTCACCGTCATCGACGCCGGCGCGGCCGCGGAGATCGCCGTCGAACTGCACCGTCTCAGCACCGACGGCGAGTTGCCGAGCCTGCGCATCGGCATGGCCCGCGGCGACGTGCTGATGCGGATGGGCGATGTCTTCGGCGAGCCGGTGAACATCGCCTCCCGGCTGGCGAGCGCGGCGCGGTCGGGCACCACATTGATCGACGAGGCCCTCGCCACCGCACTCCGCGACAACGCCGCGACACACGTCGGGCCGATCCCGTCGCTCTCGGTACGCGGCTACCGCAAGCTGCGCGCGTACAAGCTCGTGCGCGACCGCAACTGGACGGCGTGAGGCGGCCGGATGGGCCGGGTGCGCCGGACCGCCGGCACCGCACCTTCTAAGGTCTGAAGGCATGAGGACCAGGAGTTCCACCCCGCGCCGCAGCGCACTGGCGGGGGCCGCCGCGCTCCTGCTCACGGGCGTGACGACCGCATGCTCGCCAGGCACGGAGGACTCCTCCATCACGGTGTCGGCTCCGTCGTCGCTGCAGGCCGTGATGGCGGCGATCGCGACCGAGTTCGAGGAACAGCACCCCGGCGCCCGGGTCACCGTCGCCGGCCCCTCGGCTGCGTCGGCCGATGTCATCGCGACCGACGACGAGGCGTCGATGGACAGGCTCGGCCGGCGGGTGATCGGCCCCCGGCGCTTCGCCTCCAACTCGCTGGTCATCGTGGTTCCGCCGGGAAACCCCGGCCATGTCACGGGGTTCGCCGACCTCGCGCGCTCCGGTCTCCGGGTGGCGGTGTGCTCCGACCGGTTGCCGTGCGGTGCGGCCGTGGTGGACGTCGAACGGATCGAGTCGGCCGCGCTCACCGATCCGATCCACGTCGACTCCGGCGAGGCCGCGGTCGCGTACGTGGCGTCCGGGCGCGCCGACGCCGCTCTCGCCTACCAGACGCAGGCTCGCCCCGGCCTCGGCGTGAGCGTCTCCACGGTGGACGATCCGGTGTTCGCCAAGGCGATCAACAGATATCCGATCGCCGTCGTCCGGTCCAGTGACGACAAGTCGCTGGCCGAAGACTTCGTGAAGACGGTCATCGGTCCCACCGGCGGCGAAGTCCTCTCCCGTGAGGGCTTCGGTCCGCCGTCCGGGTAGGCCGCGCGCCGCGGCGTCGTGTGGCTACGCGGTGTACGACAGTGCGTCGAGCGGGTCGGCGTAGATCGCGTCGAGTGCGACCGCACCCGCCGCCTTCTGCTGCACCGTGATGGCCGAACGTGCCACGCGGACGTCGCGCTGGGTGATGACCGTGGTGGCGCGCAGCGCCTTGCTCACGGCCGGCAGCGCCTCCGGGTAGTCGGTGAAGGCCTGTCCGCCGAGGATGACGTGGTCGGGATTGAAGATGTCCGAGATCAGCGCCACCGTGCGGCCGAGCACCTCGCCGCGTTCGGTCAGGACGTCGTTGGCGACCGTGTTCCCGGTCCGTGCCAGCGTCCGCAGCTCGTCGAGGGAATCGACCTCGAGTCCGGCTCGCTGGGCCGCGTAGAGGATGCCCGAATCGCTGACCGTCGGCTCGAGGCGTCCGGTGCGGTCGGGATCGAGCAGGGTGGTCGGACCGGTCGGGAAGTGCCCGATGGTGGGCGGGCCTGCGGCCGGCGTGTGCACGGCACCGTCGACGCTGAACGCGATGCCCACCATTTCGCGAGCGTAGAAGTAGAGGAAGTTCTGGCTCTGGTCGGCGGGATTGACGACCTGTTCGGCTGCGGCCATGGCCTCGACGTGCGATGCGACCGATACCGGCAGTCCGAGCGACTCGGCGATCAGCCTGCCGACCGGGACGCCCTCCCAGCCCAGACGGGGATGGTCGACGAAGCCGCCGTCGGCCACGCGACCACCGATGGCCACGCCGGCCCACAACAGGCGCTTGCCCACCCAGCGGTCGGCGAACCGGCGGGCGCTGGCACCGATCTGAGCTACGACCGCCTCGGGGTCCTCGGCCTGGGGAGTGGGAATCGCGATCGCACCGGCCACCCGATGCTGGAGATCGTGGGTCGTGATCGAGGTGACCTTGTAACCGATGTGGATGCCGACCGTGAGGTATCCGTCGGTGTTGATCTCGAACGGAACTCGCGGACGCCCGACCGCACCGGGCGGGGTCAGATCGGCGCGCTCACGGATGAGGCCGGCCTTGAGCAATGCGCTCACCTGACGGTTGACGGTGGAGATGGACAGCCCCGTCAGGGCGGCGGCGTCGTCGCGGAACACCGGTCCGGACACCCGCGCCGTGCGCAGCACCAGCGCGGCGGCCTTGGTGGAGAGTTGCAGCTTCGCCGTGGTGACGTGCGGGGCGGACGGTTTCGCAACGGGTCGGGAGGCGGCGCCCGCGACGGGGCGAACCACGACGCCGACGGGAGCGGATTTCGACAGGATCGGACGGTCGAGAGCAGAAGTCATGTTTCTTTGGAGTCCTGTTGCCTGGGCGGACCGGCAGAGGCGGTCACGCCGCGAGTGGTCTCGCGCAGATCAGCGCGAGGCGGAGCTGGGTCAGCGCATTCGGCAACAACAAAGGACCCGGGCCAGCGGCAGACGGCATCCGAGAGCGGTGGTCACATACGTGACCTCCCCGATGGCGGCGAGCTGACTGGTCATGATCGCCAAAAGTAGCAAGCACCCTGTCCGCGTGCAAGTGAGGAGCACCCGATAGGTTGAGAATGTGGCAGCCGCCTCAGTCGCCCCGGGCGCGAGACGGTGTGATCGGTTCCGGCTCGCGGTTCGCGGGCCACGGCTCGGCAGCGAGGAATGGCGTGGGAGTTCTGTACATCGTCCGGCACGGTCAGGCTCCGGCGCACGCCTACGGACCCGACGCCGACGCCGTGAGCGGCCCCGGCCTCACGGAGCTCGGCTTCGCTCAGGCTCGCGCCGCCGGCCGAGCGCTCGCCCGACAGGTGACCGGATTCGATGCCATGTTCTGCGGCGATCTCCCCCGACAGCGCGCGACGATGGCCGGCGTCCTCGAAGCCTTTCCCGACGCCGCAGCGCCGACGATCGATCCCGACTGGAACGAGTACGTCACGCCGCCCCTCCCGGAGGGAGACGACATCTACCGTGACGGCGGCAGACCCTTCCAGGACGCCATCACCAGCGCCCTGCACGAATGGGTCGACGGCGCCGACATCGGCCCCGAGACGTACGCGATGTACGCCAAGCGGACCCGCGCCGCAGCCGACCGTGCCGCTGATGCGGCCGGGTCGGGAAAGAACGTGCTCGTGGTGTCGTCGGCCGGTTCCATCACCCAGTTGGTGGCACAGTTGTGGGACATCCCGCCGCAGTCGTGGCCACAGATGTCGCGCACCTTCGTCAACACCTCGATCACCAAGATCCTCGCCGGCCGCAGCGGATTGACCCTCGTCTCCTTCAACGCCCACGAACACCTCGCCGCCCTCGACTCCGGCCTCCTGACCTACCGCTAGCGCCGCCCGATGCTCGTCCCCTGGCTCGTTGAGCGGCCCCCACACGCTTGTTGAGCGAGCGCGCCCTCCCCAGGCTCGTCGAGCGGCCCCCACAAGGCTGGTTGAGCGAGCGCAGCGAGTCGAAACCAAACCCCACCAAGTTTCGACACGCCCTCCACTACGTTCCGGACGGCTCAACCAGCCGACAAGAGCCGACCCAGCGACAAAGCCCACCGAGCGAGACCACCCCAGGCTCGTTGAGCGGCCCCCACAAGGCTCGTTGAGCGAGCGCAGCGAGTCGAAACCAAACCCCACCACGTTTCGACACGCCCTCCACTACGTTCCGGACGGCTCAACCAGCCGACAAGAACCGACCCAGCGACAAAGCCCACCGAGCGAAGCCACCACAGGCTCGTCGAGCGAGACCTCCCCAGGCTCGTCGAGCGGCCCCCACAAGGCTGGTTGAGCGAGCGCAGCGAGTCGAAACCAAACCCCACCGAGTTTCGACACGCCCTCCACTACGTTCCGGACGGCTCAACCAGCCGACAAGAGCCGACCCAGCGACAAAGCCCACCGAGCGAAACCACCCCAGGCTCGTCGAGCGGCCCCCACAGGCTCGTCGAGCAGCCCCCCCCAAAGGCTGGTTGAGCGAGCGCAGCGAGTCGAAACCACCCGACACACCCACTACCTTCCGGACGGCTCAACCGGCAGGCAGGGCCGACCTCTACCTCAGCGCGCGCAGACCCGCGGCGATGAACTCGGCGGTGGCTTCGGCGGCGCGTTCGGCGCCCGCCGATCCGGACGAGCCTCCGGAGAGCGCTCGGTGCGTGATCCCCTCCGCGATGACGCCGAGTTTCAGATTCGCCAGGGCGAGGTAGAAGGCCCAGTCGCCCAGGTCGGCACCGGTCGCGGCGACGTAGCGCTCGGCCAGTCCGTCCGCACCGGGGTACCGGTCACTCGTCCACGCCGCATCGAATCCGAGAACCGACGAGAACACCGGCTCGCGGTACACGCACATCAGCGCGATGTCGGTGATCGGATCGCCGAGCGCGGACAGTTCCCAGTCGACGACCGCGGCGACGGTGCCCGGGTCACCGGGAGCCAGGATGGTGTTGTCGATCCGGAAATCGCCGTGGACGATCGAGTTCCGGGTCCGCGCCGGCACCCGCTCGGAGAGCGCCGTCGCCAGGCGCTCCACGTCGTCGAGCTCACGCGTCTTGACCAGCGCCCATTGACGAGCCCACAGCTTGACCTGCCGGCCGGCGAATCCGTCCGGCCTGCCGAAACCGCCCAGGCCCACTGCTTGGTAGTCGACGGAATGCAGAGCCGCGAGCGTCCGCACCAGTGCGTCGGCGCTCGCGGTCACCTCGGCGTCGGAGAGTGTCGCGAGGTCGTCCACCGAGCGGATCACGGCGCCGTCGACGAACTCCACGACGGTGCACGGAGCACCGATGTACTCGCCGTCACGGTCGATCGCGACGGCCCGCGGCACCGGCACATCGGTCGCCGCCAGCGCCGAGGTCACGTTCCATTCGCGATTCATGTCGTGCGCCGACGGTGTGAGCCCGCCCATCGGGGGCCGTCGGACCACCCAGTGGCTGCCGTCGTCGCGGACGTCGAAGGTCAGGTTCGACCGTCCACCGCCGATCAAGTCGATCCGCAACTCACCCGCGACATCGATACCGTTCGCCGCCAACAGCTTTCGCAGGCTCTCAGCGGACAGACCGGGATGATCCGCCGTCACCTCGTCGCCTCACGAGCCCTGCGTGCGCGTCCGACCGCCCGCCTCGCGATGGCCCACCGGTGGACTTCGCTGGGACCGTCGTAGATCCGGAACGGTCGCAGCTCCGCGGCGAGCCGCGCCAGCGGAAGGTCTTCTGAGACTCCGAGGCCTCCGCACATCTGCACTGCCCGGTCGGCGACGCGCGAGAACGCCTCCGCACCGAAGGTCTTCGCGATCGACGTCGAGTCCGAGGCGTGCTCGCCGAGATCGAGTTCGTAGCAAGCGCGGACCAGCAGCGCCCGCGCCGCGGCGAGGTCGATCTCGTTATCGGCGATCATCTGCTGAATCATGCCGAGGTCGGCGAGTCGCCCGCCGAAGCCTTCGCGCTGCTCGACGTAGTCGACGGCGATCCGGTGCGCGCGGACCGCGGTGCCCATCCAGCGCATCACGTGAGTCATGCGCGCCGGGCCGAGCCGCACCTGCGCGTACCGGTAACCCTCGTGCGGGGCGCCGAGGACGTCCTCGTCGGGTACGAAGACATCAGTGAAACCGACCACGCAGTGCCCGCCGATCATCGACTTGTCAGTGGTGTGGATGTGCCGCTCCACCTCGATGCCCTCGGTGTGCGCGGGCGCGAGGAACATGGTCGCACCACCGCGGTCGCCCCGTTGCCCGACGGTGCGGGCCATGATGATGAAGAATCCGGCACCGTCGGCTCCAGTGATGAACTGCTTGCGGCCGTTGATCTTCCATCCGCCGGCGACCCTCTCCGCCGTCGTCGACAGGGCGTTCGGGTCGGAGCCTGCACCGGGGGCGGGTTCGGTCATCGCGAACGCGCTGCGCACCTCGCCGGTGGCGAGCGGCGCCAGGTACTTGTCCTTCTGTTCCGACGTGGCGATGTGCGCGAGCATGTGCACGTTGCCCTCATCCGGTGCACCGATGTGCAGTGCGACGGGCCCGAACGTCGAAGCTCCCGCGGCCTCGAACACCGGTGCGCGGTCGCTCATGTTGAGGCCCAGTCCGCCGAACTCCACCGGCGCGTGCGGCGCGAAGACGCCCGCGGCCTTGGCTTTCGCGTTCAGTTCCCGGCGCAGGTCGTCGCCGCCGGCCGCGGCGACGTCGCCCGCGAAGCGGTTCTCGATGGGGAGAACTTCCTCGGCGATGAACGCCGAGGTCCGTTCGACGAGGTCGCGCACCTGCGCGCTGTATGCGAGATCGACAGCCATCTGAGCCTCCGTGTTCATACCGAGCGAACGTTCGGTCAGGGCTAGGTTGTCATGCGACCCCGCACGACGTCAAGCATTCGGCGATCGCCCCTCAGCCCGCCACATGTCCGACGATCGACCGGGCGAACACCAGGTTCTGAGCGATCAACTCGTCGGCGCTCATCGGCCCGTCGACTCGATACCACGTGGAGACACCGACGCACATCGTCGCGACCGCCCGGGCCGCACCCTTCGGCGCATCCGTCGTGAACGCGCCGGACGCCACGCCGTCCTCGACCACCTCGTCGACCATCCGCTGCTGCCGGATCCGGTGACCGATGTAGACGCGGTGGTACTCGGGATCGAGACTGCGAAGCTCGGTGGATCCGACGAACGCCTGCTCACGCCGGTACATGTGGAATCGCAGGAGCGACTCCACCACGGCGTCGAAGCGCGCCAGCGGATCGTCGCCCGCGGCGGCCAGCGCCTCCTCCGACCGGCGAAGGAGGTCGGACATCGTCAATTCGAGCAGCCCCTGGAGCAGCGACTGCTTGGACGGATAGTGGTGGTAGAGCCCCGGGACCGACAACCCCGCACGCGCGGCGATGTCGCGGACCGAGGTGCCGTGATAGCCGTGCTCGACGAAGGCGTCGAGCGCCGCGGCCAACGGCGCCGGAAGGTCGGGCTCGCCGTAGTCACGCCAGTTCGTCATGCACTCAACTTAGCCGGGCCCCAGACGCATCCGCGGCGCGACTCTCGGGAAGCAGCATCCGGACGCAGATGTCGACGAGCGCCGGGCGGTCGAGATCGATCAGCCCCTCCGTCCACGACGCGAGCAGCCGGCCGAGGCCGCCCACCTGGAAATGCGCCGCGGCGAGAGTCTGCTGACCTCCGCTGACGTTCGCGACCGCGGGCGCACTCTGGAAGGTGAGTTCGGTGAAGATCTTCAGCATCTCGAGGCGTTTGCGCACCAGCACCGGACTGCGCAGGGTGTCGGAGAAGATCACCCTCCCCTTCCGCGGGTCGCCCTCGATGACGTCGACGATCGCCTCGACGGCACCGACGACCTTCCCCCGCGCACTCGAGCCGGCATTGAAACCGGCCAGGGCGCGGTCGGCGATCTGCTCGATGATCATGTCGAACGCGGCGCCGACCAGCGTGTCCGCGTTCTCGAAGCTCTCGTAGAAGTAGCGCGGCGTGAGCGACGCGCGGGCACAGATGCCGCGGACGGTGACGGCTCCCGGCTCGGACTCGGAGAGCATGTCGAGTGCGGCGTCGATGAGGGCGGCACGACGGCGGGCCACCCGGGCGTCGCCGGATTCGCCGCCGTAATCGCGCAGCCCTCCCGGAGCGTCGTCGGATTCAGTCACGACACACATCTTGACACCTCGGCCACGCGGGCGTTGAATCAAAGGGGAAACAGTCGTTATCAGTTCATCCGCCCGGGAGGCGAACATGACCGCGGAAGCACTCGATCCTTCAGTCGCGGAACGTCATTCGAAGCGGAGTGAACTCGATGCGCAGACCGTCGACGACCTCGACATGCTCGGCCTGGCTCTGCTCGCGGGCCCGGCGAACGTCATCATGCAGTTGGCCGTCCCCGCGGTCGGATACGGCGTCTACGAGAGCAAGGTGGAGTCGGGCAACCTCTTCAAGGTCCCGGTGAAGCGAACCCGGACCACACTCACCTACCTCGCCGTCGCGGCGATGGGCACCGCGGACGACCGCCGTCGGTACCGGCAGGCGGTGAACAAGGCGCACGTCCAGGTGCGCTCCACCGACGACAGCCCGGTGAAGTACAACGCCTTCGATCCCGAATTGCAGCTGTGGGTGGCGGCATGTCTGTATCGCGGGTGGGAGGACACCCAGCGATTCTTCGGCGATCCGTCGAAGATCACCGAGGACGCCTACCGCCAGGGCGCGGTGATGGGAACCACCCTGCAGATGCCGCCGGAGATGTGGCCCGCCACCCGAGCCGACTTCGAGGCCTACTGGAACGAGACGGTCGAGGGCATCGAGATCGACGACACCATCCGCGACTACCTGTTGAAGATTGTGCGGATGGAGTTTCTTCCGCGTCCGGTTTCGCTGATGGCGGGCTGGTGGTCGGAGGCCATGACCCTCGGCTTCCTGCCGCCCGAGTTCCGCAAGAAGATGGGCGTGCGGATGTCGCGACGGCAGGAACTGCTCTTCAACACCCACAACGCGATCGCCCGGCGCGTCCTCCGGATCCTGCCCCGCCCGCTGACCGCCTTCCCGTTCAACCTGCTGCTCGCCGACGTCCGGTGGCGGATGCGGACCGGCCGGCCGCTGGTCTGACCCGCCGGCCGGTCCGCGTCAGCCGAGGTGCTTGAGAGCGCTGCGGTCCAGGTCGGCGACGTCCCGGTGGCCCGACAGTCCCAGCGTCAGATCGAGTTCGCCGATGATGTTCGCCACCGCGTCGCGGGCTCCGGCCGTGCCGTCGAGTGCGAGTCCGTACATGTGCGGCCGCCCGATGCACACCGCGTCCGCTCCCAGCGCCAGCCCCTTGAACACGTCCGACCCGGTGTAGAAGCCGGAGTCGACGAGGACCTTCGCGCGGCCGTCGACGGCGTCGACCACGTCCACCAGCGCGTCGGTCGAGGAGATGGAGCCGTCGACCTGCCGACCGCCGTGATTGGAGACGATGAGGCCGTCGATTCCGGAGTCGACCGCCTGGCGAGCGTCGTCCGGATGAAGGATCCCCTTGAGGACGATCGGCAGCGAGGTGCGGTCGCGCAGGGTCGCGATGTCGTCCCAGTTCAGTGACGGGCGGGAGTAGATGTCGAGGAAGGTCTGCACCGCCGCGCGCGGTTCGGGTGCGGTCAGGTTGGTGCGGAGGTCGCCGGGTACGTTGCGGGCGATCGAGAACAGGGTCTTGATCGCGCCCACCGAGATCTCCGGCTTCTCCGCGGTGGCAGCCTTGATCCGCTCGGCGACGATCTCCCAGAACGACGGATCCGAGGTGTACTGGCTGATGCCCTCGGCGCGGGCGAAGGGCAGCGAACCGAGGTTGAGGTCCTGGGGCCGCCATCCGAGCATCGTGGTGTCGAGGGTGACGACCAGAGCCGCGGCGCCCATCCGCTCGGCGCGGTCGATCAGGCTGGTGACCAGGCGGTCGTCGGTCGACCAGTACAGCTGAAACCACCGCGGCGCGCCGGGTCGCACCGATTCCATCGCTGCCGCGACGTCTTCCATCGGCGCGCAGCCCTGATTGGAGAAGATGTACGGGACACCGAGTTCAGCGGCGGCCTCGCCGATGTGCACGTCGGCGTTCGGGTGGGCGAGGGCGCCCGCGCCGACCGGGGAGAACAGGACCGGTGCGCTGAGCTTCTGCCCGAAGAGTTCGATCTCGAGGTTGCGCTGCGAGGTGTCGCGCAGCATGCGCGGCACGATCGCCCAGCGGTCGAGCGCGTCCCGGTTGGCCTCCATCGTTCGGCCCTCGCCCGCACCTCCGGCGATGTACGCCCAGCCGCGCCGGCTCATCACGGCCTTGGCGCGACGCTCCAGTTCCGCGAAATCCGCTGGGACCGTGGGTTTCCGCCCGTGTACCCCCGCGGTGTAGATGTCGTTCTGCCGAGCCCTGCCGAAGCCGATCGAAACCATGCGGCCATTGTTCCCCACAGACGGCTCCCGCACACCGGGCAGGCCGGATCGGCGGCTGTGCGGCGTCACCCCCGGACGAGGAAGAAGTAGAAGTGCCGGTCGCGGACCAGCGACGTCTTCCCGTTCATGATCCCCATCAGCGTCCGCTCGTCGACGCGCTTGAAATGGTCGATGACCGGCTGACCGTCGTAGACCATCGAGGCCGTCGACTCGCCTCGGAAACCGACCATCCACGCGCTCGCCTCGCCCTTGCCGATCTCGGTGTCGGAGTACAGCGAGCCGTCGTCGGCCACGCACACCATCGGCTTCACGTCGTGCCACGAGTGGAAGGTCTTCCCGTGCCACCTCACCGCGGCCAACCGGCCGTCCATCGGGTGCCCCGAGGGCAGTTCCCCACCCCGCCACGAGCCGATCAGCTCGTCCACCTGCACCACCGGAAGAGCGGCCCAGATCCGGTCGAGGTCGGCCGGGTCGCTCACCTCCTGAGATTCGGCACGACGGAAGAAATCGGCGACGGCTTCGTCGCGCGTCAGCTGAGACATGACTGCACTGTACGTCTCAAACTCCTGCTACGGAACCCGTCGACCGTCGTTCAGGCGAAGGTCATCTCCTCGGTCACGTCGTACTTGCGCGCGTCGATCGCGTCCAGAACCAGGTTGTGGCGCACCTGCCAGGGTGCACGGTCGCCCGCCTTCGGCAGTCGGGCCCCGGCGCGCCGCACATAGCCCGAGTCGAGTTCGAGCAACGGGTGCGTCTGAGGCTTCGCGCCGTGCAGGGACGGCACCGCGCGGGTGTACCCGTGCCGGCGCATGTACGCCAGCAGTTCGGCGACCGCCTGACTGGTGAGGTCCACCCGCAGCGTCCACGAGGCGTTGGTGTACCCGACCGACCACGCGAGGTTGGGAACGTCGTTCAGCATGTATCCGCGGTAGGCGTACTTGTCGCCCGCCTCGAAGTGCTCGCCGTCCACCGACAGTGAGGCGCCGCCGAAGGTCACCAGGTCCAGACCGGTCGCGGTGACGATGATGTCGGCCTCCAGATGACGGCCCGAGTCGAGGTCGATGCCGGTGGGAGTGATCTGCTTGATGGTGTCGGTGACGACGTCCGCGTCGCCGGCCTTGACGGCGCGGTACAGATCGCCGTCGGGGATCACGCACAGTCGCTGGTCCCACGGCTCGTACTTGGGCCGGAAATGAGTGTCGACGTCGAATCCCTTGGGCAGCATCGACTTCGCGATCCGCCGCATGAGCCGCCGCGAGAGCTTGGGGAAGCTCCGGCAGAACAGGTACAGGCCGAGGGTGATGAAGGCGTTCCGCCACCGGATCACATCGTGCGCGAGCTGCGGCGTCAGCACCCGCTGCAGCAGCTTCGTCATCCCGTCCTCCCACGGGTACGGGAACATGTAGGTCGGCGAGCGTTGCAGCATGGTCACGCTGCCTGCGGTCGGCGCCATCGCCGGAATGAGCGTGACCGCGGTGGCTCCGGAACCGATGACGACCACCTTCTTGCCCGCGTAGTCCAGATCCTCGGGCCAGAACTGCGGATGCACGAAGGTCCCGGTGAACGTCTCCTCGGCGGGGAAGTCGGGCCGATACGGGGCGTCGTACTTGTAGTAGCCGGTGCACATGTAGAGGAAGCGGGTGACGATCGTCTGCGGCACCCCGCCGATCAGCGCGTCCACGGTCCACAGGTCGGTCGAGGTGTCGAAGTCGGCGCCGGTCACGTCGACGTCGAAGGTGATGTGGTCGTCGATGCCGAAGTCGCGGGCGGTCTGCTCGAGGTAGTCGCGGATCTGGTCGCCTTCGGCGATCGTCCGCGAGCCTCGCCACGGGTTCCAGGGAAAGCTGAGGGTGAAGATGTCGGAGTCCGAACGCACGCCCGGGTACCGGAACAGATCCCAGGTGCCGCCGATCCGCGACCGACGCTCCACGATCCGGTAGTCCAGCCCCGGATTCCGATCCCGGAGCCGGTAGGCGGCATCGATTCCGGACAGTCCCGCTCCGACGATCAGCACGTCGAGCGGCTGGTCAGTCGACCCGCCACGCTGCGCATCAGCCATTTCCGCCATCCTCCATCACCCGAGCGACATCTATGATGTGCATCACTGTACAGATCGGTGTCCCGCAGAGATTTCGGCTCCCGGAACGGCCTGAGAGACCGTTCCGGGAGCCAAAGTTTTCAGGCCGACTTCTTCTTGGCGGCCTTCTTGGCCGGAGCCTTCTTCGCGGGCGGTTTCTCGTCCTCGACCTCCCGGCCGCGGCTCTTGACCGACGCCCGCAGCGCCGCGAGAAGGTCCGCGACCTCCGAGTCGTCGTCGGGCGCTTCCTCTTCGGTCTCCGAGAATGCCTGGCCACCGTCGGCTCGCGCCTCGATGAGCTTTCCGAGCTCCACCTGATAGGTGTCCTCGAACTGGCTGGGGTCGAAGTCCGAGGCCATCGTCTCGATGAGCGACGACGCCATGTCCAGTTCCTGATCGCGGATCTCGACGTCGGCGTTCAGGAAGTCGAAGTCCGGCACCCGGACCTCGTCCGGCCACAGCAGCGTCTGCAGGGTCATCACGCCGTCGATGACCCGCAGCGCTACCAGCCGTGTCCGGTTCCGGAGCGTGAAATTCGCAATGGCGAGACGCTCGGTGGTCTCCAGCGCCTTCGCGAGCAGCACATACGCCTTCGGCGACTTGGACGCCGGCTCCAGGTAGTACGGCTTGTCGAAGTAGATCGGGTCCACCTGGTCGATCGGCACGAACTCGAGGATCGAGATCTCCGGGCTCTTGTTGACCGGCAGGGTCGCGAGGTCTTCCTTGGTCAGCACCACCTGCTCGCCGCTCTCGGACTCGTAGGCGTTGGCGATCTTGGAGAACTCGACCTCGGTATCGGTGCCCTCGCGCACCCGCCGATACCGGATCCGGGCCCCGTCGGCGGAATCGACCTGATGCGAACTGCGGTCGTGGCTCTCCGTGGCGGAGTACACCTTGACCGGCACGTTCACCAGACCAAAGCTCAGATCACCTCTCCAGATCGAGCGCATGTCCGTCATTGTGCCAGGAAAGAGAGCCGAGAGGCAGGTGTGCGCGTGGACAATGGTCTCCTATGACGCGATCGCATCTCGACGTGGACGGGCGCAGGATTGTGCTGACCAACCTCGAGAAGGTGTTGTATCCGGAGACCGGGACCCGCAAGTTCGACGTCGTCGACTACTACATCCGGATCGCTGACGCGATGGTGCCGCACATGGCCTCGCGCCCGGTGACCCGCAAACGCTGGCCGGGCGGAGTCGAGTCGGCGCCGTTCTTCGAGAAGACCCTCCCCGCAGGCGCACCCGACTGGGTGGCCCGCTTCACGATCGAGCACTCCGAGCGCCGGACGGTGTACCCGGTGGTCCGGTCGGCTGCCGATCTGGTGTGGCTGGCCCAGGTGGCCGCGCTGGAGCTCCACGTGCCGCAGTGGCGCATCGACCTGTCCGACGACGAGGAGCGCCGCACCGACCGCATCGTGCTCGACCTCGATCCCGGGCCCGGCGTGACACTGGACGACTGCGCCGCCGTGGCCCTCGACATCCGCGCCATGCTGACCGACGCCGGTCTCGAGTCGTTCCCGGTCACCAGCGGTTCCAAGGGGATTCACGTCTACGGGCGCCTCGCATCGCCCGTGCGGTCCGAATCGGCGCGCACCGTGGCCCGCCAGATCGCGACCGCCCTGGCGCAGGCGCACCCCCGCACCGTCACCGCGACCATGGCGAAAGCCGAGCGCGAGCGCCGGGTCTTCATCGACTGGAGCCAGAACACCGCCGCCAAGACGACACTCGCGCCGTACTCGCTGCGTGGACGCGAGCGGCCGTGGGTCGCGGCGCCGCGGTCGTGGGACGAACTGTCCGAGTCCGGACTCGCCCATCTGCTCTGCACCGAGGTCCTCGACCGCTACGAGAACGACGGCGATCTGCTCGCCGGACTGTCGGAGGCGAGCCCGCCGGTCCAGACGACCACCGTTCCCGGCGACGCGGTCGTCGACCTCGGCGAGTATCGGAAGAAACGGTCCTCACGCTCTCGGAGGGAGAGCGTCGCGCCGCCTCCGCGAGAGAGTGCGCCCGCCCGCGACAGCGAGGTCGACGATCCGCTGCCCGGTCTCGTCGGACTCCGCCCGATGCTCGCCACCGACGACCCGATCGAGTCCCTGACCGACGACTGGGCGTACGAGGGCAAGTGGGACGGTTTCCGGGCACTGATCAGGGTGGTGGGCGGCCGGGTCCGGTTGATCTCGAGGTCGGGCAACGACCTCACCGGCGACTTCCCGGAACTGTCCGTGTTCGGTGACCTCCTGGTCTCCGGCGGCCGACCGGTCGACGCCGTGCTCGACGGTGAGATCGTCGCGATCAACGACGCCGGGCTCACCGACTTCTCGCTGCTCGCATCGCGGAGGCGCAGAGCCGAGCCACACGAGCTCCGGGTGCACCTCTTCGACGTCCTGTACCTGGACGGCGTCCGAGTGTGGGAGCAGCCGTGGGAGGTGCGGCGCGAGATCCTGGAGTCCCTCGACTACTTCGACGGCGAACCGCTGATCGATGTGCCGCCGCTGCTTCCCGGGCCGGCGGACACCGCGATCCGCACCGCACGGGACCGGGGGTGGGAAGGGGTCATCGCGAAACGGCGGGCTTCGTCCTACGCGAGCGGACGCCGCAGCCCCGACTGGCGCAAACAGAAGAACTGGAACGACATCGAAGTGGTGATCGGCGGCTATCGGCCCGGTCGCGGCTCCGAGTCGAAGATCGGATCACTGCTGGTCGGCCTGCCCGCCGAGCGCGGCCTGCGCTACCTCGGCCGGGTGGGCACCGGTTTCAGCGACGCCGAACTCGACGCACTGCTCGAAGAACTCCGGCCCCTGCGGATCAGCATGTGCCCGTTCATCGACGACATCGACAAGCCCGTCGCGGGCAGCGCGACGTGGGTGCTGCCGAAGATCGTGGCGGACGTGCAGTTCATGGACTGGACGTCGACGGGGCACCTGCGCCATCCGAGTTGGCGCGGAATCCGCCGTGACAAGCTGCCGGGCGACCTGTGAGCGGCTCTCAGGACTCGCTGAGCAGAACCGCGATCGTCCCCTCCTCGAGAGCGTCGAAGATGTGCTCGATGTCGCCGGGATAGTTCACGTAGTCGCCGGGCGACAGTTCCACGGGCGCCTCCGTCGGCCCCACCGACGCCCGGCCCGAGCAGAGCACGACGTGTTCGACGACTCCTCTGGCGTGCGGTTCGGAGACTCGGGGACGGCCGGGCTCGGCGCGGATCAGATAGGCGTCGCGGCGCGTGCCGTGCCGCGCCGCCGACAGCAGGGTGGCGCTGTAATGATCGGCCTCGCCGGCGGAGATCGTCGCACCCTCGCCCAGCCGGATCACTTCGACGGTCGGACGAGGCGCGTCGACCAACGCCGAGAACTGGATTCCGAGTGCGACGCTGAGTGCCCACAGCGTCTCCACGCTGGGGTTTCCCTCCCCGGACTCCAGCTGTGACAGAGTCGACTTCCCGATTCCGGCACGGCGCGCGAGTTCGGCCAAGGAGATGCCCGCCCGCGCCCGCTCTCTCTTCAGTGCCGCCGCGACGAGTTTCTGCGGACTCACATCGTTCGACAGAGCGGACGAACGTTCATTTTGACGAACCTCTTCCATAGGTTCATCATAGTGGACATGCGTTCATCATGGAGAACACTCGTGCGGCGCGCGCCCCGCGAGATCATCGCCATCGCGTTCTCCCTCTGGATCGTCGGCGTCTCGTACGGCGCCGCCGCACACGGGATCGGCATGGCATGGTGGCAGGTCCTGCTGATGGCCTGCGTCGTACTCGCCGGATCGTCCGAGTTCGTCTTCGTGTCGGTGGTGGCCGGCGGCGGGCTGCCCGTGGTCGGCGCACTGGCCGGCCTGCTGGTGAACCTGCGCAATTTCTCGTACGGGCTCTCCGCCGGCCGATTCCTCCGGGACGACCGATCGGCATACGCCGCAGCCCACATGGTGAACGACGAGACCGCCGTCTACTCGGCCGGTCACCGCGATGTGACGGCCGCACGGTCGGCCTTCGTGATCTGCGGAACCGCGGTCGTCATCGCATGGCCACTCGGCGCGCTCACCGGTGCGATGGTCGGGCAGGTGATCGCCTCGCCCGAGACGCTCGGGCTGGACGCCGCCTTCCCCGCTCTGCTCATCGCTCTGGCGCTTCCCGCACTGCGCGACCGGGAGACGCGTTGGGCGGCCCTGTTCGGCGGGACCATCGCGCTGGCGACGGCGGGCTTCGTGGCCGCCGGACTGCCGATTGTGCTGGCGTTGTTCGGAATTCCGCTCGGGCTGATGGTGACCGGCCGCCCGCGCGTTGACCGGAGTCGCGAGCCGGAGAGCGTGCCGTCGTGACCGGCTGGGAGTTCGCCTGCGGCGTCGCGATCCTCGCCGGAGGGACCTATCTGATCCGGGTCGCCGGCGTGCGGCTGCGCAGCCGGATCACCGTCTCACCGGCGGTGGAGACCCTGCTGGAACGGTCGACGATGATCCTGTTGATCGCCGTCGGTCTCACCGGCGCCCTGTTCGCCGGCACCGAATTGAGCGATCCCGCCCGTCCGATCGGAGTCGCAGCCGGTGCGGTGGCGGCCCTGCTGCGCGCACCGCTGGCCGTCGTGATCGTCGTCGCGGCAGCGACCACCGCGGCACTGCGGCTGGTGCTGTGACGGCGGGTCACTCCAGGACGAACACCGGAATCTGACGGTCGGTGTTCTGCTGGTACTCGCCGTACGGCGGGAAGGCCTCGACCGCCAGCTTCCACCAGTGCTCGCGCTCCTCGCCGGAGACCTCGCGCGCAGTGAGATGGAAGACCTCCGTGCCGTCCTGCACGGTGACCTCGGGATGTGCCTTCACGTTGTAGTACCAGGACGGGTTCGACGGCGCGCCGCCCTTGGACGCCACCATCGCGTACTTGCCGTTCTCCTCGACCCGCATGAGCGGGACATACCGCTGCTTGCCGGACTTGGCGCCGAGCGTGGTGAACAGCACCACTCTCATGCCGTTGATGTCCGCGACGTCGGTCGTGCCCGCGGCCAGGATCTTCTCGGTCTGATCGCGCACCCAGTCGGTGGGGCTCAGTTCGGGGGAATCACTCATGGTCCCGATGGTAGGGCGATCGCCCGCGGCAGGGCGTCGACATCGGCAGGTTCGACCGACTCGACGTTTGAGAGCCGCATGGACGGGGTATCCCGACACTGCATGTCCGCCGCAGCACAGCTGGAGGGAGTTCGCCATGAGAGTGCACCATCACGACCCCGACCTGAGCGGACGGTCCGTCGCGTTCCTGGTCGCGCCGGAGGGCGCCGAGGAGCGAGAACTCACCGACCCGTGGCAGGCCGTGCGCGAGGCCGGTGGCACTCCGACGCTCGTGTCAACCGTCGGCGGAACGGTACAGACTTTCCGCCACCTGGACCGCGCCGCCTCATACCCGGTCGACGAGGTGGTCGAGAATCTCGACTCCACGGATTTCGATGCGCTGGTGCTTCCCGGCGGTGTCGCGAATCCGGATTATCTGCGGACCGTTCCCGGTGCTGTCGAGTTCGCGGCGCGGTTCCTGGAGTCGGGCCGCCCCGTCGCCGCGATCTGCCATGCGCCGTGGCTGCTCATCGAGACGGGTCTGATCGGGGGTCGCCGGCTCACCGCTTGGCCCAGCCTCCGAACCGACGTGCGCAACGCGGGCGCCACGTGGGAGGACGGGCCGGTGGTGGTGTGCGACTCGGGCCCGGGTCCGTTGATCACCAGCCGGGCGCCGGACGATCTGCCCGCCTTCGACGAGGCTCTGCTGCACCGGTTCTCGGTCGCGGCCACGGGCCGGCCCTGATGCCTTTCGTTCAAGGAGGTTCACATGAGACGCAGCGAATCCACGCCGGGAGGAGGCCCGCCCATGACCGGAGACCATCTGAGCGCCGCGACCGTTCGTCCACTGAAGGCGCTCGGGCTGATCGGCTACGGGCTGCTCCTGATCGCCCTGGTGCTGATCGCCGTGACCTTGACCACCGCGGCGGCCGACGACGCGCTCGCACCGTGGATCGTGGCGACGGTGGTCTGCGCTGTGGCCGCGGTCGGATGCCTCGGTTGGTCGCGGGTGAGGTTGCGGTCCCATCGCGCGCTCGACCGTCCCCAGCACGACCCGCTCATCCCGGAGACGACGGCCGAGGAGGCCGACGAGTACGAGCACCTGCATCATCCACGCGGCCGCCGCAGGAGGGCGTGATCGCCGAGCGATCACCCGCCCGTGCGACGGCCGACCCGACAGACGAGGAGGCACCATGTCACTCATCAACACCCATCAGCCGGAGATCGGCGGTCTCTCGCACACCGAGTCCGATGCATTGATCTCGATCCTGCAGCACCGGCTCAGTTCCCTGATCGATCTGCATCTCACGCTCAAGCATGTTCACTGGAACGTGGTGGGCCCCAACTTCATCGGAGTCCACGAGATGCTCGACCCGCAGACCGCCACGGTCCGCGGATTCGCCGACGTGCTCGCTGAGCGCATCGCGACGCTGGGCGGCTCGCCGAGCGGGACGTCGGCGGGTATCACGAAGGATCGCGACTGGGACGATTACGATCTCGGCCGCGACACCGTCCAGGCGCATCTCGCGGCCCTCGACCTCGTCTACACCGGGGTCGTCAAGTCCCATCGCGACGCCATCGCCGAGGCGGGGATGATCGATCCGATCACCGAGGACGTCCTCATCGGCCAGACGCGCGAACTCGAGCAGTTCCAGTGGTTCCTGCGCGCCCACCTGGAAGACCGTTCGGGCGAACTGGCACACGCGGGGTCGCATACCGAACTCGGCGCCGCCGACGCAGCTCGCTGAGGAGGTCGCTCGCTCCGTAGCTCGGTAGAAATGCGACAGGGGCACATGAATCGGGGGGGCTGCTCGGGCAGCGCCGCCGATTTCGCTGGTTCATCTCGCTGGTTCCGGAAGCCGGACTGCGATCTGGCGAAACGCGTCCAGTGACCTCAGACGAGCCTCGCGCGCAGCAACTTCTTGCCCATCTCTGCGCCCTTGAGGCTGTCGCTCTGCGCCTTCGTGAACAACTCCACCGTCTCGTGGTCGCCGTCGCGCTCGGCGTCGGCGATGAAAGTGTCCATCCGAAGCGCGTTCGACAGGCACTTCTCCACGTACCAGATCAGGTTGTACGTCTTGTCGCGTGTTCCGGTCACTTCCCTGGACTCGGTGCTTGCAGACATGCCGCGTCCTCCGTTCAGATAGTCGGTATTCGTCCGTCCGGAAGCGAAGTCCGTTTCCGGACATCGATCGAGTTCCCGATCGCCGAGACCCCGAAACATGATGGGCGGATACGCTGGCCGGATGTCGCCCCGCCGCCGAAGGCTCGCCATCTCACTCGCAGTCGTCGTCGTGCTCCTGGGCGGCGCGACCGCCGTGGCCGTCCACGAAGGCGCAGTGGGTTTCGTCCGGACCTGGTGGAACAACCGCGACCGCGCCTATCCGGACCTGGACACCACTGCTCTCGGCCCCACGCAGCAGCGCATCGTCACCGTCACCCGAGCGGAGTTCGACGCCCAGCCGCCGGGCACCAAATACTCCGAGGGGGTCGACGAGGAGTGGTGCGCCGACTTCGTCAGCTGGGTGATGCGGGAGTCGGGCGTGCCCTTCGAGAATCCGTTCTCCGGGCACTGGCGGATCCCGGGGGTGTACACCCTGACCGAGTACTTCCAGTCGCAGGGACGCTTCCGCGCAGCCGACTCGGGTTACCGTCCCGTCCTCGGCGACGTGATGCTCTACTCCACCAAGAGCTTCTTCCGTCAGCACACCAACATCGTGCTCGACTACTCCGACGGGGAGGTCACCACCGTCGGAGGCAACGAGTGGGGCGGACACGTGAAGGTGAACCGATTCCGGATCGGCGGATACGTCGGGCTCGTGGGGTACGGCGTCCTGCCGTCGGCAGCCGAGCAGTAGCGGGCTTCACCCTGCGCGCCGGATGCGCCGTCAGACCGGAACGAACTCAGAGATCTTCCACGAGTCGCCGTCCTTGGTCATGTGCACGCGGACCCGGCTGCCGTCGAGGCGCGGACCTTCCAGGTCCTTGCTGGTGGTGGTCTGGTTGACGAACAGCAGCACGGTCACCGAGTCCTCCTCCGCGGCCACCACCGAGGCTTCGACCACATCGGCCTTGGTGACGATGGCATCTCTCTTGGCCGCGGGCTGCACCACTGACGCGCCGAGTTCGGTGTATTCAGTGAGGAACTTACCGGTCAGCAGCTTCTTCGCCGACTTCGGAAAGGCCTGGTCGATGGTCCGATAGTCGTAGCTCAGCAGTTCCGGTACGTCACGGCGGGCCGATGCCAGCGCCGACTGCCCGGCATCGGCATCGGCAGCGGCCGACGACGCAGCCCACCACACGTACCCGAGCGCACCGGCACCGACGACCGTCACCGCCGCGAGCACTCCGACGACGAGCCTTCGGGCCCGCACCGACAGATCCGCGGGCCACAGAAGCAGTCCACGCATCCGGCTGCTACTCGTGCCCGTGCCCTCGTCGACGGCCTCTTGTTCCTCGTGCGTCTCCGGCTCGGTGGCGCCGACCGCATCGTCCGGATCCACGCTCGCCTGCTCATTGACCGTCATGACACGAACTCCACATTCCCGACCTTCCAGTCGTCGCCTTGTCGTTGGAGGTCCACCAGCATCCGGTAGACGCGCTGCTGACCGTCGGGTGCCTCGGTGTTCTTGACTACCGAGCTCACCGCTGCGAGGACTTTCGCCGAGTCGTCGTCGGCCTCGACGATCCCCGCCTCCTTGACCGCGCCCGTCGAACGAACCTGACCCGAGGCGAGGACCTGTTCGAAGGAGGCCGCCAGCTGGCCGAACTGTTGTTGAAACGAGCCGGTCGCCAGCGAGGAGATCCGGTCCATGTCGGCCTTGGACCGTTGGTAGTCCAGGCTCACCAGCCCGGCGACCGCTTCTCGCGTCACGTCGAGAACCTGCGCGTCCCGGCTCTTGTTCCGTTCGGCGTGATAGAGGTCGACGCCTTTGACTCCCAACATCGTCAGAACCGCGACGGCGGCGATCAGCAGGGACCAGACGACGAGCGCCGGCCGGCGACCTCCCCGGTCGCTGAGCGTTCGTGTCTCCTGTTCCGTCGCCTGCTCCTGGCCCGTCTCCTGCGCTTCGTCTGCATCTACCACTTGATCAGCAACGACTGCCATGTCGTGTTCCCCTTTCCGGATGCTGTGCTGGTGGGCGATCCGACGAAGTACGTCACTCCGTCAGGTCCTGTGAACCGGCCCGTCTTCTCCGAGTAGGGAATCGGCCGATCAGTGGGCGTCGACGATCGCGGACGCCGGTCCGGCGGGTCGCCTGCGGTCGCGCTGTGCGGCTTGGCGAGCATCTCAGGCCACGTCGACGGCAGACCTCCCGGACAGTCCGCGACCAGCGCGGTCCTCACCGACAGATCGGTGGCGCAGGGCACGTTGCGCGCGCCACGAGCGACCTTCGGGTTGGCGGCGAGGACGTCGCAGTACTGGTCCGGGACCACCGGAACCTCCCGCAGGTCCGACGGATCACGCCGCTGGGTGCGGCCGTAGCCTTCGGTGCACGGCGGCGGGTTCAGCGTATTTCCGAGCTTCACGTCGAGCGGGGCCTGCGGGCTCTCACCGAGCGCGAAGTCCTTGACGGAGTACAGCGTGCCCGATGTGAACGCCGGATACACCGTCAAGATGTGGCGGAGCCCGGGCACGTTGACCCGCAGCACCTGACCGACGGTCTGCAGGTTCGCGAGCAGCGTCGGCAGTGTCGGCGTCAGCTTCCCCAATGTCGCCGACACCTCATCAGCGGCGGCGGGTGCGTCCTCGATCAGCGTGCGAATCCGGCCGTCGCTCATAGCGAGCTGATCAGTGAACGACGCCAGATTCGCCACCGACGATCGCAAGTCGACGGCCACCTTGTTTCCGGTGCGCAGCAGCGGGTCGGCATCGCCGATCAGCGTGGTCGTGGGTACGAGGTCGATCTGCGCCAGCCGCAGCAACTGCTGTGACGAGTCGATCAGACGGGCCAGCCGATCCCCGGACTCTCCCAGCCCGTCCGAGACAGCGTCGATCGTGGTCTCCAGATGCTGAGGCGAGAGTGCCCCCACCAAGCTCATCGTTCGCCCGAGCACGTCTTTGGTGGGTGTGGGCGCCACGTTGCCGCCCGCCGGGAGCACATCGCCGTCGCTCAGTGAGGGGCCGGCGCCCGATCGCGGTACGAGATCGACGTACTGCTCACCGACGGCCGACTGACTCTTGATGTGGGCCGAACTGTCGCGCGGGATGCGCCGACCCGAGTCGATGCGCAGCGTCACACGCACCGGCGCCGATGGATTCGCCAGATCCAAGTCCACGCCGTCGACCCGGCCCACGGTGACGCCGCGATACGTGACCAACCCGGACTCGTAGACGCCGCCGGCCGAGCCGAACTCGGCGACGACCCGGTACGTGCCGATGCCGGTGACACGACCGATACCGATGTACGTGATCGCACCGTAGACCACACTCACCACGGTGAGCAGTGCGAACACGATCAACTGCCACTTGACCAGCTTCGTCAGCCTCATCGACGGCCGCCCTTCGGCGCGGCGAACGGTGCGCGCAGCGGATCGGCCGCCTGGCGAGACAGCATCATCTTCTCCACGTCGATCTTCGGCAGGCTGCCGATCACCTTGTCGCGGATGGCACCCACGGACAGGTCCAGAGTGAGGAACAGATTCTGGAAGTCGCCCTTCATCCCCTTGTCGATCGTCGTCACCGGGAACGGGATGGTCAGACCCACGAGCAGCGAGCCGACCAAGTCGTCTCCCGACTGTTCGAGCCCGGTCAGCGCAGGCCGCAGTTCGGACACGATAGTGGCCAGGTCGTCGTGGCTGCGGGACAGCGCCGTCGACACCTTGGCGCCGAAGTCTCCGACACGGTCGAGCATCGTGACCAGGTTCTCGCGCTGGTCCGCGAGCACGGTGAGCGCGGGTTCGATACCGTCGATTCCCGCGGCTATCGTCGAATTCTGATCGGCGAGTGATCCGCTGAGCCGCCCGAGAGCGTCGATCGCGCGGCCGATGTCGTCGCGCTGACCGTTGAGCCGGGTGACGAGGGTCTTGAGCCTGCCGATCGCTTCGTTCGCAGCCGCCGTCCGGCCGTCGGTGGCGGTGTTCAGTTCGGTCATGATCGACCGGAGCTGCTCGAGTCCGCTGCCGTTGAGCACCAGGGACAGGGCCGCGAGAACCGATTCGGTGGAGGGATACGCCGACGACGAGTTCACGTCGATCGTGTCACCGGGAAGGAGATGGCCTGCAGCCGGCCGGGACGGCCGCACGAACTCGAGGTACTGGGCGCCCAGGACCGAGGTCTGCGCCAGCTTCACCGTGGCATTCGCCGGGATCACGACGCCCTCCGAGAGTTCCACCTCCACTGCGGCGACGGATTGGACCACCGAGATCGACCCGATCTGTCCGACCGTCACATTGTCGTATTTGACCAGCGAATTCGATACGAGATTCTGCACGTCGGCTAAGTGAACGGTCACGCGATAGGCCTTGCCGGAAATCGCGTCGCCGGGCAGCGGCAGGGAGTTCGCGCCGTCGAACCGGCAACCGGTCAGCGCAGTGGACACGACCGCCAGGAGTGCGGCCAGTGCAGCAGCGACCTTTCTGCGTCTCATCAGCGACCTCCCGTCTTCGACGTCGACGACGCGGACGAGCGTGCTATCTCGGAGGTGAGGACCCGGGTCAGCGTGGTGTTCACCTTCTGGCACTCCTTCTTCGGTGCGTCGACCGTGGTGAGCAGCGCGCAGATCAGCGATACCGGGTCGGGGAAATCGGCGATCGCCAGTCCGGCGGTCAGGGAATTCGAATCCGGGTCGTAGATGTTGTAGAGATTCGACAGAGCGGTCGGTGCCGTATGCAGGATCTGGGCGAGGTCGTCCTCACGGTCGACGAGCAGTCGCGACACCCGGGTGAGTTCCCTGACGTCCGTGCTCAGCGCGTCGCGATTCCGCGAAAGGTAGTCGCGCAGGTCTGGAACCATGTCGTTCAGTGCATGGATCGCGGCGTCGAGCTGCGTCCGGTTGTCGGCCAGAAGCGCCGAGGCGTCGTTCAGCTGCGCCGAGAACGAGACGATCTGGTCGTCGGAGGCACGCAGTGCGGTCACCACCTGCTGAAGATTGCGTACGGTGCCGAAGAGATCCGGACCGCCGGCGGAGAGCGTCCCCGCTGCGTCGGACAACGCGTCGACCGCGTGCCGCAGCGACTGGCCGTTGTCGCCGAGAACCGCGGCCGAGGTGTCGACGAACCGGCTCAACGTGCCCTTCTCGTCGTGCGCGGTGGGACCGAGCTGAGTGGCGAGGTCGGTGACCTGCTTCTTGATCTCGTCGTATCCGACCGGCACTGCCGTGCGCTTGAGGCCGATGACTGCGCCGTCGGGCAGTGCCGCGCCTCCCGGCCGCTCCGGATTCACGAACTGCACGTAACGTCCCGACACGAGGGTCGGCGATACGATCGCGGCGCGCGAGGACGCCGATACGAACACCGAGTCGTCGTACGACACCTCGACGACCACGTCGCCCGGCGACGGTTCCACCGACTTCACGGTGCCGATGGACACCCCTCGCATCTTCACCGGGTCGCCGGGGAACAGCCCGGTGCCGTCGGTGAAATGGATTGTCGCTGTGGATGTGTGCGTACGCTCCCACACCACCGACACCGCCAGCGCCACCATCGCCGTGACGACGATGCCGATCACGATGACCGCCGGCGCACCGAGTCTCTTGACTGCCTTCATCGTCCGCCTCCCGGGCTTCCAGGCTGCTGACCGCGGAGATTCGCGGGCGTGATGTTCTCGAGCAGAACGGCGAAGAACGGCCCGCTTCCCAGGACGTCGGTGAACTGCATGACGTACGGCCGCATTCCCGAGATCGACTTGTCGAGATTCGTGTAGTTCGCGTTCAGGGTGTCGGTCACTCTGCGCAATTCCTCGAGCATCGGCGGCGTCGACGTGCGGTTCTCGACGGTGACACGCTCGATCTCGTCGGCGACACCTCGCAGGCTGACGAGCACGCGGCGGATCACCGCGGCGCGATCGTTCAGCGCTTGGAAGAGGACATCGCCGTCGTCGATCAGGCGGGTCAGGTTGCCCTTGCGCTCGGCGAGGACGCCCGAGAGCGAACGGGTGTGCTGTAACAGGGTCCGAATGCCCGCATCCCGGCGGGAGACTGTCCGAGCGGCGTCGGCGACGTTCTCGAGCGAGCCGCCGAGATCGTCCGGAAGGCCCTTCATCACCTTGTCCAGGCTCTGCACCGCGTCGACAACCTGCTTCTTGTCTGTGTCGCCGACGTTCTCGGTGAGTTGATCGAGTGAATCGGTGAGGTCGAAGCCTGAGGTGGTGCGCGACTGCGGGATCCGGTCACCGAGCTCACCGCCGCCGCCGGTCGTCAGCTCGACGTAGCGGCGTCCGAGCGCGGTCTCCACTTTGATCGCGGCGCGTGTCTGCGAGCCCAGATCTCTCCACCCCTCGGTGAGACGGAGTTTGACGTCCACGTGATCGGACTTCAGTGAGATCGCCGTGACTGTGCCCGCGGAGACTCCCGCCACCTGGACTTCGTCATCGGTGTTCAGACCGCTCGCGTCAGCGAACTCGGCGACCACCGTGGTGGCGCCGGGCCAGAAGGGCAGCGACCGATAGTTGAAGGCCAGTGCGAGAACGACGAGGATCACCGCGCTACCGATGATCCCGGCCCGCACGGCACGGACGGAGTCGTCAGGTCTCATCATTTACACCTCTGGGCGGGTACTTGGATCATCGGCGTGTCCTGGTGGCCGCCGTCGAGCGTCGGGTAGCGGATGGCCAGACCGCAGACGAAGAAGTTGACGAAGCTGCCGTACCCCGAGGAGCGGCCGAGCAGGCGATACGCCTCCGGAAGCTTGTTCAGCAGCATGTTGATCGTCGACGTGTTCTTGTTCAGGTTCGCCGCGAGGCCACGCAGGCGCGTGATGTCGATGGTCAGATCCGGTCTGACCTCCGACAGCAGGCTGTCCAGTTGCGAGGTCGCCGCCTCGATGTGGGCGAGTCCGTCCACGATCGTGGTTCGGTCCTCGGCGAGCCCGGACACCAGCCGCTGCATCTGTCCGATCATCGAGCCGAACGCTGCCTTACGTTCGTCGACCGTGCCGAGGACCGTGTTGAGGTCGCTCACCACGGAGCCGATCGTGGCGTCCCGGTCGGCGATCGTCTTGCTGAGCTGTCCGAGCTGCGTGATCACTTCTCCGATGTCGTCGGTCCGGCCGTTGAGGACCGATACCAGTGCCGCCGACAGACGATTGGTCTGGTCGGGGTTCACTCCGACGAGCAACGGTTTGAAGCCGTTGACCAGAGCGTCCATGTCGAGCGCGGCGCGCGTCTGCGTCGCGGGAATCACCGATCCGGACGGACGCTCCTTCGCCGCAGCCGCCGGCGGCGTCTTCAGCTCCACATAGCGATCGCCGATCAGGTTCTTGTACTTGACGTTCGCGTTGGTCGCCGTGGTGACGACGACATCGGAGTCGACGTCCATGGCCACCTCGGCGCCGAGGTGAGGGCCGTCCTCTTCGGTGCGGGCCACCTGGACGTCGGTCACCTTTCCGACCACGACGCCGGCGAGCTTCACATCGTCGCCGGTCCGCAGCCCGGACGCCGACGTGAACACGGCACGGTACGACTTCGTAGGCCCGAACCGCAGGTCGCCGACGATGACGAAGAGCACGGCGGTGATGAGTGCGCTGACGACGAGGAAGATGCCCAGCTTGATCGCGGGCCCGGTGACGTTCATCGCGTCATTCCGTAGATCATGGAGGCGAACGGGTTGCCGATGATGTCCTCCGGGTTCTTCACATCACGGTAGGCGTGGCTGCCGTCGTTGAAATCGACGTGGCCGGGCGCCTTGGCACCGGGGCCGCGGGGGTACCCGTAACAGCTGGGTCCCGACTCTCCCGCGCCGGTGCGCGGAGCGTCTGTTCCCGGCCGATAGGGCGGGTCGCCCATGATGAGTGTTCCGACGATGTCCAGTCCGGCTCGCGCGCCCCCGAACGCACGCTCCAGATACTTGCGTCCGAGGTTGAGGCCGGACAGGAAGCACGGGAGGATCGGGCCGTAGTCGCCGAGCACCTGAGTCGGCGGCGCCAGTGCTTCCGCGGCTTTCACCAGCGGTGTTTGGACGCCGGCCATGAATCGGTCGCCGGTGTTGCCGAAGCGGGTGAAGCTCAGCAGGAACGACGTCAGCTGAGTCTGCTCGTCGACGATCGTCTTCGACGTGACCGTTAGATTCCTGATCGTGGTCATCAGGTCGGGCGTCATATCGGCGAACGTCTCGAGGTTGTCCGCGCCCAGCTTCAGATCGCGTTGCAGCGTCGGCAGCGACTTGTTGAAGGTCGCGAGGTAACGGTTCACATCGTCGATCACGGCGCCGAGCTTGCCGCCGCGGTTCACTGTGCCCGTCTGCACCGCAGTGAGCGTCGCGTTGACGCGTGCCGGATCGATCCTGTCGAGGATCTTGACCAGCAGGTCGAAGGTGTCGAACACCTCGACCGGGGTGGCGGAGGTGTCAATCGTCGCGCCGGCGGCCAGCTTGCCCGCCGACGGCGACGACGGCATCGACAGCGCAACGTACTTGCGTCCGAACAGTGTCGTGGGTTCCATCTCGGCTCGCATGTCGGACGGCAAGTCGTCCATCACGTCGGAGTCGATCTCCATCCGGATTCGAGCTTTGTCGTCGGCGACGGTGACTTGCGATACCCGGCCCACCACGACGCCGTACATCTTCACGTCCGAGCCCGGAACCAACAGCAGTCCGGCGCGCGGCGCGTTGAGATAGACCGTCTCGGTGTTCTGGAATCTGCCTCGGTACGACAACACTGCCAAAACGACGAGGAGGACGACGACGGCAGCTGCGGTGAATGCGTACAACAGGTGGCGCGTGCGCGAATGCTCGATCATCCGGACACCCGCACAGTCGAGTGAACGCCTCCGTAGAGCGCGATTCCGACCACGAAGTCGACGACCATGATGATGATCAGCGAGGTCCGCACGGCATGGCCGACCGCAACACCGACGCCGGCCGGTCCGCCGCTCGCGTTGTAGCCGTAGTAACAGTGCACAGCCATCACCGACACCGCCATGACGATCACCTTCAGCAGCGAGATCGCGACATCGGACGGCTGCAGGAAGAGCTGGAAATAGTGGTTGTAGGTACCCGGCGATTGGTCGGAAAGGAATACGCTGACGAACTCGGTCGCCGCATATCCGGTGAACAGCGCGATGGCATAGAGGGGGATGACCGCGACCAGTCCGGCTGCGATTCGCGTGGAGACCAGATACGGCAGCGACTGCACCGACATCACTTCGAGGGCGTCGATCTCCTCGCTGACCCGCATAGCACCCAGTTGGGCGGTGAAACCGGAACCGACGGTCGCCGTCAACGCAACGCCTGCGATAACCGGGATCGCCTCGCGGGTGTTGAAGAACGCCGAGATGAAGCCCGACATCGCCTCGACGCCGACGCGCCCCAGAGAACTCGAGCCCTGCTGACCGACCTCGTAGCCCGCGGCTGCCGTGAGGAATCCGATGATGACGACGGTGCCGCCGATCACCGCGAGCGCTCCCGCGCCCAGCGAGACCTCGGCGAGCAGCCGGACTGTCTCGCGTCGGTAGTGGGTGAAGGCGCGAGGCACCGCTCGCAGCGACGCGCCGTAGAACGCCAGTTGCCGGCCGAGGCGCTCGGCCGGCGCCAGGACGCGGCCAGGCGCGAGCCGTTCGAATCGCGCGCGAGACGGTTCTCGAGCGGTGGGTGCGCTCGTCATGATGTGGTCCTCCGATTCACCGGTACCCGCCTAATGCAGAGAAAGAGTCGTGATGACGGCGTTCGCCAGGAACAGCAGCACGAAGCTGAACACGACCGTTTGGTTGACGGCGTCGCCGACGCCTTTGGGCCCGCCGCCCGCCTTGAAGCCGAGATGACAGGCGACTACGGCCGCGAGAAGTCCGAAGATGCCCGCCTTGAGTTCGCTGATCAACAGGTCTGACGTGCCGGTCAGGATGGGGATGGCGGTGATGTACTGGCCGGGTGTCGCACCTTGCAGGAAGACTCCGTACAGGTATCCGCCGGTGAGTCCGATGGCTGTCACCAGCCCGTTCAGAAATACCGCGACCACGCACGAGGCGATGACACGCGGTACCGCGAGACGCTGAATCGGGTCGATTCCGAGCACGCGCATCGCGTCGATCTCTTCGCGGATCGTTCGGGATCCGAGGTCGGCGCAGATGGCGGTGGCACCCGCTCCCGCGACGACGAGCACGGTGACGATCGGGCCGATCTCGCGGATGACCGCGATGCCCGCGCCCGCACCGCTGAGGTCGATGGCACCGATCTCATTGAGTAGGACATTGATCTGGAAGACGACCATCACGCAGAACGGAATCGACATCAGCATCGTCGGGACGATCGAGACACTGGCGATGAACCAGGCCTGCGCGACGAGTTCGCGCCATTGGAACGGTCTGCGCGGCAAGGCTTTGAGGATCTCCCAGAATGTCAGGAAGAAGGAACCGACTGTCTGGACTCCGTCGCGGGCCTTCCCGAGGGCGGGAGCGAAAGCCGCCGTCATCGGCTCACCGGCCTGTCGATCGGCGTGATCGGCAGACGCAAGGCACCGGGTGCCGACGCTGGAACCACCGGAGCGACAGGCGCCACCGGCTCGATCCGCTGATATCCGTCGCCCTGGGCCGGTCGAGTGTCGGCATGTCCCTTGTTGGGCCACAGGGCCGCCGCCCGCTCGGCCTGCGCGGAGATGGTCAGCGAGGGGTTGACACCGAGATTCGCCGAGACCGCCGATCCGTCGACCACGCTGAGCGTCGGGTAGCCGTGTACGCGGTGGTACGGGTCGATCACCCCGGTCGAGGCGTCGTCACCGATTACACAGCCACCGAGGAAGTGCGCGGTCATCGGAACGTTGAACACCTCGCCCCAGGTACCCGCCGGGACTCCCCCGATCTGCTCCGCGATGCGGCGCGTCGCTTCGTTGCCCGCGGGAATCCAGGTCGGGTTCGGTTGCCCGTGCCCCTGCCGGCTCGAGAGCCGCCGGCCCAGCAAACCTCGCTTGGTGAACGTGGTTATCGAGTTGTCGAGATTTTGCATCACGAGCGCGATCACTGTCCGCTCGCTCCACCCCTTCACCGCCAGGATCCGTCCGGTCGCGATCGGGTGGCGCAGCATGATTCCCAGGAAACGCACCCAGCGTGGCAGGCGTCCGTCGCCGTCGGTCATCGGCGCTTGCAGCATGCCCATCGCGTTGGAGCCCTTGCCGTAACGGACCGGCTCCACGTGCGTGTCGGGCGACGGATAGAACGACGACGTGATCGCCACTCCACGAGTGAGGTCGAGCGACTCGTCGACGCTGTAACGGATTGCACCGAGGATCGACTCTGAGTTGGTTCGGGTCAGCTCGCCCAAGCGCGACGAGAGCTGCGGGAGGCGACCGGAGTCCTTCAGTTTGTGCAGCAGTTGCTGCGTCCCCCACGTGCCCGCCGCGAGCACCACACTGCGAGCGGTGAAAACCTGTCTGCGCTTCCGCATCCACGCACCGGTGCGGACCGTGTGGACCTCCCATGAACCGTCGGCCGTCGAACGTAGGTCGGTGACGGTGGTGAGGGGATGGACCACCGCGCCGATCTTCTCCGCGAGACCCAGATAATTCTTGAGGAGGGTGTTCTTCGCACCGTGGCGGCATCCGGTCATGCACTCACCGCACTCGATGCAGCCCGTCCGTTCCGGACCGACTCCGCCGAAGTAGGGGTCGGGTGCGGTACGGCCGGGCGCCCCGAAATACACGCCGACGGGCGTCTGGATGAAGGTGTCACCGGCACCCATGTCGTCGGCGACAGCTTTCACGATCTCGTCGGCCGGCGTCATGTGCGGATTGGTGACGACCCCCAGCATCCGTCGTGCCTGGTCGTAGTAGGGGCTGAGCTCATCTTCCCAGTCGGTGATGTGCGCCCACTGCTCGTCGGCGAAGAACGCGCCCGACGGTTTGTAGAGCGTGTTCGCATAATTCAGCGAGCCACCGCCGACCCCGGCGCCGGCGAGGATGACGCAGTCGCGAAGCAGGTGGATGCGCTGGATCCCGTACGCACCCAGCTTCGGTGCCCAGAGGAATCGCCGCACGTCCCAGCTGGTCTTCGCGAAGTCGGAGTCCTCGAAACGTCGTCCCGCCTCCAGCACCCCGACGCGGTATCCCTTCTCCGACAGCCGCAGGGCGGTGACACTTCCGCCGAACCCTGATCCCACGACGAGGACGTCGTAGTCGCGCTCACTGGAGGCGCTCTGCCGGAGAGGCCGAGGGTTCCGTCGGGGATCTGGCATGGGCTTCTCCGTCGCTGAGATGGTTGGGCCGGCGCACCGGTCTAGGAGGTGATCTGGGTTATCGAGCTCAGACACTGTGATTTGTACTGCACATTGTTTATACATTTATGGCGGTTGTGTCAACTAGATCAGCAGTTTCTCCTGAACTGTCAACGATGCCGGGACGTCCTCAAACGCCCGAAACGCACGGAAGGCCTCAGTGTTTGCCCGCGTAGACTGGCCGCATGGGTGAGAGTCGGACCTTCCACAGCGAGGTCCGCAGCCTCCTCCGAAACCGAATACTCGACACCGCAGGCGACCTCGTGATCGCCCACGGCTGGTCCTCGGTCAACATGTCACGCGTCGCCCGCGAGGTCGGGATCAGCCGGGCCGGTCTCTATAACGAAATGGGGACGCGTCAGGATCTGGCTGCGGCGTTGGTGGCTCGGGAAGCCGACCGCTTCCTCACCGGTGTCACTGAGGCCATTTCGACCCATGCCCCCGATCTGGTGGAGGGCCTCGCCGCCGCCGCGGCAGTCACGCTTGCGACCGGTGAGCAGAACCGGCTTCTGCTGTCGGTGGTGAGCGAAGGTGCCCGGGCACGTGAGACCGAGCTCCTGTCTTTAGTCGCGGTCGATTCCGAAACGGTTCTCGGTCGGGCGATGCACGTAGTGGCCGAACAATCGCGGTCGGTGGCACCCGAGATCGGCGATGCAGACCGGGCGACACTAGTCGAAGTGTTCGTGCGCCTCACCGTCAGTCACCTGCTTCAACCCCGTGGCGACCATACGGCCGCGGTTGATCAGATCCGGGCGACCGTCCGCGGTCTGATCTCGACGTTCGTACAGCCTTGAGGACGGAGCAGGGCCGAGCGCTGAGGCCTCGAGATGCCCGCACGGTCAGGCCGCAAGCTCGGTTGAAAAGGCGTTCGAGGTCTGTACCCGGGTCCGGCGCAGCGTGATTGCGCGGCGGTGGGTGCAGGTGCCGTGCTTGTCCGGCGTGGTGGATGGGGTTGAGGCGCCAGGGTTGGTTGGTGGTGGCTGGTCGCCAGGCCATGCGTCCGGCGTGGGGCCCGTCGGTGAGGATGGTGGTCTCCCATTGGCCGCGGTTGGTGCCGACGGCGCAGTTGTGGCGTCCGCAGGCGGCGCCGAGGGCGTCGATGTCGGTGCGCCCTCCCGGGGGTGATCCAGTCCGGTGCGTGGTGGGCCTGGGTTTGGGCGAAGGGTCGGTCGCAGCCGGGGGCGGTGCAGCCGCGGTCGCGGGCGAACAACGCCAACCGCTGCGCTTTACTAGCAAACCGAGCCCCACGACCCTGGTAGAGGACCTCGCTGGTGTGATCCGGAAGACCGCCAAATGCGGCACAGCCTCGGCGGCGAGCCGCACGAGTTCACCGATCGGAACACGGGTGCCGGTGGCGGTCAGGGAGATGCCGGCGTGGGCGGCGAGTTCTTGGTCGGTGACGGTGATGACCAACTCCGCCGGTATCCGGTTCGGTGCACCGAGTCCGCCGTGGGCGAGAACGTAATCACACAGGGCCAGCAGCGCGTCGTGCGTGCGTTGGGCGGCGCTGCGCAGATCACGGCCCCGCGCCGCCGCGAGAGCCTCGGCGTCGAGGTCGTCGGCGTCGACGGTTCCAGTCGGTGAGTCCGGGTCGGCGGGGTTGTTCATCCCGGGTGCGGCCCACGCGGTGAGGATCACTTCGAACTTCGCCCGCAACTCCGGAGTCATCGCGCCGCGGACTTTGCTCATCAACTGCCGATCCTGCGGGAGGATGGTGATTCCGCGTTGGCGTTGCCGGTCGACGTGATCGCTCTCCTGGCCGTCGGGGTCCAGGTGAGCGAGCAGTCGGTCACCGACCTTGCCCAGATCATCGGGGTTCAATCCGGCCGCTGCGTCGGCCAACTCCGCCTCGGCGCGGGCCTTGACCTCCGCTGCGATACAGCCGGGCACTTTCGCCAGCACGGCGAGATGACGAGAGCGTGTTCGGCACCGATGTCCCGCTCGCCACTGCCGCGGCGGTAGCCGGCTTCCGGGGAGGCAGCGTCTGCCTTGAAAGTTCGAGAACTCGCCGATCGCCTCAGCCATCCGGAGCCGCCGACCGGCCTCGCGCGTTCCCAGCCGCAAGCCCTGTGAGAGGTACTGGTGCGGATTCAGATAGCCCGCAGTGCGGTGCGCGTTGCGGTCGGAGACCTCCACCAGCAGCGCCGCGGAGATGCCGTCCCAGCGTCGCCGAATCCGTTCGGCGATCTGCGTGTGCGCCAGCAGTTCCGGTTCGGTCTCCGGCGACAGCGAGGTCTCGGCGAGCTTCACCGCCGCGGCATCGATCAACGCCAACAACTCTGAAGGCCGGTCCGGCAGTGCACCGGTGGCAACGACAGTGGCGACCGAATCGGTGATCGGATCGCTCATCGCTGCCACCTCCCCCGAGTGTTTCAGCTGGTCAAACCATGTTTTCTTGACTACCTGAACGCTATCACCCAGGTCCGACAAAACGACTCGCGTCGACGGCTGACCGCCCGAACCTGGTGTCCGGGCGGTCAGCCAATGTCTCAACTCAGGTGATGGACCTCCTGCAATCCGTAGACCGGCGTGTCCAGCCCCTCGAACCGGGCCTTCAACTGCAGCGCCAGGTACAGCGAGTAGTGGCGCGACTGGTGCAGATTGCCTCCGTGGAACCAGAGTCCCGGCTGCTGCGTCGGCTTCCACATGTTCCGCTGCTCGCCCTCCCAAGGGCCGGGGTCCTTGGTGGTGTCCGAGCCCAGACCCCACACCTTGCCGACGCGATCGGCCACTTCCTGGCCCATCAGATCCGCCGCCCAGCCGTTCATCGAACCGTATCCGGTGGCGTAGACCACGACGTCGGCCGGAAGTTCGGTCCCGTCCTCCAGAATCACCGAGTTCTCCGTGAGACGCTGCACTCCGCCCTTGGCGAGTTTGATGGTCCCGTCGGCCACCAGCTCGCACGCCCCGACGTCGATGTAGTAGCCCGAACCGCGGCGCAGGTACTTCATGAACAGACCCGAGCCGTCGTCGCCGAAGTCCAGATCGAATCCCGCGGCCTCAAGCCGCGCATAGAAGTCCTTGTCACGCTCCCGGATCTGGTCGTACAACGGGATCTGGAACTGATGCATGATCCGGTACGGCAACGATGCGAAGGTCATGTCGGCCTTCTTGGTCGTCATCCCGTCGGCCACTGCCTGCTCGCTGTAGAGCGCCCCGAGACCGATCTCCATCAACGAGTCCGATTTCACGATGTGCGTCGACGACCGCTGGACCATCGTGGTGTCGACTCCCGCTTCCACGAGCGCCTTGCAGATGTCGTGGGCGGAATTGTTCGCACCGATCACCACCACCTTCTTGCCCACATACTCATCGGGTCCCGGATGTCTGCTGGAGTGGTGCTGCTCGCCGGCGAACACGTCCTGTCCCGGGAACTCGGGGACGTTGGGCTTGCCCGACATCCCGGTCGCGAGCACCAACTGTGTCGGGTGCAGTGTCATCGGCTCACCGTCGCGGACGAGTTCGACGGTCCAGCGTCCGGCCGCCTCGTCGTAGGCGGCGGATGTGCACTCGGTCCTGCTCCAGTACGGCACCTCCATCACCTTGGTGTAGAACTCCAGCCAGTCGCCGATCTTGTCCTTGGGCGCGAACACCGGCCAGTTGGGCGGGAACGGCAGATATGGAAGGTGGTCGTACCAGACCGGATCGTGCAGGCACAGCGTCTTGTACCGGCCACGCCACTGATCGCCTGGCCGATCATGCTTGTCGACGACGATCGACGGAACGCCGAGCTGCCGCAACCTCGCACCGAGCGCGATTCCGCCCTGGCCGCCGCCGATCACGAGGACGTAGGGCTGGACGGCTCGGCCGAGTTCGGCCTCCTCATCCTCCTTCTTCTCCGCCCACGACCGGCGGTCCGGGTCACTGCCGTGCACCGCGCCCCTCGGCCGGCGCAAGCCGCTGGGCTCTTCGAAGCCCTTCAACTCCTGCAAGGTGGTGAGCAGGGTCCAAGCTCGGTCGACGCCGTCGTCGTCCTGCTTGATGCGCAAGTGACCGTCACCGCGACCCACCCGGGTCTCGAACTCGATGAACGCCTCGACCACCCCGTCGGTCTCATTCGCCTCCTCTGTGCGCGCGAAGCCGCCGGCCGCCGCATCCGATTGACGCGCGGCGAGCATCGCGACGATCTCGTCGTGTCCCTCGACCGTCTTCAGGTTCCAGGTGAACGCCACCAGATCACGCCAGAACGAGTCCGCCACGAACAACGAGGCGACCTGTTGCGGATCCCCCGAGGCCAGGGCTCGATCGAACTTCTCGAGCCAGGCGTCGATGCGTTCGGACGGGGTGTGCCGCCCGGTGTCCACCGGCCGATCCATGGTCTGCGTCATGACTGTGTCCTCTCACTACGGTCATTCAATGTTGTGATGCACAGCACACTCCTTCGGATTGGGGCCGACAAGCGTTGCAGGGGGTTGCAACCGGCTTGACGACCGCGCGGGCGGGGGTGAAGCTGAATCCGTCATGTGACGACCACCACAGCGGTATGAGGGAGTCCGATGTCGAACGCGACGGCCCGGCCGGTGCCGGAACCGGCGATCTCCTCCGGCGACGATCCCCGCGAGTTCGCGGCCGTGCTCCGCGCGGTCTACGACGCCGCACGATCCGGCGACCGACTGCCCGCCCGCCCGAGATCGGTGATCGGGCAGTCGTGGGACCGGGTCACCACCGCGGGCGTCGATCCCGATCGCGGAGCCGGACACGACCCGCTCGATCCGGGTGAGGTGGAGTGCCGTCGCGCCGAATCCGGACTGGCCGACGTCCTCGAATCGGTCACCGGCAACCTCGAAGTCCTCATCTCCGGCGGGGACAATCTCCTCGTGGTCGCGGACGCCTCCGGCCACGTTCTCTGGCGGTCGGGCGGGCCGGAGGTTCTGCGCCGCGCCGACCGACTCGGGTTCACCGAAGGGGCCTCGTGGTCGGAGCGGAATGTGGGGACCAACGCGATCGGGACGGCGCTGGTCTCACGCCAAGCCGTCCAGGTGTTCTCCGCCGAACACTTCGTCCGCACCCACCACACCTGGACGTGCACCGGTGCACCCATCCGCGATCCGCGGACAGGCGACGTGATCGGCGTCGTCGACGTCAGCGGCCCGGCTCCGTCGATTCATCCCGCGACGCTCGCATTGGTCGACTCGGTGGCACGACTCGCGCAAGCGCAACTGCGTGATGCCCACCGCTCCCGCCTCGACCTGCTCCGCAGCGTCGCCGCACCGATTCTGGCCCGCACCGGAGCACCGGCCCTCGCGGTGGATCCCCACGGGTGGGTCGCCGCCGTCGACCGGCTGCCTCCCCGCACCCGGGTCTCGCTTCCGCGGGACTTCAGCGCCGGGCGCGCACACGTCGGTGATCTGGGACCGTGCGACGTCGAGCCCCTTCCCGGCGGCTGGCTCCTGCGCGTCACCGATCCGGACGAAACGGCCGCCACCACGCATGTCGTGCTCGTCGAAAGCACCGACGGGCCCGCGACAGTACATGTCGACTCTTCGGGTGCGGCGTGGGTCCTCCATCCGTCACCGCGGCATCTTCAGATCCTCCGGCTCCTCGCCGCTCATCCCGATGGACTCAGCGCGGCCGAACTGTCGGCGCACCTGTTCGGAACCGCGGATCGAACCGTCACGGTCCGCGCCGAGATGTCCCGGTTGCGGCGCAAGCTCGGCGGGCTGCTGGTGGCCTCGCCCTACCGTTTCGCCGACATCGTGAGCGTGGAAGTGTCACCGGCGCCGGCGTGATCTGACTCAGGTGCATCGGTCGTCTAGCCTGGATCAGGTATCGGCCGATGCCCAAAAGGAGACGCATGTTCGTCATCGCACAGATAAGCGATCTCCACTTCGACGGCGGCCCCGACCACCGCAGGCGGGTGGCCGCGCTGATGGATTATCTCAACGGTCGCTGCGGCGGCCCGCGGAACGTGGATGCACTGCTGGTGACCGGCGATATCGCCGACGAGGGGCTCCCCGAGGAATACCGCGAGGCCCTCGACGCGCTCGTCACCGACATTCCGACTCTGATGACCCTCGGCAACCACGACGAACGCGCCGCGTACAACTCGGTGGTGACCGGGACCGAGTGCAGTGAACCGGTGAACTCGGCACTCCGTCTGTCCGGACTCCTGGTGCTCGCGCTCGACTCGTCGATCCCCGGCCGCTCCGACGGCTACATCTCCCGCGGCACCCTCGACTGGGCGCGCGCGCAGATAACGGAAGCGGGCCCGGACACCGACGTGCTGGTGGCCTTCCACCACCCGGCGGTCCCGGTCGGGATCCCGTTCATCGACGACCGCAGACAGCTCGATCCCGGACTGCTCGCGGAGTTCGTCGGCGAGCACCCGAACATCGTCGGCTGCGTGGCGGGGCACGCGCACACACCGGCCGTGACAACCTTCGCCGGGCGGCCGCATGTCATCGCCCCCGGCGTCGCCTCGACCCTGAACCTTCCGTTCGAGGGCACCGACGTCCTCAACATCGCTCAGCGTCCCGGCGTCGCCTTCCACCTGATCGACGACGACCACCGGCTCACGACCCATTTCCGCGGAGTGCCGGTGTAGCTCGTCGGCCCACCGCGGATCACTCGTCGTTCAACTCGAACGCCAGCTGGTTGAGCCCTGGATGCTCGGGGTCGAGCCGTAGTCCTTCGAGCACCAGGTCCCACGCCCGTGCGCGCCCGTCGTCGCCGCCCGCCTCCACGGCCATGAGCGCCTGCAGATTCAGTCCGCTCAACGCCAGCGGAAGCCAGTTGGCCGCCGACGATCGCTCCACCACCGACTGCAGCAGCGCCTCGGCGCGCTCGGGGTCCGTGGACCGGAGGATGTCGGCGCGAGCGAGATCGAGCCGGGTTCGCTCGAAATCGACCGGACCGTCGACGCTCAGCTCGTCGTAGACGCGCTCGGCGCGCTCCAGCAGGCTCACGGCGGTGGCGTCGTCGCCCCCGAAGTGAGCGGCCAGAGCGGCGGATCGGAGCACCTCGCCGAGATCGTGCTGCGCGCCGAACTCGGCGAACAGCTCCGCCGCATGGTCGAAGTCGGCCATCGCCTCGGGGTGCCGTCCGAGATCCATCAGTTCGCTCGCACGCGCCTGATACAGCTGCGCGAGGTACCCGGGATGTTCGTCGCCCACCACCGTGTCGAGCACCCGGGAGAACGAGATCACCGCGTCGTCCGGGAGCCGAGCCGACGATTGCGCACGGCCGAGCACCGCGAGACCGGCAGCGACGGCATCCTCGTCGCCGCGCTCGGACATCCGGTCGATCACCGGCCGTACCGCCTCGATCACCCGCCGCGCGTCGTCGCCTCGCGAGAGCTGCATCCGGGCCAAGTCGATCAACGCGGCATCGGCTTGATGATCGAGGCCTTCCACCATCCAGACGGCGATCGCCTGCTCCTGATCGGTCACCGCACCGTCGAAGTCCTCGGCCGCCGTGATCCGGAGTTCGGCCCGCTGAGCGAGCAGAGGCGCACGCTGCGCGTACCGGGAGTTCTCGACGGCCTCGTCCAGCAGACGCAACGCCGCCTGCTCATCGCTCATCGACTGCAGTTGCGCGGCGAATCCCAGGACGCCGGCCAGCTGGGCGTGGGCTTCGAGGCGTTGGTCGGGCGTCGAGGCGGCCGCGACCATCCGGCGGGCTGAGACGAGCGCCGCGTCGATCTCGGCGTCGGGAGAGTATCCGGCGGCGGCCCGCATCGACGCCGCCATGATGTGCAGCGCCGCCGCGATCGAGTAGGCATCGGCCTCCGCCGAGCCCGGGCGCGACGCCATCTCGTCCTCCACGAGGCGGATCTCGCCCGCCAAGCCGCGTCGCAGCGTCTCGATCCCCGCGTCCACCGCACGGCCGGCTCGCTCACCGTCCACGGGTTCGCTCGCCACGGCGACGAAACGCCAGTAGTTCGCCTGAGACAGCGCGGCCCACGCCGGATCCGGGTCCGGCGCCGACAGGAGCCGCTGCGGATCGAGGACGCCCTGTGCCGCCGCCTCCACATCGGCCATGAGTTCGGCCTGCGCCGCCATGGCCGGATACTCCGCGCGCGCCGCCGCAGCGGCTTCCCGCAGTGCCGCCTCGGCGGCGTGACGATCGCTACGGCGCAGGTCGGAGGCCAGCATGATCCGGGCCCGCGCCAGGCTGCGGCCGGTGAGTTCGCCGATCCGGCCCGCGAGCGCCTCGGCGCACGCCTCGGCCCTGCGACTCGAGACCATGGAGAACACGGCCATGCCGCTCATCAACTCCTGGGCCGTCCGTTCGGCGACCGGCTTCACCCGGTCATCGGGCCGACCCGCGGCGCGGAGCGCCAGGGTCTGCTCGACCCACGTCGAGACCGCGCCGCTGCCGTTGCGGATGTCGAACCCCCGGGCGATGTCGCGCGCCACGTCGGCGAGTTCGGCCGCCAGATCGGCCGCCCGTCGGGTCCGGGCCGGACGACCCGGATCGGTGTGATGGGAGATCACAGCGTCCCCGTCCACCGCCGCGGCCGAAGCGAACGCCGCCGACAGCGCCGCGGCCAGCCGCGCCCGGTCGAGCGGCGTGAAGCAGTCGTCCAGATGGGGCAGGCGGCTCACCGCCAGATCCCGTGCCCGCCCGAGCTCACCGACGCGCAACAGCGCGGGAATGGCTTCGGCGTGGCCGGTGGAGCCCGGGAACTCACCGTAGATCCGGTCGATGTGCTCGGCCGCCAGTACGACGTCGTCGCGCCGGCCGGCCGCGGCGTAAGCACCGATCAGCGCGACATGCGTCTCGGCGGGGAAGAACCCGCATCGCTCGCCGTCGTCCACTAGATCCGGCTCCGACAACTCGAGCGCTCGCGCGTGATCGCCGCACCGGCTGTAGAGCGCCGCGACCATCGCTCGCGCACCCTCCCGGCAGGTGCCGGCCGGCGGAGCGAAGTCCCGGCACTCGTCGAGGAACCGGCGGGCCGCGTCGGGGTCGCCGCGGTGCAGTGCGATCTTCGCGCGCACCACCGCGACCAGCGCATCCGACTCGTAGCCCGTCCCGCGGGTCCGCCGGATCCAGTCGTCGAGCAGATCTCGCACTTGGTCGAGCGACAGTTCGGGGACGTCGGGCACCGATTCGAGGAAGTCGACGAGCGTGGTGTTGAGCTGTTCGAGCTGTGTCGGCTCCAAATCGAGCGTCGCCGCCTGGCGGTCGTGGGCCCGGAGCATCCACGCCAGCAGAGTCAGCACGTCGGCCGCGGTCCCGGACCACAGCGCCGCGTAGGAGGCCTCGAGCCGGACGACGAACCGCCAGTAGTCGTCGCCCAGTTCGTCGGCCCGGGCGATCAGCGCGGGAAACGCCCCGAAATCCTCGTGGCCGAACCGCGGATCCCCGTACCGCGCGTGCCAGAGGTCGTTGACGAAACTCTCCAGACGCGGATCGTGCGTCGGCTGGTCGGTCACCTGGCGCCCGCCCGAGTAGCGAGATCCGCCAGCAGCATCACGGCTTCGTCCACGTCCCTGGCCGCGTCCGACGACAACGATCGGTGCGCTCGCACCAACGCCTGGCTGTAGACCGTCCGGACCAGGGCGCCCGCCACCGTCGGATCGGTGATCGACGGCAACCGTCCCACGAGCGTGTTCGCCACGTTCAGCAGCAGCACCGGCCGGCTCGGCACCTGATGGTCGTGCGCGTCGACCGCGGCGACCGCGGCCAACCACGCGTCGGGGTCCCCGGCGACCTCCGACAGCATCTCGCGACGGTCGCCCGCGAGTTTCGCCGAGTCATCGGTCAGCAGCACACCCGAGAGTTCGCCGGGCTCGATGGCCGTCAGATCCACGTCGCAGCCGTACGGCGCCAGCGCGGTTCCCGCCAGGGCGAGGGCACCGGCGAACCGCGTCCGCACATCGTCACCGACGTCTCCCAGCGCGGTCAGCAGCATCTCCTGCGTCACGTACTCGCCGGTGATGTCGGGGTCGGCGGCGATCAGCGCGCGGACCACGCCTGTCTCGAAGGCGTAGCCGGCGTTGACCAGGCCGAAACCCCGGCTGCCCAGGATGTCGCCGAGGACGCGGAAGTCATCGACGCTGCCGGTGTACCGCAGGTCGCCGAATCTCGCTCGGAAGGTCGCGAGCGGCATCGGCCCGTAATTGGTCTCGAAGACGCAGTGCCGGTCGACGAAACCCAGCAGTTCCGGCCGGTGGGCCGCGAGCGCCTTGATCCCCTGCTCGTGGACGCTGAGGAACTTCGCTCGTGTGGCCGGCCGCTGCTCGAGCCCGGCGAGCCAGGCCAGAACCTGCGCGCCGAGCGACTCGACGACGTCGTGGAACAGATCGTCGCGCACCACGCTCTCCCTCGATGCGGTCGGAGTCAGTCCGGTGGCGTCGACGACGACCCGCACGAAGAACGCCCACTCCGGGAGCAGCTCCGCGAGGTCGCCGACCAGGAGTCCCTTGACGTGGACGCGGTGCTCCGACCGTGCCACGAGGTCTCCGCCGCTGGGCGGAACGAACGCGACGCCGCGCAGACCCGCTTCGGGGATGTCGACCTGAAAGGTGTCGAGCGGAGTGAATCCGAACTCGTCCTGGCAGTAGGCGACCTGCGCGGCGACCCGGCGGCCCGCCTCGGCCGCGAAGACCTCGACCGGTGGATTGACTCGGCGTCCGTTCACCGTGACCGGGGTCGGGTGCAGGGCGGTGTATCGCGCAGCCAGCGAGGCCACGCGGTCGGGATCGAGCCACTGCTCGAATCCCGGACGTGCGCAGATCCGCACGGTGGTGCCGGTCTCGCTCCGGTCTCCCGGTCCGGTCTCGACGGTTCCGGACGCATCGCCCACCCACCGGACCGGGTCGTGTCCTTCGGCCTTCGACGAGACCTCGATCCGGTCCCCGGCCAGGAATCCGCTGAGCAGCCCGACGCCGAACTGGCCGATCGTCGCCTGCTCGGAGAATCCGAGCTCGTCCCGTTTCGAGCTGCGGCCGATGGTCCCCAGCAGCTCGGCGATCTGGTCCGCCCGCATCCCGACGCCGGTGTCGGAGATGGCGAACTCGGCCCCGTCGGCCGTGATGACGATGGGTTGATCGGCGCTCGGGCGCTCGGTCTGGGCGTCGATCGCGTTCTGAAGCAGCTCCCGGACGAATACGCCCGGGTTGGTGTACAGATTGTTCCCCAGTACATCGATGAGTCCGCGCAGGTCCACATCGAAGACCCCAGTTTGCTCCATGTCTGTCGATGGTAGGGGTCGCCGGTGACACTCCCGGGCCCCGGGATCGGCGAATCCAGTCGTCCGGCGAACCGAGGCCGCACCGCCCCCGGGACGACGAGCACCCCGCCGATCCGGACGGATCGACGGGGTGCTCGGGATCGGTGCCCGGTTACAGAGCAGCGATGATGTCTTCGACGCGGTCCTTCGCGTCACCGAAGAGCATCTGGGTGTTCTCGCGGAAGAACAGCGGGTTCTGGACGCCCGCGTAGCCGGCCGCCATCGAACGCTTGAAGACGATCACGTCCTTGGCGTTCCAGACCTCCAGCACCGGCATGCCCGCGATCGGCGAGCCCGGATCCTCCGCGGCAGCCGGGTTCACGGTGTCGTTGGCGCCGATGACCAGCACGACGTCGGTCTCGGGGAAATCGTCGTTGATCTCGTCGAGTTCGAGCACGATGTCGTACGGCAGCTTCGCCTCGGCCAGCAGCACATTCATATGGCCGGGGAGACGACCGGCCACCGGGTGGATGCCGAACCGGACATCGATGCCCTTCGCGCGCAGCCGGGACGTCAGATCCGCGACCGGGTACTGCGCCTGGGCCACCGCCATGCCGTAGCCCGGGGTGATGATCACCGACTTGGCGCCGGACAGGAGCTCGGCGGCAGCCTCCGCGTTGATCTCGCGGTGTTCGCCGTAGTCGGTGTCGTCGGCCGGTCCGGCCTCGATGCCGAAACCGCCGGCGATGACCGAGATGAACGACCGGTTCATCGCCTTGCACATGATGTAGCTCAGGTACGCACCCGACGAGCCGACCAGCGCACCGGTGACGATCAGCAGATCGTTGCCGAGCAGGAAGCCCGAGGCCGCGGCGGCCCAACCGGAGTACGAGTTCAGCATCGAGATGACCACCGGCATGTCGCCGCCGCCGATGGAGGCGACCAGATGCCATCCGAGGAACAGCGCCAGAGCGGTGATGACCGCGAGCAGGATCATCGACGTGGTGTTGTCGTGGGTGTCGGACGCGACGTACACGCCCGTCAGAACCGCGAACACCACCAGCGAACCGACGTTGATGAAGTTCTTACCCGGAAGCATCAGCGGCGCCGACTTCATCTTCGCCGAGAGCTTCAGGTTGGCGACGATCGAACCGGTGAGGGTGACCGCACCGATGAAGATGCCGATCGCGATCTCCGCCTCGTGGATGTTGGTCAGCGACCGAACGTTTCCGGGATCGACGCCTGTGACGTCGAAGCCTTCGATCGCCCCGTTCCAGCCGATGAGCACGGCGGCCAGACCGACGAACGAGTGCAGCAGCGCGATGAGCTCGGGCATGCCGGTCATCTCGACGATCTTGGCACGCCACAGACCGATCAGCGCGCCGACGACCACGGCGCCGAACATCAGGACGATCGGCACCCACTTCATGTCGAGCGAGTCGAGGTCGACGATGTTCTTCAGGACCAGGACGATGGTGGCGACCAGCGCGATCGCCATGCCGACGATGCCGTAGGTCAGACCGCTCTTAGCCGACTCATGCTTCGACAGTCCGGCGAGCGAAAGGATGAACAGCAGCGATGCGATGACATACGCCGCAACGGTGATTGCAGTGATTCCCATGAGTGATCACGCCCCCTTGCTGAACATGGCGAGCATGCGACGGGTGACCGCGAAGCCACCGAAGATGTTGATCGATGCGACCAGAATCGCGATCGTCGACAGGATCTGAACGGTCACATTGTCGGACGCGATCTGCAACAGCGCGCCGACCACGACGACACCGGAGATGGCGTTGGTCACCGACATCAGCGGCGTGTGCAGCGCGTGCGCCACATTGCCGATGACGTAGTAGCCGATCACGATCGCCAGCATGAGCACCGTGAAGTGCTGCGGGATCGGCGGCGGCGCAAAGGCCACCACCAGACCGAAGATCACGATCCCGACCAGCGAGAGCGCGACCTTCTTGGCGGGCGACATCGGCTCCTTGGGCGGGGCGACCTCGGCCGGTTCCGCGGCGGCGGCCTTCGGTGCCGCCGACACCTGCACCGGGGGCGGCGGCCACATACCCTCGCCGTCGCGCGTCACCGTGATGCCGCGCTGGACGACGTCGTCCATGTCCAGCGTCAGCTCACCGTTCTTCTCCGGCGTCAGGAGCTTCAGCAGGTTGACGATGTTGGTGCCGTACAGCTGCGAGGTCTGCGCGGCCAGCCGGCCCGCGAGATCGGTGTAGCCGAGGATCGTCACACCGCCGGGGGTGACGACCTTCTCGTCGGCCACGGTGCCCTCGGCGTTGCCGCCGTTGGCCGCCGCCATGTCGACGATCACCGAACCGTTCTTCATTCCGGCGACGGTGTCGGCGCTCAGCAGTTTCGGTGCCGGACGGCCCGGGATCAGCGCGGTGGTGATGACGATGTCGGCGGCGCGGGCCTCCTCGTCGTACATCGAGGCGGTCGCGGCCTCCTGCTCGGCCGTCATCTCCTTGGCGTAGCCGTCTTCGGACTTCTCCGCCTCGAAGTCGACCTTGACGAACTCGGCGCCCATCGACTCGACCTGCTCGGCCACCTCGGGACGCACGTCGAAGGCACGCACCACGGCGCCCATCGCCGAAGCGGCACCGATCGCCGCCAGACCGGCCACGCCGGCACCGACCACGAACACACGCGCGGGCGGAATCTTGCCCGCCGCGGTCACCTGGCCGGTGAACATCCGGCCGAACTCATGTGCGGCCTCGACCACTGCGCGGTAACCCGCGACATTGGCCATCGACGAGAGAACGTCCATGGACTGTGCACGCGAGATACGCGGTACCGCGTCCATCGCCAGCGCGGTGATGCCCGCACTGCGCAGCTTCTCCAGCAGTTCCGGATTACGGGCCGGAGCCATCATCGAGATGAGGACCGCACCGCGCCGCATACGGGCGATCTCGTCGTCCGTCGGGGCGTTGACCTTGACCACGACGTCGGCGGCCCACACCTCGTCGGCCGAACCCAGACGCGTGCCCGCCTCAGCGAACGCCCCGTCCGGCTGCTCGGCGCGATCACCGGCGCCGGCCTCGACGATCACCTCGTAGCCGAGCTGCTGCAGCTGCGCCACCGTCTTAGCGGTCGCGGCGACGAGAGTCTCGCCCGCCTTTGATTCCCGGGGGATACCGATCAGCATTTCACTGCCTCTCCCACACTCATATTCAGCTTCACCTTGTCTTACAGAACATGGCGCACGATGATTCGACGCCAACGCTGTAGACGACAGGCGGGAGCCCCACGGGATGTACGGGCGTCTAAGCCTGCGTCGGCCAGTGCTTCATCGAACTCGCGCGACACGCCGCAGGTGGCCACGTGACCGACCCTGCTGATGGAAAACGTGGCATGACGTTAGCACGCCCTGCCACGCGGACCAGGGGCCGGTTAGATACGTCACTTACCGGACAGTAACCCGATTTCGCACGGTCGCTGCATGTGCCGCGTGACGCCCCGCCCGGCGACCGAAGTACGAGCCCTCCCCCAGTTGGGTGCCGCTGGCGTAGCCCTTTCCGTCCTGCGCGAGGTTCGCCGCACAGGCTCCGGCGGCGTACAGTCCGTCGATCACGGAGCCCTCCTCGGTCAGCACCTGGCCGTCCAGCGAAGTGGCCATGCCGCCGACGGTGAACCCGGCGTACAGCGCCTTCCCGAGACTCATGTCGAACGCCGCCCACGGCCCGGTGTCCTGCGGCGCCAGGAACTCGGGGCTCTTGTGGAAGTCCGGATCCTCGCCCTTGGCGGCGTACTCGTTGTACCGATCGAGGGTCGCGTGCAGCGTGGCCCGATCGAGGCCGAGGCCGTCGGCCATCTCGTCGACCGTCTCCCAGCCGTCGATGAAGGGCGCCAGCGGGAACTCTGGCCGCTGCATGTGCGCCTCGTCGACGATGAGGAAGGCGGCGCGGTCGGTCTGGTCCATCACGAATCCGGACGTCCGCGAGTGATAGGAGTCCTCCGCGACGAACCGCTTGCCCTCCTTATTCACGATCAGGCCGGTGAGGAGGATCGACGGCGGGTACACCGGCGCGGTGATGAACGCCTGGTCCATGTGCTTGAGTCCGGCGCCCACCGATGCGCCCATTCGGATTCCGAGACCGTCGTCGTAGGTGCTGCCGAGCGTGAACGGCTTCTCCGCGAGCTGCGGAACGTACTCGGCGACCATGTCGGGGTTCATGACGAATCCGCCCGCGGCGATCACCACGGCGGAGGCGCGAATGAAACCGTCCTCGCCGCCGGCCTTCCAGTAGGCGCCGACCACGGCACCGGAGTCGTCGACGACGAGCCTGCGCGCCCCGACCTCGTAGCGGATCGGCACGCCCCGCTCGCCGAGACGCTTCACCAGGAGTTCGATCACCATGCCCGCGCCGCCGGTGTCGCCGGGCACGGGCACCTTGTGACCGCGCGGCGCCGGGACGGCCTGTTCGCAGAACGGCCACACCTTCTCGTTGCCGGTGTACATCAGTCCCTGGGTCTGCGGTTGGATGACCGCCTTCTCCGGGTAGTACGAACGCTCGAACTGGAAGCCGAGCGACTCGAGCCAGCCGAAGTGCTCCACGCTGTCGTCGCAGTAGGCCTTGATCTTGTCCGGCTCCGGGTCGCGCGAGACGGCGGTGATGTACTTGGCCATCTCCTCCGCGCTGTCCTGGTGTCCGGTGGCCGTCTGCACCGCGGTGCCACCGCCGAGGTAGAAGTGTCCTCCCGCCATGCAGGTGGTGCCGCCGGCCGCGGCCGATCGCTCGAGCACCAGCACCGACGCCCCGGCCTCCGCCGCTTCGAGCGCCGCGCAGCAGCCGCCGATGCCTGCGCCGATCACCAGCACGTCGACGGTGTCGCTGTACTCGGCGACGTCGGAGGCATTCACGATTTCAGGGAGGTCCAGTCCACTCATGGGAGACAGCCTAGACCAGAAATAGAACGTGTTCTAGAGACTTGGGCCGGCCGGTTCCGGGCCCCTATATAAGAGGAATGGCCCGGCACCCCGTAGGGGCGCCGGGCCATCGGCTCGTTGACCTGTCAGACGTTCGACGACGCCAGCTCCGCATCCATCCGAAGGAGGCCGGAGCCGTCCTCGTTCACCAGTTGCAGGCGACCGACGATCTCGCCGACCGTCGCCTCCTCTTCGACCTGCTCGGAGACGAACCAGTCGATGGTCGGCCGCGAGTCGATGTCGCCCTGCTCCTGTGCGAGCCGGTACAGCGCGCGGATCGCCTCCGAGACGTCGCGCTCGGCGTCGAGCGCCACCTCGAAGATCTCGGTGACCGTGTCGGCCTTGACCGACGGAATCGTGATGTCGCCGATGAGCGGGCGGTTGTCGCGGTTGGTCATGTGCTCGATGAGGCGGTCGGCGTGGCTGAGTTCTTCCGAGGAATGGCTGCGCATCCACGAGGCCATTCCGGGAAGGTCGCGCAGTTCCAACTCGATTGCCAACTGCCGGTAGAGCATCGCCGATTCGAATTCCCGGGTGATCTGCTTGCTGAACTCGACTTCGAGTTCCTCATTCATTTTCATATCCGCTCCCCTGCATATGAATTCCTCGACGAGACCTTCGCCGTGATGATTCCACAATAGGCCCGTAAACCGTCTCTGACCAGCGAGGAAAGGTTTACCGAAATGATCTGAGGTTTGGTAATCCTAAGACTCTGTCGACATCCGCTACGGCTTACGCGGAGACGCGACGAGACCGGAATCCGCGCAGCCGCAGACTGTTGGCGACGACGAATACGGAGGAGAAGGCCATCGCCAGACCCGCCATCATCGGATTGAGCAGAGCCGCGGCGGCCAACGGCAACGCCGCCACGTTGTAGGCGAACGCCCAGAACAGATTCCCCTTGATGGTGCTGAGTGTCTTGCGCGACAACGCGATCGCGTCGACCACCGCCCACAGGTCACCGCTCACCAACGTGAGATCGCCCGCCTCGATAGCGACGTCGGTGCCGGTTCCCATCGCCAACCCCAAATCGGCCGAGGCCAGTGCCGCGGCGTCGTTGACACCGTCGCCGACCATCGCGACCACGCGGCCGGACTCCTGCAGGCGGCGGACCGCGTCCACCTTCCCCTCCGGCGTCACATCGGCGATCACCTCGTCGATGCCGACCTGCGCCGCGACATGCCGCGCGGCACCGTCGTTGTCGCCGGTCAGGAGTACCGGACGCAGCCCCATCCGCTTGAGTTCGGCGATCGCCGCCGCCGACGTGGGCTTGACGGTGTCCGCCACCACGATCACGCCGGCCACCGCGTCGAGATAGGTGACCACGACGGGCGTCGCCCCCTCCGCCGAAGCCGTGGCGATCTGTTCACGCATCCGCTCACCGAGCTGAACGGGGACGTCACGCGGACCGGTCACTGTGACGCGCAGTCCGTCGATGAACGCGGTCACGCCCGCACCGGCGAGATTGCGGAAGTCCGCCGTCTCTGGAACGTCGAGCCCGAGTTCGGCGACGTGCTTGCAGACCGCGCGGCCGATCGGGTGCTCCGACCCGGACTCCACCGCCGCGGCCCGCGCCAGCAGATCGTCCGCATCCACGCCGTCGGCGGTGATCACGTCGCGGACGGCCATCTCGCCGGTCGTCACGGTGCCGGTCTTGTCCAGCGCGACGGTATCGACTCGGCGAGTCGACTCGAGCACCTCGGGCCCCTTCAGCAGGATGCCGAGTTGGGCTCCCCGGCCGGTCCCGACCATCAGCGCGGTGGGAGTCGCGAGACCGAGCGCGCACGGGCAGGCGATGACCAGGACCGACACCGCGGCCGTCAGCGCCAGCGTCGCGCCGCCGCCGACACCGAGCCAGAAACCGAGCACGCCCGCCGCGATCGCGATCACGACCGGGATGAAGTACGCCGAGATCCGGTCGGCCAATCGTTGCACCTGCGCCTTCCCCGCCTGCGCGTCAGCGACCATCTTCGCCATGTGGGCGAGTGCGGTATCGGCGCCGACCGCCGACGCCTCCACTTCGAGGCGGCCGTGCGCGTTCACCGTGCCGCCGACGACCTTGTCTCCCACCGCCACCTCGACGGGGATCGACTCGCCGGTGAGCATCGACTGATCGACAGCCGAAGCTCCCGAGACCACCCGGCCGTCGGTCGCGATCTTCTCACCCGGCCGGACCACGAATCGCTCTCCGACCTGCAAGTCACCGATCGGAACCGTGACCTCCCGACCGTCGCGCAGCACGGTCACGTCCTTGGCGCCGACTTCGGCGAGCGCGCGCAGCGCGTCACCCGCGCGGAGCTTGGCGCGCTTCTCGAAATAGCGGCCCGCCAGCAGGAAGGTGGTGACTCCCGCCGCGGCCTCCAGGTAGATGTTCGACGATCCGTCGCCGCGGGAGGCGATCAAGTCGAAGCCGTGGGTCATGCCGGGGACGCCGGCATCACCCCAGAACAGGGCGTAGATCGACCACCCGAAAGCGGCGAGGGTGCCGACCGAGACCAGGGTGTCCATGGTGGTGGTGCCGTGCCGGGCTCCGGCGAGCGCCGCCCGATGGAAGGGCAGCGCACCCCACACGACCACGGGTGCCGCGAGGGTCAGCGACAGCCACTGCCAGTAGGTGAACTGCCATGCGGGGACCATCGCCAGCGCGATCACCGGAACCGTCAGCACCGCCGATACGACCAGCCGCTGGCGCAGAGCGGTCAGCTCGGCCTCGGCCCGCGACGGCGCCGGATCCTCGTCGGCCTGCTCGGCGTCCGTGGCCGCCGGACGCACCGGTTCGGCGTCGTATCCGGCCGCCCGGACCGCCTCGATGAGATCGTCGGAGGTCACGTCGCCGTCGTATTCCACGTGCGCCTGCTCGGTGGCGTAGTTGACGGTGGCGGTGACTCCGTCGAGTTTGTTGAGTTTGCGTTCGATCCGGTTGGCACACGAGGCGCACGTCATCCCGATCAGTTCCAGATCGAGTTCCCGGTCGGCGGCGATCGGCTGCGTCATCTGTGCGTTCCCTCCTGGTCGTGCTGCATCTGGGTGCCGTGGGACGGCTGCGGCGCGGTGTCCCAGGGGCCGACGGCCCGGCCGACGCCGAACATCGCCCCGAAGACCACCGCGAGACCGGCGGCGAATACGGCGATCCGCACGCCCGGTCTCGCCGACGCGCTCACTGGACCCGGTAGCCGGCCTCGGCGACAGCAGCGCCGACGGCGGCCGGATCGAGCGGGGCGGCGCTGGTGATGTCGACGCGACCGCTGGCCACATCGACGTCGACCTTCTCCACTCCTGCGATCTCGGAGATCTCCTCCCGGACCGAGGCTGCGCAGTGGCCGCAGGTCATGCCGGTGACGGTGACAGTGGTGGTGGTGCTCATGGATTCTCTCCTCATTCGTCTGATCTGGTTGATGTCGTCTGTCGGGAAACGGACTCGCCCGCGGTCAGGACTTGACCAGGCGGGTTATGGCCTTCATGGCCTCATCGACCTTGGCCGCGGCGGCCTCGTCGCTTTCGCGTGCGGCTTCGACCACACAGTGGTTCATGTGGTCGTGCAGCAGCCCGAGCCCCACGGACTCGAGCGCCTTGGTCATCGCCGACACCTGCGTGAGGATGTCGATGCAGTACGCCTCCTCCTCGACCATTCGCTGCAGACCTCGGGCCTGACCCTCGATCAGCTTGAGTCGACGGATGAACTTGTCCTTCTCGGGCAGGTATCCGTGGCCGGTGTGCCCGCCGCCTGCATGGTCGCGGGCGGTCGCCGTCTCGTCGGTGGTCATCCCGCCTCCCTTCGATACCCCCTGTGGGTATCTCAGTCACAGTTCTACTCCGAATTTCGGCGTACGTCTACCCCCTAGGGGTATCGAATTTCAGGAGGGCATGCGGTACACGAAAACTTTGGCTCCCGGACCGGGCTGACAGAACGATGCGGGAGCCAAAAAATCCGGCGACGGGCCGGAGTCGATTCAGCGGGAGGGTTTGAGCGCGTCCGCGAGACGGCCCAGCGATTCGGCGACATCGAGGAGCGCCGCCGACACCTCGCCGTCTTGAGCGGCCTCGGGAAGCGACCGCACGTGCGCGGCCGCGTCTTCGACGACTTCCGCCACCGACCACACGTCGGAGTCGCCCGGCAGTGGTCGGCGCGCGACCGGGATGCCCATCCGCACGGGATCCCAACTGGAGGAGATCACCTCGACCATCGGGGTGGTGAGCACCGAGGCCGCGCCGGGCCGGACCTCGAGCATGTTCGGGTCCACAGTGGCCGCACCGGCGGAGTCCTCCGCATCGTGCGCCGCCCGATGCCTGCTGCGGCCGGCCTCGGCCGGCCGAAGTGCCGGATCCGCGTCCTCACGCAGCCGCCGACGCCCCCGCTTCGGTTCGGCGTCCGGCGCCTCCACCACCTCCGCATCGATCACCTGCTCCGCCGGTTCGAAGCGCGCGGGACCGGAGACCACCGCCTCCGGCGCGCGCGGACCGTCCGGACGGTGCTGGGCGACGTAGTCACCGCGCGACTGCGGCCAGGCGGGTGCGGCCGGGTGGAAACTGCTCTCGGGAAAGACCAGCAGATCCGTGGTCGGCAGATCCCGGAGGCTGGGCATCCCCGCGAAGAGATCGTCGAGCGCCGAGACGCTGAACGACTCGTCCTCGGGCGGCAGCGGCGGCGGTGATATCGGGGCGGACCGAGGCTCCGGGACAGGCGCCGGTGCGGGGGCGCTATCCACGACCGGCTCGGCCGGGAAGTCGCGGCCCACCGGCGCGGCGTACCGGTGCGGACCGCCGTGACCGGCGAAGAACAGACACGGCGCACCGTCGAGAGCCTGCGAGGGACACTCGAACTCCTCGGCGAGGGTCTGCGCACCGCGCGCGTAGTCGTCCCACATCAGCCAGCGACGGCGACCGGAATGGCTCTGCGCGCCGTCGGATCCGTGGGCGCCGTCATGACCGGCGGGCAGCACGCAGGCCACGAGCCAATCGTGGGCGGGCGTCAGATGCAGTGCGGAGCGCTCATCGGGAGTGGCGACGATCGACGACCAGCAACCACCACCGCGCATTGCACATCACCTTCCCGTGAGTTCCCCGATCGAGTCTACGGAGCCCCTCCGACACTGGCCATAGGCTCGGTAGATCCGGCACAGGTCACCGGCCGGAGGCGCGGGACGCTGCGCATCCGGCCGTCGACGAGGGCGAAGTACCGCGGCTGCGGCGCCTCCTCGCTCCCGGGGAAGTCCGAACGGTAGTGACAGCCGCGCGACTCCCGGCGCTCGAGCGCGGCTGCGACCACCGCACGCGCCGCCAGGGTGAGGTTGGCGTCCTCGATGTCGGCCACGGTCGCGAGGCGGCGAAGGGGTGCGGCCTCGAGCAACGCACCGACCGACGCCAGGCCCTCGGCGTTCCGGTCGAGCGCGGCCGCCTTCGACATCGCGTCCTGCAACTCGGTCCTGTCGCATGCGGGCAGGACAGGCGGCGCGCAGGCCGGCACTCGCGGCGGCTCGACCGCCGCGAGTTCGACCGCCGCCAGTGCCGCCGACCGGCCCATGACCAGCCCTTCGAGAAGGCTGTTGGACGCCAGCCGGTTGGCGCCGTGCAACCCGGTGCGCGCCACCTCCCCGGCCGCGAGCAGACCCGGCACGCTGGTACGACCGTCGCTGTCGGTCACCACACCTCCGCAGAGGTAGTGCGCGCCGGGGACCACCGGCAGCCGCGCGCCCGCGAGGTCGAGCCCCGAGGCCCGCACACCGGCCGTGACCGTCGGGAACCGGCGCTCGAAGTCCTCCACTCCCGAGATGTCGAGCCAGACGTGCGGCCGACCGGTCCGCCGCATCGCCGCGGTGACCGCCCGTGCGACCACGTCCCGCGGGGCGAGATCGCCCTGCGGGTGCACGCCGGCGGTCACCGGGGCGCCGTGGTCGTCCACCAGCACGCCGCCCTCCCCGCGCACGGCCTCGCTGACCAGCGTGCGCCTGCCCCGCGCCCCGGGCACGTACAGCATCGTGGGATGGAACTGGACGAATTCGAGGTCGGCGACCTGCGCTCCGGCCCGAAGCGCCAGCGCCACACCGTCACCGGTCGACGCAGCGGGGTTCGTGGTGGCCGAGTACACGTGACCGAGACCGCCGGTCGCGAGCAGCACCGCCGGCGCCCGGACCACCCCACGACCGCCGGCGGTGACGAACTCCAGCCCCGCGGCGCGACCGTCGCCGGTGAGGATCGCGGTGGCCGAGGCGTGATCGATGACTCGGATCGGCGCCGCGGCGACCGCGGAGGCGAGCGCCTGCTGCACCCGCGCGCCGGTGGCGTCGCCGCCTGCGTGGATGATGCGACGGACGCTGTGGCCGCCCTCCCTGGTCCGCAGGAACCGGCCGTCGGCCCCCAAGTCGAACTCCGCGCCCCAGCCGACCAACTGGGTCACCGCCGGCCAGCCCCCGGCCAGGATCGGTTCCGTCGCCACCGGATCGGTGAGTCCGGCACCGGCGGCCAGTGTGTCGGCCAGATGCAGGGCCACCGAGTCGCCGGGGTTCCCGGGCTCCACCACCGCGATGCCGCCCTGCGCGTAGAAGGTGGACGCGGAGTGCTCCGCGCCCGGCTGCGCCCACGTGCGCCCCTTGGTCAGCACCGTCACCGTCAGCCCGCGTGCCGCAGCCGTCAGCGCCGCCGTCAACCCCGCCACCCCCGCACCGACCACCACGAGGTCGGCCCGACTCTCCTCGACCATGCTGAGCTCCCAACGAGAGGGGATCGACAGGTTATCGACTGTCGATCGAAAACATGCGGTCGAGACTACGCCGCCGTGAGCCGGAGCACTAGTGGCCCCCTGCCTCGACCCCGACACGACGACCGCCGCGTCGGCCCGGCGGTCGGCGCCCATTCGCCCACTACACTTGGGCAACTGTGATGACCAATCAGGAATCCCCCAGCGCGCAGGCACGCCCCGGCCTGCCCAGCGTCTCGGCGGTCACCGAGGTCACCCGCTTCACCACCACCGCCGGCCACGCCGCGGCCGGCGCCGGGCGGCTGGCGCTCGGCGCGGTGACCGGACTGCTGCGCGGGCGACCGCCGGGCACCTCCGACGTCGCCCATGAGGTGCGCCGGACGTTCGAGCACCTCGGTCCCACCTACGTGAAGCTCGGTCAGCTGATCGCGTCCAGCCCGGGAGTGTTCGGCAACACCATGGCCGACGAATTCGAGACCCTGCTCGACCGAGTCCGACCGGCCGACCCCGCGCTGGTGCGGCAGGTCTTCGTCGAAGAACTCGGCACCGAGCCCGAAGCGGTCTTCGCGCAGTTCGATCCGGTGCCGATCGCGTCGGCCTCGATCGCCCAGGTCCACACCGCGACGCTGGCATCGGGCGAAGAGGTGGTCGTCAAGATCCAGCGACCGGGCATCGCCGACCGGCTGGCGCCCGACGTCGCGATTCTGGAACGTCTGGCCGGGCTCGTTGAGATGTCCGAGTACGGCCGCATGCTCAGCGCGCGCCACGTGGTCGAGGACTTCGCCGACGGACTCGGTTCCGAGCTCGACTTCCGCAACGAGGCCGCCACCATGGCCGAGTGGTTCGAATGTCTGCAGCCCGGTCCCTTCGGCGACCGAGTTCGGGTCCCGCGCGTGTACGGCGAGCTCACCACCGCTCGGGTGCTGACCATGGAGCGGATCCACGCCACCCGGATCGACGACGTCCGCGCCGTCCGGGCCGCGGGGCACGACGGTGTCGCACTGTGCCGCAATCTGCTCCTCTCACTTCTCGATTCGGCATTCCACGGCGGACTGTTCCACGGCGATCTGCACGCGGGGAACGTCCTCGTCGACGACCAGGGGAAGCTGGTGATGCTCGATTTCGGCATCGTCGGCCGGTTCGACGCGCGCACCCGCCGCATCCTCCGGCAACTGGTCGTCGACCTCATCGTCAAACAGGACTACGACGCCGCCGGACGCGCGATCTTCCTGTTGGGCGCGGTGCACAATCCGGGGTCGACGGCCCAGGGCGGCGCCGACATCGAGAAGGTGGCCGCACCGTTGTCGGCCACCGACATGGCCTCGATGTCGTACACCGATCTGGGGCGCCGGCTCGCCGCAGTCGCGAAAGCCCACGACGCGCGGCTTCCGCGGGAGTTGGTGCTCGTCGGCAAACAACTGTTGTATGTAGAGAAATACATGAAGCTGCTGGCTCCGCGCTGGAAGGCGATCTCCGATCGCGAGATCTACGGCTACATGGCGGGAATCATGAAGGAAGCCGAACGCGACCGACGTGGTCGCCGGCCGGCGTCCGACACGACGAAGAGCTGACCGAAGCACGCAGATCGACCGATACAGAGGAGACGACCCGATATGAAACGTGCCGCGCTGGCATTGCTTGCCTTCCTCGGCGTCGCGTGCATCGTCGCGGCCATCGCCGTCCCCACCTACCTGGTGCCGAGGCTGAAGGTGGTGCCCCTCGACCTCGACATCACGTCGGTCGCGACCACCGTTCCCACCGACGGTGACTCGGCGAACCGCTTCCCGGCCACCATCTTCGACCGTTGCTCGGTCACCAAGTCCAAGGCTGCGACTCTCGAGGCTCATCTGACGCAGCAGCGGCGGTCGGTCATCGTCGAGCCGTCGAACAAGGACCAGGCGACGGTGCAGTCCGGCCAGACGGTCCAGATCGACCGCGTCCGCGACGCCGCGGGCAAGGAGAGCGACCCGACGATGGCGTCGAGCGACGCCGACCGCAAGTGCAACGACGGCCTGCTGAACGCGACGGTCGACCGAGTGTCAGTGAATCGCAAGACATCCGCGCCCAACGGTGCAGTGAGCGAACTGCAGCTGGAGGCGGTCCCGGAGGGCGGCAACGTCGAGGAGGTCTCGGTGAAGCTGGAGGACCGCAAGGGCTTCCAGTACAAGTTCGGATTCGACGTCGGCAAGCGCGAGTACTACTACTACGACACCACCACCCGTCAGGACGCGATCGCCAAGTACGTCGGCGAGAAGACCATCGACGGCGTCAAGACCTACCATTTCGTCGCTGACGTTCCCGAGACCGACCTCTCGAATCTCCCGAATCCGCAGGGCGACGCACCGCTCGGCACCATCCTGGACATGCCTGCCAAGTGGTGGGGCATCAAGGGCAAGGGCGTCAAGCCGAACGACATCGTCACGATGCACCGCTACGCCAAGGCCACGCGCAATGTGTACGTGGAGCCCGTCACCGGCACCATCGTCTACGGCGAAGAGGACCAGGAGCAGTACTTCAAGTCGCCGGACGACAGCGACGACTCGCCGCGCGCCGTCCGCGACTTCCGCATGGATGCGCTGAAGGGCACGTTCAAGTGGAACGACGAGACGGTCTCGCACCAGGCGCAGCGGGCCCAGAGCTACCTCGACCAGCTCAAGTGGGGTGGCACGATCACGCCGATCATCCTCGGTGTGCTCGGTGCGCTGTTCCTGATCGCCTGGGCCGTGCTGGTGTGGCTGGGGCGCCGACGCGGCGACGGGCCGGACGACGCCGACCAGACCCGCGGCGACGAGCCGACGCCGGATGACGGTGGTGCGGGCGAAGCCGCGAGCCCGGAGGCCCAGACCACGGTGATTCCGACGCCGCAGGGCGGGCCGTACGAGCAGTACTCCGCCGGTGAGACGACGACGGTGCTGCCGCAGACTCCGCAGGAGCCGTCCACCCAGGCCATCGGCGGCTACGGTGCGATCTCGTCACCGATGGATGAGGCCCAGACCCAGTCGTTCGGGGCTCCCGCCGACGGATTCGCCCCGATCCCGGGATCTGAGGGCGCGCAGTCCGGTTCGCCTTATCCGTTCGCCGATCCGACGCGCCCGATGCCCGACGTGGAGCGCTACCGCACCCCCGACCAGGATCAGCCGGGCCGGCACGAGCGCTGACCGACGGCCCCGTCCCGGCCGGATGCGTGATCCGGCCGGGACGGCGGCGGTCAGAGGCGCGACTGTCGGGCCACCGCCCGTCCCGCGGCGCGCCCGGAGAAGATGCAGCCGCCGAGGAAGGTTCCTTCGAGCGCGTTGTAGCCGTGAACGCCGCCCCCGCCGAAGCCGGCGACCTCGCCCGCGGCGTACAGACCGTCGAAGGCGCTGCCGTCGGGACGCATCACCTGCGAGTCGAGATTGGTCTCGAGACCGCCCAGCGTCTTCCTGGTGAGAATGTTGAGGCGCACCGCGATCAGCGGGCCGTGTGCGGGATCGAGTAGACGGTGCGGCTTGGCGACGCGGACCACCTTGTCGCCCAGGTAGTTCCGCGCATTGTGCACCGCCATCATCTGCGCGTCTTTGCTGTAGGAGTTCTCTACCTGTGAATCTCGTGCGGAGATGAGCCGTTCGAGGGACTGGAGATCGACGTGGCCGCCGCGGCCGATCTCGTTCATCCCGGCCACCAGATCCGAGAGATTGTCGCGGACCACGAAGTCGACTCCGTGCCGAGTGAAAGCCTCCACCGGCCCCGGCATCCCCTTGGCCAGGCGGCTCCTCGCCGCGGTCTTCAGCGACTTCTCCGTGATGTCGGGGTTCTGTTCGGATCCCGACAGCGCGAACTCCTTCTCGATGATCGACTTGGTGAGGACGAACCACGAGTAGTCGTAGCCGGTGTCCAGAATCGCCTTCATGGTGGCGTTGGTGTCGAAACCGGGGAAGTTGGGCGCGGGGAGACGATTTCCGTTCGCGTCGAGCCACAGCGACGACGGGCCGGGAATGATGCGGATGGCGTGGTCGGACCAGATCGGGTTCCAGTTCATGATGCCCTCGGTGTAATGCCACATCCGGTCGCGATTGACGATGTTTCCGCCCGCGGCCTCGGTGATCCCGAGCATGCGTCCGTCCACGTAGTCGGGAACGCCCGCGATCATGAACTCCGGCGCGGGGCCGAGCCGCTCGGTGGGCCAGTTCTCGCGGACGAGGTCGTGGTTGTGACCGATGCCGCCGGAGGTGACGATCACTGCCCCCGCCCGCAGCTCGAAGTCTTTGACCTCGGTGCGAGAGCTCGGTACGCCGCGCTCGGCGTCGGTGGGCTCGAGGACCCGCCCACGCACCCCGACCGCCGCACGGTCCTCAACGATCAGTTCATCGACCCGGTGCCGGAACGCGAAGGTGACCAGTCCCCGCTTCTCCGCCTCGAGTACCGGCTCGGCGAAGATGCGGACCACCTCGGGCCCGGTGCCCCAGGTGAGGTGGAACCGCGGCACGGAGTTGCCGTGGCCGTCGGCGAATCCGCCCCCGCGCTCGGCCCATCCGACCACCGGTGTGAAACGGAGACCGAGATCGTGCAGGTACTGCCGCTTGATCGTCGACGCGAACTCGACGTAGGCCCGCGCCCACTGCCGCGGCCAGTAGTCCTCGTCGTCGCGGTCGAAGCCGGCCGATCCCATCCAGTCCTGGAGAGCGAGGTCGGGCGAGTCCTTGATGCCGAGCCGACGCTGTTCGGGACTGTCGACGAGGAAGAGTCCACCCAGTGACCAGAACGCCTGGCCGCCGAGATTCTGTCGATTCTCCTGATCGACGACGACCACCGTGCGCCCCGCCTTGGTCAGTTCGTAGGTGGCGACCAGTCCCGCCAACCCCGCGCCCACCACAATGGCGTCCGCCGCTTGCGTCTGCTTCAACACCCGACTCGTCCTCTCCGCGAAGATGTGTGGCCCATCGCACAGGCCGTCGGGACTGACACTACCCGCGCCGGCCGGGGCCGCCGACGGGCGGAAGTCCCACGCGCACCGGGCGAGAGCGGGGACGTCCCGCGGCGACCGAACTCGCCACGCCGCGGCGCGCACGGCCCGATACTGAGACGACACGCACGATTCGTCTGACGAGGAGGCACCCGTGGCCGCACCGACCCCGACCGTTCATTCCGCGGCAGCCGATCCCGTCACCTGGGCGTCGATGGCGCGGGGCGTCCTGGGGCTGCTGCGCGACGTTCCGGTCCTGGCCCGGCAACGGCCGTCGCTCATTCATTTCGACGAACACCGGAGATGGAGTGTGGGCCGGGCCTTCGCCGCGGCGGCGGCACGCCATCCCGATCGTCCCTTCCTCCGCACCGGCGGCACCGTTCACACGTACGGCGAGTGCAACCGCCGCGCCAACCGGTGGTCGGCCGTGCTGGCCGAGCACGGGGTCCGCCGCGGCGACGTGGTCGCGGTGATGGCGCACAACAGTCCGGAATGCGTGATCGCGATGCTCGCGATCGTCAAGCTCGGCGCGGTGACGGGAATGGTGAACCACACGCAGCCGGGCGACGCCCTGGATCACAGCTTCGGTGTGCTCGACGACGCGAACCGCCGCGGCGCCCGGCTCGTCGTACTCCACGACGACGAATGCGGCGAGCAACTCGGCGCCCTCACCGGCGTCGACACCGATCCGATCGCCCTGGCCGAGATGGACGCGCGGGGCTCCGCGCTCGCGGCCCGGAATCCCGCGGTGCAAGCGGACCCGCGCGCGACCGCGGATGTGCGAGCCGACGACCCCGCGTATTACATCTTCACCTCGGGTACCACCGGCTGGCCCAAGGCCAGCGTGATGAGCCACGGGCGCTGGCAGACCGCGATGAACGGATTCTCGATGGGCCTGCGGCTGCGGTCCGACGACGTCCTGTTCGTCACGCTGCCCTTTTATCACAACAACGCGCTGACGGTCTGTGTCGCGACGGCGCTCGCGGCCGGCGCCTGCCTGGCCATCAGTCCGAAGTTCTCGGCGAGCCGCTTCTGGGACGAGGCCATCGAGAACGAGGCGACGGCCTTCTGCTACATCGGCGAACTCTGCCGCTACCTGCTGGCTCAGCCGCCCCGGCCCACCGACCGCGCGCATTCGATCCGGCTGGCCGCGGGCAACGGCCTGCGCCCGGAGATCTGGGACGAATTCGCCGACCGGTTCGGGATCGACCGGATCGTCGAGTTCTACGCCGCGAGCGAATCGAACATCGGGTTCGTCAACATCCTCGATCAGCGCAAGACCGTCGGCTTCTGTCCCCTGCCGTACATCGTGGTCGAAGCGGACGAAGCGACCGGACTGCCGGTCCGCGGCCCCGACGGCCGCGTGATCGAGGTCCCGAAGGGCACACCCGGACTGCTGCTCGGGAAGATCACCCGGCTGGCCCGGATCGACGGATACACCGATCCCGCCGCCACCGAGAAGAAGATCGTCCGCGACGCCCTCAAGGACGGCGACTCCTACTTCAACACCGGCGACCTGGTGGCCGACGTCGGGTTCCGGCACGTCGCCTTCGTCGACCGCCTCGGCGACACCTTCCGCTGGAAGGGCGAGAACGTGGCGACCACCCAGGTGGAGGCCGCACTGAACGCGGTGCCCGGCGTCGCCGAGTCGGTGGTCTACGGGGTGGCGGTGCCGGGTGCCGACGGTCGCGCCGGGATGGCCGCGGTGGTCGTCGAGGACGACTTCGACCCCCGGCTGGTCGCAGCCGAGCTGCGCGCCCGGCTACCGCACTACGCGGTGCCGCTGTACCTCCGGGTGGTGCCGGCGCTGGCCCGCACGTCGACCTTCAAGAATCAGCGCGTTGCGCTCCGCGAGGAGGGCTACGCGAATACCGGCGCGGACCCCGTGTACGAGCTCGGCGATGACGGCTACGTCCGGATGGCCTGAATCCGGCGCCGTCGCCGACAAATCCCGCGAGGTTTATCGATTTGTGACCTGACCGCCGCAAACGGGTCCCGAAACGGCTACGACCAGCACCGAACCGCCCTCTTGCCTTTGCGGCAGCGTCGGGAGTCCGTTAATCTCACCACTCGTGCGGGGGTGCTGCGGGTCGATCGACCCGCGGCGACTCGGGCCGATCGGCTCACGGATCGAGATCGGGGCACCGCTCCGGCCCCGATCCGGTGACACGACAGTCGCTCCCGCGACCGAACAGACCGAAGGATTCATATGCGAAAGAGCGTCGGCAAGCGCTTGACGATCGCGATCGCCGCCCTGGCGACCCTCGTCGGCACCGCAGTCTCCGTCACGCCGCAGGCACAGGCCGCAGGCACCACCGAGTACGTGTACTCGAACGCGATGCACCGCAAAGTCCCGGTCCGCATCGTCGACGGCGGCGGGAGCGGCCCGAAGCCGACGCTCTACCTGCTCGACGGCCTGCGCGCCCCGAACAACACCAGCGGCTGGCTGCAGAACACCAAGGTCGACAGCTGGATGGTCGGCAAGGGCACCAACGTCGCGATCCCGTTCGGCGGCGGCGGCAGCTTCTACACCGACTGGGAGCAGCGCGACCCGAAGCTCGGCGTCAACAAGTGGGAGACCTTCCTGACGCGTGAGCTGCCCGCGTACATGAAGAAGCACCACAACAGCGACAACCGACGCAACGGCATCGCCGGCCTGTCGATGTCGGGGACCGCGGCCCTGAACCTGGCCTCGCGACACCCCAGCTTCTACAAGGCGGTCGCGTCCTACAGCGGCTACCCGACCGTCACCATGCCCGGCTTCACCCAGGGCATCCAGGCCTCGGTGGCCGAGATGGGCGGCAACCCGACCAACATGTGGGGCTTCTACCCCGCAGGCGAGTGGTTCGCCAACGACCCGTTCCTGTCGGCGGGCAACCTGGCCGGGCACTACGTGTACGTGTCCTCCGGGACCGGCGTCGGCAGCAAGTACGACTCGAGCCTGACTCCGGGCAGCGGCAGCTTCAACCCCGTCAAGTTCGCCCAGATGGTTCCGCTGGAGGTCGCGGCGTCGACCAGCTCCCAGCTGTACATCGCCCGCGTCGCCACCGTCCCCGGCGTGCACCTCACCACGCACATCACTCCGGACGGCGCGCACTGGTGGGACTACTGGCAGGACCGCTTCAAGCAGTCGTGGGCCACCACGTTCCGCCCCGCGTTCTTCTGATCGGACACACCGCTCACGATGGCCGGCACCCGCCAGGGTGCCGGCCATCGTGAGTCTGCGCCGGAAACTGTCCGATCGCCGCGTTAGGCTGGTTCCGTGCCCACGCCTCAGACGATCCTCACCCGTAAGACCGGCGCCGCCGCCTTTCTCGTGTTCACCGTCAACGACGGCGGCGAGGCCGCGGTGCGCGACGCGCTGGCCGAGTTGCCCGGACTGTCGACGGCGGTCGGCTCCCGCGCCCCCGAGTCGGCGCTGACGGCGATCGTCGGAATCGGATCGCAGGCATGGGATCGGCTGTTCGCCGGCCCGCGCCCGAAGTCGCTGCGGCCGTTCACCGCGCTGGCCGGTTCCGTGCACTCGGCGCCCGCCACCCCGGGCGACCTATTGCTGCACGTGAAGGCCGACCGCATGGACCTGTGCTTCGAAGTGGGCCAGCGCTGGACCGAACGCCTCGGCGACGCCGTGACCACCGTCGAGGAGGTTCACGGCTTCCGCTACTTCGACATGCGCGACCTCATCGGTTTCGTCGACGGCACCGAGAACCCGGTCGGGCAGGAGGCGATCGACGCCATCACCGTCGGCGACGAGGATCCGGATTTCGCCGGCGGCAGCTACGTCGTCACGCAGCGGTACGTCACCGATTTCGAGTCGTGGAACGGTCTCCCGGTGCCCGAGCAGGAGAACGCGATCGGCCGCACCAAACTCGAGAACATCGAGATGGACGACGATGTGAAGCCGACCAATTCGCACATCGCGCTCAACGTCGTGACCGACGACGAGGGCAACGAGATCAACGTGGTGCGCGACAACATGCCGTACGGCGACATCTCCGGAAGCGGAGAGAAGGGCACGTTCTACATCGCGTACTCGAGCGCGCCTGATGTGAGCGAGGAGATGCTCCGCCGGATGTTCATCGGCGAGCCCGAGGGCAACTACGATCGTCTGCTCGACTTCACCACCGCGGTCAGCGGAGCGCAGTTCTTCGTGCCCACCCGCGACTTCCTCGAGGAACAGCCGCCCGCCCCCGGCCCGGTCCCCGAGACCGCCCCGGAACAGCCCGACGCCCGGTCGGACGGCTCGCTCGGAATCGGCTCCCTCCGATAGCCGGCGATCACCGGCCGCTCGGGCCGGTCAGCGTTCCCAGTCACAGTTCCCACAGTCCCAGTTCCCTCCGACCACCGCACGACCACACCGAGTTAGGAAACACGATGAACAATCTGCACCGCGAACTCGCTCCCATCTCCGCCGCTGCGTGGGCCGAGATCGAGGAGGAGGCGTCCCGTTCGTTCAAGCGGAACATCGCCGGTCGTCGTCTCGTCGACGTGAAGGGTCCGCTGGGACTGGACGTCGACTCCGTCACCCGCGGGCACCGCACCAAGATCGACTCGCCGGCCGACGGGATCACCGCCTTCCTGCGCCACACTCAGCCGCTGGTGGAGTTCAAGGTGCCGTTCACCGTCACCCGGGAGGCGATCGACAACGTCGACCGCGGCGCCTCCGATTCCGATTGGGACCCCGTGGTTCGCGCCGCGCGCGAACTGGCTCTGGCCGAGGACCGCGCGATCTTCGAGGGTTACGCGGCCGCCAAGATCAACGGCATCGCCCACGAGTCCGGCGTGAACTCGATCGCGCTGCCCGACGACGTCCGCGATTACCCGGAGGCCATCAGCCAGGCGATCAGCAAGCTGCGTCTGGAGTCGGTCGACGGACCGTACTCGCTCGCGCTCTCGGCGGAGCACTACACGCAGGTGAACGAGACCTCCGATCACGGCAACCCGGTGCGCGACCACTTGCGCCGGATCCTGGTCGACGGCGAGATCGTCTGGGCGCCGGCCATCTCCAGCGGCTTCCTGCTGAGCACCCGGGGTGGCGACTTCGAACTGTCGATCGGTCAGGACGTGTCGATCGGCTACGACTCGCACGACGCCGACACGGTGAACCTCTATTTCTTCGAGTCCTTCACGTACCTGACATACACCCCGGAGGCTGCGGTCGCGCTCACGTAGCGCCGCACGGGCGGCGCGCGAATCCCGATCGCGCGTGTCACACACCGCACGTAATGTGGACCCGTGCTCATTCGCCTACTGCGGACGTATGTCCTCCGTTATCGTGGCGCGGTCGTCGCGGTGGTCTGCCTCCAGCTGGTGGCGACCGCCGCGATGCTGTATCTGCCCACCCTGAACGCCGACATCATCGACATCGGCGTCGCCAACGGCGACACCGGCTACATCCTCTCCACCGGAGGCTGGATGCTGCTGGTGTCGCTCGCGCAGATCGCGGGTTCGGTGGCCGCGATGTACTTCGGCTCGCGGGCCGCGCTCGGCGGCGGCCGCGACATCCGGCACGATCTGCTCCACCGGGTGAACGGATTCTCCACCCGAGAAGTCGGCAGGTTCGGTGCCCCCTCGCTCATCACCCGCACCACCAACGATGTGCAGCAGGTACAGCTGCTGGCGGTCATGGCGATGTCGATCCTGGTGACGGCTCCGATCATGGGCATCGGCGGCATCGTGATGGGCTTACGGGTGGCAGCGCCCATCTCATGGGTGCTGGTGGTGGCCGTCCCGGTTCTCGGGATCACGATGGGCCTCATCATCTCGCGCATGATCCCCGGGTTCCGCGCGATGCAGACGCGCATCGACAACGTCAACCGCATCATGCGCGAGCAGGTCACCGGCATTCGCGTGGTGCGTGCCTTCGTCCGTGAACAGCACGAGACCGAACGCTTCGGCAGCGCGAACGACGACCTCGCCGAGGCGTCCCTCCGCGTCGGCCGCATGATGGCGCTGATGTTCCCGTCCGTCATGCTCATCACCAACCTGACGCTGGTCGCGGTGCTCTGGTTCGGCGCGCACGCGGTCAACGACGGATCGGTGGAGATCGGCGCGCTCACCGCCATGATCAGCTACGTCATGCAGATCATGATGTCGGTGATGATGGCCTCGTTCCTCGCGATGATGGCGCCTCGGGCGGGCGTCTGCGCCGACCGCATCTGCGAGGTCCTCGACACCGAGACCACCGTGACCGCGCCGGCCGCCCCGCAACCGATCGTCGGCGATCCGGCCGTCCTGCGCCTCGACGACGTCGAATTCCGTTACCCGGGCGCCGACGAGCCCGTGCTCAGCGGGATCAGCTTCCAGACCGCGCCCGGCACCACCACCGCCGTCGTCGGATCGACGGGATCGGGCAAGACCACCTTGATCAACCTCCTGCCGCGGATGCTGGACGTGACCGGCGGATCCATCACGATCGGCGGCACCGACCTGCGCGACGCCGACCCCGACGCACTGCGCAGGCACTTCGGTCTCGTCCCCCAGCGCCCCTACCTCTTCTCCGGCACCATCGCGAGCAACCTCCGGAACGGCAAACCGGATGCCACCGAGGACGAGATGTGGGAGGCCCTGACGATCGCGCAGGCCGCCGATTTCGTCCGCGCCATGCCCGACGGTCTCGACACTCCGGTCGCACAGGGCGGTACCACGGTCTCCGGCGGTCAGCGTCAGCGGCTGGCGATCGCGCGAGCACTCATCCGGAAGCCGTCGATCTACCTGTTCGACGACTCGTTCTCGGCGCTCGATCTCACCACCGACTCGCGTCTGCGCGAGGCCCTGGTGCCCGCCACCCGCGATGCGGCGCTGGTCGTCGTCGCACAGCGCATCTCGACGATCACCGCCGCCGACCAGATCGTGGTCCTCGACCGCGGAACGATCGTCGGTCTGGGCACCCACACCGAGTTGCTGCAGTCGTGTCCCACCTACGCTGAGATCGCGGAGTCTCAGCTGTCGATCGGAGCAGGCGCATGACCCGCGGCGGACCTCCCGGAGCCGCTCCCACGCTGGAGAAGGCCAAGTCGTTCAAACCGTCGCTGAAGCGCCTCGTTCGTCGTCTCGGTGATCATCGAGGAAAGATGCTCGTGGTCCTGGGCTCCATCGTGGGATCCGTCGCATTGACCGCGTACGCCCCGCGGGTGCTCGGCGACGCCACCGACGAACTCTTCGCCGGTGTGGTGGGGGCGCGGCTGCCGTCGGGCATCTCGAAGGAGCAGGCTGTCGAAGGCCTGCGCGCCAAGGGCCAGAACACCTTCGCCGACATGGTCTCGTCGATGGACGTGATCCCCGGCCACGGAGTCGATTTCACCGCCGTCGGCCGGATTCTGGCGACCGTGCTGGCCCTGTACGCGGCCTCGGCGGTGCTCGGCTGGCTCGGTGCCTATCTGCTGAACAAGGTCGTCGTCGGAACCGTGACGAAGCTGCGAGCCGAGGTGGAGAGCAAGATCCACCGACTTCCGCTGTCGTTCTACGATGCCTCGGCGCGCGGCGATCTGCTCAGCCGCGTCACCAACGACCTCGACAACCTGTCGCAGTCGTTGCAGCAGACCATCAGCCAGCTGCTCAACTCCCTGCTGATGGTGGTCGCGATTCTGATCATGATGCTGACGATCTCGCCGCTGCTGTCGCTGATCGCGATCGCGACCGTTCCGGTCGCGGCGATCGCCACCGCACTGATCGCCAAGCGGTCCAAGCCGCACTTCGTGGGTCAGTGGACCAGTACCGGCGCCCTCAACGCGCAGATCGAAGAGGCCTTCACCGGCCACGAACTGGTCACCGCCTTCGGCAGGCGAGCCGAGGTCGAACGCGTCTTCGACGACCGGAACGAGAAGCTCTTCGCCTCGTCGTGGCGCGCTCAGTTCATCTCCGGCATCGTCATGCCGACGATCATGTTCCTCGGGAACCTGAACTACGTGGCGGTGGCGGTGGTCGGCGGTCTGCGCGTCGCTTCCGGACAGCTCAGCCTGGGCGAGGTGCAGGCGTTCATCCAGTACTCGCGCCAGTTCACCCAGCCGCTCACCCAGATCGGCTCGATGTTCAACCTCATGCAGAGCGGCGTCGCCTCCGCCGAACGCATCTTCGACGTTCTCGACGAGGACGAGGAGCAGCCGGATCCGACAGCGCCCAAGACTCCCGCGGTGGACGAGGGACACATCGTCTTCGACGACGTCTCGTTCCGCTACCGCGCGGACCAGCCGCTGATCGAGAACCTCTCACTCGAGGCCAAGCCGGGCGACATGATCGCGATCGTCGGACCGACCGGTGCCGGCAAGACGACCCTGGTGAACCTCATCATGCGGTTCTACGAGATAGACGGCGGAACCATCTTCGTCGACGGTGTGGACTCGTCCGAGATGACCCGCGATGACCTGCGGGAGCGCACCGGCATGGTGCTACAGGACTCGTGGCTGTTCGGCGGCACGATCTACGACAACATCGCCTACGGCGATCCCGCCGCCAGCCGTGAGGACGTCATGGAGGCGGCCTGGATCAGCCACGTCGATCACTTCGTCCGCACCCTGCCGGACGGGTACGACACCGTGATCGACGACGAGGGCGGCGGAGTGAGCGCGGGTGAGCGTCAGCTGATCACCATCGCGCGCGCCTTCCTCGCCAAGCCGACGATCCTCATCCTCGACGAGGCCACCAGTTCGGTCGACACCCGCACCGAACTGCTCATCGGCAAGGCGATGGCGAATCTCCGCAAGGACCGCACGAGCTTCGTGATCGCGCATCGGCTCTCGACGATCCGCAACGCGGACCTGATCGTGGTGATGGAGAACGGGCAGATCGTCGAACAGGGCGACCACGAGTCGCTGCTGGAGCGTCGTGGCGCGTACTTCCGGCTGTACAACGCCCAGTTCTCGGCGCCGATCGAGGATGTGGACGCTCCCGTGTGAGCGCTCTCGTCGTTCTTCGTTCCCTCGTGTGGTGCGGTGAGGTGCGGGGTCCTGTCCTAGCCGTCCCGCAGCCTTCGGGCCGCACTCGTGGCCAGGGTGTCGGCGATCTCGTTGTACTTGTCGCCGGCGTGGCCCTTCACCCAGCGCCACTCGACGGTGTGCACGTCCTCGGCGGCGATGAGCTCCTGCCACAGGTCGGCGTTCTTGACCGGTTGTTTGCTCGCCGTCTTCCAGCCATTGCGCTGCCAGCCCGCGACCCACTTCGTGATCCCGTTCCGGACGTAGCTGGAGTCGGTGTAAAGGATCACGGTCGACGGTCGCTTCAGCGCACGGAGCGCCTCGATCGCCGCGGTCAGCTCCATCCGGTTGTTGGTGGTGTCGGCCTCGCCGCCGGAGATCTCCTTCTCGATGTCGCCGTAGCGCAGGATCGCTCCCCAGCCCCCGGGGCCCGGGTTTCCGAGGCACGCACCATCAGTCGAGATCTCCACTATCTTCGAAGTGGTTCCGGCGTCGCTCATGACGTCCAACGCTACCGGATGAGGAGATCCGAATGGCCGCTGGCCGCATCGTTCTGATCCGCGCTGTGAACGTCGGCGGCGCCAAGCTGCCGATGGCGCGCCTGCGCGAGATCGCCACCGCACTCGGTGCCGACGACGTCAGCACGTACATCGCCTCCGGCAATCTCCTGTGCACACCGCCGGGAGATCCCGAGGGGTTCGACCGCGCCCTGGAGCAGGCGATCTCCGACGAATTCGGGTACTTCCGGGAAGCCATCGGCCGCACCCCCGACGAGATGTCCCGAGCACTGGCCGACTATCCGTTCGGCGACCCGCCGCACGGACTCATCTACTTCCTCACCGGAGTACCCGATCCGGACGCCGCCGCCGAGTTCTGCGCCCGCGACTTCGGGAACGGCGAACGCATGCGAGTGATCGGCAGGGATCTTCACATCGACTATCCCGCGCCCGCCGGCGTGGGCAATTCCAAGCTGACGCCCGCGCGCATCGCCAAAGGGCTCGGTGTCACCGGCACCGGACGTAATCTTCGGACGACGGCGAAGCTGATCGAACTCGCACAGCAGACGTCAAGACAGTGACATCACGACCACGACGTCACGGAATGATGAACCGGCACCGCTATGACTGAGCAGGATCGAACCCCCTCGCCGCCGCCCCCGGGCGCCACCGACGCACGCTTCACCCTCGCCGCGGAACGGACCATGCTCGCATGGCTCCGTACCGCGCTCGGACTCATCGCGGCCGGCGTCGCGGTCCTGCACATCGTGGACGACTTCGGGGTCACCGGTTCCAAGACCGCCCTGGGCGTCTCGCTCGTCGTCCTCGGCGCACTGGCAGCCCTGACCGGTGCGTGGCGGTGGCAGCGGGTCAACCACGTCCTCGACAACGGCGGACAGATGCCCGGTCCCGCCGCGGTGTGGGCGCTCACCGTGGCGATGGTCGTGATCGCTGCGGGCTTCGTGGTCTTCGTCTGAACCTGCGCGGTTCGGGGCTGGCTCGGACCGATTTCCCCGCTCAGCGCTACCACCTCCCCCACAGGGCGTGGTGCCGCTGAGCGGGGAACCTGATCCGTCCGGCACGATGCTGTGGGGAATCCCCGATCGGTCCACAATCTGCATTTGAACCGCCGAAAGCCATGTGCTGCATCCGTATTCGGACGATCGTGGCGGCATGGAACGCATTCCGGACGGGGTGTATCCGCACCGCGAACTCCTCGCGACGCTCGGCCGCGGCGACCTCGACATCCTCATCCGCGAGAAGACCGCGCGGCGACTCCGGCACGGCTGGTACGCGGTGGGTGAGCCCTCTGCCGCCGACGTCGCCGCCGTCCGACGAGGCGGCGTCATCAGCTGCGTCACCGCACTGAATCGGCACGGCGTCTGGACGCCCGAGGACCATCGGTTCCATGTCCGGGGGAACAGCTCGGCGATTCGGAGCCGGAAGGGACCGTTCTGCCGGCAGTTCGGTCGGCCCGAACCGGAGTACGGGCTGGTCGACGACGTTCCCACTGCCCTCCGGCATGCCGCGCGATGCCTCGACGACGAGGGCTTCGTCGTGGTCTGCGATTCGATTCTCAACAAACGCCTCATGACCGCCGAACAGATCGAGTACCAGTTCCGCTCGGCGCCCCGGCACATCACGAAGCTCCTCGACCGTTGCGACGGCCGGGCCGAGTCGGGGCCCGAGACGATGACCAGGTTTCGGCTGCGCAGCCAGAACGTCAAGGTCCGGATACAGGTGGTGATCGACGGTCTGGGGCGCGTGGACCTGGTGGTAGGCCGCTGGCTGAGCATCGAGATCGACGGATGGGAATTCCACGGCGACCGCACACATTTCCAGAACGATCGAACCCGCGATGCCATCGCTCTCGAACTGGGCTATTACCCGCTGCGGTTCACCTACGACGACGTGGTCTTCCGCTGGCCGGACACCAATGCCCGGATCATGACGGCGATCCGCCGCGGCGCACACCTTCGCAGCCACTTCACGGATCAGATTCCCCGATGAGGACCGGCGACCTCGACACGAGCTACGCCGCGTCTCACCGGGGAATCTGGCCCGGCTCACACTTCGATGGGCGGATACAACTGCGTCATGGTGTACTGCCGGTTGCGTCTGGCCGCCCAGGAACTGATCGCGAGCGACACCACCGTCACCCCGGCCAGGACCGCCACGGACACCCACAGCCGGTGATCCATGCCGCCGCTGACGACCTGGCGGAGACCGGTGACGGCGTAGCCCATGGGGTCGTAGGGGTGGAACCATTGAGCCGGTGTCGCTGTGGTCTCAACCGGATAGATGCCGCCCGACGCGACGATCTGCACCATCAGGAACGCCAGCGACACCACCCGGCCGACGGCCGCTCCCAGGACCGCGTTGAACATCTGGATCATCGCCAGGAAGGTGACCGACACCAAAAGCATGAAACCGACCATGCCCAGCGGATGGAAGGCGTCGAGTCCGACCGCGAAGTGCGCGACCACGAACATGACCACGACCTGCGCGACGGCGATCAGCACTGCCGGCCAGTACGACGCGAGGACCGATCGCAGACCGCCGAGGCCGCCGATCACCGGCCGCGACTGCAGCGGCTTCAGCATCATCCAGATGATGATGGCGCCGATGAACATCGCCAACGACAGGAAGAAGGGCGCGAAGCCGGTGCCGAAGGTGGGCGCGCGATTCTCGGTGAACGTGCTCAGCGCGACCGGCTGCGACAGATTCGACGCGGTCTTGAGCCGCTGCTCGGTGCCGCCGAAGTTCGGGATCTGCTTCACCCCGTCGGCGAGCCCGCTCGACAGTTCGTCGGCACCCGAGGACAGTTCGGTGGTGCCGTCGGCCAGTCGACCGGCCCCGGTCGCCAGGCGTTCACTGCCGTCGGTGAGCTGGATGAGTCCGCTGTGCAGTTGCGCCGCACCGGTTTTCAGCTGTCCGGCACCGTCACGCAGTTCGCCCACCTTGCTCGCCAGACCGCCGTTCTCGAGCATCGCCAAGGTGCTGCGCAACGGTGAGTTCGCGTCCCCGAGCTGGGCCGACAGGGCGTCGGACTGTTTCGCCAACCGATTCACGGTCGCGGTGGTCGACGGCGTCACACCCTGGGTTCGGAGGAAGTCCTGAACCGGCGCGAGCCCGTTCGCGAGGGCGCGCATGTTGGGGTCGGAACTGTTGCGGAGAGCGGTGGCGACCTGTGAGACGGCTTTCTCCGCCTGCGATTGTCCGGCACCGGCAGCGCTGATCAGGTCGAGCACGCCGGAGAGGTCCGACGACAGTTTCGCGGCGTCGTTCGCGTACGCAGAGGGCTTCACCCCCGACGACTGCACGCTGTTGAGCAATCCGAGCAGTGGTGTGGTGGCCGCGTCGATCCCGTTCGCGAGTTGTGCCGTCCCCGCGGCGAGTTCGGCGGAGCCGTCCCGGGCGGTGACCATGTTGGTCGCGAGTTCGCGTGATCCCGAGGCCAGTTCGTGTGCGCCGGAGTTCGCCGTGTGCAGTCCGTCGGCGAGTTGCGCCGATCCGTCCGCCGCCTTCTCGATGCCCTTGCCCGCCGTGGTGAGTCCGACCAGCACCTGGTCCACCGCCTGCTGGCCGACCTTGTCGTTGATCGCCTGGGTCACCTGCGCCGCGGCGTTCTGCCCGATGATGCCCGCTAGGTAGTTGTTGGCGTCGTTGAAGGTGAACTCGATCTTCGCCTTGTGCGGATTCGGTGTGGTCGCCGACGTGATCGCCGACGTGAAATCGTGCGGGATGGTGATGGTGAAGTAGTAGTCTCCGTGGGCCAGGCCCGTGGCCGCCTCATCGGCGTTCACTTCGTGCAGGTCGAGCTGTCCGGAGGTCAGCAGCTGGTCTGCGACCTGATCGCCCGCGTTGATCTCGAACGCGCCCGATTTCACGCCCTGGTCCTCGTTCACCAGTGCCACCGGGACCTTCGAGACCTCGTCGAACGGATTCCAGAACACCCACAGGTACATCGCACCGTAGAGCAGCGGCATGAGGATGATCGTGACGATGGCGATGCGCGGCATCGCCCCCTTCGAGTAGCGCTTCAGCTCGGTGCCCAGCGACATTCCCGCCAGCATCAGATCTCCCCCTCGGAGTCGGCGCCTGCGGGCGCGTGGAAAGTCTCTCTCGGCAGCATCGACGGAACGTCGATCAACGCCCGGTACCCGAGTGCGGGATCGATGCGGTTCACCGTGGTCGTGACGACCGTCTGTCCGGTTCCCAGCTCGGCCAGACGGGAGATCAGGATGCGCTGATCGTCGTCGCTGGACACCTGGTCGATGTTGCCGACCACCAGCAACGGGAGCCGCCGGGTGTTGGCCAGGGCGACGCGCAGCAGCAGGCCGTCGAGTTCGGAGAGCTCCTCGACGTATGCGGTGAGATCCGGCAACGGCAGGTCGCCGAACACCGGACGGCAGATCCGCTCCAGATCCTGTTCGGTCGATCTCCGGATCAGCCGGTACCACGGCGCGTCCCACCGCATCTTCTCGGTCAGCAGGTCGACCACTCGGACCGAGGTGTACACGTCGTCGAGGGCGGCGACCCCCGCGAGCGAGGCGACCTTGAAGATCGCTCGCGCGGACGTGCGGCCGAGCACGTCGAGCCGCCCGGTCTTGGCTTTCATCCGGCCGGCGATCGTCATCTGCAGCGCCGTGCGTCCGGGACCCGGCTCGGCGCGCAATACGGTGAGCCCGCCCATCGGGATGTCGAGGTCGAGGGGACCGTACACCTGTCCCCACGGGCCCTTCTGGGCGATTCCGCGCGCGACGACGGCCATGGCGGCCGTCTCGGGGTAGTCAGTCATGAACCAGGAGCGTAGTCGGATGGCAGCACTTCGCAGGTCTCCACACTCACGCGAGTGTGCAAACACACGTTATCAGATGGTGCTGTGGCGAGGGCCACGCGATGCAGTGGTCCGTGCATACGCAGGTCAGGCCGTTTTGTCGTAGGGCCGGGATAGTGTTCACCCATACCGACGATCACACAGTCGTCGAGCACCACGGGGAGGCGGTGAGCAGGATGGATGCACAGTCGTCGCTGGTGTTGCCGGAGGACCCGGCCGCGCTAGCCGCGGTCATCGAAGCCGCTACGACCCGGCTCGCCGCCGCTCGCTTCGCCGCCGTGACCGAACGCGAGTTGCTGGAGACCGCCGAAGCCCTCGAGCACGTGCATCGCCGGCTGGACGGGGTAGACGCGGCCCTGCTGGTGGAAGTCTCCGACCGCGGCGCCTACCGCAAAGACGGCTTCCTGTCACTGCATCAATACCTGTCGTCGGGGCTTCACCTCGGCGACGGTGAAGCCCGTCGTCGGCGGACCTCTGTCGCGGCGATCGGCCGATTCACCGGCATGCAAGGCCAAACTCTCACGCCGGCGTGTCCGGCCACGGCCGAGGCGGTCAATGCCGGAGCCATCGGTACCGCGCATGTGCTGGAGATCGACGCGATCATGGACAAGATCCCCGCCGCCGTCGACACTCAGACCCGCAAACTCGCCGAAGTCCAGTTGGCTTCGGTGGCCCGGGAGCTGACCCCGGAAGGAGTCCGCACCGCCGGACACCGACTCCTGGCCCATCTCGACCCGGACGGGTCACTCACTGACGAGCGGGACCGCAAACGCCGGCGGAAGTTCGCGCTCATGCCGCAGGACCGGCAGCTGATGAGCAAAGTCACCGCCTCCCTGACCCCGGCTCTGCGGGCCAAGTTGGAGGTAACGCTCGAGTCTTGGGCCGCGCCCGGCATGAACAACCCCGCCGACCCCGACTCCCCATGCGGCGCACGCGAGGCAGCCGACCCAGCAGCGCTCGCCGCGGCCGCCGAGCGCGATGATCGCACCGCCGGGCAACGCGGCCACGACGCGCTCGTCGCCCTGCTGGATGCTGAGCGGGCGTTCACCGCCGCAGGCACCACCGGCGGTGGGCGGCTGTCGTCGCAGCTGGTCATCACCGTCACCGACAAAGAACTCCGCGAACACGCCGGAATCGCACTCACCGCGACCGGAACAAGGTTGCCGGTGGCCGAGCTGGTCGAGGCGGCATCCGGCGCGACGCCGCATCTGGCGGTGTTCTCCCACGCCAGGGTCAGCCGCTCTACCTGGGTCGGGGACGGCGCCTCGCCTCGAAGGCTCAACGTCTGATGCTGTTCGCCCGCGACCGCGGCTGCACCGCACCCGGCTGCACGGCGCCGTTCGCGCGAACAGAAGCCCATCATTTCCCGGATTCCGCCGACGGCGGCCCGACGAACATCGATCACCTCGGCGCCGCGTGCGGACGGCATAATCGGTCGGTCGGCAAGATGCTCGGCGACTGGGAGACCATGATCCTGAACGACGGCCCGCACGCCGGACGCGTCGCCTGGCGTCCGATCACGACTGGCCACGGGCGGAAAGCGTGGCGGGTCAACCACATTCACCACGCGGAGCTGCTCCCCGATCAGGGTCCACACGCCCCGCCCGGACCGGAGGACTCCCGCATCGATGGCTACCTGGCCCGCCTCACCGCCGCCTGACGCTACTGCCCCGCCGACGTCGTGACGGGGACAGCTCACTCGAACAGATCGAGCAGCGAGGTCTCGCTCTCGGACCCCACCACACCGAGCGGCTTCGCCGAGCTGTCGTCGAGGATCTCCTCGAGATGATCCTTCACGTCCTCCGGAGTGATCTCCGTGTTCGTGTAGCCGTCGTTCATCGCGAGCGAGAAGCGCTGGATCAGTCCGCCCTGCGCAAGGATCGTCTCTCCGCTGATGCTGCACTCCTCGTGCGCGAGGTAGGCGACTACCGGCGACACCATCGCTGTCGTGTAGTTGGCTTTGAGGTTCTCTTTCAGCGCATCCGGCAGATCCGCCTCGGACGCCATCCGGGTGTACGCGGTCGGGGCGATCGCGTTGACGCGGACTCCGGACTTGAGCGCCGCGATCGACACCGTCCGGGTGAAGACGTACACGGCCCCCTTCGACGCCACGTAGGCGCTCTCGCCCTCCCAGCCCGACAGCGTCGGCGAGCAGGTGTTGACCACCCGACCGCTGTTCGCCACCAGGTGCGGCCATGCCGCCGCGGTGACGGCGACGGTTCCGAGGAAGTTGATCTCCATGTGCCGCCTGATCGAGTCGACCGCCGTGGGGCCGAACGGGGACGGGCTGTCCACGCCCGCGTTGTTCACCACGATGTCGAGCCGCCCGAAGGCGTCGACCGCCGCGTTCACGACCGCCTCCGCGTCCTTGGTGATGTCGCCCGTCGCCACTGCCGCGCGTCCGCCCGCCGCGGTGATCGCGGAGACGGCCTCCTGCGCCGCAGCCGAATCGAGGTCGTTGATCACCACAGCGGCTCCCCGCTCGGCGAGCAGTTCTGCGTGCGACCGTCCGAGGCCGCGACCGGCACCCGTGATCAGTGCGACTTTGCCGTCGAATCTCAGCATTGGTAATCCTCCCAATCGGATGAGATCTTCGCCGGAACGCCGCTGGTCGTGCGTCCGCGCATACGGCACCATTCTTCAAGAGACCGACCGCACCGGATTGTCCAAGAAATTGGACACTTCTCGGACACTCGAAGCCCGGCCGGTCGGCTCACCTCGAGTTCGACAGACCTCGGAAGACCTTCATCGTGTCGCCGGCCGGCGCCTGCGCGGTCACCGCGTAGAACACCAGGACGATCTGTCTCTACGCGCCAGCTGATTCCTGACCCGACGTTCGCTGCGACGGCACCGCCCCAGCCAATCGGCCGTCAGTAGAGTCGAAGCGAGACGACGTCAAGCTGCTGAGTCGTCCGAGCACCGCCGCAGCCCCCGGCGGAGGTGGAGAATAGAGGAGAGGATGTCGAGATGTCGTCAGCCGATGCCCCCGTCGTAGTCGCCGTCGACGGTTCCGTCGAGGCCCTGAACGCCGCACGTTGGGCCGCACTGGCCGCCGCTCGCCTGCACCGCGACCTGCACATCGTCAGTGCCGTCCACCCGTTCAGCCCACAGTTCAGCTTCGCCGGCCTCTCCGCGGAAGACGCCGCCATCCGTGCCGCCCGGGCATTCGCCGAGACCGCGACGCAGACCGCGACCGACCTCGCGGCGGAGGTCGCGCCTGACGTCACCGCTCATCGGCACATCGTCGAGGGCAGGGCCGCGCTGGTCCTGCGCGATGCTTCGACGCGGGCGCACCTGCTGGTCGTCGGACGCCGCGGCCTCGGCGGAGTCCAAGGGCTGCTGATGGGCTCGGTGAGCACCGACATCACCGCGCACGCGAACTGCCCGGTGGTCGTCGTGCCCGGCAGGGACGACGCGGTGGACGACCGCCCCGGCACCGGGCCCGTCGTGGTCGGCGTCGACGACTCCCCACTGTCGGAGTCGGTCATCGCGCACGGTTTCGATCAAGCCGCGTCGCTGGGCACCTCGCTGACCGCAGTGCATGCCTACGGCGGACTGACCGGCGAGGAGTTCTACGACGACCCCAGCGTCTTGGAGCGCGCCCGTACGGAAGCCGACGAGACGCTGGCAGAGCATCTGGCCGCCTACGCCGACGATTTCCCCGGCGTCGAGACCACCACCGTGATCACCGCCGGCACCCCCGCCGATGAGATCAACCGGATTGCAGCGGATGCTCAGCTGGTGGTGATCGGCAGCCGCGGTCACGGAGGCTTCCGCGGTCTCCTCCTCGGCTCGACGAGTCAGGCGGTCCTGCAGGTGGCGGGATGCCCGGTGATGGTCGTTCACGAAGACCGCTGATCGCACACTGATCTCGGGCCAGGGCTACGCGATGACGCCGTCCTCCCTCAGACGGGCGAGTGCGGGCGCGTCGAGACCGAGGACCTCGGAGAGGACCGCGTCGGTGTCGTGTCCGAGGTCGGTCGCCGGCGCGGTGCCCGAGTACTCGGAGTCCCAGCGGGCCGGGGCGTTCGCCGAGATGACCTCACCGATCCCCGGCTGGTCGATCGCCGTGAGGACCGGCTCGGCCGAGGGGTCCTCGGCGAATTCGGCGGCGACGTCGGCGGTGGTCTTGTACGGGCCCCACAGGACGCCGGCGGCCGAGAGGCCGGCGTGCACCTGCTCGGTGGTGTGCGCCGCGAACCACGGCCGCAGGACGGCTTCGATCAGCTCACGATGGGCGTAGCGGCCCTCGTCGGTGTTGAAGTCGGCGCCGAGCGACTTCTCCAGGGCGGCCAGCACTTCGGTGGTGCCGGTCGCCGCCCCGATGGCGCTCCACTGGCGCGGGGTGAGCGCGACGATCATCACCCGGTCGCCTTCGGACGAGGCGAAGTCGGTGCCGAAACTGCCGTACAGGTGATTGCCGTGGCGGGCGCGCGGGCCGCGCTCGGCCGCTTCGGAGAACCAGCCGAGGTTGGCGACCGCCGCCATCGCGACATCCGAGAGTGCGATCTGCACGTGCGCGCCCTGACCGGTGCGGTCACGACGGCGCAGCGAGGCGAGTACCGCGGTCACCACTTCCTGCCCGCACAGCAGATCCCACGCGGGAAGGATGTGGTTGACCGGCCGATCGGTGTCGGCCGGACCGGTCAGTGAGGCCACGCCCGAACCGCCGTTGACCGTGTAATCGACCGCGGCCGAGCCGTCGGCCCGGCCCTCCACCCGCACCGCGATCACGTCGGCGCGACGCGCGGCGAGCGCCTCGTACGAGAACCAGCTGCGTCCGACGGCGTTGTCGACGACGATGCCCGCGTCCGGACCGGGGGCCGTGGCGAGCGCCAGGAGCAGGTCCCGGCCCGCATCGGCGCGCAGGTTCAGTGAGACCGATTTCTTGCCGCGGTTGAGCGAGTTCCAGTACAGGCTCTCGTCCGACCGCACCGACAGCGGCCAGCGCTTGAAGTCCGCGTTTCCGCCGATCGGATCGACGCGGATCACCTCGGCGCCGAGCTGCGCCAGTGCCATGCCGGCGCTGGGGCCGGCGACGAAGCTCGCGAATTCGACGACTCGAATACCGTCGAGCGGACGTGCGAGAGCGGTGCTCATGCTTCCTCCCCAGAAGTGGTCGCGGACGCGGCGGCCTGGCTGAACTCGCCGCGGACGGCGTCGGTGTGCTCGCCGAGCGCGGGCACCGACCCGGACAGTCGCGGCCAGGAGCGGGCGGCGGCCGGCGGCAGCAGCGCCGGAACCTCGCCGCCCGGCGTCCCGATGGTGCGCCAGCGTCCGCGTTCGGACAATTGGGGATGCTTCGCCAGATCGCCGACGGTGTTGAACCGCGCGTTGCCGATGCCTGCGGCATCGCCCGCGGCGGCGATCTCGTCCAGCGTGTGCTCCCGCGTCCACGCGGCCACGGCCTCGTCGAGCTCGGCCCGGTGCACCACGCGGTCGTCGTTGTGCGCGTAGGTCTCGTTCGCCGCCAGATCCGGCCGATCGATCATCTCGCACAGCCGCTGCCATTCGCGATCACTCGTGGTGCCGAGCACCGCGGTCTGACCGTCGGAGGTGGGGTACGCGCCGTAGGGCGCGATCATCGGCGATCCCATGCCGACCGGGATCGGTTCGACGCCGGTGTGGATCACCTGATTGAGCGCGAATCCCATGAACTCCGAGACCACGTCCAGCATCGAGACCTCGATGACCGCCCCGGCGCCGGTGCGGTCGCGATCGTAGAGCGCCGCCAGGACCGTCGAGTAGACGTACACCGCGGTGCCGATGTCGGCGATCGGGATGCCGGGCTTGGCCGGGGCGCCTTCGGTGCCGGTGATGGCGCACGATCCGGTCTCCGCCTGGATCAGCAGATCGTAGGCGCGTTTGTGATCGGCGGGACCGCCCTTGCCGTAACCGGAGACGTCGGCGATGATGAGCCGCGGAAACCGCTCCGCGAGACTGTCGATGCCCAGGCCGAGCCGGTCGAGGGCCCCCGGCGCCATGTTGCTGACGAGCACGTCCGCCCGGCCCAGCATGGCGACGAGGATCTCCACGTCGGCGGGATCCTTGAGGTTGAGCGCCGCCGACTCCTTGCCGTAGTTCAGCCAGGTGAAGTGCGCCGAGGTGCCCTTGACGACGCTGTCGTAGTGCCGGGTGCTGTCGCCGTAGCCGGGGTTCTCGACCTTGATGACGCGCGCGCCCAGGTCGGCCAGGTGACGGGTGGCGAGCGGCGCGGAGATGGCCTGCTCCATCGTCACCACGGTGATCCCGGCGAGCGGCGCCTCCGAGCGAGTCGCGGTCATCGACGCTCCACCTTGCCGGTGAACAGCGGACCGGGGACGTTGAAGTCGGGATCGCGCTTGGCGCGGTGCGATGCCACGCCCTCCTGCACGTCGGGTCCGCCGAATCCGTAGAACTCGTAGCCGAGCGAAGCGTCGAAGATCGCCCAGTTCTGTCGATACCAGTTGTTCAGCGCGTGCTTGCTGAACTGGATCGACGATGCCGAGCCGCCGGCCAGCCGCTCGGCGATCTCCATCGCCTTGTCCTGCACCTGGTCGTCGTCGACGCACAGCGAGACCATGCCGAGTCGCTCGGCCTCCTCGCCCGTCATCACCTCGTTGAGGAGCAGGTGGTACTTGGCCTTCGGCATGCCCGCGAATAGCGGCCAGGTGATCGCCGCGTGGTCGCCCGCAGCGACCCCGAGGCGGACGTGACCGTCGATGATCTTGGCTCGACGGCCCGCCACCGAGATGTCCGACAGCATGGCGGTCACGAGGCCGGCGCCGACCGCGGGACCGTTGATCGCCGAGACCAACGGTTGCGGCAGGTCGATGAGATTGCGGACGAGGTCGCGGGCTTCGCGGAGCACGCGGGTGCGGTCGTGCCAGTCGCCGACCATGTCCTCGACGAGGTCGAAGCTGCCGCCGGCGGAGAAGACCCGGTCGCCCTCGCCGCGGATCAGCACGGCCTTGACCGACTCGTCGCGGGCGATACGCGTCCAGATGTCGGCGAGGTCGCTGTGCCGCTGCGGGCCGACCGCGTGCATGTCCGGCCCGTCGAGCACGATGCGGAGCACGCCCTCCGACGGGCGGTCGATGGTCAGGGATTCGAAATCGTCATACGTCTGCATGGGCCGACGACCTTCCAGCTATAGGTGAGGGGGCCGGGAACTGCGCTCGGAGCCATGATTATGGATTATGCATTATGCGTTGACGCGGGACCATCGAGCGGCGACTGCGCCGCGTCGGCCCTACCACTCAGATCATCAATAATATATTATGCGTAGGTGGCAGTCGCCACGAACGAGCGCGAGGAGATTTCATGTCACAGGTCAGTCCCGAGGACTTCGCCCAGATCAAGGACGCTGTTCACGAGTTCATCCGGACCAGGGTGGTACCGCGGGAACGGGAGATCGCCGACAACGACGCGATTCCCGCTGATCTGGTCGCGACCGCCAAGGAGATCGGACTGTTCGGCTACGCGATTCCTCAGGAGTGGGGCGGCCTCGGCCTCGACCTGACGCAGGACGTCGAACTGGCGCAGGAGTTCGGGTACACCGCACTCTCGCTCCGGTCGATGTTCGGCACCAACAACGGCATCGCCGGACAGGTACTGGTGAACTTCGGCACCGACGAGCAGAAGGCCGCGTGGCTCGAGCGCATCGCCTCGGGCGAGGTGGTCGCCTCGTTCGCACTCACCGAGCCCGGCGCCGGGTCGAACCCCGCGGGTCTGCGCGCCAAGGCCGTCGAGCAGGAGAACGGCGACTGGGTCATCGACGGCGCCAAGTGCTTCATCACCAACGCACCGCTGGCGAATCTGTTCGTCACCTTCGCGCGGGTCCGTCCCGCCGACGAGAACGGTCCCGGCATCGCCGTGTTCCTGGTGCCCGCCGAGACGGCAGGCGTCTCGGTCGCCGAGCACGACCGCAAGATGGGCCAGGAGGGCGCCTGGACCGCCGACGTCCACTTCGACGGTGTCCGCGTCCCTGCGTCGGCACTCGTCGGCGGCAACGTCGACGTCGGCTACAAGGCCGCGATGACCTCCCTCGCCCGCGGGCGCGTGCACATCGCCGCCCTCGCCGTCGGCTCGGCGCAGCGCGCGCTGGACGAGTCCCTGCGCCATGTCGCCGTGACCACCCAGGGCGGCACCCCGATCGGCGACTTCCAGCTGGTGCAGGCCCACATCGCCGATATGCAGGTCGGCATCTCCGCCGGTCGTGCGCTGGTGCGCGACGCCGCCGCGAAGTACGTCAGCGGCGAGGACCGCCGCATCTCGCCGTCGGTCGCCAAGGTGTTCTGCACCGAGATGGTCGGCCAGGTGGCCGACAAGGCCGTCCAGGTCCACGGCGGCAGCGGCTATATGCGGGAGATGCCGGTGGAGCGGATCTACCGTGACGTCCGACTGCTGCGCCTGTACGAGGGCACCAGCGAGATCCAGCGCCTCATCATCGGCGGCGGGCTGGTCCGCCAGGCCAAGAAGGATGCGACGAAGCAGTGACGACAGCTGCGCACCACGCCGCCGGCGACCTCGCCCGCGGCGCTCACACCCTCCTGTTCGTCCCCGGCGACCGCCCGGAGCGGTTCGAGAAGGCCGCCGCCGCGGGTGCCGATCTCGTGGTCGTCGACCTCGAAGACGCCGTGCCCGCGGCCAATAAGGCGAAGGCTCGTGCCGAGGCCGCGGCGTGGATCGCCGCCGGTCACACGTGCGCGGTGCGGATCAATGCCGCCGACACCGAGCACTTCGACGCGGACGTGTCCGCCCTCGCGGGCAGCGGTGCCGCGATCATGCTGCCCAAGGCCGAGGATCCCGCGGCGGCCGCGCGGCTCACCGAGACCACCGGCAGCGCGGTGATCGCCCTGATCGAGACAGCGCGCGGCGTCTTGGCGGCCGCGTCGATCGCATCGGCTCCCGGCGTGGTCCGTCTCGCGATCGGTACCTTCGACCTCGCCGCGCAACTCGGCGTCGACCCGACCGACACCGAAGCCCTCGCGGCCTCCCGTGGCGCGCTGGTCCTGGCCTCGGCGGCCGCCGGTCTCACCGGTCCCGTCGACGGCGTCACCGGATCGGTGGACGATCCCGACCGGGTCCGCGCCGACGTCGCGTACGCGCGACGTCTCGGCTTCGCGGGCAAGCTCGTCATTCATCCGAAGCAGCTCGACCCCACTTCGTCGGCGTTCGCCCCCAGCGCAGACGACATCGCGTGGGCGCGGCGGATCATCGAAGCGCTGGGAACCGACGGCGTAGCCGTGGTCGACGGCCAGATGGTCGACAAACCCGTCGTCGATCGCGCGCGCAGCATCCTCGACCGCGCGTAGCGCCCGACCTCGAACTCGAAACTCGACAAACCTCAACCCACAGGAGCACCGCAAAATGTCCGGACCACTTCTCGAAGGCAAGACCGCCGTCATCACCGGTGCCGCGCAGGGCATCGGCTACTCGATCGCTCAGCGCTTCATCGCCGAAGGCGCCCGCGTGGTGCTCGGTGACATCAACCCCGAGCAGGTCGCCAAGGCCGCCGAGGCGCTCGGCGGTCCCGAGGTCGCCGTGGGCGTCGCGGGCGACGTCACCTCCTCCGACGACGTCCAGACGCTCGTGCGCACGGCCGTCGACACCTTCGGCTCCCTCGACGTCATGGTCAACAACGCGGGCATCACCCGCGATGCGACCATGCGCAAGATGACCGAGGAGATGTTCGACCAGGTCATCAACGTGCATCTCAAGGGCACCTGGAACGGCACCCGCCTGGCCGCCACCATCATGCGCGAGCAGGGCAGCGGAGCGATCGTGAACATGTCCTCGCTGTCGGGCAAGATCGGTCTGGCCGGCCAGACCAACTACTCGGCCGCCAAGGCCGGCATCGTCGGTCTGTCGAAGGCCGCCGCCAAGGAACTCGCCCACGTGGGGATCCGCGTCAACGCGATTCAGCCGGGCCTCATCCGCACGGCGATGACCGAGGCCATGCCGCAGAAGGTCTGGGATCAGAAGATGGTCGAGATCCCTATGGGCCGCGCCGGCGAGGTCGACGAGATCGCCAAGGTGGCGCTGTTCCTCGCCTCCGACCTGTCCTCGTACATGACCGGAACGGTCATGGAGGTCACCGGCGGGCGGTTCATGTGACCATGACCGGCACCGCCGACACTCCCGTCTTCGAGGGCTGGACCGCTCACACCGTCACCACCGAGGAAGTGGTCGACGCCGGCCGGGTCCGCGCCCTGGCGCATCTGTTCGACGACGGTCTGCCCGTACCGCAGATCGGCGATCCGCTGCCCCCGCTGTGGCATTGGGTCGCGCTCCCGGAGTGGTCCGTCTCGAGCAGCCTCGGTCTCGACGGACACCCGCGGCTCGGTTCGTTCCTGCCGCCGGTCGGTCTGCCCCGGCGCATGTTCGCCGGCGGCACGGTCTCGTTCCCCGGAACCATCCGGGTCGGCGACACCATCACCCGCGAGTCGACCGTCGAGTCGGTGACCGACAAGACCGGTCGCAGCGGCCGGCTGGTGATCGTGGTGGTCGCCACCACGCTGTACGCGCCGGACGGCACCGCCGCGGTGCGCGAGAAGCAGAACCTCATCTACCGGGAAGCGGCACCCGTCTCCGCGCAGCCGGCGGCCGACCCCGCTCCGGCCTCGGCCTTCGTCCCGGTCGGCAGCCCGATCGTGCCGTCGGAGACCCGCCGGTGGGATTTCCTGACCGACCCGACGCTCCTGATGCGGTTCTCCGCCGCCACCGCGAACGCCCATCGCATCCACTACGACTGGCCGTACGCCACCCGTGTGGAGGGCTATCCGGGACTGGTGGTGCACGGACCGTTGATGACGCTGTCGCTGGCGGAGACTCATCGCCTGCTGGCCGACGGCACCGTGGTCGACACCGTCTCGCATCGCAACTCCAAGCCGCTGTTCTGCGGAGACGACGCCGCGCTGGTGTACTCGGGCACGGGCATCGACGCCCGCGTGGAACTCGTCGGCGCCGGTGGCGACGTCCACACCGCGATCGACCTCGCCTTCGCCACCGGAACCACCACCGACCAGGGAGCCTGGTCATGACCCGCGTGTTCTCGTCGCTCGATCAGCTCCGCGACGCCCTCGGCGAGGAGATCGGCCCGAGCGCGCCGCTCGTCGTGGAACAGGAGCGCATCGACGCCTTCGCCGATGCGACCGGCGATCACCAGTGGATCCACGTCGACACCGAGCGCGCCGCCGACGGCCCGTACGGCACGACCATCGCTCACGGATTCCTGACGCTCTCGCTGATCCCGCTCTTCGGGCGGGATCTGTATTCGATCGAGTTCGGCTCGGCCCGACTCAACTACGGCCTGAACAAGGTCCGGTTTCCGGCGCCGGTCCCGGTCGGCAGCTCGCTGACCGCCACGGTGACGTTCACCGACATCGCCGAGGGACCGGCCGGTGCGACGGTGACCGCGAAGTACGTGATCACCGCGGAGGGCGCCGCCAAACCCTCGTGCATCGCCGAGTTCCTGGTGGTCGTCACCGGCTGATCGGCGAATCCGCTCAGCGGCAGCCGACGTGCCGCCTCCGATCCCGCCGCCGCCGTGAAGCCGACCATCTTGAGTCCGTGGGCGGCTCGGACGTCGAAGAGGCTGGAGTCTTGTATCCGCCGATCTCCAGGATCCGGATGCCTTCGAGGGGCGGGTGTTGCATGGCGATCCCCAATGACAGCTTGCTAATACTATATACAATAAGGAACGGAACCCGGGACCGAAATCCCGGGAACCGCTCTGTCAGACCGCTTCGAACGTGGCCGCCATGCCCTGGCCGCCGCCGATGCACATGGTCGCGAGGCCCTTGCCTCCGCCGCGGCGATGCAACTCGTGCAGCATCGTCGTGACCATCCGGACGCCCGTCGCACCGATCGGGTGCCCCAGCGAGATGCCCGAGCCGTTGACGTTGACGCGCTCCTCGTCCCGCCAGTCCCAGCCCTCCAGGACCGCCAGGACCTGGACCGCGAACGCCTCGTTGAGCTCCACCACATCGAGCGCGTCGAGCAGTTCGTGCACGGACACGCCCGTCCGGGCGGCGAGCCGCTGGACCGCGGGTACCGGACCGATGCCCATGCGCGCCGGATCGCAGCCCGCGGCGGCCCAGCCGGTGAGGAAGCCGAGCGGTTCCAGACCCAGCTCGTCGAGCTTGTCCTCGGCCACGATGATGCAGGCCGCCGCCGCGTCGTTCTGCTGGCTGGCGTTGCCCGCGGTGACGGTGCCGCCCGGGCTCACGGTGCGCAGCTTGCTCAGCGTCTCGACGGTGGAACCGGGACGGATGCCCTCGTCGCGGGCGAAGACGATCGGATCGCCCTTGCGCTGCGGGACGGTCACCGGGACCACCTCGTCGTCGAACTTCCCGGCCTCCCACGCCGCGTGCGCACGCTGATGACTGCGGGCCGCGTAGGCGTCGGCGGCCTCGCGGGAGACGCCGTAGTCCTTCGCGAGGTTCTCGGCCGTCTCGATCATTCCGGAGATCTTGCCGAAGCGATGCTCGGGCTGGCTGCGCTCGCGGCCGCGGTCGAGGCGGTCGTAGAGCACCGAGTTGCCCGCGCGCGAACCCCAGCGATTGCTGGTGGAGTAGTACTCGATCCGGCTCATCGACTCGATGCCGCCGGTGAGCACGGCATCGGCGGCACCGGTCTGCACCATCATCGCCGCGGTGACGATGGCCTGCAGTCCGCCGCCGCATCGACGGTCCAGCTGCATTCCGGGCAGGGCGATCGGCAGGCCGGCGTTCAGCGCCAGCCATCGGCCGACGCACGGCACCTCGGAGTTGGCGTACGACTGCGCGAACACCACGTCGTCGAGGCGCTCCGGGTCGATGCCCGAACGCTCGACGACCGCGTTGATGATGCCGGCGCCGAGATCCTCGACCGGCACATCCTTGAGGGAACCGCCGAACGTGCCGACGGGGGGTGCGCAGCGGACTCACGATGGCCGCGCGGCGAAGGGTCTGCTGAGTCATGGTGAAGTCCAGTTCCTTCTCGATCAGATCTTGTTGCGCGCGATGTGCTGCGCGGCGATGACGTTGCGCTGGATCTCGTTGGTGCCCTCACCGACGATCATCAGCGGTGCGTCGCGGAAGTAGCGCTCCACGTCGTACTCCTTGGAGTAGCCGTAGCCGCCGTGGACGCGGATCGAGTCGAGAGCCAGCTGCATCGCCGTCTCCGACGCGAACAGCTTGGCCATTCCGGCCTCGAGGTCCGCGCGCTCGCCGCGGTCGAGCTTCTCAGCGGCGTCGACGGTGAGCAGGCGGGCGGCCTGCTGCTTGGTCGCCATGTCGGCGATCATGTTGCCGACGCTCTGGTGCTTCCAGATCGGCTTGCCGAACGACTCGCGCTCCTGCGCATACTTGGTGGCCGCCTCGAGCGACGCCTGACCGACGCCGAGCGCACGGGAGGCCACCTGGATGCGCCCGACCTCGAGGCCGCGCATCATGTGGCCCCAGCCCTTGTTCGGCTCTCCGCCGAGGACGGCGTCGGCGGGCACCTTCATGCCGTCGAAGACCAGCTCGCAGGCCTCGACGCCGCGGTAGCCGAGCTTCGGGAGCTTCTTGGAGACGGTGAAGCCGTCGCCCGGCTCCACGAGGATGACGCTCATGCCCTTGTGGGCCGGGCTGGCGTCACGGTCGGTGATGCACAGCAGGCCGAACAGTCCGGAGTGCGCCGCATTGGAGATCCAGGTCTTGGATCCATTGATGGTGAAGCCGTCCTCGCCGGGCGCCGCGTAGGTGCGCATGGCCTGCAGATCGCTGCCGCCGCCGGGCTCGGTGAGAGCCATCGTCGCGCGGATCTTGCCCTCGGCCATCTCCGCCAGGTACTTGTCCTTCTGCTCCTGGGTGCCGAAGGTCTTGATCAGATACGTGATCACCGAGTGTCCGCCGATCGCGCCGGCGAGGCTCATCCACCCGCGCGCCAGTTCCTCGCAGACCCGGGCGAAACACGCCATGCTGACGTCGACGCCGCCGTACTCGGCGGGCGCGAGCAGACCGAAGAAGCCGAGTTCCTTCATCTCTTCGATGAATTCCTCGGGATAGATGTCGTCGGCTTCGAACTCCCGAACACGCGAGGCCACCCGCTGGTCGATGAAGTCGCGGACCAACGACACCATCTCTTGTTCGTCCTTGGTCAGTGCCATGAGCTGAAAGCCTTTCTAGCCGGGATCGTCGTCTGGATCACGTCCATCATCGGTAGCATAATATATTATGCTCAGATAACCCAGTGGCCCGGGACACAGCAGCAGCCCCGGTGCGCCGGCCGGATCGCATCGACCCGGATCGCGTTGAAGAGGAGCCGAGACAGCATGAGCACCCGACCGTTCTCCGCCGACTACTGGAGCGCCGTCGAGGTGATCGGCCCCGACCAGGCGCGGGCGATGCAGGAGTCGCGGCTGGCCGAGCAGCTCGCGTACCTCGCCGCCAACAGCGAGTTCTACCGGGCGAAATTCGCCGAGCACTCGGTGAACATCGACCGAGTGACGACGCTCGACCACCTGGCCGATCTCCCCTTCACCGAGAAGCAGGAGCTCCGGGACAGTCTGGCGGAGCATCCTCCGCTCGGCTCGCACGTGGCGGCGCCGATGTCGGAGATCGTCCAGATCCAGGCGTCGTCGGGCACCACCGGCAGCCCGTCGTACGTCGGCCTCACCGAATCGGACATCACGATCTGGAGCGAACTCGGCGCCCGGGCCCTGTACGCCAACGGCTTCCGGCCGGGCGACCGCATGTTGCACGGATTCGGCATGAGCAAAGGCTTCGTGGGCGGGCTCCCGGTGGTCCAGATCGCCAGGCACATGGGCATCGTCGACATCCCTATCGGCGCGGAGGCCGGTGCCGAGCGTCTGCTGCGCGTACAGGCCGACCAGCGTCCGGAGGCGCTCATCGGCACGCCCAACTTCCTCGCCTACCTCGCCGAACAGGCGCCGGACATCGTCGGTGTGCCCGCCGCCGAATTGGGCGTCCGCAGCATCAGCGTCGGCGGCGAGCCGGGCGGCGGACTGCCCGCGATCCGCGACAAGCTGCAGTCGCTGTGGGGCGCCACCTCGCGCGAGATGCTCGGCGGCACCGACCTCGGCTGCATCTACTGGGGCGAATGCGAAGCCGGGGAGGGCATGCACTTCCACTCGCCGGATCTGATCATCGCCGAGATCATCGATCCCGCCGACGGGCAGGTGCTCGCCCCCGCGGCCGGCGTCGAGGGGGAAGTGGTGTACACCGCCCTCGGGCGTCGGGCGTCGCCGCTGCTGCGCTTCCGCACCCGCGATCACGTCGTCGTCACCGCCACCGACTGCGCCTGCGGTCGGACCGGATACAAGGTTCGGTGTGTCGGGCGCACCGACGACATGCTCATCGTCCGCGGCATCAACGTGTTCCCGTCAGCGGTGAAGCAACTCGTGGAGGAGATGGCGCCGCTCACCACCGGGCACATCCGTATCCGCCCCGACTTCGAGGGTCATTCCACCCAGCGTCCACTGCCTGTGGTGGCCGAAGTCGCCGACGCCGTCGACCCCGCACGCCACCCCGAGGTGAAGGCCGCCATCGAGGACCGGATCCGCTCGGCCCTCAACATCAAGGCCGATGTGGAGCTGATCGGCGAGGGCACGCTGAAGCGGCCGGATCACGTCAAGGTCGCACCGGTCGAGCGCGACGCAGGCGCGGCCGCGCAGTGAGCGGGCCGCGTCCGGGCCTCTCTCAGGCGTCGACCCAGCGCACCACGTCCGACAGCTCCGCACGCGAGGTGCGGTAGGTGTTGGTCGGGGTCGGCGTAGCCGAACGAGATGCCGAGCAGGACCTTGCGATCGTCGGCGATCGCGAAATGCGACCGGATCAGCGGAGACGCCATCGCGAGGGCCGCCTGCGGAATGGCGCCGAGACCGAGTGCCCGCGCCGCCAGCAGGAAGTTGCTCACGTAGAGCCCGGAATCGACGGCACCGTACACATCGTGCACCGCGTCGGTCGTCACGATCGCGACGTGCGGCGCACCGAAGAGCCGGAAGTTCTCCATCGCCTGCTTCGCCGATCCCACTCGGTCAGAGCCGCGCGGGATCGCTCCGTTCCCTCGCCCTCGGGTGACGATGACCTGCCACGGCTGCGTGTTGCACCACGACGGCGACCGCTGAGCGATCGACAGCAGCCGCTCGATGTCCGCACGCGGAACCTGCCGGCCCTCCTGATAGCCGCGGCAGCTCCAGCGGCTGTCGAGCAGCGCCTCGAGGACGCGACCGTCCTCGTCCGGCGACTCGAGCGTCGCGGTGCCGGGTTTCGTAATGATCGATCTGTGCAGGCAGAAGCACACCTGCATCAGCGTAGAAACGCAACGCACTCGCCGTCAGACCGCTCCGCCGCGCGAACGATCCGATCGACATCAACCTGGAATCTGCCACCCGGACATCATCCGGCTTCGACCTACTTGAATGTCAACCGGCGCGGACGCCTCGACGGACGTCGTGACCGGCACGCCTACTCCGCGTCCTTCCACAGTCCGCGCTCCTCGAGCATCTGGACCACGTAGTCGGCGCTGTTGACGATGTGCTTCTCGGTGATCTCGCGTGCGCGCTGGGCGTCGTGCGCGGTCAGCGCGTCGAGCATCTGATGGTGTTCGGGCGTCACCGTGCGCACATGCGACTCGATCGACGCGTAGAACGAGTTGGGCAGGTGCTTGACGATGGACGCCAGCAGTCGAGCGAGCCGGTCGGAGTCGGCCGCGAGATTGATCAGCCGGTGGAACTGGTGTCCGAGGTCCCCGATGGCCTCGGTATTGCCCGAACTCACCGCGGCATCGCACTGCGCCATCACTTCTTCGAGCTGCTGGAGCTGGACATCGGTGATCCGCTCGGCCGCACGCGCGGCGAGTTCTCCCGACAACTGTGCCTGCGCCCAGAACAGATCGCGCACGTCCTGTCGCGTGAACTCCGCGACCACGAAACCACGGCGGGGCACGGCCGTGACGAATCCTTCGTTCGACAGGCGCAGCAGGCCCTCGCGCACCGGAGTGATCGAGACGCCGACCGTCTCCGCGATCGGCTCCATCCGCAAGAATTCGCCCGGCTTGAGGTTGCCCGACATGATCTGTTCACGGACGTAGCTCGTGACCGCGTCCGGCAACTGCTTATGCCGTCCACGGCCTGTCGACACGGGTGCACTCACGATGATCTGCCGCCTCACTGGTGTCGGTTCTGTCACCTGGATAATATCTTTCACACAATGCGCACGACGCGCCGGGCACTCGAGTGTCCGGCGCGTCGTGCGTTGCAATTTGATTGACCCGTGCGCGGTTCAGCTGATGGCACCCGATGCGTGCAGTGCGGCGAGGCGCTCGGCGTCGAAGCCCCAGTCGGTCAGTACCTCGTCGGTGTGCTCACCCGGTTCGGCCGGAGGCCGCGAGATGGAGCCCGGCGTCCGACTGAACCGCGGCGCGGGCGCCGGCTGCGGTACGCCCTCCACTTCTACGAAGGTCTCACGTGCCACGAGATGCGGGTGCACCGGCGCTTCTGCCAGTGACATCACGGCAGGTCGAAGAGCTTCCTGGGCGGCGTACGTCACCAGATCCGCCTCACCCCGGAGGCAGAACCGCATATTATGCACGATGGTTGGGGCAGCGAACAGAGACGAGGACCCATGGGCAAGTTGTGTGCGACCGAGAACCTCAGCACCGAACAGCGAGACATCCTCGCGACGGTCCGGGATTTCGTCGACCAGCAGATTCTGCCCATGGCCACCCATCTGGAACACGCGGACGAGTACCCGACGGAGATCGTCGCGCAGATGAAGCAGATGGGGCTCTTCGGCCTCACCATCGACGAGGAGTACGGCGGACTCGGCGAGTCGCTGCTCACCTATGCGCTGGTCGTGGAAGAGATCGCCCGTGGCTGGATGAGCGTCTCCGGCATCATCAACACGCATTTCATCGTCGCCTACCTGCTGCAGCAGCACGGCACACCGGAACAGAGGGCGAAGTACCTTCCCCGCCTCGCAGCCGGCGACCTCACCTGCGCCTTCTCCATGTCCGAGCCCGGTCTGGGGTCCGACGTCGCCGCCGTCACGACGTCCGCCACCCCCGACGGCCGAGGACGGTACACCGTCAACGGCCAGAAGATGTGGGTCACCAACGGCGCGAGCTCGTCACTCGTGGCCGTCCTGGTCCGCACTCCCGAGGGGCGCGACCGTCCGCATCAGAATCTGACGACCTTCCTCATCGAGAAGACGCCCGGATTCGGCGAGGCGGCCCCTGGCCTCACGATCCCCGGAAAGATCGAGAAGATGGGGTACAAGGGCGTCGACACCACCGAACTGCTCTTCGACGACTATTCGATCGACGCCGCCGAGATCCTCGGCGGCGAGCCGGGTCGGGGCTTCTATCAGATGATGGACGGCGTCGAAGTCGGCCGCGTCAACGTCGCCGCACGCGCCGTCGGCGTCGCCCACCGCGCCTTCGAGCTCGGCACCTCGTACGCCCAGCAGCGCGAGACCTTCGGCAAGCCGATCGCCGAGCACCAGGCCGTCCTCTTCCGCATCGCGGAGATGGGGACGAAGGTCGAAGCCGCGCATCAGATGGTGGTCCGCGCCGCCCGCGTCAAGGACGCGGGCGAACGGAACGACCTCGAAGCCGGAATGGCGAAGTACCTGGCCTCCGAGTACTGCCGCGACGTGGTCGAGGACGCCTTCCGGATCCACGGCGGATACGGTTTCGCCAAGGAGTACGAGATCGAACGCCTCTACCGCGAGGCCCCCATGCTCCTGATCGGCGAGGGAACCGCCGACATCCAGCGGATGATCATCGGCCGGCGGCTGCTGGAGAACTACGCCGAACGGTGACGGGCTCCGGAACACGCGGGAGGCGGACCCGGCACACCGCCGTGATCCGCCCCGCCGTCGTGTCTGTCCGTCAGGCCAGCCCGAGCTGTCCCAGGAGTGCGAGGTTGTCGTAGTAGACGCGGTGCGCGCTCACCTTTCCGTCGGTGACGAGGAAGGTGTCGATGAGTCCGAACTCCACCTTCTTTCCGGTCGGCGGCACCTCCCCGTTCGGCGTGGCCAGCGGGCCGGTGTGCGTCCCCGTGAAGACCTGCTCCACCACGACGCCGTTGTCGTCGGCCCAGATCTGGCGCGGCGTGAGCCGGATGTCGGGAAAGGCGGTGTAGAACGCGACGGCTGTCTGCACGATCCCGTCGCGGCCCTCGAAACTCGTCCCGCCCGGCAGTTCCACGGCGACGTCATCGGCGAAGATGCTGCCGAACAATTCCATATCCTTCTCTGCAAGTCCTCGGTTGTGGGCATCGACGATATGGTCGGATAACGCGGTCATAGGAGTCCTCCTCGATTGGCTGATTGAGAGTGAACCCACTATGCGCGCGTAGTCCGCACGCGGAATGTCCAAGATTCTGGACGTCGACGAAACGAGCGTCAGCCGAGTTCCACCAGCAGCACGCCGGCGATGATGAGGGCCGTGCCCAGCAGCATCCGGCCGGTCAACGGATCCTTCCAGATCACGCGGGCGAGCGTCGCTATCGCCACGATGCCGACGGCGGTCCAGATTCCGTACGCGACACTGACCGGCACGCCGGCGTCGAGGGCGAAGCCGAGGAAGACGAAGGCACAGGTGTATCCGACCCCCACCAGGATCAGCCAGCGACGGCGACCGGCACCGGCCGCACGCAAGCCCAAGGTGCCGGTGACCTCCGAGGCGATCGACAGCAGCAGCCACACCCAGCTCACAGCACCTGCTCCTCGCTCGCGGTGCCGACGGTCTTCGCCCCCGTCTCCACCACGACCACACCGAGGATGATCAGCGCGATTCCGATGATCGCCCGGACCCCGAGCGTCTCACCGAAGATCACCACGCCGAGCACTGCGACGAGGGCGACGCCGGAGGCACCCCAGATCCCGTAGGCGACGCCGATGTGCATACCGGCGCGCAGGGTCTGCGCGAGCAGAGCGAAAGCCGCGCAGTAGGCGACGATCACCACGGGTATCCAGCCGGGATGGTCGACGGTGGCGCGCAGGGTGAGCGTCCCGGTCACCTCGGCGGCGATGGCGCCGCCCAGCAGCAGCCACTTCACCGCTCCGCCCCCTCGGCGGCGTCGATCAGCGCGAGCGCGTGTCGTCGGACGGCGGGAAGATCGTCGGCGGGGAACACGCCGGTGGCCTCCGACATCCACGCCCCGTCGGCGCAGAAACGCGCGGCCGTCAGCCGTGCCCGCGCCGGTGCGGGCACGTCCTCGAGTGCGAACCACGGTCCGAGGACACGAGCCCAGGGTTCGGTCAGTGCGGGGTGGTAGAGCGCATCGGCGAAGATCCAGTAGTCGACCCGGGACACGTCGGCGGTGGTGGCGACGGTGACGTACGCGCGGTAGCGGTCGAAGACGGCCAGGTCGGCGGGACCGGCTCCGGCGTGCGCGCGCAACAGCGAGTCCCAGTGTCGCGCAGCGTATTCCACCAGACCGAGCATGAGTTCCCGTTTGGTCGGAAAGTGGTACATCAGGCCGGGTTTGGTGATCCCGGCACGAGCGGCGACCGACTCCAGGGAGATCGTCACCCCCTGCACCGATTCGCTCTCTTGGGCCAGTTCCTTGGCCGCCTGCAGGATGCGCACCCGCGTCTCGGACTCCATCCGGACACTTTACCTTCCAGAAGGTAAAGTGCGGACACAAAGAAGCGCCGGCCCGCCGGGGAGTTCCCGACGGGCCGGCGTGCGATCACTTGTCGCCGGTGAGCTTGTCCTTCACCTTGGCGGCCGCGTCCTTGACCTCTTCGACGCCCTTCTTCACCGCGGCCGCGGCCTGATCGGCCTTGCCCTCGTTCTTGAGGTCGTCATCGCCGGTCAGCGAGCCGCCGGCCTCCTTGGCCTTGCCCTTGAGCTCGTCGGCCTTGTTGCTCATCTTGTCTTCCATCGCCATTGCGGCAACTCCTCTTCTCGGATTTCACTTCGGTTACTGCAGCGCGTCCAGGTGAACGAAGACCTGGACGTGCACATCCGAATCCCCCAGCGCGATTCGGAGGTCTTCGATCGTCGGCGTCACAATGCCGACGATCTCGTCGTACGATCGCTCGGGTGCGACGTCGACCGTGATGCGGATGATCGCCTCGCCGCGGTCGTCGATCGCCTGCACGCGCACCTGGCGCAGGACGGTCTGTGTGGCGAGTTGTTCTTCGACGGCCGAGGCCACCTGCTTGAGCGAGACCGTCATCGTCCCCTCGGGCCCGCTGCCGTTCAGCACCAGGAGTTCGGGTCGGCGCGGCGCGATCGTGGTCCGGATCAGCCTCCAGCCCCAATACAACGCGAGCAGTGCGACGGCGACCAGGACGGCGGCGAACCAACCGGCGGCGGTCGCGTCACGGATGCCTCCGGTGTCGATTCGGTCCACCCACCCCTCGACCGGGTGCACCGACAGCTGGTGCAGGATCACCCCTGCGGCCAGTAGCAGACACAGAAGCCCGATCACACCGATCGACAGTCGGTGCAGGGCTGCGGCTCCGCGGTTCATTCGACGAACTCTTTCCTCGGCCCCCGGACCTTCACCACCACGTGCTTGCCGGAACTCACCGCCCCGACCGCGTCGTCGGCCACTTGCGCGATGCGATCGCGGTCGACGGGCCCGGACGTGCGGACGGTCACCCTGATGCGGCGGCGTCCCACCGTCGTCAGCGCATGCCGGACGTTGGGCACCTCGGAGACCGCCGCGCTCGCGCGGCGCGCGACGTCGACCGGGCGGGTCCACACCACGCGGACGCCGTCGACGTTGAGGTGCGTTCGCCGGCGGGGCTTCACCGCGAGCCAGAGCAGGACGAGGCCGACCACGGCGCAGACGGCGGGGATCGCCCACATCCAACCGCTCCAGGTGGACGACCCGAGATTGTCGGCGGCACGGTGAGTCCAGGTCTCCCCGGAGACGGCGCCGGTGGTCACCAGTAGGTCCCGGATCATCGCCCCGCACAGCACGAGCAGCGCCACCCCGAGCAGCCCGCCGGCGATGGCGGCTCCGGGGAACCCCGCCGGATCGCGAATCGGTTCATCGCTGATGTCCCGCAACTCGTCGTCACGGTCTTCGGCGGCCGACGGTGTCATGGTCTTCCCCCTTCGTCAACGGCTTCGCCTGCAGCGGGCCCGTCGTCGGGATCGGGCAGTTGCACGAAGCCGTTCTTCCTGAATCTCGCGGCGGCTCCGGGCACCACCGCCTCCACCGCGACGTTCACGCGCACCGGGCGGTTCCCGGTGAGCCGGTCGAGTTCGTCGCCGACCTTCTGCCGCACCCGTGAGCAGGTGGCGGAGATCGGTGAGGGCCACGCGAGCGCCAACGTGAGGTCCACGACGTGGGCGGCGCCGCCCGCGCTCTCCACCCGCACCCGGGGATAGTCGGAGCCCGCGGTCGCCTCACCGCCCACGAACGCGCCCAGCCGACCCGCCATCGATCCGTCGTGACGGACCACGCCGTCGACGCTCAACGCGGCGGCCAACGCGATCTTCTCGAAGACGCTGTCCGCCATCGTCAGCCGACCGGGCGCGGTGGTGTCCGGCACGTTGGCCGACGGGGCCGAGACGTCAGCCACGGCTGCGTCCGCGCGCGATCGCGCGCACATCGATGGTGCCGTCGACCTGCAGGCCCACGATCAGCCCGACGGCTCCGAGGATCAGCGCCAGGATCAGACCGCCGAATCCGCCGGTGGTGGCCGCCAACGCCAGCAGCAGGCCCGCGAACAGGCCGATCGTCGCAGCTTTAGTCATCGAGTTCTCCTTCAGATTCGGTCGTCGCGGTCCCGGCGGCGGCGGGTTCTCCGGTGGTGACGTCCTCGATGGTCACCGAGAACCGGCGGCCGCTGATCTCACTGGCCGTGTCCGCCACCTGCGCCGCCACCTCGCGCAGGTCGTGGCGCAGATCGACCACGATGTGCACCGAGCCCTCCTCGTCGGAGAGCCGGATGCCGCTGACCCGTTCGCCCGGGAGATACGTGGCAACCTCGCCGAACATTCCGCCGTCGAGTTCCACCACTCCGGGTACCGCGAGCACGGCGGCGGCGATGTCCTTCACCAGCGCGTCGTCGGCCGGAGGCGGGGCCATCACTGGACCCGCGGTTCGCCGAAGTCCTGGTCCTCGTCGTCGAAGTGGATGTCGTGCACGGTCACGTTCACTTCGGTCACTTCCAGGCCCGTCATCTGCTCGATCGCGTTGATCACGTTGCGTCGGATGGCCCCGGCGAGTTGGTGGATGGCCACGCCGAATTCGGCGACGATCGAGATGTCGATGGCGGCCTGCCGCTCCCCGACCTCGACGTCGATTCCCTGAGTCACGCTGGTGCTGGTACCCGGCAGCACGTCGCGGACCTTGCCGACAGCGCGTTCCGTGGTACCGCCGAGGTCGTACACACCGTCGATCTCGCGGGTGGCGATACCCGCGATCTTGGCGACGACGACGTCCGCGATCGACGTGGTGCCGAGGCTGCCGTTGAGCGCGGTCGTCGAGTTCCGGGCCAGTTGGACGTCGCGCCCGGTGGTGCGCGGACCGTCGGTGTCGGTGCCTGCGTCGGTCGACTTCGCGGTGGTCTGTTCGCTCATGCTGGTCCTTTCCAAGGGACCCCGTCGGTTCCGGGGTTGTATATAGTCAGTCGCAGCCGAACAGAAAGTTGCACGCGAATCGGTGAATGATCTGAATCACACCAACGGTCACCGGGCGAGCCCAGGTCTGGACGACTTCTCCGACGAGGAGTTGGCCGCCGCCGCAGGTGCCGGTGATCCGGAGGCCTTCGACGTCCTGATCGGCCGAACGGCGCCGATCCTGCTGCGATTCGTCCGGCGCATGATCGACGATCCGCAGGTCGCCGAGGACGTCGCGCAGGAGACGATGATCGCGGTGTGGCGCGCACTGCCGGACTTCGAGTTCCGCAGCGCGGTCCGCACCTGGGTGCTCGGCATCGCTCATCGCAAGGTGATCGACCACTATCGCCGCCGCCGGGAACTGCCCACTGAGAACGAGCAATTCGCCGACCTCGAGTCGGCCCAGCCGCTGCCGAGCGAGGCCGCCGAGCGGGCCGAGTTGGTCGAAGCACTCCGCGCCGAACTGACGCACCTGCCGCCTGTACCGCGGGCGGTGTGGTGGCTTCGGGAGGTCGAGGGCCTCTCTCTCGGCGAGATCGAGTCGGTACTGAAGATCAGCAACGGTTCGGTGCGTGGGCACCTCCAGCGCAGCCGGACCTTCCTCACCACTCGCCTCGCGCCGTGGAAGCCTGGGAGTAGCGGGATGCCGAGCCCGGAGGAACGCATCGGCGAACCCGAAGCACAGCGACAGAGTCGAGAGAGGAGGACGCGGACATGAATTCAGAAGCTGTAGGCGGAGATCCGACCGACGCCTGGCTGGTGGACGCGAGCCGCCGCCTCGATGAGCCGACCGGCGACGTCGCGCGCCTGGTCTCGGCGATCGCGTCCGGACTGCCCCGGCTCCGTCGGCCCGGCCGCGACCTCGCCACCGACGACCCGAGGGTCCGCGTCAACGACCGCGTCCTCAAGCAACTCTTGGCCACGCGGGTGCGGAACGCCGTCGGCCGCCTGGTGGTCCACGTCCGGCTGGACGGCGACGACGATGAACTCACCGGCCTCACGATCGGGCTCGTGGCCCGGTATCGCGACGACCTCCACGCCGAGGCCGACCGAGTCCGCGACGCCGTCGAACAGGTTCTGGGCGAGACCCTCGGCGCGGACAGCGCACGGCGGGCCGGCGCCCAGGTGCATGTGCGATGGCAGGACGTGTACAGCCGGGAGTGGCTGAACTGAGAAGGGGGATGGGGGGCGAGAGGTGTAGATTTCCTGCGGTTTGTCAGTAGCCAGGCCGTCCATCTGCGGTTCTCCAAGCCATGTCAGCCCGAGATTCCAGCAGAGCCTGTCAGAACTTTCACCTGCCAGAGCATTCCAAGCGCTCACTGTAACGAGGCGCGGACGTCGTTCCCGTTTCCTGTTAGACCTACCCAATACGCCACTGTGACAAATCCTCTTTCCGGGTACATCTACTGGCGCGCGAAACCAATTGATGACCTGATCCGGGACTGCTGCATGATCAGGTGACAGATTCGTTCACGCACCATCCACCTGCGCCTGAACGTCATCCCCTCCGGCTACAGTTGGTCGAGATTTCCCTGCTGAGGACTGAGGAGACGACCGTGGATGCCTTCGAGATTCACCGACGGCTGATCGGCGACTACCGCCAGTTCACCGAGGGTTTCGTCGACATTCGTGACGAGCGTGTCGCAGCGGTGGTGTCGGAGCAGAGTGCGAAGGGTTCGCAGTGGCCCGCGCCGTGGGTGGCGTTGAATCCGTCCTTCGCGCCCGGCGGTCGCGTCGACGAGTTGGTGTCGTCGGGGCTCCTTCATCCCGAGTGCGAGCGGATCTTCCGGATCAAGTCCGATGCCGCCGACGCCGGTGGGGAGTCGATCACCCTGCACCGGCATCAGCGGGATGCGGTGGAGATCGCAGGGTCGGGTGCCTCGTATGTCCTGACGACCGGCACCGGGTCTGGCAAGTCCTTGGCGTACATCGTCCCCATCGTCGACCGGGTTCTGCGGACCGGCACGGGTCGTGGGGTTCAGGCGATCGTGGTGTATCCGATGAACGCACTGGCCAACAGTCAGGTCGAGGAGCTGAAGAAGTTCCTCGAGCTTGGGTACGGCGGCAAGCCGCCGGTGACGTTCAAACGGTACACCGGCCAGGAGTCGCGTGAAGAACGAGATGCGATCCTCGCCGATCCCCCGGACATTCTGCTCACCAACTATGTGATGCTCGAGCTGGTGCTCACCCGTCCGGACGAACGATCGTCGCTGGTTCGAGCTGCGCGCGGGCTCCAGTTCCTCGTCCTTGACGAGTTGCACACCTATCGCGGTCGGCAGGGCGCGGATGTGGCGATGTTGGTGCGACGGGTCCGTGACGCGGCCGCGGCCGATACGACACTGCAGTGCGTCGGGACATCGGCAACGATGTCGAGTGGCGGGACGGTCGCCGAGCAGCAGAGGGACGTCGCCGCCGTCGCCTCGACGATCTTCGGTACCACGATTCGCCCCGAACACGTCGTCACCGAAACCCTGGTGCGTGCCACGACCGAGACTGCACCCTCGCCGGCAGCGCTCGCGTCCGCGGTCGATCGTCGCGGCGACGTCGAGTACGACGATCCCGCGCTGCGTTCGGGTTATGGTGCGCTGCAATCCGATCCGTTGGCAGGCTGGATCGAGGACGAGTTCGGGTTGACGACCGAGCCGGGTTCGGGCCGTCTCGTGCGGCGGGCCCCCTCGACCATCGCGGCGGCGGCGGAGAATCTCGCCGAGGTGACGGGGCGTGACGAGCGCAGTGCGGACACAGCGATCCGTGCGACGCTGCTGGCGGGTTCCCGCACGCGGCATCCCGAGACGGATCGACCACTGTTCGCGTTCCGGTTGCACCAGTTCCTGTCCAAGGGCGGCTCGGTGTTCGCCACCGTCGAACCCGAGGCGACCCGCGCAGTGGAGACCGAGTTCCAGGTGGTGCTGGACCCGAGCCCCGAGCACCCGGATCGGGAGCGGCGCCTGTATCCGCTGGCGTTCTGCCGGGAGTGCGGGCAGGACTATCTCATGGCCCGCTGCGAGGTCGGCGACCGCACGGTCGCGTTCACCGCCCGGCACCAGTTGCGGCCGACGGACCGCGACGACGGCTACCTGTACGTCTCTGCTGACCACCCGTGGCCCACCGAGCCGGTCGCGGAGGGGCGCCTTCCGGCGTCGTGGCTGGAAGTGACGCCGCAGGGCAGCGCGGTAACGAAGACGCGATCCAAGGACGTCCCGCAGCGGATGCTGGTGGCAGCGGACGGTTCCGCCGTGGCGTCACGCGGGCCGGACCACGAACTCCCGGGCCATACTCTCGCCGCGTGGATTCCGTCGTCGCTGCGGTTCTGCCTGCGCTGCGGTGTCTCCTACGAGGCGCTGCGCAGCAGCGAGTTCACGAAGTTGGTCACTCTGGACCGCGAAGGCCGCAGCAGCGCTATGACGGTGATCGCGTCGAGCCTGGTGCGGGCGCTGCGGGCGGCACCGGCAGCCGAGTTGCCGACGAGTGCGCGCAAGCTGCTCACGTTCGTCGACAACCGGCAGGACGCCGCGCTGCAGGCTGGACATCTCAACGATTACGTGCTCGTGGTGCAAGTGCGTACCGCGCTGTATCAGGCACTGGTTGCGGCCGGTGACGATGGTCTCGATCCATCCGACCTCGGCAAGGCCGTCACCGATCAGCTGGCGCTCGAGTTCCACGAGTACGCGCAGGTTCCCGACGCGCTGGATCAGCGACCGGTCCGGCGAGCACTGCAGTCGATGGTGGAGTACCGGACGCTACGCGATCTTCAGCGCGGGTGGCGGGTGACGCTGCCGAACCTCGAGCAGAGCGGCCTGATGGTGGTCGAGTATCCGCTGGCGCGAGTGTTGGCGGAGCGGACGGAGTTGTGGGACGACGCTCATCCGATGTTCCGGCTGATCGATCCGGGTCAACGTCAGGAGATCATCGAGGTGCTCCTCGACGAGTTCCGACGAGTGTTGGCGATCGACGCGGAGGCGTTGACCATCGATTTCGTCAACGGCCTGCGTCGGCGCAGCCGGGAACATCTCGACGGTTTGTGGGCGCTGTCGTCGACCGAACCGGACCCGATCATCGGGCTCGTGGTCCCGGAGTCCGGCGCGAAGGGTTCGCCTCGGTCGGTGCTGAACCTGACCGGGCGCGGCAATTTCGGCAAGTGGCTGCGGCAGCTCTACAAGGACAGCATCGCACTGAGTACCACGGACGCATCAGACATGATCGCTTCCCTGATCGAATTGCTCTCCGCCAAGGGGTTGATCACGAAGACCACCGACGGACGAGCGAGCGGCTACCGGCTCAAGGCCTCCACGATGCTGCTGCGAGCCGGCAGTGGCGAGTTCGGTGCCCGCGATCCGCTGCGCCGCCGGTACGAGGCTGACACCCGTCCGCGAGTCGTGCCGTTGTTCCGCGACCTGTACCGCGAGGTCGGCCAGGAGCTGGCGGGCTTGCAGGCCCTCGAACACACCGCACAGGTGCGGTCCGACGAGCGCGAGGAGCGCGAGAAGCGGTTCCGGTCCGGCGACCTACCGCTTCTGTTCTGTTCTCCCACCATGGAATTGGGTGTCGACATCTCCTCGCTCAACGCTGTCGCCATGCGGAACGTGCCACCGACACCGGCGAACTATGCGCAGCGTAGCGGCCGAGCGGGCAGATCCGGGCAGCCGGCCATGGTGGTCACCTACTGCGCCTCCGGTAACAGCCACGACAGCTATTACTTCGAGCGGTCCCACCTGATGGTGTCCGGTCGGGTGATTCCGCCGCGTCTGGACATCGCGAACGAGGATCTGGTCCGCTCGCACGTGCACGCGGTATGGCTGGCGGAGGCGTTGGCCGCCACCGATCAGGGTCTGGGCTCGTCGATTTCGGGGGTACTCGACCTGACCGAGGACGGGTACCCGGTGCAGCCGCAGTTGATGGACGTGCTGCGCGATCCGCTGGCGAGTGCCCGGGCCACGACCCGCGCTGCAGCACTGCTCGGCCCGCTCGAACCGGAGCTGTCGGAGGCAGCGTGGTGGGACGCGTCGTGGGCGGGCACGGTGATCGACGAGGCTCCAGTGGAGTTCAACAGGGCGTTCAACCGATGGCGGACCCTGTACGAGACCGCCACGAAGGAACGAGACGCGGCGTATGCGCAGTCCAGCGACTCGACCCGCACCCGCAAGGAGAGGGAGGAATCCGATCGCCGTTCCGGTGAGGCGAGGCAGCGAATCGAGTTGCTGCTCAACCAGTCCGATGGGCACGGGCAGACGGATTTCTACACGTACCGCTACCTGGCGTCGGAGGGTTTCCTTCCAGGATATTCGTTTCCACGGCTCCCCTTGGCAGCGTTCATTCCCGGCCAGCGCGGTGGGGACGGCAGCTGGCTGCAGCGTGCCCGGTTCCTCGCGATCTCGGAGTTCGGGCCGGGCGCTTTGATTTACCACGACGGCGCCCGCTACCAGGTCACCCGCGTCAGCCTGCCGCGCGGCAACGGTGACGGCGGGACCGAGGTACTGCGCTCGTCGGCGCGGGTGTGCGATGCCTGCGGCTACCACCATCCGGTGCAGGCGGGCATCGATGTGTGTGAGTTGTGTGCCGAGCCGTTGACCGGTGAATGGAAGGAACTGCTGCAGCTGCAATCGGTGATCACGCGGCGACGAGAGCGGATCAGCGCTGACGAGGAAGAACGCAACCGGGTGGGTTTCGAACTCCGCACCACCTACCGTTTCCTGCCGCGGGGCTCGAGCAGCGGCCGGTTCGATGCGACGGTCGCGTCTGCGTCCGGGCGTACTCTGCTCGATGTCCAGTACGGGGATGCCGCCGAGGTGCGGGTGACCAACCTGGGTCGACGCAACCGCAAGCACAAGGATGTCCACGGCTTCTACCTCGACCTGGTGAAGGGCCGGTGGCTGTCGGAGAAGGACTACCGGTCCGACGACGCCGCCGACCCAGACGACGAGATGGAAGCCGGCTTCGACGACGTCACCCGCAAGGCACAGGTCACCCCGTACGTGGAGGACCGCCGAAACATAGCGGTGCTGCGCTGGACCCGCTCCGTGTCGGAGTCGGAGGCCGTGACGCTGCAGTACGCGCTCGAACGTGGCATCGAAACCACCTTCGAACTCGAGGACTCGGAGCTGGCCAGCGAACTGCTACCCGACCCGGACGAACGCGGCCGACTGCTGCTGATCGAGGCCGCCGAGGGCGGTGCCGGGGTGCTGCGCCGGCTGCAGTCTGAGCCGGATGCCGTCGCCCGCGCCTCCCGCCGCGCCCTCGAAATCATGCACGTCGACCCCGATACCGGGTCGGATGTCGAAGGTGCGTGTGTGCGCGGTTGCTACCGCTGCTTGCTGTCGTACGGTAACCAGCTCGACCACGAGTCGATCGACCGACGTGCAATCGTCCCGCTGTTGCTCGATCTGGCTACCGCGACAACGCTCTCGGATGCCACCAGAGACACGACAGCGCCGACCACAGCTGCGACGGCAGTGCCATCCGGCCCGCGTGCCGCGGCGTTGTGGACCTTGCTGCAGGACAACGATTTCCACACGCCCGATCGGGTGGATGTCGAGCACGACGGGATTCGGATCGACATGGTGTTCCCGACACCGGGCATCCCGACCGCCGTGTTGGTGTACGAACGGGGCGGGGATGCCCGCGATGCCGTCACCTTGCAGTTCGGCGGGTGGAACGTCGTCGAGATCCCCGCCGATGCGGACTTGCTGACTGCCGTCCGCGCTCATCCCACCGTTTTCGGAGAGGCCACCTCATGACGTCGACTGCCACGGCCGCGCAGTTCGCGGTCGGTTCCCTGGTTCATACCCGCGGACGGGACTGGGTGGTGCTGCCTGCCAGCGACGCCGAGATGCTCGTGTTGCGCCCGCTCGGGGGCGGCGCGGACGACGTCGCGGGAGTGCTGCCTGCGCTCGAGCCGGTGCAGGCGGCCACGTTCCCGCCACCGGACGCCGGCGACCTCGGCAACGACCGCAGTGCCCGACTGCTGCGCGATGCACTGCGAATCGGATTCCGTTCCAGCGGTGGACCGTTCCGGTCCCTCGCCGGGCTGTCGGTGTCGCCACGGCCCTACCAGCTGGTGCCGCTGCTGCTGGCGCTGCGGCAGGAGACAGTGCGGCTGCTGATCGCCGACGATGTCGGTATCGGCAAGACGGTGGAGGCAGCACTGGTGGCGGCGGAGATGCTGGCACAGGGGTCGGCGCAGCGGCTGGCGGTGCTGTGTCCGCCGAGTCTGGCCGAGCAGTGGCGTCGTGAACTCTTCGAGAAGTTCGGACTGGATGGGGAGTTGGTGTTGCCGGGTACGGTGGCCCGCCTCGAGCGGGGGCTCGAGTACGGGCAGTCGCTGTTCGAGCGGTACCCGGTAACGATCGTGTCCACCGATTTCATCAAGGCAGAGCGTCGTCGCAACGATTTTCTGCGGGGCGCACCGGATCTGGTGATCGTCGACGAGGCGCACGGGGTGGCCGCCGACGACACCGGACGCGGGAGTGCGGGACGCACCCAGCGGTACCGGCTGGTGCGTGATCTGGCCGACAGCCCGGACCGTCACCTGATTCTGGTGACCGCGACCCCGCACAGCGGTAACGAGGGCGCCTTCCGTAACCTGATCGGCCTGCTCGATCCGGCACTGCACGACGCGGACCTGTCTTCGGAGGCCGGGCGGAGACTGCTGGCCGAGCACATGGTGCAGCGGCGTCGCGCCGACATTCGCGGCTATCTGGGGCAGGACACCAAGTTCCCGAAGGATCGCCGGACGCAGGAGATCGCATATCGGCTCACCCCGCAGCATCGGGCCCTGTTCGACGATGTCCTCGCCTATGTCCGGGGCCGGGTGCAGGACCGTACCGGCACCGCACTGCAGCAGCGGGTGCGATGGTGGTCGGCGCTGTCGCTGTTGCGGGCGATGGCCTCCTCGCCGGCCGCGGCCGCGGCGACCCTGAACACCCGGGCGTCCGCGGCCGAGGCAGAGAACGAGTCCGCGGCGGACCGGCTCGGCGCCTCCGAGGTTCTCGACCAGGTCGAGGATGACGCCGCTGACGGCGGAGACGTGGTGCCGGGTGCACTGGTGCACGAGAGCCAGGAGCGTCCCAGCGAACGCAGTCAGCTGCGCGCGTTCCGGGACCGCGCCCTCGAACTGGAAGCCGACCACGCTCAGGACGCGAAGCTGGCGCTGGTGACCACGCAGGTCAAGAAGCTTCTGAAGGACGGGTTCGACCCAATCGTGTTCTGCCGCTTCATCCCGACCGCGCACTACGTGGCCGCGCATCTGCGGGCGGCGCTCAAGAAGGTGGAGGTGGAGATCGTCACCGGCGAGCTTCCGTCGGAGGAACGTGCACAGCGGGTCGCTGCCCTGTCCGAACGCGCGGCCGGATCCCGAAAGGTGTTGGTGGCCACCGACTGCCTGTCGGAGGGCGTGAACCTACAGGAGGACTTCCAGGCGGTCGTCCACTACGACCTGGCATGGAATCCGACGCGACACGAGCAGCGAGAGGGCCGGGTCGACCGATTCGGCCAGCCCGCCGAGGTGGTGCGAGCACTGCTGCTCTACGGCGAGGACAACGGCATCGACGGCATCATCCTCGATGTGCTGCTCCGCAAGCACGAAGCGATCCGCCGCGACCTCGGGATCAGTGTGCCGGTGCCGCCGCAGAGCGATCAGGTGCTCGCAGCACTGCTCGAAGGTGTGCTGATGCGCGGGCAGCAAGGTGAGCAGCTGGAGCTCGGATTCGGCCTCGAGGGCAAGGCCAACGAACTGAGCGAGGAGTGGCGCAGCAGCGCCGAGAACGAGAGCCGTAGTCGAAGTAGGTTCGCGCAGAACATGATCCGACCGGACGAGGTACAGGAGGCGGTGGACGCGGCACGCGCCAGCCTCGGCTCACCCGACGACGTCGCGGGGTTCGTGCAGACGGCGCTGTCCGATGTCGGTGCGACGCTGTCCACGGACGGCACTGGCTTCGCGGCTGATCTGGCGCTGGCCCCGGTCGGACTGCGCGACGTGGTGCGCGCACCAGGGGACGTCGTGCGGTTCGCCGCGGATCACCCGGCCCCGGCGGGTGCGGCGGTGCTGCAGCGCACCGACCACGTGGTGGCCGCCATCGCCGACTATGTGCTCAACGCAGCGCTCGATCCGCAGCTTCCGGCGTCGGCCCGGCCGGCGCGCCGCTGCGGCATCATCGTCAGCGACGATGTCACGACGCCCGCGGTTGCGCTGCTGGTGCGTTTCCGTACGCATCTGTCGATGCCGTCGCGACACGGTGATGTGACGTCGGTGGCGGAGGAAGCGCGGGTTCTCGCGTTCACGGGCAGCCCGTCCAATCCCACCTGGCTGTCCCCGGACGAGGTGGATGCCCTGCTGGCGGCACGTCCGTCGGCGAACGTACCTTTCGAGACGGCCACCGGCGTGGTGGGATCGGTGTTGGCGGCCTTACCTCTCCTCGATCCCGCACTCGACGAGCAGGCGACCGTGGTTGCGGAGACGCTGCGGCAGGCGCACGTGGCGGTACGTCGCGCCGCGCGGGGTGACCGCGCCGGGGGTCTGGGTGTACGGGGGCTGACGGTGACTCCGCAGCTTCCGGTCGATGTTCTCGGGGTCTACGTCTTCCGTGCGGCAGGAGGTCTGCGGTGAGCGCCACGTTCCAGGGGGTACGCATCGTTGGTGGCGTGGTGCCTCCGGCGCTGCTCGGCCGCATCCAGTCCGGTGAGGTGTCCGATCCGGCGAGCCTGTCGGCCGCCTCCTATCACCTGGTGGGCACCGAGACCCCGCGTGATGCGGCGTCACGTGCGTGGGCGTATCTGCGGGGTGCGTGGTCCGCGTGGCGAGCGGAGGACGAAGCCCGCACGCCGGGTACGGCCGGGACGGGTGCGGCCCGGGAGAAGTGGTTGCTGCCGCTGCTCCGCACCCTCGACTACGGGCAGGTGCCGGCGATGCCGGCCGGGGAGACCGGCGAGGGTGATCATCCGGTCTCGCACCTGTGGGGGCACGTGCCGGTGCACCTGTTGGGCCCCGGTGTGGATCTGGACCGTCGCAATCCGGGGGTGAGGGGTGCGGCGCGGGCACCGCAGGCGATGGTGCAGGAGTTCCTCAACATTCGCGACGACTACCTGTGGGCAATCGTCAGCAACGGCCTGCGGTTGCGGCTGCTGCGGGATTCGACGGCGCTCGCCGGATCCGCGTATCTGGAGTTTGACCTCGAGGCGATATTCGACGGTGAACTGTATGCGGAGTTCCTGCTGCTATGGCAGCTGGTACACGTGTCACGACTCGAGAAGCGCGGCGGTCACGAAGCGCCGCCGTCGGATTGCTGGCTCGAGTCGTGGCGCGGTGAGGCCGTCGATGCCGGCACCCGCGCATTGAACCAGTTGCGGGACGGTGTCGAGAGCGCGTTGCAGTCGCTGGGTTCGGGAATTCTGCGGCATCCGTCGAACCGGTGGCTGCTCGACGCGCTGTATTCGGGCGCGATCACGGACCGGCAGTTTCACACGGCATTGCTGCGCACCGCCTACCGCTTGTTGTTCTGTTTTGTTGCGGAGGAACGGGATTCGCTGCTCGATCCGGCGGCTGAGCCGAGTGCGGTGGACCGCTATCGACGCTACTTCTCCACGGCACGGCTGCGGCGGCTGAGCCGCGCGCGGGCCGGGGGCCCGCATCCAGACCTGTGGCAGTCGATGCGGCTGGTGTTGCGTGGCCTCGGCGGCGACGGCATCGCGCAGCTGGCGGTGCCCGCGCTGGGCGGACTGTTCGACCCCTCCCCGCGGGAGCCGAAGCTGCCGGGCCAGCCGTACCCGGACCTGGTGCTGGGTGCCGAGATCGCCAACGCCGATTTCCTGTCGGCGATCCGCGCGTTGGGCTGGGTGTCGGTGCGCGGGCAGCGGATTCAGCCGGTGGACTACCGGCACCTGGGTGCCGAAGAGCTGGGCAGCGTCTACGAGTCGCTGCTCGAACTGGTTCCGCGGGTCGATCTGGCAGAGCACACGTTCACGCTCGAGCAGGTGGCCGGCAACGAACGCAAGACCACCGGCTCGTACTACACGCCACCGGCGTTGGTGTCGGCGCTGCTGGACACCGCACTCGACCCGCTGCTCGACGATGCCGTGAAGAACGCCGACGATGCCGCGGACGCCCAGCAGCGGCTGCTGGCGATCACCGTGTGCGACCCGGCGAGCGGGTCCGGCGGGTTCCTGGTGGCCGCCGCCCGACGCATCGCTGCCCGGTTGGCGGCGGTGCGCTCCGGTGAGGATCAGCCGACCCCGGCGGACGTACAGCATGCGCTGCGGGATGTGGTGGGCCGGTGCATCTACGGCGTCGACATCAACGAGCTGGCAGCGGATCTGGCGAAGGTGTCGCTATGGCTCGAGGCGCTCGAACCCGGTAAGCCGCTGGGTTTCCTGGATGCGCGGATCAAGGTCGGCAACGCCCTGCTCGGCACCACCCCGGCGCTGTTGGCGGCGGGTGTCCCGGACGATGCGTTCAAGCCGCTCGAGGGGGACGACAAGGAGTACGCGAAGGCGATCAAGAAGCGCAACAAGTCGGAGGGCGGCGCGTTCGCCGGCCAGGATGCTCTGTTCCTCGGTGCCGCCGAGGATCCGGTGGAGAAACTGGCCCGTCGGCGCCGCGCGCTGGTCGGGGCCCTCGACGACGTCGCCGGCGAACGCGCCCGCGCCCAGGCGCTGCGCGATCTGGAATCGTCCGACGAGGTGGTGGCCCGGCGGCGGCGCGCCGACGCATGGGTGGCGGCGTTCGTGTGGCCGCTGCACGAAGATGCGCCGGAGCCACCGACGAACATGGTGCTCCGCATGATGGAGGACGGCAACGCACCGTCGGCGACAGCCGCCGAGATCGACCGGCTCGCCCGCGAATACCGCTTCTTCCATTGGGATCTGGAGTTCCCGGAGATCTTCCACAACGACACCGTCACCGATACCGGACCGGAGGGTTGGACCGGTGGGTTCTCGTGCATGTTGGGGAATCCGCCGTGGGAGCACATCGAACTGAAAGAACAGGAGTACTTCGCCGGACGCGATCCAGAGATCGCGGCGGCCACTGGAGCGAAACGCAAGAAGCTCGTTGCGAAGCTGGAGTCGGTCGACCCACTCCTCTTCAGACGGTACCGAGCCGACAAGCGCAACATCGACTGCCTCCGCCATTTCGCATCGGTGTCCGCGCGCTACCCGTTCACCGGGCGTGGGCGGGTCAAAACGGACCCGGTGTTCGCGGAGCTGTTCCGTAGCCTGACTGCGCCGAAGGGCCGCACCGGCATCATCGTTCCGACCGGAATCGCCACCGACGCCACCACTCAGTACTTCTTCAAGGACATGATCGAGAAGAAGTCCCTGGCCGCACTGTACGACTTCGAGAACGCGGCACCGATTTTCGAGAGCGTGCACCGCAGCTTCAAGTTCTGCCTGCTCACCATCGCCGGCCGCGCCGAACGCGAGGATGCGGCGACGTTCGCGTTCTTCCTGCACGACCCACAGGCCATCGCCACCTCCGAGTTCGCGTTGACACCGGAGGAGATCACACTGTTGAACCCGAATACTGGCACCGTGCCGATCTTCCGTAGCCGCCGCGATGCCGACATCACCCTCGGCATCTACCGCCGAGTTCCGGTGCTGGTCAACGAGAACGATCCGGTGAACGGCAACCCGTGGGGTGTGTCGTTCATGCAGGGCCTGTTCAACATGACCAGTGACTCGCACCTGTTCCACACCCGCGAGGAACTCGAAGCCGACGGTTGGGTGCTGGACGGCAATGTCTTCATACGCGAGACCCCCCCCCGAGGATTCAGGGAGGTAATGGTTCCGGTGTATGAGGCAAAGATGTTGCACCACTTCGATCATCGCTGGGCGACCTACGACGGCGACACGATCCGCGACGTGACGAACGCGGAGAAGTCAGACCCGAGCTTCGCTCCACTGCCGCGGTACTGGGTTGCGCAGTCGGAGGTCGACGAGCGACTCCCTGACCCCCAAGCGCGGTGGCTCGTATCGTTCCGGGACATTGCTCGGTCAACGGATGAACGCACCCTCATCTCGACTGTTCTTCCTCGAACTGCAGTGGGACACACGGCTCCCATCGCCTTCGCCCATGATCTCGAACAACTGAGCACAACCTGGTCGTCTCTTGCCTACGACTACGTGACACGACAGAAGATCGGCGGAACGCATGTCACCTATTCCTATCTGAAGCAGCTGGCTACAGTTCCGCCGGACGCGTTCACGATTCCGGCCCCCTGGGACCGGGATACAGTCGTCGCGGACTGGATCACTGAGCGATCGGTTGAGTTGCGCTATACCGCGAACGACCTGAGCAGCTTTGCCACGGACTTCAATGATGTCGGAGTGCCCTTCGAGTGGGATCCAGCACGGCGATCCCTCCTCCGCGCTGAACTTGATGCCGCGTTCTTCCACCTGTACGGCATCACCCGTGACGACGTCGCCTACATCCTCGACACGTTCGCTGTGCTGCGCGGCAAGGAAGAGTCGCGCTACCACGAGTTCCGTACCAAGCGTGTGATGTTGGAAGTCTTCGACGCGATGCAGCTGGCCATCGACACCGGCGAGCCGTACCGAACGATCCTCGACCCGGCGCCCGGCCACGGCCCCCGCCACGAAATGCAGGAGGTAGCACCATGACCGAGACCGTCGAGCGGATGCTGCCGCTCTACGAGGCGAAGATGATCCACCAGTTTGATCATCGCTGGGCGACTTACACCAGCGGCGCAGTTCGCGACAAGTCCGATGTCGAGAAGGCGAACCCGAAGGATCTTGCACTTCCCCGGTACTGGGTTGACGCGGGCAAGGTGTCCGAATCCCTCGCTGATCGTTGGGAGCGAGACTGGCTGCTCGGCTGGCGCGACATTGCACGCGCCACCGACGCCCGGACAACGATCGCGGCAGTCACGGGTTCAGGGGACGCCCCTGAAGGTGGAACCCTCCTGATGCTCCCCGAACAGGATTCGGCTTCGGCAGCGCTCCTCGTTGCTTCGTTGAACAGCCTGGCGTTCGACTTCTGCGCGCGCCAGAAGGTCGGTGGGACGCACCTGAAATTCTTCACCATGAAGCAGTTGCCAGTGCCCCGGCCCGCAGCGTTCGGCGTCCCGACACCGTGGGATCCAGCATCCGAGCTCTCCGATTGGGTCCGGCTGCGAGTCCTCGAACTCACCTACACCGCCTGGGACATGCAGCCGTTCGCGGAAGACCTCGGCGATACGGGCGCCCCATTCGTGTGGGACCCCGACCGCCGCTTTCCCCTGCGCGCGGAGCTCGATGCCGCATTCTTCCACCTGTACGGCGTGTCCCGCGATGACGCCGACTACATCCTCGACACCTTCCCCATCGTCCGCCGCAAGGACGAGGAGGCTCACGGCGAGTACCGCACCAAGGGGGTGGTCCTGGAGATCTTCGACGCCATGCAGCGCGCCGCTGACACGGGCACCACCTACGATTCGATCCTGACCCCCGCGCCCGGCCTCGGGCCCCGACATCCCGCAAGGAGCCGCTGAGCGTGCGACGTCCGATCCCGACGCCGGTTGGTCACTTCACTCACATCGACCACTTACCGACGATCGCCGTTCATGGATTGATGTCCGACACACGAGCGCAAGCCGACGGACTCCTCACTACCGAAGCAGGAAACACGAGCATCAAAGCTCGTCGTCGTGAACGTCCGGTCTCGGCTGGTGCCGGCGGTGTCGTTTCCGACTACGTGCCGTTCTACTTCACGTCCCGCAGCCCGATGCTGTACTCGATCCATCGCGGCAACGTGCCGACTTTCACTGGCGACGAGTACGACTTGGTCTACCTTCTGACCACGGTGGAGACACTCATCGAGCGCGGTCTTCGGCCAGTGTTCACCGACCGAAATGCTGCGCTGACGTTCTGCAAGCATTCGGACCTCCTTCCCGACCTCGACACTCTCGTCGACTGGGATGTCATGGAGGCGACGATGTGGCGGAACACTCCCGACGATCCCGACCGGATGGAACGGCGCATGGCCGAGTGCCTCGTCCACGACCAGGTGCCGTGGGATGCTTTCACCAAGATCGCGGTCTACGACGAGGCCCGAGCCGAGCGGGTTCGATTGGCCTTGTCTACGCTGGATGTGGCGATACCGCCCATCCATGTCAGTCCTGGATCCTATTTTTGAGCGATGGAGACCACACCGATGCTGACCACGGTCACCGGCAATCTGCTGCAGGCAGATGTCGATGCGCTGGTTAACACCGTCAACACGGTGGGTGTGATGGGCAAGGGCATCGCTCTTCAATTTCGCAAGGCATACCCGGACATGTTCGCCGCCTACGTGAAGGCATGCAAGGCCGGTGAGGTGCAGCTCGGCCGCATGCACGTGTGGGAGACGGGCGCACTCGACGGCCCCCGCTTCATCATCAACTTCCCCACCAAGAGCCATTGGCGCGCCGGATCCAAGCTCCGCGACATCGAGGCCGGCCTCGCCGACCTCGTCCGCGTCGTCGCCGAGCTCGGCATCACGTCGATTGCACTGCCGCCACTCGGCTGCGGCAACGGTGGCCTGGACTGGGCGGACGTGGAGCCGCTGATCTGTACCGCGTTCACCGAGATTCCGGATGTGAACGCGCGGCTTTACGCTCCGGGTGCAACACCTGCCGCGGCGGCGATGCCCAATGCAACGGACAGGCCGCCTATGTCGGGGGGACGCGCCGCACTAGTGGCCCTCCTCGACCGCTACTCGCGGCTCGCACTGGGTGCCACGCCACTCGAGGTACAGAAGCTGATGTACTTCCTGCAGATACTCGGTGAACCCCTCCGCCTGAACTACGCGAAGAACCGGTACGGCCCGTACGCCGACAACTTGCGGCACGTGCTCCACGCGGTAGAGGGCCATTACCTGACAGGGTTCGGCGACGGTAGTGCACGTGCCCTCGAGGCCGACCCGATTCGTACTCTGCCCGGTGCGATCGACGCCGCCGAGGCTGTCTTGGCCGACCACCCGGAGACCGTCGCTCGCATCGAGCAGGTGATGGACGTCGTCGACGGATTCGAGTCCATGTACGGTATGGAGCTGCTCGCGACCGTCCACTGGGTATCCGCCGAGAACCCCGACGCCGGCGCGGACTGGCAGGAGGCCGTCAATCTCGTCCACCAGTGGACACCGCGAAAGAAGCGGATGTTCACCGAGGACCACATCCGGGTGGCCTGGTCAGCACTGCACGAGCGAGGTCTCCTTGCCGAAGTCTGAACCGGCCCTCCGCCACATCCCGGCACCACACACATGACCGTCGAACTCCGACGAGAACTCGACCGGGCCGAGCTTCACCAGCAGTTCGCGAACGCTGACGAACACCGGGCCGGCGCGATCGAAGAACTGATGAACGACCTTCCGTAGACCGAGGTGACTACCAACCCATTCCGGGACCGATCAGGCCCCGACCGAAACGCTGCGCGGTTTCTCGGACAGTTCAATCGTGATGACTCGACGCGTCCTTGCGACCCTCGTTCTGCTGATCGCGCCCCTCGCCGCGTGCGCGAGTCCCGACAACGCCGAACCCACACCGACAACAACAACGATGAATTCGACGGCAGCGGCCCCGACAACGACAGCGCCGAGTACCAGCGAGCTGACCCCGACCGTCGACGCCACGACGACCGTTGCACCCGCCATCGAGCCGGAGCCGATTGTCGAGACCACCCCGGAGCCGTACATCGTGCCCTGCCAGGCCCAGCACGACGAGATTTCTCGCGCAGAGGTCGAGGCGAACACACCCACGTGCGACGGCACCGTGTACCGCTACCCGTCCGGCACAACCGTCCCGGACGACCGGTGCGTCACGACGGTCCGGGCGCCGTCTCCGTGGGTGCAGGGGCAGATCGACTGGAAGAACTGAATCGATGCCGGCAACAGCCAGGAGTACTGCCGCGCCACCGTGAACTGAGCCGACCGCGCGGGGCTTCCGGGATTCCGGCGCATCCAACGACTACCGTCGGGAGAGCGCTGACAGACTGCCCACGAGAGCGAGACCCATGACCGACGTCCACCCGCGCGGAACCGGCGGATACCCCGAGATCGAGACCGCCGCATGGGCGATCCTGGGCGCCGGACTCCGTGGGGAACCATCCGCGCTCGACCCGTCCGTCAGCACCTGGACAAGTGCGGCGGCGGAGGAGATCCTGCGGCGCGTCCAGGGCAATCCCGACGTCAGCGACAACACCTTCCTTGCCAAGCTCGAACGCCAACTCGACGGCGCACCGCGAGCAGCGATCCTTCTCGCCGCAGAGTTGCTGTACCTGCAGTGCGGCCCACTGTGGAACCTCAGGGCCGACACCAAACGGAACCTCGTCAACACCGTCTTGTCATGGACCAATCCACCGACTGCGCTCCCCGACGACCTGGATTCCGCGCTCGACGAGAGCTTTGTCTTCAACGGGTCCCAAGGCTTCACGTCCGGACGCCGACACCAGTTCAACTGGTTGTGCCGCCTCGTCCAGACTTGGGTGTCTCTGCCCGAGGCGACCCGCGCGGCGGCGTTGAGTGACCCTTGGGAGTTCGGACGGGCACTGCGACGCACACCCAAGGACAGCACCGGCATCCGCTACTCGTTGGGGTACCTGGCCTGGCCTGGCTACTACGAGCACATCGTCTCCAAGACGCACAAACGCGCGATCCGTGACACCTTCGCCCACGTCATCGGCGGACCGGCTGGCAACGACGAGGAGTCGATCGACCGGGATCTGCACGCGATCCGCGCCGAACTCGACACTGACCCGGACTCGCCCCTCGACTGGTATGCAAGCCCCTACATCGAGCAGTGGCAGCCGACATCCGATGACGCCCAACGCGCCTGGTTGGTCCGGCCCGGCACCGACGGCGGCGCCGGGCTGGTCACGCGGTGGAACACCGAGGGATTCGTTTCCCTCGCCGCGACGTATCTCGGCCCCGTCGCGGCCGGGTCGACTCATGCTCAGGTCCGCGCCGCCGTCGACGCCGGTTACCAGAACGCCGACTATCAGCGACGCGGCGAACTCGCCTCCGACTACCACGCATTCCTGAACCGGATGAAGCCCGGCGACCTCGTCGTCACCCGCATCGACGACACCCTCCACGTCGGCACCATCCTGGGAGAACCCGAAACCGTGGGTGATCCCGGCGCCCGGCTTCGGCGCACCGCACAGTGGTCCGCCGACGCCGTCCCCGCCTCCGATCTCGTCGCACCACTGCCGACCCTGCTGGAACAGCAAGGCAGCGTCGTCGAACTCACCGATGCCATCGACACGATCACCGGGTACCTCGGCGATCCGGACACCGTCGAGGACGATGAGCAGACGCTGCCGCCTCCCCCGCCGATACCTCCGGCCCCGATCCGGTTTCCGCCCGTCGGGGATGATCTCGTGCGACGTACCCACATGGATCGCGCATACCTGCAGGAGTTCCTCGATCTGCTCGAATCCCGTCGGCAGATCGTCCTGTACGGACCGCCCGGAACCGGGAAGACCTTCCTCGCTCGCGCGCTCGCCGACCACATCGTGGGCACCGACGGCGCCAGCCGTCGCCAGCTGGTGCAGTTCCATCCGTCGTACGCCTACGAAGACTTCTTCGAGGGTTTCCGCCCCGACCCCGACAACGCCGGTTTCATCCTGCAAGCGGGACCGCTCCGGCGGATCGCCAGTCAGGCCACGGCGCCGGAGAATGCCGGCGACGCGTACGTGCTCATCATCGACGAGATGAACCGGGCAAACCTGGCGAAGGTGTTCGGCGAGTTGTACTTTCTGCTCGAATACCGCGGCGAGTACGTCCAACCGCAGTACTCGCCGGACACACCGTTCCGGCTGCCGCCGAACCTGTACATCATCGGGACGATGAACACCTCCGACCGCTCGATCGCGTTGATCGACGCGGCGATACGTCGACGATTCGCGTTCGTCGAACTGCACCCCGACGAACCCCCGGTACGGGACGTGCTCGACAACTACCTGGCGGCGAACGGCAAGGACCGCCACCTCGCCCGTTTGCTCACGGAACTGAACTCCCGAATCGACGAGACCGACCGCGACCTGCGGATCGGCCCGTCATACCTGATGCGGCCGGACGCGGAGACTGACGCCGGGCTCGAACGCATCTGGCGGTACGACCTGCTGCCGCTACTCGAAGAGCACCACTATGGTCGGGCGAGCCGCGCCGAGATCGGGCGCCGATTCGGGTTGAACGCCGTGCGTCGTGCCGTCGAGCCGGACCCGGCACCGGACACCGTACCCGACGATCAGGAGTGAGCATCCACGTCGTCCTCGACGAACTCGACACCACGGGCCGTACCATCGCCCTCGATGCGGTGACCGCGACCGCCCTAGCAGGCACCCAGCTGGTCGAGGTGAGACCTGCCGGGGCCGGGGCCTGGACGCTGCTGCCCCGCAAGCGGGTCGGCGCCGTACGGGTCAACGACCTTCAGGTGCAGGTGACCCCGAAGGATCAGGTGGGCCTGACGCGGCTGCTGTTCCTGCTCGGCTACGCCGCCGATCCCGGCTTCCTCGACCCGTGCTACGACGATGTCGAGGCCGAGGAGCATCCCGACTTGTGGGCGGTACTGGCGGAATCACTCGCCCGCATCACCGACCGAGCGCTGCTGCACGGCGTCCTGCAGGGCTACCGCACCGTCGACGACGCCGCTCGCACCGTCCGCGGCCGCATCCGCATCGGCGACCAACTCGCCCGTCGACCCGGCCTGCTATTGCCACTCGAGATCACCTACGACGACTACACTATCGACACCGCCGAGAACCGGATCCTGCGGACCGCGCTGCGTCGGATGCTCGCGGTTCCAGGGCTGAGCAGCCCAGCTCGCGCGCGCCTCGCACATCTCGACGGCAGACTCGACGGCGTCGAAGTGATCCGTCACGGCGCGCCCATCCCACTCTGGCAGCCGTCCCGGCTGAACGCGCGATATCAGCCAGCGCTGCGTCTCGCGGAGGTGATCCTGCGGCACTGTTCAGCCGAGGCCGGGCCAGGGGACACCCACGTGGCCGCCTTCGTCGTTGAGATGTGGAAGGTGTTCGAGGATTTCGTGACGGTCGCACTGCGCGAATCACTTGCACGAAACTATCCGGGCCACACCGAATCCCAGTACGTCAGCTACCTCGACGTGCCCGTTGCCGGAAGGTCGGCCGTCCGCCTTGAAACCGATGTGGTGCATCTCGTGAACCACACGCCGCGACTGATCTTCGATGCCAAGTACAAGGTGGCATCTCGCGGAGGACGCTACCCCAACGCGGACCACTACCAGATGCTCGCTTACTGCACCGCACTCAATCTGCCCACAGCGTGGCTCGTATATGCAGGTGGCGCTGACCGTCCGACACCGCGTCGAATCGTCAACACCTCGGTCACGGTCGTCGAGTATCCTCTCGATCTCAGGTTGAAGCCCACCGATCTACTCGCTCAGATCGAGCTTCTCGCCGAGACGGCATGGCTGTCCAGCACCGAACTCCAAACACCTGCCGTTCGAGAACAGCTACCCGTGGTCATGGTCGAACCACGCGAAAGCAGTCATCCCGTTGTCTGAGTACCCTCTCTTCAGGGAACCGCGCGACGCTACGGGGTAAGTCGGACTTCTGTTCGTGTCAGCGGTCCGTGCTCGGGTTTGCTCCCGAGCCGATGAAGTCCAGGCTCGCGGTCAACGCGCTGAACAACGCCATCATCAGGCGTGGTGATATCGCCGGCTACATCGTCACACCGACTGAGGATCGCAATTTCGCAGCAAGAAATTCGTCCACGCTCTCAACCGGCACGCCACGGTCGGATCGATGGGCCAGGTCGGCGCAACCGGTGACAACGCGGCCATGGAAGGTCATTCTTCGCGTTGCGGCAGAAAACGTCCTCGACCGCCGCAACTGGACCATCCGCGAAGAAGCTACGCACCGCGATCGTGACCCGGATCGAACGGATCCATCACCCCCTACGCAGGCAGGCCCGTCTCGGCCGATTGACGCCCATGGAGTACGAGACCATCATGACCACGACAGCCACTCAGGCTGCTTGAGTGAACTGTCACCTATCTGTGCAGCAGTCCCGAATATCCGAATCGCGAACTGACAAGGAAACCGGAATCGCGAGGTGCGACTGGAATCGCAGCGGGTCTACGAACAACCAGCCCGGAAAACACCCCGTTTACTGCCAAACCCACTGACAGCCAGCCCGGAAACTGACAAACCTCAGCGGAATCTACACCCGACAACCCGCGTCGCTGTCGAGATGCAGCGGAGATTAGCAGCGCTACCCCCGGAAGTCTGACAGAACATGCGTGCCTCGATGAGTCGTGTCAATTTTGATTCTCCATGTGGTCGGCCATCCAAGTCACTTTCGGCGAACATTTGGCGTAGATCGATCTCTTGCGGCGCCCATGCAGCGGCAACCCCTCTGCTCTGACGACCGAGCATCGCCTCACACAAGTCAGCATGTCGCACATATGCCAAGTGCCATAACGCCAATCGGAGAAAGACTCATAGACAACTGCACAAGCCGGTGCTTTGTCCACGCTATCTTGCTCATCTCCACGAGCTGTTTCGACAGTACCGGAAGAAGAGTCGGGCCCTCGAGCCGATCCTGAACGGCTTCGGGCGTCAGGTGCCGCAGGTGTCCGAAATAGACAAAGTTGTCCGGCGCCTCAACCTCGAGGTTGGAGGCCCGTAGCCGGGGACGCACAACCCAGGCCGCACATAGGACGCTAGCTACTAAGAGGAGGATGCCAACGACGTACCAGACTACGGCCCAGCCCCCAAGGTCATGGAGCACCCGCCCCTCGCCCGACAGCGTGATAACTCCCACGAGGAGCGCGGTCTCAATTGTCAGTGCAAATGGCGCCTTCGTATCGGAGATATTGTCAAGACCTGTGGATGAGGTTGTTTCAGGCGGCCTCCTCTTGCGATGTTGATGGGGTGTCGGATTCGACGAGTTTGCCTTTCTCGAAGGTCTTGCCGGCTCGGACGAGGGCGACGACGTGGGGTGCGTTGAAGCGCCCTGGGTTCCGTTCCGAGTCTCAGCAAGGAGAATCGGAGTATGCCCAAGAAGTTCAGTCCAGAGCTGCGTGAGCGTGCCGTGCGCATGGTCTACGACCGCCAAGCCCGCGAGGGCGGCCCTCGCGCAGCATCGATCCGTGCCGTCGCGCCGCAGCTCGGTGTCGGCACAGAGACGCTGCGGATCTGGTGCAATCGCTACGGCGCCACCGAGCCGGTCGGACCGGGAGAGCCGCTCGAGGAGGAGAATCGCCGTCTCCGGCGGGAGCTCGCCGAGGCGCGACGTGCGAACGAGATCCTGAAGGCCGCCTCAGCGTTTTTCGCAGCGGAACTCGACCGCCCCACGACGAAATGATCGCGTTCGTCGACATGCATCGCGAGAAGTTCGGGGTCGAGGCCATCTGCCGCATCCTCAGTGCGACAGAATGTGGGTTCATCACCTCCCGCGGATACCGCGCTGCCAAGAACAGGCCGGCCTCCGCTCGCAGCGTTCGGGACGAGATGCTGGCGGAGGAGGTGCAGCGGATTCATCAGGCGAACTACAGCGTCTATGGGGTCCGGAAGATGTGGCACGCAATGCGCCACGCAGGATGGAACGTCGGTCGCGACCAGGTCGCGAGGCTGATGAAGATCGCCGGCCTGCAGGGCGTTCGCCGAGGTCGAAAGCCCGTCACCACCTGCTCCGCAGACGGAGATGACCAGCGCCCGGACCTCGTTGAACGGCGGTTCGTCGCGGATCGACCGCAGCAGCTTTGGGTCGCCGACATCACCTACGTCCGGATGCTCTCCGGGTTCTGCTACGTCGCATTCGTTACCGATGTCTTCAGTCGCAGAATTGTCGGCTGGGCGGTCGCGCCCACGCTCCACACGGAGTCTCTGCCATTGCTCGCACTGGAGCATGCACTGCAGTCCACCGGGGTGAGCAGGAACGAAAGCGGATTGATCCACCATTCCGACAGGGGTAGTCAATACGTTTCGCTCGCCTATTCGGACGCTCTGCTCGCCGCGGGAGTTACGGCTTCAGTAGGTACCGTCGGCGATAGCTACGATAACGCGCTGGCCGAGACAGTGAACGGCCTATACAAGGCGGAGTTGATCTACTCCAAGCGGATCTGGGAGTCAGTCAGCGAGGTTGAGCTCGCCACGATGGGCTGGGTCCACTGGTGGAACACCTCCCGGCTCCACGAAGCTCTCGGCTACCGCACCCCGGCGAACGTCGGAGCGACCTACACTCACACCACGACGACCGCGCCCGCGACCGTGTAACCACGGAACGAAACCCAGGGCGCTTCAGGTCGTGGTGGGGGTGGGCCGGGGTGTGCGTCCGGGGGCGAGGATGGCCAGCGCGAGTGCTCCGGCCGCGGTGATGGCCGCCAGCGCGAGCGCGGCCTGGGTGCTGCCGTGTACGAACGCGGTCTTGGCGAATTCGGCCAGTGGCTGGGCGGCGGGTCCGGCGCGGTCGGCGACCTGCAGGGCGGCGGCGAGGGAGTCGGCGACCGGGCCGCGAGCGGGTTCGGGCAGCTGGGGCAGGGCGGGTTGGATGTGGTGGGTGTATCCGGCGGCGAGCACGCTGCCGGATACGGCGATTCCGATGGCCGCGCCGATCTCGCGGGCGGCGTCGTTGACGGCGGCGGCGACACCGTGTTTGGCCACGGGGGTGTCGGCGACGATGGCGTAGGTGGCCGGGGCGGTGCACAATCCCAGCCCGGCGCTCAGGATCAGCAACGGCCACAACAGGTCTGGGTAGTCGGCGGCCAGGGTCAACCGGCTCACCAGGAAGAGTCCGGTCGCGATGGCGAGCAGCCCGGTGACGGTCATCGCCCGCAGCCCGACCCGGCTCGACAGCCACGGCGCGATCACCGAGATCGCCACCAGCGGCACCGCCATCGGCACCAGGCCCAGCGCCGAACCGAGCGGCCCGTACCCGAGGATCAATTGCAGGTATTGCACCAGCAGCAGGAACACCCCGAAGGTGACCAGGAACTGGATGGTCACCGACAGTGACCCGGCCCCGAACCCCCGCCGGGCGAACAACCGCACATCCAGCAGCGGCGCGGCGACCCGCAACTCCATGATCACGAACACCACCGCCGCGGCGACACCGAGCGCGAGGGTGGGGGTCACGAGCGGGTCGAGCCAGCCGCGCGCGGGGATCTCGACGCAGGCGAACACGATCGCCGCGATCGCGATCGCCACCGCCACCGCGCCCACCCAGTCCACCGGCGGGTGTTCCCGCTCGCGGGATTCGGCGATGGTGCACGCCAGCGCGGCCAGCACCACCCCGGCCACGGTCAGTCCCACGAACACCGATTCCCACGACCACCGCGCCAGCAGCAGTCCCGAGCCGAGGATCCCGAGCACCGCACCGGACCCGGCGACCCCAGCCCACACCCCGACCGCGCGCCCGCGATGCGCTTCGGGCAGCCCCGCGGTCAGGATCGACAGGGTCGAGGGCATCACCAGTGCCGCGCCCGCGCCCGCCGCCGCGCGGGCCGCGATCAGCCACACCGGCCCCGACATGAGCAGCGGCAGCGCCGAGGCCACGGAGAACACCGCCAGGCCCGCGATCAGCACGACGCGGCGCCCGTAGCGGTCACCCACCGCGCCGGCGGGCAGGACCAGGCACGCCAGGATCAGGGTGTAGCCGTCGACGATCCAGGTCAGCTGCGATTGGGTCGCCCCGGTCGCGACCGCGATCAGCGGCAACGCCGAATACAGTGCAGCCATCGCCGCGACGACCAGCGCCACCGCCAGGCACGACACCGTCAGCATCCACCATTCGGCCCGCGCCAGCACACTGTGACCGTCAGTCGTTTCCGGTGCGTTCACCGGCACCTCCCACCCGACGAAACCATCGGTATCGCTTCGCTACCATGAGTATCACAGGCGAGAGTGGTTGCGATAGAGTCGAAATCGGACACATTCACCGCCGCCCGTTTCCTTGGAGGTCTTCCCGACCATGACCACCCGCGACCAGGCCGACACCCGCACCGGACCCGCCGCGCCCCACTCCGCCACCGGCGAGCAGGACGCGGATCTCGATCAGGCCGATCCGCGGTTGGCGCGCTCGCGGGCACGGTTGCTCGACGCGGCCACCCATCTGCTGGCCACCGGCGGTATCGACGCGGTCACCATCGACGCGGTCACCCGCACCTCGAAAGTCGCGCGCACCACCCTCTACCGGCACTTCGGCAGCAGCACCCACCTGCTCGCGGCCACCTTCGAACGCCTACTCCCACGCGTGGACACCCCACCCGACGACGGGCCCGTGCGCGAGCAGTTGATCGCGTTGCTCACCGCCCAAGCCGACCTGATCGAGAACGCTCCCCTCCAGCTGACCACCCTGTCCTGGCTGGCCATGGGATCCATTACCCCCGACCCCGGCGCACCCCCTGACTCGGGCGCGGTCACCTCCCTGCGCGCCCAGGTCATCCGCCGCTACCGCGAACCGTTCGACCACATCCTCACCAGCCCTGAGGCCCGCGCCCACCTCGGCGACCTCGACACCACCTTCGTCATCATCCAGCTGCTGGGCCCGATCGTCTTCGCTCGCCTCACCGGGCTGCACAGCATCGACCACCACGACTGCGCACGCCTGGTCGACGATTTCCTCACCGCCCACCACAACCACAACACCCGCAAGTAAAACCGACAAAAGCCCGCACGTACGGAGGTCGGGTCAACGGCTCTGGCTCAATTCGGGTGTGAGGGATACCAGAGCCGTTGATCGAACACTCCTGGACGAGGCCGCTGCTGCGTCGTCGTGTCCCGTGTCAAGTAGTTGGCAGGTTTTCGGTCTCGGGGAAAGTTGGGGATCCGAGGGCCGACCAGGCCAGGGTGGATCTGGATCGGCCGGTTCCAAGCGATGGCTTCGTGCGGCCGGACGGTGTTGTGCTCGACCCGGTAGGCGTCAGCGTGCTTCACCACGGCCAAGACGTCATCGATCTCCTCGAGGAACAGTCGCTCGTACTTCAGCGACCCGAAACCGCGTTCGCGCGAGCCGTTCTGGCCCGGCGACCTGACTCGGGTACCGACGTGGCGCAGTTCGGGGTGTGCGGTGACGAACGCCTCGAAGCGGAACGACCGGAACGGGCCGCCGTTGTAGGTCACGATCGTCGCCGCGGGCTCGAGACCACGGCCGGGCTCGCGTGGGCACGTTTCGGCCAGCGGGTGGTCGTACGACTGCTCGTAGTCGGCCAAAGCGCGCTCGATCGCGGTGATCGCGTTCGTGCTGGTTCGCCGTCGGCGACACATGCCAGGGATGCTCGTATTTGCTCCAGTAGTCCCGGCAATCCGCGATACGCCACGTCCCGCCAGCGGTGGTCTCGAACTCACTGAAGTCCAAACGCTACACCTGATTCGGGCCGGTGGGCTCGGCGGCGAACGCAGCCTTGCGGCTGGCGGCAGCAGACCCTCGTCTCGCAGGCACCGCAGCACGGTCGCCTGCGACACCGGGTGCCCGTCGCAACGGCACATCGCCCACACCTTGCGATGGTCGAACCGGACCGCCGCCAGCACTGCAGGTGGGAATTTTCGCAGGTACCAGCAGGAAGTATCCAGGGCCGCCAAGTGGCCGCGATCGCGCGGCAGTCGAGGTTTGGCCTGCGAGGTTCTCGGCTGACTCAGCGTGGGGTATGTCGCACCACCCGGTCTGCGTTCGCGGCGTGACTGAAGAGAGGCGTGACCACTAAGGCCGGGCAAGGTACTCGAAGTCGGACTGTCCGCCGCGGATCCTAACCCCACGATGTGAGCAGGGACCCGTGCTCGATGATCTAGAGAGGATTCCTAGATTTCGACGACGGCAAGCTCTCCTTCGGCATGCAGGGAGCGCAGGCGCTTCTTGTCGAACTTGCCGACCGAGGTCTTGGGCACCTCGGAGACGAAGCACCAACGCTCGGGCAGCCACCATTTGGCGACCTTGCCAACGAGGAAGTCACGCAGATGGGCAGGTGTGGGCTCGCGCCCGTCACGTACGACGATCACCGCGAGGGGACGTTCCTGCCACTTCTCGTCCGGCACCCCGATCACAGATGCCTCGAGCACATCGGGGTGTCCGGCGAGCAGCAGTTCGAGCTCGACCGAGGAGATCCACTCCCCGCCAGACTTGATCACGTCCTTTGTGCGGTCGGTCAGCGTGACGAAACTGCGTTCATCGATCCGACCGACGTCGCCGGTGCGCAACCAACCGTCCTGAAACTTCTCCCCGTCATCCTCTTCGCCGATGTACGAGCCGGTGATCCAAGGTCCGCGCACCTGCAGCTCGCCGACGGCTTCGCCGTCGTGCGGGAGCTCATTGCCCGCGTCGCCGACGATCCTCAATTCCACACCTGGAACCGGACGGCCTTGAGTGGCTCGCAGGCGCCACCGCTCCTGCGTGTCGAGCGATGCCGGCGGACGCGCGACGGTGGCCAGCGGCGAGGTCTCGGTCATTCCCCACGCCTGGACAACCTGTACGCCGTACTTCTCCTCGAAGATCTCCATCAGGTGAACGGGCACGGCGGAGCCACCGCAGGCAACCAGGCCGAGAGAGGAGATGTCGTAGCTGGGGTTGGCCTCCACGAAGTTCAGCACGTCGTTCCAGATCGTCGGGACCGCGCCTGCGACGGTTGGCTTCTGGGCATCGATGAGCCGTACCAGCGGCTCGGCCTGCAGGAACCGGTCAGGCATGAGAAGGTCGGCACCTGCCATGAGGGCGGCATAGACCAGTCCCCAGGCGTTGGCATGGAACATCGGCACAATAGCGAGGATCCGGTCATCGCAGCCGACTCGCAGTCCGTCGGCGGCGCAGGCCGCCATCGAATGCAGGTAGGTCGACCGGTGGCTGTAGGCGACGCCTTTGGGGGTCCCGGTGGTACCGGAGGTGTAACACATGGCGGCTGCTGACTGCTCATCGAGGTCAGGCCAGTCGAACGTCTCGGGCTGAGCGGAGATGAACTCCTCGTAACCCACGACTGTGAGCCCGTCACGGTGCAGCGGGGTGAGGTCCACCCCCCCGGTCACGACGACGGTGTGCACACTGGTGATGTGCGGCAGCACGGGGGCCAGCAGCGGGACCAGGCTTCCGTCGAGAATCACGACCCGGTCCTCGGCGTGGTTGCCTATGTAGACGAGTTGATCTGAGGCGAGGCGTAGATTGAGAGTGTGCAGTACCGCGCCCATCGAGGGCACCGCACAGTAGGCTTCCACATGTTCCTGGTTGTTCCACATAAAGGTTGCGACGCGCTCATCGCCTGTGATCCCGCAACCGCGCAACGCGTTGGCCAACTGGGCGGACCGCCGTCCGATCTCGGCGAACGAGGCGACCTTCACGCTCCCGTCGGGCTGCAAGGTCCGCACGGTTGCCGAGCCATGCACACTCGAGCCGTGGCGCAGAATCGCCGCAGTTGTCAACGGGACGTTCATCATCGTGCTCTGCATAGCATTCCTTGTTGAGAGAGTTGCCTTCGAACACAGCGATCCGGAGACCGAGCGTCCGGGGAAAAGTGGGGCTGTCAGCGATCTGCAGCCATAAGCGAGCTTGAAGCAGACTCCAGGGACTCGACCAGGTCCAACTCCAGCTCTGGCAGCCGGCTAGCCGCCAAAGACATCCCGGCCGCGCGCGCTCGCACATCAACGTCGCGCCGGATACCGGCACGTGCAGTCTCGGTCCATGCCTGCGCACAACGGCTGGCGGAGACGGCGAGTTGAGCGGTGGCGAAGTCGCCGGTCAGGCGTGCGACATCCGCGCAGCCATCGGCGAGCAATCGGCGGAACAGCCCGCCGCCGGTACCTGCCTTCTCGATAAAAGCGCTCAGGCTGAACAGGAGGATCTCGAGGTCGTCTATCGGAAGATCGGCCCAGGTCCGAACGTCGGCCGCCAGCTGTACGACCGCAGCTAGGCCCTCGGCCCCGGCCGCCGCTGTCGTGAGATCGACGATCCCGGGCTGCGACGGGCGGCGCATACTGGCCGCGGACTGGCGAAATGCCTCTGCCGCTACTTCCGCCACGTCTGGCAGCGCGTCCGGCCAGATGATGCGGTAGGTGCAGTGGCGCGTCGGTTCCGGGAAAGACTTCGAGGACCGCGCCCGAGCCAGCGCATCGAGCGGGACCTCCTGCACCTCGGCGCGGTCATTGTCCACGACAAAAGCGATCCCCTCGGCCTCGTCGTGACCGATCACGACGATATCGTGGCGACTCATCCGCAACTGGACCCGCAGGTACGGCAACTCACCGATGTCGCCCCACACCAGACTGGGTCTGCCTGCTTCGATCTCGTCGAGAACCCATGACCATCCCTCGCGAGGATCGTCGGTCGTGAGAACGTGGACCTGTCCGCCGAGTCGGCGGGGTAGATCGACTTCGAAGTCGGCACCTCGTCCCACCAGGTACAGCGGTGGGACGAGGTCGCTCGACCGGAGGTAGGATAGCCCCACCGCGCCACCGAGCGCGAACACCAGACCTTCGTCGGGCGGTCCATCCCACCCCAGACCATGCCAGTGCAGAAGATCGCGCATCGCGCCAGAGCCGCAATGCCCCGCCATCCGATGCGGGTAGTCCTTGATCAGGGTTCTGCGGGGCATAGGAGTTCCTCTTCGGTGGATCGGCGCACGACGGGGTTCGAAGACTGGATCAGTTGCTCCGGATTCTGTCCAGGTAGGCCTGGCGTATCCTCATGTCGACGTCGTCGAGGAACACCGAGTCCGTGCCCAGGGCCGATCCGAGCCAGGTAGCCAACCGACCGGGGACGAACTTCATCGCGGCGACCATGCCGCCGGCGAGGCGGGTGACACGCACGAAAGAACGCGGATTCTCGATCAGATCGGCTGTCGCTCGAGCGATCTCCTCGGGCTCGGCGTTGCGCAGTCCCTTGGCCCCAGCCGTCCCAGCGACGAGCTCGGTGTTGGTGAACGTAGGCCGGACCGTGGACAGCTGGACCCCGGACTTGCGGTATTCCTGTCGTGCTGCCTCAGTGAACCCGATGACCGCGAACTTGGTGCCGCAATAGGTCGCCAGACCGGGTACGGCGAGCTCACCGGCCAGTGATGCGGTGTTGATGATGTGCCCGGCACGCCGCGGCAGCATCCGTTGGAGGGCGAGTTTGGTCCCGAAGATGACTCCCAGGACGTTGATCTCGACCTGCCGCCGGGTCACCGCGTCGGCTTCCTCGTGGGCGTGCCCGGTGGGCATGATGCCCGCGTTGTTGATCAGCACGTCGAGGGGGCCGAGGCCCCCCTCGACCAGGTCGAGAAATTCGCGGAACGAGTCGGGATCGGTGACATCGAGGCGGGTGACGACCTTCACCCCGAGCTCGACGGCGGCCTCTTTGGCACGTGCCTCGTCGACGTCGCCGATGGCGACGCGGTGGCCTCGTCGGATCAGCTCCTTCGCGGTCTGGTAGCCGATGCCGCGGGCTCCGCCGGTGATCGCCACAGTCTTGGCGGCAGTGTGGGGGATGTGCGTCGTCACTTGCTGTTCTCCTTGTTCAGGCCGAGGCGTTGCCACAGGCCGCGGCCGGCTGCCGCGCGCAATACTCTTTCGGCGATGGCCGCACGCCGGGAGGTGTACGGGTACCACGTGAGTTCTCGTGCCGGGACAGGAATCCGCGGCTCGGTCACCGCCTGGACCCGGCAGTACTTGTGCAGCCCGTAGGCACCGCCGAGCCGCGCACCGATACCCGATGCCTTCCATCCACTGTGCGGCAGTGTGGTGGCGAAGAGGTTGCTGAAGACGTCGTTGATGTTGACCGCACCCGCGTCCAGGCGTTTCGCAATGCGCTGTGCCCGAGCGTGGTCGCGGGTCCACACCGTCGCAGACAGGCCGTACGCCGAGTCGTTGGCCAGACGGATGGCCTCGTCTTCATCCGCGACCAGCATCACCGGGATCGTGGGGCCGAAGGTCTCCTCGGTCATGCAAGCCATCGTGTGGTCGACACCGACCAGGACGGTCGGAGCGTAGTAGTTCCCGACCGCACTCCGGGTTCCGCCGGCCAGGACCCGCGCACCCGCCGCCACCGCCTGGCTGACGTGGCGATCGGCGATCTCGACCTGCCTCGCAGTGACCATCGCACCCACGTCGTCACCTGTCGCCGCACCCTGGGCCAGGGAGCGCACCCTCTGCGTCAGCCGGGCCACGAACTCGTCGTAGATCTCAGCTACCACGTATACCCGCTCGACGGAGATGCAGACCTGCCCTGCGTTGAACAGACCGCCCCACGCGATCCCCTCCACCGCACGAGCAAGGTCGGCGTCCTCCAGCACTATCGCCGGATCCTTACCGCCCAGCTCCAGGCTCACCGGCTTCAGGTGCTCGGCGCAGCGGATCGCGACCGCACGCCCGGTGGCTGTCGAGCCGGTGAACTGCACGAAGTCAGCGGCGTCCACCACCGACGCACCCGCTTCGCCGGCACCCACAACATGGGCCAAGACCGGAGGGGCGCCGATCTCGTGCCAGCCCTCGACGACCCGCGCACACGTCAGTGGCGTCTCCTCCGAGGACTTCGCCAGGACCGCGCATCCGGCAGCCAACGCGGGCGCTGCATCCATGAGGAAGAGGGTGATCGGGAAGTTCCAGGGCGTGATGAGCCCGACAACCGGATATGGGTGGTAGGTCTTGGACAGCCGCTTCGGCAGACTCAACAGACTCGAGGACCTGACCTGCTCGCCAGCGAGAAACCTCTCGGCGTTGTCAGCGTAGTAGGTGATGAATTCGCACGACGCGGTCGTCTCCACGAGGGCATCTGGGCGCACCTTGCCCGTTTCGGCTTGCAGCAGATCGGTGAGCTCGTCGGTGTGAGCCAGGATCCAGTCCCGCCAGCGATGCAACCATCTGGCGCGTTGCCGCGGGCCAGCCTCGACCCACCCGACCTGGGCGCAGCGGAGGTCAGCCGCGACACCGTTCACGGTCTCGCGATCATCCACAGGGACGGTTGCGATCAGCCGGCCATCGGCTGGGTTGCACACGTCCAAGGCGTCCGCTGCGGTCGCCGTGCTCATCGGTCCTCCAGGGGTGAGTGGAACCCACCGGAGATCCCGTCGGGCTGGGTGCGGCTGGTGGGTGTGTCGGTGAAAGCGTCAGCGATCACGTCAGCGCGCTTGAACATCAACGGTCCATAGGTATGCCGAAGCTCGGTCAGGATCGCGTTCAAAGGCAGATCGTCGAAGATGCCGCGCTCGCGGACGTACTCCATATGCTGGGCTCCGTCGGCGGTGAAGGCGTGCAGGAGTGCGTCGCGATCACCGTCGAAATCCACCGGCGGCACACCGAAACGCGCACACAACTCGGTGTTGAACGCAGGCGTCGCCTTCAACCACCGGCCGTCGATGTAGAGACGGCTGTAGCCGTGATAGACGAACAGGTCTGTGCCGCCCATGAGCGCTCGCAGCGCTTCGGTCTGCAGGTGATTGCGGACGTCAGCGAAACCCAGCAGCGCCGGAATCCCTGCCGCTCGGCACACCGCGGTCAAGAGCACCGCCTTCGGGACGCAATAGGCGCGCCCGGACTCGAGGACGAAGCTGGCTCGATAGTGGGCGGGATTGTCCGACACCGTGTAGGGGTCGTACCAGATCTGGTCACGGACGGCGGTGAAGAGGCGATTGGCCTTGTCCCGGTCGGTGCTCGCATCCCCAACCGCGGCGGCGGTGAATGCCCGGACGGACTCGTGCTCGATGTCGAGGAAGTCGGTCGCCCCCAAGAACGCCACCGGTGCCGGATTCATCTGCGCTCCAGGGTGATCGGCAACCCGTCGACAGGAATGGGGAGCGAGGTGTTGTCCCATCTCACTTCATACTGGTCGGGGACCGACCAGGTGTAAGTGCGCAGCATGTGGTGCAGGATCGCCTTGACCTCGAGGGTGCCGAAGTGCAGACCAATGCACTTGTGCACTCCTCCGCCGAAGGGGATCCACCCGAAACGGTGATTCTGGTCCTCATGGCGCGGCTCGCTGAAACGGTCGGGGTCGAAGGTGTCGGGCTCGGTCCAGCACGACTCGTCGAAGTGGTTCACCGCAGGAGCCACGGCCACCAGGGTGTCCGCCGGGATGTGGCGTCCGGCAATCTCCACGTTCTCGATCGTCTTGCGCATCACGATCGGCACGGGCGCCACGAGGCGCAGCGTCTCCTTGATCACCAGGTCGAGAGTCGCCATCGAGTCCAGGTCGTCGATGTCGGGGCGGCGTTCACCGAGTCGGTCGGACTCGGCCCGAGCCCGTTCCTGCCAGGCTGGGTGCTTGGCGAGGAAGTAGGCGGCAGCGGTGGTGGTGATGGTCGAGGTATCGTGGGCCGCCATCATCAAGAAGATCATGTGGTTGACGACGTCCTCATCAGTGAACGCCTCACCGTCGGCCGTGCGCGCATGGCACAGCCCCGCAAAGAGGTCGTCTCCCTGGGCACTTCGAGCCGTCGGCAGATGCCGGGTGAAGTAGTCCTCCAGGAGCGTGCGCCCATGGACTCCGGCGCGCCACCGAGTCCCCGGCAGCGGGAAACGGATGATCGAGCTGGCTGCGCGCACGGTGGCCACGAAGGCGTCGTTGATGGCGTCAGTGTCCTCGCTCCCTCCCCGACCTGCCATGAAGACCTCCGTTGCGACGTCGAGAGTCAGGGCCTTCAACAGTGGGTAGATGCGCGTGGACCGGCCCGCTGTCCACCTGCGGATGCTGGTCTCCAGCGTCGGGCCGAGCTGGTCGACGTAGCCGGCGAGCCGGTCGCGGGTGAACGCCTCCTGCATGATCCGCCGATGCATCCTGTGCTCGTCGAAGCTCATCAGCATCAGGCCCCGGTGAAAGAAAGCATCGATGAGATAGGTCCACCCGTCCTGGGAGAACGACTTCGCCTTGGTCGTCAGCGCCTCCTGTGTGGCATCCGCGCCCGCCACCATCACGATTCTCGTGCCGAAGGCGCCCATCCACCAGACCGGTCCGAAGCGTTGGTACCTGGCCCGGGTGAAGTTGGAGCCGAACCTGATGTAGTCCAGGGTGTGACCGAGCAGAGGCATGCCCGCGGTCCCTCGGACGGGCTCGAGCCCCGACCCCGCCGGGGGCGGGGCGAGCTCACGAACAGGCCACTGGTCGCTGACCCCTAGCAGGGTCGCGTCGGCCCGACTCGGCAATGGTGCCAGGAATACCGACGAGAGCCGCTCACGACCCTTCGCCAGCGGGAGCTGGATGATGTTCGTCACTGACGTTCCTTTCCGAAATGTGGGCCCGTACTCGCTGTTGTCGTACCATCGCCGCCAAGGGACCGATCACCTCAGACAGAGCCTGCGAGCACCAGTTCGGTCCGGCCAATGGGGAGTCGCTGCGTGATGACCCGCTTGCTGAACATGAAGTGACGGGGCCGGTTGATGCAGTCGGCGGCGATGAGCTCGCCCGCACGCAGGTAGAAGCAGGTGAAGTCGCGGTCCCGGGTCGGGTCGCCGCTGAGGACGACTTCGTCGTACCCGGTGTTGAGACCGGCGATCTGGAGCTTGAGATCGTATTGATCCGACCAGAACCATGGAAGCGCCGCGATCATCTTGGACTTGCCGCAGACGGTCGCGGCCGCCACCTTGGCCTGCTCACCCGCACTCGGCACGGACTCCAGGCGTATGCGACGGCCGTAACGGGCCATGTCATGGCTGGCGCAGTCCCCAGCCGCCACGATGTCGGGGTCGCTGGTCCGGGTCTGGTCGTCGATCACGACGCCGTTGTCGACGACCAGACCCGCGGCGGCGGCGAGCTCGGTGTTCGGCTCAACGCCGATACCGACAATGACGAGGTCGGTGGGAATTGATTCGCCACTGGACAGGAACACCTCGCGGACCCTGCCGTCACCTGATAGAGCTTCGACCAGCGCGCCCGTCCGGATGTTCACGCCCTCCTCCCGGTGGATCCGGTCGAAGAACGCCGATACAGCGGGGGCGGTGACCCGTTCGAGGACGCGCTCGGTCGCCTCGAGTACAGTGACCTCCAGACCGAGCGCACGCAATGAGGCGGCCGTCTCCAGTCCGATGTAGCCGCCGCCGATGATCACAGCCCGACACCCGGGGCTGGTGGCCTCTCGGATCATCTCGACGTCCGCAGCGGTGCGTAGGTAGTAGACGCCGACCAGGTCGGCCCCCGGGATGGAAAGCCGTCGAGGGCGGGCCCCAGTGCACAGCGCGAGCTTGTCGTAGGGCAGCGCGTCGCCGGTGCTCAACACGAGATGACCAGCCGAGCGGTCGATCGCCTCCACCTTCGCATTCAGGAGTTGGATCCCCTGCTCGGTGTAGAATTTGGCGCTGCGGATCGCGAGTTCGTCGAGCGTGCTCTTCCCCGCCAGGTAACCCTTCGACAGCGGCGGGCGTTGATAGGGCAGCGCCGACTCCTCGCCGATGAGGACGATCTCACCGGTCCACCCTTCCTGGCGCAGACTGGCCGCGAGTTGGGCCCCGGCATGGCCGGCCCCGACGATGAGGGCCCGCTGCGAGGTCATGCGCTGGATTTCGGGGTGAGGCGGACCATCATCTTGCTGATGCCCCTCACGAAATTGGACTGCACGTACTCTGGCTCGCCGACGACCTCGATATTGTCGAAACGGGGAAGCAACTCCTCCCACAGGATCCGCAGCTGGAGCTCGGCCAGCCGGTTGCCCATACAACGATGGACGCCGAAGCCGAAGGAGATGTGGTTGCGGGCGTTGGCCCGGTCGATGATGAACTCATCGGGCCGTTCGAACACGCGCTCGTCGCGGTTGCCCGAGGCGTACCACATCACTACTTTGTCGCCCTTGCGGATGAACTGCCCGTTCAGAATGGTGTCGGCCTTGGCGACCCGGCGCATATAAGCCAGCGGGGTTTGCCACCGGATGATCTCCGAGCCCATGTTGGGGATCAGGTCGGGGTTTGCCTTCAGCTTCTCGAACTGATCGGGGAAGCGGTTCAGCGCAAGAACACCGCCGCTCATCGAGTTGCGGGTCGTGTCGTTGCCTCCGACGATCAGCAGCACGAGGTTGCCCAAGAATTCCATCGGGCGGTCGATCAGGTCCTTGGTGTTCTCGTTGCTCTGCAACATGGTGATCAGATCGAAGCCGGGTTCCTCCCCGGCAGCCATCCGCGCTGCCTTGTCGTGCCAGAGAGCGCTGAGACCTCGCGCCATGTCGCGCATGCCGGGGAACACCTCGTCGTTGTCCGAGGGCCCGCCGTTGGCTTGCTCCAGCGACGTCGCGAGATCTGACCAGTAGACGAGCTTGCGACGCTGCTCGTACGGGAAGTCCAGAAGGGTGGCAAGCATCCGAGCGGTCAACTCGATCGAGACGTTCTGCACCCAGTCGAACGGCTGATCCACGGGCAGGTCGTCCAGCACCTCCTGCACACGCGATCGAATCAGCCCCTCCATCTCACGCAGGTTCTTCGGCGCAACAACGCCTTGGACAGCGGCCCGCTGCGCGTCGTGGCGTGGCGGATCCATCGCGATGAACATCGCGATATCAAGGAAACGAGGCGGGGCCCCGATGACAATGAACGGCTCGGCGGAGAAGAGCTCGTGGTTCTTGTCCACGGCCACGATGTCGGCATGCCGCGTGACAGACCAGAACGGACCGAACGCACTGTTGGGCTGGTAGTGGACCGGCGCCTCGTTGCGCAAGCGCTCGAAGTAGGACTGCCAGCGCCCCTGGCGATAGAGAAAAGGGTTGCTGAGGTCGATGTCGGCGAGCTCGACGTCCTCGACCGGCGGGATAGGACTCTCGACGAAGAGCTTCTCTCCGTTCGTCCCGGTCACCCATCGCCGGGTCTTGTCATACAGATGCGCGCCCTGGATCTGCAGATCCATCGGGATGGTCGACTGAACCTTGGCGGTGATTGCTTCAGGAATCTTCATCAGGTCTTAACCGTTTCTCGCCGTCACATCTGGAATTCGGGTAGTTCGACGATCAAGCCGTCCCACGCCGCCGACGCCGCCATCTGGCAGGACAGCCGGGAGGTCGGCTGGCGCTCGGGGTTCATCGCGAGCATCTCCTCCTCCTCGGGACCCGAGAGGCCGACCTGCTCGGACCATTGCGGATCGACGATCACATGACAGGTACCGCACGCGGCTTCGCCTCCGCAGTCGCCGTCGATGCCGGGCACCGCGTTGTTGGTCGCGACCTGCATCAGCGACTGCCCTTCCTCGATGGGCGCCTCGTGCTTCTGGCCATCGTGGGAGACAAAGGTGACAACTGCCATAGCCAACTCCTGGATACGTCGTCTTCAATGTGAACTTGGTCAAAGTGTTGTCGAAGACGAGCGCGGCGGCTATGTTCGGCAGAGTCAGAAACTTGTGAATTCGGCTCAAAGGGGACCAGGGTGAACCTCAACGAGGAGGGTGTGCCTCCACTCATGTTCGCGCAATTGCTCGAGAGCCAAGCACTCGACTCAGACGCTGTCGCGCGGCTTCGCAACATCATGGCTCGCGAAGGAATCGACGAGACGACGTTGATCCAGCGGAACATCCAGGCCCCGATACGGTGGTTTCGCGAGGTGTACCCCGCACTCGATGTCGACCAGGCAACTACGCTCGGCTTCGCGTTCGCCGAGCAGGCTCAGTTGACGTCCTTTGGCCCGTTGAGCTTTCCTCTGGTCAGTGCAGGTTCGGTAGCCGAGATCGTCGAGCTGCTCACCTATCTGCCTTTGATCTCGACGGCCCTCAGCCCACAGTTCCACCCAAGAGACGAGGGGCTTACTGTGGGGCTCAGCGCACATACAGGCGATCCGGCCCTGAACTGCCTGGTCGTCGCGTACAGCGGGTCGGCGCTCCTGCGCCTGCTTGACATGCTCGCTGGCGATGTGCCGACCGTCACCCTCCATCTGAGCTGGTCGGCGCCGAACTTTCTGGCCAATCATGAGGACGCCCTAGCTGGGCGCCTGTACTTCGACGCTCCGACGTCATTCCTTCGTGTCCCCGCGGATACCCTCAACGAGGTATGTAGGTTCTCCGATCCCGTCGCCTATCGCCTCGCCATCGTTGATCTGCAGCAAACCCTCGAACAGCGAAGCAGAACCACGTCTTTCTCGGAGAAGGTGCGACGGCTCCTGGAGGAGGATCCCGGCAAACGAAGTAACGACTGGGTCGCACACGAGCTCTCGATATCCCGTAGCACACTCAAGCGGCGCCTGTCCGAGGAGGGGACCACCTTTCGCGAGTTGCGCGAATCATTCCTGCGTGATCGTGCGATGCTGCGGCTGCTCGACCGATCGATGTCGGTGAGTGAGATCGCTGCGGATCTCGGATACAGCGACCTCGCCAACTTCTCTCACGCCTTCAAGCGGTGGACTGGTCGCTCTCCACGCGAATTTCGGCACGAATAACCTACCCGTCCCGCCGCTGGTATAAAAAAGGCTGCGCGAAGTGGTGGACTTCGGATCAGCCTCGAACATGCACAGTGATCAGCGAGTCATATTGAGAATACTAGCTTGCCCGACCGCGGCGCCCAACTATCGGCTGTCCGCCAGATGTCGGCGCATGTTCGGCCCGTCCAGGGCGATGATCTCGGCGCCGGCGACGATCCGGTTGAGGATCGATTCGGCGATGACCGCGTCCTGGAGCGACTTGTACCAGTCCGGCGGATCGAACTGCGAGGTCACCAGAGTCGAACCTCGACCTTCACGAGCGGCCAGGATGTTGAGCAACTCGGCCGCGGTGTGCGCAGCCACCGGCGTCGTCAGGAAGTCATCCAGGACCAGCAGGTCACAGTTGTGCAGATCCGTCAGGAAATCCAACCGCCGCTGCGAGGTCGGTTCCAACACGGCGAGCCGGTTGGCCAGATCGTCGAGCCGGAAGAACCTCGCGCTGTAGTACTTTCGGCACGCGGCATTGAGCAGTGCCAGAGCCACATAGGTCTTGCCCACGCTGGACTGACCGAGCACGACAAGATTGCGGGTCGACTCGATCCATTGACAGCTGGAAAGCCGTGCGATTAGCTCCCGATTGAGGTTGCGGTCAGCCAGATAACGGATCTCTTCTACGCAGGCATCAGGGTTTGGCGTTCTGGAGGCCTTGAGTAGTTTCTGGGTCCGACGTTCCTGTCTGGCCGTGATCTCCTTATCCAGCGCGTGGAAGATCTTCTGGGAGAAGGTCCACTCGTCGCAGGCGGGATCGTTGGCCAGCTCGATGACGGTCTGCCCGAACGCGGTCATACGCAGCTGCGTGAACAACGGCATGTCCGCGTCGGTGAGGTGACGATCGATCACTTGGCCCCTCCCTCATCCGTCAAGTCGGCTCCGGTGGCTCCGGTCAAGGCAGAAAGGCTGAACTGCTCGGGCCCGGCCAGATGCGCCCCGGTGGTGTCGCGCTGTCCCGCCGGTGGCGCTACCGACGCAGCAGTCGCTGGTTCCGCCGCGGTGGTCGGTCGTGCGGCGGCCTGGGCCCGCAGCGCCGCCAGGCGTTGCTTGACCGCGGTGTAGGAGATCGCCCGTCGGGTCTGTTCGGAGACAAGTTGCCCGCAAGCCCGCTCGAGGAGTTGTTTGTCGCTCTTCCCCAGGGCGAGGATGTTCTGGCACGAGCGGTAGCCCTGGGCCTCTGTCAACGGCCAGTTTGATGTCCCCGCTGGTGGCCAGGTAAAAGTCCCCACCCTGTGCGGGATGTTCTAGGTGGGTGGTACCTCCGTTCGGTGTGTCATGCGGTAGGAATCGCCGTCGGTGATGACGATGGTGGCGTGGTGTAGGAGCCGGTCGAGGATGCTGGCGGCGGTGGTGTGTTCGGGCAGGAATCGTCCCCATTGTTCGAAGGGCCAGTGACTGGCGATCGCGAGGGAGCGGCGTTCGTAGGCGCCGGCGACGAGCCGGAACAGCAGTTGGGTGCCGGTGTCGTCGAGCGGGGCGAATCCGATCTCGTCGAGGATGAGCAGGTCTTGGCGTAGCAGGGTGTCGATGGTTTTGCCGACGGTGTTGTCAGCCAGTCCGCGATACAGGGTCTCCACGAGGTCGGCGGCGGTGAAGTACCGCACTTTGTGCCCGGCGTGCACTGCGGCGATCCCCAGCCTGAAGCGCCCTGGGTTTCGTTCCGTGGTTACACGGTCGCGGGCGCGGTCGTCGTGGTGTGAGTGTAGGTCGCTCCGACGTTCGCCGGGGTGCGGTAGCCGAGAGCTTCGTGGAGCCGGGAGGTGTTCCACCAGTGGACCCAGCCCATCGTGGCGAGCTCAACCTCGCTGACTGACTCCCAGATCCGCTTGGAGTAGATCAACTCCGCCTTGTATAGGCCGTTCACTGTCTCGGCCAGCGCGTTATCGTAGCTATCGCCGACGGTACCTACTGAAGCCGTAACTCCCGCGGCGAGCAGAGCGTCCGAATAGGCGAGCGAAACGTATTGACTACCCCTGTCGGAATGGTGGATCAATCCGCTTTCGTTCCTGCTCACCCCGGTGGACTGCAGTGCATGCTCCAGTGCGAGCAATGGCAGAGACTCCGTGTGGAGCGTGGGCGCGACCGCCCAGCCGACAATTCTGCGACTGAAGACATCGGTAACGAATGCGACGTAGCAGAACCCGGAGAGCATCCGGACGTAGGTGATGTCGGCGACCCAAAGCTGCTGCGGTCGATCCGCGACGAACCGCCGTTCAACGAGGTCCGGGCGCTGGTCATCTCCGTCTGCGGAGCAGGTGGTGACGGGCTTTCGACCTCGGCGAACGCCCTGCAGGCCGGCGATCTTCATCAGCCTCGCGACCTGGTCGCGACCGACGTTCCATCCTGCGTGGCGCATTGCGTGCCACATCTTCCGGACCCCATAGACGCTGTAGTTCGCCTGATGAATCCGCTGCACCTCCTCCGCCAGCATCTCGTCCCGAACGCTGCGAGCGGAGGCCGGCCTGTTCTTGGCAGCGCGGTATCCGCGGGAGGTGATGAACCCACATTCTGTCGCACTGAGGATGCGGCAGATGGCCTCGACCCCGAACTTCTCGCGATGCATGTCGACGAACGCGATCATTTCGTCGTGGGGCGGTCGAGTTCCGCTGCGAAAAACGCTGAGGCGGCCTTCAGGATCTCGTTCGCACGTCGCGCCTCGGCGAGCTCCCGCCGGAGACGGCGATTCTCCTCCTCGAGCGGCTCTCCCGGTCCGACCGGCTCGGTGGCGCCGTAGCGATTGCACCAGATCCGCAGCGTCTCTGTGCCGACACCGAGCTGCGGCGCGACGGCACGGATCGATGCTGCGCGAGGGCCGCCCTCGCGGGCTTGGCGGTCGTAGACCATGCGCACGGCACGCTCACGCAGCTCTGGACTGAACTTCTTGGGCATACTCCGATTCTCCTTGCTGAGACTCGGAACGGAACCCAGGGCGCTTCACGTTGACGGCTCGCCATTTCACTTGTGCGGCTTCGATGAGCTTGTAGGCCATCGCCAGTCCCGCGGCTCGGGAGCCGGGTCCCTTGGTCACCTTGGTCCGTAACCGCACGGTGGCGAAGGTCAACTCGATCGGGTTGGTCGTGCGCAGGTGGGTCCAGTGCTCGGCCGGGTAGTGGTAGAACTCCAGCAGCACATCAGCGTCGTCGACGATCTTGGCGACCGCTTTGGGATACTTCGCCCCGTAGGTCTTCTCGAAGGCGGCGATGGCCTTACGGGCGTAGCCGATGTCCTCGGCGTTGTAGATCTCCTGCATCGCTTTGATCGCATTCGGATGGGCCGACTTGGGCAGTGCGGCAAGCACATTGCCCTGTTTATGAAACCAGCACCGCTGCTCTCGGGTGTCCGGGAACACCTCGCGCAGCGCAGCCCAGAACCCCAGCGCCCCGTCCCCGACGGCCAGGTTCGGGGCCGCCATGCCGCGGCGTCGGCACGACCGCAATAGATCGGCCCATGATTCGGTGGATTCGCGGTACCCATCGGCCAGGGCGACGAGCTCTTTACGGCCGTCGGCACGCACGCCGATCATCACCAGCAGACACAGCTTCTCCTGCTCGAGCCGGACTTTGAGGTGGATGCCGTCGACCCAGAGGTAGACATAATCGCTGGTGATGTCGCGGTCGTCGAAGGCGGCCGCTTCCTTCTGCCACTGGCTGGCCAGTCGAGTGATCGTGGCCGCCGATAACCCCGCACCCGAGCCAAGAAACTGCTCCAGCGCCGGCCCAAAATCTCCCGACGACAACCCGTGCAGGTACAGCAGCGGCAACACCGCGCTGACCTCGGGGCTTTTACGTGCCCAGGCCGGGATGATCCCCGACGAGAACCGTTGGCGTTCACCAGTTTCAGGGTCGACCCGTTTGTCGTTGACCCTTGGTGCCCGCACCGGAACCGCACCGGCGGCGGTCATCACCTCCCGCGGGTTGTGGTAGCCGTTACGCACCACCAGCCGGCGCCCATCCTCATCGTGAATCGCCCCGGCGTGTCCGGAGACTCTGTTCGTTGGGAAGGATGGAGTCATGTCAGGAAGTGGGACGAAGAGGTACCCGGCCGAGATGCGTGAGCGGGCGATCCGGATGGTCGCTGAGATTCGGGCTGAGGATGACTCGGAGTGGGCAGCGATGGGCAAGGTCGCTGAGCTACTCGGGATAGGTACGCCAGAAACGGTCCGCAAGTGGTGTCGTCGGGCCGAGGTCGATGCTGGCCAGCGGCCGGGAACAACGACTGAGGAATCGGCCGAACTCAAGCGACTCAGACGCGAGAACACTGAATTGAAGCGGGCTAACGGGACTGCTGCACGTATAGGTGACATCTGATCTGGCTTGCCCGAGGGTGGGCCTGGAAGGATGACTATCGTGCCTAAGCCTTATCCGCAGGAGTTCCGCGACGATGTGGTCCGGGTAGCCCGAGACCGTGAACCTGGCGTGACACTCGCGCAGGTCGCGAAAGACTTCGGGATCCATGAGATGACCCTGGCCAAGTGGATGCGCCGCGTCGCCATCGACGACGGACACAAGCCTGGAACAACGTCGACCGAATCTGCCGAACTGAGAGAGCTTCGGAAGCGGAATCGGTTGTTGGAGCAGGAGAACGAGGTCCTGCGACGGGCTGCGGCATATCTGTCGCAGGCGAACCTTCCGGGAAAAGGCTCTACCCGCTCGTGAAAGAGCTCGCCGCCGACGGAATCCCCGTCACGGTGACGTGCCGGGTACTCAAGCTCTCCAGACAGCCCTACTACCGGTGGCTCAGGGACGCGGTCACCGCGGCAGACTGGGTCGAAGCGGAGCGGGCGAACGCCCTGTTCGACGCGCATCGTGATGACCCGGAATTCGGGTACCGCTTCCTCGCCGATGAAGCCGAAGCTGCTGGTCAGCCGATGAGCGGGCGGACGGCATGGCGGATCTGCTCGGCCAACCAGTGGTGGTCGAGCTTCGGCAAGAAACGTGGGAAGAACGGTAAGAAGCCGGGCCCGCCTGTGCACGACGACCTGGTCGAACGCGACTTCACCGCCGACACACCGGACCAAGTGTGGCTCACTGATATCACCGAGCATTGGACCGACGAGGGCAAGCTCTACCTCTGCGCGATCAAAGACGCCTGCTCGGGGCGGATCGTCGGCTACAGCATCGACTCCAGGATGAAGTCCCGTCTCGCCGTGACCGCTCTGGACAACGCTGTTGCCCGCCGAGAGGACGATGTTTCGGGTTGTATTGTCCATTCGGACAGGGGCTCTCAATTCCGGTCGCGGAAGTTCGTGTCCGCGCTCAACCGACACGGCCTGGTTGGGTCCATGGGCAGAGTCGGTGCCGCCGGCGACAACGCAGCGATGGAATCGTTCTTCGCGCTCCTCCAGAAGGACGTCCTGGACCGGCACCGCTGGAGCACCCGCGAGCAGTTGCGGATCGCGATCGTCACCTGGATCGAACGGACCTACCACCGACGCCGTCGTCAGGCCCGCCTCGGCCGGTTGACCCCGATCGAATACGAGACGATCATCAACACAGCCGCCTCAGCGGCATGACACCGAAACTGTCACCTGGTCGTGCAGCAGTCCCCCGGCTTTATGTTTGCTTTGCGGGGTGGGGTCGGTGGCGGCGTTGGGTGGGAGGGGTCGTTGGCTTTTGGGGCCACCAGCTTGCGTTGCCGAGGAGTGTGGCGATGGCTGGTACCACGATGGTGCGGACGATGAAGGTGTCGATGAGAAGGCCTACGCCGATGATGAGTCCGACTTGGGTCATGATGCCGATGGAACCGGCGATGAGGCCGAACATGCTGGCGGCGAAGATGAGGCCTGCTGAGGTGATAACTGAGCCGGTGTTGGTGACGGTGCGGAGCACTCCGACTCGGACGTTGTGATGTGATTCTTCGCGCAATCGTGAGACCAGCAGCATGTTGTAGTCGGCGCCGACGGCTACCAGGACGATGAACGCTAATAGGGGCACAGGCCAAGCGATGTCGGTGTGGAGTATGTGCTGAAAGATCAGGACGCCTATGCCCAATGCTGCGGTGTAGTTGAGTACGACGGTGCCGAGTAGGTAGATGGGTGCGACCAGTGAGCGCAGCAGGATGATCAGGATGATGCCGACGATGGCCAGGGTGGCCAGGGCCAGGAGGCGGAAGTCGTTGGTGAGCAGTCGTTGCAGGTCGGCGTTGATAGCGGGGAAGCCGGCGACGGAGACGGTGGAGTCGGTCAGGGTGGTGTTGGGTTTTGCGTCGTTGGCGACGGTGGCGATGGTGCTGGCCAGGCGCATGGCGTCCGCGCTGTAGGGGTCGAAGCTTGTCTGGACGGCGTAGCGCACGGTGTGTCCGTCCGGGGAGATGAATTGGCGCGCAACGTCGGCGAATTGCTGGTCAGCGAAAGCATCTTTGGGTAAGTAGAAGCCGGTGGCCGAGTCCGAGCCGCGGGTTTCGCGCGCGGTGGTCTGTAGTTGGGCGGCGAGCGTGGCCATGCCGGCGAGTTGTTGAAGGTTGCTGTCGACGAGTGCAGATACGCCTTCGGCGAGTGTTCGCGAGCCGGCGGCGAGTTGGGAGACCCCGGTCTGCAGTTGGGCGAGTTTGGTTGGCAGGTCTTGGGCCCCGATGGTTCCCAGCGTGGTCTCGAGGGTGGCGACGGTGGCGTTGAGTTGGTTGGTGACCGCGGTGAGGGGGGTGTCCATCTGCGCGAGCTGGGTGGACAGTGTCGTGATCTGGGTGAAGAACCCGCTGTCGCGGAGTGCGGCGAGATCGCGGGCTTGTTGGCGCAGGGTGCTGCATTGGGGTAGTTGAGTGCACAGCGCTGAGTTATCCAGTAACGGGAGCACTGAGGTGATTGTGGCTATGGCGGCTGATGACTGTTCGGCCAGGGCTGCTAGCTGAGGGGCGTTCTGCGCGGCTTGGTCGAGTTGGGGTGCGGCGGCGGTCAGTGTTTGTAGAAGTGGTTGGTATTGACCTATTTCGGCCCCGATGGTGGTGACTTGGTTAAGAATGCCAGCCAGTGGGGTGAGATTGGTGCGGATCTGTATGTCGAGTTGTTCGAGGCCGTCGGCGAGTTGGTCTGCACCAGAACGCAATTGTTCGAGGTCACCTTTGCGGGCTTGGCCCTCACCCACTGAGCCGGCCACCCGATCGCCGATCTGCCCGTTCTGCCAGGAGAGTTGGGCTTGTTCGAGTTTGGCTCCGGTCGGGCGAGTGACACCGACCACACGGGTGACGCCGGGGATCTGCGCAATCCGAGCTGCCATCTGATCAAGGTCGGCAAGTCCGTTGGTTGTTCTCAGATCGGTGGGCGAATCCACGACGACAAATTCCGCGATGGTGATGTCTTGCGGGAAGTGCCGGTTGAGCAGTGCGTAACCTTCGTTGCTGTCGGTGGTTGTGGGTTGACCGTCTCGGTCGTCGTAGGTGATCTGAATGCCCAGCGCGGTGACGCTCAGGATCGTCAATCCGACGAGGCTGACGGCCAGCAACGGCGCCGGGCGGCGTACGACGAGGACCGCGATGCGGTTCCAGTAGCGCCGCGTGAGGTCTTTGCGCGGGGCACCCCACCCCCATCGCGCAGCCCACAGCAGCACTGGCGGCAACAACGTGACGGTGGCGAGGAATCCGATGAGGATCGCCACTGCGCAGGCGGGGCCGAGGGTGGCGAAGACGCTGAGCTGCCCGAAGACCATGGCTAAGAACGCGAGAGCAACAGTGCTTGCCGACGCAAGGATCACCCGTCCGATGGTGGCGGTGGCATCGATGAGAGCGTCGGACGCGGCGGCGCCTTGGCGCAGCCTTTCGTGGTATCTGCTGATCACAAAGACCGAATAGTCCACACCGGCGCCGAGCAAGATGACGGTCATGAACGCAACGGTGAATTGCGAGACTGGCATGCCCAGTTCGCCTAACGCAGACATGACTCCGCGGGCTACGGCGAGACTGATACCGATGACCAGAAGCGGTAGCAACGCAGTGAACACCGACCGATAGACGATCAGCAAGATTATGGCGATCAGCACGACGGTGGCGATGGTGATGACCACCAGATCCTTTTCAGCGGTGACGATTTGGTCGCTGAAGGTCGCTGTTGGTCCGGTCACGTGGACTGTCGTGCTGGTGCCGGTAAAGACCTCTGCTGCGGTCTCGCGGATCGATTCCACAGCGTGGGCCGCCGTCGGCCCGCCGAGGCTGCCGCTGACCCCGACGGGCAAGTACCAGGCTTTGCCGTCTTCGCTGAGCGCTTGTCGGGCAGTGATCGGGTCGGCGAGCAGGTCGCGTACGGCCTGCACATCATCGCGGTCGGCGCGGAGCCGGACCACGAGGTCGTCATAGCGTTGGCGGGCGGGCTCGGTGAGTCCGGCCGGATCTTCCATTGCCACGAACACCGTGGTCTTCGCGCCCTTTTCGTCGAACGCCTCGCCCATGCGATCGAGCGCCTGAAACGACGGCACGCCCTTAGGAATTGGGTCCACCGATTGCTGGCGCACAACTGTTTCCAACTGGGGAAACAGCACAGCCAACACCACGGCAACAGCCACCCAGACGCCCGCTACCAGCGCTTTGTGCGACAAGACGAAGCGTCCCACCTGCCCCAGCGACCGGCTGTACTCACCGCGACCGGTCGATCGCCGAAGCTTCACCACTGCTCACGCATCCATCGCTGCGTTGGCATCGCACACCCTTCGACAAATGAATCAATCGGTATCACTACGCTACAGCATGTAGCGAAAGGAATGGATTGTTCGGCGACGCGGGACTATCGGATCAGCGGCGGTGGGCGGCGAGAAAGTCGTCGACAAGCTGTTCGCAGTCCGCGCCACTCATCGAGCGAAGGCCGGACAGCCGCGCGAAGACCAGCGGGCCCACGAGCTGGGTGATGGCCACGCCGGGATCGAACTCGTCGAGTTCCTTCTGGGCGGCGGCGCTCTGCAACACCTGATCGAACGGTTCCCGGTACTGCGCGATGACACGAGCGCGCAGCGGCGCGAGGGTGTTCTGCTGCTCCCCGGGCTCCTCCGGCACCATCGCCAGCCACGCCAAGGCGGTCAATTGCAGTGGCGCCTGCTCGATCAACGCAGCCTGAGCACGGACCAACCGCACCAAACTGTCGCGGATTGGTCCGTGCGCGTCAGGGACGTCGGCGTGGGGCAACAATCGTTCGAACGCCGCAGCCAACAAATCGGTGGTGCCGTCGAAATTGAATCGTCCCGGGTTTGATGGAGGCAGGTTTGACCGGAAGGGACACTTGTTTCATGCCTCGCCCATCGAAGTACTCGAAGGAGTTGCGGGACCGTGCCACGCGGATGGCCATCGATGCCCGTAGCGATCCTGCGACCGCGCCGGGTGCGTTGGCGCGGATCGCCAAGCAACTCGATATCCACCCCGAGACTCTGCGGAACTGGGTCCGCCGCGTCGAGAAGGGCCAAGCCGAAACCCCTGGCGTGGAGACGGTCTCCGATATCGAGAGGATCCGTCAGCTCGAGCGTGAGAACGCGGAGTTGCGGCGGGCGAACGAGATCTTGAAGACCGCGTCGGCTTTCTTCGCGGCCGAGCTCGACCGGCCACGCCGCTGATCGTCGATTTCATCGACCAGTACCGCCGTCGATGGCCCGTCGAGGCGATCTGCACCGCCCTCACCGAGGCCGGATGCGCGATCGCGCCATCGACCTACTACGCCGCCCGAGGCCGCGGTCCATCGGCCCGCGCCCTGCGCGACGAGGAACTCAAAGAACAGATCATGGACGTCTACGAAGACTCCGGCGGTATCTATGGGCGCCGCAAGATCCGCGCCGCACTCGCCCGCAAAGGGATAACGGTCGCGAAGTGCACGGTCGAACGATTGTGCGGTGACCTGGGAATCCGTGGGGTGGTGCGCGGGAAGTTCCCGCGCACCACGAAACCAGCGGCCGAGACCGAACACCCCGGTGATCTCGTTGACCGCGCATTCGCCGCGACAGCGCCGAATCAGCTGTGGGTTGCCGACATCACCTACGTCCGCACCGATGCCGGCTGGGTCTACGTGGCATTCGTCTTGGACGTGTTCTCGCGGATGATCGTCGGCTGGCAGACCTCGACCCGCATGTTCGCCGACCTGGCGATCGACGCCCTCGCGATGGGCTTGTGGCTGCGGCGTCGGACCGGCCAGGACATCACTGGCCTGATTCATCATTCCGACCGCGGAGTCCAGTATCGAGCGGTGCGCTACACCCAGGCCCTCGACGAGGCCGGCGCCGTCGCCTCAGTCGGCTCGCGCGGGGACTCCTACGACAACGCGATGGCCGAAGCCCTGAACTCGCTGTACAAGCACGAGCTGATTTACCGGAAGGGCCCGTGGCGATCGACGAACGCCGTCGAGATCGCGACTGCCGAATGGGTCCATTGGTACAACACCGCCCGACTGCACGGCGAACTCGATCACCGGCCACCGACAGAGATCGAGGACCTCTACTGGCAGCAGCACGCTGCTGCCGAGACTGAACCTGCACTACAGAACAAATGATCGGTCTCTAACAAACCCGGGACTTGACAAAATGCCGGTAAAACGTCGTTCGAGCCACCCGCGACATCCGGGAGACCGCCCCGACCGTGACTGCATCAACCCCGCCGGTCTTCAACAGGGCAGATGCCGCATCAACCAACCGGTTGCGTGAACGAACCAAACGCGGGTCTTTGTCATCCATCACGTCCTTGGACCGAGGACCCGCGTCGCGCCTGGCCGCCATCACCGCACCCACACTCCCATCCCCGAGACTGCTCTCGGGCGCCTGGCGATCTTGGTTCGCACGAAGTGCTACTGATAATAGCGAAAGTCGAGGAGTGTCCGCCGGGCTAGTCGTGCAATTCACCTGTTCGACACCCCGACCCGGCAGGAAGGTCGGCGCCACGGTGCCCGCCTCCGGGGTACCTTCGGCGAAGGGTTGGTAGATCAATTCGGGGCTTGGCGGCAGGGCTGGGGTGGGTACTGCTGAAGGGTGAATCGCCCCGGGTCTGGTGGAGGCTCTGAATCCACGGGAGGATGAGGAGCATGGCAGCACCGAGGAAGTACCCCGACGAGCTTCGGGAGAGAGTCACGAGGATGGCTGTTCAGTCACGGCGCGATCCATCGACGAGGTCGGGCACGTTCCGCCGTGTGGGCGAGCAACTGGGGATCAATCCCGAGACTTTGAGGAACTGGGTTGTGCAGGCCGAGGTCGACGAGGGGCACCGTCCCGGGACCACGACCAGCGAGTCCCAGCGCCTGGTCGAGCTGGAGAAGGAAGTGCGTGAGCTGCGCAGGGCGAACTCGATGGCGGATTCAAGCGGTGGGCGCAAGAAGCTCTGCGAGCTTCTCTGATGGTGTCAGATAGCCCAGAGTCTTGCGCGGTCGGCTGTTGAGGCTGTCCTGGATCGCGTCCAACTCCTCGCGGGTGACGGCGCTCAGGTCGGTGCCCTTGGGCAGGTACTGACGCAACAGGCCGTTGGTGTTCTCGTTGCTCCCGCGCTGCCAGGGCGAGTGGGGATCGCAGAAGTAGATCGGGATACCCGTGGCAGTGGTGAACGCCGCGTGCTGCGACATCTCCGCGCCCTGGTCCCAGGTGATCGTTCTGGCCAACGAGGACGGTAGTTTGCTGATCGCGGCGCGCATCGCTGCCTCGACCTGCTCGGCTGTCTTGCCATCTGGGAGGTGCAACAGCAGCGTCATCCGCGTCGATCGCTCGACGAGCGTCCCGACCGCGCTGCGGCTGCCCTCGCCAAGGATGAGGTCGCCTTCCCAGTGTCCGGGCACGGCGCGGTCGTCGGCTTCTGCGGGGCGTTCGCTGAGCATCACCATGCCGGGGATCCGGCCGCGGCCGTCAGTGGTGCCGCGGGGCTTTCGGGCCGCTCTTCCGGACCGTAGACACCGCGCCAACTCGCGGCGCAACTCGCCTCGGCCCTGGACAAACAGGGACTGGTAGATCGTCTCGTGGCTCACGCGCATCTCCGGATCATCGGCGTGATCCAACCGTAGGCGCGCCGCGATCTCCTCGGGGGACCACAACTGCTCCAGCCGGCTGGAGACCTCCTCGAGCAACCGGCCTGACGCGAGCTTGAAAGACTTCGGCCGACGAGCTTGATCGCGAGCGCGTTCGTGCGCATGCCATGCCGAGTAGCCGCAGCGACCACCGCCGCGCTTCACCTCGCGGCTGATGGTCGACACCGCGCGCCCCAGGTGCTCGGCGATCGCGGTGAAGGTGTCGCCACGATTGATCCCCACCAGGATCTGCTCGCGCTCGTCAATCGTCAGGCAGCCCTGGCGTGGCTCCCAGCCGAACGGCTTGGCGTCGGCGTGCCTGCCGGTGCGGGCCATGATCCCGACCATCGGCGCGCTGCAGCCGATCTCCTTGGCGATGTCGACCAGCCGCCAACCCCTCGCATGCAGCCTGAGTGCCAGCCGCTTCTGCTCCCGACTGAGATGACCGTGCTTGCCCTGCATCCGGATCCTCCTGTGATCAGTGACTGCCTCATCTCACAGGACTCGTTGCACTGACCGCTTGAATCCGCCGATCCTGAGGTCGGCCTCGGCTTTTTTCGCGGCGGAGCTCGACCGCCCACAGCGTTGATCGTGGAATACATCGACCAGTACAAGCATGAGTTCGGCGTCGAGCCGATCTGTCGGACGCTGACCGCAGCGGGCACGCAGATCGCGCCGAGCACGTACTACGCGTTCAAGACCCGACCACCCTCGAAGCGAGCACTGCGCGACGAGGAACTGCTGATCGAGATCCACCGCGTCCACTCGGCGAACTTTGGCGTCTACGGGGCGAAGAAGGTCCACGCCCAACTGCGTCGCGAGGGCGTCGTCGTCGCGCGCTGCACGGTCGAGCGGCTCATGCGCGTTGCGGGGTTACGAGGGATTAGCCGAGCCAAGGGCCCGCGCACCACGATCTCCGGTCGCGGCCCGGATAGTCGGCCTGACCTGGTCGATCGCGACTTCACTGCAACCGCTCCGAACCAGTTGTGGGTCGCGGACATCACCTACTGCCGCACCTTCGTCGGCTGGGTGTATGCCGCGTTCGTCATCGACGTGTTCTCTCGCCGCGTGGTCGGCTGGCAGCTCTCGAAGTCGCTACGGACCGACCTTGCGCTGGACGCGTTGGAGATGGGCATCTGGACCCGCGATCGCGCAGGCCAGTCGGTCACCGGGCTCACGCACCACAGCGACAAGGGCGTTCAATACGTCGCCATCCGCTACACCGAGCGTCTTGCCGAGGCTGGCGCGGCCGCCTCGGTCGGTTCCACCGGCGACTCATACGACAATGCCCTGGCCGAGGCCTTCAACTCGCTGTTCAAGGCCGAGCTGGTCCGCAACCGCGGGCCCTGGAAGAATATCGACGACCTCGAGATCGCGACCGCGGAATACATCGACTGGTTCAATCACCGGCGATTGCACGGCGAGATCGGCATGATCCCGCCCATCGAGCTCGAGGACACCTATCATCACAACCACCCCGCACCGGTACCCGCCGACGCGGCACTTGCGAGCCTCTGACAAACCCGGGGCGATTCAGTCTTGATCGACCCGCTTGGGTTCGACACCGGAATCCATCTCTGACTCCGCACACCGGAGCACAACGGCCAAGACCTCTGCGACAGCGGGGCCGCTCTGCGCGCTGGCGGGCGGCGAGACGCCCGCCGGGGCGAACGGCAACGTCATCATGCGAATGGCCTCAAGCGTTCCCAGAGGGTCGTAGCCAGCGAACCCCTCGACGAACTGCGTCGCCGCATCATCGATGCGCCGCTCAACCTCCGCTGCAGGGTCGGTCGCTTTCGAGACGTCTGAAAGCAACCCAGCAGTATCGAAGGCGCGCTCCAGCACTACCTGAACGTGTTGGTCGGCGTGCCCGGCTTTAGTAGCGTCCTGGCGGCGCTTCTTGTTCCGCCGTTTTCGGGAGGACTTGGATGCCATCAAAACGGCGCCTTCCCTTTTGCCCACTGCTTGGACCAATCGCCTCGGATGCCGGTGGCGTTGAAGTCACCGAGGTCGGTGGTGGCGAATGGGTTGTCGAGGTAGCGGACCTCGTCGTGCTGGGCGCCACGCGGGTCGACGCGGACGAGAGCGAGGCGGTAACGCGGGGCGGCGTTCTTACCAACCATCACCTCGTTGTGGGTGACGAAGAAGTCGGTCGCTCCTTCGATACGCGCTTTGACCTCGATGCGGTAGGTGTCGCCTTTGGCGTCTGTGGAGAGGATGTCGAAACCGGGATTGTTGAAGGCCTGCTCGACGGGCTTGCGTCCGAGTTCACGTTCACGGGCCATCACCAAGTCGACACCGCGGCGTTCGACCTCTTTGGTCTCCTTCGCGTGGATGGGCGCGGTCGCGGGTAGGTCGGTCTCCAGTATCCCGACGGGGAGCACCAGTGCTGCGGTGACGATGCGTGGTGGCTTGGTCGACATAAGCTGCTGGTGGTCAAGCAGTGCGAGCCTCTTGCGTAGACGGGCGTCGAGTTCGACGGCTTTACGATTCAGGCTCTCCGATGATTCTTTCGGTTTCTCACCGGCGCGTTCCTTTTCCGCCGCGACGGCGGCATCGAGGATGAGGCGGTCGCGTTCACCTTCGAGCCGCTTGATGACCAGGTCACGTGCCTTACTCAACTCCGCGAGGCGCCTCGGCTGAACGTCGTCGAGGTAGTCGGGGAGTTGGTTGGCGATAATCCAGCTCGTGGTTTTGTCTTCAGCACCTGCCAGCCACGGGAGGGTGCGGGCTGTATCGGTGACAGCGTTCTCGGGTGCCGCCACGCAGTCCAGGTAGGGCGCGGGGCCGGCAGGCGTCACGGTGCCGAAGCTGTCGACGTATGCGTAGCCGAAGCGGCGTGCGACGGACTCTCCGGTCGCGTCGGCGACCTCTTCGATCACGCCGACGAGCAGGTGTGTCTCCTCCAGCGTCGAGGAAACCAAGATCGTGCCTCGGTTGAGGGAACCACCGAACTGTCGCACGGACTCGTCCATGACCGCGTCGTGCAGCGGATGATCCGGGGCGAGAAGGTCGGCGCGGCTGAGTTCGTCGGCGTGGACCTTGCCAAGATCGAACGTGACTCGGTCGTACTTGGTTGCGATCGGCCCTGTGCCTGCGGCGCGTATTTGCTGGGGCACGTTCGCGATCTCGTAGCGACCCTGTTCGCGCCTCACGATGCGGCCGCCGAGGCGGGCGAAGGCGGCCTTGAATGCCATCTCGATGTAGTGCGGTTGAAGGCGGCGGGCGCGTGCTTCGTCCATTGCCGCGCGCAGTGCATGCAGGTCGGCCTCGGCCAGGTTCTCCGACGCCAATGCCCGTTCGTCGAGGAGATCCTTGAGTCCATCCCCGACCGACGCGTCGATGACCTCATGCATTTTAGCCTTGACGTCGGGGCGCTCGCCGTGCTGGATGGCATCGAGCAGGAGGTTGCGCAGCGGGGTCTCGGTGAACGCCTCGCCGAGGACGTCGAAGACTTTGCCACCGTATGTCTGACGCATCTGGTCGAGCTTCTCCAGCAGGCGGGTGAAGACTTCACCCTCGCGGGTGTTGGAGGCTACGAGGTTCCAGAGTCGGCAGACCTCTTCTTGGCCGATGCGGTGGATGCGGCCGAAGCGTTGCTCGATGCGGTTGGGGTTCCACGGCAGGTCGTAGTTGACCATCAGGTGCGCGGCCTGAAGGTTAAGCCCCTCTCCAGCGGCGTCGGTTGCGATGAGGATTTGGACGTCGCGGTTCTTGGTGAACTCCTCGGTGATCACGCGCCGCTCACCTCTGCGGACGCCACCGTGGATCGCCTTGACCGAGTCGGGCTTGCCGAGCAAAGAGCCGATCTTGGACTGGAGATAGTCAAGGGTGTCGCGGTGCTCGGTGAAGATGATGAACTTCCGTGGCCAACCGTTCGAATCGGTGACCAGCGCATTGTCCTGGAGGATCGTGGAGAGTTCGGTCCACTTGCGGTCGGTGCCAGCCTCGCGGACCTTCTTGGCGGTCGCAATCAGATCGGCGAGTTCGACAAGTTCTGCGTTGAGCTCCTCGACGGTCTGGGCGGCGGTGGCCGCGTCCATCACGTCTTCCTCAAGCTGCTCCAGTTCTTCGGCGTTGTATTCATCTTCGTCGAAGTCGCCCGAGCCGATGACGTCGTCGGGTTCCTTGTAGGTGCCGTTGAGGATCTCGGTCTTCTTGCGCTCCAGCCGTTCGGTGCGGCGGACGAGGCTCTTGTAGATCGCCTCAGGGCTGGAGGCGAGTCTGCGCTGAAGGACAGTCAGGGCGAATCCGACAGTGTTCTTACGCTTGCCGCCAAGCCTGTCGGCACGGTTCATGCCCTCGCGGACGTAGCGAGTGACGTCCTCGTAGAGGCCCTTCTCCCGCTCGGTCAACTCGTAGGGCACAGTTTCGGCGATGCGTTCAGGGAAGAGCTTCTTACCTTCGAACGTCAGCAGGTCTTCCTTGACCATGCGCCGCATGATTCCGGTGACGTCGACAGACTTCTTCTGCTTGCCCTCGAACCGATCGCGGTCGAGCAAAGTGAGGAAGAGCTGAAAGTCCTCTTCCTTGCCCGAGTGTGGAGTCGCGGTCATCAGCAGGAGGTGGCGGGTAATTTGGCCGAGCAGCTCCCCCAGCAGGAAGCGTTTGGTCTTCTCCAGCTTCCCGCCGAAGTAGTGCGCTCCCATTCTGTGTGCCTCGTCGACGATGATCAGATCCCACTCCGTCTCCTTCAGTTGGGCCTGGAGTGCCTCGTTGCGGGAGAGCTGATCCATGCGTGCGATCACGAGTGGGTTCGTTTCGAAGACGTTGAGGTTGATGTTGGCATCGATGAGCTGGTTGGTCAGCAGGTCGAACCGCAGCCCAAACTTGAAGAACAGTTCGTCCTGCCACTGCTCGACCAGTCCACCGGGAGCGATGATCAGGCACTGCTTGACGTCGTCGCGGAGCAGCAGCTCCTTGATGTAGAGGCCGGCCATGATCGTCTTGCCGGCACCGGGGTCGTCGGCGAGAAGGAACCGAAGCGGGGTCCGCGGTAGGAGTTCGCCGTACACCGCGCGAATCTGGTGCGGCAGCGGCTGCACGTCGCTCGTGGCGACGGCCAGCATTGGATCGAAAAGGCCGGCCAGCGAGATACGTTGGGCCTCGGCGACGAGCTTGAAGTCGCTGGCGGTGGCGTCAAACGCGCGGCTACCGCTGGTGGCGACGCTGAGGTTGTCCTGGTCCTTGCGGAACACAACCTGTTGGCCAAGTCCACCTGAGCCGTTCTGGTAAGTGAGTGCGAGTGCGTCCGTGCCATGCCATTGAGCAGCGATGACAGTGATCACCTCTGCGGGAATGAGACCCTCGACTCGCAGACCGGGCTTCAACTCTTCAAGCTGCACGCGTGGACCTCCTCATTGCCAGCCCTCGAACGCTACCCGCCGATACTGACAGGTTCGCCATCGCCAGGAATTCAACGAGACCAAGCCGAGTGGCATTGCCAGGCCTTCGAACGCTTGCTGAGAAGCTGTCGAAGACTTCGCTGAGGTGCCGCCCGACGCCCGTCACCTCGAGTTCCCATCGGCGAGTTCGCGCAATGCTCGCCCCAACTCCTCCGGAAGCGTGTCACGAAACACCCGATAAGCCGCCTTCGATTGTCGGGTCACCGGCGGCGGCCACGCCGGGCTGGTGTCCAACCCCCCCTGAGCAACCTCGCACCACATCCATGTCACCGCGTACGGGAGTGCGGCCGCGCGCCTCCTCGGACTCGCCGACCGCGCCCAATCGGTGAACCACGTGTCGGGCGTACTCGCGAGCTCGATGACTCGTCGCTCGAGCGCCCGAAAATCCCGTCGACGCGATAGTTCCCTCGCTGCCGCGCTGGCGGCTGCCGCGATCTCTGAAGGACTCGCGGCCAGTCGCGTGCTCGCCGCTCGCGATGTCCGTCTGCCAATGTCCGGGTCGAGTTCGATACTCGCTGCAGCAGTGGACCACGTCGACCCTGGCCGTTGTGCGCGCGCAATACACAGGGAGGCGTACAGCCGCCCCGTGCTTTCCTGCGTTGTCAGCATCCCAGCGAAATGACGACGGTAGGTGTGCTCATCGAGGAGTTGAGGGATCGCAGACAGCGGCAGATCGATCAACGCGTCGTGATGATCGATCTGCAGGCCGACATGGCGGCGGGCTGAAAGCACCTGGACCACCAGCCAGCTCAACACCGGACTCTTTGCCGCGCGATTGACGATCCATCCTCTCGGGCCGCCCGGGACGTCCGGGATCAGATCGAACCACTCGGCCAACCGTGCGACGGCGTCCGCACTCTCCGGACTGGACAGAATCCCATCCGCCTCCGCCAGTGCTTCACCGCGGGTGACTGCACTTGTCGGCGGCTGAATACCCCACCGAGGCCCTCGAAGCTCAGTTGTGCGACCAGCGGCTTCGGCTTGGAGATCTCCGGCCCATTCGACGAAACCCCTTGCGCGAGACCGGGATGCGAGGTGAAGTAGAAGAGTGGTTAAGTTTCGGACTTCTGCGAGGTACGCGGGGGGCGCGAGAGCGCCATCGAGAACGCTCGTTTCTTCGCCTTGGATAGCGGCCGTAACCCGTGTTGCGGTCCGAATTGCACCTTCGGATGCAGCCGTCGGTTTCTCTCTCAGGATGGAGTGTCGGCAGGGAGCCGAGAATCCGAGCGGATTCCCGCACGGCTGGTGTTCATCGAGCCGAGGACGCAGCGGACTGTGGTGTCGCGTTCGAAAGCGCCGGCTACATCTTGAACACTCAGCGACCAGGTAGACGCCGTGGTCGGGACACACTGTCGACACCGGTAGCTTCCACGACAGCTGCCAGATTCCGTCGTGCGATAGGCAGAGTGGGCATAGTTGCGTCCCATGCTGCGGGAACCACCCCTGGCAAACGATGGCGCGGTAGCTCGCCCGATCGAGCGGGTCGAAGCCGTCGAGGTTGAGTGGCGCGCCTCCGTCGTAACGCAACAAGGTCGAATTCTCGACGGCCGATGCCCCCAGCCCAGTGAGATCCACTATTCGGCCGACGAGCTCATCGCTAGGCCGGACCAGCATGAAAGCCGTCGAGACCGACGATCCGTCCCGGTTCTCCTTGAGCATGCGGACAAGACTCTTGGTCGTCAGATCGTTCACAAGTGCAATCCGCTCGAGGTACGAATCAAGCGACTCGCGTGGATCGATTGCAACTCGAGCGGGGAGCATTAGCTCAGAGGCTCCATCGCCGTCGCGGTTTGGTAGCGCCCGCAGTGGGCGAGCGACTGGAAGTCACGCGCCCACACGAGTCCGGTCCTCTTCTGAGACTCGGTCCGAATCCACCACACCGAAGTCTCCACTCCCAACCTGACGCACAAGATCTTCGTCGGCGACGCAGATCGCTTCGGCGGCACTGCGGAGGATGAGACGGCCTTCGGGGTTGAGCGCAGCGTCAAATGCTTTCAGGTGTTCGGCGTCTGGCCATGTACGCGGGCTATCACAGGTTGCATCGAACCACATCCAAGATGCGGCGAGCCGGGCGCAGCCATCGAAGTTCCGGGCGGCTGCGGGCAGGGTGCCGACCAGGTCCGGCGGGGCGGCTTCAATCCGTCTTAACGCGTCGCGGCGCTCACGGTAGTTGACGAGCTCGTCGAGGCATAGAGCTCGCGCCAGATTCATCGCATGGGCAATGTCGCTCTCGCGGTGGAAGATCGGAGTCCATTTCGGCCACGCCCCTATGCAAATCGAGTAGCTACCAGCTTTCGTCAGACGGTAGGTCGGCTCGTCGGCAAGGCTCCAATGATCGCGCAACCGAACACATTGACTGAGAAGTAGCGCGACTCTGGAACGCCACAACCACTGGGCGGGGTCGAGCACGAACGGTTCGCCTTCTTGCCGGTAGATCCCTGGGATGTGGTCAAGCGTCAATTGCGTATGGCCAAGCGCCAGCCGCATCAGATCTTCGCCGCGTGGATGGCGGACTGAGCTCTTCGGTAACCGCATGGTCTTGACAGTCTTCGCGCCTGTGCGGAGTACCCGTCGAGTGAAGACCTGCGAATCGGGTATTTCAGAATTCTCTGGTCGGACAGGAGTGGGACGTGGATGTGGAGATACTCGTGGTGTCAGCCACGTTCGCTGTTCTTCCCAGGCCATTGCGATGGCCAGTGCACGAACGGCAGGAGATCGCGGTAGCTCTTCCTCGGACTCGTGACTCGTCGCAAGATCTGCCGTCGCAGTGGTCACCAACTGAGCATCAGCTGGGATCCAGTGTGCAGATCCTCGACTGAGCCGACGAGCCACCGAGGGTAGTTCCGCACGGAGACACTCAAGTCGGTCGAGTGCATCGAAGTCAGTCGTAGATCTGTGTGCAGCGGACGAGACCTCCTTGCAGACCGACAGAATCCGATTGGGAACTCTGGTCAACTGCGCAGTGCCACTACCGGGCATCCCGATGAGGTGCCCGCAGTAGAAGCAGACCGGAGACAGAGCCAAAGCCCACTCTCGCCGTGCCACTCCGTTTGGGGCGCAACGGCAATGCTGACCCCACTCACTTGCCAGCCAGCCTTCCTTCGCGAGCACTCGACTATGGCAGTCATCAAGGGTCATCGCCGAAATGCGCGAGAATGGCTGGCGCGTCAGCGTGGCCAGGTGCCGCAGAATCGGCTCGTAGTCAGACGCTGATCGCGATAACTGACTTCGACCAAGGATCTTGGTGACGGTGGTGCAATTCGCCGTCGCCGCGCGCAATACGAAGGACTCCAGCGATTCATCGTCGGCTGGAATCGGTCGAGCAGGCAGATAGCCGATACGAGGCTCTCGCATGGATAGCCCCCTTCCGTTGTCTGCCGGTGACATCACACCCTGCTCTGCTTGCTGCGGCGCCGAAGATCGATTTCCGCCTCTGCTGCGTGCGCTCGTTTACTGAGGCGGACTTCCTTCAGGTGTTCTGGGTTGATCGTGTGCGTGCCGTCGGCGATCGCTGCAAGTGTCGCAATGCGGAGGAGGCGTGTCGCGTCACCGACGTAGCCCTGAGATCGCTTCCAGATGGGCCCCGCGAGCTGTGAAGTGAGAAGCCCTTCGCTTGCCCGAGGGAGATGCGGAAGGAGATAACCTTCCAGCCCGTAGAGCAGTTGCTGCCACGCGTGTTGCTCCTCCGAAGTCTCGATTCCGTAAGGACTGAAGCTCATTGGCTGGAGGCGGCCGATAAGCTGGGCATCGCTCATGGCTTCACTGGATTCGAGGTCTGTCCCAACCAGAATTAAGCTGGCGTTGAATTCGCCGAGCTCGGTGTTCATGTACTTCACGTGATCGAGGACCTCCCGGCCGCCCTTCCAGTTGGTACGCAGTAGATGGAAGTCGTCGATGAGAAGGGTGCGCACGCCGTGGCGTGCCAATGCCCTGACCGCGGCGGTTGACGTCTGGTGGGCGGCGCCGCTGGCGGATAAGCGGAAGAAGTCAAGGACTTGGGAGTTGAATCCTTTGACCATCGAGCCAGATTGCAGGTTGACCCAAACGACGGGGCATAGGTCTGCGTCGATCGTTGGCTGAGGGTTCCACGTGGGCAGTTCTGCAGGGCCTTTCGGTGCGCCTACGATCCATTCCACGTATTTCCTTGTGGCCCAGCGGCGGACCGCCGTGCTCTTCCCGAGCGTGCTTGCGCCTGTGACCGACGCTATTGCCTTCGCACCGGGGCCCGTTTCAGAATTCTCCTGCACGATCTCAGTGAGTCGGTCTGCGACTGCGCGGGTCTCGGCCGTTTCGACGTAGAGTCCATTCATCCATTGACGCAGCGCATCGACCGCCCGCGAGCGGTCCTCGGATGTCATCCTGTCCCAACCAGCCGACGTGTACAGAGGTGGTTCTGGCAACTCCGTTTTGGTGCAAGCCAAATGCCAAGCGAGAGAGTCCATCAGGAGTCGGCCCGCATCGTCGGCCACGGGACGTCGAGGATGTCCAAGGGAACGTCGTCCTGGGGTGAATCGGTATGGGGCGTCTTGGTGCGTGCTTCGTTGCCGCCCGACTGAGTGGCTTCGTCGCGGGTTGCACCTTGGGCTGCCTGAGCTTCTTCGTGGTCTTTGCGCGATTGTTCAACTCTGCGGTGCGCGGCTGACAGTTTGGCAGTCCAGTCAGTTGGAACGGGCCCAGAGGTGAGTTCCGTGAGCTCGTCGAGGATCTGCCGCTGCGCTGAGCCCCGACTCAGAATGTGGTTGCCGCCGCGTTCGCGGACGCGCCGCCTAACAGCCTGAACGATCGTATCGGTCATCGGCGCGTCAGTGAAGAAAGATCCTCGCCACGCAACGGGGCGTACACGGCCGGTCTCGGGGTGCGGGAACCAGATGCTCGACAAGTCGTGCGGGTCGACAAGAAAGGGAACCTTGTTGTCGTCGTCCCTGAACTGGCCCCGTGCGACATTCCGAAAATCATCGAGCAGCTTGCCGTCGTAGACCATCTCAGCAAACTCGACACCTGCGACTCCGACTGTGCCCCACTTGACCGGAAGCATCTGATAGATCATGTCTGCACGCTGCGGTACGTCGATACGGCCGGTGACGTCGAGCATGATGTCCCAGAGCTCCAAAGGACTGGTGCGAGCGGTGGGCTCACCACCGATAACCAAGCCTGTGTGCCACGACCGGTGGTAGTCCAAGGCGACGAATCGCCGAAGGTGTTCTTCCAGTTCGGCGGCCGTGACCAATGCCTCCTCGGCGACCAATCGACCGCGCTCCGAGGTATTGCGACCTTTGTAGCCGGGGAGCTGTTGAACGGCCCGTTGTAGCGTCTCGTGCCAGCGTTCAACGTGGGGGTTGTCCGTTGGCTTCTTCCCGCGACTGAGCAACAAGTCAATCCCGAAGTCGCGCAGAATCGCGCGGAAGTGATCGGACACGAAGATCGAACCGTGGTCGGCGCGGATCGCGTCCGGCATGACGCCAGGGATGTGGTGCTCTCCTTGAAGCGTAGTGAAATCGGGTGCAACACTTCTGCGCCCAACGTTGACCGCGACATCAGAAGCGTCGACGACTTGGGGCAAACCGGCCCAGCGCCAGTGACTGATGGTGGTGCCCTCCACCATCATCGAGAACGGGCGGCAGATGTCGTAGAGAAGTAGCCCGGCATCGATTCCATCGGCGCTCTTCGGCACCACGCGCAGTGCGAGGACCACTCTGGTGGCGACGTCGATTGCAGTGAGGATTTCGACGCTGAAGGGTCGCCCGAGAAGCGGGTCGTATACGAGGTTGTCCGCCCTCGTGGCGTCGATGGCGACTATTTGCCCAGGCCTGATTGCGGGGAAGTGCTCTTTGCCCGACACGCGCTGTAGCGACCGGCTTCTCTGGGTGCGGGTTGTTGCGCCCGCGCCCCGTTTGAGGTGCGCGAGATACTCTGCCGTCAGACGCTGCGGCGTGGAGACATCCACGTGCCCTGCACGCTTGAGCTCAACCTTGATCCGCCGATCAAGCTCGCTGATGTTGGCGTCCGCCCGATCTCCGTCCAGGGTGGCGAAGACCAACTCAGCAACAGTCCGATAGCGCTCATCGATTCGCTCCCACGTCTGTTCGCGACGCAGGGATCTGGCATCGAGGAGCCCGAGTAGTCCGTCGCGTTTCCATGCACGCACCCAGTTGCGGATGGTGCTGTCGACCGGAGCCGATCGCTTGATCTCACCGTTCGCGATGCGGCGTTGTAGGGCACGATCTCCCACAGCTTCTTGCTGCAACGCGACCGCCATCGCGCGACAGCGCGCCGCCTCGGAGACGCCGAAGCCTTCGCCGAAGGGTGGGCGCGGTTCGCCATCGCGCGCGAGTTCGGCGTGACCGTCCCGGTAGCCGGTCAGTATCTCATGCACGATTTCAAGTTTGTCGAGGGCGGCTCGGCGCGTTTCCTCAGACAGGCCATCCCAGTACGGGCGGAGCGCCGGTCTGATTGGCGCTACATCGCCATCGACCACGACTCGCACCTCTGCGAGTTCGGGCCAATCGACGTGCAAGGAATCGCCGACGCTGGTGCGGAGGTCTACGCCGGCCGCTGATACCGCTGTCACCAGACCGGTTCCCCACTCAGTCAGAAGTCGGCCACCGACCTCAACCACTGTGCGACTTGTGTCCACTACGCCACCAGTCCCGCGCGCACTGGCGTTTCCATCGTCAATCGCTTCGAGAGGTTGGTATCCAGCTCACCGGACCAGACCATGTGCCAGACCACGGCGATGGCCTCCCCGTTTCCGGTATCCAGACGAAATAGGGAGCCCAGAGTCGCGGCGTCGTTACTTGCTTCCTTCCCGATCTCGCCAGCCACCTGGTCATACCAGGAAGGCCTTCGGCGGTAGCCGTGCAGCCACAGAAGGTTTAGGCGTTCTACGCGGTCGAGTCCGTTGAATACCTCGTGACGCCATCCCACATTCGCGCAGGCGGCCTCGACCATTGCGACCTGAAGCTTGAATTTGTCGTCCATCTTGTGCGGCAGGCGTGCATTCCAGAGCGTTACCGCCCCGGTGTCGTCAAGGCTGAGTAAGTCGGGCGTGTTTTTCGCCGAGGACGATCCGCCCCGCTTCAGCTGACACGGTTGCGGTATCAGCGCGACGATATCGTTGAGCCGGTCCAGGCGTCGCAAGAGGTCATGCTCGAGGCCCGACTCGAGTTCTAGGTGGTCGCGCATGGTCAGTGAATACGCAGTGACAGGTATGTGCCGGTGACGTTCCGAGGATCGAGGCTTGCGAATCGGAACTACACGTGCGAGATCCGGCGGACCGTCGGACCGCCAGTTCAACACGCGGGACACCTTGTCGCCAGCGAATCGGAACCGCCACGTCACCGCCGCGCGGGAACTCTCGGTCAAGTGACACCTCCGCTTCCGCAGGAATTAGCACCAAATCTAGCAAGAAATCGAGGTCGAAGGGCTACTAAGGGAGCAAGTCGACAATCGGTCAGCGAGGCATTTCGGGTGATAGGCCGACGTCTCCTTCGCCCCATCAGCGGTCCGTGTCGGAAGGCTGCGATAGGTTGCTCCCATGGCCAAAGGCAATCAGGTCGCTCCGTCGACGAAGTTCGAGCAGACGCTGCAGGCATCGGCTCAGCTGCCGGGTGTGCAGATCAACCGGGAGGCCTTCCTCCGCAGAGAGCTGAAGCGATACTGCACCGACGAGCAGATCAAACTCGCTATCGCCACAACACCGGCCGAAGCAGGCGTAACACCTCAAGTGATCGACAAGATCGCCAACAGCGTGATCAAGTTCGAGACCGGCAAGGTGACGACACTTTCCACGGCAGCCGGCATCCCTGGAGGCCTCGCAGCGATCGGCACGGTCCCGGCTGATATCGCGCAGTACTATGGGCACCTTCTTCGCGTCGTCCAGAAGCTCGCCTACATCTACAGCTGGCCGGAGCTCTTCGACGACAGCGCCGACGGAATGGACTCCGCGACCGAAAGCATGCTCACGCTGTTCATCGGCGTGATGTTTGGCGTGAACGCGGCCCAGGCCGGCGTGGCGCAAGTCTCGAAGTTGATCGCAAGTGAAGTGGCCAGGAAGCTGCCGCAGAAGGCTCTCACCAAGGGTGCGATATATCCGGTGGTCAAGAAGGTTGCAGGGCTCCTGGGCATTCAGATGACCAAGCAGGTCTTCGCCAAGAGCGCAGCCAAGGTCGTGCCGCTGGTAGGCGCGGTTGTCTCGGGAAGCCTGACCTTCGTCACGTTCATGCCGATGTCGAAGCGGCTCCAGAAGCACCTCGCAACCCTTCCGCTGACCAAGCCCGGTCACGGAGTCACCGAGCAAGCGTCGAATCCGCCGAGCACATCCCCAAAACCAGCACCAACGTCATCTGCGAATTAGACGAGCTCATCCCACAAGCCAATCGCCGATAGCCTGCCGCCAGCCGCCGGTCACTTCAGCCCCTTCGTCGCCCGGTTTCACCCGCGCACTCGGCGATTTCCAGGAATAGATTCCCCGGCAAAATTAGCAGGAAATCATACCGAAACGCGGGCTACGGGCAACGCTCGCCTGACCATGTTTGCCCTAGTCAGGGCGATTCTTACGCCGTGATCAGGCTTGTTAAACAAGCGGGACCACCTTGCTAATCTTCGCTGCATCTCGACACGCGCCGCTCAGCCTCGCGCCATGTCGACGAACCGAGACAGGTGCAACTGGTGCGCCACCGTGATCGTCGCAGTGGGCCCGTTGCGGTGCTTACCGACGATGATGTCCGCTTCACCCGCGCGCGGGTCGTCGCGTTCGGTCGAGTCGGGACGGTGCAGCAGGATGACCATGTCGGCGTCCTGCTCCAGCGATCCCGATTCGCGCAGGTCGGAGACCTGGGGACGCTTGTCGGTCCGCTGTTCGGGGCCACGATTCAGCTGGCTGATCGCCACCACGGGCACCTCGAGCTCCTTGGCGAGCAGCTTGATTGATCGCGAGAACTCCGAGACCTCTTGCTGACGTGATTCGACCTTCTTGCCCGACGTCATCAGCTGCATGTAGTCGATGACGACGAGCTTGAGATCGTGCTTCTGCTTCAGCCGTCGGGCCTTGGCCCGGATCTCCATCATGGTGAGGTTCGGCGAGTCGTCGATGAACAGCGGCGCCTCGGTGATCTCGCCCATACGGCGCGCCAGCCGGCTCCAGTCGTCGTCACTCATGTTGCCCGACCGCATGTCGCCGAGCTTCACCTTCGCTTCGGCCGACAGCAGTCGCATGACGATCTCCGTCTTGCTCATCTCCAGCGAGAACATGGCCGAGGTGAGCCCGTGATGAATCGACGCCGAACGGAGCCAGTCCATGGCGAGGGTGGAGTTGTGAGTCGGCACCATCGCCTCACCCGCCAGGTACAGGTGGCTCATGTTGTCGACTTCGACGCACCGCACCGGGACACTCGGCACCGAGCGCACCGACACCACCCGCCGCGCCCGCACGCTGCTGCGCAGTTCCTTGTGTCGCTGGGCCTTCTCGAAGACGGTGAACACGTCGTCGGGCGCGTTGAGCCGGATCCAGCCGCTGCTGGCCCGGCGGAAGGTGTAGCCGAGGCCCGCGGCGAGATCTCCGACCACGGACGACATGTGGTTGGTGGCCGCGGGCACGGTGATCCAGCCGTCGTCGTCCACACGCGCGCGGGAGTCCAGGATGCCCGCCAGCAGCGCGCGCCGCTGCGGCACCGAACCGCGCAGGTACTCGTGCGGGATGCGGCCGCCCAGATCCGTCATCAACGTCATGACGTCGACCGGACCCTCGGCCTCGATCCGCGCGCCGATCTCCGGGTCGTCGTACGCCATTCCGGCCAGCGCGCCGACGGTGTACGGGCCGTAGGCCAGCGGACGGTACGGCAGTTCGAGCGGCGCGGCGTTGGCGATGCTGGCGCGGCCGCCGTAGATCTGGAGCTGTTCGGTGGTCAGCAGCCGGTCCTCGCCGTCGACCTCCACGGCCCACTGATGCTGTTCATCGGCGACGATCACACCGCCGTCGTCGAACTCCACCGCATAGCAGGGCCGGCGGGTCATCACCTCGGTCGCGGCGACGACGGTGGTCGGACGACCGTCGGCCCCCAGGAGCAGGTCACCCTTCGCGACCCGGCCCATCGTGGTCCACCCGCTCGGAGTCGGCAGCGGCGTGTCGAGCGCCAGCGCCTTGCCGACGCCCGGACGCGCCGCCACGATGATCATCTGACCGGGATGAAGACCGTTGGTCAGCTTGTCGAGGTCGGCGAAACCGGTGGGCACGCCCAACGACAGTCCGCCCCGCGACGCGATCGAATCGAGCTCGTCGAGCGTGGGCTGGAGCAGTTCCTCCAGCGGCACGTAGTCCTCGGTGGTGCGACGCTCGGTGACCTCGTAGATCTCCGCCTGCGCTCGGTCGACCACCTCGGCCACGTCCTGGCCGTCGGCCCCGGCGTAGCCGTACTGCACGATGCGGGTACCCGCCTCCACGAGCCTGCGCAGAATCGACTTCTCGCCGACGATCTCGGCGTAGTAGCCGGCGTTCGCCGCGGTGGGGACTGTCGAGATCAGCGTGTGCAGGTACGGCGCGCCGCCGACCTTGCGCAGTTCGCCCTTGCGCTCCAACTCGGCGGCGACGGTGACGGCGTCGGCGGGTTCGCCGCGGCCGTACAACTCGAGGATCGCGTCGTACACGGCCTGGTGAGCGGGCTTGTAGAAGTCGCCGGGACGGATCCGTTCGAGCACGTCGGCGATCGCGTCCTTCGACAGCATCATGCCGCCCAGAACCGACTGCTCGGCCTGCTGATCCTGCGGTGGCTGTCGTCCGAACTCCTCCGTCGGAGGTTCTGGCGGGAGATCGGGCTCGCGCCCGAGGTCGGCCTCAATAGCCACTCACACACCCCCTGGTACAGCAACGACAACCGGTGATTTCCGCAAGGGAAACCGAACACTTCAGAAAGGTTAGGGCCAGGGGCGCGATGCTGCCAACCACCCCCTGTGGACAGGGCTGTGGAGCCCGTGTGGACAACTGTGGACGTTGCAGGAAGACATGTGCACAACCCTGTGGAGCAGGTGGGGAAATGTCGTGGAATTCACGTCGTAACCCCAGGTCAGAGCTTGTTGACGAAATCCACAGAACCCGGCTGCGGAATCACCGGCGTGTCGGCTTGCGCCACGCCGAAACACCGTCCAGCAGCACTTCAGGTGATCCACCGTGCACCCGAATCCGCGGTCGCGCACCCGGTGCGATCCGCCCGATTCCGCGCGCCGGACGGGCTGTCGTGCTCAAATGGGAAACGTGCGTGTGTCCCATCCTGCGCGAGCGAGCATCCGGGCGACTGTCGTCGCCGTGATCGCGCTGCTGGCCGCGTCGGTCCCCGCGATCGCACACGCGGCACCGCGGGCGTCGGACTTCGACTTCTCGCCGTACCGCTCGGTGAACGCCGACGACTACCGCTCGGTGGCCTACGTCGACAACGGACGCCACTACTTCACCGCGGGCGGCTGGCGCTGCCAGATCGGTCCGCAGGCGAATGCGATGGCCTGCCGGGGACGCCCCGCCACCGCGCCGCCCGGGACGATCGGCGTGGCGGTCAGCGGCGAGAGCCAGGGTCCGTACTGGGTGCGCAAGGGAACGTCGTTCGAGCTGGGCCCGGTGAGCGGCTACCGGCCCCGCGTGCTCCCGGTAGGCAGCCGGATCACGGTCGCGAACGTCACCTGCGCGGCGCCTCGTGCCGGGGTCGTCGCATGCCGGAACTGGAATCTCGGATTCCTCCTCAGCCGCGCCGGCCATCGGTTCCTGTACCCCGCCGGCGATACCGCGCACTCCGCGAACCCGAAACGTCACCCGCAACCCGCACGTCGGTGACGACGGTGTCGGATGCGAGCGGCGCACCGGACCGACGTCAGAGGCCGGCCACCCCGTGGGGTGACCGGCCTCCTTCGATGCTCTACGTCAGCTGACGACGGCGAGGCTCAGCTTGGCCTCCACCTTCGGGTGCAGCTTGACGACGACGGGGTACTCGCCCAGAGCCTTGATGTGGCCCTTCGGCAGCTCCAGGCTGCGCTTGTCGACGACGGGGCCGCCCGCAGCGCGGATGGCGCCCGCGACGTCCGACGCCGAGACGGAGCCGAACAGCTTGCCCGAGTCGTGGGTCTTGACGGTCAGCGAGACGTTGTCGAGGCCCTCGAGAGCCTGCTTGATCTCGTTGGCGTGGTCGAGGTCGCGCACCGCGCGAGCCTCCTGCGAGCGGCGGATGCCCTCGACCTGCTTCAGCGCACCGCGGGTGGCGACGATCGCCAGTCCGCGAGGCAGCAGGTAGTTGCGGCCGTAGCCGTCACGCACCTCGACGGTGTCGCCGGCCTCGCCCAGATTCTCAACCGATGCGGTCAGGATCAGCTTCATTGTCTTCTGTCCTTTCCCGCTCAGCGTCCGGTCGACGTGAACGGCAGCAACGCCACCTCACGCGAGTTCTTCACGGCCACAGCGACATCGCGCTGGTGCTGCACGCAGTTGCCGGTGACGCGACGCGAACGGATCTTGCCGCGGTCAGAGAGGAAACGACGCAGCAGCGCGGTGTCCTTGTAGTCGATGACGGTCTTCTTGTCCTTGCAGAAGGTGCAGGCCTTGGCCTTCGTGACCTTCTCCACGCGGGGCTTGCGGCCCTTTTGCTTTGCCATGTATTGCTCCAGTCAATGGTCTCCGGGTGGCGGCCCGGAATCAGAAAGGTGGTTCGTCGTCCCCGCCACCGAAGCCGCCGCCCGCTGCGGGCGCACTGCCCCACGGGTCGTCGGCCGGCTGGCTCGCGGCCTGCTGGGGGCGTCCGCCCTGCGGTGCGCCGAAGCCACCGCCTGCGTTTCCGCCACCCTGATTGCCGCCGTATCCGCCGCCACCGCCGTAGTTGCCGCCACCACGCTGGGTGCGGTTGACCTTGGCGGTCGCGTAACGGAGCGAGGGACCGATCTCATCCACTTCGAGCTCGACGACGGTGCGACGTTCCCCTTCACGGGTCTCGTACGACCGCTGCTTGAGCTTGCCCTGCACGATCACTCGGGTGCCCTTGGTGAGGGACTCGGTCACGTTCTCGGCGGCGTCGCGCCAGATGCTGCAGCGGAGGAACAGCGCTTCGCCGTCTTTCCACTCGTTCGTCTGACGGTCGAACGTCCGCGGAGTGGAGGCCACCGTGAAATTGGCGACCGGCGCACCGGAAGCGGTGAACCGCAGTTCCGGATCGGCGGTCAGATTTCCGACGACCGTGATGACCGTGTCCGTCATGAGACTCCCCTAATCGTGTCGAAGAACGCTGACTGGCGCGCCCTGTGAAGTGGTTGACACCACCCTAGAGGCGGGCACCGACAATGTCAGCGTGCTCCGCAGGCTGTGGATTACTTGCGCAGGACCTTGGTGCGGAGCACCGACTCGTTCAGCTTCAGCTGACGATCGAGCTCGCTCACGGTCGCCGGAGTCGCGTTCAGCTGAACGACGGCGTAGATGCCCTCGTTGTGCTTCGCGATCTCGTAGGCCAGGCGGCGCTTGCCCCAGATCTCGACGTCGTCCACCTTGCCGCCTTCGTTGCGAACAACGTTGAGGAAGGTATCCAGGGATGGGGCGACGGTGCGCTCGTCCAGGCTCGGATCGAGGATCACCATCAGTTCGTAATGACGCATAAGACCACATCACCTCCTATGGGCTTTCGGCCACGGACGGTCCGTGGCAGGAGGGTCGCCTGCGTCGGCAACCTGTCAAAGATACATGAGAGCGGACTGACCTGCGAAATCACCGCCGGGCCGCACCGGCGGACGTCACCGGGCTGCACTAGGCTCATCGCATGCCATCGGCCCGCAATGCCTTCGCCGCCAAGCGGCTTCACTTCGGTGAGACCGCCGTGATCCTCGTGACCGCGATGCTGTTCACCGCCGCGTCGGCCGCGGCCTCTTATGCGACGAAGGTGCGCTGCACCACCCCGACGTCGGGCGCCAAACGCGAATGGCTCTACGGCAGCCCGTACGACGTCGTCCCCTGCTACTCGGATCTGATGACGATGTGGCACGGCCGCGGCCTGGCCGACCACGTCTTCCCGTACATCCACGGCGGGATCACGCCGAGCGGCGAACTGTTCGGCGGCGTCGTCGAGTACCCGGTGCTGTCGGGACTGATCATGTGGTTCAGTTCGCTCGGCGCCCACACCGACCGCGAGTTCCTCTGGCACAGCCTCGTCATTCTGTTGCCCTTCGCCTTCATCACGACGATCCTCCTGGCGCTGATGACGCGCTGGTGGGTGCTGCTCTGGGCCGCGACCCCGCCGCTGATGCTCTACGCCCTGCACAACTGGGAACTCCCGGTGGTCTGCGCCGCGGTAGCCGGTGTGGCCGTCATGGCCTGGGGCGGCTCCGCGGATCCCGCGACCGGCCTGCGACGCTGGTCGGTGCGGACCACAGCGATCGTGGCGGCGATCCCGCTCGGGGTGGGGTTCTCCCTGAAGATCTATCCCGGACTCTTCGTTCTGCCGTTGATGCTCTACGTCCTCACCCGTGGAGAGAAGACCGATCGCAGGCCGCGGGGGCTCGACTGGGCCGGTGCGGCCTATGTGGCGCTGTCGGCCGTGGTGACGGTCGCGGTGACGCAGGTCCCGTTCATGATCGCCGGCTACGAGGGATGGAAGGCCGCAATCGACTTCCAGAGCAAGCGCGAGGCGAATCTCTCCACCAACTCGATCTGGTACTGGGGGCTGCGTTTCCTGACCGGCGGTGAGACCTCGACCTACAACAGCATCGTCGACGTCGCGTCACCCCTGCTGATCATCGGCTCGTTCGCCCTCGCCTGCTGGCTCGGGTGGCGCGTCTATCGGCGCGACGGCGTGTTCCCGTGGCTGGGCGTCAGCGCCGCGATGCTCGCCGGATTCATGGTCTTCCACAAGGTTCACTCGCCGCAGTACACCCTCTGGATCCTCCCGTTCTTCGTGCTGCAGCGGGTCCGCTGGTGGCTGATCGCGCTGTACCTGGTGGCCGACGCGGCCCTCGATCTGACGATCTTCCACCTCCTGATGAACTACTCGGCGACCACACGCGCCTGGGTCCTCGCCGGAGTCAACTTCGGCGTCTGGACCCACGCCGTCCTGCTCGTGGCGCTCATCTTCGTGTTCGTCAGAGCCCGGCCCCGCGAGCCGCTCGCCTCGTATCTGACCGGCGGTGTGCCGCCGAAGGGACCGCTCACCCGACTCGCCGTCGCCGATGCGGCCGGCGCCCGCAGCTGGCTCGGCGCGCCGACGCTGGCCAACCGGCACGTGACCCTTCGACCGCTCGTGCCCGCGGACGCCGAAGCGCTCGGCAGGGTTGCCGGCGATCCCGAACTGTACAAATGGACCGGCGACCTGCCGCGCGACACGGCAGCTGCCGCGGCCTGGATCACCGCGGCGCTCTCGGATCCGCGGCGCATACCGTTCGCCGTCCTCGACGCGCAGGGACGGCTCGTCGGCACCACGAGCTTCTACGACGTCGACTCCGCGAACCGGTCCCTCGCGATCGGCTACACCTATTACGGCCCCGCGGCGATGGGAACCGCGGTCAATCCGGCGGCCAAACTCCTGCTCTGCGAGTACGCGTTCACCGTGTGCGACGCGGTGCGGATCGTGTGGCACACCCACGCCGAGAACGCCCGTTCGCGCGCCGCGATCACCAGACTCGGCGCGGTTCCGGAGGGCGAGCTGGGAAAGCACCGCCGATTCCGCGGCGGATGGCGGACCACCGCCCAGTTCGCGATCGTCGACGACGACTGGCCGGCCTCGCGGGATCTGCTCGCGGCGCGGCTCGGAGCTCGATCAGACGCTCGGTGACCCGGTCGCGGCTTCGCCTGCGACCGGCGAACGCATCAGCCGGGACGATGAGGGTTCGTCGTCGTCGACGCGGAGCAGCTGCCACACGACCACCGCGCACAAGCCGACCAGAACCGCACCGCGAAGCGTGTTGACGGCGTAGAAGACGTCCGGCGGAAGCCATTTGCGGCTCGGGTCCAGGAACAGGCCCATCCGCGGAATCCAGACGAGCGCGTCGAAGGTCATCCACGCCAGCACCGCGCTCGGGTACGGGACCGCCAGCACGGCGAGCGGGACCAGCCACAGCGACGACTGCGGTGTCCATTCCTTTCCGAACAGCAGGAAGCCGGCCACCAGCAGGAACATCAGCTGCGCCAGGGTCGGTTCGCCGCTCGCGCGCAGCCCGATGTATGCGACGGCGGCGACCACGGCGATCAGCAGCAGCAGGACGATGCCGTTGAGCAGGGCCGTCGACGGGTTCCATCCGGTCGCCATCGATATCAGGCGGTACAGGGTGTCCGGTTCCACGCCGCGGTCGCGCCAGACACGGAAAGCCTGGCTCCATCCCGTCGGGTACAGGATCATCAGCGGCAGATTGATCGCCAGCCAACTCGCCGCCGCCGCTCCGACGACGACCGCCAGCCTGCGGAGCTCTCGCTGCCGGACGCACAGGACCGCGATCGCGGGCAGAAGCAGAAGCGGATACACCGCCGCGGCCGCGCCGAGGCCGGCGAAGACACCCGTCCAGCCGGGGCGGCCGCGCGTCCAGCACAGCATCGCCACGGCGACCATCGCGATGGCGATGACGTCGGTCGAGGTGAAGGCGTGGAAGAACAGCAGGGGCGAGAGCGCCATCAGCGCGCCGAGCCACAGTCGGCGGCGGTCGGTCATCATCGTGGCCCACACCGCGAGCAGCCAGAACAGCGACAGCAGCACAGCGCTGATGTTGAAGTAGTTCACCACGTCGAGCGTCTTCGGCAGCCCCAGGGTGTCGGCCAACAGGCCCCAGCCCCGCGCGGCCTGGGCGCTGACGTACATGAACAGCCCAGTCAGCGCCGGCTCGGCGAGATAAGCCTTGGTCTGGGCGCCGTCGCCGTCGCTCTGCGTCCAGTGGGTGCGGTACGGGAAGGCGCCCTTGGCCAGGTCGGCGGGAGTCAGCTTGTCCTGCTCGTACGACGCGACCAGATCGGAGTAGCACAGGCCGACGAACTGCCGCTGGTTGTCCCAGTTCAGACGCACCTGACCGGGTGCGTCCTGGACGGGCGCCTGCTGGATGCAGCCGGCTTTGCCGAACCAGCTGATCGACAGCCCCACCAGGGCGAGCAGGAGGACCACCCGCACCGGCGTCCAGGTCCGACTGCGACCGACGGCGGCGTGCAGTCCGACAGGCCCGCCGATCGAGTCGCTGGCCGCCGCCAACTGGGGGCTCGACCACGACGGCACCACACGCTCGGTCTCCACCCGCAGATCATCTGCGAGCGGTTCCGGCGAGTCCCACGTCGGCTGCTGCGTCACTACGTCGCGGGCACCGGTGCTGCTGGAGCGAGTTGCTGATCGGTCGGATTGCGGCCGCGATTGTTGTTCGCGGTCCCGTTGCCGTTGCCGGTTCCGTTGCCCGGACCTGTTCCGGTTCCGTCGTCACCGCCGGTGCCCGGCTCCTGGGTGGGCGACTCATCGTCACCGCCGCCGATCGGGATCGTGACGCCCGGAGCGATCACCACGTCGCCGTTCTCGTTCTGCCCGGGCAGACGCGGAAGTCGAGGACGCTCGCGGGTGGTCTGAGTCTCGGTCGGGGTGTAGGTGGTGGGCGGCGGCTCATACGGGACGCCCGCCTGTCCGCCGACCGCCTCGGGGGTCGGGAACTGCTCGATCGGCTCGCCCTCCAGGGCGGCGTCCATCGAGGCCTTCCAGATCTGAGCGGGCAGTCCGCTGCCGTAGATCGACGATCCGGAGTAGTTGCGCAGCGGCGCACCCTTGTCCGTGCCGACCCAGGTGGCCGTCGACAGCTGCGGCGTGTAGCCGGCCATCCACGCGTCCTTGTTGTATCCGGTGTCGCCGAGCTGGGCGGTACCTGTCTTGGCCGCCGACGGCCGCGGCCCGTAGGTCGAGTCGTACAGCGAGTTGCCGTTGGAGTAGGCCGCGATCGGCATCATCGCCGAGGTCACGTTGTCCGCGACGGCCTCCGAGACCACGCGCTTGCCCTTGTCCTTCTGGCGTTCGAAGAGCACGTCGCCGGTCGAGGTCTCGACCTTCTGGACGAAGAACGGGTCGCGGTGGATGCCCGACGCGGCGAGCGTCGCGTAGGCCGAGGCCATGTCGAGCACGCGGGACGGGTACTGGCCCAGGACCACGCCGCCTTCGCTGTGGCCGTTCTTCTCCTGCAGGGTGTGCTGGATGTCGCCGAAGCTCTCGGCGATGCCGAGCCGGTGCGCCGTGTCGGCGACCGCGTCGGCCTGACCGTTCAGGTCCATCATGAGCCGGTAGTAGACGGTGTTCAGCGACATCTTCAGCGCGGTGGCCAGGTTGCAGCTGCCGCAGCTCTCGCCGTCGGAGTTCTGGACCACCAGGCCGCCGGGCGCCTCGTACGGCGCCGAGCTGTAGTACTTCGAGAGCGGGATGTCCTGCTCCAGGGCCGCGACCAGCGCGAAGACCTTGAAGATCGAACCGGTCTGCAGGCCGGCCGAAGCGTAGTCCCAGCCCTGTCCGTCCTCGCCACCGTAGTAGCCCTGGATGCCGCCGGTCGCGGGATCGATGGACACCGACGCGGTGCGCAGGTTCTTCGGCTCGCCGTCGAGCTTGTTGCGCGCCGCGGAGACCAGCGCCTTCTGCACCTTCGGATCGATCGAGGTGGTGATCTTCAGACCGGAGGTCTGCACCTGCTGCTCGGTGATGCCGAGCTTCTCGAGTTCGGCCAGCACCTGCCGTTTGATCAGGCCGTTGGGTCCTTCGTTGGCCTCGGCCGTCTGATCCTTGACCTTCGCGACCTTCGGGAACTTCTGCGCGTCGCGGTCAGACTTGCTGAGTGCGCCGATCGAGACCATGCCGTCGAGCACGTAGTTCCAGCGGCTGACCGCCAGATCCGGGTTCACCGCGGGATCGTAGATCGACGGACCGCGGATGATGCCGGCGAGCAGCGCCGACTCCGACGGGGTGAGCTTCTTGAGCGGCTTGTTGAAGTACGCGCGCGCGGCGGCGTCGACGCCGTAGGCGCCGCGGCCGAAGTAGATGGTGTTCAGATACGCCGCCATGATCTCTTCCTTGGACCACTGGCGGGACATCTTGGTGGCGATCGCGAGTTCTTTGAACTTGCGCTTGTAGCTGACCTCGTCACCGACGATCGCGTTCTTCACGTACTGCTGGGTGATGGTGGAGCCGCCGCCCGCACCGGACTTGCCGAAGGCCTTGCCCAGCACGGCCCGGGTGAAGCCGGAGGTCGAGAAACCCGCGTTCGAGTCGAAGTCTCGGTCCTCGGCGGCCTTCACCGCGTCGACCATGGACTGCGGGATGTCCTCGTACTTGACGTCGGTCCGGTTGCCCTCGGGTGGCACGATCTTGGCGATCGTCCCGCCCTTGCTGTCGGTGATGGTGGCGACCTGGTTCTGCTTGATGTCGCCCGGCGACGGCACGTCCACCGTCAAGTAGGTGAACAGGAAGGCCACCACCAGGAAGACGGCGACCAGCGGCACTGCTCCGGCAAGAATGCCCAGCGTCCACGCCGTGGCCTTCACCGCCGTCGATTTCTCCGACGTCGCAGCACCTTTACCGCTGGTCATCGCTCACCCACTTCTCTGCGCTGTTGCGCGGACGAAACTAACACTCTCAACTGTGACGTATGGCTGCGGCTGCGCCAACTCCGGTCACATCACTTGGCGACCCGGCGACGCCGTCGACCGGCGCCCTCGGGCAATCCGGCAACGTACGACTGCACGAGATAGTTCCACCGGCAGGTACGGCAGACTTCGACGACGTGAACCGTGAAGGCGCCGGCACTCCCGTCGAGGGCCTCGATCTCGCCCGCCGAACGAGCCGAGCCGTGGATGTGTCCGAGGTGCTCTCCGAACACCCAGGACACCACCGTGACCTGCTCTTTCCGGCACACGGGACAGACCTCGTCGGTCGGCTTTCCGTGGAACTTGGCCGCCCGCAAGAGGTAGGGGTCGGCGTCGCACACCTGGGACAGGGCCGTGCGGCCCGTCCGCACACGCGCTAGGCACTCGCGTCGCGCGAGTGCGTAGTCCACGATCTGCCGCTGCACGTTCCCAAGCCTAGACGCGAGCCCGCCACGACTGCCCTGTGATGCAGATCAAGCCGCTGCCGTACTCGCAAGTTCACTGCGAGTTATATCGATGCGATACATTAGATGCTGCATCAAGGCGCGATAACGCATCGAAAGGGGGCCGAGTCATGCTCGAAATGGCGATTCTCGGCCTGCTGCTCGAATCGCCCATGCACGGGTACGAACTGCGCAAGCGGCTCACCGGGCTGCTCGGCGCGTTCCGCGCGTTCTCGTACGGCTCGCTGTATCCGACCCTGCGCCGCATGCAGGCCGACGGGCTGATCGCCGAAGACGAGCCCGAGACCTCCACGGGAACCAAGGTCCGCCGGGCACGCCGCGTCTACCGGCTCACTCCGGCGGGCGAGTCGCGCTTCACCGAGCTGGTCGCGGACACCGGCCCGCAGAACTACACCGACGACGGCTTCGGTGTGCACCTGGCCTTCTTCAGCAGGACGCCCGCGGTGGCTCGCATGCGCATCCTCGAGGGCCGCCGCAGGCAGGTCGAGGAACGCCGCGAGGGTCTGCGCGATCTGCTCGGCCGTGCGACGCGCTCGAACGATCACTACACGCGCCAGATGCACGAGCTCAGCCTGGAGACCTCCGAGCGCGAGGTCCAGTGGCTCAACAAATTGATCGCCGACGAGGCCTCCGGGTCTGTCGGCACCCCGGATTTTCGTTCCTCGTCGTCGGAGACGACGACGCAGGACGAAGTAGGAAAGAACTCGGCGGCACAGCATTCCGCCGTACCGCTGCAACAAGAAGGAGATCCCGACCATGGGTGAAACCAACAAAGTGCGCGTGGCCATCGTTGGCGTGGGTAACTGCGCCTCATCCTTGGTTCAGGGCGTTCAGTACTACCGCGACGCCGATGAGAACGCGACCGTCCCCGGTCTGATGCACGTCAAGTTCGGCGATTACCACGTCCGTGACGTCGAGTTCGTCGCCGCTTTCGACGTCGACGCCAAGAAGGTCGGCTTCGACCTCTCCGAGGCGATCGTCAACAGCGAGAACAACACCATCAAGATCGCCGACGTCCCGCCGTTGAACGTGACCGTCCAGCGCGGCCACACCCTCGACGGTCTCGGCAAGTACTACCGCGAGACCATCACCGAGGCCGACGGCGAAGGCGTCGACATCGTGAAGGCCCTCAAGGACAACGACGTCGACGTCCTGGTCAGCTACCTGCCGGTCGGTTCCGAGCAGGCCGACAAGTTCTACGCTCAGTGCGCCATCGACGCCGGCGTGGCCTTCGTCAACGCCCTGCCCGTCTTCATCGCCTCCGACCCCGAGTGGGCCGAGAAGTTCCGCGCCGCGGGCGTCCCGATCGTCGGCGACGACATCAAGAGCCAGGTCGGCGCGACCATCACCCACCGCGTCATGGCGAAGCTGTTCGAGGATCGCGGTGTGGAGCTCGACCGCACCTACCAGCTGAACGTCGGCGGCAACATGGACTTCAAGAACATGCTCGAGCGTGAGCGTCTGGAGTCGAAGAAGGTCAGCAAGACGCAGGCCGTCACGTCGATCCTCGACGGCCCGCTCGCCGGCAAGGTCTACGACAAGAACGTGCACATCGGCCCGTCGGACTACGTCCAGTGGCTCGACGACCGCAAGTGGGCCTACGTCCGTCTCGAGGGCCGTGCCTTCGGCGACGTGCCGCTGAACCTGGAGTACAAGCTCGAGGTCTGGGACTCCCCCAACTCGGCAGGCATCATCATCGACGCCGTCCGTGCCGCCAAGATCGCCAAGGACCGCGGCCTCGGCGGCCCGATCCTCCCGGCCTCGGCCTACCTGATGAAGAGCCCGCCCGAGCAGATCGCCGACGACAAGGCGCGCGCGCAGCTCGAGGCGTTCATCATCGGCGCCGAGTAGGACGTCGGTACTGACGAATCGAAGGCCCGGCACTCCCCCTCGGAGTGCCGGGCCTTCGTCGTCTTCCGGGCCGTCGGGTACTACGGTGACGGTGTTCGATTCCTTCCTCTGGGGTCTATGTGCGACCTGCGCGGACTTGTCCGGTCTGGACTGCGGCGATCGTGAAGGAGCGGACAGGATCCCGGATCCGCGGCGTGCGGAGATGGCTTCGCGACGTGAATCTCGCCCCTCAGTTCAGCGATTCGAGGTGCCGCGCAAACTCTTCGGCGGCCTTCTTGGTGTTGTGCAGGTTCACTGACAGCCTGTCGATGTCCTGGTTCGCCTGATCGAGCGCGTACGAGAGTTGTCCGATCGGCCCAGAACCGCCGCGGCCGAGGACCGCCTGAACCTGTCTGATGTTGCGGTTCAGGGACTGCTTCAGACCGGCGGCCTGCCGATTCGCGTCCTCCGACTTCCGTGCCAGCTGTTTCACCTGGCGGGTGAGTTCCTCGTGTTTCGACATCAGAGCCTCCTGGCGATGTCTTCGGCCTGCCGCATCGCAGCGGCGATGCGCTGCTGCAATGCATCCAGGCTCACCGAACTGGCCTGCAGAGCATTAACCATCCGGTCGTCGGCCTTGGTCGAGGTCGAACCGGCGACCCTGCGGACCTCGCTCGACAGGTTCCGGACTTCCCCGTGCTGGCTGCGAATCAGCCGTTCTAACTGCTGCAACGTCGAAACCGCCTGCATGACCGCCTGTCGTTCAGCCTGTACTTCACTCATGAAGCCTCCATTGTCTCTAAAGAATCAGGACCAGCACGATGATGAGAACGATGAGCGTCCCGACCGCGCCCGCCACGATCGCACCCGTACGGCTCGGTGCCGGCGGTGCGGGCAGCGGATCGGTGGCCACCGGCTTCGCCACGCGGGTCGGCTCGTGCCGTCTACGCTCGTCGACCGCACGTTCCCGTGCCTCGGCGAGCTTTCGCTCGCGCTCGGCCTGTTTCGCCGTGAGTTCTTCACGTCGCGCCGCCCGGTCGGCCTCGTCTCGCGCGATTCGCTTCTTCGCGCGCTCGTACCCCTCCACGACCGACGCGTGCTTCTGGAGGCGGCCGACGACGAGTTCGAGGTCGGCCAGCACCACGTGCGCGTGTCTGGCCTGCTGTGGAACGGCCGCGGCCGGCACCCGATCGAGCCCGATCGTCCGCGCCGCCGCATCCAGCTGCTCGGACAGTGCGTCGCGCCGCCCGTCGAGCCCGGCAAGGCACTGTTCGCGGTCTGCAGCCTCCACCGCCACGTTCCGTTCCCGTTCCTGGAAGAGGTGATCCGACCTCCGCCGCTCGTCGATCAGCTCTCCGTCGATCGCCGCGAGATCGTTCACCGCCCCCAGATACCGGTCCCATGCCGTGTCCGTCATATCGGGATGCTCACCTCCGTCTTCTCGATACCGTTCTGCGGCAACGCAGCCGGATCGAACGGAACCAACAGATCCTGCCGACCGCTGCTCCTGTCGACGACGACGACGCGCGGTCCGCTGAAGTCCATGCGCCCGGTGCCCGGCGCCAGCAGGTCGGTCTGCGATCCCGGTTCGGTCAGGACGATCGTCCGGAAGCCGTCGCGAAGTTCGCCCGCCGTCCTCGCGTCGTATGAGCTCATCGAGCGGAACCTGATCACGAAGAGCATGCCGCAGGCAATCGATCGCTTGATGAAGCGCTCCACCGCCTCGATCGGACGCGGGTATTCGTCTGAATCGACCAGCGACGCGATGTCGTCGGGGTCGTCGAGGATGATCACCCGCTCGATGCGGCTGCTCGGCACCGCCGTCCGCGCTGTCAGGGTACGCAGGAAGCTATCCGCCTCTTCCGCTGAGATCCGCTGGATTCCCGCTTCGTTCGCCCACGGACCGACGTCATCGAGCCCAACGCCCGAGCTGTCGATGACGGTCCACTGCGCGGAGGCGAGATCGGACGCGCGAATGGATGCGTGGATCGACGACAGCACCGCCCTGGTGCGGTCGAGGTCGTCGCCGATCAGCGCGACGTTGCCGAGTCGGCCGCGCTTCAGCGAGAATCCCTGCGCGGTTCCACCGACGCTGATCGGGACTCCGACCGTGGCGATCTCTCGATCGTCAGCTGGGATCCACTCGGCGTAGGCGGAACTCACGAAGGTGCTGGGACGCCGGGGAGTGAAGCCATCCGCCATCGCCCGGCTGAACAGTTCCGTCTGCAGCCGGTCCAGGTAGGCGGGATCGGCCCACACCACCGAACCGATCCGATTGGCCGCCAGATGTCCGAGATCATCGTTGAACACCGCCTGACCACGCCCGTGCAGATCTCCCGCGGCGAGGTTCCCCGCACCGAGGATCGTCTCCGACTCGTGTTCGGTGTTCCGCAGCGAGATCCGGTTGTGGAACTGACCGAAGATGGCGTCACGCTTGAGCGCGAGCGCTTGGATACCAGACAACGTCTGCGATGCGAGCACCAGGTGGACCCCGTAGGCGCGGCCCTTCCGAGCGAGGTGTTCGATCAGCTGCACCGCTCGTTGCGCGACATCATCGTCCGGTTCGAAGAGCACCTGAAACTCGTCGGCCACCAACACCAGCCGCGGCATGTCCCGACCTGTCAGCGCCCGATAGTCCGCGAGCGAAGACGCGCCCGCGGACTTGAAAGCGTCCGCCCTGCGGTCGAACTCGGAGGCGAGATGCTCCAAAACTGCCACTCCGTACGCTCGATCGCTCTCCAGGCCGAGGGAGTCGACGTGCGGCAACCAGGTCTCGTCGCCGATCGGTGCGAGCCGCGCGAACTCGACGCCCTCTTTGAAATCCAACAGGTGAAAACGAACCTCCCGCGGCGAGTACCGGCTCGCGAGACCGTAGATCAAGCAGAGCAGCAGGTTCGACTTTCCCGTGCCGACGGCGCCGCCGATGAGCGCGTTCGGCGCGGGCGGATTCGCACTCCGGAGTTCCAGGCCGCCGAGTCCGCCGGGCATTCTCGCGAAGATGCCCGATAGCCCGTCGTCGCCGCGATCGGACCATCCGGCATCGATCTCGGCGAGGACCGCCTCCAAGGTCATCGTCCCCTGCGCCGCGGCCTCGATCGCTTCGGCCCTCGCGTGGATCAAGTTGTTCCGCGCCGCTGGGGTGGGCGACGGATCAGCCCGAACCGTCAATCCGGGCACCGCCGCGAACGAATCCGACCGGATCTCGCCGGCCGCGTCGACCCGGACCAGCCCGCGGTCGACGTCGACCTGTGCCCGATCACTCACGCGGATCGGGCCATCGACGTACCCCGGGCTCGCGATCAGCAGAAACACCCCGCGCCCCGCCGCCGATTCGACGATCCTATTGAGATCGTCAGCGGCGGTCTCGGTGACTCCGCTCGGTGCGTCGAGCAGGACCGCGAGTTCGAGACGCCCCGCCTGCGACAGCGGCAGGTCCCGATGATCGGCCGCACCCGCCGTACTCATCGTCTCCGCGGCCCGGCCGATTCTGTCGATGAGCCCGGACAACAGCTTCCGCAACCCGTCCTCGGTCTGGATCGCGGGCGGGTACCCGATCGGATCGGTGTCGCGGAACAACGACGTGAAGCCGAGGATCCCACGGAGCATGGGATCGAACACCGAGACCCGCAGGGACTCCGGCGGCGCCGACAGCGCCAGTCTGAGCACGGTGTCCGCGATCAACTGCTCGGCACCGCTGCCACCGACGACCCACCCGGAGACGCCGATCAATGGAAGAAGCGCCGGCGCACCACCCGGGAGGGTGCCGACCCGGACCGCCGACGGTACCGCCCGCGCCGGCTGCGGCACGCTCAGCGCCCGCGCAGCCCATCCGGCACCGGCCGCACCGGGCGCGAGTTCCTCGGCTGCGGCCCGCAGCGCCGCCCCAACAGCCCGCGTCCGCCGCACGGCATCAGCCTGCAGCTGCGCCTCCGCCTCTTCCTTCTCGCGCCGGAGTCGACGCCGCTGCGCCGCCAGCTCGTCGTCGAGCGTTGTCCGCGTGATCGACAGCGCGATGTCGATCTCCCCGAGGAGCCTGCCGGCTTCGGCTGTGAGGCCGCCGGCCTCGGCCATCGTCGCGGCCATCGCGTCGGTGAGGCGGCGACGAGCGTCCTGCTGATCGTCACGGCCGGTACCGCCACTAGTCATCCGCCGCGCCGTTCTGTCCAGGAGCCCTCGGTCCCGCGGCCACGACCACGCCCGCCGGGCGCAGCACGCGACCGTCCAGTTCGAAACCGCGGACGGTGCGTCCGGTGATAGCGCCTTCGGGGGCGTCGGCGACAACGACCGACTCGATGCGATGTCTCCGCGGGTCGACATCTCCGTCGACGCCGATCTGCTCGACCCCGAAGTCCTCCAGGATCTGGATCACCTCGTCTCGAACGGACTCTGCGAGCGGGTCCGCCTCACCGTCCCAGTTGTCGACACGGTCGATGACATTCATCAGCCGGGTGGCGACGGGCCGGAGCACTCGCCCTACCAGCAGGGTCTCGTCGAGCGCCGACTTGGCCCGCAGCTCCCCGAGCAACTCCTGGCCACGGTTGTCGTTGAGGAGCCGTCTCCGGAAGAGCTCCGTGAGGTCGTCGAGCCGCTTCGAGACATCGGCGAGCGTCTGATCCACCGGTTCTCCGATCATGTGAACTGCGCGGACGCGACCAACTCGCGCGCTTGCGCCATCCGCTTGGGATCCATCTCGCCGGGACGCTTCACTTCCATCTCGCCGAGGTTGATCCCTTCGGTCAGATCGATGACCTGGACGTGAATGATCCCGTCGATGTCCGCCGAGAAGATCACCCGCACGCCACTGCCCGCTGCACGGCCCGGCGGAACCTTCAGCATGCTCTCACCGAGACTCTTGACCTGCGCTTCAAGCACCCCGTCGACGTCATGCGACACGATCTGCAGCCTGATCTCCTGCTGATTCTCGACGGGTAGGCCGAAATCATGCTCCGCCTGAGCCGGAATGGACGTCTGCGGCGGGATCAACTGGGTGTAGGCAAGCTGTGAGGCGGCGTTGAGCGCCAGCACCCCGACACCTTGCGAGATGACATCCGAGAAGTCGATGCTGCCACCGGCCGGCATGTCCGGCGCCGCTCCGGCCCTGTCCGCCGACACCTTGTCGGCGACGATCGCCGCACCGAGCGCCACCGCCTGATCCGGGTGGACCGACTTGTCCGGAGTCTGACCGGTCAACCGTTCCACCAGATTCTGGACCATCGGCATACGAGTGGATCCGCCGACCAGAAGGACCTTGTCGATCGCCGAGTACGAGACCCCCGCCGTCTCGACCGATTCGTCGACCAGGAACTCCGTCGTCTTGAGCAGGAACGACGCCGCCGACTCGAACTCCTGCCGTGTCACCTGAACTTTCACGTTCTGACCCAGGGCCGAGATGAAGACGGTCGCCTTCTCCGCCTGCGACAACCGGCGCTTGGTGTCTTCGACGGCATCCATGACCTGCAGATACTGGTCGGTGGGAATCGGCTGACCGGTCTGCTCCTTGAACTTCTCGTTCACCACACCGAACAGGGCGTTGTTGAAGTCGAAACCACCGAGGTTGCGGTCGCCGAGCGAGGCCAGGACGGTGAAGTCATTGTTCTGGCAGCGCAGCACCGTGACGTCGAAAGTGCCGCCGCCGAGGTCGTAGACGAGGAGGGTTCCGGAGAATCCCGAACCGACTCCGAAGCTCAGAGCCGCTGCGGTCGGCTCGTTGATCAACTGCAGCACGGTGAGGCCGGCGATCTCCGCGGCCGTCCGCGTCGCGTTGCGGTGTTCGTCCTCGAAGTACGCGGGCACCGTGATGACCACGTCGGTGATCTCCTCGCCCAGGACGTTCTCGGCGCTGGCGACCAACTTGGTGAGGATCAGAGCGGACAGGTCCTCCGCGCGGTACTCGTTGTCGTTGCTGTCCGGAACGAAGACGAAGTCGGTGTTGCCCATCTGGCGCTTTATGAGCGACGCCACATCGCCTTCCGCCTTCGCCCGCATGTTCTCAGCGCAGACGCCGAGGGAGACCTCCTCGCCGTCGAAGTACAGCACCGACGGCGTCGTGTAGTCGCCGTCGTCGTTCCGGATCACCTCCGGCGCCCCAGCCTCGATGGCTGCCACCGCGGAGTACGTCGTCCCGAGGTCGATTCCAACGGCTCTACCCATGTCCATGAACCTTTCGTCGCAGTCGGTACCCAGCCGGCCAGGTCAGCCGATGTATCCCTGCAGGTAGCCCTTGCGCAGGTCGTCACGGTCGTTGGCCTTGTATCGCGGCACCCAGCAGGTGAAGTAGATGCCCGCACCGGCCGCGACAGCGAGGAGCACACCGATCACCGTGAGGCCGATGATCGCGCCGATGACGATGCACAGGATCGGGGAGGCGAGGATCAGCGCCTTCTGACCCCATCCGTCGCCGGGGACGCTGAAGACCTGCTCCTCGCTGGTATCGAGGAAGCGGCTGATCTTGTCCAGTTCCTTCGCCATCTCCGGATCTCGGTTGTGCGCCATCGCCTCGGCGATCAACGGTCGCATCTGCTCGATCTCGGACTTCGACGTGATCATGTACTGACCGCGCCCGTTGTATCGCGGGATGCTCTCCGCCTTGAGTGCGAGGAGGGTTGCGTAGTAGTCGAAGACGATCTGCGCGCCCTGGAAGCGCTGCAGGTGCTGCCGGATGAAGTCGAGCGCATCGTCGAGCTGCCCGTTGTCGGACATGACGTTGGCGACCGCCACCATGTACTGCGGCGCGGAAGGATCCAGCTGCATCGACACTTGGTATGCGTTGATCGCATCCTGGAACTGCGCCAACTTCTCGAAGATCATGCCCAGCTGGAAGTGGTACTCCGGGTTGTTGGCCTCGATGGTGGTCGCCTGGCGTGCCTCGTACAGAGCGTCCTGAAGGTTTCCCAGACCGGCATTGGCGCGAGAGCGGAGACCCCACGACTCCGCGCTGTTGCCGATCGAGTGAGTGGCCTCGCGAGCCGAGTACGCCGCAGAGTGGTAATCGCCTCGGCCGAGCTCCTCCCGCGCCCGAGCCACCCAGTCCGTGCCCTCGCCCGCCGCCTGCTGCGTCTGCGGCTGCGCGACGCCGGCGGTCTGCAGTTCGCGGTCATAGGCCGCGCGGCGCTGCGGATCGAGCAGCGTGTCGCTGGCCTCACGAAGCCGCGCCATCCACGTCTCCGCCTCCTGCCGAGTACTGAGGTCCGGAGAGTTCGTCGCTTTGCGCCACAACCGCAGTTTCGATTTCAAAGCCGCATTGATGGTGTCATCGTCGGCATCGCGCGCGATCTCGAGCACGGCATAGAAGTCAACACTGACTGCCATCAGGAAATTCTCCTCAAATTCGAGATACGACTTCCGGTTCGCATGGAGAATCCGGTAAATCAGATACGCGGTCGATGGTATTCGGCCATCCCAGACCGTGTCAGTCGTACATTGCGAGTAACCGTTTCTGGTGGACCGAACCGCGTGTCCCCATTTCTGGGGTCAGACGTTCAATCCAACTGCCAGGTAAAATGGGCGGGTGTCGACCATTCGGTCGACACCCGCCCATTCTTCCGATTCGTCAGTTTCCCGCGCCGCAGTGCGGACAGTTCACCGTGACCCGGTTCCACGACCGCTTACCCCAGAAAGCTCGGCTGCAACTCCGGCATCTGTGCGGTTCCGTGAAATCGCCTGACCGCGACGATGATCCAGTCTCTGCCATGGTCGTCAGCTCTTGGACGCAACCGAACAGCGCGGCAAGTTCTTGCACTGATGCACGCTCCGGTCGTTCACATTAGCCTCTTTGCAGTATGCACAACTGCAGTTGCACTGAGCCATTCTCAATTCTCCTTCTTCGGTGTCAGGCAAGCATATTTTGAAAGCTCGGAAGATTGCGTCGGCCAAAGCAATTAATTTCTTACCAGGCATGCCACCGCGTGTCCGAGCCCGATTGCTGGACTGAGTGCCGCAAGTTTCATGAGTGCCTCCTGACTCGAACAGTCAGTCAGTTCCCGTTTCCCCACGGCCTGGCCGGCTCGCCTCCGGGAAGCGCCAGCGACGCCTCGCCCGGGTACCGTCGCCTGTCATGAAGGTTGGGATCCCCGCGTGACTCTTCGCATCTTCGGAATGTCGTTCGTCGTCTCGATCGCGGCGCTGGTCGCCGCGTTCCTGTACGGCGGTTCGACGGCCGTACTGCTCACCCTGATCCTGGGTGTGCTGGAGGTCTCGCTCTCCTTCGACAACGCCGTCATCAATGCCACGGTCCTGCAGCGGATGAGCGACTTCTGGCAGCGGATGTTCCTCACGATCGGTGTCATCATCGCCGTGTTCGGCATGCGCCTGGCCTTCCCGCTGGGGATCGTCTGGCTCACCGCGGGCCTCGACCCGGTCGACGCGCTTCACCTCGCGCTCAACCCGCCGACGGACGGCTCGCCGACCTACGAGAGCATCGTGACCGCGGCGCACCCGCAGATCGCCTCGTTCGGCGGAATGTTCCTCCTGATGCTGTTCCTCGGGTTCCTGTTCGAGGACAAGGAGCTCACCTGGCTGTCGTGGATCGAGCGGCCCCTGCTGCGCATCGGCCGGCTCCGCGAGGCACCGGTGGTGGTGGCGTTGACGATCTTGGTGCTGGCGGCCACGCTCGTCGCGCCGGATCACGATACGTCGACGGTGATGGTTGCCGGCGTCCTCGGCGTGATCACCTACATCGTGGTCAACGGGCTCGGCCGTCTCTTCCACATCGAGACCGAGTCGGGGGACGGCCCGACCGCACTCGCCAAGGCGACGGGGCGCGCGGGCTTCTTCCTGTTCCTCTATCTGGAGGTGCTGGACGCGTCGTTCTCGTTCGACGGCGTGATCGGGGCCTTCGCCATCACGGCGGACCCGATCATCATCGCTCTGGGTCTGGGCCTCATCGGCGCGATGTTCGTGCGGTCGCTGACGATCTACCTCGTTCACCGGGGAACCCTGTCTGAGTACGTCTTCCTCGAACACGGCGCCCACTGGGCGATCGGCGCGCTGGCGCTGCTTCTGCTGTACTCACTCGGCACCGAGGTCCCCGAGACGGTGACCGGTCTCATCGGCCTGGTGCTGATCCTCGCCTCCCTGGCGACCAGCATCGTGTACCGCCGACGGAACCACACCGAAGGTGTCCACATCTGAGACCACCGCAGACGCCGCACCGTCTCCCGCGCGTGTCACCGCGTTCTAGAATCAGCCGGTGAGCCCCACCGCGACCACCGTGCTCGTCGTTCCCCTCCTGGTCTTCGCAGCGCCGCTCCTGGCGAGATCCGTCTCTCGTTGGGCAGCGGTTCCGGTGGTCGTCTTCGAACTCGGCCTCGGCGTCGTGGCCGGGCCTGCCCTGCTGGGCTGGGTCGGTGAATCGGAGCTGTTCGGCCGGCTCTCCGACTTCGGTGTCAACCTGCTGTTCTTCATCGCGGGAACCGAGATCACCCGGTCGGCGGTTCGCGGACGCACGGCTCGGCGCGCCTGGCTCGGTTGGCTGATCAGTATCGCGGTCGGGATCGCGGCGGGCTTCGCTGTCTCACCCGGATTGGGCGCTGTGATCATCGGGATCAGTCTGGCGTCGACGGCTCTGGGAACCTTGCTGCCGATCCTCCGCGATTCCGGTGACCTCACCACTCCGTTCGGCGTCGCCGTCGGAGCGATCGGCGCCGCGGGCGAGTTCGGGCCGATCATCGCCATCTCGCTATTCCTCGGCGGCCGCTCGTTCGGTACGGCGAGCGTGGTGCTCTTGGTCTTCGGCGTCATCGCGGCGGCCGCCGTGATCCGGGCGCGCCGCACCTCTCATCGCCGCCTGCACGCCTTCGTCGAATCGACCCTGCACACGTCGGCGCAGTTCGCCGTCCGCACCGTGCTGGCCATTCTGGCCGTGATGATCTTCCTGACCGTCCAGCTCGGCATCGACATGCTGCTGGGCGCATTCACCGCGGGGATCGTCTGGAAGCTCCTCATCCGAGATGCCGACGAACAGACGCAGCGGTCGGTGGAGGCCAAGATCGACGCCGTCGCGTTCGGCTTCCTCGTCCCGATCTTCTTCGTCTACACGGGTGTGAAGTTCGATCTGCAGTCGCTGCTCGATCATCCGCTCGCCTTCGCCTGGATCCCCGTCGTCCTGGTGGCTCTGCTCCTGGTCCGCGGGCTGCCCTCGATGCTCGCCGCACCCGAGGGCGCCGGCCGCCGCGAGCGAATCGCCACCGGGCTCTACGGCGCCACCGGCCTTCCGATCATCGCGGTCGCCACCGACATCGGTGTCCGCCAAGACGTCTTGACCGGCACGCAGGCAGCGGTCCTCGTCGGCGCCGGCGTGCTGTCGGTGCTCCTGTTCCCGCTCGCCGCGAGCGCACTGCGCCCGGGGTCGGTCGAACGGAGTCCGGCGGCGTCGGTGGTCGAAGAGTGAGACGCCGCTAGTCGCGGGGGTGCCTGACGCCGCCCGTCGGTCATCGAGCCCGTCGGCTCTTCACTCCAGTCGAGGCCCGCCCCTCACGCCACCTCGACCGCGGACGCGGCCGGCTCCGATTCGGGAAGCACGCCGTCGAGCTGAATCCAACCGTCGGCGACCATCCGCAACAACAGGTGGGTCTTGTTCGCCACCGGCAGCCCGGCGTCGTCGTACCTGGCCGAGACGCGCCGATAGTGAGTGCGAACCGTGCTGGCGGCGACGAAATGCCGGGTCGCGGTCTCCTCGACGGTCGCACCCATCACATACGTGGTCAGGATCTCCCGTTCCCGCGCCGACATCGGAGTCCGGCCGGACGTCGGGCCCAGCGCTCTGGTCAGCAGGAGGTTAAGACGGTGGTCGATGTCTGGGCCTTCAGTGACATGATGAACGCCGGAGCGGATATCGGCCTTCTCGACCGTACCGCCGACGACGATGACGCGTCCGGCCATTGAGCGGCCGAACCGACGCAGCGCGAGACGATCGCCGGCTCCGACCACCACGACGCGCGTCGCCCCCGCCAGGAGTCCGGCCGTGTCGACAGCGACCACCGGATACCCGAACCGATTCATCCACACCATGAGCACTTCCCGCTGCCACGGATTCTCACTCCACACCCCGACCGACTGGCCTGTCCCCGACTGCCGCGCCACTGCCCCGGAGCCCGTCATTCTCCTCGCCTCCTCGCCGATGTCCCGCCGCCATGCCTTCCCTTCGGACGGTATGGCGACATCGGCGCACGAGAAAGACCCCAATTCCTCTGTCCTCCTAAGAGGCGACAGAGGTCAGGCCTGCTCCCGGGGTCAGTCGCTGCCGACCAGACGACCTTCGCCGTCGTACTCCTCGCGGACGACGACGTCGCCGGCGACCTGCAGAACAGTCGCCACCACGCGACGCCGCGGCGGCAGGATGCGAATCGTGACGGTCCCCGCACGAGCCGCGGCGAGCGCGGTGACGGCACCGCCGATCACCCGCTCGCGGACGTCATCGTCCGCACCGACGAGCCCGTGATCGTCGAGCAAGATCACCTCCACCCCTCGACGTCGTGCCTGCCGCGCCGCGTCGGCAACACTGCGGACGTCGAATGTCGGCGCCCGCAGCGAATCACGCAACCGCGCCTCGACCAGACTGCACTCATCGCGTTCGTCCGCCGAGAGCGGCGCCGCGTCGACGAGCCGCTCGAGCAAGGGGCGCGCTTGGTCGTCGAGTCGGCCGAGTTGCCGGTCGCGTTCGTCGAGGACCGCGCGCCGCGCGGCCTCCGCAGCCGCGGCCTCGGTGCCGGCCCCCTGCATCAGAAAGATCTCGCGCGCCGCCGGCCGGATCGTGATGGCGAAGAAGGACGACATCACAAGCGGCGCCAGGTTGATCAGCGAGATCGAGATCCCGTACCCGGCGCCTTCGCCGATGCCGACGGCCCACAGTGCGGTCGCGCCGATCGCCACCAGCATCGAGAGCCACGCGACGCCTGTGCGGCCGCGTACACAGAGGTAGGTGCACAGCGCCGTTGTCGCCGACAAAGGCCAGAAGGTCAGGATGCGCACCCCTGGATCGTCGACCACCAGCAGCACCGACACCGTGGCCACCGGGCCGGCGGCGGCGACGACTGCCGTCACCGACCGCCGTAACGGATCTCCCGGCACCTGGATCAGTGCGACTGCCGCAGCGCTCGTCACCCCCCAGGCGACGATCTCCGCCAGCCATCCGGCCACCCCGCTCCCTGCGGGGCGCGTCATCACTCCCACCAGCGCAAACGTTCCGATGAAGACCGCCACGAGCGCCTTCGCGGCGGCGGTCCGCAGGCCCATCAGATCACCGATATCACCGCCGGCCGGAAGTTGCTCCATCAGCGTGTCCATCCCAGTCGGACGGTGGTTCCGGCGCCGGGCGACGACTCGATGGCGGTCGAACCTCCCGGGACCCGGTCCATCCGGGCCCGGATGCTGACCGCGATGCCGAGTCGATGGGCCGATACCGCACCCGGGTCGAAACCGACGCCGTCGTCGGTCGCCGCGATCCTGATCGAATCGGCGTCCACTCGGCCACGCACGGTGCACCGCGCATCGGCCCCGGCGTGTCGGCGACTGTTGCGCAGGGCTTCGGCCAGTGCCGCGCTCACCGCACGCACCGCCTCGCTCGGCAGCTCCGCCTGTGCGGCATCAGAATCGGCAGCGGGTGCGTCGACGGCGAACTCCGCCCTCGGGTCTGCCTCGGTAGTGGTCGCACGCAGGTGCACCACGGCGGCCTCGAGGCCGAACGGACGGTCGGTGGGCAGTCCCGAACGGATCTCGTCGAGTTCGGCGAGGGTGGCGGCCGCCAGCCGCGGCACGTGCTCCTGCGCCCCGCCCCGGGAGGCGGTCAGCAGGGTGGACATCACGCTGTCGTGAATCAGCGCGTCGAAGCGTTCGCGTTCGGTGTCGCGGGCCCGCTCGGCTGCGGCGGTCGCGGCCGCCGCATGGGCACGATCGGTGGTCTCGTCCAGAATCCTCCCGGTGCGCAGCGCCATCACGGCCGCACCGACGAATAAGCTGCAGAACATGATTGCGAAGGCGATCTCGGGAGCGAGCTGTCCCGGATCCACTTCGCCGCGGATCACGAAGTTGATGAGCTGCACGCAGACGCAGCCGAACACCATGTGCGCAAAGGCCGCCCAGGCCGGCCACGCCAGCACCGCGGCGATGCTGGCGAGCCCGGGAAACGCCGCCAGCCATACGCCGTCGCCGGCCGGGACGGTGGTGCCGTCCCAGGCGATCGGCCAGGTGAGGACCGCGACGAAGAAGCTGAGGGCGGCGACGGCCGCCGTCGCCCGCGTCCAGCGCGGCACGCCGATCAGAGCGGTCACTCCCAGCGTCAGGCCGGGGACGAAGACGATCGCGCACATCGCCGGCGTCCACCAGGAGCTCATCAGCGGTGCGAGCTGGAGGATCGCCGGCAACAGGAGGATCAAGTACCCCACGTAACCGACCGCCGCGAACAACGCGAACATCCGCCTGATCCGGTCCAGGTTGTCGTGCCGCCGCTCGGGAGCGGCGTATCTGACGGCGCCGCTCACTGGTCGCGCTCGGGGATCGGCAGCAGTCCGTCCTCGACGGCCCGCTGATAGAGATCCACCTTGGTGCCTGCGGGCCGACCGGCTGCGGCGTACTTCGCCCGGATCCGCGCGACGTAGTCGTTGACCGTCTCCGTCGACAACCCCAGCATGCGCCCCACCCGGTCGGCCTTCTCCCCCGAGGCGTACAGCGAGAGCACCTCCTGCTGCCGAGGACTCAGGCCGGTGGCATCGAGGTCGGGGTCGCCGTCGACGGCCGCCGCCCACTCGGTGGTGATGACCGGGTTGCCCTCCGCAGCCGTGGCGATCGCCTCGACGACCCGCTCCACCCGGGCGGATTTACGCACGATGCCGAGCACCCCCGCCTTCGCCGCCAGACGGACCAGGTACGGGTTCTCCGCACCGGTGTAGACAAGGACCGATAGACCCGCGTCGTGCAAGGCCTCGATGTTGGCCGTCGGCGACGACCCGTCGGCCAGCCGCAGATCCAGCAGCACCAGGTCCAGGCAGACCTGCTGCGCGAGCAGCCCTTCGACGGTGTCCGACGACGCCATCAGCGACAGGCCGACGTGGCCGTCGAGCATCGCCCGGACCCCCAGCACCATCGACTCGTGATCTTCGACGATCCCGATCCGTTTGGCGGCCATGAGCGCTAGTCGACGCCGGAATCGATCGCCGCGCGGTCGAGCGACTCGGATGCCGCGTCCTCCGGCTGGCCGCCGGCGATCGCCTGCGCACCGCCCGCGGACAGCTCGCCGACCAGGTCTGCGGTCGCGCCACCGACGATGCCGAGCTGCGCGTACTGCTCCAGGCGCGCACGCGAATCGGCGATGTCGAGGTTGCGCATGGTGAGCTGGCCGATGCGGTCGGACGGACCGAACGCGGCGTCGCCGACGCGCTCCATCGACAGCTTGTCCGGGTGGTACGAAAGGCCGGGTCCGGTGGTGTTGAGGAAGTGGTAGTCGTCGCCGCGGCGCAGTCGGACGGTCACCTCGCCGGTGATGGCCGAGCCCACCCAGCGCACCAGCGACTCACGCAGCATGAGCGCCTGCGAGTCCATCCACCGGCCCTCGTACATGAGGCGACCCAGGCGACGGCCCTCGTTGTGGTAGTTCGCGACCGTGTCCTCGTTGTGGATCGCGTTCACCAAACGCTCGTAGCCGATGTGCAGCAGTGCCATGCCCGGTGCCTCGTAGATACCGCGCGACTTGGCCTCGATGATGCGGTTCTCGATCTGATCCGAGACGCCCAGCCCGTGGCGGCCGCCGATCTCGTTGGCCTTCAGGACGAGAGCGACGGCGTCGTCGAAGACCTCGCCGTTGATGGCGACCGGGCGGCCCTGCTCGTATCGGATGGAGACGTCCTCGGTGGCGACCTCGACGTCGTCCCGCCATGCGGCGACGCCCATGATCGGCTCCACCACGTCGAGACCGTGGTCGAGGTGCTCGAGGGTCTTGGCCTCGTGGGTGGCGCCCCAGATGTTGGCGTCGGTGGAGTACGCCTTCTCCTGGGAGTCGCGGTACGGCAGATCGCGTTCGGTCAGCCACTGGCTCATCTCGTGGCGGCCGCCGAGCTCCTCCACGAACTGGGTGTCGAGCCACGGCTTGTAGATCCGCAGGTTCGGGTTCGCCATCAGTCCGTAGCGGTAGAACCGCTCGATGTCGTTGCCCTTGTAGGTGGAGCCGTCGCCCCAGATGTCGACGCCGTCCTCCTTCATGGCGCGGACCAGGAGCATTCCGGTCACCACGCGGCCGAGCGGCGTGGTGTTGAAGTACGTCTTGCCGGAGGTGCGGATGTGGAAGGCACCGCACTGCAGTGCGACGAGGCCCTCCTCCACGAGCGCGGCGCGGCAGTCCACCAGGCGCGAGATCTCCGCACCGTACTGACCCGCGCGGCCGGGCACCGAAGCGATGTCCGGCTCATCGGCCTGGCCGAGGTCGGCGGTGTAAGTGCAAGGGATAGCGCCCTTTTCGCGCATCCATGCAACGGCGACGGAGGTGTCCAGACCACCCGAGAACGCGATTCCGACGCGCTCTCCCTTCGGCAACGAGCTCAGCACTTTCGACATATGTCCAGCTTAAACAGTACTTCGGCCGCAGTCACAACCCGGTCCCCTCCGGTGGTCGAGGCAAGCGCAGCGATTCGAAAACCGCTAGAACGAGCTGGGATCGGCGCCCCGGGTGATCCGCCGGCAGGCGAAGCTGTCGCGATGACCTGTCCACCGTTGATGCGCAGGATCGCTTGTGGGCGGTCTGAGACAACGAACGGGATGTGGGCATAGCGCACCGGCAGCACGCATACCGAGACCGCTGTGCCAAGTTCAGGACGCAGACGGGCCTTCGAGGGAACATTGCCCTCGAAGGCCCGTCTAGTGACTGATCTTGGAAGCGCTACGCCTCGACCTCGCTGCGATCACCGCTCCAGAGCGTGTGGAACGAGCCGGGCTTGTCGACGCGCAGGTAGGTGTGCGCACCGAAGTAATCCCGCAGCCCCTGGGTCAGAGCGGCCGGCAGCCGCTCGGCCCGCAGCGCGTCGTAGTACGACAGCGACGACGCGAAGGCCGGCACCGGGACACCCATCGCAGTCGCGGTGACGATGACCCGCCGCCAGCTCTCCACCGAGTCCTCGACCGCGTCGCGGAAGTACGGAGCCAGCAGCAGCGCGGGAAGCTCCGGATTCTCGGCGTAGGCCTCCCGGATGCGGTCCAGGAACTTGGCCCGGATGATGCATCCTCCACGCCAGATGGTGGCGAGCTTGCCCGGATCCACGCTCCAGCCGTACTCGGCGCTTCCCGCCGCGATCTGGTCGAAGCCCTGCGAGTACGCCACGACCTTCGACGCGTACAGCGCCTTCCGGATGTCTTCGACGAAAGCCGCCTTGTCGGCCGGGGCCTGCGCGCCGGTGGTGCCCGCGACGAGCCCTCGCGCGCTCTCGCGCTGGGACGTCGAACTCGAGAGGGCGCGCGCGAAGACGGCTTCGGCGATGCCGGTGGTCGGGATGCCGAGGTCGAGTGCCGACTTCACCGTCCAGCGGCCGGTGCCCTTCTGGCCCGCGGCGTCGACGATCACGTCGACGAGCGGCTTGCCGGTCTCGGCGTCCACCTGCGACAGCACCTCGGCGGTGATCTCGATCAGGTAGCTGTCGAGGGTGCCGGTGTTCCATTCGCGGAACACGTCGGCGATCTCGGCGACCTCCATGCCGAGCACGTTGCGCATGAGGTCGTACGCCTCGCCGATGAGCTGCATGTCGGCGTACTCGATGCCGTTGTGCACCATCTTGACGAAGTGGCCCGAACCGTCGGGACCGATGTGCGTGCAGCACGGGACGCCGTCGACGTGCGCCGAGATCGATTCCAGCAGCGGACCGAGCGACTCGTACGACTCGGCGGGTCCGCCGGGCATGATCGAGGGACCGTTGAGAGCGCCCTCCTCGCCGCCGGAGATGCCCGCGCCGACGAAGTTCAGGTTCCGCGCGGCCATCGCCGCCTCGCGGCGGATCGTGTCGGTGTACAGCGAGTTACCACCGTCGATGATGATGTCGCCGGGCTCCATCAGGTTCGCGAGTTCTTCGATCACGGCGTCGGTCGGGTCGCCGGCCTTGACCATGATGAGGACGCGGCGCGGCCGCTCGAGCGCGCCGACGAACTCCTCCATGGTCTCCGTGCGGATGAAATCGCCCTCGTCGCCGTGCGCCTCGATGAGCGCATCGGTCTTCGCGATGCTGCGGTTGTGCAGCGCGACGGTGTGCCCGTGCCGCGCGAAGTTGCGGGCGATGTTGGAGCCCATCACCGCGAGCCCGGTGACGCCGATCTGCGCCAGACGCTGTCCTGTTTCGACCATGAAGTTCCTTCTCTGTCTCCCGGTCGCGCCGTGCGGCGACCCGGCAATTCCACCACTCTCAGTACTACCGTCCCGATTGTCTCAGCATTCGTCGAACCGCAGGAGTCGGGACGCGCACGGACCGCATCGGGCCCGCCCGTCCGGATCCGGAACCGGCGGGCCCGACAGCCGTCAGAAGGAGCCGTTCAAGAACTCCGCGTAGGCGGGCAGATCGAGCTGACCGTGCCCGGAGAGCCCGATCACGACGACCTCCTCCTTGTCGCTGTTCGCCACGTGCTCGGCGCACGCGGCGATGGCGTGGGTCGACTCCGGGGCGGGCACGATGCCCTGGGTGCGCGCAAACGTGATGCCCGCGCTGAAGGCGGCGCGCTGGTCGATCGCGACGCCCTCCACCAGACCCAGCTCCACCGTGTGGCTGAGCGCGGGCGCCATGCCGTGATAGCGCAGACCGCCGGCGTGGATGGGGTCCGGGACGAAGTCCATACCGAGCGTGTGCATCTTCAGCAGCGGCGTGAGGCCCGCGACGTCGCCGTGGTCGTAGCGGTACTCACCCTGAGTCAGAGACGGACAGGCCGACGGCTCGGCCGCGACGATCCGCGGATCGGAACGGCCGTGCAGCTTCTCGCGCAGGAACGGGAAGGACAGGCCCGCGAGGTTCGATCCGCCGCCCGCGCAACCGAAGACGACGTCGGCGCCGCCGGGCTCCACCGCGTTCAGCTGGTCGACGGCCTCGAGGCCGATCACGCTCTGGTGCAGCACGACGTGGTTCAGCACGCTGCCGAGCGCGTAGCGGGTGTCATCATTCGCGGCCGCCACCTCCACCGCCTCCGACACCGCCATGCCGAGGCTGCCGGTGGTGTCGGGGTCCTTCGCCAGCATCGCGCGTCCGGCCTCGGTGAGGTCGGAGGGACTCGGGTGCAGCGTGCCGCCGTAGGTGCGGATGAGAAAGCCCCGGTACGGCTTGGAGTCGTACGACGCCCGCACCTGCCACACCTCCACGTCGAGACCGAACTGCGCGCCCGCGAACGAGAGAGCGCTGCCCCACTGACCTGCGCCGGTCTCGGTGGTGAGCTTCTTGACCCCGTCGATGCTGTTGTAATACGCCTGCGCGACAGCCGAGTTCGTCTTGTGGCTGCCGACCGGGCTGACGCCCTCGTACTTGACGTAGATCCGCGCCTTCGTGTTCAGCGCCTCCTCGAATCTGCGGGCGCGGAACAGCGGCGACGGCCGCCACATCTGGTAGATCTCACGAACCGGCTCAGGGATCTCGATGTAGGCCTCGGTGGAGACCTCCTGGGCGATCAGACCGGCGGGGAAGAGCGCGGCCAGATCGTCGGGCCCGACCGGTTCCTTGGTTCCGGGGTGCAGGTGCGGCGGAATCGGCTCGTCGAGCTCCGCGGCGAGGTTGTACCAGTGGGTGGGCACGTCCACTGTGACCAGATCGGGGTTGGACGCGTCAACATTGCTTGTCATGCAGGTCACCATAATGTGCGCAGTAGGCTGCACGTCATGACGGGCATCAGGTGGGTGGCGGACGGCTTCGGCGGGCTCGACGACTTCCGGGCCGTCGCCTGCGAACCCGCAGCTCCCGGCCCCGGACAGCTCACCGTCCGCGTCACGGCCGCCGGAGTGAATCCCGCCGACCTCAAGCACACGCTCAGGGCCTCCGACCCCGCTCTCCTGCCGCTGCCGATCGGCTACGAGATCGCGGGGGTGGTGACCGCCATGGGACCGCGGACCCGCGCCGGGTCCGGGGCGGTGTCGGTGGGCGATCGCGTCGCGGCCTTCCGCGTGCACGGCGGCTACGCGTCGGCGATCACCATCCCCGCCGAGAAGGCCTTCGTCCTGGCGGATGCGGTGCCCGACGACCAGGCCGCGGGGCTGCTTCTCGCGGGGTGCACGGCGGCCGAGCTGCTGTCGCGGTCCGGTGCGGTGTCCGGCGAGACGGTGCTCCTGCACGGCGCCTCGGGCGCAGTCGGCGCCGTCTTCCTGCAATTGGCGCGTCGAGCCGGGGTCACCGTCGTCGGCACGGCCGGTCCCGGTCGGTCGGACGCGGTCGCACGGTTCGGCGGTATTCCGGTGACCTACGGTCCCGAACTGGCTCGGCGCGTCCGCGACGCCGCACCCGGTCCGGTGGTCGCAGCGCTCGACGCGGCCGGAGGCCCAGAGGCGACGGCCGCGTCACTGGAACTGGTGGCCGATCGCGATCGGATCCTCACCGTCGTCGACCGCGAAGCCGCGCGCGAGTACGGCTTCGACGCGCTCTCGGGCGCCGACCCCGCCAGCGCGGCGTTCCGGGACGGTGTGCGCGGCGAACTCCTCGATCTGCTCGCGGCCGGCGAGCTGACGGTGCCGATCGCGCGCACCTTCCCGCTCGATCGTGCGGTCGAGGCGCTGCGGCTGGTGGCCGCCGGGCACGCCGGCGGCAAAGTGGTCTTGATTCCGTGAACCCATCAGACCGTGACCCCCAGACCGGGGCGCCGTCAATCCGGCAGCATCGGGCTCTCGGGCAGATGTGGACGACCCACTAGCACTCCCCGCGTCACCGCACCCTTCCCGAATCTCGACCGCAGCGAGTCGATGGCCAGGTCGAGGTCGCCGGCGTGGTCGGCGCCGTCGAGCGGTAACGCGAGCTGAACGGCGCCGTGATCGGCGAGGTTGGTCAGCGACAGCCCGATCAGCGTGCAGCCGCGCTCACGAATCAGCGGCATCGCCTCGTCGAGCAGACCCCGCGCCACCGCGAGTACGATATCGGTGCGGTCGGTCGGTTCGGATAGCGTCCGCGACCGCGTCACTCGCTCGAAGTCGTGGAAGCGCAGACGCAGCACCACCGTTCGCACGAGCCGCTGCGCCGACCGGAGACGGCGGCCCAGGCCGTCGACGATCGCGACGAGTGTTGCTTCTATATCCGCCTCCGACCGCCACCGACGACCCAGCGCCCGTTGAGCCCCGATGGAACGTCTGCGTCTGCCTGTCTGAACGCGCCGTGGATCGCGAGCCATCGACAGTGCGTACAGGTGCCTGCCCGGGCCGCGACCCAGGAGCATCGACAGCCGTTCCTCGCCCAGCGACGCGATCTGGCCCACGGTCTCGATCCCGGCCTCGGCCAGGCGTTGCTCGGTCTTGGCGCCCACGCCCCACAGCCGTCGCACGGGCAACGGGTGAAGGAAGTCGAGTTCGCCTCCCGCGGGGACCTCGAGCAGACCGTCCGGCTTGCCCACCGCGCTCGCCACCTTGGCCACGAACTTGGTGCTCGCGACCCCGACAGTGATGGGCAGGCCCACCTCGCGGCGCACCCGCTCCCGCAGCCGTGCCGCGAGCTGAACGGGCGATCCGGCGATCGCGTGCATGCCGCCGACGTCGAGGAAGGCCTCGTCCACGGAGATGCCCTCGATAAACGGCGAGAAGTCGGAGAAGATGGCGAAGACCGCGCGGCTGGCCTCGGTGTACGCCTCGAACCGAGGGTGCACCATCACCGCGCGAGGACAGAGCGCTCGGGCTTCACGACCGGCCATCGGCGAGCGGACACCCATCGCCTTGGCCTCGTAGCTCGCCGCCACCACCACCCCGCCACCGACCAGCACCGGACGGCCGCGCAGTGACGGGTCGTCGCGCTGCTCCACGGACGCGTAGAAGGAGTCGAGGTCGGCGTGCAGGATCGATGCCTGCTTGCGTGTGCCCGCTTCCACTCTCATACCGCGAGGGTCTCACCGGGGTCCGACATCTCCCAGCCGCGGCACCACCGACCGGCGGAAAGCTCAGACCCGGCGCATACGGAGGACCACATCCCGCACATGATGGCCGCCGCCCGCCGGGATGCCGCGGTCGCGCGCCTCGTCGGTCACCACTTCCCAGCCCTCGCCCAGCAGACGTACCATGTCGCGGGGCCAGAGGAACCCGTCCGGGCTCCGCCCGTGCGCGCGCATCCCCTCGGGGTCGTGCATCACCACGAGCAGCGTGCCGCCGGGCCCCACGGCATCGGCGATCTTCTGCAGGACCGCGACGTCGTCGCTCGCGATGTGGAAATAGCTCAGGGCCACCAGGTCGTACGTGCGGTCGAACTGATCTGCGGTGACGTCGAACGGCAGCCAGGTGATTGTTTCACGTGAATCAGTCGCGGCCGCACGCTTGAGAGCCACGGTGGAGATGTCTGCTCCCACCACCGTCCAGCCGTGGTCGGCGAGCCACCGGGCGTCGGCGCCTTCGCCGCACCCGAGGTCGAATGCCGAACCGGCAGGCAGATCACCGACTTCCGCGATGAGCGCGGGGTTCACGTTGGTGGTCCACAGCCGGTCCGACGACTCGTAGAGTTCGTCCCACTCGGCCGCGGAGACGGGATGACGGGGAGCCTGCTGCTGATCGTGGTCGTGCTGATGTTCACTCACTCCTCGACGCTCCCACAATCACCGGCCACGCCGCGACGCGGCTTGCGCGCGCGGCAAGAACCGGCGCCGCGGCGGACCGCACGGCACACTGGAGCCATGAGTCACCCCATCCGAATCGGCGTCCAGCTCCAGCCCCAGCACTCACCGGAGTACTCCCTCATCCGGGACGCAGTGATGCGTGCCGAAGACGCGGGAGTCGACATCGTCTTCAACTGGGACCACTTCTTCCCGCTGTCGGGCGACCCCGACGGCGCCCACTTCGAATGCTGGACCATGCTCGGCGCCTGGGCCGAGCAGACCTCCCGCGTCGAGCTCGGCGCTCTCGTCACCTGTAACAGCTACCGGAATCCGGAGCTGCTGGCCGACATGGCGCGCACCGTCGACCACATCAGCGGCGGTCGTCTCATCCTCGGCATCGGCAGCGGCTGGTTCCAGCGCGACTACACCGAGTACGGATACGACTTCGGCACCAAGGGCAGCCGACTCGACGCCCTCGGTGCCTCCCTGCCGCGACTCACCGAACGGCTCGCGAAGCTGAATCCCGCACCCACGCGCCATATTCCGCTGCTGATCGGCGGCAGCGGCGAGAAGAAGACACTGCGGCTCATCGCCGAACACGCCGATCTCTGGCACGGGTTCGTCGACGTCGAGTCCTATCGCCACAAGTCTGGTGTCCTGGCTCGGCACTGCGCCGACGTGGGACGCGATCCGGCCGAGATCGAGCGGTCGGCGGAGGTCCGCTTCGACGGCGACGTCGGCGCCATGCTTCGGTTCGCCGACGACATCACGGCCGAGGGCGTCACCCTCCTCACGGTCGCCACCGGCGGACCCGACTACGACCTGACGGCGGTCCGGGAACTGGTGCGCTGGCGGGATTCGCGCACCGCATAATCGGTGCCGGCCCGATGGGCCGAAGCGGACACCGCCCGGGACGCGCCCGATATAGTCCGGATTCATGACCCGACCCCGGAACCGGCTCTCCCGAATCCGTCTGGCGACGGCGCTCTCCGGCATCGTCATGACGATCGTTCTGCCACTGTCCGGCGCCCCGGCCGCGCACGCCGGACCGGCGTCGTGTGTTCCCTTCGGCACCGCACAGATTCCGCCGGGCGTTCCGTCCACCGGTGATCGCACCGGACTGACGACCTTCGCCGAGTACACGGGCAAGCAGGCGCCGTCACGCGTGGACCTGCGGACCGAGAAGACTCAGTTCAATCGATTCTGGGAGTTCGCACTCACCGACGCCGGCACGCTGGTGACCCGGCCGCGTCCCCCGCGGTCAGCAGCGGACAGCCGCTGGCGGACGGTCCCCCTGCCGTCCTGCCTGCGCGGACGGCTCGTCGCGATCTCACTGGACGACGACGAACTGGTCGGCGTGGATCGAGAAGGCTGGATCTACACCATGGACAACGTGACCCAGTCCCCTCTGCTGTGGAACTGGACCTCCGCGTGGGGCGCCATGCTGTGGACGGGGCCCGGCCGCAAGCTGCCGGACGACCGCCGCGGCGGCTGGGCGCTCAGCGTGACCTCGCCGTCGGACAACCGGGCGTACCTGGATATCGCCGGCCGCGTCCACCCCTCCGGTCAGGCGAAGATGACGATGATCCCGGCGCTCACCGGCGACGGCAGCCGGATCACCTACGCCGATCCGTGGCTGCCCAACGACGACAGCTACGAGATCGGCAGCCCGCTCGGCGGCCGGTTTCAGTCCGTGGCCCTCTCGGCCGCCGGATCCACCACCTTCGTCGTCAACCGGTACGGCGACATGTTCACGCGCACTTTTGATTTCGACTCTTCCGGATCGGATTCGGTGTTCTTCCGCTACAGCTGGGACCCGCAGACCGGGAAGCCCAGCGCCACCAACCTGACGGTCGAGGCCTTCGATCGGTCGACCGCCGCGGTCCAGCTCCCCGCACCCGACTGGACACGCCAGCCCAAGATTCCCGGCGAGATCACCTCCGCGATCACCGTGATCTCCACCGGTCCTGGCCCCGAGAAGCGCGAGCTCCGGGTGGAAGGCCGGAGCAATGGCCGAACGGGCTTCTGGCACAAGGACCTTCACGCCTCGACATGGACGTTCACCCCGACCGGCAGCACGCTGCAGGGCCGGCTCCTGGAGAACTCGCCCGGCGATCGGTCCGCGGAGACGCTCGCCCCCGAGAAGCCGTGGAATCTGTCGGCGTCCCTCCCCTCCCGCTCCGCGCTCGTCGACGGGCAGACACTCATCGATATCGGTATCCCGTACAGCGTCATCGACCCGCGGATGCTCGACGAGGTGGGACTCACCGCGGCGCCGTCCGGCTACCGACTGTCGGTGTCGAGTTTCCATCCCGCGGTCACCACTCGGCCGGCCACCGTCACCACTCCCGACGGCCATCGGATTCCGGTGCTCCTGCACACCGCCGACGGTATGCGGATGACGCCCGGGCACGTCGGCCTCACCCGCACCCCGCGCCATCTGGTCGGCGCCGTGGAGATCCCCCGCGAGGCCTTCGCGAATCGCGACCGGGACCCGGAGCTGCGCCGCTTCGTCGACACGTGGATGCGAGGCAAGTCGATCGCCCCGATCACGCTGAGCGCCACCACCACCGACCTGGTGGTGCGCTGAGGCATCGCACGGGTCCGCGACGCCGGATCAGCCGTCCCGGAGCGCCGTCTTCGCCGCGCGGTAGCCGGACATACCGTGGACACCGCCACCCGGGGCCGTCGCCGACGAGCACAGGTACACGCCGGGTACCGGAGTCCGATGCGGCCGCGCCGACAGCACCGGTCGTGCCAACAGCTGCCGCAGATTGGCTGCGCCGCAATTGATGTCGCCTCCGACGCAGTTGGCGTTGTAGTCCTCGTAGCCGGACGCGGTCGTGACGATCCGACCCTCGATCGTGTCGGTGAAACCCGGTGCGCACCGTTCGATCTCGGCGACGATCCGGTCGGAGACGTCGCTCCCGCAGCCCGCGGGGACGTGGCAGTACGCCCATGCCAGGTGAGTTCCCGCCGGCGCACGCGAGGGATCGACCCGCGTGGGTTCGCCGCCGAGCACCCACGGTCGGTCGGGCACCCGGCCGGCCGCGACGTCGGCCTCCGCGCCGCTGATCTGCGCGCGGTCGCGCGCGATGTGAAAGGTAGCCGTCGACAACAATTCCTCGGCGCCCGCCCCCGACCAGGGAATCGGCTCGCGCAGCAGGAAGTCGACCTTGCAGACACCGCCGCCGTACTCGAAACGCTCGAGACGCCGGACATACCGGGACGGCAGCCGCTCCCCCATGATCTGCACCAGCGCGCGGGGCGAGACGTCGAAGAAGACCTGCCCGGCGGTCGGCAATTCGCGAGCCGAGCGCACTCGCCGGCCGGTCTCGATCCGCCCGCCGTTGCCGAGGATGATCGCGGCCAGCGCGTCGACGACGGACTGGGATCCGCCGGCGGCAACGGGCCAACCCGCCTCGGCCAGCGTTCCCAGCAGAAGTCCGGGGGCGGCCGAACCGAGCGCGTCCGAGGGCCGGATGGCGTGCGCGGCCACCGCCGCGAACGCGGTGCGCACCCGTTCGGTACGGAAAGCCCACCGGACCAACGCGTCGACGGGCATCAGGGCCTGCGGACCGAAACGCGCCATTCGCGGCAGATGCCGGGGAAACGCGGGCATCCGTAACGCGTCATGCGCCGCCCCGGTGCCGAGCGCGACCGTCCGACGCCACGCCCGGGCATCGTCGCCCAGCTCACTCGCCCGTCGCACCGGATCGCGGTACACGCCCAGGGCATCACCTCGCGAGAAGACGTGGGCGAAAGAGACTTCCGGCACCAGCCACTCGACCCGGTCCGCCAGGCCGAGTTCGGCGAACGCCGGCGACGCGTACCCGGTCGGATGGACGGCCGCGCAGACGTCGCGCCGAATTCCGGTTCCGAACGCCTCGTCAGTCCGCGAACCGCCGCCGATCGTGTCCTCCGATTCGATGACCAGCACCGATCGGCCCGCACGCGCCATCACCGCTCCCGCGGTCAATCCGTTCGGACCGGAACCGATCACGATCGCGTCCCATTCGTTACCCACCGTGCCCCGTTCACCGACCCAGAACCGTCAGACTCACAAGCTAGATTGAGTCCATGGTTTTCGCGAGCATCCAGCGTCTGATCCGGGCCCGCCTACTCATGGTGACGGTCTCGGCTCTCGCGGTCCTCGCGGCACTGCTCTTCACCGGGGCCGGCAGCGCTCGGGCTCAGGCGCCGCTGCGCATGGCCGATCAGGTGGTCGACACCGCCGGCGTCTTCAGTGAGGCCGACCACGACAAGATCGCCTCCGCGATCGACGCTCTCTATAACGACCACAAGATCCAGATGTGGGTGGTCTACGTCGACTCCTTCGACGGCATGAAGGCGGCCGACTGGGCCCGCCAGACCGAAGACCTCAGTGATTTCGGCGACCGCGACGTACTGCTGGCGGTGGCCACCGGGGACCGCGGCTACCGGCTCACCGCGCCGGCCGCGATCGACGGTCTCACCCAGGACGAGATCAACAGCATCGCCACCGACACGTTGGTCCCGGATCTGAAGCGGGGACGGTGGGCGGCGTCGGCGCTCGACACCGTCGACGAGATCGACGCGGCGGCCGGCGATGAGTCCCACGCCGGAGCGATCGCCGCGGGGGTGGTCGGCGGCGCGGCCGTGATCGCGGGCGGCGGCTTCCTCTACCTCCGCAGGCGGCGACGCCGGGCTCACGCCGCGCACGTGGACGATCTGCGTGAAGCCGGCGACTCGTTGACCGTCGACCAGTTGTCCGAGCAGCCCCTCGAAGTACTCCATGCATGGTCGCGGGAGGTGCTCACCGACACCGACAATGCCGTCAAGACCAGCGCCGACGAACTCGTCCTCGCGATCGACGAGTTCGGTGAGGCGGACGCCGCGCCGTTCACCGCGGCGCTCGGCGCCGCCCAGCGCGCGCTGGCGTCGTCGTTCGCTCTCCGTCAGAGATTGGACGATCACATCCCGGAGACCGCCGACGAGCAGCGGTCGATGCTGGTGCAGATCATCACCTCGTGCTCGGACGCGGATGCGCTGCTGGACGAGCAGGTGGAGAAATTCGACGCCATGCGCAACCTGCTGATCAACGCCGAGGAACGGCTCGACGAGCTGACACGGCGGATCGTGGAGACCACGGCCCGCCTGCCCCGATCCGAAGCCACCCTGGCCGAGCTGACCGAGCGGCACGGCGGAACCGTGGTCTCCTCGATCAGCCAGAACGTCGCCCTGGCGCGTGAGCAACTCCGGTTCGCCGAGGACAGCACCGATCAGGGCCGCGAGGCGATCGCCCTGCCCGCCGGACAGCAAGGACCCGTCGTGGCCGACATCCGGTCGGCCGAGGGAGCGCTGGAGACCGCCGCCAAACTGCTCGACGCGATCGACTCGGCCGACGCGACCCTGGCCCGCGCTCGTCACGGCCTGTCGCCGCTGACGGCCGATGTCACGGCCGCGGTGGCGCAGGCCGAGGGACTGCCGGCTCCCCCATCCGATCTCACGGCTGCGATCGGGAAGGCGAAGACTGCGCTCGCCACCGCGGACTCGGAGGCCGACACCGACCCGCTGGGCGCCTTCGCTGCCCTCTCGGAGGCCGACGCGGATCTCGACGCCGCACTGGCCGCCGCAAATCGGACCGCCGACGAGACGTCGCGGCGCACCCAGCTGGTAACCAATGCGCTCGAGACGGCCGAAGCCAAGACGCAGGCCGCGGCCGACTTCATCGAGACCCGGCGCGGAGCCGTCGGCTCCGTCGCCCGGACCCGCCTGTCGAGGGCGCAGCAACTCGGCGCCGAAGCGGTTCGGCTCTCCGACACCGACCCCGACCGGGCTCTGGAGCAGGCGCGGCAGGCGTCCCGGAACGCCGACGAGGCGCTGATGGCGGCACAGAACGACGTCGTCGCCTGGCAGGACCAGCAACGGGCGGCCGGCGCGGCCGACCGGACCGGTCCTCCGATCGCCGGTGCCGTCCTCACCGGCATCCTCGTCGACAGCGTTCTGCGCGGCACGATGCGTCCGGGATCGTTCGGCGGCTACAGCTCCGGCGGACGCAGTCCCGGTTCCTACGGCGGGTCGTCGAGTTCGGGCCGCATCGGGACCGGCGGTCGCTTCTGACCGGCGTCGGTCCGTCTCACTCCGGTGGTCGAGGTATCCCGGACGTGTGACGTTCCCCATTTTCCTGACGTGAACTCCCTGTTCACACGGCGATCGATGGCTCCGCGGTCTTTTATTTAGGCTTACGAAGTATTAGGCTTACGAAGTATGACCGATGAGAACGCCCCCGACCTCGCCTCAGGACTGCGGCACACGGTGACGCGGTTGTACCTGACCCTGCGACGCAACTCGCCCATCAGTGAGCTCAGCGCCGCCCAGGCCTCGGGACTGGCCTCACTCGTGGACTACGGGCCGATGAGGATGGGCGAGTTCGCCGAACGCGAATCGATCCGGATGCCGACCGCGACCGCACTGATCGACGGCCTGCACCGGGGCGGATACGTATCCCGCGAACCCGATCCCGACGACCGCCGGGCAGTGATCATCGCAGCCACCGACACCGGCTCCGAGATCGTCAGCGACATCCGGACCCGTCGAGACGACAGTGTCACGCGCGCACTGCAGACCCTGTCCGACGATCACCGCGCAGCCCTGGCAGCCGCCCTGCCCGCCCTGCGTGAACTGCAGACTCGAATGGAGCTTTCATGAGCACTGACTCCCACTCCCTCACCGCGGCCTTCAAAGGGCAACCGCGGACCGTCTGGGTGACCGCGTTCGCCGCGGTCATCGCGTTCATGGGGATCGGCCTCGTCGACCCCATCCTCAACACCATCCGCGAGGCGCTCGGCGCGCCCGAGACCAAGCTCACGCTGCTGTTCGGCGTCTACATGGGCGTCCAGGTGGTGGCCATGCTGCTGACCGGATGGTCCGCGTACCGGTTCGGCCCCAAGCGGACCCTGACCACCGGACTGGTGTGCATCGTCATCGCGGCCGGCCTGTCGACCTTCGCCGGAAACATCGACCAACTCATCGCCCTGCGCGTCATCTGGGGTCTGGGCAACGCACTGTTCATCGCCACCGCGCTCGCCTTCATCGTCGGACAGGCCACAGGCGGCCAGCAGGGAGCGATCCTGCTGTACGAGGCCGCACTGGGAGCGGGACTGGCCGTCGGTCCGCTGCTCGGCGCCGTCCTCGGAGAGTGGACGTGGCGCGCACCGTTCGCCGGCACCGCACTGCTCATGCTCGCGGGCGCCGTCCTGTGCGCCGTCATGCTCCCCGCCGACGGACCTCGTGAACAGCGGCAACCGGTCAAACTCCTCGATCCGATCAAGGCGCTGAAGAACCGCAGCCTGCTCATCAACTCGATCGGCTCGGCCTTCTACACCGGCGCACTGTTCACCGTCATCGCCTGGGCACCGATCGCGATGGGCCTGCGCCCCATCTACGCCGGAATGGTCTTCTTCGGATGGGGTCTGCTGACCGCGCTCTCCGGCGTCTTCGTCGGGCCGCGCATCGCCTCGGCCATCGGTGCTCGCGGCGGCGTCCTCTCCGCCATCGGCGCCTACCTGGTGACGATGGTGCTCGCCGCGATCGGCGTCGTCGATCATCAGGTGTGGCTGATCGGTCTGGCCGTGGTGCTCTCGGGCATTCCCTCCGGTGTGCTGAACACGCTGTTCACCGGGGTCGCGATGTCGGCCGCCGACGACTCCACCCCGCGGTCGGTGGCCAGCGCCGGATACAGCTTCCTGCGCTGGATGGGCGCCGCCGCCTCTGCGGTGATGGTCGCCTACCTCGCCGAGTGGTTCGGCATGGCCGCCCCGTTCTGGTTCGCCGCAGGCTACTGCGCGGTGGCCGTGGCCGCCCTGGTGCTCGCCGGAGGCAGCAAGCCCGACGAGCACACGGTGGACCCGGAGGCCGTCCTGGTCGGCGCCGAGGAGTACTGAGCCGAGAGACGTCATGCAGAGCCGGCATTCAATAGGATCGACGGTATGCCTACCGCTTTGATCACCGGTGCCAGTCGTGGGGTCGGTGCGCAGATCGCGAAAGCGCTCGCACCGACCCACGACTTGATTCTGGGCGGCCGCGGGTCGGCCGAACTCGACCGTGTAGCAACGGAATTGGACGGCGCCGTGACTCTTCCGGTGGACCTCACCGATTACGCCGCCCTGGAAACCGCTCTGGAGACCGTCACCCGTCTCGATGTGCTCGTTCACAGCGCGGGAGTCGCGAGCAGCCTCGAGGCCCTCGCCGACACGCCCGTCGAGGAATGGCGGCAGGTGATGGATGTCAACGTGATCGCAGCCGCCGAGGTCACCCGACTGCTGCTCCCGGCGTTGCGGGCCGCCGACGGACACGTCGTCTTCCTCAACTCCGGCGCGGGAATGAACGTGCGGGCCAATTGGACGCCCTATGCCGCAAGCAAATTCGCGCTCCGGGCCCTGGCCGACGGGCTGCGCGCCGAAGAACCCGCACTCCGGGTCACGTCCATCTTCCCCGGACGCATAGACACCGATATGCAGCGCGACATCGTCGCCTTCGAGGGCGCCGAGTACGACCCGTCGAAGTACCTGCGCGCGGAGACCGTCGCCGCGGCGGTGGCGTCAGCGGTGAACGCGCCGGCCGACGCCCACCCCACCGAAGTGGTGCTCCGGCCGCGCGGTCCGCGCAACCGATAGCCGGCGTCGGCCGACCGTCCGACCTACAGCTGCTTGAGGTCCGACTGCTCCCACACGGCCCGCATGCCGGCGATCTTGCCGTCGGCGTCGAAGACCATGATGTCGACCGGGGTGATCTCGAACTTCATCCCCGCGGTGCCGGTCACGAGCGTGAACTCGAAGACCGCGGTGTCGCCGGCGATCTTGGTCCACTTCAGCGTCGCTTCGCGGCTCTCGAGGCCGGTGATGATGCTGTAGAACTCGACGAGCTCGTCACGCGTGCTGCGCACCGGTGCGCCGATCGGGTCCTCCACCGTCGCGCCGTCGGCGTACAGGTTCACGATGTCCTCCGCCGACCCCGAGTTGAGGCCGTCGATGTAGGCCTCGACGGTGGCCGCGATCTTGTCGGAAAGTCCGGTTTCCTGCTGCTCAGCAGTCATTTCCACTCCCTGAATTGAAACATGTTCTAGTGGGAAGGTTAACAGGAGCGCCCCACTGGCGCGAGGGTCCGCGAAAGATTGCCGCGACCGCGTCCGCGAGCCCCGATCCCGGTCCGCTGGCATGATCGACTGCCATGACCGTCGCCCGTTCGCTCATTCTGTTCGCGCTAGCGGCCGTCGCCGAGATCGGCGGGGCCTGGCTCGTATGGCAGGGCGTGCGCGAACACCGCGGTTGGCTGTGGATCGGTGCCGGAGTCGCCGCACTCGGCGTGTACGGATTCGTCGCCACATTGCAGCCCGACGCCGAGTTCGGCCGCATCCTCGCAGCCTACGGCGGCGTCTTCATCGCGGGCTCCCTGCTGTGGGGGATGGTCGCCGACGGCTACCGGCCCGACCGCTGGGACGTCATCGGCGCGCTCATCTGCCTCGTGGGCGTCGCCGTGATCATGTACATGCCGCGCGCGGTGGACGGTTAGCCCGGGGCACAGCCGTAACAGGTCTACTTCAGCTCGGCACTGGTCTTTCCGAGCACCCGACGGGCGATGATCAGCTGCTGAATCTGCTGTGTGCCCTCGAAGATGTCGAGGATCTTGGAGTCGCGAGCCCACTTCTCGAGCAATTCGGTCTCGGAGAACGCCGCCGTGGCACCGATCTCGACGGCCTTGTTGGTGAGTTCGGTGACGGTGCGGCCGGCCTTCGCCTTGGACATCGACGCCTCGGTGGAGTTGGGCTGCTTATTGTCGGCCATCCACGCCGCGCGCAGCGTGAGCATCCACGACGACTCCCAGTCGGACTCGAGCCGGATGAACTCGGCGACGGCGGCGTGCTGAGCGGCGACCGGACGGTCGTAGTCGACCTCGTGACCGGACTCTTCGAGCATCCGGCGCAACTCCTCGAGAGCGGCCCGCCCGAGGCCGACGGCCATCGCGGCCACCACCGGCCTGGTGTTGTCGAACGTCTGCATGACGCCACCGAAACCCGTCTTCACCTGGATCTCCGGCGTGCCGAGCAGGTTCTCGGCCGGCACTCGAACGTCCTCGAACCGGACCACCGCGGTATCGGACGACTTGATGCCGAGCTTGTGCTCGAGCCGCGCGACGGTGACCCCGTCGGCGTTCATCGGCACCACGAAGCTCTTGATGGCGGCGCGGCCGACGCTCTTGTCGAGCGTCGCCCACACCACGACGTGGTCGGCGCGGCTTCCGGCGGTCACGAAGATCTTCTCGCCGTTGATCACGTACTCGTCGCCGTCCAGGACGGCGGTGGTGGAGACGGCGGCCGAATCCGATCCGAAGCCCGGCTCGGTGATGGCCATGGCGGCCCAGACATCGGCGAAACGCTCGAGCTGCTCGTCGTTCGCCACCGCGGCGATCGCCGCGTTTCCGAGGCCCTGGTACGGAATCGACAGCATCAGACCGACGTCGCCCCAACCGAGTTCGCGGGCGTTGAGCACTGACCGGAGGTTGGCGCCGTTGACGGTCTCCTCCGCGGACTCGTCCGCCTTGTCGGCGTCCTTATCGCCCCCGCGGGCCTGTTTGGCGATCTTCCCGAGCTCGTCGAGTTCGACGGGGTACTCGTGCTCGGCCTTGTCGTACTTGCGGGAGATCGGCCGGAAGATGTGCTCGGCAGCGAGACGGGCGCGCTCGACCGTGGAGTTCAGCTTCTCCGGGAGCTCAAGGTTGATAGCCATGGCGCTACCTTACTACTGAGTAAGTTCGTTGCCAAGCGTCTGCAGTCTCCCCGTTTCGGCACAATCGTGAAATGGTCCGATTCACGGCGAATCCCGTGCGTGCACTCGCCGGGACCGATCCCGGCCGTACCCGGCTGCTCAACGCGAGCGGGGTAGCGGTGGCTGTGCTGATCAGCACCGGGTGCGCCTGGCTGATCGTGAACGCGACCCACGCGGACGGCGGCTACCTGGCGGTCGGAGCGTTTCTCGCGATGCAAGCGGGTCTGAGCGTGCGCGACGCCACCGCGCCGGCCCGGCTCGTCACCACGGCCCTGTTGGTGATTCCCGTGGTCGGCGGCCTCGCCGGCACCACATTGCTCGCACACAACAGGTACGTCGAGATCGCCGCCTTCGTCGTGATCGGCGGCGTCGCCACCTGGATGCGACGCTTCGGTCCGCGCTGGTCGGCGGTGGGAATGATCGCGTTCTTCTCCAGCTTCTTCGCGTTGTTCCTGCGGCCGACGGTCGACGATCTCGGCCCGCTGCTGCTCATCGGCGTCGGCGCTGTGGCGGCGAGTCTGATCGTCAAGTCGACCATACTGCTGCACGCACCAGACCGGTCGCTGCGACTGCTGATGCGCCAGTTCCGCGGCGCCGGGGACGCGGCCGTGCGCGCGGCGGAAGGCTCCGTCGGCCGGCCCCGCGCGACACTGCAGGCCCGGCTCGACCGCCTCGGCGACGTCGCCATGGCGATCACCGACTGGCAGAGCCAATACGACACCGCCGCCCGCACCGGATTGACAGCACACGAACTGGCCCGGTTGGTCTTCGACGCCCGCACCGATCTTGTGCAGGCATGTCTGCATCTGGCGCAGGTCCCAGAGCCGAACGCCGACCGGGAACTGACCGCACTGCTGGACGCCATGCATCGCTTGCTGGACACGGACCTGCCGGCGTCCGAGCGGTCGGCCGCGTCCGCCCGCGCGCGCCGGACGCTGGAGGCCGTCGATCCCGACGTCCCCGGGCGATTCGCGGTCGCGCTCCTCGCCCGCGCGGTCGAATCGCAGATCGCTCTGCGCGAGGCGCTCGAGTCACCGCATCCGGCGGCGACTGCCGAACCCGACACGGACGTCTCGAGCGACGAGCCGACGGACGCCGAACCGGCGGTCGCGCGCGATGCCGAGATCGCTGAGGCTCCAGACGCCGGAGGCGGTCCGCATCGTTTCTGGCACGAGTGGACTCCGACCACGCGGATGGCCGTGCAGGTGATGCTCGCGGCCACCCTCGCCACCGTCGCCGGCGAGGCCATCTCGGCGTCACGCTGGTACTGGTCGGTGCTGACGGCGTTTCTGGTGTTCGTGGGCGTCAACACCCGTGCCGCGATCCTGACCAGGGCCTATCGCCGAGTGATCGGCACCGTCTGCGGAGTCTTCGTCGGCTTCGGCTTCGGCATCGCGATCGACGGCGCGGAGTTGCCCCTCATGCTGCTGTGCGCGGTCAGCGTCTTCTGCATGGTGTACCTCGGGCCCCTCAATTACGCGGTGATGGCCTTCTTCGTCACCGTCCTGCTGTCGTCCATGTACGGCCTTCTGGGGATCCTCAACCGGCACATCCTCGAACTGCGGCTCGAGGAGACCCTCACCGGAGCGGTGATCGGCGTCGCGTGCGCCTTCCTGATCTTCTCCAGCAGTTCCCGTCCCGAGCTGATCACCCGCATCCGCGCATACTTCGCCTCGCTCGAGGAGGTCCTCACCCGATCCGGCGACGTCCTCATCGGCCACGGGCCGACCACGGCGGTGCTCGACGCGGCGCATCGGCTCGACACCGATCACCGCGAACTGGAGACCTTCGTCTCGTCGATGGCGGTCTCCTTCGCAGGCGGTCAACGCCGCACCCTCCGTCGATCGGCCACCGCGCTGCTCAAGAACGCCGGTGTTCACGCCGACCGGCTGGCCCAGGAATCGGTGATCCTCGGAAAGGAGGGCGGTACCGCGGCCTTCCACGGCGACGCCGCCGACGCGGTGCGGCGCGGCATCGACGCAGTGGTCGCCCAGTCGGACGCCGCATGCCGCTCGTTGCTGCACCGCAGACGCGACAATACGGCCAAAAGCGAGGCGTCCGAGACCTTCGACGCCGTCCGTCGGGTTCCGTGCCGACCGCATACGCCGCAGTATCGGGCCATGCTGGCGCTGTCGAATCTGAGCATCACCATGGCGAACATCGAACGACTGCGGGAGCGCGACTGACGCCTCGACCTCGTCATCGGGTCGCGGCTTTTGCCACGAATCGGCGACTGCGCGATCATCGGTGACCATGACACTGTTTCCGCCCGTCGCCACCGAACCGCCCGCGTCCCTGGTGACCCGCGGCCGATACAACTTCGGCACCTACGACGGCCCGATCGCCGACATCAACCCGCTCGACGCCGCCGGCTCCGGTCCGCTCGCCGGCACCCGGCGCGCCGTGCGCAACCTCGGGTTGAAGGAGTGGGAGGCCTTTCAACTCGGGGACGACGACCTCTTCGTCCTGGGTGCGGTCTACAACGCGAAGACCCTCGGTCTGCTCCAGGTCCTGGTGGTGGACAAGCACGCGGCGACCATCCGGCGCTGGGAGACCAAACTCCCGTCGCCGCTGCTGACGGTCGCGCGGGGTCTCGACGGCACCGTCTCCGAGGGGGAGTTCGCGGGACTGGAGATCGAGATCGGAAACCAGCTCCCCGGCGGCCGAGTCACCGTCGACGCGACGCACCGCGGCACCGCGCTGACACCCGAACTCGACCTGCACATCACGGGCGACTGCGCGACCGGTGCGGCCGGTCATCTGGTGATCGTGCATCCCTTCGACGAGAACCGGGCCCTGTACTCGCACAAGGCGATGATGCCCGCGTCGGGCTCGCTGCTGATCGGCGGAGCCGACGTGGGTCTCGCCGACGGTCGCGGCTTCCTGATCCTCGACGACCACCACGGCGACTACCCCCGGCCGATGAAGTACGACTGGGTCACCGGTGTCCGGCGCACGCCCGCCGGCGTGGTCGAGGGCTTCAACCTCACCGACAATCAGGTCCGCAATCCGGGTGTCTACAACGAGAACGCCATCTGGATCGGCGATCAGGTGCACCGCCTGCCCGCGGTCACCGTCGACCGCCCCGACGGCCCATGGGGCACCTGGTACATCCGCGACTCGGGGGGCGCGGTGGACGTGACGTTCACACCCACCGTGCAGTCGACGATGCACGTCGGACCACGCAAGATCCTCGCCGAATACTACGCGCCGTACGGGTGGTACGAGGGCACCATCCACGCGCAGCATGCGACGCTGAGGGTCGACGGCATGTTCGGCGTGGGGGAGTCCAAGCGCATCTCGGTGTGACCGTCGAGCGCGGTCAGGGAACCACGTTCACCATCTTGCCGGGCACATAGATCACCTTGCGCGGCTCGCCGTCGAGCAGCGCGGCGATCTTCGGGTCGGCCAGCGCGGCGCCGACGACCGTCGGCTCGTCGGCGTCCGCGGCCACCTGGATACGGCTGCGGACCTTGCCCTTGACCTGCACCGGGATCTCGATGCTCTCCTCCACCAGCCACTGCTCGTCGACCTCGGGGAAGGGTCCCCGCGCCAGCGAACCGTCGTGGCCCAAGCGGCTCCACAGTTCCTCGGCGAGATGGGGAGCGAGGGGAGCGAGCATCAGGACCAGCGACTCCACCGTCTCCCGCGGCGCGCCGCCGGGGTAGTTCTTGGTGAGGAAGTTGGTCAGCTCGATCAGCTTCGCACCGGCGGTGTTGGTCCGCAGGTTCGCGAAGTCGTCGCGCACGCCCTCGATCGTCCGGTGCAGCGCCTTGTTGGCCTCGTCGGACGGCGCCTCGTCGACGACGCGGACTCCGCCGGTCTCCTCGTCCACCACCAGGCGCCAGACGCGCTGCAGGAAGCGCTGCGCACCGACCACGTCCTTGGTGGCCCACGGGCGCGACTGGTCCAGCGGACCCATCGACATCTCGTAGACGCGCAGGGTGTCGGCGCCGTAGTCACGGCAGATGTCGTCGGGAGCGACGGAGTTCTTGAGCGACTTGCCCATCTTCCCGTACTCCTGCGTGACCTCCTGGCCCTGGTAGAAGTACTTGCCGTCCCGCTCGGAGACCTCCTCCGCCGGAACGTAGACGCCGCGCGAATCGGTGTACGCGTAGGCCTGGATCATGCCCTGGTTGAACAGCCGGCGGTAGGGCTCGCTGCTGGTGACGTAGCCGAGGTCGAACAGGACCTTGTGCCAGAAGCGCGAGTACAGCAGGTGCAGGACCGCGTGCTCGACGCCGCCGATGTACAGGTCGAGGCCGCCGGGATCGTCCGGCCCGTGGATCGCCGGTCGCGGACCCATCCAGTATGCCTCGTTCTCCTTGGCGCACAGGGTCTCGTCGTTGGTCGGGTCGATGTAGCGCAGCTGGTACCACGAGCTGCCCGCCCACTGCGGCATCACGTTGGTGTCGCGGGTGTAGGTCTGCAGACCGTTGCCGAGATCGAGTTCCACGGTGACCCAGTCGGTGGCCTTGGCCAGCGGGGGAGACGGCTCGCTGTCCGCATCGTCGGGATCGAAGGAGACGGGCTGGTAGTCGGCCACCTCCGGCAGCGCGATCGGCAGCATCGACTCTGGCAGCGCGTGCGGGGCGCCCTGGGCGTCGTACACGATCGGGAAGGGCTCGCCCCAGTACCGCTGCCGGGCGAACAGCCAGTCGCGCAGTTTGTACTGCACGGTGCCGGTGCCGGTGCCGTCGGTCTCCAGCCGCTCGATCATCGCGGCCTTGGCCTCGTCCACACCGAGCCCGTCGAGGAAGCCGGAGTTGATCAGCGGACCGTCGCCGGTGAACGCCGACTCCTCGATGCCCTGCTCCGAACCGATCACCTCGAGCAGCGGCAGCCCGAAGGTGCGCGCGAATTCGTAGTCGCGGGTGTCGTGCGCCGGAACGGCCATGATGGCGCCGGTTCCGTACCCGATGAGCACGTAGTCGGCGATGAAGACCGGCACCGGACGACCGTTGACGGGGTTAGTCGCGAACGCACCGGTGAAGACGCCGGTCTTCTCCTTGTTCTCCTGACGCTCCAGATCGCTCTTGGCGGCGATCGACGCGCGGTAGGCCGCGACGGCCTCGGCGGGCGTTGCCGCGCCGCCGGTCCATCGCTCGTCCACCTCGTCGGGCCACTGGTCGGCGACGATCTCGTCGACCAGCTCGTGTTCGGGCGCCAGGACCATGTAGCTGGCACCGAAGAGGGTGTCGGGCCGGGTGGTGAAGACCTCGATTGAGGCGTCCGTCCCCGGGACCGGGAACTGAACCTGCGCACCGCGCGAGCGGCCGATCCAGTTCCGCTGCATCGTCTTGACCTTCTCCGGCCAGTCCAGCAGCTCGAGATCGTCGAGCAGGCGGTCGGAGTATGCGGTGATCCGCATCATCCACTGACGCAGGTTCTTCCGGAACACCGGGAAGTTGCCGCGTTCGCTGCGACCGTCGGCGGTGACCTCTTCGTTCGCCAGCACCGTGCCCAGGCCGGGGCACCAGTTCACCAATGAGTCACTGAGGTACACCAGGCGGTACTCGTCGAGCACCTCGCGACGCTCGGCGGCGCTGAGCGCCACCCAGTCGCGTCCGTCCTCGAGCTCGCGCGAACCGTTCTCGAACTCCTCGATCAGCTCCGAGATGTGACGCGCCTTCTTCGCCTCCGGATCGAACCAGGCGTTGTAGATCTGCAGGAAGATCCACTGCGTCCACCGGTAGAAGTCGATGTCGGTGGTGGCGACGCGGCGGCGCTCGTCGTGCCCGAGACCGAGACGGCGGATCTGCTGCAGGTACCGCTCGATGTTCGCCTCGGTGGTGGTGCGCGGATGAGTGCCCGTCTGGACGGCGTACTGCTCGGCCGGCAGGCCGAACGAGTCGAAGCCCATGGTGTGCAGGACGTTCTTGCCGGTCATCCGCTGGTAGCGGGCGAAGACGTCGCTGGCGATGAAGCCGAGCGGATGGCCGACGTGCAGACCGGCGCCCGACGGGTACGGGAACATGTCCTGAACGAACAGCTTGTCCTCGGCGTCGGGGGAGTCGCCGGAGAAGTGCGAGAAGTCGCCCGCCAGCGGGCCGACGGGGTTCGGGGCGGCGAAGGTCTGGTTCCGCGTCCAGAACTCCTGCCAGCGCGCCTCGATCTCGCCGGCGGTCTGCGCGGTGTACCGGTGGGCGGCGCTGTCGGCCGGACGATTCGTCGAATCAGCAGAAGTCACCCGACCAGCGTAAATCCTCGCGTCCCGGTGCCCAAAAGCGACCAGTGCCCACCGCGAAGTGAACCCGCCGCGGCCCGCTCGCCGTTATCCATTTCGCCCGGACGACGAGCCCGTCGTACAGTGACCGTGTGTCTATCGCGTCCACCGTCGTCTCAGTTCTCGCGCTGGTGCTTGCGGCCGGATGGCTCGGAGTCGGCGTAGCCGGCCTGACCGGTGCGCTCCGCCGCAACCGCTGGCTCGGTGTGCGTTCTCCGGAGACGCTGCGGTCGGAGGAGACCTTCGCCGTCGCCAACAAGGTCGCGGCGCCCGGCTTCCTCGGGGCCGCTCTGATCCTCGCCGTCACCGGCGGTCTCGGACTCGCCTTCGGCGGCTGGGGCCTGCTGTTCGCGGTGTTCGGCATCGTGGTCGCGGTCGGGGTGATCTCGGCGGTCGGGGGCATGGCCATCCAGGCCGCGCAGAGCGTGCCGGTGCCCGACGCGGGCGGGTGCGGCTGCTGTTCCGGCGCCGCCGATACGACGGCGGGAGGCTGCTCGGAGACCGCGGGCGACGACGACGCGGCGGCCGCGGACTGCGGCGAATCGAGCTGCGGTACGTGCGCACTGAGCGGCATGTGCCTGTCGGAGGACAACCCGCACAACGCCGGGTAGCTCGATGCGCAGACTTCTCGATCGTTCCCCGATCGACGGTTTCGTCCTGTCGATACTGCTCGCGGTGGTCGTCGCCGCGGTCTTCCCGGCGCGGGGCGCCTTCGCCGACGTCATGGACTGGGTCGTGACCATTCTGATCGGACTGCTGTTCTTCCTCTACGGCGCCCGGTTGCATCCGCGGGAGGCCCTCGACGGTCTCACCCACTGGCGGCTTCACCTGACGATTCTGAGCTTCACCTTCGTCCTGTTCCCGATCATCGGGCTCGTTCTGCTGCCCGCGCTGACACCGGTCATCGGCGATCAGCTCGCACACGGCGTGCTGTACCTGACCCTGGTGCCTTCGACCGTGCAGTCGTCGATCGCCTTCACCTCCATCGCCCGGGGCAACGTCGCCGGCGCGATCGTGAGCGCCTCGGCGTCCAACCTCCTCGGCGTCTTCGTGACGCCGCTGCTGGTGGTACTGCTGATGAGTTCGGAGGCCGGCGTCCACATCACCGCGGCGTCGGTCACCAAGATCGTGCTCGAGATCCTGGTCCCCTTCATCGCCGGTCAGCTGTGCCGGCCGTTGGTGGCCGGATTCCTGACGAAATACGCGGCACCGACGAAGTACGTGGACCGCAGTTCCATCGTGGTGGTGGTCTACGTCGCCTTCAGCGAGGGCGTGGTCTCGGGGATGTGGTCGATCGTGAGCGTCTGGGACGTGATCGCGGTCTGCCTGCTGTCGCTGGTGTTCGTGATCGCCATGCTGGCTCTGACCGGCTGGTTGCCCAAACGTCTCGGCTTCTCCCGTGAGGACACGATCGCGATCCAGTTCTGCGGGACCAAGAAGTCACTGGCGACGGGACTTCCGCTCGCATCGGTGATGTTCGCCGGAAGCGCCGTCGGCTTCATCGTGCTGCCGCTGATGATCTTCCATCAGATCCAGCTGATCCTGTGCTCGATGCTGGCCAGCCGTTACGAGAAGCAGGCACTGGCGGTCACCGAGGCCTGAGGCGGCGTGTCCCGGAACCGGCGTCGCCGCCGGTGCGTCCAATCGGTATGGACACCGCCATCGAGTACTGCTTCGGCACCGGACACGCACCGCCGACGCACTGGTGGACCGCGCCCGACCTCGACCTCGACGGTGACGACCGGCTCGATGCCGTCGCTCTCGACTTCGACGGCGACGGTCGTAGCGACGATGCGATGTGGGATACCGACGGAGACGGCGTCGCCGATCTGGCAGCCCTCGATCTGGACGACGACGGCGTCCGCGAGAGCTTCTACGCCGACGGCGGCGGGGGGCTGTGGGAGACGGCCGCGGACCCGCCGCCCGATACCGGCGCCGTCTCCGCCCGGCCTCCCGCCGAGACACCGCTCGACACCGACGGCGACGGCAGACCCGACACCGTCCTGCTCGACGGCGACGGCGACGGTTTCGCCGATGCCTACCGGCGCGTCGGCTACCGGGCCACCGGCTCCGACAGCAGTACGGGCGGAGCCGATCCCTCGGCCCGCTGACCGGACCGCCAGACGCCGGCGGCGGCGACGGCGTACAGCGCCGCACCCGCGAAGATCAGCTGCACACTGAAGCCGGTGGGCGGAATGACGAGTGCGGCCACGAAGATCGCCGCCACGAAGGCCGTGTTGAACAGCGCGTCCTGCACCGCGAACACCTGCCCGCGATAAGAGTCGTCGATGTCGCATTGCATCGCGACGTCGCCGCAGAGCTTGATCGTCTGTCCGGCGAGACCGACCAGCAGCGCCGCGATCAGCACCGGGACCGGACGGACCGAGAGCAGCATCAGTTCCGCGAACGCCCCGATCAGCAGGGCCCAGACCACTGTGCCCCGACGCCCGGCGCGCCGGACCGACACCGGCGTCGTCCCGGCCGCGATCAGCGCTCCGACAGCGACGAAGGCGCCGATCATGGCGATGGCCCGAACGTCGGCGCCGAGAGCGTCTCCGAGTTCGGTGTTCCGCACCAGCATGAGGAACATCAGCGTGTTCAGCCCGAACACCAGCCGGTGCGTCCCGATCGCGCTCAGCACGATGGCGACACTCGGCGTGCGCACCACGGCGCCGAGTCCGTGCGAGAGCCCCCGGACCACCGAATACGCCGCCGTGTGACCGACTCCGTCCGGATGGTCCGGTCCCAATTGACGAACCGCGAACCTGGTGGCCAGCAGCGCCGAGCACACGGCGAAGACCGCTCCCGCGAGCAGGGTGGCGCCCGAACCGCCGTTGTCGGCCCCGAAGATCATCCGCAGCACCCCGGAGACACCCGCTCCGGCCGCGAGCATCGCGGCGCCCACCGTCGTGAACACCGCATTCGTCTCCACGATCAGTTGCGGCGGCGCCACGTGCGGCAGGCTCGCCGACAGGCCCGACGCCACCAGCCGGCTGCAACCGGTCACCAGCAGCGCCGACAGCAGGACGACGGGTTCGGCGGTGTCGGTGCTCATGGTGATCGCCACCACGACCACAGCCGCGGCCCGCAGCAGGTTGACGAAGACGAGCACGCGTCGACGATCCCAGTGGTCGAGCAGGGCGCCGGCGAAGGGACCGAGGAGCGAGTAGGGGAGCAGCAGCACGGCGAAGCCGCCGGCGATCGCCATCGGATCGGTGTGCCTGTCGGGGTTGAAGAGGATCGAGAAGGCCAGCGCGGCTTGGAAAGCGCCGTCGCTCAGCTGGCTCAGCAGACGGACCGCGAACAGCCGGAACAGCCCCGGGGCATGCGTTACCGACTGCAAACTCTTCACCAGTCGAGTTTACGGCTCATCTTGAGCCGGGGTGGCGGCGTCACCGGGCGCTGAGTGTCATTATTGAGGTGTGTCCGGCGCCGACTATCTGACCGATCAACCCGAGGTGAGTGCGGGAAGCCTGCTGATAGCGTCCACCGCTCTCACCGGGCCGACGTTCGCCCGCACGGTGATCTACGTGATCGAACACGATGAGCAGGGCACTCTCGGCGTGGTTCTGAACAGGATGTCGGACGCCGCGGTGTACAACGTGCTGCCCGCGTGGACCGAGCTCGCCGCCAGTCCTCGCGCGGTCTTCGTCGGCGGTCCCGTGGCGACCTCGTCGGCGCTCTGCCTCGGAGTGGCGAAGACCGGCGTCGACGTCAGCAAGCAGCCGCGTCTGCACCAGGTGCTCGGTCCGGTGGCGATGGTCGACCTCGACGCCGATCCGGACGAACTGGCACAGGTGCTCACCGGCGTCCGGATCTTCGCCGGCTACGCAGGCTGGGATGCCGGTCAGCTCGACGAGGAACTGGCGGAGGGCAGCTGGATCGTCGCCCAGGGCCTGCCCACCGATCTGCTGGCCGAACCCTCCGTCGACGTATGGCAGCGAGTGCTCGCCCGGCAGCCGTGGCCCCTGCCACTGCTGTCCACCTACCCTCGCCATCCCGAGGAGAACTAGGGCAGGTCGCCGGTCACCGCTTCGCCACCGGAACGACCATCATGTCCTCGCCGACGGTGACCCGGCCGTCGTATCCGCGTTGGGCTTCCTCGGTCCATACCTTGGGGTCGATCGTGCGTCCCCCGGTTTCTTCGATGTGTGACAGGACCAGAGACGGCACGTTCGCCTTTTGGGCGATGGGACCGACTTCGTTCACGAAAACGTGAGACTTGCGGTGGTGATCGATCACGTCCTCGGTGAGCCCGGCATCCGGCGGGATGCGGAGTGCCTCGTGGACGAGAACGTCCGACGAGTTCGCCAGCCTGATGAGGTTCTCCGAGTGTCGAGTGTCGCCGGAGAACGTGACGGCGCCGTGGTCGGTGTCGAATCGGAAGGCGAAAGAGGGAAACACCGGGCCGTGTGGAACGAGCGTGGCCGTCACCTTGACCCGATCGTCTCATCACGGTGAACGGTGCCATGTCGGGGGCAGTGTTGTCCCACCGCGCACCGGTTGCCGCCGGGATGGCGATCTCGTGGATGTCCGGGATGTCGTGGGGGTCACGGAAACCCGCATCGCGCATGAGGACGTTGCTGTTGTATGCGAAGGCCTCGTGGAGCCTGTCTGTCATCTCGCGGGTTCCGGGCGTCGGACTCTGCGGGGCGACAGTGGTCACCCGCCGGCCACCCAGCGCTTCCGGAAGCCCTCCGGCGGATCCGGGTCCGTAGACCGGGATACCGGTCGGGACGACGTCTCCGTTCTTCTCGCCGGTGGTACCGGCCATCATGAAGTAGTTGTAGTAGTCGGCGACATGGTCGGCGTGCAGATGGGTCAGGAAGACTCCCGCCATTTCCCGGTAGTGCAGTCCGGACCTCTTGTACTGCGTCACCGAGCTGCGACCGCAGTCGATCAGGTAGGTCTTCCCGTCCACCACCAGGGCCGTCGAGATGCCCACTCGCTCGGTCGCCGGCGGCGGTCCGGCCTTCGTGCCGAGCGGAACGAGCGTCAACTTCGACTGCTGCAGATCGGGTGGCATCGCCGTCGGCGTCAGCGAACTGGCCACCGGTTGGGTCGATCCGCATGCGGCGACCAGACCGGCCCCGGTAAGCGCCGCCCCGCCTGCGAGCGCGGCGCGGAGGAAGTTCCGGCGGCCGAGATTCGACGAAGCCTTCTCGGCCACAGGCCGGCTGTCGTGCTCGTGATGTGAACCGCAATTCATTGCGGATTCCTTTCGATCAGTGGCGAAGAGAGACGGCGTGAGTCACAGCGGCGTCCGTGCGTCGCGGGCGTGCTGTGCCGGGCGGACGAGGAGGGCCTCGACGCCGTACTGCCGCCCATATGATGTGTACCCGGTCACAATTAGAATAGTCAATAGACTTTCTAAAGTTTCCGATGTTTTCGATGTTGCGGCGCGGTTCCGCATCACCGCTGAGCCGGGTGACCCACCGCCGAGTTCCGATCGTCAGCCATGTCTTAGCCGCCGCTGCCCCGACGGCGTTCGGCCCGGCCGGCCCGGACGCGGCGGAAAATGAGGAATCCGAACGCCGCGACACCGACGGCGACACCCACGATCAATGCGACCTCGGCGCCCAGAGTGGCGCCCACGCCGTACGAGACCAGCAGCACGGTCATCGTCCAGCTGATTCCGCCGATCGCGGAAGCGAGAGCGAATCGGGTGTATCTCATCCGCCGGGACCCCGCGAGCAGTGGCGTCACACTCCGGACGTATCCCACCCAGCGCGCCGAGGCGATCGCCAGGACCGCGTCGCCCGACTCGGGCGCCCGATAGCCGGAGGCGATCGCGCGGCGGACCACCTTCCGGCCGAGCCGCGTCCGGGCCAGCCGCGGGCCGGTGGCCACGCCCACCGCGTAGCCAGTCGAGTCGCCGGCGATGGCCGCCACGGCGCAGACCGCGATCAGCACACCGATGACGGGCTTGCCGACGGCCGCCACCACGCCCGCGGCGATGAGCACCGCCTCGCTCGGGGCCACCAGTCCCACCACCGCGACCGCCGTCTCGAGATAGACGACCCCGCCCGCGATGAGGTAGACCGCCCATGCCGGGGCGGAGTCGACGAGATCGGTCAGCCGATCGGTCAATGTGTGCATATCCGCGCTTTTCGGGGCGAGACCGCGCGTGACGAGCGGCCGAATGGTCCGGCGGCTCAGTACCCCATGGTCCGGATGGCGTTGGCGAGCTGATCCAGCTGTTCCGGGCGCACATCGAGGTGAGGGCTGATCCGCAGCAGCGAATCCTCACCGGCGAGGGGCGCGCGCCAGGAGTCCGCCGCCGTGACCAGAAGCCCGATCTCCCGCAGTCGGTCGCGCGCGGCCTGCACGTCGGCCGGTCGCCATCCGGGCGGCGGCGCCAGGGTCACCAGTGCCGAAGGCTCGTCGACCGGCTCCATGACCTCCCAACTGCCGATCCCGTGCAGTCGTTCGCGCGCGATCCGTCCGATACCGGCCAACTCGGTGTACACACGCTGCTGTCCGATGTCGAGGAACTCGGCGACCGCCGTCGAGAGTGCCAGCTGACCGGCGATGAACGATTCCGACGGCAGCAGTCGCACGTCGATGCGCGAGTCGGGCCGGATGGCGATGAATCCGACGCCCCGGGGTCCGGTGAGCCACTTGCGCGAGGTGCCGTAGACCACGTCCGCGCCGGTCACGGTGGGCACATGCCCCACCGACTGCGCCATGTCGACGATCACCGGAACGCCCGCGTTGTGCGCCACCTCGACGATCTTCGCCACCGGCTGCACCAGTCCGCTCGCCGAACCGATGTGGCAGACATGGATGAAGTCGGGCTGCTCGAACTGCAGCATGTTCTCCAGCGAGTCGACGTCGACGTGCCCGTACACGTCGCCCTCGGGCATGGTGCGGACCGCGAAGTCGCGGCGTTCGAACTCCAGCAGGTTGGGACCGAACTCATTCTTCGCGACCCATACCGTGGGGGAGAGCGGGAGCGCCATGGTGTTGAGCAGCGCACGCAGCGCCGACCGCGCGCTGTCTCGGAAGACGATCTCCTCGGCGCGATGGCCGATCAGCGAGCCCAGTGCGCGGCGGCCGGCTTCAAGGGCCTCTGCGCGTTCGTCGGCGGCGATGTAGGAACCGTTCCTGGCCTCGCGGATCAGGTGTTCGTGCAGAGTCGTGATGACCGCGTTCGACGAACGCCCGGCCGAGGCGGCGTCGAGATGCCCGATCGAGGGTTCCACTCTCGCTGCATGCCACTGTTCACCGAGTTCGCTGCAGTACATGCCTTGAATCTACCCTGTGGCTCCGGGCCCGATCAGTCGCCGTTGCGGTCCGCCCACCATGCGCGCAGAGCCGCCTCGGCGTCCTCGCGGCTCATCGGCCCGCTGTCGAGCCGAAGCTCCTTCAGGTACCGCCAGGCCTCACCGACCACCGGGCCGGGCGGGAGACCGAGCAGCTGCATGATCGCGTTGCCGTCGAGATCCGGTCGGACCCGATCGAGGTCCTCGGCCTCCCGCAGCACGGCGATGCGGTGCTCGAGATCGTCGTACGTCTCCTGCAGACGCCGGGCGCGGCGCTTGTTGCGGGTGGTGCAGTCGGCGCGCACCAGCTTGTGGAGCCGGTCGAGGAGCGGACCGGCGTCGTTGACGTACCGGCGAACCGCCGAATCGGTCCACTTGCCGTCGCCGTAGCCGTGGAAGCGCAGGTGCAGGAAGACCAGTTGCGAGACGTCGTCGACGACCGCCTTCGGGTACTTGAGCGCCCGCATCCGCTTGCGGACCATCTTGGCGCCGACCACCTCGTGGTGGTGGAAGCTGACGCCGCCGCCCTCCTCGTGCCTGCGGGTGGCGGGCTTGCCGATGTCGTGCAGCAGCGCGGCCCAGCGCAGAACCGGGTCGGGGTCGCCGGTCTCGAGGTCGATCGCCTGCTTGAGCACCGTGAGCGAATGCTGGTAGACGTCCTTGTGCTGGTGATGCTCGTCGATGGTGAGCTTCATCCCCGGGATCTCGGGAATGATCAACTCGGCCAGACCCGTGTCCACCAGCAGGTCGACGGCCTCGATCGGATGCTCGCCGCAGATCATCTTGTCGAGTTCCACCCGGATCCGCTCGGCGGTGATCCGCTCGATCTGCCCGGCCATCTCACCGATGGCGCGGCGCACGCGGTCGGAGAGCCGGAAGCCCAGCTGTGAGACGAAACGCACGCCGCGCAGCATTCGGAGGGGATCGTCATTGAACGACGACTCCGGCGCGGCCGGGGTGTCGATGACGCCGGCGAGCAGATCCGCCATGCCGTCGAGCGGATCACAGAACTCCTGACCGCCCCCCGGGAGCAGCCGGACCGCCATCGCGTTGATGCGGAAGTCCCGGCGGACCAGATCGCCTTCGAGCGTGTCGCCGAAGGTCACGACGGGGTTCCGGCTCTGCTGGTCGTAGATGTCGGAGCGGAAGGTGGTGATCTCCACCGTCTCGCCCCCGCGCGCGGCGCTGACCGTGCCGAACTCGATGCCGGTGTCCCATACCGCGTCCCCCCAGGTCGAGAGGATCTCGGCGATCGTCTCGGGCCGGGCGTCGGTGGTGAAGTCGAGATCGCCCGCCAGTCGGCCGAGGACGGCGTCGCGCACCGAGCCGCCGACGAGGTACAGCTCGTGCCCGCTCTCGGCGAACCGGTCCGCCAGCGGAGTCAGGACGTCGCCGAGAGAGTTCAAGGTCACCGCCGCCGACGCCAGCAGTCGCGTACGCCGTTCGGAGCGCTCGGCGGCGCTCATCTGTCCACGTGGCGCTGTGTCGGTCATGGGATGACAGACTACCGACTGCCGACCCGCTCAACCTGTTCGGCTAACACCCGGTTACGAGCGGCTAGCATCGGGGTGTGTCCGCTGAACCCTCGCTGCAGCGCCCGGACGTCGATTCCGACGCTCCGGTGTCCGAGGGTGCCTCCGGGCCGAACGGCTCCGGCTCTCAGGATAATGCGGCGCAGGCCGCGGGCGGAAGCACCCAGGCCGGACGTTCCCGGCACAATCGTCGCGGCAGACGCCGGCGCGGCAGGCGTTCCGGACGCGGAGGCGGGCAGCAGCAGAACACGGACTCTGCGGCCGAAGCGGGGTCCGGCGAATCGGCGAAACCGAAACCGGGACCGCGAAACGCGGGGTCGAAGGGCAACGGCGGCGCCAAGAACGCGGCGCCGAAGAACCTCACTTCGAAGGCAGGGTCGCAGCAGAGCGCCGACGACGGGCGGACCAAGCCGTCCGATCTCGCCAGCCGGGCGCGCCGCAGCGGGTCCAACAGTCCCGCGGCCATGCCCCGCACCAAGCGCCGTACCGCACGCAAGCCCGAGGCCGAGGGCGGACCGCGGCTGCACACGGTCCGCGAGACGTCGGCCGGCGGCCTGGTGCTCTCCGACATCGACGCTCCGTTCGGAGAGCTGTCGGCCGCGCTGATCGGCCGCATCGACAGGCGCGGGCGCATGATGTGGTCGCTTCCGAAGGGGCATATCGAGACCGGCGAGACGGCTGAGCAGACCGCGATCCGGGAGGTCGCCGAGGAGACCGGCATCGAAGGCACCATCGTCGCGCCGCTCGGCAAGATCGACTACTGGTTCGTCAGCGAGGGTCGCCGCATCCACAAGACGGTGCATCACTACCTCCTGCGATTCACCGGCGGCGAGCTGTCGGACGCCGACTACGAGGTCAGCGCCGTGGCGTGGGTCCCGTTGAGCGAGCTGCCCCGTCGACTGACGTACTCTGACGAGCGACGTCTGGCGCGGATGGCCGAATCGGTGATCGCTGATCTGCAGAGCGACCCACACCGGTTGGCGCAGTCAGAAGCCAGCTGCCTCCGCACCGAGCCGAACGACTATGAGAAAGCCGCAGCCGCACGCAACCAGCGACGCAACGAGCCGCCGCCGGCGCCGAAACCTCGTCGACGCCGGCGGCGCCCGCGTCGCACCGCATCCGGTGACAGCTGACCGAATCCCGTCGCGGCGTTCGTCACTTCTGTTCGTGCTGTCGGCGGTCGCCGTCCTGCTGGCCCTGACCGTCGGCGCAGTGCCTGTGGCGCACGCTGATTCGGCTTCCACCTCGTCGTACGCCACACTCGGACTGACCGAGGTCACTCCGACCACCGTCACCAGTTCCACCGGCGATCGTGTGACTGTCCGCGGTCGCGTGGTCAACACCGCGGGCAAACCGATCAGCGACGTCAGCGTGCGGCTGCAGCGCGGTCACGCGCTCACCGAGTCCTTCCAGCTGCGCAGCTCACTGACCTCACCCTCGGCCGACTACTCGGTGAGCAGCACCTCGCGGCACGTCACCGGCACCCTGGGAACCGGCGAGTCGGCCGATTTCACCATCTCGGTCCCCGTGAACGGCCCCACCGGTCTCGATCTCACCGAGGCCGGGGTGTATCCGCTGATGGTCGACGTGATCGGCACTCCGCGCGACGCGGGCACCGTGTCGATCGCGGATTCGCGCACGCTGCTCCCGGTGCTGTCGCTGCCCGCCAGCCGCACCCGCGCGCAGAACTACGTCGACCCGGCCACCGGTGCGCCCGGCGCTCCACTGCTCGGCCGGGACGGATCGATCGCGCCGAACACCTCCCGCCCCGCACCGTTCACGATGATCTGGCCGCTCGCGGCCGCACCGCAGGAAGCCGCGGGCATCCTCGGCGGCGGCACCGCGGAGCTGCGGCTCACGAGCGACGCCCTGGGCCATTCCCTGCAGCCCGACGGCCGCCTCGGGATGTCGTTGCAAGCGCTGGAGCAACTCGCGGGCACCGCGTCCTCCGACACTCCGCCGACCGTCGGCCCCGGAACCACCGAACCGGCGGCGAGTCCCGACGACCCGGTGCGCGACTCGACCTGTCTCGCCGTCGACCCCGACCTGCTGCTCACAGTCACGAGAATGGCCGACGGCTACGTCGTCACCGACGATCCGGCAGACCCCGAGGCCCGCACCCACGACGGGCAGGGCGCCTCGGCGGCCAAGTCGTGGCTGCGCGGCCTCACGCAGGTCGCGAGCCGAATGTGCGTCACCGCACTGCCTTTCGCACAGGCCGGCCTCGACTCCCTCCGCACCGTCAACGACGCCGGGCTCGCGCGGCGCGCCGTGCTGAATCCGTACGACACCGTCGATGCGATCCTCGGCGTCAAGACCGTGCGCGGTCTCACCATTCCCGCCACCGGAACGCTCACCGACGCCGGCCGCGATCTGCTGTCCGAACTCGGCGTCACCTCGGCGGCCATCGCAGCCACGTCGCTGACTCCTCTCGGCGCCGACCGCGCACCCACCTCGGGATCGGCGTCCGGCCGTTACCGGAGCCAGGCGACGCATCTGCAGAGCTACGACATCGCGATCAGCGCGGCCATCGGAGGCGCCGGGCTCACGCCGGTGGTGCCTGCGATCGTTCCCAACTGGCAGCAGCCGAACCTCTCGGGCGAGTCGGCGGTGAGCCGCAGGCAGGCGGCCGCCGCCGCCCTGGCCTTCCCGATGCTTGACGCTCCGGCGCCCACCGCGTCGGCCGAAGCGGATTCGACCAGGCTCCCGACCACCGGGCGGTCGGCGTTCATCATGCCGCCGACCTATTGGTCACCGACCGTGCAGGACGCACAGGCACTGCACGACACCGCCGAGCTCATGCTGTCTTCGGGCACCGCCCGCCCGGTGCCGCTCGCGACCGTGGTGGACGAGCTGCCTGCCGCCGCCACCCCCGCCGAACTCGACGTGCCCGGCGACATCTCGCCCGACGCGGCGGCGGGATACCCGATCACGCAGAGCGACGCCGAGACGGTGCGTCAGCGGCTGGACCGTATCGACCACATGCAGGCCGCCCTGGTCGGAAACGCCGAGACCGTCACCACGCCGGCCGAATACCTGGCGCCCTTGCGCGACGACCTGCTGCGCGCGGTGTCGAGCGCGTCGACCACCGATAACGCGGTGGCGCGCGGCCAGCGCACCGATCGGCTGACCGCGGTGGGCATCACTCTCGGCAACATGCAGCAAGCGGTTTCCCTGCTCGATCCCAGCGGCCGATACACCCTGGCCTCCGAGCGGAGCCCGCTGCTCCTGGTGGTCCGGAACGATCTGGCGCTTCCGATCCGGGTACGGCTGGACATCGACGCACCCAGCGCCCTGGAGGTGGGCGACGTCGGCACCGTCGAGATCCCGGCCGCCGGAACCCGGCAACTCCAGATCCCCACCCACGCGTCGAGCTCGGAACCGGCGACGGTGCACATCTCGCTGGTCACCTCCAGCGACGTGCCGCTGAGCACGCCCATCGAACTCTCGATCTACGCGAACGCGTACGGCAAGCCGCTGTTCTGGATCACCGTCGGTGCGGCCGTCATCTTGATCCTGCTGACCGCACGCCGGCTGTGGCATCGGTTCCGCGGCGAGCCCGACCCCGCCGACGAGGACCGGCCGGAGCCGGACGAGGAGGACCTGGAACAGGCGACGCTGAGCTATCAGGACAGACTTGAGGCGGAACGGGCCGCGGATGGGCAACTCGACGGCGAGTTGCCCGGAGAACGCGCGGCGGGGGACTCTGGGCCGTGGGACAGTGGGCCGAGGGACAGCGGGGAGCGTGAATGAGCAATCGTCCGAACCAGCGCACCGGAGATCCGCGCGACGCCGGGCCGGGCGCCGCCAGGGCTGAGCCGGCGGCGGTGAGCCCCGGGGCGGCGAACGGCGGCGGAGCGGACGCTCCGGCGGTGAAGCCCGACGACTCCGACGTCGGCATCATGCGCACCGGCGGCTCCATCGCCATCGCGACCCTGATCAGCCGGATCACCGGATTCATCAGGACCGTCCTGGTCCTGGCGATGCTCGGCGGCGCGGTCGCGTCTGCCTTCCAGGCCGCCTACGTGCTCCCGAGCATGATCGCCGAAGTGGTCCTCGGCGCGGTGCTGACCGCCATCGTCATCCCGGTGCTGGTGCGCGCCGAGAACGAGGACGCCGACGGCGGCGCCGGCTTCATCAACCGCATCTTCACCCTGACACTGGTGCTGCTCGGCGTCGCCAGTCTCATCGCGATCGTCGCGGCGCCCCTGCTGACCCTGTTGAACGTCGGCGACGGCCAGGTGAACCGGCCGCTGACCACCGCACTCGCGTATCTGCTGCTGCCCGAGATCCTCTTCTACGGACTGTCGGCGCTGTTCATCGCGATTCTGAACATGAAGGGCCTGTTCAAACCCGGTGCGTGGGCGCCGGTCCTGAACAACGTCGTTCAGATCACCACGCTGGTGCTGTACTGGGCGATGCCGGGCGAGATGACGCTGAACCCGGTCCGGATGTCGGAGCCGAAACTGCTCGTCCTCGGCATCGGCACCACGCTCGGCGTGGTGATGCAGGCCGCGATCCTGATGCCCTTCCTCCGCAAGGTCGGCGTCCATCTGAAGCTCGAGTGGGGTATCGACGCCCGGCTGCGGCAGTTCGGGGGCATGGCCGTCGCGATCGTCGCGTACGTCCTGGTACTGCAGGTCGGGCTCGTGATCACTTACCGGATCGCCGCCCACGCCACCGCGTCGGGAATCTCGGTGTACGCGACCCACTGGCAACTGCTCCAGCTGCCTTACGGCGTCCTCGGCGTCACCATCCTGACCGCGATCATGCCGCGTCTCTCGCGCAACGCGGCCGCCGACGACACCGACGCCGTCATCGATGACATGTCCCTCGCGACACGACTGACAATGATCGCGCTGGTACCGACGGTGGCCTTCATGACCTTCTTCGGCCCGGCCATCGGCATCGCGATCTTCAATTTCGGCAAGTTCGACGCCGATACCGCGTCTCAGCTGGGGTCGGTGCTGTCGTGGGGCGCGTTCACGTTGATTCCGTACGCGATGACCCTCGTGCAGCTGCGTGTGTTCTATGCGCGCGAGGACGCCTGGACCCCGACCCTCATGGTCGTCGGGATCACGGCCGTCAAGGTCGCGTCGTCGTATCTCGGTCCGGTGATCTTCGACGATCCCGAGCTCATCGTCCGGTGGCTCTCGCTCTCCAACGGTCTGGGCTATCTGGTGGGCGCGATCGTCGGTCAGATGCTGCTGCACAAGCGCCTCGGCATCACCCGGCTCTCCGACGTCACCCGCACGACATATCAGGCGATCGGAGTCTCGCTCGCCGTCGCACTCGCGGTGTGGCTCGTCGCCGATCTCACCGGGCTCGACGAGATGTCGACGCAGGCGGGCAAGATCGGCTCGGTGGTCTATCTCGGATTCACCGCGATCATCGTCCTGGGCGTCACCTACCTGCTGCTGACCGCACTGAAGATCCCCGAGATGGTCACCATCAGCAACACGGTGCAGCGTCTCCTCGGACGGTTCATTCCGGCACTCGCCCCTGCACCCACACCGTCGGCCGACGACTCCGACTCGCGGACGATGACCATCCAGATCCCGCGGATCACCTCGGACGATTCGGTCCCGTACGCTGGTCAAGTAGACGTCCGTCGCCGGTTCGATCGAGGCACCGCGACGTGGCAGGAGTATTCGGTGTTGTCCGGCGGGGCGGTGGGCGAGACCATGGTCCTCCCGGTTGTGGGAGGTCCCGGTCCTCGACCTCGGCCCTACGGGCCACCACGTCAACGAGGAGTTCCGCCGATGGGCCAGAACGGCAACAAGGGCGGCCGTCCGACCGGCCCGGCCGCCGGTTCGCCGACTGGTCCGTCCAGTGAGGCCACCCGCATCATGGGACCGCCGCGCGGACCTCGCCTGGTTCCGGGCGCCGCCATCGCCGGTGGGCGCTACCGCCTCCTCGAGAAGGAGGGCGGAACCCGCGGCCTGGAGTTCTGGCGCGCCAAGGACACCGGACTCGACCGCGAAGTCGGCCTCACGTTCGTCGACCCCGAACAGAAGGCGCCGCCGATCCGGCCGGGCGACCGCGACGACGACACCGGTCCCCGCGCGATTCTGAATCGCACCCGTCGGCTCGGCCAGCTCCACTCGGCCGGCGTGGCCCGGGTGCTCGACGTGGTCCGCAGTGCTTCCGGCGGCGTGATCGTCACCGAATGGATTCACGGCTCCTCGCTCAAGGAGGTCGCGGCCACGTCGCCGTCGGCGATGGGTGCCGCGCGCGCGGTCCGGGCTCTGGCCGCGGGCGCCGAAGCAGCGCACCGCACCGGTGCGACTCTGTCGATCGACCACCCGGACCGGATCCGCGTCAGCACCGACGGTGATGCGGTCCTCGCCTTCCCGGCGGTCATCCCCGGTGACGACCGGACCGGCGACGTCCGCGGTCTCGGAGCGGTCCTGTACGCGCTGCTGCTCAACCGCTGGCCGCTCGACGCCGCCACCGGTGCGGTCGCGACAGCGGGTTCCGCGCCGGTCGGCGGGATTCCGCCCGCCGAGCCCGATCCCGAGCATCCGTCGCGTCCGATCGCACCGCGCGCGGTGAAGCCCGAGATCCCGTTCGAGATCTCGGCCGTCGCCTCGCGCGCTCTCGAGGGCGACCGGGGCATCCGCACCGCGGCCACCGTCCAGCACGTCCTGGACCAGGCGACCGTGGTCGATCTCAAGACCGACATGATCCCGCGCGTCGAGTCCCGGGAGGCTCCGGTCTCCGTGGCGCCGCTGTCGAGGACGCGCAAGGAACGCCTGCTGGGCGAGGGTGAGGCGGGTCGCCGCAACACCGCGCTGCTGGCGGGCGCCGGTCTGTTCGTGCTCTTCCTGATCGTCGCCGTGGTGGTCGCGATGACCAACGTCTTCGGCGGCTCGGGCAACACCGAGTCCGATATCGACTCGATCCTGCCGAGTGAGAGCGCATCGGCGACGTCGGCACCCGCTCGCACTCCCGCGGCTCCGGCGGTGAGCCTCAAGTCGGTGACGCTCCTGGACGTGTCCGGCGAACCGCCCGACTCCGCACCGAACATCCAGAACGTGCTCACCGGCACCCCGCCGGCCTGGCGGACCGACGCCTACCGTGGCAGTCCGCAGTTCGGCGGTCTCAAGTCGGGGATGGGGCTGCTCTTCGCCACCGGCGGCGACAACACCGTGCGATCGGTGACGATCACGACCACCACTCCCGGCTTCCAAGTGGAGCTGCGGACGTCGGACCAGAGGTCTCCGACCAGCCTCGATCAGACCACGCAGGTCGGCGGCGGAACCGTGGACTCCAAGTCCACGACGATCAAGGTCGACGAGCCGGCGTCGGCGCCGTACTTCATCGTCTGGCTCACCACTCTGCCCGTGGGGCCGAGCGGCGACTACCAGGCCGTGATCTCGAAGGTCAGCGTCTCCTGACGGCTCACGACGAGACCTTCTCCGGAGCCGGCGCCCACCCGGGCGGACCGAAGACGTAGCCGAGCTTGGCGCGCAGAGACGGGGCCTCGCGGACGTCGCGGGCGATGTTCACGTACTCGTGCGTCTGCAGGGTCCAGATGTTGTAGGTCTCGACGGGCTTGGTGAGCCCGTAGTGCGGCCGGTCGAGTTCGGGCTGGAACGAGCCGAAGAGCCGGTCCCAGACGATGAAGGTGCCGCCGTAATTGCGGTCGAGGTATTCCGGATCGCTGCCGTGATGCACTCGGTGGTGCGAGGGCGTGTTCATCACGAACTCGAAGGGTTTCCACATCTTGTCGATCCGCTCGGTGTGGATCCAGAACTGATAGACGAGGTTCAGCGAGTACACGGCGAAGACCACCGCGGGCGGGAAGCCGAGCAGGGGGAGGGGCGCCCACATGATGATACCCATGCTGTTGTTCCACTTCTGCCGGAGCGCCGTCGCGAAATTGAAGTACTCGCTGGAGTGGTGGGCTTGGTGAGTGGCCCAGACCAGGCGTACCCGGTGGGCGATCCGGTGCTCCCAGTAGAAGAGGAAGTCGAGAGCGATGAAGCCGATCACCCAGGTGTACCAGGCGTCGACCGGCAGATGCCACGGCGCGACGTACGCGAACAGCGCGCTGTACCCGAACAGAGCGACGAACTTCCAGAAGGCCGACGTCCCGATCGAGACGAGCCCCATCAGGATCGACGTCCGCGCGTCCCTGCGCTCATAGGAGCCCTTGGGCGGCCGGCCGTCGCCGTCCTCCCGCTCCAACTTGGCCGCGGCGTAGGTCTCCAACAGCAGCAGAACCGCGAAGAACGGGATCGCGAGCACCGTCGGCTCCCGCATCGGTTCGGGCAGGAAGTCCAGCAATCTCCACCCCTCCAGAACGCACGGACGGATTGTTCTCGTCCGATTTATTTGACACAGTACCGTGTCAGATATGCGGTGCCAACCCCTGGCCCGAATCGCCTCGGCGGTAGAATCTGATTCGATGAACAAAAACAGTGGTGGGCGAACATACGGGGGTGTGTCCGCCGCGGAGCGACAGAAACAACGACGATCCGCGCTCGTGGAAGCGGGTGTGGAGTTGTTCGGCACCGAGGGATACGTCAACGTCTCGGTCAAGAAGATCTGCGACGAAGCCGGTCTGACGCAGCGGTACTTCTACGAGTCGTTTCCCGACCGAGTGAATCTTCTTGCAGCGGTGTACCAGCGTTGCGTCGACATCGCTCGCAGCGCGACGATCGCGGCGGCCACCGAGGTCATCGATCGCGCCGGCGTGGCCGACGGACCGGTTCCGGCGGCTGTCATCCCGATCCTCGCCGAGGAGGCATTGGGCGGCTTCATCAACAGTCTCGTGGAAGATCCGCGGCGGGCGCGGGTCATCCTCATCGAGGTGGTCGGCGTGGCACCCGAGATCGAGAAGTTGCGGCTCGGCGCCATTCACGACTGGGCCGATCTGATCGCCGGATTCGCGAGCAACGGACGGCCGACCACTCCGAAGCAGAAGCTCGCGGCCATCGGCCTCGTCGGCGCCATCACGCAGTTGCTCGTCGACTGGCAGATGGCACTGACCGACCCGATCAACGAGCAGGCCGGCCCCGATCTGTTCCAGGTGGACTCGGTCCACGATGTGGTCACCGAGATGTTCGTCGCCACCTACGACAAGATCTTCGGCTGAGCCGGCCGCCGTCGCACCGGGCGACGGTCAGCGGTTCGCCGTGAGACGCTCACGGATCCGTGTGCACGCGTCGTCCAGTTCCGCGATCACGAACAACCACTCCGAACCGTCACCGAGGGTGAGACACAGACGATCGGCCTTGCCGCCGGAGAGCAGCCTGCCGGTTCCCGGCGCCGACCCGACGGCTGCCACGAACTTCAGCGCGACCGAGAAGCGCGCGCCGGCGGCTCGCTTCGACTTCGGCTCGAAGACGACGTGCGTCTTGGTCAGCGCCAGCTCACCGGGAACGGCCATCCGGCCCATCGATCGGGCGGCCCGCCAAGCGGCCAAGGGCTTGTCGTCGCTCATGAGACCAGCCTAGTAAGAGCGGCGGCGACAACGGCACCGAGGCGGACAGAGCCTCGAGAACACACTCTGATGTGCATAAGTCGGCTTCACCGCGCGATTCGTCCACAGGTTCGCCAACAACCATCCACAAAGTGAGGAAAAGCTCGAATCCGGCACTGTTTCGCGCTTAGTGTCGTCGCATGACTCGGGGGATCATCGATCAGAAGACCGATGCGCACTTGCTTCGCGCACACATCGGGGGCGACGCCGGAGCGTTCCGCGAACTGTACGAACGGCACCGGAATCATCTCTGGGCCATCGCCTTACGCACCACAGGCAATGAGGACGACGCCGCGGACGCGATGCAGGACGCGTGGATCTCCATCTACCGCACGGCCACCTCCTACCGAGCCGACGCATCAGTGTCGAGCTGGTTGCACAAGATCGTCGTGAACTCCTGCCTCGACCGCCTGCGCCGCATCCGCTGTCACGAGACCATGCCCCTCATCGAGTTCGAGTCGGCACTGCTCGCCGACGAACGCGACTACACGGTCGGGATCGACGTCGGACTGTCGATCGGCCGAGCTCTCGACGTACTGCCGCCCGACCAGCGGGACGCCGTCATTCTCGTCGACTATCACGGATACTCGATCCGCGACGCCGCGGCGATCCTGTCGGTGGCCTGCGGGACGGTCAAGAGCCGCTGCTCCCGCGGCCGGGCCAAGCTCGCGATGGTTCTCGAGTATCTGGACGATGACTGTTAGGGCTCCGGCCGACTCACCGGAGATCATCGCCGGAACCGATTCGTCGGCACGTGCGTCTAAGTAGTGTGGATGGCGACGACGGACGATAGGCGATTCTCAAAGATCATGGTTCCTTCAGCGAAGCACCGGGCGGGCCGCCCCGCGCCTGAGCCGCCGTACTCGACGGAGCTGCTGGCGGATCTGCACGCGGACGCACTCGAGCCCGAAGTCGCCGCACACGTCCGGAGTCGGCTCGCCGCCGATCCGCACGCCGCTCAAGTGCTCGCCGCGCTCGATCGCGTGCAGACGGAGCTGCGAGAACGCGGGCAGTCGGCGGCGCCGATGCCCGATGCGATCGCGGCCCGTCTCGATTCCGTGATCGACCGACTCACCGGTGGCTGAACCGTCGCGCCGAACGGCTCCTCGGTGAGGTGCGCCGCACCGGAACGCACACGCGGGAACATCGCGCCATACTCTGGTGTTGACTGATGCGTCTGCCCGGCGTCATCGCACGATGCAGGCCGCACCGAGCGGACTACGCGACAACGGAGGATTGATGAGCGACAACCAGAACCAGATCCATGACGTGATCATCGTCGGGTCGGGGCCTGCCGGCTACACGGCGGCGATCTACGCTGCCCGGGCCGAACTGTCGCCGTTGGTCTTCGAGGGCATCTCCTTCGGCGGCGCCCTCATGACGACGACCGAGGTCGAGAACTTCCCCGGCTTCCAGAAGGGGATCCAGGGTCCCGAACTGATGGACGAGATGCGCGAGCAGGCGCTCCGCTTCGGAGCCGACCTGCGCATGGAGGAGGTCGACGCCCTGCGGCTCGAGGGCGAGATCAAAGAGGTCGAGGTCGCCGGCGAAGTCCACCGGGCCCGCAGCGTCATCCTCGCGATGGGGGCGGCGGCACGTTATCTGAACGTCCCGGGCGAGCAGGAACTGCTCGGCCGCGGTGTCTCCGCATGCGCCACCTGCGACGGCTTCTTCTTCCGGGACCAGGACATCGCGGTGGTCGGTGGCGGCGACTCAGCGATGGAGGAAGCGACCTTCCTGACCAAGTTCGCGAAGTCGGTCACGCTGATCCACCGCCGCGACGAGTTCCGCGCCTCGAAGATCATGCTCGAACGCGCTCGCGAGAACGAGAAGATCCGATTCATCACCAATGCGACCGTCTCGGCGGTCAAGGGCGAGAACACCGTCACCGAACTGGAGCTCACCGACACCGAGACCGGAGAGGTCCGGACGCTCGACGCGACGGGAATGTTCGTCGCGATCGGTCACGATCCGCGAAGCGATCTCGTCAAGGGACAGGTCCAGCTCGACGACGACGGTTACGTCAAGGTCGTCGGCCGCACCACGTACACCAACCTTCCCGGCGTCTTCGCTTGCGGCGATCTCGTCGACCACACCTACCGACAGGCGATCACCGCCGCCGGCAGCGGCTGTTCGGCCGCTATCGACGCCGAACGATGGCTCGCCGACCAGGCCCACGCCTGACCGAACCTCACGCCGGCCATCCGAGCCGACGACCATTCAGGAGGAAGAATGTCTGAGAACACCGTTGCAGTCACCGACGCGACCTTCGCCGGCGACGTGATCGAGGCCTCCGGGTCCAAGCCCGTCCTCGTCGACTTCTGGGCCACCTGGTGCGGCCCCTGCAAAATGGTGGCTCCGGTGCTCGAGGAGATCGCCCGCGACAACAGCGACAAGCTGACCGTCGCGAAGGTCGACGTCGACCAGAACCCGAACGTCGCCCGCGAGTACCAGATCATGAGCATTCCCACGCTCATGCTCTTCTCCGGCGGTAAGCCGGTCAAGACCATCATGGGCGCCAAGCCCAAGGCGGCTCTGCTTCGCGAACTGTCCGACGTCCTCGCCTGACATCGCTGCCGATCGGCCCACGCCCGCACCCGGGCCGTGGGCCGATCGTCACAGAACGGCGCGATCATTTGTCGCGCCCGGCGCTGGCTGAGAGAATGGTGCGAGTCTCGGATCAGCAATGCCTCGGTCCGGGTCGGCGGTATCGAGAGAGTGGGAAGTACGTATGCAGGTGTTGCGTCTGGGGGACCACGGTTCTGCGGTAGCCGAGATCAGGGCCATTCTGGCCACCCGTGGATTACTGCCCGACGCTGCACCCACCCCGCCGTCCACCACGCAGGGCCCCTGGTCGCCGCCCGAGGCGGTCTTCGACAAGGCCTGCGACCGTGCGGTGCGCGCCTTCCAGCAGGAACGCGGACTGATCGTCGACGGGATCGTCGGATACGCCACCTACACCGCCCTGCGCGAAGCCTCGTACCGTCTGGGCGCCCGCATTCTGCTCTACCGGCTCTCCGCGCCGATGACGGGCGACGACGTCGCCACGCTCCAGTCGCGCCTGCAGAATCTCGGCTACTACCACGGACTGGTGGATGGAATCTTCAGCGAGGTGACGCACCACGCCGTCTGCCTGTACCAGACCGAGTACGGTCTCTCGTCCGACGGCATCTGCGGGCCCGCGACGCTGCGATCACTGGAACGTCTCGGCACCCGCGTCACCGGCGGCTCGCCGCACGCGATCCGCGAGGAGGAGCACGTTCGCAAGTCCGGTCCGCAGCTCACCGGTAAGCGAATTCTGATCGATCCCGGCGACGAGAGCCCCATCGGGAACGAGAACACCCTGCTCTGGGATCTGGCGGCCCGTCTCGAGGGCCGGATGTCCGCCGCGGGTATGGAGACATTCCTGTCGCATGACGCGAAGACGACCCCGACCGACGACGACCGTGTGCGGGTGGCCAATCTCGCCGATGTCGACCTGATGATCTCGTTGCGAACCGGCCATTACCCGAACGAGAAGGCCAGCGGGCTCGCGACGTTCTACTTCGGCAACACGCACGGTTCCTACTCCACGATCGGGCGCAATCTCGCCGGGTACATCCAGCGGGAGATCGTGGCACGCACCGGCTTCCTCGACTGCCGCAGCCACCCACGGACCTGGAACATCCTGCGCTCCACGCGGATGCCGGTCATCGTGATCGAAGCCGGCTACATCACCAATCCTCACGACGCCGCGCAGCTGAGCGACCCCGCCATCCGCGACACCATCGCCGAAGCCGTCCTGGTCGCAGTCAAGCGGCTGTACCTGCTCGGTGAGAACGACCGGCCGACCGGAACTTACACGTTCGCCGAACTGCTTGCGGCAGAACAGGTCACCGGCTGACTGATCGGGTCCGCCAGCATTTCCGCCGGCGGGGTCTCCACCAGTTTCCGGAGCGCACGCTCCACCTGGCTCTTCCAACCCAGGCCCTCGTCGAGTTCGAGCCTCAGACGCGGCAGGTACGGGTCGTCGGCGACCACCTCGAACCCGAAGTCCGTCAGCAGTCGGGTCGGCAGAATGCACCGGCGGCACACGTCAGCGGCCAGGCCGCTGCCGAGAAGCAACGTCACCAGATCCATCGCGAGGGACTCGTCGTCGCCGCTGAAACCGAACGCCTCCACCGCGCGCACTCCGCGCCGGACGAGGTCGGCCACGACGGCGTCGAGCAGTGCCGTCGACTCGCTCTCGAAGCCCGGTTCCATGCGAATCGTAGTGAGTAGAACGGCATCCGCACCGACCGGGGCGGTGGGGAAGTGCTGCGCGCGGGGCACCCGTCCCGGCGGGGAGTAGAAGGCGGCACCGACGACTCGTCCGGTCGTGGGTTCCACAGCGACCTGACAGCACACACCCCATTCCAGCAGCAGTCCCGACAGCCAAGCCTCTTTGTCGAACTCACTCTCGGGTCCGGCGGAGTCCGTGCGCTTATCACCTCCGGTGATCACCGTGTCGATCGCGGGCGACCCACCGGTCCGATCGACCTCCCAGAAGACGCAACGACGGGAATGCAGCGGCAGAGTCTCGAAGTCTTCGAGCTCCAGTGGCACCACAGACAGACCCATCGCTGCGGTCTCCTCCTTCTCGCGGCGGAAGATCGTCAAGGTTTAGCGCCACACATGGACGCCGTCACAGTGACGAAACAGCCACGTATTCTCGTATACCCCTTTGCGGGACTACTTTTCGGTCTGTTCGGCGATCACATTGACGATCCGCTCCAGATCGTCGACCGATCCGAATTCGATCGATACGCGTCCCTTCCGCTTACCCAGGCTCACCGTCACCTTGGTATCGAGACGATCGGACAGCCGGTTCGCCACATCCTGCAGCCCCGGCATCTCCATCGGCTTCCGCTTCTTCGCGGCGGGCTTGTCGTCGACGCCGTCCCGATTCGCGAGAGTGACTGCTTCCTCCGTGGCTCGGACCGACAGTCCCTCCGCGACGATCCGCGCCGCCAGTGCCTCCTGTGCGTCGGCACCCGCTTCCAGAGCGAGGAGTGCGCGAGCATGCCCGGCGGAGAGGACACCGGCCGCAACCCTGCGCTGGACCGGAATCGGGAGCCGCAGCAGCCGGATCATGTTGGTGATCACCGGGCGTGATCGACCGAGCCGAGTGGCGAGCTCTTCGTGTGTCACGTCGAACTCTTCGAGCAACTGCTGATAGGCGGCGGCCTCTTCGAGTGGGTTCAGCTGTGCTCGGTGAATGTTCTCCAGCAGAGCGTCTCGGAGCAGATCGCCATCCGGGGTCTCCCGAACGATGGCCGGGATGGTCTCCAGGCCCACATTGCTGCCGGCGCGCCACCGTCGTTCGCCCATGATGAGCTGATAGCGCGCGCCATTCGCGCCGGGGGAGGGGAGCTCCCGCACCACGATCGGTTGCATGAGACCGAACTCCCGAATCGAGTGCTCGAGTTCGGAGAGCGCCTCCTCGTCGAAGACTGTGCGCGGCTGCTTCGGGTTCGGCTCGATATCGCTCGGTGCGATCTCACGGTAGACGGCGCCGATCTCGTCTGCTCCACCGCTCGCGGAAGAGGCCTGTGACGCTGAGGGCGCGGGACCGGTCGGCGCGAGGAGATCCGACGATGGCTTCTCCGCCACCGCAGCACCGACCTTCGGTGATCCGCCACCGATGACGACGTCCGCGGCGGCGGAACCCATCTTCGTGGTATTCACACCGTGATCGTCATCGCTCGGCCCCGTAGGAATCAGTGCTGCCAGACCTCGTCCCAGACCTCCGCGACGTTGAGTGTCTCGCTGACTCATACCGTTCCTCCTACAGCAGCGCCTCGCTCCGCCAGCTCACGGGCGGCGTCGAGATAACTCATGGATCCACGTGAACCCGGGTCGTACTCGATGATCGTCATACCGAAGCCCGGAGCTTCGGAGACCTTCACACTGCGGGGAATGATCGTCGACAGCACCTTGTCGCCGAAGTGATTCCGAACCTCCGCAGCCACCTGATCCGCGAGCTTGGTGCGGCCGTCATACATGGTCAACAGAATGGTCGACACATGCAGTTCCTTGTTCAGATGTGCCTGGACGAGTTCGATATTCCGCAGCAGCTGGCCCACGCCCTCGAGCGCGTAATACTCGCACTGGATCGGAATGAGGACTTCACGGGCCGCGACCATCGCGTTGACCGTCAACAGCCCGAGCGACGGAGGGCAGTCGATCAGCACGTAGTCGATCTCGAGCTCGGCCAGCACGGCCGGATCGAGGGCATTTCGCAGGCGACTCTCGCGCGCTACGACGGAAACCAACTCGATCTCGGCGCCGGCGAGATCGAGAGTTGACGGCACGCAGTACAACCGATCGTTCGCCGGCGACTTCTGGATCGCTTCCCGCAGCGGCACGTCGTCGAGAAGCATCTCGTATACAGACGCGATTCCCGGCTTGCGATGGTCGATGCCCAGGGCCGTACTCGCATTACCCTGCGGATCGAGATCGATGACCAGGACCCCGAGGCCGTGCAGCGCGAGGCCGGCCGCAAGGTTCACGGCGGATGTCGTCTTTCCGACTCCACCCTTCTGGTTCGCGATAGTCATCACCCGCGGCTGTGGCGGTCGGGGGAGCCTGCCGGTGCCGCCGGGGGTCAAAACCTGGCTCGCGCGGGCTGCTGCGGTCGCTATCGGGGTGTCGTCGTAGCTCTGCACTGGCGGTACTGGTGGCGTTTCACGTGAAACGCTGGGCTCGTGGTTGGGCACCCCGGAACTCCTTCGGTCAGTGCTTCCATTGTGCGCCCTCCGGCGAAATGACACCAATTCTTGAGCCTCCATCAGTTCCGGCGGGCAGCCCGACGGGCCGCCCGCGCATCACGTGCTGTCTCATTCCGCCGCCCGACTATCAACGTGGTCGGCGTCTCCAGCATCGTCCCGCATTGAGCCACTGCCAGATCCCGGATCCCGGACCTCATCACCTTCTCCCAATCGCGAGCGATCTCGTCAGGCGCAGACTGCCCCTTCAATGCGACCAATCTGCCGCCTCCTCGGATCAGGGGAGCGGACCATTTCGCCAGCCGTTCCAGCGGCGCGACAGCCCGCGACGTGACTACATCCGCCGGCTCCACGGCCTTCAGCACCGCCTTCTCTTCGGCGCGACCGCGTACCACCGTCACGTTGTCGAGTGGAAGCCCGGAGACCACTTCCTCAAGAAAGGTGGTCCGGCGAAGCAACGGCTCGATGAGAGTGACCGCCAAGTCCGGACGAGCGATCGCGAGGGGGATACCGGGCAAGCCCGCGCCGGACCCGATGTCGATGACGCTCGCACCATCCGGAATCTCCTCGGAGACAACGGCACAGTTGAGCAGGTGCCTGGTCCAGAGTTGCGGCAGTTCACGGGGACCGATGAGTCCGCGGACCACGCCCTCCTCAGACAGAATCTGCGCGTACTTCTCGGCCGGCGGCAGTCGTTCGCCGAATATGGCCGCAGCGATCTCCGGCGTCGATTCGGCAGCCGCCGGCGTCGGGTCATCCTCTGACATCTATTCATCCCTTCGATGTTCCACGTGGAACACGGCCGTTGTGGTGCCCGATCGGTTGAGTGGTTTCACGTGAAACCCGCTCCGCTCGCGAGCCGCGATCCTGAAGCACGCAGCAGATCCACGATCGAGACAACTACCGGCCACCCTGCTAGGGGAGCGGACACGCTCAGGGCAAGCACACATCTGAGGACAGACTTCGCACCGTAGCCGGACAGCCTCATTCAGTTTAGTCCGCACCGACCCGCCACCCGACGTCGGGAACCGATTTCCACAGGTTGCCGATCTAACCCACAACCTGACGCCACCCGTCGACCGGAGCTTCAGCCCCTGGTCTTGTTCCACGTGAAACACAGGGCCAGCCGCGAACAGCGCTGATCGAGCTGGACAGTCGGACGCGGGCGCGGGTTTCACGTGAAACGCGCTCAGAGCATCTGATGACGCCGACCCGGAGAATCACACTGACGTAAGTCAAAACAACCGAATGGGAGAGTTTCAGACAAGGCCTTAGACCCTGGACCCATAAAGTCACTGTGTCGAAAAGACGATCCCCGCGACACCCTGTTGTCAGAGCGTTGCGGGGATCGTCTGCGGATATCCAACCGGGGCTAACCCCGGATCAGGGGAGTCGTCATTCCTTGATGACGACCACACGGCGGTTCGGCTCCGCCCCCTCACTCTCGCTGTAAACTCCGTCAACCGCGGCGACGGCGTCGTGCACGATCTTCCGCTCGAAGGGAGTCATCGGGTCGAGCGACTCACTCTCGCCCGAATCCCGCACACGCTCGGCGACCTCGTTGCCGATGCGAGCGAGACGGTCGCGGCGATCAGCACGCCAGCGGCTGATGTCGAGCATCAAGCGGCTGCGGTCACCGGTCGACTGCTGCACAGCCAGTCGCGTCAGCTCTTGGAGTGAGTCGAGCACCTCGCCGTTGCGACCGACGAGCTTGGTCAGGTCCTTGCCGCCGTCGATGCTGACGATCGCTCGGTCACCGTCGACGTCGAGATCGATGTCGCCGTCGAAGTCGAGAATGTCGAGCAACTGCTCGAGATAGTCGCCGGCGATCTCGCCCTCCTCGACCAACTGATCCTCTTCATCGATCTCGTCGAGATCAGCGTCCTGCTCGATGGGCTCCACAGGATCGACCTGTTCAGTGTCGTCACTCGACACAGTCTGGTCCGTCATCTTCTACCTCACTTAATGGAAACGTCTGAATGAGTCGCGGCGCCGTCAACGGCCGCCGGGCCGACCCTTCTTCTTATTGCGCTTGCTGCCGGATTTCCTGGCTCCGCCCGGCTTCGCTTGACTCGGCTTCTGCCCGGGAGACGGCTTGTTGGCCGCCGGCTTGGTCGTGCCCTGGCGCTTGGCTGGACTCGACTTCTTGCCGCCGGCGGACTTCGTCTCATCTGACGCGTCGTCCACTTCACCGTCGACGACCGCAACCGTGGTCGGTGCCCTCTTCGTCTTGTCGGGTCGGGCGCCGGGCTTCGGTGCTGCGGCCCTGAGCCGCTCTTCCTTCGCGGCCTTCGCCTCTTCTTCTTCACGTGCGATGCGTCCGAAGACGATGTGCTGCTGGCCGTAGGTCCAGAGGTTGTTGCTGACCCAGTACAGGAGGATGGCGACCGGGAAGAACGGACCAGTGACCAGAATGCCCAGCGGGAAGACGTACAGTGCGAGCTTGTTCATGATCCGTGTCTGAGGATTGTCCATCGCCTCAGCACTCTGCCGCGCGACCGAGGCCCGCGAGTTCATATGCGTGGCGATCGAGGCCACGATCATCAGCGGGATCACCACGGCGGCGATCTGCCAGCGCGAGAAGTCGATGGGCTGGCCAGGATCGACGAACGCCTTGAACTGGTCGACCGGTTCGGTGATGTACGACGAGAGCGGAACACCGAACAGTCGCGCATCCAGGAAGTTCTGCACCTGGTCGGCACTGAAGACGTAGTTGGCGGTATTGCGGGTCTGCTCGGCAGTCATGCCGCCGCTGGCCGAACCGCCGATCGGCATCGAGGTGCCCGCACCCATCCGGTTGAACGAACGCAACACGTGGAACAGACCGATGAAGACCGGGATCTGCATGAACATCGGCAGACACCCGAGGAGTGGATTGAAGCCGTGCTCCTTTTGGAGCTTCTGCATCTCCTCGGTCATCTTGACCCGGTCGTTGGCGTACTTCTTGCGAATCGCCTGCATCTGCGGGTTGATTTCCTGCATCTGCTTCGTCGTGCGGATCTGCTTGACGAACGGCTTGTACAGAATCGCGCGGAGGGTGAAGACCAGGAACACCACCGACAGGGCCCACGCTATTCCGTCCCAGCCGGGGGAGTTCGGCATGATGCTGTCGAACAGCCAGTGCCAGACCCACATGATCCAGGACACCGGGTAGTAGATGAAGTTGAGCACGGCTCACTTACCCCTATCTGAAGTTGGTGCGGTGGCACCACTGTTTGAAGTCTTGCTGCGCAGCCACTCCACGGGTCCTCGTTCGGGGACCGGGTCGTAACCGGGCTTGTGCCACGGGCCGCACTTCAGCAGGCGCCACGTCGCGAGTACCGAGCCCCACACGAATCCGTGTTTGTCGAGCGCTTCGACGGCGTAGCCGCTGCAGGTGGGTTCGAACCGACAGGTGGGCATTCGAGTCGGCGAGATCCACGTCCGGTAGAGCTCGATGACGAAGATCAAGCTCGCCCGCGGGAGACGATAGAGCCGCTGTCCGAGACTCATGGGACGACCGTTCCCCGGTCCGCACGCGCACAGGCAGCGGCCACCTTGCGGTGGGCGAACGCGCCGCGCAGCGTCTCGGCCAGTTCGGAACTCGAACGATCCACGATTCCGGGGTGCGCTCGCAGTACCACGAAGGTCTCCGGCGGGAGCACCGAAGGCGCACTCTCGGCGAAGGCACGACGAAGGCGTCGTGCGGTCCTGTGACGGATCACGGCGTTACCGACCTTCTTCGAGATGATCAGGCCGAGCCACGGCCCACCGTGCAGGGCCACGTCCGGGCGCAATCGACTCCCGTCCGGCCACGCCGGTGCGACCGGCGCCACGTGAACTGTCAGATCACGTGCCGAAACCCGCACACCCTTGGAGAGTGTGCGGGTGAAATCGGACTTCCTAGAAATCCGCGCCGAGTCGGCCGACACCGATTGCCCGGGCCGGATTCGCGACTCAGGCGGTCAGCTTGGCGCGGCCCTTGGAACGACGTGCGTTCACGATGGCGCGACCGGCGCGAGTCCGCATACGCAGACGGAAGCCGTGCACGCGAGCGCGACGACGGTTGTTCGGCTGGAAGGTGCGCTTCCCCTTGGCCACTGGAAACTCCTCGTGTTGGAACTGCAGGCGGTCTTCGGCCCCTCATGGATCGGCCGGGGCCGAGCTCGTGATGAGCGCGCGTTACCGCAGTCCATGTACAGGCGACCTTTCGAGGGTACTGGCCCCCGGAAACCAAATCAAACGACGGGTTACCTGCAGATATCTCCAGACCCGAATTACACCTGTGGGATTTGTTCACAGAACAATCCACAGGTGTGGACAACTTTGTGGACAACTCGCGCCGAGACCCGCGTTCGTGGCACCCTCTAGGTCTGAAACGATCCGATTCGACCAAACGAGGGGGAGCCAGTGGCCGGCGACCGGGAGTCATTCTCCGACATCTGGAACGCAGTCGTCGCTGATCTGTCGGCCAACACCGGTCCGGCCGAGGTGGAGCCGCTCACCCGACAGCAACGAGCCTGGTTGTCGCTGGTCCAGCCGCTGACGATGATCGAAGGATTCGCACTGCTGGCCGTCCCCAACACGCTCGTGCAGGAGCAGATCGAACGGAATCTGCGCGACGCGGTGCGCCTCACACTCAGTCGACACCTCGGCCAGAGCGTCGACATCGCGGTCCGCGTCGCCGAGCCGGAGGAGATCTCTCCCCAGCCCGTGGATGGTGCGGAAGCGGCTGGGGATACTCATCCACACTCAGGCGCCACAGGTGCAACAAACGTCACACCGGAACCATTCGTTCCGAGCTCCCCGTACGACGCCGCGAACGCCGCCGGCCCGGCGATCCCGACACCGACCTATCCCGCGAGTCCCGCGATCCCGTCCGACGAGCAGCTCGCGGCGCTGAACTACCCGCAGTCGGCGCCGCCGTCGCGTCCGGTGGAACCGCGCGAGTGGTCGAACTACTTCGAGCAGCGAGAGACGAGCGCACCAGACAACGGCACCACCTCACTGCATCCGAAGTACACCTTCGACACCTTCGTCATCGGCGCGTCGAATCGATTCGCACACGCCTCGGCCGTGGCCGTGGCCGAGAATCCGGCGCGCGCCTACAACCCGATGTTCATCTGGGGCGAGTCCGGCCTGGGCAAGACCCACCTGCTGCACGCCGCGGGCCACTACTCGCAACGACTCTTCCCCGGCATGCGCGTGAAGTACGTGTCGACCGAGGAGTTCACCAACGACTTCATCAACTCTCTGCGCGACGACCGCCGCGTCGCCTTCAAGCGCAGGTACCGCGACATCGACATGCTGTTGATCGACGACATCCAGTTCCTGGAGGGCAAGGAGGGCATCCAGGAGGAGTTCTTCCATACGTTCAACACGCTGCACAATGCGAACAAGCAGATCGTCGTCTCCTCCGACCGGCCGCCCAAGCAGCTCGCGACACTCGAGGACCGGCTCCGCACCCGGTTCGAGTGGGGCCTCATCACCGACGTCCAGCCACCGGACCTGGAGACGCGCATCGCGATCCTCCGCAAGAAGGCCCAGATGGACAAGCTCGCGGCACCGGACGACGTCCTCGAACTGATCGCGTCGAAGATCGAGCGCAACATCCGCGAGCTGGAGGGCGCCCTCATCCGAGTGACCGCGTTCGCCTCTCTCAACAACACAGAACTCGACATCACCCTGGCAGAGGTGGTGCTCAAGGCGCTGATCCCGGACTCGGGTCCGATGGACGTGAGCGCCGCGAGCATTGTGGCGGTGACCGCTGACTTCTACGATCTCTCGATCGACGATCTCTGCGGTCCGAGCAAGGTCCGTGCACTGACGCTGCCGCGGCAGATCTCGATGTATCTGTGCCGTGAGCTGACGGATCTGTCGTTGCCGAAGATCGGTGAGACCTTCGATCGCGACCACACCACGGTGATGCATGCGGACAAGAAGATCCGCAAGGAGATGCATGAGAACCGCAACATCTACGACCAAGTGCAGGAGTTGACCGCGCGCATCAAGCAGCGCGCGAACCGCTGATCGGTACACTGGCGCGCACTCTCGACGTCGGCGGCAGACTCTGACGAGTCCGCCGCCGACTTTTTTCACGATTCCTCCGCGAGGGGGACCCCATGGAAAAGCCCAGGACGCGCGTGCGTCGCACGTGTGGATGATCTGGTGACAACAGGGGCGATTTCTGTGGACAACAGGTGCGTGTCGGTTGAACAGTTCGATCCGTCCACAACCGCCCCGATTCATCCACCGCCCTCGTCCACCGGGAGTCCACACCTCGTCGGAGGCCGTGACCAGCACAGACGAGCTGTTACCCACAGAACTCACACCGCCTATTACTAAGAAGATTTCTTCTTTGAAGAACATCTTTTAAAAGAAGCTGTGTGCATACACAGCCTGCGGCGACCGCGCGACCGCGTCCGCTTCGCCGGACGCTCCGAAGTCGCGACCGAGTTATCGATCCGGTTCCGCATCCGAGGCCGAAGCGCTCTACAGTGGGGTTCTGCGACCAACCACCGCCGGGCCCTGCTGCACCCTGCGCCAGACCCGGCATGTCGAGAAGGGGTTACACCACCGATGAAGTTTCGTGTCGTGCGTGACGAGTTCGCCGATGCTGTCGCGTGGGTGGCCCGGAGCCTGCCTTCCCGGCCGCCCGTCCCTGTTCTCGGCTGCGTCGTCCTGACCGCGGACGAGCACGGACTCCAGGTAGCCGGTTTCGACTACGAGGTCTCGGCCACCCAGACCATCTCGGCCGAAGTCGCCGAAGGCGGAAAAGCCCTGGTCTCGGGCCGGCTGCTCGCCGACATCACCAAGGCGCTGCCCAACAAGCCGGTCGACGTCACGATCGACGGCAGCCGCGTCGCGATCAGCTGCGGCAGTGCCAAGTTCTCGCTGCCGACGATGCCGGTCGAGGACTACCCCGAGCTGCCCGAAGTGCCGCAGAACACCGGATCGGTTCCTGCAGAGCTGTTCTCCGAAGCCGTCTCGCAGGTGGCCGTGGCCGCGGGCAAGGACGACACCCTGCCGATGCTGACCGGTGTTCGCGTCGAGATCGACGGCGACAAAGTGGTTCTCGCGGCCACCGACCGCTTCCGGCTCGCGGTCCGCGAGCTGCAGTGGAACCCGGCGGATGCGAGTGCGGCCGGTGCGGCGCTCGTTCCCGCCAAGACCCTCTCCGAAGCCGCGAAGTCGGCCGGCGCCGACGCCACCGGCAACGTCGAACTCGCGTTCGGCGCCGTGAACGCGATCGGCTCCGAGGGGATGCTCGGCATCACCGACAACGCGAAGAAGACCACCACCCGGCTCCTGGACGCGGAGTTCCCGAAGTTCCGCCAGCTGTTTCCGGCCAACCACACCTCGATCGCGGTGGTCGAGAGCGCCCCGCTGATCGAATCCATCAAGCGCGTCTCACTGGTGGCCGAACGCGGCGCCCAGGTGCGGCTCGACTTCTCCAGCGACTCGGTGCTGCTCACCGCGGGCGGCGACGAAGCCGGAAAGGCCGAGGAAGAGCTGCCTGTCCAGTTCTACGGCGAACCGATCATCATCGCGTTCAACCCCCACTATCTGCTCGACGGACTGGCGGCGATCGGCACCGACACGGTGGAGTTCGGGTTCACCAACCCGGAACCGGACGGCTCGGGCCAGCGTCGCGCGGCGATCCGCCCGGCGGTGCTGCGGCCGTCGTCCGGTGACGAGCCGGCCGCCGACGAGTCGGGTGCTTACGCCGCGTCGGCGAGCGAATTCAGCTATCTGCTGATGCCGGTCCGTCTCCCGGGCTGAGCCTCTGCAGCCGACCTGAATCCCTTCCCGGAGAGGACGCCATGCAACTCGGACTCGTAGGACTCGGCAAGATGGGCGCCAACATGCGCACCCGACTGAGGGCCGCCGGACACGAGGTGGTCGGCTACGACCCGCGGCCGGAGGTGTCGGATGCGGAGAGCCTCGAGGCGATGGTCGGAGCGTTGTCGACTCCGCGCGCAGTGTGGCTGATGGTTCCCGCCGGGGACATCACCAGGCAGAACGTCGCCGCTCTCGCCGATCTTCTCGCTCCGGGCGACATCGTCATCGACGGCGGCAACTCGCACTACTCCGACGATCGGCCCCACGCGGATCTGCTCGCCGAGCGCGGTATCGGGTACCTCGACTGCGGAGTCTCGGGTGGCGTGTGGGGTCTCGAGAACGGCTACGGTCTCATGGTCGGCGGCTCAAAGGCCGACGTCGAGACGGTGATGCCGATCTTCGACGCTCTCCGTCCGGACGGAGAGCGTGAAGACGGCTTCGTGCACGCCGGCCCCGTCGGCGCCGGTCACTACGCGAAAATGGTGCACAACGGCGTCGAGTACGGGCTGATGCACGCCTACGCCGAGGGGTACGAACTGCTCGATGCCGAGCCGCTGATCGAAGATGTGACGGGCACGCTCCGGGCCTGGACCCAGGGTACGGTGGTGCGGTCGTGGCTGCTGGAACTGCTGGTCCGGGCGCTGGACGCCGATCCCGGCCTCGCCGGGATCTCGGATTACACCACTGATTCCGGCGAAGGTCGCTGGACGGTGGAGGAGGCGATCAGGCATGCGGTGCCCGCGAACGTGATCTCGGCGGCACTCTTCGCCCGATTCGCCTCGCGGCAGGACGAGTCGCCGGCGCTGAAGGCCGTCTCGGCTCTGCGGAACCAGTTCGGCGGCCACGCGATGATCGACACCGCTGGTCAGAGCATCGGCGAGACCGCTGGTCAGAGCTCCGACGAGACCGGTGGTCAGAGCATCGACGAGACCGGTGGTCAGAGCTCCGGCGAGCCCGCAACGCCGAACTCGTGACGGCGAGGTAGCGGTTCGTTGTTCGTTCGCGAGCTGACTCTGCGCGACTTCCGGTCCTGGCCGCACGCGCAGTTCACGTTGTCGCCCGGGACCACGGTCTTCGTCGGTCGCAACGGTTTCGGCAAGACCAATCTCCTCGAATCGCTGTTCTATGTCGCGACCCTGCGCTCGCATCGGGTCTCGTCCGACGCTCCGCTGGTGCGGACCGACGCCGAGGCGGCTCGGGTGACAGCAACGGTGGAGAACGACGGCCGCGAACTCACCGTCGAGCTGACGATCCCGGCCCAGGGCGCCAACAAGGCGACGATCAACACGCGACCGGTTCGGCGCACCCGCGAAGTGCTCGGAATCCTGCGTGCGGTGCTGTTCGCACCCGAGGACCTCGCACTCGTGCGCGGCGAACCGGGGGAGCGTCGCCGCTTCATCGACGAACTGGTGGCGCAGCTGCGACCGCTCGCGGCGGGCGCGAAGGCCGACTACGACCGGGTTCTCCGACAGCGATCCGCGCTGCTCAAGACTGCGAGTGCGGCGATGCGCCGGGGCGGGTCACAGGCCGATTCGGTGCTCGGCACCCTGGACGTGTGGGACGCCCAACTCGCCGAGACGGGTGCGCAGGTCACCGCCTCCCGCATCGCGGTGGTGCGGCAGCTCGCCCCGTTCGTCACCGAGGCCTACTCGTCGATCGCCCCGCACTCGAGGCCCGCGCACATCTCGTACCGGTCCGCCGCCGGCGCCGCCGTCGACGCCAGCCCAGGCGGTGACGACGCGGTGCCCGCGATCCGCGACATCCTCGCCGAGCGTCTCGCCGAACTGCGCAGCAAGGAGATCGAGCGGGGGATGTGCCTGGTGGGACCGCACCGCGACGACCTCCTGCTCGGTCTCGGCGACGAACCCGCGAAGGGTTTCGCCAGCCACGGCGAGAGCTGGTCGTTCGCGCTGTCGCTGCGGCTCGGCAGTGTCGAACTGCTGCGGGCCGACGGCGTCGAACCGATCATCATGCTCGACGACGTCTTCGCCGAACTCGACGTCACCCGGCGCAGACTGCTGGCCGAGTTCACCTCCGGCGCCGATCAGCTGCTGATCACCGCCGCCGTCGCCGACGACATCCCCGAATCGATCGGCGGACGCCGGATCTGTGTCGGAGTCACCGACGATGATGGTCGCAGGCACTCGGTGGTGACCGCCGACGACGCGCCCGAAGGGGGACCGACCTCGGCCGGGGCGTCCGGCGCGGATACCGCTCCGGACGAGGGGAGTGATGATGACTGACGAGAAACCCACTGTGCAGCCGGAGGGGCTGTCGGGGTACGACCTCGCGAGGGCTGCTCTGGAAGAGGCCCGGGCGCTGGCCCGCGCTCAGGGCAAACCCGTCGGCATGGGACGGTCAGCACCCATCAGAAGCAGGCGCCGGACCAGTGATCGATCGCGTCGGCGCTGGTCAGGAGCAGGTCCGGACCCTCGCGACCCGCAACCGCTGGGAAGCATGGTCGGCAGGGTCGCCAAGCAGCACGGCTGGGAGTCCCGCATCTCCGAGGGCGCGCTGTTCGGCATGTGGCCGTCGATCGTCGGCGACGACATCGCCTCCCACGCCGACCCGACGAGGCTCGAGGGAACCGTCCTGCACGTCAGGGCCGAGTCGACGGCGTGGGCCACACAGCTGCGGTACATGCAGGGTCAGATCATCGCGAAGATCGCGAAGGTGATCGGCCACGGAATGGTGACGAGTCTGCGGATCACCGGCCCCCAGGCGCCGTCCTGGCGGAAGGGGCCGCGGCACATCTCCGGACGCGGTCCGCGCGACACGTACGGCTGAGCCGCGCAACGATCGCCCGATTTCGACACGAGAGGCTTTAAACCGGATCGACCCATGATCGGTCCCGGCTTGAACCAAGTTCGTCGGTCTCCGTCGCTACTGGGGCGTGGTAAACGCGGCTCTGGGTTGATTACCAAGTACACTGGTCGGTAACTGTCCCCAACACGAATGGGAGCTGACCGGAGTGGCAGACACCAGCGGCAACGCACCTAAGAAGTCAGGCAAGTCAAAGCCGAGCGAATACGGTGCCGACTCGATCAGCATCCTCGAGGGTCTGGAAGCTGTCCGCAAGCGTCCCGGCATGTACATCGGTTCCACCGGTGAGCGCGGTCTGCACCACCTGATCTGGGAAGTCGTCGACAACTCGGTCGACGAGGCGATGGCCGGCTACGCCACCCGCGTCGACGTGACCCTGCTGGCCGACGGCGGCATCCGCGTCGTGGACGACGGTCGTGGCATGCCCGTCGGCATGCATGCGACGGGTGTGCCCGCGGTGGAGGTCATCATGACCCAGCTGCACGCCGGCGGTAAGTTCGACTCCGATTCATACGCGGTGTCGGGCGGTCTGCACGGCGTCGGCATCTCGGTGGTCAATGCGCTGTCCACGAAGGTCGAGCTGGAGATCAAGCGCAACGGTTCGGTGTGGCGGCAGACGTACACCAACGCCGAGCCGGGTCCGCTCGTCGAGGGCGAGGCCGCGTCCGGCACCGGGACCAGCGTCTCCTTCTGGGCCGACGGGAAGATCTTCGAGACCACCGAGTACAACATCGAGACGATCGCCCGGCGGCTCCAGGAGATGGCCTTCCTGAACAAGGGCCTCACCATCACCCTGACCGACGAGCGGGTCCACGAGGCCGTGCTCGAGGCAGAGGTGGAGGAGTCGGAGGACGGCGACGCCAGCATCAAGACCGAAGAGCAGAAGGCTACGGCCATCGCTAAGGTCAAGACGCGGACGTACCACTACCCGGACGGCCTCATCGACTACATCAAGCACCTCAACAGCCGCACCAAGGCCCCGATCCACAAGACCGTCGTCGGCTTCACCGCCAAGGGTGAGGGCCACGAGGTCGAGATCGCGATGCAGTGGAACGAGGGATACGCGGAATCGGTCCACACCTTCGCCAACACCATCAACACCGCTGAGGGCGGTACTCACGAAGAGGGCTTCCGCGCGGCGCTGACCAGCACGGTCAATCGGTATGCGATCGACAAGAAGCTCATCAAGGAGAAGGACGGCAAGCTCTCCGGCGACGACATCCGAGAGGGTCTGGCCGCCGTCATCTCCGTCAAGGTGGCCGACCCGCAGTTCGAGGGCCAGACCAAGACCAAGCTCGGTAACACCGAGGTCAAGAGCTTCGTCCAGAAGACGTGCAACGAGCACCTGGCGATGTGGTTCGACGCGAACCCGGCCGAGGCCAAGACCATCATCCGCAAGGCCGCGGATTCGCAGCAGGCCCGACTCGCGGCGCGTCGCGCACGTGAGCTCGTCCGCCGCAAGACCGCGACCGACATCGGCGGCCTGCCCGGCAAGCTCGCCGACTGCCGCAGCAACGACCCCAGCAAGTGCGAGGTCTACATCGTGGAGGGCGACTCCGCGGGCGGTTCCGCCAAGTCGGGCCGCGACTCGATGTACCAGGCGATCCTGCCGCTGCGAGGCAAGATCATCAACGTCGAGAAGGCCCGCATCGACCGCGTTCTCAAGAACGCCGAAGTCCAGTCGATCATCACCGCCTTCGGCACCGGCATCCACGATGAGTTCGACATCAGCAAGCTGCGCTATCACAAGATCGTGCTGATGGCCGACGCCGACGTCGACGGTCAGCACATCGCGACGCTGCTGCTCACGCTGCTGTTCCGCTTCATGCGGCCGTTGATCGAACAGGGACACGTCTTCCTCGCGATGCCCCCGCTGTACAAGCTCAAGTGGCAGAAGGGCGCCGAGCCGGAGTTCGCGTACAACGACCGCGAGCGCGACGCGCTGCTCGAGGCCGGCCGCGCCGCGGGCAAGAAGATCAACCCGGACGACGGCATCCAGCGTTACAAGGGTCTGGGCGAGATGAACGCCAGCGAGCTGTGGGAGACCACGATGGATCCGGAGGTCCGCGTCCTCAAGCAGGTCACCCTCGACGACGCCGCTGCCGCCGACGAACTGTTCTCGATCCTCATGGGCGAGGACGTGGTGGCACGCCGCACCTTCATCGCGCGCAACGCCAAGGACGTTCGCTTCCTCGACGTCTGATCCGTCCACCGACTTCGACTCCGCGGATCCCGGCAGTGCCGGGGACCGCACCCGATGCCAGCACGCGGCGTTGGCCGCAGGAAAGTGATTCATGAGCGACGAAACTGATCTGCCAGAGAACAACGGCGGGGACCGCATCGAGCCCGTCGATCTCGGGCAGGAGATGCAGAACAGCTACATCGACTACGCCATGAGCGTGATCGTCGGACGCGCCCTGCCGGAGGTCCGCGACGGCCTCAAGCCGGTGCACCGCCGGCTTCTGTACGCATCATTCGACGCCGGTTTCCGTCCCGACCGCGGCTACGTGAAGTCGGCCCGCCCGGTGTCGGAGACGATGGGTAACTACCATCCGCACGGCGACAGCTCGATCTACGACGCGCTGGTGCGTCTGGCGCAGCCGTGGTCGATGCGGTACCCGCTCATCGATGGTCAGGGCAACTTCGGTTCGCGAGGCAACGACGGCGCCGCCGCCATGCGATACACCGAGGCCCGACTCACTCCGCTGGCCATGGAGATGCTGCGCGACATCACCGAGGAGACCGTCGACTTCATCCCGAACTACGACGGCAAGACGCAGGAGCCGACGGTGCTGCCGTCGCGCGTCCCGAATCTGCTGATCAACGGTTCCGGCGGCATCGCGGTCGGTATGGCGACCAACATCCCGCCGCACAATCTGCGCGAGGTCGCGGACGCCGTGTTCTGGGCGTTGGAGAACCCGGAGGCCGACGAGGAGGCGACGCTCGCCGCCTGCATGGAGGCCGTCAAGGGGCCGGACTTCCCGACCGCCGGACTGATCGTCGGCAGCCAGGGCATCCGCGATGCCTACATGACCGGCCGCGGCAGCATTCGGATGCGCTCGGTGGTCGACATCGAGGAGGTCAAGGGCACCACTCAGCTGGTCGTCACCGAGCTCCCGTACCAGGTGAACCCGGACAATCTGATCAGTTCGATCGCCGAGCAGGTCAACGACGGCAAGCTCAAGGGCATCAGCAAGATCGAGGATCAGTCGTCCGATCGTGCCGGCCTGCGCATCGTCATCACCCTGCGACGTGACGGCGTGGCTCGCGTGGTGCTCAACAACCTGTACAAGCACAGCCAGCTGCAGACCAACTTCGGCGCCAACATGCTGTCGATCGTCGACGGTGTGCCGCGCACCCTGCGGCTCGACCAGATGATCCGCCTCTACGTGGCGCATCAGATCGACGTCATCATCCGGCGCACCCGGTACCGGCTGCGCAAGGCCGAGGAGCGCGCACACATCCTGCGCGGCCTGGTGAAGGCGCTCGACGCGCTCGACGAGGTCATCGCCCTCATCCGCGCGTCGGCCAACACCGAGGCGGCACGGACCGGCCTGATGGATCTGCTCGACATCGACGAGATCCAGGCCGATGCGATTCTGGCCATGCAGCTGCGTCGACTCTCGGCTCTCGAGCGGCAGAAGATCATCGACGAACTCGCCGAGATCGAGCGCGAGATCGCCGACCTGAAGGACATCCTGGCCCGCCCGGAACGCCAGCGCGCCATCGTCAGGGACGAACTCAAGGAGGTCGTCGACAAGTACGGCGACGATCGCCGCACCCGGATCATTCCGGCCGAGGGCGATGTGACCGACGAGGACCTGATCGCCCGCGAGGACGTCGTCGTCACGATCACCGAGACCGGGTACGCCAAGCGCACCAAGACCGATCTCTACCGCAGCCAGAAGCGCGGAGGCAAGGGAGTCCAGGGCGCCGGATTGAAGCAGGACGACATCGTCGCCCACTTCTTCGTCTCGAGCACCCACGACTGGCTGCTGTTCTTCACCACCAAGGGTCGCGTCTACCGCGCCAAGGCCTACGAACTGCCGGAGGCCAACCGCACCGCCCGTGGCCAGCACGTCGCGAACCTGCTGGCCTTCCAGCCGGAGGAGCGGATCGCGCAGGTGATCCGGATCTCCGGCTACGACGACGCGCCGTACCTGGTGCTCGCCACCCGCAACGGACTGGTCAAGAAGTCGCGGCTGGACGCCTTCGATTCCAACCGCTCCGGCGGCATCGCGGCGATCAATCTGCGCGGCGACGACGAGTTGGTCGGCGCGCGACTGTGCAGCGCCGACGACGACCTGCTGCTGGTGTCGAAGAAGGGTCAGTCGATCCGATTCACCGCGGACGACGAGACGCTGCGGCCGATGGGACGTCAGACCTCGGGTGTGCAGGGTATGCGGTTCAATGCCGACGATGAGTTGCTCAGCCTCACCGTCGTCCGGCCCGACACCTTCCTGCTGGTCGCGACGTCGGGCGGCTACGCCAAGCGGACCGACATCGAGGAGTATTCGGCGCAGGGCCGCGGCGGCAAGGGCGTGCTGACGATCCAGCACGATCCCAAGCGCGGCGACCTGGTGGGTGCTCTCGTCGTCGATCTCGACAGCGAGATCTACGCGATCACCTCCAGTGGAGGCGTGATCCGCACCAAGGCCAAGCAGGTCCGAAAGGCCGGCAGGCAGACCAAGGGCGTGCGCCTGATGAATCTGTCCGAGGGCGACAACCTCATCGCGATCGCGCGCAATGCGGACGAGCCCGATGAGGACGAGGGCGCGGCAGACGACAACTAGCCCATCTCAGCGGTTAGGGTTTGGGGTAGTACCCGTTCAGTGAGGAATCGCCTGTGAGCACACCGAATCAGCCGGACGACAAGAACGTCGAACGCGGGGTCGTGCCCCCGCCGTGGAAGCGTGCGGAGACCTCCGCCGCGACCGGGCTGACCGCGGGGGAGATGGCCAAGGCCGCCGGGACGGTCGGCGACGACCGTCCCGGCGGTCCGCCCCCGCGCGGCGTTGTGTCGGGTGCTTCCCCGCGGACGGAGTCGAAGCCACCGGTCCCGTCGAGTCCGCCTTCCGGTCCGATGCCGGCGGTCAAGGCTCAGCAGGGGCCGACGCCTCAGCCCGGAAAGCCCGGTCCTGCGGGACCGCCGGCCGGCCCCCAGCCGGGTGCGAACCAGCCGGGTGCCAAGCCCGCCCCCTTCGTCGAGTCGGAGACGCGGAACATTCCGCGCGAGGATCTCGCGCCGAAGGACGAGCTGCCCGATCTGGACTCCATTCATCACACCGAGCAGGCGAAGGAACAGGCCATCGCCCGCGCCGCGAGTCAGACGATCCCCGCCCGGGCCGTCGGCACGCCGCTGCGTGCCGCGGTTCAGATCCGCCGCGTCGACCCGTGGTCGGTGTTCAAGGTGACCGGGGTCCTCTCGGTCGCGGGGTTCTTCATCTGGATGATCGCCGTCGCCATCCTCTACGGCGTGCTGGGCGGCATGGGTATCTGGGATCAGATCAACAGTTCCTTCGGCACGCTCGTCAGTGCAGACGGCAGCACCAGCGGTCAGGACTTGATCAGCGGCGGCCAGGTATTCATGTTCAGTGCGCTCTTCGGTGTCGTCGCTGCGATTCTTCTCACAGCCCTCGCCACCATCTCGGCCTACATCTACAACGTGTGCGCGGACATGGTCGGTGGTGTCGAGGTGACGCTCGCGGATCTCGACTAGCGCTGTGACCAGCCGTTTTGGAGATGTATCGCGGTTCGGGTAATCTTCATTCTCGGTTCAAGGGCCTATAGCTCAGGCGGTTAGAGCGCTTCGCTGATAACGAAGAGGTCGGAGGTTCAAGTCCTCCTAGGCCCACCAGAATTCACCGGCCGGTGACCCGGCACGGGGCCTTAGCTCAGTTGGTAGAGCGCCGCCTTTGCAAGGCGGATGTCAGGAGTTCGCCCGGTTATCTCCAGCTGACAGGTTCGGTAAGGGGTTGACCAGCAGGGATGCTGTGGTGGACATGTCCGCCACGAGGTCGTAGTTTGGCGGTGGGACGGTGCCCAGCAGTGGGTGCACAACCACACAAGGGGGCTTAGCTCAGTTGGTAGAGCATCGCCTTTGCAAGGCGAGGGTCAGGGGTTCGAATCCCCTAGCCTCCACAGATGTGATTAGTTGCTGACAATGTCGTCGGCGAGGAGCCCCCAAGGCCATCGGCCTGGGGGCTCCTCGCGTCGGTAGGGCCATCGGTGACGTAAAGGTGACGACGTCCGGGACCTGTCATGTGCAGGCTCTAGAATAGAGACAGCTGAAGCCCGGCTCGTTTGCAGACGAACCGGGCTCCGCTGAACAACTGAATCACCGCTCCGAGGGCTCAGGCCCTCGATACTGTGACCGTTGCGAATGTCTTTGGATGACGTCTCCGATGGTAGACGGTGTGCGCGGGTTCGCCAAACACCGCAATGGTTGGTGTGGGCGAGCGACGTGGACCTCGGCGTGGTGGCTCATCCACAACGCCTTGAGGAGGCACCGTTGACCAACGACAGTCGCGACTCTGATCGCACTACCGATTCCACCAGCACTGATCGGGCTGGAGGGGCCCGGCCCGTCCAGGTCGGGCAGAACCGGCTCGAGGGTATGTCGACGGACCTGTTCGTTCAGGTCCCGACTACCTTGATCGACCCGACCCGCGCTCTGATCGCGGCGGAAGGTGTCGGCGCGGTCTACACCGTGCCGTGGCAGTCCCGCACGTCGAGGGTGGCGGTCGCTACTACGGCGGCGGACCAGACCCTCAAGAGGTGCCCGGAAGCGTCGCTGCTGCTCGATGCCAACCTCTACAGCGGGAAGAAGCATCGCAAGACCGCGGACGCGGCACCGACGCAGGACTGGATCACCGTGCAGCGCCGGGCCGGTCTGGGCTGGGCCCTGACCGACTCAGGGTATGTGGCCGAGGGTGATACCGCGGGACTGGTGGGCACGCTCGAGGCTGCCGCGCGGTTCGGGGAGAAGGTGATCGCGGCGTTGCCGATCGCGGGCCGGTGGTTGACGCATGACGCTGACGTCTTGCGCGGCGCGATCGACGTGCACGGGCTGCCGGTGGCGTTGATGGTCGAGGACACCGACGACCCGTTCGACCGGCGCAACGCCGTCGCGGGACTGGTGAACGTCCTGGGCGCCGAGACACCGGTGATGCTGCTACGCAGCGACACCGCGGGTTTGGGTGCACTGGCGTACGGCGCCGCCGGCGCCGCGTTGGGATCGTCATCGAGGTACCGGCACATCTACCCCATCCGCGAGGGCGGTGGTGGGGGCGCGTCGGTCTCGTTCATCGTTCCCGAGCTGCTTGCGTACACGTCGCTGACGGCGTTCGAGCGGCACTTCATCAAGGACGAGACACACGCGGCGTGGTACTGCGACTGCTCGTTCTGCGGCGGCCGGACATTGACGTGGATCCGCACCGCGGACAAGCCCGAGTCGGCAGCGTTCTCCCACTCGGTGGCCGCAGTCGCGTCGCTCGGGCGAGGGATGGCGACGGCGATCGCCACGCACAGCGGTCCGCAGACGTGGACCGCGATGTGCGAGTCCGCGCGCGAATACAACATTGAGATCGAGAAGATCACCAATGGCGACTGGGGGCGCAAGCGTGCCCTGTCCGAGTGGATCGACCTCAAGCCGGAGCCGGCTGCGGCGTAATCGGCACTCCGGTCGCGAGGGCGTGAGCGAATAGCCGCTCCTCCCAGTACCGCACCGCGACGATCCGCGGCGGATCGGCAACCTTCGACCCCCGCACCAACAGTTCCTCGCCGGCGTGAGAAGTGTGCACCACGCTCACGCCGGCGAGGTCCGCCGCCGTCAAGCTCAACGCCGTGGGCCGCCGCTCGGTCAGCACCACGGTTTCCCCGAACCCGCGAAGCTCGCTGGCGACATACAGGGCCCTCTTCCACTGCCCGGTCGCGACGAACCCGACGATGCTCAACGGTGCCGCCGGCGGCGCTCCAGCGCCCTCCGCCGGACACATCTCCCACAGCTCGAGGACCTGCGCGTCGAGCATCGGTCCCGCCCCGGTCGACATCCGTTCGACGACGGTCGATGACCATCGGACCACCGGATACCCGCGAAGCCCCGACAGTTCGGTCCGTGGCAACACTGACACCGAGCTATCGAGGACCAGCTCCGCAGCCGTGACCACTGCCGCGTCGACGAGACCCGCCGGCGGGACGACAGGGACCTCGAACAGCGGGATCTGACTCGCCTCCGCGGGGACCGTCCGGGTATGCCGCCGCGCCGTCACCTGTCGTTCTTCCTCACGGTTACCACGGGCGTCGGTTCCGGCGCGATGACCCGCGACGCGGCGAACAGATGAATGCGGTCCTCCAGGGCCAGGAACGCCACTACGCTCCCGATATCCAGACCGGCCGACTCCAGGACCGCCGCCGGCAGCGCGATCTGTCGTGACGTCCGCAGCCTGCGCGGGCGATCCGGATTGCCTCGTACGGAGGGCTTCGTCCCGCGCGGGCCGCGAGTGGGAACGATCTCGACGATCCTCTGGTCAGCGACAACTCCGATTCGGACCCACGAGGGCTGCCGCACCCCGGACGCCTTCGCGACCTTCGCTGGGATGGTGATCCGGCGGAAGCTATCGATCGTCCGGGGGACCCGTAGGAAGCATACTGCTGATTTTAGCAGTCAATGTCCTAATAGTCACTGGTACTAGGGATTACAGAGCAGCATCATCGTGCCGGCCACTGCCCTGTCAGGCCAGATTGGCGGCGCTGGTCACCGAAGAGGACACCGACATCACGGAGCATCGGGATTGGCTTACCTACACGGCGCGTCGAGACGAATCGGCACACCGTGCGAACAGTTCTAGTTGAGCGCATCACAGCGAATGACGCATGTCTCTTGACGTGGGAGTGAGAGGAGCTGCGCTCAAGCACGATTCAGGCGGCCACTTCGTCAGACGTGCCTTGCGGTCACACGCCTCTTAGCCGTTCAACCCGGCACAGGCCGGAACCTACTACGTCGCCTCATGCCGCCGTGACGAGCCGATCTCCGCGGTGGCCGCGAGTAGACCTGCGGCGAACTCCTGTCTGGCTCGGGCCGGCCGGCACGCCGCTGTCCACGCAGCCTCGCACCCAGCGATGATCGCGATAACGAACGCCGCGACTGCCGTTAGTGCGGCAATGATAGGAACCACGGTAGCTAGGGCGACTGACGAGAGGCCGAGAAAGCCAGCGGCGGAAAACACTCCGCTGGCTCGGAGCAGCGCTTCACGTCGGTCATGGCTCACTGACATCGGGTCCACAGGGGGCCAACACGCCTGCAGTCGGGGATCGGATGCCAATGTCCTCAAGGCGTCCTCGGCCGAGCGTTCGAGTTGCTCGGCATCTACCGGGAGAGGGATGTGCCGGAGCAACTCACCTGCGGTCCTGATAGTGCGAGCCTGTGCTGCCAGGTCGTGGTGAAAGTCGATGACACGTCTGAGCAAGACGGGATCCGGTCCGGCTATCGCTGTCCGCATTCCAATCCCCTTAGCCGCGCGAGCGCGCGACACTGCTTGCTGCAGCGCCGACTTCGGCGGTTGCTGGAGCAGAGGTACTAGATCCGATCACGACCGACAGGACCATCATCGCGATTGCTAGGCGTGAGACGAGCGCATGAGCCACCGGGTTTCCCTTCGACATGCTGACGACCGCGGCACAGGGGCCGCTTCATACAGTTAGTCGCACGGCGGGGCCTCGAGGTTCCCAGTTTCACGCGCCTTGTCGGCACACGCAGAGGTCACCGCAGCCGCACGGCTCGGAGCAACCGCACCGGTCGCCGCAGCCGCACACCGTCTTGAGGTCGATCAGGCTGAGCACGCGGTCGGTGAAACCTTGTGTCGGCGCGGAGTCAGGGACCGCCGTGAGCCGCAAACGACGGTTGATCCTCGTCATCTCCGTGTACCAGTTGCGGCATGCCGGACAATTGCTGAGATGGTCCTGTGCGTTCACCGCATCCGCGGCGCCCTGCTCTCCGTCGAGATCCGCGGAGAGCGCCTCACGAGCGTGATCACAGTCGATGCTCACGTGCCCCTCCTACCTGTCGAAGTGCTACTCAATTGATCAGATTAGTCGTGGCCACCGCTATCCGTCGAGGACGATCGGCAGCTACGGAATCCCGCGAAGCCGTGAGCGCCAACTACGCAGAGTAGTAGTTTGTTACCCCCTGGAGGTACCCGTGTGCCTCCTGGCCTGGTTTCATATGGGCTATGTCGCATAGATCCGGCGCGGACGCGAAGCTCACCGAGCTGGCGCTCGCTGCTGGGCGCGGTGAGAGCGCAGCGCTGGAGGAGTTCATCCGCACGACCCAACGCGACGTGATCCGCGTGATCTGTCATTTGAGCGGTCCGCAGGACGCCGAGGACCTGGCGCAAGAAACCTTCTTGCGCGCCATCGGAGCTTTGCATCGTTTCGAAGGTCGGTCCTCGGCGCGCACCTGGCTCATTAGCATCGCGCGTCGGGTTGTTGTCGATGCTCGCAGGCATGCGCGGGCGCGGCCTCGGCTCGCGAGCCAGGATGTCCAGGCTGTGTTCGAGGCCACGTGCGTTGCGCCGGGGATGGGGTTGGAGACCCGCGCGAGCGTTCTTGACTTGTTATCGGGCCTGTCTCCTGAGCGGCGGGAGGCGTTGGTGCTGACCCAAGTGCTTGGGTTCAGTTACGCCGAAGCTGCTGACGTCACGGGAGTGCCGATCGGGACTGTCCGCTCCAGGGTGTCGCGGGCCCGCGCTGATCTTGAGGCAGCGACTCCCTCTAATCACGTAGCAACCGGGTAGGGCTCCCCGCTTCCTGCCCTACAGTGAAGATCATCAGATTCGGCGAGGGATCACACCTGCTGGTACCGGTGATAGCGCCGGGCGCCGGACCTGAAGGAAGAGCGCGTCGAGTGAGGTGGCTAGCTGCCCATCTGTGATGTCTGCGTCGCCGATCACGGTGATCCTGTGTCGTGAAGGGTCGATGCCGAGATCCGAGGCACCGTACGTGCTGGGCTTGCCGATGTGCGGCAGAGCGCCCGGGTCGAGTCCGGCGCCAATAACCGCGTGCCCGAGTCCGGGAATGTAGCGCCCTTCGCGGGAAAGGACGGTGTCGATGTGTGTGAGCGCTAGCCCTGGCGGAACCGGGTCCGGATACCCGAGCCGGTAGGACGCAGCGATGCTTCCGGCAGTGCCGGTCATGGAGCTCAGGACGCAAATCCCGTCTGATACCGGCCATCGGTGATTCGATTGTGCCGTCACCTCGAATCCGGCGGCATCGAGGTGCTCAGCCAGTTGTTCGTTGCCGGGGGCGTAGATCTTGCGCTGGCGGCCGTACTGTGCCGCAATCCATGCTGGGGCGAGGTCGAGCGCTGTCCGGATGTTCGCGACGGCAACGTCGCGTACCCCCATGGATTCAAGTTTGGCAGCGATCGTCCTCTGGTCTGCGACATCGCTGTTCGACAAGTAGTAGGTGTCGCTCGCCGGTAGGCGATTGACGATGCCTATTACCTCGAAGATGGGGACTTCACTGCTGTAGATCGTCCCGTCGAGGTCGATGATGTAGACGGATCGCTCGAACCCGGTCACGTCTGAGGGGAGACGATCGCGAACGGATCATCGTGCGGGTCGGTCCGCACCTCGAGCTCGATCATCTCCGTCGCGTACTGCGCCGTCTCGTCACCATGCAAGTGCCTGATCAGCGCTGCAGTCATGTCCATACCTGCGGCGACACCGGATGCTGTCCAGAACTTCGCGTCGGTCACCCACCGTGCCCGAGGCTTCCAGTCCACGTTCGGACCGAACGATCTGACCCAGTCGAAGGCCTTCTTGTTGCTGGTAGCTGCGCGACCGTCCAAGATTCCCGCTATTGCCAGTGCTGCTGTGCCCGTGCACACGGAGGCCACGATCTCCGCGGTTTCCGCCAGCGCGCGAAGGGCTCCTAGTGCCCTCTGGTCGGCGACGAGTCGCTCGATTCCGATCCCCCCGGGCACGATCAGTATGTCGACCGGCTCAGCGTCGGCAATGGTCGTGTCCGCGATGACGCAGACGCCCTGAGAGCTCTGGACGGTGCGCGCGTTGGTGCTGATGAAGCTCAGCCGGAAGTGTTTGGGCAGCACACTGAGGATTTCGACGGGGCCGAAGGCATCGAGGAGCTCGAAGCCATCGAAGAGGACGATTCCGACGGTTCTGGAGGGCTGTGCGCTAATGACGTCGGTCATGGGAGCTCCTGTGCGTTGGCGCATCCGGTGAGGGGCTGCTCGATGAAGTGGCTGAGGCTGCCGTCCTGATGGACGGGAACGTATTTGGCGCGGGCTTCGGCGTGACTGGTCAGTCGCGGCCGGCCGGAGGTGTCGTAGACCAGTACCGAGTGCCAGGGGGTAGTCCAGATGTCGTCGTCCGGTGCGATCAGTTTGATGCCGAGTTTCGGTGAGAGCCGGGGCTGGGGGTGGATGGAGAGCCTGACCGCTTCGGGGAAGTGGATATCGAGGATGTTTCCCCATGCGGTGCTGAAGCGGATCAGCTGGTAAGCGCGCTGTTTCGCGTTCTTCTGGAGCTGTGATTTTGTTCCGGCCCAGTCGACGGTGTCGGCGATCATGAACCTGGTCATGCCGCGCAGGAGCCGGGCGGAGTTGCCACCGGCCTTGACGTCGGCGCGGATGTCGTCGAGCGCGGGTGCCCACTGGGTGTCGAGCTGGTGGCGTTTGGCGGCGAAGTCTCCGTCGCCCCAGATCTCGCGGAGGTCGAAGGTGCTGAGGTGGGATAGGCCTTCGTCGGCGATCATCTTCACGAGGGCGTCGTTGTACTCGACGATCGTTTCGTCGTCGACACCGATGATGTCGGTGAAGACGTGACCGTCGGAGCAGATGGTCACCCGTGCTCCTGGCGGATGAACGTGAGATATCTGGCTGCAGATCTCGTTGAGAACGTGCAGTGCGACCCGCTCGGCTTCATCGGGCAGCGTGCCGGCCACTTTGGCCGGGTTGGGGGACTTGCACGGGAAGCCCGGGATGATGAAGTCAATCGGGATTCGCCGCTCGACTGCGGTGCGGATCTTCGCCAACTGCACGGGCCAGTCATCAGGCGTTGGCCCGTCGTCATCGGTGGTACGCCTGCGTGGCAGAAGCACCGCAAGGATCTCGCGTGCGACTTGGTCCGCCTGCTTGTCTTCGGAGTCGTTTCTCGAGATTGATGTGCTCACGCGGGTTTCACCGCGCTGTACCGGATGGGCAGTTTCGTCACACCGCGAGCGAGTGGGGCGTGGAGGAACTCGAGGTCGGTCTCCTCGCAGTCGAGGCGCAGGTCTGTGATGCGCGCGGTGATCGCGGTGAGGGTCTCCTGGATCTGGATGCGCGCGAGATGGGCACCGGGGCAAAAGTGCACGCCGTGGCCGAACGCCAGGTGCGGATTCGGTGTTCTCTGCAGGTCGAGCTCGGCCGGGCAGCGGAACTTCGCCGGGTCACGATTGGCGGCCATCAGGGAGATGATCACCGAGTCGCCGGCGGGTACCGTGTGATCTCCGAATTCGGTGTCCTCGGTGAAGAATCGCCAGGTGGTCTGTCCGAAGGCGCTCTCGTACCGCAGGAGCTCTTCGGTGGCGCGATCGATGCCATCGGGATGAGCGACGAGCCACGCGTGAGCGTCGGGATGGCGCAGCAGCGTCAGGATCGCCATCCCCAGTTGGTTGGTCACGGGGTCCTGGCCCGCGGCGAGCAGCTGGAAGATGATCGAAGACAGCTCATTCGAAGTGAGATCGCCGTGCTCGTGTTCGCGGACCAGGCGTGCGAGCAGGACACTCTGATCGCCGGAGCCGCCGGTGAAGTGGGCGACGACGTCGGCAATGTAGCCTTCCAGCCCGCGTAGCAGCCCTTCGTAGTGGGGCCGTCGGGGATCGTCCGGCCCTACTGGCGCTACGACGCCACCCCATGCCGGGTCAAACTGTTGCGCAAGGTTGTCCGGTAGGCCGATCGCATCACGCAAGGCCAAGAACGGTAGCCGGCCCGCGAAGCCCTCGATGAAGTCCACGGATCCGACAGGGAGGTCATCGATCAGAGCGTGCACATGTGCGCGGATGCCGGCGCGGTGCGCTTCGGAACGCCGGGCCGTGAAGTGGTCGGCGATCATCGCGCGCATAGCGGTGTGCCGAGGCGGATCCTGGTGTAGCAGGTGGACTTGCAGCCGCGAGTGCTGTGGTTCGGGCATGATCGATGCCTTCGCATGCCACCGCGCGTTGGCGCGGGCGTGGTTCTTCCCGAGCCGGTCGTCGCCCAGAGCCGCGTGCGCGGCGTCGTAGCCCGTCACGAGCCAGGCGTCGATCGCGGGGAATGCGACCGGGTGAACCGTCCCCTGCTCGCGCAGTGACGAGAACAGGGGGTAGGGGTCGCGGTAGTAGTCCTCACCGTACAACGGTGCAGGCTGTTCGCTGGTGCTCATGGAATCGGCTTCCGTCCGGCTATCGAGATGTGCTGACGGAGTCAACGATGGCCGCGACCTGTTCCGCGTTTGCGGGGCCGGCGAGCGTCATGTCTTCGGACGTGGTCCGGATGTAGCGTTTCTCGCGTACCGCCTTGAGTCCGCGGGTTCGGGGGTCGGCCTCGAGCGAGGTGATCGCGGCATCCTGGGCGGCACGTACCGAGGTGTCATCGCCGGTACGTCGAACGGCGATCGTGATCCAGTCCGGGTCGGCGGCTACGAGGTCTTCGTAGGTGAACTTGCCGAACGCGCCGTCGATGCGGCCGCCCAGCGGGGTGGTTCCGGCGAGGGTGTAGATCGCGTTGGCGATCTGCCGGTTTCCCGGTGTGGTCAGCGTGTCCTTGCTCGCTGCGACATCGAAATGGAAGACAGTCGGCGTCCTTGAGCCGGATCGGATCTTGCCGCGAGCTGACTCGATTGTTTTCTTCATGGATGTGACCATCTCGTCGCCTGTCTGGCGGTGACCGGTCAGCGCGGCCAGGTCGCTGATGTCGGAGTAGACCTGGTCGAGATCGGTGCGGGGACCGGAGAGGTACTTCGCGCACGCAGATGACTTGATGAACACCTTCGTCAGGTTCGCGGCCTGGAACTCCGCGGCCGTGGGCTCGGGTGTGCCCATCATGTCCATGCTCGCGAACGTTGCCAGGAACACCTGCGCGCCGGAGGATAGGAGCTTCTCTTTGTCGATGTTGCCGTCCGAGAGTCGTTGGGCGGAGGTGAGCTTGTCGCGGACGTCAGGCGCGAGCGCGTCGAGACCGCGAGCCCAGCCCACCCCTGACACTTGTTGGCCGGCTCCGAGGCGCGCAAGTAGATCCGCGCCGGCGTTGTTGGAACTGATGATCTTCGTCGGTGCGGTGTCGAACCGGTGAGGGTTGCGCCCCTCGCAGTCGGTCGTCGTCACCGGCTCGAATGGCGTGCCGGACGTTGTCGAGGAATCTGCTGTCGTTCCGGAGCACGAGCAGAGAACTCCACCTACGGTGACGAGGACCGCCGCGATCGTTGCCCGCCTCGAGATTGTTGTACCCATCATTGTTTTTTCACCCTTCACCATCGGCGATCGGCTCAGTGATGACCGCCGCCTCACAGGATTAGTCGGATGCCGTGTCGATCGAGTTCCCGCGCCCTGCGCTCGCGAGGATCACGGCGGTGTCGACAGTGGTGGGACCTGCGAGTGCTGCATCTCGTCGAGCTAGCTCAGCTTCGGTCGCTTGCTGGCTTGGATCGCCGCGTCGATGGCAATGAACAGGGCCAACGAGAAGGCCCAGTACGGTAGCAACCAGCCGATGGGTAGAGCGATCACGAGCGCCCCGATGCGGACGGGCCAGCCGACCGCTTTCCAAGTGCCCAAGGCGGTCCCCATGCCACCCCGTGTTGGCCGCCGTTTCCACCACATGCGGTAGCCCATGACGACGATTGCGACTATCGCCATCGCAACGGCGAGCAGCGTGATCTGGAGAGGTAGACCGAACATCGTGCCCATGTGTAGGTAGATGCCCCAGGACGAGAGTTTGCTGAATGTAGGCAGGTCAGCGAAGTCCTGACGAGCGATTGTTCGCCCGGTAGCTCCTGCGACGGAGATTTGATCGGAGGCAACTCGACCGGGCACCCACAGCTCGGATGCCTTCCAACCGCCGTCCATCGCGGTCGGTGGATACAGCCGCAGTGGCCCGGTCAGGCCCTCGGCGCGAGCGGTTTGCAGTACCCGTGTAGCTTGCCCAGCCGTGTCCAGAGGCACGGTTTCGGCGGCGGAGACCTTTGTCGCGATCGGAGTTGCCTTCCAGTTCATCTCTGCCACGATCGTGTTGACGCTCTTGCCCGCAGTGTTGGACCAGGTGATCCCCGTGAGCGAGAGTCCTATCAGGACGACCGCCACGACGGAGCCGGTGATGGCATGGAGATTCATTGCGCGCACGCGGGAGCCCTTCTTCGACGGCAGCCCTCGGAGCATGCGGGGGATCGGGCCGCGCAGCTTGCGCTTGCGGCGCCTCACCGAGCGCCACCACAGGAACGTACCGCCGAGCACGAGGAACCAGAGCCAGGAGGCGGCAAGTTCCGAGTACACGAATCCGGGTTCACCGAGATGCAGGTTCTCGTGAAGCCCTGACACCCACCGCCGCAATGGAAGCTCCCCCAGTCCGGAGTAACTGGGTAGATCACCGATCACCCGACCGGTTCCGGGATCGACGAACACGGCGCGCTGTTCGTCAGCCTCGATATTGGGGTCGTTGAACAAGATCCGAGTCGGATCGCCAGCCTTATCCGAGGGCCAGATCTGCGCAACAGTTAGGTCGGGGTGAGTCTGTTGTGCTGCGAGAATCTGATCCTGCAGCGGAACCTGCTCGGCGGACGCCGGGACCTCCAGGACAGATCGGTACACGAACGATTCAATGGTGGGGGACATCGCATACAAGCCACCAGTGAGGGCCGCGAGCAAGATGAACGGAGCAACAAGCAGCCCGCCGTAGAAGTGCAACCGCGCCAGTAGCGCCTGAATCTGAGCCGCCACGGGAGGCCGCCGAGGCCGACTCACATCCGGCTACTCGAGTTGCCGGATGACCAGAACGTGAGCGGAGCGACCTATGACAGCAGTAGTGAGTCGAGCGACGTGCTCGCCTTTTCCAGCGACCTGTGCCAGGTGTTCATGGCGGCTGGAATGGGAATCATGTTCTTGGCAATGGTCTAATTTCATGGCTATGCGCGCGTGACCCGTCGTATGGGCGAGCGGCGGGAGACTCCCTGGAGGGGTCATCGCGTAGACCGGCTTGATGCCCCTCTCCTCATGATTGCACTGACGTGCTCATCGGCACCTCAGTGCGGTCCGCTGACCAGGCAGGCCCGTATACTGGCCTTCGACGCCGAACCCCGGCGGGCTAGGAGCAAGTGACTAAGTGAAGACCGTCGTCACCGACGAGCCGAGGACGGTTCGCCTGCACAAGCGCCTGGTCAGCGCGATACTCGCGGGAGTCGCGCTCTTCGGGTTCCTTTCACTCGCTCTGTACGCTGCGACCGTCGGCGACAGCCGGTTCGCTGAACGAGGCGACCCGAATCCGGGCCGCCTCGTCAGTGTGCTCGACGTCGTCGGCTACTTCGCGGGAGTTGGGCTCGTAGGGCTCAGCCTTGGTGCACTCGTCTATGTGATCACGTGCGCACGTTTCGATGACACTGGATTCATTGACGCGACTGTCTATCCGGCCCAGCGCACCTTCGCCCGCGCAACCTGCTTACTCGCGTTCCTCGCCTGGGGCATGGTGATCATTGCGGCCGCAGACGGTGCTGGATCGTCGCTGGGCAAATTGATGTCGACCGACTATGTGTTCGACGCAATCGCCATAAGCGAGAAGTCAATCGCCTGGCTGACCCTCGCCGTCTGCGCGACCGTGGTCACAGTGCTCGGGTGGGTTTCACTGTCGTGGATGGTCCACGTCGTCGCCCTGGTGCCGACCGGAATCGCGGCAACCGCACTGTTCGTGGCGGGCAATGCGGGTCAGGGCCCGAACCACGACTACAGCACTGGGCTCGGGATCTTCTTCGCGCTGGCGCTCACCGTCTCGTTCGGTATCCGGGTCGCCGCCGCGCGAGCACCGGTTCTTGACAGCCGCGCCGATCGGCAGATTGTCGATCGGCGGCGCGCCTGGATCACCTTGGTCTCCGATGCGGTCGGCCTACTGTCGGCGCTTGCCTTGCTTGGCCTCCTGCTGCCTGCTGAGTCTCTTTTCTCCACGCCGTTCGGGGAGGCGTCCTGGGTGATGGTCGTGGCAATGATCGTCGCCCTCCTGACGTCCGTGCGGGCGCTCCGCGCGACAGGGAAAGGCCGGGACACAAGCCGCATCGACCTTGCAGGCTCAGTTGCTATGCTCACCGCGATCGCCTGCTGGGCTGTCCTGGATACTCGGGTCGCGCCCGGGCTCCTGACCCATCCATTCACCGCATGGGATGTGTTCCTAGGCTACGAACTGCCCGGCCCCCCGACCGCCTGGACTCTCGCTACGTTCTGGCGTTTTGACCTTTTCATTGGTCTTCTCACCATCGTCGGGACCCTCGCCTACTTGATCGGGGTGCGAAGGCTGAAGGCTCGCGGTGACACGTGGCCGGCCGGTCGCACCCTCGCCTGGGCGACCGGTTGCGTCCTGTTGGTGCTCGTTGTGTGCTCCGGCGTCCGTTCGTACGGATCGGCGATGTTCAGCGTCCACATGGCCGAGCACATGGCGCTCAATATGTTTGTTCCCGTCCTATTGGTGCTGGGCGCACCGGCCACCCTGGCCCTGCGCACCCTGCCCGCCGCGCGGGCAGGAGGGCCTCCCGGACCACGGGAATGGGTATTGAAAGTGCTGCACTCCAAGGTGACGGCATTACTGTCGAATCCGGTCATCGCGCTGGTGATCTTTGTACTGTCGCTCTACATTGTGTACTTCTCGCCGATCTTCGGCACGTTCGCTCGCTACCATTGGGGGCATGTACTGCTGACGCTGCACTTCCTGATCGTCGGCTATCTGTTCTTCTGGGTAATCATCGGCATCGACCCCGGACCGCGCCGCATCCCGTATCTAGCACGCATCGGACTTCTGTTCGCGGTCATGCCGTTCCACGCGTTCTTCGGTATCGCCCTGATGACGATGTCGACCGTCATTGGCGACAAGTTCTACGGCCAGCTCGACCTACCTTGGATCAGCGATAGGCTCGACGACCAGTGGCTTGGCGGAGCCATAGCCTGGGGCATCAGCGAAATCCCGGTGTTGATCGTCGTTGTCGCAATCGTGGCGCAGTGGGCCAAATCAGATAGCCGAGCAGGCCGCCGTGCCGACCGGCACGCGGCAACCTATGAGGACGCCGAACTCGACGACTACAACGCCATGCTCGAGGAACTCGCCAGGTCGCGCCGTTGAATGACGCCCGTTCGAGTGCCTGCCGACCTAACGAGGAGCCGCCGGACGGACCTGAGGCATACTGACAGCATGCGGTGCGAGGTCGCGCGCGAGGCCATGTCGGCTCGTCTTGACGGAGAACGGGAGAATGTCCCTTCCGCACGCGTAGACGAGCATCTTGCGGGCTGCGCTGCCTGCACCGCGTACGCGGCGGCTGTTAGCGCGCTCGACGCAGTCGGCCCAGATCCGGCACCCGACCTCGCAGACAGGATCCTCGGCGCTGTCCGCGAGCAGCCGCAACCGGTGTCTGTTCCAGGGCGGGCTCGGTGGTCGCGCAGTCGCATCCTGTGGACCAGTGCTGCCGCCGCGGCCGCACTCACAGGCGGATTAGTGGTCGCCTCGGTACTTCGCCCCGCCAGTTGGGTAATCCTGCTCCTGCTCGCGGCCGCATTCTGCCTCACCTGCGCGCTGACGCTGGCCGCTGGCCGTGATCCGAGGGCACTGCGGCGATCGGCAACTGAACGCGCACCGATCGACACTGAAAGCCAAGGTGGCGAGGCACTTTCCGAGGTCGGGGACCGGGATGCAGTGATAGTCTCGATACGGAGAATCGAACCCAATCAGGAACTGGTGGAATCCATGGCAACGATCACTGTGCCCGTCGACGGACTGCACTGCAACGGCTGCGTCGAGACGGTAACCAAGGATGTCTCGGCTATCCCCGGCGTCCAGTCCGTCCAGATCGACCTCAACACCCGTGGTGTCTCGCAGGTGAGGATTGATGCTGACGAGGATATCGCGGACGAGGTTATTGATCAGGCCATCCGCGCGCACGGCAATTTTATCGTCACGCGCTGACGTAGCCTATTTCGTCCGGCCGAAGCGCTGGAGGCGGAGGCTGTTGGTGACGACGAACAGCGATGACATCGCCATCGCACCGCCCGCGATGAGTGGATTGAGCAGACCTAACGCCGCGATCGGGATCGCGGCGACGTTGTACCCAAACGCCCAGATCAGGTTTGTCCGGATGGTTCTCTGGGTGGCGGTCGCCAAACTGAGGGCCGCGGGTACGGACCGCAGGTCGTCGCGCACCAGGATGATGTCGGCGGCGCTGATCGCCACGTCCGTGCCGCGGCCGATCGCTAGGCCCAGGTCCGCCGTCGCGAGCGCAGGCCCATCGTTGATGCCGTCGCCGACCATGGCGACCGACCGACCATCGGCCTGCAGGCGCCGCAACCGCTCCACTTTTTGGTCGGGGAGCATTTCGAAATGAACCTCGTCGATTCCGACCTCTGCGGCCACCGTGCGCGCCGCCCCTTCGTTGTCGCCGGTAAGCAGCACCGTGCGTAGACCCGCGGCCTGAAGCGCGGCGATCGAAGGAGCGGCGGACTGCTTGACGAGGTCTGCGACCGCGATCAGCCCGGCAATGGCGTCGTCGACTATTACGAAGACGACCGTCTTGCCCTCGGCTTCGAGTTCCTTGCATCGGCGCGCCACGGTTGCTGGCACCACCGCAGCCCGGCTCGTCCAGCGCGGTGAACCGACGCTCACTGTGCGGCCGTCCACGACGCCGGAGACGCCACGACCCGGCTCCACCCGGAAGTCATCGACCGGTTCGAGGTCGCGGCCGTCGGTAGCCGCGACGATCGCCGCGCCTACTGAGTGCTCCGAGGCGTTCTCCACAGCGGCCGCAAGACAGAGCACCTCGTCGTCGGCGAACCCTTCAACGGTGTGCACCTCGCCAACTCGGAGGACGCCTTGGGTAACGGTGCCTGTCTTGTCGAACACGACAGTGTCAACAAGTCGGGAACTGTCGAGCGTCTGGTACCCCTTCAGGAAGATTCCAAGCTGTGCGCCCCTACCGGTAGCCACCATCACGGCGATGGGGGTCGCCAGCCCCAACGCGCATGGGCAGGCGATTATCAGGACTGCCAGTGCGGCGGACACGCTCGCGGTGGCCGGTTCTCCGAGCGCTAGCCATACTCCGAGCGTGATCAGCGACAGAACGACAACTACTGGTACAAACACGCTTGCGATGCGGTCTGCGAGACGCTGTGCGTTCGCTTTCCCCGACTGCGCCTCCTCAACGAGCCGCATCATGCCTGCGAACTGAGTATCAGGGCCGACAGCGGCCGCCTCGACGATAAGTCGCCCGTCCAGCACCGTAGTGCCACCGATGACAGCGTCGCCCGGCTCGACCTCCACCGGAAGCGACTCGCCGGTCATCGCGCTAATGTCGACGCCAGCGCTGCCTTCAATGACGAGGCCGTCGGTACCGATCGTCTCGCCGGGATGGACGACGAACCGCTGCTCTTCTTTCAGTTCGCCGGCCGGGATCCGCATTTCCGCGCCGTCTGTCAACAGAATCGACACGTCTTTTGCGCCGATTGCCGCGAGCGCCCGCAGTGCGCCGCCAGCCCGTGAACGGGATCTAGCCTCGAAGTAGCGTCCGGCCAGCACCAGAACGGTCACCCCTGTCGCGACCTCCAGGTAGATGGAATCGCTGTGCCAGATTGCGTCCCACACGCCAGGCGAAGAGTCGGGGTTGCCTGACTCGGTTATTAGTGTGTAGAGAGACCATCCGGTCGCCGCGAGGATGCCGATGGTGACGAGAGTCTCCATGCTTGCGTTGCCGGTCCGCAGGTTCTTCGCCGCGACTCTGTAGAAGGGGGAGGCGCACCACGTGACGATCGGCGCTGCGAGTGCAAGCAGCAGCCACTGCCAGCCGGGGAATCGGGTGCTGGGCACCACGGCGAAGACGATGGAAAGGTCGGCGAGCGGAACGAACAGAACGACAGCGAGCGCCAGCCTGCGGAATAGGTTCTTTGCTGTCTCCGCATCAGCGTCTGGGATCGGCTGCGGCGTGTCCGATCGCGCCGTAGCCCCGTAGCCGGCTTTTTCGACGACAGCGCATAGTTCGGTGGTGGATAGGTTTTTGCCCGCGTCGACTGTCGCAATGCGTGTCGCGTAGTTCACGGAGGCACGAACACCGTCAACCTTGTTGAGTTTGCGCTCCACTCGGGCCGCGCACGCACCGCATGTCATCCCGGTCACATCCAGCTGGATCCGGCGCACGCCATCGCTGTCGTCGTGGATCTCCTTGACCGCATCCTGCGGATGGCCGTCGACGGTGGTCACAATCTGCCTCGATCTCCCCGGTCGCTGAATCGCATGATCTCCGGATACGTAAGTGAACTGCTACATGAGCAGTCGTCCGCGCGTTGACAATAGTTCCCTCGAGAGCCTATGTTGTGGCGGACGTCACGGGCGGCCGATTCTGTCGCTGCCAACCGGTGCTAGACGCTGCGGCTGTGTTCGTCGCTAGCGGAAGCTGCCTCGACGAGAGCCTCGCGTGCCCGGGCCACGCGGGACCGGACGGTGCCGATCGGGCATCCGAGCACATCGGCCGCTTCCTGGTATGACAGTCCGAGGATCTGAGTGAGCACCAGTGCCTCACGCCGATCCTCCGGTAGCAGATCGATCATTACCTTGGTCTCTACGATTTCCTGCCAGCGGATAGGTGTTACTTGAGCGCGCCGGGTTTCAGCTGCCGCTACCCAGTCGGCGGTACCGGCGATACGGGGCCGCGACATGGCGCGACGCACCTCGTCGGCGCATACCCGTCTGGCGATTGACAGCAGCCAGGTGCGGGCCGTCGACTGGGCAGTGAAGCGGGGAAGGCTCTTGATGGCTCGCAGGAAGGTCTCTTGGGTGAGATCGTCCGCGGTGCTCCGGTGCCTGAGGTGGGCGATGAATCGCCAGACGTCGGCTTGTGTCGACCGAACGAAGAAGTCGAGGGCAGCGTTGTCGCCTGTGGCGGCTTGCAGGGCTGAGTGGGTTACCTCCGCCTCATGCTCACCCTGGTGGTGGCGACGGGGGTGTCGGACACCGGCACCCGCGAGGTGCTCGGCACCGCGGTCGGTGAGAGTGAATCGTATGAGTTCTGGAAGGACTTCCTCACCAGCTTGAAAGCACGCGGTCTGCACGGAGTGCACTTGGTGATCTCTGACGCTCACTCGGGTCTGAAAGCTGCTGTGGCGCAGCAGTTCACGGGCGCGGCGTGGCAGCGGTGCCGGGTGCATTTCATGCGGAATCTGCATGGGGTGGTGCCGGCGAAGCAGCAGCCGGTCGTCACCGCCGGGGTGCGGACGATCTTCGCGCACACTGACCGCGAAGACGTTGCGGCACAATGGGATCAGGTCGCTGACAGTTTCGATACGCCGATGCCGAAGGTGGCGGCGATGATGCGGGAGGCCAAAACCGATGTGCTCGCGTTCTTGCCGTTCCCGAAATCCCATTGGCAGAAGATCTGGTCGAACAATCCGATCGAGCGGCTGAACAAGGAGATCAAGCGCCGCGCCGATGTCGTGGAGATCTTTCCGAACTCGGAGGCGTTCCTCCGGCTGGCGACAGCGGTGGTGATCGACGCTCACGACGAGTGGCAAGTCACCCGCCGCTACATGTCCGAGGTGTCGATGGACGAGCTCCGCGCGGTCCTCGCCGAGAAGGCGAAAGCCGCCGCACTACTGGACGAGCAAGCCCAACTCGCCTAGCGTTCACAACGACTCGTTGATCAGAACGCGTGACGCCCACGCCCGATCCGAAGTCCACCACCCCACGGGGCTCTATCGCGGTAGATGTAGCGCGCGGACTGCTCATGAGGGGGCGGCCGATCTAGCTTACTGCTACGGCACGGTGCCGCGCGGAGTCATATGGATCGCGCTGGCACCGAGCGACTCTGACTCACCAATTCGGGGACGGAGACCCCGTGCGGATACGCCACCGTTGAACTACCCGGCTGTTGCACCCTGAAGTCGGTTGGAAGACTCGACCGCCGTCAATCGCGGCGCGGCGCCAATCAGGCTAAGCGTTACGGGCCTCGCGCTGCTTCCGGTTCGTCACGGTAAAGCACGCGCTGGCGAGGATCGCGCCCGCGGTTGCTCCGATCAGGGCGAGGGTGCCGTGAGGGGAGGTGGTGAGCGCGAGACTGGCGACGAGGGGGCCTATCGCGAAGCCGGCGGTTCGCGCCAACTGCATGGTGCCGGCGACGGTCGCAGTAGCGCCGGCGGGGGCGCTTTTCATCACCCACGCCTGGGTGGGGCCTCCGTAGAGGCCCATGCCGACTCCAACCACGATCAGGGCGAGCAGCACGACAAGGACGTCTGTGCGGCCCAGCATCGCGGTCAGGGCCGTCAGCCCTACTACGACGGTCGTTGCGCCGGTGATCGCTACCCTCGCGGGGCCTTTCGCCTCGGCCAGCCGCCCGGCGAGCATCGATGTCGCCGCCATCACGAGAGCGAAGGTGGTCAGCACCGCGGCGGTTCGCGCCGCCTGCCAACCCTGGGTCTGGAAGACGTAGGACACGGTGAACTGCATGGCCTGCATCGCTGCGGCGAGGCCGAGCGTGCCCAGGAGAAGTCCGTGCAGAGCTCTGGTTGCGGTGATCGACCGTAGCCTCCGCGCCGACCGGAGCAAGACGCCGCCGGAGCCGTCGCTCGTGTCGGCGCCCGGAGGTGGCGCCGGTGCTCGGGCGGCGGAGGGCAGTGCCCGCAGGATCAGCAGTGCCGCGGCAATCGCGAATGGGATCTTGACCAGGAAGGCGGCCCGCCAACCGGCCGCATCGACGGCGAGACCGCCCAGGACCGGTCCGAGAACCGCCCCGACAGGGCCGAGGGTGGCGGTCACAGACAGCGCCGTCGGAGCGCGTCCGGCAGGAGCGGACCGGATCGCGAGCATCGGCATCATCACGAACAAGATGGCACCGGCAGCGCCCTGTAGACCACGGACTGCGATGAGCCACCACAGGCCGTGCGCGGTGGGCGCCGCCCATGCAGCAATCCCGCTGAGCCCGAAGACGCCCAGCGCGATAAGCACAACCAGGCGCATCGGACGACGGTCGAGGAGGAAACCGACCGGGATCAAGAGCACCGTCAGCGGCAGTTGGTAGGCGAGAACCACCCACTGCGCAGCCGCGATGGACACGCCGAGATCGGCTGCAAGAGACGGGAGCGCGATGTTGACCACGCCCATCTCCGCCATCGCGGTCAAAGACAGCAATCCGGCAGCGGCCAGAAGTGGCCGGTTGAAACCGGTATCCGTGTCAGTCATGCGGTCCTCCCAGGTAGTCGACGGCGATGATCGGACGCCCGGAGCGGGTATCGGTGGAAACCGTTGCCGTGACCCCGAAGACGGCGTCGAGCAGGTCGACAGTGAGCACGTCGCCGGGGGCGCCGTGCGCGACGATCCGGCCGTGGTGCACGACGAACAGGGTGTCGCACGCCGCCGCCGCGGTGTTGAGATCGTGCAGGGTGATCACCGTGGTCGCGGCTCGGCTGCGCAGGATCCGTAGTAGCTGGACCTGATGGTTGATGTCGAGGTGATTGGTAGGTTCGTCCAGAACCAGGACCTCGCCGCCCTGCGCGAAGCATCGGGCGAGCAGGGCGCGTTGCTTCTCGCCACCGGACAGGTGCGCGAACGTGCGGTTCTCGAATCCCTCCAGTCCGACATCGGCGATCGCTCGGCGTACCGCGTCGGCATCAGTTGTGGTCGCGCCGCCGAACCGGCCCTGGTGTGGGATTCGCCCTAGCGCGACGACATCGCCGGTGGTGAAGTCGAACTCGGTTCCGCGCTCCTGCGGTACCGCGGCCACGAGGCGGGCTGCCTCTGCTGCGCCTAAGGAACGGATGTCGCGGTCGCCCACCAGAACTTTGCCGGCGTGCGGTCGTAGATCTCGGTAGATGGTGCGGAGGAGCGTCGATTTGCCGCCGCCGTTCGGGCCGACGATCCCGGTGATCCGGCCGGGCTCGGCGACGACTGTCGCACCGTTGACGATGGTGGTGCCCGACAGGACTACGTCGACGTGGTCGAGGTGGACGCCGGTGAGTGTGGGCCCGGTCGTGGACGGTGTCACGCAGTCCTCCTCTGATGGCGGCTGACGAGGTAGAGCAGGGTGGGGGCACCTATTACCGCGGCGACGACGTTGATCGGCAGTTCCTGGTTGATGACCCTGGTGGCCAGCCGGCACAGGAGATCGACTCCCGAGAGCAGCAGAGCCCCGCACAGTGCGGAAGCGGGAAGGAGCTTGCGATGGTCGGTACCCACGAGGAAGCGGGCGATGTGGGGGATGACGAGCCCGATGAACCCGATCGCACCCGAGAACGCCACCATCACCCCGGTCATCAGGCTGGTGATCACGAACACCTCCGTGCGCACTCGCTTGGGCGAGATCCCGAGCGAATTCGCGGTCTCGTCACCGACGATGAGCGCGTTGAGCGGCCGCGCGAGCGCGAACAGTCCGATCGCCCCTGAGACGACGACCGCTGCGACAATCGGGATCGCGGGCCCGATGGCACCCGAAAGACTGCCCATGAGCCAGTGGAGGATCCCCTGGGTGAGATTGATGTCGTCCGCCTGCAAGACCAGGAAGCTGGTGAACGAGGCGAAGATCTGACCGATGGCCACGCCCGCGAGGATCAACCGCAATGGTGCGACGGCGGCTCCCCGCGCCCCGATGAGCCACACCACCAGGAACGCCGCCATCGCGCCGAGGAACGCGGTGACCGGTAACGCGAAAGTCGTCGACACGAGGGCCGCGGCGGTACTGCCTCCGAGAACCAAAGTGGCGACCGCCCCGAAGGAAGCACCGGACGAGACCCCCAGCAAGTAGGGGTCGGCCAGCGGGTTACGAACGATCGCCTGCACCGCGACGCCCACCACACCGAGCCCCGCCCCGATCAGCGCCGCGAGAACCGGCCGGGGGAACCGGACACGCCAGATGATGATCTCGTGGCTTCCCTCGACCAAAGGGCGTCCGAGCAACTGATCGGTCAGTATTCGCCAAACATCCGACACGGCGATGTCGGTCGACCCGAACGTCACCCCGAGCACCAATAGGGCGATCAGCGCCGGAACGCCCAGACCCCACAGCAGCAGGCGTCGGGACCCTCCCGGTGCCGCGACGGCCATCATCGAAGCTTGGAAAGCTCTTGTGAGAGAGAACGGATGACTGTCGCGTTCTCCACACCCGGGAGTGTGAAGTCCTCGGCGTAGGCGCGCACGAACCTACCCTCTCGGACCGCGCGTAGGCCTGCGATCCGCGGATCACTCTTCAGCTGGTCGAGCAACGCCTGGTAGCTGCGGTCGACGGCGTCCCGAGACGACTGCCGTGTGACGGCGACGACGATCACGTCCGGATCGCCCGCAACCACGTCCTCCCACGAGCTCGCGAACTGCGCCTTATCGACTGCGCGGAAGATGTTCGTTCCACCGGCGAGCTCGATGATCGCGTTTCCGATCTGGCGGTTGCCGATGGTGCTCGCCTGATCGTTGTTGCGGGCCGACGTCAGGTACAGCACCTTAGGGCGAATCGCGTCAGCGGCTACGGGTTCGGTTCGCATCGACTCGACCAGCTTCTCACCCTCCTGCTGCCGCCCGACCAAGGCTGCCAGCGACCGGATATCGGCCATCACACCGTCGAGAGTGGTGACCGGTGCGGTGAGGGACGCTGTGCAGGCGGACGAGCGGAGTACGACCCGCTTCATCCCCGCTGCCTGGAAATCCGCCGCCGTGGGGCCGGTGATACCCATCATGGTCATGCCCTCATAGGGATCGATGTAGACCTGCGCGCCGGACTGCAGGAGCTTCTCCTTATCGGCTGCGCGGGCCCCCAGTGAGGGCACCTTCTCCGCCTGTGCTCGGACGTCGGCGGACAGCGCACCGGCCCCGTCGGACCACGCAGTACCCACAACCTTGTCGGCAGCCCCCAGACGAATGAGCAGTTCCAGTGCTGCGGTGTTGCCGGTAGCGATCTTCTCGACGGGACGATCGAACGAGACTTCCGTACCGTCGCACAACTCCATCACCGCCGGGGGTGCCGCGCTCGACGACTGCGGCCCCGACTCCACTGAGGAACAACCCGCGAGCGCAACTGTCAGTGCGAGTCCGATGGCCGCAGCGCCGACGCCCGTCCTGAAGAAGGTCCGTGTGCTTTGCATAGGTGCATTGAACACCAGCGCGCGCGACGTGTATACCGCGGTGGGGTAGCTGGCACAGAGGCGAAACAATTGGAGCGCCTTGAGGATAGGGCTGAAACTCGTGGGAACTTTTCGGCGCATTCGGACGACGCGGTAAGTTCCCGCGGCAAGTGATCGACGCGGAAATATCTATACCGGTTATGGAAGTGCTTGGTGTGGCCGTTGAGTAGTCATCGATGGCGGCGAGTCGTAAGAGATCCTGCCGGGGAGTTGCTGGACTGAGATTCCGGCGATCGACGCCTGTGATGATTGACTGGACAAACCGGACGCGGCTCGAGCTCGACGACGTCGCCCCCTTGAGGGGCCAAACGTGGTCGCGGCTCGCTCAGCGATTCCGACGATGGCCCCGCGTTGGGTCCGTCTCTGTCAAGGCACGGGTGATCGAAACGATGACCGACGAACGCCTGAACTGCTCGGTGTCGAAGGGGCTGGCAGGGTCGTCGAACCAGACCAGCGACTGGTCTCCAACGCGGGGCCACCGGCTCACTCTCGTGATCCGGTGAGTAATGCCGTCGTAGTCGAATGCCCCCGTCGGGCTGGCAGGGCCAGGGCGACGCGTATACGTCAAGGCGTCCAGATCCCACAGATGCGTCGATCCCTGCGATTCCACCACCCACCTGCCGCGCATACCCGCGGTGAGTTCCCCCACCGTCTCGGAGCTGGGTTCGCTCGGGTTGGATGACCGCGGAAGATTCGCACTGTCTGGCATGGGGCTCCCTTGGATCTCTTTCGTGCTCGTTGTCTCTCCACGGTAAACGGCATGCGAGGAGGATTTATGGCGAGGCAGCCACCGTCGGGGCGACGACATCATGTGGGTGGAGGCGTAGATCTAGTCGACGGGCTCGAGGACGCGAGGATGGATCAATTCGATCCGCGGGACGTGGATATCGACGCCACCGAGGACCCGCACCCGCGGCCACTCGCCGTCGACCATCGTCAGGCCGGCCTGCGTGGGCGTCAGGCCGTCCTCTGTCGGGATCAGGCACGCCTCACCGGGGCCGGCCTTGCACCCGGGGCAACCGGTCTTGACCTCAATGGAGATTCGCGACTTTTCGAGCTCGAGCTTCTCCTCATCGGTGGCGTGGCGCCAGCAGCCGAAACCTTCTTGGTGGCCGACTCCGGCCTGGTACAGCGGCCGCATCTGGCAAGGTTTCCCGTTCGTCTTCGGCCGGAGGCACTTCTGCTTGAGGCTGCGGTCGAGGTCGTCCTTCTTGGCCTTGATCTGCTCGGCGTTGAGAGTCATCTGCGTCAGGTAGTCGGCGGTGTTGTCGCCGGCTGCCTCGTACAGGGCGAACACCTGTCGCGGGGACTGGGGGCCTGTCCAGCGCCGGCTGTCTGACCCGTACACGGCGACCGGCAGCTTGCGTGCGACGATGCCGATCGCGACCTCGATGTACCGCGCCAGATCGGTGTGCATATTGCCCACCCGCTCTGGATAGATCGCGATGCCGTACTCGGTCTCGATCCGTGCGGCCTCGCGGTTGAAGCCGTTGACGGCGATCTCCACCTGCCGCAATGCCGTCATCAGCGGTGTGTGATCCAGCGGTGCGGGTTCGGGCTTGTGGCGCGGGGTGCGGTTGCGATCTGATCTTCGTGACATTGGTACGAGCGTGCCAGTAACCAATTCGGAGGTTGCTCGACGGTGGCGCACTGCTTGGTAGGAGCGGTGTGCGAAATGCGCGCGCGAAATACCAGGGGCATACCCTCGAACCCAAACGAACAGACCATGCCGGGCCGCTTATACCGTGGTGTAGGCGTCCTGGCAGGCTGGTCTGCATGGCCGACGAGGTGAGTGAGGATGACCTGGCGGGGATCCGCGCACGGTTCCTTCCCGGGTGGTACGGGTCCCTGGATGTCGGGCCGGGCTGGTACCGGCTGATCGTCGATCTCGACCAGGAGCTGGGCGCGATCGATCCCGACTACCAGCTAGTGCAGGTCAAGGAGAAGTTCGGTGGGCTGCGGTATTACGTCGAGATCGAACCGGACCGGCCCCGGCCGGGCTTCGATGAACTGATCCGGGCAGCGGAACGACGGTCGGAGCGGACCTGCGAGCAGTGCGGCCGCGGTGGCGGCCTCACGCGCCGCGGAAGCTGGGTCCGGACCCTGTGTGCCGCGGACGCCGCGGCGAGCGGATTCGTCCCCGACGAGGCCGCACCCAAGTAGAAGATCGGTGCGGGTCCGGTGCGCGGCGTTCAGTCGCGAGTGTCACGTAGCGGATGGTCGGCGAACCGGGTCCACGGCACCGTCGCGTCGTGATCATCGAATGTGAGCGTGATGCCTAGCTCGCGCACGCCAGCGGCGGTGAGATGACGCTGGAGTGCGGTGAGCACCTCGGCGGGCGTGCCGGCACCGACTTCTGCGGCCGTCGTGGCCACCGCTTCGTCGAGTTGGAGTGCGGCCGTGCGATACCGCTGATCGATCAGGTCCATCTCGGCGGTGATGGCGTCCACCCGGGCCCGCCGGTCCGGGTCGGCGAGAATCCGCGCCAGCCGCTCATTGCCGGACACGAACCGCACCTCGTCGCCGCTTTCCGTCATGGTCGTCAGTATCCACGCTGGGCGCGACGTTATCCGGGTGGACAAGTGCACCGGGCCGCGCGGATCATCGCCTCCGTGGACGAGACGACAACCGGCGGCGATGCGGGAGCGATACTCGACGAGATCGTCGGGCCCTTCTACGACGCCGACGGTGTCACCGGATACCTCGGTCTGGACGCCGATGACCTGGCGCAGATGGTCGCCGCGGAGCAGGTGATCTGGGTGCCACTGGCCAGTGGCACGCCGGTGTTCCCCGCGTGGCAGTTCCCCGACGGCCGCCGGGTGGACGAGCGACTGCTGACCATCTGGCAAACACTGCGGCGCGCCGCCGAGCCGTGGACGGCGGCCTGCTGGATGTGCGCGCCGTCAGCGGACCTCGACGACCAGACGGCGATCACCTACCTCACCAGCGGCCCGCATGACACCCGCCACCTGGACACCGTCCTGGCACGGGCATCCGAAGACTGCGCCCGCTGGATGCAGTAGCGCGCGGCATCAGAGCGGTTAGCTGCTACCGGTTTCGGCGGACCCTTCCTCGGGGACCTTGGCCGTGAGACCGCGGGCGTGTGCTAGGCGCCAGGCGGCGGCGAGGTTGTCGGCGCGGCTATGCCAGGTCATCTCGCCGAGGTACTCGGAGTACTTCTTCGTCGCATCAGTCCACCGCAGCTCCGCGTACAGGCGCCGGTACTGGCACCGCAGCACCACCCGCCCGAGAGCGTCGGGCGCGGTGCGAATGGCACGGTTGTGGCGGCCACCTGCGGCGTCGTCCTGCTCTTTGGCCTGCACCGCCTTGTTCGAACCGCGCGGGACTCGCCAGTGGTGGTCTTTGACCGCGTCCTTGCGGTTCCAGCCCCACCGTGACATCCCAGGCGGCCCACGGTGTTAAACGACGGTCAGGTGCCGGCTGCCGGCGGTAGCACCGTCAGGTGCACCGAACAGGCAGGTGCGCTTGTCGGGGCTCAGCAGTGTCAGGGCGTCGAGCTCGGTGCTGCTGTAGCCGTCGGTGGCGAGCTGCGCGAGGATATCCCGCGCGAGCTCGGGGGTCTCGGCCGGGATACCGGGCCGGGCGCCGTACATCCGGCCGGTTTCGTTGAGTAGTCGGAACATCGCCCGGTACTGCCGGTCGGAGAGCACGCCGCGCTCGCGTGCTCGGACGACGAGCGAGGACTCGCTCACTCCCCAGTCCAGGCGCAGCTCGTCGAGCTCGTGCACCGTCCGGGTCGAGACACGGTCCAGCGCCGGGCCGATGTCGTCGACCGGGGCGAGGAACTCGGCGGCGAAGACATTTGCCCGTCGCTCGGTTTCGGCGGGGCTGACCAGTGTCATCGCATCCATCACCAGGTGCCCGAGTTCGTGCGCGAGGGTCATGCGCATCCGGTCCGGCGGTAGTGCCGCGTTGACGTACACCAGGTGCGGGTGATGCGCGGTGGCGCGCAGGGTGACCGCGTCGATCTCGCGGTCGTGGAAGTCCTCGACGACGACGAAGACCCCGGCCGCCTCCAGCAGTTCGGTCATCGACCGGATGGGCCCGGCGATGCGCCAGAGCCGGCGTAGGACCTGCGCGACGGTGATCTCACCGAGCTCGGCGGCGTAGTCCCCGGGGTCGAGATCGGGCAGCGCCAGCTCCGGATCGAGGTCGGTGTGGGCCGCGACCCGGCCGAGCCGCATAGCGACCAGGTTGGCGCGCGCCCAGACGCGGTCGCGCTTCCACTCCGCAGTGGTGGCGTTGGCGCGGAAGTGTGTGCCCTGCGCAGGGGAGCGCTCGAACGCAACGCACAGAGCATCCACTGGGCACTGCAACGCCCGCGCGTAGTCGTCGAGCGCCTTACCCGCCAGGGGCAGGGCACCGGCCTCGACTCGGGTGACGTGCGATCCGGAGACCCCGGCCTCCTCAGCGAGCCGCTTCTTCGACCAGCCGTGCGCCAGTCGCGTCAGCGCAACCATCACCGGATTCGCCTCGGCCTGCGAGATGAGTGCCGTCACCCAGATCGCCTCCATATCCTCGATCGATCCTTGTGCTTCACGCTATCGCGCCGCTACCGCATATCCGTGCAGAAACACCGTGTGAACTGCGACTTTCCTACCGGCCCGGTTATCTCCACCTGAAACGCAAGTGGCTGATGTGACGCACGTCTCGGTCGCGAGATCGAGGCGAACCGGTGTGGCTAATTCTGCAGGTCACGGCGTGTTGTCTACCTGAGAACTATACCACGTTAGGCAAAATTCCACGCAAGTAATTACATCGAGAGGAGACAGATCGTGACGACACTCATGGACGACCTCAACCCGCTGCAGGGAACGGTGTCCCGAAAGGAGGCGCAGCGGATCCTGCGTCCGGTGACGATCGGTATCGGCGCGCTGCTGCTGGCCGCAGTCGATCACTGGAACACACTCATGGCGGAGCAACCCGCGCATCTGCAGACGATGCTGCAGCCGCTACTGCGGGGCAGCCATGTCGCGGCGTTCGTCTCCGCCGGCACCAACGTGTGGCTGAGCACCCAGGGGATGCACCCGCCTGGACACCTGGTCAAACGGCCCTACCAGTGGTCGGAAGTCAGCAGCCACGGCCGCACCTACCTGGCGATCCATCACAAGGAGATGGACGGCACCAACTCCCGGCGCAAGGCGTTCATCAAGCAGGACTCCCAGACCCTGCAGCTGGTGGGCGATCCTACGCACTGCGAGCTGACCTGGGACTACGACGCGGCCACCGATTCGCACGTGCGACGGATCTGGGTCAGCGCCCCAGGGGTGCAGTGGGAACGGTTCGAGGTGCCGATGGATCGGGTGCAGGAGAGGTACGCCTCCTGGCGCAAGCGGGACGTACGGTGGCTGCCCGGGCGGCTAACCGCCGACGACCTCGTCGGCACTGAGGATCTCGTACGCGATGAGCAGCATCGGCGGCGTACCGACATCAAGACCCGCCGGCCGCGCCGCGACGACGGCCTCGAGGACCAGCGATGAGGGCCGCCCCGGTCACGGTTCACGGGGTCCGGTCGTGGACGGTCGTCGACGAGAACGGGCTGCCGGTGCCTGAGATCGAGCAGTTCCTGCACTGGCAGCGGGCGATCGGACGTTCCCAGAACACCGTCCGCTCGTACGCGCGGCACCTGAGCCAGTTCTACCGCTGGCTGGCCGCCCGGGGAATCTCCTGGGATGAGCTGGATTTCCAGCAGCTGTGCGACTTCGTCGCTGTCCTCACCGCAGGACTGCCGCCGCTGCCGTCACGGTGCGGGGGCCGCGCACCCGGCACCGTGAAAGCGGTCAGTGCCGCGGTCCGTGAGTTCTACGAGTTCCACCGCGTCGAGGGCCGCGGGCCGCAGGACCTGGTACTGACCCGTAACCCGTCGAAGCTGCCGCGGCGCGCGCACAGCTTCCTCGCCCACCTCGATAAGCGCCGTCCCCGAGAGGTCTCCCGACTGGCCCGGCCCGACCGGCAGCCGGCCGAGACCGTGCAGGTGATCGACTTCGAGACCGACTTCGCCAAGCTGCTCGCCGCGGCGTCGACCGCCCGTGACCGGCTGCTGCTGTCGGCGCAGTACGACCTGGGCCTGCGGGTCGGCCAAGCGCTCGGCCTGCGCCACGGCGACCTGAACCCGATGCGCAGGCAGGTGATGATCTGCCGGCGCGACGACAACGTCAACGGCGCCCTGTCGAAGCAGAAGGCCCAGTTCATCGTCGAGGCTCCGCGGCGGTTCTTCGACCTGTACGCGGCGTACCTGCTTGGTGAGATCGCCTACGTCGACAGTGATTACGTGTTCGTCAACCTCTCCCGCCCACCCGTCGGTGGTCCGATGACCTACTCCAACGCCTACCAGCTCATCGAACGGATCGGCGCCGCCGCCGGGATCGACGACCTCAACCCGCACATGCTCCGCCACACCCACGCCACCGCCCTGGCCAAGGCCGGATGGACCGCGGCCGAAATCGCCGCCCGCCTCGGCCAATCCCACTCGGCCAGCGCCGACGTCTACATCCACCTCGCCAGCGACGACCTCGCCGAAAAGCTCCGCCACACCGAGCATCTGGTCTGGCGAGAACCGCAGCAGCACCGAGTGAAGGGAGACGGCGATGGCGCACGGTAACGGTGAACGCGCCCGGTCCGGGCGCACCGATGTCTCCGCTTTGCAGGTGCCGGACGGGCCCTGGTGCGCAATGACCTGGCCGGTCGTCGATGTCGCCGGCGACCGCCGCCGCGCCGCCACCGACCCCTGCGCCGTCACCGACTGCGACGGCGAACGGTACTGGCTCGGCGGCCCCAGTGGACGCACAGGCGCCACGTCGGGCCTGTGCTACGCCCACTACTTCCAGTGGTTCCGCGCCGGACAGCCCGCCGACTTCGACGCCTGGGCCACCATCAGCGCCCTGCCCGTCGGCGTGCCACGCGGCCGGCCTGCCACCACCCAGGCGGTCGACTTCCGCCCGCTCCCGCAGACCGCCGCCGACGAAATCCGGTTCGTCGCCGCAACCAAGATCGGCCGCGGCGACTGGACCCCCAACGCCGGACTGCGCCGCGTCCTGATCGTCCTCATCGACGTCGCGCACGGGCGCATCACCAGCTCCCTGACCGAACGCCCCGTCGACGACTGGCTGCTGCTGTGCCGGCAATACTGGCCCTACACCAACTTCGACTCCCTCTGCGCCCCCTACATCCGCAGGTTCTTCCGGCTCCTGCACGGGGCCACCGACCCCGACCCATGGGCGGCGGATCACTGGCACTGGCGCGACGGATTCGAGTTCGTCCTCGACACCACCCAAGCCGGGGCGACACGAACTGCCGTCGACTGGGCCACCGTCCCGGTGCCCTGGCTCAAGGACGCCGTCAAACGCCTCGCCCGCCAACAGCTCTCCACCTCCAGCATGTCCTGGGGAACACTCACCCAGTGGCTGCGTGCCACCCGCCAATTCGCCCAGTTCCTCACCCTCGACGGCACCGTCCCCAAACCTCCCGCGGTCACCCGGACGGTGTTCCTGGACTACCTCGAATGGACCCGCCGCCCCGACACCAAGGCGAACCCCCAGCTCGCGAACACCGCCGCCTACCTGCTGGAAACACTCCGCGACTGCGGACTCGTCGACGACCTGGGATCAGCGGTCTTCCTGCGCCGCGGCGAGAACGTCCACCGCAAGACCCGCCGGCCCAGGCCCTTCCCACCCGACGTCATCGAACGCATCGACACCCTGATCGTCGACAACCCGGACACCGATCCCACCCTCCGAGCGATGATCGCCACCACACGGTGGGCAGGGTGCCGCATCTCCGAACTCGTCAGCCTCCCGATCGACTGCCTCCAACACAGCGACCAGGGGTACTGGATCGAATACTGGATGACCAAAACCAGTGCCTGGCGCCGGTTTCCCGTCCCCGACAGTCTCGCCACGATCGTCCGCGACCAGCAGACCCGCGTCCGCGACACCTACGGGCCCGACGCCGAACACCTCTTCCCCGGCGCCCGATCCAGCGCCGTCGCTGGCCGAACCCAGCCCTGGTCCACCAGCGGCCTGCGGCACCGCCTCGCCGCACTGTTCCGCGAGCACGAGATCACCGCCTCCATCACCACCGGCGAGAAGATCTCCGGCGGCGACGTCCACCGCTTCCGCCACACCATCGGGATGAGCCTGCTCAACAACGGATGGACCCAACCGGAAGTCCGCGACTTCCTCGGCCACCACAGCGACACCATGACCGCGACCTACGCCCGCATCACCGACGACACCCTCGCGCGCAAGGCCCGAGAGTTCTGGGATACCAACCCCGACAAAGGCGCTGACGCCACCGTCGAGCGACTGCGAGCCCGCTTCACCACCGCACTGCCCAACGGGTTCTGCACGCTCCCTGCGACGCAACGCTGCGAGTTCCGCCCCAACCCGTGCATCGACTGTTCCTTCCACGACCCCGGCGGTCGCACTTTCCTCGGCGCGCACATCACCCTCCGCGACCAGCTCCACCAGCTCGCCACGCAGGCGCACGAGAATGGTGATAGCCAGGCTGCGGAACTGAACAAGACCATGCTCGACAAGGTCACCAAGCTCATCGACGAAATCGGCTCTGACGCGCAGGAACCCAGGTGAGCGAAGGCGACCGCGATCACCGCACCGCACGCCTCACCGCGGCCGCCGCAGCCCGCACAACGAGCGCGACCGCCCGCGCACGCCGAGCCATCACCCGGCTGCACAACACCGGACAACCCGTCACCTTCGTCGCCGTCGCCCGCGCCGCCGACGTCTCAACCAGCTTCCTCTACAAGCACCACCAGCTCCGACAGGAAATCGACGCGAAACGCGGCACCGCCCCCGCCGGAACCGAACGCTCGACCGCGGCAACCGCAGAATCCCTCCGCACCAAGCTCGCAACCGCAATCGACCGCAACCGCGAACTGACCGAACAGCTCGCGCAACTACGCACCGAGAACGAGGCGCTCCGCAGCCGACTCCTCGACCTGGGAACCCGGCCACGCAAGAAACCCGTCAAGGAGAACCTGCAGATAAACCGACCACCACAGGGCCACAACAGCCACGATGACCCCCGTCAGCCACGTCGTGGACAGTCAGGAGGCTCCTAGAGATATCGAATCTCCTAGGCTCCACAATTTCGACAGAAGTCAGAGCTACTCCCTCTCACGAGGGGTAGCTCTTTTCCCGTCCTCGGGCACATTCCGAGGCACCACACCACCAAAAATGGCCAACCTCCCGGGTAGCGTGCGAAGCCATGAGCGCCATTCCCAGTCACTGGATCCCACACCGTCGTGAGGACGGAGAAGTCGTCGGATGGATCGACCTCGAGTCTCAGGCGCCCGACCTAATTCCGTTCGACCGTCTGGGCCGGCCGCTGGAGCCAGTGGCCGATTGGTCCGCAGCCGAGGAAGCACTCGAAGAGCGCGGGCTGGGGTTCCTGCGCAACCGGTTTCACTACCGCGGACACACGGTGCGGATCCGGCAGCTCTACTCGGATCGGGTCATTGTCACTACCGCGGTCTCCGACGCCATCGGTGACGTCGGCGACGAATTCACGCTCCCATTCCCTGCCGGAGAAGCGCTCACCGAGATCTAGTCGAGTTCCCGCCGCATTGTCACCGTCGACCGTCTCCGGACCGGTGATCCGTCGTACGCTGCACTGAGCTGGAACTTCACGAGCTGAGGAGAGAGCGATGCGACCACTCCGATACTCGATCAACGTGACGCTCGACGGGTGCTGTCATCACGAGGCGGGGATCGCGCCGGACGAGGAGTCGATGGCCTACTGGACGGCCGAGATGGAGAGAGCCGATGCTCTGCTGCTCGGCCGGGTGACGTATCAGATGATGGAGTCGGCGTGGCGGAGACCGCCGACCGGCGTATGGCCGGACTGGATGGAACAGTGGGAGGTTCCGTTCGCCGAGGCGATCGACGGGGCGAAGAAGTACGTGGTGTCGAGCACCCTGGCCACCGTCGACTGGAATGCGGACTTGGTGTCGGGAGATGTCGGGGAAGCGGTTCGGCGGCTCAAACAGGAACCTGGCGGGGGACTGTGGGTCGGCGGAGTGACGCTCCCGCTGGCCTTGGCCGACTCGGGCCTCATCGACGAGTACGAGTTCATCGTCCAGCCGGTCCTGGCCGGGCACGGGCCGACATTGCTGTCGGGTCTGCGCGAGCGCATCCGACTCGAGCTGGTGCACCGTGAGGAGTTCCGGTCGGGGGCGATGGCTTTGCGCTACCGGCGTGTTGAGAATCCGGGCGGACAGTAGAGACGCGCTCCTCGTCAGTCCGCTGAATCCCGACCGGCACGCGCCGTCCGTTCACGATGGCCGTGCGGCGCAGTCACTCCCCGTCGTCTTCGGCACGGCGGCGCTGCGCCTCGGCCCGTTCGCGAACCCGGCGACGGAACTCCTCTTCCTCGCGGGCGGCGATCGCCGCCTTGTACTCGGGACGCTCGTATTCGGGGAAGCCGGTGGTCCGGGGTGGCACGGGAGCACCGCCTTCGGGGCGGCCGACCAGGAACCAGACCAGCGATCCGGCCAGCGGAATCAGGATCACGATCAGCACCCAGGCGACCTTCGGCAGGTGACGGACGCGGAACTCGTCGGCGATGATCACGTCGATCAACGCCGCCACCCAGATCAAGAAGACGATTCCACCGAGATACGGCATGCTGACTCCCCCATAGCAGTCGAAACGGATGCCTCACGGTAGCGCAGTACGCACCGCGCCGGAGGCGGGGAAGCCGGAATCGCCCGAGTTCAGGGCACCGGTGCGACGGTCGGCTGGGGCCGCGGGTCGGATTCGAGGTTCTCCTTGGCGAGCTCGCGAATCGTCGTGAACACGCGCTTGGCGGACTCGGCCCACGGCATCAGGATGGGGAAGACGTGGAACATGCCGGGTTCCTCCATCGCATGCAGATTCACGCCGCCCTCGCGCAACCGCTCGGCGAACTCCCGGATCGCGTCGCGGAACATCTCCTCGCCGCCCCAGCACACGAACGTGGGTGGGAACCACTCCGGATCCGGATGGCTGTAGACCGCCGAGACCCGCTCGTCGTTGGGCTGGATACCCCGGAGATAGAAGGTGACGGGGATGTTCCAGGGCAGGACATCCTTCGACGCGTTGTCGACGATGGAGTCCTGCGACAGGTCGAGGTCGACCTCGGGCGAGAACAGCACCAACGACCGCGGCTTCGGCATGCCCTGCTCCTGCAGGTAGACGACCAGCGAGGTGCTGAGTCCGCCGCCGCCGGAGTCGCCGGCGACGATGATGTCCTCGGCGGGGATACCGAGGTCCATCAGCCCCCGGTAGGCATCGGCCGCATCGTGCAACGCGGCGGGGAACGGGAACTCCGGCGCCATCCGATAGTCGGGGATGAACACCTGGCATCCCGTGAGGCGGACGAGGGCCGCAGCGAACATCAGATACATGTTCGGGGTGGTGCCGAAGTAGCCGCCGCCGTGCAGATACAGGATGGTCTTGTCGCGCGCCTTCACCTCCGGATCGGCCTCGCGCACGGCGACCTTCTCACGGCACCAGACGCCCTCCTGGCCGCCGACGACGTCGCTCTCGATCTCGACGCCGCCGAAGTATCCGACCACCGGATGGAGGATGGCCCCGCACACGGTGTCGAGGATCTTCTCCATGGAGCGGAAGTCCTCGATCGGCAGGCTGACCGAGTATCCCAGGAACGATCGGACCGTGGCCCGGGTGACGGACTGACCTATGTTGTCGAGGATTCCCCCTGCGCCCTGGAAAGGCCGACTGAAGGGCACCCGAGCCAGCCCGTTGAGCATGTTGTCGACCAGACCCAGCACCGTCAGCGCGGTGATCGGTCCGGAGGCTGTCTTCACACCGTCGCGGTCTGCCATAACCATGGCTCTCAGGATAGTGACAAGACCGTGCCGGACCGCGGTATCGGCCGACCACCGCATTCTCGATCCGATGCGGCGTCGGGGTTTGACGCCCGTGCACACGGGTACTCACTGACTGTGGGGGAGAACGCCCCACCTGAGGGAAGGAGAGTTCTCATGGCAGATCCGAACAACCCCGGCCAGTTCGGTAACCGGTCGGACACAGAGGAGCAGGCCCGCAAGGGCGGAGAGTCCAGCCCCGGTCAGTTCGGTTCGTCCGAAGGCGCAGACCCGCATGAGGCGGGCAAGAAGGGCGCCGAGAACGAGCCCCACGAGGCCAAGGTCCGCGGCGGCGAGCACAGCCACGGCGGCGGAGGCGGTCAGAGCTGAGTCGACTGACCGTCGGCGGCGGACGGGGATCTCCCTGTCCGCCGCCTTCTGGCCGTTGCACAGCAGACCGACGGAAGGAGAGCCGACATGGCGGTCTGTGACATATGCGGAAACGAGTACAAACATGCGCTGCTGATCTCGGTGGAGGGCCGTGAAGGACGCGGCGTCTACGACAGCTTCGAGTGCGCGATTGCGGGACACGCGCCCCGCTGCACGGTCTGCGACACGCCGATCATCGGGCACGGCGTGCAATCGGACGGCAGGGTGTACTGCTGTGTGCACTGCGCCCAGCGCGGCGGAGACACCGAACTGGTCGACCGGGTCGGCACGGCGACGCTGCATTGACCTGCGGCGACCCGCGGCCTCGGCCCGCACGACAACCGCCCACCTCTACGTCGGGGTGGGCGGCTTCGCGTGTGCGCGTCGAGCCTAGACCGGTGTGATCGCACTCGCGATCGCCGAGCCGGTGAACGCCATCCGGCGGCCGTCCTGCTCGAACTGCACCTCGAGGAAGTCGACCGGGAAGTGCCGCACGGCCACCACGACGCAGTCGGCGACGTGACCGGACGCCAGACGGCACCGCACGCTGGTCCCGGGGGCGTATTCCACAGTTGTCGCGGTCATGACGTGCTCCTTCGGTTCGCTGTCGGTGAGTCCTCTCCGGCTACCCCGAGCGGAGCGATCCCAAACACCGGCGATCGATGGTTGGCCGTGCGGTGATCCGGGTACTCGTCGGTGGTCCGACGAACCGAGCCTCAGGAGGAAGCCATGCTGGCAAAGAGCACGAGTTCGCTCGTCGAGAAGACTTTCGCGACGGTGGCCGGTCTGCGTCACGGCCGCGCCGTCCATCGACACGGTCTGGTGTGCGCCGGCGACGCCACAATCGAAGCCGAGCAGCTGCCGCTGGCATCGGGTCCGACAGTGGTGCGGATATCGAAGGGACTCGGCACCCCGGCCGGGCTGCCCGACCTCGTCGGGGTGGCCCTCCGACTGCCGACCGGAGACACCGACGCCGTCGGCGAGCCCCGGCACTGGGATCTCCTGCTGTCGGGTCCGGTGCGCAGAATCGGTGTCGTCGACGTCCCGACCCCGACTGCCACGTGGAACGACCTCGAGGTCTCGACGATCAGTCCCTTCGCGTGGAATGGCGAACACTGGACGGTGTCGGCGCGACTGCTGGCCCCGCACGTCCTCGGAGGCCTTGATCTCGCCTCGCTCGCCGACGCACTGCAGGCGGGCGGTGGCCTGTCGTTGGAGGCGCGACGGACAGATCACCGCACACCGCTCGGGTTCGTCGATCTGACGCGGGTCGGCGTCGATCCCGATGTGGCCTTCGATCCGGTCGACACGATGCCGTCGGGTGTCGAACAGGTACCCGCCTGGCTGGGCTCGCTGCGGCGTAACGCCTACCGGGGAAGCAGGCGCGGCCGGCCGGCTCCGCCTACTTCGCGGTCGGCATGACGAATTCCGCAGCGGAGCTTCGCCCCTGCGGCCAACGGATCGTCGCCGTCTTGTACCGCGTGTAGAACCGGACGCCCTCCCTGCCGTGGATATGGTGGTCGCCGAACAACGAGCGCTTCCAGCCGCCGAAGGAGTGAAACGCCATCGGGACCGGAATCGGGACGTTGATCCCGACCATCCCTGCCCTGACTCGCGAAATGAACGTGCGCGCGGTACCGCCGTCGGCAGTGAACAACGCAGTCCCGTTGCCGAATTCGTGGTCGTTGACGAGTTCCAATGCCTCCTCGAACGACTCGGCTCGCACCATCGCGAGAACGGGCCCGAAGATCTCCTCACGGTAGATCCGCATCTCGGGAGTCACATGATCGAACAGTGAAGCACCAAGGAAGAAGCCGGGTCCATCGCACCGGTCTCGGCCGTCCACAACGAGTTCCGCACCGTCTTCCACACCGGCCGACAGGTAGGAGATCACCCGATCGCGATGCTCGCGTGTAATCAACGGACCCATCTCCACGTCGGGCTCGGTGCCCGCACCTACGCGCAATGCTGCGATCCGCTCGACGAGTCTGTCGCGGACTGCTTGCGCGACCCCGTCTCCGATGGGCACGACGACGGAGATTGCCATGCAGCGCTCGCCGGCCGAGCCGAAGGCCGATCCCATCAGGGCATTGACCGCGCTGTCTATGTCCGCGTCCGGCATGACCACGAGGTGGTTCTTGGCGCCGCCGAGCGCCTGCACGCGTTTGCCGGACTCGGTAGCGGTCCGGTAGATGTGCTCCGCGATGGGCGTCGACCCGACGAAACTGACGGCTTCTACTCGCGGATCCGTTATCAGGGCGTTCACAACCGTCTGACCGCCTTGGACGACGTTGAAGACTCCGTCCGGCAAGCCCGAGTCGGCGAGCATTGATGCCATCTTCAACGCCAACGTGGGCACCTTCTCGGATGGCTTGAGAACGAAAGTGTTGCCGCAGACCAGTGCGATCGGGAACATCCACATCGGAACCATGGCCGGAAAGTTGAACGGAACCACACCGACCACCACGCCGAGAGGCTTCCTCATCGACATTCCGTCGACGTTCGTTCCGACGTTCTCTGTGAACTCGCCTTTCATGAGATCAGGTATGCCACAAGCGAATTCAACGACTTCGATACCGCGTTGCAGCTCGCCCCTCGCATCGTCTAGAACCTTGCCGTGCTCGTCGCAGATGATCGCGGCGAGATCGTCGATGTCGGCGAGCAGGCGGTCCCGGAACGCGAACATCACCCTGGCGCGAATGTGGGGCGGTGTAGCAGACCAGCTTTCGAAGGCTCGGTGCGCCGCCGCAACCGCGGCCTCGGCGTCGGTACGGGAACCCGCGGGGACCCGTTTGGTCACCTCGCCGGTGGCAGGACGGTAGACGTTGGTGGCGTCGGGACTGTCGGAGGTGGCAGTGCGGCCGTTGATCCAGTTCCCGACGGTATCGATGGTGGTTGAAGGCATGGGTACTCCTCAGGTGTGCATGTAGGCAGGGTGGAAGTGATTCCGAACAGTGTCGAAGTAGAGAGTCAGTACACGCGCCGATAGATTTCGCAGATCTCGTCGGTGCTCGGAACTACCGGATTGTTCTGCGGGGAGCCCGATGCGAGTGCCTGTTCGGCCATGGTCGGCAGAAGCGCGGACCAGCGCTCGGGCTCGATCCCCAACTCGCGCGGGCTGGGTACGCCCAGATCATGGTTGAGGTGCTTCAATTCGTCGAGGAACAGCCTGCTCGCGACCTCGTCCGAATCTTTGTCGCCGGCGACGCCGTATGCGCGGGCACAGTCGGCGTAGCGGGATAGGGCACCCGGCAACGAGTACTCGGCGACCGTCGGAAACAACATCGCGTTCGACAGTCCGTGACTGATATGGAAGTGAGCCCCGAGAGGCCGGCTCAGGCCGTGCACCAGAGCAACACTCGAATTGGAGAACGCGATGCCGGCTTGTGTCGCCGCCAGCATCATCTGCTCGCGCGCATCTTCGTCGGAGCCGTCCGCATAGACACGACGCAGGCAGGAGCCGATAGTCGAAATTGCGGTGAGGGCGAACCCGTCGCTGAACGGATTCGACTTCACGCTGACGTACGCCTCCACCGCGTGCGTCAGAGCGTCGATGCCGGTGTCGGCGGTGAGTCGTGGCGGCATCGACATGGTCAGTTTGAAATCGATGATCGCTGCTGTCGGCAGGAACGCCAGGCCGGGGCACAGCATCTTCTCGCCGGTCTCCGAATCCGTGATGACCGTGAACCGCGTGGCCTCCGACCCACTGCCCGCGGTCGTCGGAATCGCGATGAGTGGCAGCAACGGTTGATCGGTCGACGTCGGAGCTTTGAAGTCGCGCATCGGGCGATCGGTGGTGGCGAGCAGCGCAACCGCTTTCGCTGTGTCGAGTGAGCTGCCGCCGCCGAAGCCGATCACGGCGTCGCACCCATCGGCGCGCACCGTCTCGGCGGCGGGCTGCAGGGAATCGGTCGTGGGATCGGGGATCACGCGGTCGAAGACGCTGCAGTCGACGCCGGCAGCCGACAGGGCTCCGGCGATCCGGGCCACCGCACCCGTCGACGTCAGAAACTGATCGGTGACGATCAACGGCCGTCGACTCCCGAGATCGGCGAGAACTGCGGGAAGATCGTTCAAGGAGTCGGCGCCGACCCGCAGGATGCGGGGCAAAGCGATGAGGTTGGACATGAGACGGCCTCTGGTCGGGAAACGGGTCGACTGTGACTCTGCTTCACCGCAGACGGCTCGACAACGGCCAGATCCACACATCCCTGTGCGTTGTTGCACGACCTCCCGCAGCCTTCGCCAAGCACGCGAGCAAGAGCAATGCTCATATTTCGCTGGTATGGCCCGACGCGGGTCGGTCTACACGGTGATTCCGTACTCCTTGATGTGGTGGTAGAGAGTGCTGCGACTGATGCCCAGGTAGTCGGCCGCGTGGGCCTTGTTCCCGTGGCATATCTCCATGGCTCGCATGATCGCGTCGCAACTCGCCTGCTGCCACGGTGTCATCTGCTTCGTCGTGGCCTTCATCCGCAAGGCGATCGGCAGATCAGTGACATCGATGAGAGTGCCCCGAGAGCGCTCCAGCGAGCGCAACACCCCTGCGAGTTCCCGGTGGTTGCCTGGCCATGAGTACGATTCCAGGACACGGGTGGCGTGAGGTGTGAAGCGGTACCGGACGCCAGGTCCCGCGACTTCATTGAGCAGATCGATGAGCTCGGAACGCTGATCGCGGAGAGCCGGCAGATCCAGACGATCTTCGAACAAGTCGAGCAGGCGGGCATTGTCAGCGTCCCCCGGTCTCGGGGCGGATGTGGCGGCTAGAACTCGCTGCGCCTGACCGACGAGCAGATTCTCGGTGAGGTTGCGGGCGGACTGGGGCAGTAAGTCGAGATTGTCGATCGTCAGCACTTCGCGACCGGGATCGTTGATCAACGACCGCAGTCTGTTCTCGACCTCGGTGGGATCATCGGTCCGCCCGTCGATCGCATGGCGAGCCCGCCCGCCAGCCGCGCCGGCCAATGCTGTGGTGCGACCACTACCCGGCTCACCCACGATCACGCCCGAGCGGCAGCTGTCTCGAATGTCGTCGACCCAGTTCTGCACCCGGCTCCAATAGCGCAGGCGGTCGGCAGTGCGAGGTACAGCCGGACGTTGACGAGCCTGTACACGGATCAGGACTCCATCGGCGCCGTCGATCGGCTCCATCTCGACACGGGCGGTGTTGCCACTGGTCAATTCGAGTTCCGTACGTGTGGCTGTCCGCACCCCGTCGGCCAGTTGCTGCAGGGCCGAGACGTCGGTTGCGGACAGAGTGCGAGCTGCCATCGAACTCTGCAGAACCATTGCCCTAGAGAGCGCCACGACGACTGCGGCGGGGTGCCGGGCCGCGTCCTCGAAGGCTCGGATCACTGACCGTGTGCTGCCACTCGAGGTGCTCCGAATGTTCCGTTCGATCTCCGCGATCGCCGTGTCGATGAACGGTCGCATCAGTCCCGATTCGGCTCCGGCGACACTCATGATGTCGAGTACGCCCATCAGTCGGCCGTTCAGCGGATTGAAGATCGGCCGGCCGTAGCAGCTGTAGCCGTGGAGATCTTGTACGTAATGCTCAACGCCGCGGACGAACAGTGGGCGCCGGGTCTCGAATGGGGTCGCCAGCGCGTTGGTGCCGGTTGTGTCTTCGCGCCACACAGCTCCCGGCGTTGCGCCGATCCTTTCGACCACGTGATCGATCTGGGCGCACCCGTTCACCGTGGTCAGGATCTCTGCTTGAGCGCCGATGAGCATGACGGACAAACGTTCGCCCTCGATCCCGGCGCACATACGGCGAAGCACGGGAGTTGCAGCGCGGAAGAGCCGGCTCCCCGTGTCGATGCCGTCAGTGGTCGGCGGATCCATCGGTTTGGACGGGTCGAGTCCGTACTGCTGAGACCTCATCCACGACGCGTGCAGCGCGCGGTCGGACCAGAGCGCTCCGCGCGATGTGAGTGTGACTGCGTCGTTATTGCTCATGGGGTCGGACCTCTCGCTATCCCGACTGGGAAGACCAGCGCATGCATACGCGATGGCCTGACATGCCGCCTGTTCCTGTGAGTTCCATCACTGGAGTTCAAAGCCAGTCTATCGAATGTTCTGCCGACGGAAACCGGCGATTTCAGGTGTACGGATACCGAACACATACGTGTGACGCAAGTCGCAACACTGAATCGTGTCGCTCTTCCCGGTACGCCGACCGGACCCGCCGTGGCTCTCACGAAGCGCTGTGCGAGGCGACCTCCACTGTGCCGGGTGGCACTCGAATCGAGAGGAATGCAATGACCTCAGTTACACCTCCAGCCACTGCTCTGACCTTCGATCTGGCGACGAAGAGGTACGGGCAGTTGATCAACGGGCGGCTCGTCGACGGAGCTTCCCAGGTGTCGGTGATCGACCCGGGGACGGCCCAGCAGGTCGCGACCACGCCGGCGGCATCGGTGGAACAACTCGATGACGCCGTGGAAGCGGCGAAGCGGGCGCTGCCAGGGTGGTCCGCGCTCAGCGTCGATGCGCGCGGTGCGATTCTGCATCGGATTGCCGACGTCCTCGTCGAGCACCACGAGAAACTCGCGCATCTGACCACCCTGGAACAGGGAAAGCCGATCGCGCAGGCGCGTGACGACGTCAGTTGGTCGATCGACTTCACTCGGTACTTCGCCGACTATCGACTGCCGAACGAAGTACTGCGTGACGACGAGAACGGCTACGTCGAACTGCGTCACCGACCGGTCGGTGTGGTCGGTGCGATCACTCCGTGGAATTTCCCGCTGTTCCAAGCGCTCTACAAGCTCGCTCCCGCATTGATCGTCGGAAACACGATGGTCCTGAAGCCGTCGCCGACCACTCCGCTGGCGACGATGCACTTCGCAGAACTCGTCCGCGACGTGATTCCGCCCGGCGTGTTCAACGTCGTCGGAGATGCCGGCGACCTCGGAGCCCACCTCACCGGGCATCCAGGCATCAACAAGGTGTCGTTCACCGGCTCAACGGCGACTGGCCGCCGTGTGATGGAGGCCTGCGGCCCCACTCTCAAGCGGCTCACCCTCGAACTCGGTGGCAACGACGCAGCGATCGTTCTCGACGACGCGGATGTCGAGAAGACCGCCGAAGGGCTGTGCACCTGGGCCTACGCCAATGCCGGACAGGTCTGCGTCTCGATCAAGAGGATCTATGCACCCTCGTCGATGTACGACCCGCTGGTGGAGGCCCTCGCTCGGCGAGTGTCGGAACTGACCGTCGGGCACGGCCTCGACGAGGACACTCGGCTGGGCCCGGTGCAGAATGCGGCGCAATACGAGAAGGCCCGCGCCAGCCTGGAGTTGGCACACGAGCACGGGACGGTCGTCGCCGGCGGCCACATGCTCGACCGGCCCGGTTACTACGTCGAACCGACGCTTCTCCGTGATGTCGACGAAGACAGCCCATTGGTCAGAGAAGAGACCTTTGCTCCGATCCGTTCGGTTCTCCGCTACGACGATCTCGAGGACGCGATCGACCGTGCCAACGACACGCCGTATGGCCTGGGGGCCTCTGTCTGGGGGACTGACACCGACCGAGCCGTCGCAGTCGCCGACCGCCTCGACGCCGGGACCAGCTGGATCAATCATCACTTCCAGCTGACCCCCGACGTGCCGTTCGGCGGAGTGAAGCAGTCAGGCCTCGGCGCGGAGTTCGGTCGCATCGGCGTCGAGGGATTCGTCGACGTCCACGTGGTGAACCTCAAGCGATCCTAGCCGGGTCGATACGCACCTACCCGTCCCTCCGAACGTGCCGCATGCGGTGCGGTCGGGCCGCATCCACCCATTAATCAGTCCCCACCACAAGGAGAAGTCATGAAAACTCTCGCAGCAGTCGTCGTAGAGCCCGGAAAGCCGATCGAGATCGAGGAACTCACGCTGGCCAAGCCGGGTCCGCACGAGGTCTTGATCCAGTACCAGTACGGCGGTCTCTGCCACTCGGACGTGCACATCGCGATCGGTGACACCATCGCCAGGCTGCCGATGGTGCTGGGTCACGAGGGTGCGGGAATCATCCAGGAGGTCGGCCCGGGCGTCACCCGCGTCAAGCCCGGCGACCACGTCATCTGTTCGTTCACCCCGGCCTGCGGCCGCTGCAAATACTGCGCCACCGGCCGGCAGTCGGTGTGCGACATGAACGCCGCGATGCTGGAAGGTCATCTGGAAGGGCCGCGTTGGCCCATCAGTGGTCCGCGCGGACAGTACGGTGCCATGTGCACCCTGGGCACTTTCAGCCAGTACAACGTGATCAACGAGTACTCCGTGGTGAAGGTCGACGACGATATTCCGCTCGACAAGGCCGTGCTCGTCGGTTGCGGCGTCCCTACGGGTTGGGGTTCGGCGGTGTACGCCGCGGACACCAAGCCCGGTGACATCGTGGTGATCTTCGGTATCGGAGGCATCGGCATCAACGCGGTGCAGGGCGCCAAGCACGCCGGTGCCGAGCACATCATCGTCATCGACCCGCTCCAGAACAAGCGGGACAAGGCCATCGAACTGGGCGCGACCCAAGCATTCGACAATGCCGCCGACGCGAAGCTAGCCGTTGATGAATTGACCAACGGCCAGGGCGCCGAGTCGGCCATCATCACGACGGATCTGATCACTGCGGAGCAGGTCAGTGCAGGATTCTCGATGATCGGGCGCTGCGGCACTCTCGTGCTCACCGCGTTGAACCGGATCGATGAGATCACGGTCAAGGTTCCCAGCACTGAGATGAGCTACTTCCGAAAGACGATCAAGGGCTCGCTGTTCGGTGACTGCAATCCCACGTACGACATCCCGAAGCTCGTCCGGATGTATGCCGACGGAAAGCTCAAGCTCGACGAACTCGTCACGAGGGAGTACAGCCTCGAGCAGGTCAATGAGGGCTACGACGACCTCCTCGCGGGCAAGAACATCCGCGGAATCATCAAGCACCAGCACTGACCGATCGCGCTGCGGCGCCGCGTCGTCGATCCCACTTCGATCGGCGGACGGCGCCGCAGCGGCGCACGCCAGAACCTTATGTGAGGAACCACCATGACACTCACCGTGAGCGAACTCGTCGGTGCGGCCGGCGGGGGTGCGCTCGGAGCAGCGCTGGGCGCAATCGGCGCCTTTTCGCTGATGGGCGTGATAGTCGTCGTCGCAACGCTGATGACAGCGATCAGTCCAGACGCCGAACTCGTCCAGAACCTGGCGTTCGGGCCCGTCTTCGGTCCGCACGTGATGTTCGCCGGCGGCGCCGCCGCTGCGGCGTATGCGGCGCACATCCGTCGTCACGAATCCGGCCGCGACATCGCCAAGCCACTGATCACCTATGACGCGATGTCGATCATCGGGGTCGGGGCCGGCTTCGGAGTCGTAGGCCAACTGCTGGCCCGTGCAGTCGAGCAGCTCCCGACGTGGCATGCATCGGACGGTTCGGAGGTCGCATTGGTCGATTCGCTCGCGGTGAGTGTCGTGTTGACCGCGTTGATCGCCGCGGTGCTCTGGGCGCGTACGCCCGCGCCGGTGCGCCTCGAGTGGTTGCCCTGGCAGCACCGACTGTCGTCGGTGCTCGTCGTCGGCGCAGCCGGTGGGGCGATCGCCGGGTCGGTGTTTCTGGCATGGCCGCAGGACTCGCGGCCGATGGTCGGACTGTTTCTGTACGGCGCGTCTGCGGTGACCCTGTTGGCACTGGTGTTCGGCGCGGCGGTGCCGGTAACGCACCACCTCACTCTCCCCGCGGCTCTGGCGGCAGGTGTTGCAGCAGCGCACACCGGCGAGTCCACGTGGATTCTGGTGTCGGCTGTGCTCACCGGCATCGTCTCGTCGCTTGTCGCCGAGGGCTGGGCTCGGCTGATACTGGAACGCTGCAGGATCCATCTCGATCCGCCCGCCTTCGCGATCGCGGTCATGGCGACGCTGTTGGCGTTGATCAAGATCGGGGTCGCGTGATGGGTCCGGCTCGGCCATTGCACGGGAAGGTCGGCGCGGACGATCTGCTGATCCTCCTCGCAGTCGCACGCAACGGTTCCATCACCGGCGCCGCGGCCCGCCTCGACGTCGATCACTCGACAGTGAGTCGACACATCGCGCGGATGGAGAGAAAGGTGGGACGGCGGCTGTTCGACCGATCACCGAACCGATGGCAGCTCACGGAGACGGGACGCCGGCTGCGGGCTATCGGAGAACGGATTGAACACAGCATCGACGATGCGGTCCGGGTCGTCGACTCAGACCCCGGGGACGGAGTGTGCGGACCCGTACGCCTCCTCACTCCCGATGCCTTCGGTTCGTACCTGGCCCCGCATGCGCTCGCATCGGCACTGCGCAAGCACGGATCGCTGCGGATCGAGTTGCTCACGTCGACCACCCAACTCGATCTGCGCAATTGCGAGTACGACGTCGCCGTCTCGTTGGAACCGCCTCCCTCGCGCGCGGTCGTCTCTCGGAGCCTGTGCACCTATTCCTTGGGGCTGTTCGCGTCCGTGGAGTACATGGCGACGCACGGTCCGATCGCCGGAATCGAGGATCTGCGGGCGCACCCTCTCGTCTACTACCTCGACGGCTGCCTCGATATCGCCGCTCTGCGAGTACTGGACGGCCTCCTGCCCGGCGTATGCCCGCGGGTGCAGTCGAACAGCGTCGGCGCTCAGATTCAGTCGGTCCTCGCCGGTCACGGCATCGGATTGCTTCCGAACTACGCCACCTCATTCCATCCGGGCCTCGTGCCCGTGCTGCCCGACTGTGTCGCGGTCGGACAGCAGTACTGGATCGTCGTGCCTTCGGCGGTTCAGCGGGCGCCCCACGTCCGCGTCGTCGTGGACGCCCTGATCGAGAGGCTGTCCGGGCATCTCGACCCCTCATCCGCGTCCCCTGGCCAAAGTCCCTTCACACAAGGAGTTCTCCTCAGCGATGTCCGAATATGACACTCTTACTCTCGCCGTCGGCGATGACCGCGTGGCCCTTCTGACTCTGAATCGGCCCACGGCGCTCAACGCGTTGAGCTCGCAGATGATGCGGGAATTCACCGAGGCTCTCGACGAGGTGACACGCGCTGACGCTCGCGTCCTGGTACTCACAGGGGCCGGGCGGGCGTTCGCCGCAGGCGCCGACATCGCCGAGATGCGCGATCGCACGTTCGGAGAGATGACCGACGCCGACCATCTCTCCGCTTGGGAGCGGCTCGCAGCACTGCGTATTCCCACGATCGGTGCGGTCAACGGGTTCGCGCTCGGTGGCGGTTGCGAGATCGCCATGATGTGCGATCTTCTGTTCGCCGGTGAGGGCGCTTCGTTCGGACAGCCCGAGATCGCACTCGGGATAATCCCCGGCATCGGCGGAACGCAGCGGCTGACTCGCGTGGTGGGCAAGCCACAGGCGATGGATCTGATCCTCACCGGGCGTCGGATAGATGCCGATGAGGCCTTCCGTCTGGGTCTGGTCAGCCGTGTGGTACCCGACGACGAGGTTCTCGACTCGGCGATGACCGCCGCACGTCAGATCGCCGGCTTCTCCTCGAGGGCGGTCCGGGCGGCCAAGGAATGCGTGCTGCGCGCTGATCAGACATCGCTCTCCGAAGGTCTCCTCTTCGAACGCCGGTGGTTCCACTCGTTGTTCGCATTCGCAGACCAGACAGAAGGCATGACAGCGTTCCTCGACAAGCGTCCGGCGAGGTTCAGTGATGACTGACAATCGTCCATCCCAGGGCAACGAGCCCGATCGATACACGCGCGCAGCCGCCGACGCGGCACACGACCTCGGCCAGTTCTGGTTATCGGCGGCGCGTGACATCGACTGGGAGAACCGGCCACATGATCCGTTCCATGAGAGGACCGACGGCACCGCCGACTGGTTTCCCGGCGCGAGCATCAACACGGCCTACAACGCGCTCGATCGTCATGTCGCCGCAGGGAACGGTGACCGTGCTGCGCTCGTATATGTCTCACCGCTGACCGGCCGCGAAGAGACCATCACCTACGCACACCTGCTCGACGACGTCCGCCGTGCCGCGGGCGCGCTGAGCCGACTCGGGGTCGGCGTGGGAGATCGCGTCCTGGTCTACTTGCCGATGATCCCGGAGGCGGTGGTCACGATGCTGGCCTGCGCCCGACTGGGCGCGGTGCACGCGGTGGTCTTCGGGGGCTTCGGGTCCGCCGAACTGGCCGTACGGATCGACGATGCGCGGCCGACCGTGATCGTCACCGCGACCGGGGGCTTGGAGCCGGGACGAACGGTCCCGTACCTGCCGTTGCTCGATGCGGCGCTGGAGGAGGCCGGCCACTGTCCGCGGCACGTCATCGTCGTCGATCGGCCGGAAGTGCCTCCGCCCCCAGACAGGGTCGTCGTCTGGCCCGCGGACGAATGGGCCGAGCACGACTGGGCAGAGTTGCTGGCCTCGGCCGGACCAGTCGACCCGGTGCCGGTGCCCTCCGCGGCCCCGCTGTACATCCTCTATACGTCGGGCACCACTGGACTGCCGAAGGGAGTAGTCCGTGACAACGGCGGCCATGCGGTTGCCATGGCGTGGTGCATGCGTCATGTCTACGGCGTGGAGCCGGGGGACGTGGTCTTCGCCGCCAGCGACATCGGATGGGTGGTGGGCCACTCATTCATCGTCTACGGCCCCCTCATCGTCGGTGCGACGACTGTACTGTTCGAAGGCAAACCGGTGGGGACGCCCGACGCCGGTGCGTTCTGGGACATCGTCGAACGGTATCGGGTCAACGTGCTCCTCACCGCACCGACCGCGATGCGTGCTGTTCGGCGCGAGGACCCGAATGGAACCATGCTCGCCGAGCGCGATCTGTCCAGCCTGCGCGGCTTGTTCCTGGCCGGGGAGCGTCTTGATCCGGACACTCAGCGCTGGTTGGGTGAGGTGCAGTCGTCTCCGGTCATCAACAACTGGTGGCAGACCGAGACCGGATGGCCCGTGATATCGAATTTCCTCGGTCTGACGTACTTCGAACCCCGTCCGGGTTCGTCGACCAAGCCCGTTCCCGGCTTCACTGTGGAGATCCTGGGACCCGACGGCGATCCGGTTCCCCAGGGCCGAGAAGGAGCAGTGTGTCTGCGTCTCCCGCTGCCTCCAGGCGCACTGATCGGCATATGGGGTGATGAGGGCCGACTGGCGCAGACCTATCTGACGGAACATCCCGGCTTCTACAGTTCCGGCGACGGAGGCTGTATCGACGCCGATGGTTACGTCTACATCCTGGGCCGGACCGACGATGTCATGAACGTCGCCGGCCATCGAATGTCGTCCGGGCAGATAGAGGCCGCGATCTCAGAGCACCCTGGTGTGGCCGAGTGCGCGGTCGTCGGAGTCCGCGACGAGCTGAAGGGTCAGCGCCCGCACGCGATTCTGGTGCCGGCCATCGACTACACGGACCGGACAGGCGAATTGCAGAGTGATGTTGCGACGCTGGTGCGCAACAGAGTCGGTCCGATCGCATCGCTCGGCGGAGTCCACGTAGTCGGCGCACTCCCGAAGACCCGGTCGGGCAAGATCGTTCGCCGCTGCCTTCGCCAGCTACTCGACGGCGCAGATCCAGATGTCCCACCCACGATCGAGAACCCGGCCGTCGTCGCCGATCTCGTACGAATTCTCGATACGCGGCGCGCGAATGACCCAGCACGCCGCGGCAACACCTAATTCCAGGAGGAATACATGTCCACTTTCCAGGCCCTCACGGCCGTTCTCGACGAGGACTCGATCCGCGCAGAGTTCGCCGACCGCGAGCGGCAGCCCCTTAGTCCAGGCGACCTGCGTCTCGAGATCGCCTATTCGAGTGTGAACTTCAAAGACGCTCTCGCATTCGCGCCTCGCGGGGGAGTGGTCCGCAACTACCCGATCGTCCCGGGAATCGATATCGCAGGTGTGGTCACCGAGTCGGCGTCACCAGACTTCGCGGTCGGCGACCACGTGATCGCCCATGGTTACGAGATCGGCACCGCTCGCGATGGTGGTTACGCTCAGGAATCTGTGGTTCCGGCCGACTGGGCGGTGAAGCTGGAGACCCTGACATTGCGCGAGGCCGCCACGATCGGCACCGCGGGTTTCACTGCTGCGATGAGCGTTGCCGCAATTCTCGACTGGGGCGTCGCGCCTGCTTCGGGGCCGGTGATTGTCACCGGCGCCACTGGTGGAGTGGGTTCGGCAAGTATCGATCTGCTGGCCGCAAAGGGATTCGACGTGGTCGCGTCGACGGGGAAGTCGACAGAGGCAGACCGTTTGCGCGCATACGGCGCGAGTGAGGTCATCGGTCGTCTGCCCTTGGATCCGGACGCTAAGCCGCGCCCCCTCGGCCGTGCGCGGTGGGCCGCGGCGGTGGACTGCGTCGGGGGCGCCACGCTGGCCGACATTCTCAGTACCACTCACTACGGAGGCGTGGTCGCGGCCAGCGGACTGACGGGCGGCGCCCAGCTCAGTACCACGGTCATGCCGTTCATTCTGCGCGGAGTCGGCCTTCTCGGCATCGACTCGGTGCAGATGCCGATCGATCGTCGGCGTGCACTGTGGCGTCGGATCGAAACCGAATTGAAGCCGCGCAACCTGGACTCGATCGGAGTCGGTGTGCACATCGGGGAAGTGCCGGACGTCGTCGAACGCCTGCGTCGAGGTGAGTTCACCGGACGCGCGGTGATCGACATGAGCCGGGGGTGGCCGTGATGGAACTGCTGAACGCATCGGTACCGCGCCTGGAGCCCGGTCGGGTGAAAGTACGCGCCGCACGCCGTGGCGAGTTGCTCGAGGGCGACGGACTGCTGTCGTGGTTCGTCAGCCAGGACGGAAGCATCTCCCTGGTACACAACTTCACCCCGACCACCCTCCGTGACGACACGCTGGTGGGCGCGCTCTCCTCGTTGGTCGACATCGGGGCTCTGGCGGGACAGGCCGAGTTCGAAGCGGCGGCCGTGGAGATCATCCAGACGTCCGGCCCTACGGCGTCGCAAGGATGGAAGGCCTTCTACGACAACACCCTTCGCAGTCTCAGTGACGGCACAGCGACCTTCGCACCGATCCACCGACGTGCGCGGTCGCTCGTCGAGGGCGAATCGGTTCTCGAGGTCGGCAGTTGCTTCGGCTTTCTCGCTATCCAGTTCGCGCGGGACGGCAGAGCCGTCTCCGCATGCGATGTGAGTCCCGGTGCGATCTCGTTGTTGGACGACGCGTCGCGTCGGTACGGGCTGAGCGTGAACTGTGAAGTCGCAGACGCGACTGCACTGCCTTATCCGAGCGCGAGCGTCGACACGGTGACTCTGATCCACCTCCTCGAGCACCTGGAGTCGGCAGAGGTGCTCGCCGCGGTCTCCGAGGCCCTCCGAGTCGCTCGCCGCACGGTGGTCATTGCGGTGCCTCTCGAAGAGACGCCGAGCGAGCACTTCGGTCACCGGCAACGGGTCACGATGGAGACGCTTCATTCGTGGGCAGATCAGGTCGCACACGCAGGAGCGGAGGTATTCGCCGATCATGGCGGCTGGTTGGTGCTGAGGCCTGTTTCGGAACCAGTCCAGTCCTGACAGTCCTCCGGCCGGCCTAACGGCGACCGAGCACGATCAAGTCGAACTCGCTTCGGGTCTCCCGCGGCATCTGGGCGTTCCGGATCGCGGATTCGACGATCGCGTCGCACAGATCCTTGAGCTTGATGTTCTCCTGTTGTGATCGCCAGCGCAGCACGTCGAAGGCGTGCTCGGCGGTGACCCCGTAGACCACCATCAGCATCCCCTTGGCCTGCTCGATGGTGGCGTGCGACTGCCGGAAGTCTTCGATGTGCGCGGCCACCTCGGCGCGGACGGTCTCGTCGGGAACGGTGACGTCGACGTAGTAGCCCTCCGTGCCGATCGGGGTTCCCGACCCGCCGTCGAAGGTACGGCCGATGACGGTCACGTCATGGACTCGCCCCTGCACGTCGATGATTCGGTGGCGGCTGGACAGGTGCGTGTGTTCCCGGTGCACCCGGGTCAGTTCGTATTCGAAGGCACCGCGGTCGTCGGGGTGCTTATGACTGATGATGAGTTCCGTGGTCGGTTTCACGCTGCCGGGCCGATAACCGTGCATGCGAGCCACCTCGTCGGACCATTCCCATTCGTCGGTCGCGAACAGATACCGGAAACTGCCGACCCGGGAGTCCTGGTCGTGCTCAGTGGTGTCCCCGGTCATCACAGCCCCTTCTCGGGTTGCGGTCCGCGCACGCACGAAGCGTTCGGCGACCCAATCATTCGGATGCGAACGATGTGAGTTCAACATCTACCACGCGGGCGGGGCTCGGACCCGGCGTCGGCGTCAGTCGGCGCCGGGCCGGACCGTCACGACGTCGTCGTCGACGGAGACGACGTCGCACCACGGGATCAGCCGGGACCCGCGCTCGCGCCATCTCAAGAGCCGCGCGATGATCGAGGGCCGCACGCCGTCGAACCGGTACGAGCCGAAGAACGAGGCTCGAGGCCGCCGGCCGACGACGAGTCCGGCGATCAGCAATGCGCCGCCGTCGTCCTCCCGCAGGCGCACATCCATCACCCGTCCGATCGATCGGCCGTCGCACCGGACCTGCGTGCCGAGGAGTGTCGAGGCCCTCATCGCCGGCCTCCGGAGCCGGGGATGCGGGAGACGATCTGATCGCGGAACCACCGTTCGGGCCAATTCGAGAGCAGGTCCTCTCCGCTGCCGGTCAGCTCGACCGTCACTCCCACGTCGGCGATCGCCTCCGCCGGGATCGATTCCAGCGCGGTGGTGTCCGGTGTTTGCGCCACCAGCCGGTCGAGCAGGGCCCGCCCGGTGAGCAGGGCCACCACTCGTGGCGTCTGCCCATCGGGCGACATGTCGAACTCCACGTCGTCGACCACACCCACCGGCACGCCGTCACAGTCGATGATCTGGCGATCGAGGAGATGCACCCGTAGATCGAGGGTGCGTTCGGAGTCCGTCATCGGCCCGCTCCCGTCGCGATCATCAACGGGATCGCCGCCGCCGACGCCACGAGGACGACGCCGAGGAAGATCAGGCCGAAGAAGTTGGTGACCCGGCCGTTCACTTGGTCGCCCATGTACTCGGGGTCGTTGGCCACCACGAGGATCGGCAGATAGGTCAGCGGCAGTGCCACCGCGGAGAAGACCACCGAGTACTCGGTGACGGCGATCGGATCGACGCCGGTGGCGAGAATCGCCGCGGCGATGAGGATGAACACGCCGATGGTCACGTGGAATCGGGCGGCCTCGCGCGGCGGGCGGGACGCCCCCCACGACCACCCGGCGTACTGGGCCAGTGCGTAACCGGTCGACAGGGCCGTCTCGAGTGCGGCGCCAGTGGTCGCCGCGAGGATTCCGACCAGCGCGAAGCCGACTGCGACCAGGCCCCCGGCCTGCGCCACCGGAAGCATCAGTGCCGACAGGGAGTCGACCTCGACCGACATCGGCTGGAAGGCCACCGCAGTGACACCCATGATCGCGAGGGCGCCGAGACCGCCGAGCGGGAATCCGACGAAGACGTTCAGCCGCATGCGCCGCAAGTCGCGGGCTCCCCAGCGTTCCTCCACACCGCCCGACGAGAAGAAGAAGACTTCGTACGGTGTCATCGCGGCGCCGAACAGCGCGATGGCGTAGTACCAGTACGCCGGAACCGTCTCGTCTTGCGGCACCGCGGGAACCAGATCGCCGGCGAGCTCCGGCGCCGGCCGCAACAGGAAGAAAACGACGGCGAAGACCATCAGGAACAGTCCGAGCAGACCGGTGACATTCTCCATCGCCGAATACTTCGCTCGCCAGAGGATGATCCAGACCCCGAAGGCTGCGACCGGGATCCAGAGGAAGGGCGCCACACCGCTGACCAGCTGCAGAACCAGCGCGATGCCGCCCAGTTCGGCCGTGAGGGTGAGGCCGGTGACCGCCAGCGAGGCGAGCAGGTTGAGCCCGCCGACTCGAGGTCCGAGACGCTCGCGAATGATCTCGAACGTCGCCCGGCCGCTGCACGCCACCACTCGCCCCGACATCTCGGCGAACAGGATGATGCCGACCACGCCCACCGGAACCACCCACGCGAGAGACAGACCGAACCGCGAGCCGACCACTCCGTCGGTGACGATGTCGCCGATGTCGAGAAACCCACCGATCGCGGTGAGGATCCCGAGTGACGCGGACGTGATGCGAATCTTGTTCTGCTGCAACATCATCGACCACCACTGACGTCTTCGGACAGCGTGTCGAGGCCGGATGCGACCCGCTCGAGCCGACGTTGCGCGGACTTCGCGGCCGCGGATCCCGGGTCGCCGAGCAGCACGCCGCGAGCCTCCACCGCGGCTTCGACCGACGAGGCCAGAGCCGCGTGCACTCGCGCCCGGACCCGCTCGTCATCCGCCGACTCGACCTTCAGCGCGACGATGATCCCCTGAGCTTCGAGCGCATGCGAGACGGCGTCGTCGAGCACGACGCGGGCGGTGGGGCGCAGCAGGTTCCGCTGATTCCACTCGTCGATTCCCCAGGCTGCGGTCAGCACCGCCGACCTCGAGCTGCGCAGCGATTCGGCGAACTCACCCGCCGGTCCTCCCGGAGCACTGGCGCAGGCGCAGATCCCCACCGCGGTCACGATCGCGCAGACGGCTGCCACCGTGCGCCGCGCAGTCCTCCGCCGTCGTGACGGCGTACCGGTCACCGGCACCCGATCAGGCGATCTGGGTGCGCAGCTGACCCAGCGAGGACGCCAGAAGACGAGAGACGTGCATCTGAGAGATACCCATTCGCCGCGCGATGTCGCTTTGTGAACGACGCTCGAAGAACCTCATGCCGACGATCCGCCGGTTCCGTTCGGGGAGGCGGCGCAAGGCCGGCCGGAGAGTGAGCGAGCGTTCCACTTGCTCGTAGCCGGGCTCGTCGGAGCCGACCGTCTCGAGCAGCGAGCGTGCGTCGTCGGTACCCGACGTGCTGCCGTCGAGAGAGACGGTGGACTGCGCGGCCGACGCGGCCTGCGCACGTCGTACAGCGGACTCCGGCTCGTCGAGCGCCTCGGCGATCTCGGCGACGCCGGGCATGCGTCCGTGTGCCTGGGCGAAGGACTCCTCGGCCTCCCTGATTCGGCTGCGGAGTTCACCGGCGCTGCGTGGAATCCGGATCGACGCCGATCGGTCGCGGAAGTGCCGTCGCACCTCGCCGGTGATGGTCGGTACCGCGAAGGACAGGAAGTCGGTCCCCATCGAGGGATCGAATCGGTCCACCGCGTGCACCAGCCCCACGCGCGCCACCTGGATCAGGTCGTCCATCGACTCTCCGCGTTCGCGGTACCGCTGGGCGATGTGTCCGGCCAGCGGCAGACAGGCTTCGATCGCCTCGTCGCGGAGACGGTCGTTCCGCGGGTCGGTGACGGGGATGTCCGCGCGTCGGCGCAGAAGTTCACGGACACGGTGGTACTCGTCGGTCATCTGCTGAGCTCCTTTGATCGCACTCTCGCCGTCGCGCGGCGGGTCCGAAAAAGGAGCGGCCGCGCACGGCGGATCGGAGAGTTCTTGCTCGACGAGAGCGGGAGAATCCGCCGCTCAATCGTCTGCGGGAACCCGGCTGTGCGTTCAACCGAGTGATATCGACCCTACCGACCGGGCAGGTCCGCGACAACCGCTTGAAGGGATCAATCCTTCTTTCGCGCCGAACGCGTCGCCTTGCGGTTCGCCTTCTCGATGGCGTCGACGAGTTCCGCCTTCCGCATACGCGACCGACCCCGGATGTCGAGCTTGCGGGCGACGTTCATCAGATGCTCCTTGGTGGCCTTGGTGTCCACTCCGCCGGCGCTCTTGCCCGATGGATTGGGCCCGCCGCTCTCGTCGCGGGAGTCGGACGGTCCGCGCCTGCTCTTGGCCTCCCAGTGGTCGCCGACCTTCTCGAACGAGTGCTTCAGCGCGCTGTAGGCCACCCGATGCGCTCGCTCTTCCGAGCCGTACTCCTCGAGCGCCGCATCATGGGCCTCGGCGAAGGTGCGCTGAGCCTTGGCGGGCGATCGTTTGATCGTGTCGGGGAGTTCGGACTTCTTCGGTCGGTTCTTCTCATCGGTCTTGGGCATGACCGTCACCTTCCTCTCGGATCAGCCGGGCAGTGTCTCGCCGCCGGTGGGCGCGAGAACCTCTCCCGTGTAGTACGACGACAAGCGGTCTGCGGCGAAGAAGACGTACGAGGGCGCGATCTCATCCGGCTCCGCGGCGCGGCCGTACGGGGCCTGCTCGCCGAACCCCTCGACCTGGTCGGGAGGCATGGTGGCCGGGATCAGCGGTGTCCAGACGGGACCGGGCGCGACGCAGTTCACCCGGATCTCGCGATCGAGCAGGGCCTGCGCGAGCGAGAAGGTGAGGGCGTGCACTGCGCCCTTCGCGGCCGAATAATCGATGAGCTTGCGGTTTCCCCGCAGACCGTTGATCGAGCCGGTGTTCACCACCGTCCCGCCCGGCGTCAGATGCTCGAGAGCCGCATGAGTGGTGTGGAAGACGGCCGCGACGTCGACGGCGAAGGTACGGTTCCACTGCTCTGCAGTCAGCTCCGCGAAATCGTCCACCACCGTCTGAGTGCCCGCGTTGTTCACCAGCAGGTCCAGGCCGCCGAGGGCGTCGACGGTGCCGTCGACGATCCGGCGGCATTCGGCGGCTTCGCCCAGATCGGCTCGCAGGGCGACGCCGCGTCGTCCGGTCTGTTCGACCAACGCGACGGTGTGCTCCGCGTCCGCGTCCTCAGACAGGTAGGCGATCGCGACGTCGGCGCCCTCCTTCGCGAAGGCGACGGCCACCGCGCGTCCGATGCCCGAGTCGCCGCCGGTGACCAGTGCGCGCCGGCCCTCGAGCAGACCGCTCCCGACATAGCCGCGCATCTCGTCCTTCGGCTGCGGATCCATGTCCGCGGTGTCGCCGGGATACGCGATGTTCTGCCGCGGCGCGCCCGCGCCGCTGCGTTCGGTGCTTGCGTTCATGGTCGAGGCTTCCCGGTACGCCCGCTTCTGAAACATTCGCCAGTGAGCCCGACGGTACTCGGCCGCCGCCGTCGGATCCGCGGAATCGCGGGTACGTCGAACGGCCGACACGTACCGTCGACGAACATGAGATCGGGTATTCGCGGAACACTGGCGGGCCGAATCTTCGTGCTGGTGGCGCTGGTGGGGACGGCCCTGGCGCTCGTGCCGGGGACCACTCGGGCGGCGCCGTCGAACTCGGCGGGTTCGGTGATCGACGTGGTGACCCGACCGCCCGGCTGGCGCGGTCTCCAGAACGGCCGCGCCATCGACTACTGGACTCAGGACCCGCAGGGACGACCGGTACCGACCAGCGGCGCACTGTTCGTACCGGCCGGACCGGCGCCGAAGGGCGGCTGGCCGGTGGTGGCGTACACGCACGGCACCTCCGGATACGGTCCCGGCTGCGGAGGCCAGAGCGCACCGGACGCCGAGCCGAATCGGTACATCACCCGCCTCGTGCACTCCGGCTACGCCGTGGTCGCCACCGACTACGTGGGCTTGGGCCGCTTCGATACAGGCGTTCACCCCTACCTGAACACTCGCAGTGAGTCCGCCGCGACCATCGACATGCTGCGCGCGGCCCGCAGCGTCGAACCCGCGCTCTCGAACCGCTGGGCCGTGACGGGCGATTCGCAGGGTGGCCAGGCCGCACTGGCGACCGCGCATCGACAGCGGTGGTACGGCCCGCGCACGGACTTCCGCGGCACCGTCTCCCTCGATCCGGAGTCGGACGTCGAGAAGGTCATGCCCTTCCTCGGCCCGTACATCCCGGCGATGCCGACACCGCTGAACGGCTCGTACAACTTCCTGCTCGCGATTCTCGCGGGCCTGCGAGCGGCCGACCCCGCTGCGGACGTGAACACCTATCTCACCCCGAAGGGGGAGGCGCTCGTCGATCAGGTCGGCCGGACATGCGACGGTCCGGCCGTCGACCCGGGGATCGCCTTCGGTTCGCTGCTGTCGCGGCCGCTGGGCACCGGGCCGCTGGCACCCGCGCTGATGAAGTACATGGCGGTGCCGGTGTCGGAATACGACGCGCCGATACTGCTCCTGCTCAACACTCGGGACACCACCGTGCCGTCACCGCTGCACGCCAAGCTCGCGGCGGACTTCGCACTCAATCGAGTCGATTACCGAATGGTGGTGGGCAACGGCTCACACACCGACATGGACGCCGCCCAGTGGGCAGCGTTCGACCGCTTCTTCGCGACTCACTTGAAGTGAGTCTGAGTCAGATCAGAATCCACAGGTACGCGAGCAGGCCCAGGACCACGAAGACGATCCACAGCCATCCGATGATGATGGCGGCGGTCGCGAACTCGCGGCCGAGCTGCCGCTTCGCATCGATCTGCCTGCGGGTCTTGTAGCCCAGCCAGATGCCGACCGGCGACAGCAGACCGATCGCGGACAGGACGAAGGCGATCACCGCGTTCCAGTTCAACGGGGCGGCGACTGACGATCGAGCGGTCGATGCGTTGGTCACGGGCTGGGAGTCCTTGTCGGTGACGGGCGACGGCTTGGCCGGTGCGGGCGCGCCGGCCGCCGGAAGGGCGGTGGTGGGGTCGGGTCGCTGCTGATCGCCGACCGCCGAGTAGGCGAGTGCGGGTCCCGCACCGGGGCGTTGACCGCCGGTGGGAGGAGGGCTGTTCGGCGGCGGAGAGCCCGCCGGCCGTTGCTGCGCCGGAGGCGGGGGAACGCTGCCCGGGCGGGGCGGTGCCGCGCTCGGAGACGGACCTCCCGGCCGGGCCGCCGACGGCGCCGGACCGCCGGTGGGCCGGACCGTCGGCGGTGGCGTGGGCGCCTGCGGAGTGGGGGTCGGTGCACTTGCGTGACTCGGCCGCCCCGGCGGGCCGGCGGGAGCGGGTCGCTGCCCGGGTGCCGTGTTGGGGGCGACCGGCGGCTTCTCCCACGGCGCGGCCTGCCGGCCGGGCTGCGGGGTCGGCGGTGCCGGGGGCGTCGAACCCGGTCCCGGAGCGGGATTCGGGCTCTGATCGCGCGAGTCGTCGGAAGTCACGATCTACAAATTACCTGTCGGCGGTCAGTCACCGCTCCCGCGCACGTCTTCGATACGCGGTACCGCGGCGGCGACGGGCGGATGCGCGGTCCGCGACCGACGCAGCACCACGGTGATGGCGGTCAGCAGGAGAAGCAGCGTGGAGGCGAGGGCGACCAGGAGTTTGTTCGGCATCCGTCCAGCGTGCCAGGAGGCACCCGGTGCACGCCACTGCCGGTCACGGTCGGCGCCGACGTGGTTTCATGGAGCGTGTGAGTGAGCAGAACAAGACCGCGACCCTGCACACCAATCGCGGCGACATCGTCATCGAACTCTTCCCGAACCACGCGCCCGTGACCGTCGAGAACTTCGTCGGGCTGGCCGACGGCTCCAAGGAGTACTCCACCCAGAACGCGAAGGGCGGCACCAGCGGGCCGTTCTACGACGGCGCCGTCTTCCACCGTGTGATCGACGGATTCATGATCCAGGGCGGCGACCCGACCGGCACCGGCCGCGGCGGCCCGGGCTACCAGTTCAAGGACGAGTTCCACCCGGAGCTCCAGTTCGACCGCCCGTACCTGCTCGCGATGGCCAACGCGGGACCCGGCACCAACGGCTCGCAGTTCTTCATCACCGTCGGCCCGACCCCGCACCTGAACCGTCGCCACACCATCTTCGGCGAGGTCAAGGACCCGGCGTCGCAGGCCGTCGTCGACGCGATCGCGACCACCGCGACCGACCGCATGGACCGTCCGGTCGACGCCGTCGTGATCGAGAGCGTCGAGCTCAGCTGAACTTGACCCAGACCTGTTACCGGCACCCCGACCGCCCGACAGCGCTGTCCTGCACACGCTGCGGGCGGTCGGCCTGTCCGGACTGCCTCCGGCCCGCCTCCGTCGGGCAGCACTGCGTCGACTGTGTGAACGAGGCCAACGCCACCGCCCGTGTACGGACCGACGCTCCCGTCGTCGACGCCTCGGCCGCCGCCCGCAGACCGATCGTCACGTACGGTCTCATCGCGGTGAATCTGGCGGCGTTCATCGCTGTGGTGCTGCAGGCGGGCGGGACGTCGAACCTGCTCCTTAAGTCGAGCATGATGCAGCAGGGCGCCCTGGTCACCGGACTCGGTCTCGAGAACGAGTACTGGCGACTGCTGACTTCCGGCTTTCTGCACTGGTCGATCCTGCATGTGGCGATGAACATGATCTCGCTGTACCTGATCGGCGCCGATCTCGAACGCGTCCTCGGTCCGGCCCGCTATCTCGCGGTCTACCTGATCGGCCTCTTCGGCGGCAGTGCGGCGGTGGTGGCGCTGGGTCCGGAACTCGCTGCGACCGCCGGCGCGTCGGGTGCGATCTACGGACTTCTGGGTGCGCTGCTGATCGTGGTCATCCGGCTCAAACTGCCCGCGACCACGCTGATCACGGTGATAGTGCTGAACGTGGTGCTCTCGCTCAGCATTCCGGGTATCTCGATCTGGGCGCACTTGGGCGGTTTCGTCTTCGGAGCTGCGAGCGCGGCCGCGATCATCTGGCTCCCGGTCAAGGTACTGCCGCCCGAGAAGCGGACGTATCAGCAGGTCACGCGCGTCGGGTGGATCGGTCTCGTGGCGCTTCTCGTGATCGCGCTGGCGATCGGAACCGGGTTCGCCGCAGCCATCGGCTGAGCGCTTCGGTTCTCAGTTCGTCGAGTCCTTCACCGGCAGGCCCGCGGCGCGCAGCTTCTCGGCCACGGCTGCCGGCTCCTCGCCGAGATCCCACCGGCCGAACACCAGCAGGCGGTCGTCCGGCAGGTCGATCACCAGTTGGCGGCTGCGTCCCACGATCCGCCGCGTGGTCAGCACCGACACCGCGGCGATATCGCCTGATCCGAGGCGGACGGTTGCCCGGAGCGTTCGCACTTCCAACTCCGGACCGTCGAGCAGGACCAGCCGCGGTCTGCGGAGCAGGGAGACCGCGCCGGAGACGATCAACGCCACCGCGGCCAGCCCGATGAAGACCATCGCGGGCGGTTCGGCGTAAGACGCGGCCGCCGCGGCGCCCAGCGCGATGCCCGCTCCCACGAGTGCGAGGGCGGCGGGAAGCGGCGTCGCCCACTGTTCATGCACAGCCAAGTCGTTGTTATCCACAGGATCTATCCACAGTGGGGATGAATAACATGTGTGTCATTTCGGCAGCGGCAGTCGCGACCTGGGACTTCGTCGTTTCGGCAGCGGTCAGCGCCAACCCATGGTCATCAACAGGCCGACGACCATGAAGCCGAATCCGATCAGCATGTTCCACGGGCCGAGCGAGGTCATCCAGTCGAGCGCCGAGTACTTCGCCGTCGACGCGCCGAGGTAGTACACCATCAACCAGACCAGACCGATGAGCATCAGGCCGAACATGACGATCTGGTACCAGAGGCCGGACGGTCCCGCCTTCACCTTCACCGGAGTGCGGCTCGCGGTGTTGATGGTGTAGTCGGTCTTCTTCCGGACTTTTGACTTAGGCATATGTCTACGGTAACTGAGTCGAAGCCCAGGTGGGGAACCCGTTAATCTGGACGACGTGCGCATCCTCGTCATCGACAACTACGACAGCTTCGTCTACAACCTGGTCCAGTATCTGGGTCAGCTGGGTGTGGATGCCGTCGTGTGGCGCAACGACGACGAGCAGCTGGCCGACCTGCAGAAGGTGGTCGGCGAATTCGACGGAATCCTGCTGAGCCCCGGGCCCGGAACCCCCGACCGTGCGGGTGCCACCGAGCCGATCATTCCGGTCGCGACTGCCGCGGGCACCCCGATCCTGGGCGTCTGCCTCGGCCACCAGGCGATCGGGGAGGCGTTCGGCGCCACCGTCACCCGGGCACCCGAACTCCTTCACGGCAAGACCTCGCTCGTCTTGCACGACGGCGTGGGTGTGCTGGAGGGACTGCCGCAGCCCTTCGTCGCGACCCGGTACCACTCGCTGACGGTGGCACCGGAGACGATCCCGGACGAACTGGAGGTGACCGGCCGCACCGAGACCGGCATCGTCATGGCGATGCGGCACCGGGAGCTGCCGATCCACGGAGTGCAGTTCCACCCGGAGAGCGTGCTGACGCAGGGCGGTCACCGGATGCTGGCGAACTGGCTCCGGATCTGCGGCCTCACAGTTCCCGAGGGCAGGGTCGCCGAACTCGAAGATCAGATGGCGAAGGCGCTGGCCGGCGCCGAGTAGCCGGCGTCCCGGTCAGCCGGGGAGCAGGCTCGCCCGGCCGATGACCACCGACACCGTCGCGTTCTTGCGCAGCTTGCTGCCCGCGGCCGGGCTCTGCGAGATGACCTTGCCGTCGTCCTTGCTGGCGAGACCGACGCCGCGCTCGCTGGAGCTGAGAGTGTTCGGCTCCCAGCCCGCGTCCTCGAGCGCCCGCTGGGCGTCCTCGAGACTCTTGCCGCGCAGATCCGGCATCACGAACATGTTGCCGCGCGAGACCTGAACCTGGATCACGCTGCCGACCTCCACCGTCGCTCCGGGGTTGGGCGAGGTGCTGACCACCTGTCCCGCCGGAAGCTCGGAATCGACCTGCACGGTCTTCATCTCCAGTTGGAGCTGGTCGAGCACGTTCTGGGCCTGGCCGGAAGTCTGGCCGCGCAGGTCCGGAAGGGTGACCTCCTTGGGTCCGGTACCGATGTACAGGATCACCGGTGCGTTCACCGCCGCGGGAATGCCCGTGCGCGGATTGGTCCGGACCACCTTGTCCTTGAGCGCGACCGTGGATTCGGAGTTCTGCGTCTTCACCTCGGTGAATCCGAGCACCTTGAGAGCTTCGGTGGCCTCGTCGGCGGATTTGCCGCGCAGATCGGGGATGGGCTGTCGCTGGGGCCCGGACGAGATGTACAGCGTCACCTCGGAGCCCTTGGGGGTCGGGACGTCGTCGCCGGGCGCCGTCCGGGTGGCCAGGCCCGTCGCGATGTCGGTGCTGGCCTCCTCGGTCCGCTTCACCGTGAAGCCGGCCTGCTCCAGGTTCGCCTGTGCGGCGTCTGCGGCCAGCCCGGCGACTTTCGGAACGGCGATGAGCGGCGCCGTGGTCTTCCACGGCGACCACGCGAACAGACTGATCAGGAGCACGACGATCGCAGCGATAGCGATCGCCACCTGCACGCGCCCGCGCCGCAGCAGACCGCCGCGTCCTCCGGTCTCCTCCTCATCGCCGTCGTCTCCGGTTCCGCGACGGCTGGGCAGAGTCTCGTTGCGCACCGCGAGGCGCGGCGACTCGATGAGGGCGGTCTGCTCCTCGTCGGTCAGCAGCATCGGCGCGGACGGTTTGCCGCCGGCGAGGACCTTGATGAGGTCGGCGCGGAAATCGGCCGCGGTCTGGTACCGGTTGGCCGGGTTCTTGCTCATCGCCTTCATGATCACCGAATCGAGTTCGGGGGTGATCTCCGGCCGGATCGACGACGGGCGCCGCGGATCCTCGTGCACGTGCTGGTGGGCGACGGCGATCGGGGAGTCACCGGTGAACGGCGGTTCTCCGGTGACGAGTTCGAACAGCACGCAGCCCATCGAGTAGATGTCGCTGCGGGGATCGACCTTGATGCCGCGCGCCTGCTCGGGCGAGAGGTACTGCGCCGTCCCCATCACCGCGGACGTCTGCGTCATGGTCGCCGACGTATCGTCCATGGCGCGGGCGATGCCGAAGTCCATCACTTTCACCGCGCCCGTGCGGTCGATCATCACGTTGGCCGGCTTCATGTCGCGGTGGACGATGTTGTTCCGGTGCGAGAAGTCCATGGCCGCGGCCACGTCGGCCATCCAGGTCATCGCCTGCTTCTGCGCGATGTGTCCCGACGAGCGCAGCAGATCCCGCAGAGTCTCACCCTCCACGTACTCCATGACGATGAACGGCAGCGGGCCCTCGTCGGTCTCCGCTTCGCCGGTGTCGAAGACCTGCACGATGCTCGGGTGGTTCAGCTTCGCGGCGTTCTGCGCTTCGCGGCGGAACCGCAGATAGAACGTGGGGTCCCGGGCGAGATCGGCACGCAGGACCTTGATGGCCACGTCACGGTGCAGCAGCAGGTCGCGCGCGAACTGCACCTCGGACATACCGCCGAAACCGAGTGTCTCACCCAGCTCGTAGCGGTCAGAGAGATAGTGCGGATCGATCATGATCGCTCACCCCCCGCCGCCGGGCAGGCCCGGAATCGTGATCGGGGGGAACAACGGCCGCGTCGTCGGCTCCTCCGTCGTCGGCTCCTCGGAGGTCGTCGTCGGCTCCTCGGTGGTGGTGGGCTCCTCGGTGGTGGTGGTCGTGGGCGTGTCCGACGTCGTCTCACGAGTCCGGGTTGTGGTCTCGTCGGTCGTGGTCTCCCGCTCGGTCACCGTGGTGGTGACGTGCGAAGACGAGGGCGTCGGTGCGGTGGGCGTGCGAGGGCTGGTGGTGAGCCAGTAGGCGACGAGCGCGATGGCTGCGAGCAGCAGCAGTGCGGCCACCGCCGTGAGCACCTTGTGCGTGGTGCTCCATCCGCCGTCGTCGACCGGCGTGGCGGCCGTCGAGACGCCGGTCTGCGGCGGCTGCTGCTGGCCGGGCGAAGTCATCGCACGGGTCGACGGGCGCGGTGCCGCGGCAGCGGCGGCGACTCCGGCGGCGCCGAGAGCGCTCCGGGGAATCGGCGGACGGTTGCCCGCGCGGACCGCGGCGACGGCGTCGGCGAACTCGCCGCCGGTCGCATACCGCTGCGCGGGGTCCTTCGACAGCGTGATCTCGATGAGTTCACGCACCGGTGCCGGCAGGGTCTGCGGCAGCGGCGGCGGAGGCTCCTGAATGTGCTTCATCGCGACGGTGATGGCACCGTCGCCCAGGAAGGGCCTGCGGCCGGTGAGCGCCTCGTATCCCACTACGCCGAGCGAGTACACGTCCGATGCGGCGGTCGCCTCGCCCCCGGTGGCCTGCTCCGGAGAGATGTACTGGGCGGTGCCCATCACCATGCCCGTCTGGGTGACGGGCGCGGCGTCGACCGCCTTGGCGATGCCGAAGTCGGTGATCTTGACCTGACCGGTGGGCGTGATGAGGATGTTGCCCGGCTTCACGTCGCGGTGCACGAGACCCGCCGTGTGCGCGGCCTGCAGTGCGCGGCCGGTCTGCTCCAGCATGTCGAGGGTGTGCGGCAGCGAGAGGTGGCCCATCCGGGCGATCACCGAGTTCAGCGGCTCACCGTCGACGAGTTCCATCACCAGGTAGGCCAGCGGGTCGCCGCCGTTGCGATCGGGGGTCTCGCCGTAGTCGAAGACGTTGGCGATGCCCGGATCGTTGAGCCGCGCGGTGGTCTGCGCTTCGGTGCGGAACCGGCCGAGGAACTCCGAATCGTTGGAGTACTCGGCCTTGAGCACCTTGACCGCCACCCGGCGGCCGAGACGTGTGTCCAGGGCTTCCCAGACCTGGCCCATGCCACCAGTGGCGATCAACCGGACCAGTCGGTACCGGTCGGCGATGATGGTGCCGTTCTGCAGGCTCATCGAGCACCTCCCGCGTATGCGTTGATGACAGCGCGTCCGATCGGGGCCGCTGCGAGGCCGCCGTACGAATTCTGTCCCCTATTGCCGTTTTCAATGATGACCGCGACCGCGATCCGTGCGTTCGAACTCGGCGAGAACGCGATGTACCAGGCGTACGGCGTCTCACCTCCGCCGGCCGTGTCCGAATGCTCTGCGGTGCCCGTCTTGGACGCGATGCCCGCCTGGGCGCCGGACGTGTGCTGCTCCGACTTCACCATCATGTCGGTGATCTGATCGGCCTCCTCGGCCGTCAGCGGCCGGTTGAACGCCGACGGCGCCGTGGTGGAGATGGTCCGCAGGTCGGCGGTCTGCAGCTTGTCGACGAGATACGGGCGCATGCGGACGCCGCCGTTGGCGACGGTCGCGGCGATCTCCGCGTTCTCCAGGACGGTCAGCCGCACATCGCGCTGTCCGATCGCCGACTGCGCCAGCGCGGCCCGATCGTCGCCGATGTCGCCGACGGTCGACTTCGCGACGTCCATCGGAATCCCCGGGGGATCCTCGCCGACGCCGAACTGCTTGGCCGTGGCGGTGAACTCCTCCGACGCGTCACCCGGCACCTTCTCGGTCATCAGCTGGGCGAAGGCGGTGTTGCACGAGTACTCGAAGGCCTGCGTCAGGGTCACCGTGCCGTTCGAGGCGCCGGGACACGTGCTGCCGCTGTCGTTCGAGAGGGTCGCGGTGCTGTCGGGAAGCGTGATGACCGACGACGACGTCAGCCGTGCGTCCGGCGACACCCCGGCCTTGAGCGCGGTCGCAGTGGTGACCACTTTGAAGGTCGAACCCGGCGGATACAGCGCGTTGATCGCACGATTGGTCAGCGGATCGTCGTTCCCCTCCGCGTTGAACTTCTCCCACGCCTTCTCGGCCTTGCTGAAGTCCTGGGTGGCCAGCGCGTTCGGGTCGTAGCTGGGAGTGGACGCGAGCGCGAGGATCTTGCCGGTGCTCGGTTCGAGCGCGACCACCGCGCCGCGGCACGGCCCCTCGCAGCCGGCGTCGGTGAGTTCGCGGTAGGCCACTCGCTGCAGCTTCGGGTCGATGGTCGTCACGACGTTGCCGCCGCGCGGATCGCGGCCGGAGAACATGTCCATGAACCGCTGGGTGAAGAGGCGGTCGTCGTTGCCGTTGAGGATCGAGTCCTCGGCGTACTCGATGCCGCGGTCGGCCCGGTACACGAACGAGAAGTAGCCGGTGACCGGGGCGAACGTCGTCGGATCGTTCGGGTACTGGCGCAGGTACTTGAAGCGGTTGTCGGTGGGGACCGATTCCGCGAGCACTGTGCCGTCCGCGGCTACGATCACGCCGCGCTGACGCGCGTACTCGTCGAGCAGGACACGTGAGTTGCGCGTGTCGGTGCGGAGCTTGTCGGCCTTGAAGACCTGCACGTAGGTCACGTTGGCGAGCAGGGCCACGATCATGACGATGCAGGCGATGGCGACCTTCTGAATGGGACGGTTCACTGGCGACGCACCGCCCGGGTGGCCATCGCGTCGACCGGACGGCTCGGGCGCGGCTTCGGAACGTCGGGCTCGCGCGAGGCGTTCGAGACCCGGATCAGCAGTGCCAGGAGGATGTAGTTCGCCAGCAGCGACGAGCCACCGTAGGCCAGGAACGGTGTCGTCAGACCGGTGAGCGGGATCAGCTTGGAGACGCCGCCCAGGACGACGAAGACCTGGAAGACGATCGTGAAGCTCAGGCCGGCGGCGAGCAACTTGCCGAAGCTGTCGCGGACGGCGACTGCCGCGCGGAGTCCGCGGATCGTGACGATCAGGTAGAGCATCAGGATCGCCGCCACGCCGACCAGTCCGAGTTCCTCGCCGAACGAGGTCAGGATGAAGTCGGTGTTGGCGAACGGCACGATGTTGGGACGCCCGGAACCGAGTCCGGTGCCGAACATGCCGCCCGTCGCGAAGCCGAACAGGCTCTGCGCGATCTGATATCCGTACGTGTCGTACTGCGCGAACGGGTCCTGCCAGATGGAGACGCGGATCCGGAGGTGCTCGAACAGCTGGTAGGCCACCGTGGCGCCGAGGGCGAACAGCGTGACGCCCAGCATCAGCCAGCTCACCCGCGAGGTGGCGATGTACAGCATCGTCAGCACCGTCGCGAAGATCAGCAGCGGCGTGCCGAGGTCGTTCTCGAGCGCGAGGACGCCGATCGCGATCACCCACGCCGCCAGCAGCGGACCGAGGTCGCGCAGGCGGGGGAAGTCGATGCCGGCGAACTGCTTGCCCGCAGTGGTGAACAGGTCGCGCCGGGACACCAGGAACGCCGCGCTGAAGATGATGATGAGGATCTTCGAGAACTCACCCGGCTGGATGCTGAACCCCGGGAGGATGATCCAGTTCCGCGAGCCGTTGACCTCGGCCATCGACGCGGGCAGGATCGCCGGGATGGCGAGGAAGATCAGCCCGCTGACACCCAGGGTGTACGCGTAGCGCGACAGCGTCCGATGGTCGCGCACCACCATCAGGGTGACGCAGAACGCGACGATGCCGAGGACCGCCCACAGCAACTGCTGGTCGGCGTTGTGGGTCACCTCGTCGGCCTTGACGACTTCGTCGTGCCGTGACGATCCCAGGTCCAGACGGTGGATCATCACCAGGCCGAGGCCGTTGAGCAGGGCCACGCACGGCAGCAGCAGCGGATCGGCGTAGGGAGCGAACCGGCGGATCGCCAGGTGCGCGACGCCGAAGAGCGCGATGAAGGCCGCGACGTACTTGACCAGATCCCAGCTGAGGGTCTGGTCCTGCGCGGCCTGAACCGTCAAGAGTGCCGCGAAGACCACGAAGACGGCGAACGAGAGCAGCACCAGCTCGGTGCGCCGTCCCGCGCTCTTGGGCCGCGGAGCGGGAGGTGCGTGGACAGGTGGAGCCGACGTCATCCGTCGCTCCTGCAGGTGTTGTGGCCGTCCGCACCGACCGTCGGAATGGGCGCAGACGAGGTCTCACCGGACTTCGGCGCACCGCTGGGTTTCGGGGCCTCCGGCTTCGACGTCTCGGGCCTGGGCGTCTCCGACCGCGGCTCGCCCGGCTTGGGTGCTTCGGGCTTGGGAGTCGCCGGCGGCTCGGGCGGTGCGCACTTGGGCAGGAACTCGAGTCCGCGGACGCGGTCCCGGGTGCTCTCGAGTGAGTTGTTCTTGATGCTGTTGGAGGTCACGGCGCTGCGGCCGATACCGGTGAGGTCGTCGACCTTCATCGGCGTGCACGACGCGGTCGAGTCGGACGGCTGGAACCGGACGGTCGGCGAGTCGGCGGTCAGGTCGTCGACGCAGACCCGCTCCTTCGGCGCCCGCACTGTGAAGAACAGCAGGTTGTCGGGGGTTCCGGAGTAGATCTCGACGTTGCCGTCGACCGCGGTGACGAAGGTGCTCGCCATCGCCTTCGACCGCACCACGAAGAACGCGGTCACCAGAAGTCCGATGATCGAGAGGACCGCGATGATGAGGACCGGCCAGCGCCAGCTCGCCTTCTTGGCGGGCTCGGGTTCGGTGGCGGTGATGGTCGGGCGCGCCGGTGCGGGTGCGGGCGGGCGGAGGGCGGCCGCGCGACCGGCCGCCGTGGCCGGATTGGGGACGTATCCCGCGGAATCGTCCTCGCCCGCGGCGCCGCCGACGATCGGCGTCGAGTCGCCGTACTCGTCGTCGACGACGTCGGCCACCACGACGGTCACGTTGTCCGGACCGCCGCTGCGCAGTGCCAGCTCGATCAGCCGGTCGGCGCAGGCCTTGTGGTCCTCGATGGAACCGAGGGTATCGGCCAGCGTCTCTTCGCTGACGACGTCCGACAGCCCGTCGCTGCAGAGCAGGTAGCGGTCGCCGGCCCGGGCTTCGCGCATGATGAGTGTCGGTTCCACGGCCTGCCCCGTCAGGGCGCGCATGATCAGGGAGCGCTGCGGGTGGCTGTGAGCCTGCTCGGGGGTGATCCGGCCTTCGTCGACCAGACTCTGGACGAAGGTGTCGTCACGCGTGATCTGGCTCAGCTGGCCGTCGCGGTACAGGTAGCCGCGGGAGTCGCCGACATGGCACAGGCCGATCCGGCTGCCGGCGAAGAGAATGGCGGTGAGCGTGGTGCCCATGCCGTCGAGTTCGGGTTGCTTGGCGACTTGCTCGGCGATGGCCGCGTTGCCGTCGGCGGTGGCGCGTTCGAGTGCCGACAGGAGATCGCCGCCGGGCTCGTCGTTGTCGAGCGGTCGCAGCGCCTGGATCACCAGTTGGCTGGCGACCTCGCCCGCCGCGTGACCGCCCATGCCGTCGGCCAGCGCGAGGAGTCGCGCGCCGGCGTAGACGGAGTCTTCGTTGTTCGAGCGGACCAGGCCGCGGTCGCTCCGCGCGATGTAGCGCAGCACTAGGGTCACGGGCGTAACTCAATCACGGTCTTGCCGACCCGGATCGGTGTGTTGATCGGAGCGCGGACGGCGGTGGTCACCTTGGCACGGTCGAGGTACGTGCCGTTCGTCGAACCGAGGTCTTCGACATACCAGTCGTCACCGCGCGGAGAGATGCGCGCATGACGCTCTGAGGCGTAATCGTCGGTGAGAACCAGCGTGGAATCGTCGGCCCGCCCGATCAGGACCGGTTGCGTGCCGAGGGTGATGCGGGTGTTGGCGAGAGCGCCCGCCGTCACCACCAGATAGCGCGCGGTACCGCGGGATCGCGCGGCCCGCTGCTTGCGCTCGGCTCGTCCGGAGGTCAACGGCATCCGTGCGCCACCGGCCGCGGCCAGATCGGCGCGCATCGCCCGGATGATGGCGTACACGAAAAGCCAGAGCAGGATGAGGAATCCGAATCGGATCACCTGCAGCAGGATGCCCTGCATCTACTCCCATCACCTCCCTCACAGACGGGTATCCGGTTCCTCGTACCCCCGGATGCATTCAACGGTCGGGTGACCGTGCAGTCACCCGATGAGCATCTTATGCGGAAACTACTACTGGAACCGGACGGTGATGTCCGAGTGGCCGAGCCGGATGCGGTCGCCGTCGGCGAGCTCCCAGCTGCTGACCTGCAGGTCGTTGACGGTGGTTCCGTTGGTCGAGTTGAGGTCGGTCAGCATGGCGGTCTGACCGTCCCAGCGGATCTCGACATGGCGGCGCGAGACGCCGGTGTCGGGCAGGCGGAACTGCGCGTCCTGACCGCGGCCGACCACATTGGAGCCCTGCCGCAGGGAGAAGGTGCGGTTGCTGCCGTCCTCCAGCACGAGGGTGATGGCCGACGGCGCGTAGCCGGCCGGCTGACCGTAGGCGGCCGGAGCGTACCCCTGCTGCTCGTAGGGCGGCTGCTGCGGAGCGTACTGCTGGTCGTACGCGGGCTGTCCGTACTGCGGCTGGCCGTAGCCCGGCTGCGCGTACTGCTGGTCGTAGCCGCCCTGGTCGTACTGCGGCTGCTGGCCGTAACCCTGCTGGCCCTGGTCGTAACCCTGCTGGTCGTACGGGGGCTGCTGGGCGTAGCCGGGCTGCTGGTTGTAGTCGTACTGCTGGCCGTAGCCCTGATCGGCCGGCTGCTGCGGGTACTGCTGCGCCTGTTGCTGTCCGTATGCCTGCTGGTCGTAGCCGCCCTGATCGTACTGCGGCTGCTGGCCGTACGGCTGCTGCGGTTCCTGACCCTGCTGCGGATACCCGCCCTGCTGGTTGTAGTCGTACTGCGGGTAGTTCGGATCGCCCTGCGGGGCGTAGCCGTAGTTCTGGCCGCCCTGGTCGTTTCCGGGGGGATTTGTCATGGCTCGGGCTCCTCGGTCGAGACTTTCAGGTCGGTATGTCGGCTGCTGCTCCGCCGGCGCACGGCGCTGTGCCAGTGGTCGTGGCGCGACGTCGGGGTCGACGACGCCACGAGTGTGGAACTGACCGGTGTGCAACGACGGCGCTTGTTCGAACTCTACGACGACAGACCCGTAAGTCTGCCACCCATTGTCCCGGATGAAGTCCTCCAAATGGCGCGAGAAGATCTTCCGGTTCAGTTCGTACTCGGTTGCGACGTGATCAAGATCCGAGTCGCTCAGCGTCACCACGTAGCTGTTGGCCACCAAGGTCGCGCCGTCGCCCAGGTCTTCGGCCGAGGTCTCGGCCTCCCGCTGCAGGGCGTGCTCGATCTCCTGCGGTGCGACCTTGCCGCCGAAGACCCGGGCGAACCCGCCGTCCACGGCGGACTCGAGCTTGCGCTCGATCCGGTCAAAGAAACCCACGAGATCTCGTGCCCTTTCCCTCGGTTGGCGTGTCGACGTGCATACCTTGTCTCAACATGTTACCGGCCGGAAAGACATGACGGAGACTCGTGAATGACTCCTGTACCGGGCGTCACAGGAGTAACAGGTGGGGCAGGCGGGCCCCAAGGTGCGTCGTCGCAGGTCATCACCTCTGTGAAGGCGTGGTTTTTCATTTGGCCGGGTGTGCGTGCTATCTTTTTCAAGTCCACACGGACGCCGGTCGTTCGATCGACCAGCCACGGGCGAGTGGCGGAATGGCAGACGCGCTGGCTTCAGGTGCCAGTGTCCTTCGGGACGTGGGGGTTCAAGTCCCCCTTCGCCCACAGTTGTGATGAGTCGCGACATCGTTTACACACGATGTCGCGACTCATTGCTTTTCCGGGGGGTTCAGGGTTAAAGGGTGGGTTAAAGGCCAGAATGTGTGTACGGTTCGGGCGTGGCGTCGGGTGGTTTACCGGTTTCGGCCTCCCCATCCGTGTTGGATGCCGTTGCCGTCTTCCCAGTTGAAGCCTGTGTCGTAGGCGGCGGGCCCGATCTGCTCGTCCTCGACGGGCGTTTCCTTCGGTCGCTGCGGTGGTGGGTTGTGGTGCTCTTCGCGGACCAGGCTCCACGGATCGTGTGGGTGGGCGGTGAGGCTGTTGAGCTTCCATTCGGCGGCTCGGCGGGCGTGCTCGGTCAGAAGTCCTCGGTGAGCGCGGAACAGGTCTTTGAGAGCTTTGTTGGGGCCGCCTTCGAGCGGTGAGGTGGTCCGCGGCAGGGGGTGCTCTTCATCGGTCAGGCGGGGGTCGATCCAGGTGAACAGGTGCTCTTCTGAGATCAGCCGCCGGAACAGTCCTCGGGTCTTGCGTAGGTCGCGGTGGGTGTACCACCAGGTGCTGGTCTCGGCGACGCCCTTCGGGCGCACAGTGTGCGGGCGGGCGTAGGTCCGGTGCCGGAGGAATCGGTCGTGCTTGATTTCCCAGTCGTTGTAGGCCTGAAGCCAGAGCACGGCCTGCTCGGAATTGCGGATGTTCATCAAAGCGGTTGTCAGAGTGACAATTTCACGGGCAGCATCGAGTGAATCGTCCCGGGTTTGATGGAGGCAGGTTTGACCGTGAAGCGCCCTGGGTTCCGTTCCGAGTCTCAGCAAGGAGAATCGGAGTATGCCCAAGAAGTTCAGTCCAGAGCTGCGTGAGCGTGCCGTGCGCATGGTCTACGACCGCCAAGCCCGCGAGGGCGGCCCTCGCGCAGCATCGATCCGTGCCGTCGCGCCGCAGCTCGGTGTCGGCACAGAGACGCTGCGGATCTGGTGCAATCGCTACGGCGCCACCGAGCCGGTCGGACCGGGAGAGCCGCTCGAGGAGGAGAATCGCCGTCTCCGGCGGGAGCTCGCCGAGGCGCGACGTGCGAACGAGATCCTGAAGGCCGCCTCAGCGTTTTTCGCAGCGGAACTCGACCGCCCCACGACGAAATGATCGCGTTCGTCGACATGCATCGCGAGAAGTTCGGGGTCGAGGCCATCTGCCGCATCCTCAGTGCGACAGAATGTGGGTTCATCACCTCCCGCGGATACCGCGCTGCCAAGAACAGGCCGGCCTCCGCTCGCAGCGTTCGGGACGAGATGCTGGCGGAGGAGGTGCAGCGGATTCATCAGGCGAACTACAGCGTCTATGGGGTCCGGAAGATGTGGCACGCAATGCGCCACGCAGGATGGAACGTCGGTCGCGACCAGGTCGCGAGGCTGATGAAGATCGCCGGCCTGCAGGGCGTTCGCCGAGGTCGAAAGCCCGTCACCACCTGCTCCGCAGACGGAGATGACCAGCGCCCGGACCTCGTTGAACGGCGGTTCGTCGCGGATCGACCGCAGCAGCTTTGGGTCGCCGACATCACCTACGTCCGGATGCTCTCCGGGTTCTGCTACGTCGCATTCGTTACCGATGTCTTCAGTCGCAGAATTGTCGGCTGGGCGGTCGCGCCCACGCTCCACACGGAGTCTCTGCCATTGCTCGCACTGGAGCATGCACTGCAGTCCACCGGGGTGAGCAGGAACGAAAGCGGATTGATCCACCATTCCGACAGGGGTAGTCAATACGTTTCGCTCGCCTATTCGGACGCTCTGCTCGCCGCGGGAGTTACGGCTTCAGTAGGTACCGTCGGCGATAGCTACGATAACGCGCTGGCCGAGACAGTGAACGGCCTATACAAGGCGGAGTTGATCTACTCCAAGCGGATCTGGGAGTCAGTCAGCGAGGTTGAGCTCGCCACGATGGGCTGGGTCCACTGGTGGAACACCTCCCGGCTCCACGAAGCTCTCGGCTACCGCACCCCGGCGAACGTCGAAGCGACCTACACTCACACCACGACGACCGCGCCCGCGACCGTGTAACCACGGAACGAAACCCAGGGCGCTTCAGTCGGGGTTTGAAGGTGTGGTGGCGGCGCACGGTCTGGAAGATGTGGAAGTAGCAGCGCTGGACTCGAGTGGTGGGCCAATCGTCAGCGATCGCGGCGAGCAGGCCGCGGCCACCGTCGATGACCGCGACGTGCGGGGCGGGTTGGCGTTGCAGGATTTGCTGCCAGGCGATCTTCTTCTCGCGGTCGCACCATTGCCAGTCGACGACGTGGGTGCCGTCGAAGGCGATCAGCAGGCACCAGGATTGGAAGTAGGTGCCATCGAGCATCAATACCTGGGCCGGCTCAGTCGGGGGTGCAGGTGGTGGGACTTCGATGTTCCAGCACCAGGAGCGTGATCGGCGGAACGTGCGGGCGCTGATGTGGTCGGGTTGTCGGCCGTGCAGGAGCCAGGTGAGGAACGCGGTGAGTTCGGCTTTGCGGGTGATGTCGGGGCGTTTCTGGGTGCTGGAGGCGCCGCAGTCTTTGCAGCGCCAGCGGGTGCGGCCGGCGCTGGTGGTTCCGTTCTTGACGAGCTTGCGGCCGCATACACCACATGAGGGGGAATTCCGAGAACCTGACACCGAACATGCTTTCAAAGCATGTCCGGCGCACTGTCAGTCGAGGTCAGACACCGGAAACCAGCGTATCTGTACACACATTTTGGCCTTTAACCCCCGGAAACGCCCGAGACCTTTAACCACCCGATGGCTTGAGACCCAAGACCGGTAGGGCGAATCCTCTTGGTCGCAGCACGCACAAGACTGCCAGGACTGCCCACCTCCGCACGCGGAGGCGGGCAGTCCTGTGCGTGCACCTGCACGCTCGCGCCGCTTTCGTGACTGCCCCGGAGTGACGTGGTCAAACGCCCCGCGTTGGATCAGGGCGTGACGATGGAGAAGTCGGGGTCGCCCGGATCGATGACCGAGGCGAGTCGTTCCAGCACCGTCGTGTCACCGCTGAGTTCGATGCCCGCCTCGGTGAGACGGTCGGCGGAGAGGGCTCCGGTGGCGAGCACCGGAAGCGCCTGCTTCGTGGTCGTGATCGTCAGCTCCGCGTCACCGCTCTGGGGTGCGGAACTGTAGGTCAGGGCGCCGTTGGACAGCCGGAGCCGGTAGCGAACGTCGGCGTCGGTGAGCACGACGTCGATGCTCAGCTTCAGTTCCCACGCGCGCGGACCGTTGATCTGGATCGCGACAGCGTCGAAGAGCATCTCAGGGGTGAGCGCGGAGATCACGTCGGGCGACGCCGAGACGGTCGGCGTGCCGAACTTGCCTTCGCGGAGCTCGGTGGCGCCGGACAGGTAGATGTTGCGCCACACGCCGTTCTCGCATCCGTAGCCGAGCTGCTCGAAGGTATCGGCCAGGAGGGTGCGGGCCCCGGCGTGGTCGGGCTCGGCGAACACGACGTGACTGAGGACCTCCGCGGCCCATCGGAAGTCGCCTTCGTCGAAGGCCGCCTGGGCGTTCGCTACGGCCGCATCGGCGCCGCCCGCGAGCTTGACGTAGCGCTTGCCCTGCGCGACCGGCGGATGCTGCCAGAGGTGGGCCGGGTTGCCGTCGTACCAGCCCATGTATCGCTGGTAGATCGCCTTGAGATTGTGGCTCACCGAGCCGTAGTAGCCGCGCGCATGCCAGGCGTTCTCCAGCACGGGCGGGAGTTCGAGGTGCTCGGCGATCTCGATTCCGGTCCAGCCCTGGTTGATCAGCCGCAGCGACTGGTCGTGCAGGTAGGCGTAGAGGTCGCGCTGCTCGGAGAGGAACTTGACCACGCGCTCGTTGCCCCACGTCGGCCAGTGATGAGAGGCGAAGACCACCTCGGCCTCGCCGCCCCACAGGTCGATGGTCTCGGTCAGGTATCCGGCCCACGCATGCGGGTCACGCACCAGCGCGCCACGCAGAGTCAGCAGGTTGTGGAGCGTGTGGGTGGCGTCCTCGGCCGCGCACAGCGCCTTGTGCTCGGGGAAGTAGACCAGGAACTCGGCCGGCGCCTCGGTGCCCGGGGCCATCTGGAAGACCATTCGGACGCCGTCGACGACTTCTTCCTGGCCGGTGGTGGTGATGTCGAGTGTCGGCGCGATCAGAGTGATGTTGCCGGTGGCGACGGTCTGCGCCAGACCGGTTCCGATGGCGCCCTGGGGGCCGCGAGCGAGGGCTGCACCGAACATGTACGCAGATCGGCGGGCCATGGCAGTGCCCGCGTAGACGTTCTCCGACGCGGCGTGCTCGGTGAAGTGCTCGGGGGCGATGACCGGAACTCGGCCCGAGTCCACGTCCTCCTGACTCACGATGCCGCGAACACCGCCGAAGTGGTCGACGTGCGGATGGGTGTAGAGCACGCCGGTGACGGGCCGGTCGCCGCGGTGTTCGCGGTACAACTCCAGTGCGGCCGCGGCCGTCTCCTCGGTCACCAGCGGGTCGAGGACCAGAACACCGGTGTCGCCCTCGATGAAAGTGACGTTGGAAAGATCGAACCCGCGAACCTGGTAGATCCCAGGAACGACTTCGAAGAGGCCCTGGATCGAGTTCAGCTGCGACTGTCGCCACAGGTTCGGATTCGCGGTGTCGGGGGCTTCGCCCTGCAGGAAGTCGTAGGTGTCGTTGTCCCACACCACGGTTCCCTCGGCGTTCCTGATCGCATTCGGAACGCGCTTGCCGAGCAGACCGCGATTGGCGTCCTCGAAATCCTGCGTGTCAGAGAACGGAAGCCGTTCTCGAAGTGCGGCGTTCTGCGCGATGATGGTGGCCGTCGCCTCGCGTGAATTGGATGACATCATTTCCTCTCATAAACCGCCGGTTCGGCTTCACCGTAGGTCCGCACGATCGGACTCAGTGGAACCACTCACCGGCAACGGGTGACCATCCCAGGGCGAAGACTGCACATCCGGAATTCGCGGTGTCGAGTGCGCCGAACTCCTGAGAGATGCCAGGATCACCACACGTCTACCGAGTGGTGTGGGAGTCCTCGGCCACGTCTCGGAGATTCTCGGGATCCCGGCGAACTGCGCGACAACCGAGCGGTACCGCACAGCGACTCCACCGGCACGATCATCCACCCGAGCCGTTGTTCAGGGCGCCGAGGCGGCCATGAAAGGCAGGATCAGCGCCGGCAGCATCATGGTCAGCAGCAGCCAACCGACGCCCTGCCACTCCACCCAGCTGCGTCCACGGCGGTATGCACGGAAGGCCATCGCCAGAGCGACGAGGCCGCCCACCCCCAGGACTCCGGGGACGGCGGCCGCCAAACCGATCGGGGCGCCGCCGATCACGAAGGCGACCAGTACACCCAATGCGATCACCACAACGGCGCCGAGGAACAGCGCCGGCGACCTCAAGTCCTTCGGGTGGCCCCAGCGCTTCTCCGCATCTCTGCGCGCGGCGTCCGGCCTGCTGTTCATGCCGGACGGATACCCACGTGAGGCCGGGATCAACCATCCTGTGGCCCGGAGTTTGATCCACGTCACAGTCGGGTATCCGACACCAGGTTCCCCGTGTCGGGGACGAGGTGGACAGGAGTGACGATATGGCTTCTACTGCACCGGGATCGGTTCCTGGATCGCCGGCTCGACGCCGATTGACCTCCGGTCACCTCGCCGATCGCGACGTGGTCGTTCACAACGGTCTGCGCACGGCGTCGACGGGCTCCGCCGTCGCCACGACGATCACGTCAGTCCGATGAGGGCCGCGTCATCGGTCGATCGCCCGCTGCTCCCGCCCGCTCGAGGCCCGGTCTCCGACGTGGTGATCGACTGTCTTCGGCGGAACCGCGAAGCGGCGGTCATCTCGTACGACCGGACCGTGTGTCTCTCCGAAGCGTGGTCCGACGACGCGATGCTCGCGCTCGTGGTTCTTCACGAACTCCACTACCGCGGGTGGCACGGGGTCGACTCGGAACGTTGTTCGGACCGGCATCTGACGAAGATTCGCCTGCTCCTCGAAGATCGATTCTTCACGAAGGTCTCATCGAGGTATTGCGGCGCTCGGGGTTCGACGCGCGGGGTGCCGAGCACCGAGCCCGCACACTCGTCCGGCGGCGACGCCTTTCTCGCGCTGGACGGGTATCTCGCCGAGGTGGCCGATCTGCGGGAGTTCGCCGACTATTTCGCGGTGGGCTCGTTGTTGTCTCCGCGGGGTTCGTCGTCGCAGCGGGAAGTGTTCGACGGAGTACTCGAATCGTTCGGGCTCGACACGGGCTATCTGGCTTACCTGCCGACGGCACCGGCTGCGGCGCTCGGCCCGCTGGTATTGACCGATTGCGTGCGAATACGGCCGACGTGGCGCAGCGCTGCGGTCGGCCGTGCCACCGCGGCGGAAGTGAACGCCACGACGAGGTCCGCCGGCATCCTCCTCGGACTGCAACGGCTCGGAGCGGCCGACGCCGCGATCCATCGCTATCTCGCGCAACTGCAGGGACAGGCAGGCCCTTCAGGAGACGTGCGTCGAACCGGCCTCGACACCTTCGAACCCGGTGAGCAGGAGGTGGTCGCGGGTATGCGCGCCCATCAGACCGTGGAGGAACGATTGTCGATCGCCTTCCGCGACGCCTGGCGCCGCGGCCGCACACTGGTGACCTGACCGCTCCGCAGCCGGGCCCGGGCCTTCGGAGACGACCGCTCGACGCAAGATCAAACGAGACGACGCGGAATCCGCCGATCCCAGCTCTCCGCGTACACCCGACGAGAGCCTCGATCGTCGAGCTCGTAGGCATCGAGTTCGGCGGTCAGAATGAATTCGTTGCTCGTCGAAGAGAGCACGGTGTGCGTCTTCACCTCGATACGCCAGTCGCCGCGTTCGACGCGCCGCACCGTGCGCGTGGTACCGCGCGCGGATGTCACGTCGTTGTTCCGGTACTCGAACCACTCGGTGGCCGACCGCGTCACCGCGGTGTCGGTCTCCTCGATCAGGGTGGTTCCCTGATCGTCTTCGATCTCGAGTGTGGTGGTGCCGAACGCGAGGTCGCGGGTGGTGCGCCAATGGTGCCGACCCGACTCCAGGTTCCGGCGAGCCATCGGCGGCGCGCTCTTCGGCGTACCCAGGTCCTTGAGTAGGGCGTCGGCGTCACGCGGAGGACGCACCGGGACGCTGAGCCGGGATTCGCCGGTGTAGACGGTGACGGTCGCCGGCTCCGGCGGCGGCCAGGCGAGCGGGAAGTACGAGGTGGACAACGACAGCCGCAGTCGGTGCCCGGCGGGCAGACGCTGTGCCAGTCCGTTGAGTTCGACGTCGATTCGGTATTTGGTTCCCGGTTCCAGAGGCTCCGGCGCAGCGCTCGAATTCCGGTGCGTGAGATTGCAGAGACCGTAGGTGATGCGGGTGGCCTCTCCGTTCGGGGCGATGTCGGAGAGACGGGCCGCGATCTGAGCGACCGGCTTGTCCGCCTCAACCGCCGCGGTCAACGTCGGTCGCCCCAGGATCTCCATGTCGTGTGCCATCGGCTCTGTCTCGAACACGAGTGCGCCGCCGTCCTCGTCGCGCTGGTCGGTGGGGAGGTCCGGCGTCGCGGCGTACGACGCCCACTTCCCGCCCGATCCACCGACCGACAGCGGCGACAGGATCGCCAACGGTCGCGGCCGCACCTCGGTGCTGTCGACGAAGTCGTCGAGCGTGTATCGAGTGAGTACGTACTCGTGATCGTCGATGCGCGACGACGGCCAGCTGTCCTCGCCGACCCAGCGGCCCGGCCGTTCGTCGTACGCGGGGTTCGGCGCGATGCTGTCCTGCATCCAGGCCCGCAGCATCGGCCCGTCCATCGCTCCGTTGTCGATGCCCTTGAGCCAGTGATCCCACCACCGGACGGTCTCGTTCAGGAAGTCGATCGCCGGACCGGGCACACCGAGGTGCGGATACTTATGACCCCACGGGCCGATGAGCCCCTTGCGCGGAACGTCGAGGTTCTCCAGCAGGCGGAAGATGGCGTTCGTGTAGCCGTCGGCCCAGCCGCCGACGGACATCACCGGCACCTGGATCTGTGAGTAGTCCTCCGAGACGGACGCGCGCTTCCAGTAGTCATCGCGATGCTGGTGCTCGATCCACTCCGCGGCCCAGAGACCGCTGCCCTCCAGTCGTTCGCGCCACATCTCGCGCCACCGCGGTCCGACGATGTCCGGATCCGGGGGGAGGCTGTTATTGACGAACATGACGGTGGCCTCCGAGAGATTGTCGGAGAGGAGGCACCCGCCCATGTAGTGCATATTGTCGACGTAGAGGTCGTCGGTCGCGGATGCGCTGATGATCGCTCTCAGCGCCGGTGGTCGGCGCGCCGCAACGTGCAGGCTGTTGAAACCGCCCCACGAGATGCCCATCATCCCGACATTGCCGTCGCACCAGGGCTGCTCGGCGAGCCAGGCGATCACTTCGCAGGCGTCCTCCTGCTCGCTCGGCAGGTACTCGTCCCGCAGCACTCCGTCGGAGTCGCCGGTGCCCCGGATGTCGACGCGCACGGACGCATATCCGTGCCCGGCGATATAGGGGTGATGCAGACTGTCACGCTCACGCGTGTCATCACGCTTGCGGTACGGGAGGTACTCGAGCACTGCGGGCACCGGTTCGGAGTTCGCGTCCTCCGGCATCCACACGCGGGCGGCGAGCCGTGTCCCGTCATGCATCGTGATGAACAGGTTCTCGATCACTTCGACGCGGCGGTCGAACCGGTTGACAACCTCCATGCTCTATCCTCCCCGTAGGTCACTCGAACGTGAACGGCAAGAGTTCCGACGCTCGCTCGTAGGCCTGCTCCAGATCGTCCACCTCCTGACCGCCGACGTACACCGTCGCCAGGACGTAGCGGTAGGGGTCTTGGTTGGGCAGTTCGCTGAGACGATCGCCCGGCTGCACATCCACCTCGACTGTGCATCCCGGTTCCTCTGCGCGCAGCCGTGCCAGATCGTGCTGGGTCGGCGTCGACGTCACGACCCCGTCGTCGGCGCGGCCGAGCAGACACTTGGACGCCATCCGGTACGGGCCGCGCCGAGAGCCGGGTTCGGGCCGTCGCCCGAGAGCCACATCGATGGCGTACTCGTGGTTCGACGTGCCGTCCACCCGCAGGAACAGCTCACTGTGCGACTGCGAGATTCGTGTGTTGACCTCGATCACCCAGAGTTTGTCGATCTCGTCGTCCCACATGAATTCGACGTTGAAGCAACCGTTGTCGAACCCGATGTGTCGCAGGTAACGTTCGCTCACGTCGAGCATCCGGGCGATGAGTTCGTCGCCCACCGAGCCCGCCGGGTAGTCCAGTCGGTCGAAGGTGAGACCGTTGGAGCTCTTGCGCATGTCGAAGACGCCGTGGGTGATGAATTCTCCTCGGTACATTGAGCCTTCGGGCGCCACCTGCCGTCCCGAGATGATCTGCTCGGCAAGACAGCTGTTGCCGCTGAAGCGCTCGATCTCCGGAGGTAGGTCGACCATGCCCAACGCCTGATTGAAGGCGTCGCCGATCACCGTGATCTCGCGGCGGATCTGGGCCACCGCCTCGTAGAACTCGTCAGCGTCGTGGATTTCGAAGCCTAGTTGCGATGAGTGCGACTTCACCGGCTTCACCCAGAACGGGAATGCCACCTCGATTCCGCTCAGCGGGTCGTCGTCGAAGGGGTCGAACGCCGCGAAATCCGGGACGCACTCGGGTACTGCCTCGGCCTGCATCAATCGAGACCAGTACTTGTGTTCGCACGTCAGGAAGCTCTTGAGACTGGGCGACGGTATCGAGTTCTCCATGGCCAGGATCGGCACCAGGATGCTGGTCGGAAAGTCCCAGTGGGCGACGATGGCGTCCACCCGGCCCAGCGTCGCGAGTTCTTCGCGGGCTCGGTCGAGCAGCGACTCGAGGTCGAAATGAGGCGCGGCGGTGAGCGTCTCGACGTCCAGGAGACTGTGGAACCGCATCTGGTCGGCGCCGGGCAGTGCCTCGAGTTCGGCTCGCTGCCGGTCGCTGAGGCCCGGGACCACCACGTTGACAGTCACTGCATCGACCCCTTCGAGGTCGTGGATCGTCCCCGCAGGTGCGACCCTCCGTCTTCGAGACGTTCGGAAATGAAGGCCTCGAGTTCCCTGCGCGCCCGACTGGCCTCCGGGATCTTGTGCATGATCCAGTTGTGGAACATGCCCGGATGCTCCTTGAGGCTGATCGTGGCGCCTGCTGATCGCGCCCGGCCGACGAAATCGCGGGCATCCGGGTTGAGGACGTCGCGTGTGCCCGTGAAGACGATCGTCGGGGGCAGCGCCGAGAGTCGCTCGCCGTCGACGGGCCCGAAGTCGGTGGGCGGCGCGTTCCCGGCGAACCACCGTCCCGCTTGACGCAGACCGGCGATCCCGAGTTCCGGATCATCGGGGTCGATCGCGTCGGCTTCCGGCATCGAGACCGTGAGATCAATCCATGGCGAGAGCAGTACGACGGCGTCCGGTTCGGTTCGCAATCTCCGATCACCGCAGCACAGTTCGAGAGCCAGTCGGCCGCCTGCGGAGTCACCCGAGAGCACAGTGGGCCCGGGTGCGCCTGCTAGATAGGTGTGCGCCGCATCGGCCACCGCCGGGATGATCGTGCGGTGATCCGCCGATGGGCAGAGCGGATAGATAGGCATGATCACAGAGGCGTCGGCGGCCCGCGCCAGCCACGCGAGGAACCGCCAATGATGGCGCTGCGGCTCCTCGACGAAGCCACCGCCATGAAGGTGCAGTATGCGGGTGTCGCCTGCACCGTCGCGCGGTTCGATGCGGTAGCAGCGCATGTCGCCGACGTGTTCGAGAGAGACCTGCACCGTGGGCAGCCACGGCGGCGTGGTCATGCTCTTGCGCTGGTGCCGGGGGAGGCGCTCGGTCATCACCGCCGGGTCTGCATAGAACTTCTTGCTCCTCGTCGCGCGCAGTGAGGCCATCGTCAATCGAGCCGGTATCGAGACCATCGGGTCCCTTCCCTTCCGTGTCCGTTCAATGTCCTGGGGCACGGGGTTCCCGGGTCGCGGTTGCGCGAAACGTGGGGTGCGGCGACTGCCAGCCGGCGGAAACGGGAGGGTGCGAATGCCTCAGGACTTCGCGACCGCGGCGTCGTTCCGGTGATGCCAGGACGCGGAGGCGACTCCGGCGGCGAGGATCGCAGCGACCAGCGCGGCCAGCACGAGGAGCTCGATACCTGTCGATGCGGCGACAACGCCGATTGCCGCCAGGACGGCGAGGGTTGACGCCGTGACAGTCGATTCGAAGCGGTCCAGGCCGCCGATCGACGCCACGAAGAGCGCGAGGCCGATGTAGAACAGCGCCGGGCCACCGGCGAGGAGCAGCGCGTAGACGGTGGTCGTCTCATCGTGGGGATGCGCGAGCATCTTCTCGGTGCCGACGGCGGTCACGATCACGCCGCCGACCAGGATGGCGTGCGCATATGCGAAGCCTCCGCGGGCGAGGGCGGTCGGATCGTCGGCCTCTTCGAGCCGTCGTTCGGTGCGCTCCGAATGGTGGGCGAAATACAGCCACCAGAAGGCGACCGGGACGGCGAACGCCACCCCCAGTGCAACGAATGAGTACAGGCTCGATTCCATGTGCATGAACTCGCGCCCGATGGAAAGGACCGTCTCGCCGAGCGCGATGATGAAGATCAGCCGATTACGTTCCACGAGATGTGCGGGCGTCAATTCCCACATCCGCATGTCGATTCCGCCGAACCGCGGCAGCCAGGTGCGCAGGAGCGGGGCGGCGACGTCGATGGCGAGGGCGACGATCCAGACGATCAGCCGGGTGTCGGGTTCGCAGAACGCGCCGATCACCCACACCGCGGCGGCCACGGCGGACCATGCGAGCAGATGCGCGTAATTGCGGCCGATCTGCTGTCCGCGCATCGCAATCGCGATGAACAACGGCCTGACCACCTGCATCGCAGCCAGCGCGATGGCGAACTGGGGTCCTCGGTCGCCGAACGCCTCAGGGATGGACGCGGCCATCACCAGGCTCAACAGCATGAGGACGACCAGCAGGATCCGGACGGGGATGCGGGCTGGGTCGACGAAGTTGGTGGCCCACGCGGTGTAGTTCCACACCCACCAGACTCCGCCGAACATGACGATCACCTCGACGGTCCCGCGGCCGGTGAGGTGCTCGGCGAAAAACGATGCGAGTTGGCTGAACGCGAATACGTAGACGAGGTCGAAGAACAACTCGATGGTCGCGACCTCGCCGCCCTTGCTGCGTGCTCGCCCCAATGCCGGCATAGCCACGGCCGACCCCCTTCGTCGAACTCCCTGACGGTGCGGCTCAGCGTAGCTTGACGCCGACTCGAGCTGAGGGCGTAACGACGTCGCGGGGAGTGCCGATGCCGGTTTCACGTGGAACCAGTCGGCAGAATCTCTCAGCGCCACTCCGGTGCGCTTGCTCCGGGAGTACCGTCGAACGACGATGGCACTCGCTGACGCGTTGGAGCAGCAGGGCTGGCCCCAAGTGGGTGAGCTGGTACTCGCGTTTGTCCTCAGCGCGCTGATCGGGCTTGAGAGACAGCTTCGCGGGCGCAGTGCCGGGCTCCGCACTCAGGCGATCGTGGGCACTTCCGCCGCACTGTTCATGCTGATCAGCAAGTACGGATTCATGAATGTGCTTTCGGACGAAGTGGTCGTCGATCCGTCGCGAGTGGCCGCTCAGGTGGTGTCGGGCATCGGCTTCCTCGGAGCGGGCATCATTCTGACGCGCCGGGGTGCGGTGCGCGGCCTCACGACTGCGGCCTCAGTGTGGGAGACCGCAGCGATCGGCATGGCGGCCGGCGCCGGCCTGTGGCTGCTGGCCGTGGTGGTGACCGCGCTGCACTTCGTGACGGCGTATGGACTGCGGGCCCTGTCGCGACTGTTGCCCGGGCAGGTCTCCGAATCGCAGATCGAAGTCACCTACGCCGACGGGCACGGATTACTGCGGCAGATCATCGAGTCGATCACCAGCGGCGGGTGGACGATACGGCAGGCCCGGCCTCAGGACGTGGAAGTCGACGGCACCGCCGCACTGATCCTGGAGGTGGCCGGGGGAGCGAGGACGGAGGCGTTGGTCGCGGCTCTCGCCGAGATCGACGGCGTCCGTGAGGTGCAGGTCCTATCCGAGCAGGAGTCGGAATAGCTACCCTGGGCCATCGCGAGTGCGAGGAGACCAGGGTGGCGGAAGTGGCGAGCGGCAACCGACTGCGCAGCGGTGTGCGCGGGTACGCGGCGCCGCTCGCCCTGGCGACCGCGGCACTGGTGGTGACGGTGGCGCTGCTTCTCCATCTGACGTGGAACACGAACTCTGCCGCGGTGCAGCCCGCCACGCATGCCGCGGCGGTTCCGGCGAGCACGATCTCCGATCCCGCCGCCATTCGCGCAGCAGGAAGTGCCGAGTGCCGGACCAACGCGCCCGGACGACGACTGATCCGAGTCAGTCTGTCCCAGCAAGCCATGTGGATGTGCGACGGGCGACGTCCGGTGTCGTCGTCACCGGTGACGACGGGGAACGTCGCGCGCGGTGACGGCACGCCGACCGGCACCTGGACCGTTCAGAGCCGAGAGACGAATCGGGACCTCGTCGGACCCGGCTACCGAGACCATGTTCGCTACTGGCTGCCGTTCTTCGGTGACTTCGGATTCCACGACGCACCGTGGCAGAAGACGGCGTTCGGCGACCGCGAAGCCTTCAAGACCGCGGGATCTCGCGGATGCGTCCACGTTCCGGGACCAGAGATGAAGCATCTCTACGACTGGGCCGAGGTCGGCACGACGGTGACCGTGGCCGAGTGAGGCGCTACTCCCGCGTCCACTCGTCATAGAACTCCGGCATCCGAGACGCCTTCGAATCGAACTCGGCCGGTCGCTTCTCGAGGAAGGCTCGAACACCGTCGTCGCCGTCGCCGATGCTCGTGTAGAACATCGCGAGCGAATCGATGCGATGGGCCTCTGTCGGATGTTCTTGCGCCGCGTTGCGGTACAGCATCTGGCGGGCGAGCGCGACGGCCACCGGCGAACGGCCCTGAGTCCAGGAGTCGGCGAGCGAGCGCGCAGCGTCGAGCAGATCCTCCGGCTCGTGGACGCTCTGTGCCAGGCCGGCGTCGAGTGCGCTCTGCGCATCGAGGATGTCGGCGCGGTACACCAGGTCGAGCGCTTTCGGGAGGCCGACCACTCGAGGGAGGAACCACGATGACGCCGCCTCGGGAACGATGCCGAGACGTCCGAACACGAAGCCGATCCGGCCCTTGGTCGATATGAGTCGAGCGTCCATCGGCAGCGTCATCGTGGCGCCGATGCCGACTGCGGCGCCGTTGACGGCCGCGATCACCGGTTTGCGGCAAGCGTAGATCGCGAGCGTCACCCGCCCGCCGGTGTCGCGAATCCGCGCGATTCCGGGATCATCCAGATCGGCCATGTCCGCGAGCGTGGGCCGCTTGGCGCCGTCGAGCCCGAACACATTGTCGCCCTCGGTCGCCAGGTCCATGCCGGCGCAGAACGCACGTCCGTTGCCGGTGACGATGACAGCCCGAACGGAGTCGTCATCGTTGACCGAACGGAAGGTGTGCTCCAATTCCTGCGCCATCTCGACGGTGAAGGCGTTGAGATGGTCGGGGCGGTTGAGCCGGACTGTGAGGATGCCGTCTTCGTTCTCGTGCGTCAGCGTCGTCAGTTCCATGCGATGTGCTCCCTGGTCGGCGGGTGTGTCGATTGCAGCTTAGAAGCGCGGCGCACCTTGGGAGGACGCGTCAGGCCGCGGCGTGGGGTGACTGGGCAGATTCGGAATCTGCCGGGGGAGCTTGTGACTCCTGCGGTGGAGTCCGAGGCGGCGGATGCGCCGGCGGTGGGCCCGATTCTTGCCGATGCAGTTCTGGCGGGTGCAGGTGCCGTGCTTGTCCGGCGTGGTGGATGGGGTTGAGGCGCCAGGGTTGGTCGGTGGTGGCTGGTCGCCAGGCCATGCGTCCGGCGTGGGGTCCGTCGGTGAGGGTGGTGGTTTCCCATTGTCCGCGGTTGGTGCCGACGGCGCGGTTGTGGCGTCCGCAGGCGGCGCCGAGGGCGTCGATGTCGGTGCGTCCGGCCGGGGTGATCCAGTCCGGTGCGTGATGGGCTTGGGTCTGCGCGAAGGGTCGGTCGCAGCCGGGGGCGGTGCAGCCGCGGTCGCGGGCGAACAACGCCAACCGCTGCGCCTTACTCGCGAAGCGTGCACCGCGGCCTTGGTAGAGGACTTCGCTGGTGTGATTGCGGAAGACGGCCAGGTGCGGCACAGCCTCGGCAGCGAGCCGCACGAGTTCACCGATCGGAATGCGGGTGCCGGTCGCGGTCAACGCGATTCCGGCGTGGGCGGCGAGTTCCTGGTCGGTGACGGTGATGACCAACTCCGCCGGTATCCGGTTCGGTGCACCGAGTCCGCCGTGGGCGAGAACGTAGTCGCACAACGCCAGCAGCGCGTCGTGTGTGCGTTGGGCGGCACTGCGCAGATCCCGACCCCGCGCCGCCGCCAGAGCCTCGGCGTCGATGCCGTCGGCGTCAATGGTTCCGGTGGGCGAATCCGGGTCGGTGGGGTTGTTCATCCCGGGTGCGGCCCAGGCGGTCAAGATCACTTCGAACTTGGCCCGCAACTCCGGGGTCATGGCGCCGCGGACTTTGCTCATGAGTTGGCGGTCTTGCGGGAGGATGGTGATTCCGCGTTGGCGTTGCCGGTCGACGTGATCGCTTTCCTGCCCGTCGGGGTCCAGGTGAGCGAGCAGGCGGTCGCCGACCTTGCCCAGATCATCCGGATTCAACCCGGCCGCAGCCTCGGCCAACTCCGCCTCAGCACGGGCTTTGACTTCCGGCGAGATGCAGCCGGGCACTTTCGCCAAAACGGCCGAGATCACCAACGCGTGTTCGGCGCCGACAGTCCCGGCCGCGACCGCGGCGGCGGTGGCGGGCTTCCGGGGAGGCAGCGTCTGCCCTTGGAAGTTGGAGAACTCGCCGATGGTCTCGGTCATCCGGAGCCGTCGACCGGCTTCGCGGGTTCCGAGCCGCAGCCCTTGAGAGAGGTATTGGTGCGGATTCAGATAGCCGGCGGTTCGGTGCGCGTTGCGGTCGGAGACCTCCACCAGCAGCGCGGCGGAGATGCCGTCCCAGCGGCGCCGGATGCGTTCGGCGGTCTGTGTGTGGGCCAGCAGTTCCGGTTCGGTCTCCGGTGACAGGGAGGTCTCGGCGAGTTTGACCGCCGCGGCATCGATCAGGGCGAGTAGTTCGGCGGGCTGCTCCGGCAGCGCACCGGTGGCGACGACAGTCGCGATCGGATCGGTGATCGGATCGGTCATCGCTGCCACCTCCCCCGAGTGTTTCAGCTGGTCACACCATGTTTTCTTGACCTACCTGAAAGCTATCACCCACCTATGACAAACAACATTGACGCGATCGACCTACGTTCGATTCTCAGTCGCCGACGCGAACAACACCGGCGGCCGACATCCGCTGCACGTCCTGCTCGTCGTAGCCGAGTTCCGCGAGCAGCGCGGCTGTATGGCGGCCGAGTGCCGGAACGTCGCCCATCGCCGCCTCGACGTCATCGAATGTGACCGGCGGAAGTAGTGCCTTGACCTGCGCGAACTCGGTACCGACAGTGCGCCAGCGATCCCGTGCGGAGAGCTGCGGATGCTCGGCGACCTGTTCGAGCTCGTTGATCTGGGCTGCCGGAACACCCGCGGCGGAAAGCTTCGCGTCGAGCTCCGCAGTGGTCCACAGCCTGGTCCGTTGCGCCACTGCGGCGTCGCACGCCGCCCGGTTCTCGACTCGCTTCATATTGGTGGAGAATCGCGGGTCGGTCGTCAGCTCGGGGACGCCCAACACTGTGGTGAGCGCCTTCCAGCCTCCTTCACTCTGAACGCCGATCAAGATCTGTCCGTCGCTGGTGGGGTACGAGTCGTACGGCGCGATCGACACATGACTCACGCCCATCCGCGGCGGCTGCACGCCCGTGTACATCTGCGTGTAGAGCGAATGTCCCATCCATTCGACGGTCGATTCGAGCATCGAGACCTCGACCGCCGCTCCGACTCCGGTGCGGCAGCGACGCAGGAGCGCCGCGAGAACCGCCTGTGCGCAGTACATACCGGAGGCGATGTCGGCGGTCGGAATCCCGGTCTTGGCGGCATGCTCCGGTGTACCCGTGATGGAGATGAGGCCGCTCTCGGCCTGAATGAGCATGTCGTACGCCTTGCGCTGCTCGAACGGACCGCCTCGGCCGTAGCCCGACAGATCGACCGTGACCAACTCGGGGTGACCCTCGCGCAACTCATCGGCCCCCAGGCCGAGCCGCGCCGCTGCGCCCGGCGCCAGGTTCTGCAGAAAGACGTCCGCGTCGCGGATCAGCGCACGGACCACCTTGCGCCCCTCGTCCGACTTCAGGTCGACGGCGATGGATTCCTTCCCGCGGTTCAGCCACACGAAGTGCGCGCCGGTGCCGTGCACGGCGTCGTCGTAGGCGCGGGCGAAATCGCCGCCGTCGGTCCGTTCCACTTTGATGACGCGGGCGCCGAGATCGGCCAGATGGCGGGACGCGAGCGGCGCGGCGACGGCCTGTTCGAGAGTCACGACCGTGTAACCGGCGAGGGGGAGGAGTTGGTCGGGACGCAGTGCCATACACTCCACTATCGCACCGCGGCGATGGGCGGCTCCGGCGGGCGGCGTGTCACCCGATCGAGCGATTTGTGGTGTGACGACCGGCTCCCGCGACCCGCCCGAATCCGTCGTTCGGGGCCGCTGCACACGGTTTGGACCTGCACCGTTATCAGATTCATCGCGCTCTGACCTGCAGGTCGAGACGGATCGTGCCATTTGTCGTTGTGACAACGCGGTGATTCACTATCCCGGACCAGCGAGCCGGACAGGCTCGCGTGATCGGTGCGGCCTCGAGTCGCAGGAGGTGACCGATGCGTTCAATTCGCACGATCGGCTGGAGGGCCGTCGTTCTGACGGCAGCGGCTCTGGTGGTGGCCCTGGCCGGATCGGCCGTCCTTGCGCCGCCCGCGTCGGCCGCCGGAGAGTTGGATCGGTACCTGGATCTGCCGTTGGTCAATCGCCATGCGGATCACGGTCCCGGCGGGGTCAACCCGGCACTCCCCACCGACCCGAAGGTCCTCAAGAACCTGCTCGACGAGGCGCGTGAACGAGGGGTCGCGCCTACGTCGTACCAGGCCCTGTTGCTTCAGTACTGGCTGGCCGACACCACAGTGGCGGCGGGAATCGACCTCAAGTCGTGGAACCCGCGCGCGGGAGTGACTGCGAACCGCGGAAACCTCACGAAGTCGTACCAGTTCTACAAGAACCTGCAGCTCAAGCACCGCGAACTCCAGTGGGCCGGGATGGGCGGGCTCGTCGGTGCCGATTTCGGCGGCGGGCTCCTCGACTTCGAGCTGGCCACCGACGTCTACGAGTTCACGCGGTTGGCACCGGTGGCGAACGCCATCGTCACCGAGACCAACAGGGCGTTCGGACCGACGATGATCGACAAGCTCCCCAAGGGTCTGCGCGCGCTGGCCCGCGTCGGCGCCACCCTCACGCCGGCCGACCTCCAGTACGTGCAGGGCTCGATCCTCGTGATGCAGAAGAACATCTTCAGCGACCTGATGCCGATGCACCGCGCATACGTGACCGGCGGACTGTCGGCACTGCGAGAGATGTACCGAGCGGGACTCTTCCCCGCCGACGTCATGAAGGCGTGGGAGGATGTCGCGAGCAAGACGCCCGACGGGATCGCGGCGGGCAATGCGCGCCTGCTGAGGCGTGAGCAGGGCGAGATCATCAACGAGCAGTGGGACACGGTCCGCGCCTACCGCGGGGACGTCGGTGAGGCGATGACCTACGCAAGCACCCTCGCCGGGTCGCCGTCGGTGGCCGGAGTCCTTCCGCTGCGCTCGTACAAGCCGCTGAAGCTGACGGGGACCACGCCCGACGGGCGGACCGTCACCGCGACCGTGCCGCTGCCGTCGTGGAACTGGTCGGTCTTCGACGAGCGATGGGATTACATCACCCACGAACTGCTGCCGAAGTACCGATTCCAGGTGGAGAACCGCTGGCCGGACCTGCGCCGAGAACTGGTGATGCCGGCCGATCCGCAGATGGAGCAGCACCGCCCCATCTTCAATCTCCTGCCGATGATGCAGTCGGCGCTCGACACGCTGAAGGTGGAGGTCCGATGAAAGCGCAGCGTTGGATCGTCGCGGCGGTCGCACTGCTGAGCGCCCTGACCGTCGGTGCCTCCCTCACGGCCGCGCCGGCCGCGGCCGGACCGCCGAACCGCACTCCCCAACTCGGCGAGGTCTTCAACGGTTTCGTACTCGGGACCTTCCAGCACGGCAGGATGGGTACGCCCGACGAGATCCTCAAGCCGCTGCAGTCCACCGACCCGTTCTACAAGGAGCCGCGACTCACGGGATCGGAGAAGGCCGGGACGCTGCTGAAGGCCGAGCCCGTGGCCGTCCAGTTCGCCGGCTTCCGCCCGGGCGACGTGGATGCGTACAAGATCATGTACGTCACCACGGCGCTCGACGGTGAGCCCGACATCAGCACCGGGCTGATCATGATCCCGCGCGACGGCCGCAAGAACGCCACGCGGCCGATCGTCAGCTACCAGATGGCCAACGACAGCGTGGGCGCCAACTGCCATCCGTCGGTGATGTGGACCGGTGGCGATCCGATCGACGGCGCCTCGTGGTCGGCCCTCGGGCCGCTGGCACAGTTGTTCGGCAAAGGGTACGCCGTCGTGATGTCGGACGTCGGTAACAACGGCGACCCGCGTCCGCACGGCGTGTTCGCCGGAAAGTACAACGCCCGCACCAGTCTCGACGCGGTGCGCGCCGCGCTCGCGGTCCGCGATGCCGGCCTGTCCGCATCGTCGCCGATCGGCATGTTCGGCATCGCCGGCGGCGGTGTCGGCACCGGTCACGCGTTGGAGATGAAGGATCAGTACGCGCCGGAACTGAACATCAAGGCCGCGGTGCTCGAGGGAATGGTTCCGAACTACCGGAACTTCATCGCGACCGCCGACGGCTCCGTCGGTTCGGGTTTCGCGATGGCGACCCTTCTGGGCCTGGAGCCGCACTACCCGGACATGCGGATCGACGACCACCTCACGGATGCGGGACGCGCCGTGGCCGATTACTACCGGACCCAGTGCCAGACGCCCGCGTACTTCACATTGCCGCTGGTACCGCTGAACACGCTGTTCAAGGGGAATGAGTCGCCTGCGACGATCCCCGCGTTCCAGCGCGCCTACCGGGACAACGTGATGGGGCAGGGGACGGCAGCGAAGGGCGTGCGCACACTCGTCGCGTCGTGCGTGGCCGACGACTCGCCGATGTCGCTGGTACCGGCTGCCGATTCGCGCAAGCTGGTCCGAGCGTGGCGCAGCCGAGGCGCTCGCGTCGACTACCAGCCGACGGACTGCAGCATGGTCAAGTTCATCACCGACATGTACGGCTGGGGCACTGACCTGTTCGGCATGCAGACCGTCGACTGGCTGGCGGCGAATCTGAAGGGGTAGAGGGGGTTTCGACTCGCTTCGCTCGCTCAACGAGCCTGGGGAGGGATGCTCGCTCAACGAGCCTGCGGGGTGCGCTGGGCGGGGTCTGGGGTTTCGACTCGCTTCGCTCGCTCAACGAGCCTGAGGAGGACGCTCGCTCAACAAGCCTGCGGGGGTGCGCTGGGCGGGGTCTGGGGTTTCGACTCGCTTCGCTCGCTCAACAAGCCTGGGAGGGATGCTCGCTCAACGAGCCTGGGGAGGACGCTCGCTCAACCAGCCTGGGGAGGGCCTGGGAGGCGCTCGTCAGGACTTCTTCGACGTACCGGGGAGCACGCCGGCGTCGAGCACCGGCTTGACGAAGGGGCGAGTGCGCTCGATGAGGTCGGCGACGTCGGTGCCCAGACTCGCGCCGGTCAGTAGGTCGGTGCGTGCTTCGATGTCCTGATACAGGTCGAAGCCCGCCGAAGTGAGGCGGTGTCCGTCGTCGCCGATCTCGACGAGACCGCGCCGCGCCAGTCGGTCGACGGAGGCGTCCCAGTCGTCCTCCGACCACCCGCGGGTGAGTAGGAAGAACCGATGCCCCATCACCCGTCGACGGACGGTCGGGTCGGGCAATGCGGCCTCGTGGAAGACGCCGGCGTCGATCCCGTCCAGACCGTGGCCGATCAGCTCGGCGATGTGGTTGTCGCCGCGCCATTCCCGGAGTACCGACAAGTGACGCCAGAGGGCGAGGTGCGGCGCGTCGGGAATCGGGGTGGACGCCCATGCCGCGCCCAGGGGCCGACCGGAGACGGGCAGTCCTCCGACCGCCTTCTCGTACTCGGGCAGCAGCGGCGTGATCCGCTCGCACGCGGCACCCGGATGGCGCGGTACTGCTCGTCGAGCATCGCGTACCGCCGTTCGGCGACCTTCTCGAGGCCGACGGCCCGAGCGCGGTCCCATGCGGATTCGACGAGCGCGGGTGAGAAGTTGTAGAAAGCGGCGGCTACGACCGCTCCCGTGGCATCGCCCATCGGGGCGCCGGTAGAAGGCGTGGCCGTCGAGCCCGAGGTCGGTCTGGGCGTCGCCGAGGCCCGGATTGAAGTAGGCGAGGACGTGGAAGGGTTCAAGAGTCTCGTAGGCGCGGCGCGCGATCGCCGCCTGTTCGGTGCTCATGAGTGTCACTGTGCCATCACCGGACCGGCTCCCGCGCCCGGACGGACACGGATCACCGTCGGACGCGGATCGCCGGCATCGGCGACGAGACCCGGCAACGTGCTCTCGATCCGCATCGCGGCCTCGGCCGGTGCCAGGGCGACGACGCTGCCGCCGAATCCTCCGCCGGTCATCCGGGCCCCGAAGGCGCCGAGGTCGCGGGCGGTCTCCGCGATGCGGTCGATGCGGGGTGTGGTGATCTCGAAGTCGGTGCGCATCGAGTGGTGCGACTGATTCATCAGTTCTCCGAAACGCGTGCAGTCTCCGTCGCGCAACGCCTGTGCTGCGTCCCGGACCCGTCGGTTCTCGGTGAGAACGTGCCTGGCGCGGCGCCGCAGTTCGTCGTCGCGGAGTGCTCGCCAGCCGTCGTCTCGGACATAGCGCAAGCTGGGCGCCGACAGGCGGCGGGCGGCGTCCTCGCACGCCGCTCGTCGCCTCCGGTACTCGCCGTCGGCGTTCCGGTGCGGGGACCGCGAATCGATGACGAGGAGCACCGCGCCGCCCAGAGCCACCGGCACCGGCGTCACCTGCAGTGAGCGGAAGTCGAGGAGCAGAGCGGTGCCGTCGGCGCCGAACAGACTGCTCAACTGGTCGAGCAGACCGGTGGGGGCGCCCACGTATCGGTTCTCGGCGCGCTGGGCGATCAGCGCGAGGGTGCGCCGGTCGACGGTGGCCCCGGCCGCGGCGGCCAGCGCGTGGAGCACCGCGCACTCCAGAGCAGCAGACGACGACAGTCCCGCTCCGACCGGCACATCGGAGCGGATCTCCATGCGCCCGCCGGGCACCCGGACACCGTGTTCGCGCAGCGCCCAGACACAGCCCGCCACATACGACGCCCAGCCGGTCACCCGGGTGCCGTGCGCCGCGTCATCGTCGGGAGCGGTGTCGATGGGCACGCCGGCCCGGCCGGGCGCGAGGTCGGAGGAGACGACGACCGATTCGGCGGCCGGGTCCGGCCGGAAGCTCACCGTGGTCCCGAGCTGCAGCGCGATCGACAGCGCCAGCCCGTCGTTGTAGTCCGTGTGCTCACCGATCAGATTGACGCGGCCCGGCGCATATGCGCGCACCTCCGGCTCCCGCGACCGCGGTCCGGGAGGCGAGGTGCTGCCGGCCGATCCCTCAGGCATGTCTGCCATGGTCCGCCTGTCGGCCGAGCGCCGCACGCAATTGCTCGGCGATGTCCTCGGGGGTCTTGTCCGTGATGAAGGCATCGCGCGCCGACTCGGACCCGGCCAGGTATTTGAGTCTGTGGGCGCTGCGGCGGATCGAGAAGATCTCGGCGTGCAGGTAGCCCTCGGCCGCGTCGGCCGGATACTGATGCCACGACGCGACGTAGGGCAGCGGGGCGTCGTACAGGGCGTCGCAGGCTCGAAGGACCGCGAGCTGGGTCCGCGCGAGGTCGTCGGCCTCCCGGTCGGTGAGTTCGCCGAGACCGCGGACGTGCCGGTTCGGGTAGACGTGCACCTCCACCGGCCAGCGCGCCGCGAACGGTACGAACGCGGTGGTGTGCGCGGTCGACAGGAGAATTCGCTCGCCGTCTTCGAGTTCGCGGGCGAGGATCGCTTCGAAGAGGTCTGCGGAGTGCTCGCGCCGATACCGACCGGCCGACCGCAGCATCGATTCGGTGCGGCGGGTACGGAACGGGTAGGCGTAGATCTGGCCGTGCGGGTGACCGAGGGTCACGCCGATCTCGTCGCCGCGATTCTCGAAACAATGGACCTCGCGCACGCCGTCCAACGCCATGAGCTCGGCGGTCCGGTGCGCCAGAGCGTCGAGGACCAGGCGGGCGCGGCGTTCGGGGAGTGCGCCGAACGAACCGTCGTGGTCGCTGGTGAAGCAGACCACCTCGCAGCGGCCGGTGCCCGGAATCTCGGTCCGCAGCGGAGCGTCGCTCGCCGGCGGCGACGCTCCGGCACCGGCATGCTCCGGTGGTGCGGCGAGCGACGGGAAGCGATTCTCGAACACCGCCACCCCGTAGTCCGACGCGGGGATCTCGCTTCGGAGCCCCTCCGGGTCGGGGCACAGCGGGCACTGCCGCCGCGGCGGCAGATGGGTACGGTCCTGGCGCGCGGGCGCCACGATCACCCAGTCGTCCGTGACGGGGTCTCGGCGGACGGTCGCACCGCGATCCGTCGGCAGGTCGCGGCGGTCGGGGCGCAGGACGGAGGCCTCGCCGTCGTCGAACAGCAGTATCTCGCGTCCGTCACTGAGCCGTCCGCGGACCGGTTCGGGGAGAGACCTCGCCGTCGACACGCGGCGAATCTACCATCGGGCTCCGGTCGCGACGACCTTCCGCGACCGGAGGCCGGCACGCGTTTTCAGATCGTCACGGGGAGACGACCCCGGGTCCGGCTCATCCCTCGACCACCTCGGCGTCGATACGCGTACCCGCAGGGACCAGGGCGTACACCGCCGCGGCGACCGCCAGCATGATGAGACCGCCGGTGAGGCTGGTGATCTGCAGCGAATCGGTGAACGCGGTACCGGCTTGCTGTGCCAGGTTCGGCATGTGCAGCTGATCGGCGACGCCCGCCGCGGACCCGATCGACTCGCGGGCCGCGTCGTGCAATCGGGGATCGAGGTCGTCCAGCGCGCCGGACTCGTCGAGCCGGCTGCGATAGAGCACCGCGGCGACGCTGCCGAGGAGCGCGACACCGATGACGCTGCCGAGTTCGTAGGAGGTCTCCTCCATCGCGGCGGCGTTGCCCGCGCGGTTCTCGGGGCTGCCCGACATGATCAGCGCCGAGCCGATCGCCAGCGATCCGATGCCGACACCCACCAGGATCAACGACACGACGGCCGACGCGTAGTGCAGCTCTCCGGGGATCAGGTACACGGCGATCATGCCGATGCCGGCCACCGCGATGCCGCCGGCAGTGACGATTCGCGGACCGATGCGTTCGGCCAGACGCGGTGCGGCGAGCGACGCGGCGGCCGAGGCGACAGCGAGCGGGACCAGCTGCAGGCCGGCACGGATCGGTGAACTGCCCTCTACCGACTGCAGCCACTGGGCGAGCAGCAGCAGGGCCGCGGCCATCGCGAACATCGAGCCGAGGGCGCCGGCGATACCGCCGGTGAAGACGCGGCTGCGGAACAGTCCGACGTCGAGCATCGGCCGGTCCTGGCGCAGACTGCGGCGGACGAAGACGGTCAGCAGCAGCACTCCTGCGGCGAACGCGGCCCAGCCCTCGGGGACCAGCAGACTCGATTCGGCACCGAAGTGCTTCACCGACCACATCAGGAGCACCATGCCGGAGAACGAGAGGGCGATGCCCAGCCAGTCCCAGACTCCCGGGTCGGCCGACCGCGACTCGGGGAGCAGGAAGACCCCGGCGACCACGGCCAGCGCCATCAGCGGAGCGTTGACCAGGAAAGCCGACTGCCAGGAGAAGTGCTCCACCAGGAAACCGCCGACCAGCGGGCCGATCGCCGCACCGAGACCGGCGACCGACGACCACACCGCGAGTGCGCGCGCCCGCCGGCGCGCGTCGGTGAACAGGACGCGGATCGTCGACAGTGTGGTCGGCATGATGAACGCGCCGCCGATGCCGAGGAGGGCGCGGATGGCGATCACCGCGGTCGCCGACTCGGCGACCAGGACGAGCAGCGATGCGGCGCCGAAGACGGCGTACCCGGCCAACAGCATCCGCTTGCGTCCCCAGCGGTCGGCCAGCGATGCGGCCGGGACGAGCAGCCCGGCGAGCACCAGCGAGTAGACGTCGACGATCCACAGCAGCTGGGAGGCGGTGGGCTCCAAGTCGGCCGACATCGCGGGAAGAGCGATGTTCAGGATCGTCATATCCATCACGATCACGAGCAGGCTCGCACTCAACACAGCGGTCGCGAGCCAGGCGCGGACGGTGGAGTAGCCGGTGCTCCCCGTGGTGGGTGAGGCAGTCATCACGATTGTCTTTTCTGCGCCATGAACGGCGCGACGAGAGTGTGCAGGAAGTCTTTGGAGACGACGGTGTTGTGCAATGCCGCGTGCATCACGACACCGTCGGAGACGATCGCGAGGGCGAGCGCGTTGTCGGGTCCGACGTAATCGCTCAAGATCTCGACGAGATTGGTCTGCCAGCGGAGCGACAGCGCGCGCAACTCGGGATCGAACAGGCCCGCCGACATCAGCGAGACGTCGGCCGCGATGGCGCGGCTGTCGGCGAGGTAGTCGTGAATCTGATCCACCAGCGCTTCCGCTGACCCGCCGGCCGCGACCAGGCTGCTCCGCACGGCGGCCAGGTCTTCGTCGACCTCCGCGGCGAGCCGCTCCAGGGCCTGGGTGCGCAGGTCGTCGATGGAGGTGAAGTACTGGGTCGTCGATCCCAACGGCACACCCGCACGCTCGGCGACGCGGCGGTGCGTCAGCGCGGCCGGTCCGAGTTCGACCACCAGATCCGCCGCCGCGGCGAGAATCGCCGCCCGCCGTGCCTCCGGGTCGTGCTTGGCCATGACTCCCTCACAATTCTGTACGAATGTACATGTACTTTTGTACAGGGCTGGCGGAGGTCTGTCGATCGAATATCGGAGGGCTCAGCCCCACGTGTCGCGGATGTGTGCCGACAAGGCGTCGAGCGGTGCGGTGGAACGGGTGGCGCGAGAGGTGATGATGGCGCCTTCGAGGGCTGCCACCAGCATGTCGCCGGCGCGTCGGGCGGCGTCCGCGGCCAGTCCGTCGGCCTCGAAGGATGCGGCGATCTGGCCCGCCAGCGTTTGGAAAGCCGTGGCGGCGCGCTCGGCCGCACCCGGGTACTCCGCGGCGGAGGTGGAGGCGGCCACCAGGGGGCAGCCGAGGCGGTAGTCGTGGCGCACCAGGATCTGCTTCCACTCGTCCACGATGACGATCAGACCCTCCACAGCGGTCCGGCCGTACAGTGCGGCCGCGAGGCGCGACGAGGCGTGCCTGCCCGCCTCGTCGGTGGCCTGCTCCAGCAGTTGCGCCTTGCCGCGGGGGAAGTGCTGGTACATCGAGCGCCGCGCCACGCCGCTGTGCTCCATGAGCTCCGACATTCCGAATCCGTCGGCTCCCTTGCTCCGGAGCAGCTGAGTCGCCGACAGGAGCAGTCGGTCGCGGACGGGGAGTGTTGCCATGCACCCAGGGTACGCGTGAGTAGAACGATCGTTCTGTTACCGTCGACGCATGACTCACGTTTTCGATGAGGCCATCGCCCTCACGCCCACGGCGTCGGACCATGTGGTCCGCGCGCAGACGCATCCCGCGTACAACAACATGGTCGGCCCGTTCGGCGGCATCACGGCCGCGACCGTCGTCAACGGCATCCAGCAGCGGCCCGACGTCCTCGGCGATCCGCTCGCGCTGACCATCAATTACGCGGCACCGATCGCCGAAGGACAGTGGGATCTCGACCTGCGGCCCGTCCGGACCAACCGCACCAATCAGCACTGGGTGGTGACGATCAGCCAATCCGGACAGGTGGCGGCCACCGGCACCGCGGTCTTCGGCGTCGCCCGTGACACCTGGTCCGACACCGAGCCGACGCCTCCGGCCGCACCGCCCGCCGAGGAGGTCGAGGTCAGCGAGTACGTGGACTTCATCGCCTGGGCCAAGAACTACGACAAGCGGTTCGTCGCGGGCGGCATGGACGGGAGGAACGACGCCGACTCGACGTCGACGCTGTGGCTGCGCGACCGGCCCGAGCGGCCGCTCGACTTCCCGGCGCTCACCGCGATGACCGACGTCTTCTACCCTCGTGTCTTTCTCCGGCACGGAACCTACATGCCGGCGGGCACCATCACCCTGACCACGTATTTCCACGCCACCGCGCAGGAACTCGAGGCGCATGGAACCGGACACGTCCTCGCGACGGCGCGCGCCGCCCGGTTCGGGCACGGTCATTTCGACCAGTACGGACAGCTCTGGTCGGGCGAGGTGCTCCTCGCGACCACGCACCAGCTCGTGTACTTCAAAGACCCCGCCTGATTCGAGGTCGCCCGAGTGTCCCGGCCGTGCCCGGATACACTCGGGCGATACGTCACGGTGCTCGGGAAGTCCGGTGAGAAGCCGGCGCGGTACTCGCCACTGTGAACAGGTCCGGAAGTCGCCGGGAGTGCAGGACTCCAGCCACTGGGTGCTCGTCATCTGGGAAGGTGCGACCGCCGGCAGTCCTGTGTAGCCAGGAGACCGGCCGCGGCGTACCCCGAAGTTCCACGAGTATCTGGAAAGGGGGTCGCATTGCGCACCCTGAAGAACGCGGTGATCCTGGCGGTCGCCGGCACCGTCCTCACCGTCTCCGCCTGTTCCGGCGACGATCCCGCATCCGGCGCCGACGGCTCGGCGATCAGCCTGCAGAACTGCGGCCGCACCGTCACCCTGAAGAAGCCGGCCGACGCGGCCATCACCGTCAACCAGGGGGCCACCGAGTCGGCCCTGGCCGTCGGCGCCGGCGGGCAACTGGTCGGCACCGCCTACCTCGACAGCGCCATCGCCCCGCAATGGGCCGCAGCCTACGGCGAGATCCCGGTGCTGTCGGAGAAGTACCCCACCCGCGAAGCGGTCCTCGAGAAGCACCCCGACCTGATCGCCGCGTCGTACAGCAGCGCCTTCGACGACAAGGCGCTGGGAAGCCGGCAGTCGTTCGACGACCTCGGTGTGGCGACCTACGTGTCCCCCTTCGGCTGTGAGGACAAGTCGAAGCGTCCGGCCTCGTCCTGGGACGCGGTGGCCGGTGAGACCAGCGACTACGGCGTGCTCTTCGGACGGACGGCCGATGCCGACCGGGTGAACGCCGACATGCGCGCGAAGCTCGCCGACCTCACCGCGAAGTCGGCCGGACGGGGCAAGACGGTTCTGTGGTGGGATTCCTCGACCGACAAGCCCTTCGTCGGTGCCGGCGACGGCGGGCCGCAATTGGTGATCGACGCCGTCGGCGCGAAGAACGTCTTCGGGGATCTCTCCGGCAACTGGGCCGAGACCGGCTGGGAGGCGGTGCTCAAAGCCGATCCGGACGTGATCGTCCTGGTGGACGCCGACTGGGATCCGGCCGCCGCCAAGCGGAAGTATCTGGAGTCCGACCCGGCGCTCAAGGACCTGAAGGCCGTCGCGAAGGGATCGTTCGTGGTGATCCCGTTCGCTGAGAGCACCCCCGGTCCGCGGCTGATCGACGGCGCCGCCAAGCTGTCGGACGCGTTCGCGAAGTAGTCGGCGCGTGCGCGAACGGCTCCGCGGTACACCGGCCCTGGCGGGTTGGCTGGCCGGACTGACGATCCTGCTGCTGATCAGCATGGCGCTGGGAATCGTGGTCGGATCGGCCGATCTGCCGCTGGGCACAGTGGTGCGAGCGCTCGGCAGCAGCGTGGGCATCGGCACGTCCGATGTGCTCGACGAGAACATCGTCGTTCAGCTGCGGCTGCCGCGGGTGGTCGGAGCGGCACTCATCGGTGCGGGCCTGGCGGTCTGCGGCACCGTCCTGCAGTCGTTGACGGGCAACCAGCTGGCCGACCCGTACATCCTCGGGATGTCCGGCGGTGCGTCTCTCGGCGCCGTGGTGGTGTTGAGCACGGGAGTCGGCATGGGCAGCATGGCCGGTGGCTCAGTGGTCTCCGTCGCAGCGTTTCTGGGGGCGATGGGTGCGCTGCTGCTGGTGTTCGCGATCGCGGTCACGCGCGGGGGCGCGCTGCTTCCGGGCAGACTGATCCTGGCCGGCGTCGCCGTCGGGCAACTCGCCGCGGCGCTGAGTTCGGCGTTGATCTACTTCGGCCCGCACGGCACCGCCGACCGCGTCATGTTCTGGTCGATGGGGTCGGTGGCCGGCATCCGCTGGAACACCCTCGCGCTGACCGCGATCGTCACCGTGTGCACGATCGTCGCCGTGCTGGCCCACGCCCGAACGCTGGACGCCTTCGCCTTCGGTGAACGCGCCGCCGCGAGCCTGGGCACTCACGTGGCCCGCACTCGCTGGGTGCTCTACGCGCTGGTGTCGCTGTGCACCGCCGTCCTGGTGGCGCTGTCGGGGATCATCGGGTTCGTGGGGCTCGTGGTGCCGCACATGGTTCGCTTTCTCGTGGGCCCGCTGCACTATCGGGTCCTGCCGGTGGCGGTGGTGCTCGGGGCATTGGTGGTGGTCTGGGCCGACATCATCGCCCGCGGCGTGATGCCGTCGCGGGAACTGCCGCTCGGGCTCGTCACCTCGGTGATCGGCGTGCCCGCCTTCATCTACCTGCTCCGGCGACAGCGAGGCACCGAATGACCGGTACCGAGACCGGGATGCCCGGCATCGAGATGCGGGCGGTGAGCTTCGCCCGCGGCGAGCGGAGAATCCTCGACGACGTCACGGCCCGGGCGCCCGCCGGCCGATTCACCGGCGTGATCGGCCCGAACGGGTCCGGAAAGTCGAGCCTGCTGTCGATGGTGATGCGTTGGCAGCGGCCCGACGCCGGACAGGTGCTGCTGGGCGGCACCGACGTCCGGGAGTTGGGCCGCCGCGAGTTCGCGCGCACCGTCGCCGAGGTGGAACAGCACTCGGCGACCGTCCTGGAACTGTCGGTGGAACAGATTGTGGAGCTCGGCACCATCCCGCACGCCGGGGGGTGGGCCAGGCCGCTCGGAGACGCCGCGCACGAGGCGCATCAGGCCATCGGAACGCTCGGCATCGAGCATCTGCGGCACCGCACCTGGCAGACCCTGTCCGGCGGCGAACGGCAGAAGGTCCAGATGGCACGGGCGCTGGCGCAGCGCCCGAAGGTCCTCGTCCTCGACGAGCCGACCAACCATCTCGATGTGGCGGCCGGGCTTCACCTGCTGCAGCTGGCCCGGGATCTCGGCCTCACCGTCCTCGCTGCGCTGCACGATCTGCAACTCGCCGCGATGTACTGCGACCACCTCGTCGTGCTCGACGAGGGCCGCGTCCGTGCGCAGGGCAGCGCCTCCGAGGTGCTGACGCCCGAACTGCTGGCGGACGTCTACGGCCTCGACGCGCAGGTGCTTCGCCATCCGGTCACCGGCGGGCCACTGATCGTCATGTGCGGCGTGGTTTCGGCCACAGGAGGGGAGAAGTGATGATCGACGCCGACTGGGTGATCGTGACGGCGCCGACGGATCGCGGCGCGGATGTGCACGGCGAACTCGCCCGTGCGCTGGGAGAGCTCGCCGAACGCCATCCGGGCACGGTCTTCCGCTCCGCCGTCCTGGGCGGTGAGTCCGACACCGTCACCGAGGTGCTCGACGAGGCGGCCCGCGAGGGCGCCGACTCGGTGGTGGTGCTGAGCGGTCAGACGCTCGCCGACCGAAAGATGGACGCTTGGTTCCGCCGCGTGATCGGGCACTGGCTGCGGAACCGCCCGGCGGGCTCCGCGCCGGATATCAGAATCGGCGGATCGCTTTGCCAGACAACGGATTACGCGAATCTGATCGAGCGGGCTGCCGCCGACGGCGGGGCCCCGGCCCGCGATACCACCGCCCCGCTCGCGACGAAGGCCTGGGACGCGGTTCCCGGGTTCGCGCGACACGTGCTGGTCTGCCGCGGTCCCCGATGCTCGGCGCGAGGGGGCGCCGAGACGCAGTCGGAACTCTCCGCCGAACTCGACGCCCGGCGGCTCGGCGACGACGACGTCCTCATCACGCTCACCGGGTGCCTGTTCCCCTGCTCGCAGGCGCCGGTGGTCGCGGTCTACCCGGACGACGTCTGGTACGCCGGACTCACAGCGGCGCGAGTCGCCGATGTGGTGGAGCGGCACCTGGTGGGAGGTGAACCGATCCGGGAGTGGTTCGGAGACCGATCGGCGAGCCGGTGAACCGGACGCCCGAGCGGAGACGGCCGGGGACGGCCCGGATGTCCGGCAAGTACATTCAGTACTGAAACCACAGTCGAAGGGGACACATGGCGGGCAGGGCGATCCGGATGTCGGTGGCGATGCTGGCGGGTGGCGCAGTGCTCGCCTCGGTGGGATGCAGCACCGACGGCTCGTCCACCGCTGCCGAGCGCGAGGCCGCCGAGCTGCCGCTGACACAGGCCGAACTGCCCGCCGGTTTCCACACCGCCCGGCTCAGCAAGGACGCCCTCGCGCAGATGACGGAGCAACTCTCCGATTCCACCGCATACGTCGACATCGCACCCGCGCAGTGCGCGGCATCCGGAGCGATGGTCACCACGATCGACCCGAAGAGGGTCGGCGTGATGGCGGCGACCGATGGCGACGATGCGATCAGCGAGTCGGTGCAGCCCGTCGCCGAGATCGACGGCGGCGTCGACCTCGAGGCTGCGCGCAAGCAGGTCACCGGCGACTGCGGCGTCGTCCGGGTGCACGTGAAGGCCGGCCCGGTCAAAGGTTCGGAGATCACCGTCACGCACACCGTGATCGACGTACCGCGCGGGGCCGCCGACCAGGTCCTGGCGGTGGAGAGCCGGAGTAGGACGGTGAACGGTTCCAAATCCGGTGAGACGAGTCTGCTGGTAGGAAACGCCCTCGTCAACGGTTACGCGGTCACCGTACAGATGAGCGCCGTCGACCAGACCGCCGATCTGAATCGTGCAGTTTTCGAGGACGTCTTCGCCAGGGCGATCGCCAAGGCCGCGCGCTGACCGCCGCCTCGACGGGATGCCGGTGCCGCGCCCGGATTCCGCATCGGTCAGGATTGTCCCGTCTACTCAGTATCACCAGATAGGGATGAAGACCGACGTGATGACAATGAAGAGGATTGCCGGCGCCGCCGCTGCCGCGAGCGCGGCATTGCTGCTCGTGACCGGCTGCAGCTCGACCGAGGACGGCGCACCGGTGCCGGGTGCCGCATCGTCGGCCGCCGCACCGTCCGCCGATGCGGGCAAGGCGCCGACGCTGGTGATCGGCAAGGCCGAGTTTCCGGCCGGGTACCAGGTGACCCCGGTTCCGCGAGACCAGATCCAGAAGGTCGCCGATTCCGTCCTCAGCTCGACGAAGAGTGCCAAGGTGACGCCGGCGAACTGCATGCAGCTGAGTGCGTTTCCAGACAAGATCGACCTCGCCAAGACCGGCTTCGTCATCGCGATGAAGGGCACCTCCGTGCTCGCTGAGACCGTCTCCGTGGTCGACCACTCCGTGGAGGACTTCCGCAAGGCCGTGACCGGCGACTGCGGCAAGATCAAGGTCGAGATCACCGAGGGCCAGGCCGCGGGCGCGAAGGGCACGGCCGTCTCGAAGGTGATTCCGGCGCCGAAGACGAAGGCGGACGACGCGATCGTCGTGCAGCAGAGTTCCACGATCGACTTCAAGGGAACCACCACCAAGACGTCGATGATCGTCGGTTACGCGATGGTCAACGGCTACCTGGTCAGCGTGCAGGCCAGCGACGCCTCCCCGCAGTCGACTCCCGACCTGGCAGCGTTCAACAAGGTCTTCACCAAGGCCGTCGATCGGGTGGCCACCGAGACCGCCTGACCACTCCCGGACAATGAGAAAGGCCCGCCGACGGCGGGCCTTTCTCATATGACTGCGTCGGTCAGATGACGCCGAGCGCGTTCATCGCGTCGGCGACCTGAACGAAACCGGCGACGTTGGCGCCCAGGATGTAATTGCCCGGGTCGTTGTACTCGTCGGCGGTCTGCAGGCAGGTGTGGTGCAGGGTGCGCATGATGGAGCTCAGACGCTCCTCGGCGTACTCGAACGTCCAGGAGTCGCGCGAGGCGTTCTGCTGCATCTCCAGCGCGGAGGTCGCCACACCGCCGGCGTTGGCGGCCTTGCCCGGCGCGAAGCCGACGCCCGCAGCGAGCAGGACCTTGGTGGCCTCCGGTGTGGTGGGCATGTTGGCGCCCTCGGCGACCACCTTGCATCCGTTGCGGACCAGTGCCTCGGCGTCCTTCTCATCCAGCTCGTTCTGCGTCGCACACGGCAGCGCGATGTCGGCGGGCACCTGCCAGAGGTTGCCCTCGGTGACCAGGCGGGCACCGCCGCCGCGCAGTTCGACGTACTCGCTCAGGCGGGCCCGGCGGACCTGCTTGACCTCCTTGAGGATCTCCAGGTCGATGCCGTTCTCATCGACGACGTAGCCGGAGGAGTCCGAGCAGGCGATGACCGTGCCGCCGAGCTGGTGGATCTTCTCGATCGCGTAAGTGGCGACGTTTCCGGAACCGGAGACGAGGACCTTCTTGCCCTCGAAGCTGTCGCCCTTGGCCTTCAGCATCTCGTCGACGAAGAAGACAGCGCCGTAACCGGTGGCCTCCGGGCGGACCTGCGAACCGCCCCACGACAGTCCCTTGCCCGTCAGGACGCCGGACTCGTAGCGGTTGGTGATGCGCTTGTACTGGCCGAACAGGAAGCCGATCTCGCGGCCGCCGACGCCGATGTCGCCGGCGGGAACGTCGGTGTACTCGCCGATGTGGCGATACAGCTCGGTCATGAACGACTGGCAGAAGCGCATGACCTCGAGGTCGGAGCGGCCCTTGGGGTCGAAGTCCGAGCCGCCCTTGCCGCCTCCGATCGGCAGGCCGGTCAGAGCGTTCTTGAAGATCTGTTCGAAGCCGAGGAACTTGACGATCGACAGGTTCACCGACGGGTGGAACCGCAGGCCGCCCTTGTACGGGCCGAGGGCCGAGTTGAACTCGACGCGGAAGCCGCGGTTGATCTGGACCTGGCCGGCGTCGTCGATCCACGGCACGCGGAAGATGATCTGACGCTCGGGCTCGCACATCCGGGCCAGGACGTCCTGGTACTCGGGGTGCTTGACCATGACGGGGCTCAGCGACTCGAAGACTTCCTGAACGGCCTGGTGGAACTCGGGCTCACCGGGGTTGCGGTTGATAACCATGTCGTAGCAACCCTGGAGATCGCTGTCCCATGCGGTCATGTGTAGTACTCCCAACTGGTGCGCTGGACGAGGCGGGCTCGGCGCACACCGCAAATTCCGGTCCTCTCGGGCCAATTTCCGTTGGTCACTCTATCGGCGCAGCGGGTGCGGCATGAAACCGGATGCTCGTTTCGTGTGGTTGACCACTGCATTACATGCTTATTACGGCGCAGCCGCCACGACGACGGGGCCGGCGCGCGATGCACCGGCCCCGTCGCGGGAGAGCGGGTCAGATCCGGCTGGTCTTGCCGTACGCGTAGTAGACGTAGACGCCGGTTTCGGTGGTGACGGAGATCTTCGTGAACGGACGCACCGAGATCGGGCCGAGCGCGTTGGTCGCGTGAAGCTCGACGCCGGACAGCACGATGTCGGCCGTCGGCTTGGTGAGCGCGATCTTCGCGAGCGAGACAGTGGTGATCTTGCCCGCGGCCACCTCGAACTCGAGGTCGGTGGCCGGGATGATCGTCGACTCCGCGCCCAGGCTGACACCCACGTCGCCGACCGAGCCGCCGCCACCGGTACCGGAGACGGTGACGTTCGGGTTCACCTTCGCGTCGACGCCGCCGGTGAGCTTGAGATCCGGGGTGTGCGCGGTGATCTTGACGCCACCGGGTGCGATCGAGACCGGATACCCGATCTGGTAGCCGACCTCCAGCGTGGCGCTGACCTTCTTGTCCTTGATGCCGGTCAGCGCGGCGTGCACGTCGGACGAGAGCAGGGCCTCGGCCGAGGTGGGAGAACCGTCCAGCGGCGGAATCCGCTTGGCCGAGAGCTGGCCGGTGGTCAGCTCCACGGTGACACCCTCACGGGTGTGGTGGGTGGCCGCCGTTGCGGTGGCCGGAATCAGTGCGGCGGTCGCGAAGAACGCGACGAGCAGCGTGAACGCTGTGATCAGACGCTTGGTCATGTGTTGATTACCTCGATGGTAGAAGAGAGAGACCCGCCCGGCGGCGAGTCCATATCACAGTAGGAATCCGCGATGTGCCGATTCAACGAATCTCTCGCCGATGTCCGCATCGTCACTGGTCACAGGTGTGGATGAGTTATCCGGACCGGAGAAATTCCCCGGAATCCGGTGCTCGGATAACCTCACAGTCGTGACCTCGACGCCGCCGGAGAGCGAGTTCGGTCCGGCGCTCGCGAGACTCTTCCGCCAAGCCGGTAAGCCGACGCTGCGTGCGGCATCGGAGGGAATGGCCAGATTCGGTCGCGCCGAGGCCACGCCGCAGCGGATCAGCGACTGGCGCAACGGCAGACACGTCCCGCGGGACTTCGACACCGTCCTGCCGCTGATCATGTGGCTCAACCGGCGGGCGCTCGACGCCGGTGCCGACGACCTCGTGTCCATGCCCGAATGGAGACGGCTCTGGGAACGCCACCACGACCCCGCGTCGGGCGCCAGGCTGGACACGCCCTTTCCCGGACTCGCCTCGATGGGTGCCCGCGACCGCGACAGGTACTTCGGACGCGACGACACGATCGCCGCCCTCTCGGGGCTGCTTTCCAAGGCACGGGACTCGGCGGGCAATCGGGTCGTCGTGGTGACCGGAGTGTCGGGGGCGGGCAAGTCGTCACTGCTCGGTGCCGGGCTCGCCCGCGCCGGTGAACCGTGGAACACCGCGATCGCGCTGCGCGTGGGGCCGTCCGGACTCGTCGGAGACGAGGTGGCCGCCGGTGCGGCGCTGGTGGTGATCGACCAGTTCGAAGAGGTCTTCGCGCTCGACGACGAGACGCGGCGACGCGCCGTGCTCGATCGGGTGCAGGAACTCTCGGACGCCGGGAGCGTGGTGGTCCTGGGTATCCGCGCCGACTTCTTCCGCGCCTGCGTCGAGTACCCGATGCTCGCCCGAGCGTGGCAGGACCGTTCGATGATCCTGTCCGAGATGTCCGACGACCAGCTCCGTCAGGTCATCATCGAGCCGGTGCGGATGGCCGGCGGCCGGATCGACGAGGGTCTGGCGGATCTGATGATCGACGATCTGCACCAGGCCTCCACCGAGGGCGATCGCGCGGGACGGCTCCCGCTGCTCGCCCACGCTCTCCAGGTGATGTGGGCGAAACGGACCGGGAACCGGCTGACGGTCGGGTCGTACCGCGCCGCGGGCGGGATCACCTCGGCGCTCGCCGAGACCGCGGAACGCACCTGGGCCGCACTCGACCCGGCCGACCACGAGGAGGCCAGGGCACTGCTGCTGGCGCTGGTCCAGTTCGGTCCTCGCCGGACGCCGATGCGCAACGCCATCGCCCCGAGTGATCTGCGGGAGCGCTTCCCGGAATCGGCCACGCGGATCATCGACGCCTTCTCCGACGCCCGATTGCTGACGGTGAGTTCGGAATCGGTCACCTTCATCCACGAGGCGGTCATGTCCGCGTGGCCGCGGATGGCCGACTGGATCGCGGAAGACGCGGATCTGATCCAGTGGATGCAGCAGTTGGCGGCGGACACCGACGCGTGGAACGAGAGCGGCCGCGCAGCGGACCACCTCTACAGCGGAGCCCGGCTGGCGACCTCGCAGGCCAACCGCGCCGAACTGGGCGCTCACCGTCAGGTCCTGCTGCCGGCCGGTGCCGCGGAGTTCCTCGACGCCGCAGGCAGGCAACGGACCGTCCGCAAGCGCCTCCGGTTCGCCTCGATCACGTTGGTGGTGGTCCTCGGCCTGGCGTCCGCGATCACCGCGATCATCGCCACCCGGCAGGCGAGCGATCTCGCACGGCAACGCAACAGCGCCGAACACGCGGCCGTCATGTCCAGCATCGAAGGACTGGTGAGTTCGGATCCGTCGCTGGCCGCGCGGATGCTGGCGGTGGCGGATCAGCACTACGCCGACGACACCGAGGTCAGCAGCGGCTTGCTCGCGGCATACACCTCACCGCTCGCACGCTCGCTCGACGGGCACACCGGCGCGGTCTACGACGTCATGTTCTCCCGCGACGGACGGCTGCTCGCGTCGGCGAGCAACGACCGCACGGTCCGCGTGTGGCAGCGCACCGACGGTGCGGTGAAGCCCTTCCGCGAGGTGGCCCGGTTGGGCGGCTTCGGGTCGTTCGTCACCTCGGTGGATTTCGATCGCTCCGGCCGGCTGCTCGCCGCGGCGAGCGGCGACGGCACGGTCCGGCTGTGGAACGTCGCCGATCCCGGGTCTCCTCGGGAGATCGCGACATTGAGGCCCGGCAGCGGCGCGGCGTATCTCACGCGCTTCAGTCCCAGCGGCGTTCACCTGGCGGCCTCGTCCGACGACGGAACGGTCACCGTGTACCGCGTCGACGGCGACCGTCCGCCGACGCAGACCGCGGTGCTGCGCGGCCACACCCGCGCGGTCCGCTCGCTCGCGTTCAACTCCGCGGGCACGGTGCTGGCGACCGGCGGGGAAGACCAGACGGTACGGCTCTGGACGGCCGCCGACACCGACACCCCGCGGCCCGCGGGCGAACCGTTGCGCGGATTCCCCAGCATCACCCACGCGCTGGCCTTCACCCGCGGTGACTCGGTGCTCGCCGTCACCGGCGACAGCGCCAACGTGCAGTTGTGGAACGTCACCGACCCGGCGGCGCCCCGGCCGGACACCACGTCGCTGGCCGGCGTCACCGGCGGCTCGTGGTCCATCGCCGCCAACCCGGTGCGCCCGCTGCTGGCCCGCGCCGGGACCGACGGGATCGTGCATGTCTGGAACACCACGTCGATCTCCGATCCGTTGCCGCTCTGGGAGCTGCAGCGATCGGCCGCACCCGGAGCGGTGCGCATGGTCAGCACCGTGTTCAGCCCCGACGGTCAGGAACTCGCCGTCGGGCGGTCGGACGGCGAGGTGGACCTCTGGACCCTGCCGCCGGGCCTGCTCCCGGACCGCGGCGCACTGATCAGCGGCGTGGACATGGACGCGTCGGGCCGCCGGCTGGTGACGGTCGGTTCCGACGCCCGGCTGAACGTCTGGACCCGGGACGACGGGCAGTGGCACCAGCGGGGCGGTGTCGACATCGACCGCCGGGCCAACAACCGGCCCAGCGTCGCGGTGACCACCGACGGGATGCTCGCCGCGACGGCCAACAACAACGGCGGCCTGGTGGAACTGTGGGATCTCGGCGATCCCGATCGCCCGCGCCGGGTGGGCGAACTCCGAGTCGGGACCCGATACACCAATGCGCTCGCCTTCGCTCCCGGCACGCGGGAACTCGCCGCCGGGATCGACGACCGGCGCGTGCAACGTTGGGATCTCACCGATCCGGCGGCGCCGCGACCGGTGGGCGATCCGCTCGGCGGGCCGGGGGATCTCATCCGCAGTGTGAGCTATGCGGTCGACGGTTCTCGGTTAGCCGTCACCGCCGACGACGGCAACGGCTACGTGTACCGGCTCGACCGGGCCGATTCCCGACCGCTGGTGCTGCCGATGGGCGAGGAGGTGGCCGACGCGACGTTCGCCCGCGACGGCAGGTACGTGGTTCTGGCGGCCGGTGATCTGGCGGTGTGGCGCATCGACGACGGCCCGCCGACGGTGGTCAGCAGGGTCAGCGACCTGCACGCCGAGTCCATCGGCCGATCGGGAGGCCGGCTGATGATCAGCACGGGGACGCGGGAGGTGGTGGACTTCGCCCTGGGCGCCGACGGCTCGCTCACTCAGGGGGCGGCGGTCTCTCCTGTGCTCGGCGGGTCGCGGACGGTGTCGAACTGGGTGCTGCCGACCGATGCCGGTTCGGGTCCCGGGTATCCGGTCGCCGGCGACGGCACCGGCGTCGTATACTTGCAGACCACCGACCGCGAATCCGCGCGCCGCTGGGTGTGCACTGCCACCGACCCGCTCTCGGGTGCGGAACGCGACCGCTATCTCGGCAGGCTGTCGGCGGACGACGGCTGCCCGTGACCCATCGGGTTCAGCGCATCTTGGGTTCGCGCGCGGCGGCGTCCGACGTGATGAACGTCCGCAGCACGTCGTCCTGGTCCGCCACCAGATAGCTCGGATCGGGCACGCCCCACACCTCCCGCAGGGCGTACTGTGCGGCCATCGCCGCGGCGTCGACTCCGCGCCGGGCGAACTCGACGATGCACGTCTGGTCGCGCAGCGAGCGCCAGCCCCGGTCGGTCAGCATGGCCACCCGCTGCCGGTCCTCTGGCCCGTACGGATACAGATCGCGATGCGCGACGGTCAACCGCAGGCGGGAGTTCAGCGTGTGGGTGAATACGACGGTGGGCTGCGGGCCGAACAACTCGGTCCAGAGTGCGAACACGGTGACGGGGTGGTCGTGACTCATCCGGTCGAGTTGGTCGGCCAACTCACACCGGAATCTGACCCAGACTCGATCGATCGCCGCGTCGAACGCGGCCTCGGAGAAGACGCCGGATGAACTGTCCATCGTGACCTCCTGAGCGGATGGCCCTACGGTAACAGCGGACACCGACAGATCGGGCGCGCTCAGCCGCCGATCTCGGCGCGTTCGCGCGTGGCGGTCTCGCCCGGCGCGGTGCGCGCGGACGCCTTGCGGCCCGAGACCGCGAGCACGACGCCGGCGGTCACGGCGAGCACTCCCACCACGGCTGCTGCGACGGCCGGAGCCCAGAACTCCACCGAGTTCGTCCACTCGAAGGCCGCCAGACCCGCGACGGCGCCGAGAGCCAGGGCCACGGCGAGGGCCAGGACTCCGATCACTCCGAGCCCGATCGCGAGCGCGGAGGCCCGGCGGCCGAGATCCTCGCCGATGAACCCGGCCGGGCGCTCGCCGGTGTACGGGCGCTTCCAGATGTGGAAGTCGGCGGCCTGACCCACGTGCTCCCAGCCCTGCGCTTCGCGGAACCGGAAGTAGTCGACGGGTGCGGGGACGGCGCGCCGCTCCACCGCGTACCGGACCCGGGCCGGAGCGGACTCGGTGAACCGCATTCGCAGCGGACTGAGCAGCGAGTAGTCGGTCAGCACGCGGCCGTCCGCCGCCTGGGCTTCGAGCCACAGTTCGAGATCGGCGGGCGACGGGTGCCGGAGCGCGACGAACCATGATGAGGAGCTCATGAGAACCTCCTGGGGAGAGCTGCCTGAGTAGAGCTTGCACTCCACTGTTCCGCCGGTCGGACGACCCGGTCAAGGAATTTGAGACTGAACTCACCAGTCGTCTCTTCCTGCAGTTTGGCGCCGATCCGCGGCGTCGCCGGCGATACACTCCGAGCCACTGGCGTCGAGTCGATTCGCGGAAGGGAGTCCCTTGAACGAGACGATGATCATCGCCGCGGGCACGCTCGTCGCCGACGGCGTGGTCCACCGGCCGGGCTGGGTGGAGATCGCGCAGGGCTTCATCACCGGTGTCGGCGCGGGTCCGCCGCCGGCCGCGGCGAGTGCGACCTTCGCCGACGGAGTGATCGTGCCGGGTTTCGTCGACATGCACGTCCACGGCGGCGGGGGATCGTCGTACACGGACGGGATCGGCGACGACGTGCGGGCCGCCGCCCGATTCCACCGGGAGCACGGAACCACGACGACGGTGACGAGCACGGTGAGCGCTGGTCGCGCCGAGCTCCGCGACATCGTCGCGCGTCTGAGCGTTCTGGTAGGCGAGGGGATCAGCGCGGGCATCCATCTCGAGGGACCCTGGATCAGCGGTGCGCGGTGCGGGGCGCACGACCCGGACGTGCTGCGCCCGCCGTCGCCGGGCGAGATCGACGAACTCCTCGAACTGGCCGACGGCGCCGTCGTGATGGTGACGCTGGCTCCCGAGCTTCCCGGCGCGATGGAGGCGATCGACCGCTTCGTGAGTGCGGGTGTCACGGTGGCCGTGGGGCACACCGACGCCACCTACGACCAGGTCCGAGAGGCGATTGCGCGGGGAGCTCGGGTCGCAACGCATCTGTTCAACGCGATGGCGCCGCTCGGCCACCGCGAACCAGGACCGCCGCTGGCCCTCATGGAGGATCCCCGCGTGGTGGTCGAGCTGGTGGCCGATGGGGTGCATCTGCATCCGGCCCTGGTGCGCGACGTGCAGCGTGCCGTCGGCTTCGACCGCGTCGCGCTCGTCACCGATGCGATGGCGGCCGCCGGCATGCCGGACGGCGCGTATCGACTGGGTGCTCTGGACGTCTCCGTCGCCGACGGCGTCGCGCGGGTCGCGCGGACCGGCGCGATCGCGGGAAGCACCGCCACCATGGCCGGATTGTTCGCGCGGACGGTCGCGGGCCTGCGCTCCGACGCCCCGGGCGTGCGAGACCGCGTCTCCGACGAGATCCTGCTCGGGGCGGTGGCCATGACCTCGGCCAACCCCGCCCGCGTTCTGGGGCGCGCGGACATCGGCGCCCTGGCATCGGGCCGCCGCGCGGATCTGGTGGTGCTCGACGCCGACCTGCGTGTGGTTCACGTTCATTCCGCACGCTGACCCCGCTGTTCGGATCTGCGGCGACGCATGCTACCCGCGAGTCGCATCGCGGGGTTTGCTCACAGTAGGGTCACAATTGACCCGGTCGGGCACTCCGGCTGGAGCCACAGACATATGGAGGTACACCAGTGATGAGTGGCAAGAAGAGCTTGATCAAGCGACTGGAGAAAGAGGTCAAGCGCCTCTCCGCCGAAGTGGTCGCGCTCCGCGACACGATGCTCGCCCGTTCTCCGATGCTGCCGAAGAAGCCTGAGACGCCCGCGCCCGCATCCAAGGCACCGACCGCCGTGAAGCCGGCGCAGCCCAAGCCCGCCGAGCCGAAGGCTGCTGAGCCCAAGTCCGCCGCGAAGCCTGCTGAGCCCAAGTCCGCCGCGAAGCCGGCGACTGCGAAGCCCGCCACCCCCAAGACCGCCGAACCCGGCGCCAAGACCACCGGCGCCACCGCCAAGCCGGCCACCGCCAAGTCCGCCACCGCCAAGTCCGGCGCTGCCAAGCCGAGCGCCGCGAAGACCGCCGCCAAGTCCGGTGCCACCAAGCCGGCTGCTTCCGCCAAGCCCGCGCCGAAGTCGGGAACCGCGTCGAAGACGGTGGCGGATCTGCGTGCCGAGGCCAAGGCGGCCGGAATCAAGGGATACTCGACGATGAAGAAGGCAGAACTCATCGCCGCTCTCGGCTGAACGCGTCGAAGTGCGGCCGTCCGACTAGGAGAACACGTGCCCACCGTCGTCAAGGGAGTCGTCTCCCGCAGCAAGAACGCGCCTACCGAACTGGTCGACATCACGATCCCGGATCCCGGGCCCAATGACGTGGTGGTCAAGATCAAGACGTGCGGCGTCTGCCATACCGACCTCGCCTACGCCACCGGCGGCATCAACGACGAGTACCCGTTCCTGCTCGGACACGAGGCGGCGGGCATCGTCGAGACGGTCGGCGACGCGGTGACCCACGTCGCGGCCGGCGACTACGTGATTCTGAACTGGCGTGCCGTGTGCGGCGAGTGCCGCGCCTGCAAGCGCGGTCGGCCCTGGTACTGCTTCGACACCTTCAACGCCAGTAAGCCGATGACCCTCGCCGACGGCACCGAACTGACTCCGGCGCTGGGCATCGGCGCCTTCGCCGAGAAGACGCTCGTCCACGAGGGACAGTGCACCAAGGTCGACGAAGCCGCGGATCCAGCCGTCGCCTGCCTCCTGGGCTGCGGGGTGATGGCCGGGCTCGGCGCCGCGATGAACACCGGGGAGGTCGGTCGCGGCGATTCGGTAGCGGTGATCGGCTGCGGTGGAGTCGGCGACGCGGCGATCGCCGGGTCGCGCCTGGCCGGTGCCACGACGATCATCGCCGTCGACCGCGACCCGAGCAAGCTCGACTGGGCCAGAGAGCTGGGCGCCACCCACACCATCGACGCGTCGGCGATCGACGACGTGGCCGAGGCCGTCAAGGAACTGACCGGGGGATTCGGCGCCGACGTGGTGATCGACGCCGTCGGCCGCCCCGAGACCTACCGGACGGCGTTCTACGCCCGCGATCTCGCCGGTGTCGTGGTGCTGGTCGGTGTGCCGACGCCGCAGATGCGCCTCGAGATGCCGCTGGTCGATTTCTTCAGTCACGGCGGGGCGCTCAAATCGTCTTGGTACGGCGACTGCCTGCCCGAACGCGACTTCCCGATGCTCATCGACCTGTTCCTGCAGGGCCGTCTTCCGCTCGACAAGTTCGTCACCGAGCGCATCGGCATCGACGGTGTGGACGACGCCTTCAAGGCCATGGAGGAGGGCCGCGTCCTGCGTTCGGTGGTGGAGCTGTGAGCACCGAGTCCACCGGACCCGAAGGATCGGTCCCCGCCGGTCTGCGGATCGACCGAGTCGTCACTTCCGGAACGTTCTCGCTCGACGGCGGCACCTGGGACGTCGACAACAACGTCTGGGTGGTCGGCGACGACGACCAGGCCGTCATCATCGATGCCGCGCACGACGCGGCGCCGATCCTGAAAGCCGTCGGCGACCGCGACGTGGTGGCGATCGTCCTGACCCACGCGCACAACGACCACATCGGAGTCGCCCCGGAACTCGCCGAGGCGACCGGCGCACCGATCCTGCTGCATCCGGCCGACGAGATGCTGTGGGACCGGACTCACCCGGGAGTGGCCCACGACGAACTCTCGGACGGACAGCGGATCGTGGTCGGCGGCCACGAACTCGAGGTGATCAACACGCCGGGCCATTCCCCCGGCTCGTGCGTGGTGTGGGCGCCGTCGGCGAACGTGCTCTTCAGCGGCGACACCCTGTTCCAGGGCGGACCGGGCGCCACCGGGCGTTCGTTCTCCAGTTTCGACGACATCATCGCATCCATCCGCGACCGAATCCTGGTGCTCGACCCGCAGACGCGCGTGTGCACCGGGCACGGCGACGAGACCACCGTCGGTGCCGAGGCAGGTGACCTCGACGAGTGGATTCGTCGTGGCCATTGACCGGCTGACGCGTCTTCGCCCGCCCGCGCTGAGCGGCTATCAGCGCTCCTGGCTGCGGGCCGACGTCCTCGCCGGGGCGTCGCTCGCAGCCGTCGCGATCCCGGAGGCGATGGGCTACAGTTCCATCGCCCATGTCCCGATCGGCGCCGGCTTGTACTCGCTGATCGTGCCGGCGGTGGTCTTCGCGCTGATCGGTGCGTCTCGGCTGCTGGTGGTCGGAGCGGATTCGGCCACCGCGGCGCTGCTCGCCTCGGGCATCGCGGGTCTCGGAGTGGTCGGGTTGCGGCCCGACACGGAGCAGTGGCTCGCCTGGGCCGGCCTCATCGCACTGGTGACCGGCGTGATGCTGCTGGTCGCCCGAGTTCTGCGCCTGGGCTTCCTGGGCGATTTCCTGTCGACCTCCGTGCTCGTCGGCTTCCTGGCCGGCGTCGGCGTGCTCGTGGTGACCGAGCAGATCCCCGGTATGCTCGGCGAACCGAAGCGCGACGCCGGCCACACTCTCGAGAAGTGGGCGCACGTGATCGGGGACGTCGACCGAGTGCACTGGCAGTCGATGCTGTTCGCCGCGGTGACGCTGGCCGGCCTGCTCGGCGTCCGACGGCTGCGGCCCAGCCTGCCGACGCCGATTCTGATCGTGATCGGGTCGATCGTCGCCGTGGCGGTATTCGGCCTCGATCGCTGGGTGCCGACGGTCGGGCCCGTCGACGCCGGTCCGCCGTCGATCGACTTTCCACCGATGAGCGAGGTGCTCGGGCGCCTTCCCACCGTTCTCACGGTCTCTTTCGGGTGCGTCTTGGTGATCTTGGCGCAGAGTGCGGCGACGGCACGCAGCTTCGCTCAGCGCCACGGAGATCGGATCGACGTCAACCGCGACATCCTCGGGCTGTCGGCGGCGAACGTCTCCGCGTCCCTCACCGGCTCGTTCGTGGTGAACGGCAGTCCCACCAAGACCGCGATCCTCGACCGTCAGCGCGGCCGCACTCAGGTCGCGAACATCACGACCGCCGTTGTGACGCTCGTGGTGGTGGTTGCCGCGTCCGGTCCGCTCGGTGATCTCCCGGAGGCGGTGCTGGCAGCGATCGTGTTCATGGTCGGACTCGATCTGATCGACTGGGCGGGGTTCGCGCACATCTGGCGGATCCGGCGCGTGGAGTTCGCCATCGCGGTGCTGACGACCGTGATGGTGGTGGTCTTCGGCGTGTTGACCGGCATCGTCGCCGCGATGGTGATGTCGGTGCTGCAGATCATTCACCGTCAGTACCGCCCGGAGCGGTTCGTCGTCGGGGTCGGCCGGAACGGGCAGCGCGAGTACGAGAGCGCCCGACCCGGGCATCAGACCCTGCCGGGACTCATCGTCTTCCGTTACGACGCGGACCTCTTCTATGCCAACGTCGGACGGTTCACCGACGACGTGACCGCGCTGATCAAAGCTGCGCCCGACCCGGTGCGATGGCTGGTGCTGGACTGTTCGGCGATCTCGGACGTCGACTATTCGGCGGCGAAGGCACTGCGCGATCTCATCGACTACGTGCATTCGGTGCATGCGAGGTTCATCCTCGCCGGTGTGACCCCGGAATTGCGGGGCGCACTCGAGACCGCGCAGTTGCTCGCCGATCTGGCACCCGACAGCGTGTATCCGAGCGTCGGCTCGGCGGTTCGCGCGTTCGAGCAGTCACCGCACTGAGCCGGTCCGCGCCGAGTCGTCACGCCGCGCAGGCGCCGTTCCGCCGGCCGCCCTGTCAGGATGTCGCCGACAGCGTCAGCGTGGCCGCCGCGACGATGGCCGGAGCGGCGACAGCACCGACGAAGACGTATCTGCGCCAGCCGAACTCGACTCCTTCGTCGACCAGCCGTTGATGCCAGAGCAGCGTCGCCAGCGAGGCCCACGGCGTCACCAGAGGTCCCGCGTTGACTCCGATCAGCAGTGCCGCAAGGGTGATCGGCGAGGTGGTCGCCGGTTCGAGGAGCAGGAAGCCCGGCAGATTGTTCACCAGGTTCGCGCCGACTGCGCCCGCCCCCGCGAACGCCCAGACACTCGCCGTGCCGTGTTCGGAGAGCCGACCGAGGGGGTCGAGCAGGCCCGAGGCCTCGACCGCGCCCGCCACCAGGAACAGGCCGCCGGCGAACAACAGAAGCGACCACGGAATCAGGCCGAACTGCAGCGCCTCGGGTCGGCGGAGGGCGAACGTCGCCGTGAGGGCGAGCGCGGCGAGGCAGGCAGGCACCCACGGTGCGGGCATCACCACCAGCAGCGGGATGAGAAGCGCGAGTATCGACGAACAGATCCGAAACAGTGTCTGGTCGCCGACGTACGGGACCGGCGACGCACGGAATCGGCCGCGGAGCTCGCGTCGATGCAGCAGCCACAGGACCCCGACCGTCGCGGCCGTTGCGCACACGGCCGGCAGCCCGAGCAGGGAGACGAAGCCCGCGGCGCCGTGAACGTTCAGACGGTCCAGTGCCAGCAGATTCGTCAGGTTGGAGACGGGAAGCAACAACGAAGCGGTGTTTGCGAGCCACACCGTGGTCAGCGCGAACGGTGCGGGCGCGACGCCCGCGACGCGCGCCAATGCGAGTACGACCGGTGTCAGCAGGACCGCGGTGGTGTCGAGCGACAGGAAGGCCGTGCAGACCACGGCCAAGAGGACCGTCAGCAGCCACAGGCCGAAGACCCGGCCGCGGGCCAGAACACCGAGCCGCGCCGCGACGACTTCGAACACCCCGGCCTCCGCGGCCAGTTGCGCGACCACCGTGATCGCCACGACGAACAGCAGCACCGGCCACGCTCGGTCGAATGTCGCGGCGGCGTCCGCGGCGGGCAGAGCTCCCGTCACCAGGGCCGTCGCACCGGCGAGCACCAGTGCGCCGCCGATCCACGCCATCGCCACGGATCAATGATGCCCGGCCGAACAGCGACCCGCGGGACCGGACACCGCCGGCCGCCTGCACCGCCCCGTCACCGGTCGGTTCAGTACGCCGCGCGCGGATCGTTGGTCGAGACGATCTCGGCGCCGAGCGGTACCAGGGAGATGGGGATCATCTTGAAGCTCGCGACACCCAGCGGGATGCCGATGACGGTGATGCACAGGGCGAGGCCGGTGGTGAGGTGGCCCAGCGCCAGCCAGATACCCGCGACGATGATCCAGATGACGTTGCCGACCGTCGACGCGGGGCCCGCGGTCGGCTTGCGGACCACGGTGCGTCCGAAGGGCCACAGCGCGTAGTTCGCCATGCGGAACGACGCGATACCGAAGGGGATCGTGATGATGAGGATGCAGCAGACGATGCCGGCCAGTACATAACCGATCGCCATCCACAGTCCGCACAGGACCAGCCACAACACGTTCAGTATCGTCCTCATGGCCCCATTGTCCTGCGTCGCCTACGCTTTCGGAATGGGTATTGACCCCGAACCCGGAGCCGGTCGCCGAGCGATCTGGTCGGCGGCCGCGCTCATCGTCCTCACCGTCCGAGTCCTGGCGACCATCGCGACCGTCTTCTTCACGATCGCCTGGCTGGTCGCCGCGGTGCGTTCGAGCCTGCTCAACGGCTGGCTGTGGTGGGCCGCCGGCGCGGCCATCGCCATGGCGATCAGTTGGTATCTGTACAGCTACCTGCGGGTCCGCTATCCGAGCACGAGCCGCCGGTGGGAGCCCTGATGAGGCCTTCCCTCCCGGCGGCTCGCGAGTGCGCTGCTGCTCAGAACTGAACCTGCGGCGGCTGCTCCTGTCCCGCCGGGGCCTGGTAGAACTCGCGGACGCGAACCCCGGCCATGCCGGAGAACAGCATCCACGGGATGGTCTGCACCGCCTGGTTCAGGCGCGAGACGGCGTCGTTGTAGTACTGGCGCGCGAACGAGAGCTTGTTCTCGGTTTCTCCGAGTTCGGTCTGCAGCGCCATGAAATTGGGCGCTGCCTGCAGCTGCGGGTAGTTCTCAGCGACAGCGAACAGCCGCCCGAGGGCTCCGCTCATCTGCGCCTCAGCGGCGGCCTTGTCGGCCACTGACGCCCCCTGCGCCGCCTGCTGCATGTGAGCGCGGGCCTCGGTCACCGCCTCCAGCACGCCCGACTCGTGGGCCGCGTACCCCTTCACCGTATTCACCAGGTTGGGGATCAGATCGGCGCGCCGAGTGAGCTGGACGTCGATACCGCCGAGCGCTTCCTGAGCGGTGATGTCCGCCTTGCGGAGTTTGTTGAAGCCGACCATCACGAAGACGGCCAGCAGGACGAGCAGGACAACGATGACGATCAGTGCCCAGATCACGATTGGTGCCTCTTTCTATTAAGGGACGTGCACAGAGAATGGCATGGAGGGACGGCCGGCCGCGACGGGCTCACCACGAACCGCCTCCTCCGCCACCGCCGCCTCCGCCGCCGAAGCCGCCGCCGAATCCTCCGCCGCCGCCTGAGGACGACTGCGACGAGCTGTACGCAGACAGGGACGACGAGAGGCTCGATTCGAAGCTGTCCATGCCGGAGCCGGCGCCGCCGAACAGGGCATGCGAGCTGCCGATGTAGAAGCCGGGGAACCAGATCGGGTCGGGCGGTTCCTGCCCGGTCGCATAGCGATACTTGGCGGCCCACGCGTCGGCGCAGTCGAAGGCCATCGCGTACGGAATGTAGCTGGTGAAGAGGTCCTTGCGGGCGGAGAAGTCGAGTCGTTCCCGGTTCGACGTCGTCGACAGGAGCCGCTCGAACCCGCCGGCCCGCGACCACACCTCACGGCCCAGCCGCGTACGCCGGGTGCCGACCCCCGCCACGTAGAGTCCCGCGCCGCCGACCGCGAACGCTGCGAACGGCAGCGCCATGATCGTGCCCGGGAGGAGTTGGAAGATCATCAACACGGCTGCGACGACCACCGCCGCCGCCACGACCACGCGCCCAGCGAGCTCCGAGCGGCTGACCCGCAGCGCTCCGCTCCCGGTGCCCCAGTTGGCGGTCGCGGCGTCCATCTCCTTGGTCGCCGTGGACAGCCGCAGTCCGGCGTTCTTGGATCCGTCGGCGGTGAAGGTCGAGCCCTCGTGCGACAGGCCCAGTGCCGCGACCACCGCGTTGGCGGCGGGATCGAGTGAGGCGAACCGCTCCGGCGTGAGCTGCGAGATGACGGTCCAGTCCTTGTTCGACGTCCGGTCGAGCCGGACGTGTCCCTGCTCGGCGAGGTGGAAGAGGGTGGAGACCAGCGCCTTCTTGGGCATGTCCTCGTATGCGACGTAGTAGGTCTGGACCGGTCCGAGCTTGCGGCTCTGATTCTGCGGGTCGGCCGGCGGCTCGTACATGACCGGTAGCAGCGGCGCGTGCTCCCGGCTGCGCCACATCCAGTAGAAGCCCCCGGCGAACGTCAGAAGCGAGAGCAGAACGATGACGATCGGCATGGCCTTCGAGGTGCCCAGAATCGGGTCCATCGACACCGACCACGGCAACTGTGCGCGGCCGGGACCGGGGAAGGGCAGGTCGGCCTTCACCGCGACGCCGACGTTCGGTTCCAGCGGGCCGGTGGTGACCACTCGCGTGGCCGGGTCCGGTTCCGACACCTGGCACGCGGTTCCGTTGTTGGTGCTGCACGCGAACGACGTCGGCGCCTCGGGGAAGTGGACGGTGCTGGTGGAGCGCTCCATCCGCATCCGCCAGCCGTTGCCCACCACACGCCAGATGAAGCGGCCCGGGTCGCCGTCCGCGATGGTGTCTGCGATCCGGTACGACACCCGGTACACGTGCTCGCCGGGTGAGACGAGGGTGTCGGCGTCGCCGATCCGTGCCGTCTCGAACTTGCCGCCCTCCTCGGAACCCAGCTCGAACGGAACCGCCTGCCCGTCCATCGTGATCCGGATGTCGCGGGGTTCGTAACGCACGCCCTTGTTCTCCGGGTCCGCGTCCGAGACATCCCAGAATTGGAAGATCCCGTGCTTGCCCTCCGGAAGATCGACCGTCAGCGTCTCGTCCACGGCCAGTTCGCCGTCGCGCGCGAGGGCGTAGTCGGCGCGGTAATCGGTGATCACGGCCGTGTCGACGGTCTCGTCGCCCGACGACGCCGAGTTCGCGACCAGCGGCCAGAAGACGCCGATCACGGTGGCGATGAGCGCCACCAGCGACAGCAGGAATCGTTTCATGCGGCGATCCTATGCGCCGCCGGCCGAGTTCTCTGTTCGATGAATGACTCGACCGGCGACGCCCAGGATTACCGCGACGGCATCACTGTGCCGCGCGCACTCCCGCCTCGATCGCCGCACCGGTGTCGGCGTCGATGTTCCGCCAGTACTCGAAAGCCCTGGACAGGACCGGCTCGGAGACGCCGTCGAGCAGGTGACCGACCACGTTGTCGACCAACCGGCTTCGCGCGGCGTCGTCCATCACGTCGCGGACGAGTGTTCCGGGCTGCGTCACATCGTCATCCTCCGGGTGATCGACGTAGGCGCTGCGCACGATCTCACCGTCGGCCGCCCACTGCGGTTCGGCCTGTCCGGGGTACACCGCGGCCGGACCGCCCTTCGAGTTGGGCGCGTACACGGGGTCGGTGACCGGATCGATCCGCATCGCCCCGTCCTTCGAGTAACTGCGCACCTCGTTGCGCGGACGGTTGACCGGGATCTGCTTGTAGTTGGCTCCCAGCCGTGCGCGGTGTGCGTCCGAGTACGAGAAGACCCGGCCCAGGAGCATCCGGTCGGGGCTGAAACCGATTCCCGGGACGACGTTGCTCGGCTCGAAGGCCGCCTGCTCGATCTGCGCGTGATTGTCCGTCGGATTGGTGTGCAGGGTCATCTTCCCGACCTCGTGCAGCGGATAGTCGCCGTGCGGCCATACCTTCGTCAGATCGAACGGATTGAAGCGGTAGCCCGCGGCGTCGTCGAACGGCATCAGCTGCACCTTCAACGTCCACGTGGGATGATCGCCGCGATCGATCGACTCGTACAGATCCCGCATGTGGTAGTCGCTGTCCTGCCCGGCGAGCCGGTCGGCCTCCTCCTGGGTCAGGAACTCGATGCCCTGATCGGTGATGAAGTGGTACTTCACCCAGTGCTTGACGCCCTCGGCGTTGACCCACAGGTACGTGTGGGAGCTGTAGCCGTTCATGTGCCGCCAGGTGCGCGGGATGCCGCGATCGCCCATCAGCCAGGTGACCTGGTGTGAGGACTCGGGCGACAGCGTCCAGAAATCCCACTGCATGTCGTGGTCGCGGAGATTGTTGTCGGCACGCCGCTTCTGCGACCGGATGAAGTGCTGGAACTTCATCGGGTCCTTGATGAAGAACACCGGCGTGTTGTTGCCGACCATGTCGTACACACCCTCGTCGGTGTAGAACTTCAGGGCGAATCCGCGGGGGTCGCGCCAGGTGTCGGGGCTGCCCCGCTCGCCCGCGACGGTGGAGAAGCGCGCGACCATCTCGGTCTTCACTCCCGGCTGGAACAGCGAGGCGCAGGTGTAGGGCGAGACGTCGGCGGTGGTCTCGAAAGTGCCGAACGCGCCGCTTCCCTTGGCGTGGGGCTGGCGCTCGGGAATGCGTTCACGATTGAACTGGGCCATCTGCTCGAGCAGATAGTGGTCGTGCAGAACGATCGGCCCTCCGGGGCCGACGGTGAGCGAGTGCTCATCGCTGCCGGCCGGAGCGCCGGAGTCGGTAGTCGTGTAGTTGGTGGTCTCCTCGGACATATCACCCTCCCAGGAAGGTTGAGTGCGGGCTGTACGGGGCTCGGCGCCTGCCGAGGCCCCGCCTTCGACACTATCGCCCGTCCGGCAGACGTGCCCGACAAACGGACATCGGTCGCCGCGTGGCGTCCGCTATCGGCGGCGCTGCCGCGAGATGAACTCAGCGGCCGCGCCCACGGCCCGCTCCGACTCGGGGGAGAAGTACGGGAACATCTGGAAGACGTGCCCCTGACCAGGCCACTCCTGCAGCTCCGACAGTCCACCGGCGTCGAGCAGCCTGCGGTGGACGGTGCGGGCGTCGTCGGCCATGATCTCTCGCGCGCCCACCTGGATGAGGGTCGGCGGCAGGTCCATCGCGGGGGAGAGCTTGATCCGCATCCGCGGATGGTCGGGATCGGCGCCCGCGGTGTAGAGACCGAGGAAGGTCACCGCCGCGCCGACGTCGATGATCGGGTCTCGGACGCCGCGGTCGGCCAGATCTCGTGCGAGCTGGAAAGTGGGGTCGTACAGCGGCGAGAACAGTGCCATCGCCCGCGGTTGCGGCACGCCGTCGGAGTGATTGGCGGCCAGGAGGTCGAGCGCCAGGTGGCCGCCGGCCGAGTCGCCGGCCACGATGATCTGCCCGGCGTCGAACCCCTGATCGAGCAGCCAGCGGTATCCGCGGACGGTGTCGTCGCCGCCGCTGGGCCAACGATGCTCCGGACCCAACCGGTAGTCGAGGCTGAACGCACCGATCCCCGCGCGCCCGGCGAGCCGTGCGACCAGCCCGCGATGGGTGCGCGCCGAGCAGATCACGTATCCGCTTCCGTGCAGGTAATAGAGAATCGTGTCGTCGGTCGACGGTGCCGGGACGTCGGCTCGCCCGCGCCCGTGAACCCACTCTCCGCGGACCTGCCCGGAGTCGGTGAGTTCGCGGACCGGGGTGATGCGGGTGCCGCGCGGAACCGGGCTCAGCAGCGACAGGCCGCGGTTGACGCCCGGGCGGGTCATCGTCAGGAGCCGCGGACTGGCCAGGACACTCCGCCCCGCCGCGGCCATCAGCGGCCGCGAGGCGAACGTCGACCTCGAGAAGGCGCGGGCACGCAGTGACGCGCGACTTTCACCCGCGTGTGACGTGGTGTACACAGTGGGACTGTATCCACTTTTTGCCTCAGCCGGGCCCGAGTGGAATACTTGAAGTACTGCGCTTTGCGTCGAGGGGTCACCCCCTGCGACCTGAGCGGGCCAGCAATGAAGCTGAATCCCCGGGCGGTGCGCTGGTTCGCACTGACCTCTGACCCGGGACTCTCTCCAGTACGTATCAGTACGCAGCGTCGCGTGCGGAGTAGGCAGATTCATGAAGCACTTGCCGGGGCCCGTCGGGCTCTACGATCCGATCAACGAGCATGACGCATGCGGCGTCGCGTTCGTCGTCGACATGCACGGTCGCCGCAGCCGCGACATCGTCGAGAAGGCCATCACCGCCCTGGTGAACCTCGAGCATCGCGGTGCGGCCGGTGCCGAGCCCAACACGGGCGACGGCGCGGGCATCATGATTCAGGTCCCCGACCGCTTCCTGCGCGAGGTGGTGGACTTCGACCTCCCCGCCGAGGGCTCGTACGCCACCGGCATCGCCTTCCTGCCCCAGTCGGCCGGCGACGCCGCCGAGGCGGTCGAGGGCGTCGAGGAGATCATCGCCGCGGAGGGGCTCACTCTCCTCGGATGGCGCGACGTGCCGGTGGACGAGAGCTCGCTCGGCGCACTGGCGCGCGATGCGATGCCGACCTTCCGGCAGGTCTTCCTCGCGCTCGCCGGGAGCGAGGCGAGCGGGCGCACACCGTCCAGCGCGGAGATCATGGAACTCGAGCGCAAGGCCTACGTGGTCCGCAAGCGCGTCCAGTACGAGCTCGGCGAGAAGGGCGCCGGCCAGGACGGCCCCGGCCGCGACACCGTCTACTTCCCGAGCCTGTCGGGGCAGACGTTCGTCTACAAGGGCATGCTGACCACTCCTCAGCTGCGCGACTTCTACCTGGACCTGCAGGACGAGCGTGTGGAGAGCGCGCTCGGCATGGTCCACAGCCGCTTCTCGACGAACACCTTCCCGTCGTGGCCTCTCGCCCACCCGTTCCGCCGAGTCGCGCACAACGGCGAGATCAACACCGTCAGCGGTAACGAGAACTGGATGCGCGCCCGCGAGTCGCTCATCAAGACCGACGTCTTCGGCGACAGCCTCGACAAGGTGTTCCCGGTCTGCACTCCCGGCGCGTCGGACACCGCACGGTTCGACGAGGTCCTCGAGCTGCTGCACCTGGGCGGACGTACCCTGCCGCACGCAGTGCTGATGATGGTCCCGGAGGCCTGGGAGCGCAGCGAGGACATGAAGCCCGAGCATCGGGCGTTCTACGAGTACCACTCGGCACTGATGGAGGCATGGGACGGACCGGCGTCGGTCTGCTTCACCGATGGCACTGTCATCGGCGCCGTCTTGGACCGGAACGGACTGCGTCCGTCCCGCATCTGGGTCACCAAGGACGGGCTCGTGGTTCTGGGGTCGGAGGTCGGCGTCCTCGACATCGACCCCGCCGATGTGGTCGCCAAGCAGCGACTCCAGCCCGGAAAGATGTTCCTGGTAGACACCGCGCAGGGCCGCATCGTCGCCGACGAGGAGATCAAGGACTCGCTGGCCGGCGAGCAGCCGTACCAGGAGTGGCTCGACGCCAACCAGGTCGCACTGTCCGACCTGCCCGCGCCGCCGCACAAGCACATGGCGCATGATCGCGTGACGCTGCGTCAGCAGATGTTCGGCTACACCACCGAGGATCTGAAGCTGCTCATCTCGCCGATGGCCGCGACGGGCGGCGAGGCGCTGGGCTCGATGGGCACCGACACCCCGGTCGCCGTCCTGTCGAACCGGCCGCGGATGCTCTTCGATTACTTCCAGCAGCTGTTCGCCCAGGTCACGAACCCGCCGCTCGACGCCATCCGCGAGGAGGTGGTCACCAGCCTCGGCGGCCGCATCGGCGGTGAGCGCGATCTGCTGAACCCGGCCGCGGGTTCGGCCAAGCAGATCGTGCTGAGCCAGCCGATTCTCGACAACGACGATCTGGCGCGGCTCGTGGAGATCGACCCGGCCACCGGCTTCCCCTCCGTGCACATCCACGGTCTGTACCCGGTCGCCGAGGGCGGCGAAGGTCTGCGTCGGGCACTCGACGGAGTCCGCAGCAAGGTGTCGGCGGCCATCGCCGACGGCGCCCGCATCATCGTGCTCTCCGACCGCGAGTCGGACGAGACCCTCGCGCCGATCCCGTCGCTGCTGCTGACCGCGGCGGTTCATCACCACATGGTGCGTGAGCGGACCCGGACCCGGGCCAGCCTCATCATCGAGTCGGGCGACGCCCGCGAGGTGCACCACATGGCGCTGCTCGTCGGCTTCGGCGCCAGCGGCATCAACCCCTACATGGCCTTCGAGACCATCGAGGACATGCTCGAGTCGGGCAGCCTCGACGTCCCGGGGACCGAGGACATGAGCCACGAGGCCACCTTCGCCGTCGCGCGCGCCAACTACATCAAGGCGGCGGGCAAGGGCGTCCTGAAGGTGATGAGCAAGATGGGCATCTCGACGGTGCCGTCGTACACCGGCGCTCAGCTGTTCCAGGTCATCGGCTTGGGGCAGGAGGTCGTCGACGAGTTCTTCACGGGTCTGAACAGCCAGCTCGACGGCATCGGGCTCGACGAGATCGCCGACGAGGTGGCCCAGCGTCACGCTCTCGCGTTCACCAAGCGTCCCGCCGAGCGCGCTCATCGCGAACTCGAGGTCGGTGGCGAGTACCAGTGGCGCCGCGAGGGCGAGTACCACCTGTTCAACCCGGACACGGTGTTCAAGCTTCAGCACTCCACCCGCACCGGTCAGTACTCGGTGTTCAAGGAGTACACCAAGCTGGTCGACGACCAGGCCGCCAAGCTGGGCACACTGCGCGGTCTGTTCGACTTCAACTTCGGCGACCGCGACCCGATCCCGATCGACAAGGTGGAGCCGGCCAGCGAGATCGTCAAGCGTTTCTCGACGGGCGCGATGAGCTACGGCTCCATCTCGGCGGAGGCGCACGAGACGCTCGCGATCGCGATGAACCGTCTGGGTGGCCGGTCGAACTCGGGCGAGGGCGGCGAGGACCCGCGCCGCTTCGTCCACGACGAGAACGGCGACTGGCGCCGCAGTGCGATCAAGCAGGTCGCCTCCGGCCGCTTCGGTGTCACCAGCCATTACCTGAGCAACTGCACCGACATCCAGATCAAGATGGCGCAGGGCGCCAAGCCAGGCGAGGGCGGCCAGCTGCCTCCGCACAAGGTGTACCCGTGGGTCGCCGAGGTGCGCGGCAGCACGCCCGGCGTCGGCCTCATCTCGCCGCCGCCGCACCACGACATCTACTCGATCGAGGATCTCGCTCAGCTGATCCACGACTTGAAGAACGCGAATCCGCAGGCGCGGATCCACGTGAAGCTGGTGTCGGAACTGGGTGTCGGCACCGTCGCCGCGGGCGTCTCCAAGGCGCACGCGGACGTCGTCCTGATCTCCGGACACGACGGCGGCACCGGTGCGAGCCCGCTGACCTCGCTGAAGCACGCCGGCGCCCCGTGGGAGATCGGCTTGGCCGAGACCCAGCAGACACTGCTGCTCAACGGTCTGCGCGACCGCATCGTGGTGCAGGTCGACGGTCAGCTGAAGACGGGCCGTGACGTGATGATCGCCGCCCTGCTCGGTGGCGAGGAGTTCGGTTTCGCGACCGCTCCGCTGGTGGTCTCGGGCTGCATCATGATGCGCGTGTGCCACCTCGACACCTGCCCGGTGGGCGTCGCCACGCAGAACCCGCTGCTGCGTGAGCGGTTCTCCGGCAAGCCGGAGTTCGTCGAGAACTTCATGCTCTACGTCGCCGAGGAGGTGCGCGAACTGCTCGCGCGCCTGGGCTTCCGCACCCTGCAGGAGGCCGTCGGACGGTTCGAGGCGCTCGATACGCGCAAGGCGCTCGAGCACTGGAAGAACCACAAGGCCGGCAAGCTCGACCTGACGCCGATTCTGACGATGCCCGAGTCGCCGTTCATGAACCAGGACCTGTACTGCTCCGGCACGCAGGACCACGGCTTGGACAAGGCCCTCGACAACGAGCTGATCGAGAAGGCCCGGGCCGCGATCGAGTCCGGCACCCGCGTCACGCTGGCGTCCCCGATCAGCAACGTGAACCGGACGGTCGGAACCATGCTGGGCCACGAGGTCACCAAGGCCTACGGTGCCCAGGGACTGCCGGAGGGGACGATCTCCATCGACTTCACCGGTTCGGCGGGCAACAGCTTCGGCGCCTTCGTCCCGCGCGGTATCACCATGCGCATCGAGGGCGACGCGAACGACTTCGTCGGCAAGGGGCTCTCGGGCGGCAAGATCGTCGTTCGGCCGCCGCGCACCGCGCCCGCCGAATTCGTGGCCGAGGACAACATCATCGGCGGCAACGTGATCGCATTCGGCGGCACGGCGGGCAAGATCTTCCTGCGCGGTGTGGTCGGCGAGCGGTTCTGTGTCCGCAACTCGGGTGTCCAGGCGGTCGTCGAAGGCGTCGGCGACCACGGATGCGAGTACATGACCGGCGGTACTGCCGTGATTCTGGGACGTACCGGACGGAACTTCGCGGCGGGCATGTCCGGCGGCGTCGCATACGTCTACAACCCGCACGGTGAGTTCGAGGCCGACCTGAACACCGAACTGGTGGAGCTCGAAGAGCTCGACGCCGACGATCTGACCGTGCTGTCGGGCCTGCTCACCGAGCATCGCGACGAGACCGGTTCGCCGGTCGCCGCGGCGATCCTCGACGACTGGGACGTCGCCCGCGGGCACTTCGTGAAGGTGATGCCCCGCGATTACAAGAAGGTGCTCGTCGCCATCGACGCCGCCGAGCGCTCCGGACGAGATGTGAACGAAGCGATCATGGAGGCGGCACGTGGCTGATCCGAGAGGTTTTCTCAAGCACCCCGAGCGGGAGACGCCGGTCCGCCGGCCCGTCGAACTGCGGCTGCTCGACTGGAAAGAGGTGTACACCGAGTTCGACAAGGGCACCCTGCAGACGCAGGCGAGCCGCTGTATGGACTGCGGAATTCCGTTCTGCCACAACGGATGCCCGCTCGGTAACCTGATCCCCGAGTGGAACGATCTGGTGTACCGCGACCAGTGGGACGCAGGCATGGACCGACTCCACGCCACCAACAACTTCCCGGAGTTCACCGGGCGGCTGTGTCCGGCGCCCTGCGAGGCGTCGTGCGTGCTGGGCATCAATCAGCCCGCCGTGACCATCAAGCAGGTCGAGGTGGAGTTGATCGAGAAGGCCTGGGGCGACGGGACGGTGACTCCGGTGATCCCCACGCAGCGCACGGGCAAGAAGGTGGCCGTGGTCGGTTCGGGACCCGCCGGACTGGCGGCCGCACAGCAGCTCACGCGTGCCGGCCACGATGTGACCGTCTTCGAGCGCGCGGACCGGATCGGCGGTCTCCTCCGATACGGGATTCCCGAGTTCAAGATGGAGAAGCGGTTCATCGACCGCCGGCTCGCGCAGATGGAGGCCGAAGGCACCGTCTTCCGTACCGGAGTCAACGTCGGCGTCGACGTCACGGTGGAGCAACTCCGCGGCGACTTCAATGCGGTGGTCCTGGCCAACGGTTCCACCATCGGCCGTGACCTCCCGATTCCGGGACGCGAGCTCGACGGCATCCATCAGGCGATGGAGTTCCTGCCGCAGGCCAACCGCGTCCAGCACGGTGACGTGGTGGACGGCCAGATCACGGCGGAGGGCAAGCACGTCGTGATCATCGGCGGCGGCGACACCGGCGCGGACTGCCTCGGCACCTCGCTGCGCCAGGGTGCCGCGCAGGTGCACCAGTTCGAGATCATGCCCAAGCCGCCGATCGAGCGTGCCGAATCGACTCCGTGGCCGACGTACCCGCTGATGTACCGGGTCTCGTCCGCTCACGAAGAGGGCGGCGAGCGCGTGTACAGCGTGAACACCGAGGAGTTCGTCGGAGAGAACGGCAAGGTCACCGCGCTCAAGGCCCACGAGGTCAAGATGACCGGCGGCCGCTTCGAGAAGGTGGAGGGCACGGACTTCGAATTGAAGGCGGACCTGGTGCTGCTCGCGATGGGCTTCGTCGGCCCGGAGCGCGGCGATCTGCTCGACAAGCTCGGAGCCACCTACGACGCTCGAGGCAATGTGGCCCGCGGAGGCGATTTCGGTGCCGTCGGACTCCCGGGGGTGTTCGTCGCGGGCGATGCCGGACGCGGACAGTCGCTGATCGTCTGGGCGATCGCCGAGGGACGGTCCGCCGCCGCCGGCGCCGACGCGTACCTGATGGGTTCCACCCAGCTCCCGTCGCCGATCCTCCCGACGACGGTCGCGCAGCGGTAGCGACGCGGGGCCGCTGATACGTCCAGACTCATCGAACTTCTCCGAGGCTCGTCGAGTACTTCTCCCAGGCTCATCGAATGTCCTTCTAGGCTCATCGAGTAAGCGGAGGAGCGAACTAGGCTAATCGAGTAAGCGGAGGAGCGAACTAGGCTCATCGAGTAAGCGGAGGAGCGAAGCGGGGGAGCGCATCGAGATCCCCCACCAACACCCCAACAGGGCGGTCCGGCCGAAAGGCCGGGCCGCCCTGCGCCGTTCCCCCCACCACTGCGCCAAGAACTTGTCGCAGGTCACACCTGCGGCGATTTGACCTCACGTCCATCTGTGCGTAACTTATTCGGAGTCAGAGCGGCCCGGCCGCGATGACGTCCCCTTACTCTGATCGCCGCGATTTCGGTCGCGGTGTTCTTGTGCGGGGTCGGCCGAATCGGGTCTGAAAGCTTCGACTGTTCGGTGAGTCCTGTGAGGGGTCACTGATTGGTGGGTGTCTGGAGGATTGTGTTAGGCTGGTGAGGTTGCTCCGGAGACGGGGTGGCTGACAGATAATTGCAGATGTCTGCTGGTGTTCGGCCCTTGTTTGTGGGGGTTGGTTCTGGTGGGTGTGTGTTCTTTGAGAACTCGATAGTGTGTTTTGGATTTCTTGTGCCACTATTTTTTTGTTTTGTGGCGTGGGAGATTTTTGGACAGATTGTGCTTGCCGGCCCTTGTTGGGGGGTTGGTGAGTGTTTTTGGATGAATTTTTTACCATGTCAGTTTTTTTGGATTTGGTCAGGTTCTGTTTTCTGGCTTTGTGTTGAAATCTTGTGGTTTCTGCATTTTTTGTTGGAGAGTTTGATCCTGGCTCAGGACGAACGCTGGCGGCGTGCTTAACACATGCAAGTCGAACGGAAAGGCCCAGCTTGCTGGGTACTCGAGTGGCGAACGGGTGAGTAACACGTGGGTGATCTGCCCTGGACTCTGGGATAAGCCTGGGAAACTGGGTCTAATACCGGATAGGACCACTGATTGCATGGTTGGTGGTGGAAAGCTTTTGCGGTTCAGGATGGGCCCGCGGCCTATCAGCTTGTTGGTGGGGTAATGGCCTACCAAGGCGACGACGGGTAGCCGACCTGAGAGGGTGATCGGCCACACTGGGACTGAGACACGGCCCAGACTCCTACGGGAGGCAGCAGTGGGGAATATTGCACAATGGGCGCAAGCCTGATGCAGCGACGCCGCGTGAGGGATGACGGCCTTCGGGTTGTAAACCTCTTTCGCTAGGGACGAAGCGTAAGTGACGGTACCTGGAGAAGAAGCACCGGCCAACTACGTGCCAGCAGCCGCGGTAATACGTAGGGTGCGAGCGTTGTCCGGAATTACTGGGCGTAAAGAGCTCGTAGGCGGTTTGTCGCGTCGTCTGTGAAATTCTGCAACTCAATTGCAGGCGTGCAGGCGATACGGGCAGACTTGAGTACTACAGGGGAGACTGGAATTCCTGGTGTAGCGGTGAAATGCGCAGATATCAGGAGGAACACCGGTGGCGAAGGCGGGTCTCTGGGTAGTAACTGACGCTGAGGAGCGAAAGCGTGGGGAGCGAACAGGATTAGATACCCTGGTAGTCCACGCCGTAAACGGTGGGTACTAGGTGTGGGGCTCATTTCACGAGTTCCGTGCCGTAGCTAACGCATTAAGTACCCCGCCTGGGGAGTACGGCCGCAAGGCTAAAACTCAAAGGAATTGACGGGGGCCCGCACAAGCGGCGGAGCATGTGGATTAATTCGATGCAACGCGAAGAACCTTACCTGGGTTTGACATACACCAGAAAGCCGTAGAGATACGGCCCCCCTTGTGGTTGGTGTACAGGTGGTGCATGGCTGTCGTCAGCTCGTGTCGTGAGATGTTGGGTTAAGTCCCGCAACGAGCGCAACCCTTGTCCTGTATTGCCAGCGGGTTATGCCGGGGACTTGCAGGAGACTGCCGGGGTCAACTCGGAGGAAGGTGGGGATGACGTCAAGTCATCATGCCCCTTATGTCCAGGGCTTCACACATGCTACAATGGCGCGTACAGAGGGCTGCGAGACCGTGAGGTGGAGCGAATCCCTTAAAGCGCGTCTCAGTTCGGATTGGGGTCTGCAACTCGACCCCATGAAGTCGGAGTCGCTAGTAATCGCAGATCAGCAACGCTGCGGTGAATACGTTCCCGGGCCTTGTACACACCGCCCGTCACGTCATGAAAGTCGGTAACACCCGAAGCCGGTGGCCTAACCCTTGTGGAGGGAGCTGTCGAAGGTGGGATCGGCGATTGGGACGAAGTCGTAACAAGGTAGCCGTACCGGAAGGTGCGGCTGGATCACCTCCTTTCTAAGGAGCAAACAACACGTCGATGCTGGTGCCGAATGTGTATCGGGTCGGTGTTTGTTCATGGGTGAAACACAAGAATCCATCATTTGTTTGTCGGTGGCCTGCGAGATGCGGGCGGGCCGGCGGGTGGTCGACCGTGAGTGATTGCGGTTGTGGACGAAGCACACTATCGGGGTTCTGAGGGAACACGCGTTCTGCGCGGGTTGTCTTGGTGCTCACTGTTTTCCGCCCCGAGTGTGGGGTGTTGGGGGTGGTGGGTGTGTGTTGTTTGAGAAGTGCATAGTGGATGCGAGCATCTAGCCCAGCGAGTTCCTTGGTGTTCTTGTTGGGTTGTGTGTTCTGCAATTTCGATTCTGGTTTGTGCGATCGCGTGTTGTGATCGTTGATTTTTGTTTGTTGTCCGCATTCGCGTCTCGGGCACTGTTGTGGTGTGTGGGGTGTGTTTGTGGGTGTTGTTGTAAGTGTTTGAGGGCGTTCGGTGGATGCCTTGGTACCAGGAGCCGATGAAGGACGTGGTAGGCCGCGATAGTCCTCGGGGAGTTGTCAAACGAGCTGTGATCCGAGGGTGTCCGAATGGGGAAACCCAGCACCAGTGATGTGGTGTTACCCACTCGTGAATGTATAGCGGGTGTGGAGGGAACGTGGGGAAGTGAAACATCTCAGTACCCACAGGAAGAGAAAACAAGTGTGATTCCGTGAGTAGTGGCGAGCGAAAGCGGAGGAGGCTAAACCATGCGTATGTGATACTCGGCAGGGGTTGTGCGTGTGGGGTTGTGGGGTGATCGTTCATCGTGCTGCCGTGCGGTGGGTCAGTGATAAATCGACATGTTAGGTGAAGTGGCCTGGAATGGTCTGCCGTAGTGGGTGAGAGTCCCGTAGCTGAAAGCGTGTTGACTGGCTTCGATTGTTCCCAAGTAGCAGCGGGCTCGTGGAATCTGCTGTGAATCTGCCGGGACCACCCGGTAAGCCTAAATACTTTCTGGTGACCGATAGCGGACTAGTACCGTGAGGGAAAGGTGAAAAGTACCCCGGGAGGGGAGTGAAATAGTACCTGAAACCGGACGCTTACAATCCGTCAGAGCCTGCGCACCTTTCGGGGTGGTGGGTGATGGCGTGCCTTTTGAAGAATGAGCCTGCGAGTTAGTGCTCAGTGGCGAGGTTAACCCGTGTGGGGTAGCCGTAGCGAAAGCGAGTCTGAATAGGGCGTGTTGAGTCGCTGGGTCTAGACCCGAAGCGGAGTGATCTACCCATGGCCAGGGTGAAGCAGCTGTAAGAGGTTGTGGAGGCCCGAACCCACTTCAGTTGAAAATGGAGGGGATGAGTTGTGGGTAGGGGTGAAAGGCCAATCAAACTCCGTGATAGCTGGTTCTCCCCGAAATGCATTTAGGTGCAGCGTTGCGTGTTTCTTACTGGAGGTAGAGCTACTGGATGGCCGATGGGCCCTATCAGGTTACTGACGTCAGCCAAACTCCGAATGCCGGTAAGTGAGAGCGTGGCAGTGAGACTGCGGGGGATAAGCTTCGTAGTCGAGAGGGAAACAGCCCAGATCGCCGGCTAAGGCCCCTAAGCGTGTACTAAGTGGAAAAGGATGTGGGGTCGCTGAGACAACCAGGAGGTTGGCTTAGAAGCAGCCACCCTTGAAAGAGTGCGTAATAGCTCACTGGTCAAGTGATTCTGCGCCGACAATTTAGCGGGGCTCAAGTACACCGCCGAAGCCGCGGCACTCACACATTTCATCCATGCCTGCCTGCGGGTGGGTGTGTAGTGGTGTGGGTGGGTAGGGGAGCGTCCTGCATCCGTGGAAGCAGCGGAGTGATCCAGTTGTGGAGGGTGTGGGAGTGAGAATGCAGGCATGAGTAGCGAAAGACAAGTGAGAAACTTGTCCGCCGGATGACCAAGGGTTCCTGGGCCAGGTTAATCCGCCCAGGGTGAGTCGGGACCTAAGGCGAGGCCGACAGGCGTAGTCGATGGACAACGGGTTGATATTCCCGTACCCGTGTATCCGCGCCCAGTGATGAATCATCTGTACTAACCATCCAAAAGCTGTCGTTGATTTCTTCGGATTTCTCTGATGGTGGCTGCGTGGGACCTTGGGTGTAGTAGTCAAGCGATGGGGTGACGCAGGAAGGTAGCCGGGCCAACTGGTGGAATAGTTGGTGTAAGCCTGTAGGGTGAGACATAGGCAAATCCGTGTCTTTTTGAGCCTGAGAGGTGATGCGTAGCCGTTGTGGTGAATTCGGTGATCCTATGCTGTCGAGAAAAGCCTCTAGTGAGTTGGTACACGGCCCGTACCCCAAACCGACACAGGTGGTCAGGTAGAGAATACTAAGGCGATCGAGTGAACTGTGGTTAAGGAACTCGGCAAATTGCCCCCGTAACTTCGGGAGAAGGGGGACCACGACCGGTGATCACTTTTTCGGTGTGAGCTGGTGGTGGTCGCAGAGACCAGAGAGAAGCGACTGTTTACTAAAAACACAGGTCCGTGCGAAGTCGTAAGACGATGTATACGGACTGACGCCTGCCCGGTGCTGGAAGGTTAAGAGGACCGGTTAATCATCTTTCGGGGTGGTGAAGCTGAGAATTTAAGCCCCAGTAAACGGCGGTGGTAACTATAACCATCCTAAGGTAGCGAAATTCCTTGTCGGGTAAGTTCCGACCTGCACGAATGGCGTAACGACTTCTCTGCTGTCTCAACCACAGGCTCGGCGAAATTGCAGTACGAGTAAAGATGCTCGTTACGCGCGGCAGGACGAAAAGACCCCGGGACCTTCACTATAGCTTGGTATTGGTGTTCGGTGCGGTTTGTGTAGGATAGGTGGGAGACTGTGAAGCCGGCACGCTAGTGTGGGTGGAGTCGTTGTTGAAATACCACTCTGATCGTATTGGGCTTCTAACCTCGGACCCTGATCGGGTTCAGGGACAGTGCCTGGTGGGTAGTTTAACTGGGGCGGTTGCCTCCTAAAGTGTAACGGAGGCGCCCAAAGGTTCCCTCAGCCTGGATGGCAATCAGGTGTTGAGTGTAAGTGCACAAGGGAGCTTGACTGTGAGACGTACATGTCGAGCAGGGACGAAAGTCGGGACTAGTGATCCGGCACCGGCATGTGGAAGCGGTGTCGCTCAACGGATAAAAGGTACCCCGGGGATAACAGGCTGATCTTCCCCAAGAGTCCATATCGACGGGATGGTTTGGCACCTCGATGTCGGCTCGTCGCATCCTGGGGCTGGAGTAGGTCCCAAGGGTTGGGCTGTTCGCCCATTAAAGCGGCACGCGAGCTGGGTTTAGAACGTCGTGAGACAGTTCGGTCTCTATCCGCCGCGCGCGTGTAGAAACTTGAGGAAACCTGTCCCTAGTACGAGAGGACCGGGACGGACGAACCTCTGGTGTGCCAGTTGTTCCGCCAGGAGCACTGCTGGTTAGCTACGTTCGGAAGGGATAACCGCTGAAAGCATCTAAGCGGGAAGCCTGTTCCAAGATGAGGTTTCTCACCCACCTTCGGGTGGGGTAAGGCCCCCTACAGATGATGGGGTTGATAGGCCGGAACTGTACGCACAGTAATGTGTTCAGGTGACCGGTACTAATCGGCCGAGGACTTACCAACAACACTCACCAACAATTCTTTTCGGATTCAACGAATCACGACGGATGGGTTGTGTGAGTCGGTTTCGGTGATTGCGTACACGCACACAGAATGTTTGCTCGTTCATCCACTATGTACTTCTGAAACAACACACAGACCACAACTCTGGTGAGGGGTTGTGGTGTGGATGGTTTCATATTGTTACGGCGGCTATAGCGGTGGGGAAACGCCCGGTCCCATTCCGAACCCGGAAGCTAAGCCCACCTGCGCCGATGGTACTGCACTGTAATGGGTGTGGGAGAGTAGGACACCGCCGAACACAACTTGTTGAGCCCCGATCAGACACCGTCTGATCGGGGCTCAACCCATTTCCCGGGACGTGCCCCCCGGCGAGTGTTGTCTGGGGTACGGCGCGCCTGACAGACCGCGAACGCACCCTCTTCAGACTGGCTTCAGGCTGGTTGAGCGAGCGAAGCGAGTCGAAACCACCACACGCGAGCAGAGTGGTCTCGATACGGCGTGCTCGCTGCGCTCACTCGCCTACTCGACAAACCTCGAGGGAGCCGGAGATTCCAGGCCGGTCGAGCGAGCACCCCCTTCAGGCTTGTTGAGCGAGCGGAGCGAGTCGAAACCACCACACGACGGGGAGAGTGGTCTCGATACGGCGTGCTCGCTGCGCTCACCCGCCTACTCGACAAACCGCGGGGGAGCCGGCGATTCCAGGCCGGCTGAGCGAGCACCCCCTTCAGGCTGGTTGAGCGAGCGAAGCGAGTCGAAACTTTGCACAGAGGCAGAGCGGTCTCGATACGGCGTGCTCGCTACGCTCACTCGCCTACTCGACAAACCTCGGGGGAGCCGGCGATTCCAGGCCGGTCGAGCGCGCACCCCCTTCAGGCTGGTTGAGCGAGCGAAGCGAGTCGAAACTTTGCACAGAGGCAGAGCGGTCTCGATACGACGCGCTCGCTACGCTCACCCGCCTACTCGACGAGCCTCGGGGCGACGGCTGGTTGAGCGAGCGAAGCGAGTCGAAACCATCGCACGGGGTGCAGAGTGGTCTCGATACGGTGTGCTCGCTGCGCTCGCTCGCCTACTCGACGAGCCTCGGGGGACGGCGATCGGCTTCCCGCAGGTATGGACTGTGTTGATACGGCGGGGTTCGTGTGCGGGGGCCGCGGCGCGATCTGGGCTACGAGGTTGCGGGCAGCAGCTCGCGGCCGAGGCGGTCTCGTTCGGGGTCGGGGGCGGGGACCGCGTGCACCAGAGTGCGGGTGTAATCGGTGGCGGGCTGAACGAAGATCCTTGTCGCACTGCCGGACTCGACGACACGCCCGGCCTTGAGGACGGTCACGCGGTCGGACACCTGGCGGACGACGGCGAGGTCGTGGCTGATGAACAGTGCCGCGAAGCCGATGTCGGCCTGCAACTGTGCGAACAGCTCCAATACGCGGGCCTGGACGGAGACGTCCAGCGCGCTCGTCGGCTCGTCGGCGATGAGGAGTTTGGGGTCCGTCGAGAGCGCACGGGCGAGGGCGACGCGCTGACGCTGACCACCCGACAACTCGTATGGCAGGCGAGAGGCGAACGAGGTCGGCAATTGCACGGCCGACAGCAGTTCGGCGACCCGAGCCGCGCGTGAGCGGCGGTCCCCGATCCTTTGGATCTCCAGCGGCTCACGGATGGACTCGGCGACGGTGAAGCGCGGGTCGAGAGAGGCGGTCGGGTCTTGCGGAACGAAGGCGATGCGGCGCCGCGCTGCTCGGAGGTCCTTGCCGGAGAGTTCGGCGAGATCGTCGCCATCCAGCAGGATACGGCCGCCGGCCAGGGGCAGCAGGCCGCCGATGGCTCGCCCGAGGGTCGTCTTTCCGGAGCCGGACTCGCCGACCACCCCGACCACCTCACCGGACTCGACCACCAGCGACACGTCCGACAGCGCTACGTGCGGGTTCGACCCGAACGATCCCGGATGCTCGACGGTCACGCCGTCGACCACGACGACCGGCGTCGGTCCGTGCGCGGCGTGGCGTCTGCTGTCCCGCGACGCGGTGTCCAAGCGCGGAACGGCGGCCAGCAACTGGCGTGTGTAGGGTGCGGAGGGCTCGGCGAAGATCCGTCCCACGTCGCCGGTCTCCACCGTCTCCCCGAGTTGCACCACCACTACGCGGTCAGCGATCTCGGCGACGACACCGAGGTTGTGCGTGATGAGCAGAATGCCTGCGCCCGTGCGCTCGCGGAGACGGACGAGGAGTTCGAGGATCTCTCGCTGCACCGAGACGTCGAGGGCTGTGGTCGGCTCGTCGGCGAGCAGCAGGGCCGGGTCGCCGGCGAGCGCGAGTGCGGTGACCACACGCTGTTTCTGGCCGCCGGATAGCTGGTGCGGATAATAGCCGACACGGACCTCCGGTTCAGGTAGGTCGACGAGTCGGAGCAGTTCCACGGCCCTGGCGCGCACCGCCGCCCGGGACAGACCGCTGTGCCGGGTGAGCGCCTGGCGAAGCTGCCAGCCGATGGTCTGGACCGGGTTCAGCGCGGTCTGCGGTTCCTGGAAGACCATGGCCACGCGGTCGCCCCGAAGGCGAGCGAGGTCCTTCTCCGGAAGACCGAGAATCTCGCGTCCGTCGACCCGAACCGAACCGGTGGCCGTCGCACCGTCGGGCAGGAGACCGATCGCGGCCCGTGCGGTCATGGTCTTGCCCGATCCGGATTCTCCTACGAGAGCGACGATTTCGCCGCGATCGACGCGGAGGCTGATTCCGGAGACCGCCGGACGCGGATAGGCGAACCGCACGTGCAGGTCGGTCACTTCCAGGGCCGGAGGAACGGACGGTACGGGTACGGCGGGGGAGGACGCGGCGGTCATCGGAGGTTCCTTCTGTCGTTCGAGATCGACTGGGCGATCAGGTAGAGCCCGAGTACGAGAGCGGAGATGACGAACAGTGGTCCGAGCGAGAACCACGGATTGGTCTCCAGGTAGTTGTTTCCGGCGGCGATGAGGCCGCCGAGCGACGGAGTCGATGGGACGACGCCGATCCCCAGATAGCCCAGCGCACCTTCGATGAAGACCCCGAGCGACAGCGACAGCGCGAACTGCACGCCGAGCGCCTCCACCGAGTTCGGCAGCACATGCCGCAGCAGGATCCGTCCGGTCCCGGCGCCGCTGACCCGCGCTGCTTCGACATACGGCTGCTCGCGTACTCGCAGTACCGAGGTCCGCACCAGTCGGCCGAAGACGGGGATCTCGGCGATCGCGATGACGATGCCGACCGTGAGCGCGCCGGGACCCAGGATCGCGGCCAGCGCGATGCCGAGGATCAGCGCCGGGAAAGCGAGGATCACGTCGAAGACGCGCTGCGCGACGCTGTCGGCGAGCGGCACGGTGACCGACACAAGCCCGACGAGCGTGCCGAGGGCGGCACCGATGGGGACGGCGATGAGAATGATGAGCAGGTCCACGCGGATGCCGACGAGCGTGCGTGCGAGGACGTCGCGGTTCACGTCGTCGGTGCCGAACCAGTGATCGGCGCTGGGCGCAAGCAGATACGCGCCCTCGATCTGCTGGTCGGCGCCGTGCGAGAGGAAAAGGGGACCGAATACCCCGGCGGCGACGACAGCGAGGACGAGAACGGTCCCGACGAGGCCGGAGCCGCGTAGGAGGCTCCGGTAGAGCGGCAGCCGCGCGCGTGTCTCGTCACGGTCTGCGGGTGCCTCCGGCAGCAGTCCCGGACCGACGGGCAGGGCTTCGCCGGACGAACTGGATGGTGGCTGCGGTATCAGCACCCCGGGCCTGGGGTCGGATGGTCGGGCGTCGGAAGAACGAGTCACTGTGCACCTGCCAGTCGGATTCGAGGGTCGAGCCAGGCGTGTACGACGTCGGCGGCGAGCTGAATCAGCACGAACGCGGTGACCGACAGGAGCACGAGCACCTGGACGAGGGGGTAGTCGCGGGCGGAGATGCCCTCTTCGGTGAGCAACCCGAGCCCCGGCCAACCGAAGATCGATTCGACGAGCACCGCCCCGCCGAGCAATGCGCCGACGATCAGACCGAAAGCGGTGACGGTGGACGGCAGCGCGTTGCGCAGAGCGTGCTTGAGGACGACATCACGACGGGTCGCGCCGGTGGCGATCGCAGTGGTGGCGTACGGCTGTGCGAGTTCGGTCCGCAGGGCTTCGGTGAGGAACCGCGCCAGCATCGCCCCGGCGGGAAGCCCGAGGGTGAGGGCGGGCAATAGCAGATACTGCGCGGTGATCCCGAGGTCGTCGGTGAGTCCGTTGGGCGGGGTGCCGCCTGCGGGCAGTACTCGCCAGCGGATGCCGAAGAGGGCAATCAGGACAGTGCCGACCACGAAGGTGGGCAACGCTATCGCGACCGCGTTGATCCCGGTGAGGACCGCGTTGAGTACCCGTCCTCGCCAGATCACGGCGCTCAGCGACAACGCCAGCCCGAGGCTCACCGCCCCCGCGGTCGCAGCCGCGGTCAGCACGAGGGTGTTGGTGAGGCCGAAGGAGATCAGATCGCCGATGTCGCCGCCCACCTGGTAGCTGGTTCCGAAGTCGAGGGTGAACAGGGCGCTGATCCATGCCCAGTACTGACTGAAGAAACCACGGTCGAGTCCGAGGTCATGACGGATGGCGGCGAGTTGCTCCGGCCCGGCGTCGGGACCCGCCAGAGCCGATTCCGGACCTCCGGGGATGAGCCGGAGCACGGCGAACACGAGCAGAGAGGCGGCGAGCAGAACGACGACGGCCGTCGGAATCCGGCGAATGAGATATCTGGTCATGGTCAGGACCTCCGATCAGAGGTGGCGAGGCTGGTGTGATCGAAATGGAGCTGGTCGCGGCGGTCCCAGTCGACTCCGTGGACCGTCGGCGCCGCGGTCACGCTCGAGATGACGACACCGATCTCGATCAGGAAGAGGTCGTCGAGCCAGACACGGTCGAGTCGGCGATAGGCGTCCAGAGCCTGCGGAGACGCCGGATCGGCGATCTTCCAGGCGGCGTCGGCCGCCGACGAGTACTCGGCGCTCGAGTAGTTCGAGGAGTTCTTGGCTGCGTTGAACGGATACGCCGAGACCGCCAGCGTCGACGGTGTGAACTGCGCGAAGGCATGCTGCAGTATCCACAGCCCGGAGAACTGACCGCCGATCAGTTTGGTGGCCTGCACGGTCCGGTCATTGGGAACGAGATTCGCGGTGATCCCGACCTCGCGCAGGTTCGACTGGATGATCTCCGCAACGATCCGGTCCGAGCCGCCGGTGGTGTAGTCGAGGTCGATCGGCGGGACCGGCCCGGCCTCACGCAGGAGGTCGCGGGCCCGCTGGAGATCCCGGCGATAGGTACGGTTGCCCGACTCGTCGTAGGCGGGCGAGGTCCGGGGCCACGGCAGATTCACCGGATAGCCGGAGCCGCGATAGACGTCCTTGATGATCCGATCCCTGTCGACCGCGTAGGCGATGGCGCGACGCACCCGGGGGTCGCCGAGCGCCGGGTTGGCCACATTGACGCCCACATACACCTGGGACTCGCCGCCGGTGAGCTGAATGTCGCTGAAGCCGTAACGGCGCGTGGCGATCTGGTGGTCGCTGTCGGTCAGTCCGCTGGCCACGTCGAGCTGTCCGGTGCGCAGCCGGGTGTAGAGCGACTTGGGATCGCGGGCTTCGACGAAGGTGACGGCGTCGAGCGGCGCCGCCCCGCCCCAGTACCCGGTGTTGCGGACCAGACGCACCGAGGAGTTCGGCGTCCACGAGTCGAACCGGAACGGGCCGGTGCCGTTGAACGACTTGCCGGCCTTGAGCTCATCGATCTTGGATCCGTCGAGGACGGGCGCGGAGTCGAGCAGGTCGAAGACGTTGCCCGTGGGGTGCGCGAACGTCAGCACGATGCGGTGGGGATCGCTGACGTCGTACGAGGTGATGGCGGCCGCGGTGCGCTTGAACTGCGGTGTCCACGGACCGCCCAGGTACGCCTGGAGCGACGCGCGAACGTCTGTCGAGGTGAACGGGCGCCCGTCGTGGAAGCGGACGTGCTCGCGCAGATTCAGCGTCAGTGTCTTGCCGTCCGGTGCCGTGCTCCACGAGGTCGCCAGTGAGGGCCGCGGCGTGAGGGTGGCGTGGTCGTAGGTGATCAGAGTGTCGTACACGTTCGCGAGAACGTGGCCGTTGACGCTGCCGGTACCGATCTGCAGGAAGGTCTTGGGCGAGAGGTCGCCGAGTACTCCCACGCGCAGATCACCGCCGGCCGCGACGGGGCCGGACGTCGCGGTGGTCTGCTGCGCCTCGACCGCGCTGCGGCAACCACCGAGGCCGAGCACGACGACGACGGTCAGGGCGAGCACCCACGGTTTTCGCGAGCGCGGAATCGGGAACATGCGAAGGTCTGCTTTCTCGAAGAGGACGGTGATCGCGGAAATGCGCGACTTCGAGGAATCATTCGCGGGTGGCGACCGAATGTAATCGGTTGCGTTCAGCCCGAATCTAAACTTTGACCGCAGATCGGAGAGTGAGGCATCTTCGCGCAAGCGCCGAAACGCTGATTCGGCGAATAACGCGAACAGGAAGCAGGCAGATGTCCGGCAACGACGGCAATTCAATTCCCGCTCACGCGCGAGGTTACGAGGATTTCGGCGGCGCAGTCGGCCGCACCACCTCGGTGTCGACGCCGTGGTGGCCGCCCGAGCCCGAACCGCCGGCCGGCGCGCCGAACATCGTCGTGGTCCTGGTCGACGATCTCGGATACTCCGATGTCGGTCCCTTCGGCGCCGAGATCCCGACGCCGAACATCGACCGGCTCGCGCGGAGCGGGTTCCGGCTGAGCAACTACCACACCACACCGGTGTGCTCACCGGCGCGTGCGGCGCTGCTGACCGGCGTCAACCCGCACCGTGCGGGCTACGGCAGCGTCGCCAACTCCGACCCCGGCTTTCCCGGGCTGCGCCTGGAACTGGCCGACGACGTGCTCACGCTGCCGGAGATACTGCGGGAGTCCGGGTACGCCACCTTCGCTGTCGGTAAGTGGCATCTGGTGCGGGACGCCGACATGAGCCCGGGGCGGTCGCGGAAGTCGTGGCCCCTGCAGCGCGGCTTCGACAGCTACTACGGTTCGCTGGAGGGCTTGAACTCGTTCTTCAACCCGAATCAGCTGATCGCCGACAACTCGGTGGTCGACGTCGACGAGTATCCCGACGGGTACTACGTCACCGACGATCTCACGGACCGGGCGATCGACCAGATCACAGCGTTGCGCGCACACGACGCGGACAAGCCCTTCTTCCTGTACTTCGCGCACATCGCGATGCATGGACCGCACCAGGCGAAAGCCGACGACCTGGCTCGTCACCGCGGCAGGTACGCCGAAGGCTGGGACGAGGTGCGCCGCAAACGCTTCGCGCGACAGATCGCCGACGGTCTGTTCGACCCCGGCACGCCGATCGCCGAGCGCAACACCGAACCCGGCTACGACGCGCCGCGCTGGGACGACTTGAACGACGACGAGAAGCGCCGCTACCAGCGTTACCAGGAGGTGTACGCGGCGCTCGTCGACAGCGTCGACCAGAGCGTCGGGCGGCTCATCGGCCTACTCGAGGATCTCGGTGAGCTCGAGGACACGATCATCGTGTTCACCTCCGACAACGGTGGCACCGCAGAGGGCGGGGCCACCGGAACACGGTCGTACTTCAGCCAGTTCGTGCACGGTCCGGTGCCCGATGACTGGGAGCGCGACGTGCCGCACGACGAGGAGCTGATCGGCTCGGCCGACCTCGGCGTTCACTATCCGCGCGGCTGGGGCCAGGCGTCCAACACCCCCTTCCGCTTCTACAAGGGCCAGACCTTCGCAGGCGGCGTGCGGGTGCCGTTCGTGATGTCGTGGCCGAGCGGGCTGCCGCGGACCGAGGGAGACAACGGCGTCCGGCGGCAGTTCTCGTACGTCACCGACCTCGCGCCGACTCTGCTGGAGCTGGCCGGCGTGCCGACTCCCGCGACACGTCAGGGCGTGCCCGCGGTGGAACGGGACGGCGTCAGCATCGCCGAGGTGCTCCGCGACCCGGCGGCGTCCTCGCCGCACATCGAGCAGTACGCGGAGTTCGGGGGCCATCGCGGTTTCTATCGTGACGGCTGGAAGCTGTTGTCGCTGCACGACCACCGCCCCGACCGCGTCGACGCACCCCGCTGGCAGCTGTACGACGTGCGCACCGACCCCGCGGAGACGAACGACGTGGCCGCGGAACATCCCGACCTCGTGGCGGAACTGGCGCGGGCATGGGACGCCGCGGCCTGGCACAACACGGTGTTCCCGCTCTTCGACACCGCGGACGCACCGCAGCGGCGACGCCCGGCCGAGGACTGCCGGTACGCATCGCCGGTCCGGATCCTGGCCGGGACGCCGACCCTCGAACGGTACCGGTCGAGTCGGCTCATCGCCTACCGAGACTTCGACGTGATCGTCGAACTGCGGGGCTGGTCGGCCGAGGACGAAGGGGTGCTGGTCGCGCACGGCGACCAGCAGGGCGGCTACCTGCTGGCGGTGGAGGACGGGCGGCTGACGTTCACCTTCAATTCCTACGGCCGGATCCAGCGGGTCACCGGTGCTCTGCCGCCCGGAACGGACACCGTCACCCTCCGGGCGGCCGCGACACCGCGGGTGAGGTGGGACTTCACCGTGCTCGCCTCGGCCTCAGGCGATGAGACGGTGGTCGCGTCCCTGCCCGATGCGGTGCAACTGGTCGGAATGGCGCCGTGGACCGGGATCTCGGTGGGTCGCGACGCACGCGGCGCCGTCGACCCGCAGCTGCGCCGCCGTCGCGGCGTCTTCCGTGCCGGTCCCGCCCTGGTGGCCGTCACCTACCGGCCCGGCCCGGTGCGGGTCCCCGAAGACGTGCGGCGAGAGATCGACGATCACGCCGCCGACCACGCGGATTGAGGCTCTGCGTCCTTTCGATCAGGGTGAGTGAATATCTCGCGGCAGATCGAGCCGACTGATTTCATTGAATTACCGAATCGGTATCTCATCAATCAGTTCCTCACTCACAGGCGAAGCATCGGCATTCGCCGATTCAGTGATGAATTCACACCATTCCAACCACATTCTTCGAGAGGGATCTCGCTATGACCGTCACGTCCATCTCCAATCGCGCCGACCGCGAAGAGGCCGCGCGAAAGATCTATTCCGAAGCAGGCATCACGGTCGACCGACTCGGTGAGAACATCGGCGCCAGAATCGGCGGAGTGCGCCTGGGCGGGGAGTTGCCCGCCGAACAGGTCGAGGCGATCCGCCTCGCCCTCGCCGCGAACAAGGTGGTCGTCTTCACCGACCAGCATCATCTCGACGACGACGGTCAGTACGCGTTCGCCGAACTGCTCGGCGATCCGACTCTTCCGCACCCCACGGTCACCTCCCGCGGTTCGCAGCTGTTGACGATCGAAGGCGCCGCCAACAGCTGGCATACGGACGTCTCCTTCGTCGACCGCGTCCCGAAGGCGTCCATCCTGCGCGCGGTGACGCTGCCGGCGTGGGGCGGAGCCACCACCTGGGCCTCGACCGTGGCGGCCTACGAGCAACTGCCCGCGCCGCTGCGGGCGCTGGTCGACGGGCTGTGGGCCAAGCACACCAACTTCTACGACTACGTGACCGCCGAACACGACGGCGGTGACGAGGAGACGCGCCGTCGCGCCGACCACTACCGCGAGTTCACGAGCGCCGCGTACGAGACGCTCCATCCGGTGGTGCGGGTGCATCCGGAGACCGGGGAGCGGAGTCTGCTGCTCGGGCATTTCGTCAAGGAGTTCCCGGCGCTCAAGCCCGCCGAGTTCGGTCCGCTGTACCAGCTGCTGCAGAACCGAATCACCCGGCTCGAGAACACCTTCCGGTGGAATTGGAGTCTCGGCGATGTGGCGATCTGGGACAACCGTGCCACGCAGCACTACGGCATCGCCGACTTCGGCGGGCAGAAGCGGGAACTGCACCGGATCACGCTCGCCGGCGACGTCCCGGTGAGCATCGACGGCGAGAGCAGCCGGATCATCGCCGGCGACGCATCGCACTACTCGGTGGTGGAGGAGCCGCGCCGGTTGGGCGTATACGCGGCGTGACCTACGCTGCGTGACTTACGCGGCGGCGGCCCGGCACTGCGGTGTCGGGCCGCCTCGGGCTCACCGCGGCCGGGGTCCGACCGCCGTCTCACTACTCTCCCGCGCAAAAGAACGCCCACATCACGCCGAATCGGTCGAACACCTGGCCGTACCATCCGCCCCAGGGCGCGCGGGCGAAGGGCATGGCCTCGCGGCCGCCGCCCTCGACCAACCGCTGGAGGTAGGTGCGCGCCTGGTCCGGAGTGTCCGTCGTGTAGAGCAGCGAGTAGGCCGTTCCCTGCACGGCGTAGTCGTGACCGTCCGGCATCGCGTCGGCGCCGGCGATGATGCCTGCGTCCGTCACCAGAGTCGCGTGCGCTACCGCCTGCGGGTCGGGGTCGAAGGGCATTCCGGGCATCGGGTTGTCTCCGTAGCGGAGGATCTGGAGCTCCCCTCCGAAGACGTCGTGCCAGTGCTGCATTGCCTCGGCTGTGGTGCCGGGCAATGCGATGTACGTTGCGATCGACTCTGCCATGTCTCGCTCCTTCGGGGCCGGTGGTCTCTGTAGTATGCGCGCACCTCGAGGGCGCGGGGGAGGTGTCCGGCCGACCTGGCTCATACCGCGGCCCGTGAGTGAAACCGGACTCTTTCCGCGCCGGAGGCTAACGCGTGGTGCGTCGTCGACGACACTCTGGATAGGGAGTGAGCCTACTGCGGGCTCGGAGTGGAAAGGACAGACATGCCGACGAGTCGCCAACGACGCAAGACCCCGCGAACGATGCTCGCGCGTGTCGTCGGCAACTGGCGCCGTGTTCCCCGGGAGCTGTCTGAGCAGCGAGAACGTCTCGTCACTCAGCAGGAGCTCACGGAGTTGAAACTCGCACGCTGATTCCGCCCAGCTCGACCACGTCGCCGTCGCGCAGCTGACGGCCGCGGCGGATCTCCGGCCGGCCGTTGACCGTGACCAGCCCGTCGGCGATCACCGCCTTGGCGTCGGCCCCGGACTCGATCAGGTTCGCAAGCTTCAGGAACTGCCCGAGTCGGATGTTGTCATCCCGGATTTCGATCTGATCCACTCCTGCATTGTGCCGCGCGTCCTTCTCCGTCGGCCGGGCGCCCGGATAATTTGAAGGCATGCCAGAACTGGAGAACGGATCCCGTGACGCGATGCCGAGTGCGGCGACGCGGGAGGCGAGTCGACACGCGACCGCCAATCGTCGATCGTCCGCGATCGTCCGGCGCATCTCCAATCCCAGCGGCTTCGGCCGGCGGATACCGCGGATCGCGGGGACCGTCGTGGGGTTGCTCGCGACCGTCTCACTGCTGTCGACGCTGATCCCGCCGTTCCGGCATCTGATCCGCATTCCGCGGATGTTCGTCGACGACTACCTGTTCCCCATGCCCAGCACCAGCCTCGCGTGGACGGTGGTTCTGGGGCTGCTCGCGGTGTCGCTGTCGCTGCGCAAACGTGTGGCGTGGTGGATCACGGTCGCCTACTTATCGCTCTACACCGTGCTGAACCTGCTGGTGGTCCTGGTCGCCGCGTCGGACCCGGGCTGGGCGGACGAGTGGCGGCAGTCGGTGAGCGGTCTGATCGTCAACATCGCGCTGATGGTCGTGCTGATCGCGGGCTACCGGCAGTTCAACACCCGTGTCCGGCGCGGCGCCCTCCGGTGGGCGGCGGTGGTGCTGGTCGGCGGACTGGCCGCCGGAACCCTCGCCGGCTGGGCGCTGCTCAGCGTCGCACCCGGTACCGTGGCACCGAACGAACGGCTGCCGTACGCCTTCAACCACGTGGTCGCCTTCGCGACCATCGATGTGAAACCCTTCGCGAATCATCACGCGCCCTGGATGGTGAACTGGCTGCTCGGTCTGTTCGGGGCGCTCGCGCTGATCTGTGCGGCCGTCGTGCTGTTCCGGTCGCAGCGGCTCAGCTCGCTCATGACCGCTGAGGACGAACGCTTGGTGCGTGCGCTTGTGGACGCCTACGGCGACGAGGACTCGCTCGGCTACTTCTCGACGCGGCGCGACAAGGCGGTCGTCTTCTCCCCCGACGGACGTGCGGCGATCACCTATCGAGTGGAGATGTCGACAGCGCTCGCCGGCGGCGATCCCGTGGGCGATCCGGACTCCTGGACCGAGGCCATCGCCGAGTTCTTCGCGCTCTGCGAGACCTATGGGTGGCATCCGGCAGTGCTCGGCGCCAGCACCAGGGGAGCCGAAGTCCTGCACGCTGCCGGCCTCGACGCGATCAACCTCGGCGACGAGGCGATCCTGAACGCGGCCGACTTCAGCCTGTCCGGGCCCACCATGAAGGGTGTGCGGGGGTCGGTGTCGCGGGTTAGACGGCTCGGTGTGACCGTCCGGATGCGGCGCATGAGCGAACTGCCGTGGGCCGAGGTGGAAGGAGTGGTCCGGCGCGCCGACGAATGGCGCGACACCGAGCAGGAGCGCGGCTTCGCGATGGCGCTGGGCCGGGTGGGTGACCCGGCGGACGGCGACGCACTGCTCGTCGAGGCGGTGGAGGCCGAGGGCACCGCCGACGAGAAGGTCATCGGCATGCTGTCGTTCGTTCCCTGGGGCCGCAGCGGTGTCTCGCTGGACCTGATGCGGCGCGACCGCAACGGCCCGAACGGCGTGGTGGAGACAATGGTGTCCGAGCTGGCGCAGAACGCCGAGTCGGTCGGCGTCACGAAGATCTCCCTCAACTTCGCCACCTTCCGAGACGTCTTCGAGCACGGGCCGCAGGTGGGGGCCCGACCGGTGCTGCGGCTGGTGTACGCGGTGCTGAAGTTCTTCTCGAAGTTCTTCCAGATGGAGTCGCTGTACAAGTCGAATGCGAAGTATCAGCCCCGGTGGAAGCCGCGCTACATCTGCTACGAAGACGCCAAGGTGATTCCACGCGTCGCTCTGGCCGCGATGGTCGCCGAGGGATTCGTCCAGCTTCCCGGCAAGCACTGGCGGGCCAGGCACTATCGGAGCGGTGCGTCGTCGGTCCCGGACGGCATCGACGTCGACGAACTGGTCGCCGAACTCGAATCGGAGTCGCGGACCCGAGGGATCGCCGAGGTGCGTCGGCCCGAACAGGTGCGCGTGCGGCTGGACAAGCTGGAGCGGCTGATCGACGACGGAGTGGACCCGTACCCGGTGGCGCAACCGCCCACGCACACCGTGGCCCAGGCCGCGGCCGCACCGCTCGGGACCGTGGTGCGCATCGCCGGAAGGCTCACGCGCAAACGCGATTTCGGTCGAGTCACGTTTGCCGACGTGCACGACCAGAGCGGCGAGATCCAGATCCTCGTTGAGCCCGCGGCGATGGGGGAGCACTCGCTCGACTTCGCTTCCACCGTGGATCTGGGAGACCTCGTCGAGATCACCGGAACCATCGGGACCAGCCGATCGGGCGAGCTGTCGGTGCTCGCGACGCAGTGGCGTCTGAACGGCAAGTGTCTGCACCCGCTTCCGGACAAATGGAGCGGTCTCACCGATCCGGAGGCCCGGGTGCGGCAGCGCTACCTCGACCTGGCGGTCAACGCTCGCAGCCGCGAACTGCTGGCGACCCGCAGCGCCGTGGTCCGCGCCCTCCGCGATCATCTCGCCTCGGAGGGATTCCTGGAGGTGGAGACGCCGATCCTGCAGCAGGTGCACGGAGGGGCGAACGCGACTCCGTTCCGTACGCACATCAACGCCTACGACATGGACCTGTACCTGCGCATCGCCCCCGAACTGTTCCTGAAACGACTGTGCGTGGGAGGCATCGAGAAGGTCTTCGAGATCGGCCGGAACTTCCGCAACGAAGGCGTCGATTTCTCGCACAACCCGGAGTTCACCAGTCTGGAAGCCTATGCGGCACACCATGATTACGAGTCGATGATGACGCTCGCGCGGGAGCTGATCGTCGCAGCGGCCACCGCCGCCAACGGGCGGGCGGTGATCGAGCGCACCGGGGACGCCGGCGTGGAGACGGTCGACATCTCCGGACAGTGGCCGGTGAAGTCCGTCCACGCCGCGGTGTCGGAGGCTGCGGGAGTGCAGATCACTCCGGAGACGGGTGTGGACGAGTTGCGGCACGTGTGCCGCGGGCTCGACATCGCGTTCCGCCCCGACTGGGACGCCGGGCATCTGGTCCTGGAACTGTACGAACACCTGGTGGAGGCACGGACCACGTTCCCGACGTTCTACAAGGACTTCCCGACCTCGACGTCGCCGCTCACCCGCGCGCATCGCCTCGTCGACGGCGTCGCGGAGCGCTGGGATCTGGTGGCCTGGGGTGTGGAACTCGGCACCGCCTACACCGAACTGACGGACCCGGTGGAACAGCGCACGAGGCTCACCGAGCAGTCGATCCTGGCGGCGGGCGGTGACTCGGAGGCGATGGAACTCGACGAGGACTTCCTCACCGCGCTCGAGTACGCGATGCCTCCGACCGGCGGTCTCGGCCTCGGCGTTGACCGCATCGTCATGTTGATCACCGGTCAGTCGATCCGCGAGTCGCTCGCGTTCCCGCTGGCCAAGCCGCACCAATAGACCCCGAAAACTTTGGCTCCCGGAACGGGCTGTGAGACCGGTCCGGGAGCCAAAGTTTTCGAGCGCGTGCGGTCAGACCGCGGCGAGCGACAGCGTGCTGTCTGCCGCGGCCATCACCTCGGGGTCGTGGGTCGCGATGACCGTGATGCAGCCGGACTCGGCGGTCACCTGCTTGATCAGGGCGGTGATGCGGCCGGCCTGGCTGCGGTCCACCGCAGCCGTCGGCTCGTCGATCAGCAGCAGCCGTGGCTCGTGGACCAGGGCGCGTGCGATCGCGACTCGCTGGCGCTGGCCGCCGGAGAGTTCATCGGGCCGCTGCTTCTCGTGTCCGGCCAGCCCCACTTCATCGAGCAGGTGCAGGGCGCGGTCGCGGGCCTGCGACGGTCGGCGTCCGGAGATGACGGCCTGGGCCAGCACCTGGTCGAGAACGGTGAGTCCGGGAAACAGGTTGCCGGACTGGAACACGTAGCCCACCCGGGTGCGCCGCATCCGGTCGCGGGCGCGGACCGACAGGCCCGTGACCTCGGTGTCGTCGAGGGTGACGCTCCCGCTGTCGGGCTGTCGCAGGATGCCGCACACACCGAGAAGGGTGGACTTGCCCGAGCCCGACGGGCCGACGATGGCCGTGGCCTCACCGGCTCGGAAGGTCGCGTCGAATCCGTCGAGGACGGTGAGACGCTCCTCACCCGAGTGGTATTCGACGCGGACGTCGCGGAGGTCGAGGCTCATCGGGATGCTCCCAGCATGGTCAGGGGATCGGCAGAGACCACCCAGCGGAGGGTGACGGCGGAGCCGACGAGCGATGCCGCGATCACCGCCAGCGTGGTCGTCGCCAGGGACGAGAACGAGAGGTCGAAGGGAACGGCGTCGCCGAGCAACAGGCCGAGCAGATACGCGACCGCCGAGCCGATGATGGTGGAGAGCGCGACGACCACCGCGGCCTGGGCGAGTGCGGAACCGATCAGCGACCAGCGAGACACGCCGAGCGCCCGCTGCAACGCGTACACGCCCTGACGCTGCAGCACCCAGACGGCGAAGAACGCGGCGACGATCAGCGGAGCGATCACGTAGAGGAAGGCGAGGATCGAGTTCATGGTGAGCCGCTCGCCGGAGTAGCCGGGAGCCGCGGCGAGCAGGACGCCCTCGCTCTGCGTGGTGGTGCCGCCGAGCGTATCGGGCGGTGTCCCGCCGACGATGACCACGGCGGCGGCGGTTCCCTGCTGGCGCGGGCCCAGACCGGTGGTGCCGTACCGGATGGTCCGCCAGGTGTCGAGCGAGGTGTACGCGGCGGGGACGTGGCCGTACGAGCGGGCCTCGGAGATACCGACCACCCGCAGTCGGACGTCGCTGTTGTCGATCGCGAGCACGTCGCCGATGCCGACGCCGTCGTCGTGCAGCTTCTCGGAGACGACCACTTCGCCGGGTGCCGGCGTCAGTCGATCACCGCTCTCGGTGTCCGGAGCCAGCGGACCGTCCGGATCGACGCCGAAGACCGCGAGGTCGACCATCGTGCCCTTCTGCGTCTCGCCGTGCGACATGGTGACGCCCATCGGCGCCGCCTCGACGCCGGACTGGAATCGCCAGGCGTCCACGTCTTTCGCCGAGATCACGCTCCGGTTGAAGTCGGAGGTTCCGTCGGCGAAGGCCACGGACTGGGCGTTGAGCGCACGCAGCGCCGACACCGTGTCGTTGCCCAGGCCGATCGTGAAGCCCGACACCATTCTGACCAGGGCCGCGACCAGCGCGACCACCAGGCCGATCATCGCGAAGCGGCCCCAGGCCGCTCGCAGTTCACGCAATGCGATGAACACCATCGCTCCCATCTTAGAGACACTATGTCGCGAAGGACGGTACATGATCGCGACAGGGTGTCCCTAACTGGGCTCAGTCGGAGTCGACGATCGCCTCCGCGGCGCCGCACATGAAGTCGATGACCGACTCCGAGTCCTGTTCCGGACCGACCAGGGCGAGTGAGGAGTCCACGAGCGCCCCGACCGCGGCGATGACCAGGTCGGGGTGCGCGGCGCCGGAACGCGCGACCGCCTCGTGCAGCACGGCTGCGATCTGTCCGTGCAGGTCGGAGATCCGCTCACGGGCGGACTCCGACAGACCGGCGTGGGCGAGTGACCGCTGCAGAGCGTGCTCGCCGCCGGCCGCGAGTGTGAGGTTGCTGCGCACGTAGGCGACCACGGCGGCGCGCGGGTCGGCAGCGGCGGCGACGTCCGCGCGGACCTGCGACGCCCACTCCTCGAAGCCTCGCGCGACCACCATGTCCACCAGATCGTCGATCGAGGAGACGTAGCGGTAGATGCTGTTCCGGGCGATGCCCGCCTCGGCGGCGACCGAGGCCGCGGTGAGCCGTTCCCGGCTCAGCAGAATCCGCTCGGTTCCGTCGATCAACGCCGACAGCACTGCCTCGCGGTGCTCGGCGAGCGAGTCGGCACTGATCTTCGGCACGTCGGTCGGCCGCCTTTCCGGAAGTGGAGACTCGGGTCGTACGGATAGAACACGCTACCGCCGCCGCGCGGGCCGCCGAAGCCGGTGCCCGAAGCCGGTGCTCACCGGCTGCGGCAGCTGTGACGTAACCGGGCGTTACAGATAAGAGTCCGCCCGCCTAGAATCGATGGCCATGAGCACGTTGAACTTCACCCCGACCGCCGACCTCGTCGACGAGATCGGCGCCGATGTCCGGAGCTGCGACACCCAGTTCACCCAGTACGGCGGGAACCGTGAGTTCGTCGGTACCGTGACCACGGTCCGGTGCTTCCAGGACAACGCGCTGCTCAAGTCGATCCTGTCGGAGCCCAACCCGGGCGGCGTGCTCGTGATCGACGGCGACGCGTCGGTGCACACCGCGCTCGTCGGGGACATCATCGCCGAACTCGGTCGGTCCAACGGCTGGGTGGGAATCATCGCCAACGGCGCGATCCGCGACGCGAAGACCATCGGCGGCATGGCCATCGGTGTCAAGGCGCTCGGCACCAACCCGCGCAAGTCGACGAAGACCGGTGCGGGCGAACGGGACGTGCCGGTGGAGCTCGGCGGCGTCACCTTCAATCCGGGCGACATCGTCTACTCCGACGACGACGGCATCGTCCTCGTCGCGCCCCAAGCCTGACCGCAGGCCACAGAACTCTAGGAGCACATCATGCCGAAGCCCGCACCCGCATACTTCCAGCGTCTGGCGGCGCTGGCCGCGATCGACAACCCGGCCGACCGCCCGACCCGACCGGTTCTCGAGGCCTACAGCGGCGTCGAGATGGCGACCGTGCCAGTGGGCACCGCCGAGGATCTCGAGTTGGCCGTGGCCCGCGCCCGCGCAGCTCAGAGCGCATGGGGCGATCGTTCGGCCGCCGACCGAGCCAAGGTGATCAACCGCTTCTCCGAGCTGGTCAACGACCACGCCGAGGAGCTCATGGACATCGCGCAGGCCGAGACCGGCAAGGCGCGGATCTATGCGCAGGAAGAGGTCATCGACGTCGCGCTTACCGCCCGCTTCTACGCGCAGCACGGTCCGAAGATGCTTGCCGATCGCAAGGTGCAGGGCATGCTTCCGGGCGCGACCGACACTCGGGTCCGCTACCAGCCCAAGGGCGTCGTCGGCGTCATCAGCCCGTGGAACTACCCGCTGACGCTGGCGGTCTCCGACGCGGTGGCCGCGCTCATCGCGGGCAACGCCGTCGTCATCAAGCCCGACAGCAACACCCCGTACTGCTGCCTCGCGCTGGCTGAACTCCTGTACCAGGCGGGACTCCCGCGCGAGCTGTACGCCGTGGTGCCCGGTCCGGGCTCGGTGGTCGGGCAGGCGATCGTCGCGCAGACCGACTACGTCATGTTCACCGGATCATCGGCCACCGGGTCGACTCTCGCGGCTCAGGCGGGCAAGCGGCTGATCGGTTTCTCGGCCGAGCTCGGTGGAAAGAATCCGCTGATCATCACCCGCAACGCCGATGTCGACCGGGCCGTCGCCGGTGCCGCCCGCGCGTGCTACTCGAACTCCGGGCAGCTGTGCATCTCGATCGAGCGGATCTACGTCGATCGGGCCATCGCCGACGAGTTCTCGGAGAAGTTCGCCGAGCACGTCAAGGGCATGAACCTGGCGGGCACCTATGACTTCAGCGCCGACATGGGCTCGCTCGCCTCGGCACAGCAGGTCGACACCGTCGACGCGCACGTCACCGACGCCGTCGCCAAGGGCGCCAAGGTGCTCGCCGGCGGACGCAAGCGCGCCGACCTGGGCCCGTTCTTCTACGAGCCGACCGTGCTCGCCGGCGTCACAGAACAGATGACCTGCTACGCGGACGAGACCTTCGGCCCGCTGGTGTCGATCTACCCGGTCGACTCCACCGACGAGGCGATCAAGCGCGCCAACGACACCGAGTACGGTCTCAACGCCAGCGTCTTCGCGGGCAGCAACGACGAAGCGCAGAAGATCGCCGAGCAGATCCACGCGGGCACGGTCAACATCAACGAGGGCTACGCCGCCGCATGGGGTTCCACGGCAGCTCCGATGGGCGGCATGGGCATCTCGGGCATGGGACGCCGACACGGTGAGGAGGGGCTGCTCAAGTACACCGAGCCGCAGACCATCGCCACCCAGCGGTTCATCGGTCTCGACGGCATCCGCGGGATCCCGCAGAGCCTGTACTTGAAGCTGACCCCGCAGATCATCAAGTCGCTCAAGTACCTGCCCGGCCGGTAAGCGAGGGTTCGAGGCCCGGTCGCCTGACCCTCAGGCGGCCAGGGCCGATCGGCCGGGGGCCAGGGACGCCGCCGTGATGCCGAAGTCGGCGAGGTCGGCGGGCAGATCGCCGGTGAGTGCCAGCGACGCTCCGGCGCGCGCGAGCGCCGGAGCCATCTGGATTCCGTAGCCGCCCTGGCCTGCGAACCAGAAGAGGCCGTCGACCGCGGGATCGGGTCCGACCACCGGCGTGCGGTCGGCGGTGAAGCTGCGGAGGCCGGCCCACGACGTCGAGACGCTGCGCACGGCCAGCAGCGTCGCCTCGTTGAGCCGTTCGATCGCGCGGGCGATCTCCAGATCGTCCGGTTTGGCGTCCGAGGGCGGCTGCGGTGTCTCCTCCGCGGGGGAACACAAGAAGCCTGCGCCGTCGGGTTTGAAGTAGAAGTCCTCGTTCGCCGACATCGTCATGGTGCGGCGCGCCGCGATGGAGCGGGCAGGGGTCTCCCGCGGGTCGGGAACCATGAACGCGGTCCGGCGGAGCGGAGCGATGCCGATCGGGGCGGCGCCGAACATGCCCGCGACTTCGTCGCACCACGCCCCCGCCGCGTTGACCACGGTGCGGGCGCGCAGTTCGTCGCCGGCCGCATCGCGCAGCACCCAGGACGACCGCTCGCGGCGGGCTTCGACGATGCCCGCCGACTTGAGCACGGTGCCGCCCCGGCGCCGGAGACCGCGCAGAAAGCCCTGGTGCAGGCCGTGAACGTCGAGTTCCAGCGAACCGTAGTCGACCATCGCGAGGTCGGTGTAACCCGACCGGAGCATCGGATTCAGCTGTTCCGCCGCGTTCCCGTCGACCAGCTCGATGGTCTGGCTGCGCGGACTCACCGTCTCGTACAGGGCGCGAAGTCCGTCGACCTCGGTCTCCTCGGCGACGATCAACAACGGCAGTTCGGCCACCAGCGGGCCGTCGACGATGTCGGGCGGCGCGACGAAGAAGTCGCGGCTGGCCCGGGTGAGCGCACGCACGGTGGCGTTGCCGTAGCTCTCCAGGAAGGTCGCGGCCGAACGGCCGGTGGTGTGGTAGGCCAGCGTCGATTCACGTTCGACGAGGGCGACCGATCGGTGGGCGGCCAGTTCGTACGCGATCGAGACGCCGGCGATTCCGCCGCCGACGACGATTGTGTCGAAGTCGGCGGCGGTGATCGAAGCGGTGTTGTCCATGGGGCTTCCCCTCGGCAGGTCGAAGAGGCGAGATGTGTCCTCCCCTCCGAGGGTAGGCACGAGATGTGATCCACGTCTTGGTCATCAGCACGAATCGGTAGGCCGCCGATCGGTGAGATCCACAAACCGACCAGTCGGAGAGGTCAGTCGGGCGGACGTCCGCCGGCGAGGCGCTCGATCAGCGGAAGGGTCCGATACCCGATCGCCTCGTGCATCACCACCGATACCGTCGTCCGTTCCACTCCCGGAACGGCCAGCACATGTCCGGCGATCCGGTAGAGATCGTCGGCGTCGGCGGCGACCACCAGCAGCTGCAGATCGGCGATGCCGGAGACGCCTACGGCTTCGAGTACTTCGGGAATCCCGTCGAGCGAGTCCAGCACCTGCTCCAGGCGATGCTGGTCGACCACCACGGCGATATAGGCGCGCAGGGGGAAGCCGAGGTCGCGCGGATGCACGCGACGGTCGAAAGGGGCCAGCACGCCTTCGGTCTCCCACCGCCCGATCCGCGCCTGGACGGTGTTGCGCGCCATGTCGACCAGTCCCGCCAACTGCACGCCGGTGGCGCGCGGGAACTCGCACAGAGCACGGAGAATCTTCGCGTCGGTTCGGTCCAGCCTGGCCATAGCGCACAGTATCGCTCGTCGAACGGTGCTGATGTTGGGCATTCTGATCAATTTCCCCGATGGACCTTGCGCAGGCTGCAATCTACTGAGACGGTGGCCACACGGACCAGGAAGCGTGCGATCCACGCGGACGTCCCGAAGGAGGCAGTCGTGTCCGACATCGACGAAATCGTTCAACTCGTCACCATCACCGGCGAGCGGCACATCCATCCCGACTTCTCGACCTACGTCGACGACATCGACATGGCCGAACTGCGGAGACTCTACGAGGACATGGTCGTCGTCCGACGCATCGACGCCGAGGCCACGGCGCTGCAACGCCAGGGGCAGCTCGGTCTGTGGGCGCCGCTGCTCGGGCAGGAGGCCGCTCAGATCGGTTCGGCCCGAGCGCTCGACGCCGAGGACTTCGTCTTCCCGAGCTACCGAGAACACGGCGTCGCCTACTGCCGCGGCGTGGCGCTCGAGGAGATGATGCCGTTCTGGCGCGGCACGTCACTGTCCGGCTGGGATCCGCACGAGCACAACATCGCGACTCCGGCGATCATCATCGGGGCGCAGACCCTGCACGCCGCGGGCTACGGGATGGGACTGAACCTCGAGGGTGCGGGCAGCGCGGTCATCACCTACTTCGGCGACGGCGCCACCAGCCAGGGCGATGTCTCGGAGGCGATGGGCTTCGCGGCGAGCTTCGCCGCGCCGGTGGTCTTCTTCTGCCAGAACAACCAGTGGGCCATCTCCGAGCCGGTGACCCTGCAGAGCAAGACGCCGATCGTCAACCGCGGCCGCGGCTACGGGATGCCGACCGTGCGGGTGGACGGAAACGACGTGCTGGCCGTGCTGGCGGTCACCCGGGCGGCTCTGGAACTGGCGCGAGAGGGCGGCGGCCCCACCTTCATCGAAGCGGTCACCTACCGCCGCGGACCGCACACCACGTCCGACGATCCCACCCGCTACCGCACCGCGGCCGATGATGCCGAGTGGATCCGGCGCGACCCGATCGAGCGCATCCGCCTGCTGCTCGAGGCCGCGGGTGCGCTGTCGGACGAGGACGCGAAGCTGATCGGTGAGCACGCCGACGCCGCGGCCGCCGAACTCCGGCGGGGATGCCTCGCGCTGGACGACCCGCCTGCGCTGTCGGTCTTCGACGACGTGTACGCCGAACCGCACCCGCTGATCGACGCCGAACGGCGCGAGTACGCCGCCTACCTCGACACCCTGGAGGCATGATGACCGCCGCGGCGCCCGCCCCGACTCCACTTGGGAAGGCCGTTACCGCGGGTCTGCGAAAGGCGCTCGCCGACGATCCGAAGGTCGTCCTGATGGGCGAGGACATCGGTCGCCTCGGCGGGGTCTTCCGCATCACCGACGGATTGCAGGAGGAGTTCGGGACCGGCCGGGTCATCGACACCCCGCTCGCCGAGTCCGGCATCATCGGTACAGCGGTCGGGCTCGCCTTCCGCGGCTACCGCCCGGTGTGCGAGATCCAGTTCGACGGCTTCATCTATCCGGGGTTCGATCAGATCGTGTCGCAGGTGGCCAAACTGCACTACCGGACTGCGGGCCATGTCTCGATGCCCATCACCATCCGGGTCCCCTTCGGCGGCGGCATCGGCGCGGTGGAACATCACTCCGAGTCGCCCGAGGGCTACTTCGCGGCGACCGCCGGTCTGCGGGTGGTGACCTGCAGCAACGCGGCAGACGCCTACACGATGATCCAGCAGGCGATCGCCTCAGACGATCCGGTGCTGTTCTTCGAGCCCAAACGGCGCTACTGGGAGAAGGGCGAGACGGACTACCCGGCTCTGGACGCCGATCCGTATCCCCTCCACAAGGCGCGCGTCGCACGTCCCGGCGAGGATGTCACGCTGGTGGCCTACGGGCCGCTGGTCACCACCGCGCTGCAGGCGGCCGCCGTCGCAGAGGACGAGGGACGGTCCGTCGAGGTGGTCGATCTGCGATCGATCTCGCCCCTCGACACGGACACGCTCTCGGCCTCGGTCCGGCGCACCGGCCGGCTGGTGATCGCGCATGAGGCGCCGGTCTTCATGGGCGTCGGCGCCGAGATCGCCGCCCGCGTGATGTCGGAGTGCTTCTACCATCTGGAGGCACCGATCCAGCGGGTCGGCGGGTTCGCGACCCCCTATCCGCCGGCGAAACTCGAACGTCACTTCCTGCCCGACGTCGACCGCATCCTCGCCGCCGTCGACGCGGTACTCCTCGACTGACTCCTGCGGAAGGACCCGGCATGTCCGTCATCTCGACCTTCGATCTGCCCGACCTCGGTGAGGGGCTCACCGACGCCGAACTGGTGCGCTGGGAGGTGACGGTCGGTGACACCGTGGAACTCAACCAGGTGATCGCCGAGGTGGAGACCGCGAAGGCCGCCGTCGAACTGCCGTCGCCGTATGCGGGCACCGTGGTGAAGCTGCACGTCCAGGAGGGGGAGACCGTCGACGTCGGCAGCCCGTTCATCGACATCCGGGTCGCCGGCGACGAGGCGGATGCGCCGGAGGCCGATGCCGCCGAGCCGCAGGCACCCGAACCCGTGCTCGTCGGGTACGGCGTCGCGGCGGAGAGCGGCACCCGGAGGCGGCGGAAGCCCGCGCCCGCCTCCGACGCGCGCGACACCGTCGGGGCGGTCGGCGACAGCGCTCCGGAACGACCGCTCGCCGCTCCACCCGTCCGCAAACTCGCGCGCGAACACGGCGTGGACCTGACGGACGTGCGGCCGACCGGACGCTCGGGCGAAGTGACTCGAGCCGACCTCGACCGGCATCTGACCGCGGTGAAGGCCGGTGCGGTCGACGAGGCAGCGCCGACCGCGGCGGGGGCCGCCGGGCCGGACGAGGAGCGCACCGCGATCCGCGGCGTCCGGCGCCGCACCGCCGAGGCGATGGTGGCGAGCGCGTTCACGGCTCCGCACGTCACCGAGTTCGTGGACGTGGACGTGACGGCGATGACCGAACTCGTCGACGACCTCGCCGCTCACCGACGCTTCTCCGGAGTACGGCTGACACCTCTCGCACTCGTCGCGAAGGCGGCGCTGGTGGCGCTGCGCGGCAACCCGTCGCTCAACTCGACGTGGGACGAGGACGCGCAGGAGATCGTCACCAAGCACTATGTGAACCTCGGGATCGCGGCGGCCACGCCCCGCGGACTGCTGGTCCCCAACATCAAGAACGCCCACACGATGAGCCTGCTGGAACTCGCTCGGGCGCTGGGCGAACTGACGACCGTCGCGAAGGCCGGTGCGACGCCGCCCGCCGACCTGCTCGGCGGCACGTTCTCGATCACCAACGTGGGCGTCTTCGGCGTCGACTCGGGTACGCCGATCATCAACCCGGGTGAGGCGGCGATCCTCTGCTTCGGCGCGGTCCGTCCTCGACCCTGGGAATGGCAGGGTGAGATCGCGTTGCGGCAGGTGACGACCCTCAGCCTCTCCTTCGACCATCGGCTCGTCGACGGCGAGCAGGGCTCGGTCTTCCTGGCGACGGTCGCCGACGCGCTCTCGGACCCGCTGTCGCTGATCGCCCTGAGCTGAGCGGGGTACCGGGCCGGGGCTCGCGGGTCGCGCTACAGGTGCCGGGCGACGTAATCGGCGGCCTGATCGGCCATGCCGTTCACCGAGTACAGCAGGTGCAGCGCGTTCGGGCCGCCGAGCGGTGCGCCGTTGCAGATCGTGTCGCCCTGGATGCAGTACTCGACGGTCCGGTTCCGGTAGACCGCCTGCGGCTGGACCGGGGGAGCGCCTGCCTCGCGGAGGAAGCGCGCCGACGGCGGTGCGAACTCCACTACGGCGGCGATGTGGGGCGCGACGGCCGCGGGCAGGGGTTCGGGCACGTATGTGCGGTACTGCTGATAGCGATCGGGGACCCGGTAGGCCGAACTGATCGCGTATCCGGCGAGTGCGCCGCCCTGCGAGTAGCCACCGATGACGATCCGCGTGTCCGGGCACGCGGCGGCGATCGACTTCACCCGCCGCTGCGCGGTCTTGACTCCGTCGACGAAGGTGCGCGCGAACGCGAGCCGGTCGGTGAAGTTGCCGCTCGCGGCGTAGTCGACGGCTTCGATGCGGACAGACTTACCGGGCAACCGGTTCCTGACGGCGTTGCCGAACGCGATCCCGGTGACGCCCAGCGGGGGAGCCTCCTCGACGGTGCCGCGCGCGAACAGGACGTGCACGTCGACGCACCGCGGTGCCGCGGTCGAGGGGGCGCGGCCGAGGGTCGCGCCGCCGGTCAGCAGACCGGCGGCCGCAACGATCAGGCAGGACAGCAGCGCGAGTACCCGGCGCGTCACGGCTCAGCCCGCCTGGACCGGATGGACGTTGAGCCGCGCCAGCAGATCGTTGTCGATCGCCGTCAACTCGTTGTCGATGGCGCGCTGGGCGTTCTTGCGCTGCTGAGCGGGCATGGTGTCGGCGGCATCGGCAGCGACCTGGAGGTTGTCCAGGCGGCTGGACATCGCCGAGACGAAGGCCTTGCCCTCGGCCGACTGCTCGAGCGCCGCGACCTCGTCCGCGGTGGCGCGACAGGCCGCGATGCGCGCCCGCAGCGATGCGCTGGGGCCGCCGTACTGGGTCAGGAGCGCCGGCGACACGCCCGCTCGGCGGGCCTGGACGGCGGTCACCTGGCTGCGGGCGCCGACCGCGGCCCGATACGCGATCGGAACCACGATCGGGGCCGCCATCCGGGCCACCGCGAGGTACCGCTTCATCTTCGCCGGCGTGAAGAACGCCGCGGCGGCGTCGGCCTTCGCCTGTTCGGCTATCGCCTTGGCCTCGGCGGCCGCCGCCTTCTGCTGGGCCTTGCCGGTGGCCTTGACCGTTTTGCGATCCTGTTTCTGCGCCCGCTTGTGGAACTTGTGCTCATCCTTGAGCCGACGCTTCTGCGCCTTGCGGCTCGCGCGGGACTCGGCCTCCGCCTGGACCTCGGCGCGCTTGCGGATCGCCTTCTCCTCCGCCTTGCGAACCTTCGCATCGGCCTTGCGCTGAGCCCTCTTCGAGCTCATAGATGAGAGCAGTCCCATGGCGACCTTCCCGTCGGATACCCGACACCTGCGATCAGTTGTCTCCAGCTTTGCATAGTCTCTGTGGGTAATGAACAACTCGGCCCCCGTGGCCGTGTTGCCGCTCGGAAACGGAAAGTCGAGGCCGATCACGTGGGATCTGCGATTCTCGGTGCGCGGAATCTCACGGGTTGCGAGCACCGGCTGGCGCTCGACTCCGCGGCTGCCGCGGACGGTGTCGCGAAGCCGGAGACCGCCGAGGCGAATCGACGGATCGAGGCAGCTCAGGCGCATCGACGTCACGTGCTCGATCTGATCCGCGGGTTCTGGAGCGACCGTCCGGAGGGAACGGTGGTCGTGGTGGAGGCGGCCGATCACCGAGACCGGGTGGCGGCGACCCGTGCGGCGATGGACCGCGGGGCGCAGTGGATTCTCCAGGCCGCACTGCCGACCGACGTGGAGCGCGGCCGTCGCGGTCACGCCGAGGCGCTGCTGCGGCATGGGGAGGGCTATCTCCCGATCATCGTCGTCAACCACCGTGTCACGACGACGATCGCCGAACCCCGCGAGGGCGAGGTGCCGACGTTGCGGACCAGTCCGTTGTTCGGCTGGCATCCCGAGCCGGATGCGACGCGGTCGTTCCGCAGCCGGCGCGGCGACGTGATGCGGCTGGCGCAGATCGCGGCGATGCTCGACGACCTCGGACGGCTGCACGCCCCGCGGGAGGAGGCGCTCGGCGGACTGATCGGTCTCGACGCCGACTGCATCGTCGTGGTCCCGCTCGGCGAATCGGCCCACGACTACGACGAGACCTTCGATCGCCGCCGGGCGATCGCCGCGGGGGACATCGCGACCTCGCCCCGACGGGTGAGCGAGTGCCGCAGTTGTCACTGGTGGCCGCGATGCGAGGCCGAACTCACCGAGAAACGTGACGTGAGTCTGGTGGTCGGCGGGAACCAGGGGCAGATTCTCCGCGACATCGGGGTCGTCACCATCGATCAGCTCGCCGATTATCGCGGCGCGGAGCCGGCCGAGTGGGTGGGTGCGGTGCGCTTCGACGACACCGTCGTGTCCGCGAAGTGCTGGGTCCGCGACATCCCGCTGGTCCGGCGGCACGACCGCCCGCGCGTCCAGCGGGCCGATGTCGAGGTCGACGTAGACATGGAGAGCTATTCCGAGCGCGGTGCGTACATGTGGGGCACACTCCTGACCGACAACACCGATCCGGCGCGGCCGGTGGCCTATCGTCCGTTCGTCACGTGGGATCCGCTGCCCACGCGCGACGAGGGGCGGTCGTTCGCGCAGTTCTGGGCGTGGCTGACAGCCGAACGCGATGCGGCGCGTGCCGCAGGCAAGACCTTCGCCGCCTACTGCTATTCGCAGCATGCCGAGAACCGGTGGCTGCGCGGCAGCGCCGACCGGTTCGCCGACATGCCGGGTGTTCCGTCGCGGACCGCGGTGGACGCCTTCATCGCATCCCGCGAGTGGGTGGACGTGTTCGAGGCCGTCAACGACAACTTCGTGTGCCCGAAGGGCAAGGGACTCAAGCGCATCGCTCCGGTGGCCGGATTCAACTGGCGCGACGACGAGGCGGGCGGCGAGGCGTCGATGGAGTGGTACGCCGCCGCGGTGGGTCTGGACGGCGCGGTGCGCGACGAGAGTCAGCGCGAGCGTCTGCTTCAGTACAACGAGGACGACGTCCGCGCCACCAAGGTGCTCCGCGAATGGATCGACTCGGACGAAGTGCTCGAGCTTCCGCTGGCCGCCGATCTGTTGGCCGAGAACGCCGGCGGCGGCGTTCTGCCCGGCGGGCGGTGACGGGCCGGCGTTCACCGGCCGGCCCGCCACCGCTGCGCGAGGTCCTCTAGCGCGGAGCCATGCGCAGTGCGCCGTCCATGCGGATGGTCTCGCCGTTGAGGTAGTCGTGGGAGACGATGAACGCCGCGAGGTCGGCGTACTCCGAAGGCTCGCCGAGACGCTGCGGGAACGGGATGCCCGCCTCGAGCGTCTTCTTGAACTCGTCGGTGACGCCGGCGAGCATCGGGGTGTTGATGGTGCCCGGGGCGATGGTGCACACGCGGACGCCGGCTCGAGCGAGGTCGCGGGCGGCGGAGATCGTCATGGCATGCACGGCACCCTTCGAGGCCGTGTAGGCGATCTGCCCGATCTGGCCCTCGAAGGCCGCGACCGACGCGGTGTTGACGATGACGCCGCGAGCGCCGTCGTCGGTGACCGCGGACTCATGCTGCATCCGGTTGGCGGCCAGGCGCATCACGTTGAACGTGCCGACGAGGTTGATGTCGATGACCTTGCGGAAGAGCTCCAGATCGTGCGGGCCCTCCTTGCCGAGGATGCGTGACGCCCAGCCCACGCCCGCGCAGTTGACCGCCGCGCGCAAGGGCAGACCGGCTTCGGCGATCTGATCGATGACGGCCTGGACCTCGGATTCGCTGGTGACGTCGGCGGCCACCAACTGCACGCCCGGGACGGACTCCGCCTTCTCGATCGACTGCGGCAGGTCGATGCCGAAGACGGTCGCTCCCTGCTCGGCGAACCGACGTGCCGTGGCGGCACCCAGGCCGGATGCGGCGCCGGTGACGATGACTGCGGAACCTGTGACGTCCATGGACGAATTCCTTTCAGGCGGGTGCGGCCCGCACCGGACCGGGCACCGTGACGGATTGATCGGCCACAACCCCGAGCGCTCGCTCGGTAGGGCCGATGCAATAGTACCCGCAAGCCTCTCTCAGTACAGTTCGCGGATCCGGTCGGCTTCGGCGACGTCGTGTTCGGCGACCTGCGAGCGCGCCTGCCTGCGCCGATGCGTCACCCGGATCCAGAACACACCCGCGACGACGATCAGGACCGCGGCCGGGACCGCGACGGCCACGAGGACTCCGGAAGCACCCGACAGACCCTCGACCAGCAGCCAGACGGCGAATCCGAAGAACAGGACCGCCGCGCCCACCGCGATGGCGCGCTCGGGGAGATGCCTGCCGAGCAGTCGGCCGACGACGATCGCGAGCGCGTCGGCGGCGACCATGCCGACCGTCGAGCCGATCCACACGCCCACCCAGTCGTGATCGGTGGCGAGCGTGATGGTGGCGAGCATCGTCTTGTCGCCGAGTTCGGCCAGCATGAACGAGCTCATCACGGCCAGGAACACCGATGCACCGACCCGTCGCGCCCGGGCGGACTCCGCTTCGTCGAGCTCGTCGCCCCGCAACGTCCAGAGTCCGAAGACCAGCATCGACAGTCCGGCCAGCACCGACATGATGTCGGACGGTATCGACAGGCCCAGGAAATGACCGAAGAAGACCGAGACGGCGTGGACGAGGGTGGTCGCGGTCAGGATCGCGGCCAGTACCACCCACCAGCGGTATCGGAGAGCGTAAGTCATCGCCATGAGCTGAGACTTGTCGCCCAGCTCGGCGACGAAGATGATGCCCGAGCTGAGCATCAGAGCGGCGAACATATCGCCAGGTTAGGGCGGCCTATCTGCCGTACGCAACAGATCGTCGGCCTGGAAAATCGCTGGTAGGGAGCCCAAAAGGGGTGATTCGGGTACCCGTACCGACCCGCCCCGGGAGCCCTGAGCGTCGGTGTCCGGCACCCCGACCGGGCACAATGGACAGGTGGTCAGCAAAGCAATCGACGTCCCGGCGACGCCGACAGGGGGCCTGCGTGCCCGTGAGATCGCGGCCATCGCGATCTTCAGTGGTCTGACGGTGGTGCCCGCCGTCATCGTCTCCGTGGTGCCGTTGGCGGCGGCGCTCGGGTTCATGACACCGGTGCCGGTCGCGCTGCTCGCGGCGCGCACCCGCCCGCGGGCGGTCCTGGCGGCGATCGTCACGACGGTGGCGGTGACCTTCGTGGTCGCCGGGCTGGGGCCCGCCTTCGCGGTGCTCGTCTCGGCGGTGATGGGCGGATTGATCGGCGAGGTGCATCGGCGCGGCGGGCGGATGCCCGCCATGGCGCTGATGTCGCTGCTGGCCTCGCCGATCCTCGCCGGGGTGTCGGTACTGCTGATGTGGGTACTGGTGCCGCTGCGCAAACTGGCACTCGAAGTCCTCGACAACGTGCTGACCGGAATCGCGAAGACCGCGCGCGCGATCAGACTCGACGCCGTCGGCGACGCGATGGACGCGCTCTCGCGCAATGTGGTCGACAACTGGTGGCTGTGGATGTGGATTCCCGGCGTGATCGGAACGCTGGTGACGCTGCTGATCGCCGGGTGGCTGCTGGGCAAGGTGCTCGACCGCCTCGACGAGGTGCCGCTGGAGGACACCCTGGAGATCGCCGGGATCGCCGACGGCGATCGCCCCGTGGAGCCCCTTCCGCTGCGCATGGCCGGGGTCGGCTACACCTATCCGGGGTCGGACCGGCAGGTGCTCCACAACATCGACCTCTCGCTGATCAGCGGTGAGTTCGTGGCTGTCGTCGGCGCAAACGGTTCGGGGAAGTCGACGCTCGCCAAGCTCTTGGCCGGCGTGGATCCGACCATCGGTATCGTCGACCGCCCGGGTGCGCCCGGCCTCGGCCGAGAGGGCGGAACGGCACTCGTCCTGCAGCGGCCCGAAGCACAGATGCTCGGTGCGCGGGTCGCGGACGACCTCGTGTGGGGACTGCCCGACGACGCGGAGGTCGACGTCGACGGACTGCTCGCGGAAGTGGGTCTCGCCGGACTCGGCGACCGCGAGACCACCGATCTGTCCGGCGGTCAGCAGCAGCGACTGGCGGTGGCCGCCGCGCTCGCGCGCAGCCCGCAGCTGCTCATCGCCGACGAGGTGACGTCGATGGTCGACCCGGTCGGGCGCGCCGAGTTGATCGAGATCCTCGCTGAACTCCCGCGCCGCCGGGCGATCACCGTCGTGCTGATCACCCACCGCGACTCCGAGGCCCGCGCCGCAGACCGCGTGATCCACCTCGAGGCGGGCCGGGTGGTGGAGCACCATCCGGAGTGGATGCGGCCGGAGGCGATCAGCCCCCCGCTACCGCAACGGCACGACGAGCACGGGCAGGCGCTGCTCGTGGTCCGCGATCTGGCGCACACCTATCTGCCCGGATCGCCGTGGGAGGTCACCGCGCTGAAATCGGTGAACTTCCAGGTCAATTCCGGTGACGGTGTCCTCATCGTCGGCGGCAACGGCTCCGGGAAGTCGACCCTCGCCTGGATCCTCGCCGGACTGATCACCCCCACCCGCGGCTCGGTGCTGCTCGGCGGTGAGCCGACGGCGGAGCGGGTGGGCGACGTGGGACTCGGCTTCCAGCACGCGCGACTGCAATTGCAGAAGACGACGGTCGCCGACGAGATCATGGCGGTGGGCGGTCTCGAAGTCGGTACCGCCGAGGTCGGGCATGTGCTCGACCTGGTCGCGTTGCCGAGGGAGATCGCCGCGCGGCGGGTAGACGCCCTCTCCGGAGGTCAGATGCGCCGCGTGGTGCTCGCCTCCCTGATCGCCTCGGGGCCGGAACTCCTGGTGCTCGACGAGCCGCTGGCCGGACTCGACCCGCAGGCGCGCGAGGAGGTCCTCGCCGTCCTCGCCGGACTGCGGGAGAAGGGCGCGACCATCATCATCATCTCGCACGATCTGGAGTCGCTCGATCGGGTGTGCAACCGTCGGATCGAACTGGTCGACGGCGTGCTGGAAGGCGGTCTGTGATGCAGATTCCGATGCTGCGCGAGATCCCCGGCGATTCGCCGGTGCACCGGCTGTGGGCCGGCAGCAAGCTGATCATCATCTTCGTCCTGGGGCTCATGACGTGGGTCCTTCCCTCCTGGCCCGGGCTCGGCTTCGTCGCGATCTGCCTGATCGCCTTCGTGCTGATCGCCAAGATCCCGCTCGGCGCGCTGCCGCGGCCGCCGTGGTGGTTCTGGGCGCTGATGGCGGCGACGGTGGTGTGGTCGTGGATCGCCCGCGGCAGCGACGGCGGCATCACGGCGTTGCGCGGGGTTCTCCTCGGCCTGCTGGTGGTGTCGATGTCGGTGCTCGTGATCTGGACGACTCCGATGGCCGAATTGGCGCCGGCGCTGGCGCGCCTGATGTCGCCGCTGCGGATCCTCCGGCTTCCCGTCGACGAATGGGCCGTCACCATCGCCCTGGCGCTCCGCGGCCTTCCGCTGCTCGTGGAGGAGATCCGGCTCCTGTGGGCCGCGCACCGACTGCGACCGCGGTCGAGTTCGGACTCCGGACACCCTTCGGCGGAGCTGTCGGTGCTCGACATCATCGTGGCCGCGATGTCGTCGGCCATGCGGCGCAGTTCGGAGATGGCCGAGGCCATCACCGCGCGCGGCGGCACCGGGCGGCTGACCGCGTATCCGTCCCGTCCCGGCCGCATCGATGCGCTGGTGCTCGGGGTGTTCGCGGTGGCGTGTGCGGCCGCGGTCACGGTGAGCGTGATCTACCTGTAGTCAGCGGCGGCCCGTCGAACACAGCAAGAACGGTCAAGCGTCCGGCCGAGCGCCCCGGGGATACTCGGTGCATGAGCGAACCGAGGCCCGATCCGCTGCGCATGCTCCTCGACGCGGTTCTCGACGACGCGAACGACGATCTCGATGCGATGGCGGGCGAGGCGTACACCTCGCAGTTCCACTTCGCGCGGCAGGTGCGGCAGGGAAGTGGCGAGTCGCCGGTGGCGCTGCGGCGCAGAGTGACCCTGGAACGAGCCGCGTGGCAACTGCAGCGCGGCGCCTCGGTGACCGAGACGGCCTTCGCCAACGGCTACGAATCGGTGGAGGGGTTCAGCCGGGCCTTCGCCCGCGCGTACGGACACCCCCCGACGGCTCTGCCGCCCGCCGATCGATCCGGCCACTGGCTGCCGGCCCCGAACGGCATCCACTTCCATTCGCCGACCGCGCTCTACGTGGACGCCGGCGACAGCCGCACGGCAGGCTCCGGACCGGCCGGGGACGTCGTCGAGATCATGTCCAGGCACGACGTCGCGGACATCGGTGTGCTGATCGACGCCGTCGCGCAACTCGGCGACGACGAGTACACGCGGCGCAGGCTGCCCGGGAGCCGTCCGCGTTCTTGGGACGGGCCGGACGAATCACTGTCGGAGGTGATGTGGCATCTCGTGGTCAGCAAGCAGCCGTGGCTGGCGACGATTGCCGGCGAACAGATGCCCGACCTCACACCGGTCCGCGAGATCGGGGCGCTGAGGGACCGGCACGCCGATGTCTCCGCGCGCTGGCTCGCCACCGTCCGCGACATCGATCGTCGCGACGCGTGGTCGGACCGAGTGGTCGATGCGCTGTGTGTACCGCCCGAGTCCTTTCTGCTGGGCCAGATCGTGGCTCATGAACTGACGTTCTCGGCACACCGTCGGCTGCTGGTGCGATGGATGCTCCGCGACGCGGGCGTCGACGTCGACGTTCCGGCCCTCGACCCCGACCCGATCGTCTGGCACCGACGCCACACCGGAGGAGGAACCCCATGACCGACTACACGTACTACACCGCTTCCACACTCGATGGATTCCTCGCTGATCCGGACGATTCGCTCGACTGGTTGCTGTCGCAGCCGATCGACGAGGACGGTCCGTTCTCGATCGCCGACCTGATGGCGGCGACCGGCGTGATCGTGATGGGCGCGACCACTTACGAGTGGGTGCTCGAGCACACGCCCGACGAGCCGTGGCCCTATCCGGATCAGCAGACCTTCGTCTTCAGTCACCGCGAACTGCCCCTGGTGCATCCCACGGTGAGAGTGATCTCCGGAAGCCCTGCCGAGCACCGCGAACTCCTGGAGACCGCGGCCGGTGAACTCGGCGTGTGGGTGGTCGGCGGCGGCGGCCTCGCCGCCGCCTTCGCCGCGGACGGGATGCTCGACGAGATGGTGGTCTGCTACGCCCCGGTCGCGCTGGGAGCGGGGCGGCCGCTGTTCACCCGGCCCTTCGACTTCGAATTGCTCGAGACCGCCCGGAACAAGGCCTTCGTGATCGCGCGCTATCGCGTGGTGGGGGCCAGGGGCCCGTCGCAGTGACAGTCGGACCGGTCCCTTCCGGGCCGGCCCCTCCCGAGACGCAGAGCGGCCCGGCACCTTTCGGTGCCGGGCCGCCGTGCCGGGTATGTCGCCGGGCCCAGTGTCAGGCCGGGACGATGAGGCCCGCGCCCTGGGTGCGGGCGCGATCGAAGCGCTCGCCGGCGTCGGCCCAGTTCACAACGTTCCACCAAGCCTTGACGTAGTCCGGCTTGACGTTCTGGTAGTCGAGATAGAAGGCGTGCTCCCACATGTCGAGCATGACGACCGGGATGAGGGCGGCGGAGGTGTTGCCGCTCTGGTCGGTCAGCTGCTCGATGACCAGACGCTGTCCGATGGTGTCCCAGCCGAGGATGGCCCAGCCGCTGCCCTGCAGGGTGGTGGCCGCCGCGGTGAAGTGGGCCTGGAACTTGTCGAAGCTGCCGAAATCGTTGGCGATCGCGTCGGCGAGGTCGCCGACGGGCTTGTCGCCGCCGTTGGGCGACAGGTTCTTCCAGAAGATCGAGTGGTTGGTGTGGCCACCGAGATGGAACGAGAGGTTGGCCGACAGTCCGTAGACCTTGCCGGCGATGGTGCCGTCTTCGCGCGCCTCGGCCAGCTTCTCCAGAGCGGTGTTGGCACCGTTCACGTAGGTCTGGTGGTGCTTGCTGTGGTGGAGCTCCATGATCTTGCCGGAGATGTGCGGCTCCAGGGCGCCATAGTCGTAGTCCAGCTCAGGCAGAGTGTATTCAGCCACGATGGTCCTCTCTGTGGAAAGTGTGAAAGATCCGTACCCGGGTCTGGTTTCTACATTTCCGTAGACCGAGACGCTTTGCAACAGAGGGCGGCCGACTGCGCGAAACCCGCCGACCGCCCGGGCTCAGATGAGCACGACGAGCACGATCGCCACGATGATCGCCGCGATGGTGGCCGCGGTCGCGGCGCACTGCTGTCCGATGTGCAGGTCGAGACGTGAAGTGTCCTCCGCGGGCCGATCGAGTGCTGACCGTGCCTGTCCCGCCATCGTTGAGCCTCCCCGACTGTTGGACGTGATGTGCCTCACACCAGACTTCCTGGGTACCAGACGCTACTCGGGATCGACGGCCCCGACAACCGTCCGGATCGACGTACGCTGGAATGCATGAGCCTCTTCGATCGGATTCTGGCCGCAGCCGACGTCAAACGCGTGATGGTGGCTCGCGACGACGCACTTCCCGGCCGTCGGGCGCCGATGCCGATACCGGCGGAGCATCGGGTGCTGCATCGGCCGCTGCGTGGGGCGGCCGACGAGAACGGAGAGTTCGCTCCGGCGGGTATCGGCGACTGGGGCCCGGACCTGCGCGCCGTGGTGTTGGCCGGCGGATGCTTCTGGGGGTTCGAGGAGATCTTCTGGCAGCTGCCCGGAGTCCACACCACCGCCGTCGGGTACGCGGGCGGCTACACGCCGAATCCCACGTATGAGGAGGTGTGCACCGCACAGACCGGCCACACCGAGTCGGTGCTTGTGGTCTACGACCCGGAGGTGCTGACCTTCCAGAAGATCCTCGAGGTCTTCTTCACCTCGCACGACCCCACCCAGGAGATGCGGCAGGGCAACGACATCGGCACTCAGTACCGGTCGGCCGTCTTCACCTTCGACGAGGCCGAGGCCGACCAGGCCGCGGCCGCCGCACGCCGGTTCGAACCGGTCCTCGCCGCTGCCGGCTACGGTCCGGTGACCAGCCAGATCTCGCTGATGTCGGAGGCCGGCGACGGGATGTTCTACTACGCCGAGGACTACCACCAGCAGTATCTGTTCACGAACCCCAACGGATACCGCTGCCATGCCACCACGGGCCTGGAGTTCCCGGCGGCAGGCTGACTCGCGGCCGTGACCGGAGCGATCAGTCTGCGCCAATGGAACCGCACGCTGCTCGAGCGGCAACACCTGATCGAGCGGGTGGACGAGGACGCCGTGGAGGTCGTCGACCGGTGCGTCGGCCTGCAGTCGCAGGATCCGCAGGCCGCGTTCTATGCGCTCGCCTCCCGGATCGAGGACTTCGATCCAGCCGAATTGGACAGTTTGATCCAGGATCGATCGATGGTCCGGATGGCGCTTCAGCGGGGCACGGTCTTCCTGATGGACGCCCTCGACGCGCGGTGGATCAGGGCGCTGCTGAGCCCGACGCTGATCAGCGGGGCTCGCCATCACGTCCGACGACTCAACGGTCCGGCCCCGGACGAGGTGGCGGCCGTGGGCGCGCGGATCATCGGCGGTGGACCCGAGCCCGTGACGGCGGCCCGGCTGCGTACGGCGCTCTCGGAGACCTGGCCGGCCGAACCCGTCGACGCGATGGCCGCGGTGGTCCGGGCGTGGATGCCGCTGGTCCAGACGCCCCCGCGGGGACTGTGGCGACGGTCGGGCGGCCCGGCCTTCCGCCTGCTGGACGACTGGATCGGACCGGGGGAGCCGGCCGTCGCCGGTGATGAGGCGATTCGCGACCTGATCCGCCTCTACCTGAGGGGTTTCGGGCCGTCGACGGTCGCGGCGGTGCAGACCTGGTCCGGTCTGCGCGGACTGCGCCCGGTACTGGAGCAGATGACGGACGACTGGGAGTTGGTGCGTCTCACCGGACCCGACGGACGGACGCTGTACGACCTGGACGGGCTGGCGCTCGCTGATCCGGAAACCGCGGTGCCGATTCGGCTCGTCGCGCCCTTCGACACCGTGATCTTCACCGCCGCCGACCGCGCCCGAGTCGCCGACCCGGACGTCTACGCGCGGACCGTGACACCCAACGGGCAGTCGCCGGGATTCATCCTGGCGGACGGGCGACTGGCCGGGACCTGGCGGCGGACGGCGGCCGGCGTCGAGCTCACCGAGCTCGTGGACCTGCGGCCGGCGCAGCGCCGTGAGTGTGAACGTGAGGCCCGCAGACTCGCCGAATTGGGCTGACGGACGCGTGGGGCAGTCGGGGGTGGTCTCACACACCGGTCCGCGGATTGCGCGCAGTGATGCAGTAGAGCCGGCCGCACGGGTCGGCCATCTGCACACAGTCGGCGGAGCGTGCGACGACCGTCGCGCCCCAGCCCTCGTGCCGCTCCACTTCGTCCGGCACGTTGGTGGCGGCGATCGCGGTGTGCGCGCTGGCGACGCTCTCGTCGGTCCGCATGATGACGACCTGCAGCGAGAGTCGGGGACTGTTGTTGAGAGCGACCGCATCGACGCCCTCGGTGGGGCCGGCGTCTTTGCCGGTGAGTCCGGCCCAGAACTGCACCTCGGTACCGAAGTCGGCGGACGGCACCTGGAATCGGAGCTGATCGATGATGCTGATGCCTCCTCCGGGCCACCGGATGGGCCGGGCCCGGACTGATTCGTTCCGCCACGGGATGAGGCAGAACACGCCGCCGGCGGGCGAGCGCATCGTCACGACACCGTCGGCGACGGACTCGACCGTCGCGCCCCTCGACTCGGCCTCGAGCATCGCCTGCGACGGATCGTCCACGTGGAGATCCAGATGCATCCCGCCCGGACCGCCGTCGACCCGCTGAACACGCAGATAAGGGTCGCCGTGGAACGGTTCGAGCGTCGCGAACTCCTTGAACTCGCCGCGCGGCGGGGACACCGTACTGCCGGAGATCGCGCGCCAGAAGGTCACCTCCGCGCCGAATTCGGAGGCCGGGAAGTCGAAGAAAGCGGTGAGCCAGCGCACGTGCACAACCTCGGAGTGTAGTGTGCCGCGATCAGCGCCCGAGCAAGTCGCAAGTAGAACTTGAGGGTTTGTTCGACTGGGTTATCCCCACGTTGTCCACAGTGCACTTGGGGAAGAATCGCTTGGCCGTCAGGCGACAATCCAGGGGAAATGCGATGAAGATTCAGGGAATTGTCAGCCGGAATGAGACGTGCGACACAGAAAGTCTTGCTTCACCTCCCCTTATCCACAAATCCACAGGGCTGTCCACAGGACTGGCGGAGGTTGTGGGTATGTGTGGATCGACAGTGCGACACGCCGCTGTGGATAAAAATATGCAACCTTGCATATGGGTGAGCGCGTTGCGCCGCTGGGCGGTTGTGGTAGCGCCGAAGGCTCCGCGATGCGGTCATCCGCGGCGGCTCCGCATCGAGTTCGGGGCACTTGTGGAAGCATGGGAACGGTGAGCATGGACGAGATCGAGACGGTGGCGGTCACCGACCTCCCCGACGACTTCAGCGATGTCACCGACAAGGTCCTTCTCGACGTTCGAGAGAACTACGAGTGGGAGGAAGCCCACGTGCGCGGGGCGCTGCACATCCCGCTCGACGACGTGCCCGCGCGGATCGACGAGATCGACCTCGACTCCGAACTCCTGGTGATATGCCGGACCAGTGGGCGATCGTTCCGCCTGCTCCAGTACCTGGCGATGCGCGGTATCGACGGAACCTGCGTGGAGGGCGGCATGGTGGCGTGGCAGGCGGCGGACAAGCCCGTCGACACCGGAACCGAAGGGATGTATGGGAGCGGCGACGCCTGATGCTCGACGTCTGCCCCAGCTGCCGCATCCAGGCGCCGCATCGCGAGGGACGTGAACTGTGCCCGCGCTGCGGCCGTCGGCTCATGGTGCTCGACGCACAGGGCCGCGTGGTTCAGCGGCCGCAGTCCGGTGCCGCGCGAGGGGCTTCGGCACCGCGCACGAGTGTCGCGCGGGCCGGTCTGCGCTGGGTCGCCGACCGTCCGGCCGAGGCGCGTCCGGCTCCGGTCACGGTCCGCGCGCACGAATGGACACCGACCCCGTCGTACCGGTACATACCGCGCTGGGGTCTGTCGGATCGCGGGCCGATCTCGCCGGGGGAGAACCCGGAGCCCGCGGACCCCGGCGACGCGCTGCTGCGCGCGCTGCGGATGGCGACCTCCATGCTCGGCGCGGCGGCGGTGGTGCATCTGATCCGGTACGTCATCGCGGCCGTCAACCGCTCGACGCCGATTCCGATGTGGCTGGATCTGCTCTCGGGCGTCGCGGTGCTCGTCTTCGGAGTCTTCGCCTTCGTCGCAATGCTGGTGGCACTCGTGGCCTTCGTGCGCTGGCTGCTTCCGGCGCGGGCCGCAGCGTATCGGGCCGCCGACCGCCGGGACCCGCGGCCGGCCCGCGTGGTGCTGGCGCTGGCGGCGGTGCCGCTGGCCAATGTCGTCGGAATCCCCCTGCTGCTCAGCGAGGCCGCGCTGTGCGGCGACGCTCCGGCTCCGGCGATCGGACGCATCAAGCGTCTGGGGACCGCGTGGGCGATCGTCAATCTCGTCGCGCTGATCGCGGTCTGCTATCGAATCGGCTCATGGTTCAGCGACTCGGTCCAGGTGAGCGCCAATGCGCTCGCGCTGGTCACGTTCTCGCTCGCGGTCTCCGCGGTCTTCGCCCACTGGGTGGGTCCGCGGCTGGTGACGGTCCTCACCGGTCCGGTCGGTTCCAGCGCATCCGGACGACGACTGGTGGCGGCATGATGTCGGCGGGTATCTCGCGCTCGGGCAAGCCCGCGGTGGTCGCGCATCGCGGCGCCTCCGGCGAGCTGGCCGAGCACACGTTGGCCGCTTACGAGCTGGCGCTGTCGCAGGGCGCCGACGGCCTCGAATGCGACGTCCGGCTGACCGCCGACGGCGAACTGGTCTGCATCCACGACCGCACCATCGACCGGACGTCCGACGCGAGTGGTGTGGTGAGCGAGATGAGCCTGGCGCAACTGCGTGAATACGACTTCGGCTCGTGGCACCGAAGCGGCCGGGCGGCGTCGGTGCTCACCCTGCGCGAATTGCTCACCCTCACCCTGGACTGGCATCGGCCGGTGCGGTTGTTCATCGAGACCAAGCATCCGGTCCGCTTCGGCAGCATGGTGGAACTCAAACTCCTCGAAGTCCTCCACGAGTTCGGCGTCGCTGCGCCGCCGTCTGCCGACCACAGCCGTGCCGTCGTGATCTCGTTCTCCCCGGCGGGTGTGTGGCGGGTGCGGCGCACCGCACCGATACTCCCGACGATCCTCCTCGGCGACAGCATCCGCATCATCGGCGGGACGGCGGCCACGGCTGTCGGCGCCACCGGTGTCGGACCGTCCATCGAGACCCTGCGGCTGCACCCCGACCTCGTCGATCGGGCCGCCGCAGCAGGCCGCGTCACTTACGCGTGGACGTGCGACGACCAGGCCGACGTGCAGCTGTGCGCCGACCTCGGCGTGCGCTGGCTGGCGACCAATTACCCGGCCCGAGTCCGGGACTGGCTCGTCACGGTGGAGTGAGACGTCAGCGATCGGGTGCCCTCGTGCGCCGCGTCCCGGCGGATGAGAGGCTGGTCGCATGGGAAAGAAGAGTAAGCGCGGCAGCGGCCCGCGTCCGGGGAGCAATCGAGCCGAGCGGATCGCCGCCCGCAAGGCACGGCAGGAAGCCGCACTGGCGGCGCCGGCGCGCCCGTTCGAAGGACTCAAGGCGGAATGCGATCTGGTGGCGTTGCGCGCCTTCATCGCTTCCGCCACTGCCCGGGTGCCGTTCGCCGCAGAGTTCGACGCGGCGCACGAAGCCGACTTCGCGACCATTCTGCCCGGTGCGGTGCCGGCCCAGGTCCGGCAGCGCGACGCAGCGGTCTTCGGCGAGCGCGGAGCGGCGGAGGGGGACGAGGGCGGGAAGGTCACCGGAGGCCTCGTGGCCCTGCAGACCAACCCCGAGCCGGCCGACCTCGCCGGCTCGCTGTCCGCGGCTCTGACCTGGGCGAGTGCAGCCGCCGCCGGCGACACCTACCCGGGCGGCGTGCTCGATCGTCCGCTCACCGAGATCATCGACCCGGAGGCCGAACTCCAGGTGGTCGTGCATGAGGACTTCGGTTGGTGGTTCGCCGACGACTCCGACGTTCCGGCGGAGCTCTCGATGATGCTCGAGCGCGCCAACGCGACAATCCTTCCGACCGCCCGGCTGCACCCGTCGAGCGGGGTCGGTGCACCGTGGTGGGTCGACGCAGGCGATCGTGCACATCTGAGGTGGGTGCGTCCGGAGGAGGAGACCGCGTTGATGAACGCACTCGCCCGCGTGCACGCGGCCGGCGGGCTGACCTTGGGCGAGGGTTCGCGCTTCGCGGGTTCGTTCCGCACCCACGGTCTGGTGGTTCCGGTCTTCGACCTCGATCCCGAGGCGCACCACGAGGAATGGCACTCGGGAGTCGAGGAGTTCGACGCCCGGCTGACCGAGGCGCTGGCGGAGACCTCCGACCTCACCGCCGCCGAGCGAAGCTCCCGGGCGGGCATCATCGGGCGTCAGGTCACGCTGCGGTAGCCGCCGGAGCCGTCCCGCCGGCCGTCAGAGGTTTCCGCCCGCGGCCGGCGGTTCGGCGGCGTCGGGTGCGGGGCCGCCGTTGTTGACCTCGCGTTCCACGAAGTTCTCGAGATCGAAGATGTTGCCGTTGGCGCGGTCGGCGATGGTCTGGAGCGTGGTGATCGTCGCGACCTCCTCCACCTGCTCCTTGAGGAACCACTGCATGAACTGCTCGCCGAGGTAGTCGCCGCTGTCGCGGGCGGTCTTCGCCAGATCGACGATCTGCTGGGTGACGATCTTCTCCTGCTTCAGCGCGAGTTCGATCGGGCCGCGGTAGTCGTCGAACTCGGTGATCGGGGCGTCGGCGGCGGGGATCTTGACATCGATGTCGCGGTCCAGGAAGTACTGGACGATCATCATCGCGTGATTGCGCTCTTCCACGGACTGGGCGTAGAAATGCTTCGCCAGCTGCGGCATGTCGTGGCTGTCGTAGTACACCGCGAGCGCGATGTACTGCTGAGATGCGGAGAACTCGTTGCTGATCTGGTCGTGCAGCAGCTGATGGAACGGCGTGCGCGGCGTTTCGGTCATGGGACGAGTCTAATGGCCCGGCTCCGCACCCGGCTGGTGGCGACGGGCGGCGCCCGACTCCGATTCGGTGGCGGCGGCCACTACGACACGGCGCCGGTTCCTCCGCTCAGCAGATCGGCTGGAACCGCCCGGCCGCGCGCGATGTAGTCGAAGAAACTCTTCGTCGTCTCGCCCGGTATCAGCGAGTCGCCGTCGTCGGTGAACTCGTCGCCGTCGGCCGGCGCCGTCGTGGTGATCGGATCACCGCTGATCTTGTACGCGAGCCAGGCCAGGTTCCAGATGTGGTCGCCGCTGTCGACGGTGACCGCGTCGACCGCCCCGCTGACGAACGGGAACAGCCGGAACGGGTTGAGCAGCACCCCTGGGCTCGTGGCCTTCGACATCAGTGCCGCGAGGAACTTGCGCTGGTTCACCACTCGCTCCAGGTCGGCGTTGGGGAAGGCGCGGGTGCGCACCAGTCCGAGTGCCTGAGCGCCGTCGAGTCTCTGGCATCCCGCGGGCAGGTTCAGCCCGGCCTTGGGGTCGTGCAGGGGCTGATCGAGGCACATCTGAACCCCGCCGACGGAATCGACGAGGTTGTCGAAGCCGCCGAACCCGATCTCGGCGTAGTGGTCGATGCGGACGCCGGTGAACTCTTCGACGGTCTGGACCAGTAGTTGCGGCCCGCCGTTGTTGAAGGCGGCGTTGATCTTGTGGCTGCCCATTCCGGGGATCGGGACGTACAGGTCGCGGGGGATGCTGATGAGCATCGGCTTACCCGAGGTCGGCAGGTGCGCCATCATGATGGTGTCGGTGCGCGCTCCGTCGGCGTCACCGGTCGCCAGGTTCTTCTTCTGTTCCTCGGTGAGTCCCTGACGGGAGTCGGTTCCGACGATCAGCCAGTTGGTTCCGGGAGTATCGCCGATCCGTCCGGGATAGCCGGACAGGGCGTTGACCCGATGCAGCTTGCCGTCGTAATAGAACAGCAGCCCGACTGGAATCACGACGAGCAGGAGCACGATCACGAGCAGGATCCGGCCCAGCCGGAACCGCCTGCGCTTGCGCGGTTTGGGAGAGGTCGCGGCGCGGCCGCGGCGCCGGGGCGGAGTCGGCGGCGGTGTGGACCGCCTCTCGTCGGAGCGACGGCGAGGCGGTGCGTCACCTGCGGCCGGTGCGGGAGACGGAGGGCGCCGCCGCCCCGCCGGGACCGGCTGGGGCTCCTGGCGCGGGGCGTAGCCGACCGCGCCGGGAGCGGCCGGGCGGGGACCGGCGGGCGGCGCCTGCCGGTTCGGGGGCAGCGGGTTCTGGGGCGGCGGCGCGGGCGAACGTCGCCGCGAACGGGGGTCGGGTTCCTGCGACCACGCGAGTGGCGGCCGGTAGCCCGGCTCCCCGGGCGGCGGACCGGAGACCCTGCGGGTCGGCGCCTCCGGTCGAGGGCCTCCGCTCGGTCGCCGCTGGTACGGCGGCTCGGGTCGCTGGGAGTTCATCTGAACTACGCTACCGGTCTCGCCACCGTCGGTGCGGCCGCCGAGCGGCGCGGCACCTCGGGCGAGGTCGCCGGTCAGACCGTCGCCGCAGCCGTCGTCTCAGCGACGAGACTGTCAGGCTCGTCGTGAAAGGGCCTTGAGGACGACGAGGAGCAACACCGCACCGGCGAGCGCGGTGAGGAATGTGAACCACATCCCGGCGCTGGCGGTGTCGAGGAAGAAGCTCAGCACGAATCCGCCGATCAGAGCACCGACCACGCCCACGACGATGTTGGCGAACAGGCCCATCTGTGCGTCCACGCCGGTGATCTTGCTTGCGAGCCATCCCGCCACGCCGCCGATGATGATGTAGCCGATCCAGCCCACAGAGGTGAACATGGACGAGCGCGCCAGAACCTCGTCGGCGAGCAGTAGGTGGTCGGTCATGCCGGCTCCTTGAGTGAGATCTCGGTCTTTGCAGGTCGGTGGAGAACTTCACGGGGAATGCCCGCGGACCCCGGAGACGAAACATCCGTCGGCATCGGCTGTGCGCGCTCGTACGCCCACGTACGACCGCGAGAGCCTTCTCCTCGGGGAGTCGCGTCGAGATTCGCCGAGGTTTCAGAGCGGTTCGGTCGGGTACCCGCTGGGCAGCGACAGCGTTGTCAAGCAGGGGAGTGATGGCCGTGACCGACATCTGGGGGCCGCGCACCCCGTACAAGAGGGCCCAGATGTGGCCGCGACGGGTCGATACCGAGCTGGCGGCCGGCACGACGTCAGACGACGTGGACTGTTGGGTACCGACCGCGTCGGTTCTTCACTCGAATGGCGACGGCCTCGAGATCGCCGTCCGGAGAGGTCGGATCGTCGGAATCCGAGGCCGTGCCGACGACCGGATCAACCGCGGAAGGCTCGACGTCAAAGACCGCTACGGCTGGAAGGCCAACGCCTCCCCGGACCGGCTCAGCACGCCGATGGTGCGCAAGGACGGTGAACTCGTCCCCACCGACTGGGACACCGCGATGAGCCGGATCGCCGAACACGCCGAGGACCTGCTGAACTCCAGCGGCCCGAGTTCGATCGGGTTCTACACATCCGGCCAGCTGTTCCTCGAGGAGTACTACGCGCTGAGCGTGATCGCCCGCGCCGGGATCGGTACGAACCACCTCGACGGCAACACTCGCCTGTGCACCGCTACCGCCGGTGAAGCACTGAAGGAATCGTTCGGCAGTGACGGCCAACCCGGTACGTTGGCAGATGTCGACCATGCGGACGTCATCGCGCTTTTCGGGCACAACGTCGCGGAGACCCAGTCCGTCACCTGGATGCGGATACTCGACCGTCTCGCGGCTCCGGATCCGCCGAAGCTCCTCTGCGTCGACCCGCGGACAACCGCGGTCGCGCGACGGGCGAGCGTCCATCTGGCGCCGCTGCCCGGAACGAACCTCGCACTGATGAACGGTCTGTTGCGCGAACTCGTCGTCAACGGGTGGATCGACGACGAGTTCATCCGGGAACACACCGTCGGATTCGAGGACCTGTCCGACCTCGTCTCGCAGTACCCGCCGGAGCGAGTATCAGACATCTGCGGAGTCGGGGCCGACGACATCCGGCATGGGGCGAGGCTGATAGGCGAAGCCCAGAGACTGTTGTCGACGGTCCTGCAGGGGTTCTACCAGTCGCATCAAGCCACGGCGTCGGCGGTACAGGTCAACAACATCCACCTGCTCAGAGGAATGCTGGGACGTCCGGGCTGCGGCGTACTGCAGATGAACGGGCAGCCGACCGCACAGAACACCCGTGAGTGCGGCGCCGACGGCGACCTGGCCGGTTTTCGGAACTGGGCCAACCCCGCACACGTGAGAGAGCTCGCCTCGGTCTGGAACGTCGATGCGGCGACGATCCCGCATTTCGCGCCGCCGACCCACGCGATGCAGATCTTCCGGTACGCCGAGCAGGAATCGCTGAAGATGCTCTGGGTCTCCGCGACCAATCCCGCTGTCTCGATGCCGGAGCTGCGCCGGGTACGGTCGATCCTCTCGAAGGAGAGTCTGTTCCTGGTGGTGCAGGACATCTTCCTCACCGAGACCGGCATGCTCGCCGACGTGGTGCTGCCCGCGGCGGCGTGGGGCGAGAAGGTCGGTACCTTCACCAACGCGGACCGCACCGTGCACCTGTCGGAGAAGGCGGTGGACCCACCCGGAGGGGCCCGTGCGGATCTGGACATCTTTCTGGACTTCTCGCGACGGATGGACTTCCGTGACCGAGACGGCCGCCCGCTGACGCCGTGGTCGAACGCGGAGGCCGTGTTCGAAGCGTGGAAGCGGTGCAGCGCCGGCAGACTCTGCGATTACAGCGGCATGAGCTATGCGGGGCTGCGTGAGCAGGGCAGCGTGCAGTGGCCGTGCACGGACACCGCGCCCGGCGGCACGGCACGCCTCTATGCGGACGGTCGTTTCTGGACCGCGGCCGACGAGTGCGAGACGTACGGCAAGGACCTGATCACCGGATCTCCCGTCGACGCCACCCGGTACCGGGCGAACGATCCGAAAGGACGCGCGCTGATCAAGTCCGCAGACTATGAGACGCCGCACGAACCACCGTCGGCGCAATACCCTTTCGCCCTGATCACGGGGCGGACCGTCTACCACTTCCACACCCGAACCAAGACCGCCCGGGCACCGGAACTCAACGGTGCGGCCCCGGAGGTGTGGGTCGAGCTGTCAGCGGCAGATGCGGCCACCCACGGCATTCGCGACGGCGATCCGGTCGAGATCCGAAGTCCCCGCAGCACGGTGCGCGCCGCCGCACGGATCGCGGACATTCGACCGGGGGTGCTGTTTCTGCCCTTCCATTACGGCTATTGGGACGTGGAATCACCGGCAGCTCACGACCGGGCCGCCAACGAGCTGACGCTCACGGACTGGGATCCGGCGTCCAAGCAACCGATATTCAAAACCGCGGCCGCCGCCATCGCATTGCTCTCCAGGGAGAGCGAGGGGACGCGATGAAGAACCTGGGCCTCCTCCTTCGTGAACTCGAGCGCTCCGAACGACTTCTCGCCCTGGAGCTGGAATCGATCGCACGAGACCACCCGACCGACCCTGAGATCCACTATCTCGCTGCGGATCTCGCGGCCTGGTCGCGCAATCACGCCGGTGCCGTCAGATCGCTGGCCGTCGCTCGCGGCGTCGAGTCGGAGGCGACGTTCGACACTCAGGCCGCCGTCGGCCCGTCGAGTGTGTTCGAGACTCCGGCCCGAGAGCTCCCCGCGTCGCTTCTGCCGGTCGCCGAATTGTGCGGCGTCTGTCAACGGATCGCAGGGCTGACGATGCAGTGGGAGATCCTCGGCCAAGGCGCCGCCGCTACCAACGATTCCGAGTGCTCCGCGCTCGTCGATCAGTGTCTGTCACAAGCTGAGCGCCAGTTCGAATGGGCCAGGAATCTGGTCAGAACCCTCTCGCCGCAGGCACTGTCCGCCGGCTGACGCAGATCTCACCGCTGTCGATTCTCACCTGCCAGCGCGGCTCCGGCACCGCGGCCGGCCCTCGCTCGATGCCGCCGTCCGCGAGACGGAATGTACTGCCGTGCAGCGGACACACGAGGCACGGGCCGGAATCTTCATCGATCACCATCCCGTCGTCGAGCCGGCCCCCGGCGTGGATGCACGTGGCCGAGAGCGCATGGACGCGGCCGTCGACGAGCACGAGAACGACGGGCACCGCCGCGGCCTCGACACGCAGGGGTTTGCGTTCTTCGAGCTCGTGCAGCGCCGCCACTCGCGTCCACTCGGTGACCGCTGGTTCGAATGCGGTTCGGTTGACGCCGACGCCGCGGGCGAACGAGAGATGGCCGCCGAGGTACCCCGCCCCCGCCGTGAGGGCGAGACCTATCGTGCTCAGCGCCACCCCCGCCTTCGATCGCCCGCGCATCCGGGCCACCCATGAGCAGGCGTGCACACCCGTGGCCGCCAGGTTCATCACGCCGTGGACGAGGCCTATCCGCCGGTCGCCGCCGTACGAATCCGACCAATCGGAGGCTCCGGCCGCAGCGGCGGGCGCAGCGCTGAGCACACCGAGCGCGACCAGCCGCCTCGCGCCGTCCGCGTGACGAGTGCCGCCGAAGTAGTCGAGCGCGGACGCCATCGTCCAGGCGCCGATCGGCAGATCGGTCAGCACCGGATGCAGTTGATGGCCGAGTGCGCTGCCCGACAGTGCGTTCTTCACCGCATCGCGCCGAGTCACGCGGTGTACCGCACCGGCGAGCGGCGCTGCGGCCCGATCGGCCTCCTCGAACTCGCTGATGCGATCGATCAGTCTCTGTGGCACGTCCATCGACCCGAGGTCCTCTCTGGCGGTTTCATCCGTGCCGTCGGATACCCGGCGACGGCACGGATGAAACGGTTTCGAGGGCGCGGACGACGACGTCCGGAATGCCGACTACACCGGTCGGATGTGTTCCACCCCGACGAACCGCGCGAGTTCCTCGGGAAGGCGAACCGAACCGTCCGGCTGCTGGTGGTTCTCGAGGATGGCGACCAGCCACCGGGTGGTCGCGAGGGTGCCGTTGAGGGTCGCCGCGATCTGAGGCTTGCCGTTCTCGTCCCGGTAGCGGACAGAGAGTCGTCGTGCCTGGAAGGTGGTGCAGTTGGACGTGGAGGTGAGTTCGCGGTACGTGCCCTGCGTCGGAACCCATGCCTCGCAGTCGAACTTGCGGGCGGCCGAGCTGCCCAGGTCCCCGCCTGCCACGTCGATGACTCGGTACGGCACGTCGATCGCCGCGAGCATGTCCTTCTCCCAGCCCAGAATCCGCTGGTGCTCGGCCTCGGCGTCCTCCGGCTTGCAGTAGATGAAGCCCTCCACCTTGTCGAACTGGTGCACGCGGATGATGCCGCGGGTGTCCTTGCCGTACGACCCCGCCTCGCGGCGGAAGCAGGTGGACCAGCCCGCGTAACGCTTCGGTCCGCCGGAGAGGTCGAGGATCTCGTCCTTGTGGTACCCGGCGAGAGGCACCTCCGACGTGCCGACGAGGTACAGGTCGTCCTCGTCGAGGTGGTAGATCTCGTCGCTGTGCGCGCCCAGGAAGCCGGTGCCGCCCATGATCTCCGGTTTCACCAGGACCGGCGGGATCATCAGCGTGAAACCGTTGGCGGTCGCCTTCGCCGCGGCCATGTTGAGCAGACCGAGCTGCAGCATCGCGCCCAGACCGGTGAGGAAGTAGAACCGCGAACCCGACACCTTGACACCGCGGGCCATGTCGATGAGGCCGAGGCTCTCTCCGAGTTCGAGATGGTCCTTCGGGTCGTCGATGGCGCGCGGTTCACCGACGTGTTCGAGGACGAGGTAATCGTCCTCGCCACCGGCCGGGGCATCGGTGATGATGTTCGAGATGGCGCGGTGCGCGGCCTGCGACGCGGAGTCGGCGTCGTTCTGCTTCGCGACGGCGGCCTTCACCTGCTCGGCCAGTTCCTTGCCCTTGGCGAGCAGAGCGGTCTTCTCGTCTCCGGATGCCTTGCCGACGAGTTTGCCGAGCGACTTCTGCTCCGCGCGCAGGGCGTCGGCTTCGGCGATCGCCGAGCGCCGTGCCGCGTCCGCCTCCAGGAGCTGGTCGACGAGTCCGGGATCCTCGCCGCGGGCACGCTGGGAGGCACGTACAAGGTCGGGGTTCTCACGCACGATCTTCAGGTCGATCACACGTTGAACCCTACTCGGAACACGAGGCGAGCAACGACCAGGCATGATGGAACGCGATGACTTCGAAGAGGGATCAACCGATGCATGACGGCCGCGGCGACGACGAGGCCCGCCCCGTCGTCGACGGCGATGCCGACGTGTGGGGGCCGGTCGGTGCCGTCGAAGGCGATGAGCAGGCGACCGCAGAGCTCCCGGAGATCGGCGGGGAGGCGGAGCCGACGGCCGGACTCGACGACTACGACGCGGAGGTCGAGGACGACGTCGAGGAGTGGGGCGTCGAACCGGAGGACGCCTACGACTACGGCGACGACGGATACGGCGACGACGACTACGGTGACGACGGAGAGCGCGATGGGGACGACGGGGGGCCCGAGCCCGCCGACGGCCGCGAGCCGGCCGACTCCCGCAACCGGATGCCGAAGAACTCGTTGCGGCTGGTGCTCGGGGCCGTGCTCGTCGGTGCGCTCGCCGCGGGCGGAGTGATGCTCGGAACCGGTGTCTTCGACGACGTCGGCGATGTCGGCTCGTCGGTCATCGGTGAGGGATCGCCCGCGCAGGAGAACGACTTCACCCGATCCGAGGCGGGCGACTGCCTCACCTGGAGCGCCGACACACCCGGCGAGCCGAGCGCGGTGGCGTGCGAGTCGCCGCATCGGTTCGAAGTGGCCGGTGTGCTCGACACCTCCGCGTTCCCGAGCTCCGAGTTCTCCTCGGAGGCACCGTGGCCCGGACCGGAGCGCTTCGCCGCGATCCGCGATGAGAGCTGCGGCGTGATCGTCGACCGCTACCTGGGCGGTGGACTGGATCCGCAGGGCCGGCTCTCGCCCGGACTGATGTTCCCGTCGAAGGTGGAGTGGGAACGCGGCGTGCGCAGTCTGCGCTGCGGAATCGAACAACCCGGTGCCGGCGGCGGCCAGGAGGAGTTCACCGGCCGCGTCCGCGATGTGGACCAGTCGTTCGCATGGCCCGACGGCACCTGCATCGGCATCGACAAGACCACCCGCAAGGCCACCAGCAGCGTCGTGAACTGCGCCGAACCCCACGCCTTCCAGGTGACCGGCACCGTGGACCTGTCCCAGCGCTTCGGGGGCCGCAACTCCGGCAAGCCGTGGCCCAGCGTCGCGGATCAGAACGACTACCTGAAGACGATCTGCCCGACGCAGACGAACAGGTTCTTCGGCGGCGCGCAGAAGTTCAAGGCGACCACGCTCAACGTGCAGTGGTCGGTGATCTCCGAGGTGAGCTGGCTGACGGGAAGCCGGCGTGTGGTCTGCTACGCGGCGCTGCCCGACCGCGGCGGCTTCGCGACCCTGGTCGGCGACGCCCGCGGCGGACCGGACACGCTGCTCATCAACGGCGGCAGTCCGAAGCCGGTCGACGTCGGCCCGCCGGGACGGTCGGTGGGCGAGCCCGTGCCACTGCCTCCCGGTTACACGCCGAACGACGCGCAGCTTCCCGCGCCGGCAGGCGGCTGACATGCCGCTGCGGATGTCGGAGCGAGAGTTCGAGAACCTCGTCGGCGATGCGCTCGACCTCCTCCCCGAGGAGCTGATGCACGCCATGTCGAACGTCGTGATCCTGGTGCGTCCGCACAACGAGGACGATCCCGGCATCCTGGGCCTGTACACGGGTGTGGCGCTCACCGAGCGGACCACCGAGTACAGCGGCTTCCTGCCCGACACGATCGAGATCTATCGCGAGCCGCTCCTCGCGATGTGCCATTCGGCCGAGCAACTGCGCCGAGAGGTCGCGATCACCGTGCTGCACGAGGTGGGGCACCATTTCGGTATCAGCGACGAGTGGCTGCACGCCAACGGTTGGGGCTGACCGGATCAGGCCGTCGGGGCCGGGTCAGCCCATCGGATCCTCGTAGCCGGGTGCGGTATCCGAACCGTCGGCGTCCGGCAGTGCGGCTTCGCCCCATCGGTGGCAGACCCACAGATCGCCGGTGAACTCCAACTCCACCGAACCGGTGTTGTTCAGGTAGTTCTTCATGGCGAACTCCGGGTCGAGCCGCGTCAGGTGTGCGGCGATCAGCCGGATCGCCGCACCGTGGGAGACCAAGTACACGTCCCGCTGATTCGCGCCGGTGAGGTACCGCGACGCCAGATCGTCGATGATCGGCAGATAGCGGTCGTGAAGCATCTCCAGCGACTCGCCACCGGGCAGCCGGGCGTCGAGGTCGCCCCGGTGCCAGCGCGCGACGATCTCGTGGAACTGCTCATGCGCCTCGCGGTCGCTGCGCCCCTCGAGGTCGCCGACCTGGATCTCGTGAACGCCTTCCACGGTCTCGGTGGACGAGTCCCACACCGATCCGATCAGTTCCGCGGTCTGCTGCGCCCGATTGGCGACAGAGTTCACCAGCACCGCCGAGTCGGTCAGCGGGTGTTCGAGCCCGAACCGCACGCCCTGTCGCGCGCCGAAATCGGTCAGCGACGCGCCGGGAAGTGCGGTGTCGAGACGTTTGAGCACGTTGGACGTGGTCTCGCCGTGCCGGACCAGGTGAAGCCTTGCCATGTCTTTAGAGTTCTCCAGAAAGAAGACGGTGGAACCACTCGCGTGACTCGGTGTGGTCGGGCGGTGTCGCGGCCGTGGTCACGGCCAACTGCGGGTCGACCGGCCACGATCCGAGAAAGACCACACGTTCGGCACTGCGGTGCAGGGCGCGGAGCGCCTCGCCGACCGCAGCGTCCCGAACGTGGCCTCGCGCGTCGAGATAGAAACGGTACTGTCCGGGGCCGACCGGCCGCGATTCGATACGGGTCAGGTCGATGCCGCGCATCGCGAACTCGTTCATCGCCGCGACCAGGCTTCCGGGCGTGTTCGGAAGGTCCAGAATCACCGACGTGCGGTCTGCTCCCGTCGGTTCCGGCGGCGGCCCCGCAGGCCCCAGCAGCAGGAACCGGGTGACGGCGTCGTCGGAGTCGGCGACGCCGTCGGCCAGCGTCGCCAGCTCATGCATCCGCGCCGCGGCGGCCGTGGTCACGGCGGCGTCGGCGCGACCCTCGGCCACGTCGCGCGCTGCGCCCGAATTGGAGGTGGCGACGACCACCTCGGCCCGCGGGAACAGCTCTTCGATGCTGCGGCGGACCTGACCCGCGGCCACCGGATACGCCGCGACGGTCCGCACGTCGGCGGGGTCCATGGGCGTTGCCGCGGCGACGGTGAAGGAGATGTCGAGAGCCGCCTCCGCGTACGCCTGGACGCGCGGGAGGCCGGCGCTCGGCGACAGGGCGTCCATCGTGGCCGGGACCGCTCCCTCGAGCGAACTCTCGATGGGGACGCAGCCGAAGTCCGCGCCCCCGCTGCGGATCAGATCGATGACGGCCGGCGGATTGCTCACCGCGATCTTGGTCGCCGTCGATGCCTCGCCGCGTCGGCGCAGGACGGCATCGAGCGCCATCTCGGTGAACGTGCCGGCGGGGCCGAAGTAAGCGTAGACGGGCACCATTTCACAGTAGTCGAGAGAAACCGGCCGTGCGGCCGGGGCGTTGACGGCGAAAAGCCCTCAGGTTAGGTTAGGTGAGCATAAGTTAGGCTTAGCTAATTAGACCGTTTCCTGGAGGTGGACGTGAACACGATCCTCGCGCCGTGCGATGCCGAACTGATCCAGACGGCCTGCCGTCGTGCTCATTCGGGAACGCTGTCGGTCAGTGCGCCGGACTGTGCGGCGACCGAGCCGAAGGGGTGCGATTCGGTCGGGATGGTCCATCTGTTCGAAAGCGACGCCTTTCTCCTGGTTCCCGACGAGACGCCGGCGCTGCGCCTGGTCCGCGAGGGCGGAGACGTCACGGCGATGGTCGAGGTCATCGACGTCGCACCGGTCAGGATGCGCGAGCGGGTGCGGTCGCTGATCTGGTTGTCGGGCACGCTTCACGAGGTGCCCGCACGGCTCGAGCGCGACCTGGCGGTGGAGATCGCCGGTGACCACCCGGACGAGAAGCTGCTCGACGTGGGCCACGGATACAGCCTCATGCGAATGGCGCTCGAGTCGGCTGTCATCGCGACGTCGACCGGGGCGGGCGGCGTCGACGTGGACGCGCTCGCCGCCGCGAGTCCGGATCTGTTCTGGGAGTTCGAGAACGACTGGCTGGTGCACCTGGACGCCGATCACCAGGACCTCATCTGCCAACTCGCTCAGCGCTTGCCCGACCACGTCCGAGGCGGGCGCGCCCGGCCGCTGCGCCTGGACCGGTTCGGCATCACCTTCCGCGTGGAGGTCGGCAATCGCGATGAAGACGTGCGGATGCCGTTCGCCCGCCCGGTCTCCCGCATCCCGGAACTGTCCGCGGCGATTCACTCGCTGGCCCTGCATCCCTGCTTCGGCGAGGACTGAACGCATCGCCTCAGTGCTGCCGCTACCGTTGGAGCGGTGAGTTCTGAGGCGGGCGGCATCCGCGGACTTCTGCGGGCTTTCGTCCACCCGCCCGCGCCTGCCGTGGGACGCGTCGACGACCGCCGCGAACGGCGTGCGATCGTCGTCGAACTGATCCTCGTCGGCGTTCTCACCTTCGGGTTCTCGGCCGTGTACGCGGTGCTGTCGTTGGCGGAGAACGCTCTCACCGCGGGCATCGGCGACACGACGGTCGCCCTCAACCCGGTGAGCTCGTCGGTGGCCGCGATCGACGTGATCCGTCAGTCGATGAGCGTGGTCCGCCTGCTGGCGATCGGTGGGTTGGGCGCGTACCTGCTGTGGCGCAGCGGAATCGGCCTTCGGCGGATCGGCCTCGGGCGGCCCGTGCGTGCGGATGTGCCGCCCGCCGCAGTCCTGGCGGCGATCATCGGACTGCCCGGTCTGGCGCTGGTCGCGTTCTCTCAGGCGATGGGCTGGAATTCGCAGCTCGTGGCGGCGCCGGACGACGGTCTGTGGTGGCGGATCCCGGTTCTGGCGATGAAGGCGTTCGGCAACGGGTTCGCCGAGGAGGTCGTCGTGGTCGGCTACTTCATGACCCGGCTACGGCAGTTGGGCGTCGGAGAGCGGGGTGCGCTGGCGTCGTCCGCGCTTCTGCGCGGCGGCTACCACCTGTACCAGGGCGTCGGTGCCGGCGCGGGCAACCTCGTGATGGGTCTGGTGTACGGACGCTGGTATCAGGCGACGGGGCGGCTCTGGCCGCTCGTCCTGGCGCACGCGCTGATCGACACCGTGGCCTTCATCGGTTATGCGGTCCTGGTCGCGACCGGTGTGCTGAATCCGTCCTGACCTGTGGCAAGAGAAAGCGCGGCGCAGTTTGCGGATTCTCCCCCAAACCGGCGCCGCGCCCTCCGGCGATCCGAGCAGCTCCCTCCCAAGAGCCCCGATTCCACCCGGACCGAGCACGCGGTGTGAGACTCTAGCGTCTCAGAACCTGTGCCAAAGCTATCACGGTTAACCGGCTGTGTGCACTAGTCAGTGCGGTCGATTGCGATGTGAACGAGTATGTCCGATAGCAGATCTACGATCTCCGACCGGTCCGGACGCTCCTGTGCCGTCCCCCAGCGGTGAACGACCGAGGTCAGCGCGCCGATGAAGGCAGTCGCGGCGTAGTCGACGTCTTTGCGCGTGGTTCCCGGGATCGTTGAAATCGTGTCGGCGATGAACCGCGCCCATGTCACACGACCGGCGAGACGACGCCGTTCCACTTCGGCGGAGACCCCGACGACCTCGATGAAGGAGCATCGGATAGCTCGCGAATCGGTCGCGATCGTGTCGATGTAGGCGCTCATCGCCGCGCGCGCCGCCTCGCGGGGATTCGTCTCCCCGAGCGCCCGCACCGCGTCGACGACAGTCTTGCGTGCGTGCTCCTGGATCTTGTCGTAGACCTCGGCGAGCAACGCCTCCCGGCTCGAGTACTCCTCGTAGAACTGTCTGCGCGACAATCCGGCCTCGGCGCACAGCGCCGAGACCGTGACGGAGGAGAAGCCGAGGGTGCCGAACAGCTCGAGGCCGGCCTCCTGGAACCGTTCCCGCCGCTCAGCCCTCCGCTCGGCCAGTGAACGGCCGGCATAGCACCGGCTGGGGGCGTCCGGACTAGGGCTCGGCACGCTGTGCTCGCAGCTCGTGTCCCTTCGACGTCAGGCAGCGCCCGCTCGCCAGATCCCACTGCCAGCCGTGCAGGTTGCACGTGAGCTTCTCGCCCTCGATCACGCCGAACTTGCTCAGATCGGCCTTCAGGTGCGGGCAGCGGCGCTGGATCTCCCACCCGTCGAGCTCGATGGACGCCGAGTCGTCGTGCGCCTCGGAGAACCAGCCGTCGGCGTAGGCGATGCGCTCATCGGTGAGGCACTTGAAGAAGGTGTACAGGTACTCGTTGTATCCGCCGATCCGCCAGGTGGAGAACCGGGTCGAGAGGAAGATGGTGTTCACCCAGTCGGGTTCGTCGTCGCGCAGCACCGTGCGCACCAACTCGGGGGCGATCCGGAATCCGTACCGGTACTTGCCGTCGCCGTCCTCGCGCATCCGCACCGTCCGCTTGGGGAAGTCGAGCACGTACGTCTCTTCTCCCACCACCAGACCGACGGGGTAGCCGATGCCGTCGCAGATCAGGTCCGACTGCTTCATGATCGGCTCGAACTTCTCGCGCAGCGGTTCCAGGAGCGACGGTCCGTCGGGCGAGGCCCAGGTGGCCTTCTGCGCGGCGATGACCGGAGCGAACTTCTCCTTCATCGCCTCCAGGTAGGCCTTCTTGTTCTCGCCGAAAACCGTCTCCGGGGGATACGGGTGCACGATCTCGCGAAGTTCGTCTCCCGCGAAGTCGGCCGCCGACCCGGAGACCATCATCAGTCCGCGGTGTTTGACCCCGTCGTCGGTGCCGTGCGTGCGCATCTGTTCCAGGAACTCCGCCTGATCGGGGAAGATGCTGGCCTTGTCGGCATCGCTGCCGGTGTTGAAATCGTTGAGACCGAACAGGTCGTCGTCCAGGAACATCGGCGGCCCGGCCGACGGGACCACCCACGTGGCACCGACCTGCTCGATGTACGAGCGTGCGCGGTCCATGCCGCGCTGGCGCTTCTGCATCGCGAAGTTGGCCTTCGACTTGCGGGGGATGTCGTAGACCATCGGGTACCAGATGGCGCCGGAGTACTGCAGCAGGTGCACATCGACGCGGCCGAACTCGTCGGCGATCACGTCGAGATCGATCGGGCGGGCGTCGTTCATGTTGAAACAGACGGTCTCGCCGTCGTCGACCACCAGACCGGAGTCGCCGATGGGGCCGTCGGCGGGCGCGCGGAGCGCGATGATCATGATGTCCAGATCGCCCTTGGGTCCCGAGACGGTGTGCTTCGTGGAGTCCTGCGTCTCGACGAACTTCGTGAAGCCGAGGCGTTCGAGCTCGCGGCGCAGATCCGGCACCGGGTAGTCCGGCAGCAGCACGGTCGCGTCCTTGTTCACGTTCTCGAGCAGGTTCTGCTCGTCGTAGTGGTCGCGGTGCAGGTGCGAGACGTACAGGTAGTCGCAGTCGCCGAGCGCCTTCCAGTCCAGATCGGAGTTGTCGGGGAAGGGCACCCAGGAGGCGAAGTACGCGGGGTTGACCCAGGGATCGCAGAGAATCGATCCGGCTGCGGTCTGGATGTGGAATCCGGCGTGGCCGATGCTGGTGATCTGCACGGGGTGCTGCCTTTCGGGTGGCGCAGGGGCTGTTGTTCCAGGGTATCGCCGAGCACGGTCGGCGGTGGGGGCAGATCGTCGCGCCGTGACCGGCGTCGCTATCGCGGATCGGCGCGCATCAGGTCAAGTGCGAAGCCGACGTACAACTGTGCCACCCGCTCCGGCGACAACGGGCCGCCCGGTCGCCACCAGCCGGAGATCGCCGTGCACATGGTCACGACCGCGCGCGAGGCCTCGTGCGGATGGTCCGGGTGGAACCGCCCCGCGCGCACGGCGGCGTCGACCTCCTCGTCCACCATGTGCTGCAGATCGGTGCGGCGTCCGGCGATCCGGCGCCGATTCTCCGGATCGAGACTGCGCAGTTCGCTGGTGCCGATGAACGCGAGCTCGCGCCGGTAGGTGTGCAGCAATGCCAGATGCTCCACCAGGAAGCAGAAGCGTTCGACGGGGTTCCGGCCGTCCGCGCGGGCGATGGCGCCGCGGTCGGTCGCCGCGCTGACGGCGAGCTCCTGCAGCGTCATCAGGATGTGCTGCTTGTTCTCATACCTGGTGTAGAGAGCCGAGACCGTGCTTCCGCACCGGTTCGCGATGCTGCGGATGGTCGCGCCGTGGTATCCCACTTCGACGATCTCGTCGAGCGCTGCGGCGAGAACGGGATCGAGGACGAGTGGGCGGTACCGTCGCCAGTCGCCGTCGTCGGGCAGGATGCCGCCGGCTGTGGGCGGCCCCGGAGCCGGCGGTTCGGGGACTTCGGGGCACAGGAGCGCCGCCGGCGGAAGTCCGAGTGCGTCGGCGATCCGGGCGAGCCGAGCCACGCGAAGCCCGGATCGCCCGTTCTCGATCAGGCTGAGCGTGGCCGTGCTGACGCCGACCGCCGCGGCGAGATCGCGGAGAGTCCGCCGCTGAGCTAGGCGTGCCGCTCGGATCCGCGATCCCAGCTCGGCTTCGATAGTGGCGGCCGACGGCGAATCATCGTTCATGGGTTTAAGGATACTAAATCTGCCGTGTGCGATCGGAGCGGTTCGCGAAAGGACTGACGGTCTGTTTTAACGGGCTTGAAGTGCGTGGATCGGGCTATTGACGGAACGCGTCCGAGCCTTCTACGTTCGGATCGAATACGAACGATCGATCTGGGCCGTCACGGCTCGGATCGGTGGACAGGAAGGCGACCATGACCGAAACGGGTTCACTGCGCGGCAAGACGCTCATCATCTCCGGCGGCAGCCGCGGCATCGGCGAGGCTGTCGCGATTCGCGCGGCGCGCGACGGCGCGAACATCGCGCTGCTCGCCAAGACGGCCGAGCCGCACCCGAAGCTCCCCGGGACCATCTACACCGCGGCCGCGGCGATCGAGGAGGCCGGCGGGCGGGCGTTGCCGATCGTGGGCGACGTCCGCGACGACGAGTCCGTCGCCGGCGCCGTGGCGCAGACGGTGGAGCGGTTCGGCGGCATAGACATCGTGGTCAACAACGCATCGGCGATCGATCTCACCGCCACCGACGACATCCCTATGAAGAAGTACGACCTCATGCAGGACATCAACGCGCGCGGCACGTTCGCACTATCGAAGGCGGCGATCGAGCACCTGCGGAAGTCGGAGAACCCGCACATCCTGACCTTCTCGCCCCCGGTGGACCTCGCGCCCGAATGGTTCGATCAGGTCGGGGCGGCGTACACCGTGTCGAAGTTCGGCATGACCATCCTGACGCTCGGCTTCGCGCGGGAGCTCGCCGCGGACGGCATCGCCGCGAACACGTTGTGGCCCCGGACCTCGATCGCGACCGCGGCGGTCCGCAATCTCCTCAGCGAGGAGATGCTCCGGGGTGCGCGCAGTGCCGACATCATGAGCGACGCCGCGTACGCGGTCCTGACCAAGCCCGCGGCGGAGTTCACCGGCCGGTGCCTGATCGACGACGACGTGCTCGCCGCGGAGGGGATCACCGACTTCGAGCCGTACCGGGCCGAACCCGGCACCGGACCGCTCGAGTTGGACTTCTGGATGCGATGGCCGGACCGGTCGCCTGGGCGCTGACCTGGCCGCGGATGATCCGGGTCAGGCGCTGATCCCCGCTGTGAGGAGCGCCGCCAATTCGCGGTAGGCGCCGGCGTCGTCGAGGCCCGTGGCCGCGCGCACGTCGCCCTGCTGGATCCGGACCATCGCGGTCGCGGCCAGGTCGGCGGCGAAAGCCGCGTGCACGTCCCGGAACTGGCCGGTGGCGACGCCCTCGTCGATCAGCTCCCGCACGCGCGCCGCCGCGATCCGGGTGTTCTGCTCGTACGCCTCTCTCGCCGGAGCGAAGGCGGCGAGATCGGTCATGAACGCAGGCGAGGCCCCGCCGAGTGCGTCGCCCACCGCCTCCAGATAGGCGGTGATCTTCTCGCGCGGCGACGCGGCCTCCGCTACGGCGGCCTCGACGTCGTCGGTGGCCCGGCGGAAGAAGTGGATGGTGGTCGCGCGGACCAGTTCGCCCTTGCTGGCGGCGAGCGTGTAGAGCGTCGACTTGGAGCACCGCAGGCGCCCGGCGATGGCGTCGAGGGTGAAGTGGGCGAAGCCCTCCTCGAGGAACATCGCGAGCAACTCGTCGAACAACTGCGAGCGGCGTCGCGTGGCGAAGTCGGGATCGGTCGGCGCGGACATGGGTTCGATAGTACTGACCAGGGGTACTGCTCCTTGTCTTGTAGTACTGCCGGCCCGGCAGTACTCTGAAACCGTTCCCAGTACTGTTCGCTTTCGAATCCCGAGGAGTCCGACGTGCCCGTCGACCGCCTGCTGCCGACCGAAGAAGCCCGCGATCTGATCGACCTGACGCGCGACATCGCGGACAAGGTGCTCGCTCCGATCGTCGACGAGCACGAGAAGGCGGAGAAGTATCCGGAGGGCGTGTTCGCGAAGCTCGGCGAGGCCGGGCTGCTCAGCCTCCCGTATCCCGAGGAGTGGGGCGGCGGAGGGCAACCGTACGAGGTGTACCTGCAGGTACTCGAGGAGATCGCGGCGCGCTGGGCGGCGGTCGGCGTCGCAGTGAGCGTGCACAGCCTGGCATGTCATCCGCTGTTCGCCTTCGGCACCCGAGAACAGCAGGAACGCTGGCTTCCGGAGATGCTCGGCGGGGCGAGCATCGGTGCGTACAGTCTGTCCGAACCGCAGGCCGGATCCGATGCCGCGGCCCTGGCATGCCGCGCGGAGGCGGTCGGCGACGACTACCGGATCACCGGCGAGAAGGCGTGGATCACCCACGGCGGCGTCGCGGACTTCTACAACCTGTTCGCCCGGACCGGCGAGGGGTCCAAGGGAATCTCCTGCTTCCTCGTGGCGGACGGCACGGAGGGCCTCAGCTTCGGGCGCCCCGAGGAGAAGATGGGCCTGGCCGCCGTGCCGACCACCTCCGCGCGGTACGACGGTGCGCTGGTGCCGGCCGAGCGCCGGATCGGGGCGGAGGGCCAGGGACTCCAGATCGCCTTCAGTGCGTTGGACTCGGGACGCCTCGGCATCGCGGCGGTCGCGACCGGCATCGCACAGGCGGCCCTCGACGAAGCGGTGGCCTACGCCAAGGAGCGCGAGACCTTCGGCCGCAAGATCATCGACCACCAGGGCCTCGGCTTCCTGCTCGCGGACATGGCCGCGGCCGTCGACTCGGCGAGGGCGACGTACTTGGACGCCGCGCGACGCCGCGACGCCGGACTGCCGTATTCGCGCAATGCGTCGGTCGCCAAGTTGGTGGCGACGGATGCGGCGATGAAGGTGACCACCGACGCGGTCCAGGTGTTCGGAGGCAACGGCTACACGCGCGACTTCCGGGTGGAGCGATTCATGCGCGAAGCGAAGATCACCCAGATCTTCGAGGGCACCAACCAGATCCAGCGGCTGGTGATCAGTCGATCGCTCGCATGAGCGCGGGAGCCGGCGACGACGCCTCGCGGAGTCCTGCGGTGTCGGAGCCGGTGACTAAGCTCTGTTGACATGGAACCCGTGTACGCCGGAGTCGTGTCCACCGCCCGTCTGCTCTGGCTCGCCCAGGGCTTGAAGTTCGATATCTCCGGTGTGGAGAACATGCCGGCCCACGGTCCCGGGGTGGTGGCCATCAACCACACCGGCTACCTCGACTTCACCTTCGCGGGCATTCCCGCATTCCTGCAGAAGCCGCGGCGGTACGTCCGCTTCATGGCCAAGAAAGAGGTCTTCGACAACGCCGTCGGCGGACCGATCATGCGGTCCCTGAAGCACATCCCGGTCGATCGCGCCAACGGTGCGCAGAGTTATCGCGACGCCGTCGACTACCTCAAGCGCGGTGAGTTGGTCGGCGTCTACCCGGAGGCGACGATCAGCCGGAGCTTCGAACTCAAGGAGTTCAAGTCCGGAGCGGCGCGGATGTCGCTGGAGTCGGGCGCGCCCATCATCCCGACCATCATCTGGGGAGCGCAGCGGATCTGGACCAAGGGACATCCGCGGCAGCTGGGCCGGACCGGATTCAAGATCATGGTCGGGGTCGGCGAGCCGCTGAGGCCGGAGGGCACGCCGGAGGAACTGACTCAGCGGTTGTTCGACTCCATGCGGGCCAAGCTCACCGAACTGCAGGACGGCTACGGCGAGTACCCGGCGGGTGAGTTCTGGGTGCCCGCGGCGCGCGGCGGCGGTGCCCCCACGCTCGAGGAGGCCAACGCGATGGACCGCGCGGATGCCGAGGCCAAGGCGGCGAAGAGGGCTCGGCGCGAGGCGTCCGGAGATGCGGACTGACGATGGAGCCGGTCTATCGAACCCTCGAGGGGATCGCCGGATCGATCATGCTGGCGCAGGGGGTTCGGCGTCGCTACTTCGGCCTCGAGAACGTTCCCGCCGCGGGCGGGGGTGTCGTGGTGATCAACCACACCAGCTACGTGGACTTCATTCCGGCCGGTCTGGGGCTCCACCGGCGCGGTCGACGCGGGCGGTACCTCATCAAGTCCGAAGTGATGGACCTGGGCATCATGAGATTTCTCGTCAAACACGCAAGGGCGGTGCCGGTGGACCGTTCAGCGGGCGGGGACGCATATCGATCCGCCGTCGACGCGCTTCGCGGCGGTGAACTCATCGTCGTGTACCCCGAGTCGACGGTCAGCCGCAGCTTCGAACTCAAGGAGTTCAAGTCGGGAGCTGTGCGGATGGCGGCCGAGGCCGGCGTACCCGTGATCCCGACGATCGTCTGGGGCGCACAGCGGCAATGGACCAAGGGCGCCAAGCGCCGGATCGGATTCCATCGCATCCCGATCGACGTCGAGTTCGGTGCGCCGATGACCTTCTCCGCCGACGAGGATCCCGCCGTGGGCACGGCCCGACTGCGCGAGACGATGACCGTCCTTCTGCACCGGGTGCAGGACCGGTACCCGGAGGCGCCCGCCGGTGCCGATTGGTTGCCGGAGAGACTCGGCGGCTGTGCGCCGACACCCGCGGAGGCACTGGTGATCGAGGACGCGGAAGCAGCGGAGAAGGCGCGACGTCGCGCAGCTAAACGGGGGAGCCGATCCGAATGACCACCGACTCGCCGACGCCGACGATGATCGCCTCGGACGTCGACGGCACCCTGATCGACGACGACAACCGGATCTCCGGCCGCACGGTCTCGGTGCTGCGCCGCGCCCGTGAGCGCGGCGTCGAACTGGTTCTGGCGACCGGTCGCCCGCCACGCTGGATTCCCGAGATCACCGATCAACTCGCGGGCACCCCCGCCGCCGTGCGCTACGCGGTCTGTGCCAACGGCGCCATCGTGTACGACGTCGCCGCCGACACGGTGCTCCACGCCGCGACCCTCGAACCCGGCGCACTCGCTCGGATCGCCGAGATCTGCGCGGACGTACTGCCGGGATGCGGGCTCGCCGCGGAGCGGGCCGGAGGCTCCGCCCACGACACCGCGACGCCGCCGTTCGTCGCGACGCCGGGCTACGAACACGCCTGGCTCAATCCCGATCACGTCTATGTGAGCCAGGACGAGGTCGCCGCGTCGCCCGCGGTCAAGCTGCTGGCACGAATGCCGAGCATGTCCTCGCGCGCGATGGCGGAGGCGGTGGCGCCGCGCGTCGGCGACCTTGCGGAGATCACCTTCTCGATCGACACCGGCCTGATCGAGTTCTCGCTGGCCGGAACGCACAAGGCCGCAGGGCTCGCGTGGCTCGTGGAGCATTCGGACGTCGACGGACGGGCACCGATAGCGTTCGGCGACATGCCCAACGACGCCGAGATGCTGCGGTGGGCGGCGCACGGCGTGGCGATGGGGCACGGCGATCCGGCAGCGGCGGAGGCGGCCGACGAAGTGACCTCGTCGAACCTCGACGACGGTGTCGCCCAGGTCCTCGAACGCTGGTTCTAAAAGCGTGACTCGGTTGTGACCGTCTGAACTTGTCGTGTCCGCAGTCCGGTCACTACTGTCACAGGAGTCCCACTAGTCACACGGGCCACACGCATGCAGTGGTCCCGCCATAAGGGGTTGTGCAGTGCCGAATGTTCGACCGAGCCGAGCCAAGAAGCGAACTCTGACCTTCGCTGCCCTGGGCCTGGCGCCCGCGTTGCTCGCGGGTGGTCTGGTCGTCGGCGGCACCGACGTGTTCTCCTCCGACGGGGTCGCCCTGGCGGCGAACACGCCGATCGTCCTCGACGGGCACGGGCACGGGCACGGACGCGGTCTGGGCCAGTGGGGTGCGTACGGCTACGCGAAGCAGGGGTGGTCGGCGGATCAGATCCTCCGGCACTACTACGGAAACACAGTCGCGGGGAAGGTGAGCACCCCCGACGTCACGGTCTCGCTGAGCGAGAAGGCGTCGGTCGGTGTTCATGCGGCTGCCGGAATGCGCGTAGGCACGCAGACGGTCGCTCCCGGGCAGGCGGTCAGCCTGTCCGGGGGTACGGCCACGATCACCGACGGCTGCGGCGGCGCCGTCGTCAGCACTGTTCCGGCCACGCAGGTGGACCCGATCAACCCGGGGACCAACCGGCCGGACCAGGAACTGCTGACCTTCTGCAACGGGGGCGACAAGTACCGCGGCTCCATCGGCATCGGTCCGGGCGGCGTCTACAACAAGTTGCACGTGGACGACTACGTCAAGGGTGTGATCCCCAAGGAGTCGATGCCGTCCTGGGGTGACACCGGCGGATTCGAGGCGCTCAAGGCGCAGGCCGTCGCGGCGCGCTCCTATGTGTTGGCCGGACTGGCCGCGGGTCGCAAGATCGACAACACCCAGGCGTCCCAGATGTATCACGGCGCCTCCGGCGAGGATCCCCGGACCAGCCGGGCCGCCGACGCCACCGCCGGGCAGATCCGGTTGTTGAACGGCAAACCCGCTCTCACCGAGTTCTCGGCCTCCACCGGCGGGTACACCGCGGGCGGACTCTTCCCGGCCGTCCGCGATGCGGGCGACTCCATCGCACCCGACCACTCGTGGTCCGCGACCGTCAGCGCGTCGAGCATCGGCTCCGCGTTCGGCGTCGGGTCGCTCAAGAGCTTCGAGGTGATCGAGGCCAACGGTCTCGGTGAAGGCGGCGGCCGCGTCGTCAAGGTCCGGGTGACCGGCACCGGCGGAACGGTGGAGGCCTCGGGCAACGACGCGCGGGTCAAGCTGCAACTGAAATCGGACTGGTTCTCCGTGCGGGGCCAGAAATCGATGCCGAAGATCGTCAAGCCGCAGGTGGGACCGGACTCGCCGGGAGGGGGACTGCTCGACCTCAGCCCGCTGGGCGCCGTCCTCAACCAGATCGTGCCCGGGCTGTCGGCGGTGGGACTGCCCGACGTGACCGGCATCGTCGGCGAGGTCACCCCGATGCTGGAGAAACTGGTCACCGAGGGGCTCAAGCAGCTCACCGCGAAGCAGGTGGATCTGAAGCAGGTGAATCTGGAGCGCAGCGACAACTCGCAGGGCTCCACGGGCACCGTCGCCAAACCGGAACTGCTCACCGACGGCAAGGGACTGCCGGGTCTGGTGCAGGTGCTGGAGAACGGCGTCATCTACTTCAGCCCGCTCACCGGCGTGCACGCGCTGATGGGTCAGTCGCTGACCGACTTCCTGAACGCGGGCGGCCTCGCCGCGCTAGGTTTCCCCACGCGGGACGGCCTGGGCTGACGGTTCTCACGGCCTCTTTCACGGACGAATCTCACACCGCCGGGCGGGCCGTCGCGCGTGCTCGCTGCGGGAATACTCAGGATCGGTCCGATAGGCTGAACAGTCGTGACGAACAACAGCACCTACGACTTGATCGTGGTCGGCTCGGGTTTCTACGGCTTGACCGTCGCCGAACGCGCAGCGACGCAACTGGGGAAGCGAGTGCTCGTCGTCGAACGGCGTGACCACATCGGTGGCAATGCGTACTCGGAGGCGGAGCCGGAGACCGGCATCGAGGTCCACAAGTACGGCGCGCACCTGTTCCACACGTCCAACGAGCGTGTGTGGGAGTACGTCAACCAGTTCACCGACTTCACCGGCTACCAGCATCGAGTCTTCGCGATGCACAACGGCCAGGCCTACCAGTTCCCGATGGGCTTGGGCCTGGTGTCCCAGTTCTTCGGCCGCTACTTCACCCCCGACGAGGCGCGTGCGCTGATCGCCGAACAGGCGTCCGAGGTCGACACCGATGCGGCGGCGAACTTCGAGGAGAAGGCGATCAGCCTGATCGGCCGTCCCCTCTACGAGGCATTCATCAAGCACTACACCGCCAAGCAGTGGGAGACCGATCCGAAGAACCTCCCGGCGGGCAACATCACCCGTCTGCCGGTCCGTTACAACTTCGACAACCGCTACTTCAACGACACCTACGAGGGTCTGCCGGTGGACGGCTACACCGCGTGGCTGGAGAACATGGCGGCCGATGAGCGCATCGAGGTGCGGTTGTCGACCGACTGGTTCGACGTCCGCGACGAGCTGCGCGCCGCGAGTCCCGACGCACCCGTCGTCTACACCGGCCCGCTGGACCGATACTTCGACTACTCGGCGGGCCGGCTCGGCTGGCGCACGCTCGATTTCGAGCTCGAGGTGGTGCCGACCGGCGATTTCCAGGGCACCCCGGTGATGAACTACAACGACGCCGACGTGCCGTTCACGCGGATCCACGAGTTCCGCCACTTCCACCCGGAGCGGAAGAGCTATCCGACCGACAAGACCGTCATCATGCGGGAGTACGGCCGCTTCGCCAAGGACGACGACGAGCCCTATTACCCGATCAACACCCCGGACGATCGCGCCATGGTGAACGCCTACCGCGAATTGGCGAAAGCCGAGGCGGCCTCGTCCAAGGTGCTCTTCGGCGGTCGCCTCGGCACCTACCAGTACCTGGACATGCACATGGCCATCGCCAGCGCGCTGACCATGTTCGACAACACGCTGGCGCCGCACCTGCGCGACGGTGCGCCGCTGGCCGAGGGAGCGGCCCGATGACTCAGGCACAGCAATCCGGAGCGGTCAGCCTGCTTCAGCGCGTGATCTTCCCGCGTCCGGGTGAACCGCTGGACGTTCGGTCGCTGTACCTCGTGGAGTCGCCGAGCAACGCCTCGCGCGCCCACGCGCCCGACCGCACCAGCGTGCGGCTCGGCGCCGATTCGGAGATCAGCTTCGCGACCTACTTCAACGCCTTCGCCGCCTCGTACTGGCGCCGCTGGAGCGTCCTGGACTCGGTGGTCCTGCGCGTCGAGGTGCGCGGCACTGCGCGCGTGGACCTCTACCGATCCAAGATCGACGGCTCCCGTATCGCGATCGGCGGCGATCTGGTTCCGCTCGGGGACGACGGGACCGGCGTGTTCGAGTTCCAGACCGACCTCGGCCCGTTCGAGGACGGCGGCTGGATCTGGTTCGACATCACCACCGACACGGACACCGAGATCCTCTCGGCCGGGTGGTATGCACCGATCGAGCCCGCACAGGCCGGCACCGACCGCGTCACCGTGGGCATTCCGACCTTCAACCGCCCGGCCGACGCGGTCGCGGCATTGAGCGCGCTGACCTCGGACCCGATGGTCGACGCCGTGATCGACGCCGTCCTGATGCCCGACCAGGGCACCCGCAAGGTGGTCGACGAGGACGGCTATTCGGCCGCCGCCGAGCGCCTCGGTGATCGTTTGCACATCTTCGACCAGGGAAATCTCGGTGGGTCGGGCGGCTACGCGCGCATCATGTACGAGGCGCTGCGGCTCACCGACAGCCCGTACATCCTGTACATGGACGACGACATCATGATCGAGCCGGACTCGATCCTGCGTGCGCTCGCGATGTCGCGCTTCGCCAAGTCGCCGATGCTGGTCGGCGGTCAGATGCTGAACCTGCAGGATCGCAGCCATCTGCACTGCATGGGGGAGGTGATCGACCGCAACCGGTTCATGTGGACCGCCGCTCCGTTCGTCGAGTACGACCACAATTTCGCCGAGTATCCGCTCAGCGATCGCGAGAACTCCAAGAACCTGCACCGGCGCATCGACGTCGAGGGCAACGGCTGGTGGATGTGCATGATCCCCCGCGAGGTCGCGGAGACCGTCGGCCTGCCGATGCCCCTGTTCATCAAGTGGGACGACTGGGAGTTCGCGCTCCGTGCCGAGCGGGCGGGCTATCCGACCGCGACCATCCCGGGCATCGCCATCTGGCATATGGCGTGGAGCGACAAGGACGACGCCATCGACTGGCAGGCGTACTTCCATCTGCGCAACCGCCTGGTGGTCGCGTCGATCTACACCGACGGCTCCATCGACGGCATCCTCAAGTCGATGGCCAAGGCCACCGCCAAGCACCTCCTGTGCCTGGAGTACTCCACGGTCGCCATCCAGAACGAGGCGATCCGCGACTTCCTCGCCGGGCCGGAGCACATCCGGTCGCTGCTGCCCACCGCCCTGGGCAAGGTGGCGCAGATCCGCAAGGGCTACCCCGACGCGGTGGTGCTTCCCTCGGCCACCGACCTGCCGACCGCCACCGGGGAGGCCACGGCGCTGGGCGCAGACGTCCCCACCGGCCCGGTCGCGAAGGTGAAGGCACTCGCCGCGGCGGTCGTGAACAACGTGCGCCCGGCCGATCCCCGGCATCACAGCGTCCCGCAGGCCAACTATCCGCCCATCGAGGCGCGCTGGTTCTCGCTCGGCCGGGTCGACGGCGTCACCGTCACCACCGCCGACGGTCGCGGGGTGGTCTACCGCCAGCGTGATCGCGACAAGATGCTGTCGTTGGCAAGGGAGTCGGCGGCTCTCGTCAAGCGTTTGCGCGATGAGTTCGACGCGAAGCGGGACGAGTACCGCGCCGCACATGACGATCTGGTGAGCAAGGAGAGCTGGGCCCGTGTCTTCGGAATCGATTGATCAGATCGCCGCGCCGGAACCCGCGACCGGCGAGGCGGCGATGCTGGTGGCCGTTCAGTCGGCGATCGCCGACCGGCCCGGCGTGCTCTCCGGCGCACGCGGACTCTCGCATTTCGGAGAGCACTCGCTGGGCTGGCTGGCGCTCGCCGGGGCCGGCGCCTACGCCGCGCACCGACGTGGCGACGAGGTCGCGCGCCGCCGCTACCTGGAAGCCGGTGCCGGCGCATTCGTGGCGCATGCCGCGTCCGTGGTGATCAAGCGCGTGGTGCGCCGCAGGCGCCCGAGCCACCCCGACATCCGCGTCGGCGTCGGGACCCCCAGCAGGCTGAGTTTCCCGTCCAGTCACGCCACGTCCACCACCGCTGCGGCGATTCTGCTGGGGCGGGCGGCGGGCAGTCCCGTCGCGCAGGTGCTGGTGCCTGCCGCGGTGGTTCCGCCGATGCTGCTTTCGCGTCTGGTTCTGGGTGTCCATTACCCTTCCGATGTGGCCGCCGGCGCTCTTGTCGGTGCAGTGACCGCGGGAGCGGTGATCGCCGCCGATGCACAATCCCGCAACCGAGACTCGAGCAAGTGAGGAAGCACCGATGAGCGAGGAGCCGATCGAGCACGGCGTCCCCGGTCCGCCGAAGAATCTGGCGACGGGTCTGATCAAGGCACTCCGCCCGCGCCAGTGGGTGAAGAACGTCCTGGTCTTGGCGGCGCCGCTGGCGGCCGGAACCGAGGTCCTCAAGGATTCGGACCGGATGCTGAACGTCGGCATCGCGTTCATCTCGTTCTGCCTGGTCGCGTCGTCGATCTACCTCATCAACGACGCTCTCGACGTGGAAGCCGACCGCAACCACCCCACCAAGCGCTTCCGGCCCATCGCGGCGGGAGTGGTGCCGCGCAACCTCGCCTTCGTGCTCGCAGTGGTGCTGGCCGCCGGATCGATCGGCATCGCGTTCATCGCCAACTGGCAGACGGCCGTGACGATCGCGGTGTACCTGGGCGTGCAACTCGGTTACTGCTTCGGGCTCAAGCACCAGGCCGTCGTCGACATCTGCATCGTGTCGTCGGGCTTCCTGCTGCGCGCCATCGCCGGTGGCGTGGCCGCCGAGATCGACCTGTCCAAGTGGTTCCTGCTGGTGATGGCCTTCGGTTCGCTGTTCATGGCCGCGGGCAAGCGCTACGCCGAGTTGCAGCTGGCCGAGCGCACCGGGGCCAAGATCCGCAAGTCGCTCGAGTACTACACCACTACGTACCTGCGGTTCGTGTGGACGCTCTCGGCCACCGCCGTCGTCCTCTGCTACGGACTGTGGGCCTTCGACGGCATCCACTCGCAGAACGTCTATTACGCCATCTCGATGGTGCCGTTCACCGTCGCGATCCTCCGCTACGCCGTCGACGTCGACGGCGGCCAGGCCGGCGAGCCGGAGGACATCGCGCTCGGCGATCGGGTGCTGCAGTTCCTTGCGGTGGCGTGGGTCGTGCTGGTGGGTGTTGCGGTCTATGTCCCGCTCTGATGAGTCCCGGTCCGATGATCCGACGACGGTGATCCCGGTCGTCTCCGACGACCCCGACGACCCCGATGGCCCGGAGGCCCTCGACGAGCCCCGCGACGGCGGACGGCCCGCGAACCGCGGCGACCGGCGCAGGCTGATCGCACCGATCGCCAGCTTCTCGATCGGAGCCCTCGCCGTCACCGTGCTGTTCGCGATCGGTGCGTGGCAGCGTCGCTGGATCGCCGACGACGGCCTCATCGTCCTGCGCACCGTGCGCAACCTCCTCGCGGGCAACGGACCGGTCTTCAACGCCGGTGAACGGGTGGAGGCCAACACCTCCACCGCGTGGACCTACCTGATCTGGTTCTGGAGCTGGGTGACCGGCGCCGAGCACACCGAGTACGTCGCACTCTGGGTGGCGCTGGTGCTGTCGGTGGCCGCGCTGCCGCTCGCCATGTACGGCACGGCGCGCCTGTACGGTCGCCGGGTGCTCGGGCCGGGGCTCACACTGCTGCTGCCGTTGGGCGCGATCGTGTACATCGTGATTCCGCCCGCGCGCGACTTCGCCACGTCCGGCCTCGAGAACGGTCTGGTGATCTTCTGGATCGCCGCGCTGTGGTGCCAGTTCCTCGCCTGGGGCCGGCGTGACCCGGACGACGGGAGCCGGCGGTCGCGGATCGCCTTCCTGCTCCTGGCTTTCACCGCGGGCATGGCGCCGCTGATCCGTCCGGAGATCACGGTCTTCGGCGGACTGGTCCTGCTGGTGCTGTTCGTCTCGCGGATCGGCTGGCGCATGCGTGTGGCGATGGTGGTGGTCGCGGGAGCCGTCCCGATCGGCTATCAGATCTTCCGCATGGGCTACTACGCCGTCCTGGTGCCGAATCCGGCGATCGCGAAGGATGCGAGCGGTTCCAAGTGGAAGCAGGGCTTCGCCTACCTGGACAACCTGTTCACCCCGTACACCCTGTTGCTGCCGGTGATCGTCGCGATCGTGGCGGGCGTACTGCTCGCCGTCGGCGCGTACCTGGCTCGCCGCGAGGCTCCTCGGGCGGCGTCTGCCGTCTCGGCGGCCCCCGCCGACGATGCCGATGCGCCGGAGATCCTCGGGGCGCCGCCGGTCCCGCCGATGCAGCGGCTCCGTCGCACGTGGTCGTCGGCCGTCGACCACGTGCAGTCCCAGAACGCCGTCGTCGTCACGACGCTGGTGGCCGGGCTGATCCTCGGCCTGTACTGGATTCGGCAGGGCGGGGACTTCATGCACGGCCGCGTCCTGCTGGCGCCGCTGTTCATTCTGCTGCTGCCGGTGATGGTGATCCCGGTGACGATTCCCGCCTCGCTCTCCAGCGCGCGGTCGCGGTACCAGCTCGGCGCCGGGCTGCTGCTGCTCGGCGGCGTCGTCACCACCGTGTGGTGGGGGGTGGCGGTCAATCAGACCGTGCTGCCCAACGCCGGTATGGACATCGGCCGCGACGGCATCGTCGACGAGCGTCGCTTCTATGTGACGAACATGGGCAACGAGAACCCGATCACCGCAGAGGACTACCTCGAGTATCCGCGGATGCGCGCGATGGTCGAGAAGATCCGGCAGACCGAGGCCGCCGGAGGCGGGGTGATCCTCCCGTCGGCGAACTTCGACGAGTGGTACGTGGCTCCGCTGCCCGAGCACTTGAAGCCCGGGATCCCCAGACAGACCACGGTGTACTTCCTCAACCTCGGCATGACGAGCATGAACGCTCCGCTCGACGTCCGGGTGGTGGACCAGATGGGCCTGGCGTATCCGTTGGCGGCGCACACGCCGCGGCTGACCGACGGGCGCATCGGGCACGACAAGCATCTGCCGACCGAGTGGGTGGTCGCCGAGAGCGGAAGCGTCTCGGGTTTCCCGGCGTTCATCGACCGGGACGAGGTGAAGATGGCCCGCGTGGCACTGACCTGCCCGATGACCGAAGCGCGATTCGCCTCGTACAAGGGCACCTGGACATTCGCCCGATTCCGGCACAATCTGCGGCAGGCCGCAGAGTTCAATTCCTACCGGATCGCCCGCGAACCGAAATACGAGATCGAGCGGTGCGGCTTGGCGATGCCCAAGGGGCTGACCTCGGATAACTGAGAGCCGCCTCAGGTGAAGCTGAGACGGACATGTGTCAGATAGCTCTCACCGATTGGCGGGCCAGATATCGAAACGGTAACGTCCTTGCTCGGTTGCACGATAGAAACGGCGTGGCCGCAACGAGGGTGAAGGCCCGCGGAGCGGCTGTGCACAAGTCGACTGACCAGGCGATGTGATTGCGATCACAGGGTTTGGTGAGGGTGGGAGAGTCGAATAGGCTCGCTCTATCCAGTTGCAGATGTGACTTTTGTGACGTCAACGACGGTGCCCACGCGTGCCGAAGAGGTTCACAGGTGGTCTCAGGACCGCCGGTGAGTGCAAAGCAGAGTTAGGGAGAATGCAGTCAATGCGCGTAGCTAAGAGCAAACCGCAGGCCGGCCATCGCCGGTTCACCGCGGTCCTCGTCGCAGTGCTCACTGCCATGGGGCTGATGGGTACCGCCATCGGAGCGGGTCAGGCGAGCGCCGCGTCGTACGCGGGGTTCTGGATCGACGCCTGTGGCATGCCGACCAACGGCGCCTTCGGCAACAAGTCGATGGCCCCCGGTCAGGTGAAGGTGCAGGCCTGGCGCAAGCCCGGCAACACCCGCACGGTGATCCTGCTGGACGGAATGCGTGCGCGCTACGACCGCAGCGGCTGGGACATCGAGACCAACGCCCGCGCGATGGCCGATCGCGGCGTCAACGTCGTCATGCCGGTGGGCGGTCCCGCCAGCTTCTACACCGACTGGGATGCGCCGTCGAACTTCAACGGCCAGCGCAAGGCGTACAAGTGGGGCTGCGTGCTCGACAAGCGCCTCGTCCCGGCTCTGCGCAGCAAGGGCTTCGCGAGCAAGGGCGGCAAGTACGCCATCATGGGTCTGTCGATGGGCGGCGGTGCCGCGCTGACGCACGCCGCGCAGCGTCGTGACCTCTACTACGCGGCCGGCTCGCTGTCGGGCTACCTGACGCTGTCGGCGCCGGGCATGCGCACCGCGCTCCGTCTGGCCATGCTGGACGTGGAGCCGCAGCCGTGGAACGTCGACGCGATGTGGGGTCCGCCGTGGAGCCCGCGTTGGACGCAGAACGATCCGTTCATGCTCATCAACCGCATGCACGGCCTCAAGATCTTCGTCGGCTCGGGTAACGGTCTGTTCGGCCGCTACAACTACCCGCAGAACACCTTCGACGACCTGTTCAAGGGCACGCCGCTCGAGCTCCTGGCGTTCGCGCAGGCCAAGGCCTTCGAGGCTGCGGCCTTCGTCCAGGGAGTCCCGGTGATGTCGTACTCCGCCAACGGCACCCACGCCTGGGGCTACTGGAGCGACATGCTGTGGAACGCCAAGGCCCGGGGATTCTTCAACTGATCCCACTGGCCGCGCGCTAGAGCACATCTCGCCTGAGCCGCGACATCGCATCCGCGATGTCGCGGCTCAGTCCGTTGTCGGGCCGACTGTGGCCGGGCGGGGGCCGGGCGGGGCTGGTTCGGTCGCGTCATTCCGGGACGTCTTAGACACTTCAGTCACATAATTCACACGAGTCACAGCGTGGCGCGCACCGAACTGAGGATTTCCCGTGTAAAAACACGGGAGACGCCCGGTGTCGCGTGGGCGCGAGAAGGCACGGCCGGGGACTTGTGAGGAGTACGCAGTGAAGATCTGGACCAAGACGACGACCGCGAGACGAGGCGCGGCGAGTCTCGCCGTGGCCGTATCGATGGTCGCCGCCGGTGCGGGGCCCGCGTTCGCCGATCCGGCGCCCCAGCCGCCGCAGCAGGCGCCCGCCAAGCCGGCTCCCAAGCCCGCGCCCAAGCCGGGCGCCGACAAGCCCGCCCCCGCCAAGCCGGGCGCGAAGCCGGACGCCAAGCCCGGCGACAAGCCGGGAGCCAAGCCCGCTCCGGCCAAGCCGGCACCGCCGGCCGTGGTCACCAAGACGTACTGGTACAGCTCGCACCGCGTGGCGCTGTGGGTGCACTCGCCCGCGATGAACACCGACATCCAGGTTCAGATCCTCCTGGCCCGCGACTGGTTCTCGAACCCGGGCGCCAAGTTCCCTCAGCTGACCATGCTGGACGGACTGCGGGCGCAGGACGACCAGAGCGGTTGGCTCATCAACACCAACGCCGAGCAGTTCTATCAGGACAAGAACGTCAACGTGATCATGCCGGTCGGCGGAGAGTCGAGCTTCTACACCGACTGGAAGGAACCCGACCGCGGTAAGAACTACCAGTGGGAGACCTTCCTGATCCACGAGCTGCCGCCGATCCTCGAGGGACAGTGGCGATCCACCGACGTGCGCGGCATCGAAGGTCTGTCGATGGGCGGTTCGGCGGCGATGATGCTCGCTGCCCGCAACCCCGGCTTCTACCGGTTCGCGGCGTCCTTCTCGGGCATTCTCCAGCTGTCGTCGTACGGAATGCCGCAGGCCGTCCAGTTCGCCCTGCGCGACGGCGGCGGCTACGACTCGATGAAGATGTTCGGACCGCCGAGCGACCCGGCTTGGAAGGAGCACGACCCGTACGTGCTCGCATCCAAGCTGCGGGGCACCAGCCTGTACATCTCGTCGGGCAACGGCGTGGTGGGCCCCCACGACAAGCCCTCCGACATCCCGCTGTTGGCGACCAACTACTCCGGCGTGGGCCTGGAGGTCCTCTCTCGGGTCACCAGCCAGCAGTTCGCCTCCCGCCTCAACAAGCTGGGCATCCCGGGGCAGGCCGTCTACCGGCCGTCGGGTACGCACACCTGGCCCTACTGGGAGTTCGAAATGGCACAGGCGTGGCCGCAGGCCGCGAGCGCGCTGGGACTCAGCGGCGACAAGGTGGCGTGCCAGGTGGGCGACGCCTTCAAGAAGGCGCCGCAGGTCAAGGATCTCGGCGGCTGCCTCACCCCGCAGTACCCGGTGCCCGGTGGCAGTGCCCAGGACTTCCGCAACGGACGCATCTTCACCGGACCGAAGGGGCCGAAGGTGGTCGGCGGCGCGATCGGCGGCGCGTACGTGCCCGCCGCGGACCGGTTGGGACTGCCGACCAGCGACGAGCAGACCGGCCGCGACGGCGTCAAGTTCAACACCTTCGAACGCGGCAAGATCACCTGGACTCCGCAGGGCGGTGCCCGGGTCGAGTGACCCGCACCACCACTGCCTGAGTTTCGTCTGAGGAATTGCCATGTCTTCGCAGGTGAACCCCTTTGCGCGGCGGGTCGGGCCGCTCGACGGCGGTAGGCTTGCCGTCATGACTGCCAAGTACCTCCGGCTCGCCGTCGCGGCGGGAGCGCTCGCCGTCGCGGTCGGCGCGCTCACCGCGTGCAGCGATTCGTCGACCGCGAGCGCCCCCATCGGCACCGCGCCAGTCACCACCACCACGATGCCCGGATCGGATTCGAGCAAGGCGTCCGCATCGGCTGAGGCGTCCAAGCAGGCCGAGAGCGGGGCGTCGAAGGCCGCCGTGTCGCCGCCCGAGACCAAGCCGAACTCGTCCACCACGCCGCCGGGCAACTTCCCGGGCGGATCGCCGCCGCCGAGCGGCATCAAGCTGAGCGACAAGGACAAGGCGTATCTGACGGATCTGAAGAAGCAGAACGTCTCGTTCATGGGCGACGACGACAACAACGTGGCGCTGACCATGGGTCACTACGTGTGCGACGCGAAGTCGCAGAAGGCCGATCCCATGCTGGTGAAGGCGTACGTGCGTGCCGCGATCGGCCCGATGACCAAGAGTGACGCCGAGGCGAACACGAAGTCCGACAAGGTGATCACCGCGGCAGAGAAGAACCTGTGCTGAAGCGCCGCCGAATCGGGCGGCTGCTGCTGATCGTGCTCGTCCTCGCGATCGTCGCTGCGCTGCTGATCGGATTCCTGATCTATCAGTGGCTCAAGCCGCCGCCCCCTCCGCCGGGGCCCGGGCAGCCGGGCACCACCACCACGGCGCCGTCGAACCGTCCGCAGGCGCAACCGGCCGACTGTCCCGACGTGTTGACCCTGGTGATCCCGGGAACATGGGAGTCGAAGGCGGGCGACGATCCGTACCATCCCACCGCGAACCCGAAGTCGCTGATGCTGAAGGTCTCCTCGCCGCTGGAGGAGAAGTTCGATCGGTCGCGGACCGAGGTGTACACCGTGCCGTACAAGGCGCAGTTCCGAAATCCGACCAACCTGGCGGACCGTCAGGCGAGCTACGACGATTCGCGTGCTCAGGGCACCCGGCGTGCAGAGGAGAAGCTCCGCAAGACGCATGCGCACTGCCCGCTGACGCGGTACGTGCTGATGGGCTTCTCCCAGGGCGCGGTCATCACCGGCGATGTCGCGAGCGATATCGCCAACGGCCGCGGTCCCATCCCGGCGGCCGACCAGGACCTGGTCCTGGGCGTGGGGATGATCGCCGACGGCCGTCGTCAGCCGGGCGGTCAGCACGACGTGGCGCCGAGCCCGGCCGGTGTCGGCGCCGAGATCGCACTCGGCGGTTTCGGCAGCATGGTTCCCGGAACGACGCTGTCCGGCGCTCGCAGCGGCGGTTTCGGCGACCTCTCCGATCGCGTCTACTCGATCTGTGCGCCCGGCGACCTCATCTGCGATTCGCCGACCGTCAACGATCCGCTGAGTGCGATCGGCAAGCTGGCGAACGCGGCGGGCAACCCGGTGCACGCCCTGTACGCGACCACCCGGTACTGGAAGTCGAACAGCGGACAGAGCGCCACGCAGTGGATGACCGCGTGGGCCTCGAAGCTGATCTCCGGTGCGCCGCATCCCGAGCACACCTGAACCGGAGACCGGCTCCCCGAGACCCGCGCCGCCCGACAGGGGCGGTATCAGTGCCGGTCAGCTTGGGCGATGCGACTGCCTGCGATAGCCTTCTCGGGTTGGGGCCCGCGCAGCGGGCCGCAGACCTATGAGGAGAACGCTTCGTGACGACTGCCAAAGACTCGTCGACGCACACCGCCGACGGACTTCGGAAGTTCCGCTTCGGCGCGGGCGGCGAGGGCAACAAGGACGAGGGCGGCGCCCGGAAATTCGTGAAGCTCGCCCAGACCGCTGAAGAGTACGGGTACGACACCTTCGCGATACCGGATCACATGGGCAACCAGGTGGGGCCGCTCGCGGCCCTCGGTGCGCTCTCGCAGGCCACCAGCACCATCCGTCTCGCGACGTCCGTGCTGGCCAACGGTTTCCGGCATCCGGCCGTGCTGGCCAAGGAGGCCACCACCATCGACGTCCTGTCGAAGGGCCGGCTGGAGCTGGGCATCGGCTCGGGCTGGATGAAAGAGGAGTTCGACAAGGCGGGCATCGAATTCGGCACGCCCGGCGAGCGGATCCGCAGGCTCGACGAGTCGTTGACGATCCTGGACAAGCTGATGCGAGGCGAGACCGTCGACTTCGACGGCGAGTTCTACCAGATCAAGGGCCTCGAGGGGTCGCCTCGACCGCGCCAGGGGCCGCGACCGCCGATCGCGGTCGGCGGCGGAGGTCCCAAGATGCTCGCGCTCGCCGCCAAGCACGCCGACATCATCTCGGTGGCGACCGGCACCACCCGCGAGGGCAAGCTCCGGCTGTCGGACATGACGATCGAGAAGACCATCGAGCGCGTCGACCGGATCCGCGAGGCCGCCGGCGACCGGTTCGATCAGATCGAACTGAACTGGACCATCGCCACCATCGTCGTCACCGACGATCGCGTGGCCACCGCGGAGATGGCGCTCAAGGCTCTGGAGCAGGGGTATCCGCCGAACATCGCGCGCGATGTGGAGCTGACCGTCGACGACATCCTCTCGTCGCCGTACCTGGCCTTCGGCTCCTTCGAGGAGATCGCCGAGCAGATCCGTGAAGTCCGCCGCCGGACCACGATGAGCTACGTGGGAGTATTCCCGACGCAGATGGACGCGTTCGCGCCTGTCATCCCGCTTCTGCGGGGAGAGTAAACTGACCGAGGTTTTCGTACGTTCGGGGGGCTGGGCACCGTGGTGCCACGGGGGGACGCGTGCGGATCAATTGACCCAAGGCCGTGCAAGAGTGCGGGTAACAGGAGTTAACGGATGCTGAATACCGAGTTCGAGCAGTTCCTCGACGAGACCGGCAACCTCCATTTCGAGGACGACGTGACGCTGGTCGACTATGTCGAGCGCAACGTTCGGGAACAGGCCGACACCCTGGCCTACCGCTTCCTCGATTTCAGCCGGGAGCGGGACGGTGAGCGCATCGACCTCACCTGGGCGCAGTTCGGCAAGCGTCTGCGCGCCGTCGCCGCGCGGCTGCAGCAGGTGACGCAGCCGGGTGACCGGGTCGCGATCCTCGCGCCGCAGTCGCTGGAGTACGTGATCGGCTTCTTCGCCTCGCTGTACGCGAGCAACATCGCCGTGCCGTTGTTCAGTCCCGACGAGCCCGGCCACACCGACCGGCTGATCGGTGTCCTCGAGGACTGCAAGCCCTCGGCGATCCTCACCTCGACGAAATCGGCCGAGGCGGTGCGCGACTTCTTCGCCGACCGTCCGGCCAAGGAGCGCCCCCGCGTGATCGCGGTGGACGCGGTTCCCGACTCGGTGGGCGCCTCCTGGGTGCCGCCGGTGGCCGACCGGAACAGCCTCGACTCGGTCGCCTACCTGCAGTACACCTCCGGCTCGACCCGCGTGCCCGCCGGCGTGGAGATCACCTACCGGGCGGTGGCAGCGAACTGTCTGCAGATCTACGACACCATCGAGATCGACCGCAACGCCCGCGGCGTCACCTGGTTGCCGCTGTTCCACGACATGGGTCTGCTCACCGTGATCCTGCCCGCGCTGGGCGGCCGCTACGTCACGATCATGAGCCCGATGGCTTTCGTGCGCCGCCCGGGCCGCTGGATCCGCGAGCTGGCGGCGGTCGACGACCACGCCCCGACCTACGCCGCGGCCCCCAACTTCGCCTACGAGCACGCGGCGCTGCGCGGTCTGCCCCACGAGGGCGAGACGCTCGACCTGTCGAACGTGATCGGCCTGATCAACGGTTCCGAACCGGTCACCGTCAGTTCGATGCGCAAGTTCAACGAGGCCTTCGCGCCGTACGGGCTCTCGCCCAAGGCGATCAAACCCTGCTACGGCATGGCCGAGGCCACGCTGTTCGTCTCCGCCACCCAGCGCGACAACGAGGCGCTCGTCCGGTACGTCGACCGCGAGAAGCTCAATCAGGGCGAATTCGTGCCGGTCGACCCGGAGGCCGAGGGCGCCGTGGCGCAGGTCTCGTGCGGTCAGGTGGCGCTGAGCCAGTGGGCCGCCATCGTCGACCCGGAGACGGGCGAGGAGCAGGCCGACGGGCGGGTCGGTGAGATCTGGCTGAACGGACTGAACATCGGCGAGGGCTACTGGAACAAGGACGAGGAGACCGTCGAGACCTTCCACAACCGGCTGGCCAAGCGGCTCGAGAGCGGCAGCCACGCCGAGGGCGCACCCGACAACGACCGCTGGATGCGGACCGGCGACTTCGGCGTCTGGTACGAGGGCGACCTGTACATCACCGGGCGAGTCAAGGACCTGGTGATCGTCGACGGCCGCAACCACTACCCGCAGGATCTCGAAGCGAGCGCCCAGGAGGCGAGCGTCGCGATCCGTCCGGGCTTCGTCGCCGCATTCGCGGTGCCGGCCAACCAGTTGCCCGACGAGGTCTTCGAGGGCGGTTTCAGCGGACTCACCCGCGATCCCGACGACTCGTCCGAGCAGTTGGTGATCGTCGCCGAGCGTCCCGGACGCAAAGCCGACCCGCAGGAAGTGGCCGACGCCGTACGCGCGACCATCGCCGGCAGGCACGGCGTGATGGCCCGCGACGTGCTGCTGGTCCCGAACGGTTCCATTCCGCGTACGTCCAGCGGCAAGATCGCACGCCGCGCCACCAAGGCCGCGTACATCGACGGAACCCTGCGCGGCGGGTACCAGCAGACCGCGTTCCCCGACGCCGACGCATGAGACGGCGACCGGCCCGGTATGTCACGCCGTGACATACCGGGCCTTTTGCTGAGTAACGAAATGATTAACGCCACCGGTAGGCTGAATACGATGTCTGAAACTGAGAACACCGCGCCGTCTGACAGCACTGCGCCCTCCGACACCACTGGGCCCACCGAGCGCACCGGGCCCTCCGAGAGCACTGAGTCCCCGGCAGGCCGCGCCGTCTCGAACGGCGAGACCGTCGGCGACCTGACCGTCGACGAACTGCGCGACTGGCTCCGCAACTGGGTGTCGCGGGCCACGGGTGTGGCCGTCGAGCAGATCTCCGACGACCGCCCGATGGAGGAGTTCGGACTGGCCTCGCGGGACGCCGTCGCGCTCGCGGCCGACGTCGAGGACTTCACCGGGGTCATCCTCACCGCGACCGCCGCGTACAACCACCCGACGATCGCGTCGCTGGCCAAGCGGATCATCGAAGGCGATCCCGACGAGGGACTCGACGTCGAGGCCGACCGGTTCTGGGAGCGTGAGCGATCGGCCGACGACGATATCGCCATCGTCGGCCTGGCCACCCGGTTCCCCAAGGCGGGCACCACCCCGGAGTCGACGTGGGAGGCGCTGATCAGCGGCGTCGACGGCATCACCGATCTGCCGGACGACCGGTGGCTCGAGTTCAAGGCCGACCCGCGACTGGCCGAGGCCATCGAGAAGGGCAACGTCCGCGGCGGCTACCTGGACGACGTGACGGGCTTCGACGCCGACTTCTTCCAGATGAGCCCGCGCGAGGTGGAGAACGTCGACCCGCAGCAGCGGCTCGCACTGGAGCTGACGTGGGAGGCGCTGGAGCACGCGCACATCCCGCCGAGTGACCTGCGCGGTGGCCAGGTGGGCGTCTTCATGGGCACCTCGACCAACGACTACCAGTTGCTGGCGACCCTCGGGCTCGGCGAAGGCGCATCGGAGACGGCCGCGTACGCGCTGACCGGTACGGCGACGTCGATCATCGCGAACCGAGTGTCGTACTTCTTCGACTTCCACGGCCCGTCGCTCGCCATCGACACGGCGTGCTCGTCGTCGCTGGTCGCCGTTCACGAGGGCGTGCGCAGCCTGCGGAACGGTGATTCGGATGTCGTCATCGCCGGCGGCGTCAACATGCTCATCACCCCGGCCGCGACGCTCGGCTTCGACCAGATCGGCGCACAGGCGCCGGACGGTCGGATCAAGGCCTTCTCCTCGGACGCCAACGGCATGATCCGCGCCGAGGGCGGCGGCGTCTTCGTCCTCAAGCGGATGGCCGACGCCCGCCGCGACGGCGACACCGTTCTCGCGGTGATCGCCGGTTCCGCGGTCAACTCCGACGGACGCTCGAACGGCATCTTCGCGCCGAATCCCGAAGCCCAGGTGGAGGTGCTGCGATCGGCGTACGCCGACGCCGCCATCGACCCGCGCACCGTCGACTACGTCGAGGCGCACGGCACCGGAACCGTGCTCGGCGACCCGATCGAGGCCGATGCGCTCGGCCGCGTGGTCGGTCGCGGCCGCAGCGGCGACGCGCCGATGCTGCTCGGCTCGGCCAAGACCAACTTCGGTCACATGGAGTCGGCGGCGGGCGCCGGTGCGCTCGCCAAGGTGGTGCTCTCGCTTCAGAACGACAAACTCCCCGCTTCGCTGAACTACGCAGGACCCAACCCGTACATCCAGTTCGAGGCCACCAACCTCCGGGTGATCACCGAACCGACCGAGTGGCCGCGGTACTCCGGGCACGCCGTCTCCGGTGTCTCCGGATTCGGTTTCGGCGGAACCAACGCGCACGTCGTGGTCCGCGAGGTGCTGCCGTCCGACTTCGAAGACCGCGCGGCCTCGCCCGCCGACGCCGACGCCGCCGCCGGGGTCCCGGTGCCCGACGATCTCGACGACGACGACTTCCTCACCGAGGCCGAGCGGGCGGTGCTCGCGGCTCAGGCCAAGCGTGAGCCGGTCGCCGCGGAAGCACCCGAGGCCGATCCGGCGGAGGGCTTCGCGCCGGCCGCCGTCCCCGGCGCTGTAGTGCCCCTGGTGATCTCCGGTTTTCTGGCCTCGCGCCGGCGCAAGGCCGCCGCGGAGCTGGTCGAGTGGCTGGAGTCGGACGAGGGCAGGCAGACGCCGCTGGCGGAGATCGGCCGTGCCCTGGCTCACCGCAACCACGGCCGCACGCGCTCGGTGGTGATGGCTCGTACGTACGAGGACGCGGTCAAGGGCATGCGCGCGGTCGCCGAAGGCAAGTCGCTGCCCTTCGTCTACACCTGCGACTCTCCCGACGCCGCGTCCGCGGTGTGGTTGCTCTCCGGTTTCGGCTCGCAGCATCGCAAGATGGCCAAGCAGCTGTACACCGAGAACCCGGTGTTCGCGAAGTACGCCGACCGCGTCGACGCCTACATCCAGCGGGAGCTGGGGTATTCGATGGTCGAGATCTTCCTCGACGATGCGCGGACGTACGAGATCGAGACCGCGCAGATCGGCATCTACACGATCCAGGTGGCGCTGGCCGACACGATGCGCCACTACGGCGCCGAGCCCGGCGTCCTTGTTCCGCACTCGATGGGCGAGGCGTCGGCCGCCTACATCAGCGGCGGACTGTCGCTGGAGGACGCCACGCGGGTGATCTGCCAGCGTTCGCGCTTGATGGGCGAGGGCGAGGCGATGCTGACCGGCGACGCGGTGCGCTTCATGGCGTTGGTCGAGTACAGCGCGGAAGACATCAACGACGTCCTCGTGGACTACCCGGACCTCGAGATCTGCGTCTACGCGGCTCCCACGCACACGGTGATCGGCGGTCCGGGACCACAGGTGGACGCGATCGTGGCGCGTGCCGAGGCCGAGGGCAAGCTGGGCCGCAAGCTGCAGACCAAGGGCGCGAGCCACACCTCGCAGATGGACCCGCTGCTCGGTGAACTCTCCTACGAGATCACCGGCATCGAGCCGCAGCCGTTGAAGTACGGCGTCTACAGCTCGGTGGACCGCGAGACCTTCTACCGTCCGGGCACCCCCGACGTGTTCACGATCGACTACTACCTCAAGGGCCTGCGCCACAGTGTGTGGTTCGCCCAGGCGATCGCGAAGTCGGTGGAGGCCGGGCACCGCACGTTCGTCGAACTCTCGCCGAATCCCGCCGTCCTGATCTCGGTGGCTGCCACCACGTTCGGCGCCGGGGTGCACGACGCGGAGCTGATCGAGACGCTGCGCCGCAAGGAGGACGAGAGCTACGGGCTCGTCAACGCGCTGATGAAGCTGTACGTCCACGGGCATCCGGTGGATGTGGCGGCGCTGTTCGGCACCGGACCGGATCAGCGGTTCGCGAACATTCCGCGAACGCGGTTCGAGCGCAAGCCGTATTGGATCGATGCAGTGATCTCCGGTGGCTCGGGTGCCGGTTCGGTGCCGGGCGCGCACGTCGCGCTGCCCGACGGCAGGCACGCCTGGGAGGTCAACGCCGCGGCGGTCACCGATCCGCGGGAGCTGGTGCTCGCCGCGGCGAAGCAGGTGCTCGGTTCCGGCGCCGCGGTGGCGGCAGTCGAGTCGCTCGGTGATTTCCCGACCGACGGCACGGTCACGACCACGCTCACCGGCCACCCGGGTGGCGCGGCGATCAGTGTGCACGCCGGTCCGCAGGGCGGATTCGCGCTGCTCTACCAGGCCGCGGTGACCGGCGGCACGGTGCGCGAGCCGGTGCCGTCCGCGACCGGCGCGGACGCGCAGACGCCTGCCGAGGCCGCGAAGGCCTCCGGCTTCGTCGACGAGAAGGTGGTCGTCGAGGACGAGGTCGTCGACGTGATCGGCGACCGGTGGAGCCCGGACTCCGGAGAGAGCGTGGGCGACCGCCTCGCGGTCATCGTCGGCGAGTCGATGGGCTACGACCCCGAGGACCTGCCGCGGGAGATCCCCCTCATCGAACTGGGCCTCGACTCCCTGATGGCGGTTCGCATCAAGAACCGCGTCGAGTACGAGTTCGAGATCCCGCAGCTGCAGCTGCAGGCGATGCGACAGGCTGATCTGTCGGACGTCGAGAAGTTCGTCGCCTTCGCGGTCACCCACCGCGATCAGCTCGACGACCTGGAGAAGGCCACCGGCGGCGGAGAACTCGACACCGCCGCGCTGAACGCCTACATCGATGCGGAACTGGCCAAGGATGCTTTGAAGGGACAGGCGCCCGATGCGCCGGAGCCTGCAAAGCAGGTCGAGCCCGTTGAGCCGACGACGAGCGCGAGCGAGGAGTCGAGTCGGAGCCAGGTGAGCGAAGCGCCCAAGATGGCCGAGACCGCCACCGACACCCCGCCCGCACAGGCTCCCACCATCACCGACCAGGCGTCGGTGGCGGAGGCTTCGGGCACCGATGTGCCGCCGCGCGATGCTGCCGAACGCCTGACCTACGGTGCGTACGCGGTGGTGACCGGCAAGTCGGCCGGTGGCGTCTTCAACAAGCTGCCGGTGCTCGACGACGAGACCGCGGAGAAGCTCACCGAGCGGCTGAACGAGCGCACCGGAGGCGAGATCGACGTCGAGGACGTCCTCGATTCGGAGACGATCGAGGAGCTCTCGAACTACGTTCGTCAGCACATGGAGGCGTCTGCCGACATCGACGGCTTCGTGCGGTTCCTGCGTGTCCCGAAGAATTCCGACGGCACGCCGAAGCACACGTTCGACACCGCCGCGGGCGACCCGACGCCGATGCTGGTGTTCCACCCCGCGGGCGGCAACACCTCGGCCTACGAGGCACTGCTCAAGCGGCTGCCGGACGACCAGCCGGTGATCGGCTTCGACCGAGTCGAGGGCACCATCGAAGAGCGGGTACGTCAGTACATGCCGCGCCTGCGCGAGGTGCAGCCGCACGGTCCGTACGTGCTGGTGGGCTGGTCTCTGGGCGGGGCGCTGGCCTATGGCGCTGCACAGCTGCTCCGCGAGGAGGGCGAGGAGATCGCCTTCGTCGGACTGATCGATGTGGTGCGCCCGACCCGGGACGTGCCCGACACCCCGGAGAACAAGCGAGCGCGGCTGGAGCGTTGGAAGGCGTTCGCGATCAAGACTTACGGGCTCGACGAGGACGTGCCGATCCCGATGGACCGGCTCGTCGCCGCCGACGACAACGAGCAGTTCGCGATCATCACCGAGATGATGTCGATGTCGGGGACCAAGATTCCGGGCGGGATCATCGAGCATCAGCGGACGTCGTTCCTCGACAACCGTGCGCTCACCGAGATCGATCCCACGCCGTACGACGGCAAGGTGGTGCTCTACCGCGCGGACAAGATGCACGACGGAGCCATCGAACTCGAGCCGCAGTGGGCCGAGATCGATGAGGACGGGCGCTGGGGCGAGGTGGTGGACGATCTGGAGATCATTCACATCGGCGGCGACCACCTGGCCATCGTGGATGAGCCCTACGTCGCGAAGGTCGCAGCCGACCTGGCCCGCCGCATGGCAGATATCAGTACCGAGAAGTGACGGAAAGGGCACACGTAGTGACTGACACGACTGCTGCCAAGCTCGCCGATCTGCGCGAGAAGCTCGAACTGGCGAAGGAACCCGGGGGCGAGAAGGCGATCGCCAAGCGCGCCAAGAAGGGCATCCTGTCGCCGCGCGCACGGCTGGAGTTGCTGTTCGACCCGGGGACCTTCGTGGAGGTCGGTGCGCTCGCCAAGATGCCGGGAGCCGGGGAGACCGGTTACGGCGACGGCGTGGTGACCGGTCACGGGCTGGTCCACGGACGGCCGGTGGCCGCCTTCAGTCACGACCAGACCGTGATGGGCGGCACCGTCGGTGAGATGTTCGGCCGCAAGGTGTCAGCGCTGATGGAATGGGCGGGCAAGCTCGGCTGCCCGATGGTCGGTATCAACGACTCGGCCGGCGCCCGCATTCAGGACGCCGTCACATCGCTGGCCTGGTACGCCGAGATGGGACGCCGCAACGACCTGCTGTCGGGTCTGGCGCCGCAGGTCTCGGTGATCCTCGGCAAATGCGCGGGCGGCGCGGTGTACACGCCTGCCAACACCGACATCCTGGTGGCGGTCGAGGACAAGAGCTACATGTTCGTCACCGGGCCCGACGTCATCAAGCAGACCACGGGTGAGGAGATCTCGGCCGAAGACCTCGGCAGCGCCCACAACCAGGCGCGGTGGGGCAACATCCACCACATCGCACCGGATGAGGCGGCGGCATTCGAGTGGGTCCGCGAGTACCTGCAGTACATGCCGTCGAGCGCACACGAGGAGCCGCCGATCATCAACCCGGGTCTGGAGCCGGAGATCACCGAGTCGGACCTCAGCCTCAACACGTTCATGCCCGACAACGACAATGCCGGCTACGACATGCGGGACATCATCATCCGCCTGTTCGACGACGGCGCCTTCCACGAGGTCGGGGAGCTGTTCGCCCCGAACATCCTCACCGGCTACGCGCGAGTGGACGGTCGGAGCGTCGGCGTGGTCGCCAATCAGCCGAGCGTCATGGCGGGAACCCTCGACACCGACTCGGCGGAGAAGGCGACGCGCTTCGTCCGGATCTGCAATGCCTACAACATCCCGCTGATCTTCCTCGTCGACACCCCCGGCATCCTGCCGGGCCTGGTGGAGGAGCAGAAAGGGACCATCCGGCGGTCGGGCAAGTTCCTCTACGCCTACGTGGAGGCCGACGTTCCGAAGATCACCGTGGTCTTGCGCAAGGCCTACGGCGGCGCGTATGCGGTGATGGGCTCCAAGCAACTGGGCGCCGACATCAACTTCGCTTGGCCGACGGCCAAGATCGCCGTCATGGGTGCGGAGTCGGCAGCGGCCGTGCTGACCCGCAAGCAGACCGAGGGTCTGTCGGCCAACGACGCCGACAAGGTCCGGCAGGACTTCATCGCCTTCTACAACGCGATGATGGCGACCCCGTACCTCGCCGCGGAGAAGGGGTACGTCGACGCGGTCATCGAACCCGCGCAGACTCGACTCCAACTCCGCAAGGCGCTGGCACAGCTGCGCGACAAGCAGGTGCTGCGGAACCCGCGCAAGCACTACTTGATGCCGATCTAGCGATCGGTATCCTTCCGGCCGCGGCCGGTCTCTGCTCGTGGTCAGGCGGCCAGGAGGGTGTCGAGGTAGTTCTCGATGCGAGATTCGCTGGGTTCGGGCGGCGGCTGGGGTTGGTGGTCCGGTAACAGTTCGGCGTGGTGGATCTGGTTGATCCGCCATCCGGGTGGTCTTGTCCCGCCGCGGCTGGTGTTGCCGCTGGGTCGCCAGGCGATGCGGCCGGCGTGGGGTCCGTCGATCAGGATGGTGGTCTGCCATTGCCCGGGGCGGGGGCCGACGGAGCGGTTGTGGCGTCCGCATGCGGCGCCGAGGTGGTCGATGTCGGTGGGTCCGCCGTCGGCCCAGTCCGGGAAATGATGGGCCTGCGTCCGGGAGAACGGGGCTGCGCAGCCGGGGGCGGTGCAGCCGCGGTCGCGGGCGAAGAGCATCAACCGCTGCGCCCGCGACGCCAGCCGGCGTCCCCGTCCGAGGTAGAGGGCTTGTCCGGTGTGGGCGGAGAAGACGGCCAGATGCGGGGTCGCGGCGGCGGCGACCTCGATCAACTCCGCCACCGGCACCCGAGTCCCGGTCGCGGTCAACGCCACCCCAGCCCGCTCGGCCAACTCGTGGTCGGTGACAGTGATGACCAGATCACCCGACCGCCGACCACCCCCAGCACCGCGGGAGGTGCGCAGCAGGGCTTGCAGACCGTCGTGGGTGCGCTGCCCCGGCGTGCGGGTATCACGCTCCACCGCGGCCGCCAGAGCGGCCGGGTCGGCCGATTCCACGGTCCCGGACGGGGAGTCCGGGTCGTCGGGGTTGTTCATCCCCGGCGCGGCCCACGACGGCAGTGCCGCCTCCATTTCCGCGCGCAACGCCGGGGTGAGGTAGCCGCGGACTTTGCTCATCAGCCGCAGATCCTGGGGCAGGATCGTGAAGCCGCGCAGGCGTTTGCGGTCGCGTTCGTCGGTGACGGTCCCGTCCGGATCCAGGTGCGCCAGCAGTCGGATGCCGGCGGTGCGGACACCGGCCGGACTCAACTCACGGGCGACCCACGCCAACTGCACCTCGGCCCGTGCCCGGGTCTGCGCGTCGATCGCGGTGGGGATCTTGTCCATGACGGCGTCGATCTCCCGGACGTGGTCGGCACCGATCGCACCCTCGCCCACCGCGACCGCGGTCGCCGGCAGTACCGGTTCGCGGGTCTGGCCTTGCAGGTCGGTGAATCGTCCGATGCCGGCGGCGCTGACGCGTCGGGATCGGGCGGCACCGTCACCGAGCCGCAACCCCTGCGCCAGGTACTGATGCACCGACAGGTATCCGGCTTTGCGGTAGGCGCCGCGGTCGGAGACCTCCACCAGCACCGCGGCGTCGACACCGTCGAGACGACGATGCGTGCGCTCGAGGGTCTCGACGGTTTCCAACAGGGCGTCTTCGGGGACCGCGGACAGCGGCAGGGACGCGAACTTGGTCGCCGCAGCTTCCAACAGGCGGGCGAGGGCGGCCGGATCGTCCGGCAGCACTTCTGACGTGACCATCGAACCCACCCCCTTTCGACCTGCACAGTGTCCGAGAACACTCCTGCTGTGTTTCTATGTTCGAATCTTACCGATCCCCTCTGACAACGAGCGCACTCATTGGCTGACGAGAGGGGACCAGGAGGGAATGAGAGACTCGCCTGCCCAGCGGGCAATCAGTGCGGGTCAGGTCGAGGACGACGCGCGGGATAGCGCTTCCGCGACAGCCGGGGCTTGCATCATCGCGCGGATCGCGGCGGCAAAGGTCGGGGCTTGAGCGGCCTCGAGGCGATCGGCGAGGTTGAACGGTCTGCCGAGACGGCAATGGTAGGTGATCTGGTCGAGTAGAGCCTCGCGGACGGTGGCGATTGCGTCCCGATGGACGAGCATCAGGAAGTCGTCGGGGGTATATACCTCGTATCCGAGACGTTCGTCGTTCGCCTCGGCGAACCGGTGGAATCCTCGATCGTTGGTGACGACGTATTGTATGCGGCCGTGCTCAGCCGCGGCGTGCAGATGCGCGTCGTACTCATCGGTGTACTCAAACGCCGAGTCGACCTCGTATCCCTCGATCCGACCGTGCACCGCGACTTTGATGATCCGTTGTCGGACGCCGCCGACCTGGTGATCGGAGTAATGCGGGTGATTCTTGCGCAGGTGGTAAACCAATTCGGCGAGCACATCCTCGGTCCAGCGCAGGTGGAACAGCGGCGGACCTGATCTCGCGGCGAGGAGACAAATCCAGTCCCGAAGTGTTCGCGAATAAAGCACGTTCGCATCCGGCAGCACGTTCGGCACTCCTGAAGTCACTCAAGTCACAATAGATCCCGTGCGGGACAGAGTCGCCGACAGGAGGTGCCGTGTCAGTAGTCTAGGTCCTCCGCCTGCTCGAACTCGCGTAGCTCCCACAACGCTGCCCGCTGTTGCTCACGCAGCCGGTCTCGGTAGGCGAGAACGTCGGACGTGTTCAGTCGAGTGTGGGTGCCGACCTTGTGCGCAACTATCTGTTCATCTCGAATCAGCTTCATCAATGTCGGTCGTGACATGCCGAGTAGGTCTGCCGCGGCGGTGGTCGTCAGCTCATCCGGCATCGATCCCACGGTTACCGTCCCGCCGGCGGCGACGATCCGGAGCACCTCAATAAGGACTCCAGCCAATTCTGCCGGCACCGCCGCACGCAGGGCCGCCAGATCGACTGCACTGGCTTGCGACACTTGGTCTGACGTCACGGTCACTGTGGTCTTTCCGACGCCCCGATCGATCACTGCACTCATCGCTACACACCTCCCAGTCGTTGTCTCGACACTAAACCAGTTGCACTTATAAGTGAAACTGGTTTTCTGCAATCCGACTCTGTCGGGCAGCTGAGCCGCCGCGAGACTAACCGCCCCACACCGCGCGGGCACCGCTGTCGCCGACGAGCACCACCATCACCAGCGAGGCGATCGCCGCTGCGACGACCGCGACTCGCACGACGGCGTCGACGACTCCGATAGTTTTGTCCGACAGCGGAATCCGTTCGGTGACGAATGGATACCGCAGCAGTTGGAGCAGGGCGATCAGCCCGAACAGCGGACCGACCGCGAGGATCAGCTCGTCGCCGAGCTGGGTGTGCTGCTCCAGCTGAGGAGTCGAGCCGACCTTCTTTTCCAATGCCTCACCAGCGGATGTGGTGATCGGCACGGCGATCAACGTGACGAGTGCGAGGATCGACGGGAAGACGCCGAGGGCGATCCGGGCCCTGGGCCATACGGCGATGGCGATCGCCACCAGTGCGGTGACTGGAACCGCGACCACGACGAAATGTACGAGAAGCGGGTGCGCGGGCAGCCCGTTGATGGTGTCCATGCGAGTGAATCTACGGTGTCGGCGGGAACCGGTCAGGACGCGCGGCCGGACTCTACGGAAGTTCACGGGTAACCCTCGGCTCACACTTCTCAGCCCTGCCAAACCTTGCTTGCCGGGACGCTGACCAGCTGCGACCATGGATTCATGACGACGGAGACGAGGCCGACGCCCGACGGCGGGCATGCCGACGAGCCCCACACCGGCGCGCTGGCGAGCCGGCTCAACTGGTTGCGCGCCGGAGTCCTGGGCGCCAACGACGGCATCGTCTCGACGGCGGGCATCGTCGTCGGCGTGGCCGCGGCGACCGCCGACCGCGGTCCGATCTTCACCGCGGGGATCGCGGGCCTCGCGGCGGGCGCGGTGTCGATGGCGCTGGGGGAGTACGTGTCGGTGAGCACGCAGCGCGACACCGAGGCGGCGATGCTCGCGAAGGAGAAATGGGAGCTGCGGAACCAGCCCGAAGAAGAACTCGAGGAACTGGCGGGCATCTACGAGAAGAAGGGCATGTCACCGGAGACGGCGCGGCGGGCCGCCGCCGAGCTGAGCGACCGGGACGCCTTCGCCGCCCACGCTGAGGCCGAACTCGGAATCGATCCGCACGAACTCACCAACCCGTGGCAGGCCGCGTTCTCATCGGCGGTGTCGTTCACCGTGGGAGCACTGCTTCCGCTGATCGCGATCCTGGTACCGCCCGCACAGTGGCGCATCCCTGTGGCGGTGGTCGCGGTGCTTGTGGCACTGGCGGCCACCGGGGTCCTCGGTGCGTACCTCGGCAAGTCGTCGCCGTGGCGGCCGACACTGCGGATGGTGATCGGTGGCGGCATTGCGATGGCGGTGACATACGGCATCGGTTCGCTGGTCGGGACCGCCGTCGGGTGAGGTGGGGCTTACGTCTGGGACTGCACCGACTGAAGCAGCCCGTCGACCAGCGCGGCCAGGCCCTCGCGATACGTGTCAGCCGAAGTGAGTGACGCCCAGCGGTCGGCGGCCTGTGCGAGTCTCGGTAGTTCGCTGCGATCGAGGTCGGCGAAGACCTGATCGCGGAAGGTGGTGCGGCGGTCGTCCGACCGCCGGCGCGCCGCGGTGGTCTTCACGACGATCTCACCCGCCGTGTAGTACCAGATCGACCGATACCCGCGGACGGCTTGATCGAGCGTCAGGCCGGCCTGCACGAGACCGTCGACGATCTGTTCGACGAACCAGAGAGCCGAGGTCGAGAGCAGATCGTCGGCGGTCAGCACTTCCACGATCCACGGGCAGCCGACGAGGGCCTCGTGGATCGCGTCGGCCCCGGACAGGACGCGATCGCGCGCCCGCTCCGGCGGTTCGAATCGCCGCAGGTTCTGCGCGGCGTAGTCGTCCAACAGCATCACCAGCAACTCGTCCTTGTTCCGGACGTGGTGGTAGACCGCCATCGGCGCGCTTCCCATCTCCGACGCCAGCCGCCGCATCGTCAGGCGGTCCACACCGTCTTCGTCGACGATGCGGCGCGCCGCGTCCAGGATCTCCGAGAGCGATATCCGTGGTGGCCTGCCTGTGCTCTTTCGGGGAACTGAAGGTTGCGCCATGCCCCTCATCATTCCTCAGGGGTCGACAATCGAGGGGCGCGCCGTTAGTTTTTATACATGTACAAAAACAGGATCGGGAAGCCGACGGTGGTGCTCGCCGCGGCCTGCTTCGCTCAGTTCATCGTCGCTCTGGACATGTCCGTCGTCACCGTCGCGCTCCCGACCATCGGGCTCGACCTGGGTTTCGCTCCGCTCGATCTGTCGTGGGTGGTGCACGTGTATGCCCTGGTCTTCGGCGGACTGTTGCTGCTGGGCGGACGCGCCTGCGACCTCTACGGCCGCCGCCGGGTCTTCGTCGCGGGACTGATCGTGTTCGGCGTCTGCTCCCTTGCCGGCGGCGCGGCGCACGCGCCGTGGCAGTTGATCGCGGCCCGTGCCGGTCAGGGCCTCGGTGCCGCGGCGGTGGCACCGTCGGCACTGGCGATGCTCACCGCTACGTTTCCCGAGGGCGGGGCCCGGGTGCGGGCCCTCGGGGTCTGGAGTGCGGTCAATGCGGCCGGCGGCGCGCTGGGGGTGCTCGCGGGCGGACTCTTGACCGAGTACGCCGGCTGGCGCTGGGTCATGCTGGTCAACATTCCGATCGTGATGACGGCGCTCGCGCTCATCCCGCTCGGGGTGCCTGCCGGAGAATCGTCCGCACGGGGTCAGCGGCTCGATTGGCCGGGCGCGCTCGCCGCGACCGCCGTTGCCGTACTTCTGGTGCTCGGCGTCGTGCGCGCCGACACCGTCGGCTGGGGATCAGCGATCACGATCGCGACGCTGGCCACCGCGGGGCTGCTCCTGGCGGGTCTGATCGTGATCGAGGCGAAGTCTGCCGCACCGCTGCTGCGTCCGGGTCTGCTCGCCGACCGGTGGGTCTCGGGCGCGAACATCATCGTCTTCCTGGCAGCTGCCGGGCAGTTCGCGGCGTTCTATCTCGTATCGCTGTACATGCAGAACATCCTCGGCCTGAGCGCGGGGACCACAGGAGTGGCGTTCCTGCCCTTCACGGCCGGACTGATCGCCGGGACCGTCGTCGCCGTCCGCATCACGGCGGCGCACTCGCCGCGAACCGCGCTGGTGCCGGGGGCAGTGGTGGCGGCGGCCGGACTCTGCTGGTTCGCCACGATCGATCCAGGTGGCAGCTTCATGGTCGATGTGCTCGGCCCGTCGATCCTCACCAGCGTCGGTGTCGGCCTGGTCCTGGCGCCGGTCGCGACCGCCGCGACCACCGGCGTCGCTCCGCACGAGGCGGGCATGGCCTCCGGACTCATGAACAGTTCCAGGCAACTGGGCGGTGCAGTCGGAGTGGCAGCCCTCGCCACCATCGCAGCGCACCGATCGGGGACGTCGGTCGACCCCGTGGCGGTGAGTGGCGGCTACGCCCTGGGGCTGGCGGTGGCCGCCGGGTTGTTCGCCCTGGCGGCAGTGGCGGCGATCGTGCTCTTGCCGCGCCGCACGCCTCGGCGGACGCGCACCGTCACGCCGCTCGTGGAGGCCGCGGCGCGTGACCGCAGCGATGCGAACGAGAAGGGCGATACGAACGAGAAGAGACTGGAAGGAACGCCCTCATGACGATTGACGCGATCGACCTGTTCACCTCGGCCCGGCACGAGAAGCGCACCGACTGCCGTTGACCGCCGGGCGCCGCGATCCGTGGCCGGTACGGGCGGGACGACCGATAATGGGATCGGCAATCGTCCCAACTCCAGACAGGACCCGCATGTACTTCATCGTCGTCAAATTCCAGGTCAAGCCCGACAGCGTCGACCGGTTCCCGGACGTGGTGGCCGAATTCACCGCGGCCACGCGAGCCGAGCCGGGGAACCTGTGGTTCGAGTGGTCGCGCAGCCTGGACGATCCGTCGGAGTACGTGCTCGTCGAGGCCTTCACCGACGAGGGAGCGGGCCCGCACGTCTCCAGCGACCACTTCGCCGCGGGATTGGAGGCGATGCGCCCGCACCTCGTCTCGACCCCGAGGATCGTCTCCCGTCAGGTCGACGGCGACGGCTGGGACGAGATGGGTGAGCTGCGGATCGACTGAGAACGCCGCGGCCCGCGGCAGCCGGTCCGATCCGCTGCTCACCCCTCTCCCGAGCGGAGCCTCAGTAGCCCTTCGAGCGCATCGGCGCGGGGTTGTACAGTCCGCTCACCTGATGCGACCCGTGAACCATCTCGGCGGGCTCGGCGTCGACCACCATCGCGTACCGTTCCAGGCCGCCCCAGTCGCGGCCCCAGTTGTTGCGCAGGTACGTCGGCACCAGCGTGCCCTTGAGCAGTCCGTCGGTGATGCCGAGCGGACCGCCGTTGACGCCCGCCGACCAGGTCTGGCTGTTGCGCTTGGTGGCGTCGGCGTCGGGCATGATGCGCCAGTCCGGGATCTCGAGGATTCCGTAGCTGACGGCCATCGGCCGCTGGCACGGGAACACCAGTCCCGGCATCCAGTCGATGAACACCGGGTCGGTCCGCCCGACGACGTCGTTCAGGGTGCGCAGTGCGGGCACGCGCGGCGGCGTGAACGCCACCCATTCGTTGACCGCGGCGGCGTCGTCGAGCACGCTGAGCCGGACCACATCGGCGCGCGGCGGTGCGTCGGCGAACGCGAACCGCATGTTGCGCCAGTACTTCTGCTCCATCGCGTCCACCGGCGTCAGCGCCCGGCCCAGCGGGGTCACCCGGCCGTTCGCCTCCCGGCGGCCGAACTGTGCGGTCAGTTTCCGTCCGGGGGTGAGGGCGCCCAGGCCGTTCACCGCCTCGATCGAACCCGCCGCGGCGACGGTCAGCAGGGGTTTGTCGGCCGGGGCGCGGCCCGCCTCGAAGCCGAGGTCGTACCAGTCGGTGGTCACCGAGTTGACACCCGGCGAGCCGTAGCTGCCGAGCACCGGGGTGGTGGCCGGATCGAGGCCGTAGGGCAGCCGGACGGCGCTGGTGGGTGCCGTCGGCTCGGCGCCCACCGGATTCTGCTCGGTGTCGTCCGTGCCGTTGTCGGCGGTGTCCGCGGTCGCGGCGCCGCCCCCGGCGGTCGGGGGTGCGGTCGCCGGATCGGTGTCCTCGTCGGTTCCGTCCTTCTCCTCCAGCGGATCGATGAACGTTCCGGCCGGGATGCCGTCTCGAGTGAAGCCGACGTTCTGGCCTGAGAGGGCCGCGCGCGGCGTCGGCGCGGGATGTCCGTCGACGGCCGCCGGATGCAGAATCGCGGCATTCGGATCGTCCTCGACGAGGACGTCGTTGGCCAACCCGCACTCGTCACCGGTGAGCGCGCGCACATTCGACTTGGCCCACGACCAGCTGTCGCGCTGCACCCAGGCGCCCTTGACGAAGGAGCCGAGCATGAAGACGACCAGCAGTCCGGCGATCACCGGCAACGGCGAGAACTTGAACCGAGCCAAGCCGGTACGGGCGGTGCCGGTGCGGGTCGCGTCGTCGACGTAGTCGTCACGGAAGTGGTACCACAGACCCACCGCGGCGGTGAGAACGGCGAAGAAGAGCACGATCCAACTCAGCTTGATCCCGCCCAGGGCCACCGGGCGGTCCCACCAGGGAACGCCGTAGCTTCCGACGTACCACCACATGTTGGTGCCCGCCGCCGACACCGCCGTCACCAGCAACACGGCCGACGCGAAGAATGCGCGGTTGCGCCGCGAACGGAGCAGGGCCGGGGCCATCATCGCCGCCACGCCCGCACAGAGCGCCGCGCCGATACCCGCGTAGATGCCGAAATGGTGCGTCCACTTGGTCGGGGTGAAGGAGGTGAAGAACATCGTGCCGATGATGACGGCGACCAGCCTCCACATCGGAGCCCGCGCGATGCCCTGCGGCGATCGCCTCGACGCGAGCCGGAAGATCGCGATCACCAGCGCCAGGATCATCATCAGGATGCCGAAGCGGCGTGGGAAGGTGCCGTCGCCGGTCTGCAGGATCAGGTAGTAGTAGCGGACCGGTTCCTGCCACCACTGTTCGGTGGGGCCGACCTCGCCCGCCACCTTGTTGCCCTCCAGCAGCGGTGCGAGCGCCTGCGCGTAGAAGATCATGAACAGCACGGCCGTGCCCGCCGCCAGCAGCGGCGCGATCATCGGGAGCAGTCCGTCGCGCCTGCGCCGGTCGACGATCGTCTTGACGATCCCGCGCAGGCCCGCCACCAGGGCGGCCGCCGCCATCAGTCCGCCCGGCGCGAGAGCCAGAGTGAAGGCCGCGGCGATCGCGGCGATCGCGTAGGGCAGCAGCCGCCGAGTGGCGATCGCGCGCTCCACGCAGCACCAGGTCAGCAGCGCGCCCACGGCTTCGGCCGGTTCCGGGCGGATGCCGTTGTTGTACGGCATCCAGATGGTGAGGAACACCATCGCGCCGGTCCAGACGGCCGCCGAACTGTTGCGCACCGACCGACCCAGCCGGGGGATCACCTCCCGGCTGATGAGCCACCAGCCGAGCAGACCGAGCAGCAGGCTCGGCAGACGCAGCCAGGGAGTGGCGACCGAGATGTGCGTCATCCACGACAGGACTTGGAAGTGCCAGCCGAACGGGTCCTGCGGGACGCCGAAGTACCGGAAGTAGTTGTCGGCGTAGCCGGCCTCGCTCGTGATCCGGGCGACGGTGATGTTGTAGCCGTCGTCGGAGGTGTTGCCGCCGATCAGCCACCACACGGCCAGGACGAGGAAGACGGCGACGTCGGGGCCTCGGATGGTGAACCATCCGGCGGGGAGGAACCGCTTGTGCCCGCGGCCGTCCCGTGCGTCGAGCACCCCGAGCGCCAGCAACGACAACAGTGTCGCGATGATGCCGACGATGATCGCCGCCAGCTTGAGCGGCGTGGGGGAGTTGATGAAGCGGGTGTCGACGGTCGCGTTCAACGACAGACCGTCGCGTGAGACGTCACGGGGCAGATCGGAGAACACGCCGAGGATCTGCGGCCGCATGTCCGGATCGTCGGTGCGGTAAGACGTGCTGTCGCCGGGCGCGACACCCTCGATCGATGCGGTGACGCCGTCGCCGTCGCCCGTCATCACGAAGCGGCAGCCGGGGTCGCTCTGCGCCGCGGCGCGGTCAGTCGAGAGCAGCACCACGTCGCGCACGATCATGCTGATCGACTTGTCGGTGGCGCGGACGAACAACCCGCGCGCGGTGGCCTGACGTCCCTGCCTGGGCACGGTCGACATCAGGACGCCGCCGTCGGCGGGCAGACTCCGGGCCAGTGAACACGGCACGGAGACGTCCATCGAGGTCGGGACGTACGAGACCATCGGCGCGGTGACGTTGGTGACCGCGTCGTTCTGCGGCCAGTGCAGCTCCGACGTCTTCTGATCGATCGGCAGGATGGGCGTCAGCGCCGCGAGCACGAAGCCGAGCAGACCGGCCACCGCGGCGACCAGCTTGGCGTTGCGGTAGTCGCGCGTCTTCAGCCGACGCAGGCGGCCGGTCGCTCCGGCCTCGGCGGTCTGCGGAGAATCGTTCACGGTCACCGTTTCTTCATTCCCGTCACGCTCGGTCATTTACTCGGCTCCACCCGGATCGACCCGGTTCGCGTCCAGCCCCAGGTGCGCACCGGATCGGTGACGACGGCGGCGGGGACCGCGCCCGGGCTGAGCGGGAACTCCTTCTCCAGCGAGCCCCAGTCCTGATGCCAGTCGTCGCGCAGATACGTCGGGACGGTGACTTGCGACGTGGTGCCCTCGGTGACGGCGAGCAGACCGCCCGAATTGGCGGCCATCCAGGTCTTCGACTGGGAGTTGGCCGTCACGTAGTCGGGCAGGATGCGCCAGTCGGGGACCTCGGCCACACCGTGCCGGATCGCCAGGGGTCGCTGGCACGGGAAGTGCGCGGCCACCGGGAAATCGATCAGCACCGGTGCGGTGGAGCCGACCAGCTCCTGCAGGGTCTGCAACTTGGGGGCGCGCGGCGGCGTGATGCCGATGAATTGCATCGGGCCCAGGTTGGTGTCGGCCAGCACCAGGCGCATCACCTCGGCCTGCGGCGGCACCTGCGTCATCGGAACGCGCAGGTTGCGCCACGGCCGGTTGGGGATCACCGGTCCGGGATCGATCGGAACGACCTCCGGGCCCACTTGCACGAACGAGCCGCCCGGGCCCTTCTTGCCGAACTGGACCACCAGCTTCTGTCCGAAGGTCGGCACGCCGTCGGCGTCGATGGTCGAGACCGCGCCCGCGGTGGCGAAGGCGATCAGCGGCGACGCGTCGCGCGCCGGGAGCTCGTACCAGCCGGTCGTCAGGTGTGCGTTGGCGTTGTACCCGTAGCTGCCCAGCACCGGGGTGGTCTTCGGATCGAGACCGAAGGGCAGCAGCGCCGTCGAGCCGTTCACCGTCTTCGGGCCGACGCCTCCGGTGGTGCCGGCGCCGAGACCGCCGATGATGGCGAAGGGCTTGGAGGTGGAACCGCCCACGTGCATCTGACCGGCGCGGGAACTGCGGGTGTCCGGAGAGAGGTCGTCGGGGATGCCGTCCGGGGTGAACCCGACCGGATCGGCGCCGGTGAGCGCGGCGGTCGGCGACGCGCCACCGGCCGGGGTCAGCATGTTCGCGTTGGGATCGGGTTCGGCGAGAACCTGATCGGCCATACCGCAGGTGTTCCCGGTCAGCGCGTCGACGTTGTTGGAGGCCACGGTCATCGCCGGGTGACGGATGACCACGGCGCGGCCGAAGGCCAGGATGGTGGCCACCACCATCAGGGAGGCGATCACCAGGAGCGGCGTGGACGCGAGGGCGATCCGGCGCTTGTCGGCGGGGCTGTCCGGGACGCCCTCGGCGTGATGGGCGAGCCCCTTGTTGGCGACGTAGTCGTTGCGCAGATGCAGCCAGAGGGTGACGGCGACGGCCACCACGGCCAGCGCGAGCAGGATGGTGGAGACCTCGAAACCGGCGGCCACCGGTGCGATGTTGAACCACGGGATGCCCAGGTTGTACGCGTACGGCCAAGCATTGGTGCCCGCGGCCGCCGCGGCGAGTGCGAACAGCAGTCCCGCGGTCAGCGCGGACAGATTCCGCAGCGAACGGGCGCCGCTCTGTGCGATCGCGATCGCCGCGAGCGCGGCGAGGGCCGATCCGAGACCGGTGAGCACGCCGAACTGGATCGTCCACTTGGTGGGCGTGCCGAACAGCAGCAGCAGGGTGACGCCGAAAGCGCCGATCATCCGCCAAGCGGGCGAGGTGGCGACGCCCTTGACGCCGCCTCGGCGCAGGAGCACTGCGGCGACCAGGAACGCGGCGACGAATGTCAGCAGTACCGGGATCCGGCGGGCGAGCGCGCCGTCGGGGGTGCCGACGGACAGGAAATAATAGCGCAGGAACTCCTGGTGCCACGGCACGATGGGGCCCGTCTGGTAACGGATCTTCATCGCCTCCAGCACGGTCATCAGCGTCTGGTCGCGGAACACGACGACGGCGACGACGGTCCCGGCGGCGGCGATGGGAGCCAAGAGTGCGAGCAGTCCCGATTCGCGCCGGCGGTCGATCAGAACGTGCAGCATCGGGCGTGCGGCGACGAGGAGGATCGCCACACCGACCACGCCCTGGGGCGCGAGTGCGAGGGTGAGTCCGGCAACGGTCGCGGCGAGTGCGGCGGGCAGGATCCGCCTGCGGGTGATGGCCGACTCGGTGGCCCACCAGGTGAGCAGCGAACCGAGGACGATGATCGCCTCGCCGCGCAGACCCGAGCAGAAGGGCAGCCAGAAGGCGAGGAAGACCGCGCCGGCCGTCCACTCGGCCCATGCGTTCCTCGCGACGGCCTTGCCGAAGTGGGGGAGCACCACGCGCGAGAGGATCAGCCACGACGCGACGCCGGCGACGAGCTGCGGAATGTGCATCCACAGGATGGTCGGAGAGACCTTCGCCCAGAGGGCGAGGAAACTGTAGTACCAGTCGAACGGTGCCTCGGCGATGCCGTAGAACCGGTAGTAGTTCGACATGTAGCCGGCCTCGCCCGCGGTGCGGCCCATGTTGAGGATGTAACCGTCGTCGGGAGCGCCGGCGCCGAGGAAGGTCCACAGCAGCAGCACGCCGCTGACGACCAGGTCGGAGACCTTGGGACGCAGTCGCGACAGCCGGGAGCCGCTTCGTGCGATGAGGGCGCCGGTGTGGCCGTGGATGCGGTCGAGGCACCAGAGTGCGAACAGCGCGACGAGAGTCGCGAGCACGGCGATCACCATCGCGGCGATCTTGGCCGCCGAGGCGTGGCTCTCGTAACGGTCGTCGATGACGATTCGGGAGCGGATTCCGTCACCCGCGGCCTTCACCTGCGCGGCGGTGAGCGAGGTGAACAGGCCGTCGATCTGCGGGCGCGTATCGGGTTCGAGGATCTTCGCCGGACCGAGACCGACGAACTGCGCCCCCGTCGCGGTCGCGGAGGAGAAGATGTGCAGACGCTCGCACCGACCCGAGGCGATCTCGCCCCGATCGGCGACTGCGGCCAGATTGCTGCGGAACAGAACCGACACCGCGGAATCGGTAGCGGTGACCGTGAGGGCCTTGCTCGCGGCCTTCTGCGCGCCGGGCGGCATCGTCGACAGCACGGTGGTCTTGCCTGCGGGTAGCTGCGCGAGGACGCGGCAGTCGAGGGTGATGTCGACGTCCTGGGCGGTCTGCGCGATGAGCGGCGCGACGACAGACGGGTTGTCGGGATTCAGTGACTGTCCCTGCGGCCAAGAGATGGTGGCCGACGTGGTCGCCACGGGCAGAAGCGGAGTCACGATCGCAGCCACCACGGCGATGAGGCCCGCCACGATGGCGACCCATCGCGCGGTCGACGCCGTCAGCGGGCTCGAAGGACGGTCGGGCTCGGCGTCCGGCGGAGTGGGAGTCGGGTCTGGCACGCCCTATGACGTTAGTCGACCGGGCTCGGAACGGCCCAAACGTGCCGCGGGGCGTCACATCCGCCCGTTATCCGCCCTTTGTCCCGTGCGGTGGTGGCCTGTTCCTCGTCACCTCTCTTCTCGGCGCCTCTGTTCTCGGCGCCTCTGGTCTCGTCAGGATCCCGCGTATCCGGCTCCGGGTGTCAGTAGCGGATCGGCGCGGGACTCCACAGTCCGCTCCGTACCTTCTCGCTGTAGTCGATCTGGGCGGGCACCGCGGCGTCGTACGGCGTATAGCGTTCGAGAGCTCCCCAGTCGCGGCCGATGTCGTCGCTCAGGTAGGTCGCGACGGTGTCGGCGCGCTGCGACACCTCCAGCCAGCCGAGCGGTCCGCCGCCCAGGGCTCCCTGCCATGCGCTCACTGCGGCCAGGTCGGCGCCGGGACGGACCCGCCACTTGGGGATCTCGGCGACGCCCGCATGGAAGTCGAACGGGCGCTGGCACGGCACCACCAGACCCGAGGTCCAGTCGACGTGTGTGGGGTCGGAGCTGCCGACGGTCTGCTGCAGCGTCGTCATCTCCGGCAGTCGCGGCGGCGTGACCACGATGAAATGGTCCTTCGCGAGGTCGTTGTCGGTGGCGACGATGCGGACCGCGGTCAGATCGTCGGGCAGCGACGCGGTGTCGATCCGCACGTTCCGCCACGAGGGCCGCGGTCCGGGGTCGATGAGGCCGATCGAGCCCGTCGACTCGATCGCATCGTCCTTGACCCCCGGCGTCAGGCGGGCGTCGGTGTACTCCAGCCGCAGATTCCGCGACGGGAACACGCCCGCGGCAGACAGGGTGATCAGCGGGCGGCTCTTGTAGTCGGCGGGCAGCCGGTACCAGCCCGAGGTCAGCGACGACGGCGTCTGCTCGTCGGCGTCGTAGCTGCCCATCACCGGCGTGCGGGCGGGGTCGAGCTCGAACGGGAGCTGGGCGTGGCTTCCGTTGACGCCCGCGGTCTCGGTGGTGCCGCCGCCGGTGCCCCCGCTGTTCGCGATGAGCAGATCGGGGTCGTAGGCGGCGTCCCGGGCCAGAACTCCGAGCGAACCCGAAGAGGCCTTCGTCTCCACCTCGTCGGGGATGCCGTCCGGCGTGAAACCGGTGGTCGGACCGTTGTCGGAATCGGAGTGCGTCGGCGACCCGGCGAGCGGGTCGGCCAGCGAGGCGTCGACCGGTGTGAGCTGGAAGCGACTCGGATCGGTCTCCACCAGGACTTTGTCGGCCATCGCACACGGACGGCCGGCGAGGGCGGCGAAATTCGATCGCGGCACCGAGAAGGAGTCGCTCTGATGGACTCCCGCCATCGCGGCGGTCGCGATGAGGAAGACCACCAGGACGCCCGCGACGATCCCGAGCGGGGCGGCGGCGATCATGTGGGTCGCGGCGCCGGCCGAGCGGCGCAGCCGTGACGGATAAGCGGGCGAAGCCGGGTGCGGATCGGTGCCGGTGAACGGTTCGCGGAAGTGGAACCACAACGCCAGGCAGAGCAGCGCCAGAGCCGCGTAGAGCAGGATGTCGCCGAGCGGGACGCCGGCGACCATGACCTGCGAGACGCCCCACGGCATACCCCAGGCCGAGGCGTAGTAGTACGAGTTCGGTGCAGTCATCGCGAGCGCGGCGACGAACAGGACCAGCGCACCGAAGATCGTCCGATTGCGGCGCGAATGGGTGGCTTGACTGCTCGCGGCGATGGTGGCGAGGGCGGCCAGTGCGGCAGCCAGTCCGGCGAACACGCCGAAGTGATGCGTCCACTTGGTAGGCGTGAACATGAGGAACAGCAGTGAACCGAAGGTGATGCCGACGATGCGCCGCGCGGGTCCGAGTGCGGTTCCGGGAATGCGTGACTTGCGGATGAGGACCGCTCCGGCGACCGTCATGCCGAGCACCATCGCCAGAACCGCGAAGCGCCGGGCGATGCCGCCGTCGGCGGAGAACGCGAACAGCGACGAGTAGCGATCGATCTCGTTGTACCAGTTCAGTGACGGTCCGAGCGCGGTCTTCATCTTCGACGCCTCGCTGAACGCGCGCAGCGTGAGATTGGAGAAGACCACGAAGATCACGAAGGTGCCCGCGGCGGCGATCGGCGCGAGCAGTGCGGCGTAGGCCTGGAACCGGCCGCGGCCGGTGAGCGCGGCGACCTCGATCGCGCGGCGGCGCAGGGCCAGGAACATCGGGCGCGCACCTGCGACGAGGGCCGCGATCGCGAGCACGCCGGTGGGCCCGGCCGCGATGCTGAACGCGCCGGCCGCGCAGGCCACCGCGGCGGGGAGCAGCCTGCCGGTGGCGATGGCGCGTTCCACCGAACACCAGGTCAGCAGGGCGCCGAGGCAGATGATGGGCTCGGGCCGCAGGCCGTTGTTGAACGGGAACCAGGCGACCAGGAAGACCGCGGCGGCGGTCCACGGCACGGCGGGGCGGATGCGTGCGGCGCGTCCCAGCCGCGGTATCACCTCGTGACTGATGATGAGCCAGCTGACGATCCCGCAGGCGAGGGCGGGCAGCCGCATCCACGGGCTCGCGACGCTCACGTGGCTGAGGAGACCGAAGACCTCGTAGTACCAGCCGAACGGTGATTCGGGCGCGCCGAACCACCGGAAGTAATTGGCGGTGTAGTCGCTGTTCTGGGCCACCCTCGACATCGTCATGAGGTAGCCGTCGTCGGAGGTGTTGGGCCCGATCATGTGCCAGACGGCCAGCAGCCCGATGACGGTGTAGTCGCGAGGGTTCAGCCGCCACCAGCGTGCCGGGAAGATCCGGCGGTGCCCGCGGCGGTCGGTGGCGTCGAGCCGGGCCAGCGCGGCCAGCGAGATGAGCGTGCAGAGCACTCCGACGACGATGGCGATCCACTTGGTGATCGTCGGCGCCGTGCTGTAGCGGGAATCGATCACCATGTGGGCATCGAGACCGCCGAGCGTCGACGCCGGGCCGGTGAGCTGGGTGAACAGCCCGGTGACCTGCGGACGCTGGTCGCCGCCGGGGATGTTGCCGGATCCGGTCGCGGCCTCGAGGGGCTCGCCGGATGCGGTGCGCAGGCCGGTGAAGGCCGCGCTGACCTCGTCGGAGGTGGCGCGGACCCGGATCTGTTCGCATGCGCTGGAGCGCACCTGCGACAACGGTGCCGACAGAATCGGAATGTTCCGGGTGACGACCTCCACGCTGGGGTTCTCCGAGCCGGTGACCCGCACGAACAGTCCGCGGTCGGTGGCCTTCGGCGCAGAGGGCGAGGTCGTCGAGAACAGCACCGTCTTTCCGGCGGGCAGGGAGCCGACCGCGGAGCACGGAATGTCGACGCTCAGGTTGATCGGTGCGTAGGAGAACAGCGGTGCCGAGACCGATTCCACGACGCCGTGCTGCGGCCAGCTCACTTCCGCGACAGTCTGCTTCACCGGGAGCAGCGGGGTGGCCAGAGCCAGGAGGACGCCCAGTGCGCCGGTGACGATCGCGGTTATCTGGGCGCGTCGGACGGTGAAAGCTGGCACAGGTCGTCATCCTAGCCCGGCGGTTCGCGGTGCCCGCCGCCCCGCCGCCGCGCGCACCGCCGGCCCGATCCGGGCCGGCGGCCGTTCCTCACGCGAACGGTGAATCCGCCAGCGGGGTCAGCGGAGTCACGTCGCGCTCGGCGAGATAGTCCGGCCGCGGTGCGGTGCCCCCGTACGGTTCGCGGGGCGCGTTCTCGACACTGTTGAACACGAGGAACACATTCGCCCGCGGGTAGGGCGAGATGTTGTTACCGGAGGCGTGCATCGAGTTCGAGTCGAAGAAGAGGCCGGCGCCGGCGGCGCCGGTGAACTGCTCGATGCCGTGTTCGTATCCGAGCTCGGTGATGGCGCTCGGCGAGGGGACGCCGACGCGCTGGTCCTGCAGGGACTCGTGGAAATGGCCGTCGGGCGTCTCGCCGATGCAGGGCACGAACGTCCGGTGGGCGCCGGGCATGAGCATCAGGCCGCCGTTGAACGGGAAGTTGTCGGTGAGCGCGATCGACAGGCTCACGGTGCGCGGCGCCGGCAGGCCGTCCTCGGCGTGCCAGGTCTCGAAGTCGGAGTGCCAGTAGAACCCCGTGCCTGCCATGCCCGGCATCGCGTTGATCCGCGACTGGTGGATGTAGACCTCCGAACCCAGGATCTGGCGGGCGCGGTCGAGGATCCGGGGTGTGCGGGCCAGGGCCTCGAAGACCGGGCTGACCCGGTGGACGCGGAAGATCGACCGGATGGCCCCGGACTCCCGTTCACGGATCAGCAGTCCGCTGTCGGCGAGGTCGGCGTCGTCGGTCATCCGGTCGAACTCCGACCAGCACTCCTGCACCTGAGCCGGGGTCAACAGACCGTCTTCGATGTGGAACCCCTTGCGCTCGTACTCGGCGAGCGCCGTCGCCGGGAAGGGGCCGGGGGTGGCGCCCCAGACCGTCGGATCGGGCCGGGGAATGGTGTTGATGTCGTGGGTGGCACTGGCGTCGAGCCGCGAGGGGTAGCGGTCGTCGACGGCCTCGTGGGTGCTCCGCGCGGTAGTCAAGGAATCCTCCCTCCAATAGCGGCGGGCCGGACCGGCCCGCGTGTGATGGACCTCCTCCACCGTTACCAGAGTCGGGCGGCCGGTGGGTGAGGCAGTATCGGGAGAGCATCACATCGCCGAGATGCGAAAGGACCGACGATTGATCGCCTACCAGCACCGGGTTCGGTATCACGAGACCGATACGCAGACCTTTCTCTTCAATGCGCGGTACATGGAACTCGCCGATGTGGCGATGACCGAGTGGTTCCGCGCGATCGGCCACCCGTATCCCGGACTACTGGACGACGGACTCGACCCATCCGTGGTGAAAGCCGAGATCACCTTCTCCCGGCCCGCGAAGTTCGACGACGTGATCGACGTGGACGTGACGTGCCTGTCAGTGGGCCGGTCGAGTTTCTCCCTGCGGTTCGCGATGAGCAGGGGCGGGGAGCCGGTCAGCGAGGTGCGGCTGGTGTACGTGAACGTCGACACCGCGACGGAGCGGTCCCGCCCGCTGCCGGAGTCGGTCGCGCACACGCTGCGCGGTCTGGCGGAGCCGTCGCCCACGGCGGCGCACGGCGGTGCCGAGTAGAGTCCCAACCATGTCTGATGCCCCCGAGACTCCGCCGATTCTGCTGCTCAACGGCCCGAACCTGAACATGCTCGGGGTGCGTCAGCCAGAGGTCTACGGCGCGGACACCCTCGAAGACGTCGTCGAGTCGACCCGCCGGACCGCGGCCGAGTTCGGCCTGACGGTCCGGGCGCTGCAGACCAACCACGAGGGCGAGATGATCGACGCCGTCCACGCCGCCCGCGGCGAGATCGGGGGCATCGTCATCAACCCGGGCGGATGGACGCACACCTCAGTCGCGCTGGCCGACGCCCTCGTGGTGCCCGAGGTGCCGGTGGTGGAAGTGCACATCAGCAACGTGCACGCCCGCGAACCGTTCCGCCATCACTCGTACATCTCGCCGATCGCCGCGGGGGTGATCGTCGGCTGCGGAACCGCCGGATACGAGTTCGCGGTGCGCCGAATCGCCGCCCTCATGGGGCGCTGACCTGCTCGTTCACCGCTTATCGGTTCCGATGCCGTAGGATGGACGAGTCGGAGCGTGCTACTGCGCACGCTCGTTCATTCGGCGCAAATGCGCCGTGCGTCGTAGAACGCCTCCACGCAGACCCCGGATCCAACGCGGGTGCGTCGAACTTTCATACGGCGAACCGACACGCGCCCGCCGCGCGTGTTCGCCACCTGAATCCGCTCTGCGGCGCCTATGTGCCGTACGCGGATGCCCGCATGCAAAGGCTCCCACCTCCATGACCACATTCGCCGATCTCGGTGTGCCCGCCCCCATCGCCGACGCGCTCGCCGCCGAAGGCAAGGCCGAGGCGTTCCCCATCCAGGAGCGCACGCTCCCCGACACTCTCGCCGGCCGCGACGTCCTCGGCCGCGGCAAGACCGGCTCCGGTAAGACTCTCGCCTTCTCCGTGCCGCTGGTGACCCGCCTGGCCGGAGCCGGCGTGCGCCGCAAGCCCGGCCGCCCGACCGGACTGGTGCTGTCGCCGACCCGCGAACTCGCCACACAGATCGCCACCGCGATGGAGCCGCTGGCCTCGGCCGTGGGCCTGCGCGTCACCACCGTGTTCGGCGGTGTGAAGCAGACCCGCCAGGAGTCGGCGATGCGCGCGGGCGCCGACATCGTCGTCGCCTGCCCCGGACGTCTCGAGGACCTGATGCGACAGCGCATCGTCAGTCTCGACGACGTCCAGATCACGGTGCTCGACGAGGCCGATCACATGGCCGACCTCGGCTTCCTTCCGGTGGTGACCCGCATCCTGGCCGCCACCCCCGCGGGCGGCCAGCGGATGCTGTTCTCCGCGACGCTCGACAACGGCGTCGACAAGCTGGTGAAGCGATTCCTCTCCACGCCGGTGACGCATTCGCTGGAGGACGCGACCTCGCCGGTGGCGCAGATGACCCATCACGTGTTCCGCGTCGGCTCGGCCGCCGACAAGACCGAGTTGGTTCGCGAGCTCGCCTCCGGTACCGGACGGCGCATCCTGTTCACCCGCACCAAGCACCAGGCCAAGAAGCTGGCCAAGAAGCTGACCGCCGAAGGCGTGCCCGCCGTCGATCTGCACGGCAACCTGTCGCAGGCGCAGCGCGACCGCAACCTCGCCTCGTTCGCCGCACCGGACGGCTCCAAGGTCCTCGTCGCGACCGATGTCGCGGCGCGCGGCGTTCACGTCGACGGTGTGGAACTCGTCGTCCACGTGGATCCGCCGGCCGAGCACAAGGCGTACCTGCACCGTTCGGGCCGCACCGCGCGTGCGGGCTCGGCGGGCGACGTGGTCACCATCTGCCTGCCCGAGCAGTGGGGCGATCTCCGCAAGCTGCTGCAGAAGGCCGCGATCAAGGTTCCCGGCCAGCAGGTGACGGCGAAGTCGGATGTCGTCGACGAACTCGTGGGTGAGCGTGCGCCGTACCGCGAGGCGCCGCCGGTGGCGCCGCAGCAGTCGCAGCGGCAGGGCGGCGGCCAGGGGCGTCGCCGGTCGGGTCAGGGCTCCGGTTCCGCATCCGGCGGCGGTGCTCGTCGCGGCGGTTCGGGACGGGGTGCTTCGGGGCGGGGTGCTTCGGCTCGCGGCGGTTCGGGACGTCCGCGTTCCGGCAGCGCGGGCCACGGCGAGACGCAGCCGTCGCGTCCGGCCGCCAAGGCGGTCCACACGTCCTCGACGCCCAAGTCCGATGCGGGTTCGGCGGCCCCGCGCCGTCGTCGCCGCGCCAGTCGCCCGGCGGGTGCCCCGCGCGGCTGACGGTTCGCTTCGGGCCCGGCCGAGGCTATCGGCTCAGGGCCTGATCGACGAAGGTCGCGACCCGGCCGCACAGCATCGGGCCGTGGCCGGGCATCACGATCACCGCGTCGAGGTCGCGCAGCGCCGCGACGGATTCCTCGTTCGCGGGGACGTCGTGGGTGAAGACGTGGTCGAGGCACTGCGGTCCGCGGCGTTTGGTGGTGGGGTGAGCGCTGATCAGCGCGTCGCCCGAGATCAGCACCTCGCCGTCGCCCGCGAGGAAGGCGCTGTGCCCGCGGGTGTGCCCGTGGGTCGGCACCGCGGTCGGCGAGCCCGGCAGCAGCGAGAGGTCGCCGAGCGGCTGAGCGTCGCCGATGCCGGACTTGTCGAGGGCGCCCAGGCGCACCACGCCCTGCAGCCAGCCGAGGACCCGCGGACGATAGGCGATCGGAGCGATGGTCGACGCGTCCGCCTGCTCGAGGAACTCACGACGCGCATGCGGCACCTCCGCAGGGTCGGCGTAGACCGGGAACGATCGCGTCCGGCCGATCCGCGCCAGCCCGCCCAGATGATCGATGTGCGCGTGGGTCAGCAGGGCCGCATGAACCTCCGACAGGTCGCTGCCCACCCGACGCAGCGACTCGGCCACCGCGTCGGCGTGACCGGGATACCCGCCGTCCACCAGCGTGACGCCCTCATCGGACTGAAGGATCACCCAGTTCACATACTTCGTGTGCACCAGGTGCGTCTTGGCCGAACCGTGGTCGATGGTGGTGATGTCGAGGTCTGCCATGCGATCAGCTCTTCTTCACGACGAGAACGAACGGCCCGATCTCCGTCACGGTGAACGCCGGATCGTCGAAGGCCGCGGGGTTGAAGGTGACGGTATACCGCTTGACGTTCGGATCGTTGGGATAGACGTCCTCTGCGAGTCGCAGCGTGTAGCCGTCCGGGCTGTAGCGGAACAGGAAGACGTTCGGCGGCCGCCACGGGCTGGTGCGGAGGTTGTCCTTCATCTCCTGCGGCGTCGACGCCTGTGACCACTTCTCGATCGTCGCCGCACGCTCGGTGAACTCCGCCAGCGGGTTCGCGTAATGCGAGGTCAACCCCTGGAATCCCCAGTACGGGTAGAGCGAGAGGAAACCGAAGTCGGCCGTCAGCACCACGTTGTCGGTGGCCGGCCGGCCCGTCTGGGCACGGATGGTCTCGTCGATCTTCGGGTAGTACGACTCGGCGCCGGGAGCGTGCTGATCGGCGCGTACGCCGCGGCCGTCGGTGTCGGTGTACGCGGTGGTGATCTCCACCGACAGCACCGACGGGATCTGCTGGGCGACGGCCAGCGCGGCGGCCGCTGCCACCACTCCGATCACGGTCCGGATGTCGCCGAATCGGGCGATCGCCGCCCGGCTGAGCCACACCACGCCGAACGCGCCGGCCGCGGCGAGGACGGCCGTGCTGACCGGCTCGAGGCGGAACGACAGCAGGGTGGTTCCCTTGGCCGTGAGGGCCAGCGACAGCAGCGTCAGTCCGACGACGCCGACGAGAGTGCACGCCATGCTCATCGCGATGGTGCGCCGGCGGCACTGCATCAGGATCCAGACGAAGCCGATCAGGCACAGCAGGCCGAGCAGGCTCACATGGAACATGGGCAGCGCGAGAATCGAACCGGACTCCGGCAGGTAGTGCTCGGCGCTGCCGCTCACCGCGACGTCGGTCCTGAACCGCTCGACGAGGTACGGCCCCCACACGATGAGCGCGATGGCGCCGGCGAGCACCCCCATCACGACGAGCCGGATGAGAACCGCGACTATGCGGGGCCGTCGCTCCGCGGAGATCGTCTCGCGCGGCACCGTCTTGTTGCGCGGCAGCAGCCAGGCCTGCACCAGATAGACCAGCGCCATCAGCACCGCGGTGCCGGCGAAGAGCGCGGTGAACAGGGTGTACACAGTGGCGGAGAGGCCGATGAAGACGCCGCCCGCGATCACCGCGAGCCAACTCGTCTGCGACAGCGGCGTGGGACCGCCGGCCAGTCTCGACCGGCCTCGAAGCGCGTACGCGCACACCACGAGCATCGGGATGCCGACCAGGATGAGGGTGGCGGAATAGGGTTCGGGCGACGCGAACTGCAGGGTCACCAGGGTCACGGCGATCGAGACGGCGGTCCCGGCCGTCACGCCGACCATCCGGTTCCACAGGGCCGCGCCGAGTGCGGCGGCCACCGCGACCGACAGGATGGCCCACGGCTTGTAGGCCTCCCAGCCGGCCAACCCCAGGGTGTTCGCGTACCGGCCGCCGAGCCAGAACCAGGTCGCCGGATAGTACGGCGGCAGATCCGCGTAGGTCATGTCCGCCAGATGCGGGCTCGACGTCAGGCGCGTCAGATACTCGGTGCGGAACTGCTGATCGACGGACAGGCCGAAGAGATACAGCTTGGTGGCGCCGAGCGGCATGCCCAGCGTCACCGTCACCAGCCCGGCGGACGCGAACGCCGACAACAGCGAGGCCAGGATCCGCGAGCCGTAGCGCGACCACACCACGGCGACCACGGCGAGCAGCAGACAGGCCGTCTGCCCGAGCGTGGTCAGCGCCCGCGTGACATTGGAGGTGTTGAACGCAGGCCAGCCGACTGCGCCGATGATCTTGAGCCCGGCGAAGGCGATGACCGCCGCACCGAGGACCGCGCCGCCGAGTTCGACGACGTCACGGGTACGACCGGAGAGCCGGGGCCGGTCGGCAGCGGAGGTCTCCACCGGCCGTCAGATGGGGAGCTTGCGGAACACCGGGCGCGGGATGTGCCGCAACACCATCATGATGAAGCGGAACGGGCCGGGCACCCAGATGACGTCCTTGCCCTTGTCGACCGCGGCGACGGCCATCCGTGCCACGTCTTCCTTGTTCACCGTCAGCGGGGCCTCGGCGACGTGCGCGGACAGGCGGGTACGGACCTGGCCTGGGCGGATGACCAGTACCCGGATGCCCTCGGGACGCAGCGCGTCGCCCAGCCCGAGGTAGAAGCCGTCGAGGCCGGCCTTGGTGGAGCCGTAGACGAAGTTGGAGCGGCGGACGCGCTCGCCGGCCACCGAACTCATCGCGATGATCTGACCGTGGCCCTGCTCGCGCATCTTCTCGCCCAACAGGACACCCACCGAGACGGCGGCCGTGTAGTTGATCTCGGCCTCGAGGACCGCGAGCTTCTGGTCCTGCCAGGCCTGCTCGTCGTCGCCCTGGATTCCGAACGCGACGATGGCGACGTCGATGTCGCCGCCCTCGAAGGCCTTGTCGATCACCTCGCGGTGGGTGTCGGTGGCGAGCGCGTCGAAGTCGATCTGCTCCACCGACGACGCGCCGGCGGCGGTCATCTGCTCGGCCGCAGCGGCGGCCGCCGGGTCGTTCGGGACGGTGGCGAGCACCACGCGCATCGGACCCCGGGTGAGGAACTCCGAAGCGATGGCCAGACCGATCTCGGAGCTGCCGCCGAGGATCAGGATGGACTGCGGAACGCCGACGGCGTTGAACATGGGTGTCTGCTTTCTCACGTGCGGTCGGTGTAGGGCTCGTCGAGCCGGTTCGGACTCAGCCGGCTCGGGTCAGACCAGTTCCAGTCTGCGGCCCATGTCGGACATGAAGACGTGGTTCGGGTCGACGCGGCGCCGGGTGGCGATCCACTTGTCGATCTCGGGGTACATGGCGTGGAAGGTCTCCGCGCTCGTCCGCGAGTCCTTCGCGGTGTACAGGCGTCCGCCGATGGACATCACGCGACGGTCGAGTTCGGTGACGAACTCGTGCAGGCCGCGCTTGATCGGGAAGTCGACGCAGATGTTCCAGCCCGGCATCGGGAAGCTCAGCGGCGCTTGGTTGCCCTCGCCGAACAGCTTGAAGACGTTGAGGAAGCTGACATGGCCAGACGCCTGGATGTCGTAGATGATGCCCTTGAATTCCTCGACGGCCTCGGGCGGAACGATGAACTGGTACTGCAGGAAACCCTTCGATCCGTACGCGCGGTTCCAGTTCCCGAACAGGTCGAGCGGGTGGTAGAACTGCGTCAGATTCTGGATCTTGCCCTGGTAGTTGCCGCCCATCCGGTAGTAGGCCTCGCCGACCAGTGAGAAGTTCAGCTTGTTGGCCAGCCCGTTCGGGAAGATGTCCGGGAAGTTCACCAGCGTGGGCGCGTCGAACTTCAGCGGGTCCTTCGCGAGCTTGTCGGGCAACTGGTCAAGCCGCGCGAGGCTCCCGCGCGAGAAGGTGCCTCGGCCCAGACGCGGAGGCTTGCTGATCGCGTCGAACCAGCCCGAGGAGTACGTGTAGTTCTCCTCCGACCCGTCCATGTGCAGGGCGATGGTCTCGTCGAGGCTGTTGGTGACGCTGCCGTCGGCGATGAAGTACGCGGTCTCGGTGCGCGTCATCTGGATCTTGGCGCGCAGGATGATGCCGGTGAGGCCGATGCCGCCGATCGTCGCCCAGAAGATGGAGGCGTCGGGGTCGTCGGAGGTGCCGCCCGGGGTCAGCGTCAGGATCTCGCCCGACGCGGTGAGCAGCGAGATCTCGACCACGTGGTTGCCGAAGCTGCCGGCGCTGTGGTGGTTCTTGCCGTGGATGTCGCAGCCGATGGCGCCGCCGATCGTCACCTGGCGCGTGCCCGGCAGCACCGGAACCCACAGGCCGTGGGGCAGCGCGATGCGCATGAGGGTGTCCAGGTCGACGCCGGCGTCGAGATCGATGATCCCGGTCTCGTCGTCGATCTCGTGGATCCTGGTCAGCTGGGTCATGTCGATCGTCAGACCGCCCGAGTTCTGGGCGTTCTCGCCGTACGACCGGCCGAGGCCGCGGGCGATGACGCCGCGGCGAAGGTAGCTGGGCTTGTCTGCGTTGTCGTCGGCCACGCGTGCCACCGCTTCGGCGATGAGCTCCGGGTACGGAGTCGACAGGACATGGCCTTCTGTCGGCATGGTCCGGCCCCACCCCATGAGCTTGCGGGTCTCGATCGGGAGTACAGCTGTGTTCGTCATCGGAGTAGAGACTACTCGTCGGTCAGCTGGTCCGGGATCCTTGAGTCGGCGCTGTGTCGGGCGGCACTGCGTATCGAGGTCGGGCTGTGGCCGTCGCGGACTGTGGTGATCGCCGGCGTCGACTACATTCGGTTCTCGAGACATGTGACAGGAACCAGGGAGGTGGCGGGCATGATCGTCGTCGGATACTCGTCCGGCTCGTTCGGGCGAACCTGCCTGGAGCACGGCATCGATGAGGCGCGCCGCCGCGGGACCGATCTCCTGGTGATCAACGCGGTCTCCGAGGCACGCGGCCAGCGTTACGCCGAGGCCGACGAGATCGTGCAGATTCAGGAGCGGCTGTCGTCGTCGGGGGTGAAGTTCCGTATCACGCAGCCGATCGGCACCACCCCGGCCGAGGAACTCCTCAACGCGATGGACGATCCCGAGGCGGAACTGCTCATCATCGGCATGCGGCGACGCACCCAGGTCGGCAAGCTGCTGCTGGGCAGTACCTCGCAATACCTGCTCGTCGAATGCCGCAAGCCCGTCCTCGTGGTGAAACCCGAACCCTGAGCCGCGCGCCTCCGCGCCGTTCGACGACAGAACCCCCGTCCGGGACGGGGGTTCTGTCGTCGAATGGAGTGTCTACTGTGCGCCGGGCGTCAGCGCAGAATCCGCGCGACGAACGGCGTCGAGTCCTTCATCGAGGCCAGGACGGTGCCCGAGTGATCCTGGGTCGGGTAGACGTGCAGTTCCACGGGCTGCCCGGCCGAGACCATCTGCCCGTACAGCGACAGCGCCGACGGAGCCGGGACGTCCATGTCCTTGAGCCCCTGGCCGAGGAAGATCGGACGGTCGTAGCCGCGATACGGGGTGCTCATGTAGTCCACCAGCGCGCCCTGCACGCCGGGGATGGAGGTGACGGGCTTGCGGAACCAGTCGCGGATCTTCGCTCCCTCGACCACCGAACGCATCTCCGGGTAGCAGCGGGTGCGTGCCTCGTTCACCACTCGACGCCCCTCGGGAGTGAGGATCGACAGCGGCTTGAGGTCGGGCCGGGCGTCGGAGAAACCGGCCCAGATGTAGGCGGCGTAGACGTTCAGACCGGTGGGCAACGCGACCGGAGGGAAGCCGGGACCGGCCTGCCAGACGATGTGTTCGATGTTGGCGGGGGTGCCGGTGGCGACCACGCCGCGGTAGTCCAGGCCCGATCCGCGTGAGTACTCGGTCGCACGGCGGGCGCCGTTGAGCGCCGCGCTCGCGCCCTGCGACTGTCCGACGATCGCCCACGTCTTCGACAGCGGCAGGCCGGAGTGCGATGTGGCCTTCACCGAGTCGACGATCGAGTGGGCCTGCACCTTGCTGCTCAGGTAGTTCATCAGGCCCGGAGTGCCGAGGCCCGCGTAGTCGGTCGCGACGATCGCGTAGCCCTGGTTCAGCCAGTGGTTCAGGTACTCCTGGTCGCGATCGCTTCGCGGCTGGGCCGACGGGGTGCAGTCGTCGCCGAGCCCGGTGGTCCCGTGCGCCCAGGCGATCACCTTGTAGCCGCCCTTCGGTGCCGGACGCTTCGGGAGGAAGACGGCGCCGGTGCTGACCGCGGGGGCACCGTGGACGTCGGTGGTCGCGTAGAGGATGCGATAGGCGCTCGACGCGCCGGTCAGGTCGACCGACCCGGCGAGCGGCGTCTTCTGGATCAGTGTGCCGGGTGCGCCGATCGGGCCGTTGTAGCCCCGGGCGTCGAGACCCGACCAGACCGGTGCGGCGGTGGCGGCGTCGTCGGCGCGAGCGGCCGGAGCGGTGGCGAAGAGGCCGGCGGCCGCAGTCGCCGCCACGGTGAGGGCGACCACCGATCGCTTGAAACGGAGGAGGGAGGGACTGCTCATAGTGGACGACCCTAAGCCAACCGCCTCACAATCCGGTAGCCGGACGGCTCGATTGCGGGACCGCGTTCTCAGCTTTCGCTCATATCGACCTCGGTCGGCCACGGGCTAGGCTGGCACGGTGTCAGATACGTCGCCCGTGAACGAGGATCCTGCGAAGCCCGGACATCATCCGGAGCACGAGGACTTCCACACCCGTCACGCACCGATGCCGATCGAGCTGCCGCTCGACGACGAAGAGGCGTCGACCGATGTCGACATCAAGACCCAGATCATCCGGTTCATCGCGACCGGAGCGCTCTCGGCGGTCTTCGACTTCAGCCTCACCTTCCTGCTCCAGGAGGTATTCGGTGCGCCGTTCTGGCTGGCCAAAGCGGCGGGCTTCATTCTCGGCACCACGATCGCCTATCTGATCAACCGCCGGTGGACCTTCCGAGCCGAGCCCAGCACCGCGCGGTTCATCGCCGTCGTCCTGCTCTACGCGGTGACCTTCTTCGTCAACATCGGTCTCTACAACTGGCTGATGCACGCCTGGGGGACGGGCTTCCTCCTCATCGTCCTGGCTTTCTGCATCGCGCAAGGTGTCGCGACCGTCATCAACTTCGTCGTCCAGCGTGCGGTGATCTTCAAGATCCGCTGACGTCCGAGAAGCGTTATGCCGTATTCCGTTACCCGAATCGGGTAACGGAATACGGCATAAGCGTTGAGACGATCAGGCGAACTGGACGGTCGCGGTGCAGCGGCCGAAGACGCGCTTCCCGTTGACGCTGGCGCCGAAGACGATCAGGGCGCGACGGTTCTCGGGGTCGAGCGACTTGACCTTCGCGGTGTATTCGACGACCGCCGGCTCGTGAGCCGGGACGTAGACCGGGCTGGTGAACCGTGCGCTCATGTCGCGGAAGGCCGCGGGGTCGCCCACCTGCGAGGTGAGGTAGCCGGCGGCGGTTCCGAGGGTCAGCATCGCCTGCGCGACCACGGTGTCGAGCCCGGCGGCCTGCGCCACCTTCGCGCTGTGATGGATCGGGTTCGGATCGCCGGATACGCCGATGTAGTTGATGACGTCGCCGCGGGTGAAGCGCTGCGCGCGGACCGGCAGGTCCATGCCCTCGGTCAGCGAGTCGAACGGAATCGTCGTCCAACGCACATCCGACTCGGGCGGGATCGCCGCCGGTTCGGCCGGGCTGAGCGGCTGCACGTGCCGGTCGCCACCGGTGAACATGATGCCGTCGACGATCTCCTCGAAGTCGTCGGGAAGACGGTCGGCGTCCTCGCCGGGACCGGCCAGCGACGTCCACGACTCCTGCAGCACGCCCTTGTCGATGTCTCGGACCAGGGTCTTGACAGTGAACAGGTCGGCTCCCGCCACGGTGCGGTACGACTCGAGGGAGACGTCGCAGTACAGCCGGTCGCCGGCCTCGATCGGCCGGTGGAACGCGAACCGCTGGTCGATCTGCAGGACGCCCGACTTCAGCAGATCGCCGGGGACGGCCTTCTCCAGGAGCTGGGCCTGCGCCTTGGCACCCATGATGGCGACGATCGTCAGGGGTGCGACGAGCGCGGCGTGCCCGCCTTCGCGGGCCTTGGCGTCGTCCCAGTGAAGCGGGTTGTCGTCGTGCAGGGCGCGGGCGAATTCGCGGATCTTCTCGCGACCCACCTCGTAGTAGTCGGCTGTCGTGAAGACCTTTCCGATCGCCTGATCGATGGCCTCAGCGCGAGTCAGTTCACGGCTGGTCATTCGAATAAGGTACCTGACGTGCGAGGGAGCAGAAAAATGCCGGGTTCGTGGCCGGCCGGCGCCCGGTGGGGCCGTCGCACGACTGCGATCACCCGTTGACTTTCGCGATCACCGACTCGCCGAAGCGCTCCAGATTCGCGATCTTGGTCTCCAGCGGCTCGGTGTCGCGGCCCATGATGTAGGGCAGCCGGAACCCGACGATCACGTCCGTGACGCCCTTGTCCTCGAGGCGGCGGCACCCGTCGACGGTGTACGCATCCAGGGAGATCACGTGGATCTCGAACGGATCGTTCTCCTTGCCCTCGGCCTTGCGGATCGCGCCGAGCTTGTCGATCAGAGCGTCGAGTTCCTCGGGGGCGCCGCCGCCGTGCATCCAGCCGTCGCCGCGGATCACGGCTCGCTTCAGTGCGGCGTCGGCGTGCCCGCCGACCAGGAGCGGAATCGGCTCGGAGGGTGTCGGACTCATCTTGATCTCGGGAATGTCGTAGAACTCACCGTGGAACTCGAAGTACCCGGGAGTCGTCAGGCCGCGGATGATGTCCATGCATTCGTCCATGCGCTTGCCGCGGCGGGCGTAGTCGACGCCCATCAGGTCGTAGTCCTCGCGCCAGGGGCTGGTTCCGACGCCCAGGGCGAGCCGGTTGCCGGTCAGGCAGGCCACCGACGCGGCCTGCTTGGCGACGAGTGCCGGCGGTCGGACGGGCAGTTTGAGCACGAAGGGCAGGAAGCGCAGGGTGCTGGTGACGGCGCCGAGGGCGGCGGCCTGGATGAAGGTCTCGATGAAGTCCTTGTCTTCGAGGAACTCCCGCCTGCCGTCCGGGGTGTAGGGGTACACCGAGTCCGATTCCTTGGGGTAGGCGAGGGAGTCGGGGATCGTCATGCCCGCGAACCCGGATCGCTCGGCCGCCTGCGCCAGCGCCGGATAGTAGGTGTAGTCGGTCATCGCTTCGGCAAAGGTGAATCGCATGGACCCCAGACTAGAACACGTTCTAGTGCGGGACGAGGTTTCCGGATCTCCGGCGACCGGGTCCGCCCATCCGCCTCCGCACGTGGCTCAGGGGCGGCCGAACCGCTCCGCGCGACCGAGGCGGCGCAGCCGCATCCACTCGCGGAACCCCGCCGGATCGCGCTGCTGCACGAGGAAGTACCACGCGAATCGCGCATACTCCTGCGGAAGCAGCTTCCGCATGCCGGGCTGGCTCATCAGATAACCGCGATTGCGGTAGGTGAAGAACCGCTTCACCTCGTTGTCGGGGTACTGCGTGTGCATCCGGCCTCCGAGGATCGGCCGGAACTCGTCGCTGCCGTCGGGGTGCAGATAGGCGGTGGTCAGACAGGTGCCGAAGCCGATCCCCGAACGTGCCAGGCGTCGATGAATCTCCACCTCGTCGCCGCGGAAGAACAGCCGGAGGTCGGGGACGCCGATCGCGTCGAGGGTGTCCGCGGAGAACAGCGCACCGTTCATCAGTGACGCGATGCCCGGCAGCAGATCGTCGTGACCGGGTGTCTCGGTATCGGTGAAGAGTTCCGACCGCTTGCGCCGCCACACCAGACCGCGGCGCAGCGGGAAGGCGAGGTCGTCGGGCGCGTCGATGTTCACCACCACGGGGGAGACCTGGCCGAGGCGGTGGCGGCGAGCGCAGTCCAGCAGTGTCGAGAGCACCTCCGGGCCCTCCGGCCGGCCGTCGTCGTCGGCGCACCAGACCCAGTCGGCGCCCAGCGCCAGCGCGTGCAGCATGCCGAGGGCGAAGCCGCCGGCACCGCCGAGGTTGTGCCGCGAGGGCAGGTAGGTGGTCGGCACGGGCTGGCTCGCCACGAGCTCGCCGACCTCGGGCTCGGCGGCGTTGTCGACGACGATCAGGTGGTCGAGCGGCCGGTCCTGCGCCGCCAGCACCTTCAGGGATTCGGCGAGCAGTTCGCGGCGCTTATGGGTGACGACGACGCCGACGACCATCTCGGCGGTCGGCGCACTCACGCCGAACCCGGGGTGCCGGAGGCGCCGTCGCGCTCGTCGGCGAGTTCGTCGAGCACTTTGCGCACGTGCTGCGCGGCGTCGGGGCCCTCGTAGGCGCCGACGACCTCTTCGATGCCGCCGTCCATCCGGATCTGACCGTGGTCGATCCACAGCGCGCGGTCGCAGAGCTGAGCGAGGAACTCGTTGGAATGGCTGGCGAAGACCAGGATTCCCGAACGCTCCACCAGGGCCTGCAGCCGGACGCGGGCCTTCTTCATGAACTCCGCGTCCACCGCGCCGATCCCCTCGTCGAGGATGAGGATCTCCGGATCGATGCTGGTGACCACGCCCAGCGCCAGGCGCACGCGCATGCCCGTGGAGTAGGTGCGCAGGGGCATCTCGAGGTAGTCGCCGAGCTCGGAGAACTCCGCGATCTCGTCGGTCTTCTTCAGCATCTCCTTGCGGCTCATCCCCAGGAACATGCCGCGGATGATGATGTTCTCGTACCCGGAGATCTCCGGGTCCATGCCGACGCCGAGGTCGAAGACGGGCGCCACGCGGCCGGTGACGCGGCACGATCCGCGGGTCGGCTCGTAGATACCCGAGAGCAGACGCAGCAGTGTCGACTTTCCCGCGCCGTTGTGGCCGACGAGGCCGACGCGATCGCCGTGCTGCAGGTGCAGGTTGATGTCGCGCAGGGCCTCGACCACGACGGTCTTGGAATTGTTGGCGCCGATCACGCCGCCGGCGGCGCCGATCACCGCCTTCTTGAGGGAGCGCGTCTTGGCGTCGAAGATGGGGAAGTCGACGCAGGCGTCCCAGGTGTCGACGCGGATGTCGGTGTTGGCTGTCACAGGTCCTCCTAGACCCAGTACGCCACGCGGGCGCGGTAGTTGCGCATCACGAACATCGCTGCCGTCCAGCCGACGGCTGTGCAACCGATCACGATCAGCCAGTGGTACAGCGCGACGTGCTGGCCGAGCAGCGGGCCGCGCGCGATCTCCAGGTAGTGGTACATCGGGTTCAGCTCCACCAGCTTCAGCCGGCTCGACTCGTCGGCGCCGGTGCTGCTGAGCGACTGCGCCGACCAGATGATCGGCGTCATGAAGAAGACGAGCCGGACGGCGGTGGTCAGCAGCTGGCCGATGTCGCGGAACCGGGTCGACATGATGCCGAAGACGATCGTCGTCCAGACGGCGTTCAGCGCGTACAGCAGCAGCGCCGGGAAGACGAGCAGGACCGTCCAGCCCAGGGGCTGCGGGAACACCGCGAGCAGGATCAGATAGATCACGATGTTGTGGGCGAAGATGATGAGGCTGCGCCACACCACCCGGTACACGTGCACGCTGGTGGGCGCGGGGAGCTGTTTGATCAGTCCTTCATTGGTGGAGAAGACCACCGAGCCGTCGAGGATCGAGGTCTCGATGAAGCCCCAGAAGATGAAGCCGAGGGTCACGTACGGCAGGAAGACCTTGATGTCCTGGTGGAACAGCTCGCCGTAGAGGATTCCCATCGCGACGGCGGTGACGCCGGTGGCGACCGTGATCCACAGCGGACCGAGCACCGAGCGCTTGTAGCGCTGCTTGATGTCGGTCCAGCCGAGGTGCAACCACAGCTCGGAGTTGCGGAACCCGTCGACGAGGTCCTTGAAGCCACGACCGAACGTCTTCGAGTCGGAGGCCTGGGGCGCGGGCGGGATTCCGCCGTCATTGACTACGGCTGACACAAGGCCACAGCATACAAGTGCCTCAGAGGTACTGACCTGTGCTGTGCCCGTCGTGTGGCACAGCTCCCGGAGGCAGCGCGCCCTGGCGCATCTGTTCGAGTTGGCTGCGGGCGGCCATCTGCTGAGCGAACAGCGCGGTCTGGATGCCGTGGAACAGGCCCTCCAGCCAGCCGACGAGCTGAGCCTGCGCGATCCGCAGCTCGGCGTCAGACGGGGTCACATCGTCCGAGAAGGGCAGGGCCAGCCGGTCGAGCTCGTCACGGAGTTCCGGCGCCAGCCCGTCGGCGAGCTCGGCGATCGACGTGCGGTGGATCTCCGCGAGCCGGTTGCGGCTGGCGTCGTCGAGAGGAGCCGCGCGCACCTCTTCGAGCAACTGCTTGATCATCGTCCCGATCCGCATCACCTTCGCGGGCTGTTCCACCATCGACGCGACGGTGCCGGGCTGGTCGTCGTCCGCGGAAGCGCGGCTCTCCTCGTTCGACGGCAGTCCGCCGGGGAGGATGATGGACTGCTGCTGGGGAAAGCCCGAATCGGGCTGGTCGTCTGGGCCGCCCGGTGTCGGGGAGCCGAACATTGCGGGGTGCATGGCGTCCATTGTGCCTTTTCGGTGCCAGTATCGTTGTGCGCATGCCGTTCGACATCGCCTCGGTCAGGGGGCTCTTTCCCGCGTTGGGGGACGGCTGGATCTACCTCGATCCGCAGACCGGGATGCAGATCCCGGATTCGGTGGCGTCCGCCGTCTCGACCGGATTCCGGTCGCTTCCGGTGGTCGCGGGCAGTCGTAGCCCCCAGGCTCGCGCAGCGGCGGAGACGATCGAGAACGCCCGGCGGGCGGTCGCGGATCTGCTCGGCGCCGATCCCGCCGGTGTGGTGCTGGGGTCGTCTCGAGCTGCGCTGATGTCGGCGCTGGCCGACGCGTTGCCCCTGTCCGCGTGGCTGAACCGGAACATCGTGCTCTCGCGGTCTGACGACGAGGCCGTTCTGACGCCGGCGCTGACCGGAGCGGCACGCCACGGGACTCAGGTCCGGTGGGCGGAGATCGACGTGGAGGACGGGACCCTTCCGACCTGGCAGTTCGCCGACATCATCGACGACCGCACCTCACTGGTGGCAGTCACTCTCGCCTCGTCGGTGAACGGCGCGATCACCGATATCGGTCCTATCGCCGGGCACGCCCGCGCCGCGCGGGCCCGGCTTCTGGTGGACGCGACCACCGCGGCGCCCTATGTGCCGCTGTCGATGGACGAGCTCGGCGCCGATGCGGTGCTGGTCAGCGCCGAGCGGTGGGGCGGCCCGCGGGTCGCCGCCCTCGTCTTCGCCGATCCGGAGCAGTTGGGCTCACTGGTCCGCGTGTCGATGAATCCGAAGGCCGCCGGCGCGGCACGCCTCGAACCCGAGCCGCTGCCGGGCGTCCTGCTCGCCGGGTTGATCGCGTCGATCGAGTATCTCGCCGGCCTCGATCAAGCAGCTGCGGGCACTCGCCGCGAACGCATCACCGCGTCGATGGACGCGACCTTCGAGTACGTGCACCGTCTGCTGTACTACCTGGTGAACTCCCTGTCCCATCTGTCGAACGTGCGGGTCATCGGGCCCGATGTGCACCGGGTCCCCGTGGTCAGCTTCGTCGTCGAGGGTGTTCCGGCCACCGAAGTCTGTGTTCGGCTCAGCGACAACGGGATCGCCGCACTGGCAGAGGTTCCCAGCCGCGCGCTGGGGGCGATCGGCGTCGACGAGATCGGCGGCGCCGTCACGGTGGGGCTCTCTCCGTACTCCACTCCGTACGAGGTAGACCAGCTGGTGAGGGTGCTCGGCTCGTTCGGCTGATCGCGCATACGGTGTTGATCCGTTCGGCGGACGTCGAGTTTGGCCACCGCGTACCCGCCGGTAGGGTCGTGATCGGCCGACCGTGACTCGTCGTGGCGGTCGATCGAGAATCTCATGAGGGTGGAGGACACGACCTTGGCGGAACCGGAAGGTGGCGATTTCGCTGAGCGCGGCGCTGATGGGCCTGCGTTGACGCCGGAGCAGCAGAAGCTGTGGCAGCAGTTCGTGAGCGGCGGCTGGATGATGTACCGCGCGTTCTTCCGCGAGATCGACCGTGCGGCGCCGCTGACGTCGGCGGACTGGCGACTGCTCGAGGTTCTCGCGTCCGCGCCGCAACTGCGCATCAGCGATCTCGCCGATGCCACCCAGATCGGTCTCAGCACGGTGTCGCGCCAGGTCAGCCGCTTTCTGGAGCGCGGCTACGTGGTGCGCGCGGAGTCGGTGGAGGACGATGCCCGTCAGAAGTGGGTGCAGATCACCGACGAGGGTATGGAAGCGCTCAAGCCGATCCTCGACACGCGTGACCGGGCGGTGCGCCGACTCGTCGTCGACCAACTGACTCCCGAGGAGTTCGAGCAGCTCTGCACGCTCTTCGGCAACCTCGGCGCGCGCATCGCCGAGACCGAGGACTGACGCCGAAGGGCGATGCCGCCGCGGCCGTCAGGCGATGGTCAGAAGCACTTTGCCGACGGCGTCGCCGGATTCGAGGCGCGCGTGCGCCGCATCGACCTCCGCGAGCGGGAAGGTGGAGTCGATCACCGGCCGGATGTCGCCCGACTCGATGAGCGGCCAGGTGCGTGCCACGGTCTCGGTGACCACCGCGGCCTTCGAATCCGGTCCGCCGCTGGCGGGGCGGGGACGCAGGGTGGTGCCGCTGACCGACGCGCGCTTGGCCATCAGTTGCCCGATGTTCAGTTCGGCCTTGGCGCCGCCCTGCATGCCGATGATGACCAGGCGGCCGTTGGTGGCCAGCGCCTTGATGTTCGAGGCCAGGTACCTCGCGCCGATGATGTCGAGGATGACGTCGGCGCCGCCGTGCTCCTTCATGACTGCGGCGAAGTCCTCGCTCGTGTAGTCGATGAGGATCTCCGCGCCGAACTCTTGGCACCGCTCGAGCTTCTCGCGGTTGCGGGCCGTGACCGCCACCCGGGCACCCATCGCGTGCGCGACCTGCGTCGCATGGGTGCCGATGCCGCTCGAACCCCCATGGATCAGCAGCAGCTCCCCGGTGGACAGGCCCGCGGTGTCGAAGACGTTGGACGACACGGTGCAGGCGACCTCGGGGAGCGCGGCGGCCGAGACGAGGTCGACCCCGCGCGGCACCTGCATCATCTGCTCTGCCGGCACCGCGACCTTCTCCGCATATCCGCCGCCGGCGAGGAGGGCGCACACCTCGTCGCCCACCTGCCAGCCCGAGACCCCTTCCCCGACCGCCGAGATCCTGCCGGACACCTCGAGGCCCATGATCTCTGACGCCCCGGGCGGTGACGGATAGTTGCCCGCGCGCTGGAGGAGGTCAGAGCGATTCACTCCCGCCGCGACCACGTCGATGACCACCTCGCCGACGGCCGGCGACGGGTCGGGGACATCCTGCAGGGACAGATTCTCGGCTTCGACGACGATGGCTTTCACGGTGTCGATGGTTCCACAGCGGAGTGTGGGCCCGAGGGGCCTTCGATCTTCCCGGTCAGGAACCGGCCAGCACGGTGACGTGGTTGGCGACGGCCAGGCCGCCCATGTTGTGGACCAGCGCGTGGTGCGCGTCGGGCAGCTGCATGTCCCCGGCGCGACCGGCCAGCTGGAGTGCGCCGATCACGTGCTGGGACACGCCGGTGGCGCCGACCGGATGTCCCTTCGCCTTGAGTCCGCCGGAGACGTTGACCGGCAACCGGCCGTCGCGGGCGGTCCACCCCTCCTCGATCGCGCGGCGTCCCTGACCCGGTTCGGTCAGGCCGAGCATCTCGTAGACGATGAGCTCGGCGATGGTGAAACAGTCGTGCACCTCGGCGAGTGACATGTCGGTGAGGGACAGCTTCGCCATCTCCAGGGCGCGCTGGGTGGCCAGCCGGCCGGCGGCGAAGTCGGTGATGTCGCGGCGGTCGGCGTCGAGGTGGTCGTTGGCGTGGGCGAACCCCTCGACCCAGGCCAGTGCCGACGACGGGGTCCGTTGCAGGACGAGCGCGGCGGCGCCGTCGCTGACGAGCGAGCAGTCGGTGCGGCGCAGCTGCCCGGCCACCACCGGATTGCGCTCGGAGACGGTCGAACAGAACTCGACGCCGAGATCCTTGCGGACCTGTGCCCAGGGGTTGGCGCACCCGTTGGCATGATTCTTCGCCGCGATCCGGCCGAGCACGTCGCCGAGGTCGTCGATCTCATGGCGTCGGGCGTACTGATCTGCCACCTCGGCGAAGACGCCCACGAAGCCGCCGGGGAAATCGGTCCCGGCGCGCTGCGGGTCGGCGCCGAGCAGTGCACGCCCGACGGTGGCGTTGTCGACGTGCGTCATCTTCTCCACGCCGACCACGAGCACGGTGTCGGCCGTCCCGGACAGGATGGCCTTGACGCCCTGGTGGACGGCGGCCGTGCCCGAGGCGCAGGCGTTCTCGACCCGGGTCATGGGCTTGCCCCAGAGGCTGGGTGCGGCTCGCATCGGCAAGGAGGACGGGAAGGCGAAATCGGTGAGGCCGCTGTTGAACTGGGCGACGAAGACCTCGTCGACCTCGCCGGCGTCGACCTGCGCGTCGGACAAGGCCTCGGTGGTGACCGCAGACACCAGTGAGGACAGGTCGTCGTCGACGAGTTTGCCGAAGCGGGTGTGGCCCACCCCGGTGATGCCGATGCGTGTGCTGGTCATGCTCTCTCCTGTGCTGCGAGTTGGAAACGGCGGATCTTGCCCACCGAGGTGCGCGGCAACTCGTCGATGACGGTCCACCGGCGCGGCCGCGCCGCGGGTTGCAGGTTCTGTTCGGCCCACTGCCGCAACTGTTCCGGCGACGGCGGCACGTCCTTGTCGGCCGGCACGATCCAGGCGGCGGGAACGTGGTCCCGGATCGGGTCGTCGATCGCGAGGACCGCGGCCTCGAGGACGCCGGGCGCCTCGGCGAGTGCGGCCTCGATCTCGGTCAGCGAGACGTTCTCGCCAGACACCTTGACCACGTCGTCGATGCGTCCGACGAACGCCAATTGACCGTCGTCGCAACGCCGTACGAGGTCACCCGTGCTGAACCACACATGGTCGGCGTCGGGCGTCGGCACGTCGAGGTCGACGAAGGCGCGGGCGTCGGCGGTGGGATTGTCGAGGTAACCGGCGAACAGGTCGCGACCCCGCACCCCGGCCACCGTGAGGATGCCCGGCTCCCCGTCGGCGGCCGGTCGACCGGTGTTCGGATCGATCAGAGTGATTGCGCGACCGTTGATCTCTGGTCCTATCCGGTCATGGGTGGGACGATCGGGGTCGTTGGCGGTGACCACGGCGACGGTCTCGGTCATGCCGTAGATCTGCCGCGGGGCGGCACCGCACAGCCTCGTCATCTCCGACCAGTGGCCCAGGGCCAGGTTCTGGGCGAACCAGAGATGGTGCAGGCTCAGCCGTGGCGCGTCGTCGCGGCGTCGGGCGAGGATCATCCTGATCGGCGCGGCGAACAGGCTGGCATGGGTGGCCTGCAGTTCGTCGACCTCGTGCGGCCAGCGACTCGCGGTGAACCGTGCGGTGAGGGCCACCGACGCGCCGGTCGCGATCGCCGAGGCGAAGCAGTAGTACTGCGCGTTGGCGTGGAACAGCGGCAGGCACACGTACCAGCGATGATGCGGGCGGAGTTGTGCCAGGTCGGCCATGGTCCGTCCGACGTGGGCGTAGTTCGCCTGGGTGAGCACCACGCCCTTGGGCTCGGAGGTGGTGCCGGAGGTGAACATGACCGCGAGCCGGTCGTCCGGTGCCGCGCTCGCAGGTTCCTGCCACAGGTCGGAACCGACCAGCGGCGAACCGTCCCGGAGGTCGGCGGCGGTCTCGGCGAGGGCGATCGCCTGCTCGGCGCCGCCGGCGGCGACCGTCTCCTCGAACTCCTCGGCGCAGATCGTCACCGCGGGACGGATGCGGCGCAGCTGACGGGCGACGTCGCGCGGGGTCGAACCGGGATCGACCGGGACGAACCAGGCGCCGAGCCGAGCGGCGGCCAGCCAGATCGCGATGAACGCCGGACAGTTGCGCAGCATCACGTGGACGGGAGCGTCGGCATCGACGCCACGCTCGGCCAGGGTGGCCGCGACCCGGCCCACGACGTCGTCGAAGCGGTCGTAGGTACAGGAGGAGACGGTGCCGTCGAGATCCCGGAACACCAGGAACTCGCGCGCACCGTGGTCGCGGACCGCTCGGTTCCACAGGGCAGCAAAGGTCTCGGCCATGGCTGTGACGGTAGCCGCCTGTCCCGGGGTCGCCGTGTCCCAAGTTGGGACAGCCTCGGGCCGTGGACAGCGCGGACCACTCCCGAGACGCCTGGACGACGGGTCCCGGAAGGGCCGTCGCCCAGGGTATTTCGGGATGACGTGGCTGTTTGGCGCGTCGCAGAGGGGAGGAGGGTCAGGCGGTGATCCCGTACGTGCGGAGCTTGCGGTAGAGGCTGGAACGGGCCATCCCGAGGTGGGCCGCCGCCGCCACCCGGTTGCCGTCGAACTCGCGCAGGGCGGCCACGATCGCGTCGCGTTCGGCCTGCTCGAGCGGGGTCAGGTTGTGCGAGACCGTGGTCTGGCAGTACCCGGGGAGGTCCTGCTCCTGGATCTCGCCCACCGGGCGCTGGCGCAGTGCATGCTGCAGGGCCTCGGTCAGCTGGGTGACGTTGCGCGGCCACGAGTATCGCGACACTACACGCATCGCCGCCGGGCTCAGGCGAACACGACGCTCGGGGGCGATCTGCCGGAGGACCGAGGCCACGATCTGGGGCAGGTCGTCGGTGCGCAACCGCAGGGGTGGGACGGTGATCGCGACCTCGAAGTGCGACAGCAGCATCTGGAACGGCAGGTCCGAGTCGAGCGAGGAGTCCGACAGCGTCGCCACGCACCACGTCGGCTCCTCGTGCTCGGCCAGCGCCCTGAGGATGTTCGAGATCTGTTCGGCGCCTTCGGTACTCGCCTGGTCGATGTTGCGGATGATGAACAGGGTCGGCCCGGCCTGGTCGGCGAGCATGGTGCCCAGATCCACGTCGGTGTCACCCTCGTCGACGATCTGGCAGGCGTCGATGCTGACGCTGCGGGCGTCGGGGAAGGCGTCGTGGAAGATCTCGGCGACCAGGGTGAACTTGCCCGAGCCGCTCTCGCCGATGACCACGGCGGGTTGGTTCTCGGTCAGCACCTGACGCACCTGTTCGCAGGCTCTGACCCAGGCCGGGGTCGAGCCCACCGCGACGCTCTGGTGCTGCTGACGCGTCAGGTCCCCGACCACGCGCGACGACGAATGTCCTGCGATGGCGATCTGCGGCAGCACGTGCTCGTCGAAGTTGCCGGGGAGGCCGAAGCGCGGGGCGGAGGCGATCTCGGCGATCACCACCAGTCCGGCCACCTCCGAGCCCACCAGGATGCGGGTTCCCCGCAGGGTCACCAGCCGGTCGTCGGGCAGGGCGATGGTGTCGCTGGCCTTGTCCCGCCGGCCCATCATGAAGATCGCGTGGTCGCGCAACAGTTGCTGCTCGGCACTGGAGAACAGTGCCTGAGCTGCGGCGTTGGCCATGAACACCGAGTCTCCGAAGGCGAGCACCGCCTGGCGTCCGGCCTTGGCGTCGATCTGGATGTAGGTGTCGAAGATCGCCTGTTGGGACTGGCTGCGGTCCAGGAGCAGGTTGCGCGCGATGTCCTTGGCGGCCGCCTTGACCAGGGTGTGCATCAGCGGGCTCCAGCCCGTGCTCAGCGTGGAGATGTCCAGGACGCCCTCGATGCGGCGGGTCACCGGGTCGATGATCGGGGCGCCGGTGCAGGCGAAGGTCTGCAGGTTCTCGGCGAAGTGTTCGGGTCCGACGACGCTGATGGGCTGGCCCGCCTCGAAGACGGTGCCGACCCCGTTGGTGCCCATCGAGTCCTCCGAGTAGCGGAAGCCGGGGGCGAAGTTCACCCGGTCCAGGAGGCGTCCGACCGCGCCCGAGGTGTCGATCCGCTGGATCACGCGGGCGCGGCTGTCGGTCAGCGCGATCACCATCGGGGTGTCGCCGACATCGGTGCCCAGCTGGCGCAGGACCGGGCGGGCGCAGCGCATCAGCAGGGAGCCGCTGTCGATCTCGTCGCTGAAGTCGGTGCACGGCTGGGAGTGGTCGACGCCGGCAGCCTGGCTGCGCTCCCACGAGGCGGCCACGATGTCGGGTACGCCCGCTGAGCCTGATCTGCCCGATTCGAGGAAATCTGCCCTGGCCGCGGCGGTTCGCAGCATTCGATTCGTGGCGTTGGGCACGCTCGTCTCCTCACTTCCTCGGAAGATGACTAAACCATCATCCCTGTGGTGCGGGACACAACCCCGAAAGTGTCCGAACTTGGGACAGGTCGAGGGTGTGAGACACGCATCACAATGGTCTGCGTCACTTCCCGAACCCGACGACGACGCCGGGTCCACACCAACCGAGTTCCATCGAGAACTCCCGGACCAAGGAGTGCGCCCCAGTGACCACACTCATCAACATCGACAACGGGGGAACCCTGACCGACATCTGTGTCTGGGACGGCCAGGGCTTCACCTTCACCAAGACCCTGACCACGCCACACGACCTGTCCGAGTGCCTGTTCAGCGGCATCGAGAAGGTGTCGGAATCCCTCTACGGGCAGGCCGACCTCGAGAAGATCCTGCACGCCACCGACCACATCCGGTACTCGACGACCCAGGGCACCAACGCCCTGGTCGAACGCCGCGGACCGATGATCGGCATCCTGACCACGCTGTCGAACCTCGACACGGTGATGCGCAAGTCCGACGCGGAGAACGACCTGTGGGACGGCCTGATCGCCGACCGCTACCTGACCGTCGACGTCGAGGACGAGAACCTCGAATTCGAGCTGGTCCAGTCGGTCAACCGGCTCACCACCCTGGGCGCGGCGCGCGTCGTCGTCACCGCGGCCAACCCCGAGGACGAGCGCCGCCTGCGCAACGTCCTGCTCCGCAAGTTCCCCCGCCAGCTGCTGGGGTCGATCCCGGTGATCTACAGCTGGGACCTCGCCGGCGACCGCGACGACGCCCGCCGCACCTGGTCGTGCGTCATCAACTCGTTCCTGCACCCGACCATGGAGCGTTTCCTCTACGGCGCCGAACGCCGGCTCAAGGACTTCAAGGTCGCCAACCCGCTGCTGGTCTACCGCAACGACGGCGCCTCCTCCCGCGTCGCCAAGTCCGTGGCACTCAAGACCTACTCGTCCGGTCCGCGCGGCGGCCTCGAGGGCACCGCTGCCCTGGCCCGGGTCTACGGACTCAACCGCGTCGTGATGATGGACATCGGCGGCACCACCACCGACGTCGGCGTGGTCGAGGGCGAGCAGGTCGCCACCCGCGAGCGCGGCTCGATCAAGGGCGTGCCGATCTCCTACCCGATGAGCGAGGTCCACTCCAAGGGCGTCGGCGGCTCGTCGGTGATCCAGGTGGTCGACGGCGAGATCCAGGTCGGCCCGCAGTCGGTCGGCGCGGCACCCGGTCCCGCCTGTTTCGGTTTCGGCGGCAAGCAGGCGACCATCACCGACGTCAACCTCCTGCTGGGCGTGCTCGACGCGGACACCTACCTGGACGGCACCTTCAAGCTCGACGCCGAGCGTTCCAAGGCGGTCATCACCGAGACCATCGCCGAGCCGCTCGGGGTCGGCCTCGAAGAAGCCCTCGTCCGGATGGAGCAGGCGTACTTCGAAGCCGTCGCCGGTTCCTTCTCCCACCTGGTCGACGCCGACACCACCCTCGCCGCCTTCGGCGGGGCCGGCCCGATGAGCGCCGCGGGCGCGGCGCGCGTCGCGGGCGTCAAGCGGGTGCTGATCCCGCGCACCGCCGCGGTGTTCTCCGCACTGGGCATCTCGTTCTCGAACGTGGGCAAGACCTACGAGGTCACGGTCCCCGTCGCCACCACCGAGGCAGCTGCGGCCACCCACGCCGAGCTGGTCGAGCGGGCCGAGCGCGACATGTTCCAGGAGGGGTACGCCCTCGCCGATTGCACGGTCTCCAGCGAACTGATCATCGAGGGGATCGACGGCAACATCGCCGAGCGGCGGCCCTACATCCCCGGCGACGCGGTCGACTACCCCGAGCAGCTCGCGACCCTGCGGTTCACCGTCACCGCCGAACTGTCCCAGCCGGAACTGACCGCCGACACCGAGGTCACCCCGACCCCGGCGCCGAGCATCGGGACCCGCCGGGTGCGCAGCGGCGCCGACCAGGTCGACGAGGTGCCGGTGCACGTGCTCGACGAGCTCTCGCCCGGCAACTCCGGCGATGGGCCGGCCATCGTCGAGGGCCCGTTCTTCACCGCCCGCGTGCTGCCCGGCTGGCAGTTCCGCGTCACCTCCGCCGGAGACCTGCTCCTCACCGACGACACCCTCTGACATCCCCGCCCTGAAAGACACCGACATCTGAGAGGAGGACTCGAGATGCGAGTCCCCATGACCGAGTACCTCGTGATCGATCTGGACACCGAACGCTGGGTGTGCCGGGTCTGTGAACACGACATGGGCTCCGCCCACGACAACTACAAGCCGGGAACGCTTGTGTACGACCGTGATCCGCGTGAGATCCACCAGCCGATCATCGACCCGGAGCGCTACGAGTACACCTTCAGCCCCGACCCCACCTACTGCCGGATCCTGGAGTACTACTGCCCCGGATGCGGCACCCAGATCGAGGTCGAGTACCTGCCGCCGGGCCATCCGCCGACCGTCGACATGGTCATCGACGTCGCCGCGCTGCGCAAGCAGTGGGAGGAACGCGGCGTCGATCCCGAAGAGGTCTTCAACTACGGACCCGGCGAGGACGCCCAGAAGTACACCGCCGCACTGAAGGCCATCGGCCACATCCGCTGACCCACCACATAGGAGCTGCACCATGAAGCGCATATCCGTCGACATTGGCGGTACCTTCACCGATTGTTTCTTCGTCTGGGACGACATCTACGTCGACGCCAAGGCCCTGACGACCCACCACAACCTGGCACTCGGCTTCAACGAGGCCCTCGACCTGGCCTGCAAGCGGGCCGGCCTCGACCGCGACACCGTGCTCAGCGAGGTCGACTCCGTCCGCTACGCAACGACTCTCGGAACCAACGCACTGATCGAGCGCAAGGGACCGAAGGTGGCGGCCATCGTCACCCACGGCTTCGAGGACACCATCCCGCTGTCTCGAGGCCGCGGCTACGGCGAGGGCCTCGACCACACCATGCAGCAGAACCTGCCGGCCGCCGAGCGTCCCGACCCGATCGTGCCCCGTCAGCTGATCCGCTCGGTCAAGGAGCGCATCAACTCCGCCGGCAAGATCGTCGCGCCGCTCGACCCGGAGGACGTGCGCAAGACGGTGCGCGAGCTGGTCAACGAGGGTGCCGAGGCCATCGTCGTCTCGCTGGTCAACGCCACCGAGAATCCCGTGCACGAGTTGGCGATCCAGGAGATCATCCTCGACGAGTTCCCGCCCCACGAGCTCGGCGCCATCCCGGTTCTGCTGGGCCATCAGGTGTCCGGCCGCAAGGGCGAGTACGTGCGGTCCACGTCGACCATCATCGACGGCTTCCTGCACGAGATCATGTTCCACGCGCTGTCGCAGCTGTCGAACAACCTGCGCGACTCCGGGTACGACAAGCCGATGCTGGTCATCCACAACTCGGGCGGCATGGCGCAGATGAACTCCACCGACGCGCTGCAGACCATCCACTCCGGTCCGATCGCGGGTGTCGGTGCGGCCGAGCACCTTTCCGCCGAGACCGGGCTCGGCCACGTCATCTCCACCGACATGGGCGGCACCTCCTTCGACATCGGCCTGGTGCCGGAGGGCGGCGTCAAGCACTACGACTTCCTGCCGACCATCGATCGGTGGCTGGTCAGCGTGCCGATGGTCCACCTCGACACCCTCGGTGCCGGCGGCGGGTCGATCGCCAGCTACGACCGCATCCACAACTCGATCAGGATCGGGCCGGAGTCGGCGGGCTCGAACCCGGGGCCGGCGTGCTACGACCGGGGCGGCCTGCGGCCGACCGTCACCGACGCCGATCTGCTGCTCGGCTACCTCGACCCCGAGAACTACGCCAACGGGTACATCAAGCTCAACCCCAAGCGCTCGGTCCAGGCGATCGAGGACACCCTGTGCGATCCGCTGGACATGGACGTCATCGACATCGCCCGGGTGATCAAGGACAGCGTCGACGAGCAGATGGCGATCGGGATCGGGAAGGAGCTGCGCGTGCGCGGCTACCTCCCCGAGGACTTCACCATGCTCGCCTACGGCGGCAACGGCCCGCTGCACGCATGCGGCATCGCCCGCCACGCCGGCATCCGCCGGGTCCTGGCCCCGCCCTTCTCGTCGGTGTTCTCCGCCTGCGGCGCCGGCAACATGAAGCAGCTGCACTTCCACGAGCGTGGCGTCCACGTCACCTTCTACAACGCCACCACCCGCACGCTGTACGACAAGTACGACGAGTTCAACGCCGTGGTCGAGGAGCTGGAGGCCCGCGGCCGAGAAGACCTGGTGCGCCAGGGATTCGACGGCGATGAGGTGAAGTACCGCCTCGAGGTGGACATGCGTTACGGCAATCAGCTGCTCACCCAGGCGGTGGCGCTCGACGGCATCAGCCGCATCAACGGCGTCGGTGACGTGCTGGAGATCATCAAGACCTTCGGCGACGTCTACAGCCACCGCTTCGGCGCGTCCTCGGCGGCGCCGGAGGCCGGAATCCGGTGCAACACCATCCGGGTGGCGTCCTACGTCGACGGCGACGTGGTCAACTTCGACTCCCTCTACGCCGGCGGCGACCGCACCGAGCCGACCCCGGTGGCCCGGCGCAACGTCCACTTCATCGGACACGACAAGGCGCTCGACACCCCGGTCTACGACCAGGGCGCACTCACCCACGAGCACGTCATCCACGGCCCGGCGATCGTCACCACCGAGAACACCACGTTCCTCGTCGAACCGGAGTGGCGCCTCGAGCCCACCCGCCAGGGTGCCGTCTGGTTCCTGCAGGACTGAGCCACAAACCATTCCAAGCGAGAGAAGAGTTCATCATGACCGCAGTTCACGACCATGACAGCCGCGTCCTGACCCCGCAGGAGCAGGAGTGGGTCGACAAGTTCATGGACGAGACCACGCTGTTCCTCGGGCCCGACCCGGAGATCATGCGCAGCCATGCGATCGCGCCCCGTACCGACCACGAAGAGGTGGCCATCGCCGTCGGCGTCGACCGACTCGAGGTCGAGCGCATCCGCAAGCGCATCGCCGGCGCCCTCGACGAGGGTTACGAGATGTGCGAGGCCCAGGGCGCCGCACCCGGCGCGAAGTGGGGCGACCTCACCACCGCGATCTACACCGCGAGCGGCGACGTCTCCTACCTGTCGTGCCACGGCGTGATCGCGTTCAGCGCGATCCTGCACCACCCGATTCGGTACATCATGAAGTACTGGAAGGACGAGCCCACGGTGGGCGTCCACGAGGGTGACGGCTTCATCCACAACGACGCGCGTTTCGGGAACGTGCACAACACCGATCAGTCGATGATCATGCCGATCATCCGCGACGGCGAGATCATCGCCTGGGTGGCCGCCACCATCCACGAGGGTGAGAACGGCGCCTGCGAGCCCGGCGGCATGCCGTCCGGTTCGGAGACCCCGTTCGACGACGGCCTGCGGATGAGCCCGTTCAAGATCGTCGAGCGCGGCGAGCTGCGCCGGGACCTGCTGACCTTCCTGCAGCACTCGGTGCGCGACCCCAAGCTGCAGCTGGCCGATCTGAAGGTCAAGATCACCGCGGTCCGCAAGATCATGGAGCGCATCGACAAGGTGATCGACGAGGTCGGTGTCGACACCTTCGTCGCGGCCCTGCGCGTCACGGTCGAGGACGTCGACGCCGAGGTGCGCCGGCGGATCAGCGAATTGCCCGACGGCACCTACCGCTTCGACCAGTTCATGGACTCGACGCTGAAGGAGAACATCCTCATCAAGTTCGCCTGCAAGATCACGATCAAGGGCGACAAGATGATCGTGGACCTGCGCGGGACCGGGCCGGAGATCCTCAACCGGGCCATCAACTCGCCGCTGTGTTCGGTGAAATCGATGTTCATGCAGGCGATCCTGGCGTTCTGGTGGCCGGACCTGCCGCGCTGCACCTCGGCGATGAGCTGCATCGAGATCATCTCCGACGAGGGGACCTGGGCCGACGCGTCGTACGACGCCCCGATGGGCCAGTCGCTGCAGGCGTCGTTCCGCGGGTTCTCGGCCTTCCAGGCGCTCTACAGCCGGATGAGCTTCTCGACGCCGAACAAGTACTCCAACGTGGTGGCCAACTGGTTCAACCAGATCAACACCTTCCTGTGGGGCGGCATCACCCAGCACGGCGACATGGTGGGCAACCTGTGTGCCGACCTGAACGGCATGCCCGGTGGCGCAAAGCCTTTCCGCGACGGTGAGGACGCGGTCTCGCCACTGTTCTGCGCGATGGCCGACACCGCCGAGCAGGAGGTCATGGAGGAAGAGGTCCCGTTCATGCAGCTGGTCTCCAAGCGACTGGTGCGTGACAACATGGGCTTCGGCAAGTTCACCGGCGGCATGGGCTACGAGATGATCGTCGCCGCCGAGGGCACCCCGCAGTGGGGCTTCATGACGGTCACCTCCGGCGCCAAGTTCTCCTCGATCTACGGCATGTACGGCGGATACGGTTGCGGCACATACCCGCTGTGCATGGTCAAGGGCACGAACGTCTACGAGCACATCCGCAAGGACCCGAAGAAGTTCGACCTGTCGATCGAGAAGGTCATGAACGAGCAGCCCTTCGAGGACGGTCGCTACTCGACCTACCACATGGGCCTGCAGTTCGACCTGGCCAAGGACGGCGAGCTGTACATGATCAGCCAGGGCGCCGGCGGCGGCTACGGCGATCCGCTGGAGCGTCTGCCCGAATCGGTGGTCCACGACGCCGAACTGGGCCGCATCACCCAGAAGGTGGCCGAGGACATCTTCGGCGTGGTCTACGACCCGGTGAACTTCCGCCTGGACGTCGAGGCGACGAACGCCAAGCGCGATGCCGCCCGCAAGGCGCGCCTGGAGCGCGGCAAGCCCTTCGACGAGTTCTGCAAGGAGTTCGTCCAGGACGAGCCGCCGGCCGACGTCCACTACTACGGCTCGTGGGGAGACGTCGAGGAGCTGACCGCCACGGTCTTCACCATCGACGGCCCCGAGCGCGTGGTCGCCCCGCTGGCCGAGCTGCCGCCGATCATGATCCCGGACCGCCGTGAGGTCAAGATCGGACAGTTGGAGGCCCGGATCGCCGAGCTCGAGTCGAAGTACGGCGAGAACGTCCGACGACTGGCCTGATCCGGTCGGCCGGGTGCACCCGTGACCCCGCGCGGGTGCACCCGGCCTTCCGGTCGACACCGATTCTGGAGAAACCAATGTCATCGCTGAAGTCTCTGATCGCCTTGCCGGCCAGTGGGCGCACTCGTCCGGTCCTGATCGATCACACCGATTACGCCACCGCGGTCATCCGCCAGGGGCAGCCGATCCCGTGGGCCGACCTGGCCGCACTCACCGGGCACCAGGGCCAGGTCCATGCCCTACTCGATCCCGACGCCACCTGGCTCGACGTCGGCGCGGTCCAGGGCGCGCACCTGGCGGCCGATCCGGAACTGGTCGCCGCGATGGGCGCGCGCTCCCGCACGGGGTATGCGCTCCGTACCCTGCTGGCCGACGAGGACGGCGTCGCGGGTGTGCAACGCACCGCCAAGACGCTGGCCGACGCGGCCCGTCGTCCGCTGGCCCTCTCGCTCCCGTCGCCGGCGCGCTGGCTCGGTCGTGCGCACGGTGTCGCCGGTACCGGGCTGGACGAGATCGACCCGGATCGCGCCGACACGGCGTCGACCTACATCGCCGAATGGCTCGGCAAACTCTCGGAACTCCCGGTGGCACTGGTGATTCTCGACGCCCGGGCTCGCGTCGGCGATCCCATCGCCCAGCCCGAGTCGGTGTCGGACTACAGCGCGATCACCAACATCGCCTCGCACCTGGACTGGGTGGTCGCCCTGCGCACCGACGACCAGGTCGAGACGAGCGACGGCACCACAATCTCACTTCTGCCGGAGGGGTTCTGGTCCGACGACGACGAGATCCCCGCCGGTGACGCGCTGCTCACCGGCATCCCGGCCTCCGCACAGCCCGAGCGGGTGCTCGAGAAGCTGGCCCGACTCGCCTGAAGGGGGACACATGGACAAGACCGCACCCTCCGCCGACGCCGCGGTGTCGGCGGTATCGGACTCGATGATGGTGGCCTCCGGTGGCTTCGGTATCTGCGGCATCCCCGCGGTGTTGCTGGAGGCGTTGTCACGCACCGGCGTTCGCGACCTCACCGTGGTCTCGAACAACTGCGGGATCCCGGGCATCGGCAACTCGCTGCTGCTGGAGAACCGGCAGATCCGCAGGCTGATCGCCTCGTACGTGGGGGAGAACAAGGAGCTCGAACGCCAGTACCTCACCGGCGAGGTCGAGATCGAGCTGACGCCGCAGGGAACCCTTGCCGAACGGCTGCGTGCCGGCGGGGCGGGCATCGCCGCCTTCTACACCCAGACCGGCGTCGGGACCCAGGTGGCCGACGGCGGCCTGCCGCTGCGGCACGACGCCGACGGCGCGGTGGCGGTGGCGTCGGCCCCGAAACCACAGGCGGAGTTCGTCTGGGACGGAGCGCCGCGGACGTTCGTGCTCGAGGAGGCGCTGCGCCCGGACGTCGCGCTCGTGCGGGCCTGGAAGGGTGATCGCCACGGAAACCTGGTGTTCCGCAAGGCGTCGCGCAACTTCAACCCACTCTGTGCGATGGCGGCGAAGTACACCGTCGCCGAGGTCGAGAACATCCTCGATCCCGGTGATCTCGACCCGGACGAGATCCATCTCCCGGGCATCTACGTCGACGCCGTGCTGCCGTTGACCGTGGCCCAGGCGGCCGACAAGGGCATCGAGCGTCGCACGGTCCGCGAGCTGGAGGAGGTCTCCGCATGAGCTGGACCCGCGATCAGATGGCCGCGCGCGCCGCGGCCGAACTCTCCGACGGCGACTACGTGAACCTCGGCATCGGCCTGCCGACCCTGGTCCCGGGGCATGTGGCGCCCGGGGTGGAGATCGTCATGCAGTCCGAGAACGGCATCCTCGGCCTCGGCCCGTACCCGTTCGCCGGCGACGAGGACCCGGACCTGATCAACGCCGGCAAGGAGACGGTGACGGTGATCCCGGGCGCCAGCTTCTTCGACTCGGCGACGAGCTTCGGGATGATCCGCTCTGGCAAGGTCGACGTCGCGATCCTGGGCGGCATGCAGGTCAGCGAGCGCGGCGACCTGAGCAACTGGGTGGTGCCGGGCAAGCTGGTCAAGGGCATGGGCGGGGCCATGGACCTGGTCCACGGCGCGCGCCGGGTGATCGTCGTCATGGAGCACTGCGCCAAGGACGGCTCGCCCAAGATCCTCGTCGAGAACTCCCTGCCGCTCACCGGCGCCGGCGTCGTGGATCGCATCATCACCGACCTGGCGGTGATCGACGTGACCGACGACGGCCTGGAGCTGGTGGAACTGGCGCCCGGGGTCACCGCCGACGAAGCGGTGGCCGCCACCGGCGCGCCCGTGCGCGTCGCGGTCCCGGAGGCGGTGTAGGCCAGACGGTCCGGCCGGTCGGGCGGACACCCTGCCGGCCGGACCGCAGTCGTTCCCGCGTTCGATCCGCTCGCCCGGCGGGCCTGTGGGAAGGGAGCGGGGTGGTGCTCGACTGAAGCGCCCTGGGTTTCGTTCCGTGGTTACACGGTCGCGGGCGCGGTCGTCGTGGTGTGAGTGTAGGTCGCTTCGACGTTCGCCGGGGTGCGGTAGCCGAGAGCTTCGTGGAGCCGGGAGGTGTTCCACCAGTGGACCCAGCCCATCGTGGCGAGCTCAACCTCGCTGACTGACTCCCAGATCCGCTTGGAGTAGATCAACTCCGCCTTGTATAGGCCGTTCACTGTCTCGGCCAGCGCGTTATCGTAGCTATCGCCGACGGTACCTACTGAAGCCGTAACTCCCGCGGCGAGCAGAGCGTCCGAATAGGCGAGCGAAACGTATTGACTACCCCTGTCGGAATGGTGGATCAATCCGCTTTCGTTCCTGCTCACCCCGGTGGACTGCAGTGCATGCTCCAGTGCGAGCAATGGCAGAGACTCCGTGTGGAGCGTGGGCGCGACCGCCCAGCCGACAATTCTGCGACTGAAGACATCGGTAACGAATGCGACGTAGCAGAACCCGGAGAGCATCCGGACGTAGGTGATGTCGGCGACCCAAAGCTGCTGCGGTCGATCCGCGACGAACCGCCGTTCAACGAGGTCCGGGCGCTGGTCATCTCCGTCTGCGGAGCAGGTGGTGACGGGCTTTCGACCTCGGCGAACGCCCTGCAGGCCGGCGATCTTCATCAGCCTCGCGACCTGGTCGCGACCGACGTTCCATCCTGCGTGGCGCATTGCGTGCCACATCTTCCGGACCCCATAGACGCTGTAGTTCGCCTGATGAATCCGCTGCACCTCCTCCGCCAGCATCTCGTCCCGAACGCTGCGAGCGGAGGCCGGCCTGTTCTTGGCAGCGCGGTATCCGCGGGAGGTGATGAACCCACATTCTGTCGCACTGAGGATGCGGCAGATGGCCTCGACCCCGAACTTCTCGCGATGCATGTCGACGAACGCGATCATTTCGTCGTGGGGCGGTCGAGTTCCGCTGCGAAAAACGCTGAGGCGGCCTTCAGGATCTCGTTCGCACGTCGCGCCTCGGCGAGCTCCCGCCGGAGACGGCGATTCTCCTCCTCGAGCGGCTCTCCCGGTCCGACCGGCTCGGTGGCGCCGTAGCGATTGCACCAGATCCGCAGCGTCTCTGTGCCGACACCGAGCTGCGGCGCGACGGCACGGATCGATGCTGCGCGAGGGCCGCCCTCGCGGGCTTGGCGGTCGTAGACCATGCGCACGGCACGCTCACGCAGCTCTGGACTGAACTTCTTGGGCATACTCCGATTCTCCTTGCTGAGACTCGGAACGGAACCCAGGGCGCTTCAACCACGAAGAAGCCTCGGCGCCGCCCCGAAACGGCTGCGCCGCGGAATGAGAAGGGTCCGCAGATGCGCCAACACCTGCGGACCAGAACCCACCACACGGAAAGGCCCCGTGACGATGAATCCAGCCACCAACCTACTCGCCGAAATCACCGAGTACCTCCACGCCGACGACGTCGTGCGCAACGCATCCACGCCAGCAACGCGACTGGCCATCGCCGCCACCCTCATCCGCAAGATCCCCCGCCACGGAACCCCCGCACAAGCCGGATTCCGACTCCGCCTCGAAGACGAACTCCTGCTCACGCCCGCCACGGACGCCCCCTGATGTGGCGCCTTCACGCCGCCGGCACCGCCGCTGCCGGCCTCGCCTACGGTGTCCTTCTCCTGACTCGTATCCTCACGATCAGGTAGACACTGACCCAACGCCCTCAGCCGAAGAATCGCCCCACCCTCCGAATCACCGGAGGGTGGGGCGATGTCGTGCGCGCATCTTCCCTACGCGCACCCGCGACACTAGCCCACCCCTACGACAGAGCCAGATCGATCGTCGGGTGACCCGCGGCCGGAAATGGCGCTGGCGCACCGATGCCGTGCCTACTGCCGGCGATCCGCAAGCAGCCGCGGTGCCGAACCTGCTGGGACTACGCAGCCCTCGCGCGATCGCCCCGCCACGGTGATCGGAGGAAGCGGCAGCGTCAGGCAACTGTCGGCAGCCCCAGCCCTGCCGACGCCACGTCACGTCGGATGCTCCGCACCATAAGGAGCCGGCTACGCCGGCACTGAAACCGACCAAAAAGCGGTCGGTGTTTGTGTTGTTCCCACCATTCTTTTCAACTCGTCGCTGCACTACAAGGGCATGACTCCACTCGCTGCGCTCGCTCCGGCCCTCCGGGCTCGAAAACAATTTTGACGCGGTCGCTGCGCTCCCTTATTTCGCCAAAATTCTTTCCGCTCAACCCTTTCCGTTCCACTCCTCGCCGAAACGAAGGCCGGTAACAACACAAACCGCACCTAACAACAGTTCAGGAGGAACCTCATGTCCCAGCCCACCGACACCGAGCCCTACGAGGCCCCGGTTTGCAGCAGCTGCGCCGCCGCCATCGTCAACTGCGACTTCACCGGCCACGAGGGATTTCGGTTCGACCTGCTCATGTGCTTCCTGGCTGTGGCCGGACCGCTCGTGCACGACCGCACCGCCGATGTCCCCGACACCTTCGAATGGACCTGCACCGGATGCCACGAACTGTGCATCGGTGAGGCCGAGTGGATGACCACTCGGAACTAAGAGAAAGGAACACCCCCATGTCCGCAACCGTCTACCCCGTCGAGGTGTGCGACCGCATGATTGCCCGCTACCCCGACCGCATCGCGGACGCAGGCGGCGACGTCCAGTTCGCCGTGTGGCTCCTGGACGTGGATCGGCACCTCGCGCGCCGCCTCGGCGGCCTCGGCCACCGCGACATGCCCGACCTGTGCTGGGCCGACGCCTACGAATCGGGCACCAGCGCCCGCGAAGCCGCCCTCGACGCCATCTGCGAATGGCACGACAACGGAGACCTCGGACTCTAACCAGCGTCCGAACAACGCGCCAGCCGGTCCGCAGGACCCGGACCGGCTGGCGCGCCCCCACGGTAACCCACCCCGAAAGGAACATCATGACCACCACCAACGCGCCCGCCGCCGAGCTGCGCCACGTCGACCCCACCACCGTCGCCATCGCCGACAACATCCGAACCAACACCGCCGCCGTCACCGACCTCGCCGACAAAGTCGCAGACGGCGTGCTCGTCCCGATCCTGGCCTACCTCGCCGACGACGGCACCGTGACCGTCATCGACGGCCAGCTCCGCACCCTCGCCGCCCGCGAAGCCGGACTAGCGACCATCCCGGCCTACATCGTCCCGGTCACCGATCCCAGTGCCACCGACACTGAACGGATCATCGCCCAGTACATCACCAACGAGCACCGCACCGAGTTGCTCCCGTCCGAGCGGGCCAAGGCCATCGAACAGCTGCACCTGGCGGGAATGTCCGCGAGCAAGATCGCCAAGAAGCTGCGTCGCACCAAGGCAGAGGTAGACCACAGCCTCATCGTCGCCAAGAGCACCGAAACCCTTGACAACCTCGACACTCTGCCCGAACTGACCCTTGAGCAGGCCGCAGTCCTGGCCGAGTACACCGATGACCCGGAGGCCACCGACGACCTCCTCGAAGCCCTGTACGAGGGCCGATTCCACCACATGGCCCAGTACCTCGCCGACACCGCCGACCAGCGTGCCGCGATCGCCGCCGCCGGAGCCGATCTCGAGGCCGCAGGCATCACCTGGGGCAAGCACTACCAGGGCAGAGCGCTCCGCGAGTTCGTCAAAGTCGACAACGGCACCGCTATCACCATCGAGGACGTTCCGACCGAGCACCGCTACGCCCGAGTCTTCGCCGACGAGGAAACCACCTGGACCGCCGCCGACGGCACCGCCGTCGATGAAACCCTCATTGACTGGTCCCTCAAACACAACACCGACCAGGACGCCGCCCCCGCCGACGGGATGATCGACCCCCGAACCCTCACCCAGCACACCGAGGTACGCGCCGAAATCGACTGGCACATCATCAACCCCCAGGGCCTCGAAACCGTCACCACCCTGTGGGAATGGAGGCGCGCCAACCCCACCCAAGAAATCGGCAAGCAGATCACCGAACAGCAGCGCGCCGAAGAGGAAGAAGCCGCACGGCAGGCCCGCCGCCGCGTCAAGATCCTCAACAAGAAGGCCGTCGCCGCCCGCGAGGTCCGCATCACGCACCTCACCAGCTGGTTCACCCGCAAGACGCTCCCCAAGGAGCACAAGCAGGCCATCAGCCAGTTCGTCTCCGACACCATGTGGTCCCGCTACGAACTGTTCGGAACCGCCCGCCAGGACGGCGACGCCCGTAGCATCACCGCAGCCATGCTCGGCATCGACGAACGCGACATGACCGCGACCCTCGCCGACGCAGCCCCCGAACGCGCGCAGCTCATCGGCCTGGCCATCGCCGTCGGCGCGCACGAATCGATCATCGCCAAGGACACCTGGCGTGACCCCTACGGACGACGCGCCCGCACCGCCTACCTCGACTTCATCGCAGAGGTGACCGGCTACACCCTGGCCGACATCGAGAAGGCCATCGCCGGACACATCGACCCCAACACCATCGACCTGGACTGACCGCCCCCGGCCGGGTGAGCACCACACCACTCACCCGGCCCCCAGCCCAGGCCTCGCGCGCGAGCGGGTGCCGGCCCCATCGAGGGACCGGCACCCGCCGGCCAAACGGCCGAACAACGGAGCGACCCTGACGGGCCGCACCCACCCGATCGGTGCACGCCGCCCACCTCCGCTCCGCTCCGGCGACCACCGCACACCCCGCGGCTCCGCCGCGACAAGGAAACGGCCCTACCGGGCCGCTACAGCCCCTCCCCTGACGTGGTGCGGGCCGCTCCGCGGCCCCGCACCACCACACCCATCCTCACGCGCCCAGCTCACGCAGCGTTTCGTGAGCCTTCTCCAACGCCTTCAGCGCCCGCAGTCGTGCTCGTTCTGCCACCTGTGTATCGCGCACAATCAGCAGTTCGGGCGAATGCTCCATATCGTCGATGAGTCCTCTCAGATTCTCCAGACTCATCAGACGTTCCTCTTCCGTTACTAACCCGCAGAACGCTGACAAGTCGACCATCGACGAACGTTCATTATTCCACTCAATAGCGTCCAGAACAGGTTCCCTCCACGCAATTCCGTCCGCGTCCATCGCGTCGCGAAAAGCCTCAGAGACAGTCAGCTCAACTCCTGGTATTGGCGCTGAAATAGCGTTCTGAATGCGTCGAATCTCCCTCCAACGCAGCCGCTCCCGATGTAGGAAACCCTGATCATCCAAGACCATGAGAACCTCGCGAGCGGACAGGCCACCACCTCGCCTGCATACCGATTTGATGGTCACCAACTCCCACCAATCAGCCAGATCACGAGCCCGACAAACAAGGGCAAAAACGTCAACCATGACCGGAACTTTACGGTAAATGACCAATTCTCTGAAGGCCGGTGACAGCCGCAGCGTGAGTGCCCCGACGGCCAGGACCAGCACCATCACCTACGAATCGATCAGAGCTACCGCGACAGACAAACCTCCCGCAGCCACGTCGCTCCCGCACAATCACCTTTACGTTGGAGTACGTCCGGGGCGGTCGCCTCGGACGTTCGTCCGCGGTTCGGGGCGTGGCTCGACAATCACCTGTTGTCGCTGGTGGCTTGGCGTGGAAGGTCACCCCGGACCGTGACGGGTCGTTTCGGCCGCTGATTGAGATGTGTTCGCGAACTTGTCGCTGTGTAAAGGTGTGCCGGCGAAACCACCCTGACGAGCCAACCGCACACGGAAGGACAGTATGGACGAAAAGATCTGGGTAGGAATTGATGTCGGTCGGCATGCGCATCACGCCGCCGCGGTCGATGAGGCGGGAACGGTGCTGTGGTCTCGGCGGCTTCCCAACGATCAACCGGCGATCGAAGCGCTCATGGACCGGGTCGCCGACATGAAATTCGTGGTGTGGGCGATCGACATGACCGCACCGGAATCGGCGCTGCTGAGGGGTGTGCTGGCTGCGCGGCGCCAGCAGATCCGCTACGTGCCCGGCCGGGTCGTGCACAGCATGACCGGTGCGTTCGCGGGTGAGGGCAAGACCGATGCCCGCGATGCGGTCGTGATCGCCCAGACAGCCCGCCTACGTGGCGATCTCGCCACCGTCTCGGCGCCCGACGACGTCGCGATCGAACTCGACCTGCTGACCGGACATCGCAACGACCTCGTCGCTGAACGTACGCGAGGCATCAACCGCCTGCGCGGCCTGCTGACCCGCATCTTCCCTGCACTAGAACGGTGTTTCGACTACTCGACACTGACCGGTCTAACGTTCCTCACCCGCTTCGCCACGCCATCTGCGATCGCTGCGGTCTCTGACGACGAGATCTACGACCACCTGCGCAGTCACGGCGTCCGCCGACCCACGATCCCGAAGATGATCGACAAAGCCCGTGCCGCGGCGGCCGCGCAGACCGTCACCCTGCCTGGCGAGGCGACCACAGCCCTACTGGTGCAACACGCGGCTACCTCGTTGGTCATGCTGACCCGTCAGATCGCCGACCTGGATAAGCAGATCACCGAGGTGTTCCGCCGCCACCGTCACGCACGGATTCTCGAATCCGTGCCAGGCATCGGCACCCGAAGCGGCGCTGAGCTCGTCGCGATCACCGGCGGCGACCTCACTTCGTTCGGCTCGCCCGCCAGACTCGCCGCCTACGCCGGTCTTGCTCCGGTACCGCACGACTCCGGTAACCGCCGGGGAGCCTTGCGTAGACCCCAGCGTTACCACAGAGGACTTCGCAAGGTGTTCTACATGGCCGCACTCAACAGCTCGCAACGCGACGGCCCGTCCCGCGAGTTCTACCAGCGCAAACGACGCGAGAAGCGTTCCCACGTCCACGCTCTCATCGCTCTCGCTAGACGTCTGGTTGACGTGGTCTGGGCACTGATCCGCGACGGTAGGGTGTGGTTGCCGCGGCCGACCGTCGAGCGGGTGTCAGTCGATGAGGTGGGCGCGATGGCTGGATGACTGGCGGGGCCGGTCAGATCTCGGCACGTGCGTGCGTACTAGCGGGACACTGGATGCGTGTCGGTTCGGGTACTCGGCCACCAGCTTGCTCTGCCGACAAGTGTGGCGATGGTCGGCACAACGATGGTGCGGACGATGAAGGTGTCGAGCAGCAGGCCGATGCCGATGATGAGTCCGACCTGGGTCATGATCGAGATGGATCCGGCCATGAGTCCGAACATGCTGGCAGCGAAGATGAGGCCGGCCGAGGTGATGACTGATCCGGTGTTGGTGACGGTTCTCAGGACGCCGATGCGGATGTTGTTTTGGGATTCTTCGCGTAGGCGAGAGATAAGAAGCATGTTGTAGTCGGCGCCGACCGCGACGAGGACTATGAAGGCCAGTAGTGGTACGGGCCAGGCGATATCGGTTTTGAGGATGTGTTGAAAGATCAGGACACCGATACCCAGTGCCGCGGTGTAGTTGAGTATGACGGTGCCCAGAAGGTATAGCGGCGCGATGAGTGCTCGGAGTAGGAGTATCAGGATCAGGCCGACGATGGTGAGGGTGGCCAACGCTAGGAGTCGGAAGTCTTCGGTGAGTAGACGTTGCAGATCGGCGTTGATGGCGGGGAACCCGGCTATCGCGATGTTGGAGTCCTGCAGGGTTGTGTTCGGTCTGGCGGCGAGTGCGACATCGGTGATTGTGTCGGCCAGTTGCATGGCCTCGGTGCTGTAGGGGTCGAAGCTGGTTTGTATTGCGTAGCGCACGGTATGGCCGTCGGGCGAGACGAACTGGCGAGCGACGTCGACGAAACGGCGGTCTGCGTTGGCCTGAGGTGGGAGGTAGAAGCCGGTTGCTGAGTTTGTTCCGGCGGTCTCGCGGGCGGAGGTTTGTAGTTGTGTGGCTAGCGCGGCCATCCCGGCGAGTTGTTGAAGGTTGCTGTCGATCAGCGCGGATACACCGGCGGCGAGTTGGCGTGATCCCGCCGCGAGTTGACTGATACCTGTTTGCAGTTGGGTGAGCTTGCCGGGAAGGTCTTGGCTGCTGATGCTTCCCAGCGTGGAGCCCAGTGAGTTGACGGTGGAAGTGAGTTGGTCGGTGACTGTTGAGATCGGTGTATCCAGCTGCGCGAGTTGTGTTGACAGCGTGGCGATCTGGTCGAGGGTCCCGTTGCTCAGTAGGGCGTCGAGATTGCGGGTCTGCGCGCGCAGAGCTGCGCACTGCGGGACTTGGGTGCACCAGGGCGCATTATCGAGGATGGGCAGGATCGAGGTCACTGTTGCCAGGGCTGCAGATGTTTGGCGGGTGAGCGCGGCCAGCTGTGGGGCATTCTGAGAAGCGCGATCGAGCGCTGGTGCAGATGCGGCGAGTTGGCGGAGTATCGGCTGGTACTGCTGAATTTGCTGCCCTGCTGTGCTTGCCTGATCGAGGATGCCGGCCAGGGGGGCCAAGTTGGTGCGTACCTGGGTGTCGAGCTGAGTAAGCCCGTCGGCGAGTTGGAATGCGCCGGTACGGAGCTGTTCGAGGTCACCTCGGCGGTTCTGGCCATCGTCGACCGCACCCGCCAGCCGGTCCCCGATCTGACCGTTCTGCCAGGACAGCTCGGCTTGCTCGAGCTTGTCCCCGGTGGGACGGGTAACACCGATGACTCGAGTCACTCCGGGGATCTGGGATACACGTGAGGCCATTTGCTCAAGATCGGCCAGCCCGCTGGCAGTACGGAGATCGATCGGTGCATCTACAACGAGGAACTCAGTGATAGTGACGTCTTGAGGGAAATGACGGTCGAGCAACGCGTAGCCTTCGTTGCTGTCGGTTGTCGCGGGCTGCCCCTCACGATCGTCGAAGGTGATCTGGATGCCCATCGCGAAGACGCTAAGCACGATTAGCCCGACCAGGGTTAGTGCCAGCAGAGGCACAGGACGCCGCACGACGAGCACGGCGACGCGATTCCAGTACTTTCGGGTCAGATCTCGTCTGGGTGCGCCCCAGCCGAATCGCGCCGCCCACAGCAACACCGGTGGTAGCAGGGTGACCGTGGCGAGGAATCCGATGAGGATGGCGATCGCGCATGCCGGACCCAAGGTGGAGAACACGCTCAGCTGACCAAACACCATCGCCAAAAAGGCCAGCGCCACCGTGGCAGCTGAAGCCAGGATGACCCGTCCGATAGTTGCTGTCGCGTCCACGAGCGCAACCTCAGTGGTAGCGTCCTGGCGTAGCCGTTCGTGATAGCGACTGATGAAAAAGACTGAGTAGTCGACCCCGGCTCCGAGCAGGATGACGGTCATGAACGCGACGGTGAACTGCGATACCGGCATACCGAGTTCGCCGAGTGCGGACAAGACCCCGCGGCCCACGCCGAGGCTGACACCGATCACCAACAACGGCACCAGCGCGGTGAACAGCGATCGGTAAACGATCAACAGAATGATCGCGATAAGCGCCACCGTCGCCACAGTGATCACGACTAAATCGCTTTCAGCACTGACGATCTGGTCACTGAAAGTGGCCGTCGGCCCGGTGACATGGACAGTGGTGTCCGTACCGTCAAACACGCGCTGCGCGGTTTGGCGCACGGTCTCCACAGCATGCGTGGCCGTTGGCCCTCCCAAAGTTCCGGTGACCCCGACAGGCAAGTACCAGGCTTGCCCGTCCTCACTCAAGGCCTGGCCGGCCGTCGTCGGATCGGAGAGCAAATCCCGCACTGACTGCACATCGTCGAAATTTTCGCGCAACTGCAGAACGAGCATGTCGTAGCGTTCCCGCGCCACGTCGGTGAACCCGTTCGGGTTCTCCATGGTCACGAAAACAGTGGTCTTGGCGCCCTTCTCACCGAACGCACCACCCATCTGATCGAGTGCTTGAAACGATGGAACCCCAGCAGGGATCGGATCAACAGACTGCTGCCGCACCACCGTCTCCAGCTGGGGAAACAGTATCGCCAAGACGATACCCACAGCCACCCACGCCCCGATGACGAGGAATCTGTGCGCCAAGGTGAACCGTGCCAACCGCCCCAATGTCGTGCTGTACTCGCTGCGTTCCGCCAACCGGCGCGCCGCCAAGCGCCCACCACTTGGACGTTGGACCACCATACGCAGCACCTCACCCTCGACCCAGCCCGTCTACGAAACCGACGGTATCGTTACGGTACTAGCAGTACCGTAGATGGGGAAGGAGGTCAGGAGGTTTGGTGTCGCCGGTGGGCCATGAGGAAATCGTCGACAAGCTGTTCGAGATCGCCAACGGTCATCGACCGAATGCCCGTGAGCTTGGCAAAGACAAGGGGGCCCGCCAGTTGAGTGACTGCCATGGTCAAATCGAGGTCGCCGAGCTCCGCCGTGGCCACGTCACTCGTCAAAACTCGATCGAATGGTTCTCGATACTGCTCGACGACTCGACGACGCAGTGGCGCGAGCGCGTTCTGATCCCCGTCGGATTGCCCGGATTGCCGGGGCTGCTCGGGAAGCATTGCCAACCATGCCAGCGTCGTCAACTGCAGCGGTGCCTGCTCAATAAGCTCAGCCTGCCGCTGCATCAGCTTCAGCAGGTCATCACGGATCGACGTCGTCGTCTCGGGGGTCTCGGCCTGAGGCAACAATCGCTCGAAGGCAGCCGCCACCAGATCTGTGGAGCTCTCGAAGTGACGATACAAGGTGGTGCGAGCAACACGAGACAGTCGAGTGACCGCCTCCACGGTAACGGCTTCGACCCCGCCACTGTTCAGCAAGGTCACCGCAGCATCCAACAAACGCTGACGCGACCGAACCCGCCTCGGGTCAACATCGTCGGAATCGATGGTTTCCACCTGGCCACTCCCTATATAGCCAAAATCACGAACCCCTGACTGCACAACAATACCGTCGGTAACAGAGCGAAACTGCCAGTGGCGGTACCGATTGAAGGCTCAGAAAGGTCACTTATGAGGGGCGACAAACCACTACCAGCACACGCACCATGGTGCATGGGATGCGGCGAAGACAACCCCAATGGCCTGCACCTCGAGGTACACCTGCACGGCGACCACGTCTACGCCGACCTGCAATTCGACGAGCGCCACTCAGGAGCCCCGGGACTCGCCCACGGCGGAGCCATCTCAGCGGCATGCGATGACATCATGGGTTTCACCCTGTGGATCGCCGAGACACCCGCAGTCACCCGAACCCTCACCGTGGAGTATCGACGCCCGGTCCCACTGCACACCCCCGTGCACATCACCGCCTCCCTCGTCGACGAAACCGACCGCGCGCTCTTCATCGAAGCCAACGGTACTGTCGGCGACACAACCTATTTCGCCGCAGAAGCGGTCTTCGTAAAGGTCGACTTGAGTCATTTTCTTCGTCACGGAGACTGGGGCGCCACAGCAGACCTCATCACCAGATTCTTTCAGGCCGACTAGCTGTACTGACCCGACAGGTTGGGTACGCGGTCGGCGGGTGAGTTGCCTCGGAGTGCGGTGTGGCCGCGTTCGTGATTGTAGATGCGAAGGAACTCGGGGAAGGCCGCGACGCGTTCGGTTTCACTGAGGTAGGGACGGGCGTAGGCCCATTCCTCCTGCAGGGTCCGGTTGAATCGTTCGACCTTGCCGTTGGTTTGCGGCCGGTACGGTCTGGTCCACTTGTGCTTGATCTTGTTGTCGTGCAACAAGTCCCGAAATATGCGGGACCGGTAACACGACCCGTTGTCGGTCATCACTCGCGCGGTGGTGACACCGATCGAGGCGAAGTGCGCCAACGCCCGAGTCATGAACGCGGTCGCGGTTTCCTTCTTCTCATCAGCGAGGATCTCGGAGTAGGCGTAGCGGGAGTGGTCGTCGACGGCGTGATGCAGATACGCGTACCCCAGGTTGGGGCGGCCAGCAACTTTGCGGGTTCGTCCAGGCTCGCGGTGGGCACTGGAGTTGCGGGTGCCCTGGGCGCGGCCGTGTACGCGATGTCCACCGCCGTCGGGGATTCTGCCGAGCTTTTTGATGTCGACGTGGATCAAGTCTCCGGGCGCTTGGTGTTCGTACCGGCGAATCTCGCGTCTGCGGGCACGTACCGGCGCCCCGGTTGCCGGGTCGATCCACGACAGTCGTAGGCAGCCGTAGCGGGTGAGGATGCGGTGCACCGTGGAGACGTTCAACCCCAGGTGGTATCCGATCCGGGCTGGCCCCCAGCGGCGGGAGACGCGTAACCCGACGACCCGGCGTTCCCGGCGCCGGCTGGTGCGATGCGGACACGATCGGGGCCGGCTGGACCGATCACCCATTCCGGCCGGCCCGTGGTCGCGGTAGCGATCCGCCCATCGCTTGGCCGTGGTGACTGACACGTTGAACCGGTCAGCTGCGCGGCGCAGTGGCCACCGGTCGTCCACAACACACCGAGCCAGACGCAACCGGCCAGTCGGGGACAGCGGTGAATTACGGTGGGACATGAAGACCTCCGGGTTGAGGAGCGGTTCTTAGACAGCTCCACACCTCACTCGGAGGTCTTCCCTATGTCACGTCGACTCGCCGAACTCTGTACCTAACGTTCCGGGTCAGTACAACTAGCGACCGCCAGGCACGCCACCAAGCAGAAGAGTCGCCCCGCATCCACCAGCTGGCCCATCCTTGCGCACCCGCATTGAGATCCCCGCCGCTGTGGTCAAGCAGGGGGCACCCAGTCCGAGCAGCCCTCGGCACCGCCAGCCCTGCCGACCCCAGCGCCACGTCAACCGGACCTGACGCCTCCGGCGTCCAAGACGGCCCGTCCGATGCCGGCTCCTACCGTCGCCTCAACCATCGGGAATGAACCGCTACGCGGTGCCTCACACCGAGAAAAGCGCTCGGTGTTTGTGTTGTTCCCACCATTCTTTTTAACTCGTCGCTGCGCTACAAGGGCGTGACTCCGGTCGCTGCGCTCCCTCCGGCCCTACGGGCTCGAAAACAATGTCCACGCGGTCGCTGCGCTCCCTTATTTCGCGGACATTCTTTCCGCTCATCCCTTTCCGCTCCACTCCTCGCTAAAACGATGGCCGGTAACAACACAAAGCCGCCACATCAACAGTTTGGAAGGTATCGCCATGAATCAGCCCACCGACACCGCAACGAAAAGTCGGCGGCGTCCTCGCGCGCCGCCGCCAGCGCCACCACACCGACCACCGTCAGACAGAGCGGCACACAGGACCTGTGCCGACCAACGATGAAAGGCCAACCATCATGGCTATCAAGATCAGCACCGACACCGACATCGTCACCTCCGCAGCCGGAGTCATCGGCTTCGCACCGCGCGAATCCATCGTCACCATAATGCTCACGAACGACCAGCAGATGGCCTTCACCGCCCGCCATGACATTGCGGACAACAAGCTGCACAATGTCGGCGCAGTCGGCGAGAGTCTCGATGCCCAGTCCGCGATCGTCGTCATCGTCTCCGAAGAACTCGACGCGGCCGACGTTGAGCAGCTCGCCGCCCAGGCCACCACCGTCTACGCGGCCCACGGCATCGCAGTCGTCCGCCGACTGCACGCGCCCGTCATCCAGTACGGAGCCCGCTGGACCAACCTCGACACCAAGGACACCGGACTCGTCGACGATCCCGACGCGTCGACCGCCGGACTCTACAGCCGACTGACCGGAGGAGCGCCCACCGACAGCCGCGAGACGCTCGTCGCCGACATCGAGCGCACCGTCGCCGAATACACCGGCGACGACTACGCCCGCATCACCGCCAGCCGAGCACTCGACGAACTCAGCACCGTGATCACACATGGCACGCCGACCGAGGTCGCACCGGACGAACTCGCTAAGAGCCTTGCGACCTACTCGCGCATGGGAGGGTTCCGCGACGCAATCCTTCGTCTGGCCCTCAGCGAACGTGGCGCCGCCGCCGAGGCCCTCATCGAGCTGGCCCGGCACCTCCGAGGACAGGACCGCGCACACCTGCTCACCGCAGCAGCCGCTGCGATCTACCTCACCGGCAACGGAGGTAAAGCCCGAATGCTCCTTGACGCAGCCAGAACCGCCGCAGACGGTGACTTGCTCGGCATCGGCATGATCCTCACCCGCGTCCTTGAGAGCGGGATCCCGCCGGAGATCCTCGCCGAGGCCATCGCCGCCACCGACTAGGCAGCAGTGAGCCGGTGGTCAGACCAAAACGGCCTGACCACCGGCATCGCCGTCCACACCGCGCGACGCCCACGACACATCGACGCCCACCACACCCGACGCCGCCGAACCGAAGGCGCCAGCGAACACCGCTGGAACAGACGCGACCGCGACCTCTACCTCAGACATCATGAATCCACCCTACGTCCGCACCCCACAGCGACGCCGCCCCATCGAGGGGCAGGCGCCCGCACCGGACGCGCCGCACGCCAGCGGCAGCCGGTAATCCCTGCCGGACCCGCGCCACGTCTGCCCGTTCCTGACGCCTCCGGCGTCCGAGACGGCCCGTCCGATGCCGGCGACTAGCGTCACCTCACCCATCGGAACGAACCGGCTTCGCCGGTGCGGCCCCTTGCCAACCCCACGCGAGCGACGGGGTTTGTTGTGAGGCCAATTCTTTTCACTTCGCTCACTCCACGCAAGGGCCTGACTCCTCGCTACGCTCGTCGGCCCTACAGGCTCGAAACAATATCCACGCGCTCACATACGTTCGCTTATTTCGCGGACATTCTTTCGCTCACACCCTTGCGTTCCGATCACTCAGTAAACGATGGCCGGCAACAACAAATCCCCACCCACCAACAGTCAGGAATAACCCTCATGACCCAGCGAACCACCACCGCGCAAGAAACGATCGAAATCGACAACAATATGCCGCGCGGCCTGCGCCGATCGCTAACCGAAAAGGACACCACCATGTATGCCCCGGCCGTCATCCCCAACGACCTCGCCAGCACCTACACCGGAATCTTCTGGACCGCCGCCAACAACCTCACCGGCCACGACGACGACGTCATCACCGCCGCCACCCGCGCAGCCGCCGTCAACGAACACCATGCACGCATCATCGAACAGCTCGCCGTCAACCGCGCCCAGAAACTCCACCCCACCAGCATCGACCCCCACAACCCGCCGACCCGCTGGACCTGGTGGCAACACCACCTCTCCCGACTGCAATCCTGGACCGTCCTCGCCACCCTCGCCGACGAATACGCCAGCCACGACGACCACCTACAGGGCCTCCGCAGCGGCACCTGGCAACCCGCACCCACCACCAACGAATAGCCCCAAACACCCCAAGAAGAAGGCGAAGTACGACGTCGAAGAAAACAAAGTAACCGCCCGACGAATCGACATATAATCGTTGCCTAAAATACTCGAATAAGCCTAGCAATATCGCGCGTACTCGATTATGATGAAAGAAACGAACACGGCTCGACTCGCACTAGATCAGGATACGAAACAATGAGCACAGAGACCCCTACCATCACCGTCTACACAAAGCCCGCATGCGTGCAATGCAACGCCACCTACAAAGCTCTCGACAAGGCCGGAATAACCTACGTTGCCGTCGACATCTCCACCAACGACGACGCCCGCGACTACGTCCTTTCACTCGGCTACCTCCAAGCCCCCGTCGTCGTCGCCGGAGACGACCACTGGTCAGGGTTCCGCCCCGACCGCATCAAGCAGCTCGCCGCCGCATAACCCACCGCAAGGCCAGAAGGGACCACACCATGACCGGCACCGACCACGACGCGCACCAGCCCGCCGACACCGTGCCGGCCACCACCAACGAGGAAGACGACGACATGACCGCGACCCTGGAGCATCCCGCACTCGAGACCGTCCACGACGCCACCGACACCCTCGTCGGCCTCCCCACTGACCTCGACGACATCGACGCCCAGATCCACGCCGAACTCGACTTCCTTACCTCCCTCATCTGGTCGCCGGCCACCGCGGCCGCCATCCACGCCCTCGTCGGCGACCACCAGCACCGCGACAGCACCGGCGGCTACCCGGCCGACCGAATCCCGATGAATCATCCGTTGTTTCTCAGCCCGATCCACGGCCGGATCTTCCGGACTGTCGTCGAGCTCGTCGACGAAGGCGCGCCCGTCACCCCGCAGATCCTCATGACCCGCATCGGCACCACGGACCGCGCCGCCCGCCAAACCCTCATCACCATCGCTGCACCCACCGGCCACGGCCCACTCCCCGGCGGCAGCGACGTCCCGTACCTCAGCCGCGGCATCGTCGACGCCTACTACCGCCGCGGCTACACCGCACTCCTCGCCCGAATGCAGATCGCGCTCGAGGACGCCGACACCGACGACCTCGCCGGCCACTGGACCACCCTCACCAACCACCAGCAAGCAGCCGAACGCCGCCGGTTCGCCGTCACCGACGCCCTCGCCAAGCTCTGATCCAGCAGAAGGAGAAGACCGATGAACGCCCGCCACCTCGACCACATCACCGAACACCATCCACGGCAGCAGCTGCATGTCCCCTACCTCCTGCTGCACGGACCGATCACCGACCGCAGCCCCGCCGCCGACCTCCACACCGAGCCGTCCGGCCGGGTCACAGTCCGCCGGCACCCGGTCAACCGCGCCGACTTCATGGTCCGCATCACGTGCGCCGGCCACCCCGACCCCGTGTGGACCAACGCCGGCAACCTCGCACACCGCCGCTGCGACGACTGCCTCGACATCTGGACCGACCGGGCCGCCGAAGCACACGAGATCAGCGGAACCGCCGACGCCAGCCTCTACGCGCTCACCGACCTCACCACCACTGTCGCCGGCCGCCGAGAAGCCTTCCTCCTGCACGCCAACGAACTCCCCGACTCCTGGTACGAGGACGAAGGAGACCAGTAATGGCCACCCCAACGACCTCACAACAGATCCAGGACGAGGACGACGCCGCGCGCCTGCGCCACGAGGGACGGTCCTGGTCCCTCGTGGCGCAGGCCCTCGGCGTCACCACCGCGACCGCCAAACTCATGGCCGCAGCCAGCGACCAGCGCGCGACTGACCGAGCCCAAGAACATCAGATCGCACTGTTCTGACAAGACCGACGAGAAGAGGACCCGGCTATGGTTTCAAGCCCGACATATACTGGACACCCAAACGAAGGGGGAGCCATGACCACGAAGAAGCGTGTACTCAGCGTGCAGGAGTGCCGTGCTCGGGCAGCAGCACTGCCGGAGGAGTGGTACAGCGCCAGTGCTTCCGCAGCCTCAACGATGGCCGGCATGCCGCTGACCACTGAGGACTTCGACGCCCTGCGCAGGATGCGCAGCGGGGAAACGACCTTCGCAGAAGAGCGCGACCGCATCTTGTCGGAGACCCGACAGCGCACCGCTCAGACACGTCAGGCCAAAGCCGAGTGAGCACAGAAGACCCCAACGACATCGAGGTCCCGGCCAATAAGGTCGGGGCCTCGACTGTTGAAGAACTCGAGGCAGTCGAACGCCTCGCAGCAGCGAAGCGGATCATCGAACTCGACTCCTACGACTACCTCGACCGCGATGACTACGATCCCGGGCTGCGTCCAGAGGTTCTGACTGCACTCGAAGCCCGACGCTTCGACGTCAGCTACCTCCAGGCCATTCACGCCTACATCCTCCAGGATGTCTACGACTGGAGTGGACAACTGCGTGTGGCCGGGCAGCACACATTCGCAATGGGGATCAAGCATGCACCACCTGAAGTTATGCGTCAGCACCTTCCCCTGTTGGAATCCGATATTGCCTTGGATCGCCCGGACCTCGACACCCCAGCCCAGCAGGCGCTCGAAACAGCAGCACATCACTGGTCGCAGATGACCTACCTGCATCCTTTCGTCGACGGAAACTCCCGCTCCCAGCGCGTGTTCTTCAATGAGTACCTACGCGACGCCGGCTGGGACATCGACTGGAACAAGGTCGACGCCGGAGCGGTCCACGCTGCTCGCCACGTCAGTCTCGTGTTCAACGACCCGACCTACCTCGCGGCCCAACTTGATCGCGGTCTCGTCGGGTTCGGCGACCCCGCAGCGGTTGGATCACTCGGCGAACTAATGCAAGTCGAGTACGCGCGCGACAAGAAGTCAGTCGAAGACATCTACTTAGCGATGTTCGGGTACGCCGAGGAGGCAACGGCAGACAACGGTCGAAACGGATACACCTTCATCAAGGACTACGCAGCCGCTCAGCGGCCGCAAAGTGCTGCTGAACGCGCCGCCCGACTTGCGTCGCGTGGCACCAGCCGTACGTCTCCTACGACCCAATCATCGCGGAGCAACCCGATACCGAGCTCCCGGCCGACAGGAAGTTCCGAACGATCTGGCTGGCGGCACTCATCATCCCCTGAGCGCTAGTCCCCGCTCTCTAAGCCGCTCCTCTCTTCGCCATGATCGTTCAACAGCGCATGCACACGCTGGCGGCTTACCCCGAGCGTGGCCCCAATCTCCGGCAGCGATATTCCCTGGTTCCGCATGAACTGCGCCAGCGCCAATCTGGACCGCACCGACTCCCTATTCGCGGCCTTGAGTGCGGTGTCGGCGGCTTCGACGTCGCCGACCAGCCGAGCAAGGTCCGCAGGCCACCGAATCGACCTCCCCGATTCCTCAGCGAGCATCCGCACCTGACGTAGTGAAACACGCCCCACTCCGACGACGAACCAGCCGTCGCCGGCCCGCTCCACGATGATCTCGCCCATGACGTTCATCGAAGACCTCCCGCCCACATCTGTCAATAGCCTATTGACGGGCGAATTGGTGTCCGACTACGGTATGTGGTACCCAGCTCTGCCTCCGGGAGGTGAGAAGGTGGTTCCCGCAACGATTTGGACGGTCGAAGTAGAAGGGGACCACCCCGATGGATGAAACACGCCCGGACCTGGCAGCCAGGGACGAACTAGGAGGTAGGCACGATGTTGAACGCACTCGAGACACTGCGGGGACAGCTGATCGAGCAGGAGATGCCGACGGACAAGATCGAGCAGGAGCTCGAGGCCGCCGAAGTGCAGATCGCGACTCTGATCACCGAGCACACGCACCTGCTGAACGCACAGTGGAGGCGGGACCACCCCGGCAGGCAGCCGACGTTCCCGGAGTTGCAGAAGCTGCACAAGCGGGCTCGGATGATGGGCGAGGAAGTGTTTCTGGCCCAGTTGACCGAGATGCCAACGGATCGGGAGGAGCCGGAGCCGGAGCTGCAACAGTCGCGCACGACGAATTGGTGGCTCGACGAGACCCTCGAACCGAGCGAGCAGATGCAGGAGTTGGCCGATCTACTGTGGCCGGACCGGACGGTTCGGTTCCGGGTGTGGGCGGCGGATCTGCTCGAAGCGCGGAGGCTCGACCACCTGCCGGTGCCCAGCAGTCCGCAGGACGCTCTCGCGGGCGACGTCGCGGACGAGGTCGATCGCGTACTGATGACAATCAGCTCTCAATCTTCGACCTAGACGACTACCGCGCCCCGAGTAATCCGGCGCTGGCCGACCCTGGCGGCACCGTTTTGCCACCGGCCGACGGGAGGACACTGCCTACAGTCGATCAGGACGAGCCTGGCGTGCCGATGTCCCAGTGGTCGACGCGGAAGGTCGAGATGGCCCGGCGGCCCGACGGAAGCATGGTCGCTGTTGACGCCGACACGACTGTGGCCGGGTTAGAACCGGATCCTGCTCCACTCGACGAGGCCCGCGCCGATCACGACCAGGACACTCGCTCATCGACAGCCTCACCGGTCACGACGGAGCACTCGTCTCGACCCGCTGCGGCAAGGTTCGTGCATCCAGGTCACCAACTCGTACCCACCGGAGCGAAAGCTCGCGCGCGTGCCAACATCGCCGCGGTGCAGATCGTCCGCACCTGCCGTGAGGAACAGCGACCAGCGACGCCTGCTGAGCAGGACGTCCTCGCTCAATGGTCAGGATGGGGCGCGATTCCGGAGATCTTCGACGAATCAAGAGGCGAATGGGCCGCGGACCGAGCCCGGCTACGCGAGCTGCTTGGACCCGACGAGTGGGCAGATGCCCGTGCTTCCACGCTCAACGCTCACTACACCGACCCTGCAATCGCCCAAGTCATGTGTGAAGCGCCCTGGGTTTCGTTCCGTGGTTACACGGTCGCGGGCGCGGTCGTCGTGGTGTGAGTGTAGGTCGCTTCGACGTTCGCCGGGGTGCGGTAGCCGAGAGCTTCGTGGAGCCGGGAGGTGTTCCACCAGTGGACCCAGCCCATCGTGGCGAGCTCAACCTCGCTGACTGACTCCCAGATCCGCTTGGAGTAGATCAACTCCGCCTTGTATAGGCCGTTCACTGTCTCGGCCAGCGCGTTATCGTAGCTATCGCCGACGGTACCTACTGAAGCCGTAACTCCCGCGGCGAGCAGAGCGTCCGAATAGGCGAGCGAAACGTATTGACTACCCCTGTCGGAATGGTGGATCAATCCGCTTTCGTTCCTGCTCACCCCGGTGGACTGCAGTGCATGCTCCAGTGCGAGCAATGGCAGAGACTCCGTGTGGAGCGTGGGCGCGACCGCCCAGCCGACAATTCTGCGACTGAAGACATCGGTAACGAATGCGACGTAGCAGAACCCGGAGAGCATCCGGACGTAGGTGATGTCGGCGACCCAAAGCTGCTGCGGTCGATCCGCGACGAACCGCCGTTCAACGAGGTCCGGGCGCTGGTCATCTCCGTCTGCGGAGCAGGTGGTGACGGGCTTTCGACCTCGGCGAACGCCCTGCAGGCCGGCGATCTTCATCAGCCTCGCGACCTGGTCGCGACCGACGTTCCATCCTGCGTGGCGCATTGCGTGCCACATCTTCCGGACCCCATAGACGCTGTAGTTCGCCTGATGAATCCGCTGCACCTCCTCCGCCAGCATCTCGTCCCGAACGCTGCGAGCGGAGGCCGGCCTGTTCTTGGCAGCGCGGTATCCGCGGGAGGTGATGAACCCACATTCTGTCGCACTGAGGATGCGGCAGATGGCCTCGACCCCGAACTTCTCGCGATGCATGTCGACGAACGCGATCATTTCGTCGTGGGGCGGTCGAGTTCCGCTGCGAAAAACGCTGAGGCGGCCTTCAGGATCTCGTTCGCACGTCGCGCCTCGGCGAGCTCCCGCCGGAGACGGCGATTCTCCTCCTCGAGCGGCTCTCCCGGTCCGACCGGCTCGGTGGCGCCGTAGCGATTGCACCAGATCCGCAGCGTCTCTGTGCCGACACCGAGCTGCGGCGCGACGGCACGGATCGATGCTGCGCGAGGGCCGCCCTCGCGGGCTTGGCGGTCGTAGACCATGCGCACGGCACGCTCACGCAGCTCTGGACTGAACTTCTTGGGCATACTCCGATTCTCCTTGCTGAGACTCGGAACGGAACCCAGGGCGCTTCACGACAGGGCCGGACTCTGACGTACCCTTGCTGGTCAGGGAAGCGTGGCAGAGCGGCCGAATGCACTCGCCTTGAAAGCGAGCGTGGGTAAAACCACCGGGGGTTCAAATCCCTCCGCTTCCGCACATATCCCCTGATCTGCACCGCAGGTCAGGGGGTATTTTTGTCGGTCTGTGACCATGCGTTCCACGGGGGTTAAAGGCCAGAATGTGTGTACGGTTCGGGCGTGGCGTCGGGTGGTTTACCGGTTTCGGCCTCCCCATCCGTGTTGGATGCCGTTTGAATCGTCCCGGGTTTGATGGAGGCAGGTTTGACCGGAAGGGACACTTGTTTCATGCCTCGCCCATCGAAGTACTCGAAGGAGTTGCGGGACCGTGCCACGCGGATGGCCATCGATGCCCGTAGCGATCCTGCGACCGCGCCGGGTGCGTTGGCGCGGATCGCCAAGCAACTCGATATCCACCCCGAGACTCTGCGGAACTGGGTCCGCCGCGTCGAGAAGGGCCAAGCCGAAACCCCTGGCGTGGAGACGGTCTCCGATATCGAGAGGATCCGTCAGCTCGAGCGTGAGAACGCGGAGTTGCGGCGGGCGAACGAGATGGCGGATTCAAGCGGTGGGCGCAAGAAGCTCTGCGAGCTTCTCTGATGGTGTCAGATAGCCCAGAGTCTTGCGCGGTCGGCTGTTGAGGCTGTCCTGGATCGCGTCCAACTCCTCGCGGGTGACGGCGCTCAGGTCGGTGCCCTTGGGCAGGTACTGACGCAACAGGCCGTTGGTGTTCTCGTTGCTCCCGCGCTGCCAGGGCGAGTGGGGATCGCAGAAGTAGATCGGGATACCCGTGGCAGTGGTGAACGCCGCGTGCTGCGACATCTCCGCGCCCTGGTCCCAGGTGATCGTTCTGGCCAACGAGGACGGTAGTTTGCTGATCGCGGCGCGCATCGCTGCCTCGACCTGCTCGGCTGTCTTGCCATCTGGGAGGTGCAACAGCAGCGTCATCCGCGTCGATCGCTCGACGAGCGTCCCGACCGCGCTGCGGCTGCCCTCGCCAAGGATGAGGTCGCCTTCCCAGTGTCCGGGCACGGCGCGGTCGTCGGCTTCTGCGGGGCGTTCGCTGAGCATCACCATGCCGGGGATCCGGCCGCGGCCGTCAGTGGTGCCGCGGGGCTTTCGGGCCGCTCTTCCGGACCGTAGACACCGCGCCAACTCGCGGCGCAACTCGCCTCGGCCCTGGACAAACAGGGACTGGTAGATCGTCTCGTGGCTCACGCGCATCTCCGGATCATCGGCGTGATCCAACCGTAGGCGCGCCGCGATCTCCTCGGGGGACCACAACTGCTCCAGCCGGCTGGAGACCTCCTCGAGCAACCGGCCTGACGCGAGCTTGAAAGACTTCGGCCGACGAGCTTGATCGCGAGCGCGTTCGTGCGCATGCCATGCCGAGTAGCCGCAGCGACCACCGCCGCGCTTCACCTCGCGGCTGATGGTCGACACCGCGCGCCCCAGGTGCTCGGCGATCGCGGTGAAGGTGTCGCCACGATTGATCCCCACCAGGATCTGCTCGCGCTCGTCAATCGTCAGGCAGCCCTGGCGTGGCTCCCAGCCGAACGGCTTGGCGTCGGCGTGCCTGCCGGTGCGGGCCATGATCCCGACCATCGGCGCGCTGCAGCCGATCTCCTTGGCGATGTCGACCAGCCGCCAACCCCTCGCATGCAGCCTGAGTGCCAGCCGCTTCTGCTCCCGACTGAGATGACCGTGCTTGCCCTGCATCCGGATCCTCCTGTGATCAGTGACTGCCTCATCTCACAGGACTCGTTGCACTGACCGCTTGAATCCGCCGATCTTGAAGACCGCGTCGGCTTTCTTCGCGGCCGAGCTCGACCGGCCACGCCGCTGATCGTCGATTTCATCGACCAGTACCGCCGTCGATGGCCCGTCGAGGCGATCTGCACCGCCCTCACCGAGGCCGGATGCGCGATCGCGCCATCGACCTACTACGCCGCCCGAGGCCGCGGTCCATCGGCCCGCGCCCTGCGCGACGAGGAACTCAAAGAACAGATCATGGACGTCTACGAAGACTCCGGCGGTATCTATGGGCGCCGCAAGATCCGCGCCGCACTCGCCCGCAAAGGGATAACGGTCGCGAAGTGCACGGTCGAACGATTGTGCGGTGACCTGGGAATCCGTGGGGTGGTGCGCGGGAAGTTCCCGCGCACCACGAAACCAGCGGCCGAGACCGAACACCCCGGTGATCTCGTTGACCGCGCATTCGCCGCGACAGCGCCGAATCAGCTGTGGGTTGCCGACATCACCTACGTCCGCACCGATGCCGGCTGGGTCTACGTGGCATTCGTCTTGGACGTGTTCTCGCGGATGATCGTCGGCTGGCAGACCTCGACCCGCATGTTCGCCGACCTGGCGATCGACGCCCTCGCGATGGGCTTGTGGCTGCGGCGTCGGACCGGCCAGGACATCACTGGCCTGATTCATCATTCCGACCGCGGAGTCCAGTATCGAGCGGTGCGCTACACCCAGGCCCTCGACGAGGCCGGCGCCGTCGCCTCAGTCGGCTCGCGCGGGGACTCCTACGACAACGCGATGGCCGAAGCCCTGAACTCGCTGTACAAGCACGAGCTGATTTACCGGAAGGGCCCGTGGCGATCGACGAACGCCGTCGAGATCGCGACTGCCGAATGGGTCCATTGGTACAACACCGCCCGACTGCACGGCGAACTCGATCACCGGCCACCGACAGAGATCGAGGACCTCTACTGGCAGCAGCACGCTGCTGCCGAGACTGAACCTGCACTACAGAACAAATGATCGGTCTCTAACAAACCCGGGACTTGACAGCCCGTAACTAGGCACCATGATCGGCGCGCGTCCGAGGCGAGCGCCGATCAGGTCGCGCACCGCGAGTGCGGTGACCTTTGCGGATGTGACCGGCGGAATCGCCATCGACGCCGCCAGTCCGTCGGTGAAGGGGCACTGCGCGATGACTGCGGCGATGCGGTGATCACGCGCGGCGGTATGGATCACGTGGCCACCGCCGAAGGACGTTCCCCAGATCACCACGCGCTCGGGATCGACGTCGTCCAGAGTCCGCGCGTACGCGATCGCCGCGCGCCAGTCGTCGAGCTGGCTGCCGATGTCGAGCAGTTGGCGTGGCTCACCGCTGCTGGCGCCGAAGTGCCGGTAGTCGAAGACCAGGCATCGGTATCCGGCGTCGGCGAAGCGGTCCGCGAAGGCGTCGAGCCGCATCTCCTTCACGCCGGCGAGACCGTGCGCCATGACGATGATCGGCCTGGGCGTGCCGGCCGCGTCGGCGGGCTCGTACAGCCAGCCGGCGCAGGTCCCGCCGGTCGAAGGAAAGGTCACATCGTTTCGAGGCATGCTCCGACGATATAGAATGAGATCCAAATATGGAAGTGATTCCAACTGTGGATTGTCTTCGCCGACGGTCCGGACGGTGCTGCTCCTCCCCGGTCCGGCGATTCGACTATCGGGGCGTGACGCCGTAGCGTTTTCGGGTGCACTCCGACGACGACACGAGAGTCCCCGCATGGCGGGTGGCCGGCGAAATCCCCGTTCCGTTCTCCGACGCCCTCGCTGCGTGGGCCGTCGCGGCCCGGGAGGCCTTGATCGAGACCGCGCGCGTGTACGGCTCGCTCATCACCCAGGCTGAGCTGGGATTCCAGGTTCAGAGTCAGACCGGCATCAAGGCCGGCGCTCCGGTGCGCAAGTGGATCGCCGATCTCCTCGGCGCCGTCACCGAGGGGCAGGACGACGGCGAACCGCTCCTGGCGTCGCTGTGTGTGCTGCTCGACCAGACAGCCGGTGATGCTTACGCGCATGCGCTCGGTGTCGCGGGCCGGTCCGTCCCCGCTGATCTCGACTCGGATGCGGCGCATGTGCGGTTCCGCTGCTACGAGTTCTTCGGCGCGACGATCCCGGCGGGTGCCCGCCCGACGCTGGCTCCCCGGGTAGCGGAGAAGCGCGCCGCTCGCGGTCCGGCACGACCGCCCAAGGCGGCCAAGTCGCCGGCGAAGGCGGCCAAGTCCGCTGCGCCGGGAACGAAGCCCGCGGCCGCGGCCGAACCGAAGCCGAAGAAGGCCAAGGCCAAACCCAAAGCCGACCCGAAGCCGGAAGAGCCCAAGCCCAAGCTGTGCCCGAACTGCTTCACCGTGCTCTCGACATCGGGTGAATGCGGCTTCTGCTACTGAACGCCGCGCTCGCGGGCTCTATGGTCGAACTGTGAACCCCGAACGTGCTGAGCGCGACCTGGACGAGTCGATCCGCATCCACGTGGCACCTGATCGAGTGTGGTCGCTGTTGATCGATCCCCGGACGATGACGCAGGCGAGTCCGGAACTCTTCGCCACCACCCGCCGTCGTCGCGGACCGCTGCGCGCCGGCGAGACGTTCGTCGGATGGAACCGGAACGGTCTGGCGCTCTGGCCGACGGTCAACACCGTGACGACGTTCGACATCGGCCGGGAGATCGCGTGGCATACGCGATCGAGCGGAGCGGTGTGGACCTACACCTTGACCGCCGACGGTGACGGGACCGTGCTCCGCGAGCGTCGCCAGATGCCCGACGGTGCGTCGGCCACCGCACGGCTGTTCGCCCGCGTCCTGCTCGGCGGTATCGAACGCCATACCGATGAACTCTCCGAGCACGTGTCCGCGACGCTGGCTTGGATCAAGACGGCGTCGGAGGACGCACCCGGTGACGGCCGTCCGGAGTGATCGAGCCGCTTCGGACCGTCATCGGCGAGCGGACCCGCGACCTGCCGGCGCCGCCTCGGGCGGTGTTCGAGGACTTGATCGATCCGAAACGACAGCCCGCGCGTCCGTGGCTGAGCCTCCTGGACGACGAAGCGGTTCCAGGAGTGACGATCGTCGCTTCCGAACATCGGGTGATCTGGTCGTCGATCTGGAAGCGGCGCCCGGACGCCCGAATCGAGTTCGAGCTCGCCTCGCGCGGCAGCGGGACTCGGCTGACGTGGCGGCTCGATGTCACAGGCGAGGTGCCGGACGCATCGTTGACCGGTCATATGCGCAAGCGAGTCAACGAGTTGCTCTTCGCCGGGCTCCGATACAGCTACGGGCAGTGATGTCACCCGTCGACGTACCCGTCAACGCTGCTGCACCGTCGAACCCCGCACGACCAGCCGGACCGGGAGCCGGACGTCGTCCGGTTGGGGGTCGGTGCCGGAGACCATCCCGAGCAGTAGGCGCACTCCCGCCGCACCGATCTCGTGTGCGGGCGTGACGACGGTGGTCAGCGGAACGGGGAGCTGCGCGGCCACCGGGATGTCGTTGTAGCCGACGACGCCGAGATCGCCGGGGATGGACAGACGCAGGTCGCGGGCCACGCCGAGCAGGCCGATCGCCATGGTGTCGCTGACGCAGAAGACGGCGTCGGGCCGGTCGTCGCGGGTGAGCAGTGAGCGGGCCGCGTCGATCCCGCCCTGCACATCCATTCGAGCGTGCGCGATGCGATGGTCGGGGATGCGGACGCCCGCGTCGCTCATCGCGTCGAGGAAGCCCGACAGCCGGTCGTGGCCGGTCGTCGCGAACAGTGGACCGCCCACCGCCGCGATGCGCCGGTATCCGCAGTCGAGCAGATGCCGCCCGGCGAGCGCGCCGCCGAGACGGTCGTCGCCGCCGGCGAAGGGCAGACCAGACCCGGCATGGCGGTTCAATGCCACCGCGGGGACGGTGAGCTTCAATCGGCGGACGAACTCGGCCGCCGGGCTGTGCAGACTGCTGAGGATCAGACCGTCCACCTGACGGCCCGTGAGCAGTTCGATCGCCTGTCGCTGCGCGTCGGGGTCGTCGGGCGGGCTGGACAGGAGCACCGAGTACGAGGCTTCGCGTGCGGCCTGCTCCACGCCCTGGTAGACGGTCGCGACCACGCCGTCGGTGAGCCGGGGCATCACCGCGCCGATGGTCGTGGTGCGCCGGGTGCGCAGGCTCGCGGCCCACAGGTTGGGCTGATAGCCGAGTTCCTGCGCCACCTCGCGGACTCGCTTGGCCGCCTCCGACCATCCGTCGACCGGTTCGGTCTGCCGCAGTACCCGCGAGACCGTGGAGACGTGCACACCGGCACGTTCGGCGATCTCTTTCATCGTCGGCGGGCGCGTGCGGCGCGGGCCGGAGTGATCTGTCATCGGGTGGGTCCTCGTCGATGGGCATTGACGGCTCGCCGCCGTGATGGATACTCTCACTCCACCATATGCAATCGATTGCGCAAAGCATTGCAGCCACGTCGTCCCCGAACTCAGGAGAATCCTCATGGCCGACACCCGCACCGTCACCGAACTCTTCGCCCTCGACGGACTGCTCTCCGACGAGGAGAAGGCGATCCGCGACACCGTCCGGAAGTTCGGCGCGGAGAGGATCCGGCCGCACATCGCGGGCTGGTTCGACGAGGCGCGGATCCCGGCGCGCGAACTGGCCAAGGAACTGGGCGGACTCGGGGTGCTCGGCATGCACCTCGACGGTTACGGCTGTGCGGGAATGAGTGCGGTGACCTACGGCCTGGCGTGCCTGGAACTCGAGGCGATCGACTCGGGCATCCGTTCGCTGGTCTCGGTGCAGGGCTCGCTCGCGATGTTCGCCATCCATCACTGGGGCAGTGAGGAGCAGAAGCAGCAGTGGCTGCCGCAGATGGCGGCGGGCGACGCGCTCGGCTGCTTCGGTCTCACCGAACCGGACTTCGGGTCCGATCCGGGCGGCATGCGCACCCGGGCGGTCCGCGACGGCTCCGACTGGGTGCTCAACGGCGCCAAGATGTGGATCACGAACGGTTCGGTGGCCGACGTCGCGGTGGTGTGGGCCAAGACCGACCTGGCGCAGGGCGCCCGGGGGATCCGCGGCTTCGTCGTCCCGACCGACACGCCCGGATTCTCGGCGCCGGAGATCCGCGCCAAGATGTCGCTGCGCGCATCGGTGACCTCGGAGCTGGTCCTGGAGGACGTGCGTCTGCCCGAATCGGCGATGCTGCCCGAGGCGGCGGGTCTGAGCGGTCCGCTGAGCTGTCTCAACGAGGCGCGCTTCGGGATCATCTTCGGCTCCATCGGTGCCGCCCGCGACTGCCTGGAGACCGCGATCGAGTACGCGTCGACCCGCCGGGTGTTCGACAAGCCGCTGGCCGCCTACCAGCTCACCCAGGCCAAACTGGCCGACATGGCACTCGAGGTCGGTAAGGGACACCTGCTCGCCTACCAGCTCGGCCGGCTCAAGGACGCCGGTGAGGTGGAGCCGGCCCAGGTGAGTCTCGGAAAGCTCAACAACTGCCGGGAGGCGATCAAGATCGCCCGCGAATGCCGCACCATCCTCGCCGCCAACGGGATCACCCTGGAGTACCCGGTGATCCGGCATGCCAACAACCTCGAGTCCGTGCTCACCTACGAGGGCACGTCCGAGGTCCACCAGCTCACCATCGGCCGCGCCCTGACCGGCGAAGCCGCCTTCCGGTGACGGGCGACGGCGCTGGCGGAGCCCTCGACGGGCTGCTGATCGCCGACTTCGGCCGAGTGCTCGCCGGGCCCTACGCGACCATGCTCCTCGCCGACCTCGGCGCCGAGGTGGTGAAGATCGAACGGCCGGGATCGGGTGACGACACGCGGTCGTGGGGGCCGCCGTACGCGGGCGGGCAGGCGACGTACTTCCAGGCGGTGAACCGCAACAAGTCCTCGCTCGCGCTCGATCTGCGCGACGCCGACGATCTCGCCTCGGCTCGGGACCTCGTCGCACGGGCCGACGTGGTGGTCGAGAACTTCCTGCCGGGAGTCATGGACCGGCTGGGTCTGGGCTATTCCGAAGTCGCCGCGGTCAACCCCGGCGTCGTCTACTGCTCGATCACCGGCTTCGGCGGACACAACGACCTGCCCGGATACGACCTCTTGGTGCAGGCCGTCGGCGGTCTGATGAGCATCACCGGCGCGTCGCCGGAGGAGCCGACGAAGGTCGGCGTCGCGCTGGTCGACGTGGTGACCGGTCTGCACGCGGCCGTCGGCATCCTGTCGGCACTGCGCCACCGTGACCGCACCGGCCGAGGACAGCGGGTGGAGGTGAACCTGCTGTCGTCGCTGCTGTCGGCACTGGCCAATCAGGGTTCGGGATACGTCGGCGCGGGTGTGGTCCCGCGGGCCATCGGCAACATGCATCCGAGTGTCGTGCCGTATCAGCCGTTCCCGACGGCCGACCGTCCCCTGATCCTCGCGGTCGGCAACGACCGCCAGTTCTCCGCGCTGACCGCCGAACTCGGCGCCCCCGGGATGGCCGACGATCCGCGGTTCGCCACCAACTCCGACCGCGTCGCCAATCGAGAGTCGCTCATCGACGAACTCACCGAGTTGCTGCGCGCCGACACCGCCGACGGCTGGTTCACCCGATTCGCGGCGGTCGGAGTCCCATGCGGACCGGTCAACGACATCGCCGAGGCGTTCGCACTGGCCGATCGGCTCGGACTGGAACCGATCGCGCAGGTCGACGACGCGCGGCGCGACGCGCCGGTCAGGACGGTGGCCAATCCGATCCGGATGTCGGAGACGCCGCCGGTCTATCGGAGCGCTCCGCCGGAGCTGGGAGAGGACTGACGGCGCGGATGCGTCAGGCGACGGGCCCGGTGGCGCGCTTGCGTGCACCCGGACCCGGTTCATTGCGCACCTCGCGCTGGGGCACGGGGTGCCCGGCGTCGCAGACGATCTCGGTGCGCACCGGAGCGCCGCACCCGCGGTGCACCACGTTCAGCGACGGGCCCGCCGGGTCGGCGCGGTGCTTGTCGCCCCACCGGAGCATGGAGATCAGCACCGGCTGAAGGTCGAGCCCGGCGTCGGTGAGTCGATACTCCTTCCGGCGCCGCGACCCCGGCTCCCGATACTCGGAGGCCACCAGCACGCCGGCGTCGAGGAGCCTGCGCAGACGGTCGGACAGGACCGAGTCGGAGATCCCGGTGTGCTGCTTGATGCGGTCGAACCGGCGCACGCCGTTGAACACCTCGCGGAGCACGAGCACGCTCCAGCGGTCGCCGATGACGTCGAGCGTGCGCTGGACGGAGCAGTTGTCGGTGTCGAAATCCAGCCAGTCCACGTCGCCAGTCTAGCTGGCTTCGATGTTGACAGTCAGTCGATCGGCGATCTAACTTCTCTATCAGAAGTCAGCGGCAACGTGTCGCCGACATCGATCGCAGGAGAGACACGATGACCGACACCGCACCGATTCCGTCGACGTCGAGCGAGTTCATGGACGCTTCCGGGCTCGTCGTCACCGAGGCCTCCGGCACTCGCGTGGAGGGATACGCCGATCTCGACGAGCGGCACCACACGCCGTTCGGTGTGGTCCACGGCGGCGTGTACGCGGCCATCGTCGAAAGCGCGGGCAGCATCGGCGCCAGCGTGGCCGTGGCCGACCGCGGGCAGTTCGCGGTGGGGCTGAACAATTCGACGGACTTCCTGCGGTCGTCGCGAGGTACTCGTGCGCGGGTGGTCGCCGAACCGATCGTTCAGGGCCGCACGCAGCAGCTCTGGCTCGTCCGGATCAGCGACGAGGCCACCGGCAAGGATCTCGCCCGCGGGCAGCTGCGCCTTCAGAACATTCCGCTGCCGGCGGGCGACTGACGCTCTGCGCAGCGCTGTGCGACCATCGATGACGTGGCCGACTACCTCGTTCCCGACTGGGCCGACGCGGCGCTGGTGCTCATCGACGTCCAGCGGGACTTCGTCGACGGCCCGGCTGCTGTGCCGGGCACGCGCGAGGCCCTGCCGGCGATGACGGCGGCGGTCGCGGAGTTCCGTCGGCTCGGCCGGCCGGTGGTCCACATCGTGCGGTCGTACCGCCCGGGGGAGAGCGACGTCGACCTGCTCCGGCGTGCCGCGGTCGAGGCCGGTGACGCGGTCGTCGCGCCGGGCACTCCGGGAGCTGAGATTCCCCCAGATCTGCTGCCCGGTCCCGTCGAGTTCGATTGGGATTCACTGCGATTCGGTGCGGTGCAGCAGATCGGCGCTGCGGAGTACGTGGTGTACAAGCCCCGGTGGTCGGCGTTCTTCCGCACGCCCCTCGACTCGCTGCTCGGTGACCACGACGTGAGCACCGTGGTGGTCGCGGGCTGCAATCTGCCCAACTGCCCCCGGGCCACCCTCTTCGACGCCTCGGAACTCGATTACCGCACCGTCCTGATCTCCGACGCGACCTCGCAGGTCACGCCGGCTCGGCTGGCCGATCTGGAGTCGATCGGCGTGCAACTGCGCACCGCCGACGAGGTGGTCGCGGCACTGGCCGGCGACGAACTGCTCGGTTCCGCGGAGACGCTGTGGGTGGAGTTGCTGGAGCGGGTCGACGGCGATCTCGACCGCGCCGGCGGCTGCGGCGACTGGACGGTCCGACAGCTCGTCGACCATGTCGCGGGCGGTGCGCAGCGGTACGCCATCCTGCTCGACGGCGGCAGCGCGGCGGACACGGCGGCTACCCGCGGTGTCGACTACATCGGCGCCGATGCTGTCGGCAGCTTCTGGGAACAGGAGCACCGACTGCGGGAGGCGGCCGAGCACGCGGATCTGACCGCGCTGGTCGATCACCGGGCCGGGCGGCGCACCGGCGCCTCGCTGATGCATTTGCGGCTGCTGGAACTGACCCTGCACAGCAAGGACCTCGCCGACGCGCTCGGCGTGGAATGGTCGCCCCCGGCGGAACTGGTCGCTCACCTGCTCGATGTGGGCACGCCCATCATCGAGGACCTTCGCGCGCTCGGGTTGTTCGGTCCAGCGCTGCCCGCCGCCTCCGATCACCCCGCCGACCGGCTGCTCGCCGTCGCCGGACGCGGCGCGTGACCGCCCGGCCCCGATAGTCTTTCCCCGTGACTCCCGACTCGGCCGAGAACGCCGCTGCGCACCGCCGCTTCCGTCTGGCGTACGTCCCCGGCGTCACGCCGGCGAAATGGGAACGCAAATGGCGCGAACGGTTCGCCGACGTGCCGCTCGAGTTGGTGGCGTGCAGCGTGTCCGACAGCGTGCGGCTGCTCGCCGACGGCGCGGTCGACGCGGCCGTCACACGCTTGCCGGAGGCCCTCGACGCCGTCGATCCCGGACCCCATCACACCATCGATCTGTACGTCGAGACCACTGTGGTCGTGGTTCCGAAGGACCACTACCTGACCCTGACGGACGAGTTGCGCGCCGACGACGTCGCCGACGAGACCTTTCTGTCGCCCCTCGACGACGCCCTCACCTGGGATCGGTGGCCCGGGCCGTTGCTCGACCACCGTCCGGCGACCACCGCCGACGCGATCGAACTCGTGGCGGCCGGCACCGGACTGCTCGCCGTGCCGCAGTCGCTGGCCCGGCTGCACCATCGCCGCGACCTCGTCTACCGGCCGCTGCTCGACGCCCCCGTCAGCCGGGTGGGACTGGTCTGGCCGTCGCCCACGTCCCAGCTCGCCGACGAATTCGTCGGACTCGTCCGTGGTCGCGGGGCGAACTCGTCGCGCGGCAGGGAGCCGCAGCCCAAGCGGACCGCGAAGGAGAAGACTGCCGCCAAGCGGGCGAATCGCGAGGCGGCGGGCAAGATCGCAGGCAAGAACTTCGGCAAGGCCGCACGACGCGGTCGGCGGTAACGATGAGGAGGCGCTCGTGAAGATCGCGATCGAACCGGTTGTGGACCGGCACCTGTCGGAGGCGGTGACCGGAGCCGGAAGTGAGGTGACCGGGCTCGACGACGCCGAGGCTCTCGTCTGGATCGGCGGGCCGGACGGCTTCCCGCAACTCGGCGACGCCGTCCGCTGGGTGGCGCTCAGTACCGCCGGTATCGAACGCTTCGTCGACGCCGGCGTCTTGGACGGCCGTCGACTCTGGACCAACGCCTCGGGCTTCTACGCAGCGGGCGTCGCCGAACACGCCCTCGCGTTGCTGTTGGCCGGGCTTCGGCAGATCAACACGGCGGTCCGGGACGGGTGGGCGAAGGAACGGATCGACCCGGCCGTCCGGACACTGCGGGGTGCGACGGTCGCGATCATCGGTGCGGGCGGGATCGGGCGCGAGCTGACGCCGCGTCTGGCGGCGTGCGGCGCCTCGGTGATCGCCGTCAACCGCAGCGGCCGCGCCGTCGAAGGCGCTGAGCTGACGCTGCCCGCCGACCGAATGGACGAGGTGTGGGAGCGTACCAACCACGTGGTGCTCGCCGCACCCGACACTCCGGATACCCGTCACCTGCTCAACGACGAGACCCTCGGCAGACTGCACCCGCACAGCTGGGTCGTCAACATCGCCCGCGGGCCGCTGATCGATCAGGCTGCTCTTCACCGGGCGTTGTCGGAGGGAGTGATCGCGGGCGCGGCGCTCGACGTCACCGATCCGGAACCGCCCGCGGACGACGATCCGCTCTGGTCGCTGCCCAACGTCATCATCACCCCGCACGTGGCCAATCCGGCGTCCGGGCTCACGCGCGAGATGGCGCCCTTCCTCGCGGAGAACATCCGACGGTTCGAAGCGGGCGAGGAGCTGCTGGCGGTGGTCGAGCCGGATGCGGGGTACTGAGGGGGTCGGGGTCGGGGTCGGTGAGTGTGGGGTGTGGCGGTCGGTAGGTTTCGACTCGCTGCGCTCGCTCAACTGGCCTATATGAAGGCCGCTCAACCTGCCTGTTCAGGGCCTCGCTCAGTCGGGGGAGGGGTGAGGCCGATCGTGCGGCTCGCGGTGACGCGGTCGGCGAGGTCGGCGCGGATCGTCTCGCCGATCAGGGTGTCGGGGCCGGCGCGCCAGCAGGCGCCGAGCGTGTCGTAGCCCACGGATCGGACCGCCGCATGGGCGGGCCAGTAGCGGTACGCCCAGGCGGGCTCGTCGTTCGCGCTGTCGGTCGCGGCCAGCTCGGCTTCCAGCAACTGCCACTGGAGGTCGCGCCGCGACACGCGCATGGACGCCGACGCGGGAACATCCGTGCTCGCCCGGTTCAACACATCGGAACACGCCGCCCTGGCCGCCTCGTCCGCGGAGCGGAGGGTGCTGCGGTGGATCCGCGGGAACAGCAGCCACATCGTCGCCACCGCGAACGCGACGCCCAACAGGGTCTCGATGACGCGTGAGAGCATCTGCTCGCCGAGCGGCTGAGTCGGCGCTCCCATCAGCAGCGCGAGCGGCGTGATGAAGGTGACCGCGAGCGCGTAGTTGGTGGTGACGGTCAGCTCGATCATGATGTTCAGCACGGCCAGCACCACGATCAGCGCGGCGACGTGCAGATCGAGTGTGTGCAGCACGGCGAAGATCGCCAGACCGCCGAGCGTTCCGAGCACGCGGTGCACACCGCGCACCGCGCCGCGGACACGGTCGGGCCCCAACTGCAGCACCAGGACCGCGCCCATGATCGCCCAGTCGGGGCGTCCCAGGCCGGCGAGGACCGAGACCCCGCCCGCGAGCAGCGTGGCCACCGTCGCCCGGGTGGCCGTCACTGTCGCGTGGCTGTCGAGGCGCGCTCCGAATCTGAGGCGGTGCACGATGCTGGGACGGGGGAGCGGCGCCATCAGCGCGCCGGCCTCGGCGCCGTGAACGCGGTGATGAGTGAGCCAGAGACGATGTGCGAGATCGCCGTCGATCTGCGCCGCGTCGTGCAGCACCGACCACGCGTTCAGCGTCGACGCCGCGACACTGTGCCTGCGGGAGGGCTCGCGGTTGTCGGCGAGGAAGCGCTCGCCCTCGGCCAGTGCGGTCTCGGTGGCGGCGATCTCGGGTCCGTGCGGGCGCCACAGTCCGGGCGACATGCTGACGATGAACGCGGCGGCCGCGCCCGCGGCCGTACACAGGGCCACCGTCGCGGCGGAGCCGCCGGCGCGGCAGACGACCACGGCGACACCTCCGACCAAGACCAGGAAGAACGGACCGGGAGGCCCCAGACGCAGGGTGTTCACCCCGAATACCGAGACGGCGGTGAGCGCCGCGAGCGCGCCGACCATCGTCATCTCGCGAGCCGTCGATCCACCCGGACCCATCCATGAGCCGAGCGCGCCGAACAGGGCCGCGGAGGCGACCAGCAGCAGACCCGTGGTGAGGTTCACCCGCCACCTGATCCGGTACGGGCGACGTTCGCCGTACATCAGCGCGAACGAGCCCAGTGCGGCGAGGACCGCGTTTCGCTCGAATCCCAGCCCGTACAGCGTCAGCGCGGGCAGCAGGAAGGCCAGCCCTCCGCGCAGTGCCGGAGCCCAGCGTCCACGGGTGGACGGCCGCGACAGGAGTAGTGCGCGGACCGACGGTCGCGACGGCGGGACCGGAGCGTGATCGGTCATGGGCGCCGCGCCGCCAGATGGACGTCGGGGAAGCGGTGGTCGGCGTCCGCTCGGCTCACCGTGCGCCAGATCTCCGCGAAGCCGGCCGCGACGACCGCGTCGGCGAGCGCGTCCGGATGCCAGCGCCACGCCTTTGCGACGGCGTGATCGAATTCGTGCACACCGGGCTCGTCGGCGGCCTGCGTCGAGATGAGCACCACGGCGCCGGCGGACAGTCGTGCCGACCAATCGACGAGGATCTCGCGCACCTCGTCCGGAGGTACGTGGATCAGGCTGTGCCGCGCCACGACGCCGCCCACCCGTGACAGGTCGACGGTGACCAGCCGGGCGTCGTCCGTCCGGAGCGTCAGCTGCGGGTGCCTCCGTCGGGCCACCGCCAGCATTCCGGCGCTCGGATCGACGCCGCACACGCTGAGCCCGCGTCCGGCGAGGTGCGCGGAGACACCGCCCGTGCCGCAGCCGACGTCGACGACCCCCGCATCCGGCCGCGACTCGAGCACCATGTCCGCGAAGGCGTCGACGGCCCGGCGCTCGAGCGCCGTCTGAAACGGATCCGGAAACGTTCTGTCGTAGAGGTCGGCGAGGGCGTCGTAGCCGGGCTGGTCGGCGGTCACGGATCTATTGTGCCGACCGGCGGGCGATCCGGACGAGTTCGGCCGCGGGGCCCTGGAGAGTGCGTGGCGGTCGCCACACGGCGCGCAGTTCCCGGGTCAGATCGAGCCCGTCCACATCGATCACGCGCAACTCGCCGCTGCGCGCGGACTCCTGGACGGCGAGGGTGCTGAGCACGGCGGGGCCGACCCCGCCGGCCACCGCGGTGCGGATCGCGGCGCTGCTGCCGAGTTCGAGGATCGGCGGGGCGATGTCGTATCCGGTCAACGCCACCTCCAGTGTCGTGCGCGTGCCCGATCCGGGTTCGCGGACCAGCAGCGGCGTCGCGGCGAGTTCGGCGATGTCGATGGGGCGCCGACGGCGCGACCATTTGTGGCCGGGCGGAACGACGAGCACGAGGCGGTCGCGCGCGACCACCGCGCTGTGCAGTCCGGACGGAATCGACGGGCTCTCGACGAAGCCGACGTCGCAGGCGCCCGAGGCGACGGCCTCGAACACCGCGCTGGAGTTGCGGACCCGCAGGTGCACGGTGGTCTCGGGATGGTCGGTGCGGAATGTCCCGAGCCACAGGGGCATCAGGTGTTCGGCGACCGTCATCGAGGCGTCGACGGTCACCTCGGCGGCGGTATCGCTGAGCAGCCCGGCCGCCACATCCAGCAGTGCGCGCGCATCGTCGACGGTGCGTCGGGCCCAATGCACCAGCACGGTCCCATCCGGGGTGAGGCGGGAGCCGGTGGTGACCCGATCGAGCAGACGGACGCCGAGCAGGCGTTCCAGCCGCCCGATGGCCCGTGACGCATTGGGCTGTGCGACGTGCAACGCGCGGGCCGCCGCGCTCAGACTGCCGTGGTCGTCGACTCCGACGAGCAACTCGAGCGCCCCCAGGTCGATCGATCGCAAGTCCACGGCTGGACAGTACCCCGGTCGCGCCGGCGGTCGTGCATCGTTCAGTGCGCGACGGCGTACTCGGTGTGGTCGGTCCGGAACTCCGGCTTGCCGTAGTCGGCGAGCCGTCGCTCGACCATCCGCGTCGCGTACCGGTCGACGTGCGGGGCGAGGAACGGGATCCGCGTCGCGTACTGGGCGGCCGCGAGGCGACCGACGATGAACGGTGCGGTGACCGCGATCCTGGCGAAGTCGGCGGCGGCGATCTCGACGCCCATCCGTGCCGCGGCACGGCGATTCCCCTGGCAGAACGCGATCATGAACGCGATCTTGCTGTAGCTGCGCTCGACGGATTCGGCGGCACGGTCGAAGGCGGTGTGTCCCGAGCGCAGGTAGGCGTTCATCGTCGACGAGACCAGTGACGCGCACGAGCCGTCGAATCCGGCGCGCAGCAGCGCAGCGCGGCCGGTGAACACGTCGACCACTCCCCGGGGCGTGGCGGGGACCAGTTCCTCGGGAAGCCCGAGCAGGAAGCAGCGGTACCGGTGGAACTCCACCGTCGCCCGCTCGGCCCGGGTGAACTCGGAGCGACCCTGTCGCAATGCGCGCTGGGCGAGGATGAACGCGCCCATCAGACCGGCCGGTGCCTGATCGAGTTGGGGGATCGGGATTCCGTAGGTGTCGACATCCCAGGTTCCGGATCGGCGCAAGGCGTTGTACCGCACCATCGAATGCATCAGTCGCACCATCGCGGCGGCCTCGAACCCCGCGCCGTCGCGGTCGAGTGCGCCGGGCAGCGTGGTGACCGCGAAGAAGCTCGTCGTCTCGTTGACCCGCCGTGCCGCGCGTTTGCCGGTCAGTGCGCCGGTCATCACCATCGGAAGTGCGGCGTACAGATTCGTGAAGGTGGCGATGAACGCCCCGCGGGTGATGAACGGCGAGAGCAGCGCGGACGGCACTCGCGACAGGCGGGCGCCTTCGGCGACCAGGTCCAGATCGATCCAGTCGGGGGTGGTCTCCATCGCTTCCAGGAACGACGCCAGTTCGGAAGGCGCGTCTTCGACGGCGTCGATCCCCTCGCGGCACGCCGTGCGGAGCATCGAGATCAGCTCCGAGACGCTGTGGTCGGCCGCGAGCGCCGCATACCTGTCGGCGACCACGTCGCCGAGCATCGTCGACGTGGTCATCAGCTCCACGATTCGCTCGTCCGACAGGTAGCGGGACCGGCCGCCCACCCACGCCGGTAGTGCCGATTCGACGTCCGGGTCAGTGGTGAACCGGTAGGGAACGCCGCTGAAGTCGACGTCGCCGTACACCTCGGGCAGGGCGTCGGCTTGTCGGCGGACCACGTCGGCGAGATCGGGGTAATAGGTGGTCACGGCGGCCCTCCGGGGTAACTAACACATTGTTAGTTACTAACTAACAATGTGTGAACTACGATGTCAAGGGTGACTTCGGAGAACGTGCGTCGGCGGATGAGCGGTGCGGCCCGGCGTGAGCAGATTCTCGACGTCGCTCTCGCGATCGTCGACCGCGAGGGCTTTCACGCCGCGACCCCCGCCCGCATCGCCGACGAGGCCGGAGTGCACCGGACGCTGATCTATCAGCAGTTCGGCGACGTCACCGGACTGTTCGTCGCGCTGGTCGATCGCGAGGGCGACCGAGACCAGGCCGACTTCGCGGCCGCTGTCGCGAGCGCGGAGGGTCTCGCCGGACTCGAGCAACTGCGTGCGGTGCTCGCGCGGCTGATCGAGGCGATCGACGAGAATCCGGCGAGCTGGCGGCTGTTTCTGTCGCCCCCGCTGGGGGCGCCTGCCGAGTTCGGCCGGCGGCTCGAAGTGTCGCAGGAGCGGGTGCGGAAGTACCTGGCGGAGGTCGTCGCCGACATCGGGCTCGACCAGCTCGATCCGGAACTGACGGCGCGCGTGATGCACGCGGGTGCCCGGGAGCTGCTGGCCTTCCGGCTGGAGAATCCCGACTCGGCCGCCGTCGACCGGCTGCTGGAGTTCGCCGACCGGATGGGCGCCGGGCTGCTGATGCTGCAGAAGCTCGCCTCCCGGCTCGGCCGGGAGGCCAGTCTTTAGCGAGACGGACGGGGTCATGACCATATCGATTTGATATGTCTGTATATCGGATCTCCGGGTTCCCGATCGCCTCCGGTTCGCCGACCGTGGAGGTATGACTCAGACACTGCATCGTGCCGGAAAGTCCGGGAGAGGCGACCGGCCCGATCCCCGCGCCGTGGTTCCGGGGCTGCTGATCTGCGGCGCGGTCGCCCTCGCCGCCACCGGCATCACCTTGCTGCTGCCTGCGGTCAGTCCGCTCCTGCTGGCCATCGTGATCGGCGCGGTGGTCGCCAACGTGGTCCGGCTGCCTGCCGCCGCGGCGCCCGGACTGACGCTGGCGTCGAAGACGCTGCTGCGCATCGGTGTCGCGCTGCTGGGGCTGCAACTGGTTCTCGGCGATGTGCTCGGACTCGGATTCGGGATGATTCTGGTGGTGGTCGCGATCGTCGTCGGCGGCATCGTCGGGGGTCTGCTCATCGGACGGGCGCTGGGCATTCCGTTCGCCCGCCGGCTGTTGATCGCCTGCGGCATGTCGATCTGCGGTGCGGCGGCGGTCGCGGCGGTCGACGGCGTGGTGGAGGCCGACGACGAGGACACCGCCACCGCGGTCGGCACCGTCGTCATCTTCGGAACGCTGATGATTCCGGCGATCCCGCTGTTCTCCAACGCGATGGGGCTCTCGGACGAGGTCGCGGGGCTGTGGGCCGGCGGCTCGATCCACGAGGTGGCGCAGGTGGTGGCCGCAGGCGGGATGATCGGCGGAGGCGCGCTCACCGTCGCGGTGGTGGTGAAGCTGGCCCGCGTGATGATGCTCGCGCCGGTCGTCACCGTTCTGAGCATCCGTCAGCGCCGCGCCACCGGGGTAGCGGGCAAGCGGCCTCCCATCGTCCCGCTGTTCGTGGTGGGATTCGTCGCGTGCGCGATCCTGCGGTCCACCGGAGGGCTGCCCTCGGCGGTCATCTCCGTGGGGCACGAGGCGCAGGTGGTGCTGCTGACGATCGCGATGGCGGCTCTCGGACTCGGCGTCCGCATGGAGGTCATGCGCAGGGTGGGATGGCGTCCCTTCGTCCAGGCGGCGCTGACCACCGTCCTGGTGGCCGGTGTGGCACTCGGCGGGGTGCTGCTCGCCGGGTGAGCTCCGATCGGGAAAACTTTGGCTCCCGGAACGGTCTCTCAGACCGTTCCGGGAGCCAAAAATTCTGCGGGTCGCCGCTACACGTCCAGGTCTGCCCCGGTCAGGGGCGGCGAATCCGCGAGTGCGGCGTTCTCCTCATCGGTGAACACCCGCGATCGGGACAGGAACCGGACGCCCTCGGGGGCTTCGAGGGAGAATCCGGCTCCGCGGCCGGGAACCACATCGAGGATCAGCTGCGTGTGCTTCCACAGTTCGAACTGGTCGCCGTTGATCCAGATGCGCACCGCGGGCAGCGGTTCGGGCAGTTCGACCTCGCCGACGAGCACGTCGCGCTGGCCGACCCGGTACTCGCCGACCGGGTAGCACATCGGAGCGGAGCCGTCGCAGCATCCGCCCGACTGATGGATCATGAGCCCGCCGTGAAGCTCCGACAGCTTGGTCAGGAGCTCCACGGCGGAGTCGGTGGCAACCACGCGCGCGACGGTTGCAGGCTCGTTCATCGCACGCCGGCTTAGAAGAAGCCCTTGGCGCTCTGCGCGTAGCCGACCAGCAGGTTCTTGGTCTGCTGGTAGTGGCTGAGCATCATCAGATGGTTCTCGCGGCCGACGCCCGACTGCTTGTATCCGCCGAAGGCGGCGTGCGCCGGGTAGTCGTGGTAGGTGTTGGTCCACACCCGGCCGGCCTGGATGTCGCGGCCCGCGCGGTAGGCGACGGCGCCGTTGCGGCTCCACACGCCGGCGCCCAGGCCGTACAGCGTGTCGTTGGCGATGGAGAGCGCGTCGTCGTAATCGGTGAACGAGGTCACCGACAGGACCGGTCCGAAGATCTCCTCCTGGAAGATCCGCATGTCGTTCTTGCCGCCGAAGACGGTCGGCTGGATGTAGAAGCCACCGGAGAGGTCGCCGCCCAGATCGGCGGGCTCGCCGCCGGTGAGCACCTTGGCGCCCTCCTGCTTGCCGATCTCCAGGTACGACTTGATCTTCTCCCACTGATCGTTGCTCGCCTGGGCGCCCATCATGGTGTCGGTGTCGAGCGGGTTGCCCTGCTTGATGGCGGCGACCCGGGCGACGGCGCGCTCGAGGAAATCGTCGTAGATGCTGCTCTGCACCAGCGCGCGGCTCGGGCACGTGCACACCTCGCCCTGGTTCAGGGCGAACATCGAGAAGCCCTCGAGTGCGCGGTCGAGGAAGCCGTCGTCGGAGGCCATCACGTCCTCGAAGAAGATGTTCGGGCTCTTGCCGCCCAGCTCCAGGGTCACCGGGATCAGGTTCTCCGACGCGTACTGCATGATGAGGCGGCCGGTGGTGGTCTCGCCGGTGAAGGCGATCTTGCGGATGCGGTTGCTCGAGGCGAGCGGCTTGCCCGCCTCGACGCCGAAGCCGTTCACGATGTTCACGACGCCGTCCGGCAGCAGATCGCCGATCAGGCTCATCACGTACAGGATCGACGCCGGGGTCTGCTCCGCCGGCTTCATGACGATCGCGTTGCCCGCGGCCAGGGCCGGGGCCAGCTTCCAGGTCGCCATCAGGATCGGGAAGTTCCACGGGATGATCTGACCGACGACGCCCAGCGGCTCGTGGAAGTGGTAGGCGACGGTGTCCTTGTCGATCTCGGAGATGCCGCCCTCCTGGGCGCGGATGGCGCCGGCGAAGTAGCGGAAGTGGTCGATCGCCAACGGGATGTCGGCGGCGAGTGTCTCGCGGACGGCCTTTCCGTTCTCCCACGACTCGGCGACGGCGATCGCCTCGAGGTTCTCCTCCATGCGATCGGCGATTTTATTCAGGACGGCGGCGCGCTCGGCGACCGACGTCTTGCCCCACGCGGGTGCGGCGGCGTGCGCGGCGTCGAGCGCCAGATCGATGTCCTCGGCGGTGGAGCGGGCCACCTCGCAGAAGGTCTTGCCGTCGACGGGCGACGGGTTTTCGAAGTACTGACCCTTCACCGGCGGAACCCACTTGCCGCCGATCCAGTTGTCGTAGCGGGACTGGTAGCTCATCAGCGAGCCGTCGGCTCCGGGCTTTGCGAAGACGGTCATGATGCTTGCACTCCTTCGTGGATTCACTTCAATCGGTGAGGTGAATCACACACTAGGGGTGGTGTGGTTGCAGTCGCGTTGCATCGCGGCGCGGGGTGCGCCCGGCGCCCTCAGCGCCGCACTCCGAACCGCCGATCGAGCAGCCGGACCCGCCCCTGTGCGACCGCCCGCTGCGGATGTCCGGCGGGGAGCCGCTGGGCGAGCGCGTTCCACGCGGTGATGTCGTCCCGGCCGTGCGGCGAGGCGACCCACGCGTTCAGGGCGACGAGGTCGCCGGTGCCGAACATGCGCGATCGCAGGTCTTCGCGCACTTCGTCGAACAGTTCCACCACGCCGGGGGCGAGGGACTCGGCCAGCAGTCCGCCGCGCCCCAACGCCCGGACCGCCGCGGTCAGATCGCCCGCGGCGATGAGCCCGCGCAACTCGTCGACGTCGGAGCCGGCGTCGACGGTGAGCCGGTACGGGCGGGCGGCGATCACATCGCCGAGGTCGCGCCGCAGCCGCGAGATCTCGGCGCGCACGGTGACCGCGCCGAGCACCTCGTCCGAGAGCATCGTCGCGAGTTGCTCGGTGCCCAGGCCTTCGGGGTAGCTCTGCAGCAGGAGCAGGATCTCCGCGTGCCGCGGCGACAGCGGTCGGGCGGCGCCCGCGGCATCGTGCCAGTGGGCGGGGCCGTCGGTCAGCACGGTCAGCCGGGGGCGCGTGTCGGGTCGGACGAAGGTCTCGGGTGCGGCGAGGTCGACGGCGCGTGATTGCAGTTCCCGCTCCACCGCGGCGACCACCGATCGGACCGCCGCGAGAGCGAACGGTGCCGCGGCCGCGGGTCCGCCGGTGACGTCGACGACGCCGAGCAGCTCGCCCGACACCGGATCATGCACCGGGGCCGCGGCGCAGTTCCAGTTCTGGACGGGTCCGGAGAAATGCTCCGGACCGATGATCTGCACACCGCGATTCATCGTCAGGGCGAGTCCGGGCGCATTGGTGCCGACGGTGTCCTCGCTCCACACCGAGCCCTCGACGAAGTTGATGCGGGCCGCGGCGTCACGGGCGCCGTGGTCGCCCTCCACCCACAGAAGCCGGCCCTGGTTGTCGGTGAGCGCGACCACCACGCCGGAATCGGCGATGTCGTCGAGCATCAGCGACTGCACCAGCGGCCGCACGGCCGCCAGCCGATGCGACGAGCGGTAGGCGTCGAAGGCATCACCCGACATGGGGGCACCGGCGTCGTGGCCGGGTTCCACCTCACTGGGATCCACTCCTCGGCTGCGGGACCGCTCCCACGATTCCCGGACCAGCGAGCGCACGGAGTCGTCGGCGGGTGAGACACCGGCGAGGAACTGCTCGTAGGCACGGCGGACGCGAGTCGACACGCCGGCGCCGTCTCTCATCGCGTTCAACTCCCGACTGTTTTCGCAGGTCCTCGTCCTTCGATTGTGCCTGCACGGTGTGACCCGGGCAACGACCGGCCCCGTCGGCGGCCCTGGCTACACCGATTGCCGCGATCGCGAAGCGTTGTGCCGGGCCCATGACAAACGTCATGGCGAACCGATGACATCCGCTCTGGGTGACCGGCGTCCCCCGGCGGGAGAGTGAATGTCATGACACAGCGACATCTCACCCCAGCGCGAACCGCGTCGACGGTTCCGGCCATCGCCATCTCCGATCTGTCGAAGCGGTTCCGCGGCTCGAAGGGCGAGACCGTCCAGGCCGTCGACGGCATCGACCTTCAGATCCAGCCCGGCGAGGTGGTGGCCTTCCTCGGACCCAACGGTGCGGGCAAGACGACCACCATCGACATGATCCTCGGCCTCACCACACCCGACTCCGGCGAGGTGAGGGTCTTCGGCCGCGATCCGCGCGAGGCGGCGCGCGCCGGCCGGATCGCCGCGGTCATGCAGACCGGCGGACTGCTCGACGACTTCACCGTCGCCGAGACCGTCTCCACGGTCGCCGCGCTTCACGGGCGCACCGCCGACATCCCCGAGGTGATGCGCCGTGCCGACATCGCCGATCTCGGCGCTCGCAAGGTCTCCCGGTGCTCGGGCGGTGAGCAGCAGCGACTCAAGTTCGCGCTGGCGTTGCTGCCCGATCCCGACCTCATCGTCCTCGACGAGCCGACCGCCGGGATGGACGTGGAGTCGCGCAGGACCTTCTGGGCCGCCATGCGAGCCGACGCCCAGCACGGCCGCACCGTCCTGTTCGCCACCCACTATCTGGAGGAGGCGGACTCCTTCGCCGACCGCATCGTGATGATGGCGAGCGGCCGGGTGGTCGCGGACGGCTCCACCGCCGACATCCGCGCCCGGGCCAGCCGCCGCATCGTCTCGGCCGTCCTCGACGACGACGCCGTGCCCGGTCTCCAGCGGGTGTTCCCGGACCTGGAGGTCACCGAACGGCGCGGCGGCCGGATCTATCTGTCTCTCGAGAACTCCGACGTCCTCGCCCGCCACCTGCTGACCAGCACCCGCGCCCGCGATCTCGAGATCGCCAGCCACAACCTCGAAGACGCGTTCGTCGCGCTGACCACCGGCGCCTGACGCGCCGAGACCTGAAAGGCATTGCCATGAGTCTCAATTCCACCCTCGCTGCGAGCAGCGTGTCGACCGTCTATCTCCGTAACGACATCCGCCGCGTTCTGCGGAACCGGCGAGCGATGATCTTCACGGTCGCGATGCCCGCCCTCCTGTACCTCGTCTTCGGCGCCACCCAGAAGAGTTCCGAGACGGTCGGCAGCGGCAACGTCGCCTTCTACGTCCTGGTCGGCATGGCGTTGTACGGCGCGGTGCTGGCGGCGGCGTCGAACGCCGCCGCGGTCTCCATCGAGCAGCAGGCCGGCTGGACGCGCACGCTGATGATGACCCCGCTGCGGCCCGCCGGTTACGTCTCGACCAAGGTCGCGCTCGCGTTGACCATGAGCGCACTGCCGGTGGTGCTGCTGGCCGTGGTCGGCGCGATCTCCGGAGCCACCGCCCCGGTGGGAGTCTGGGCGGTGTGCCTGGTGTTGGCGTGGCTCGGCTCGGCCGTCTTCGCGGCGCTGGGGCTGGCACTGGGCAGCATTCTGAAGTCCGACGGCGCCATGCAGGCCCTCGGCGGCGTGCTCGCGCTGCTGGCCTTCGCGGGCAACGTCTTCGTCCCCCTGAACGGAACCATGCTGCGGATCGCCGAGTTCACCCCGATGTTCGGCGTCGTCTCGCTGGCGCGCTACCCGCTCGACCACGGGGTCACCGTCTACGGCACCCCGATCTCCCTGTGGGTGATCATCGCGAACATCGCCTTCTGGGCCATCGCATTCGCCGTTGCGGCAAGCTACTTCTACAACCGCAGCACGCGCAGGCAGTAGTTCGCGCCGTGCCGGGACCAGTTTGGAGGAACCGATGACCGCAGCGCCCGCCCCCACCTCACCGTGGCGGAGCGGGCGCTGGCTGTTCGCGGCCGTGTGGCTGCTGTTCATGGGGTATCCGATCGCCGGGATCATCACCGCCGACGCGCGATGGCTGATGAAAGCTCTGGCCCTGGCGATCATCGCGGTGTTCGTCGTCGTCTATCTGCTGCTGTGCGTGTACTCGATGTTCGACTGCGATCCCCGCTCCGCGCCGGCGCGCAACGCCGCGATCGCCCTGCTCGCGGTTCTGATGATCGGACTGATGCCGCTGCTGCGCGCGGACGCGTTCTCCGTGGCGCCGTTCGTGATGGCGGCGGTCGCCTTCGCGGCACCGTGGCGGGTGGGGTATTCGCTGGCCGGGGTGGCGGCGGTCCTCGTCTCGGCGGTGGTCGTCCCGGAATTGTTCGGGTGGGAGCTCGACAGCGGCTTCCTGATCGTCCTGCTGGTCGTCGGCATCACGATGGGGTTCTCGCGCGTGATGCGCGACGGCGAGCGCGACCGGGAACTCGCCGCCGAACGCCAGCGGGAGCTGAACGGGCAGCTCGCGGTGGTCGCCGAACGCGAACGCGTGGCCCGCGACGTGCACGACATCCTGGGGCACTCGCTGACCGTGATCTCGGTGAAGTCCGAGCTCGCGGGCCGGCTCGTCGATCTCGATCCGGCGCGGGCGAAGCAGGAGATGGCGGAACTGAACGCGCTCGCCCGGCAGGCGCTCGCCGAGGTCCGGTCGACGGTCGGCAACCTGCGTGCGCCGGAACTGCCGAGTGTGGTCGCGGCCGCGGAGATCGCGCTGACGGCGGCGGAGATCGACGCCGACCTGCCGGATCCGGACGCCTACGACGGTCCGCACGCGGCGCTGTTCGCATGGGTGCTGCGCGAGTCGGTGACGAATGTGGTCCGCCACAGCGGAGCCACCCGATGCGTCGTGACGCTCACCGATCACAGCCTGACCGTCGCCGACAACGGTCACGGCTCGCCGCTGTTGACCTTCGGGAACGGCCTGCGCGGGCTCGCTGAACGGGTCGATGCCGGCGGCGGACGCCTGACGGTCGATTCCGATGCCACCGGCACCACGGTGACCGCGAGCGTGGACGAGGGACGGTAGGTTCTTCTCCGAGAGGGGGACCGGTGGAGACCATCCGACTGCTGCTGGCCGACGACCAGGCGCTGGTCCGCGGTGCGCTCGCGGCGTTGCTCGATCTCGAGCCCGACCTCGCGGTGGTCGCGCAGGTGGGCCGGGGAGACGAGGTGGTGGACGCGGCGCGGTCCAGCGGCGCCCAGGTGTGCCTGCTCGACATCGAGATGCCCGGGGCCGACGGCATCGAGGCGGCCTCCCGCATCACGCGGGAACTGCCCGGAGTCCGCTCGCTGGTGGTCACCACCTTCGGCCGGCCCGGATACCTGCGCCGCGCGGTGGACGCCGGTGCGGCCGGATTCGTCGTCAAGGACACCCCCGCCGCCGAACTGGCCGACGCCGTGCGACGCGTCCACGCCGGGCTCCGCGTCATCGATCCGACGCTGGCCACCGAGAGCCTCACCAGCGGTGACAATCCGCTCACTCCGCGCGAGACCGAGGTTCTCACCGCCGCGCTCTCGGGTGCGACCGTCGCGACCATCGCGTCGCAGGTGCACCTCTCGGCGGGCACCGTGCGCAATCACCTGTCGTCGGCCATCGGCAAGACCGGCGCGTCGACGCGGGCCGAGGCCGCGCGGATCGCACGCGATCGGGGCTGGATCTGACCCCGGTGCGACGCCGCGTCCCCGCACTGACCGGTGTCCGGACCGTCGCCGCGCTGTCGGTCTGCCTCACGCACGCCGCGTACTGGACCGGCCACTACACCGACGACTACGTGGGTCGGTTGCTGTCTCGTTTCGAGGTCGGCGTCGCGCTCTTCTTCGTCCTCTCCGGCTACCTGCTGTTCGCGCCCTGGGTGCGGGCGTTGCAGGAGACGCAATCCGGAGCGCCGGCCGAGTATCCGGGGCTGCGGCGCTACACATGGCATCGGGTGCGGCGGATCGTGCCCGCCTACTGGGTCACGGTGCTGGCGGTGTACGCGATCTTCCTGGTGCGCACGGACACGTCCGACTTCGGTCAGGGGTGGTCGGACCTGCTGCGGAACCTCACATTCACCCAGGTGTACGGGCTCGGACACCTGCACACCGGCCTCACCCAGATGTGGAGCATGGCGGCGGAGGTGGCCTATTACATCGCGCTGCCGCTGGTGGCGTGGCCGATCGCGCATCTGGTGTGCCGCGATCGGTGGCGGCCCGACCTGCTGCTCGTGTGCCTGGGCGGGCTGCTGCTGGTCTCGCCGTTGTGGACGGTGGTGGTGCACGGGTCCGACGGCGTCGACCCCACCGCGCGAATGTGGCCGCCCGCCTTCGCGAGCTGGTTCGTCGGCGGGATGGTGCTCGCCGTCCTGGCCCGGACGGTGACGCGGTGGCCCGCGATCCCGAGCGTCGCTGTCGCGGTCGGTGCGTTCCTGATCAGCGGCGGCGCGGTCGCCGGAGAGCCGACGATCGTGCCGGCCGACGCCGGAGCGACGGTCGTCAAACACACGCTCTACCTGGTGGTGGCCCTGGGTCTGGTCGGCCCCCTGGCGATCGGCCCCGGCGACGACGCGTGGTCCCGGGTGTGCGGCAGTCGGCCGATGGTGTGGTTCGGCGAGATCTCCTACGAGTTCTTCCTGGTCCACGTGATGGTGCTGGAGTTCACGATGGATCTTCTCGGGTACTCGGTCTTCACCGGATCCACCCTCGCGGCCTTCGTCGTGACCAGTGTCATCAGCGTGCCCGTCGCGTGGTCGCTGCATCGCCTCACCGCCCCGCTGTGGCGGGATTCTCCCACGCGATCTGTCGGGGTCCGCGGGTAGAATCGGCGCCATGACCTCACCGCAGCGTGCTGTCACGGCAGCCGATCTCCGTCAGTGGACGACGGATGCGCGGGTGCCCGGGCAGCCTGCGGAACTGTCCGACACCGCGTGCATTCTCATCGCTGCCGGCTATCTCGTGCCCACCGCGCGGGCGACGGTGGTCCGCCGCGTCTCGCAGGGACTGCCGATGCCGGTTCCGCAGTCGGGATTCAGTGAACTGCGGCGCGTGCAGCGCGGAATCGTGCACGCCGAGCGCAAACTGGCGTCGACGATGCTGCCGGGCGTCGTGGTCCCGATCATCCGGTCCCGGATGGCCGGGCTCACCCGCCGGCGCGACGAGGCGCACCGCGCGGTCGTCACCGGCAAGGGCGTCTTTCCGTCGGGTATGCGGGCCATTCGCCGAGAACGCCGCGAGAACGTCTACCTCGAGGTCGATGAGCGCGAGCAACTCTTCGCCGGGCTGCTCTGCACACCGGTGGCGAACCTGTCCACCTCGGGTGCCCGCTGGGCCGGCACCGATGCCCTGGACAAAGTGGCGGGAATCGTCGACAAGGTCGCCGGGCGCGCCGGACGCAGGCAGGTGGAGCACTGGGCCGACGAAGTCTTCGGGACCATGCCCACCACGCAGGACTCGTCGCGCGGTTCGAGCTTCGCCGACGGCTACGAGGCACTCCTGTTCGTCGCCGGCCACTACTACGACCGCATCCGGACCAACCCGGCCTGGCTGTCGGACCACTTCGAGATGCAGCGGGTGCAGGTGAACCTGCACGCCGAGCTCGCCGAGATCGCCTCTGACGTCGTGGCGCTGCGGGCGTTGCGCGTCGATCTCGACCGCGCTCGGGACAACGGCGGTTTCGATCCCGGCTTCGTCGCCCACATCAGAGAGCGCGAAGAGGCGTTGCGGCCGGTGTGGACCGAACTGATCGACCGCGTCCACGCTCTCATCGACATCTGTGCGACCGTCGAGTCCGCGGCCGTCGAGTTGCGGCTGCTCAACGAGTTCGACCGTGCCACCACCATCGACGCGCGCATCGACCATCTGCTGTCGCGGTCCGGCGACCGCGAACTGTCCGCGGACCATTCCCGCAGGCTGTCGCAGCAGGTGCGCAGCGGCGAAGAACAACTGCGCATCTACCGGGACGTCCTGCAGGGCAACATCGCTCAGCTCGGCTCGGCGGCACCCGCGCAGCTTCCGGAGAAGTACGAGCCCTGAGCCTCAGGAGCGGGTCCACTCGCGCAGACGGTCCTTCTCGGCGGCGGTCAGGCGTCGCAGACTGTGCTTCTCGATGTCGACGACGGCCATCTGAGTGGTTGCGACGCACGCCGGGCGCGCCCCCGCGGGCGCGGCGGCGCCGGCGATCTCGTAGCCGATCGTGAAGTCGACCGATCGGAAACCCTTGATCCACATCCCGATCCGGAGCGGCGAATCGTCGTGGTGCAGCTGTGCTCGGTACCGGATGTCGACGTGGACGATCATCGCGCTCTTGATGAGCGGTGCGTAGTCGTCCCCGGCGCTCAGGAGCCACTGGATACGTGCCTCCTCCATGAGGGTCACCATCCGCGCATGGTTGACGTGACCGAAGGCGTCCATGTCCGACCACCTGACGGGGACCTGCGCGGTGAAGGCGTGGCGACGGCCGTCCGGCAGCGTCGACGTCTCGGTCATGTCGCCGATCCTAGTGCCGGCCCAGCACGCTGCTCGGCATCGACGTTCACACGGTCGACACTTTCGCCGGGTACGCTGGGCGACCATGTGGTGCGATCGTATGTCACTGAAGCTGGTCACCGCCGGGTCTGTCGTCGCGGCTGCGGCCATGCTGGCGTCGGTGTCGACCGCACCGGTCAACGCCGCTCCCAAGGGGGCGCACGTGGTCGCGGAGAAGGTTCGGAGCATTCACCGGGTGGACCTCACCGTTGAGTCGGCGGCGATGAACGGCTCGGTGCCGGTCACGGTTCTCAGCCCCGGCGGCTCCGGTCCGCGGCCCACTGTGTACCTGCTCGACGGCGCGGACGGCGGAGACAAGGTCAGCGACTGGATCACCAAGGGCGGCGCCGAGTCGTTCTTCGCCGGGCGCAACGTCAACGTCGTCCTGCCTGCCGGTGGAGCGGGCAGCTTCTACACCAACTGGGAGAAGCCGGACAAGAAGCTCGGCAAGCCTCAGTGGGAGACCTTCCTGACGCAGGAGCTGCCGCCCGTGATCGACGCGAAGTTCAGCGGGTCCGGACGTAATGCGGTGATGGGTCTGTCCATGGGCGGCCAGTCGGCGTTCGCCCTCGCCACCCGCCACCCCAAGCTGTACCGCGGTGTCGCCTCGATGAGCGGCTGCCCGCGTGTCTCGGGCCAGGCCAACGAGGCCTACGTCCGCGCGACCGTCGCGAAGAGCGGCGCCAACGCCGACAATATGTGGGGTGCGCCCGGCTCCAAGGACTGGGTGCAGCACGATCCCGCCCACAAGCTGGACGCCCTGCGCGGGAAGGCGTTGTACATCTCGTCCGGTTCGGGTGCGGTGGGACCGCTCGACCTGGCCGCCAAGCGTGACCCCAAGGACGGCCCGGAGAACGCGCAGATCGCTGCCGGTTCGGCGCTGGAGGTGGGCGCGAACCGCTGCTCGCTCGAGTTCGCGACACTGCTGCGCGCCAACGACATCCCCTTCACCTCGGGATTCCGCCTGATCGGCACGCACAGCTGGGACTACTGGAAGCGCGACCTGCCCGAGGCGTGGAACGCCATCGCGCCCTCACTCTGACCGCGCGCCGGCGTACTTCTCCGCGAAGGTGAGGAAGGCGTCGTTCTCTGCGGGATGGGTGACGGTGACCCGCACCCCGTCGCCCGCGAACGGTCGGACGATCACCCCGGACTCGGCGCACTCGGTCGCGAAAGGCATGGAGTCGTCGCCGAGCATCAGCCACACGAAGTTCGCCTGTGAATCGGGTACCCGGTAGCCGAGCTCGCGCAGTCGTGCCGTGACGCGTTCACGTTCGGCGACCACCGCGTCGGTCCGTGCCAGCAGCTCGTCCTGTGCGCGCAGGGAGGCGACGGCCGCGGACTGGGCCACACTGCTGACGGTGAACGGCACGTGCACCTTGTTGAGCGCGGTGATCACCTCCGGATCGCCGACCGCGTATCCGACCCGCAGGCCGGCGAGCCCGTACGCCTTCGAGAAGGTGCGCAGGACCACCAGGTTCGGGAACTCGCGCCGCAGTTCGAGGGCGTCGTACGCGAACGGTCCGGTCAGCCGCATGTACTCGAAGTAGGCCTCGTCGAGCGCGACGACGATGTCTGACGGCACTGCGGCCAGGAAGTCGCGCAGCGCCTGCGCCTCGACCACCGTGCCGGTCGGGTTGTTGGGGTTGCACACGAAGATCAGGCGCGTCCGGTCGGTGATCGCGCCCGCCATGGCTGCGAGGTCGTGCACGGCGTCGCCGGTGAGCGGGATCTGGACCGGGGTGGCGCCGACGACGCGCGTCGCCACCGGGTACATCTCGAACGAGCGCCAGCCGAACAGCACCTCGTCGCCCGGGACGGCGGTGACGGTGATCAGGTTCTGGCAGAGGATCACCGATCCGCAGCCGACCTGGATCTCCGCGGGGGTCACGCCCAGGCTCTTGGCCAGTTCGTCGGTGAGCTCCACCATCCCGTTGTCGGGGTAGCGGTTGGCCGTCGCTGCGGCCTCGGCGATGGCAGCGGCCACGCCGGGGAGCGGGGGGTCGGTCACCTCATTGCTGGCGAGCTTGATCGCGCCCGGAAAGGTCTTGCCGGGGACGTAGACGGGCAGGGTGTCCAGATCGGGGCGGATTCGCGTGCTCACCCCTCAAATGTACGTCTGACCTGCGGGTCGATGCTCACCCGGTCGGCGATTTGCGTCCTGACGCTCCCTCTGTGTAATGTTTTGCCCCGGCGGCCCGAAAGGACTCCACCAGGGAGGCGTGCCAGAGCGGCCGAATGGGACTCACTGCTAATGAGTTGTTCCATGAAAGTGGAACCGGAGGTTCAAATCCTCTCGCCTCCGCCGACCGGGACACGCACCCGGTACAATTGAAGAAGTGCGGATCGCAAGATCCACTACGCGCCCGTAGCTCAACGGATAGAGCATCTGACTACGGATCAGAAGGTTTGGGGTTCGAATCCCTACGGGCGCACTCCGAGAAGGTCCCCGTCGTTCGCGACGGGGACCTTCTCGTCGGTGGACTACGGCACAAGTTCCTAGAACGACGAACCGGCGCCATTGGGCGGACCGTCAGCGCCCTCGTACCGGCTCACTCCGCGGCGATCCGCCGCAGGACCGTCAGCGCACGCTCGACGACGGGAGACGCCGGCTCGGGAATCCATGCCGCGGACAGATCGATTCCTGCCTCGGGGCGCAGCGGAAGGTACCGGACTCCGGCGATGTCGAGAGCCGACGTCGGCTCGGGAACCACCGACACTCCGAGCCCGGCGGCCACGAGCGTGACGAGAGTCGAGGTCTCGGTCACCTCGTGCCGGATCCGCGGAACGAACCCGGCGTCGGCGCACAGGCCGGTGACCAGTCCGTTGAGCGCCGAGCGGCCGTGGCCCGCGTGCATCACGAAGTCGTCGTCGCGCAGGTCGGCCAGATCCGCCTCGCCGCGTCCGGCGAGCCGGTGACTGTCGGGAACCAGCGCGATCAGTCGATCGTGGCGCACCGGCTCCACCACCACGCGCGCACTGGTGACCGGGGGCCGCAGCAGCGCCAGATCGATCCGGCCGGCCTCGAGCGCCGTCACCTGGTCGGGGGCCAGCATCTCGCCGCGCACGCTCACATCGACGCCGGGCAGTTCGTCGCGCAGCGCTCGCACCAGACGCGGGAAGAGTGAATAGGTGGCCGATCCGACGCACCCGATCGTCAACGCGCCCTGCATGCCCTCGGCCACCCGGTGCGCCTGCTCGCCGGCCGCATCGACGGCGTCGAGGATCTCGCGGACCCGGTCCAGATACACCTCCCCGGCCGGAGTCAGTTCCACGCGACGGGTCGATCGGGTCAGCAACTGGACGCCGAGCTCTTCTTCGAGCTGTCTGATCTGCGAAGACAGCGGCGGCTGCGCGATGTGCAGACGTTCGGCGGCGCGACGGAAGTGCAGCTCCTCGGCGACCACGCGAAAATACCGGAGATGCCGCAGTTCCATGATTGATACCTCTCCTGTTTCAGCGATCGTAGAACATGTACTTCACGATATGGGTCCCGGCTTTCTAGGCTGGACGCATGGCTACCGCGTCCGGCATTCGCACCCACGACGACATCGTGATCTGTTCCCCGCTGCGGACACCGGTCGGCCGCATGGGCGGAGCGCTGGCGAAGCTGACGGTCGACCGCCTCGCGACGGACCTGCTCAGCGAGCTCGTCGCCCGGACCGGTCTCGGAGAGAACGAGGTCGACGACGTCGTGCTGGGACAGGGGTATCCGAGCGGCGAGTCGCCGGCTCTCGGCCGGATCGCCGCCCTCGACGCCGGACTCGGCGCCGGGGTGCCCGGAATGCAGCTCGACCGCCGCTGCGGCTCGGGTCTGCAGGCCGTCCTGTCCGGGGCGGCGCAGATCGCCGGGGGAGGGGCCGATCTGATCGTCGCGGGCGGCGCCGAGTCGATGTCCACCGTCGAGCACTACGCGCTCGGCCTGCGCACCGGGGTCGGGCAGGGCGGCGTGGAACTGCGCGATCGCCTCGATCGTGCTCGGTTGACGGCGGGCGGGCAGTCGCATCCGGTACCGGGAGGGATGATCGAGACCGCCGAGAATCTGCGCGCCCGCTACGGACTCACCCGAGAGCAACAGGATCGGCTGTCCGCCGAATCGCATCGCCGTGCCCTCGCCGCCATCGAGGCCGGCCGATTCGCCGACGAGATCGTTCCGGTCACCGTCCCGGGCGGCCGCCGCGACCCCGACGTCGTCGTCGACCGGGACGAGCATCCACGTCCCGGCACCACGGCCGAATCGCTGGCCCGACTGCGCCCGATCCGCCTGGCCGTCGACCCCGACTCGACCGTCACCGCCGGAAACGCCTCGGGCCAGAACGACGGCGCCGCGATGATGGTGGTCACCACGCTCGCCGAAGCGGAGCGGCGCGATCTCGATCCGATGCTCGCACTGCGTTCGTGGGCCGTCACCGGATGCGCACCCGAGGAGATGGGGATCGGACCGGTCGGTGCCACCGCCAAGGCACTCGCGCGCGCCGGACTGACACTCGACGACATCGAACTCATCGAACTCAACGAGGCCTTCGCCGCGCAGGTGCTGGCCGTCCTGGCCGAATGGGGAGTCGAGCCCGGCGACGAGCGGCTCAATCCCAACGGCTCGGGCATCTCGCTGGGCCACCCGATCGGAGCGACCGGCGCGCGGCTGGTGGTCACCGCTGCCCATGAGGCGAAGCGACGACGCGCCCGAAACGTGCTGGTCACGATGTGCATCGGCGGCGGCCAGGGACTCGCGGCCGTGTTCGAGGCGATCCGATGAGCGCCGTCGACGTCCACGCGGTGGTCAGCGGCCGGCCCGACGGACCCGCCGTGGTGCTCTCCAACTCGCTCGGCTCCACGCACCGGATGTGGGACGCGCAGATCGCCGACCTGGAACAGCACTTCATGGTGATCCGCTACGACACCCGCGGTCACGGGCAGAGCCCGGTGCCGGACGGACCGTACAGCATCGACGACCTCGCCGACGACGTGCTGGCGCTCCTCGACGGTCTCGGCGTCGACCGCGCCCACCTGGTGGGGCTCTCGCTCGGCGGCATGACCGCGATGCGGATCGCGGTCCGCGCACCGCACCGCGTTCGGCGCCTGGCGCTGCTGTGCACCGGGGCCCGGCTGGCCAACGCCGAGTCGTACGCGGAACGGGCGGCCGCGGTGCGTGCGGACGGTGTCGCGCCGATCGCTGAGGCGGTGGTGAGCCGCTGGTTCACCCCCGAGTACCTGTCCGCCGACGCCGAGCGGAAGCGGTACTACGAGGCGATGGTCGCCGACACGCCCGCAGAGGGGTACGCGGGCTGCTGCGAGGCGATCGCCGCGATGGATCAGCGCGCCGATCTGCCGTCGATCTCCGCGCCGACCCTGGCGATCGCGGGCCGCGACGACACCGCGACCGGACCGTCGGTCCTGGCCGAGATCGTCGACGGCGTCCAGGACGGTCGGCTGCTGGTGGTTCCCGAGTCGGCCCACCTGGCCTGTGCTCAGCAACCGCAGATCGTGAATCCGGCATTGCTGGACCATCTGCTGGCGCAGTAGCCGCTGCCGAGGTCACCGGCGCAGCGCGGCCAGCTCCGAACGCGACCGGACGCCGAGTTTCGCGTAGATGCGGGTCAGGTGGTACTGCACCGTCTTCGGTGAGATGTAGAGCTCGGCGGCCACCTCCCGGTTGCTCATCCCGGAGGCCACCAGCGCGGTCACCGACTCCTCCTGCGGTGTCAGCTCCGCCGAACTGCGGTCGCCGCGAACCGCGTGCAGGCCGCCGGCCTTCAACTCGCGGTCGCAGCGTTCGACGTACGCCGCGGCTCCGAGCGACCGGTAGATGTCGCGGGCGTTGCCCATCACCGCATCGGCGGCGCGCCGCTTGCCCGCCCGGCGGAGAGTCTGCCCGTAGGCGAAGTTGACGTGCGCTTGGTCGTGCCGCAGGGGCAGACCGTCGAGAAGTTCGAGGGCCTCCCCGAACTTTCTTCGCGCGGAGGCGATGTCGCCGATGGCACCGAGATAGCGGCCGCGGGCGTAGCGGAGCCGGGCACCGGCCGAACGATGCCCGCGCAGGTCGGCCAGTTCCTCATGCGGGCGGAGCAGACTGTCGGCGGCCTCGAGCCGGCCGTCGAGTACCAGCGCATTGGCCAGCACGTCCACCCACGGCCACCAGCCCGGTTCGGTGAGAGCCGGAGTGTCCGCGGCGAGGAGCCTCAGCGGGGAGAGGACCCGGGTGACCTTGTTGTAATCGGCGGCCGCCTCCGCGATCTGCGCCTGTGCCAGCAGCAGCGGAATCTGCATGATCTCGTAGTCGCCCGCCAGTCGGGCCGAATGCGCGACCGCGGCGTCCGCGGCCTCCCGGTCGCCTCGGAGGCAGTGGACCTGAGCCGCGGTCCAGTCGGCGAGCGGGGTGGCGAGGGTGATCCCGCTGGTGGTCGCGAGCTCGCGCGACTGCGCGACGGTGAGCAGTGCCCCGTCCCAGTCGCCGGTCACGAACCGCAGACGGGCCAGCCAGCCCAGTGCCCACAGCGTGATGCGTTTGGAGCCGCCCAGATTCGCCATCGACACCGCCGTCTCGAGACTGGTGCGCGCGGAGTCCACCTCGTCCAGCCCCAGCTGCAGCCAGCCGTGGCCGATGGCGACCCGCTGCGTCTGCGCTCCGAACCGGACGTCGCGGCCCAGCGCGTCGTACGACGCGACGGCGTCGGCCGTGCGGCCGGACCACGCCAGGCCGAGCCCGCGGATCGCGGCGGCCTCCACACCGGCGGGCGAGGCGGTTCCGGCCATGTCGATCGCGCGGTCCGCCCAGCCGACGAGGCGCTCGCCCTGACAGCGGACCAGGCAGTGCAGTACGTAGCGCTGTGCGATGAGGGCCGCGATCGCGGGTTCGCGCTCCACGCTGACGATGCCCCACGCTCTGTCGAGCCGGATCCGGGCCTCGGCCGATCGTCCGCGCAGGATCGCCAGATAAGCGAGTGTCGCATTGCGCAGCGGAGTCTCGCGAAGGCTCTCCACCGTCGGCACCATGGACCCGGCGGTGAGGCAGTCGCCGTCGGCCAAGAGCGCGTCCACCGAGAGCGTCACTCGTTCGGCGTGCCGGAGCGGCTCGTCGGTCAGCCGCCCGGCCTCACGGTAGAGCTCGGCGGCCTCCGCCCATTCGCCCGCGCCGCCCCGATCGGCCGCCAGTGCGGCGACCTCGTCCGCGAGTTCGGCGTCCGGCACCGGTGCGGCGGCGACGCGATGATGCAGTCTGCGTGCCGGATCCGCCACCAGCTCCGAGGCTCGGCGGTGCAGCAACCCGGTCCGCTTGGGCCCCAGCACTTCGAGTACCGCGGCACGGGTGACCGGAGTCGGCACGGCCAGGGCCGAGGCGGCCGGACCGACGGCGGCGGCCGGCTCCACGAGCCCGGTTCCGACCGCCTCGTCGACGGCGGACAGCACGTCGCCGACCGCCGAGAGTTCCACGGCCGTGCCGAGTGAGTCCGGATCGTTCAGAATCGCGATCGCCTCGATGAGCCGCCGCGTCTCCGGTCGGCACGCCGTCAGGGCGGTGCGGACCCGTTCCACCTCACGGGCAGGTGCGGGCAGGGCTGCGTCGGCCCGCGACCACAGACGGTCGGGCAACTCGTCGAGCAGTTCGACGATCTCGCGCGGTCGGCCCATCGTGTGCCTGGTCAGTTCGTCGAGAAGAGACGGGTGCACCGACCGCCCGCGGGCCGCGGCGATCTCCGCCACGGCGCTGCGGTCCAGACCCGGAAGTCGCAAGGTGTCCGGCAGCAGGTCGGCGATGGCGGGCGTGGACCGCTCCGCGGCCAGGATCACCGTGACGCGCGACTGCGGGCGCGCGGCGGCGAGCCGCCCGAGCCGGCGCAGAGCCGCGTCGTCCGCATGATCGGCGTCGTCGATCAGCAGCGCTGCGGGGTCGTCACCGAAGAGCTCGGCCGGATCGCCGAGCTCGGGTGCTGCGGCGACCCGGACCCGGCGACCCCGCAGGATCTCCGACAGGCGCCGCAGCAGCGTCGACTTCCCGGCACCGTGCGGGGCTGTGATCAGCACGAAGCCGGGACCGGCGGCGTCGGCGACGCGGCCGGTCAGCTCCGACAGTTCGTTCTCCCGGCCGACGCAGGCGGCCTCGATGATCATGGTTGTCGAGGTTATTCCTGTCGGGGCGGACGCGTGGCGTCGCTCGCGGTCGACTGCCGCGAACGACGGGCACGCATGGAGCTCACCCCTGGTCGCCGCCGGCGACCGGAAGCACCGAACCGGTGATGTACGAGGCCTCGTCGGAGGCCAGGAAGCAGATCGCCGCGGCCGGTTCGTCGAGGGTTCCGTACCTGTTCATCAGGGAGGCGTCGAGCGTCTGGTCGATGTGTGCCTGGAACCATTCGCGCTGCGTGTCGTCGGCCGGCACCGGTGTTCCCCGTGAAACACGGCGCGGCGGGGCGTCGGTTCCGCCGGGGGCAGTGGCCACCACTCGCACACCGGCCGGTGCGTACTCCATCGCCAGGGAGGCGGTGATCGCGTTGACCCCGCCCTTGGCCGCGGAGTACGGAATCCGATGGATGCCCCGGGTGGCCGCCGAGGAGACGTTGACGATGACGCCGCCGCCTCGCTCCACCATCGTGGGCAGCACCGCGCGGCAAGCGTAGAGCGTGGTCATCAACGAACGGTCCACCTCGGCGCGGATCTCCTCGTCGGTGAACTCTGTGAAGGGTTTGAAGTTGATGGCGCCGCCCACGTTGTTGACCAGCACGTCCACCCGCCCGTAGGCGGCCAGCGCGCGATCGATCACCTCCGCGGCGCGGGCATACGACTCCAGGTCGGCGTTCACCGCGATCGCGCCGGGTCCGCTCGCCGACAGATCAGACGCGACCGTGCGCGCGTACTCGGACCGGTCGGCCACCACCACGCGTCCGCCCTCGGCGCTGATCCGAAGGGCCGTGGCCTCGCCGATGCCCTGCCCGGCGCCCGTCACGACGACGACCTTCCCGGCGAACCGTCCCGGAGTCACGAACCGTGGTTTGCGAGCGGCGAGTTCGTCGGCCATCGCTCGCCGCATCGTCTGCTTGGATCGTTCGCCGTGTGCGCTGATGAGGGCGCGGGCGGTGTCGCGGTCTCCGGCTTCGAACGCGGCGACGATGTCGAGATGGTCCTGGGTGCACAGGGGATGGCACCAGGTGGCGGTCCGCAGTACTTCGCTCATCCGGCCCTTGACCCCGAGCGCGGTGTACGCCTCCAGCAGGTGGGTGTTGCCGGTGACGTGGAACAGGTAGTCGTGGAAAGCGGCGTTGGTGGCCGTGTACTCGGCTGAGTCGACGAAGCGATCGCCGTCCACGTACGGGACGGTGGCTTCCGCGAGGAGACGATATCCGGCGAGTTGCTGCGAGGTCATCCGGCCGATCATCAACTCGAGAGCACCGAGTTCCAGCGCGGCTCGGGCTTCGAAGAGCGCATCGGATTCGTGGATCTCGGGATGCTCTTCGCCGATCTCATAACCCTCGGAACCGACCGTCGGGACCTCTGCGGGTGCAATGCTCGCGGGCTCGTCCGCCGTGGTCCCGGGCTGGGTCGCCACCGATTCGGCGGCCACGTCGACGTCCGCCACGGGGGCGGCAGCCGAGCCGGGGAACACCTCCTGCCCGGCGATCGACCTGGCCGCACCGGGTTCCAGGACTCCGGTGTCGGCGTCGAGCAGAGCGGACGGTTCGGCGGCGGTCGGCTCCGGCCAGATCCGCTGCCCGGCGATGCGGGCCCGGGACTCGTCTGCGCCCGGCGCGGACCGCGGTTCGAGACCGGGCAGGCTGATCGCCGGAAGCACCGGCTGCCCCGCGACGGCGCGGGCGTCGAGGGCGGGCGCGATCGGCACGTCGACGGGCGCCTCGGCGTTCGCCGACGCCGATGCCGAGACTGCGTCGGTCACCGGCTCGGCGGGCGACGGGCCTGCAGCGAGGGCGAACTTCTCGTAGTAGAACCCGGTCAGTTCGATACCCGCCTCGACGAAGTGTCTGCGCACCGATTCGACCATCGGCGGCGGCCCGCACAGGTAGGTCGCGACGTCGCCGCCGTAGAGGTGACGGGGAGCGATCAGCGAGGTGACGTAGCCCTTGTTCGCGGCGCTGCTGCCGGGATCGGAGACGCAGTGGTCCCAGGTGAATCCGGCGACCTCCGACTGCATCCGGTCGAGCGTCTCGGTCTCCACGAGGTCGTCGTCGGTGGAGACGCCGTAGATGAGATGGATGCGGCGCGCGCTGCCGTCGTGGCGCAGCTTCCGCAGGATCGCGAGGATCGGCGCGAGGCCCGTGCCGCCGGCGAGCAGCAGTGCCGGCCGCATCGATTCGCGCAGGAAGAACGATCCGTGCGGCCCGCGCAGCGTCAGCAGATCGCCGGTCGACGCCCGGTCGGTGAGATAGGTCGACATCGCGCCGCCGGGAGTCAGCTTCACCAGGAAGACGAGAGTGTCCTCGTGCGGTCCGTTGGCGAAGGAATACGAGCGGCGCACCGGACTCCCGCTGCCGTCGTCCGTGCCCGGAACGTCGATGTTGACGTACTGACCGGGCAGGAACGCCAGCTCGGAGCGGTTCGGGATCTCGACGGACAGGCGCATCGTGGTGGGCGAGAGGCGCTCGATCCCGACCACGGTGGCGCTGAACTCGGCCGCCTGGGTCTTGGCGACGTCCGACGTGGCCGCGATCTGCAGCACCAGGTCCGACCGCGGCTTCATGCAGCACGGCAGGGCGTAGCCGTCGGCCGACTCCGCGGGCGACAGGGCGTCGTCGATGTACGTGCCGCCGTCGTAGTCGCCCGATTCGCACAGGGCCTTGCAGGTGCCGCAGGCGCCGTCGCGGCAGTCGAGCGGGATGTTGATCCGCTGCCGGTACGACGCGTCTGCCACCGTCTGGTCCTCGCGGCAGTCGATGAACTTGGTGACCCCGTCCTCGAAGGCGAGTGCGACGCGGTGCGTCGGCGCCTCGGCGGGTGCCGCGGTGCGTCCGGATGCGGGGCCGGAAGTGACAGTCATGGTGAGCCCCTAGAAGTGGTAGACGTCCACCACGTGGTGGATGTAGTCGTTCTTGAGGACCACGGTCTTGCGGCGGATCAGCGGTGCCTCGCCGGAGAAGTCGATCGTGTAGAACGACGTGCCGTAGTACGGGTCGACGGTGTGATAGCGGAAGTACATGGTGTGCCAGTTGAACCGGACGTCAACCATGTCGCCGCGCCGTTCGATCACCTCCACGTTGGTGATGTTGTGGCTGGTGCGTGGCTCGGGAAGCGACGTCGCCGACGACCGTTCGGTACGGATCCGGAACACCCGGTCCTCGAGCCCGCCCTTGTTGCCGTAGTAGATGAGCGAGATCTCCCGTCGGGGGTCTTCGGTGAGGCGATCGTCGTCGGCCCACGACGGCATCCAGTAGACGACGTCGTCGGCGTAGCAGTCGAGCCACTTCTCGAACTCGCGGTCGTCGAGGTACCGGGCCTCGCGGTAGAGGAACTGTTCGATGGCGTTCTGGGTGATGAGCTTGCGGCCGTCGGTGTCGGCCGGAGTGGCCTGGGCGGTAGTCATGAGTCCTGTCCGATCTCGGGTACGAAGTGGTGGTCCGATCGCGCTCAGCCGACGGCGGTCTCGACGTCCTCGGCGTCGACGGCGCGGCGCATGGTCTCGAGCCAGTAGCCGTGCTGCACGGGGTAGAGACCCTCGTCCTCGTTCTTCAGGCCGGCGGAGATCACGTTCGGCATGTCGAGTGCGGTGGCGACCTCGTCCGGACCGGTGAGCCAGTGTTCGGCGCCGCGGCTCATGTCGTTCCAGGGCGCGGCGGTCGCGCGGAAGGTCAGCTGGCACGACCGGAACTCCTCGAGGTCGTCCGGCGTCGCCATTCCCGACGCGTTGAAGAAGTCCTCGTACTGGCGGATGCGGTGGGCACGGGCGGCGTCGCTCTCACCCTTCGGCGCGATGCAGTAGATCGTGACCTCGGTCTTGTCCGGTGCGATCGGGCGGAAGTGCCGGATCTGCGTGGAGAACTGGTCCATCAGGTAGACGTTCGGATACAGGCACAGATTGCGTGAGCCCTTCACCATGAACTCGCCCTTGGCCTCGCCGAACTGGGCCTTGAGTTCGTCCATCCGGTCCCACAGCGGCCGGTCCTGTGGGTTGGCCGCCCAGGTCCACAGGCACAGGTGACCGTGCGGGTACGACCAGTAGCCGCCGCCGGACTTGCCCCATCCGCCGGCGTCGAGCACCTTCGCGTCGTTCTTCGACTCCCCGGTGGTGCGCCGGGAGGTGGTGGCGGCGTAGTTCCAGTGCGTCGCGGTCACGTGGTAGCCGTCGGCGCCGTTCTCCGCCTGGACCTTCCAGTTGCCGTCGTAGGTGTAGGTCGACGCGCCGCGCAGCACCTCCAGGCCGTCAGGCGACTGGTCGACGAGCATGTCGATCACCCGGCGGGTGTCGCCCAGGTGTTCCTCGAGCGGGAGGACGTCGGCGTTGAGGCTGCCGAAGAGGAACCCGCGATAGCTGTCGAACCGCGCGACCTTGGTGAGGTTGTGCGATCCCTCGCAGTCGAAGGTGGACGGGTATCCGGCGCCGTCGGGGTCCTTCACCTTGAGCAGGGTGCCGTCGTTGCGGAAGGTCCAGCCGTGGAACGGGCAGGTGAGCGTCATCCGGTTGTCGGTCTTGCGGCGGCAGATCATCGCTCCGCGGTGCGCGCAGGCGTTGATCAGGCAGTTGAGTTCGCCGTCGCGGCCGCGGGTGATGACCACCGGCTGGCGGCCGATGTAGGTGGTGAAGTAGTCGCCCGGGTTCGCGACCTGGCTCTCGTGCGCGAGGTAGATCCAGTTCCCCTCGAAGATGTGCCGCATCTCCAGTTCGAAGATGTCCTCGTCGGTGAAGATCCGGCGGTTGGCGCGGAACACCCCGGCCTCGCGGTCGTCGATGACGGCGTCCCGGAGTACTTCGCGGACGTGCTCGCGGGTGTCCGCGGTGATCGCCGTACCGGGAATCGACGCGCTGGGGCGAGAACTGGTCGCAGTCATTGAGAACCTCCTGTGTGCGTTGTCCCTCGACGGTCCCATCTCGTGATGGCACTCACACCAGTAGAAATCCCAGTGTTGACCCAGGCGTTCATTCATAAACAGCACAGATCAATAAGGCGAAAATGAGTCCTGGTGTCGTATGGATCTTCTGCTTACCGTGGTCGTACGGATGATCCGGATCACACAGCGGGGCGACTATGACGATGCGTCCCGGCCGGTGAATCGACACACCGACAGGAGCGCGACATGGAGCTACGGCATCTGCGATATTTCGCCGCCGTCGCCGACACCTGTCATTTCGGGCGGGCGGCGGACCGGTTGCACATCGCGCAGCCGGCGTTGTCGTACGCGATCCGCCAACTGGAGGCCGAGCTGGGGGTCTCGCTGTTCGCCCGCACCACCCGTCAGGTGACGCTGACCGCGGCGGGTGAGTTCCTCAAGGGCGAGGTGGACCGGATACTGGTGGGCATCGACGCGGCCGTCGACGGCGTGCAGCGCGTCGCGGCCGGCCGCAGCGGTGTGGTCCGCCTGGGACTCACCGGCATCGCCGTGTTCTCGCATCTGCCGCGCATCGCCCGGGCCGTCCGCAGCGAACTGCCGCACGTGGAGTTGCGGATCGTCTCCGATCTGCTGACCCCCGACCAGTGCGATCGGCTTCGCGACGGCGCCATCGACCTCGGCGTACTCCGGCCGCCGGTGGTCGGAGAGGGGATCGAGGTCCGGACGATCGACGTCGAGCCACTCGTCCTGGCGGTCGCCTCCGACCACCGTCTCGCGGTGGAACCGGTGGTCTCGGTAGACGATCTGCGCAGCGAATCGTTCGTCATGTACGACAGTCGCGACTCGGCGGTCAACGAGGCCGCCGTCCGCACCTGCCGCACCGCGGGCTTCGTCCCGCACCGCGCCCACGACGCCTCCGGCACCCCGGTGCTCCTGGCGCTGGTCGCCGCCGGGCTCGGCGTGGCCCTGCTGCCCGCCTCCGTCCGCGCACTGCCGCTGGAGAACGTCGTGGTGCGCGACCTGCCCGACACCGGAACCATGCCGGTGGCTCTCGCCCGGCGCGCGGGCGACGACAACCCGGTGGTCGACGCCGTGGCCGCCGTCGCCGCCGCTGCATTCGCGTCCGCGTCCGCGCGGGCCCTGGACTCCTCGATGGGAGAGACACGTTGAAGATCGCCCGGGTGGAATCGATTCCCTTCTCGATTCCCTACCTCAAACCCCTTCACTTCGCCTCGGGCGAGGTGCACGCGGCCGAGCACGTCCTGGTCCGCGTGCACACCGACGACGGGGTGATCGGCGTCGCCGAGGCGCCGCCGCGGCCCTACACTTACGGCGAGACCCAGCGCGGCATCGTCGCCGTCATCGAGGACGTCTTCGCCGAACAACTGCACGGCCTCACCCTGCTCGAACGCGAACAGGTGGGGGCGAGGCTGGCACGGACCGTCGGCAATCCCACCGCCAAGTCGGCGATCGACATGGCCCTGTGGGACGCCTTGGGCAAGACCCTCGGGCAGCCGGTCTCCGAACTCCTCGGCGGATACACCGACCGCATGCGGGTGAGCCACATGCTCGGCTTCGACGATCCGGCGAAGATGGTCGCCGAAGCTCAGAAGGTGCGCGAGCGGCACGGTATCTCGACGTTCAAGGTGAAGGTCGGGCGGCGCCCGGCCGAGCTCGACATCGCCGTCGTACGGGCGCTGCGCGAACACTTCGGCGACAGCGTCGAGCTGTACATCGACGGCAATCGCGGCTGGACCGCCGCCGAATCGGCCCGCGCCATGAAGGAGATGGCCGACCTCGGCCTGCTGTTCGCCGAGGAACTCTGCCCCGCCGACGACGTCCTCGGGCGTCGCTGGCTGGTCGGCAAGCTCGACATCCCGTTCATCGCGGACGAATCGGTGCCCACGCCGGCCGACGTGACTCGCGAGATCCTCGCGGGATCGGCCACGGCGATCAACATCAAGACCGCCCGCACCGGATTCACGCAGTCGCGGCGTGTGCATCACCTGGCCGAGGGCCTCGGCCTGGAGATGGTGATGGGCAATCAGATCGACGGCCAGATAGGCACGGCCTGCGCGCTGGCCTTCGGTGCGGCGTTCGAAGCGACCTCGCGCTATGCGGGCGAACTGTCGAACTTCCTCGACATGAGCGACGACCTGCTCGCCGAACCGCTCCAGATCCGTGACGGCTGCCTGCAGACCTCATCCCGCGCCGGACTCGGAATCGACATCGACCCCGACAAACTCGACCGCTACCGCACCGACAAATGAACGACTCCTCGCACAGCCCATGGGCGAGACGACGAACTGAAGATCAAAGGAGACAGTCATGACCACCACCGAGCACAGCCCGTCCGCCGCGGCGTCAGGCGCATCCGCCACCGAGCGCTTCCAGCAGGACAAGTCGCCGTACGACGCCGTCAAGAACGTCAGCCCCGAGCGCGTCGACAAGCTCGCCCGCCAGGTGCTGGCCGGGGTCCACCAGACCATCCGCGACAACCAGGTCACCTACGACGAGTACAACGCCCTCAAGGCGTGGATGATCCAGGTGGGCCTCGACGGCGAGTGGCCGCTGTTCCTGGACGTGTGGGTGGAGCACGTCGTCGAGGACGTCAACACCGCGCACCGCCACGGCAACAAGGGCTCGATCGAAGGGCCGTACTACGTCCCGGATGCGCCCGAGCAGGGCGCCGAGGGCACCATCCCGATGCGCGACGGCGAGGCGGGCGATCCGCTGGTCTGGGAGGCGCAGATCACCTCCACCGACGGCACCCCGCTGCAGGGCAAGGTGGAGCTGTGGCACGCCGACGCCGACGGCTACTACTCGCAGTTCGCCCCGGGCATCCCGGAGTGGAATCTGCGCGGCACCTTCTCGACCGGCCCGGACGGCAAGTTCAAGATCACCACGATCCGTCCCGCCCCCTACCAGATCCCGACCGACGGCTCGTGCGGCAAGCTGATCGCCGCGGCCGGCTGGCACGCGTGGCGCCCGGCTCACCTGCACGTCAAGGTCTCGGCTCCGGGGCACGAACTGCTGACCGCCCAGCTGTACTTCCCGGGCGATCCGCACAACGGCGACGACATCGCCGACGCCGTGAAGCCGGAACTGATTCTCGACCCGAAGCCGGACGGTCACGGCGGCTACACGATCGATTACGGCTTCGTGCTCGATCCGGTGGAGGGCTGAGCCGATGCTGTTCCACGTCCGGATGGATGTGCGGATTCCGCACGACATGGACCTGACGGTCCGTGAGGAGACCGTCGCGCGGGAGAAGGCGTACTCGCAGGAGCTTCAGCGGTCGGGCAAGTGGCCGCAGATCTGGCGCATCGTCGGCGAGTACTCCAATTACTCGATCTTCGACGTCGAGTCGAACGACGAGTTGCACGAGATCCTGTCGGGGCTGCCGCTGTTCCCGTACATGGACATCACGGTGACTCCGCTGGCAACGCATCCGTCCGACGTCAAGGCCTGACCGATCCGGCCGCGACCGCCCGGATTCCCGATCGGGGATCCGGGCCGTCGGCGTGCCCGGGCCGTCGCCTCTGGCACCATCGAAGGGAGGACGTCGTCGGGAGGAGCCGCCGTGGACCGGTCATCGCAGCCGGCGCCGGGATACCGGCCGCCGCTGGCTCCCGGGCAATCGTACCCACCGCTCGGCTACAGCGAGCACGGCACTCCGTTGTTCACCTACGACGACCGGGAACGCGCTCTCGCCGGGCCGCAGCCCGCGGCGGCGCCGCCCGATCCCACCCCACCCGCGCCCGCGCCGCAGCCACCTCCGGATCGACGTCGCGGTCTCGCCGTCGGCGTCGCCGTCGTCGCCGTCGGGGTGCTGTGCCTGGCGCTCGCCTTCCGGATGTTTCCGACCGGCGACGACGAGCCGGTGCGGCGAGCCGATCCGCCCGCCGCGCAGTCGACCGACGATCCCTATCTGCAGGGCCTGCCCGACCAACCCGAACAGTCGGTGCCGCGCGATCCCGACAGCGCACAGCCGCCGGTCCACTCCGGCGCCGCGACGGTGGAGTACCAGGTCGACTCCGGGCGCGCGACCATCCTGTACGTCGACGACACGTCGGTGAAGATCGAACGCAACGCCGGCGGCACGTGGCGGCACACTGTGCGCGGCAGCCAGAACGCGCTGCTGCGGGTCAGCGTGATCCTCTCGGACACCGATCCGGCATCGTGCAGCATCACGGTCGACGGCAAGGTGGTCGACCGTCAGACGACGCAGGACGCGCAGTCTTCGGGCATGCTCACCTGTCGATACGAGGGATGACGCTACCGTTAGAGAATGACTTCCTTCGACGCGTCGTCCGCCGATGCCGGCGTGAAAGCGATGCTGACCTGGCGTAGCGCCGACGGCGATCGGTTCGAGCAAGTGCGGCTGAATCTGAGCGGTGCCCGGGTCCGCGCGTACGGCCGCATCGTGGCCGCCGCCACCGACACCACCGAGGCCTACTCCGCGTCGTACGAACTCGTCACCAACGACAGCGGGGTGACGCGGCGGCTGTCGGTGCGCCTGCTGCGCGCCGGCGGCGAGAGCTCGCTCGACATCAGCCGTGACATGGACGGTCGTTGGATGGTCCAGTCGCCGACCAGCACCGTGCGCAGCGACTTCGACGGGGCCGAGATGATCGACTTGGAGCTCTCGCCCTTCTTCAAGGGACTGCCGATCCGGCGCTTCGGGATCGCCGACGGCGTCCGCCGCGACGACGTCCCGGTCGTCAGGCTCCGGCTGCCCGACTGTGAGATCGACTCGGTGCAGAAGAGCTACGTCGGCGGCCCGGAAGGCCGCGTCACGGTGATCGGTCCCAAGGGACGTCGCGATCTGACGGTCGACGACGCAGGCATCGTGCGCGACTACGCGGGTATCGCGACGCTGATCTGATCCGGGCCGCTCAGCCCATCCACACCCGGGCCAGGTGGGCCTGCCTGCGCAGTTCCTCCTGCCACCGGGCATCGCCGATCCGGACGCCGGTGATCGGCTCCGGCGGCGATCCGGCGATCCGCTCGTACTTGCGCCGCGCGCGGTGGCCGTCGTCGACGATCACCGCGACGTCGCCGTGCTCGCGCAGTGCGTCGCGCGCGGTGATCAACCGGTCGATCGTCTCGCTCAGCGTGTTGAGCAGGGCCACCGAGTTGGCTTCGAGCATCGCCCGCTGCAGGTCGGGGGCGGTACCCGCCACCCGAGTGCCGTCCCGGAAGCTGCCTGCGGCCAGCCGGAGCGCGAGGTCGCTCTCACCCGCGCCGACCGTGGCGGTCACCGCGGCGGTCAGATGCGGGTTGTGGGAGATCGCCGCCGCCGCGCGGTCGTGCGCGTCGTCCGCGGCGGGCACCACGTACGAGCCTGCGGCCAGGGCGATCCCCGCGACGTCGAGCCAGTCGTCGGCGACGGTGTCGTCGTGCGTCGCGACCATCCACATCGCGCCCTCGAAGAGCCCCGGATCGGTGGCCGGCCAACCCGACTCGGTGGTGCCGGTCATCGGATGCCCGCCGACGTACCGGGCCCCCGGATGGAGCCGTCGGACGAGGTCGGAGACCTGCTCCTTCACGCTCACCACATCGGTGAGAAGACAGTCCGGCGCCAGCTCCCGGACCGCGGTGATCATCGGTTCGAGTGCGGTGAAGGGAGTCGCCAGAACGACGATCGCGTCGTCGTTCCGGGCGCGCTTGAGGACCGCGGACAGGTCCGTGGAGGCGTCGTAGCCGTCGGCCGCCGCGGCCTCGACGGTGCCCGCCGAGCGGTTGTAGCCGAACGCGGGACCGCCCGTGTCGGAGAGGCGGCGGAGCAGGGACCCGCCGATGAGGCCGAGACCGAGGATGCAGACGGGGCGAGACGGTGCAGCAGACACGGTTCCAGCGTGGCACATCGGGGTCGGTTCGACTTGGGAGAGTCCCGAAAACCGACTACGGTGGCGGTCATGGCGAAGCCCGGTGCGCAGAGCGAATACGACGAGGTCGAAGGATTCGCTGTCGCGGTCGTCCGCGAGGAGTCGGGGTGGAAGCTCACGACGCTGAAGCCGTCCGCTCTCGACAGTCTCGACGACGCCGAACTGCAGCTGCGGGAACTGCGGGCCACCGGAGCCGTGTTCGGCCTCCTGGACGTGGACGACGAGTTCTTCCTCATCGTCCGGCCGGCTCCCGCCGGAGCCCACGTGCTCCTCTCGGACGCCACCGCCGCGGTGGAGTACGACATCGCCGCCGACGCCCTCGACGCGCTGCACGTCGACATCCCCGACATCGATCCCGACGAGCTCGACGACGTGGATCCGTGGGAGGAGGGCGACCTCTCGATCCTGGCCGACCTCGGTCTGCCGGACGCCGTGCTCAGCATCATCGTCGGTGACACCGATCTGTACGCCGACGAGCAGATCGGCATGATCGCCGCGCGCCTCGGCTTCGCCGACGAGCTCGCCGCGGAACTCGACAAGCTCGGTCGCTGACCGGGTCCATGCCGGTGGACCCCAGCCCGCGACCGCATCGGGGAGCGGTGGACCGGGACGCGGCGGCCCTGATGTCCGTCGCACTCGAAGCGGCACGGGATGCGGACTCCCGCGACGTCCCGATCGGGGCAGTCGTCTTCGGGCCGGACGGGAGCGAGCTGGCCCGTGCCGCCAACCGCCGCGAAGCCGATGGCGATCCGACCGCTCATGCCGAGATCCTGGCGCTGCGGGCGGCCACCGCCCGCCACGGCGACGGATGGCGGCTGTCGGGCTGCACCCTGGTCGTCACCGTGGAGCCGTGCACGATGTGCGCCGGCGCGATCGGACTGTCGCGCGTCTCGCGGCTGATCTTCGGTGCCTGGGAGCCGAAGACCGGCGCCGTCGGGTCACTCTGGGACGTGCTGCGCGATGAGCGGCAGCTGCACCGCCCGGAGGTGCTCGGCGGGGTCCGCGAGGACGAGTGCGCCGCCCTGGTCCGCGACTTCTTCGCCGGCCGTCGGGGTCAGCCCTGAACTATCCCTGAATTCGCTTCCGGGCTCTCGCCGCGCGCGTGCGCCTGTGGCAGATTGAGGAGGTGGGCGCAGCCCGCGCAGACATCGCGAGAAGGGGAATGAGATGTCCGATCCCATCGACAAGATCACCGAGGTCGTCGACACGGTGGTGCGCAAGGTCGACGAATTCGCCAACAGCGAGCAGGTCACCGGTGCCGTGGAGAACGCGAAGTCCGCGTTGACCGAGTTCGCCGCCAACGAGCACGTCGCCGGCGCCGTGGAGACGGCCAAGGACAAGCTGTCCGAGATCGCGAGCAACGAGCACGTCGTGAGCGCGGTGGAGACGGCGAAGGGAAAGCTGGCCGAGATCGCGAACAGCGAGCAGGTCACCGGCGCGGTCGAGACGGCCAAGGAGAAGTTCGACGATCTCGTCAACAAGCGCTCCGGACACTGAATCGTCGAGAAACTGGGTCTGACCTGCCGATTTCGTGCTGGTGACGGGCTGCGGTACAGTTCTTCGCGGTGGCGTGTCCGAGCGGCCGAAGGTGCGACACTCGAAATGTCGTGTGCGGTAACCCCGCACCGGGGGTTCAAATCCCTCCGCCACCGCCGAGGGCCCCTGATCTGCAGAGCAGGTCAGGGGCCTTTTCCAATGTCCGGCCCGGAGAATGTCCGTACGGTGTGAGTCACACGTGACGAGACTTCTCTTCTGGGAGGACACGCCTTGAACACACATGCGCTGAACATCAGACTCTCGGCAGCCGCGGTACTGGCCGCGGGCGCAGGTCTGCTCGCCGGGTGCGGAACCGACGACGCGACGCCGGAGACGAAGACCGAGACGATCACCCAGACCGCCGGGTCGCAGTCGCCGGCGGCGTCGTCGGCCGCGCCGTCGCGAAGCGGTGTCGATCTCGCCGCGACTGCGCCCGCCGTCTCCTGGCGCGACGCACTGCGGACCGCCGGCGCGCAGTTCACCGGGTCGCCCACCGCGGTCAAGCTCGAGACCGAGCACGGCCGGACCGTGTACGAGATCGAGCTGGCCTCCGCCACACAGGAATCCGACATCACGATCGACGCCACGAACGGCGGCGTGGTCGCGAAGACGACCGACGATCTCCACGGCGACGACGCAGCGCACGCCGGCGCGGAGCGGTTCGAGGCGGGTGAAGTCACCGTCGAACCCGATCGCGCCATGAGGGCCGCGCAGGCGCGAGTCGCCGGACCGGTGTCCGAGTGGAAGCTCCATCGCGAGAACGGCCGCCTGGTGTACGAGATCAACGTCGGCACAGCCGGCGACGACACCGAAGTGGTCGTCGACGCCGCCACCGGTGAGGTGATCGGCACCGACCGATGACGCTCAGTGCTCGGTGGAGAACGAGCTCCGTCGGCGATGCACTTCGAGTGCCAGCGTCACGAGGCGGTCGATCAGGTCGGGATAGGTGATCCCGGTGGCCTCCCACATCTTGGGGTACATCGATGCGGGGGTGAAACCGGGAATCGTGTTGACCTCGTTGAGGAGCCAGCCGCGACCGTCCTCCTCGTAGAAGAAGTCGACGCGCGCCAGGCCTGCGCAGCGCAGCGCCACGAAGGCGTCGGCGGCCAACTCGCGCACCTGCGCGATCGCCTCGTCCGACAGCGGTGCGGGAATCATCAGCTCGGCGGCGCCGGTGACGTACTTGTCCTCGTAGTCGTAGAAGTCACTGCCGGGCTTGATCTCTCCGGGGAGGGACGCGTCGGGGGCGGCGTTGCCGAGGACGGCCACCTCGACCTCGCGGCCGGTCACCGTCTCCTCGATGACGACCACGTCGTCGTAGCGGAGGGCGTGGTTGATCGCCGCGTCGAGTTCCTCGATCGAGTCGGCGCGGCTGACGCCGACGGACGAGCCCATGTTCGCCGGCTTCACGAACACCGGCAGACCGAGTTGCTCGGTCGCGTCGGCCAGCACCTGGCGGGCGTCGTCCACACCGTCGCGGAAGGTGATCCACTTGCACTGCGGGATGCCCGCGCGAGCGGCGATCTCCTTCGCCATCGCCTTGTCCATGCAGACCGCCGATGCCAGCACTCCGCAGCCGATGTACGGCAGCTTGAACAGCTCGAGCATGCCCTGCACGGTGCCGTCCTCGCCGTGCGGCCCGTGCAGCAGCGGGAACACCACGGTGAGGTCTTCGGGACGGCCGGCCAGCACCTGAAGCGGATTCACCTCGGGGCCTTCGACGTCGAGACTGTTCGGCAGTTCCGCGCCGGCGGCCAGGGCTTCGGCCGCGGCGTCGTTGCGGTGCCATCCGCCGCGCTTGTCGATGCCGACCGGGATCAGGCGGTACTTGGAGCGATCCGCGGCGGCCAGTACATGGGCGGCGCTCACACGGGAGACGTCGTGTTCGGCGGACACTCCGCCGTAGAGGACGACCAGGCGGATGAGGGGGGTGCTCATGGATGCAACCATACGTGCTTGCTTGTACCGTGGTCTGTCGTGCATCTCCTCGCCAGTCAGATCGCCGCCGCGACCGGCGGCACCCTTCACGGACCGGATGTGACGGTCGATTCCGCGAGCATCGACTCGCGGTCCGCGCGGCCCGGTCAGCTGTTCGTGCCGATCGTCGCCGCGCGTGACGGCCACGACTACATCCCGGCGGCGGTGCAGGCCGGCGCCCCCGTGTACCTGACCGACAGGACGCCGGATCCGGCCCTCGCCGCGACGGCCGTCCAGGTCGCGGACACCGCCGAGGCGCTCGCCGATCTCGGTCGCTTCGTCCGCGCCGGACTCACCGGCAGCGTCGTCGGCGTCACCGGCTCGGTCGGCAAGACGTCGACCAAGGACCTGCTCGCCGGCGTGCTGTCGACCACCTTCCGCACCGCCGCGAGCGAGAAGTCGTTCAACAACGAACTCGGGTTGCCGCTGACCCTGCTCGGCGCACCCGACGACACCGAGGCCGTCGTCTTGGAGATGGGCGCGCGCGGTGTCGGTCACATCGCACAGCTGTGCTCCATCGCCTCTCCGACGGTCGGAGTGCTCACCCGCGTCGAGGCGGTGCATCTGGAGATGTTCGGCAGCATCGAGGATGTGGCACGAGCGAAGGGCGAGCTCGTCGAGGCTCTGCCCGCCGACGGGCTCGCCGTTCTCAACGCCGACCACCCGGTGGTCGCGGCGATGGCGTCGCGGACCAGCGCGCGGGTCGTGACCTATGGTGTCGATCCCGCCGCGGACGTGCGCGCCACCGACATCGTGCTCGATGACCAGTTGCGTGCGGCCTTCACTCTGCACAGCCCGTGGGGCAGCGTGCCGGTACGGCTCGGGGCACGCGGCGAGCATCAGGTCGGCAACGCCCTGGCCGCGGCCGCGGCCGGCGGCGGCGTGGGGGTGTCGGTCGAGCGGATCGCCGACGGTCTGCTGCGCGCGGGTCTGTCCGGACTGCGGATGGAGATGAGCACCACCGCCGGGGGAGTCGTCGTCATCAACGACGCCTACAACGCCAACCCGACGTCGATGGCGGCGGGCCTGTCGGCACTGGCCCGCGTCGAGGCCGGACGCCGGTTCGCGGTGCTCGGCACGATGGCCGAACTCGGAGACGACAGCGACGCCGCCCACCGCGCCGTCGCCGAGCAGGCCCGTGAACTGGGCGTGACGGTGATCGCGGTGGACGAGCCCGCCTACGGCGACGGCGTGGCGCATGTCTCGGGCATCGAGGGCGCCGTCGACGCCCTGAGCGGACTCCGCAGCGGCGACGCCGTGCTGGTCAAGGGCAGCCGGGTCGCCGCCCTCGAACGAGTGGTGCAGGCACTCGGCTGAGCGTCGCACCGCGTCACCACACACAGACGCGACATTCGGCGACAGAACCCCCGTCCGGGACGGGGGTTCTGTCGCCGAATGTCGCGTTTACTGCGCGGTCTACTGCGCGCTCGATTGCGCGTGTTGGCCTGCGAGCCTCAGTTGGGCATCAGCGCGAAGGCCTGGCCGCCCTTGGTGCAGCGGGCGAGTTCGCCGACGGTCGTCGACGGTCCGCAGTCCCAGCCCGACACGGTCTGCGGTGCGCCGGTCGCGATCAGGGGTCCGTACTGCTTCGCGATGTCCTTGGCGGACGAGCACGACAGGTCGCCCGCGACGATGTGGATCTGGAGGGCGCCGTCGGGCCCCTTGGTGGGGCCGCAGGTCTTGTCCCCGGACGACGACGTCGCCTCGCCGGTGCTCTCGTCCGTGGCGGCGGTGCTCTGGGGCTTCGGTCCGCCGACCACCGGGACGCTGGTGTCGCTGGAACCGGTGACCGCGGAGGCCCCGGACTTGTCGGCGCCGGACGACGCCTCGTTCTCCGAACCGCAGGCGGTGGCGGCCAGGGCGATCGAACAGACGAGGAGTGCGGTCGCGGCCAGTTTCATCGTGCGAGTCATGGGCACAACGCTAACGAATTTGAGCGGCCGAGCGCACGGCTGGGATGATGGCCTGCGTGACCACCAGCCACTTCGCTCCGCGAACCCGCCTCGAAGGCACCACCGGGCGCACCGGGACCATCACCACACCGCACGGCGAGATCCAGACCCCTGCGTTCATCCCGGTGGGAACCAAGGCCACCGTCAAGACGGTCCTGCCGGAGTCGGTCGCCGCGCTCGGCGCGCAGGCCGTGCTCGCCAACGCCTATCACCTCTATCTGCAGCCGGGGCCGGAGATCGTCGATCAGGCCGGCGGTCTCGGCCGGTTCATGAACTGGCCCGGACCCACGTACACCGACAGCGGCGGCTTCCAGGTGATGTCGCTGGGCGCGGGCTTCAAGAAGGTCATCGCGATGGACCTGGTCGGCGAGCAGGACGACCACAAGATCGCCGACGGCAAGGAGCGGCTGGCCAACGTCGACGACGACGGAGTCACCTTCAAATCGCACCTCGACGGGTCGATGCACCGGTTCACCCCCGAGGTGTCGATGCAGATCCAGCACCGGCTCGGCGCCGACATCATCTTCGCCTTCGACGAGCTCACCACGCTGATGAATACGCGCGGGTACCAGGAGCGGTCACTCGAACGCACTCGGCAGTGGGCCATTCGGTGCCTCGCCGAACACAACCGGCTCTCCGTCGAGCGCTCGCATCGTCCGCAGCAGGCGCTGTGGGGTGTGGTGCAGGGGGCGCAGTACGAGGACCTGCGGCGGAAGGCGACTCGCGACCTCGTCGAGCTGAGCCGCATCGATCGTGAGAACGGCGGCAAGGGTTTCGGCGGTTACGGCATCGGCGGCGCGCTGGAGAAGGCCAATCTCGGCACCATCGTCGGATGGGTCACCGACGAGCTCCCGGACGACGCCCCGCGGCATCTGCTCGGGATCAGCGAGCCGGACGACATCTTCACCGCCATCGAGAACGGCGCCGACACCTTCGACTGCGTCTCGCCGACCCGGGTGGCGCGCAACGGTGCGATCTACTCGTTCGACGGCCGGTACAACATCACGAATGCCAAGTACCGCAACGACTTCCGGTCCCTCGATGAAGAGCTGGACAACTACTCGACGCAGTACACCCGTGCCTACCTGCACCATCTGTTCAAGGCGAAGGAAGGTCTGGCGTCCACGCTCGCGACCCTGCACAACCTCTCGTTCACGATCACCCTGGTCGATCGCGCCCGGCGCGCGATCGACGAAGGCGACTACGTCGAGTACCGCGACGAGTTCCTGCGCCGCTACTACGCCGGAACCCGGCAGGCCGAAGCCCGATAGGTCCGGATCGCGCGGCGAATCGTCGGGCGAGGCGGTGATTCCGGGTGGTCCCTGATGCGCGGGCGGCGCAATTCTGACACCTTTGTCTGCATGACAGAAACAGCACCGGCAGGCAAGCATGCAATGATCGCGGCGCGTGCGGACGATGTGGTGAAGACGTACGGCAGCGGCGACACCGCCGTGCACGCGCTTCGGGGCGTGTCAATCGGATTCCGTGCGGGAGAGTTCACCGCGATCATGGGGCCGTCGGGCTCCGGCAAGTCGACCCTGATGCACTGCCTGGCCGGACTCGACACGGTCACCGAGGGCGAGGTGCACATCGGTGACGTCGGTCTGGCCGGTCTGTCCGACAAGGAGATGACCAAGTTGCGGCGCGACCGCATCGGATTCGTCTTCCAGGCGTTCAACCTGGTGCCGACGCTGACGGCCGAGGAGAACATCACCCTGCCACAGGGGATCGCCGGCCGCGAGGTCGACCGCCCGTGGTTCGACACGGTGATCGACCGCCTCGGCATCCGGCCGCGACTGAACCACCGTCCCAGTGAACTCTCCGGCGGCCAGCAGCAGCGCGTGGCCTGCGCCCGCGCACTCGTCGGACGTCCGGACATCATCTTCGGCGACGAACCCACCGGCAACCTCGACTCGCGCTCGTCCGGTGAAGTGCTCGCCATCCTGCGCGCCGCGACCGACGAGTTCAACCAGACCGTGGTGATCGTGACCCACGATCCGCGCGCGGCGTCGTACGCCGACCGCGTCGTCTTCCTGGCCGACGGCCAGATCGTCCGGGAACTGCAGCGCCCGTCCGCCGACGACGTCTTCGAGGTGATGCGCAATCTCGACGACTCGGCACCGGGACAGGACGACCACGGGCAGTCGACGCGTCCCGCCGGATCCGGCGAGGTGAACTGAACCGATGGCTGCCAACGTCATGCGCAAGGTTTCTCTGAGAAGCCTTGCGTCTCACAAGATCAGGTTGATCCTGACGGTGTTCTCGGTGGTGCTGGGCACCAGCTTCGTCGCGGGCGCGGTCATCTTCACCTCGACCGTGGCCACCGCTTTCAACTCGATCTTCGACAACGTCGCGCAGGGAGTCGCGGTCGAGATCACCGCGGCGGGCAACGAAGCACCCGGCGTGCCCGTGACGATCGTCGACGATCTGAAGAAGAACGAGCAGAAGCTCGGAATCGAACGGGTGGCCGCCTCGAACTCCGGGCCGGTGACGCTCGCCGATTCGTCCGGCCGGGCCGTCCAGACCGGCGGAGCGCCGAGCGTCGGCATGAGCTACCTCCCGCCCGATGAAGCGGTCGGCGAGGACATGAAGTTCAGCGAAGGCCGCGCACCGGAGAAGTCCGATGAGATCGCGGTCAACTCCCAGGCCGCCGACAAGGGCGGGCTCAAGGTCGGGAGCCGGACGAAGGTGGTCGTCGGAGCCGGGCTGGCCCCGCCGATGGACGTCACCGTGGTCGGTCTCACCGACATGCCGTCGTCCACTGGCGGTTATGTCGGGGTGCTCTTCGACCAGGCGACCGCCGCCAAGCTGTTCTCGGACGGCAAGTACGTCTCGACCGTCGACCTCGCGGCCCGTCCCGGGGTGTCCGACGACCAACTGCGCGACGCCGTCCACGCCCATCTGGCCGACGTGGTCGCCCGATCGGGGAAGACCGACTTCGACCAGCTGTACAAGGTCCGCACCGGCGAGCAGGTGCGCGAGGACCAGAAGGAGAGCATCCAGCAGTTCCTGACGATCTTCCGGGCCATCCTGCTGGCTTTCGCCGCGATCGGCCTGCTGGTCGGCACCTTCATCATCTACAACACCTTCTCGATGATCGTCGCCCAGCGGAACCGTGAGCTCGCGCTGCTGCGCGCGATCGGCGCGAGCCGGGAGAACGTCTCCCGGTCGGTGCTGCTCGAAGCGCTGATCGTCGGCGTCATCGGCGGGCTGATCGGTCTGGCGCTGGGTGTCGCGATCGCCGCAGGCCTGCTCGCGTACACCCAATCGCAGGGTCTGCCGTCCAACGGCATCCAGGTCGGCGCGGCCGCGATCATCTCCGCGGTGTTCGTCGGAGTCGTCGTCACCCTGCTCAGCGCATGGATTCCGGCACGCCGGGCCTCGCGCATCCCGCCGGTGGAGGCCATGCGCGAGAGCACCGTGGAACCCGGCGCCGGCTCGCTCCGCGTCCGGACCCTGCTGGCGGCCGTCTTCGGTGTCCTCGGCGTCATCGCGCTGGTGATCGGCGGACTCGGGGAGGGGGCCGGCTCGGCCACCATCGTCGGAATCGGGGCGCTCCTTGCGGTGATCGCCGTGGTGCTGGGGGCACCCGCCATCTCCCAGCCCGTCGTGGGCGCGTTCGGCGCCCTCTTCCAGAAGCCCTTCGGCACCGTCGGCAAACTGGCCAGGACCAACGCGGTCCGCAACCCCCGGCGTACCGCGGCCACCGCGTTTGCACTCACCCTCGGCCTGATGCTCGTGGTGGTGATCGGCACTCTCGGATGGTCGTTCAAGGGCACCGTCGACTCGTCGGTCGACAAGGGCATCCGCGCCGACTTCATCGTCACCGGCACCAACAACATGCCGCTGCCGCTCTCGGTGGTGGACGCGGTCAAGGAGGCTCCGGGAGCGGACAAGGTGGTCGCGCAGGCATACGGCGAGGCCCGCTACGACGGGAAGGACACCTACGTGACCTCCCCGTACGGTGGTTCGATCGGTGACGTCGCGTCCATCAACGTGCTCGAGGGCAGCCTGGATCTGCCGGACGACGGGCTCCTCATCAGTTCCTCGCAAGCGCGTGACAACGGTTGGAAACTGGGGCAGACGGTCACCTTCACCAGCGGTACCGGCGACGAGGTCGCCACCGAGGTGACGGGGATCTTCGAGGACAACCAGGCGATCGCGTCGTCGATGGTGGGCTGGCCGACGTACGAGCAGCTCATGCCGGTCGCGATGAAGCGGATCGCGGGCCCGGTGCTGGTGACCGCGAAGCCCGGGGTGAGGGCGGCCGACCTGCGTAAGCAACTCGAGGACGCCACAGCTGAGTACCTCACCGCCCAGGTGCAGGATCGCGATCAGTTCAAGAACTCGATCTCCTCGCAGATCGACCAGATGATGGCGACGCTGTACGCGCTGCTGGCCCTGTCACTGGTGATCGCGGTGCTCGGCATCGTGAACACGCTCGCGCTGTCGGTGGTGGAGCGCAGGCAGGAGATCGGAATGCTCCGCGCCGTGGGCATGAGCCGGGCGCAGGTGCGCCGCACGATCTACCTCGAGTCGACGTACATCGCGGTGTTCGGGGCACTGCTGGGCACCGTGCTGGGTCTCGCGATCGGCATCCCGCTGGTGCGGACGCTGGCGTACTGGGGTCTGGAAGGCGTGGTGATCCCGTGGGCGCTGATCGGCGGGACGCTGGTCGGAGCCGCGGTGGTCGGGGTGATCGCAGCGCTGTGGCCTGCGGTGACCGCCGCTCGCACCCGCCCGCTCGAGGCCATCACCGCAGAATGAGGGGCTTCTCGCACCGGGTATACGGTGGTCGGCATGACTAGCCCCTCGCCCTCGGGCCGCGGCCGCACGGTGGTCCTGTCGTTGATCGTCGTCCTCGCGGTGATCATCCTGGCGGCCGTCGGGTTCCTGGTGTTCCGGTCGGGTTCGCCGAACTCGGGAACCGACCGGCCCTCGGCGACGCCGACCACCGTCACGACCACCAGCGAGGAGAGTGAGACGATCTCGTCGCCGAAGCCGACGCCGACCCGGACCACCCCGCGGGTGGAGCCCGGCTCGGTCACCTATCAGCTCACCGGAGACGGCGACGTGGTGGCTCTGGCCTATCGCGATTCCGGCGGTCGGGTGGTGGTCGCCGCGACGGGGACTCCGTGGTCGGCCAAGACGGTCGTGCCCGACCGCGAGGTCGAGATGACAGCGATCGTGGTGCGCGGTCCGGTCACGTGCACGATTCTGCAGGGCGACGACATGATCTCGTCGAGCACCAGCCGCGGCGGTCCGCTCCGCTGCGCGGGACGGTTGCCGCGCTAGACCGGTCCGTCTGCCTGCGAGGCACGCCGCGTTACGCGGCGTGCCTCGTTTCGTATTGTGCTCAAACACCTGTTCGGGATATGTTATCCACAGTTATCCACAACCTTCATCCACAATGTGCATGAATTACACACATGTAATTTCCACAGTGTGGATGGATTCAGGTGTGGGAAGCGTGTCCCGAAACCGCCCCTGACCTCAGTTTTTCCGGAGCACGAGGACCAGGTTGGTCGCTGCCGCCTCGCGGACCACGGGGATGTGCACAACTGGCCATGCGAACCTGGGGAGATAGCGCGGAATGGCGGCCAGCAGTTCGGCGTCGGCTGTGGATCGTGCCCAGCGCAGTCCCGCGGCAGCGGTGATCGGAAACAGCGACACTCCGTAGAGGTTCTTCGGCAGGTGACCGGTGCGCCGCGTGTACCAGCGCGCGGCGCGGTGGCCGCCGAGGTAGTGAGTCAGTCCCATCTCGTGGCCGCCGAACGGACCCCACCAGAGGGTGTAGCTGAGGACGATCGTTCCGCCCGGCCGGGTGACCCGGACCATCTCGTCGGCCATCGCCCACGGGGTCCGAGTGTGCTCGGCGACGTTCGACGAGTAGCAGACATCGACGCTTCCGGTCCGGAACGGGAGATGCTCGCCCTGCGCGCGGACCGCCGACCGTTGGTCGATCCCGGCGGCCGCCATCTCTCCCGCGTCCGGTTCCACCGACAGATAGGCGGCACCGCGATCGCGGAAGGCGTCGGCGAAGAACCCGGGCCCGCCCCCGACGTCGAGCACGGTGGCGCCCCGCAGCGGGCCGGGGTGGAGAGAGTCGATCATCACGGCGGTGTCGTGTGCGAGCGCCGAATAGAACCGGGCCGGGTCGGACTGCTCGTACCGGAAGGCGTCGAGGAGCCGCACCGAACGACGGATCGTGGCGTGCCGACCGAAGGCGGCGGCGGGAGCGGGGAACCGGGAACGCGGCATGCAGCCAGGTTCGCATACGCTGGAACGAATGAGCGTCCCGACCGATGTCCTGCTGCTGTGCTGGCGTGACACCGGCCATCCCCAGGGCGGGGGCAGCGAACGCTACCTCGAACGCGTGGGCGCCGAGTTCGCCGCCCGGGGTTCGCGCGTCACCCTGCTCACCGCCCACTATCCCGGTGCTGCGAGGAAGCAGACGGTCGACGGGGTGCGCATCGTCCGCGCGGGGGGTCGGCTCACCGTGTACCCGCGGGCTCTGGCCACCGTCGCCGCGGCCCGCTGGGGACGGGGACGGCTGGCCGGGTATCGGCCCGACGTCGTCGTCGACACCCAGAACGGCGTTCCCTTCTTCGCGCGCCTCGTCGCTCCCGCGCCGACCGTGGTCCTGGTCCACCACTGTCATCGGGAGCAGTGGCCGGTGGCGGGGCCGGTCCTGGCCCGGGTGGGTTGGTGGATCGAGTCGAGGATCGCGCCGCGGATCCACCGCCGGAACCGCTACATCACGGTCTCCGAACCATCCGCGGCCGAACTCACCGGTCTCGGTGTGGACCGGCACCGCATCACCGTCGTGCGCGGCGGAGTCGACCCGGTGCCGAACGGTATCGATGTGACCGGGCGGTCGGGCGGTCTCCGCCTGATCGCCGTCTCGAGGCTGGTGCCGCACAAGCAGATCGAGGACGCGCTCGAGGTGGTGGCCACGCTGTCCGCCGCGGGCGCGGACGTGCACCTGGACGTCGTCGGGGACGGATGGTGGGCGGGCCGGCTGCGCGCGCAGGCGCAGTCTCTGGGAGTCGTCGACCAGGTCAGCTTTCACGGGCACGTGAGCGATCGGCGCAAGCACGAGTTGCTCGCCGCCGCCGACGTCCATCTGATGCCGTCGCGGAAGGAGGGATGGGGGCTGGCGGTGATCGAAGCCGCACAGCACGCGGTTCCGACGATCGGCTATCGCAGTTCGGCGGGGCTGGCCGACTCCATCGTCGACGGGGTCACCGGCGTGTTGGTGGACGACGCCGTCCAACTCGCCCGGGCCGCCGCGGCCCTCGCGGCCGACCCGGATCGGCGGCGCGCGTTGGGGGAGGCCGCACGGGACCGTGCAGAGCAGTTCTCCTGGGCGGGAACCGCGGACGGGTTCGCGGCGGTCTTCGACGAGGTGTGCGGCTGACTCAGGCGCCGGGTTCGGTCGGCGGAGTCCAGCGTGCCCCGAGCAGATCGGAGCGCGCGGCGATGCGTTCGTCGGGCATCAGCGCCGTCACCAGGTAGTCGGCGAGCCGGTCGATGCGTGCGGGCAGATCGTCGTGGCCCGACACAGCGTAGGAGAGGACGTGGGCGCCGACGAACGACTCGGTGACGAATACGGCGGCCTCCTCGGCGTCGGTGTCCGGCGGCACGTCGCCGTCTTCGACGGCCTTCGTGACGAAGTACTTGATCGCTTCGATCCACGCGAGGTACACGGGGATCGGGGCCTCGCCGGAATGCAGTTCGATGATGAGGCGGATGCCCGCGCGGACCACCGGGTCGTCCACCAGCAGGCGGCCCATCTCCCGGCACAGCATCACGAGCTGTCGCATGCCGTAGGTGTCGGTCTGCGCGATGGTTCCGACCGCCCTCATCGAGGTGGCCTGGAATTCGTCGACGACGATCGCCGCGAGGTCGTCCTTCGACTGGAAGTGGAAGTAGATCGCGCCGCGGGTGAGGCCGGATTCGCCGACGATGTCGTTCAGTCGCGCCCGTTCGTAGCCGACGCGACTGAAGAGATTCGCGGCGGCGACCACGATCTGACGACGTGTCTCCACAGCCCTGGCCTGCTGGGCCATCGCCGCCCCCTCGGTGTATGAGAAATGCGCTCTGATGTGGTCGTATTCGGCACGTATGGTAACCGAGCGCGCTTGCGCGATATTACTTCAGAGTATACGGTTACATACCGGTGGACCGGTTTAGCCGGACACGACAACTGGAGCTGCGACATCGGCTGGGACACGGAGGATTTCCGCCGACTGACCGAGGGGTGCTTCAGCGACGTGCCGGACCGGGTGCACCGACGCCAGTGCGCGACCCCCGCGCTCGATCCGAACGCGAGGGTGGCGCACTGGCGTGCTTCTGCGGCGTGCTCGCCGCATCACTTCCGTTGAGCCGCTTCGTCTTCCTCGGTCTCCGGGGCCCTTCGACGGACGACGGCCGCGGCGAGACCGGCGGCCACCGAACAGATCCAGAGGACCAGGGCCGCGAATGCCGCCGCCCGCGCGGCGGTCGCCGGAACGGGCGCGGCCACGGCGCCGGGAATCCGGTACACGGTCAGATGCTCGCCCGAGTAGGCCGGAGCGGTTGCGGCCAGCCGGGCGGGCGGGTCCGACTCCTCGGCCACCACCCAGCCGACGCCGAGCCGTGCCAACCGCTGCGGGTCGCCTCCGTCTCGGAGAACGTCGAGGACCTGCGCCGTCCGGCCGGTGGGGGAGTCCACCGTCGTCCCGTCCACGGTTAATGCGCCCGAACCGATCACCGGTGCGTCCAGCATGCGCGGGAGCGGAGACAGCGACGGCCCCCGGGCCCACGACAGCCGTCGCACGGCGTCGCCGGGCCACAGGGCCACTGAGCCGCGGGCGCCGTCCGTGTCGTGGCCGACGAGCGCCGTCACCCGGGCGTAGTCGTCGGGGTAGATCACCGGCCGGATCTTGCCGCCCACACCCCAGGCGAGGTCGGGGAGCGGTGCCACGATCAGTGCGATCACCGCCGCTGCGGCGAAGCCGGCCGGTACGAGTGCACGCAGTGCGGTCACGGCGGCCGCCGCCGCGACCGCGACGAACGGGACGGCGAGCGCGAGGTATTTCTGCGTGTCGCGCAGCAGCCCGGCACCGGGCACATGCGCCAACAGGACGTCCATCACCGCCAGTCCGGGCGGTGTCGCAGCGACCACCACCGCCGCGATCGCGACCGCCGCCAGGAGTGCCTGCCCGGCGACCGCGGGGCTCAGTGCCCGGCGCATCCGGACCAGGACGCCGGTGCCGACCGCCACCACCGCCAGCAGCATCAGTGTCGCGACCAGGGCCCAGGGGGTGGTGCGGCTGGCGGGGACGGCGTCGGCGTTCCAGATGCCGCCGAGCCCGAGGGCGGTGCCGAGCAGCCCGAGCCCCGGCTCGGCACGCAGCGCGAACACCGCGGCGCCGCCGGAGGACCCGACGTCCGACGCGACCGCGGAGGCCACCAGCCAGGGAGAAGCGGTGATGAGCCAGCATCCCGCGGCGAGTCCCGCCGTCCGGATCGGCAGCCGCACCGCCGCCGCGGTGGCCACCGCCACGATCCCGGCCAGAAGCGAACCGGTGGGCGTCAGGCCGGCTGCCGCGAATATCCCGGCGAGACCGGCCCATTGGCGCCACGACCGCCGGCCGTCGGCCAGGTCGAGCACCGCGCACACCGTCCACCCGAGGGCGGCGTAGCCGGCCAGCAGACTCCAATGCCCTTGCAGCAGGCGCTCTGCCACGTAGGGATTCCAGATCCCGACGACGGCGGCGGCCACCGCACCGGCGGTGGCGGCGCGCGGGACGAGCCTGCGGGCCAGCCGCCCGTAGCCCGCTCCGGCCGCGAAGACGGCCAGGATCGTCAGGCCGGCCACCAGGAGGCCGCCGTCCACGAGACGCGAGCCGAGGGCGAGCAGCGCGTCCTGCGGGACCGCTCGCGGCGCCGTGCCGTCGATGCCGAGCGCGGCGGCCGTCAGCGGCGACTGCGGAGTCGCGACCGCGTCCCGGTAGAGCAGGTGGTTCCCGACCAGGGGCGCGCAGATCAGGGCGGTGAGCAGAGCGCTGACCGCGTAGACCGCCGCCCCGGTCTGCGCGGGCGTGCGCGTGGAGGTGGCGGTCACCGCACTGCCGTCGGATCAGAAGTGGTACGTGTCGGTCGGTGCGGGCATGTGGTCGTTGATCCCGTAGTCGCTCGGGACGATCTCGTATGCGCGGGCCAGTTCCAGAATCTTGGTGGCACGGGCGATCCGAGGCAGGTCGGAGCCGTTGCGGATCTCGCCGCCGTCCGCCTCGAACTCGGTGAAGAACTCACGCGCCCACTTGATCTCATCGTGTGACGGCGACAGCCCCTCGTTGACCGACGCGCACTGGTCGGGGGTGAGGCAGATCTTGCCGGTCATCCCGAACTCCGCGCTGACGGCCGTCGCCTCCGACAGCTTCAGGGCGCTGGAACCGACGGTCGGGCCGTCGATGGCCGACGGCAGGTTGGCGGCCTTGGCCGCGATGGTGAACCGTGACCGCGCATAGGCCAGCGTGGTCGGCTGCTCACCGAAACCGGTGTCGCGGCGGAAGTCGCCGATGCCGAACGCCAGGCGGAAGGTGCCCTTGGCGGAGGCGATCTCGTTGATCCGTTCCAGGCCCCGGGCGGTCTCGACCAGCGCGACGATCGGCACGCCCGGGACACGCTGGGCCGTCTCGGTCACGTGATCGACCGATTCCACCATCGCCAGCATGATCCCGCCGATGGACGTCCCGGCCAGCGCGGCGAGATCCGCCGCCCACCACGGGGTTCCGAAGCCGTTGATGCGAACCCAGTCGGAGTGACCGTCGGCGAGCCAGCGGACCACGTTGTCGCGGGCGGAGTCCTTGTCCTTCGGTGCGACGGCGTCCTCGATGTCGAGGATGACGATGTCGGCGCGGGAGCGCGACGCGGCCTCGAACCGGTCGTACTGCGCCCCGTTCACCAGGAGCCAACTGCGGGCCAGTACCGGGTCGATGCGGGACCCGACATCGGAGGGGTCGGGCTCGTTGAATGGTTCGGTGTCGTACATCGACTCTTAGCGCTCGTCTCGATCAGCTACGGATACTGCCGATGCAGTCTATCGCGCAGCGGCCGGGCACACTGGTCAGCATGGTCGACGCCGCCACGCCCCGCCGCGGGTCCACCGTGCGGTCGGTCGGCTGGGTCACCGCGGGTTCTCTCCTGGCCAATCTGCTGGCGTACGTGGTGCAGGTTCCGGCGAGCCGTGTGCTGGGGCCGGACGCCTTCGGCGAGTTCTCGGTTCTCAACGCGGCCATGCTCATCGCCTCGGTGCCGGCGCTGGCTCTGCAGGCGGTGGTGGCGCGCGAGGTGGTGCGGGGAACGCCGTCGCGTCGGCTGTGGAGGCTGATCGGCGTGGTCTTCGGCGTCGTCGCCCTGGTGTCGGTGCTCGCGGTGGCCGCGATGATGAGGATCGCGCACACCGATCTCGGACCCACCGCGGCAGCGCTCGCCGGTGCCGCACCGCTCGCGGTGGTCTCGGGCGGCCAGGGGCTGCTTCAGGGGGCGGGGCGGTTCCGGTTGCTCGGGGCGGTGCTCGCCGGCGTCGGGCTCCTGCGGTCGGTGCCCGTGGTGGGCGCGGTGTACGCGGGGGCGGACGCGGCCGGCGCGCTCGCGGCGGGGACGCTGGGAACGGCCGTCGCGGCGGCGCTGGTGGCCGCGGTCGCCGCAGCCGCGATCGGTCCGGCCGGACGCTCCCGAGGCGCGGCAGTTCCCGGGTCGAGGCTCACGCTGTCGGCGGTGGTCGCCGCGTCGGGCGTGCAGTTCGTGATGATCGTCGCGGTGTCGGTGGATCTGCTGCTGTCCCGATCGGTGCTGACCGCCGGGGACGCGGGCGTCTACGCGCTCGGCGCCGTCGCCACCAAGGCGGCGTTCTGGCTGCCGCAGGCCATCGGCGTGGTGGTGTACCCGAGGCTGGCCGACCCGGTGCGTTCGGCCGCCGCTCTCCGCGGTGCGGTCGGCGTCCTCGCGCTGACGGGTCTGGTCACCACCCTGATCGCCGCCGTCGGCGGCGGATTGGTGCCCGTGGTGATCTCCGACGACTACCGGCCGGTGGCGGGGTTGATGTGGTTGTTCGCGCTCACCGGAGCCCTGCTCGCGGTGCTGCAGCTGATGCTGTTGACCGCGATCGCTCGCGACCGCGCGCGGGGTGCGATCCCGGCGCTCGTAGTCCTCGTGGTGGAGGTGTCGGTGATCCTGACCGCGGTCGATTCGGTGGCCGGACTCGCCGCCGTCGCCGCCGGGGCGGCGGCCTGCGCGGTGGCCGCGACCGGCGCCTGGCTCACCGCTTCCTGACGCCGTCGTCTTCTCGCCCGTTCCGCACGCCGGTGCGGTAGACGTACACCGCTCCGCCGATCAGCGCCAGCACGCCCACGGCGCCGAGTGCGACGGGCAGGGTCCGCGTCACCAGAGTCACTGGGCGGGCGCGGTGCCGGGCGGCGTCGGCCCCGTCGATCCGGCTCTGCCGATCACCGGTGAGGACGGTGCTCAGATTGGGCAGGCGAAATCCCGTCAGCGCCGGATTCGACCCGGCTTCGCCCGGCGCGAACCGGTACTCCTCCTCGATCTCGATCCGCTCGTCCACCACCACGCCGGTCGCCGTGTCGACGAACAGGTCCCGAGTGGCGCGGTGATGGAGGCTGGCGGTCAGTCGTCGGCTCGGCGCCACTCCGGGGAAGGTGCCGAACCACGAGGCCGGGCGGGTGATCACTCCGCGCGGATCGGTTCCCAGCGCGCCCAGGTCGGTGTCGGGGATCACCGCGCGCAGCCGGGCCACCCTGCGGCCGTCGATCTCGGTCTCACCAGCGGCCTGCAGCGGAACCGTCTGCCTGGTGGTGACGTCGAAGTAGTCGCCGGGATCGCCGAAGCCGTACGGCAGTGCGTAAGTGCGACCCCGGCGGTCGGGGACGGCGACGGCGGCGTGCTTGTCGTCGTACTGGATCTCCGACCGCCCGGTCGGCGACGCCGTCACCCGGTTCACCGTCACCCGGTCGATGGTCGCGGCCAACGTGGGCTCTGCGCAGACTCGCTCGGCGTCCTGGGCCCTGCCGTCGACGAGGTACGAGTCCACGCCCAGCGCCGTGGCCGCCTGCAGTGTGACCACGTCGGAGTCCGACGGCCTCACCGCGACCGTCCGGCGGCGCTGCTGCAGATGCGCCTCGAGCACTCTCGCCGCGGGCGAGTCGATGGAGCAGCGGTCGAGGACCGTCGTGTCGTCGGAGGAGTCGGCGATCCATGTCTGGTCGACGCTCAGCGGCAGCTTCCTCAGGCCGGGACCGATGATCGGGCCCATCGCGACCGCCGCCGCCAGCAACAGTGCGCCGAGGAAGAACGCGGTCGGGGCGATGAGGTCCCGGGTCGACCAGCGCGGCCCGGTCCGGGGGCTGTCGGGAGCGGCGTCAGACACAGCGTCGACTGTATGTGAGGGGGCCGGCCGCTCGTCCGGGCTCCCGCCGCCGCCCTCGCTCGGCTTACCCTGGGCAGGACATGTCTGACTCGCAGCCGGCACCGGCCCGGCGTTTCTACCCCCAACTGGAGGGCCTGCGCGCCGTGGCCTCGCTCGGCGTGCTGACGACGCACGTCGCCTTCCAGACTCGGGTGACGCAGTGGCCGGTGCTCGGAGAGATCCTCGGCCGCCTCGACCTCGCCGTCGCATTGTTCTTCGCGCTCAGCGGATTCCTGCTGTGGCGCCCGTATGCCGCGGCGGCCCGCGACGACGGGGCTCCTCGGCCCGCCGTGCGCCGCTATCTCCGACATCGCTTCGTCCGCATCTGGCCGGCGTACGCGCTGGTGGTGGTCGCGGTGCTGGCTCTGCTGCCGCAGGCGCGCGGCGCCTCGGCGACGGTCTGGCTGGCCAATCTCACCCTCACCCAGGTGTTCGTCCCCCTCACTCTCGCGCCCGGCCTCACCCAGATGTGGAGTCTGTCGGTGGAGGTTGCGTTCTACCTGCTTCTGCCGGTGATCGGCTTCGCGCTGTACCGGGTACGGGGTGCCGCTGCCCGCCGCCGCATCCCGATCATCGTCGGGGTCGCGATCGTCAGCCTCGGGTGGACCTGGGTGACGCGACTGCTCGCGCTTCCCGCCGGTGTCGAGGCGCGCAACTGGGTGCTCGGGTACCTGCCGTGGTTCGCCGTGGGTCTGGTGCTGTCGGAGATCGCGGCCGCCCTCGCCATCGGCGGGCTCGACCGCCGATCGCGCGCAGTGCGGCTCGGCGCCGACCGCCGGGTGATGCTCGTGGTGTTCGTCGTCGCGTACGGACTCGCGTGCACGCCGATCGCCGGACCGGTCGGGCTCGGCGACATGACTCATCTGGCCTACGTGGCCAAGATGGTGCTCGGCGCCGTCGCCGCATTCGCGGTGCTGGCGCCGCTGGTGCTGTCCGACGGCCCGTTCGTCTTCCTCGACTCTCGGGTGATGAACGCGCTCGGCCGATGGTCGTACGGCATCTTCATCTGGCATCTCGCGGTGCTGAGCGTGGTCTTCGGGCTGTTCGGCATTCCGATGTTCGACGGTCACTTCGTATCTGTGTGGCTGCTGACGGTGATCATCACCGTCGCGCTCTCGGCCGCCAGCTACGCGTTCGTCGAGGAACCGCTCCGGGCGCGGTTGTCGGCGCGGGAGAAGCGACGGACCGCGGAGGTGCCCGCCGACGAACCGACGCCGGAACGCGCCGGCGTCACCGCGGCCGGCCGAACAGCGCCGCCGCCACCGCCGCGCTGACGGCGATCAGCGCGAACGCCTGGGCCCAGCCGCTGTAGCCGGTGTAGGCGGTGCCCGAATGCCAGGGTCCCGCGGCCAGCACCACCGTCGCCGCGAGCATCGCCGTGAACGTCAGCGCCGGTCGTAGGCGGGCGGAGAGCCGCCAGGTGACGGCCCCGGTCGCCGCCGCGATCAGCGCCCCCGGCCAGCCGGTCAGCAGGAACGCCGCCGCGAGGGCCGCGGCGGACGCCGCTGCGACCGCGCCTCGTCCGGCGCGCACGCCGTCGTCCGGCCGCACGGCCGGCTCGCAGCGGCGCCGTCCGAACCTCGGACCGAAGGCGACGGCGAACAGAACCACCACCAGCGCCAGACCGGCGCCCAGCGCCCACCGGTACGGCGAGTCGAGGTCGACGGTGAGCGCGACGGTGCCGCCCGTTCCCGCCGGCACGATCCAGCCCTGCTGCCAGCCGTTCACCACGACCGGCTTCAGTTCTCGGCCGTCGGCGCGTGCATGCCAGGCGGGATTCGTGCTCTCCGGAACGAACAGGATGCGGTCGGTGTCGGCGGCGTCCACCGTCAGCCTCCGGTCCGTGGGCGCCCATTCGGTCACCTGCGGGTGTGTCACCGCAGGCGAGGAGGCCTCCGCGCCGGGACGCCGGAGGGTCACCGCGTCGACGGTGAAGGCGCGTCCCGGATTCACCGCGACCTCCTGCTCACCCGCCGGCAGTCGCAGCGACGGGCCGGGGCACGCGGTCGCCGATACGCTCTCGCCGAGGCGCAGCGCGCCCACCGTGGTGCGGACATGCAGTCGGAGCATCTGGCCGGCTGCCGTGACACCCATGCCGTACGGGCCGGACGGGTCTGTGGCGCAGCCGATCTCGATGATGCGATGGTCGTCGTCGGGTACGTTCGGGCCGCCCGGCAGCACTTGGGCCTCGCTGATGCCGACCGGTGCGTCCTTCGCGAAACCGAGATCGTTGACGTCGATCAGATCGCTCTGCTCCTCGATCGTCAGCACCACGGTGTCGGCCCGGGCGGCGGGAACCGACAGCACCCCGTCCGTGCCGACCCGCGCTGTCGTCCGCACCACCGTCCGATCACCGTCCCGCAACTCCACGGACACGCGGGTCGGGTGCGCCGGATAGTCCGCGGGCGTCTGGAGACGGATCCCGGACACTTCGCGAGGGGCGGGCAGATGAAGGGTCAGAACGGGTTTCCTTCCCTTCGGGAACGTGTCCGGATCCGGTGCGGTCCACGTGGTGTTCGGATCACCGTCGACGGCGGCCGATGCGTTGCCGCGCGGATCGGCCACCGACGACTGCGCCTCCGCGCGGATCGCGCCGGTGCGGGCCAGCAGATCCGAGAGTTCACCGCCGGCCTTCGGTCGCAGCGTGACATGCACGTCGGCGTCGGTCTGCGACGGCACCGACAGGGTCCGGGAGAACACGCCCGGCGTCTCCGGACTCAACCCCACCGCCGGGGAGCAGCGCACCCGGCCGTCCGCCGCGGTGACGCAATCCGGGATCGGACCGAGTTCGGGGGAGAGCACCCAGCCGGACACGTCGTCGGCGGCGTCGAGTGTCGGCAGCACCGTGCGCTGCCGGATCGACAGCGGGACACCGGTGTTCGCGTCGGCGACCGACAGTTCGGCGATCGCGAACTGATTACCGGCCGAGCCGTCGGCGGTGTCGATGGCGCGGACCTGGACGCTCGACGTGGGCCCCGACGGCACCAGGATCCGGGTCGGCACTCCGGGTTTCACTCCCTGAGCCACGGTGCTGCCGGAATCGGACGAGACCAGCAGCGTCGAGACGTCCGGCCCGAGCGCCTTGGCCGTCGTGACGGTCACCGCGAGGTCGTCCTGCGGATGGGTGAAGTCGATCGAGAGCCACCTGCCGACCGCCGACTCCAGACCGCGACTGACCCAGGCGGTGTCCGGATCGCCGTCGAAGGCGGCGGCGGTGGAATTGGCAGGCGACGTCCGGCCGGGCTGCGTCGCGTCGGCGGCCGAGCCCGAACTGGTCACGCGCACCATGCCCGGCTGGTTGTCGAGCAGCCATTGCGCGCGGACCAGCGGCTGGCCCGGCACCGGGTAGTCCGGCGCCGCGTTCTTGGTCAGCCGGGGATCGTCGGGGCCGCGAATAGCCGAGGAATGGTCGTCGACCCGCCCGAAGTCGGTCTCCCGGTCGACAGGGGAGTCGGTCACCACCGCCGGAGCGTCGGGCAGGCCCGCGCGCCTCGCGTCCGCGGTCAGCAGCGCCGGACCCAGCGGTTCCTCTCCGGCTCGGCTGCGGGCGTCCTCCACCGCGGCGAGGGCCTCCGGTCCGCCGGTCACCCGCGTCATCGCGCCGACGTCCACCAGTCCGGGCGCGCCGGCGGTCGTGGCACCGGTGCCGTCGGGAGGTCCGACCCGGTAGACCGTCACCGCCGGCATCGGCGGACGCAGTCCGTCGTCCACGACCACGCCGTCGAGCGTCGGCGGTGAGACGTCGGGACCGAACCGGGCCGCCTCCGTCAGTCCGGGTGAGTTGCGGATCGCCTGCGCCACCAGCAGCGGTCGTGCCGACCGTGACGTCACCGCGTCCAGATCGGCCCGCAGCACCAGGTATCCGACACCCTGTTCGGCGAGTGTCGCGGCCAGTCCCGGTGATCCGCGGCCCGAGCTCAGCGCCCGTTGCACCGAGTCCATCGCGCGGATGGCGCCCGGCGGCGTCAGGGGAATCGCGTCGCGGACGGCCCACGGCGAGTGCGCCAGCGCCTGCAGCGGTTCGTCGCGCGTGAGACCCCAGATCTGGTCGGCGAAGGGCGCTCCCGGGACCACCAGGGCGCGCGACGGAGTCGGGGAGCCGGCCTGCGCGGCGTCGAGCCAGTCGGCCGTCTGCTGCCAGTAGTCGGGGACCGCGCGGTAGCTCTTGGCCGGTGCCAGCCCGCCGGTCCACAGCAACGACCCGGAGCCGAACGCGGCGATCACCACCACCAGTGCGGCGGCCACACCTCGTTCGGCACCGCGGCTGCGGATCGGGACACGGACACGCGCGAGCAGATGCGCGATTCCCATCGCGAGGGGGAGCCGGACCAGCGGATCGAACTTGTGGATGTTGCGCAGCGCGGCGCCCGGACCGTCGAGGAAGGCGATGACGGTCTCACGCACGGGCGAGCCGAGTGCTCCCGGATATCCGAGACACAGGGCGAGAAGGCCGATCACCAGGATGGTCAGGAAGCGGCGGCGGTGCGGCATCGCCCGCATCGTGAGACCGGCCAACCCGGCGGCGGCGAGGATGCCGGTCGCGACCACCGCGGCCGGCTCGGAGACCAGAACGGCGCCCACAGCGCGTTCCGGGGAGACGAACGGCGTCCACGAGTCGGTGCCGCGCAGCACTTCGGTGAGGGAGGTCCATTCGGTGGTGACGCTCGCCGACTCGATGAAGTCGAGGAAGGGCGGGGAGACCCGCGAGAGGATCAGCAGCGGCACCACCCACCACAGGCACGCCATCGCCAGACCCGCCGCCCACCATGCGCCGAAGACCAGTCCGCGACGGCGGTGTCCCCGGTCGCGCCGCGCAGTCGCCAGCAGCCACCAGATCGCCGACACCGCCACGGCCGCAGCCGTGGCGACGGCGTTCACCGCACCCATCAGCGCCACCGCGCATGCGGACCGGGCCGCGTTGCGCCACAGTGGACGGGGGTCGGACGCGTCGAGAGCCCGGACCACCGGGAGCAGCACCCAGGGCGCCAGCATCATCGGCAGCGTCTCCGAGGAGATGGTGCCCAGCGTGGTCATCACGCGGGGGGCCAGTACGAAGACCCAACCGGCGATCAGCCGCGATGTGAACGACCCGACGCGCAGCGCCTCGGCGAGACGGACCACGCCCAGGAAGCCGACGGTCAGCAGAATCGCCCACCAGAATCGCTGAGTGATCCACGGCGGCACGTGCAGGATCTCGCCGACGGCGAAGAACAGGCCGTGCGGGAAGAAGTATCCGTAGGCCTGGTTCTGGATCTGGCCCATCGGGGCATCCGGCGACCACAGGTGCGCGGCGCGGGTGAGGAACCCGATCGGATCGGCGGTCAGGTCCAGCTTGGTGTCGGGCGAGATGCGGCCGGGGCGCTGGAGTAGACAGACCGCCAGCGCCACGACAGCGACGATGAGTGCCTGCGCCCGCGTCAGAATCCGGCCCGGGCCGCCCGGCTCAGTTGCTGCGGGACTCGACCGAGCGGACCGGCGGAGGAGTGCGCGAGTCAGTTGTTGGCGTCTTCGCCGCCGCGGGATCCGTAGTCCACCGATCCCTGAACGAAACCGTTGTCGGCGTTGAAACTGTTCACGTCGGTCGACGGCTTGGTTTCGGAGGCGAGCTGCCCGCCGAGGAAGACGGCGCCGATGCCGACGAGCACGCCGGCCACTCCGGCGACGGCACCATAGATCAGGCGTTCACGCAGCATGGATTCCAAGGTACCAGTTCAGTCGGCGCCGCCCGGGCTTCGTCCGCCGCGCCGATCCGGCCGTCGCGAGCGAGCATGAAACACTGGGTGGATGAGCCCGCTCACGCATCTACGTCCCAGCCGTGCTCTCGTCGCCCTCGTCGCAACGGCAGGCCTTCTCGCCTCCGCGGCGTGCTCGGACTCGACCGGCGATCAGGCCGCACCGTCGTCGCACACGACGACGAGTTCGCGGACCGTTTCCGCCTCGAGCAGTGCTCCGACGGTTCCCGCCGCGTGCGGCTCCGAGGAACTGGCCGGGATGAAGCTGCGCGACAAGCTCGCTCAGCTGCTGGTGGTCGGGGTGCAGAACGGGGCCGACGCGCGGCGGGTGGTCGCGAAGGAGCACATCGGCGGAGTGTTCGTCGGCAGTTGGACCGACCTGTCGATGCTGAGCGACGGCACCGTCGCCACGCTCTCGAAGAGCCAGAAGGTCCCGCTGATGGTGACCGTGGATCAGGAGGGTGGCCGAGTGAGCCGCCTCAAGTCGCTGGGCATCGACATGCCGTCGGCGCGTGTGCTGGCGCGCACCAAGACGCCCGAGCAGGTCCGGCAGCTCGCCAAGGCGGCCGGCGAGAAGATGGCGAAGCTCGGTGTCACCGTCGACTTCGCTCCGTCGGCGGACGTCAGTGCCGAGCCCGACGACGAGGTGATCGGCGACCGGTCGTTCTCGAACGATCCCGAGGTGGTCACCGAGTACGCCGGTGCCTATGCGCGCGGGCTGCAGGACGCGGGCATCATGCCCGTGTACAAGCACTTCCCCGGCCACGGGCACGCATCGGGGGATTCGCACACCGGCGCCGTCACCACGCCTCCGCTGGCGGACATGCAGAACACCGATCTCGTTCCGTACCGGACTCTGCTGCGCAGTCCCGGGACCGCGGGCGTGATGGTCGGGCACCTGATCGTTCCGGGTCTGACCGGGCCGGAGACGCCCGCGAGCATCAGTCCGGCGGCGATCGGCATGTTGCGCACCGGCAAGAAGTACAACGGACCGGCGTTCGACGGCGTCGTCTTCTCCGACGATCTGTCCGGCATGAAGGCGATCACCGACAAGTACACGATCGAACAGGCGGTGCTGAAGGCGATCACCGCCGGCTCGGACATCGGCCTGTGGCTTTCCACCGATCACGTGACCTCGGTGCTGGACACCTTGGAGAAGGCGGTCGCGGACGGGAAGCTGTCGCAGCGCCGGATCGACCGCTCGGTGCTCCGGATCCTGAAGGCCAAGCACGTGGTGAACTGCTCCTGAGGCGTTCTTACTCGATGGTAAGTTTGTAGTCATGGCTAGCGGAACCAAGCGGCTGCCGCGGGCAGTTCGAGAGCAGCAGATGCTCGATGCTGCGATTTCAGCGTTCGCCGCGAATGGCTTCGCGGATACCTCGATGGACGCCATCGCCGCCGAGGCCAAGATATCCAAGCCGATGCTCTACCTCTACTACGGCTCCAAGGACGAACTGTTCAGCGCCTGTATCGCGCGCGAGTCCGGCCGGTTCATGGAAGCCATGTCGGCGGGTTTTGATCCCACGATGAGGCAGAAGGACCAGGCGCGCACGCTGGTGCGTGAGTTCCTCCGGTTCGTCTATCAGAACTCCGATTCGTGGCGAGTGCTCTACCGGGTCGCGGTCGGGACCGCGACGTTCGCACACATCGTCACCGAGAGCCGCGAGGGAATCACCTCGATGATCACTGATCTCATCCGCCGCGGCACCACCACCGAGGGTGCGAGCGACGTCGATTTCGAATTGACGGCGGTGGCCCTCGTCGGCGCCGGCGAGGCCGTCGCCGACCGGATCGCCGAAGGCGACATCGACCTCGAAACGGCCACCGACCTGCTGCTCGGCATCACCTGGCGCGGTCTGCGCGGTGTCGGAGTGTCGGAGGACGCCGTCGGCGACGAGACATAGTCGGATCCCTCACGCGGCCGGGCCCGGTTTGAGTGAACCTTCCAGGCCAGTTGGGCGGGTTCTTCCCAGGCTTGTTGAGCGAGTTCTTCCTGAGGCCTGTTGAGCGAGTTCTTCCTTAGGCCTGTTGAGCGAGCGCAGCGAGTCGAAACAGACATGCACATGTTTCGACTCGCTGCGCTCGCTCAACAAGCCTGGGAGAGGACTCAACAAGCCTGGGAGAGGACTCAACAAGCCTGGGAGAGGACTCGGCGAGTTGCCCTTGCGGCTCGTCGTGCGAGCTTTCCCTAGGCCTGTTGAGCGAGTTCTTCCTTCGGCCAGTTGAGGGGGTTCTTCCTTCGGCCAGTTGAGTGGGTTCTTCCTTAGGCCAGTTGAGCGAGCGGAGCGAGTCGAAACAGACATGCACACGTTTCGACTCGCTGCGCTCGCTCAACAAGCCTGGGAGAGGACCCAACAAGCCTGGGGGAGGACTCGGCGAGTCGCCTTTGCGGCTCGTCGTGCGAGCTTTCCCTAGGCCTGTTGAGCGAGTTCTTCCTTAGGCCCGCTGCGCGAGCATTTCCTTAGGCCTGTTGAGCGAGCTCTTCCTTCGGCCAGTTGAGTGGGTTCTTCCTTAGGCCAGTTGAGCGAGCGGAGCGAGTCGAAACAGACATGCACACATGTTTCGACTCGCTGCGCTCGCTCAACAAGCCTTGAGGAGGACTCAACAAGCCTGCGGGAGACTCACCGAGCGCGGGCAAGCGGTCAGACGCGCGGACGCGTCGTGGCGGTCAGATGCGGATAGCCCTTGCGGCGGTTCAGGATCGACAGGTCGTATCCGTCGGCCACCCGGTCGGTGTACATGTTCACCTTCGCGGGCAACAGGATCGGCTTCCCGAAGCGGACCGAGTACACGACCGATTCGGGGAGCTGAGCCTCGACGTTCGCGAGCACGGCGGCCGCACTCCACATGCCGTGGGCGATGGCGCGGCTGAAGCCGAAGGCCTTCGCCGTCAGGTCGGCCATGTGGATCGGGTTCCGGTCGCCCGAGGCGTTCGCGTACTGGCGGATCAGACCGAGGTCGACGCTGACTACGCGATCGGGCGGCGGCGGTGCGACGTCCTTGGGCGCCGGGCCTCGTTCGGCGTCCGACAGGCTCGTGCGCTGCTGCTTGAGGAATGTGCCGGTCTGGACGGCGACCAGTTCGCGGCCGACGCGGAACTCCGAGACCACGTCCACCAGCATGCCCTTGCGGTGCTCCCGGAGGTTCTCGGCGTGAGTCGAGACGGTCAGCGGCTCGTCGACGCCGATGGCCCGGATCCGCTCGATCCGGTTCTCCAGATGCACCGCGCCGACCGCGCCGAACGGGAAGTCCGGCGAGACCATCACGGTCATCGCGAGCGGGAACTGCAGAACGAACAGGTATGTCAACGGTACCTGCGCACCGAACTGCAGACCCGTGGTGCGGCAGTACTCCTTGAGCTGCGCCTCGTCGACGCGCAGGTTCTCGATCCGGTAGACGGTGTCGGGCAGTGACGCGTCCGCGCTGACGCGGGCCGGCTTGCCGATCACCGGGAGCATCGCGCTCACGGCTTTCGGGTAGATCTGGCCCGCGCCCGGCAGGGACGTCAGAGTGACGGTCTTGGTCATGGCAGGGTCCCGTCAGGCGCCGAGGAGGCTCTGACCGCACACGCGGACGACATTGCCGGTGACCGCGTTGGACGCCGGGTTGGCGAAGTACGCCACGGTCTCGGCGACGTCGACGGTCTGTCCGCCCTGCTGCAGCGAATTCATGCGACGGCCCACCTCGCGCGTGGCGAGCGGGATGGCGGCGGTCATCGCGGTCTCGATGAAGCCCGGGGCGACGGCGTTGATGGTGATGCCCTTCTCAGCCAGGATCGGGGCGTAGGTGTCGACGAGGCCGATCACGCCGGCCTTCGACGCGCCGTAGTTGGTCTGGCCGCGGTTGCCCGCGATGCCCGCGATGGAGGAGACGTCGACCACGGCGCCGCCCGACCGGAGGGCCTTGCGCTCGACCAACTCGTTCACCAGCGTCTGCGGTGCGATCAGGTTCACGCTGATGACCGAGTTCCAGCGGCCGGCGTCCATGTTCGCGAGCAGCTTGTCGCGCGTGATGCCCGCATTGTTGACGATGATGTCCAGGCCGCCGTGACGCTCGAGAACGTGCTCGGCGACCTTGGCTCCCGCGTCCTCGGCGGTCACGTCGAGCGGCAGCGCGGTGCCGCCCACCTTGTTCGCCGTCTCGCTGAGGGCCTCGCCCGCGGCCGGGACGTCGGCGGCGATGACATGGGCGCCGTCGCGCGCCAGCACCTCGGCGATCGTGGCGCCGATGCCGCGTGCGGCACCGGTGACCAGGGCCACCTTGCCGGCGAGGGGCTTGTCCCAGCTCTCCACCGAAGCGGCGTCGGCGGCGCCGACCCGGATCACCTGGGCGTCGACGTAGGTCGACTTGGCCGACAGCAGGAAGCGGAGGGTCGACTCGAGACCGGACAGGCCGGTCTTGGCGTCGGGCGAGACATAGACCAGCTGGGCGGTGGCGCCGTTGCGGAGCTCCTTGCCGAGCGAGCGGGTGAAGCCCTCGAGTGCGCGCTGCGCGACGTGCTCGTCGGGCTCAGCGGTCAGCTCGGGTGTGGTGCCCAGCACCACGAAGCGCGCCGAGTTGCCCACCGAACGCATGATCGGCGTGAAGAACTCGAAGAGCTGCTCGAGATCGGCGGGCTTGGAGATGCCGGTGGCGTCGAAGACCGCGGCGCCGAGCTTGTCGGCGCTGCGTCCGCCGGCGTTGTTCTCGACCAGCGTGTAGTCGTCGCCCGCGCTGAGGATCTCCCGCATCGGCTCCACCAGACGTCCGGCGCCGCCGAGCAGGACCGGACCGGCGAGAGCGGGCTGAGACGGCGAGTACCGACGCAGTGCCGGCGGCTGCGGAAGACCGACGCGCGAAGCGATGAAAGCGCCCGGGCCGCTGTTGACGATGGACGAATACAGGTCGGTGTTGCCTGCCACGACTATCTCCTTCGATGTCTGTGAAACGAATCCGTGTCCCGTGTCGGGTACCGGTCCTGCCGGAGACCCTAAGCGGATGCCGCCGACGAGCAGTAGCCCGCTCGTCTGTGACATGTGCCGCAGGTTCAGGAGTCGACAATTAACTTACTCGGGAGTAAGAATACTCTCAAGGTCGATCTGTCGACATCCGAGACTCTCCAGGAGAAGTTGTGGCCTCGTACACGCCCCGCCAGCCGGAAACCCGTCAGCAGCGCCCGGTCGCCATCCTCGGCGGCAATCGCATTCCCTTCGCGCGTCAAGACCGCGCGTACGCGACCGCGAGCAATCAGGACATGTTCACCGCCGCCCTCCAGGGGCTGGTCAGCCGTTTCAGCCTGCAGGGCGAGAAACTCGGCATGGTCGCCGGCGGCGCGGTGCTCAAGCATTCGCGTGACTTCAACCTCATCCGCGAGTCGGTGCTCGGTTCGTCGTTGTCGCCCTACACCCCGGCGGTGGACGTCCAGCAGGCGTGCGGCACCGGTCTCCAGGCCATTCAGATCGTGGCCGACGGCATCGCCGCAGGCCGCTACGACGTCGCGATCGGCGGCGGCGTCGACACCACCTCCGACGCCCCGATCGGCGTCTCCGAGGACATGCGCAGGCAGATGCTCGAGGTGAACCGGGCCAAGAGCACCGTGGACCGGATCAAGGCCGCACTCGGTCTGGCGACCAAGCTGGGCATCGAGATCCCGCGCAACGGCGAGCCGCGCACCGGCCTGTCGATGGGCGAGCACGCCGCCATCACCGCCAAGGAGTTCGGCATCAGCCGCGCCGAGCAGGACGAGCTGGCCGCCGCCAGCCACCAGAAGATGGGCGCGGCCTACGACCGCGGCTTCTTCGACGACCTCATCACCCCGTTCATGGGCCTCACCCGCGACGAGAACCTCCGTCCGAACTCGTCGGTGGAGAAGCTGGCCACCCTCAAGCCGGTCTTCGGCGTGAGCCTGGGCGACGCCACCATGACCGCGGGCAACTCCACCCCGCTCACCGACGGCGCGTCGGCCGTCCTGCTCGCCACCGACGAGTGGGCCGCCGAGAAGAATCTCCCGGTGCTGGCCTACCTGCGCGACACCGAGACCGCCGCGGTGGACTACGTGAACGGCCCCGACGGGCTGCTCATGGCACCGACATACGCGGTCCCCCGCCTGCTGCAGCGCAACGGCCTCACCCTGGCCGACTTCGACTTCTTCGAGATCCACGAGGCTTTCGCCTCCGTGGTCCTGGCGACCCTGCAGGCGTGGGAGTCGGAGGAGTACTGCACCGAGCGTCTCGGCCTGGACGGGGCGCTGGGCTCGATCGACCGCAGCAAGCTCAACGTCAACGGCTCCTCGCTGGCCGCCGGGCACCCGTTCGCCGCCACCGGCGGCCGGATCATCGCGCAGGCCGCCAAGCAGATCAAGGAGAACGGCGGCGGTCGTGCGCTGGTGTCGATCTGCGCCGCGGGCGGCCAGGGCGTCACGGCCATCGTCGAAGGCTGATCCCCGCATCGGATCGCAGGCCCCGGTCGGCCGCCGCACGGCGCTGACCGGGGCCTGCGATCATCGATGAGAACTCCGAAGTTTTTTCCGCGGATGTGTAACGCCCCCGCACCCGCCACCTATAAACCGGATAGCTCCGGCTGAACCGCCAGACCCCCGACCCGGCGGTTCAGCCGGAGCTCTTGTTCCCGGCTAGGATTCGACAGTTGTGACCTCTTCCGACGATCGCTCCGATCACCGCCGGTGGGTCGCCCGCGCGCTCATCGGTGCGCTGCTGCTCGTCGGCGCGATCTTCGGGATCGACGCGATCCTCACCCACGGCCACACGGCCCGCGGCGCACACATCGCCGAGTTCGATCTGGGCGACCTCACCGAAGATCAGGCGCGCGCGAAGCTCACCGGACTGACGGTGGCCGCACACAGCCCGGTCTCGGTGCGTACTGATTCCGGCTCGGCGCAGATCGATCCGGCCGCGCTCGGTGCCGACTTCGACGTCGAAGCAACGCTCGCGCGCCTCATGGACCAGCCGCGCAATCCCTGGGATCGATTCCTCGGCATGATCGGCCTCTCTCGCGATGTGGCCCCGGTCGTCTCGCTCGACGACGCCGACTTCAACGCGGCGCTCGACGAGCATCGGGAGTCGCTCGAGAAGGCGGCCGTCGAGGGCGGTGTCCATTTCGACGGTCTGCAACCGGTCGGCGACTTCCCGTCCAAGGGACTGCGTATCAAGCGCGAGGCCGCGAAGCAGGCCATCGCCGACAACTGGCTCAGCGGTCACCCGATCGACCTCGAGATGGAGCCCTTCTCGCCGACCGTCTCGGCTGAGACGGTTCAGGCCACCCTCGACGGGCCGGCCCAGAACGTGACGGCGTCTGCGGTCCCGCTCGCCGGACGCGGAGCGCGAGTAATCGTCTCACCGCGGGAGGCGGGCGCGCTCGTGTCGTTCGTGCCCGACGGCCGCGGCGGTCTGACCCCGCACGTGGATCCCAAGAAGGCGCGGGAAGTCCTCGGCGACCGCGCAGCCAAGACCGAGTCGACCCCGGTCGATGCGAGTTTCCGGCTGACCGGCGGCGCGCCCGTCGTGGTGCCGTCGTCCGACGGCGCCGCGGTCGACTGGACCCGGACAGCCGCCGAGATCGAGAAGCTGGCTGTCTCCGCCGACTCCCGGTCGGGCCGGGTGGCCTACAAGATCACCCGACCCAAGGTCGACACGAAGCGGGCGAAGAAGCTGGGGGTGAAGGAAGTCGTGTCCGAGTTCACCACCGGCGGGTTCAGCGGACCGTCGGGGGAGAACATCCGGCTCGTCGCCGAAGAGGTGGACGGCGCGCTGGTGCTGCCCGGCCAGACCTTCTCGCTCAACGGTTACACCGGACCGCGCGGGACGGCCCAGGGCTACGTCGAGTCGGGGATCATCGATCACGGCCGTCCGTCCGAGGCGGTCGGCGGCGGCATCTCGCAGTTCGCCACGACGCTGTACAACGCCTCGTACTTCGCCGGGCTGGAGGACGTCGCCCACACCGAGCACAGCTACTACATCTCGCGCTATCCCGAGGCGCGCGAGGCCACGGTGTTCGAGGGCGCCATCGATCTGCAGTTCAAGAACAACACGCCGTACGGGATCGTCATCGACACGTCGTGGACGCCGTCGAGCATCACCGTCCGGATGTGGAGCACCAAGACGGTCGAGGTCCAATCGGTGACGGGCGACCGCACCGATCCGACCTCACCGACGACCGTGGAGGTCCCGGCGGGGCAGAGCTGTGTGCCCAGCAGCGGTCAGCCCGGCTTCACCGCGTCCAACACCAGGATCATCCGCAGTCTCAAGACCGGCCAGGAGACCTACCGGCACACCCGGACCGTCAAGTACGACCCGGAACCGGTGGTCCGCTGCCGCTGATCGGCCCTGCGGAAGCCGCGGACTGAAACGTGTTTCAGCCCCGGCGCTGTGCTGCCGGTCACCGGCAGATATGCTCCCCGACATGGATATCAATGGAGCAAGTGCAATCGTGACCGGAGGTGCCTCGGGCATCGGCGCCGCGACGGCTCGCCGGCTCGCCGCGCGGGGCGCCAAGGTGGTCATCGCCGACCTGAAAGCCGAGGACGGCGAGGCCCTGGCCAAGGAGATCGACGGCGTCTTCGTCGCTGTCGACGTCACCGACACCGCACAGATCGAGGCGGCGGTCAACAAGGCTGTCGAGCTCGGACCGCTGAAGGCCGTGGTCAACTCGGCCGGTATCGGCTGGGCCCAGCGCACCATCGGCCGCGACGGCGAGTTCGCCTCGGCGCACAACCTGGACCTCTACAAGAAGGTCATCGCGATCAACCTGATCGGTACCTTCGACACGGTCCGCCTCGCCGCCACCGCGATGAGCCGCAACGAGCCGAATGCGAACGGAGAGCGCGGCGCCATCGTCAACCTCGCATCCGTCGCGGCCTTCGACGGCCAGATCGGCCAGGCCGCGTACTCGTCGTCGAAGGGCGGCGTGGTCGGCATGACGCTGCCGGTCGCCCGCGACCTGTCGGCGGCGGGCATCCGCGTGAACTGCATCGCCCCCGGCCTGATCGACACCCCGATCTACGGCTCGGGTCCGGAGTCGGAGGCGTTCAAGGCCAAGCTCGGCGAGAGCGTGCTGTTCCCGAAGCGACTGGGCGTGCCGGACGAGCTCGCGTCGATGGTCGAGGAGCTCATCACGAACTCGTACATGAACGCCGAGGTGGTCCGCGTGGACGGCGGCATCCGGATGCCACCGAAGTAGAGTCTCCGCACCGGATCGACGCCTGCGACGGCCCCGCACGAATGCGGGGCCGTCGCTCGTCTTTCAGCGGTGCTCGGCCGGCGGTCGCAGCCGCAGTGCGCGGGCGGTCTCGGCCGTCGCGCGGCGCACGTCGTCGTGGGTCCACTCCTCGACGCGCAGATCGGGCACTGCCGCGTGCAGGTCCTCTGCCCACCGCTGCGACCATTCGGCGGGGAAGGCGCGTCGGAGCAGATCGATCATGATCGGCACGGCCGTCGATGCACCCGGCGATGCGCCGAGCAGTCCGGAGACCTGCCGGTCGGCGCTCACGATCAACTCGGTGCCCTGCTGCAGCACTCCGGCGACTCCCGGGCCGGGCGTGACGAGCTGCGCGCGCTGGCCGGCGTGCACCAGGGTCCAGTCCGCGTCGCGGGCCTCGGGGAGGTACCGCTGGAGCTGTGCGAAGCGTTTCGCGCGCCCCGCGAGCAGTTCGGAGACGAGGTACCGGACGAGATCCAGGTTCGTCGCCGCGGCCGACATCACGGTCCACAGATTCCGCGGATGCAGTGTGGCGAAGAAGTCCCACAGGTGCCCACCCTTGAGCAGCCGGGTGCTGAACGTGGCGTACGGGCCGAACATCAGATGGTCGCGGCCGCGAACGGTCCGGCGATCCAGATGCGGCACAGACATCGGCGGGGCGCCGATCGGGGCCTGCCCGTAGACCTTGCCGTCGTGCCGTGCGACCACCTCCGGCGCGTCGCACCGGAGGAAGGCCGCTCCGACCGGCAGCACCCCGTAGCGGCTCACCTCGTCGAGCTTCGCTTTCTGCAACTGCCGCAGGGCCTGTCCGCCCGCGCCGACGAAGACATGCCGAGCGCGGATGCGGAAGCGGCCCGCCCGACCGCGGCCGGTGACGGTGGACCGGCCGTGAGCGTCGCGGGCGATCCGGCGCACCCGATGGCCGAACAGGACCTCGGCACCGGAGGTCTCGAGCAGACCCGTCGACAGCGCCCCGAAGTCGACGTCCGTCCCGTCCGGATGCCGCGTGGCGGCGATCGGTCCGGGCGCGCGACCGTCGGTCACCAGTGGGGCCCATGCGCCGACGGTCGCGGGATCGTCGGTGAATTCGAGGCGGTCGAAGAGCGGCGACCGGCGCAGTGTAGCGTGACGGCGCCGCAGGTAGTCGGTGTCCCCGTCGAAGACGACGCTCAGGTGCCCGGTGGTGTGGATGAACGACGCGGGGTCGAGCCCGCCGGCCGCTGCCAGATGTGCCCACCATTCGCGGGTCAGGAGGAACTGCGCCGCGATCGATTCGGCCTTCGCGGAGTCCTCCGGGTCGGGCATGTAGTTGAGTTCGCAGAAGCCCGAGTGACCGGTGCCCGCGTTGTTCCACGGATCGCTGCTCTCGGTTGCGGCGCGATCGGCGGCTTCCAACACCACCACCGACCACTCGGGTTCCAGGTGACCGAGCATCGAGGCCAGGGTGGCGGACATGATGCCCGCGCCCACCAGGACGACGTCGGCGTCGGGAAGGTCGACGGCTGCGTTACGGATTCTCATCGGGCTCTCCTTCGCGTCGAGGTGACGTATTCGATGCTCGTCCGCCGCTAATGATCCGTCTAATGTCATTCGGCTGGAATATGATCCGATTGTGCATGAATGGACCGGGGAGCTGTCCCCTCGACTGCGCGCGCTGACCGCACTCGAATCCCACGGCGGTTCGATGACCGCCGCGGCGGCTGCGCTCGGCGTCTCGCAGAGTTCGATGAGCAGGCGCCTGCACGCGCTCGAAGCGCAGATGGGCGTTCCGTTGTTGATCAAAGACGGACGCAAGGTGCGGTTGACTCCGGCCGCGCTGTCGTTGGTCGCCGATATCCGCGCACCGCTCGCCGCGCTCGAACACGCTGTGGAGCGCGCGGTCGACGCAGGAGACGGGAGCACCGGATCGGTTCGTTTCGGCTTTCCGCTGACGATGGGTTCCGGCGAGGTGCCCGAACTTCTGGCGGCCTTCCACCACCGCAATCCGGGGATCCGCCTGGAGCTCAAACAGGCTCACGGCGCACAGTTGGTGGCCGATCTGCGGTCCGGGGAGCTCGATCTCGCGATCACCATTCCGCTCGCGCACGAGGTGGAGCACGCGATGGTCGGCTCACAGGAGATCGTCGTGGCGGTACCCGAGAATCACTGGAGTGCGCGGCGTTCCTCGGTGGCGCTCGCGGAGCTGTCGGGCGAAGACTTCATCGCGAACCCGGAGACGTATCACCTGCGGCGCGCGACGCAGGAGTGGTGCGCCGCGGCGGGATACACGCCGAGGGTCGCGATCGAGATCACCGAGTTCGCGACCGCCCGCGAGTTCGTCGAACGAGGTCTGGGCATCGCGTTGCTGCCGCGGGCCGGGCGCCCGATCGCCGGCGTGGCCGAGGTCCCGGTGGCGCCGGAGACGCTGCGCCGCGACATCGGGCTGGCCTGGGCCTCGACGATCCGTACGCCGGCCGTGGAGAGATTGAGCCGATTCCTCCGGGAGAACCTGCCGGTGCGACCGCCCGCGTGAGCATTCCCCGATACGCTTCGACCATGCGGAATCTGGTGCTGTCGGTGATCGGGGACGACCGTCCGGGGCTGGTGTCGGCACTCGCCGATGCGGTCGCCGCGCAGGGCGGCAATTGGGAGCGCAGTCAGCTGGCACAACTCGCGGGCAAGTTCGCGGGCATCGTCGTCGTGGCGGTTCCCGACGAGCGCGCCGACGCACTGATCGCCGCGGTCACCGGACTGGACGGGCTGCTGGAGGTGGCGGTCCATTCGGCGGACGGCGCCGAACCGAGCACCGCCGATTGGCCGGCGCTCACGATCGGACTGCTCGGGAACGATCGTCCCGGCATCGTTCACGAACTCTCGGCGGCGCTGAGCGCCGGCGGGGTCTCGATCGAGAAGATGACGACCGGCACCCGGGAGGCCCCGATGGCCGGTGGGATGCTGTTCGAGGCGGAGTTGGAGGTCCGGCTGCCGCCGAATGTCGACCCCGCGCGCATCCGTGCCGATCTGGAGCGGATCGCGGAGGAACTGCTCGTCGATCTCGGCATCGAGGGCTGACGGGTCCTTCCGCCCTAGGCACCGGCCGCGGGCACCCGATCCGGCCGACCGCCCCGGAGGCCGAGCACCGCTGCCGTGAAGCACGCCAGGGCCACGGCACCGGCGAACCACGGGAACACCTCGGCGGTTCCGTACGACGACGACAGCGCCCCGGCGATGACGGTCGGAACGCCCATCGCCAAGTAGCCGAGCAGGTAGTACGCGCTCATCACCCGGCCGCGCGCATCCGCGGGCGTGACGTCGTTCAGATGCCGCAGAGACCCTCCGAACGCCAGACCGAAGGCCGCGCCGAGCACGATGGAATCGACGATCACGAATGCCGTCGACCCGGTGTGCAGCGCCCAGATCGCCGACAGCAGTGCGACGATCATCCCCAGGTCGCCGGTGATGGCGGCGGTGCGGGGATCGAGCCGGCCGCCCACCCACTGGGACGCCGCGGAGGCCGCGGCCATCACGGCCACGACGACGCCGACGAAGATCACCGACGTGTGGCCGGTGGCGTGCTGGGTCAGCGCGGGGTAGAGGCTCAGGAAGACGCCGAGGACCGACCACGCCGTCATGATGCCGATTCCGGAGAACCAGAAGTCGGAGGTGATCTCCTTCGGGATCGACGGACGCTGCAGGCGGATGCGGCCGCCGGTGCGTTCGGTGTGCGGTTCCACGAGTGCGATCACGGCGACGAGCATCACCACGACCACGGCGCCGACGATCGCGAAGGGCACGCGCAGCGGGTTCGATGCCCACTGCGCCGCGGCGGCGGCACCGAAGACGGTGATCGTGATCCCCACGTTGAGGGCGATACCGCTGGCCATGCCGTTGCGGGCGCCGTCGCGCGGTCGGACGTCGAGCAGTGCCGCGCCCGCCACCACGGTGATGGCACCGATCGCGCCTCCGTGCAGGAAGCGGGCGATCATCAGCTCCCACGCATTGGTGGCGATGAGGAACAGGCCGAGTCCGGCGAGGATGGAGATCAGTGCGGCGATGAGCACGGGTTTGCGGCCCACGGCGTCGGAGACCGGGCCCACGGTCAGCGCCGATCCGAGCGCGCCGATCGCGTACACCGCGAAGACGATGGTGATCGTCAGCGGGCTCATATGCCATTCCGACTGGTAGATCGGATAGAGCGGCGACGGCAGTCCGGAGCAGCCCAGTGCCAGCGCGAGAAGCGCGAGCAGGAGCAGATACGACCACGCCTGCGGATGCGTGGTCCGCTCCACCGGTCGGTCGGTGACGGTGCTGCTGGTCATGGCGTCCTCGAGTATGTTTGATAGAGATCGAACAGTGACGACAGTACCGCAACTGTTCGACAACCATCAAACTGTTTTCGAGGAGGTGGACCCGTGACGGGGACGACTGCGCGGTTGGACGTCGCCGACCTGCACGCGGTGCTGAGCGCGTTGGCCGATCCGGTCCGTCTGGAGATGGTGCGGCGGTTGAGCCGCGCGGGCGCGCCCGTCTCGTGCGCCGGGTTGTACGACACCGTCACGAAGGCCACCGCGAGCCATCACTTCAAGATCTTGCGCGAGGCGGGCGTGATCGAGCGCCGACCCGCCGGCCAGGGAGCCGAGTACGTGCTGCGCGACGCCGAGATGGAAGCCGCCTACCCGGGACTGCTGACCGCGGTGATCGCGGCTGCGAACGCGCGGTAGCGGATCGTCGCTACGCGGTGAGCACCACCTTCAGCGCCTTGGTCTCCGCGGCGCGTTCGAAGACGTCATAGGCGTCCATCATGTCGTGCAGTGCGAACCGGTGGCTGATGAACACGTCCGGGTCGATCTTCCGCTGCGCCACCATCTTGAGCAGGGTGCCGAGGGTGTCGGTGTTCACCAGTCCCATCGTCATCGTCACGTTGGTGATCCAGAGATCCTGCAGCGGCAGGTCGACGCCGGTGCCGTGCACTCCGACGTTGGCGACGTGTCCCGCCGGGCGCACGATGTCCAGGCACATGTTCCAGGTCTGCGGCACTCCGACCGCTTCGATGGCGACGTCGACGCCGAGGCCGTCGGTCATCGCGAGGATCTGCTCGCGCCAGTCGTCGTCGGACGATACGACGCCGTCCGTGGCGCCGAACCTGCGGGCCTGCTCGACGCGGCCTGCATCCACATCGACGGCGATGACGCGGCTCGGGCCGTAGAGTCCCGCCGTGGCGATCGCGGCCAGGCCGACGGGGCCGGCACCGATGACCGCGACCACGTCCCCGGGCTTCACCGCGCCGTAGCGGACGCCGATCTCGTGACCGGTCGGAAGGATGTCCGAGAGGACGACGCCCTGTTCCGGACGCATGGTGTCGGGCAGCCGGTACACGGAGGTCTCCGCGTAGGGCACACGGACGTACTCGGCCTGCGTCCCGTCGATGAGGTGGCCGAAGATCCAGCCGATCCCCGAGGTGCCCTCGTCGCCGAGGCAGTGCGAGAACACGCCCTGCTTGCAATAGGCGCACTTACCGCACGCGCTGATGCAGGAGATGATCACCTGATCGCCGACAGACAGCGTGGTCACCGCCGCGCCGACCTCGGTGATCGTCCCGACGCCCTCGTGGCCGAGGATGCGTCCCGGCGTGACAGCGGGGACGTCGCCCTTCAGAATGTGCAGGTCGGTGCCGCAGATCGTCGTCGCGTCGATCTTCACGATGACATCGGTGGGCGCCTGGATCCGAGGTTCGGGCACGTCGTCCCACGACTTGTTCCCGGGCCCGTGATAGACGAGTGCTTTCATTGCCTCGCGCTCCAATCGGACGAAGTTCCCCCGATCCGACCGTAGACCGGATCCGGTGACGAGAGAACCCCGCCGGGAAACTGGCTGCTCCCGGCGGGGTCCCTGCGCTTGCGCCGGTCGGAGTGGACCGGATCTGAACCGCCCGATCAGAACGCGGCTTCGTCGAGCTCCATCAGGTCGTTGTCGACGTTGTTCTCGACGATCTGGCGAACGGAGGTCAGCAGCGGCAGCATGTTCTTCGCGAAGAACACACCCGAGGCCACCTTGCCCTCGTAGAACGCCTTGTCGTCACCGGAGGCACCGGCGTCGAGCGCGGCCTGCGCGACGACGGCCTGACGCAGCAGCAGCCAGCCGATCAGCAGATCGCCGACGGCCATCAGGAAGCGGACCGACGCGGTGCCGATCAGGTACAGCTGCTTCGGATCCTCCTGCGCGCTCATCAGCCAGCCGGTGAGCTTGGCGGCCATGGCCTGGACGTCCTCGTTGGCGGTCTTGAGCAGTGCGCGCTCGGCCGCAAACTGTTCGCCACCGTTGCCCTGGCCGTTGTCGATGAAGTCCTGGATCTGGCCTGCGACGTGGGCCAGTGCCTGGCCCTTGTCGCGGATGATCTTGCGGAAGAAGAAGTCCTGCGCCTGGATGGCGGTGGTGCCCTCGTACAGCGAGTCGATCTTCGAGTCCCGGATGTACTGCTCGATCGGGTAGTCCTGCAGGAAGCCCGAACCGCCCAGCGTCTGCAGGGACTCGGTCAGCTTCTCGTAGGCACGCTCGGAGCCGACGCCCTTGACGATCGGGAGGAGCAGGTCGTTCACCTTGTGCGCCATCTCGGCGTCCGCGCCGGAGACGATCTTCGCGGCGACGGCGTCCTGGTGCGACGCGGTGTACAGGTACACGGCGCGCAGACCCTCGGCGTAGGCCTTCTGGGTCATCAGCGCGCGGCGCACGTCCGGGTGGTGCGTGATCGTGACGCGCGGAGCGGCCTTGTCGGTCATCTGCGTCAGATCGGCGCCCTGCACGCGCTGCTTGGCGTAATCGAGAGCGTTGAGGTAGCCGGTCGACAGCGTCGAGATGGCCTTGGTGCCGACCATCATGCGGGCGTGCTCGATGACGTCGAACATCTGGGCGATACCCTTGTGGACCTCGCCGACGAGCCAGCCCTTGGCCGGGGTGCCGTGCAGGCCGAAGCTGACCTCACAGGTGGCCGAGGCCTTGATGCCCATCTTGTGCTCGACGTTGGTGACGAAGGCGCCGTTGCGCTCGCCCAGCTCGCCGGTCTCATGGTCGAAGTGGAACTTCGGAACGAAGAACAGCGACAGACCCTTGGTGCCCGGTCCGGCGCCCTCGGGGCGGGCCAGGACCAGGTGGAAGATGTTCTCGGTCATGTCCTGGTCGGCCGAGGTGATGAAGCGCTTGACGCCCTCGATGTGCCAGGTGCCGTCTTCCTGAAGGGTGGCCTTGGTGATGCCCGCGCCGACGTCCGAGCCGGCGTCCGGCTCGGTCAGGACCATGGTGGCGCCCCAACCGCGCTCGGAGCAGATGGCGGCCCACTTCTTCTGCTCGTCGGTGCCGTTGTCGTAGAAGATGTTCGAGAAGCCCGAACCGGCGGCGTACATGAACACCGGCGGGTTGGCGCCCAGGATCATCTCGCCGATCGCCCAGTACAGCGAGCGGGGTGCGGGCAGGCCGCCGAGTTCCTCGTCGACGCCGACCTTGTCCCAGCCGGCCTCGATCAGGGCGTTGTACGACTTCTTGAAGCTGTCGGGAATGGTGACGCTGTGGTCCTCCGGGTTGAAGACCGGGGGATTGCGGTCGGCGTCCGCGAACGAGTCGGCGATGACGCCCTCGGCGAGGTGCTTGACTTCGCGGAGCATGTCGACCGCGGTGTCGTGGTCGAGGTCGCCGAACTCGCCGGAGGCGAGGACCTCGTCGAGCTTGTACATCTCGAAGAGGTTGAAGTGCAGATCGCGCAGGTTGGACTTGTAATGGCCCATGGTTTTCCTTACTCGCTGTTCTAGAAGTTCGTTTCCCGGGGGCGTGGCTCCGGTGGCTGACTCGGTGCCGACTATGTTACTTGCCGGTAACTATTGACAGCGTACCGCTAGCCGTTCAGACGGACAATATGAGTGCGGTGTGGCCCCGCTAACAAATGCAAGCGGACGGCGCCCGGTGCCCGTCAGAGCGATCGCAGATACGCCAGATCGTCGGGAATGCCGTCGGCGGGCGTCTCCAGCACACCGGGTGCACCGGCGGTCTTCATCAACTCGGCGAGCACCTCCGCATCGATCTGGCCGGACTCGAGGTTGGCGTGCCGGTCGCGGCCCGAGTCGAACTCGTCACGCGAGTTGTTCAGATGGATCAGATCGATCCGGCCGGTGATCGACTTGATCCGTTCCACGAGGCCGACGAGGTCTTCACCGCCGGCCCAGGCATGGCAGGTGTCGAGGCAGAACCCGGCCTCGGGGAAGTCTCCGACGGCGTCCCACAGGCGCTCGATCGACTCCAGTGTCCGGGCCATCGCGTGATCGCCGCCCGCGGTGTTCTCGATCAGGATCGGCACCCCGAAGCCGCCCTTGTCCGCCTGTCGTTCGAACAGCTTGCGCCAGTTGGCGAATCCGTCGGCCGCGTCCTCCCCGTCCTTCAGATGGCCCCCGTGCACCACGAGGCCGATCGCGCCGAGGTCGGCGGCCGCCGCGGCCTGCTGCTCCACAGCCTTGCGTGACGGCATCCGCAGGCGGTTGTTCAGGCTCGCCACGTTGATCTGATAGCTCGAGTGCACGACCACGTCGATCGGCGACTCGCGGATCTGCTCGGCGTGCGGATGCGGCTCGGGCTTCTTCCAGCTCTGCGGATCGGTGACGAACATCTGGAAGATGTCGATCCCGAGTTCCTCGGCGGTGGCGACGGGGTTCTCGTCCTGGCGAAGATGGGCTCCGACTCGCATGAACCCAGCCTATCGTCTGGCCGACCGCCTCCGGGGTGGCCGCAAGGAAGACATCCGGTGCACTGACAGCCAATTCCCGGAGAACTTCTATAGAGTTCGCCATGGACGGTGGCACCGTCCTCGACTGGGGCAGGAGGCTCGGGCGTGAGCGTGGACACGGCGTCGCCGGGTACGGCGGGTGGATCCGACCCCGACCCAGACGATCCTCCCGCCGGTGCGGACTCGATCCCGGATCTCCCCCCGGACGACGCGCCCATCGAAGTCGTCGAGGAGAAGGTGCGCGACTTCCGGTTGCTGCGCCGGATCCTGCTGACGATCTGGGCGGTGAGCCTGGCCGTCTACTTCTGGCGGTACGGCATCGCCGCAGACCGGACGAGTCTCATCTTCTTTCTCGCGTTCGGGATGGCGGCCGCCACCATCGGGCGCCGTCGCGTCAGCACCGTGCTGATCGACTGGCTGCCCTTCGTCCTGATCCTGATGCTCTACGACTGGACCCGGAACATCGCGGTGTGGCTCGACATGCCGACGCACTGGCAACTCGCGCCGGACGTCGACCACTGGATCTTCGGGACCAACCCGACCGTCTGGCTTCAGTCGCATCTGAAGGAGTCCTCGCCGCCGTGGTGGGAGGTCATCACCAGCGCGGTCTACATGTCGTACTTCATCGTTCCGTACGCGACCGCCGCGGTGCTGTGGGTGCGCGATCGGGCGCTGTGGCGCCGGTTCGCCGCGTGCTTCATCGCGGTGAGCTTCCTCGGCCTGGTCGGTTACACGCTGGTCCCGGCGGCGCCGCCGTGGGCGGCGGCCCGCTGCACCGTCGCGCAGGTCGCCGACAGTCCGCACGATCCGCCGTGCATGTACCGGGCCGACGTCGAGGTGCCCGGCAACCTGCTCGGTGAGGTGCATCCGGAGAATCCCGGCGCCGAACCGTACGTGGAGCGGATCTCCGACCGCGGCTGGAGTGTGATCGGCTTGGACATGGTGCTGCGAGCGGTCCGGTTCGGTCAGACGAAGTCGAATCTCGTCGCCGCGATCCCGTCCCTGCATGCGGGACTGACGATGCTGCTCGCGCTGTTCATGTGGCCGCGAACGCGCTGGTTCGGCAAGACGATGTTCATGGGGTACGCGCTCACCATGGCGTTCGCGCTGGTCTACAGCGGCGAGCACTACGTCTTCGACATCCTGCTCGGCTGGGGCCTCGCCGGAGCGGTCTTCGCGGCCTATTGGCTCATCGACACCCGGTACATCCTCCCGCGCAATGCGCGCCGGCGGGCGGAGAAAGCAGACGCGGCTAAGCAGGAGCGTCGAGATACGGCTCCGTCTCAATCGTGATCGGCACCCCCGCGGCGATCAGCAGCCGGCACTCGGCCTCGCTGTCGGGGTAGAGGTTGAGCCACTCGTGGCCCGCGCTCCCGTCGGCGTAGACCTTGTCGAGCGCGCGGTGAAGGCGGGCTTCCGTCTCGCGATTGATGATGAAACGACGATCACCGTACCTGAGATACCTGTTCGTCACGACAGCCTCCGGAAATAGCTCGCTGTGACTTAGAACACTACTCGCCCAGGTGTGGTCGCCGCCGGTTCTCCCGGGTCAGCTCAGTTCGGGGGCCCGGTTGGTGTACGGCTTCACGGTCGTGAAATCGATCATCGCGCGGGTGTTGTCGACGGCGGTCACCATTCCCACCCCGAACTGTCCGTGCTCGTCGTACAGGTTGGCGGTGCCGACGGAGACGCCCGCGTTCTCGATGTGCGAGTCGGCCTCCACGCCGACGCGGACGCCCTCCGGCAATCGGGCGACCGCGACGGTCAGATCGCAGTTGATGAACCCGATACCGCCGTCGCCGATGTTCGTGACCAGGCTCGTCGACTCGGCGGCGATCACCGCGCGCTGGAAGGGCGTCAACTCCTCATCGGGGACGGCGTTGAACGGCCTGCTCCAGATCGTGAGCCGCTCGGAGTTCTGGTACTCGCCCATGTCGTTGGACCACGTCCCGCCCTCGGTCCGGAACCACGGCCGGTAGCCGTCACCGGCGTCGGCGGGCGGGGTGAAGGTCCGCTCCCGCGCGGGGCGCTCCCATCGCTCGCCCGGCGGATTCGAACCCGTCTTCAGGAACACGACGTTGCCGCGCGCGACGAGGATCTCGGCGTCGCCGTCGTACTGCCGTACCGACACCTCGATGACCCGGATGCGGTGACCGTCGCGCAGGACGGTCGTGGTGGGCACGGTGGGCAGCCGTCGTGCGCTCTTGAACAACTCGAGGGTGAACCGTGCGGGAGTGAAATCGGCACTGCCGCCAGCGTTCTCGGCGGCGCGGGCGGCGATCGCGCAGACCGACGGTCCGTTCAGCGCGTCCGGGCCCCACAGTCCCACCGCATACCCGGTGGGGTCGTACCGACCGGCGCCGTCGACGGTGAAGAAGGCCTTATCAGTCATAGGTCTGCACGCTACGCTGCGTGCATGACCACTCAAGCATCGCCGTCGGTTCTCCCGAACGACGCGGTCGGCGCCGTGCGGACCTTCGTCATCTTCTCCTCGCTCGTCGGAATCGCGCTGGGCATCGTCGCGCTCGTCTGGCCCGCCGCGACACTGGCCGTGATCGGTGTGCTGTTCGGCATCTCGCTCATCGTCGCCGGGCTCTTCCGGCTCTTCGTCGCCTTCGCGCTGACCCGGGCGACCGCGGGGACCCGGCTGCTCCTCGGCGTGTTCGGCGGAATCGTGCTCGCCGTCGGCGTACTCGCCACCATCAACCCGTCCAAGTCGCTGGTGCTCCTGGGCGTCTTCATCGGCATCGGATGGATCATCGGCGGTCTGCAGGATCTGCTCGGGTCGCGCTTCACGGTCACCATGGCGCCCCGCTGGTTGGTGATGCTCTCGGGTGTGGTCTCGGTGCTCGCGGGTATCGCGATGATCGTGCTGCCCGCCGTCTGGACCCTCTCGACCATCCTGTGGATCCTCGCGGTGCTGCTCATCGTGGTCAGCGTCGTCACGCTGTTCACCGTGCCGGGCAAGGTCAGCGCGCTGGCCGCCAGGATCGAGCGTGAGGAACCGGTGATCTGACCGAGCTCAGCCGGTGAGCGCCAAACCGTCCAGGGTGAGGGTCGGCTCGGCGTCTGCGTGTTCCGCGAGCCGTTCGGCGACGGCGCCCAGCACCGCCAGCAGTTCGTCGGTGTGCGCGATCGGGACACCGTCCACCCGGCCCCGCCACACCATCTCGGCCGGTCGGGCGTCGGGGACGACGGCCGCCGCGCCGATGAGACGGCGCGCGCCCGGCGCGTCCGCATCCCACATGGCGTCGGCGGTGGTCAGATACAGTGCTGTGGCCGGTCGCAGGTCGTGGCGGTGCACCATCGCCCACGCCCAGTGTTTGGCGACGTCGACCGTCACCTCCTGACCGCGACCGAGCGTGCGCACGTACTTGCTGTGCAACTCGCTGCACAGGAGGTCGGCGTCGTCCCACATCTCCAGCATCGACATGCAGCGGACGCTGTTGTGGAGTGCCTCGAGGTACTTCACCGAATACGGGCCCTCGCGGCGTGAACGGATCTCGCGGAGGACCGAGAAGCCGGCGAGTGCCGTGCTGAACTCGCCGGAGTCGTAGTCGGCGCGGGCCTGGTCGTTCAACTCGTCGAGCATGCTTCAATGCTCCCCCTGTGCGGAAGAATCCGCAGCGTAATGCCGACTTTCCGTGGCGTCGGATGGTGCGCGACCCGCCGGCGTGCGGGATGATTCCGGTGTGGTGGAACAGACACGGGACCTGACCAGGTGGGCACTGCTGAGCATCGTGACGGCGATCGTGGTGATCGCGCTGAAGATGGTCGCGTGGTGGATGACCGGATCGGTGGGTCTGCTCTCCGACGCCGCCGAGTCGGTGGTGAACCTCGTGGCCGCCGTGGTGGCGTTCATCGCCTTGCGCATCGCGGCGAAGCCGGCCGACGACGAGCACAACTTCGGTCACGTCAAGAGCGAGTACTTCTCCGCGGTGGTCGAAGGAGTGATGATCGTGGTGGCCGCGATCGTCATCATCGTGACGGCCGTCGACCGGCTGCTCATTCCGCGTGACCTCGAATCGGTGGGCGTCGGTCTGGCGGTCTCGGTGCTGGCGTCGGTGATCAACGCCGCGGTGGCGTGGCAGCTGATCCGCGCGGGCCGACAGCACCGGTCGCTGACGCTCGAGGCCGACGGCAAGCATCTGATGACCGACGTCTGGACCACCGCGGGCGTGATCGCCGGAGTCGCGGTGGTGGCACTCACCGGCTGGACGATCCTCGACCCGCTCATCGCGATCGCCGTCGCGGTCAACATCGTCTTCGTCGGCTACCGCTTGGTGCGCCAGTCGACGCGCGGGCTGATGGACTCGGCGGTGCCCGATGCCGAACGCGCGGCGATCGACCGGGTCCTCGACCGATTCCGGGGCGACGGCGTCGACTTCCACGACGTACGCACGCGCGAGGCCGGCCATCTGCGATTCGTGCAGCTGCACATGCTGGTACCGGGCCAATGGACCGTGCAGCGCGGACACGACCTGCTCGAGGAGGTCGAGGCCGCGCTGCACGATGAGGTCGAGGACCTCGTACCCACGATTCACCTGGAACCGATCGAGGATCCGCGCAGCTACGAGCCGTGGCGAAGGTAGCGGAGAACACGTCCACGCGCGGACGCCGAAGCACTAGCCTGGAAGTATGAGCGCTCGTGATTCGTACGAAGGTGGCGAGTACGACCAGGACGACACCGATCAGTTGCAGCCGGCGGACACTCTCGCCGACAGCGAACTGTCGGACGTCCTCGACCGCGGTTACTCGCCGCCCGACTACGCGCCTGCATCCCACGAGCACGACTGTCTCGACGAGAGACTCGCTGAAGAGGTGCCCGACGTCGGCTATGCAGACGAGGACGGCGACCCGGACTTCCCAGAGCGCGACGAGGTCGGCGACCGGCGGGCGGGGCGATTGATCGCGCCGGACGAGGGCGTCGGTCCGGATGTGGACAACCAGTTGCTCGCGACCGACGCCGGCGTCGACGGCGCGGGCGCTTCGGCCGAAGAGGCGGCCATGCACTACATCGACGAGGAGTGAGTGATTCTCGTCCATCGAGACGAGACATCCGCCCGGAACGGTAGTGGGATTCGATACCGTTCAACCCATGGATCGTGACCGGTTGGTGGAAGTGGGCGTCGCACTGGTGTCGCGCTTCGGGGCCAAAGCCCTCAGCCTGACCTCGGTGGCGCGGCAGGCAGGCGTCGCACGCGCCACGGCCTACCGCATGTTCGGCGGGCGCGATGCGCTCGTCGCCGCGATCATGGCGCGCGAACTCGAGCAGCTCCGGACGCAGCTGCGGGTGTGGGGTGCCGATCAGCCCGACCCCGGCGAGCGGATCCGTGAACGCGTCCGCGGCAGCCTCGCCTACATCCGCGAGCACGAGGCGCTGCAGTACGTCCTCCGGAACGAACCCGAGGAAGTGGTGCGGGCCCTGATCACCACGCACGATTCCGAGCGGCCGTCGCTGATCGAGATGATCGTCGACGCCACGGCGCCCGATGTGCAGGACGACGAGGCAGCGGTGCTGTACCCCGACCCCCGCGCGGGCAGCGAGTTCATGGTCCGCGTGGTGTACTCCTGCATGCTCGTCCCCGACAGCGTGATGTCCGACGACGAGATTGCCGAGATGGTGGTGCGTGCCGTCGTCCGGTGACGGGCCGGAGGCGGCCGGTCCGAGCAATGCGTCCCGACCGACTACGCTCGGATGCATGACTGGCACGGGCGCCCGCAGCATCTACGTCGCGTCGGCGGAAGGCGATACCGGCAAATCCACGATCGCGCTGGGGGTGCTCGCCGTACTCACGGCTGCGGGCGGACGGGTCGGCGTCTTCCGGCCGATCTCTCGGGCCGCCGCCGGCGAACACGACTACATCCTCGACCTCCTGCACCAGTTCGCGTCGGTCGACATCCCCTACGAGCAGTGCATCGGCGTCACCTACGACGACGTGCACGCCGACCCCGACGCCGCCGTCGCCGAGATCGTCGACCGGTACCACACCGTCGCCGAGCAATGCGACAACGTCCTGGTGATCGGATCCGACTACACCGACGTCGCCTCGCCGTCCGAACTGAGTTTCAACGCGCGGATCGCGGCCAATCTGTCGGCGCCGATCATCCTGGTGGTCAAGGCCTTCGAGCGCCAGCCGCAGGAGGTGAAGGCGGTCGCCGAGATGCTGATGGCCGACATCAAGGCCGCGCACGCCACCACTGTCGGCGTGGTCGCCAACCGTTGCGATCCCGACCGGTTGCTCGAGGTGGCGGCCGCGCTCGGATCGGTGGACGTGCGGACGTGGGCGCTGCCCGACGAGCCGCTCCTGGTGGCGCCGACGATGGCCGAACTCTGCGAAGCGCTCGACGGAGTTCTGTACTCCGGCGAGGCGGACCTGCTCGAACGCGAGGCGCTGGAGGTGATGGTCGGCGGCATGACCGTCGAGCACATCCTCGAGCGGCTCAGCGAGTCGATGGTGGTGATCGCACCGGCGGACCGGTCGGACGTTCTGCTCGCCCTGGTGAACGCCAATGCGGCGGAAGGCTTTCCGCGGCTGTCCGGGATCATCATCAACGGCGGTCTGCGACCGCACCCGATGATCGACGCCCTGGTCAAAGGGCTCCGTCCGACGCTGCCGATCATCGCGTGCGATCACGGAACCTATGAGACGGCGCGGATCGCCGCGCATACCCGAGGCGCGATGGTCAGCGGGTCGGTCCGCAAGATCGACGCGGCGATGAGTCTGATGGAACGGTACGTCTCCCCGCAGGACCTGCTCGCCGAACTCGATCTGCACACACCGGAGGTGGTCACCCCGCAGATGTTCGAGTACCAGCTGCTGGCGCAGGCCAAGTCGGACCGTCAGCGGATCGTCCTGCCCGAAGGCGGCGACGATCGGATCCTGCGGGCCACCGACCGGCTCGTGCGTCGCGGTGTGGCGGAGTTGACGCTGCTCGGCGACCCGGACTCGGTGCGGCGCCGCGCCAACGAGCTCGGCGTCGACCTGTCCGAGGTGGACATCATCGACCCGGCGACCTCGGAGCTCGCCGAGGAGTTCGCGCCGATCTACGCCGAACTGCGCAAGCACAAGGGAATGACGCTGGAACGGGCCTCTGAAGTGGTGCGCGACGAGTCGTACTTCGGCACCATGCTGCTGCACACCGGCCGCGTCGACGGCATGGTGTCCGGTGCCGTGCACACCACCGCCCAGACCATCCGGCCGGCATTCGAGATCATCAAGACGGTGCCCGGGGTGTCGACGGTGTCGAGCGTCTTCTTCATGTGCCTGGCCGATCGGGTTCTGACCTACGGTGACTGCGCGGTGGTTCCCGACCCGACGGCCGAGGAACTGGCCGACATCGCGGTGTCGTCGGCGCAGACGGCCGCGGCCTTCGGGATCGAGCAGCGGGTCGCGATGCTCTCGTACTCGACGGGCGGGTCGGGCTCCGGCAAGGACGTCGACAAGGTCCGCACCGCCACCGAGCTGGTTCGCGAGCGAGCGCCGGAACTGCTGGTGGAGGGGCCGATTCAATACGACGCGGCGATCGAACCCTCGGTCGCGGCGGCGAAGATGCCCGATTCGCCGGTCGCCGGGCGCGCGACGGTGCTGATCTTCCCGGACCTCAACACCGGCAACAACACGTACAAGGCGGTGCAGCGCAGCGCCGGTGCGATCGCCATCGGCCCGGTGCTGCAGGGACTCAACAAGCCGATGAACGATCTGTCTCGCGGCGCACTCGTCTCCGACATCGTCAACACCGTCGCCATCACCGCGATTCAGGCGCAGAACATCAAGAAGGCCCTCGCCGCCACGGAGCGGGGACCGCGAACCGAGACCCCGGGCGGGGAAGAGAACGGGAGCGACGCATGAGCCGCACACCGATCGACGGGACGGTGCTCGTGGTCAACGCCGGGTCGTCGTCGCTGAAATACCAGGTCCTCGATCCGGTGACCGAAGAGGTGATCGCCGACGGGCTCGCCGAGCGGATCGGGGAGTCGGCGTCGCGGATCAAGCACTGGTACCGCGGTCACGACGTGGAGGTCGAGGAGACGCTCGCCGACCACGAGGCGGCGATCGCGCGGGTCCTCGCACTCTTCGCCGCCGACGGTGTGGACGTCGCCGACTCGGGGCTCGCGGCGGTCGGCCATCGCGTGGTGCACGGCGGGCGCTCGTTCTTCGAGCCGACTCTGATCGACGATGTGGTGCGCTCGGAGATCGAGCGGATCTGCCCACTGGCCCCGCTGCACAATCCGGCCAATCTCGTCGGCATCGACGCGGTGTCGGCACTGTTGCCGGACGTGCCGGCGGTCGCGGTCTTCGACACCGCGTTCTTCCACGACCTGCCCGACGCGGCGGCCACCTATGCGCTCGACGCCGCCGTGGCCGAGGAGTACGCGGTGCGGCGTTACGGTTTCCACGGCACCAGCCACGAGTACGTCTCGCGCCGGGCCGCAGAGTTCCTGGGGCGCGACTACGCCGACGTCGACCAGATCGTGCTGCATCTGGGCAACGGCGCCTCCATGTCGGCGGTGGCGGGCGGGCGCCCGGTCGACACCACGATGGGGATGACGCCGCTCGAGGGGCTGGTGATGGGCACCCGTACCGGAGACATCGACGCCGGGATCGTCTTCCAACTCGCGCGGGTGGGCGGGATGTCGGTCGATGAGATCGACACGCTCGTCAACAAGCGATCCGGGCTCAAGGGGCTGTGCGGGGAGAACGACTTCCGCGCGATTCTCGAGCGGGTCGAGGCGGGCGACGCAGCGGCGCGCCTGGCCTACGACGTGTACCTGCACCGACTGCGCCGGTACATCGGCGCGTATCTGATCGAATTGGGCGGCGCCGACGCCATCGTGTTCACCGCCGGAGTCGGGGAGAACGCGGCGGCGGTGCGCGCCGATTCGCTGGCCGGGCTGGAGAAGTTCGGCATCGAGATCGACGCCGAACGCAACGCGGTCCGCAGCAGTGAGTCGCGTGTCATCTCCACCGAATCCTCCGAGGTGACGGTCCTCGTGGTGCCGACCAACGAAGAACTCGCCATCGCCCGCCAGGCCGTCGCTGTCGCCGGCTCTACCTCACAGGCCGGTTGACCGATTTCCCCCGCAGGCTGGTTGAGCGACTCCCACCCCCAGGCTGGTTGACCGACTCTCCCCTCAGGCCTGTTGAGCGAGCGGAGCGAGTCGAAACTCCCGCACCCCGGCAGAGTCACACGACCAGGTCCTCGTACCGGAACTCGGTGACGATCTCCTCTCCCGCCGCATGCGACGCGGCTTCGCGCTGCTGCAGTTCCACACGTCGAATCTTCCCGGAGATGGTCTTCGGGAGTTCGAAGAACTCGACGCGGCGCACTTTCAGATACGGCGCCAGATGGTCCCGGGCGTACTCCATGATCGTCTTCGCGGTCTCGGCGGTGGGCTCCCATCCCTCCGCGAGTGCGACGTAGGCCTTCGGCACCGCGAGACGGGTGTCGTCCGGTTGCGGAACCACCGCGGCCTCCACCACGGCGGGATGCTCGATCAGCACGCTCTCCAACTCGAACGGCGAGACCTTGTAATCGGACGACTTGAAGACGTCGTCGGTGCGGCCGATGTACGTGATGTAGCCGTCCTCGTCGCGGTGCGCCACATCGCCGGTGTGGTAGTAGCCGCCGGCCATCACCTGCTCGTTGCGTTCCGGATCCCCGAGATAACCGGTCATCAGGTTCATCGGGTGCCGGGCGAGGTCCAGACAGATCTCGCCGTCGTCGGAGACCTCACCGGTCAGCGGATCGACGAGCGTGACCGGAACGCCTGGCATCGGACGGCCCATCGAACCCGCCTTCACCGGCTGGCCGGGTGTGTTGCCGACCTGGAGCGTGGTCTCGGTCTGCCCGAAGCCGTCGCGGATCGTGAGACCCCACGACTGTTCGACCTGGCGGATCACGTCGGGGTTCAGCGGTTCGCCCGCGCCGAGCAGTTCGCGCAGCCCCTCCGGCCGTTCTCCCAGATCCGCTTGAATCAGCATGCGCCACACCGTCGGCGGGGCGCAGAAGGTGTTGACGCGGGCCCGTCGCAGCTGCCCCATGAGGGCGGCGGCGTCGAACCGTGAGTAGTTGTAGACGAAGATCGTCGCCTCCGCGATCCACGGCGCGAAGAACAGGCTCCACGCGTGCTTGGCCCAGCCGGGCGAGCTGATGGTCAGGTGGACATCGCCCGGCTTCACGCCGATCCACGCCATCGTCGTGAAATGGCCGACGGCGTAGCTGATCTGCGAGTGCTCCACCAGCTTCGGCCGGCTGGTGGTGCCCGAGGTGAAGTAGATGAGCATCGGGTCGCCCACCAGGGTGGTCGACTCGAACGGTCCGGCCGACTCGGCATCGGCGCTGTGGGCGTACGACGTCCAGCCGGCGACGTCGTCGCCGACCACGATGCGCCGATAGTCGCCCTCGACGGTGTCGAACTTGGCGGTGTCCGCGGCGTTCGCGATCACACAGCTCGCGCCGCCCCGCTTGATCCGGTCGGTGAGATCGGCCGGGCCCAGAGCCGCGGTCGTCGGCATCACGATCGCGCCGAGCTTCATGATCGCGAGCATCAGCTCCCACAGTTCCACCTGATTGCCGAGCATCAGGACGATGCGGTCGCCCTTCGTGATGCCGAGACCCCGCAGCCACGTCGCCACGCGATCGGAGTTCGTGGCCATCTCGTCGAACGTGACTCTGACCTCCGACCCGTCCTCTTCGGTGATCCACAGAGCGAGACGGTCGTTGCCGCGGGCGAAGCTGTCGAACCAGTCGATGGCCCAGTTGAACGTGCCGGTGATCTCCGGCCAGCGGAACTCGCGGACGGCGCGGTCGTAATCGTGGATCAGCTCGATCATCTGGTCGCGGCTGCTGCGGTAGAGCTCAGTGTTCGTGGTCATGGTCACATGATCCACATCACAGTCCGGTGCGGCCACCCTCCGAAGAGGGGTGTGGGTGTGGTGGGCGGGTGCGGTGGGTGGGTGCGGTGCCGGTGGTTTCGACTCGCTGCGCTCGCTCAACCAGCCTGGGGGAGGACGAGCTCAACGAGCCTGCAGGAAGTGCTCAACGAGCGTGGGGGTGGGTGCGGTGGTTTCGACTCGCTTCGCTCGCTCAACCAGCCTGGGAGGAAGTGCTCAACGAGCCTGGGGGCGCTCAACGAGCCTGGGGAGTTGCGGCGGTCAGAACAGGGTGGCGGGCCGGATCAGGTTCGCGAGGTCGACCAGCAGGAAACGGTGGGCGCGATTGTCGCGGGTCGCCTTCGCCAGCTCGCGGAGAGAGCGTTCGGTTCCGGCCCGCAGACCGTGCTCGTTGAACGGGAAACCGAGGAAGTCGTCGGCCGGATAGTCCTCGTCGAGGTGAGCGTCGATCCACCCGAGAGCCGTGCCGAGGATGATGAGCTGGAGGCGGCCGCGCCGGGGATCGTCCCAGCTGATCTCTTCGAAGCGCTCGGCCGCCTCGAACAGCTCCGACCTCGTCACCTCGCTCGGCGGGCGACCGTGGACGAGGGTGATGATCGCCGAGATCTGCGCGGTGCCGTAGTGCCGGCTCGTGGTGGGTACCTCGTCGAGGGGCTCGATGGCGGCGTCGTACCGTCCCTCCGCCAGGATCATCCTGGCCAGCCCGAAAGCTGCGGACACGATGCTGTGATCGGTCAGCCACAGATCGTGATAGTTCTGCCGCGCGATCTCGTACCAGCGTTCCACCTGCGCCATCTGGTCGTTGGAGGTGTACTCCTCGGCGGAGAGCCAGTAACCGATCAGCTCGGCGGTGCCCGCCACCGCCAGTTTCGGCGCCACCTCACCGGGCATCGCCTCCAGCACTTCGTGAAAGCGGTCGAAGGCGAGTTCCGGCTCGGCGTTGAGCAGCGAGCAGATGCCCAGATACCAGTGCAGCCGCCACGAGTCCCCGTGATGGACCGCGACCTCCCGAAGCAACTGCAGCGCCGTGTCGAGATTGCCGAGCTCCAGATGGGCGCGCGCTTCGGCGAGGTCGAGTTCCATCGACGGGTGCTGCGGTCCGGCGCCGTCGTCGGCGTCGTCCGTCGCGATGAGCGCCTTGTACCCGTCGGCGCGCGCGGCGCGGATGGTGTCGAGCGTTTGCCGCGGGTACGAGAGAGCGGCCGAGGTCAGGACGCTCGCGGCGGGATCGGTCGGGTCCACGAGCGGCACCGGCAGCGCTCGCGCGATGTCGGCGGGGTCGTGGATCGCCGCGTCCTTCGGGTCGAAGAAGCCGTCCACGGGCGCCAGCAGGAGTTCGGTGCCGAACGTCGAGCGCTGCGGGGTGAAGACCGTCGACATGGAGGGCCGGGGGACGCCGGTGTGCAGCGCCACGGTCTCCCGCAGCACGTTGAGCACCTGCGTGGTCATCTCCTCCGCGGACGAGAAGCGTTCGGCGGGGTCGGGGGATGTGGCCCGGTGCAGCAGGAAGTAGAACGACGGATTCTCCACGAACAGCGGAGTGGTTCGCGGGTCGGGCAGTCCGTCGAGGTATCGGCCGTCGGCCATCGGCATGTCGACGGTGAGGACGGCCAGTGTGCGGCCGATGCTGTAGATGTCGGTGACGATCTGCGGGCCCGTCTGCACGATCTCCGGAGCCTGGAACCCGGGCGTGCCGTAGAGATGCCCGGTCCCGTTGATCGCGGACACCGCACCCAGGTCGATGAGCTTGACCTCATCGCTGGTGATCATGATGTTGTCGGGTTTCACGTCGTTGTAGACCAGGCCCACCGAATGCAGGTATCCGACGGCCGAGAGCACTTCGAGGATGTAGGCCATCGCCTGCTCGATCGGGAGCAGCGACGAGGTGCCGTCCTCGTTGGTGGTCAGCTGTTTGAGAGTGTGACCGCCGACGTACTCCATCACGATGTAGCCGACGGACCGCCCGTCCTCCGTGACGCCCTCCACGAAGTTGAAGATCTTCACGATGCCCGGATCGTTCACCGAGGCGAGGAACTGCCGCTCGGCGATGGCTACCGCCTGAGCCTGTGAGTCCGACGAGTTCAGCAGGCCCTTCAGGACGACGGGGCGGTCGGAGACGTTGTGGTCCACAGCCAGGTAGATCCATCCGATGCCGCCGTGCGCGATCGCGCCGGCGATCTCGTACTGATCGGCGACCATCGTGCCCCGTTTGAGACCGGGGACGAACGAGTACCGCGACCCGCAGTTCCAGCAGGTGCCGCTGAGCGGTCCCTTGCCGCGGCCCGACTTCCGGCCCACCGGCTCGCCGCAGTTCCAGCACTTGCGCTTGCTCGGCGCGATCACCGGGTCGGCCAGGACGGCGTCCGCGGGGTCGATGTCGGTGATCTCGGGAAGCTGGACCAGTTCACTGCCGAGGCGGCGGTCGTGGACGTGGGCGCTCTTGCGGCTCTTCCTGCGTGAGGCGGCGATGTCGTCGAGGATCCGCCGCACCTGCGTCGACTGGGTGACGGTCGCCGTAGGCGCGGTGTCCCCGACAGCGCCCATCGGCGCGGGGACGGTGCCCGCCTGTGTCTGGACCGACTCGGAGGCCTCGGTCTGTGCGGGTTCGACTGCCGAGGCCTGCGTCTCGGCCGGGAGCGCGGTCGCCTCGGTGGCGACCGGCTCGGCGTCGCCGTTCTTGTTGCGCTTCTTCTTGATATCGCTCATCACGTCAATCCCGGTACATCGTCGGCGGCGGGGATCCGGGCCCGAGGATCGACAGCCACTCGTCGTAGGACCGCTGCCAGCTGCCGTCGGCCTCGCGGGCCGCGATCACGCCGTTGATGAATCGCGCGAAGTCATCCTGCCCCTTGGGTATCCCCACTCCGTAGTACTCCGTTCCGAGGCTGTCGCCGACCACGTGGACCCACGGGTCCTGCGCGGCGATCCCGGCGAGTATGGAGTCGTCCGAGGTGATCGCGTCCACCTGCCCCTGCTGCATCATCACCAGGCAGTCGGCCCAACTCGCGGTGGTGAGATATTTCGCGCTCGGAACAGCACGTTCCACACGCGCGATGGAAGTGGACGAGCGAGTGGCGCAGACGTTCTTCCCGGCGAGATCGGATGCCTGTGAGATACCCGAATTGCGGTACGCGAGGATCTGCTGGGCGGCGGCGTAGTAGGGCACCGAGAAGTCGATCGACTTGAGCCGATCGCACGTGATCGACATCGTTTTGACGACGACGTCGACCGCGCCGTTCTCCAGCGCCTGGATTCGGTTCTCGTTGGTGATCATCCGGTACTCGATCAGATTCGGATCCCCGAAGATCGCCTCGGCGATCCAGTGCGCGACGTCGATGTCGAATCCTTTGACGTCGCCGGTGATCGGATCGCGGAAACTCAGCGGATTGCTGCCGAGGTCGGTGCCGACGATCAGCCGTCCGCGCTTGGCGATCCGGTCCATCGTCGATCCGGGCGGCATCTGCCGCGGTTCGGGCAGCGGTCCCGGCCGGAGTCCGGCGATCGTGGCGCAGTCGGAGTCGGGCGCCGGCGCGTCGGGCTGCGCGCCGAAACCGACGTCGGGCGGGAACGGCGCGTGCGCGGTGGTGGACGGCGGCTCGCTGGGGGTGCTGGTCACGGTGGCGCATGCGGTGAGGCCGGACGCGATGAGACACAGCAGTACGATCAGGCGGCGGGCGGACGCGGAGGCTGTCATCGGTACTCCCGGATCCGGGGGAACAGGCCGATCGCGACCGCCACGGCGGCCACCCCGCACAGCACGCCGATACCCGTGCCGGTGAAGCCGAGCAGACGCTGGGCGGTGCTGATGTTGTCGCGGAACGTGGTGCGCGCCTGGCCTATCGCCTTGACCAGCGCGTCGTTGACCTCGTTGTATCCGGTTGCGGTGCTGATCTTGCCGTTGCCGATGGTCAGGGCCCGCGCGGCCGTGTAGTCACCGCTCGCCAGCCGACGGCCCACCTCCTCGTGGGCACTGCGCCAACGTTCGAGCGCCGACTGGACGTCGGTGAGCGGCTGCGTCAGGCCGTGGTCGTCGGCGTGGTCGGGGTCGTTCGCGAGTTGGTCGGCGTGATCGTGGATCTCCTCGAGATCCTTGCTGAAGCCGACGTCGAGTTCTCCCGGATCGGACCGGCGGACCAGCGACAGCGTCTCGGCCGACCGCGCCTGCTGTGTGAGGATCCGCATGGTGGTCAGCGTGTGCAGCGGATCGGCACCGGCGGTCTTCGCTGTGTTGGCCGCGGCCACCGACAGCAGTCCCGAGATGAGCAGCCAGACCGTGCCGAGGATCATCGCGGTGAGCGCGCCGATGAGACCGATGTTGAAGTGGCGCCGCGTGCGCCGGGCCAGATAGCGTCCGGTGACGATCAGCATCGCGATGATGATCAGCAGCGCCACGTAGACGCCCCACGGTGGGACGGTGAGGGTGCGCTGGGGGTCGGAGATCGCCGACGACCGGTCCTCGTAGAGGCGTTGCGCCGCGGGCAGGATGGTCTCGATCATCAATGACGAGGCCTCGCTGAGGTAGGCCGATCCGACGGGGTTCGCGAGCCGGTTGTTGGTGCGTGCGGTCTCGATGAGGCCCGTGTACACCGGGATGTTGGTGGCGATGGTGTCGAGATCGTCACGCGAGGGCTTGTCGCGCTCGGACACCTCCGCCGCCGTGGACAGTCCGTCCGCGGCGGCGATGAGCGCGGAGGACGCCGTCGCGATGGAGTCGGTGTACTCCGCGCGGAGGTCGGGGGACTCGCGGCCGCCGGAGATGAACGCGGAGTTGGCCGCGGCGTCGGCCACCGACAGCGAACTGTAGAGGACCTCGGCGGCCTCGGCCTGCGGCTCGGCGCGGTCGACGAGTGCTTCGAGGGTCTGGCTTCGCTCGGTGAGCGAGACGGACGAGTACCAGCCGGTGAGACCGCATGCGAGGACCATCGCGAGCAGGATGATGACGAGTTTGCCGGGCGTGGTGGTCGCGTAGAAGCGCATCGTCAGCAACGGCGACGAGACCCGCTCGCGGGTCATGGCGGCGATCTCGCGCCGGTCGGCGATCACCTGGCGCAGAGTGGGGCTCGGCGCGCCACGGTCGGGCAGCACACTGCGGCCCGCATGCGTGAGTGCCGAGCGCACTCGGTAAACCTGGCCGGCCACGAGTTGTCCCTTTCGGATGTGCTGCGCTCAACCCTAGTCGGCGCGGCTGCGAGTAGACGGACAGCCCGGTACGGTGATTCGTCAGAGAAGCCGATCTGAAGTCGGTGGGTCGGTGCAGGAGGTCGCAGGGTGCGCGGTGACGGTGACGGCTGGGTATTCGGTGCGGACGGTGCGCGCTACTGGGGACGCTTCGGGGCGGCGGGTCTGCTGCTGTGCGCGCCGGCCGACTCAGGCGTCGTGGTGCTGCTCCAGCATCGCGCCGTGTGGTCGCATCAGGGCGGCACGTGGGGGCTGCCGGGCGGTGCCCGCGACTCGCACGAGAGCGTGGAACAGGCCGCGGTGCGTGAAGCGCACGAGGAAGCCGGGATCGCTGAGTCGGACGTCGCGGTGATCGAGTCGATCGTCACGCACTCGGCGCCGGAGTGGAGTTACACGACGGTCATCGCCAAGGCCGATTCGCCGGTCGCGACGGTCGGCAACGGGGAGTCCGCCGAACTGCGCTGGGTGCCCGCCGAGTCGGTGGCCGAGCTGCCGCTGCATCCCGGTCTGGCGAAGGCGTGGCCGGGGCTGCTGGCCCGGCTCACCTGAGTCCGGCCCGCCCGAGCTCGGGCCCACCTGAGCGAGCTCACGCCAGCTGATTGGCTCCCGCGATCAGCGCGTTGATGGTGGCCTCGTCGCCGGTGCGGCCCCGGCCGTACGACCAACTCCGGTGCAGATCGCGTTCGCAGAGCAGGTAGGTGACGGTCTCGCCGTCCTCCTGATGCTGGTACAGCGAGACGATCTCGACGCCCGCGCCCAGTGCGTACAGCACCTCGGTCATCGCGCCGATGGCGCCGACCGCGGTGGCGCTGACGTCGTGGCATCGTCGGCCGAGATTGATCCGTGCGCGGCAGGTGACGGTGTCGCCGCGACCCGGCTCGATCGTGATCGCCTCCAACGCGATGTCGCCGGCGGGTGCGTAGGTCTGGTCGAAACTCGAAGTGGTCATGTCGGCCGCCTCCCGTGGAAACCAATTCGGCAGTCGCCGAGAGGAGCGGGACTGCTGCGGACGGTCGTATCCGTTACGGGTACAGGATGTCGGCAGGATCTGAATGGAACGCATCGGGAGCCTTCATTTCGGTCGAAGATTCGATGACCGACGAGCTCAGAGATGTGGAGAGACGACAACCCCGCAGCGGGGGGTCGGTCGAATCAGACCCCGCTGCGGCGGGCTACAAGAAGCTTCCACGTCATGATGGCAAGCAGCTTACTCCGCCGTGCCGGAAAGGCAAGCCGTCCGGAGGTCGCGCGCGGCGGTCGCGGGATCGGCGGCACCGGTGATCGCCCGGACCACCACGATGCGCTCGCCGCCCGCGTCGGTGACCTCTCGAACGCGGGGCAGGTCGATGCCGCCGATCGCGAACCACGCCTTGCTGGGCCGCGCCGCGGCGACCGCGCTGACGAACTCGAGTCCGGTGGCCGCCCGGCCCGGTTTGGTCGGCGTCGTCCAGCACGGGCCGGTGCAGAAGTAGTCCACGTCGGGATCGGCATCGGCGGTGAGCGCCTGCTCCACGGTGTGCGTGGAGCGGCCGATCACCACGTCGGGGCCGACGATGCGCCGGGCGGTGGCGGGCGGCAGATCGTCCTGGCCGACGTGGAGGACGTCGGCGCCGGACGCGACCGCGACGTCGGCCCGGTCGTTGACGGCCAGCAGCGCACCCGCGGCGTGCGTCAGTTCGCGCAGCCGCCGCAGCAGTTCCAGCTCCTGCACGGCGGTGAGCTCGCCGAACTCGCGTTCCCCGGGCGAATTCTTGTCGCGCAGCTGGACGATGTCGACGCCGCCCGCGAGAGCGCTCCGGACGAAGTCGATCAGGTCGCCGCGCTCGCGCCGCGCGTCGGTGCACAGGTACAGGCGGGAGGTGGCGAGACGAGTGCGGGCATCCATGACCGACACCGTAGTCGCCGATGCCGGGCGGTAGACTGTGAGGCGTTATCGACACGGGAGTCCGGAGGTCCGCCGGGCTGAGAGTGCGCTGCGCCGGCGCTGACCGTCACACCTGATCCGGGTCATGCCGGCGAAGGAAGGCTGACGTCATGTCTGGTGAAAGCGCATCCGGCGAAGAGTTCGCCTCCCCGAGGGGACATAGCACCGAGCGGCTCGGTGAACTGTCGGTGATCGGGGGCGGCGTCGTCGGCCTCACGTGCGCCCTGTCCGCCGCCGACCGCGGATGGCGGGTGCGCGTCTTCGACGCCGGACCGCAGGAGCGGGCCGCGCACGTCGCGGGCGGCATGCTCGGCTGCTTCGCAGAAGGACATCCCGGCGAGGACCGGCTGCTGGCGATCTCGCGGGACTCGGTGGCGCGATGGCCCGCCCTGCTCGAACGACTCGGCGATCCGACCGTGCGGACGGCCGCCGACAGCTTGCTGATCGGTGCCGCGCCGGCCGACCTGGAGCACCTGCGGACACAGGTGCGGTTCGGGCTGTCCACGTCGCCCGGCGACGCCGACCGGCTGCCCGCGATGACACCGGCCGAGCTGCGTGCAGTCGAACCCGCGCTGGTGCGCGGCGTGGCCGGAGGGTTTCACGCGGTCGGTGAGGGGTCGCTCGACAACCGGCGGCTGATCGCCGCGCTGCAACGCGCGCTCGAGAGCCGCGGAGTGATCTGGGAGCGCGGGTGGGTGACCGATCTGTCGACGATCCCCGGGGATCAGGTGCTGGTCGCGGCCGGCCTCGGTTCCCGCAGGCTGCTGCCGAGCGTGGAACTCCGCGGTGAGAAGGGCGAGATCCTTCGACTGCGCCGCACACGTTGGTCGGTGCCGCCGCCGACGCATGTGATCCGGGCCCGCTGGCATGGGCGCGCCCTCTACCTGGTGCCGAGGGACGACGGGGTGGTCGTGGGCGCCACGCAGTACGAGGCCTACGACGACGGTGATCGGATGCCGCTGGCGGGCGGGGTGGGCGATCTGCTCGCCGACGCCGCCGAGCTGATGCCGGGACTGCGCACCTACGAACTCGCCGAGGCGGGCGCGGGGATCCGCCCGTCGTCGCCGGACGGTGTGCCCGTGGTGCGGCGGGTGGACGAGCGGATTCTCGTCGCCGCCGGGCACGGCCGCAACGGCATCGCGCTCGCCCCGTGGACCGCGGCGCGCGTGGGCGCCCTCCTCCGACCGCCGGATCGGCGGGGACCGGACTCGCGGGTGGATCCGATCGCAACTGACAGCACCGACAACAGGGAGCCGACATGGAACTGACCGTCAACGGCGACACCGTCACCTTCGATGACGCGCCGACCGTCACCGGGCTGCTGGCCCACCTCGACCTGCCCGACTGCGGAGTCGCGGTGGCCGTGGACGGGGTGGTGCGTCCCAAAGCCGAGTGGGACCGACCGCTCGGTGCGTATGCCGAGATCGACATCCTGACGGCGGTGCAGGGTGGTTGACACAGCACAGGCACCGGTCGGGGAGGTGCCGCCGCTGTCCGTGGCCGGCCGCGAGTTCGGTTCGCGGCTCATCACGGGAACCGGCGGCGCGCCGAATCTCGCTGTGCTCGAACGCGCATTGATCGCCTCCGGAACCGAGCTGACGACGGTGGCGATGCGCCGCATCAGTCCGGAGTCCGGGACCGGTGTGCTCGACCTGCTGCGTCGCCTCGGAATCGCGGTCCTGCCGAACACGGCGGGCTGTCACACCACGGCCGAGGCGGTACTGACCGCGCAGCTCGCCCGTGAGGCGTGCGAGACGGATCTGGTCAAGCTGGAAGTGGTGGCCGACGACCGCACGTTGCTGCCCGATCCGCTCGAGTTGGTGGACGCCGCATCGGCGCTGGTCGCCGACGGCTTTCAGGTTCTCGCGTACACCAACGACGACCCGGTCCTCGCTCTGCGTCTGCAAGACGCGGGGGTGGCCGCGGTGATGCCGCTGGGCTCGCCGATCGGGACCGGGCTCGGCATCTCCAATCCGCACAACATCGAGATGATCGTCGCGCGGGCCGAGGTGCCGGTGGTGCTCGACGCCGGCATCGGGACGGCGAGCGACGCGGCACTGGCCATGGAACTCGGCTGCGACGCCGTCCTGCTGGCCTCGGCGGTCACGCGCGCGGACGACCCGGCGGCGATGGCCGCGGCCATGCGCCACGCCGTCGTCGCCGGATACCTGGCCGCGCATGCCGGCCGGATCCCGAAGCGGTTCTGGGCGCAGGCGTCCTCGCCGAGCCGTTCCGCGACCTGCTGAGGACGCGTCAGCGGTCCGCGTCGTCGACCTGCTCGCGGCCGCGGCGCCATCCGCCCTTCTCCGGCGGGGCCTCCCCGAAGTGGTCGGGGTCGCCGGTGCCGTACCAGGCGACGAGGACCGCGCCGACCACGGCGCCGATGAAGCCGACCACCGCGAGCCAGCCGAGACCGGGGTGTGCGCTGTCGCCCAGGAAGGCCACGCCGATGATGCTTGGGCCCGCGGTCTCACCGACCACCAGCATCGCGGTCACGCCGCTGACGGCACCGACCTGCAGCGCCACCGTCTGCACGTAGAAACCGATCGCTCCGGCGATTGCGATCGACCACGCCGCGGGGTCACCCAGGATGGTCAGGATGTCGAACTTCTCCAGGCCGTCGAGCACCCGGACCGAACACGCGATCACGCCGAACAGCAGCCCCGCGCCGGCACCGCCGATCGGCGCGGCGAACTTACCGCCCCGGTACACGCCGACCAGGGAGACGGTGCACAGCAGGATGGTCGCGATCAGCAGACCCCAGTGAAAGGTCATCGACGCGCTGTCCTTGACGCCCGGGGACGACGACACGCCGAGCAGGAACAGGGAGAGCACCACGAGCCAGATCGCGACCCAGTCACGGGTGTGCAGAACGATATTGAGCAGGAGTGTTCCGAGCAGTGCCGTGACGACGAGGTTGGCGGACACGATCGACTGAGCCAGGAACAGCGGCAGGAAACGCGCGGCGACGGCGCCGCCCGCGAAGCCGACGATGACCATGACAGTCCCGAGGATGAACGCGGGATCGACGAGCGTGGAGAAGGTCGACTCGACCGACGGCGAGTTGTCGCCGCCGACCCCGGCCTTGCCCTCTTCCCGCTGCTCCACCGCGACCCGGCGGGCGCCGAGTGCTCGGAGCACGGTCGAGACTCCGTAGGCCACCGCGGCCATCGACGCCGCAATGATCCCGATTACGTACAACGAAGAATCCCCTGAGTCGTGAATGAGTACTCGGTAAGAACACGCTACACGTGAGGCTTGTTCACTTGTCTACTCTGTATCTGTGGTCTCCGGTACGCGCAAACATGTCCTCATCACCTTCGGCAGGTCGTTTCTGACGCTCAACCTGGCGCGACAGTTCGCTGCTGCCGGGCACACGGTGTCGACGTGCGACAGCCTCCCGATCACGGTGAGCCGCTTCTCGAACGCCGTCTCGTCGTTCCATCGGGTCAGTCCGCCCAAGTTCAAGCCGCAGGAGTACTGCCGCGAGATCGCCGAACTGGTCAAGTCCGAGGGCATCGACATGGTGATCCCCATCCACGAGGAGACCGACATCCTCTCGATGATGGCCGGTCTGTTCCCGCCGACATGCGAGCTGTTCCTGTCGCCGTTCGAGGTGGAGGACATGCTCCACAACAAGTTCTCCTTCCAGGAGGCGCTGGTGGAGCGGGGCTTTCCCACGCTCAAGTTCAAGAAGCTGGCCTCGGCGCAGGACACGGTAGGGCTCGACTTCGACACGCCCTTCGCCATCAAGCAGACGTACTCCCGCGGCTCGCAGAAGGTCTACAAGGCGCAGCCGGGCGAATCCCTCGACTTCCTCACCTACGACGAGACCAACCCGTGGATCGCCCAGGAATGGATGGAGGGCGACCGGTACTGCACCTACTCGGTGTGCCGCGACGGCGAGGTCTTCGCCCACGCCACCTATCCCGTCGACTACGCCATCGACGGCAGCTCGTGCCTGACCTTCACGCAGGTCGATCACCAGCCGATCCTCGACTGGGTGCAGCGCTTCGCGAAGTCGGTGAACTTCACCGGCCACATGGGACTCGACTTCATCGACCACCCCGAGAAGGGGCTGTACACGATCGAATGCAATCCGCGGGGCACCAGCGGAATCATGATGTACACCAGGCAGAATCGCCTCGACCGCGCGTTCTTCGGCGAGAACACCGAGATCATCAGCCCGCCCGAGAACCGCACTCGAATGATCGGCGTCGGCATGACCCTCTACGGCTGGCGCAAGTCCAGCCGCGGTGGGCGCAGCCTGCGGCAGTTCGTGCGCGACTTCCGTGCGGCGAGCGACGTGATCTGGGATTCCGAGGACCGGCTGCCCGCGCTGATGCTGATTCCGGCCTACATGGCGATCCTGAGTCACGGATTCCGGTACAAGGTGGGCCTCGCGGAGGCCTTCATGCACGACCACGAGTGGGACGGGCACAAGGTCTGAGAGCCGCACTCCCCGAACGGAGCCGCGCGGCTACGACGCCGTGACCTTGCGGCAGAACTCGACCAGCAGGGCCGTCGCGCGGCGATCGGGGTCGAGCATGAGCCCGCCGTGCGCGAGTCCGTCGAGTTCGTGGAAGTCGGCGATCGGCATGTGCGACGCGGCTTCGCGACTGCCCGACGGCGGAAAGAAGACGTCGTGCTGGTAGGCGACGACGAGCGCCGGAACGTCGATCGCGGCGAGGCGTTCGGGCGTCGGCTCCTTGGCCAGCATCCATCCGTGAGACGCCGAGAGCTGGCCCTTGAGGCCGTCCGGTGACGCCCACACCGGCTCGCCCGCCGTCAGCACCTCGCGCCAGGCGCGGACGGTCAGGTCGTCGCCGAGCATGCCCGGTCCGAGAGTGGTCATCAGTTGTTCGAAGACGGTGACCGCTTCGGGGATCTCACCGAGCCGCTCGATGAGCCCGAGTTCCATCTCGTTCACCATCTCCCCGATGGCGGACGACCGAAGCCCGGCGATCATTGCGAGACCGCGGATCCGTCCCGGCCACGACGACGCGAGGACCTGGGAGATGTAGCAGCCCATCGAGTAGCCGGCGATGACGGCGTCGTCCACCCCGAAGTGGCCGAGCACGGCGGCGGCGTCATCGGCCATCTCCGGGACCGAGTAGGGCGCGGGCGGCGCGGACGACGGCACGAGTCCGCGCGCCGAGTAGGTGATGACGGAGAACCCCGCCTCCACCAGTGCGGCGGGCACGCCGGTGAACTGCCAGACACCCGCCGGCATGCCGAGCCCGCCGTTGAGAAGAACGGTGGGGCCCTCACCGACGCGTGTGGCGGCGATACGAACGTCGGCGGCTGTCTGGATCAGTTCTGGCTTCGACTCTGGCTTCGACGCGGTCACGACTGCCGACGTTACTCGCGGCCGCGCAGACCCTCGACGATTCGCTGGAGACTCTCCGGCGTTCTCGCCATGACGGTCCCGGCGTCAGTGACGACCAGCGGCCGCTGGATGAGCGACGGGTGCGCGACCATCGCGTCGAGCAGCGCATCGTCGTCGGCTCCGTCGAGACCGAGGTCGGCATACAGCGGCTCCCCGCTCCGGACCGCGTCGCGCACCGATAGGCCCGCGGCCGCGATCAGTTCGGCGAGTGCGTCTCTGTCGGGGGTGTCGGTCAGATACTCCACGACGGTGACGTCGGCGCCGGCGTCGCGCAAGGCGTCGAGGGCGGTGCGGGACTTGCTGCAGCTCGCGTTGTAGTAGATGGTCGCGTCCACCGCGTCGGCCTTTCGGTAGGGTCTGCGGACGAGCGCAGAACGGGTGTCAGATCAGGCTCGACAAGGGTACTTCGGGGTCGGCCAGCGCGGCGGCGTCCACCGGGCGCCGTGCCTGCACCAGGGCTGCGATGTCGTCGCCGGCGTCCCAGATGTTCACGTTCATCCCGGCCAGAACGGTTCCGGCCTCGTCGAGCCAGAAGGCCAGGAACTCCAGCCCGGAGACGTCGCCGCGCGTCACCACGCGCCGGTAGCCCTCGGCGAGGCCCCGGTACTCCATTCCGAGGTCGTACTGATCGGTGAAGAAGTAGGGCATGCGGGTGTACTCGGTGTCGCGCCCGACGATGTTCTCCGCGACCACGGCGGGCTGGTTGAGAGCGTTGGCCCAGTGCTCGGTGCGGACCCGCGTCCGCAGGATCGGGTGCATGGCGGCGGCGATGTCGCCGGCCGCGTACACGTCCGCTGCGCTGGTCCGCAGCCGGCTGTCGGTGGCCACCCCGCCGTCGGCGAGCGTGAGCCCGGCGGCTTCGGCGAGCCCGGTCTCGGCCCGGGCTCCGACGGCGATGAGGACCGCGTCGGCCGTGACGGTCGCTCCGTCGTCGAGTTCGAGGCCGGTGGCCCGGCCGTCGGCGACGGTGATCGACGAGACCTTGCGCCCGGTGCGCAGATCGACACCGTGCGCGCGATGCAGATCGGCGAAGGCAGCGCCGATCTCGGGTCCGAGCGCGGCCCGCAACGGCTGATCGGCGGCCTCCACCACGGTCACCTCCGTGTCGCGACGCCGGGCCGCGGCCGCCACCTCCAGGCCGATCCAGCCTCCGCCGATCACCGCGAGCCGCTTGCCCTCGCCGAAGGTCTCCAGAAGCGCGGACGCCTCGTCCACGGTGCGGAGATAGTGAACGCCCGCCGCGTCGGCGCCGTCGATCGGCGGATGCACGGACGTCGACCCGGTGGCCAGCACCAGTGCGGAGTAGGCGACGGCACCGCCGTCGCTGAGACGCACGGTCCGCGATGCGGTGTCGACGGACTCGGCGCGCACGCCCAACCTCAGGTCGACGTCGTTATCTGCGTACCAGGCCTCGTCGTGGACGGTGAACTCCGGCAGCGACTTGCTTCCGGCGAGGAACTCCTTCGACAGCGGTGGGCGCTCATAGGGTGCGACGCGCTCGGCGGCGATCAGCACCACGCCGCCGGAGTATCCGTTCTCCCGCAATTGCTCGGCGGTCTTCGCTCCGGCGAGCCCGCCGCCGATGATCACGACGGGGTCGGAGGGTCGGTTCGGTCCGGTCATCTCACTTCTCCTCACTTCGCCTGTACAGCCGAGTCTAGAGACGTCCGGTGCGCGGGGAGAGGTGTACAGCGACGTCGTCTGGCGCGCTGCGTGCGACTCAGGCTCCGGCGATCAGCATCACGCCGAGAGCGGCCATCACGGCGGCGATCGCGGTGTCGAGGACGCGCCACGCGCGCGCAGAGGCGAACACCGGCGCCATCCGCCGGGCGCCGAGGCCCAGCATCAGAAACCAGATCAGGGATGCCGTGCATGCGCCGATCGTGAACGACCACTTGGCGCCGCCGTGACTGTTGGCGATCGATCCGAGGGTGAGAACCGTGTCGAGGTAAGTGTGGGGGTTGAGCCAGGTCAGAGCGAGTGCGGTGCCCAGTGCAGCCCACAGCCCCACGGTCCGTCCGGAGCCGGAGTGCGCGGGTCCGGAGCCAGGGCGAAGAGCGCGCCGCGCGGCGAGGGCGGCCAAGACGAGCAAGTAGCCGCCGCCGACGAACTCAGCGATCGCGACGGCGCTCGGATGAGCGGAGACCAAGGCGCCGAGCCCCGCCGTTCCCGCGCTGATCAGGACGATGTCGGAGACCACGCAGACCGCGATCACCGGGAGTACGTAGGCACCACTCACGCCTTGCCGGATGACATAGATGTTCTGCGGTCCGATCGCGATGATGAGGCCGGCGCCGGTCACGAGGCCGGCGAGCGCGGCGAGAAGGTACGTGCTGATCACGTGAGTCCACGCTAGGAACGTCGACCTCATTAGTCCAACAAATGATTCTTAGTAAAGATTAGAATGACTTAATATGGAGTTTCCGGTTGAAGGACTCGTGACGCTGGCCACCGTCCTCCGTGAGGGCACATTCGAGGCGGCGGCGGCATCGCTGCACGTCACGCCGTCCGCGGTGAGCCAGCGGATCAAGGCGCTGGAGCAGTCGGTGGGGAGAGTGCTGGTGCGCCGCACCAAGCCCGCGACGCCGACCGTCGACGGCGAGGTGCTCGCCCGGCTCGGCGAACAGTGGGAGGTCCTGGTGGCCGAGGCCCGGGGCGCGCTGATCGGGACCGCGCCGGAGTTCGACGGCGACCCAAGGCATCTGCCGCGGGTGGAGCTGTCGATCGCCTGCAACGCCGACTCGTTGGCGACGTGGTTCCTTCCGGTGCTCGCCGAACTCCACCGCGAGCACGCCGTCTCGATCGACGTCAACCGTGACGACGAGTCGATCACCACCGCGCTGCTTCGGTCGGGCGACGTGATCGGGGCCGTCACCTCCGACCCGGTCGGTGTGCGGGGCTGCGAGACCATCGAACTCGGTTCCCTGCGGTACTTCGCGGTCGCTTCGCCGGAGTTCATCGAGTACTGGCTGCCCCACGGCGTACGGGCCCGAGACATGCGCTACGCGCCGATGGTGATGTTCGACAGCAACGACCATTTGCAGATCAAAACGCTGAAACAGCTCGTCGCCGAACCGATCTCACCGCCCGTCCACTACATTCCGGCGGCCGCGGAGTACCGGCGGGCCATCGCCGCCGGCATCGGTTGGGGAGCGGTTCCCGAAGTGGATCTCGACGACGAGCACACCGGGCGAGACCTGGTGAAACTGTCGCAGACGCCGGTCGACGTACCGCTGTTCTGGCAGTACTGGAAGCTGCGGTCGCCGGCCGTGACCGCGCTCACCGAGATCATCGTCGCGCACGCGCGGGCCGGCCTGGTGCCACGCCGTCGCGCGACCGCCGTGCAGGCCCGCCCGTCGGGCAGCCGCTGAGCGCGTCCGCCGACCGCGGTCGGTCAGCCGGCCGATTCCAGAATCATGGTGACGGCCATGCCGCTGCCCGCGCAGATCGAGACCAGCGCGCGCGAGCCCGGTTGGGAGGCGAGGAGTTTGGCGACCGTTGCGACGATGCGGCCGCCGGTGGCGCCGAAGGGATGACCGGTGGCCAGCGAGCCGCCGCACACATTGAGGCGGCTGCGGTCGATCTCGCCGAGTGCCCGGTCGCGGCCCAGAGCCGTCCGGCAGAACTCATCGTCGTTCCAGGCGGCCAGCGTCGAGAGCACCTGAGAGGCGAATGCCTCGTGGATCTCGTAGAAGTCGAAGTCCTGCAGGGCGAGGCCGTTGCGGCGCAGCAGTTCGTCGACCGCGTACACCGGCGCCATCAGCACGCCCTGCGTCTTCGGGTCGCCGTCCACGTAGTCGACCGCCCAGCTCTGTGCGTCCACCAGCCGGGCGAGCGGGGTCAGATCGCGGCTCTGCGCCCACGCGGCCGTGCCCATCAGGACCGACGACGCCCCGTCGGTCAGCGTGGTCGAGTTCGCCGGCGTCATCGTGCCGTCGGGCCCGCCGAAACACGGTGCGAGCGCCGCGACCCGTTCGGCGGTCAGACCGCGTCGCAGGTTGTCGTCCTCGGCGAGCCCGGCGAACGGGGTCAGCAGGTCGTCGAAGAATCCGTCGTCGTAGGCCCGCGCCAGATTGTGGTGGGAGTCGAGCGCGATGCGGTCCTGGTCGGCGCGAGTGACGTTCCACGCCGCGCCGGTCACCGCCTGGGCGGCACCGGGAACGAGGTTGGTTCGGCGCTCGGCGGGGCTGGGGACGTCGAAGTCCAATGACAGCGGGATCTGCACGGCCTCGCGCAGGCGGTCGGGGAGGCTGCGGGCAGCGTTGACCCGGACGAGCCGGTTGCGCAGCCGAGGACCGAATCCGATCGGCGGATCGGAGGTGGTGTCGGCACCGCATGCGACGCCGGACTCGATCTGGCTGCACGCGATCTTGTTCGCGATGTGAACCACGGCCTGGCCTCCGGTGGCGCACTGCTGCTGCACGTCCACGGTGGGAGTAGCCCGCGACAGCGGGGTGTCGAGAAGGCTTTCGCGGGTGAGGCTGTGGTCGCGGGCGAGCTTGACGACAGCGCCGCCGGCCACCCCGCCCAGGCGTACGTCGTGGAGACCGAAGCGGTCGACGAGGCCGTTCAACGCGGCGGTGAGCATCGTCTGGTTCGTCTCGCCCAGGTAGGCGCCGTTGGAACGAGCGAAGGGGATCCGGTTACCGCCCAGGACATAGACGTTCTGGAGTTCGCGAGGTGACATGGTCCAGAAAGCTACCATCAGCCGATGTAAACGTTCGAGGGGCCGTCGACGGGACTCGGCGCGAACCGGTCGGGCGCCGACCTCGGTAGACTCCGACGTCGTGCACGGATTACGAGCCAGATCCGCCTTCGTCGGCGCGATGCTGGTGTTGGCGGGGGTCTGCTACTCGTCGTGGGTGCTCGACCTGTTCCTGCATTCCGGACTCGATCCGATGCGCTCGTTCCTGTCCGAGCTCGACAGCGGCCACATGCCGCACCGCGATGTCTACGTGACTGGCGACGTGCTGACCGGGGTCTTCTCGCTGCTCGCCGCGTTCGGCCTCGGTTGGCCGCCGTCGCTGGTGCGCAACAGGTTCTCGATCACCGCCGCGGTGGCGATCGGCGCGTTCGGTGCGTCGACCATCGCCGACGCGCTGATGCCGATCGAGTGTCTGGCCGGTCGCGACCCGGGGTGCCCATCCGAGTCACGCGGCCTGCTGCCGCAGTTGCAGCACGTTCACGCCCTCACGAGCTCGCTCGCGGTGTTCGCGATCTTCGTGGCGATGGTCGCGGCGTCATTGGCGGCCTGGCGGCGGGGCGACTGGGCGTGGCTGCGTTACGGGGGCGGTCTGGTCTTCGCCGTCGTCGTGCTCGCGACCGTCTGGATGCTGGCCGCCGACCGGCTCGGCGGCGACTACCGGCTGGGACTGGCCCAGCGGATCCAGGTCGGCGGGATGAGCCTGTGGCTGGCGTTCTGGGGCGTCGCGATCGCCCGGTGGGGACGCGGCGCGCGTGCCGCCTCCGCGAACTCGGCGGACGACGGCACCGCAGGCTAACGGCCCTTGGGTCGCGTCTCGCCGCGCAGCCAGGCCGGGATGTCGGTCTCCAGTCGCGGCCGGGCGGGATCCATCACGACGCGGACCACATCGCTGTTCAGGCGCGGCACCATCCGCGCACCGAGGAGATCGTGCACCGCGTCCGGAACGTCGACCACCGAGCCGACCACACCGATGAGGTCGCCGAGTGATTCGCCGAAGGGATTCACCAGGCTCACGTCGAGCGGGTTCTTGACCGAGAGAGCGATCGGGCCGTCGTCGTGCTGCGTCCGCTGGAACAGGAATCCCACGCTGGTGCAGGAGTCGGTCACCGAGTTTCCGGAGCGGACCTCGGCGGTGCCGAAGGCCGCCGTACAGATCGCGCCGTTGCCGGGCCCCTTGCCACTGCTCGCCGAGGTGACCCCGCCGAACGCCGTGGTCGTCGTGGTGCGTCCGCGGGCGTCGGCGGTGCTGAAGGCGAGTGCCGCGGGGAGGGCGGTGGCCTCGGCGCGCGCGCCCGTCACCGTTGCCACCGCCACGGAGGCTCCGAGCACCGTCGCATTGGCCGAGGCCTTTCCGCCGAGGAGACCGGCGGCGACACCGAGGCTCAGCACATTGGCGAGCGAATGCGCCTCACCGCCGGTGACCGCGATCGCGGCGGTGATCCCGCCGCCCGCGATGGAGGCCTTGGTCGGCAGTGCCGGACCGACGGCGATCGCCTGGTTGAGGTCCCGCAGGATCGGTTCCTGACCGAACAGGCGGAGCAACCCGTCACCCAGTGCCGCCGTGACCGGTGCCGCCCGTTTGCAGTCGGCGGTGATCGGGATCAGGACGTTGCCGTTGATCGGATTGCGGATGCTCGCATCGGCCGATTCACCGGGTGCGCATGTCGCCGATACCCCCGGAGTCGACGCCGCGTGCGCCGGTGCCGCTGACGCGCCTGCGGCGACGATGGCCACGGCGGAGGCGGCCAGGATCCGTCGAGTCGTGAGCTTGGACATCTGAAGCCTCCCCTGGTCGGCGACCCGCGACGAGATGCGACGAACGACTGAGATGGATTGCTTGAAACTAGCGCCGTCAGTCGGTCGGGGGAGGGGTTTTCAGCGAAAAGTCCGATGGATCGGGACTGTGCGGTGTAGGTACTTCGACGTCAGCGTCGGTACGTCGTGGTGAAGGCCTCCGTCGGCCCGGACGCGTTCGCGGCCACTTCGTGGGCCGTCAGAACCACCGATGTGGAATCGATCGCGAGCGTCATGAATCCGCGGTCGCGGTAGTTCTCGTACTTGGCCCGGAAGCGGCCGGCGGAGCGGCCGTTCACCGACTTCGCCGCGGCCCCGGACACGATCTGGCGCGTGCCCTTGAGTCCGGAGACGTTCTCGAGGACCTGCTGGCTGTGATCGTGTCCGGAGAACAGGAAGTGCGCGCGGCCCGCGACGTGCTTCTCGATGAACCGCTTCATCTCCACGCCGTTCAGCGGGGCCGGGAGGCCGTCGAAGTCGCCTGCCGGCCCGTGTGGTCCGTTGTTCGCGTACGGGTGATGGGTGCAGACGATCTTCCAAGGTGCAGTCGAAGTCCGCAGCGCGCGGTCGAGCCATGCCGCCTGGCGCGTCATGTAGTGGCCGCCGGGCTCCCACTCGGGGGACAGGAAGGGCGGAATGTAGGCGGCGAGGGGGTTCATGTCGAGGACGAAGACGTCGGCGACGCCGAGCGGGACGCTGTAATAGCGCGCGGGCATGTACCAGCGGCGGGAGCGCCGGTGGTAGGCCACCTCGGCGTCGCCGCGCAGCAGCCAGCCGCCGTCGCCGGGGAACACGGCGGTGTTGTCGTGATTGCCGAGCGTCATCAGCCACGGGAAGTCGAGACCGGCGTTCGGCTTCTCGAACTTGGTGGTGAATTGATGGTCGTCCGGGCCCTTCGGGCCGGTCTCGTAGATGTTGTCGCCGAGACCGAGGGCGAGGTCGAACGGAGTGGTCGCGTGGATCCTCCGAGCGGCGGCGGTTACCGCGTACTGGGGCTTCTCGCCGGTGCCCGCGTCGCCGGTCACCAGGACGTGGAGGCTCGACGCCTTCGACGGGAGGGGGAAGCGGGACGCCGCGGAGGCGGTTCCGGCTCCCCGGGCGGTGGATCCCAGTGCTCCGAGGCCGGCGGCCGCGCCGGTGGCGGCGGCGCCCGCGAGGAAGGTGCGTCGATTGAGGCCGCGGCGGTGCGGCTGGGGGCTGTTGTCGGTCATGGGCGTGATGGTTCCACGTCTACGTGAACGAAAGGTGTTCGATTCCAGCACTATTCGCCATGTCGGCGCCGACTTGCGTTTACTGACGAGTAACCTGTCTCTGCCAGCCTTCTCGCGATGTCTGAGAAACGAACCTCCCTCCCAGTCTCCCGGCGTGCCTTCATGGGCGCCGCCGGGGCCGGCGCGCTGGCCCTCGGTGTTCCCTCTGTCGTCGCGGCGGGTGACGCCCGGGGCGCGCCCGGCCCGCGGGCGGCGTTCCAGCACGGAGTGGCCTCCGGCGATCCGCTGCCGAACGGTGTCATCCTCTGGACGCGCGTCACTCCGACCGCGGAGGCGACGCCCGGCTCCGGACGCGGGCCGTCGTCGAATCTGGTCTGGGAGATGTCGGCGGACGAGCACTTCGGATCGACGGTCGCCTCGGGCTCGGTCACCACCGACGCCTCACGCGATCACACGGTGAAGGTCGACGTCGGCGGACTCGCGCCGGCCCGCGTCTACTGGTACCGGTTCCGGGTCACCGGAGGGCCGGCTGCGGGCGCCGTGTCGCCGGTCGGCCGCACCAAGACCGCGCCCGCCACCGACGCCGATGTCGCGAAGGCTCGCTTCGGAGTCGTGAGCTGCTCCAACTGGGAGGCGGGCTATTTCGCTGCCTATCGGCACCTGGCCCAGCGGACGGAGCTCGACGCCGTCATTCATCTCGGTGATTACATCTACGAGTACGGCGCAGGCGAATACGGCGGGAAGAACGGCCCGGTGCGGATCCACCGCCCGGCGCACGACATCGTCTCGCTGGCGGACTACCGCATCCGACACGGCCAGTACAAGACCGACCCCGACCTGCAGCAACTGCATCGCGCGCTCCCGTTCATCGCGACCTGGGACGATCACGAGACCGCCGACAACTCGTATCGCTCGGGGGCGGAGAATCACGATCCCGCCAGGCAGGGGTCGTGGGCGGCACGAAAGGCCAACGCGGACAAGGCGTATTACGAGTGGATGCCGGTTCGGCCGGTCGTCTCGGCGAACAACCGGCACATCTACCGGCGATTGCGTTACGGCAGGCTGCTCGAGTTGTCGATGCTCGATCTGCGGACCTATCGGGACCGCGAGGCGTCGAGGTTCAGCAAGCAATCCGACGCCGGCGCCACCACGATCACCGGTCGTGCGCAGATGGAGTGGGTCACCGGCGGCATCGTCACCTCCACCACCCGATGGCAGCTCATCGGCAACTCCGTGATGATCTCGCCGGTGCTGTTGCCGCCGCTGAACCCGGACACGACCAAGGCGATCACCGATCTGATCGGTGTTCCGGAGAACGGCGTGCCCTTCAACACCGACCAGTGGGACGGTTATACGAAGGATCGGGCGCGACTGCTCGACGCCGCCGACCGCGCGGGCAAGAAGAATCTGGTCTTCCTCACCGGCGACATCCACATGTCGTGGGCCAATGAGATTCCGCGCAAGCCCGCCGACTATCCGGGCGCGGGCACACTCGGCACGGAGTTCGTGGTGACCTCGGTGACGTCGAACAATCTCGACGACATGGTGAAGGCGCCCGAGCACACGGTCGGGAACGCCGCCGCGGCCGCCATCACGGCGACGAATCGGCACGCCCGCTGGGTCGACACGGACGCCCACGGGTACGGGGTGCTGACCGTCGATCCCGCAGCGGCCCAGATGGACTGGTACTCGCTCAACGACCGCGCCGACCGGCACACCGGCGAGTATCACGCGCAGTCGTGGAAGGTGCGCTCCGGAACCCGCCGCATGACCAAGGTCTCCGGCCCGGCGAGCTGACTCATGCGATCAGCCGTGCCGCTGATAGCTCAGTGATATCATCCTGCTAGTGGTGGACGACCGGTCCGCCGTCGACGGGAGGGTGTCGCTGTGGACTTTCGGAATGCATGGCGGACCAACGGGTTCATCGGTCTGCTCGGATCGCTGGTGGTGGTGATCGCCTGCGTGGTGGCGGTGATCGCGACCATCGCAGCGGTGTCGGACGGGGCGTCGCCCGCGCTCATCGTCGTCACCGTGCTCGCGGTGATCGTGGGCTTCGCGGCCCTGCTGACGATGACCGGTCTGACGACGGTCAGCCCCAACGAGGCCAAGGTGCTGCAGTTCTTCGGCCGCTACATCGGTTCGGTGAGCGACGCGGGCTTCTTCCTCGTGACGCCGCTGACCGATCGCCGGACCATCTCGCTGCGTATCCGCAACTTCGAGACTCAGAAGCTCAAGGTCAACGATGCGGACGGCAATCCGGTCGAGATCGCGGCGGTGGTGGTCTATCGCGTCGTCGACAGTTTCAAGGCGGCGTTCGCGGTCGACGACTACGAGGAGTACGTCGCCATCCAGTCGGAGGCGGCGGTACGTCATCTGGCTACGAGCTATCCGTACGACTCGCATCAGACCGACACCATCAGCCTGCGCGACGGTGCCACCATCGCGGAGGAGATGACCGTCGAACTGCGTGAGCGCACCCAGATGGCGGGCATCGAGATCATCGAGGCTCGGATCACGCACCTGGCCTACGCGCCCGAGATCGCGCAGGCGATGCTCGTCCGACAGCAGGCCGCGCAGGTGGTGGCGGCGCGTCAGCAGATCGTCGAGGGTGCGGTGGGGATGGTCGGTCTCGCGCTCGACCGGCTCGCCGAACAGGGCGTCGTCGAGCTGGACGAGGAGCGTCGCGCGGCGATGGTCTCGAATCTGCTGGTGGTGCTGTGCGGTGACCGTGCCACGCAGCCGGTGGTCAACGCGGGAACCCTGTACGCCTGATGACCGAGCAGTCGGGCGCTTCCCGTCCGGCGAAGCGCGAGCAGAAGAAGGTGCTGCTGCGGCTGGACCCGGACGTGCATGCGGCGATCGCCAAATGGGCGGCGGACGACCTGCGCAGCGTCAACGGTCAGCTCGAGTACGCGCTTCGGTTGGCACTGAAGCAGGCCGGGCGGTGGCCGGATTGAGTGCCGGTCATCGTGCGGGCATCAGGCAGCTGGCCGGCGCTGCCACCAGTGAGCACACGGTCGCGGGACGGGTCGGCCGGTAGCGCGTCCCGACGCCGCCCTCGGCGGTGATGCCACGGAAGGCGGTCACGGCGTCGGTGGGGATCCGCCGGAGCGTGGGATCGGTCTTGACGTTCACGGTGTAGAGACCGAATCTCGGTGTGTAGCTGCCCCATTCGTAGTTGTCGGTGAGACTCCAGTAGTTCATGCCGATCACCGGGAGTCCGTCGCGGCGGGCGCGCTGGATCCAGTAGACGAGGTCGCGGAGATGGTCGGCGCGCCGGTACCCGTCCGGCCGGGGCTTGCCGTTCTCGGTGGCCATGCCCGCCTCCACGACGTAGAGCGGCTTGCCCGGGAAGCGGTGCGCCATGTCGCGGAGCGCGTAGTACACGCCGTCGGTCGCCGCCGCCGCCTTCCAGAACTCGCTCGTCGCGGCGTACACGGCCGTGGGGTCGGTCGGGGAGATGGAGTAGTAATAATCGAGTCCGACGTAGTCGAGCTGGTTGCGGATGCGGTTGAGGAAGGCCTGGTCGAGGCCGGGCTCGATGGTCGGAATGTAGGCGACATTGGAGCTGACCTGGGCGCCAGGGTCTTTGGCGTGAATGTATCGGTAGATGGTCTGGTGGGCCTTGACGAGTCTGTCGACCATCAGCGTCACCGATTTCTTCGGTATGCCACCGTATTGGACCTCTTTCAGGACGTACGCGGCCGGTTCGTTGATCGTGATCCAGAGCGGGTGGTACTTGGCGTACCGGTCGACGACGATCCGGTTGTGCCGCAGCCAGGCGTCGAGTGTGGCGGGGTCGGACCATCCGCCGCGGTCGGCGATCCAACCCGGGTACACCCAGTGGTCGAGGGTGATCATCGGCCGCATTCCCGCGGCGACGATGGTGCGCACGACGTCGTCGTAGTAGTCGAGTTCTCGTGCAGCCAGGTGGCCGGGGCGCGGTTCGATGCGGGCCCATTCGATGCCGATGCGGTAGACCTTGGCGCCGAGGCTCTTCGCCAGCGCTATGTCTGATGCGTAGCGATGCCGGAAATCGACGGACGTCCCGATCGGATCGTCGGTCGCACCCTTCGCGATGTAGCGAGTCCAGTTGCTGTCGGGGGAGTCGCCTTCGGACTGGAAACCGGAGGAGGCGACACCCCAGAGGAACGTGGACGGCAGTGAGCCGGCCGGCTTGGCCTCGGCGGAGGCGGTGAGACTGGACGGGATCGCCGGGGTCAGTGCGGCACTCAACGCGAGCGCGAGGGCGAGAGCCGCAGCCAGGAGCAGAGCAGGATTGACTCGGACCGACATGGCGCGACGGCGCGACGGATGAGCCCCTCCCATGAGTGTGACGATAGTCTCATTTCGGGGGAAGTGGCCGCATTCGCGGTCCCGCGCGCCCGATCAGGCCGCGTGGTACGGACGGGATCCGGCTCTCGGCTGTGCGGGTTGCGTCTGCGGAGGTGGCTGGGGGAGTTCTCGTGGGTACAGGTGCCGTGCTTGTCCGGCGTGGTGGATGGGGTTCAGGCGCCAGGGGTGATTGGTGGTGGCTGGTCGCCAGGCCATGCGTCCGGCATCGGGTCCGTCGGTGAGGGTGGTGGTCTCCCATTGGCCGCGGTTGGTGCCGACGGCGCGGTTGTGGCGCCCGCACGCGGCGCCGAGAGCGTCGATGTCGGTGCGCCCTCCCGGGGTGATCCAGTCCGGTGCGTGATGGGCCTGAGTCTGCGCGAACGGGCGGTCGCAGCCAGGGGCGGTGCAGCCGCGGTCGCGGGCGAACAACGCCAACCGCTGCGCCTTACTCGCGAAGCGTGCACCGCGGCCTTGGTAGAGGACTTCGCTGGTGTGATGGCGGAAGACCGCCAGATGCGGGACGGCGTCGGCAGCGAGCCGGACCAACTCGCCGATCGGAACGCGGGTACCGGTCGCGGTCAGAGCGATTCCGGCGTGGGCGGCGAGTTCTTGATCGGTGACGGTGATGACCAACTCCGCCGGTATCCGGCTCGGTGCTCCGAGTCCGCCGTGGGCGAGAACGTAGTCGCACAACGCCAGCAACGCATCGTGTGTGCGTTGGGCGGCACTGCGCAGATCCCGACCCCGCGCCGCCGCCAGAGCCTCGGCGTCGATGCTCTCGGCGTCGATGGTTCCGGTCGGTGAGTCGGGGTCGGCGGGATTGTTCATCCCGGGTGCGGCCCAGGCGGTCAAGATCACTTCGAACTTGGCCCGCAACTCCGGAGTCATCGCGCCGTGCACTTTGCTCATGAGTTGTCGGTCTTGCGGGAGGATGCTGATTCCGCGTTGGCGTTGCCGGTCGACGTGATCGCTCTCCTGCCCGTCGGGGTCCAGGTGAGCGAGCAGTCGGTCACCGACCTTGCCCAGATCATCCGGATTCAACCCGACGGCAGCCTGAGCGAGTTCTGCCTCCGCACGAGCTCTGACCTCCGGCGAGATGCAGCCGGGCACTTTCGCCAGCACCGCGGAGATCACCAACGCGTGTTCGGCGCCGACAGTCCCGGCCGCCACCGCGGCAGCGGTCGCCGGCTTGCGCGGAGGCAGAGTCTGCCCTTGAAAGTTGGAGAACTCACCGATCGCCTCAGCCATCCGCAGCCGCCGACCCGCCTCGCGAGTTCCCAGCCGCAAGCCCTGTGAGAGGTACTGGTGCGGATTCAGATAGCCGGCGGTGCGGTGGGCGTTGCGGTCGGAGACCTCCACCAGCAGCGCGGCGGAGATGCCGTCCCAGCGTCGCCGGATGCGTTCGGCGGTCTGTGTGTGGGCCAGCAGTTCCGGTTCGGTCTCCGGCGACAGCGAGGTCTCAGCGAGCTTCACCGCCGCGGCATCGATCAATGCCAACAACTCTGAGGGCTGGTTCGGCAGCGCGAGAGCGGTGACACCATTAGTGATCGGATCGCTCATCGCTGCCACCTCCCCCGAGTGTTTCAGCTGGTCACACCATGTTTTCTTGAATACCTGAACGCTATCACTCAGGTCCGACAAAACTGGTCCGTGAGCGGTCGGTGGAGATGTCGGAAATCTTCAAGACCTCGGGAGTGTGTGGTCGTACCGTCGAATCATGGAAACGTCCACTGCCCTGAACCAGACCCTGAAGAGCCTCGCCGACGTTCTCGACGGTGCCTCAGACACTCCGCTCGACGCTCCGACTCCATGCAGCGAGTTCGACTTTCAGACGTTGCGGGCCCACGTCGTGGGGTGGTTGACCGCGTTCACCGACGGATTCACTTCAGACGACCATCTCTGCAGTGATCCGGGCGCGGTGTCTGTGGCCGGCACCGGCGGCGACCAGGTACGGGAGCTCGCCGAACGACTCGACGTCGTGCTGCCGGAGGCCGCCGCCGAACCGCTCCGAATCGGAGAGTCCGCGATGCCCGGAGACATGGCTCTGTCGATGATGTTGTGGGAGTACCAGGTTCACGGTTGGGACCTGGCTCGCGCGGCCGGGAGACCCTGGGCGCCCGCCGACAGCGCGCTGGAGGCTTCGCTGGAGTTCGCGCCCGGGATGCTCACCCCGGACTTCCAGGGCGAGGGCAAGGCCTTCGCGGCTAGCGTGCCGGTTCCTGAGACCGCCCCGCCGCTCGACAGGCTCGTCGGGTTGTCGGGCCGTGATCCGCACTGGACGGCCTGACGGAAGCCGTCACACCTGACGGCTTCCGGAGCGTCGGTCACTGCGAGTCGACGGCGGTTTGCTAGTCTTGGAGCCGCGAGATCGCCTCGCAGTGCCGATGTAGTTTAGTGGTAGAACATCAGCTTCCCAAGCTGAGAGTGCGGGTTCGATTCCCGTCATCGGCTCCACGAAATCCCCTGGTCAGAGTGCTTCTGGCCGGGGGATTTCGCGTTGCGAGGCAACTGTGAGTCAACATCTGCGAGTAGGTGCGGGCTCGCCCGCACCCGACTCCGGACGTCTCGATCGGACTCTGAGTCCACCGCATGGCGACACTCGACGAGTGCATCTGCGATCGCCGCACCAGGCGCGGTCTCAACGCCACGTCGTCGGGCGAGCTGACGCGGCGCCGACCCGCTGCCCCGACCATTCCTCGGACGGTCCGTACATCGCCCGCCGCAACGTATTCCGTCTGCTGTGACGGCTCGAGCATCCGGCGTCGGCCCCGCCTCCGCGTCCTCATGAGACGGACGGACATGGCGATGCGGCGACGGCGGTCTTGACCGAGCGGGAGCACACGTCTATACATGTATAGACAACGTGGTTGGTGTCACTTACAACGATGCTCATTGCGGACCGGCCGAGCCGCTCCTGGCCGGCTTCCAGCTCGCCGTCGGTGACAGCGACGTCGCCGGCGTCGAAGACGCTGATCGGTCCGGACAGGGCCATCGGCGCCAACGCGCGCCGCAGTGCACCGGGCCCCGTCGCCGCTCCGGTGCGGCCCTTGTTGCGGCGTACCCCTTCGTCGCTGGCGAAGCCGACGATCGTGGTGGGGGCGGGGGAGTCGGCGGCGGGCGGATCGTCGGCGACGAGCGGGCGCACCACGTGATGCCACCGCACATGCCCGGCACCCGGGCCGTCGTCTCGCCCCGACCACGGTTCGGGCGTCACATCCACGAGTCCGGTCATCGACATCGCTTGTGCCTCTCAATCTTCGGTTGTCAGTGTCGGGCGGGGACGGGTGCCCCGTTCTTCCACACCTCGCGGACCAGCGGAACTCCCGGCCGATAGGCCAGATGGATGTGCGACGGTGCGTCCAGTGCGATCGCGTCGGCGCGCGATCCCACCGTCAGACGGCCGATGTCGTTGCGCTGCAAGGCCGCTGCTCCGCCGGCGGTGGCGGCCCAGACCGCCTCGTCGGGACTCATGTGCATCTCCCGCACGGCCAGCGCGATGCACAGCGGGATGCTCGTGGTGTAACTGGTGCCGGGATTGCAGTCGGCGGCCAGCGCCACGGTGACGCCGGCGTCGAGCATCGCGCGAGCGTCGGGGTATCTGCTGCTGCGCGTGCAGAAGTCGGCGGTGGGCAGCAGGGTCGCGACCGTGCTGCTCGCGGCCAGCGCTTCGACGTCGTCGGCGGTGGTGTGCGTGACGTGGTCCACCGACGCGGCGCCGAGCTCGACGGCCAACTGCACGCCGGGGCCGGGGCCGAGCTGGTTGCCGTGCACTCGCGCGGTCAGCCCGGCGTCGATGCCGGCACGCAGCACCGCCTCGGACTGGTCGCGGTCGAACGCGCCGGTCTCGCAGAAGACGTCGATCCACTTCGCGTGCGGTGCGCAGTCGGGGATCATCCGCTCGCAGACCATCTCGACGTAATCGTCGGTGCGACCGGTGTATTCGGGCGGCGTCACGTGCGCGGCGAGCAGCGTCGTCTCACCGGTGTGCCGGCCCGCGACGCGAAGGCTGCGCATCTCGGTGTCGATGTCCTGCCCGTAACCGGACTTGCATTCGATCGTGGTGCTCCCGGCGGCGAGCGCCTCGCGCACCAGCCGCGCCATGTTGGCGTCGAGCTGGTCGTCGGAGGCGCCGCGGGTGGCGGCGATGGTGGTACGGATACCTCCCGCGCCGTACGGCTCGCCCGTCATCCGGGCCGCGAACTCCTCGGCGCGTTCACCGCCGAACACCAGATGTGCGTGACTGTCCACGAAGCCCGGCAGCACGGCGCGTCCGTCCACGTCGTAGCGGTGGTGCGCGGCGCCGTCCGGAACCCGGGCGGCGGGGCCGACCCACTCCACGACGCCGTCGCGGAAGACCATCGCGGCGTCGTGGAGCAGTCCCAGCGGACCGTCGCCGAGCTCCGGGCTGTTGGTGATCAACGTGCCGATGCCGGTGATGAGAACCGATCCGTCTGAGGTCATCGGTCAGCTCTCGGCCATCGGGATGCGCACGCCGCGGGTGCGCGCGGTCTCGGTGGCGTGGTCGTAGCCGGCGTCCACGTGCCGGATGACGCCCATGCCCGGGTCGTTGGTGAGGACCCGTTCGATCTTCTGCGCGGCGAGTTCGGTTCCATCGGCGATGCACACCTGACCGGCATGGATCGAGCGTCCCATGCCGACGCCGCCACCGTGGTGGATCGACACCCAGGAGGCGCCGGACGCCGTGTTGACCAGTGCGTTGAGCAGCGGCCAGTCGGCGATCGCGTCCGAACCGTCGGCCATGTCCTCGGTCTCGCGGTAGGGCGAGGCCACCGAACCGGAGTCGAGGTGGTCGCGGCCGATGGCCAGCGGCGCCGACAGTTCGCCGCTGGCGACCATCTCGTTGAACTTGAGTCCGGCACGGTGCCGCTCTCCGTAACCGAGCCAGCAGATGCGGGCGGGCAGTCCCTCGAACTCCACCCGCTCACCGGCCATCGTGATCCAGCGCCGCAGGTGCTCGTTCTCCGGGAACAGTTCGAGGATGGCCTTGTCGGTGGCCTCGATGTCCTTCGGGTCGCCCGACAGCGCCGCCCACCGGAACGGGCCGAGGCCCTCCTCGAACAGCGGGCGGATGTAGGCCGGAACGAAGCCCGGGAACTCGAACGCCCGCTCGTAGCCGCCCTTGCGGGCCTCGTCGCGGATCGAGTTGCCGTAGTCGAAGACCTCGGCGCCGCGATCCATGAACCCGACCATCGCCTCCACGTGCGCGGCCATCGAGCGCTGCGACTCCGTGGTGAACCACTGCGGATCCTTCTGGGCGTACGTGTGCCAGTCCTCGAGGGAGATCCCGACGGGCAGGTACGACAGCGGGTCGTGCGCGGAGGTCTGGTCGGTGACGATGTCGATCGGGGCGTTCATCTCCAGCAGCTGCGGGAAGATCTCGGCCGCGTTGCCGAGCAGGCCGATCGACAGCGGTCGGCGCTCGTCGCGGGCCCTGGTCGCCAGATCGAGCGCCTCGTCGACGGTCTCGGCCTTCGCGTCGAGGTAGCGATGCGCGATCCGGCGGTCGATGCGGGCCGGGTCGCACTCCACGCAGATCGCGACGCCGTCGTTCATCGTGACCGCCAGCGGCTGCGCGCCGCCCATGCCGCCGAGGCCGGCGGTGAGGGTGATCGTCCCGGCCAGCGTGCCGCCGAAGCGCTTGCGGGCCACGGCACCGAAGGTCTCGTAGGTGCCCTGCAGGATGCCCTGGCTGCCGATGTAGATCCACGAGCCGGCCGTCATCTGGCCGTACATGGTCAGCCCGAGTTCCTCGAGCCTGCGGAACTCCTCCCAGTTGGCCCAGTCGCCGACGAGGTTGGAGTTGGCCAGCAGCACGCGCGGCGCCCACTCGTTGGTGCGGAAGACGCCGACCGGCTTGCCGGACTGCACCAGCATGGTCTCGTCGTCCTTGAGGGTCTTGAGCGTGGCCACCATCGCGTCGAACGCGGCCCAGCTGCGGGCGGCGCGACCGGTGCCGCCGTAGACGACCAGGTCGTCCGGGCGTTCGGCGACCTCGGGGTCGAGGTTGTTCATCAGCATCCGCAGCGCGCCCTCCTGCTGCCACCCGAGGGTGTTCAGCTCGGAGCCGCGCGGTGCGCGGACGGGGCGGGCTTCGTGGCCGGGCGAGGTGATGTCCATGAGAACTCCTGGTGTTCTGCGTCGTGTTTATCGGTGGTTGTGTACTGGCTCACGTTCTGCAAGTATGACTTGTATATTCCTGTCTATACAGATTCGTGTCAAGGGGCGGTTCCGAAACCGGTCCCGGGACGCGAGAAGTTCGACCACCCGAACGGACACGACGATCAGCCGGATGCAGCGTGGTATCCGGCGGAAGGGTCCCTTGAAATGGACACCGCATCTCCCACCGACACCGCCGCCCTCGTCCACACCGACGCCGACCACACGGACGCCGGAGACACCGCCGCGGGCGGGATCGACGACGCCCTCGCCCGCGTCTTCCGCCGATGGGACGAGGCGGCCCTCGACGGCGCACAGACCGACATCCGCGACTCACTCGCACGGTTCGTCTCCGGGCTGCCCGCCGGGTACAAGCAGGACTTCGAGCCTCGGCGCGCTCGCGTGGACCTGGACGTTCTGGCCGGGCTCGCCGCCGGGGACCTGGATGTCCGCCTCGCCGCCGACCCGGCCGCGGCGGACCGGCACCGGTTGTCGCTGTACGTCGGCGGACAGCCGGCGTCGCTGGGCGACGTGATGCCGTTGCTGCAGAGTCTCGGCGTCGAAGTGCTCGACGAGCGTCCGTACGCGCTGGTCTCGCCGACCGAGGTGCCGTGCTGGGTGTACGAGTTCACGGTCCGCTACCCGAGCGCCCCGACCGACGGTTTCGAGGCCTTCGCGGCGCGCTTCGCCGCCGCCGTGCGGGCGCTGTGGCACGGACGGACCGAGCCGGACGCGCTCGGCGAACTGGTGGCCCGCGCCGGACTGCACTGGCGACAGGTGACCGTGCTGCGCGCCTGCGCCGAATACCTCCGTCAGGGCGGACTGCCGTACAGCAGCGCCTACGTCGCCGACGTCCTGCGCCGTCACCCGGACATCGCCGCGGGGATCGTCGGGTACTTCACCGCCCGGTTCGACCCGGCCGCCGCGACCGGCGACGGGGGCGAGGCCGCGGCGGCCGAGGTATCGGCGCTGATCGAGACGGTGCTCGGTCTCGACGAGGACCGGATCCTGCGCGCATTGGTCGACGTGGTGCGGAACACCGTGCGCACCAACTACTTCGCCACGCCCGAACGCGAGGCGCTGGCACTCAAACTCGATCCGCGCGCCATCGCCGAACTGCCGCAGCCGCGCCCGCGACACGAGATCTTCGTTCACTCACCGTCGATGGCGGGTGTGCACATGCGGTTCGGGGCGGTCGCCCGCGGCGGGCTTCGCTGGTCGGACCGGCGTGAGGACTTCCGCACCGAGGTCCTCGGTCTGGTGAAGGCACAGGCGGTGAAGAACGCGGTGATCGTTCCGGTCGGAGCGAAAGGCGGGTTCGTGCTGCGCCGCCCGCCCGCCGCGACCAGTGACGCCGAAGCCGATCGTGCGGCGCTGCGCGCGGCGGGCGTTTCCGGTTACCGCCTGTTCATCCGCTCGCTGCTCGACGTCACCGACAACGTCGACCGTGCCACCGGTGCCGTGATTCCGGCCGCCGGCCTGGTCCGGTACGACGGTGACGACGCCTACCTCGTGGTGGCCGCAGACAAGGGCACCGCGTCGTTCTCCGACATCGCCAACGAGGTGGCCGCCGAATACGGTTTCTGGCTCGGCGACGCCTTCGCCTCCGGCGGCTCGGTCGGCTACGACCACAAACAGATGGGCATCACCGCCCGCGGGGCGTGGCAGGCGGTGACCCGCCGATTCCGCGAACTCGGCGTCGACGTCGGTGCCGAGGACTTCACGGTCGCGGGGATCGGCGACATGAGCGGCGACGTCTTCGGCAACGGGATGCTGTGCAGCGAACACATCCGGCTGGTCGCGGCCTTCGACCACCGGCACATCTTCCTCGATCCCGACCCGGACGCCGCGTCATCGTACGCGGAGCGGCGGCGGCTGTTCGAGCTGCCGCGGTCGTCGTGGGCCGACTACGACAGTGCGCTCATCAGCGCGGGAGGCGGGGTGTGGGAGCGCGGCGTGAAGTCCGTGCCGGTCAGTGCGCCGGTGCGCCGGGCACTCGGCCTCGACGAGTCCGTCACCGAACTGACCCCGCCGGAGCTGATCCGGGCGATCCTGTGCGCACCCGTCGACCTGCTGTGGAACGGCGGCATCGGCACCTATGTGAAGGCGGGCACCGAGTCTCACGCCGACGCGGGGGACAAGGGCACCGACGCCGTGCGCGTGGACGCCGGCGACCTGCGCGCCCGTGTGATCGGGGAGGGCGGCAATCTCGGCCTGACGCAGGCCGCCCGCATCGAGTTCGCGCGCGGCGGCGGCAAGGTCGGCACCGACGCCCTCGACAACTCCGCCGGCGTGGACTGCTCCGACCACGAGGTGAACATCAAGATCCTGCTGGACGACCTGGTGGGCGCCGGTGAGATCGACGCCGAAGCGCGGGCGCGGTTGCTCGTGGCCATGACGGACGAGGTCGCGGCATTGGTACTGGCGGACAACGTCTCCCAGAACGCGGTGATCGGTACCGCCCTCACCGAGGCGCCGGCGCAACTCGGAGTGCACGCCCGGCAGATCGCGGCACTGGAGGCCGCAGGCGCGCTCGACCGCGCATTGGAAGTGCTGCCGGACCGCGCCGAGATCGCCGCTCGCAAGCGGGCGGGGGAGGGCCTCGCCGCCCCCGAACTCGCGACGCTGATGGCGCACGTCAAACTCGAACTGAAAGAGCAACTGCTGGCAGGCGACCTCGTCGACCACGACGTCTGCGTGCCGATCCTGCGCGAGTACTTCCCCCAGCCGCTGAACCGCGCGCACGCGGACGCGATCGATCGGCATCGGTTGCGCCGCGAGATCATCGCGACCGAACTGACCAACCGCGTGGTCGCGGGCGGTGGCCTCGCCTACGTCTTCCGGCTCGCCGAGGAGGTGGGGGCGTCCACGGACGACGCCGCGCGGGCGTTCGTCGTGGTGACGGAGGTGTTCGGGTTGCCGGAGCTCTGGTCGCGCATCGGTACGGCCGATGTCCCCGCCGCGGTCGCCGACGAACTCGTGCTGGTCTCCCGGCGGCTGCTCGACCGGGCGGCGCGCTGGATGCTGAATCGTCGTCCCCAGCCGCTGGCGGTCGGTGCCGAGATCGCGCGGTTCCGCGAGCGGATCGCGAGGGCGTCGGAACTGCTCGGCGGCTGGCTGGTGGGCGCCGACCGCACCAACCTGCACGACCGTACGCGCGCGATCGCGCGCCGCGGTGCGCACGAAGACCTGGTGCGCGACGTGGAGTTGGTGCTGGATCGGTTCGGTCTGCTCGACGTCGTCGAGATCGCCGACCGGTCCGGATGCGAACTGTCCGTCGCGGGGGAACTGTACTTCCGACTGTGCGAACACGTGGGCCTGGTTCCGCTGCTCGGCAGGGTGTCGGCGCTGCCGACGGAGAGCCGGTGGGACACGCTGGCGCGGCTGGCGCTGCGGGATGAGTTGTACGACAGCGTGCGCGTCCTGACCCTCGACGTTCTCATGCACTCGGTGGCCGGCGACGGCCCCGAACGGATGATCGCGGACTGGGAGGAGCGCAACGGGTCCCGGCTGAGCCGGGCGCGGGCCGTGCTCGACGAGGTCGCCCGGATACCGGTCTCCGCCGACCGCGGGCTGGCCGCGCTGTCCGTCGCGTCGCGGCAACTGCGACGGATGGCCGGCTGAGGTCGGTAGACTTCGTGGGCCGGTGAGATCTCGAGGAACAGGGGCGGTCGATGGCAGTGGTCGAACTCGACGCGGACCTCGCGGCTCTGTTCGACGAGCCCGGCGGCGAGTCGCTTCCCGCCTACGAGCGCGTCAAGCGGTTGGTCTCGGCTCAGATCCGGTCGGGCCGGTGGTCCGAAGGCGATCAACTGCCGTCCGAGAACCAGTTCGTCAACGCGCTGGGGCTCTCCCGGATGACGATCAACCGGGCACTGCGCGAACTCACCGGCGAGGGGCTGATCGTCCGGATGATGGGCGTGGGCACCTTTGTGGCGGGAACGAAGGCGCCGTCGCCGCTGTTCGAGGTGAAGAACATCGCCGACGAGATCCAGCAGCGCGGGCACCGGCACCGCACCGAGGTGGTGCTGGTGCGCGAAGAGAAGGCCACTACCGCGTCCGCGCCGTTGAGCGAAGCCGTCGGGGTCGCCACGGTGTTCCACTCGGTGCTGGTGCATTTCGAGGACGAGACGCCGATCCAGGTCGAGGACAGGTTCGTCAATCCTGCCGAGGCGCCCGACTATCTCGCGCAGGACTTCACCGAACTCACGCCCAACGATTACCTCAGCCGTGTGGCTCCGCTGGTCCGGGGAGAGCATGTGGTGGAGGCGGTGCTGGCCAGTCCCGAGGAGTGCCGGCTGCTGCAGATCGAACGGTCCGAGCCGTGCCTGCTGATCCGGCGCCGGACCTGGTCCGAGCACGGACTGGTGAGTGTGGCCCGGCTGATCCATCCCGGCTCGCGCAATCGGCTGGAGGGCTCGTTCACCCGCTGACCGTTCGGCTGTGGGGGCCACGGTGGAGAACCCGAGCGGGTACGCCGTCCGAATGGTCGCTCTCGCGGCGAGAGGTCCGTCCCGATTAGGTTCGGATCACCGCGATCGGCTACCCACCGGAGACTCGATGACTGCACCACCGCCCGGCGGTCACCCGTCGTGGGGGCCCGGCCCGTCGCCGCTTCCGCGGCCGCTCGCATTCGGAATGCTGCCGCAGGGGCCGTACCTGAGCGAAGGGGTGGCGATCATGTGCGGCTTCGCGATCTTCAATCCCGTGCTCGCCTCCTCGGCGATCAGCGTCGAGGTCGACGGATACGAAATGGCACCGGTCAAGTGGGGCCGGATCGAAGTCCCCGTGGTTCCCGGAACGCATCGTTTCCGGGTGTTCATCCGACGCGGCGCCGAACGCAAGCACCTCGCCGAGTGCACCGGTGAGGTCCGTGCGGGCGAATTGCTGGAGCTGACCTACATGTTCCCCCGGTTCGGTGGCGTGCAACTGTATTCGACGCCGACCGCGGCGTGCGCTGCTGGTGTACTTCGCTCTGGTGGCGGTGATCTGGGCGCTGCTCTGGGGCGTCACGCTGCTGTGAGTTGCTGCGAGACAGGCGCGGACACCGGGCGGTTCGGCGATTCTCTGCGCCTGGTCCGCCGCGCGTGGTGCGATTGATTCGATGAACGATTCCGGCACCGCGCCCCATCGAACGAGCCACGTGGCCGCGGCGTTGCTGCGGCCGCTCGGAGCCGCGGCGGTCCTCCTCGCGGGCTACTTCCTGCTGCCGATCGGCAGCGACAGCACCTGGCGGGTGCCCGGGATGATCGTCGGCGTCGCGCTGCTCGGCGGCTTCTGCGTATGGGAGGTCCGGCACTTCCTCCGGTCCGACCACCCGGTCGCGACGGCGATCGAGATGCTCGCCGCCGTGATCTGCTTCTACATCGTCTCGTTCTCGGCGACCTACTACCTCTTCAGCGAGTACGCGCCCGGTTCGTTCAACGAGGACCTGAGCAGAGTCGACGCCCTGTACTTCTGCCTGACGGTCTTCACGACCACCGGATTCGGCGACCTGGTCGCGGTATCGCAGAATGCGCGGATCGCCGTATCGGTTCAGATGGCGAGCAGTTTGATCGTGCTCGGTCTCGGTATCCGCTTCGTCAGCCTCCTGGTGCGCGACCGAGTCTCCGGCGGTCGCCGGCTCGACGAGTACCGGCGCCGGCAGCGGGACGAGCAGTGACGTCACCGCCGCCCGGTGCGCTCCGCACTCCCGACCCTCGATGAACTCGGCCTTCATGCTCTAGTCTGAGGAATCGTGCTGCTATCAGACCGCGACATCCGTGCCGAGATCGATGCCGGGAACCTCGGCATCGACCCGTTCGACCCGGGCCTGGTCCAGCCGTCGAGTGTGGACGTACGACTGGACTCGCTGTTTCGCGTCTTCAACAACACCAAGTACACGCACATCGATCCCGCGAAGCGGCAGGACGAGTTGACCACCTTGGTCGAACCCGCCGAGGGCGAGCCCTTCGTGCTGCATCCGGGCGAGTTCGTCCTCGGCTCGACCCTGGAGGTGTGCTCGCTGCCCGACTTCCTCGCGGGCCGTCTGGAGGGCAAGTCGTCGCTCGGCCGATTGGGCTTGCTCACGCACTCCACCGCGGGCTTCATCGACCCGGGCTTCTCCGGCCACATCACGCTCGAACTGTCGAACGTGGCGAATCTGCCGATCACGCTGTGGCCGGGAATGAAGATCGGCCAGCTCTGCCTGTTCCGGTTGACCAGCCCCGCCGAGAGCCCGTACGGCTCCGCGTCGGTCGGGTCGAAGTATCAGGGGCAGCGCGGGCCGACGCCGTCGAAGGCGTACCTCAATTTCCAGAGATGAGCCGGAGCCGGCACCGGCGGCACCGGTGCGGGTGACGGGTTCGAATCACCACTAGGAGAGTCGTCGTGACGGGTCCGCTCAGCCGACCGCCGGCCTGGCTGGCGGACTTCGACCTGCCCGGCGACCCGACGGGTGCGGTGATCGCCCTCGATCTGCGTCCCACCGGACTGTGGGCCGCGCGCATCGAGAACGGTGCGGTGATCGCGTCCGAGGTCGAGGAGCGCATCCACCCCGACGTGCTCGACGCCAGAATCGCCGCGTACCTGCGCGATACCGGTCGCGTCGACGCTGCGGCCCCGGAGGTCTTCGCCGAGCTCGTCACCCTGGTGGGCCGGGCCCGCGCCTCGCTCGCCGGACGCGACAGTGCGCTCATCCTCGGAGACGAGCACATCCGGGTGCTCACGCTGACGCTCGACGACGTCGTCGAGGCCACCGTCCCGGAGGCGAATCGCGCCCACGGAATGGTGGTGGAGCTCGCGGGCGCCCTGCCGGTCGATGCGATCGCGCTGGGGCCCGGCGACACCGCCTGGCCCGGGTTGTCCGAGTCGCTCACCGAACGCGGCTTCTCGGTGATCGCACCGGGCGACGACTTCCCGGCGACCTTCGGCGGTGACGACGAGCCGACCGAGACGCTCGCTCCCGTCCCCGCACCGCCGCCGATCCGCGCGTGGGATGCCGGCGCCGCGGACCCCGGGCTGATCGACCCGGCCGACTACGGACTGGATCGCTTCGGCAACGCGCTGCCGGACGTGTACGACGATGCCGAGGGCGCCGAGGAACCACCTGCCGAGGAGCCGGCGCCCGCGGACGCGGCCGTCGAACCGCAGCCGGGTATGAGGGGCCGGATGATCGTGGTGGCGGCGCTGGCGCTGCTCGCGATCGGGGGCGGCGGCGTGGCGCTGGCGATGAATGCTCATGAGACTTCGGGGCCCGACCGGAGCGCAGCGGAATCGGCGACCCGGCCGACTGCCCGGACCTCGAACACCGCGTCCGAGCCGGTCCGGGTGCCCGGCTCGGTGGATCCGCGCGATGTCGCCGCGGCGCGGGCGCCGCTGGCCAGGTACACCACGCCTCCGCCGCCTCCGCCGCCGCCCAAGACGACGCGGCGCACGCCGACGGAGGCGCAGACCGGCCCTGCGCCGCCGGCTCCGCCCCCGGAGAACCGGCGTCGGACGATCCCGAACCCGATACCGGGTCTCCCGCCGATCGTGATCGGGTAGCGCGGTCTCACGCGGCCCGATCCGAGACGGTCGCCTTCAGCTCTCGCGCTGGTCCCGGCGTTCGCGGGCGACGGCCAGGTAGTCGTCGAGCTGTCGTGCCAGTTCGCGGTCGAGCGCGCGGTAGAGCGTGTTGTGCGCCGCCACCCGGCCGGTGACCTTCAGCTCGCCCAAGAAGGTGGACGCCCAGTCCGACTCTGCTCCGCTCTCCGGGATCCAGCCGTCGAAGCGGCCTTCGGTGATGGCGCGGCGGCCGGCGCTGATCAGCGTCTTTGCGGCACGGTCCATGTCCTCGTCGAGCTGTCGCTGCAGGTCGAGGATGTACGGCAGCGGTATGCCGATCTGCATCAGACGCTGGTAGGCGTCGATGGTCTCGACGTCCTTGATCATGTACTGGCTGGGCGGGTCATCGTCGCCGATCGGCTCGATGAGCCCGAACTCGCGGACCCGGCTCAGCAGCTTCGGATCGCTGGTGTTGAGCTTGGCGTGCAGCTCGGCGGCGGTCACGGTGTCGGTGGGGGTCTGCGACCACGGCCGCGACACCACCTCGCGCAGCCCGAGCGACTCGGCGATGTCGTCGCCTGTCTGCACGCGCTTGAAGAAGTCGCCGATGTGCGTCATCGTGAAGCCGCGAGCCAGCAGATCGTTGATGACGCGCAGCTTCGCCAGGTGCTCGTCGCCGTAGATCGCTATCCGGCCGCGGCGGATGGGACGCGGGATGAGTCCCCGATCCTGGTAGCCGCGGACGTTGCGGGTCGTCGTTCCCGCGGCCCGTGCCAGATCATCGATTCGGTACTCGGTCATGGGGTGCATTGTTCCAAACCCCGGACCGGTGCCGGAGCCGTCCTCACATCTCGACGGTCAGGGAGTCGGAACGGCACCGGGACACGCACGGGAGGAACCAGCCATCCTCCCGTTCGGGTCCGGTCAGCAGCGTGTCACGATGATCCACCTCGCCCGCGCTCGTCTTGAGTCGGCAGGTGCCGCAGAATCCCTGCTGACAGGAGTACGGGACGGCCGGATCCACTCGCCGCAGCGCGGTGAGCACCGACTCGTCGGCCGCGACTGTCTCTGTGCGTCCGGTGGAACCGATCCGGACTGTGAACTCGGTGCCGTCGAGGATCGGCGGCGGCGAGAAGCGCTCGAAGTGCAGCTCGATATCGCTGCGATCGGCCAGATGCGTACGCAGGCGCTCGAGCATCGGGACCGGACCGCAGCAGTACACCGACAGCCCCGCGTCGCCGGCCGGGACCGGTCCCACCAGTTCGGCCATGCCCGGCAGCCCGTCGACGTCGTCGGTCCGGACCGTCACCTTGTCGCCGTACCGGCTGAGCTCGTCGATGAACGGGATCGAGTCGGCGGAGCGGCCGGAGTAGATCATCGACCAGTCGAGTCCGTAACGGTCGGCCATCGCGATCATGGGGAGGATCGGGGTGATGCCGATGCCCGCGGCGACGAAGCGCAGCGTGCGCGCCGGCGATCCGTAGCCGGGCAGAACCAGCGGGAAGGCGTTGCGCGGTCCCTTGATCTGGATCGAGTCACCGACCCGCAGGCCGTCGTGCACCTCGATGGAGCCGCCACCGCCGTCCGGGATGCGCCGGACCGCGATGCGGTAGGTGCGCCGATCGCCGGGATCGCCGCAGAGCGAGTACTCGCGCATGCGGCCCGACGGCAGGAGCAGATCCAGGTGCGCGCCGGGATGCCACTCGGGCAGGATCGAGCGATCCGGCGCGGCGAAAGTCAAGGCGATCACGTTCTCGTCGACGGCCACCACCTCGCGGTCGACGATGTCGAGGGTCATGACGCCGTCGTTCGCGGCCGGATCGCGCAGCGGCGAGATCGGTCGCCAGAACGGGAACCAGACCTTGCCGACCCCGGTGAGCAGCCTCATCAGCGGGTCGCGGCGGAACCGGCCGTACAGGTGCGGCGGTTCGGTGGAGAGGTCGGAGATGGGTCGTGCGGAGCCGTTCGTCATGATCGTCATGCCGCTCGACGAGCTCCGGGCGAGGAGGCCAGGAAGGCCACCGCCTGGGCGGTGTCGCCGATGTCGGTCGGCGCGAAGCCCGGTTTGAAGTAGGTGAGCGTCGCGAGCGCGAGCTTCGAGAGCTTCGGGAACACTCCGGCGCGTGAGTCGCGCACGTAGCTCCGGACGTACAGGCGGGTCTTCGCCACGACTGACTTGTCGGCGACCGTCGGATCCTGACTGTTGATGAACCGGAAACCGCGAGCCATCAGCCAGATCAGGAAGGGGAAGGCCAGCGCCATCGCGCGAGCGCGGCGGAGCGGACTGTCGGCGAAGTACGCGGCGGCGTCGTGCGCCACCGCACGGTGCTCCACCTCTTCGGCTCCGTGCCAGGTGAACATGTCGGTCATCGCGGGGTCGGCGCCGTTCTCGGCCCACGTGCAGTTCAGCGCGAAATCACCGAGGATCGCGGTGTAGTGCTCGATGGCGGCGATGAGCCACAGGCGTTCGATCAGGTGCTTGCGCTTCTGCTCGGCGTTCCCGTCGCGGGGTCCGAGCACCCGCCGGAAGATCCACTCCATCTGCTGCAGGTAGCCGGTGGGGTCCACGCCGTGTCCGCGCAGCCAGTTCTCGACGGCCCGGTCGTGGACCTCGGCGTGCATCGCCTCCTGCCCGACGAATCCGCGCATGTCGGCGGCGAGCGCCTCGTCCTTGATCAGAGGCAGCGCCTCGTTGAAGGTCTCGACGAACCACCGTTCGCCCTCGGGCAGCAGCAGGTTGAGGACGGTGATCATGTTCGACGACATCGGGTGGCCGGGGATCCAGTGCAGCGGAGTCTCCGACAGATCGAATGCGACGTTGCGCGCGTGGAGTTCGATCTTGCCGGGATCGGTGTCGGCGGTGGAGTGTGTGTGCCCGGTGTTCATCTGTCCCTCCGGTTCTAGAGAAGAGTCCTGTTCGAGGTGGATCAGCCTGCGATCTTCTGACGGGCGCCGATGCGCGCCGCCCACGGGAAGAAGCGGTAGACGCGGTAGCCGAACTCGGCTTCGGGCGTCACCGGCACCACGGCCTTGTTCTTCGCGATGGCGGCGACGATGTCGCGCGCGACCCGGTCGGGAGTGAAGTTCCGTTTCTGGTAGAACTTGTCGACCTTCTCGCGGGTCGCCGACTCGTCGGCGGCCCCGGCGTACTCGGTGTTCGCGGTGATGTTGGTGTGCACGATGCCCGGGCAGATCGCGGTGACCCCGACGCGGTGCTCGGCGAGTTCTGCGCGCAGCGACTCGGAGAACATCAGCACACCGGCCTTGCTCGCCGAGTACAGGCCGAGGTCGCGGGAGAGGGTGAAAGCCGCGGCGGAGGCCAGGTTGACGATGTGTCCGCCGACGCCGCGCTCGGCCATCTGCCTGCCGAAGGCGCGGCTGCCGCTGATGACCCCGCGCAGGTTGATGGCGAGGAGTCGGTCCACCTGTTCGTCGGACGCGGCCAGCGCCGATCCGGCGAGGGCCACGCCCGCGTTGTTGACGACGATGTCGGCGACGCCGTGGGCAGCGCGCACATCGTCGGCGAAGCGGGTCACCGCGTCGGTGTCGGAGACGTCGAGCCGGTAGGCGGTGGCCGGGACGCCCTTGGCCTTGCACGCGATCGCGGTCTCCTCGGCCGAATCCAGGTCGATGTCGGCGAGGACCAGTTCGGCGCCGAGATCGGCCAGGGCATACGCCGTCTCACGTCCGATGCCGCTGCCCGCGCCGGTGACGACGGCGAGTTTGCCGATCAGTTCGCGCGCCGGCCCGTTGACGCGGGCACGGTCGATGGTGTTGGGGGACACCGGTGCGCCGCCGGCGATGGTCTCGATGAACTCGATCGCCGTGTCCGCCAGGTAACCGGGGTTGGTGTACGGGAGCCAATGGCCGGTGGCGGTCCGCTTACGCCAGAGCCTGTCCGCGTGGGTGTGCGTGCGTTCGTAGATCGCCGGACGCAGCGCGATGTCGCGATCGTTCACGACCTCCAGCACCGGCACTCGGGTCGGCCGGGGCTCCGGATTCGCCAGCTTGCCGCGGATATTGGCGCGGTACAGCTTGAGCCCGCTGATCATGTCCTCTCGCAGTGTCGGGCCGAACCGCGCGTTCTCGCGCGGGGTCCCCTCGACGAAGTGGAGGAACTCCGCCCAGACGCGGTCGGATCCGAAGGTCCGGAAGAACAGGTCGGATGCACCGGGCACCTGGAAGAACGCGGTGTACGCCGACGAGGCGACCTGGGAGAGCGCCTGTGCGACGCCCCGCGGCGTGGGCCGTGCCATCTTCGCGCGAGCCCACTCGCCGAGGTAGTCGAGGTTCGGTCCCGACACGGAGGTGAACGAGGCGATCACGTCATCGGCGCCGGCGGTGGTGACCGTCTCCCAGGCCTGGACCGAACCCCAGTCGTGCGCGACGACGTGTGTCTCGCCGTCGGGGTTCACGGCGTGGCACACCGCGAGCATGTCCTGCGCCAGGGCGTCGAGACGGTACGACTCCACCGCTACCGGACGCGTGCTGTCGCCGAATCCCCGCGTGTCGTATGCGTAGACGCGGAAATGCTCCGCCAGCCGCGGCGCCACCAGGTCCCACAGGTGGTGAGTGTCGGGCCAACCGTGCACCAGCAGCACGACCGGCTTGTCGGGCGTGCTCTCGCCGGGTGTGCCGTACGAGAAGGTCGCGAGATCGACGTCGCCGTTCGTGACGTTGAAGCGGTGCCAATCGGCCATGGGCGTCTCCATCTGTCGGTGTGACAGATTTGACGTTACCAGGTGTCACATCTAACTGCTAGCAGCAGTTAGCGTCTGTTTTTCCGCTGGTCAGGGCGTCGGAGCCGGTCATTGTCGGTACGACGAGAGGAAGTTGCCGATCCGTTCGATGGCCTCGGCCAGGTCCTGGGCCCACGGCAGTGTGACGATTCGGAAGTGATGGGTGTCGGGGAGATTGAAGCCCGAACCCTGAACCACCAGGATCTTCTCCTGCAGCAGCAGATCCTGGACGAACTGCTCGTCGTCGTGGATCTGGTGCACCTCCGGATCCAGGCGCGGGAACGCGTACAGCGCCCCCATCGGCTTCACGCAGCTGACGCCCGGGATCTCGTTGAGCTTCTCCCACGTCACATTGCGCTGCTCGAACAGCCGGCCTCCGGGGGCGGTGAGCGCGTCGATGCTCTGATAACCGCCGAGCGCCACCTGGATCGCGTGCTGTGCGGGGACATTGGCGCACAGTCGGGTGGAGGCGAGGATCGACATACCCTCGATGAAGCCCTTCGCGTGGTCCTTGGGGCCGGTGCGGACCACCCATCCCGCGCGGTAGCCGCACACCCGGTAGGCCTTCGACAGGCCGTTGAAGGTCAGCACCAGCAGATCGGGGGCGAGGCTCGCGATGTTGATGTGCTCGGCGTCGTCGTACAGGATCTTGTCGTAGATCTCGTCGGCCAGGATCAGCAGCGAATGACGGCGTGCCAGATCCACGAGGCCCTCGAGGACCTCTCTGGAGTAGACCGCGCCGGTCGGATTGTTCGGGTTGATCACGACGATCGCCTTGGTGTTCGGCGTGATCTTCGACTCGATGTCCTCGATGTCCGGATTCCAGCCGTTGTCCTCGTCGCACCGGTAGTGCACGGGCGTGCCTCCGGACAGTGCCGTCATCGCGGTCCACAGCGGGTAGTCCGGTGCCGGGATGAGCACCTCGTCGCCGTTGTTGAGCAACGCCTGCATGGTCATGGTGATGAGCTCGGAGACGCCGTTGCCGAGCAGGACGTCGTCGACGTCGAAGTAGGGGAAGTCCGGAATGGTCTCGTAGCGCGTGACCACCGCACGCCGTGCCGAGAGCACGCCCGCCGATTCGGAGTAGCCCTGCGAGAACGGGAGGGCGTGGATCATGTCGCGCATGATGACGTCGGGCGCCTCGAAGCCGAACAGTGCGGGGTTGCCGATGTTCAGCTTCATGATCCGGTGTCCTTCGGACTCCAGACGGGACGCGTGCTCGTGCACTGGCCCGCGGATCTCATAACAGACGTTCTGCAGCTTCTCGGACTGTTCCAAGGGGCGCAGGTTCAGATTCTGGTGCGACACGTGGGGGCGGCTCATGGACTCATTCTGTCAGCCCCGGGCAACCGAATAGAATTCCGCGCCCGGGGGCGGCGGATGCCGCCCGCGGAGAGCTCGGGCATTCTGGGGCCGTGGCATCCGAGGAACTGACCGTGGTCTCGTTCAACGTCAACGGCATCCGTGCGGCGCGACGCCGCGGCTTCGACACGTGGCTGGCAGATCGGGCACCGGATGTGGTGGGACTGCAGGAGCTCCGCTGCCCGCCCGAGGAGATCGGCGAATTACCCGGCTACACGGTGTCTTTCGACACGGGGGCCATTCCGGGGCGCAACGGCGTGGCGATCGCGACCCGGCAGCGGCCGGCGTCGGTGCGGAGCTGGGCCACCGACCCGCCGCGGGCCCGCGGGCTGTCCGCGCACGCCTCGCACGGACGCTATCTGGAAGTCGACCTCGCCGATGAGCCGATCACGGTGGCCTGTCTGTACTTGCCGAAGGGCGGCTTGCCCGCGGAACTGCAGCGTCCCGGGAACATCCGGGAGAAGCCCGACGGCGGTGCGAAGTACCGGCGCAAGATGGCGTTCCTGGCCGGCTTCGCGCGCGAACTGGAGCGCAACCGACTCGCCGCTCGCCGCGCCGGTCGGGAGTTCCTGCTGATCGGCGACCTGAACATCGCCCACTGCGAGCACGACGTCACCAACTGGCGCGCCGCACGCAAGATGGAGGGGTTTCTGCCGGAGGAGCGCGAGTGGCTCGATCGGCAGCTCTCGCCGCGCAGGCTGATCGACGTGGTCCGGACACTGTACGGCGACCGGCCCGGCCCGCTCACCTGGTGGAGCTGGGCCGGGCAGTCGTTCGTGAAGGACGTCGGATGGCGCATCGACCACCAACTCGCGTCACCGGGGCTGGCGTCCCGGGCGCGATGGGTGACGGTCGACAAGGAGCCCTCGCCGGACGAGCGTCTGTCGGATCACGCGCCGCTGGTGGTCGGGTACCGGCGGCGGGCCTGAGACCGACACGCCGGCGCCGTGACGCGTCAGTCCTGCGAGGCCACCGCCGCATGCGCCGTCCGGAGGTCCTTCTTCAGGATCTTGCCCGACGGGTTCTTCGGCAGGGCGTCGGCGAAGATGACGTACTTCGGCCGCTTGTAACCGGCGAGGACGCCTTCGAGGTGGGCGTTCACGTCGTCCTCGGTCAGCTCGACGCCGTCCTTGCTCACGATCACCGCCGTCACCGCCTCGATCCACTTGGGATGGGGAACACCGAACACCGCGACCTCGGCGACGCCGTCGAGCAGGTAGATCGCCTCCTCCACCTCGCGGGAGGCGACGTTCTCACCGCCGGTTTTGATCATGTCCTTCTTGCGGTCGACCACCGAGAGGTAGCCGTCGGCGTCGATGATCCCGAGGTCGCCGGAGTGGAACCAGCCGTTTCGGAATGCGGCCGCGGTCTTCTCCTCGTCGTTGAAGTAGCCCAGACAGGCGTGCGGACTGCGGTGAACGATCTCGCCGACCTCGCCCGTCGGCACCGGATTGTCCTCGTCGTCGACCACGCGGGTCTCCACGTTGAGCGAGGCGCGGCCGGCCGATCCGGCGCGCTCGATCTGCTCGTGTGGTTGCAGGATGGTGGCCAGCGGACTCATCTCGGTCTGGCCGTAGAAGTTCCAGAGCCGGACGTCGGGCAGGCGCCGGCTCATCTCCCGCAGGACCTCGACGGGCATCGGCGAGGCCCCGTAGTAACCCTTCTTCAGCGAGGAGAGGTCTCGGGTGTCGAAGTCGGGATGGCGCAGCAGTGAGATCCACACGGTGGGCGGACAGAACAGTTTGGTGGCGCGGTGCGTCTCGATCGCGGCCAGCAGGGCCGCCGGTTCCGGGCTCGGCAGGATGATGCTCGTGGCGCCGAGGTAGACGTCCACCGACAGGAAGCAGTCGAGCTGGGCGCAGTGGTAGAGCGGCAGGGAGTGCACCTCGATGTCGTCGGCCGACATGCCGCCGTCGATGATGCACGAGACGTACTGGGACACCAGTGATTTCGAGGATAAGAGCACGCCCTTGGGACGAGACTCGGTCCCGGAGGTGAACATCATCCGCACCGGATCATCGTCTTCGACGAGAACGTCGGGGACCGAGGCGTCGTCGTGGGCGATCCAGGAGGCGACATCCTCCCAGCCGGCTGTCGTACCGCCGGCGAGGTTGATGACGCCGCGCGCCGCGTCGCCGCCGGAGGAGGCGTCGACCGCCGCGCCGACGGTCTCCGTGAGCGCGTCTTCGGAGACGACGATGCGGGATCCGGAGTGCGAGAGGATGAACGCGATCTCGTCGACGCCGAGGCCGAAATTGATCGGCACCAGAATCGCGCCGAGCCGGGCCACCGCGAAGTTCAGCACGGCGAACTGCCAGCAATTGTGACTCACCAGAGCGAGGCGGTCGCCCTTGCCGAGTCCGCGGGCGGTGAGGGCGTTGGCGCAGCGGTTCACCGCGTCGTCGAACTCGGCGAAGGTGAGCGTGGTGTCGCCGTTGACGACGGCGGTCTTGTCCGGGCTGCGCAGGGCGGTGCGGCGTAGCAGTCCGCCGATGGTGTGCGAGCGGGCGACGTCGATCGCCCGCGTGGTCTCGACGCTGAAACCAGTGGTCACGTGTACTCCTCGGGAGGGTTACTGGGCATTCCCAGTAAGTGTCGCCCAGAAGTGACACGAATTACTAGGGCTTCCTACTAATTGTCTCGATCGCGGCGCTCGGCGTAGGCCTCGAGTTCGGCGACCTGCTGAGGATCCAGCGACGGCCGGACCGCTCGCCGGGCGGTCGCGACGTCGTCGGCGGTCACCGTCGCCGCGTCGATGTCCCGGCGCATGGCGGCCAGTGCCGACTCCCGCAGGACGGCGGCGCAATCGGCCGCCGAATACCCCTCCAGTTCGGCGGCGAGAGCCTCGAGGTCGACGTCCGGCATCGGAATGCTGCGGGCCGCGGCGCGGAGGATGTCGGCGCGGGCGGCGGCATCGGGCGGCGGCACGAAGACGAGGCGTTCGAGGCGTCCGGGCCGCAGCAGTGCGGGGTCGACGAGGTCCGGCCGGTTGGTGGCGCCGAGGACGACGACGTCGGTGAGCGGCTCGGCCCCGTCCAGTTCGGTGAGCAGCGCGGCCACCACCCGATCGGCGACGCCGGAGTCGGTGGACCCGCCGCGGCGGGGCGCGAGGGCGTCGACCTCGTCGAGGAAGATCATCGACGGCGCGCTCTCGCGGGCGCGGTCGAAGAGGTCGCGGACGGCGCGCTCGGACGATCCGACCCACTTGTCGAGCAGTTCGGCGCCCTTCACGCTGTGGACCGACAGCCGGCCCGACGCGGCCAATGCCCGGACGACGAAGGTCTTGCCGCAGCCGGGCGGTCCGTACAGCAGGACGCCGCGCGGCGGCTGCACACCCAGGCGGGTGAAGGTGTCGGGATGCTGCAGCGGCCAGAGCACCGCCTCGGTGAGGGCCTGCCGGGTCTCCACCATGTCGCCGACGTCGTCGAGCGTGATGGATCCGAGTGCCACGTCGGGGGATTCGAGTCGGGACGCCGGGCGGATGACGCCGAGCGCGGCATCGAGGTCGTCGGTGCGCAAGGCCGCGGGAGAGCCGTCGCGCGTGGCGCGCGCGGCCGCCCGCAGCGCGGCGTCGCGGGTCAGGGCGGCGAGGTCTGCGGCCACGAAACCGGGAGTGCGTGCGGCGACGGGGTCGAGGTCGAGGCGGCCGTCGGTGGGTGCCTGCGAGAGGATCGCACCGAGCAGTTTGGCGCGTTGGGCGGCGTCGGGCAGACCGATGGCGAGTTCGCGGTCGCACAGATCGGGCTCGCGGACCCGGCTGTCAAGGCCGGACGGGTCGGACGTGGTGGCGACGAGCGCGACGGCACCGTCGGCGACGGCGGCGCGCAGGTCCTGCAGGATCAGCGTCGACACCGGGTCGGCCTGTGCGGGCAAGAGCTTGTCGATGTCGGTCACCAGCAGCACACCGCCGCCGGTGAGCCGGCTCAGAGCGCCGGTGACGGCGGCGCGTCGGTCGTCGGCGGCGAGAGCGCCGGTGGAGGGCCCGTCGACCTCGACCAGCGGGCGGCGGGCGCACACGGACCGGACCACCGTCGCCTTTCCGACTCCGGCGGGCCCGGAGACGAGGACGCCGAGCCGAGGCTGTGCGCCGAGGGCGCGCAGCACGTCCGGATTGTCGAGAGTCACCTGGAGCCATTCGCTCAGCCTGGCGACCTGCGTGTCGACCCCGACCAGTTCCGACACCGGTCGGACGTGCGCGTCCGGCTCCGCGGCGGTTGCGGTCGGGGCAGTGAGGGTGCTCGGAGTGGCCGGCGTCGCCGCGGCGGTCGGGGCCGGAGGCACCGCGCCCGGAGTCCGGGCGTCCGTCTCCCACAGGACCGCGGTGTTGGTCTGCACGCTCACCGGGCCGGCGGGGGCGGTGGCCGTCACGGTCAGCAACTCGTTGGTCCAGGTGATCCCCACCGAACGCGCGAGGGACCGGGTGGCCTCGGCGGCGGTGAGTTCGGGACCCAGATCGCGGGGCAGCAGCGAGACGGTGTCGCCGACGCTCACGACCTTGCCGAGCAGAGCCCGGCGCAGCGTCGCCTCGCTCACCGATGCACTCGCCAGCCGTGAGCCTCGGACACTCACGCGCGCGGCGCCGTGTACCACCACCGGTCCCACCGCGACCCCCGAGTTCTCGCGGATCCCCAGATTCGACAGCGTCAGGTCGTCGAGCAGGACCAGACCGGTGGGGGAACCGGGCGGCGCGGCGGCGACGACCGCCGCGCTCGTGCGCGCGCCGACCAGCGAGACAGCGTCCCATTCACGCAGCGACAGGGCGGCGAGCACCTCCGGATGCACCCGTACGATGCCGCGGCGCGAGTCGGCCGCGGAGGTGTTGAGCCGGGCGGTGAGCGTCAGCGTCGGGTTCACCGTCAGTCCTCGCGCCGCGCCGGGGGTCGGCGCAGACCCAGCCGCGCATTGGAACGCGCGGGGATCACTCGCCTGCGGGTGCCGTCCGCGACCGCCTGCCGGCGCTCGTCCCGGCGCTGGAGCCTGCGGTCGCGGGCGGGGGCCTCCCAGTGCTCCGGGTGCGCCGCCACCCAGCGCTGCGTGCGCCAGGCGAACGGGATGTGGATGAGGTAGGCGGCCACGCCGATCACCATCAGCAGATACGGGAACGTGAACAGCAGCGCTCCGGCCGCTGCCACCAGGAACAGCAGACCCGCCAGTGAACTCGGCCTGATCTTGACCGACTTGAGCGACAGGGTCGGGATGCGGCTGACAGCGAGGAACCCGATGAACAGCAGCCAGGCGCCGACCGCGGGCACCGACACCCACCATCCGTGACCGAAGTGCTGCTGCAGCCCGATCGGCAGCAGCGCCATCACCGCCGCCGCCGGCGCCGGCACACCGACGAAGTAGTCCTTGGTGTAGCTGGGCGCGCTGTCGTCGTCGAGAAGGGTGTTGAACCGGGCCAGTCGCAGGACCACCGCCACGCAGAACAGCAGCGCGAGCACCCAGCCGAAATCCTGCGCCGCGGAGCCCGCGTTGTCGCGCAAGACCACCGAGTACACGATCAGCGCGGGGGCGACGCCGAAGTTGATGGCGTCGGCCAGTGAATCGATCTCGGCACCGATCTTGGTCGAGGCGTCCATCATGCGGGCGACGCGACCGTCGAGTCCGTCGAAGACGGCGGCCAGGACCAGCAGACCCATCGCGAGGTCGACCTGGCCGGCATCGGCCGAACGCACGGCGGTGAGGCCGGAGCAGATCGCGAGGATCGTGAGCGTGGACGGGACCAGCATGCGTCCCGCGCGCGCCGACCGGGCGGCACGGGAGGCCCGGGAGCGGGCCTCGGGGTCGGACGACGGCGTCGACGTGCGGCGCCGCAGTCGTCTGCCGGACTTGTTGGTGGGATTGCGGTGCGGACGGCTCCTGGCCATCAGGGCAGCTCCGCGACAACGGTCTCGGCGCCGACCGCGCGCTGGCCGAGCGCGACCCGGACGTCGCTGCCCTCGGGGAGGTAGACGTCCACGCGCGAGCCGAACCGGATCAGTCCGTAGGTGTCGCCGAGACTCAGGACCTCGCCCGGGGCGGGTTCGCAGACGATGCGGCGGGCGAGAAGTCCGGCGATCTGCACCACGCCGACTCGCGGACCGGTTCCGTCTGGGCCGGTGGCGATGGTCATCGCGGTGCGTTCGTTCTCACTGCTCGCCTCCGGGAGGTCGGCGGACAGGAACTTGCCGGGGGTGTGCTGCACGGACAGCACCCGGCCGGCGATCGGAACCCGCTGGACGTGGACGTCGAAGACCGAGAGGAAGGTGCACACACGCGGTACGGGCCGGTCGCCGAGCCCCAGTTCGGGCAGCGGCACGGCCTCGTCGACGAGGGCGATGGTGCCGTCGGCGGGCGCGACCACCAGCCCGTCGCCGGTCGGAGGCACACGGTTCGGGTGCCGGAAGAACAGCGCGGAGGCGCCCGCGGCGGCCCACGCAGGTCGCGCGATCCAGCGGTGCCTGCGGCCCAGCAGCGCGAGGGCGGCCGGGGCGGCGACGAACGGCACGCCGGCCGGATGCAGCGGTGGAACCGTTTCGCGGATCAGGTCCACGATGTGGGCGAGGCCTTCGCGGTCGTCGGGTCGGGCGGGACGTCGGGCCACCGGTTCTGCGCTCCTAGTTCGAGGTCGCTGCGTCGGGTCGTTCAGGTCGCAGCGCAAGTGCTTTCAGCTTAATCGTCCGCGGGCCGCGGGTCGCATCTCGTCGAGCACGCACACAGATCCCCGCTCAGCGGGCCGCCGCCGGGATCGGCGGGCGGTGGCTGAGCGGGGATCGGTGGGTTCGGTCCATGCGCGCCTGAATGCGCGCAGATGGCGGTGGTCAGGCGGTCTGCGCAGCGCGCTTGATCTTGCCGAGCGTCTCGCGGATTCCCGCGGCCAGTTCCGCCTCGAACGACTTCTCGCCGCCCATCACCTTGTCGACGAGGGTGGAGGAGATCTTGGTGGTCTGCCCGCCCGGCACCGTGCGGCTCTCCGTGAGTCGCACGCCCGAGTCGGTCGGCTCGATCCGGAACGACCACACGGTCCGGTTGTCGAGCACGCGGAAGGCCAGCTCCTTGTTGGGCTCGAAGGTGACGACCTTCGATCGCGTGGGCCACACGAGCGGGCCGCGGCGGTTCACGTTCAGCGTGGTGGTGCCGAGTTTCACGTCACCGCCGAAGATGATCATCTTCTTGCACTGGGGGCTCCATTCGCCCATGCGGCGCAGATCGCTGACGACGGACCAGACCTTCTCCGGGCTGGCGTCGATCTCGATGGAGTCCTCGATGAGGGGTGCGGCCATTGTTGCCTCCGTTTCGATCGCGCCGAGCGGCTCGGCGCTGGGGTTTCGGTCACCTTAGTACATGTGACCGACGGTCACAGATTCGGTGGCCCGCCGTTCGGGCCGGGCGCAGGCTCAACCCACGGTGACCATGTCCCACTCGCCGATCGACGCCGAAAGCCGCTGGAGATGACTGTCGGCGTCGCCCAGGGTGTGCCCGATCGCGGTGAGCCGGCTGACGTAGTGCGCCACCGGATACTCGGCCGTCATTCCGATGCCGCCGTGCATCTGGATCGACTCCTGCCCGATGTGCCTGCCCGAACGGCAGATCTGCAGTTTGGCGCGGGAGGCGATGACGGGGTCCACGCGGCCCTCCGCGAGCGCCGCCGTCGCGTAGACGCTGAGGCTGGTGGCCAGCTCGAGTGAGACGTACATGTCGGCGGCGCGGTGGGTCAGCGCCTGGAAGGTCGCCAGCGGAACGCCGAACTGCTTGCGGGTCTTCAGATATCCGGTGGTCATCTCCAGCGACGCCCGCATGGCTCCGACCGCCTCCGCGCACAGGGCGGTCTGGGCGAGTACCTCCACCTCGGCGATGACGGCGGTGGCGTCGCCGGAACCGAGGCGGGTGGCCGGCGCACCGTCGAATTCGATCTGTGCGCCACGGCGGCGGTCGTGGGTGCGGTAGCCGGTGCGCGTCAGGCCCTCGGCCGTCCCGTCCACCAGGTAGAGACCCACCTGGCCGGCCTCGTCGCGGGCCGAGACCACCAGGGTGTCGGCGCAGTCGCCCGCGGCGACCAGCGACTTGGTGCCCGTCAACCGGCCGTCGGCGAAGGACGTGGCGATCGCGAACGCTGGCCAGCGATCACCGTTCTCGTGGTGGGCGAAGGCGCAGAGCCGCTCGCCCGACGAGAGGCCGCCGATGAGTTCGGCTCGGGTCTCGGGGTCGGCGGTGCGGGTCACCAGCAGTCCGGGTACCACGACGGCGTCGAGGAACGGTTCGGGTGCGATCGTCGCGCCGAACTCGCCCATCACCGGTGCGAGTTCCTCGGGTCCGGCGCCGGTGCCGCCGTCGGCCTCGTCGAATACCAGACCCAGGATGCCGATCTCGGCGAGCGCCGACCACACGTCGCGGCTCCAGCCCAGTTCGGTGTCGGTGACCGCGCGCAGGTTCTCGATGTCGCCGTATTTTCTGCCCAGTACGTCGCGGACGGTGTCGCGCAGCAGGACCTGTTCCTCTGAGAGTTCGAATTCCATTGTCTTCCTTGTGAAGTGGTATCGGAGTCGGGGTGTCTGCGCGATCAGAGGCCGAGTACGGCCTTGTCGATGATCTGCCGCTGGACCTCCGAGGACCCGCCGTAGATCGTCACCTTCCGGTGGTTGAGATACGCCGGGACGGTCAGCTGGGCCCAGTCGGGGCTCAGGATCTCCGCGGGGTCGCCCTCCGCGGCGGAGTCGATCGCCGACACCGGAAGCGAGTCGGGTCCGGCGATGTCGGCGAGCAGTTCGGTGGCGTCCTGCTGCAGCTGGGAGCCGCGGAGCTTCAGCAGCGACGACGCCGGATTCGGCTTCCCGTCGGCCGATCCGGCGACCACCCGGAGCTGGGTGATCTCCAGCGCCAGCAGCTCGTTCTCCAGGTTCGCGAGCCGCGCGGCGAAGAGCGGATCGTCCAGCAGCGTGCCGGCGGCGGTGCGAGTCCGGGCGGCGAGCTTCTTGGCCCCGGCGACCTTGGTCTTGGTCCATCCGACGCGGGCGATGCCCGACCGCTCGTTGCCGAGGAGGAACTTCGCGATCGTCCAGCCGAGGTTCTCCTCGCCGACCAGGTTCTCCGCCGGGACGCGGACGTCGGAGAAGAAGACCTCGTTGACCTCATAGCTGCCGTCGATCAACTGGATCGGCCGGATCTCGACACCGGGCGTGTCCATGGGGAAGAGGAAGAAGCTGATGCCCGCCTGCTTCTTCACGTCCGGGTCGGTCCGGGCCAGAGCGAAGATCCAGTCGGCGTACTGCCCCAGCGTGGTCCACGTCTTCTGTCCATTGATGACGTAGTGGTCGCCGTCCCGGACCGCGCGGGTCTTCAGCGATGCGAGGTCGGAGCCGGCCTCGGGTTCGGAGAAGCCCTGACACCACCAGATGTCGAGGTTCGCGGTGGCGGGCAGGAACTTCTCCTTCTGCTCCTGCGACCCGAACTGCGCGATGACCGGGCCCACCATGCCCGCGTTGAAGGGGAGCAGGTCGGGCACGAAGTTGAGAGACATCTCCTCGCGCCAGATGTGATGCTGGATGGGCGTCCAGTCCCGACCGCCCCACTCCACCGGCCAGTGCGGCACGGCGTAGCCCGCCTTGTTCAGAATCCGGGTGGTGGTGACGATGTCTTCGGGGTAGTTCAGCGCACCGGCCTCACATCTCTGGCGGATCTCGGCGGGGATCTCGGTGGTGAAGTAGTGGTGGAGTTCTCGGCGGAAGGCTTCTTCCTCGGGAGTGAATTGCAGCTGCATCTCTGTAGTCTTACCCGCTCGGCCGGGTCGGGAGAAGGGCTCGCGCGAGTTGACTCGGGCGGGGGCCGGAGGCGGGCGGCCTCGGCTAGCGTGATCGGCATGAAACACGTTCACTCATTCGCCGACGACTGCCTCGGTGACCTCGACGCGGTCGGGCTGGCCGCGTCCATCGCCTCCGGAGCGATTTCGGCCGCCGAGGCGGCGCGTGCCGCGCTCGCCCGGATCGACGCGGTGGAGCCGCGACTGTCGGCGGTGGCCGTCGACGATCGGGAACGCGCGTTGGCGCGGGCGGAGGCCGACGACTTCACCGGCGTGTTCGCCGGTGTGCCCTCGCTGATCAAGAACAACACCGATTTCGCAGGGATCCCGACGCTCCACGGTTCGGCGGCGGTGGCGAACGTCCCCGCGCGCGCGGACGAGGCCGTGACGCGTGAGCTCGTCGGCACGGGGCTGAACATCCTCGGTGCATCGACGATGCCGGCCTTCGGTCTCACCGCGACCACCGAGTTCGCCGATCGGCCGCCGACCCGCAATCCGTGGGACACCGACTACTCCTGCGGTGCGTCGTCGGGCGGTGCCGCGGCGCTGGTCGCGGCGGGGGCGGTGCCGATCGCGCACGCCAACGACGGCGGCGGCTCCATCCGCATCCCCGCGGCGGCGTGTGGGCTGGTCGGTCTCAAACCCACGCGGGGGCGGGTGGCGCAGGCCAAGCAGATGCACGGCCTGCCGATCGACCTGGTGAGCAACGGCGTCGTCACGCGGTCGGTTCGCGACACCGCGCACTACTACGCGGATCTGGAACGGCAGCGGGAGGTCGCCTCGCTGCCGCCGATCGGCCTGGTCGAAGGTCCGGGCCGGGCGCGGCTCCGCGTCGCACTGATCAACACGCCTCTGACCGGCCGGCTCCTGGACGACGACACCGATCGCGAGCTGGCGGCGACCGTCGAACTGCTCGAATCGCTCGGGCACCGCGTGGAATCGGTTCCGATGCCCGTCGACCGCTCGTACATCGCCCAGTTCACCGACTACTGGGCGCTGCTGGCGTTCGGCATCGATCGAATGGGCGGCAGGTCGGTGGGCAAGGGATTCGACCGCTCGCGACTGGACCCGTTCACCAAGGGGCTGTCGGCGGCCTTCCTCAAGCACTTCTACCGCCTGCCGGCGTCGGTGATCGGGCTCAAGCGGGCGACGGCGAGATTCCGCAGCGCGTTCGAGGGGTACGACGGCATCCTCTCGCCGACGCTCGCGCACGCCGTGCCGGAGATCGGCTACCTGGCGCCGGACGGCGACTTCGACGAGATCTTCGCCCGGCTCGTCGACTACGTCGCCTTCACCCCCGCGAACAACAGCAGCGGCACCCCGGCCATCACGCTGCCGCTCGGCCGGAGTGCGAACGGTCTGCCGCTCGGGATGCACTTCTCGGCCGACCTCGGAGGCGAGCGCACACTGCTCGAACTCGCCTTCGAACTCGAGGCCGCCCGGCCGTTCGCCCGCATCCAGGACTGATCCACCGGGCGTCTCCGCCCACGCCGAACGCACTGTGCCCCGCCCTTGCGGACGGGGCACAGTGCGTATCGGGGATCAGTGAGCGAGTGCGCCTTCGGCGCCCACTCCGGTGAGCGAACGGACCTCCATCTCGGCGTTGCGGCCGGGCCGACCGCGGTCGGGCGACGTCAGCGTCCCGACGATGCCGAGCACGAAGGCCAGCGGGATCGACACGATGCCGGGATTCGACAGTGGGAACCAGGCGAAGTCGGCTCCGGGGATCATCGCCTTGGCGCCGCCGGAGACGGCGGGGGAGAAGACGATCAGGACGATGCACGAGATCAGGCCGCCGTACATGCTCCACAGTGCGCCGCGGGTGTTGAACCGCTTCCAGTAGAGGGAGTACACGATGGTCGGCAGGTTCGCCGACGCCGCGACCGCGAACGCCAGCGCGACGAGGAAGGCGATGTTCTGACCGTTGGCGAGGATGCCGAGGATGATGCTGACCACGCCGAGCACCACGATGCAGCGACGCGAGACTCGCACCTGATCGTCCTCGGATGCCTTGCCGCGCTTGATGACCGACGCGTAGATGTCATGGGCGAACGATGCCGAGGCGGTGATCGCGAGCCCGGCCACCACGGCCAGGATGGTCGCGAACGCGACGGCGGAGATCACACCCAGCAGCACCGTTCCGCCGAGTTCGAGGGCCAGCAGCGGAGCGGCGGCGTTCTCCTTGCCCGCGGAGGACAGGATCCGGTCCGGGCCCACGAGCGCGGCGGCGCCGTAGCCGAGGATCAACGTGAACAGGTAGAAGGCGCCGATGAGGGAGATCGCCCAGACCACCGAGCGGCGGGCCTCCTTGGCGGTCGGAACGGTGTAGAAGCGCATCAGCACGTGCGGCAGACCGGCGGTGCCGAGAACGAGGGCCAGGCCCAGCGACAGGAAGTTGACCTTCGACATCGTCGATCCGCCGTACTGGGCACCGGGCGCGAGGACGTCGCGCGAGGCGACGGCCTTGTCCGCCGAATCGCCCATGGCGTTCTGCGCCTGACCGAGGATCTCCGAGACGTTGAAACCGAACTTGCCCAAGACCAGGAAGGTCATCACCGCGGCACCCGCGATCAACAGGACGGCCTTGATGATCTGCACCCAGGTGGTGCCCTTCATGCCGCCGATCAGCACGTAGGCGATCATCAGCACGCCGACGACGGCGATGACGATGGACTGTCCGGTGCGGTCGTGGATGTCCAGGAGCAGTGCGACCAGGCCGCCGGCTCCCGCCATCTGCGCGAGCAGATAGAACAGCGACACCACCAGGGTCGAGAGTGCGGCGGCCATGCGGACCGGCCGCTCTTTGAGCCGGAAGCTCAGCACGTCGGCCATCGTGAACCGGCCGGTGTTGCGCAGCAGTTCGGCCACCAGCAGCAGCGCGACGAGCCAGGCCACCAGGAAGCCGATGGAGTACAGGAATCCGTCGTAGCCGTAGACGGCGATCGCGCCGGCGATGCCGAGGAAGCTGGCGGCCGAGAGGTAGTCGCCCGAGATGGCGATGCCGTTCTGCGGGCCGGAGAACCCGCCGCCGGCGGTGAAGAACTCGGAGGCCGAGGCGTTCTTCCGGTTGGCGCGGATGACGACGATCATGGTCACCGCGACGAATGCGACGAAGATCGAGATGTTGATGGCCGGGTTGCCGACGGTCTCGGCGGCGAGCACGTGGTTCATCGCTGCGCCTTTCCGGCCGTCGAGTAGGTGCCGTCCGCGAAGTTCTCGCGGATGGCCTCCGACTGCGGATCCAGATCGCGGTTGGCGAACCGGACGTACAGGAATGTGATGCCGAACGTGGTGACGAACTGCAGCAGTCCGAGGATGAGGCCCACGTTGATGTTGCCCCAGACCGGGGTGGCCATGAAGTCGTGCGCGAAGGCGCCGAGGATGACGTAGCCCGCGTACCAGAGGAGGAAGAAGGCGGTCATCGGGAAGACGAAGCGGCGCAGCGCGGTGCGCAACCTCTGGAACTCTGGGCTGGCCTGCGCGACGAGGAACTCGTCCTGGGAAGGACTGATGTCCTTCGGCGCGGCATGATCGGTGACGGTCACGATCACTCCTTTGCTGGTGTGCTGCGGGGATGTAGCTGCACAAATCATGAGTGAGACGACAGTCACAGGGAATGTCGTCTGTGACCTGAGCGACGAGCCATGGCGGCCGTGCGGTGAACGGTCGCCGCCGCCCGATGAACGGTAGCGGTCAGTCCTGCGCCGACGGGGTCCGTTCCACCCCGAGCCCGAGCCGTTCGGGCACGTGCATCCGAGCGAAGGCGGCGCCGGTGACCGCCGGGATCCGCGATCTGGTGGCCAGGCTGACGAGGACCATCGTGGCGAAGGTCAGGGGAACGGTGACCGCCGCGGGGAACCCGGCGATCACCGACAGCCAGCCGGCGCCCGCACCCTCGTCGATTGCCCCGGTCACCGCTACTCCGACCGCCAGCGCGGACGTGGTCGCGCCCACGCAGAGTCCGGCGATCGCACCGGCGGCGGTGAGTCCGCGCCACCAGATTCCCAGCACCAGCAGTGGGCACAGCGTGGCCGCCGAGACCGCGAAGACCAGGCCCACCGACCGTGACAACTCCAGTGTCCCGGCGTTGAGGGCGATCACGATCGGCACCGCCCCGCCGAGCAGAGCGCAGATGCGGAAGCTGCGGACTCCCGGGGGCATCAGGTCGGTCGACATCACGCCGGCGATGCTGACCAGCAGTCCGGACGAGGTGGCGAGGAAGGCGGCCATGGCGCCGGCGGCCACGAGCGCCGACAGCCCGATCGCCCAGGCCCCGTGCAGCGCGGAGGCGGGCAGCAGCAGGACGGCGGCGTCGGCGGTGCCGGTCGCCAGGACCTGCGGGACCCACGCGCGGGCGAGTGCGCCGAGGACGGTCGGGAAGAGGTAGAAGACCGCCAGCGCCGCGATCACGTTCAACGCCGTCCGCCGTGCGGCACGGCCGTCGGGATTGGTGTAGAACCGCACGAGCACGTGCGGCAAGCCCATCGCGCCCAGGAAGGTCGCCACGATCAGCGAGAGCACCTGATAGAGCGGATGGCCCCCGCCCAGGCCGCCGCCCGATTCCATCCAGGCCGACCCGGTCTGCGGCGCGTTCGCCACCACCGGGGTCGCGGCGCCCTCGGCGAGGTCGATGACCGCGCCGCGATCGAGACGGTGCGTGCCCGCGCTCAACGGCTGGTCGACGACCGCGGCGCGGTCCACGTCGCCGGTCGCCCGAACGCCCGCCGGGTCGGTCACCGTCACCTCCACCGGGGTGTCGACCCGGACGGTGGTGTCCGCGGACACCCGCGGTGGCAGCGGATCGCCGAGGCGCTGCGGGCTGTTCAGAAACACCGCGGCCAGCACCAGCGCGGGGATCGCGACGGCGGTGAGCTTGAGCCAGTACTGGATCGCCTGCGCGAAGGTCACCGATCGCATGCCAGCGCCGACCACGTTCACGATCACCAGCAGTCCGGTCGCGGTGACCCCGACCCACGGCGGTACGTGCAGCAGGATGTTCAGGGTCAGCCCGGCGCCCTGCAACTGCGGCACCAGGTACAGCACGCAGATCACGATCACCACGACCATCGCGGCCTTGCGCGCCCGAGTCGAGGCCAGCCGGAACTCGGCGAAGTCGGGCACGGTGTACGCGCCCGACCGGCGCAGCGGAGCGGCGACGAAGAGCAGCAGCGAGAGGTAGCCGGCGGTGAATCCGATGGGATACCAGAGCGCGTCGGCACCGTACTTGGCGACCAACCCGGCCACGCCGAGGAACGACGCCGCCGACAGGTACTCGCCGGCGATCGCCGCGGCGTTCCATCCCGCACCGATGCTGCGTGAGGCGACCAGGAAGTCGGACGTCGACCGCGAGCCGCGTCCGCCGTAGGCGCCGACCGCGACGGTGCCGAGGGCCGCGAGGAGGACGGCGGCCACCGTCAGTGCCGCGACGTGCTCGGTGATCATCGCGTACCGCCGCCCGGGTCGTCGGCGCTGTCGGAGTCGGCGTCCACCAGCCGGACGAAGTCGCGTTCGGCCTGCTCGGCCAGCCGGATGTACAGGCGACCCGCCAGATACAGGAGCGGAAGGGGCAGCAGGCCGAGGATCAGCCAGTTCAGGCGCAGACCGAAGACCGTCGCGTCGACGAACGGTTCGACGGTCGCGCCGATCAGCGGGATGGCGACGAAGATCGCGAGGACGGCCACGCCGAGCCGCAGCGCCAGCGCCAGCTGGGCGCGGACCAGTCCGCGGACCAGATGCTCGCCGACGCCGGTCTGCTCGGCCACCTGCACTCGGGTGCGGACCATGCGCGCGCCTCGCCGCTCGGACAGGACGACGCGTTCGCGCTGTGGGGTCGGTTCACGGGCGGAGTCGGGCGCCACGGATCAGCCGTCCCGCCCGGAACGGAAGGTCCGCATCGGGTCACGGACCAATCGGTCCTTCAACTCGCGCACCTGCCTGCGGCTCACCGGCAGTTCCACCGCGGGCGAGGCGCCGTTGGCCCGGACCCGGACCATGGTCGACGCCCCGGTGGACCGCAGGCCGGTCACCATTGGCAGCGCCACCAGGTACGAACGGTGAACGCGTGCGAAACCTGCTCCTCCCCAGCGTGATTCGAGGGTCGAGAGAGTGACTCGGACGAGGTACGCGCCGGTGTCGGTGTGCAGTCGGGCGTAGTCGCCGACCGCCTCGATCCACGAGATGGAGTCGCGCTGCACCAGCGAGGTGATCCCGCCCGACTCCACCGGAATCACATCGTCGGCGGGTTCGTCCGGCTCCTCGGTCCGGACCGGACCCTCGCCGCCGGCGAGGGAGGCGAGGATGCGGCCCACCGCTTGATCGAGCCGTTCGGCTCGCAGTGGTTTGAGCAGATAGTCGACGGCACCGACGTCGAAGGCCTCGACCGCGCGGTCGTCATGCGCGGTGACGAAGACGATCGGCGGCGGCGCCGAGTAGTTGGCCAGGACCGCCGCCAGCTCCATGCCCGAGAGTCCCGGCATGGAGATGTCGAGGAACACCGCGTCGATCCGGCGCTCGGCGAGTTCGCGCAGCGCCTGGGTCGCGTCGGACGCCTTGTGCACCGCCGACACCGCGTCGTGACGGTTCAGCAGGTAGGTCAGTTCGTCGAGGGCCGGGATCTCGTCGTCCACGGCGAGCACGGTGAGGCCGGTCATCAGCTGCTCTCCTCCCGTCCGTCAAACCGTAGCGCGGCGGCCGGGCCTCCGGCGTGGATGCCCGCGGCGAACTTCGGGATGCGCATGCTGACTTTGGTTCCCGCTCCCACCGCCGTCTCGACGACCAGGCCGTAGTCGTTGCCGAACGCCGCGCGCAGCCGCTGGTCGACGTTCGTCAGTCCGACGTGTGCGCCGTCGGACTCCCGCGGTCCGGCCGGGTCGAGCGCGTCGATCGCACCCGTGCGCAGCAGTTCCGGATCCATGCCGACGCCGTCGTCCTCCACGCTCAGCAGACAGTCGGGTCCCGCGTTGCGCGCGACGATCGAGATGGTTCCGTCCCGGCGCCCGGCGAGGCCGTGCCGCACGGCGTTCTCCACCAGCGGCTGCAGTGCGAGAAAGGGCACGACGACGCCGAGGACCTCGGGTGCCACCTGAACCTTCACCGTCAGCCCGGGCCCGAAACGCGCTCGTTCGAGCGTGAGGTAGCGGTCGATGTTGCGGAGTTCGTCGGCCAGTACCGTGTACTCGCCCGCGGCGCGGAAGGAGTAGCGCGTGAAGTCGGCGAAGTCGAGGATCAGCTCGCGTGCGCGGTCGGGATCGGTGCGGACGAAGGATGCGATCGTGTTCAGTGCGTTGTAGATGAAATGCGGGCTGATCTGTGCGCGGAGGGCGAGGACCTCGGCGCGATCCAGTCGCGCGCGGGAGGCGTCGAGCTCGGCGAGCTGCAGTTGGCTGGCCGCATAGCGTGCGACCTCGGTGATGGCGCCGATACGGCCGGGGCCGGGCTCGGTCACCGATGCCACGACCAGTGCGCCGATGCCGATGCCGTCGGCCATCAGCGGCGCGGCCAGGAGACTGCGCAGGGGACCGACGCCGTCCGCGGGATCTCGCTGCACGCAGTGGCGGCCGTTCGCGAGCGTGTCGGCGGCCAGCGCGGCGGCCGCCGAGCGCATCGGCGGGGTCCACAGCTGTTCGTCGCCGTCGAAGGTCAGGAGCGATCCCTCGGCGTCGTAGAGCGCGAGTCCGTCGGCGCCGGTGAGCGCCCGCAACGGGCCGGCCGCCTCTGCCGCCGACTCGGCGGTGAGACCGCGGCGGAGCGGCCGGGCGGCCAGCGCCGCCGTGTGCAGGGTGTCGTGCACGGCGCGCTCGTGGGGTGTGCTCACCACTCGGCGCGTGCGCAGTGCGACGACGATCAGGACCGTCGCCAGCGCGACGCCGAGAACGGCGATCGCGATCAACTCACCCGACATGCGCAATCACGAATCGACGCTAGCAAGCGTGTCTCGCGGTCGACGCCGGATCGCCGGGCCGCAGGCGGATTCACCGGGCGTTCGCCTCCGGTACGCCGGATCGACTCGGGCGGGCACCCGCTCGTCGAATGGAGTTCGGTTCGAGGCCGACAGCCGTTCATATGCGACTGTTGGCATACCTTTCATGGCTCAGAACCTGGAGAAGAAGAAGGCCCGCAGGGCGGGCGCACTCGCGGCAGCAGCTCTCGGACTCACCGGAGTGCTCGGCGCGTGCTCGGTCGGCGTCGACGGCGACAAGGCCGCAGACGTCGACATCTCGCGCGCGGCCACCGGCGACATCACGGTGCACGGCGGTGCCCGGCGGCTGGCGGAGGATCAGACGCAGGCGATCGCCGATTCGATTCAGAAGTCGGGAGCCAAGAACGTCATCCTGATCATCGGTGACGGCACCGCGAATCAGGAACTGACCCTGGCTCGCAACTACCAGTGGGGTGCGGCCGGCGCGATCCCCGCTATCGACGAGCTTCCGCTGAGCGGTGACTACACCACGTACTCGTTGAACAAGGACACCCACAAGCCCGATTACACGACCGACTCGGCGGCCTCCGGCACGGCGTGGTCGACGGGGACGAAGACGTACAACGGCGCTGTCGGCGTCGACGTGAACGGGGTGCCGCAACGCACGATCCTGGAGATCGCCCGCGCCAACGGCCTGCGCACCGGAGACGTCACGACCACCGAACTGCAGGATGCGACGCCGGCCGTACAGGTGGCGCACGTGACTCAGCGCAAGTGCTACGGACCGAAGGAGACCACCGAGAAGTGCCCGGAGAACGCGCTTGAGAACGGCGGCGCGGGATCGATCACCGAACAGCTCCTGGCGGCCCGCCCCGACGTCACGTTCGGCGGCGGGTGGGCCACCTTCGCGCAGACGGCCACGGCGGGCCGATACCAGGGGAAGACGCTCGAGGCGCAGGCCAAGGAGCGCGGCTATCAGATCGTCCGCTCGGCGGACGAGATGCACGATGTGACCGTAGCGGACCAGGACAAGCCGGTGCTCGGTGTCTTCGCCGACGGCAACCTGCCGCGCATCTGGGACAAGGCGACCGCCGTCAAGGACGGCATCGAGCAGCCGCCGGTCCGGTGCGCGCCCAATCCCGCGTTCACCTCGGCCACGCCCAAGCTCGGAGACATGACTCAGAAGGCGATCGACCTGCTGAAGAACGACAAGGGGTTCTTCCTGCAGGTGGAGTCCGGGTCGGTCGACAAGGCCAACCACGACGCCGATCCGTGCGGTCAGATCGGCGAGACGGTGCAGTTGTCGGATGCGGTGAGCAAGGCGCTCGACTTCGCGAAGAAGGACAAGAACACGCTGGTGATCGTCACCGGCGACCATGCGCACACCAGCCAGGTGGTGGAACCGCATCCGGAGCTGCCGATGCCCGGACTCACCCGGCTGCTGACCGGTCGCGACGGCGACCCGATCGCGGTCAACTACGGGACCTCGCTCGAGCCGGGGGAGGAGCAGCACACCGGCGGGCAGGTCCGGATCGCGGCGTACGGTCCGGGTGCGGCCAACGTCGTCGGCCTCAGCGATCAGACCGATCCGTTCTTCTACATCACCGACCAGCTGGGACTCGACCGCACCAAGAGGTAGCGGCCCGGGACGTGGTTGGTGACCTGCTTATACGCGCCGAAGCGGCGGCCGTCGAGCTCCGGGGCCAGACCTTGCACTCTCACCATGCGAGTGCTAAAACGGAGTCTGGCACTCACGGAGTGTGAGTGCCAGGTCGGAACGGTGAGATCGGTCCAACAGACACCCCGGTCGTCCGTCGCGGGCATCGAGTCCGGCCCAGAAGACTTAGTGTCACCCCCTACCGGAGGATCACTTACCAATGGCAAAGCAGATTGCTTTCGACGAAGAGGCCCGTCGCGGACTCGAGCGCGGCCTGAACAGCCTCGCCGACACCGTCAAGGTCACCCTTGGACCGAAGGGTCGCAACGTCGTCCTGGAGAAGAAGTGGGGCGCCCCCACCATCACCAACGACGGTGTCTCGATCGCCAAGGAGATCGAACTCGAGGACCCGTACGAGAAGATCGGCGCTGAGCTGGTCAAGGAAGTCGCGAAGAAGACGGACGACATCGCCGGCGACGGCACCACCACCGCCACCGTTCTGGCACAGGCGCTGGTCCGCGAGGGTCTGCGCAACGTCGCGGCCGGCGCGAACCCGCTCGGCCTCAAGCGCGGCATCGAGAAGGCCGTCGCGGCCGTCACCGAGTCGCTGCTGAAGTCGGCCAAGGAGGTCGAGACCAAGGAGCAGATCGCTGCCACCGCGGGCATCTCGGCCGGCGACCAGTCGATCGGCGACCTGATCGCCGAGGCGATGGACAAGGTCGGCAACGAGGGTGTCATCACCGTCGAAGAGGCTCAGACCTTCGGTCTGCAGCTGGAGCTCACCGAGGGCATGCGCTTCGACAAGGGCTACATCTCGGGCTACTTCGTCACCGACGCCGACCGCCAGGAGGCCGTCCTCGAGGATCCGTACATCCTGCTCGTCTCGAGCAAGGTGTCGACCATCAAGGACCTCCTGCCGCTGCTGGAGAAGGTCATCCAGTCGGGTAAGCCGCTGGTGATCATCGCCGAGGACGTCGAGGGCGAGGCTCTCTCGACCCTGATCGTCAACAAGCTCAAGGGCACCTTCAAGTCCGTCGCCGTCAAGGCCCCGGGCTTCGGTGACCGCCGCAAGGCCATGCTGGCCGACATCGCCATCCTCACCGGTGGCGAGGTCATCAGCGAAGAGGTCGGCCTGTCGCTGGAGAGCGCTGGCCTGGAGCTGCTGGGCACCGCCCGCAAGGTCGTCGTCACCAAGGACGAGACCACCATCGTCGACGGTGCCGGCGATGCCGACGCCATCTCGGGCCGCGTCGCACAGATCCGCGGCGAGATCGAGAACAGCGACAGCGACTACGACCGTGAGAAGCTGCAGGAGCGTCTGGCCAAGCTGGCCGGCGGTGTCGCAGTCATCAAGGCCGGCGCTGCCACCGAGGTGGAGCTCAAGGAGCGCAAGCACCGCATCGAGGACGCCGTCCGCAACGCGAAGGCTGCCGTCGAAGAGGGCATCGTCGCCGGCGGCGGCGTGGCCCTGCTGCAGTCGGAGCCGGCCATCGACGGTCTCGCTCTCGAGGGCGACGAGGCCACCGGCGCCAACATCGTGAAGGTCGCTCTGGAGGCTCCGGCCAAGCAGATCGCCGTCAACGCAGGCCTCGAGCCGGGCGTCGTCGCGGACAAGGTCCGCAACTCGCCGCTCGGCACCGGCCTGAACGCGTCGACCAACACCTACGAGGACCTGCTCGCCGCGGGCATCAACGACCCGGTCAAGGTCACCCGCTCGGCGCTGCAGAACGCGGCTTCGATCGCCGGTCTGTTCCTCACCACCGAGGCCGTCGTCGCCGACAAGCCCGAAAAGGCCGCTCCGGCCATGCCGGGTGCCGACGAGATGGGCGGCATGGGCTTCTGATCTGATTCAGAACCCCCTGCGATTCCACGCAGAACGAAGGCCGGTCACCCGAAGGGTGGCCGGCCTTCGGCGTCGCGGGGTCAGCTCCGGTTCAACAGGCCGAGCATCGAGTAGGCGGCGACCTTGGCGCCGAAGGGGATGGCCGACAGGTCCACCAGATAGTTCGGGTTGTGCGGAGCGAACGGGAACGGCTCGCCCTGCGCCTGAGCCGCCGCGAAGGTCTCATGGTTCGCGATGCCGACCAGGAGGTAGTTGAACGGCATCTCCGGGTACGGGCCCTTCAGCAGCTGGACGTCCTCCGAACCGGTGGCTCGCGGCATGTCGGTGACGATCTGCTGGTCGCCGAGGACCGCCGCGAGCGTTCGGGCCATGCGTTCGGACAACTCGAGGTCGTTCACCAGCGGACTCGACCCGCCCTTCAGGGTGATCTCCGGCAGCTTGTCCTCGGGCATCCCGTACGTCCTGGCGATCCCGTCGGCGACCGACTCGACCGCTGACAGCATGATCTCCCGGACCGCGGGGTCGTACCAGCGCAGATTCGCCTTGAGCAGGGCCTGTGTGGGGATCACGTTGTTGTCGGAGCCGGCGTGGACGGCGCCGACGGTGAGCACGGCGGTCTGCTGCGGATCGATCATCCGCGACACGATGGTCTGGAACTCCACGATGGCCATCGCGGCCATCAGCACCGGGTCCTTCGCCTTCTGCGGCATCGAGCCGTGGCCTCCGACACCGTGGAAGAGGATGTCGAGCTGATCGGTGCCCGCGAGCCGCGGCCCCGGAGACGAGACGACCACCCCCACCGGGGCGGGCGCGGTGTGCATGCCGATGAACACGTCCGGTTTGGGGATGAAGTTGTACAGACCGTCGTCCACCATCGCCTTGGCTCCGGTGATCGGTTCCTCTGCGGGTTGACCGATCAGGACCAGGGTCCCGGACCAGCGGTTCTTGAGTTCGATCAGTGCGTGCGCCATCCCCAGCATCCAGGTGACGTGCGCGTCGTGGCCGCAGACGTGGGCCACCGGCACCTCGGTGCCGTCCTCGCGCGTGACCCGCTTCTCACTCGCGTACTCGACGCCCGTCTCCTCCTGCACCGCCAGTGCGTCCATGTCGGCGCGGTACATCACCACCGGACCGTCGCCGTTGCGGTAGATGGCGGCCACCCCCGTGGTACCGATCCCGGTCGTGATGTCGAAGCCGAGGTTCTGCAGGGCCAGCTCGATGATGCGGGCGGTCCGGACTTCGGCGAATCCGAGTTCGGGATTGCGGTGGATGTCCTTGAACGTCTCCACCAGCCGGTCGGTGTCGGCGTCGATGATCCGGTCGACGTCGGCGACGAGGTCTGCGGGGAGGGAATCGGTCAGCGGCTCGCCGTCGTGGGCGTCTGGGAGAGTGCTCACATCCGCCATGTTAGACAGCGTGCCGAGCCTCGGCTGAGCATAATGAGACTTCATGACCGACCAGCAGACCCGGGTCCCCGGCGCCCCCAGTCCGTTCCCCGTGCTCCCCAATCTGCGTGATCTCGGCGGATGGGTCGGAGTCGACGGGCGGCCGGTCCGCCACGGAATGCTGTTCCGGTCCACCGATTTCCGGTCCATCGTTCACGACTCGTCGGCGGTCGCCGAGATCGCCGCGACTCTCGGCCTCCGCACCGTCTACGATCTGCGGTCGGCCGGCGAGACCGAAGCGATGCCGGACCCGGTGTGGGCCGACGTCGCCGAAGTGCACCTGGACGTCCTGGCCGATGCGCAGACCGCCGTACCCGCCAACCTGGCGACCGTCCTGACCGATCCGGCGGGTGTCGCCGAGATCAATCGGGTGCTCGAGAGCGGCGGCGCCATCTCGACGATGGCGGGCACGTATCGCCAGATGATCACCCTCGACAGTGCGAAGACCGGTTACCGCCGCTTCTACGAGGGGCTCCTCGGCGAGGACCGATCGCCGGCCTTGTTCCACTGCACCACCGGCAAGGACCGCACCGGCTGGGCCTCGGCGTCCTTCCTGTCGCTGATGGGCGTCGCCCGCGACGACGTCTTCAGCGACTATCTGCTCACCAACGACCGTCTGGTTCCGGCCCTGGCTCCGGTGTTCGAGAAGTTCACGGCTGCGGGCGGCGACGCAGATGCGCTGAGGCAGGTCCTGGGTGTGCGGCCGGAGTATCTCGAGGCGGCGTTCGACGAGGTGGATCGGGTTCACGGCGGCATGGAGGCGTATTTCGCCGAGGCTCTCGGAATCGACTCCGCCGCGCAGTCCGAACTGCGAGAGCGGTTCCTCGAGGCCTGAGGCTGTGAGATCGCCGGAGCCGGACTCGCCGCGGGCCGCGATGGTTCGGTGCGCGGCCGACCTCATCGCCCGCCACGGAGTCGCGGGTACCTCGATCGGCGACGTACTGGCAGCTGCCGACGCCGCCCGCGGATCGGTCTACTACCACTTTCCGGGCGGTCGCGCTCAGCTGATGGCCGAGGCCGTCTACTTCGCGGGCGAGGTACTCGGGGCGGAGCTGAATCGCGCCCGTAGGCGGCCGCTTCCCGACGCGGTGGCCGCCGTCGCCGGCATCTGGCGCCGGAGGCTGATCGAAGACGACTTCGAGGTCGGCTGCCCGGTGGCGGCGGGTGCGCAGGCACGCGAGCGCGACCCCGAGGCGGCCCAGGCCGGCGAAGAGGTCTTTCTGCAGTGGACGCATCTGCTGGCGGCCCGGTTCCGTGAGGAGGGCTTCGACGACCGGCGCGCGGACGAACTCGCCGATGCGGTCCTGTCGGGCATCGAAGGCGCGGTGGTTCTGTGCCGAGCGCGGCGCAGCGTCGAGCCGCTCGACCGCGTCGTGCTCACGCTGAACGAGCTGGTTCGACGCCCCGTTCCCGAAACCGTGACCGATGCGGAACCGCGCTGAGGAGAGTGAAGATTCCGGCGGCGGCCGGGTCCACCGTCACCGGCTGGGGTAGGTTCTGTCCATGGCTGTCTCTGCATCAACAGAATTCGACCTCAAGGCCCCGCTCGCGCTGGTGATGGAGGTGCTGCTCGACGTCGAGTCCCTGCCGGAGTGGTCGGGCCCGCACAAGTCGGCGAAGATCCTCACCGAGGACGCCGACGGGCGGCCCGCTCGCGTGGAGGTCTCGGTGAGTGCGGTCGGCATGACCGACAACCAGACCCTCGACTACTCCTGGACCGACAACACCTGCACCTGGGATCTGGTCGAGAGCGATCAGCTCAGCGAACAGCACGGCGTCTACACGCTCACCGAGAACGGCGATACGACGCACGTGAAGTTCGACCTCACTGTCGACCTGAAGATCAAGCTCCCCGGACTCATCGTCAAGCGAGCCCAGAAGATGGCGGTCGACACCGCCAAGAAGGGACTCACCGAGGAGGTCAAGCGCCGCAGCTGAGCGCGACTCGGACTCGAGACGCTCACAGTAGACGCGAACTTCGACGACAGAACCCCCGTCCCGGACGGGGGTTCTGTCGTCTCGCGTCGCGCCTGCGGGTGGGGCGACCACGGCCCGGTGCCACGGCAGGAATCAGTCCGGTCACGATCGGCTGTGAGGAACCTGGAATCGCGAAACTCGCGAGTAGGGTGGCGGCTGCATCGTGCGCCGGTGAGCGGCCGCACAGTCGCGTCTTGTTGAGAGGGACAGTCATGCGAATCGGGTCGTTGTTCTTTCGTGTCGTGTTCGGGATCGCCGCCGTCGCCGCGGCGTTCGGACTGACGTCGTTGCTGGGCGGTGGTCACGCCGCGGCGTCGACCAACTGCACCGCGAACGACAACCAGCGCGTCGAGCGCGCCAACGGCCAGAGTCATTGCATCGCGAACGCCGGTCCGGGCAGCCGCGCCTCGGCGCAGGACACCACGAACAACGGTGCGGCGCTCGCCGTCGCGACGACCGGAGGGACGGCGACGGCGCAGAACAACGGCGTCAATTCGTCGGCGCTCGCGAGCGGCATCCACCGGGGCAACGGTTACGCGTACACGATGGGCCCGTACTCCACGTCGGTGGCGCAGGGCCGCAGCGGCGGTACCACGGTCGCGGTGTCCGGAGCGGCGGGCGGAGCGTTCGCCACCGGCGACGGCGTCGCGTGCCTGGGCAGCATGGCCGCCACCTACGACACGACCACCGGTCGGGGCTGCTTCCGGTGGGGCGAATTGTACGTGCACTGAGACGAAGTCGGCCGATCCGGCTTATGCTTCGCGAATGACGGTAGTGCGGATCGGTTCCTTCACTCTCCCTTCCTCTCTGCTCAGGCCCGCGCGGGCGGATGATCCGTCGGCGGCGCGGCCGTGACCGCCTCGACGGACTCCCGGCCGGGACCGGTGCGCCGTCTGCAGGCCCTCTGGGGCGGACTGTCGGCGCGCGACCGCCTGTCACTCGGCGGTATGACCGCGGTGGTGGTGCTCCTGCACGTGGTGGGCATCGGTATGCTCGTGGGTCTGGCGGCGCCCGAGCACTTCCAACTCGGGGGTGCCCACACCGAGTTCACCGTCGGCGTGGGCATGCTGGCGTACACCTTCGGCCTCCGGCACGCCTTCGACGCCGATCACATCGCCGCGGTCGACAACGCCACCCGGAAACTGCTGGCGGACGACGCCGATCGCCAGGCCGACGGACTGCCCGCCCGGCCGAAGCCCCTCTCGGTCGGGTTCTGGTTCTCGCTGGGGCACTCGACCATCGTCTTCGGGCTGACGGTCCTGCTGGCGGTGGGCGTTCGGGCACTCGCCGGGCAGATCGAGGACGATTCGTCGACCCTGCATTCGATCACCGGTGTGATCGGGGCGTCGGTGTCGGGAGTGTTCCTGTGGATCCTCGGGGCGGCCAACCTCGTGGTGCTCATCGGCATCGTCAGAGTGTTTCGCGAGATGCGGTGCGGTGAGTTCGACGAGGAGGCACTGGAGGAACAGCTCAACAAGCGCGGCTTCATGAACCGGCTGCTCGGCGGGCTGGCGAAGTCGGTGCGCAAGCCGTGGCACATCTATCCCGTCGGCGTGCTGTTCGGTCTCGGCTTCGACACCGCCACCGAGGTGGGCCTGCTGGTGCTCGCGGGCGGTGCGGCGGCGTTCTACCTGCCGTTCTACGCGATCCTCGTGCTGCCGATCCTGTTCGCCGCCGGGATGTGCCTGATGGACACCGCTGACGGGGTGTTCATGAACGCGGCATACGGCTGGGCCTTCGCGCGGCCGGTGCGGAAGGTCTACTACAACATCACGATCACCTCGATCTCCGTGGCGGCGGCTCTCGGGATCGGCACGGTGGAACTGGCCGGGGTGCTCGCCGACGAGACTCACGTCGAGTCCGGGCCGCTGGCGTGGGTCGCCGGAATCGACTTGGACTACGCGGGATTCGTGATCGTCGGGGTGTTCGTCGCCGCATGGGCCGCGGCACTGGCGATCTGGCATTTCGGCGATATCGAGAACCGCTGGAAGCAGGAGGTCCGCAGTGAGTGACGTCGAGACGCGGACGGACGCTCCGGCCGAACCGTTCGGGTCGCCGCGCGACGCGGCGGCCACCGCACTCAACGGGATCGGTCAGATCTACTTCCAGCCGAACGTGTGGTGCGGTCTGCTGATCCTGGCGGGATTCGCGGTCGCGGACTGGGGAATGGCGCTGCTGGGCGTCATCGGGCTGGCGGCTTCGACCGCCGCGGGGGTCGCCCTGCGCGACCGCTTACCCGGGTCGCCCGACGGTTCGGCGCTGCGCGCCGGAATGCACGGCTTCTGCGGGGTTCTCGTGGGTGCGGCGGCCTTCACCATGCTCGGAGCGGGCTGGGCCGGTGTGATCGCCACGGTGGTCGGCGGATTGCTGTGCGGTCCGATCACCGTCGCCTTCGTCGCGCTGTTCGCCGCCCGCGGATTCGCGCAGTTCGCGCTGCCCGCGACGACGGCGCCGTTCTGCCTGGTGGCCGAGGCCGTCCACTACGCCACCGAGCCGCTGCAGGAGCCCGCGGGCGCGCTGGCGGAGATCGACGGCAACCGCTTCGAGGTCGCCGTGCACGCGATCCTCAGCGGGATCTCGCAGGTGGTTCTGATCGACGATCCGATCTCCGGTCTGCTGATCCTCGTCGGCCTGACCGTCGCGGGCTGGCGGGTGGGTCTGGCGGCGCTCCTGGGCAGCGCGCTGGCCGCCGGTTTCGCCGTCGCGATCGGGTCCTCGCCGCTGCGCGACTATCACGGACTCGACGGCTACTCGTCGGTGCTGGTCGCGATCGCGATGGCGTGCGTGTTCCTCTCTGGACGGTGGATGCCGTGGGTGATGGCGGTGATCGGAGCACTGCTGGCGGTCCTGCTCGAGCGGCTCATGCTCGGAACCCAGGTGCCGCTCTTCACGTGGCCGTACGTCCTGATCACCTGGATCCTGCTGGTGATCGTCCGCTTCGTGCCGGGTGTGCACCGCGCGCCGGGCTGACCCCGACACGCTGCTGGTGCCGGAGCCGCCGAACCGGGCTAATCTGACGGACGTGGATGGAATCACCGGCGACAGCAACCCCGTTCAGCACGTGGGACCCGACCTCAGCCTGGTCTCCGGGCGCGAGGCTCTGCAGCACCTCGTGGACCTGCGGAACACCGCCGGGTTCGCCGTCGTCGACGATGACGACGACGATCCCATCCTGCTGACGCTCCCGACCCGGAACGTGGTGGACACCTGGCGCGAGGACTACCCGTACGACGAGCGGATGAGCCGCCGCGAGTACGAGGTCACCAAACGCCGTCTGCAGATCGAACTGCTGAAGCTGCAGAAGTGGACCAAGCAGACCGGGCAGCGGCATCTGCTCGTTTTCGAGGGGCGCGACGCGGCGGGCAAGGGCGGCACCATCAAGCGGTTCAACGAGCACCTCAATCCCCGCGGTGCCAGGACCGTCGCCCTGGAGAAGCCCACCGAGCGCGAAGCCACCGAGTGGTATTTCCAGCGGTACGTCCAGCATCTGCCCGCAGCCGGAGAGATGGTCTTCTTCGACCGCTCCTGGTACAACCGGGCCGGCGTGGAGCGGGTGATGAACTTCTGCACCGACGCGCAGTACGCGCAGTTCATGCAGCAGGCGCCCGCGTTCGAGAAGATGCTGGTCGACGATGGCATCCACCTGGTGAAGTTCTGGTTCTCGGTGACGCCGCTGGAACAGCGGACCCGGTTCGCGATCCGGCAGATCGACCCGGTGCGCCAGTGGAAGCTCTCGCCGATGGATCTGGCGTCGCTCGATCGCTGGGACTCGTACACCGAGGCCAAGGAGCAGATGTTCGCCGACACCGACACCGATTTCGCGCCATGGACCGTCGTGAAGAGCAACGACAAGAAGCGGGCCCGCATCAACGCCATGCGGTACGTGCTGAGTCTGCACGAGTACGACGGCAAGGACGAGGCGCTGGTGGGAGTCCCCGATCCGGCGATCGTGGGCCGCGCGCGCGATGTGATCGGTGAATGACCCCGGCCTCGTCGGCTTGGCAGTCCGCCGCGATCACCCGGTAGCCTCGGCACCGTGCGAAGCGTAGTTTCCGGCCTGTTCACCGTGGTCGCGATGATCTGCATGATCGTCGCGGTGCCGAGCATGTGGCTGTCACAGAGAGTCGTGTCGTCGGACGGGTTCACCTCTTCGGCGGCGGAAGCCGCGCACAGCTCCGAAGTGCAGGACTACTTCGCCCAGAAGGTCGCGGCGTCGGTGGAGGAGAACACCGGATCCAAGGTCGCGAGCGACCTGGTACTGCCCGCCGCGAAGAACTACGCGCGCAGCGACGGCTTCGTCGAGGACTTCTCCGAGGTCGCGAGGCAGCAGCACAGTTGGCTCTTCACCGCTCCGGCACCGGACGCCGACCTGCACATGATGGAACTCGACATCAGTCCGATGATCAATCGGGTGATCGCGTCGGCCCCCATCCCGGTGCCCGTGTCCATCGGTCATCCGGTGATCGTGACGATCGATCAGAGCCAGATCACTGCGGGGTCGCTCGAAGACAGTGGAAAGATCATCGACGTCGTGTCGTGGGTGACGGTGATCGGCGCCGTGATCGCGGCGGTCATCGCACTGCTCGTGGCCAACCGCCGCAGCACCGTCCTCGCGTGGCTCGGCGTCGGTGCGGTCCTGGCGGGCGTTGCCGGCTGGGGGCTGGCGGCATTCACCAAGCACATCGTGAGCGAGCGGCTGGCCGACACCGAGCAGGCCGCGCGCTCCACCATCGAGGTGGTGGTCGGGGTGATCGCCGATCACCTCACGACGGTGTCGTTGTTCGTCGGGGTCGCCGGCGCGGTGGTGGCGGTCGTGGGCGTCATCTCGCGCGTCGCGGCGGGACGACGCTACGCGTAGCGGTACCGGGGTCCGGTCCGGCGGTTTCGACTCGCTCCGCTCGCTCAACCAGCGGGAAGGCGAGCCCGTGTCAGTCGAGTCGAGCGAGCCGCATCCCTTCCATGGGGTTGCGTGACGTTCCCGCTGGTCGTGTGACGTTCCAGGCTTGTTGAGCGAGCGGAGCGAGTCGAAACCCCCGACCCCCCATCACGATCGCGGTCGCACGCCCATGAGTTGCGCGAGCTGAGTGGCGAGGGGGTTGAGGTTCAACTTGTCCGGGTCCTTCTTGGCCGTGTGATCCCACGGTTGCGCGTAGGCGGGATCGGCGAGTGCAGCGTTGTTCGCGCCGCGGACCGCCGTCGGGCTGCCGGTCGGCACCGTGCAGTGCACATCGGTGTTGAACGGGAAGTCGTCGTAACTCTGGTCGAAATCCGGGTTCTTGCGCTTGATCTCGGCGATCATCTTCGCGGTGCTCTCGTAGCCGCGCGTGCACGACGGCGGGTTCCCCGTTTCGAGCACGATTCCGAATCGGATCGAACCGTCGGGCGAGGCCGCCGTATGGCTGCCCGCCGACAGTGCCGAGAGCATCCAGAACGTCGGCTCGGCGGCATAGGACGCCGGAGCGATCGCGTGGACCGTCCCGCCGAGCCGGCCGATCAGTTCGGTGGCCTCGTCGCCGGTCTCGTCGAGGAGACGGGAGAGCGCCGACGCAGCGCGCGGACCGTCGGTGAGGATCCGGCGGACCGCCGGATCCGATGACGCCAGCGTCGCGGTGACCGCGTCGAGATTCTTCGACCAGCGCAGAATCTCGTCGGACTGCTCGTTCTGGGTCGCCAGAACCGAGTCGGCGGAGGTGATGAGCCCGATCGTCTCGTCGAGGCTTTCGACGCCCTCCTTCGACAGACGGTCGAGGGAGTCGACGAGCCGGCTCATGTCGTCTCCGCGGCCGTTGAACGCCGCGCCCAGTTCGGTGACGGTTCTGCGCAGCGCATCGACGGGGATCGTGTCGGTCAGGTCGATGGCCGACCGCACCACTTCGTCGAGCCGAGGCGGCAGCCGGTTCTCGTCGATCACCGAGCCGTCGCGCAGGTACGGTCCCGCGTCGGAGGGCGGCTGCAGATCCAGGAACTGTTCTCCGATCGCCGATCGGTCGGCGACGACGGCGACCGCCGAGGCCGGAACCTTCGCCTCGCTCGAGTCGAGGGCCAGAGTGACGTCGATCCCGCCCGGGACGATCGACATCTTCTGCACCCGGCCGATCTCGACGCCGCGGTAGGTGACCTGCGCTTGCTCGAACAGTCCGCCGGAGTCGGGCATCCGCACGGTCACGTGGTACACCCCGACGCCTGCCGCCTGATCGAGGCGCGCGTATCGGATGCCGCCGTAGACCGACGCCACCAATCCGATCAGCAGCACGACGATCAACTGGGTGCGCACGAGACGACTGAGCGGCGGCATGCAATCCCTTTCCGGTCGGGCGAGTTCGAACGCCCGTGATTCATCCAGGAGCGTAGGAATTAACGGCAGAAGAATGCCGACGATCTGCGATGACATCGTGACCGTCGGTGCTTGCTGATGTTAAACGCAGGGGGTCGGAAGCGAGGCAAGCCCGGTATGTCGGGAGTGGGGCGGCTAACAGTGGTGATTCGGAGTGAGGCGGCGGGAGGAGAGGGCAGGGGGCGGGGTGTGTCACGGTGGGTGGGCGTGCGGGTGCGGATGGTTTCGACTCGCTGCGCTCGCTCAACCAGCGGGCGGGAAGCTCGCTCAGCCGGCGGGCGGGAGGCTCGCTCGGCCGGCGGGCGGGAGGCTCGCTCAACCAGCGGGTGGGAGGCTCGCTCGGCCGGCGGGCGGGAGGCTCGGTCAGCCGGCGGGCGGAGGCTCGACCGCCGGACGCTGCGACGAACCGTCCTTCACCTCGAAGACGAACCTCTCCGGGTCGAAGCGGAGCCGGCCTCGATCGAAGGCGGCGGAGACGGCGCCGGAGGAGGCCACGTCGAGCGGGGTGCCGGTGTGCATCACGCCGCCGGGGGCGAGGAGCCAGATCGCGTCCGAGAGGCGCATCGCCAGTTCCAGTTCGTGGGACGACACCAGGACCGTGAGACGCTGCTCGCGGGCCAGCGTACTCAGCAGATCCAAGAACTCGACGCGCGACGGTGCGTCCAGGTGTGAGGTCGGCTCGTCGAGCACGAGGAGTTCCGGATCCTGCGCGAGGGCGCGGGCGGCGAGGACGCGCTGCGCCTCGCCGTCGGACAGGTCGTGGAAGGGGCGGTCGGCCAGCGCCGCAGCGCGAACGGCCTCCAGCGCCCAGTCGACGCGCAGGCGATCATGGGCGCCGAGCCGGCCGGTGGCGCCCAGATAGGGAGTCCGGCCCAGCTCCACCACTTCTCGCGCGGTGAGCCGGCCCGGGTCGACGATCTGGGTCCCGACGGTCGCGATCCGGCGAGCCAGCCGGGCCGGCCTCATGCGTGTGACGTCGGTGCCGTCGGCGAGGAGAGCCGATCCCGACAGTGGTCGCTCCAGACCGCAGACGGTCCGCAGCAGTGTCGACTTTCCGGCGCCGTTCGGACCAATCAGTGTCGTCAACCGGCCCACCTGCGCCTCGGCGGTCAGATCGGAGGCGATGGTGACCGGCCGTCGGCCCCGGTAGCCGATGGTCAGCCCGGCGAGGGTGAGACCGGCCGTCATACCGCACCGCCGTTCCCACGACCGCGCAGCAGAACGGTGATGACCACCGGCGCGCCGATCAGAGCGGTGACCGCGTTGAGGGGCAGCGAACTGTCCTTACCCGGCAGATCTGCGACGATGCCGCACCAGATCGCGAGCAGCGCTCCCACGAGGACGCATCCGGGCAGAATCACCCGATGATTCGAGGTGCGGAACACTCCGCGCGCGAGATGCGGAATCACGAGACCGAGGAATCCGACGGGTCCGCAGTACGCGGTGACCACACCGGTGAGAACCGCGGCCGACAGCAGCGTGACGGTGCGGGTGAGACGCAGGTCGACGCCCATCGACCGCGCGTACTCCTCGCCGAGCAGCAGGGCGTTGAGCGCTCGCATCGAGGTCGACGACAGCAGGACGGCACCGAGGATCACCGGTGCGGCGACGCGCAGGTCGGACCACGACGTCGCGGAGAAGGTCCCCAGGCCCCAGATCATGTACTTCTGGACCGAGTCGGGATCGGCGTAGACGATGAGGACTGCGACGAGCGAGCCGGTGACGGCACCGATCATCACGCCGATCAGCAGCAGGGTCACCGCGCTGCGGACCCAGACCGCGAACAGCAGGATCAGTCCCAGCACCGCCGCGGCACCGAAGGCGGCGGCCACCACGCTTCCCGCTCGTCCCCAGCCCGCGAGGCCGCCGGCGAAGGTTGCGGCGCCGGTGACTCCGCCGCCCAGTGCGACCAGCGCCACGCCCAGGCTGGCGCCGGAGTTGGCGCCGAGCACATAGGGATCGGCGAGGGGGTTCCGGAACAGGGTCTGCATCTGCAGCCCGGCCACTCCGAGCGCGGCGCCGACCAGCGCGGCGGTCGCGATCCGCGGCAGCCGCACCTCGCGCAGAATGAAGTCGCTCCCCGCGTCGAGCGCGTGACCGCCGGTCAGTACCCGGAGCGTCTCCGCGGGCGGGATCGCGACCGATCCGACCGCGGCGGCCACCAGCAGCGACGCGAGGAGTGCGACGGCGAGTCCGACCCAGACCCCGGATCGGGCGCGTGGTCGCCGGGCGGCCGCCGAGGTCCGGACCGGTGTCATCGCTGCGGCAGATGGATGTAGAACTCGAAGGCATGGCCCGGGAAGAGATCCGGGTGCGCAATTGCGGCGATGTCCGCCAACACGAGGTCCGGGCGCAGCACACCCGTCTCCCAGTAGTCGTTGCCGCCACCGGAATTGACGGCCTTGGTGCTGTTCCACGCTTGTTTCGCCGGACCGGCGAAGGCGCGGTACCGCGGATCCTGCTTGTCGAGATCGGCCACAGAGTTCACCGTCGGGTCGCTCAGCAGCCACACGGCGGAATCACGGGCGCGGGCGATGACCGATTCGATCGACAACTGCAGGCTGCCCGCGGCGCGATCGTCGATCCACGGATAGGTGGCGCCGGCGTCGGCGACGAGCTTGCCGAAGTAGCTGCCCCCGGAGGGCATGGTCCACGAGCCGTTGGCGATCGAGCCGAGCAGGACCGGCGTCTTCGGCACTCCCGACAGCCGGTCGGCCACGCTGCGGTACTGGGACTTGATGTTCTGGTAGACGCTCGAGGCCTGCTTCTCGGTGCCGGTGAGGGCGGCGAAGAACTTGAGCCATTCGGCGCGGCCGAGTGGGCTCTCCTCCAGCCAGTCGGCGTCGGCGAGGACGGGAATGCCCGCGTCGCGGATCTTGCCGAAGGCCGGACTGTCGTTGCCGTCGGTCACGAGCACGTCCGGGCGTCCGGCGATCACCTTCTCAGCGTTGACGGCGCCGGCGTCGGTGAACTGCTGCACCTTCCCGGCGTCGATCCGCTCGACGATCTCGGGAGTGGAGACGAAGCCGGTGGTCGCGACCCCGGTCACCGCATCGGCCGCGCCGAGAGCGGCGAGTCCCGGCAGATGCGTCGTCGAGCCCGCGTAGACGGTCCGCACGGGAACCTCGACCTGAGGCGCGTCCGCGAGTTCTCCGGTCAGCTTCGGGGCGGGGGCGCCGCATCGCACCAGAACGTACGACGCCGGCGGCGCTCCCTGCGCCGGATGCGCCACGGTAACGACCTGGTACGAGCGGTGATACTCGATGGTCAGGCCGGTGGCGTCCTCGATCGTCGACTTCTCCGGGAAGTAGTCCTTCGACGGGTCGAAGTCGGTGATGCAGTCGCGGGCGGCTCCCGCGGAGTGGGGCGCCGGCGACGAGCAAGCGCTCGCACCGAGCGGAATGAGGACGGCGATGCTCGCGAGCAGGGCGCCGATGCGTGGTGATCGCACGTGCAGACCTCCCTCGGGGAGGCTCCGCCCCCGGGATCTCGGTGGCGCGACGCAGGAGGGTCTGGCTGCCGCCCGCGGGGATCGTCTCCTGCCGGGCAGACCACAGTGGCGGGACCGCACCGGAATCGCACCGGATTTCCTCGTCTGGCATCGCGTGCTGGACGGCGCAAATCTAACACGCGCGGTTCGCGGGCAGATCTGGCGCGCGGTGGTCGGCGGGCCTACCGTGAGACGGTGACCAGCGTTCGGAGCAGGTGGCGCCGCGGCCTCGGCGCCGTCGCGCGATGGATTCGGAGCGCGCCGGTCACCTACGCGTGGCTGGTGATCCTGCTGGCCACCACCATCGTGGCGCACCGGGTGTCGCCGCAGCGGCTGGACCGGATCCTGGGCAAACGGTCGACGAACATCGACAACCTGCTGCACGATCCGGTCCGTGCGATCTTCGGCAGCCTGTTCTGGCTCGACGGCGCGTACTGGATTCCGTACGTCGTCGGATTCACGGTCTTCCTGGCGCCCGCGGAACGCTGGCTCGGCAGTCGGCGGTTCGTCGTCGTCGGCCTGAGCGGACACATTCTCGCGACCCTGGTCAGCCAGGGGCTCGTCGGCGCCGAGATCGCGCGCGGCGACGCCAATCCGTCGCTCACTTACGCCATTGACGTCGGGGTCAGCTACTTCATGGCATCGGTGATCGGCGTCCTGGCCTACCGGCTTCCGCGGCCGTGGCGGTGGGTGTACGTCGCCGGGGCGACGGTCGCCTTCTGCGCACCGCTGGCGGTGGCTCCCGTGACCTTCACGGCGATCGGTCACGCGAGCGCGCTGCTCATCGGTTTCGCGTGGTATCCGATGGCCCGGGGACGGCCGATGCTGGACGTCGAGGCGACGGTGCGCCGGCTCCGTCAGCGCTCCGGAGCCGCGGCTCCGACTGTGCGCCACAGGAACTCGTAGGCCAGCGCCGATTTGAACGCCGCCTGGCGGTTGTCGGCCGCGCCGCCGTGCCCTCCCTCGATGTTCTCGTAGTACCGGACCGGGTGACCCTGTTCCTCCATCCGCGCCGCGAACTTCCGGGCGTGGCCGGGGTGCACGCGGTCGTCCCGAGTCGAGGTGGTCACGAGCATCTCGGGCATGGCGGCGTCGGCACGCAGCCGCTGATACGGCGAGTACCTCGAGATGAACTCCCACTCGTCCGGATCGTCCGGATCGCCGTACTCGGCCATCCACGACGCTCCGGCGAGCAACAGGTGGTACCGGCGCATGTCGAGCAGGGGGACCTGGCACACCAGCGCGCCGAACAGGTCCGGATAGGTGGTGGCCATGACCCCCATCAGCAGACCGCCGTTGGAGCCACCCTGCGCGGCCAACCGGGCCGGGGTGGTCAGTCCGCGCCCCACGAGGTCGCGGGCCACCGCCGCGAAGTCCTCGTACACCAGGTGTCGGCCGGCCTTCTGCGCCTGCGTGTGCCAGGCCGGGCCGTACTCGCCGCCCCCGCGGATGTTCGCGATCACGTAGATGCCGCCCCGGCTGATCCAGCTCCGCCCGGCGATACCGAGATAGCTGGGCGTCATCGAGTTCTCGAAGCCGCCGTATCCGTAGAGCAGGGTGGGACCGGACGCCACGTTGTCGCGTTTGACGACGAAATAGGGGACGGCCGTGCCGTCGTCGGACGTGGCGAAGAACTGTTGCGCCGACACGGCGGACGCGTCGTAGAACTCGGGGGACGATTTGATGACCGACACCCCCTCGGACGTGGAACCCTGGAGCAGGCTCGGGGCCTGGACGAAGGTGCTGGCCGACAACCAGATCTCGTCACTGTGATCGGGGTCGGTGTCGAGCACGCCGATCGTCGCGAGGTCGGGCAGCCCGTTCAGCGGCTCGGACTCCCAGGTGCCCAAGCGGAGAAGCTCGACGCGGGTGGCCACGTCGTGCAGCGTCACCATCACCAGGTGCGAGCGGGTGTACGCGAGGTCCTGCAGGCTGGTGTGCGCGTCGGGAGTGAACAGCACGCGGTGGGTGCGGTCGCCCGACAGGTACGAGGGATAATCGAAGAGCAGCAGCGCTCCGGCCGGATGCTCCTGGCCGTCGACCGTCCACGGCGACCGCGTCAGGACCGTCAGCCAGTCGTGACGGACGTCGAAGTGCGAGTCGGTCGGCACGTCGATGCGGAGGAGTTCGTCGCCGCGCAGTTCGTAGGCGATCTCGTTGAAGAAGTCCACCGACCGGGAGACGAAGTGCCGCACATGGCCGGGCGTCCGGTCGCAGGCTGCGCCGACGGCGACGTCGGACATCTCGCCCGCGAAGACCGTCGGGGCGTCCGCCACGTCGGTGCCACGCGACCAGCGCCGGACGGTCCTCGGATAACCGGAGGAGGTCAGCGCGGCCAGCCCGTCCGGAGTCTCGCCGAAGTCGGTGCCGACGTACACCGTGTCGCTGTCGATCCAGCTGACGGACGACTTGGCCTCCGGCAGGACGAAGCCGTCGTCCACCCAGTCCCGCGCGAGTACGTCGAATTCCCGCACCACTGCCGCGTCGGCCCCGCCTCGCGACAGCGAGATCAGCGCGCGGTCGTACTCGGGCCGGTTCATGGTGGCGCCCGACCACACCCAGTTCTCACCCTCCGCCGCGGCGAGGGCGTCGACGTCGATCAGGACGTCCCATTCGGGTTCGGCGGAGCGGTAGCTGTCGAGAGTGGTACGCCGCCAGAGACCTTTCGGGTGCGCCGAATCGCGCCAGAAGTTGTAGAGGAAGCCGCCGCGCCGGCGCACGTACGGAATGCGTTCGTCGTTGTCGAGCACTTCGAGGGCGCCGGCTTCGAGTTCGGCGAAGCGCTCCGAGCCGGTCAGCTCGGCGACGGTGGGAGCGTTGTGCTCACGCACCCACCGCAGGGCGTCGTCGCCGGTCACGTCTTCGAGCCACAGGTACGGATCGTCGTCGGTCACGGCGTCCAACGTACCGGCGCCGGCGCGGCGGCCTTCCGGTGGCGGGCTACGCGCCCACCCGCGAGGTCTCGACAGCGTCCTCGACCGGCTCGGCACCCGGAGTCTTGGTTCCGGCGATCGAGCAACCGGCGGTCTCGCGCAGGAAGCTGAGGGCGATACCGCCCACCACGCACGCGGCCATCATGTACACGGCCGGGAAAAGGTTCCAGCCGGTCTGGTCGACGACGGCGTCGTTGACCAGGGGTGCCGTACCGCCGAAGGCGGCGGTGGACAGGTTGTACGAGATCGCGAAGCCCGCATAGCGCACGTGAGTGGGGAACATCGCGGGGAAGGTCGCCGAAATGGTCGCCAGCTGCGGGATGTAGAGGACGCCGAGCACGACGAATCCGACGATCGCCCATCCGAAACCCTGGCCCATCAGCCAGTACATCGGCAGCGCGAAGACGAACAGACCCACGAGGGAGACCCGCCACATCGGTTTGCGGCCGGTGCTGTCGGACCACATGCCGAACACCGGGATGAGCAGCATCATCACCACCTGGCCGATCAGGACCACCACCGAGGCGGTGTCCTCGCTCAGGCCGATGGTGCCCTTGAGGTACTGCGGCTGGTAGGCCAGCAGGGTGTAGTTCGCGATGTTGAGCGCGACCACCATGCCGAACATGATGAGGATCGGCTTCCAGTAGTGCACCAGCGTCTGACGCAGCTGACCGGTGATTCCGCCCGGATCGGCGACCTTCTTCTCCACATCGGTGTACAGCGGCGGATCGTCGAGCTGCGACCGCAGGTAGAGGCCGGCCAGACCCAGGGGGAGAGCGATCAGGAACGGGATGCGCCAGCCCCATTCCTGCATCTGCGACTCGCTCAGGCCGAGGTTCATCAGCAGGACGATGGCGGTTCCCGAGGCGAAGCCGGCCATGGTGCCGAACTCGAGGAAGCTGCCGTACCGTCCGCGCTTGTCGGCCGGCGCGTACTCGGCCATGAACGTGGCCGCGCCGCCGTACTCGCCGCCGGTCGAGAAGCCCTGCACCACTCGCAGTGCGATCAGCAGGATCGGAGCCCAGATACCGATCGACGCGTGGGTCGGCAGTACGCCGATCAGCGCGGTGGCCAGCGAGATCAGCAGGATCGTCAGCGCCAGGACGTGTTTGCGGCCGAGGCGGTCGCCGATCGGTCCCCAGACGAAGCCGCCGAGCGGCCGGAGCACGAAGGAGACGGCGAAGCCGAGCATGGTGCCGATGGTGCCGAGGTGGCCGGGGAAGAACGCCTGGGTGAGGTAGGTGGTGGTCGCGGCGTAGACGCCGTAGTCGTACCACTCGGTGGCGTTGCCGATCGCGGACGCCGCGATCGCCTTCCGGAGCGTCGCCGTGGAGGTGGCGTCGGTGGAGACGGTCGAGTCAGTCATCTGACCTCCGAATTGTCGATAGTCGTTTCTCGGGTCGGGCGAACTGGATTCATTCGACGGCGGCGACGTGGAGCGCCGCGGATCTGACTACCACTTCCCCCGGCCGGTAGGGCCCATCGACTCTCGGGTCAGTGACCCGAACGGACTAATCCTGCCTATCACGTTTCGCGGACCAGTGGAAACCGCGCGGACCGCGGGGCGGGTGGTCCCGCGGTCCGCGCGACGGCCGGAATCAGCCTGCGGCGGTCAGCGGATCGGGGACCTCTCCGGTCCGGATCGGGCAGCGGGTGTGGGAGTAGATGGTCGGCATGCAGAGGTTGCAATGCACGCACTTGCTGCGGGTGGACGGGTCCGCCTCGATGAGGTGCGGCAGATCCGGCTCGCGCAGCAGCGCGCGGCCCATCGCGACGAAGTCGAAGCCCTCGTCCATCGCCGTCCGCATCGATGCGTGATCGGTCACGCCGCCGAGCAGGATCAGCGGCAGGGACACCGCCCTGCGGAGTTCGCGGGCGAGCGGAAGCAGGTAGGTGTCGGTGTACGGATAGTGCTTCAGGAACAGACGGCCGCCGAGCTTCATACCGGTCTTGACCGGTCCGGCCATCGCCTCGGCGAACGATTCCAGCGGCGGCTCGCCGTGGAACAGGTACATCGGATTCAGCAGCGAACTCCCCGCGGTGGGCTCGATGGCGTCGATGAACCCGTCGCTCTCGAACAGTTCGGCGTATTTGATCGCATCGTCGAGATTGGTGCAGCTCCAAGGTCTGCCACCGCGTCCGCGGGCGGGTTTGCCGAGGCCGTCGAACATGTTGAGCTTGGCCCAGACAGCGGCCTCGTCGCCGACCTCGTTGCGCACCGCTTCGAGGACTTCGCGGGCGAACCGGGCGCGATTCACGGCCGAGCCGCCGTATTCGTCGCGCCGGTGGTTCAGCAGCGGTGACATGAATGCGCTGAGCAGGTAGTTGTGGCCGCAGTGGATCTCCAAGCCGTCGAACCCGCTGTCGACGGCCAGCCGCGCGGCGGTGGCGAACTTGCGCACCAGTCCGGGGATGTCGTCGCGCGCGACCTTCGCGGTCAGCGACATGCCCATCGGCGCGGGGATCCGGCCCGGACCGAGCGCCGGAAGCCTGTTGGACACGGCGTTCGCGACCGGCCCGGCGTGCCCGAGTTGAGCTGCGGCCAGAGCGCCTTCGGCGTGGATCGCCGAGGTGAGCCGCTGCAGGCCCGGGACCGCCTCGGGCCGCATCCAGATCTGATGGCGGTCGGTGCGGCCTTCGGGCGCGATCGCGCAGTAGGCGACCGTCGACATCGCCGCGCCGCCCGCGGCCACCTCGCGGTGGAACTCGATGAGCTCGTCGGTCACCAGTGCGTCGGGCGTCATGGCCTCGAAGGTCGCGCACTTGATGATCCGGTTCCGGAGCGTGAGCGGTCCGAGCACAGCTGGGCTCAGCGGGTCGTTCCCGGCTCTCGGTGCGGGATCTTTCGGATTCGGGCTGGTGGTCATCGAATGCCTTTCGGTAGGCCGGCGAGGCCGGCGATGAGGAAGTCGGACAGGGCTGCGACGTTGTCGGGGGAGATCTCCCGGGGTGCGGCGAACTCGGTCATCATCAGGCCGAACGCGAAGCGCCAGCGGCGTCGTGCGACGTCGGGGTCCAGGCCGGGCACGGTGGCGGTGAGCAGTTCGGTCCACACGTCGAGCTGGAACCACCGGCTGTCCCACGGCGCTCGCGGATGAGTGAGCACGAATTGGGCGAGGGTGCGGACCAGGGGTGCGGTCTCGGGGGCGGCCTGCAACGCGATGAGCGGGTCGAGAATCGCCTCGACGATGTCGGTGACGGTGCGCGGACCCGCTTGGAGTGTGTCGAGCTGGTCGGACCATTCCGGTTCGAGGCGGTCTTGGAGCAGCGCGGCGACCAGGGCCTCCTTCGATCCGAAGTGGTAGTGCACGGCCGCGGGGTTGGCGCCGGCCTCGCCGCACACCGCCCGCACCGACAGGTCGTCGTAGGGCACGGCGGTGAGGAGTCGTTCGGCCGCGTCCAACAGGCGCGAGCGTGTGGTGGCGGCAGTCGGGTCGACGGGCATCTGTTGAGCAGATCACATTTCAATCAGCGTTTCAATCACTGATTGAATTGTGATGCGTGACTGAGCGTGACCGGACACCTGCGTGGCACACAGGGGAGAAGTACGCTGAACTGCGTGGCTGAACATTTTCAAACAGTTGTCCTGGGAGCCGGTCCCGGTGGGTACGTGGCCGCGATCCGGTCCGCCCAGCTGGGCATGAAGACCGCCGTCATCGAAGAGAAGTGGTGGGGAGGTGTCTGTCTCAACGTCGGGTGCATCCCCTCGAAGGCGTTGCTGCGCAACGCCGAACTCGCACACGTCTTCAATCACGAGGCCAAGACCTTCGGTATCAGCGGTGAGGTGAGCTTCGACTTCGGAGCCGCCTTCGACCGCAGCCGCAAGGTGTCCGACGGCATCGTGAAGGGCGTTCACTTCTTGATGAAGAAGAACGGCATCACCGAGATCGACGGATACGGCGTCTTCCGCGACGCTGAGACGATCGTCGTCGGAGATCGGGAGATCACCTTCGACAACGTCATCATCGACACCGGTTCCACCGTCAAGCTGCTCCCGGGCGTCGCGCTGAGCGACAACGTGGTGACCTACGAGACGCAGATCCTCACCCGCGATCTGCCCGGCTCGATCGTCATCGTGGGTGCCGGCGCCATCGGCATGGAGTTCGGGTACGTACTCGCCAACTACGGCGTCGACGTCACCATCATCGAGTTCATGCCGCGCGTGCTGCCGAACGAGGACGCCGACGTCTCGAAGGAGATCGCGAAGGCCTACAAGAAGCTCGGCGTCAAGATTCTCACCGGCACCGGTGTGCAGAGCGTCGACGACAACGGCGACAACGTCACGGTGACGTACAAGGACGCCAAGGGCGCCGACGGAAGCATCACCGTCGACAAGGTCCTGATGTCGGTCGGCTTCGCTCCCCGGGTGGAGGGCTACGGCCTGGAGAACACCGGTGTCGCACTCACCGACCGCGGCGCCATCGCGATCGACGACCACATGCGCACCAACGTTCCCGGCATCTACGCGATCGGCGACGTGACCGCCAAACTGCAGCTGGCCCACGTGGCCGAGGCGCAGGGCGTCGTGGCCGCCGAGACCATGGCCGGCGCCGAGACGATGACGCTGGGCGACTACCGGATGATGCCGCGCGCCACGTTCTGCCAGCCGCAGGTCGCGTCGTTCGGTCTCACCGAGGAGCAGGCCGAGGCCGAGGGCTACCGGATCACCGTCTCCAAGTTCCCGTTCAGCGCCAACGGCAAGGCTCAGGGCCTGGCCGCCCCGGCCGGCTTCGTGAAGCTCATCACCGATGCCGAGACCGAGGAACTGCTCGGCGGCCACCTGGTCGGCGACAACGTCTCCGAGATGCTGCCCGAACTGACGCTGGCGCAGAAGTGGGACCTCACCGCTCGTGAACTGGCCCGCAACGTCCACACCCATCCGACGATGAGCGAGGCTCTCCAGGAGACCTTCCACGGCGCGATCGGTCACATGATCAACCTGTAGCGACACCCGCTCAGATCCGCTCGGCGAGGGCGCCGCACCGACACCCGGTGCGGCGCCCTCGCGTCTGCGGTCCGCGCGCACAATGGGTGGCATGCTGCAGCGCGAGTGGACGCCCGGATGGCGTGTTCCGGTGCGCGCGATGCTCTCACTGCACCGCCGGGGGCGGGCCGATCCGGCGTACCGGGTGGCGACCGACGGATCCGTGTGGCGCGCGGTCCACACGCCCGACGGTCCCGGCACGCTCGCGGTCGCGGGCCGCGCCGACGGTTCGGTGCTCGCCCGGGCGTGGGGGCCCGGCGCGGGCTGGCTCGTCGAGAACGTGCCGGCGATGCTGGGTGCGCACGACGACCCCGCGGCGCTGACCCCCCTCGATCGGGCGGTCGCACGTCTGGCGGAACGGGTTCCCGACCTCCGCATCGGGCGCACCGACCGCGTCTGGGAGGCCCTGGTGGCGGCCGTCTTCGAACAGAAGGTGGTGGGCGACGAGGCCTACCGGGCCTGGCGCTATCTGCTGACCCGATACGGCGACCGCGCGCCCGGTCCGGTCCCGGCCGACATGAGGGTGCCGCCGCCGCGCCCGAGGTGGCGGGAGATCACCGAGTCGGACTGGCACCGGAGCGGGCTCGAACCGGTGCGCGCCCGGACCGTCAGAGCCGCCGCGACGGTCGACGTGGAGCGGAAGGCGGACCGCCTCACCGCCCTTCGCGGCATCGGCCCGTGGACCGCCGCGCACACCCGGATACGCGCGGTCGGTGACCCGGACGCGGTCCCGGTGGGCGACTATCACACTCCGTCGGTCGTCGGACTCGCATTGATCGGCGAGCGGGTCGACGACGACGGGATGCTGGAGTTGCTGGAACCGTATGCGGGCCAACGCTATCGGGTGATCCGGTTGTGCGAGCTGGGTGCGCGGATGCCGGCCCGTCGCGGACCGCGGATGCCGGTGCGCGACTACCGCTCGTTCTGACATCCGAGTCAGCGTGCAGGGGTGCGAACTTCAGGGGGTGCGAACTGCAGGAGTGTGAACTCCGGACAACCTCAGCACGAGTTCGCAGTCGCCGGCCGAATCGGGCGAGACGTCGACGGCATAGGCGCCTCCCAGTGCCGGGGACGCCTGTTCGAGTGCGAACTCCACCGCGCCGCGGACGATGCCGTGGGCGATCTCGGGGTTACGTGACGCGATGCTCTGCAGCGGGCAGCCGCAGACCGACAACTGGTGCTCGCCGAATGCGCTGAGCGCATCGGTCACCCGGAAGCCGAGCCGCGTCAGCATCGCCTCGACCACCGTCACCGGGTCGGGGACAGCGACCGCATCGATGTCGGCACCACGCCGGCCGCGTGCCCAGAGTCGGCCGGTCTCCGCGGCGACCCGTTCGCGTTCGGCCTCGGTCTCGCCGATGCGGCGCAGCAGCAGGTGCACGAGTTCGTCGGCGGACGGGGCGGGCACGATGCGGTAGACCACGCGCGGCCGCCCGACGCCGCGGGGTTCGGTGGTCTCGGTGACGGCCGAACCCTCGTCGACCAGGTTGTTCAGGTGGAACCGGGCGGTCGTGACGTGAACGCCCAGCGCATCGGCCACCTCATGCGCGTCCATTCCGTCCGGGGCGTCGGCGAGGAGCGCGCGGGCTCGGTCTCGAGGGCGCACGGGCATGGCGACCCCCTCCTGATGTCAGCTTCCGTGGATCATCACCAGTGTTACCGCACCGTCGGTGACCGCGTGCAGCGAGTGGGTCACCCGGGCGTCGACCCGGATCGCGGTGCCGGGTTCGAGCCGGACGGTGGCGCCCGCGACCGTGAAGTCCACGGCGCCCGACTGGCCGAGCACCACGATCGGGTGGGCGGCGAGGTGGTCGGGCATCTCCTGTCCCGCGCGGAAGGAGAGCCGAACGACGGTCTCGGTATCGCTCCGATGGATCCGCTTCACCGCCGGCTTCGACCCGGTGTCCCCGGTGTTGGGTGCGTTCAGTCCGGTCAGATAGGTGAACGGCGCCGCCGCCGTCTCACTGCCCGCTGTCTCACTGCTCGACATCGGGTTTCCTCACGATCACTTCGATGGCGGCCATCTGGTCACGGTACTTCGCGAACACCTTGCGCATCCCCAGGATCCGCTTGCGCGCCGACGGGTTGCGGGCCACGTTGAAGGCGATCCTCGCCGTCCCGGCCACACCCTCGTCGGCGATCATCCGTGCGGGTTCCAGGAGCGCAATCGGCGCGAACCGCACGCGCTCGACGACGAACCCCGATCGCTCCAGAGCCTCGCGCCACTCGGCCTCGGTGAGCGGGCGGGCGTTCACCTTGATCGAGCGTGCCAGCGCTTTGCGGATCTCGGTCTTCGCGTCGTCCGGCAGGGTGTCGGGATGCAGCGACAACTCGTGCACGGCGTATCGGCCTCCGGGACGCAGCACTCGGAACGCCTCGTCGATGATGGCGGATTTGCCTCGATCGGACTGCATGGTCAGCATCGCCTCGCCGACCACGACGTCGGCGCTCGCCGCATCGAGCCCGGTGTCGTCGGCGTCGGCGTGAACCACTCGGCCGCGGTCGCCGATCGCGGCCGCGGTCAGTGCGACGGCCTGCTCATCGGCTTCCACGCCGAGGTAGCTCCGCGGCCGGCGGCCGAGGATCTCGACCGCGGTCTTGCCGAGGCCCGGTGCCAGTTCCACCACGTCGGCGCCGGCGAGCGCGGCATCGTCGAGCAAGGCGGCGGTGAGCTCGCGGCCGCCGGGCCGCAGCACGCGCTTGCCGACCTTGGCGAGCAGCCAGTGGCCGGGCAGATCCTCGTCCCGGCGGTCGGACAGAGGGAGCTCTCCTGTATGCGGATCGGACATGACCACTCCTGCCTATTCAGCGGAATAAATTCCTTTAAATAGGCTAGCCTAAGCTAGTTCGCTTGCCTAGGGGTCAGACGCGAGGTCGCCGCGCGTGAACGTATTGGCCGACGCCGGTGATGGTCTGCTCCACGTGTGTCATCCCGAGATCGTCGAACCGGTCCAGCAACTCCCGGCGCCCGAAGATCCGCAGTCCCGACAGCCCGGCGACGAGATCGGCGCCGGGGACTGCGGCGATCGACGATCGCACGGAGGTGAAGACGATCAGTTCGCCGCCCGGCTTCACCACGCGGGCCATCTCGTCGAGCACAGGGAGCGGGTCGGGGATCAGGTAGAGCGCGGCGAGGCACATCACGGTGTCGAACGACGCGTCCGGCACCGGCAGTCGGTGGGCGTCGCCGCGGACGTAGGCGATGCGGTCGTCGCGGTGATCGCGCTGCGCCTGTTCGAGCATGCTCGCGGAGAAGTCGAGGCCGACGTACCGGCCGTCGCCCGTGAGCCCCGAGGCGGCGTCCCGGCTGTAGTTGCCGGGGCCGCAGGCGACGTCGAGGACGAGCCGTTCGCCGGGCCTGGCCAGGTAGGCGCGCAGCGCGCGGTCGTAGTCCAGAGTCTGCGATCCGCCGAGGCTGAAGCCCCTGGTGAACACCGGCCGCCAGAGGCGCTCGTAGATCTGCGAGAACGCCGGGTTGCCCATGAGTCGTTGCGCCACGGAGGTCATCGGCGACCGCTTCCCCGGAACTCGTCACGCTGGACGCGGAGCGCGGTGATGGTGGTCGCGAGCCCGTCGTACTGCTCCACCAGCAGGACGAAGGCGACGGCGCGGCGCTCGTCGAGGTGCCGGCGCAGCGCCTGCCAGGTCTGATCGCCCAGGTCGCGCTCGGCGACGAGTTCGTCCACGGCCGACAGCAGGGTTCGCTCGCGGTCGCCCCAGCCGGCGTCGGGTCCATCGAGGATCTGCTCGAACGCCTCAGCGGTGATCCCCGCGCGTGCCCCCAGACGTCGATGGTGGTCGAGCTCGTAGTCGCAGGAGCGCAGGTGGGCGACGCGGATGATGATCATCTCGGTCTCTTTGCGCGACAGTTCGCCGAACGGCATCATGCGCGACGAGTAGTGCAACCAACCGCGGAACAGGCCCCGGCTGCGGCCGAGCGTGGCGAAGATGTGCGGGTCGTCGGTGCCGGTGGCCAGGCCCATCGCGCGGACCACCAGCCAGTTCACCGGGCCGAGTTCGCGCAGAGTGCCGGGGGCGACGCGAGGTGTATTCATGTCGACCCAAGGTAGTCCAGCCGCGGCTCACCCCGGCATGTACGGAGAAACCGTGCTGCGGTGTTCGTCGATCGCCAGATTGGCACCGAGTTGTGGAAAGGCGCGCTGGGGGCAGTTGAGACGGTCGCAGACCCGGCACCCGGCGCCGATCGGCGTCGTTCGCGCATCGGTGCCGATCTCCGTGCCGTCGGAGTAGACGATGCGTCCGGCGTGGCGCAGTTCGCAGCCCATGCCGATCGCGAACGACTTGCCGGGCTGCCCGTACCGCGCAGCGCGCCGCTCCACGGTGCGCGACACCCAGAAGTACTCGCGGCCGTCCGGCATCTCGGTGATCTGGGTCAGGATCTTGCCCGGCGAGACGAATGCCTCGTACACGTTCCAGAGCGGGCAGGTGCCGCCGCTGGAGGAGAAGTTGAAGCCGGTGGCCGACTGCCTCTTGGACATGTTCCCGGCGCGGTCGACGCGGACGAAGGTCCACGGGACTCCGCGCAGACTCGGCCGCTGGAGCGTCGAGAGCCGATGGCAGATGGTCTCGTACGAGACGGCGTAGAAGGCCGAGAGGCGTTCGATGTCGTAGCGGAAGTCCTCGGCCGCACCGTGGAACTGCCCGTAGGGCAGCATTGCGGCGGCGGCGAAGTAGTTGGCCAGCCCCTGTCGGCCGAGGGCCACGGCGTCGTCTGTGGTGAACCCGCCGTCGGCCACGAGTTCGTCGATCAGATCGCCGAACTCGAGGTAGGCCAGTTCCGCGGCGATCTTGAAGGTGCGCTGGCCGGCGGAGAGCGCCGCGGAGAATTCCAGCTGGCGCCGCTCGGGGTCGAACCGGTGCAGCACGTCGTCGCCCAGGTCCACGCGCCGGATGATCCGCACGCCGTGCCGGTCCTCGAGGCGCGAGGCCAGGCCGGCGCGGATGTCGGCCGAGTGCATGCGCATCCGCGAGGTCAGGTCCTCGGCGGCCTCGTCCAGTTCGTGCACGTAGTTGCGACGTTGGTAGAAGAAGTTGCGGACCTCCTCGTGCGGGGCGCTGATGGTTCCGCGCGTGCCGGAGTCGCCGCGACCGGCCGTCGCCGCCGCGAGTTGCTCGGAGACCACGCGGTACCGCTGGTAGATCCCGACCAGTGCTTCGGCGATCGCCCGGTGGCTGCCGACCAGCGACGCCACCTCACCCGCCTCGCTGGCGGCGGGATCGAAGTCGAGGTCCTCGTCCAGCAGTGCCTCCCGCAGTTCGGCGACGAGCCGGACGTCGTCCTGCGGGTCGAAGAAGTCGATGTCGAGTCCGAACAGATCGGTGATCTTCGCCAGGACCGGGCCGGTCAGCGGCCGGTTGTCGTGCTCGATCTGGTTCAGGTACGACGCGGAGATGCCCAGCATGCCCGCCAGGGCCTGCTGCGAGAGTCCGCGGTCGGCGCGGAGCCCGCGGATCCGCCCGCCGACGAACATCTTCTGGCCGGCCGGGTGTTCAGTGCTCACGCGATGTGCCTCCATCCCCGCGGCTCTCCGCCGGGTACGGTGCCGGTGTGCTTCGCTCCATTCTGTCCCGTTCCGCACTCGCCCGTACCACCGCACTCGCGGCCGCCTGCGCGGGTCTGATCGGCGTCGCCGGATGCGGGGACGGCAGTGCGCAGGAGCCGACGTTGCCCAGCCTGCTGCTCACCAGCGATCAGCTGCCGCCGGACTTCACCGCGGTTCCGATGATGGTCAACGATCTGATCGTGTCGAATCGCAGCACGCTGGAACAGTCGAAGACGGTGGCCTTCACCCCGCCGGAGTGCGCGCCCACCGCTGATGCCGAGTTCAATCCGCAACTGACCGAGGACAACTCGGCTCTGCTGGTGGCGCGATCGGACACCGGAGTCTTCAGTGAACTGCTCTCTAGCGTCCGCCGCGACATCGATGCGGACCGTCGTGCGACGACGGGCCCGTGCGCGGTCGTGACGGCGGTTCCCAGCAAGGGCACGCTGGCCGGGGCGCACATCGTGACCACGACGGTGGAACTGCCCGCGCTCCGCGACTCGGCCGTGGAGCAGTCGTTCCTGGTGCGCAGCGATTCGGTGACCACGCTGCCCGGCGGCGCCGTCCGCGCCCGCGCGGGTCTGATGGGCAACATCCTGGTCCGGCGGCCCAGCGGCGAGACCGTCACGCTGCAGCTGGGCCTGTCGACCGACGAACGCGCCGTCAGCGAGCAGGAGCGCGCGGCGGTGGTTCCGGGTTCGGCGCTCGTCGCGGCGCCGGTGACCGACGACGAGTTCGTGCGGCTCGTTCGAGACGCCGTCACGCGTGCCGCACGCTGATCTTCCGTCGTTTCGCGCCGCGGCCGTCTGTGAAGTGCCGCACTTTCGGCCGCGGTGCCCGTCGCCGCCGAGTGCCGCGGTCGGTGTCGCGCGGCCGAGCGTCCCGCGACGAGTTTTCCCAGTACGCGCGTACTTTTTTGAGATTCGGCCCGTGAGGTTCACACATCAATATTTACAAGCTTTGCAAAACTCGTCGGTAACATGCCCGTTATTTGCATCCATGTAGGGATTGAACTGCAGGTTTTCCCTATGGCAACCTGATGTCAGGCATCGCCTCAAGGTGTCAACCGGTTCGCAAGAATCGGATGGGGCCGTAAACCCTCAAAGCACTGCGATCGAGCAGTTCTAACGAAAGCGAAGGCTATGAGCAACGTCGGAAAGCCGCGTACCGCCGCCGAGATCCAGCAGGACTGGGACACCAACCCCCGCTGGAAGGGCATCAAGCGCGATTACACCGCGGAGCAGGTCGCTGAGCTCCAGGGCAACGTCGTCGAGGAGCACACGCTCGCCCGCCGCGGCGCGGAGATCCTGTGGGAAGGCGTCACCAAGGGTGACGACAGCTACATCAACGCGCTCGGCGCACTGACCGGCAACATGGCCGTGCAGCAGGTCCGCGCGGGCCTCAAGGCCATCTACCTGTCGGGCTGGCAGGTCGCCGGTGACGCGAACCTCTCGGGCCACACCTACCCGGACCAGTCGCTGTACCCGGCCAACTCGGTGCCGTCGGTGGTCCGCCGCATCAACAATGCGATGCTGCGCGCCGACGAGATCGCTCGCGTCGAGGGCGACGACTCGGTCGACAACTGGGTCGTGCCGATCGTGGCCGACGGTGAGGCCGGCTTCGGTGGCGCTCTCAACGTCTACGAGCTGCAGAAGGCCATGATCGCCGCGGGTGCCGCAGGCACCCACTGGGAGGATCAGCTGGCTTCGGAGAAGAAGTGCGGCCACCTCGGCGGCAAGGTGCTGATCCCGACCCAGCAGCACATCCGCACCCTGACCTCGGCGCGTCTGGCCGCCGACGTCGCCAACACCCCGACCGTCGTCGTCGCCCGCACCGACGCCGAGGCCGCCACCCTGATCACCTCGGACGTCGACGAGCGCGACCGTCCGTTCATCACCGGTGAGCGCACCTCCGAGGGCTTCTACAACGTCAAGAACGGCATCGAGCCCTGCATCGCTCGCGCCAAGGCCTACGCTCCGTACGCCGACCTGATCTGGATGGAGACCGGCAAGCCCGACCTGGCCCTCGCGAAGCAGTTCGCCGAGGCCGTCAAGGCCGAGTACCCGGACCAGCTCCTGGCCTACAACTGCTCGCCTTCCTTCAACTGGAAGCAGCACCTGGACGACGACACCATCGCCAAGTTCCAGAACGAGCTGGGCGCGATGGGCTTCAAGTTCCAGTTCATCACGCTGGCCGGCTTCCACGCCCTCAACTACTCGATGTTCGATCTGGCCTACGGCTACGCTCGCGAGCAGATGAAGGCGTACGTCGACCTGCAGGAGCGCGAGTTCGCTGCCGAGGAGCGCGGTTACACCGCTACCAAGCACCAGCGTGAGGTCGGTGCCGGCTACTTCGACAAGATCGCCACCACCGTCGACCCGAACACCTCGACCGCGGCTCTGAAGGGCTCGACCGAAGAGGGACAGTTCCACTAGGAACCGACGCGACCTTCGCTTGAAAGGTTGACGATCTCGTGATGATCCCGGGGCAGTGGGGTATTGAACCCCAACTGCCCCGGGATCATTGCTAAACAGGTAGTACTCCGCCGTTCGCGCGGCGCGACACGTCAGACAACACTTCAGGAGCCTTCACAATGGCAGGTGAGAAGATTTCACGCGTCGGTATCATCGGCGCAGGTCAGATGGGTGCAGGTATCGCCGAAGTGTGTGCCCGCGCGAACGCCGACGTCCTCGTCTACGAGTCGACGCGCGAACTCGCCGCGGCCGGCCGCTCCCGTATCCTCCGCTCCCTCGACCGCGGCGTCAGCAGCGGCAAACTCACCGAGCGCGAGCGCGAGCAGGCCTCGTGGCGCCTGCGGTTCACCTCCGACCTCGGAGACTTCGCCGACCGCCAGCTGGTGGTCGAGGCGATCATCGAGGACGAGGAGGTCAAGACACAGATCTTCCGGGAACTCGACAAGGTGGTGACCGACCCCAACGCGGTACTGGCCTCCAATACCTCGTCGATCCCGATCATGAAGCTCGGCATGGCGACCGAGAACGCGAGCCGGGTCATCGGCATGCACTTCTTCAATCCGGTCCCGGTGCTGCCCCTCGTGGAACTGGTGACCACGCTGATGACCTCCACCGAGGTCAGCGAGCGCGCCGAGGCCTTCGCGCACGACGTGCTCGGCAAGCAGGTGGTCCGCTCGTCCGACCGTTCCGGCTTCGTGGTCAACGCGCTGCTGGTGCCGTACCTGCTGTCGGCGGTGCGCATGGTGGAGAGCGGATTCGCCACGGTGGAGGACATCGACAAGGCGATGGTGCTCGGCTGCGCACATCCGATGGGTCCGCTCAAGCTCACGGACCTCGTCGGGCTCGACACCGTCAAGGCGATCGCCGACAGCATGTACGAGGAGTTCAAGGAACCGCTGTACTCGCCGCCGCCGCTGCTGCTGCGCATGGTCGAGGCAGGGCGTCTGGGTAAGAAGTCCGGTCGCGGTTTCTATCAGTACGGCGACGGCGCGGCCAAGTAGGCGTGCGCCATGACACGCGCTGACGGCATCGAGTACGGGTCATCGATTCTCGGGTACCCGAGAATCGGTGCGCGCCGCGAACTGAAATTCGCGCTCGAGGACTACTGGCACGGCTCCGGCGATCGCGGGAAGCTCCTCGCCGCCGGCCGTGAGCTCGCCGAGTCGACGTGGCGTGAGCTCGCCGCCACCGGTCTCGAGCAGGTTCCGGGCAACACCTTCTCGTTCTACGACCACGTTCTCGACAACGCGCTGATGTTCGGGATGGTGCCGCGTCGCTTCGAGCCGCTGCACGCCGAGCTCGATCCGATCGACTTCTACTTCGCGATGGCTCGCGGCAAGCCCGACTTCCCGCCGTTGGAGCTGATCAAGTACTTCGACACCAACTACTACTACCGGCAGCCGGAGGTCGGCCCGGACACCGAGTTCTCGCTCGGCCGAGCGGGTTGGCTCAGCGAGAACCTGCTCGACGAGCATGCGCGCGCCGCGGAAGCGGGCATCGAACTGCGACCGATCATGCTGGGGCCGGTCAGCCTGCTGCTGATGAGCAAGCCTGCGGCCGACGCACCGGAAGGGTTCCGTCCGCTCGACCGGCTCGACGACCTGCTCGAGGTGTACATCGAGTTGTTCGAGAAGCTGGCCAAGCAGAACACCAAGTGTGTTCAGCTCGACGAGCCCGCTTTCACCTCCGACCGCACCGACGCCGATCTCGCGGCGCTCGCCCGCGCCTACGACCGACTCGGCGGCGCGGGGCTGCGTCCGCGGATCCTCGTCACCGGCGAGTACGGCGATCTGGGCCCGGCGCTCCCGATTCTCGCGGCGTCCAAGATCGAGGCGATCGGTCTCGATCTCGTGTCCGCGCCCATGACGCCGAGCATGCTGATGGAGATCGCCGGGCTCCGCCGCAAGCGGCTGTACGCGGGGGTGATCGACGGCCGCAACGTCTGGAAGGCGGCCAAGGGCGGGAAGCTCGACTACCTGCTCCAGATCAAGAAGGTGATCCCCGATCTCGTCGTGTCGACGTCGTGCACCCTGATGCACGTCCCGGTCGACAAGCTCATCGAACCCGACCTTCCCGGCGATGTGGCCGACCGGCTCTCGTTCGCCAAGCAGAAGGTCGCCGAGGTGATCGCGCTGGCGAAGGCGATCTCCGAGGGGGCGCCCGAACACTGGTACACGCGTCCGGCGACCGTCCACTTCAAGCTCAAGCACGAGGTCCGTCAACGAGTCGCCAATATCCGACCGGACCAGCGCGAACGAGCTCCGTACGCCGAACGCCGGAGGGCCCAGGCCGCAGTCCTCGGGCTGCCGCCGGTGCCGACGTGCACGCTGGGGTCGTTTCCGCAGACCGCGGACATCCGACGCGCCCGGTACTACTACGGGCAGGGTCGGCTCACCTGGGACGAGTACGCCGAGCGGCTCCGCGAGGAGATCCGGCGGGTCATCGAGTTGCAGGAGGACATCGGGCTCGACGTCCTCGTCCACGGTGAACCCGAGCGCAACGACATGATCCAGTACTTCGCCGAACTGATGGAGGGCTACGCCTTCACCCACATGGGCTGGGTCCAGGTATACGGCTCGCGATACGTCCGGCCGCCGATCCTCTACGGCGATGTGAAGCGGCGGGGTCCGATGACGATCGAATGGATCACCTACGCGCAGTCGCTGACCGACAAGCCCGTCAAGGGCATTCTCACCGGCCCGGTCACGATGCTCGCACGGTCGTTCGTCCGGCAGGACCAGCCGCTGTACGAGACCGCCGAGCAACTGGCGCTGGCCGTCCGCGACGAGGTGGCGGATCTGGAGCGGGCGGGAATCAAGATCATCCAGGTCGACGAGCCGTCGATCCGGGAGTTGCTGCCTCTGCGCGAACGGGGCCGCGAAGGCTATCTCGACTGGGCGGTCGCGGCGTTCAAACTGGCGGTCGGCGGCGCGAAACCCGAGACGCAGATCCACACGCACCTCGGCTACTCCTCGATCGCCGAAGTTGTCGAGGCGTTCAACGCGATGGACGCCGACGTCACGTCGATCGTGGCGACGCGGTCCATCGACTGGGTGCTGAGCGAACTGACCGAGCACGGCACCGCCATCGAGCGCGGGGTGGGGCCGGGGGTTTACGAGAGCCGCAGCGCGGTGATCCCGGACATCGACACGATCGACGACCGTCTCACCCGGGCCGCGTCGGCGATTCCGATCGATCGGCTCTGGGCCAACCCGGACGGCGGATTGAAGACGCGGCACTACTGGCAACTGGAACCGGCACTCCGCAACATGGTTGCTGCAGCACGCAGGTTGCGGCGTCGGATGGACGCTGACAAAGCGCCTAAGGCGTAGATTCTGCTAGCAGTGAGCTAAAGGGTTGCGCTGGGGCGGACGGGTGGTAGTTGCGCAAGAAACCACGGTGAACACGACGTTTATTGCAGGCGGAAGTACTTTCAGTAGCAGTGACATCGACCACTCACACGCTCCTAGCGCTAGCATTTGCTAGCACATTGACGCACACTGGTGGTGCAAGTTAAAGCAAGCAAGGAGTTGCCATGAGCACCGCCGAACGTACTCTGCCCACCCCGGTCTACGCCGTCGTCGGCGCCGGCGACGTCGCCGTCCAGGAAGTCAAGGACGCCCTCGCCGAGCTGAAGAACCGCGCCCAGGCCTCGCGCGAGCGCACCCAGAGCCGCCTGGACGAGACCCGTAGCCGGATCACCGATCTGCCGACCGAGTTCCCGTCGATCGAGGAACTGCGCGCCAAGCTGACCGCTGACGAACTGCGCAAGGTCGCCGAGCCCTACATCGAGGCCACCACCGGCCTGTACAACTCGCTCGCCGAGCGCGGCGAGAGCGCCGTGGAGCGTCTTCGCCAGACCCCGTACGTCGAGGAGAACCTGGCTCGCGTCGAGAAGGTCTACAACGACGCCGTCGACCTGACCGAGGACGCCCTGGGCGCCGTCTCGACCCAGACCCGTGCCGTGGGCGAGCGCGCTGCCGCACTCGCCGGCCGCGCCGCCGACCGCGTCGAGGATGCGGCTGTCGCCGCCGACGAGGTCTCCGAGAAGCTGCAGGAGACCGCGGCGGACATCGAGAAGGCCGGCACCAAGGCCAAGGCCGACGCCGATGCCGCCGCCAAGAAGGTGAGCACCGCTGCCGCGCGCAAGCCGGCTCCGGCCAAGAAGGCCACCCCGGCCAAGAAGGCCGCGCCCGCCAAGAAGGCTGCGCCGACCGAGAAGTAGTTCCGGTCCGCCGAAACGGCCCCGACACTCGAGAGAGTGCCGGGGCCGATTCGTTGTCTGCGGAGCGTGGGAGACGCTCAGCGGGGAAGCGCGGCCAGGCGCGCGTGCGCTTGCGTCATGATCGAGGTGATCAGTTCCGCGCAGGACGGCAGATCGTCGATCATGCCGACCACCTGGCCGGACGCGAGCACGCCGGCGTCGGTGTTGCCGTCGACCAATCCGGCCTTGAGCAGCATCGGGGTGTTGCCTGCCATGATGATCTGCTGCCAGGTCCGCTCGCCCGACTTCTTCATCGATGCACCGTCGCGCAGCATGGTGGTCCACTTCATACCGGTGAGCTGCTTGAACTCGTTGGCGTTGCGCGCCGCGGCCAGCAGCGCCTTCGCGCGGGAACCGCTTTCGAGGGCGTTGACGAGCTCGGTCCGCAGCACGCGGTGCGGCATGCCGTCCACCTTGAGCGACACCACCGTGTCGTTCAGTCCCCGTTTGAGGTATTCGCGCTTGACGCTGTCCGGGACGGCGGAGTCACTGGTCAGGAGGAACCGGGTGCCCATCGCTATGCCTTCGGCGCCGTAGGCGAGTGCGGCCACCAGACCGCGACCGTCGAAGAAGCCGCCGGCGGCGATCACCGGGATCGACGTCGTCCCGTCGCCGCCGCCGAGGGCGTCGATCACCGACGGCAGCAGCAGCGTGGTCGCCACGCCGCCGGTGTGGCCGCCGCCCTCGCCGCCCTGCACGATGACGGCGTCGGCGCCCCATGACGCGACCTTCACCGCGTGCTTGGCGGCGCCGATCGACGGCACCACCACCAGGCCGTTGTCTTTCAGCTTCGCGATCAGCTCCTTCTTCGGAGCCAGCGCGAACGAGGCGACCTTCACGCCTTCGCGGATCATCAGATCCACGCGCTCGGCCGCATCGGTCGCGTCCGCGCGCAGGTTGACCCCGAAGGGCTTGTCGGTCAGCGACTTGGTCTTCTTGATCGCGAACTCGAGTTCGTCGTAGGTCATCGTCGCCGATGCGAGGATGCCCAGTCCGCCGGCTTCGGCGGTGGCGGCCGTCAGTGACGGTCCGGAGACCCAGCCCATGCCGGTCTGCACGATCGGATAGTCGATGCCGACCAGTTCGGTGAAGCGAGTCGGCAGCGGAGCCGCGGGCGCCGGTCTGTTGTGAGGCGCGGTCACGACCGGACCTCGCGGTCACGGAGATTCTTGGGGTCGAGGACCTCGCGGATGAGCCGCAACTGTTCGTCGGTCGGGTCCGCGGTGGCCGGGGCCGATTCGAGGTCGGCCACCGGGAAGCCGGTGGCGTCGGCGACCGCCTCCGGCGTCACGCCCGGATGCAGCGACAGGGCCCGCATGGTGTGGCCGGGTCCGCGGAAGTCGAAAACGCCGAGGTTGGTGACCACTCGGTGGATGTTCAGATCGTCGAAGGCGGGATTGCGCTCGTCCACCTTGTCGAAGCCGACGCCGGAGACGATGTCGACCCGCTCCGGGAACACCCGAGCCGTATGGTTCCCGACCCAGTAGCTGGTCGGGTGGTTGATGGTGTTGCCGGGAGCGCCGCGCACGCCGAACATCTGGCGAGTCGGCTGCTGCAGCGGACCGAACGCCGAGAGGTTCTGGTTTCCGTAGCGGTCGATCTGGTTGGCGCCCATCACCACGTGCCGCCGGCCGGAGGCGACCACGTCGAACACCTTGCGGAAGGGCATCCACCCTTCCACCGGACCCGACTGGCCCACCGCGGGTGTGTCGGCCAGGATGAGCGCTTCGCCGTCGGTGATGAGCAGATCGGGTTCGGTGGTCAGTCGCGCCAGCCGGGCGCCGATCAGCGGAGTGGTGGCCATCGGCGACGCCATGATCTCGCCCGCGCCGGTGAAGATGTCGGCACACGCCGCGACGCAGTACTCGGCGCGGGTGATGACAGCGGTGGTCTCGGGACTGCTCACTTGGCTTCCTCCTGCTCGGCCTGCCACTTGGCGACCTCGGTCTGGTATCCGGCCTCGTCGACGTCGAGGAAGCGGGTCTTGAACGCCGACCAGCTCTCGTCGTCTGCCGCAGAGGTCGCGTAGTGCTTCAGGAACGCGTTGTCGCGGCCGTATCCGCCCGCGAAGGTGAAGTGTGCGCCGTTCGGGGTGTGGACCACGCGGTCGACGTTCATCCGGTTGATCAGAAGACGTTCGCGGGCGACGGAGTCCACCAGTTCCTCGGTGGGGACCACCTGGTCGGCTTCCAGATAGCGGCGCCGCGCCGCGGCCAGGTACAGATCGTCGAAGTACGGATCGACTCCGGTGTAGGCGGCGTTCCCGTGAGGATCGGCGATGTCGAGGTGGACGAATGCCGCGTCGAGCTCGAGCGCGGGCATCGCGATGAGAGTCTGGGTGCGTCCGTCGGCATCCGGATACGGGGATTCGACGGTTTTGAGCTCGCCTTCCCAGAAATCGGGGACGGCGGAGCCGAGTCCGGCGCGGATGGGCAGGAAGGGCAGGCGTGCGGCGGCGGCCTCCAGGCCGCACTTGACCATGCCCTCGTCCATCTCGCGGGCCTCGATGGCGCCGGACAGACGCGCCTTGGCGAACCAGGGATCGTAGAACGGTGCGGCGTCGAGGGAGACGAAGCCGTAGTACGCGCGCTTCACCTTGCCCGCCGCGCACAGCAGCCCGAGGTCGGCGCCGCCGTAGGTCACCACGGTCAGATCCTTCACATCCGAGCGGGCGATGGCGCGGACCAGCGCCATCGGCTTGCGCCGGGAGCCCCAGCCGCCGATGCCGATCGTCATGCCGTCGCGCAGTTCGGCGACCACGTCGTCGAGGCTCGACGTCTTGTCAGTCTTGGTGGCCATTCGGTGTCAGTTCCCCTTCAGTGTCTTACCGGTCTCGACGAACGCGTCGCGGTGCTCGTCGGCCACTCCGGCCAGATTCAGTTCGTACGTGTAACGCTGCTCGAGCAGATAGCTGGTCTTGACGTCCACCGGATCGATACCGTTGATCGCCGCCTTGGCCGCCCGGATGACACGCGTGTCCTTGGCGTCGATCAGACGGGCGACCTCGAGCGCGGTCTCCAGCAGTTCCTCTCGCGGGACGGCCTTGTAGCAGGAGCCGAACTGCACCAGCTGCTGCGCGGTCACGTTCTGCGCGGTGTAGTACAGCGTCCGCATCAGGTGCTGCGGCACCAGGCGTGCCAGATGCGTGGCCGCGCCGAGCGCACCGCGATCGACCTCCGGCAGGCCGAAGACGGCGTCGTCGGAGGCGACGATCACGTCGGCGTTGCCGACCAGGCCGATGCCGCCGCCCACGCAGAAACCGTTGACCGCGACGATCACCGGGACCTCGCAGTCGTACACGGCGGAGAAGGCTGCGGCGCACCCGCGGTTGGCGTCGATCAGGGCACCGAAACCGGTGGTCTGCTGCATCTCCTTGATGTCGACGCCCGCATTGAAGCCGCGTCCCTCTGCTCGCAGGATGACCACGGAGGTCTCCGGATCGGCGCCTGCGGCACTGATCGCGTCGGCGAGTTCGAACCATGCGGCGCTGGGCAGCGCGTTGACCGGCGGAAAGTCGACCGTCACGGTGACGATGCCGGATTCGGCGCGGGCGGTGGTGATCGGCACACCGACTCCTTTGTCTGGGCTGGGTGGGGCTCTGACGAGCCACCCAAGCAAATGCTTGGTTGTTTGTTACAGTAGCACCATGACCGAAGCAGTGCACGGCCCGGTGAATCTGGGGCTGGCAGGGAGAATCGTCCTGATCACCGGCGGTGTCCGCGGGGTGGGCGCGGGAATCGCGCAAGTGCTCGACGACCTCGGCGCCACGCCCGTCGTCTGCGCTAGACGCCCGGGCGACGACGACCGCGAGTTCTATCCCTGCGACGTCCGCGACGGTGATGCGGTGGCCTCGATGATCGAGCAGATCGTCGCCGCGCACGGCAGGCTCGACGGCGTGGTGAACAACGCGGGCGGCTCGCCGTTCGCGCCGGCCGCGGATGCCTCCGACAACTTCTCCCGGAAGATCGTCGAACTCAATCTCGTCGCGCCGCTGATCGTCGCGCGCGCCGCGCACCGAGTGATGTCGACCCAGGACGGCGGCGGCGCCATCGTCAACGTGTCGAGCGTCAGCGGGCACCGGCCGTCCCCGGGCACCGCCGCCTACGGTGCGGCGAAGGCCGGTCTGGACAATCTCACCGAGACGCTCGCCGTCGAATGGGCGCCGTCGGTGCGGGTCAACTCGGTGGTCTGCGGCCCGGTGCAGACCGAGCTGGCGCATCTGCACTTCGGCGACGAGGCGGGGGTGGCCGCCGTCGGCGCCACCATCCCGATGGGCCGCATGGCCCGGCCCGCCGACATCGGCAACGCGGTGGCTTTTCTGCTGTCGCCGCTGTCGCAGTACATCACCGGTTCCACCGTCACCGTCCACGGCGGCGGCGAGAAGCCGGCCTTCCTGTCCGCCGCGAACGCCGGCAACGACGCCTGAGAACCGCGACGGTCGGGTAACCGCCGCAGACTTCCGAGAGAGAGTGAAGAGCATTGAGCAACAAGACCAATGAGGGCCGCGTCGTCATCGTCACCGGTGCCGGCCAAGGGATCGGGCGCGCACACGCGCACGCTTTCGCCGCCGACGGCGCCAAGGTGGTGGTCAACGACTACGCGGCGGAATCGGCCGCGGCCGTCGTCGACGAGATCAGGGCGGCCGGCGGCGAGGCCGTCGCGGCGGTGGGCGACGTCGCCGACTGGGACACCGGCGCCGCGATCGTCGCGACTGCGATCGATGCCTTCGGCCGTCTCGACGCGCTGGTCAACAACGCGGGATTCCTGCGGGACCGGATGCTGCTCTCGCTGAGTGAGGACGAGTGGGATTCGGTGGTCCGCGTGCACCTCAAGGGGCACTTCGTGATGCTGCGTCATGCCGGAGCGCACTGGCGCGCCCAGGCCAAAGCCGGTGAACGCGTGCAGGCCCGGATCATCAACACCAGCTCGGGAGCCGGCATCTTCGGCTCGGTGGGGCAGGGCAACTACGCCGCCGCCAAGGCCGCCATCGCCGAACTGACGATTCAAGCGGCCGCCGAACTCGGCGGATACGGGGTCACCGTCAACGGCATCGCCCCGGCCGCACGCACTCAGATGACGATGGGTGCGGGCGAGGCGATGGCCGCGCAGATGGCGGCGCCGGAGGACGGCTCCTTCGACGCGATGGATCCCGCGAACATCTCGCCGCTGGTGGTGTGGCTGGGCTCGCCGGCGTCGGCCTCCGTCACCGGGCGGCTCTTCGAGGTCGAGGGCGGCCGCGTCACGGTGCTCGACGGCTGGCAGCGTGCGGCCTCGCGCGACAAGGGCGCGCGCTGGGAGGTCGCGGAGCTGACTCCGGTGGTCGCCGAGCTGATCGACGCTTCACCGGTCCAAGTCAAGGCATACGGCGCCCGCTGAGAGGGCTCGCAGATGTCTGAGACCGCGGAGGGATCGGTCCGCTACGAAGCGTGCGACGGCGTCGCCGTGGTGACGCTGAACCGGCCCGAGGCGCTGAACGCGATCGACGGGGCAGTCGCGACCGGGCTGGGGGAGGCGCTGGAGAGGGCCTCCGCCGATCGCGCGGTGCGGGCGGTGGTGCTCACCGGAGCGGGCCGAGCCTTCTGCGCGGGGGCCGACCTCAAGGCCGTCGCACGCGGTGAGCCGATCATCGACGACACCCATCCGGAGTGGGGGCTGGCGGGGCTGGTGCGGCACTGGACCGACAAGCCGCTCATCGCGGCGGTCAACGGAACGGCGCTCGGCGGCGGGACCGAACTCGCTCTCGCCTGCGATCTCGTGGTCGCCGCCGACTCCGCGGTCTTCGGACTGCCCGAGGTGAAACGCGGACTGATCGCCGGTGGCGGCGGTGTGATCCGGTTGGCGCGGCAGCTTCCGCTCAAGCGGGCCCTGGAGATGATCCTCACCGGCGACGGGGTCGACGCCGCGACCGCCTGCGAGTGGGGACTGGTCAACCGCGTCGTCCCGGCCGCCGAGGTCCTGGACACCGCGCTCGCATTGGCGCACCGGATAGCGGCCAACGCACCGCTGGCGGTACAGCTCAGCAAACGCGCCGTCTACCGGACACATCAGGGCCGGTCGGAGTGGGACCCCGAATGGGGCGCCGAAGAGCCCTGGGCCGTCAATCAGGAGGCCGGGCTCACGGTCCTCGCCTCCGCTGACGCGAGGGAGGGACCGCGCGCGTTCGCCGAGAAGCGCGAACCGGTCTGGCGCGGAGAGTAGGTCTCGGGTATCGGCGGTCCGATCAGTACCTGACCGGGCATCCGGGCGGTGCGAAGGTGCCCATCCGCTCGATGTCGAAGCCGTTCGGATAGCTCTTGATCCGGGGCAGATCGTGAACATGTCGCGGCCGCCGACGCCGGGGCAGCAGTGAGACCAGCCGGCCCCGGATTCGGAGGCCTGCCCTCGACGCGAACCGCAGCGCGGCGGGCGGACGCCGGTAGCCGAAGGCGTCGAGCAGTGCGTCGTCCATCACCGACAGACTGAAGGCACCGATCAACGGTCGCAGCGGCGCCGGGTAGAAGGTCTTGAACAGGTCGATCGTGGCGTCGCCGGTGCGGCGGACGCCCGCGGTGCCGCCGGACCGGTAATGGGCGGCCTCGTACGAGTCCATCAGAGCTGCGAACTCCTCGTAGGTCTCCGGTACGTCCTTGATCGCCATGTGTCTGCCGAGTTGCCGGTAGTACAGCACGGTCGCGCGGATCTCGTCGTCGGTGAGCGGGCGTCTGCCGTAATCGCCGATCCAGCGGACCGGCACGACGACGAAGGTGGCCAGTACGTACCGCATGTCGTCGTTGCTGATCTCGAACATCTTGTGCATCTGGTTGATCCGGCGAATCGCGGCCCTGCCGTCGGTGCTGTCGAAGCCTTTCAGGAGCGGCACCTCGAGCAGGACGGCGGTGTCGTCGTACCGCTTCTGCGGTCGGTCGCGGAACTCGCCGGTCCGGTCGAGGAGGTCGCCGATGCTCGGGACCGCGTACGTCCGGAACAGCGCGAAGCTCAGCGCTTGATTGATGTCCCAGGGGAACTCGTACGTGGCCAGGGCACGGTAGATCTCGTGGAACTCGGTCTCCGGATCCATGCCCGCGGTCCGGGACGGTGTCTGGACCAGCGTCTTGAGTGTCATCGGTCGGCTCCTGCCTGTCGGTGAGCTCACTGTAAGTTGAGTTATAGTTTTGTGCAAGGGGTCACGTCGCAGGTGAGGGAGGTGGGTTCGCATGGTGAAGAAGCAATCGGTGCCGTCCGAGCATGCGCGCAGGCGGTTTCTGGACGCGGGCCTGGAGGTGCTGGGGGAACACGGGCACGCGGGTCTCAAACTGGCGCAGGTCTGCCGGGTCGCCGGCACGACGACGGGCAGCTTCTATCACGCCTTCGCGGACTGGGCCGAGTACAAGTCGGCGCTGATCGACTACTGGCGAGAGGAACACAGCCGCAGACCGATCGGAGACGCGATCGCCGTCGACGACCCCAGGGAGCGGATCGACTTCCTGATCGGCGTCGGCCTCGGGCTCGACCGTGCCTCCGAAGCGGCGATCCGGGTCTGGTCGACCCACGATTCCGGGGTGCTGGCGCACTTGGCGGAGGTCGACCGGGAGCGCGCGGAGGTGATTCGCGAGACGTCGGCCGAGGTCATCGGTGACGCCGACAGGGCGGAGAAGTTCGCGCAGGTGGCCATGTACCTGCTCATCGGCTACCAGATGGGGACGGTCGATTCGCTGGACGCGCTGCGGTTCGGCTTCGAGTCCATGCTGGCCGGCGCAATGGGCGACGGGCCCGGTCCGTCGTGGACCGGGCCCGCCTGAGGGTCTGCAGGGTGCCGCGTCAGGCGCTGGGGGCCCGCACCACCATCGGGACGCCAGGGAACAGCGCTGCCATCTCCGAGCGCGACTTGCGCAGCGCCGCAGTGCCGTAGCCGCGCTTGCGTGATTCCGGGCGAATCCAGATGCGGACGTCGACCTCTCCGTCGTTCAGTTCGCCGAAGACGATGCCCACCTTCTGGTCGCCTTCCACGGCCACCAGCCAGACGGCGTCTTCGGCGTCGACGCGGTCGACGCCCTTGGTGATCTCGTCTGCGACGTCCCCGGCCGGCGCGCCCGACCCGTCGCCTGCGACACCCTGTTCGGCGGTGCGTTCGGCGAACAGATCGGCGTCGTCGTCGGCGGAGAAGGGACGGAGGTCGAGGCTGTCGCCCGAACTCGCCGGCCGCTCGGCGAGCGTGAAGGTGATCTCCTCGTTGAGATTGTCGAGTTCGGCCTGGTTGTGGCGCCGCTCGGTCTTGGTGAGCTGGTAGAAGGACATGTTCAGGACCGCTTCGGCGCCCAGTTTCGACTTGCCGAGAAGGTCTGCGATCGCAGTCGCCGCGGCATCGCGATCCTCTGCGTCGACGATCGCGTCGAGTACCTCGTGCCGCCGCTCCATCGCGGTCAACAGCGCGTCGGTGATGTCTCGTCGGGTTGCTGCCTGGTCCAGATCCGTCATATCTCGATACTAGGTCCGATCCCGGCCGAACGGTTGGACTTCTTTTCGCCGGTCGCGATCTCGGCGCTCTTTTCGTGACGGGATCCCGAATCGGAGACGTCTCGAGAGAGTCTGTGCGGCAACAGTTTTCGATCGGGTGCTTCCAGTCAGCTAGAACACGTTCTAGTATTTGCGCACATGGGATCCGAAATGACTGCGGCCGACGCGCTGCGCAACCCCGTCCACCTCGGCGACCTGATGGTCGCGGCCCTGCGCCGTCACCGGGACAAGCCGGTTCTGAAGCTCGGCGACGCCGAACTCACCGGCGGTGAGATGGCCGACCAGATCAGTCGCTACATCCAGGCCTTCGAGGCGGCCGGTGCAGGCACGGGAACCGCCGTCGGGCTGCTCGCACTGAACCGCCCCGAGGTGCTGTTCGTGATCGGAGCGGGCCAGACGCAGGGCTGGCGCCGAACGGCGCTGCACCCGCTCGGGTCGCTCGACGATCACGCCTACGTCCTCTCGGACGCGGGCGTGTCGACGCTGGTCATCGATCCGAATCCGATGTTCGTCGAGCGAGCGGTGGAACTGGTGAAGCGGGTCGACGGGCTCACCCGGGTCCTCACCCTCGGCCCGGTACCCGCTGAGCTCACCGACATCGGCGTGGACATCGTCGCCGCCGCTCAGAGGTACCCCGTCCGAGAACTGACCGCCGCGGTGCTCGATCCCGACCACGTCGTCTCGATCACCTACACCGGCGGCACCACCGGAAAGCCCAAGGGCGTCATCGGGACCGCCCGCGCGATGTCGACGATGACGCAGATCCAGCTGGCCGAGTGGGAATGGCCCGAGCGGCCGAAGTTCCTGATGTGCACTCCGCTCTCGCATGCGGGCGCGGCCTTCTTCGTGCCCACCCTCATCAAGGGCGGCACGATGCTGGTCCTGAGCAAGTTCGATCCGGCGCTGGTCCTCGAGACCATCGAGCGGGAGCGGATCACCGCCACCATGCTCGTGCCGTCGATGCTGTACGCCCTGATGGACCACCCGGACTCCCGCACCCGCGATCTCTCGTCCCTTGAAACCGTCTATTACGGCGCGTCGCCGATGAATCCGGTCCGGCTGGCGGAGGCGATCGAGCGGTTCGGGCCGATCTTCGCGCAGTACTACGGCCAGTCCGAGGCGCCGATGGTCATCAGCTACCTGCGCAAAGACGAACACGACAAGGCCCGCCTCGGCAGTTGCGGACGCCCGTCGGCGTTCCTGCGCACGGCCCTGCTCGATTCGGAGGGCAACCGCGTGGCGCGGGGTGAGCCGGGTGAGATCTGCGTGTCCGGTCCGCTGCTGGCCGGCGGTTATCTCGGGCTGCCCGAGCAGACCGCCGAGACCTTCGTCGACGGCTGGCTGCACACCGGCGACGTCGCCCGCGAGGACGAGGACGGCTTCTGGTTCATCGTCGACCGCACCAAGGACATGATCGTCTCCGGCGGATTCAACGTGTTCCCCCGCGAGGTGGAGGACGTGGTCGCCGAGCATCCCGCGGTCGCACAGGTCGGGGTGATCGGCGTGCCGGATGAGAAATGGGGAGAGGCGGTGACCGCGGTGGTGGTCCTGCGCCCCGACGCCGATGCCGGGGACGCGGCGCAGACGCAGATCGCCGCGGACATCCAGGCCGCGGTCAAGGAACGCAAGGGTGCGGTGCAGGCGCCCAAACAGGTCGTGTTCGCCGAATCGCTGCCGTTGACGGCGCTCGGCAAGCCGGACAAGAAGGCGCTGCGCGCGCAGTTCTGGGAGGGTGCCGGCCGCGCCGTCGGATAGTTCGGCGGGAGAGGAGCCGGACGAGTGTGCAGGAATCGTGACAGTTCCGGCGTCGCCGGCCGGGAGACGATGAGCCCGAACCGGCCTCGCCTCTCGGGGCCACCGACAGCGAAAGTCCTGACATGGCTATTCTCCCGAACGGTGTCCGCGTCCGGCTGACGGCTCTTCTCACCGGCCTCGTCCTGCTGACCGCCGGGGTGCCGGGCACGGCACACGCCGGCACCCCGCATCCGCGCTTCCTGCTGACCGCTGGTACTGCGTCCCAGGGGATCAGCGTCCTGCGCGTCCACGACGACGGTGCACTCACGCCGGTCCCGGGCAGCCCCTTCGCCACCGGTCTCGGGGTGCTGTCGCTCGTGGTGAGTCCGGATGGAGAGAAGGTCTACGTTCCGCACGCACTCGACGGCGGGGTCAGCGGTTACCGGATCTCCGGCAGCGGCCGGCTCACTCCGATCCCGGGTGCCGATGTGAAGGTGGGCGGCGCGCCGACGGCCGCCCGGCTCACGCCCGACGGCAAGTATCTGTACGTGGTTCTCGGCGGCGTCCCCGGCCGGGTGACATCGTATCGCGTCACCGGCAGCGGCGCGCTGATCGCGACGGGGAAGCCGACCGCGCCGGTCGACGGGTTCAGCATGGTCGGTATGGGCGGCATCGACCCGAGCGGCACCCGGATGCGCGTGGTCAGCTACATCGGCAACACGATGACGAATTACGCCCTCGGCCCGGGCGGCGGCATCCGCCGTCTCGGTGTGACGCGGGTGGGTCTCGGGCCGGTCGCGCCCGGTTACTCGCCCGACGGTCGGTTCCTGTACGTCAGCGACGAGTTCTCCTTGGGACTGTCGGGATTCCGTATCGGCGACGACGGCTCCGTGACACCGACCCCGGGGTCTCCGTACCCCACCGGAGGCGTCCCGCACGGCATCGTCATGACACCGGACGGCAAGCGCCTGTACGTCCCGAACGCAGTCGGCACATCGATCGCCGCATACAACGCTCACGCCGACGGGCGGCTGACGCCGATCGCGGGCTCGCCCTACCCGGGGCCGGCCGGAACCCTCCCCGGGCAGGTGCTCCTACACCCGAACGGGCGCTACCTGTACGACATCGACGTGCTGACCGCACGGCTGACCTCGAGGGTGACCACCTATCGGATCGGGGCCGACGGGTCGCTCTCCCGGACGTCCCGACCGGAGGTGGACACCGGCGTGATCATGTCCGACGGCCCGATCGCCGCGATGACGCCGTGAGCGATCACACCGGTTCGCAGATCACGACCGGGATCTCGCGGTCGGTCCACGCGGCGTACGTGTCGAAGTCCGCGTACATCTCGACCAGCCGCGGCCAGAGTTCGGCGCGTTCGGCGTCGCCCGCGATTCGCGCCAGATAGTTGCGCTCTTCCCGGCCGATCTGGATCCGGACGGTCGGCTCATCGCGCACGTTGTAGTACCAGGCCGGATTGTTCGGCAGTCCGCCCTGCGAGGCGACGAGCACGATCGACTCGCCGTCGCGCAGGAACAGGAGCGGAACGGTGCGCTCCTGTCCCGACTTGCGCCCCGTCGTGGTGAGCAGGCAGACGGGTGTGGGGCGGCGCAGCGCGGCACCGACTCGCCAGGTCCCGCCCAGCCGTCCGCGCGTGAGCCGGTACAGCCGGGTGTTGAGCCGTGAACCGATCCTGATGATCCGCGCGACCACCGGCGAATCGAGTTGGGCCGGTCGGGAGCTCGCCTCCAAATCAGATCCGTTCGATGATGGTCGCGGTCGCCAGCGCGCCGCCGGCGCACATCGTGACGAGCGCGGTCTGCTTGTCGCTGCGCTCGAGTTCGTGCAACGCGGTGGTGAGCAGCCGGGAGCCGGTGCTTCCCACGGGGTGCCCGAGGGCGATGGCGCCGCCGTTGACGTTCACCTTGTCCATGTCGGCACCGTGCACCTGGGCCCAGCTGAGGACGACGGAGGCGAAGGCCTCGTTGATCTCGACCAGATCGATGTCGTTGAGATTCATCCCCGAGCGGGAGAGGACTCGTTCGGTGGCCTGAACGGGTCCGTCGAGGTGGTAGTACGGTTCGGCTCCGACGAGGGCCTGGCTCACCAGCCGGGCGCGCGGACGCAGGCCGAGGGCCTTGGCCTTGTCCTCGTCCATCAGCAGCACGGCCGCCGCGCCGTCGGAGATCTGCGACGAGTTGCCGGCGGTGTGGATGCCGCCCTCGATCACCGCCTTGAGTCCGTTCAGCGACTCGGCCGTGGTGTCGCGCAGACCCTGATCGCGGTTCACCTCGAGGATCTGACCGGTCAGCTCGCCCTCCTTGGTGCGCTCGGGCGCCTTGACCGTGAGGACCTCGCGGTCGAAGCGGCCCTCGTCCCACGCACGCTTGGCCTTGGTCTGCGAGGCGAGCCCGAGTGCGTCGACGTCGGCGCGGGTGATGCCCCGGCGCTTGGCGATCCGCTCGGCGGCGTCGAACTGGTTGGGCATGTCGATGTCCCATGATTCGGGGCGGCGGGGGCCCGCATCCGTGCCGACGTTGGCGCCGAGCGGCACGTGTGACATGCATTCGACGCCGCAAGCGATGCCGATGTCGATGGTGCCGGTGGCGATCAGGCCGGCGACCATGTGATTGGCCTGCTGTGCGGATCCGCACTGGCAGTCGATGGTGGTGGCGCCGGTCTGCCACGGCAGGCCCGAGTGCAGCCACGCGGTGCGCGTGACATTGTTGCCCTGCTCGCCGACCTGCATGACGCAGCCGCCGACCACCTGCTCCACCAGGCCCGGATCGATTCCCGCGCGTTCGACGACGCCGCGCTGCGCCGCACCGAGGATCTCCGCCGCATGCAGGCCCGACAGCCAGCCGTTGCGCTTGCCGATCGGAGTACGGACCGCTTCGACGATCACCGGTACACCCATGCCAACTCCTTGTTCGAGAAACGTTTCTCCGTCAAAACTAGAACAAGTTCTTGTTCGCGTCTATCCAGTGTGGCAGAGTGTGAGTTACGCAAATTGTAACGGGTTCTCGTTCCGATCGAGACCGGAGAACATGGCCAGAGAATTGAGGTGATGACGTGACTCAGGCGCAGAGCGTTGAAGCGTCCGGCACGTGTCCGTTCATGCATCAGGAGGGGTGGGATTTCACGAACCCGGACCTCCTGGTCGAGGGTATTCCCGTCAAGGAGTTCGCCGAGCTCCGCAAGACCGCGCCGGTGTGGTGGAACGCTCAGCTGCCCGGCAAGGGCGGCGGCTTCCATGACGGCGGCTACTGGGCCGTCACCAAGCACGAGCACATCCGTGAGATCTCGAAGAACGCCGACGACTGGTCGGCGAACGAGAACGGCGTGATCATCCGCTTCGAGGACGACATGGACCCGGAGCAGCTCGAGGTCACGAAGACCCTGCTGATCAACCACGATCCGCCCGAGCACACGCGCCTGCGCAAGGTGGTCTCCCGTGCGTTCACGCCGAAGGCGGTCCACGCGCTGGAGGAGAAGCTCGACGCCGCCGCGCGAGAGATCGTTCAGAAGGCCGCAGACGAGGGCAAGGGCGACTTCGTCCACCAGGTCGCCGTCGACCTGCCGCTGCTGGCGATCGCCGATCTGCTCGGCGTGCCCGAAGTGGACCGGATGAAGCTCTTCGACTGGTCGAACTCGATGATGAACGCCGATGACCCGGAGTTCACCACGGACCCGCTCACCGCGAACATGGAGATCCTCGGCTACGGCTACAACATGGCCGAGGAGCGCAAGAAGTGCCCGGCCGACGACATCGTCACGCAGCTGATCGAGGCCGACATCGACGGTCACGGTCTCACCGAGGCGGAGTTCGGCTTCTTCTTCATCCTGCTGACGGTCGCGGGCAACGAGACCACCCGCAACGCCATCACGCACGGTATGAACGCCTTCCTGGACAACCCGGATCAGTGGGAGCTGTTCAAGAAGGAGCGTCCGGCCACGGCGGTGGACGAGATCGTCCGGTGGGCGACTCCGGTCAACGTCTTCCAGCGCACGGCCAAGCACGACACCCAGGTCGGCGGCGTCGACATCAAGGCCGGTCAGCGCGTGGGCATGTTCTACGGTTCGGCGAACTACGACGAGGACGTCTTCGAGGATCCGTTCACGTTCAACATCCTGCGCGATCCGAACCCGCACGTCGGCTTCGGTGGCAACGGCACGCACTTCTGCATCGGCGCCAACCTGGCTCGCATGGAGATCAACCTGATGTTCAACGCGCTCGCCGACCTGGTGCCCGACATCACCAAGCTCGAGCAGCCGCGCCGGCTGCGTCACGGCTGGATCAACGGCATCAAGGAACTGCAGGTCGATTACGGGACGAAGTCTTGACCGACACCCAGAACTCTCCCGCGTATCTGAACATCGACCGCGCGAACCATCCGGCGGTACTCGCCGGGCGGCGCTCGCGGGAGGCCGTCGAAGCTCGTGACAAGGCGGCATGGCTGGCGAACTTCGCCGCGAACGGATCCGTCGAGGATCCGGTCGGCCCGTCGATGTTCGACGAGGAAGGGCGGGGTCATCGGGGCGCCGACGGGCTGTCGGCGTTCTGGGACAAGGCGATCGCACCGACCGAGAGCATCGACTTCCAGTTCGAGAAGGAGATCATCTGTGGTCGCGAGGTGGCCTACATCGGCACCATCGTCACCCGGATCGGCGGCCACATCTCCGAGGCCGAAGGCGTGTTCACCTACAAGGCGGACGAGAACGGAGACCTGGAGGCGCTCCGCGCGTTCTGGGAGGTCGAGGCGACGATGAAGTCGTTCCGGCCCCAGTAGGTCTGCGGATGCAGTAACGGGCGAAGAAGTCCCGGCGACCGAGATGGTCGCCGGGACTTCTTCATGTTGAGCCTCGCGGCTGCGCCCGACGGACCCGCGTTCGCCTCGATGCGCTCCGTCGCTTCGCTCCTGCGCTTACTCGACTGGCCCTGAGCGGTGCCCCAGGGCAGTCGAGTAGGACGAGGCGCTAGCCGAGGCCGTATCGAGGCTGACGCCCGTCTCGATGCGCTCCGTCGCTCCGCTCCTGCGCTTACTCGACTGCCCTGGCGGAACGGCCCGCTTACTCGGCTGGCTTGACGGAACGGTCCGCTTACTCGGCTGGCTTGACGGAACGGCCCGCTTACTCGACTGCCCCGGCGGAACGGCCCGCTTGCTCGACGACCCTGAGCGGGTGCCCCAGGGCAGCCGAGTAGGACGAGGCGCTAGCCGAGGACGTATCGAGGCCGCCTCGCTGCTGGAATCAACGGCCGTTCAGCTGTCGGCGCCGACCTTCTCGGGGGCCTTGTCCGCGGAGACCGCCTTGAGGAGGTGGGTGTCGACGGCCAGCACTCCCTGCTTGACGAAACCGACGGCCAGCAGGCCGGCGATCAGGGCCAGGACCAGTTCGTAACCGCCGTCCGAGGCCCAGAAACCCGCGTCGATGTGGGCGATGAAGATCGCGCCGATCATGTCGACGATCAGGATCACCGACACCACCGGAACCGCGAGGCCCACGATCAGCAGGCCGCCTCCGATCAATTCGGCCAGCGCGGCGAGCCAGGCGCTCACACCGGGGACCGGCGCGCCCATCATCTCGAAGTTGGCCTTGACTCCGTCCATGCCGAACGTGAAGAACTTCTGCCAGCCGTGGGCGAAGAAGATGACGCCGAGGATGATCCGGGCGATGCTGACGGCCAGGCCCTGGCCCTGCTTGAAGTAGGTCATGGTCGAGGTGACTCCTTGTGGGATCGTTCTGTTCTCGCCCACCGAGATGTGTGGGGTCACCGGAATTCAATCACTTACTTTTCGTAAGCGCAAAAGGTCAGGGCTAGTATCGAGGTATGATCCCGTTCGACGTCTTCGCGAAGCAGTGCCCGTCCCGGGAGGTGTTCTCGCACGTCACCGGCCGCTGGGGAGCTCTCGTGCTGGGCAAGCTGAAGACCGTTCCGCAGCGTTTCTGTGAATTGCGTGAGCAGGTGGAGGGCATCAGCGACCGGATGCTGACGCAGACGTTGAAGACGCTGACGAACGACGGCCTCGTCGTGCGGACGATGTCCGACGAGAGGCCGTCGCACCCGGAGTACTCGCTGACCGACTCCGGGGTGGAGGTGGCGCGCGCGGTGCGCGCCCTGGTGGAGGCTGTTCAGAACAACATGCCCGCGCAGGCGTACGTCTGACGCCCGCGCGGCGCGGCTAGGGCTTGTCCGCGCCGAGAAGCCACATCGAGAAGTACTGTGAGCCGCCGCCATAGGCGTGGCCGAAGGCCTTGCGGACATCGGGCACCTGGTGATCGCCGCCCTTGCCCATCACCTGGATCGCAGCCTCAGCGCACCGGATCATGCCCGAGGCGCCGATCGGGTTCGACGACAGCACGCCGCCGGACGCGTTGACGGGGAGCTTCCCGCCGATCTCGGTCTCTCCCGCCTCGGTGAGCTTCCAGCCCTCGTACTCCGGCATGAAGCCGAGGTTCTCCAGCCACATCGGCTCGAACCAGGAGAAGGGCACGTAGATCTCGGCCGTGTCCACCTCTTCCAGCGGATTGGTGATCCCGGCGGCCTTCCACAGCGCGGCCGAGGCGTCGCGTCCGGCCTGCGGGCTGACCACATTGCGGTGCGAGTACGAGAGCGGCTCGGTGCGCATGGCGGTCGCGTGCACCCACGCCACGGGGCGTCCTTCGGCGATCGCATCGTCCGCGGATCGCTCGTCGCCGAGCACCACCGCGCACGCTCCGTCGGACGACGGGCACGTCTCGTCGAAACGGATCGGATCCCACAGCATCTGCGAGGCCATCACCTTCTCGACGGTGATATCGGGCTGGTGCAGATGCGCGAGCGGATTCTTCGCGCCGTTGCGGCGGTCCTTGGCGGCGACCATCGCGCCGATGTGCGCCGGCGCCTTCGAATTGTTGATGTAGGCGCGCACGTGCGGGGCGAAGAATCCGCCCGCGCCGGCACCGACCGGCATCGTGAACGGCACCGGGATCGAGAGCGCCCACATGGCGTTCGACTCCGACTGCTTCTCCCAGGAGACGGCCAGCACGCGTCCGTGGACGCCGCTGCTGACCAGGGAGGAGCCCACGATCGCGGTGGACGCTCCCACCGAGCCCGCGGTGTGCACGCGGATCAGTCGTTTGCCGACCGCGCCGATGGCCTCGGCCATCGCCAGCTCCGGCATCATCGAGCCCTCGAAGAGATCGGGTGCCTTGCCGATCACGATGGCGTCGATGTCGTCGATCGAGACGTGGGCGTCGGCGAGTGCACGGTCGATCGCCTCGCGGACCATGCCCGCCATCGTCACGTCGGTGCGCTTGGCGACGTACTTGGTCTGGCCGGTTCCGAGGACGGCGACGCGATTGCGGCCCATCAGTTCTCTCCTCCTGCGAGTGTGACGACCATGTTCTGCTGCAACAGCGGTCCGCTGGTCGCGTGAGCGACCGCGGTGCGCGCGTTGCCCGCGAGGATCTCGTGCGCGGCGTAGCCGATGCGCTGAAGACCCACGGAGAACAGGGCGTTTCCGGTCAGGGCGCCGCCCGACGGGTTGATTCTGGTGCGGGCGCCGAGCCCGAGTTCGCGCGCGACGATCAGTTCCTGATGCGTGTAGGTGGCGTGGATCTCGGCGACGTCCACATCGCGCGAGCGGTCGCCGAACGCGGTGTTCGCGGCGAGTTCGGTGGACGGCGACCGCGTCAGGTCGCGTGCACCGAAATTGGGTGTGTCGATGCGGTGATCCCAGCCGGTCACCCACGCCGGGTTCGCGACCAGCTCACGGGCGCGGGCCTCGGAGGCCAACACCACGGCGGCACCGGCATCGGCGTACGGCGCGATGTCGTGAGCGCGTAGCGGATCGGCGACGTAGTCGGCGGCCAGCAGTTCCTCGACCGAGGCTCCGGTGGTGCGCGCGGCGACCGCCGCCATGTCGGCCTCGGTCCAGGCGCCCGACTCCAGGCCTGCGCGAGCCTGCAGGCCCGCGAGCGACCGGGCGTCCGGCCACAGCGGAGCCACCGTGTAGGGGTCGGTCTGCATCGCGAGCGTACGGTCGGAGTCGCCGGCCGAGGCCTTGCCGAATCCGTAGGCCAGTGCGATGTCGACCTCGCCGGTCGCGATCTTGACCCACGCCTCGTACAGAGCCCAGGCTCCGTCCATCTCGACGTGCGACTCGTTGATCGGCGGAACGGCGCCGATGGCGTCGATCGCGGAGATGAAGGAGAACGCGCGGCCGGCCAGGTAGTCCGACGATCCACTGCACCAGAAGTCGATGTCGGTGCGGCTGATGCCCAGATCGGCGTACAGCTTCTGGAAACAGGGGATCAGCATCTCGACGCCGTTGGTGGTGCCGGTCGATGCGGGGTCGTTGGTACTGTGCGCGAATCCCACGACTGCGATGCGCGGGAGTGTGCTGTTGCTCATGTGAATAGCTCCTTCCCGCTCAGAGGTGATTCCGGTACGCGTCGAAGTCGGCGTCCGGTTCGCCGCTCGGGGCGAAGTGGCTGATATTGCGCATGGTGTAGTCCCATTCGGCCTCGGGACGCCATACGGCCTTGACCCGCATGCCCATGCGTACCTCTTCCGCGGGGCAGTCGAGGATCAGGTGCAGGAACGGGATGTCGGCGCCGTCGAGCAGAACGTAGGCGGCGACGTAGGGCGGCTTGATCTGCTGCCCCAGGAAGGGCACGTTCACGATGCAGAAAGTGGTGACGGTGCCGGTGTCGGGCAGCTCCACCCGCTCGACGGTCGGGCTGCCGTCGGCCGGGCTCACGTACCGGGGTGGGAAGTACACCTCGCCGGTACGCACCCGACCGCCGATGAGACGGCCTGCCTTGAGGCCCTCGAGGTACCAGCTCTCGGACTCCGCGGCCGAATGCATGATGTCGGTGGTGATCGGCGTGGTGATGATGACGTCGCCCGCGTCGTCGACGATCATCTCGCCGGTCGCCTCCGGTGCGGTCTCCGGTGTCTCACCCAGGCTGAAGTGGGCGATGTCGGTGATCGCTCCGCTGCGCGCCGCATGCCACACGGCGTGGACGCGTGCGCCGACGCTCATCTGCGACGGCTCGTCGGCGTCCACCACGTGCAGCAGCGCGGTGTCGGCGCCGTCGAGCCTGATGAGGGCGAAGGCGAACGGCCGGTCGAGGATCTGGCCGTCGAGCGGCTCCGGCTGCCAGGACCAGCTCTCGACCGTGCCGACCGGCGCGACCTCCACAAGCGAGGTCGTCGGCTCCCCGGAGGAGGGGTCGAACTCGGCGGGAGGAACCGTGACGCGGCCGTCGGAGCCGCGGCTTCCGACGATGCGGCCGTCGCGCAGGGCGAGGGCGAACTGCGACAGGACCGGTCCGAGCGAGCGTGTGTAGGCGAAGGTGTTGGTCAGCTTCGCGGACAGGATTCGTGACTCGGGTGCGGGGACCTGCACCTCGGGAGTCGGGTGGGTTGCACTATTGGACACCACCAAAGTAGAACACGTTCTAGTATGTGTCGCAAGGGTTCGACGGAAGGGTTCTCGCGTGAAACTTGGCCTACAACTGGGGTATTGGAGTGCGCAACCGCCGCTGGGCGTCCCGGAGATGTTGGTGGCCGCGGAGGAGTCGGGATTCGACTCGGTGTTCACCGCGGAGTCCTGGGGATCGGATGCGTACACCCCGCTGGCCTGGTGGGGAGCGACCACCGAGACCCTGCGGCTCGGCACGGCGGTGGCCCAGCTGTCGGCGCGGCCGCCCACCACCCTGGCCATGGCGGCCTTGACCCTCGACCATCTCTCGGGCGGCAGGCACATCATCGGTCTCGGCGTCTCCGGGCCGCAGGTGGTGGAGGGCTGGTACGGGCAGTCGTTCGGCAAGCCGTTGGCGCGCACCCGCGAATACGTGCGGATCGTCCGCGACGTGCTGGCGCGCGAGGGCGCCGTGGTCAGCGACGGACCCCACTACCCGCTGCCGCGGCGGGAGGGCGAGGGGGTCACCGGTCTGGGGAAGCCGCTCAAGCCGATCACCCATCCGCTGCGCGCGGACATCCCGATCTGGCTGGGAGCCGAAGGTCCCAAGAACGTCGCGCAGACCGCCGAGATCGCCGACGGCTGGCTCGCGATCTTCTACACGCCGCGGCTCGCGGGCATGTACGACGAGTGGCTCGACGAGGGCTTCGCCCGTCCCGGCGCGCGCCGATCGCGTGCCGACTTCGAGATCTCGGCGACCGTTCAGTGTGTGATCACCGACGACGTCGCCGCGGCGATCGACCGCTATCGGCCGTCGACCGCGCTCTACGTCGGCGGGATGGGGGCGGCGGAGAAGAACTTTCACGCCGACCTCTATCGGCGCATGGGGTACGGCCAGGCGGTCGACGACATCGGCCGGCTGTTCCGGTCCGGCCGCAAGGAGGAGGCTCTGGCCGCGGTGCCCGACGAGATGGTCCGCGAGACGATGCTGGTCGGCACCGCCGACGAGGTGCGCGAACAGATCGGGTTGTGGGAGGCCGCAGGGGTCACCACGCTGATGGTGACCGCGCGCGATGTGCAGACCGTGCGAGCACTCGGCGAACTGGTCTAGCGACGCAGCGGCGAGCGGTTCAGGGCGCGACCACCACGCCGCCGCAGCTGCGCGCGGGTATCGCCCAGAGTGCGTTGCGGTTCACCGTGCTCAGCCGCAACTGCACTCTGCCGGGCCCGAAGGTGCTGCGGGGGAGGCTGAAGTTGTGCACCCCGGTGTTCGGCGGCCGCACCTGGCTGTGGTCGATCATCGTGCCCTTCCGCCCGGTCTGCAGGTTGTGCCAGTCCAGGCGGGCCACCGAGTCGTATCCGACCCCGATCCAGAGGCTGCCGTAGTCGATCTGGATATACGTGGTCCCGGCGTACTCGGCGACGATCGCGCGGAAGGGCCGGTAGGGCATGTCGACGATGTTCGGACTGACGTTGAGGCAGCCGTGGAGCGGGTACTCGCGTGTCACGGCGCCGGCGCTTCCCGCTCCGGCGAGAAGCGACGAGACGACGGCAGCGGCGGCGACCGCCGCGGCGAGGACACGGGTCCGGAGTGAACGACGATGTGTCGGCAGGGTGGGCATGAGCTTCTCCTCGGCGGGCTCGTCGCGTGGCTTCGTACCCGGTATGTCGACGCCGAGGGGGCGATCTGTTAGCCGGATCACAGAATCGGTGAGCCCCGGGCGTCAGGTCTCGCGGTCGGACGGGAACGAGACCTCGGCCACCACGACGTGGCCGTTCGCCAGTCTGCGCGGGTGCCGAGTCCGGACGCCGACGTCGTCGGCGATCGATTTCAGATCGCGATCGGAGACGACGGTGAACCCGAAATCCTCCAGCAGGTCGCGCATCGCCGCCGGTCTCCAGGCCGAGACATGGCGTTCCTCGCCCATCGGATCGGGCCGCCCGGCGATCGCGAAGACCGTCTTGAGCGCATAGTGCGCCGGACGGCTCACCGTGTGGCGTTGCGGATAGGTCGCTATCAGCTGAGATCCCGGAGCCGAGCGTTCGGCGACGTCCGCGAGGGTGGCACGGACCTGGTCCGTCGTGAGATACGGCAGCACGCCCTCCCAGATCCACGTGGTGGGGAGTTCGGAGCGATGGCCGGCTGATTCCAGGGCGCCGGTGAGACTGTCGGTGCCGAACTCGACCGGGACGAAGGTGAGTTCCTCGGTGACCGGCTCCAGATTCCGGACGCGCCTGCGCTTGTCGGCCTGCGATGCGGGGCGGTCCACCTCGAAGACGGTGGTCTGCGGCAGCTTTCGCATCCGCCAGGCCCGGGCGTCCAGGCCCGCTCCGAGGACGACGAGTTGGCTGTGCCGCCGCTGGCGCACGGCGTCGTCGATCGCGACGGTGCGCGCCGCCAGGATCTCCACGGTCGCCGTCAGCAGTTCATAGGCCGGACGGTCGCGCCAGTGTCTCGGGGCCGGCCCGCGTGCCGTCTCGACCTCTCTGCGCTCGTCGTCGTCGAGCAGGTCGATGGCGATGGGATCGCTGAACCGTCCGATCGCGATGCGCCCGTCCGCGACGGCGCGCGCCTGGCAGACCAGGACGGCGGTGCGGCTCGCTTTCGGCATGGCAACGACCGTAGGCCGGGACGGACCGATGGGCAACGCAGCCGCTCCTACTCGCCGGTGAACACCGGCTTCTCGCGGTTGGCGAAGGCGCGCGGGCCGATCTTGGCGTCCTTGGACGCGAAGACCTTGGCGCCGAGTTCGGCGTCGATCTTGAAGGCCTCCTCCTCGTGCAGGCCCTCGCTGTCGCGAATGGTCTTGAGGATGGCCTGGACTGCGAGCGGGCCGTTGGCCGCGATCTGGTCGGCGATCTCGAGAGCCTTGTCCAGCGCCGTGCCGTCCGGAACCACGTGGCCCACGAGTCCGTACTCCTTGGCCTCGGCGGCGGTGATGTGACGGCCGGTCAGGAGGATGTCGGCCGCCACGGTGTAGGGGATCTGGCGGACCAGCCGGACGGCGCTGCCGCCGAGCGGGAACAGGCCCCACTTGGCTTCGGAGACGCCGAACTTCGCGCTCTCGGCGGCGACGCGGATGTCGGTGCCCTGGAGGATCTCGGTTCCGCCGGCGATCGCCGGGCCCTCGACCGCGGCGATCAACGGCTTCGACAGCCGACGTCCCTTGAGCAGTGCGGGGAGCCGCGTGAGGTCCCATCCGCCTTTCGCGAAGGAGTCGCCCGGTGCCGACTGGTTCATGGCCTTGAGGTCGGCGCCCGCGCAGAAGTAGCCGCCCGCTCCGGTCAGGATCGCGACCCGGATGTCCGGATCGTCGTCCACCTGGTCCCACGCCTGCTCCATGATCCGCATCATCGGACCCGACAGTGCGTTGCGCGCCTCGGGTCGGTTCATCGTCACGATCAGCACGTGGCCGCGCTTCTCGACGAGGCACTCCGGTGCGGCGGCGGTGGTGGCGGCAGCGCTTTCTGGGGACATGTTTCCTCCTGGCCCGACGTTTTCCTTGCCGCGAACAGTAACACGTTCTAGTTTTGATGCATGGCCTTCACTGTCGCGGACCTCTTCGAGCACGCCGTGGACCTCATGCCCGACCGCGTGGCGCTGGAATCGGGCGACCGCTCGCTGACCTACGCCGAGCTCGATCGCCGGGCCAACGCGCTGGCGCACCGGCTGCGGTCGCTCGGCGTGGCACCCGGCGACGCGGTGGGCCTGTACAGCAGAAACACCATCGAAGCAGTCGAGTCGATGATCGCGATCTTCAAGGCGCGGGCAGTGATGGTGAACGTCAACTACCGCTACGTGGAGAACGAGCTGAAGCACATCTTCACCGATTCGCAGATGACGGTGCTGATCCATGAGCGCCAGTACGCCGCGAAGGTCTGCAACGTGTTATCGAATGCGACCACCGACATCACCGCGCGCATCGTCGTCGAAGACGGATCCGACGCGCCTGCCGAGTGTTCGGACGCGGCCGGCGTCGCGGTCGTCGGATACGAGGCGGCGATCGCCGAGTCGTCGTCGGAACGGGACTTCGAGGAGCGGTCGGACGACGATCTCTACCTGCTCTACACGGGCGGCACGACGGGAAAGCCGAAGGGCGTCGTCTGGCGTCAGGAGGACGTGTGGCGGGTGCTCGGGGGCGGGATCGACTGGTACACCGGACGGCCTGTCGAGGACGAATGGGAGCACGCGCGGACCGGATCGCAGGGCGGCCAGCTGGTGCGCTTCCCGATTCCGCCGTTCATCCACGGCGGCAGCCAGTGGGCGGTGTTCCAGTCCCTGTTCGCCGGCGGGAAGGCGGTGGTCTACCCGGATTTCGACGCCGCCGAGGTGTGGAAGGCGGTGCAACGGCACGGTGTGAACGTCGTGTTCATCACCGGTGACGCGATGGGCCGGCCGATGATCGAAGAACTCGAGAAGGGTGGCTACGACACCTCGACGGTGGTGTCGGTGGCCTCGTCCGCGGCCCTGTTCTCGGCGTCGATCAAGGACCGCTACCTGGAGCGTCTGCCGAACGCGGTCATCGTCGACGCGATCGGATCGTCGGAGACCGGCTTCGGCGGCATGGGAGTGGCGGTGAAGGGTCAGAGCCGGGTCGGTGCGCCGACGGTGAAGGCCGACCCGAGCGCTCACGTCCTCGCCGAGGACGGTCGCCGTCTGGAGCCGGGCAGCGGAGAGGTGGGGCGCCTGGCGCGGTCGGGTCACATTCCGCTGCGCTACCACAACGATCCGGTCAAATCGGCCGAGACCTTCGTCGTCTACGACGGTGTCCGCTACTCCATGCCGGGCGACTTCGCGACCATCGAGGCCGACGGCACGATCACGATGCTCGGCCGCGGGTCGATGTCGATCAACACCGGCGGCGAGAAGGTCTTCCCCGAGGAGGTCGAGGCCGCGCTCAAGGGTCATCCGGACGTCTTCGACGCAGTCGTGGTGGGCGTGGCGGACGATCGCTTCGGTCAGCGGGTCGCGGCCGTGCTGCAGACCCGCGACGGGGTCCGGCCGGACCTGGTGACCCTCAACGAGGCCGTCCGCGCCGAACTCGCGGGGTACAAGTGCCCGCGGAGCGTCTGGTTCGTCGACGAGGTGAAGCGCTCACCCGCGGGCAAACCCGACTATCGGTGGGCGCGCGAGGTGACCGGCTCCCGCGAAGCCGACCACGCTCTCTGAACCCGTGACTCCCATCCCTTCTACGACCATCGCCTCTACGACCATCTCCTTTACACAATCTCTTCTACGACAAGGACATCGATGAAAACCCCATTGTGCGAGCGGTTCGGGATCGAATACCCGATCTTCGGCTTCACCCCCAGCGAGGAGGTGGCCGCCGCGATCAGCCGCGCGGGCGGCCTCGGCGTCCTGGGATGCGTGCGGTTCAACGAGCCGGATGAACTCGACGCGGTCCTGGAATGGATGCACGAGAACACCGACGGGAAGCCCTTCGGCGTCGACGTCGTGATGCCCGCCAAGATCCCCACCGAGGGATCCAAGATGGACCTCGACGCGATGATCCCGCCCGAGCACCGTGCGTTCGTCGAGCGGACGCTCGACGATCTCGGAGTGCCGCAGCTGCCGGACGGCGGCGATCGGGTGAACACCGGCGTGCTCGGCTGGCTGCACTCGGTCGCACGCTCGCATGTCGACATCGCGATGGAGCACACGCGCAAGTACGGGCAGATCAAGCTGATCGCCAATGCGCTCGGCTCGCCTCCCGAGGACGTCATCGGCATCGCGCACGACAACGGTGTGGCGGTCGCGGCGCTCGCGGGAGCGCGGGAGCATGCGCTGCACCACCTCGACGCCGGCGTCGACATCGTCATCGCGCAGGGCTATGAGGGCGGCGGGCACACCGGCGAGGTCACGTCGATGGTCCTCTGGCCGGAGTTGGTCGACGCCGCCGGTGAGGCTCCGGTGCTCGCCGCGGGCGGTGTGGGCAGCGGCAGGCAGATCGCCGCCGCCATCGCGCTCGGTGCGCAGGGCGTGTGGATGGGCACCTATTGGCTCACCGCCGCCGAGTACAACCTCGGCGCGCACAAGCCGGGCGAACCGTCGACCGTTCAGCAGGCACTGCTGGCCGCGACCTCGCGCGACACCGTCCGGCGTCGGATCTACTCGGGCAAGCCGGCGCGCCTGCTCAAGACGGCGTGGACCGACGCGTGGGACGCTCCCGGCGCCCCGGAACCGCTGCCGATGCCGCTGCAGAATCTCCTGGTGGGCGAGGCGCACGCGCGGATCTCGGCATCCGACGACCCGAAGGTGGTGGCGATGCCGGCCGGACAGATCGTCGGGCGCTGCAACGAGATCACCCCGGTGGAGAAACTGATCGACGGACTGGTCTCGGAGTACCGCGAAGCGGTCGCGAGGATGAACGCCACCCTGGACTGAGCGTCCGGGTCGGCTCTACAGCCCGTACCGCCGCTTGAACCGTTCGACGCGGCCCTCGGCGTCCACCAGACGCTGGGTGCCGGTCCAGAACGGATGGGAATCGCTCGTCACATCGACGGTGATCAGCGGGTAGACCTCGCCGTCCTCCCACTCGACGGTCGCGTCCGAGGCGGCCGTCGATCGGGTGAGGAAACTCGTGCCGGTGGTCGCGTCGCGGAATACGACGTGGCGGTACTCGGGGTGGATTCCGGGCTTCATCGGTTCTCTCCTTCGGTCTGGTCCACGGTGGCGGACCGGTCGGTGGTCTCGAGGTCGTCGCACGGGTCGCGATGGTCGGTGCCGAACGGGGACGGCAGGTTCGCCAGGGCCCGCGGCCCAGCGGCCAGTTCGTCATCGGTGACGAGCGCCGCGTCGAAGGCGGCGCGGATCTCGTCGGGCGCGGCCCGATGGCACAGGACGACGATGCTGGTGTGGCGATCACCGTGCACGTCGTCCCAGTAGAACGCCGCCGTCGCGGACTGCTGCGGATCCGCGGCGGCCGCGGGATCGGTGGCCAGCCAGGTGCCGACGCGGCGGATGCCCAGGGCGCCGCCGGCCGAGTCGAGCCACAGCACGTCGTTCGGATTCGCCGCGATCCACAGCCGACCCTGCGCGGTCACGACGCCGTCGAGCAAAGCGTCGAGCGCCACGTGCAGCCGCTCCGGGTGGAACGGGCGCGTCGCTTCGATCGTCATCAGCTCCACGCCGCAGTCGGCGGTGAGGTCCGGTCGTCCCGACAGCAGGGGATCGAACGGGCGGCGCGGGCGTCCGTGAGGTGACTCCGCCGTGCCGGAGGCGAGCGCCCGCGCCATCAGTGCGGCGTCGAGCGGCTGCCTGCTGTTGAGCGTGCGCATTCCCGCGGCCGGCGCCAACCGGACGAGCACGGCGTGCAGCCGTGCGAGCTCCCATGCACCCGCGGCCGAGTCGGCGCGCTCCACGATCACGGTGTCGGCGAATCGCACCTGCCCGACCGCCACCTGTGCGAGGGTGCGCTCGTCCTCGGCGGCCGAGAGTCCCGCCTCAGCGAGCGTGAGATCGCCGGTGGCGTCGGCGAGCCACCGTGCCGCGTCGACGCCGCAGACGGTGTGGCTCAGGCACACGTCGTCGCCCGCGGGGGCGGGTGGCAGCCCCGGCACGTGCACGACCGTCTGGTTGACCTCGAGCGCGACGTTCTCCGGTTCCACCACCGGATCGAGAACCACCACGATCCGGGACACCTGCGTCTCGCGGTGCAGGGTGCGCAGGAGCGGGAGGAGATCGAGGCGGAGTGTGCACGACACGCATCCGTGTTCCAGGTCGATGTCGTCGAGACTGAACTCGTCGTGGCCGTCGGTGTCGATCCGATGCACGGTTCGCGTGACGCGGCCGCGCTCGACGTCACGCAGATCGTGGCTCACCACCGCGGTCCTGGGAGTGGCCAGGGTGTGGGCGATTCTGGCGGAGATAGTGCGATCGAGGCCGGTGACCAGGGTCAACGGTGTTCTGTGCGAACGTTCCTGCGGCATCTCGACTCATTCCTTACTTGTAATGGTTTTCATTAATTTCGGATTTCACTGTACCGTCATCGGCGAAGTTAATGCGAATCGTTGTCAGTAAGGAGGCTTCATGTCAGCGAGATGCCAGGTGACGGGGGCAGTACCCGGATTCGGGAAGTCGGTGTCGCACTCGCACCGTCGGACGTCGCGTCAATGGCGGCCCAATCTGTTCCGGAAGACGTACTGGGTGCCCAGTCTGGGTCGCCGGGTGACGTTGCGGGTCAGCGCCAAGGGGATCAAGGAGATCGATCGGGACGGGATCGATGCGGTCGTCGGTCGCATCCGGCGGCGAGGGGAGCGGGTCTGATGGCGAGCAGCACTGATCTGCGGCCGGTGATCAAGCTCCGGTCGACGGCCGGTACCGGATACACGTACGTGACGCGCAAGAACCGCAGGAACGACCCCGATCGTCTCGTCCTGCGCAAATACGACCCGATCGTGCGGCGGCACGTGGATTTCAAGGAGGACCGCTGATGGCGAAGAAGTCGAAGATCGTCCGTGACGGGCAGCGGCGCGCGCTGGTCGAGCGGTACGCCGAGCGGCGGGCCGAGCTGAAGCGGATCGTCGTCGATGCGAGCGCCGAGCCCGCGGCCCGCCGGGCGGCTCAGGCGGAGTTGTCGAAGCAGCCGCGCGACGCCAGCGCCACCCGGCTGCGCAATCGTGACGCGGTCGACGGCCGGCCGCGCGGTTACCTCCGCAAAGCGGGAGTGTCGCGCATCAGATTCCGTGAGATGGCGCACCGCGGCGAGCTGCCCGGGATTCAGAAGGCGAGCTGGTGATGCGTGAGGTGAAACGGCGTACCGCCGATCCGAACCTGACCTTCGACTACAAGGACACGCAGACGCTCAGGCGCTTCCTGACCGACCGCGGCCGCATCCGGAAGCGATCGGTCACCGGCTTGTCCGTGCAGCAGCAACGCCGCCTCGCGGTCGCGGTGCGGAATGCGCGGGAGATGGCGCTGCTGCCCTGACGCTCAGCCGGCCAGGCGCCAGGTCGGCTCGCCGAGCGATGCGGCGAGGGCGGCGCGGGCGGTCTTGAAGGTCGCGGTCTCGGGCTGCGAATCGGTGAGCCAGACCAGGGTCGGCCACTGCTTCGGCCCGAGATCGGTCTGCGCCTTCAAGAACTCCACCAGCGACTCCCGCGTCAGTCCCGGTGCCACCAGCACGGCACCGACGGCGTCGCCGATGTCGTCGGGGACGCCCAGCACGGTGGCGTCGGCTATCAACCGATGGCGCAGCAGGATCTGCTCGATGGGACGGGTACCGAGATTCTCGCCGTCCACCCGCAGCCAGTCGCCGAGACGGCCGGCGAAGTGCACGTACCCGTCGTCATCCACCCATCCCAGATCTCCGGTGCGGTACACGCCGCCGCGCAGGCGCTGCGCCGTCGCCTCCTCATCGCCGTAATAGCCGTCGAAGAGTCCGGCACCGGCGGTGTTGACGATCTCGCCGATCCGTCCGGCGGCGACGGGTTCGAGTGTGTCCGGGTCGACGACGGCGTTCGGGGCGGTGAGCGGCCCGAGCGCATCGTCCGGGGTGTCCGCGGTGCGGGTGATCGAGACACCGCCCTCGGTGGACCCGAAACCGTCGACCACGCGCGCGCCGAACCGGCGCGCGAACTCGGTGCGATCGGCGGCCCCGGCCTCGTTTCCGTACACCAGGCGGAGGGTGCTGCGGGCGTCGTCGTCGCGCTCGGGCGTGGCCAGGACATAGCGCAGCGGCTTGCCGACGTAGTTCGCGTAGGTGACGCCGTACCGACGCACGTCCTCGCAGAACCCGGTCGCCGAGAACTTCCTGCGAAGGACGATCGACGCGCCGGCGGCCACCGCCACCGACCATCCGGCGATCAGCGAATTGGAGTGGAACATCGGCATCGACAGGTAGGCGACGTCGTCGGGTCCGAGTCCGAAACGCTGCGCCAGCATCACTCCCGGCGCACCGAACTTGCGCTGACTGCAGCGCACGGCCTTGGGGTCGCCCGTAGTGCCGGAGGTGAAGATGAGCATCACCAGATCGTCGGGTCGCACGGGCGCCGGTGCGAACCCGTCGGACGACGCCGCGGAGACCGTCTCGGCCCACTCGGCGCCGTCGACGTTGAGCACCGGGACCGGGAGATCCGCCGGAATCAGCTCGGCCGTCTCGTCCGAGACGATCACGATCTGGCAGTCCGCCCGGGCCACGTCCGCGGCCAGCGCCGCACCCCGGCGCGTGCTGTTGAGCCCGACGAGGACGAACGCGCCCAGTGCGGCCGCTCCGAACAGGAAGCTGAACTCGGGGACGTTCGGCAGCAGCACGCCGACGTGCGGAGGACGGACGGGATCGAGTCGTTCGCGCAGCGCCGCAGCACGTTTCCTGCTCGCAGTGAAGTGATCGCGCCACGGGGTGAACCCGCCCTCGAAATGCATCCCGCGGTCGGTGACCTCCGACAGCGAGGCGTAGAGGTCCGACAGGCAGCGGGCGTCGGTGACGGCAGCGGGCGGCGCGGTCATCGAATCACCGCGTCGCCGTCAGCAGGTCGCCGAGTTCGGCGAGCACCACCGGGGCGCTGCCCAGCGTGAATTCGTTCTGCTTGGCGCGCAGGAAGTACCGGTGCACCGGGTGGCTGGTGTCCAGACCGACGCCACCGTGCACGTGAACCGTGGTGTGGGCGACGCGGTGTCCGGCTTCGGCCGCCCAGAACTTGGCGGTGTCGACCGCGGCGGTGGCCCCGTCGGCGTCGGTGTCGGCGAGTCCCGACAGCAGCCACGCGGCCTGCAGCACGCTCAGCGTGAGTGCCTGGACATCGATGTAACCGTCGGCGAGCCGCGCGGCCACGGCCTGGAACGAACCGATCGGCCTTCCGAACTGCTCTCGTTCGCGTGCGTAACGGGCGGTGGCGTCGAGGGCTCCGGCGATCACGCCGGCCTGGTCCGCGCTGACGGCCAGTCGCAGCAGGTCGAGTGCTCGATCGACGGTGCCGGCGCCGCCGTCGAGGATCTCGTCGGCCGCCACCTCCACCGCGTCGAATTCGACGAGATAGGTCGGGGTGAGGCCGGTCGCGACGGTCTCGGTGATGCGCACGCCGGACCGGTCCGCGGGTACGACGGCGATCAGCGGCCCGCCCGCGCTCGCGGCGGTGACGAGGAGGGTGTCCGCGGCCGCCGCGTAGGGGACGTTGACTTTGGAACCGGTGAGGGCCGAGCCGTCGAATGCGGTGAGCCCGTCGACGGGTCCGTAGGCGCCGTCCTCCTCGACCGCGGCGGTCAGCACCTGCTCGCCGGAGACGGCCCGCGGCAGCAATTCGGATCGGAGCCGGTCGCTCGCGTGCGCGCAGAGCAGCGGAACGCCGGCCACCGCGTGCGGACCGAACGGCACTCGGGCCAGGGCGCGGCCCAGTTCGGTGGCCACCGCGGTGGTCTCCAACGTGGTGAGACCGGCGCCGTCGACGGCCTCGGGTGCGGCCAGGCCGAGGAGGCCGGCCGCGGCGATCTCGGTCCAGAGCCGCCGGTCGATCGGCGCGCGACCGCTCTCGAGTTCGGCGACCCGCTCGGCGGGGCTGAGTCGGTCGACGATGTCGGACGTCAGCTTGGCGAGGTCGGTCGCAGCTTCGGTGGGGTTGAAGTCCATGGGTTCGTCCTTTGAGTACGGCGGCGGTTCAGCGGCGGGCCGGCGGGAGCTTCAATGCGAGCATGCCGATGATGTCGCGCTGGATCTCGTTGGTGCCGCCACCGAAGGTGAGGATCAGGGAGGTGCGCGCGAAGCGCTCCAGCCGGCCGAGCAGATGAGCTCCCGGACTGCCCTGCCGCAGAGTGGCGGCGGGTCCGACCACCTCCATCAGCAACCGGTAGGCCTCAGTGGCGAACTCGGTGCCGAACACCTTCGTCGCCGAGGCGTCGGCGGGCGACGGCGAGCCGCCCGAGGCGGCGATCGACGCGATCTTCCAGTTCACGAGCTTGAGGAACTCGACCTTGGCGTGGACACGTGCGAGGTTGGCCCGGACCCAGGCTTGATCGGCCGGCCGCCGACCGTCGGTCTCCGCGGTGGCGAACGCCAGCGTCTCCCGCAGTGCGGTCTGGATGGGGGCGGCACTGCACAGCGCCACCCGCTCATGGTTGAGCTGGTTGGTCACCAGGCTCCATCCGCCGCCCTCTTCGCCGACGCGATTCGTGACCGGAACGCGTACGTCCTGGTAGTAGGTGGCGCTGGTGTCGACGCCCGCCATCGTGTGGACCGGGGTGTACGAGAAGCCCTCGGCGGTGGTCGGCACGATCACCATCGAGATCCCCTTGTGCTTGCTCGCCTCCGGATCGGTGCGGCAGGCCAGCCAGACGCAATCGGCGTAGGGGATCAGCGAGGTCCACATCTTCTGCCCGTTGATGACGTACTCGTCGCCGTCCCGGACCGCGGTGGTGCGCAGCGCTGCCAGGTCGGTGCCCGCACCGGGCTCGGAGTAGCCGATCGAGAAGTGCAGGTCGCCGGCCGCGATCTTCGGCAGAAAGAACTTCTTCTGTTCGTCGGTGCCGAAGTGCATGATCGTCGGCGCCACCGAATTGATCGTCAAGAACGGGACGGGGGCGCCCGCGATTGCCGCTTCGTCGGTGAAGATCAGCTGATCCATCATCGAGCGGTCGGCTCCGCCGTACTCGGTGGGCCAGCCCAGCGCGAGCCAGCCGTCCCGCCCCATCTGGCGGACGACGTCCCGGTAGGCATCGCCTTCTCCGAGTTCTCCGTCACCGCCGGTGAGTGCGGCTCGGCGCTCCGGCGTCATCAAGGCGTCGAAGTAGGCGCGAAGTTCGCTCCTGAGCTGCTCTTGTTCCTGCGTGTAGGCGATCCGCATGGCTCTCCCGCCGTTGCTGTTTCCCAATCGGGGCGCAATACTGCTTCCCTAGTATTGAAACACGTTCTAACGTGTAGGACGCGAGCCCGTCAACTGTTCGGGCTGCAAGCGGAGGAGGAATAGATGCACATCAAATGCGACTTCGATCTGTGCGAGTCGAACGCTGTCTGCGTCGGTATGGCACCCGACGTCTTCGAGCTCGACGACAACGACTACCTGGTGATTCTGCAGGACGACGTGGCCGAGACCCGGCGCGAGGAGATGCGTCAGGTGGTCGCCAGCTGCCCCCGCTCGGCACTGTCCATCGTCGACGACTGACAACACTCATTTCCCGATCGAGTGGATGCTCGCAGGGATCTGTGGTAGAACAAGTTCTAGTTTTCGCGTCGAAGGGATAGAAGTGAGTCAGTCGTTGGACGGTCGGGTAGCAGTCGTCACCGGTGCGGGTGCGGGTCTGGGGCGTGCGGAGGCGATCGGTCTCGCGCGCGACGGGGCCACCGTCATCGTGAACGACCTTCAGTCGGCGCTCGACTCCAGCGACGTCTTCGACGAGATCGCCGGTGTGGGCGGCAAGGCGGTTCCGGTGGCAGGCGACATCGCCGACTCGGCCACCGCGGCCGAGATCATGCGTGTCGCGACGCAGGACCTCGGCGGTCTGCACGTCGTCATGAACAACGCGGGCATCACCCGCGACGCCATGCTCTTCAACATGACCGATGAGCAGTGGGATCTGGTGCAGCGCGTCCACCTGCGGGGTCACTTCCTGCTCAACCGGAACGCCGCCGCACACTGGCGCGCCGAGTCCAAAGCCTCCGGTGCGCCCGTGTACGGCCGCCTGATCAACACATCGTCGGAAGCGGCGCTCCTCGGTGGCGCCGGCCAGGCGAACTACTCCGCGGCGAAGGCCGGCATCTCGATGCTGACGGTCTCCGCGAGCCGCGCACTGGCCCGCTACGGCGCCACCGCCAATGCGATCTGTCCCCGTGCGCGCACGGCGATGACCGCGGACGTCTTCGGTGCAGCCCCCGAGGACGCCGTCGACCCGCTGTCGCCCGAGCATGTGGTGACCCTGGTCCGCTACCTCGCCGGTCCCTCGGCGCAGAATGTCTCCGGACAGGTCTTCGTGGTCTACGGCCCCAAGGTCAGTCTGATGGCCGCTCCCAAAGTGCAAGAGGTCTTCGCCGCGGACGGCGACCAGTGGTCGCCCGAGGCGCTCGGCGACGTCGTCTCGGCGTACTTCGCCGAGCCGGAGAAGGTCGGCACATTCTCGGCCTCGGATTTGATGGACTAGCACACCTCTCTTTAGAGTGTGTCGGCTCGGCTTGTAACGCAGAGCACAATTTTCGTACGTGATAGGTTGCCAGCATCGGAGCGGGAGGAGGGGCCTTGACGAGCAGACTCGCTGCCCCGATGAACGGCGTGGGAGAGTTCGTCTCCCTGGGTGTGGAATCCGCCCGTGAGCTTTTTCGACGTCCTTTTCAGTGGCGTGAGACCGTCGAGCAGTCGTGGGCCATCGCCCGCGTCTCACTCGTGCCCACCCTGCTGGTCGCGATCCCGTTCACGGTGCTGGTGAGCTTCACGCTCAACATCCTGCTCCGGGAGATCGGTGCGCAGGACCTCTCCGGCGCCGGTGCCGCGCTCGGAACGATCACCCAGATCGGCCCGATCGTCACGGTGCTCATCGTCGCCGGTGCCGGCGCCACCGCGATCTGCGCCGACCTCGGTGCGCGCACGATCCGTGAGGAGATCGACGCGCTCGAGGTGCTCGGCATCAACCCCGTCCACCGGCTGGTGGTGCCGCGCATCATCGCCTCGACCGGGGTGGCGCTGCTGCTCAACAGCCTGGTGTGCACCATCGGCATCGCGGGCGGCTTCATCTTCTCCGTATATCTGCAGGACGTGAATCCCGGCGCCTTCATCGCCAACCTCACGCTGCTCACCGGTCTCGGGGAACTGGTGATCTCCATGATCAAGGCCGCGCTCTTCGGCCTGTTCGCCGGACTGGTGGGCTGCTACCGCGGCCTCAACGTCAAGGGCGGAGCGAAGGGCGTCGGTGACGCCGTCAATGAGACCGTCGTCTACTCGTTCATGGCGCTGTTCGTCGTGAACGTGGTCGTCACCGCGGTCGGTCTCAAGGCGACGATGGGATAATTGATGGTTCTGCCAGGTACTACCCGTCTGCTCACTGCCCGTGTCGCGCTCAAGCGCGCCGGCGAGGACTGGAACAAGATCGGTGATCAGGCCCTCTTCTACTGGGACGCGATCGCCTCGATTCCGCGTGCCATCCGGCTCTACAAGAAGGAGACGCTCCGCCTCATCGCGGAGATCTCCATGGGTACCGGTGCGCTCGCGATGATCGGCGGCACGGTGGTCGTGGTCGGCTTCCTGACCCTGTTCACCGGCGGCACGATCGCCGTCCAGGGATACAACTCGCTCGCGAACATCGGCGTCGAGGCCCTCACCGGCTTCTTCTCCGCGTTCATCAACGTGCGAATCGCCGTCCCGGTGATCGCCGGCATCGCCCTGGCGGCCACGATCGGCGCGGGGGCCACCGCTCAGCTCGGCGCGATGCGAGTGTCCGAGGAGATCGACGCCCTGGAAGTGATGGCGATCGCGTCCGTGCCCTACCTGGTGAGCACGCGCATCGTCGCGGGACTGGTCGCGATCATTCCGCTGTACTCCCTCGCGGCGCTGGCGTCGTTCCTGGCCAGCCGGTTCGCGACCGTGGTGCTCTACGGCCAGTCCTCCGGCGTGTACGACCACTACTTCTCCACCTTCCTGATCCCGTCGGACATCCTGTGGTCGTTCGTACAGGCGATCTGCATGGCCGTCGCGGTCATGCTCATCCACACCTATTACGGATTCAACGCGTCCGGCGGTCCGGTCGGCGTCGGTGTGGCGGTCGGTAACGCGGTCCGCGCCTCGCTGGTCGTGGTCGTGGTCATCACCCTTCTGACGTCGCTCGCGATCTACGGCGCCGACGGCAAGTTCAATCTGGCGGGCTGAACGGATGGCGAAGAAGAACAGCAGAGGCTACAGCGACCGCACCCGGAAGCTCGCAGCCGTCATCATGGTCGGCGTGCTCGCCGGCATCGTCGCGCTGGCGTCCGGGCAGTTCCTCGGATGGTTCGCCAGCACCGAGACGGTCACCCTCTTCGCGCCGCGCGCGGGACTGGTGATGAATCCCGACGCGAAGGTCAAGCTCCGCGGGGTGGAGGTCGGGCGCGTCGCATCGGTGACCACCATCGGTGACCGGGCCGAACTCAAGCTCGACATGGCCTCCGACCAGATCGGCATGGTTCCGGCCAACGTCAAGGCCGACATCAAGTCGAACACGATCTTCGGGGCCAAGGCCGTGAACCTCGTGGTGCCGGAGTCCGGACCGGAGGGACAGCTGCGGGCGGGCTCGGTCATCACCGCCGACCACGTGGTCGTGGAGCTGAACACGGTGTACCAGCAGTTGGTCAACGTGCTCGCCGAGCTGCAGCCGGACAAGCTCAACGTCACCATCGGCGCCGTCGACGAGGCACTCTCGGGACGCGGCAAGCAGATCGGCGACGCGCTGGTCCAGCTCACGGACGTGCTCGGCAAGACCAACCCGCACCTGCCCGAGCTCAACCGGCTGCTCCGCGAGGGTGCAGGCGCCACCAACGTCTACGCCGACGCGATGCCCGATCTGATGCGCGTGCTCGACAACGCGACCGTCGTCGGGAACACCCTGGTCGACAACGCGGCGAACCTCGACGCGCTGCTCATCAACGTCACCGGCATGACCAACACCGTCAACGGCGTGCTGACGGCGTCGAAGAAGAACCTCATCTCCACTCTGACCGATCTCAACCCGGTCAGCCGGCTGCTCGGCAGGCAGGCTCCGGGACTGCGGTGCTTCATCACCGCGGCGTCGGACGCCACCGACATCGCCACGCCGCTGCTCGGCGGCCGCAACGGCATGCTGCTGCTCGACGCCGGACTGATCCCCGGCCAGGACCCGTACCGCTACCCGCAGGACCTGCCCGAGGTCCACGGCGACGGCCCGCCGACCTGCCAGGCCGGACTGACCGATGTGCAGTCCAAGGAACACATCCCGTTCTACGTCATCGACAACGCGCCGCAGCCGTATCAGCCGCGCACCACCCCGAAGGTGGAGTCGCGCAAGCTCTTCCAGTTGCTATTCGGAGGTACCCCCCGTGGATAGTCGCGCACGCGCATTCCGTGCGACCGTCATCAAGCTCGGCGCCTTCGCCCTCGCCATGATCCTGGTGCTCGTCGGCCTGGTGCTGGTGTTCAGCCGTTACCAGGGCGGAAGCAGTGACAAGTACAGCGCCGTCTTCGCCAGCGCCTCCGCCATGAAGTCCGGCAGCGTCGTCAAGATCGCGGGCGTCGACGTGGGTGCCGTGAGTTCGGTGGAACTCAATCGCGACAACCAGGCCGAGGTCACGTTCACGGTCAACGACAACTACCGGCTGCCGAAGTCGGTGCAGGCCCGGATCCGGTACCAGAATCTGACCGGCGACCGCTATCTGGAGCTGCAGCCGGGCACCGGCGACATGAGCCAGACGCTGTCGGCGGGCGATCAGATCCCGCTGAAGCAGACCGAGCCCGCTCTGGACCTCGACAACCTGCTCGGCGGATTCAAGCCGCTGTTCCGGACGCTGGACCCCGATGAGGTCAATCAGCTGACCTCCTCGCTGATCGCGATCTTCCAGGGGCAGGGCGCGGGACTGAACACGCTGCTGGCCAGCACCTCGGAGTTCACGAACAAGATCGCCGACCGCGACCAGCTGATCGGCAGCGTCATCGACAACCTCAACAAGACGCTCTCCACGCTCGAGGCCGACCACAAGGGCCTGGACCAGAGCGTGGACCGGATGCAGAAGCTGATCTCCGGACTCGCCCAGGACCGCGGTGTGTACGGCGAGGCGATCAGCCAGGCGAGCCAGGCCACCACCGGATTGGCGAGCCTGATGAACGCCACCCGCCCGGATCTCAAGGAGACGGTGTCGGCGCTCGGGCGGACCAGCGAGCAGGCGCTCAAGGCCGAGCCCTTCATCCGCAATCTGCTCGGTCGCCTGCCCGGCGACTTCAAGATGCTCTCCAACCTCGGCAGTTACGGGGCCTGGCTGCAGATCTACTTCTGCCGTATCCGGCTGCTGCTGCCCGGTCCGGGCAACACCCAGTACTACTTCACGGCGATCGACGCGATGGGCGATCAGACCAGAGCGGGCGGGAGGTGCGCGAGTTGAGTGAGAACGTGAATCCCGAACCCGCCGAGTCGCAGGATCCGGACGTCGACGTCACACAGGCCGAGACCAAGCCCTTCCACCGTGCGGGGCGGCCCAAGTATCAGGTCGGAATCATCGGCGCACTCATCACCGCGATGGTCGTGATCATGGCCATGCAGATGGACCGGCTGCCGTACCTCTCGCAGATCAGCACCTACGACGTCTACTTCGACGACGCGGGCGGTCTGGTCACCGGGGACGTGGTGCTGGTGGCCGGCGTCAACGTCGGCACCGTCGAGGGCATCAGCCTGGCCGAGACCGACCAGGGACTCAAGGCCAAGATCAGGTTCCGGCTCAACGACACGGTCGTCATGGGCGATCGCAGCCGCGCGGCGATCAAGACCGAGACCGTCCTGGGACGGCGCAATCTGACGATCACACCGATCGGCACCGGCCGGATCAAGCCCGGCGGGTCGATCCCGGTGGACTCGACCGTGTCGCCGTACTCGCTGTCGGACGCTCTGGAGGATGCGACCTCCACCCTGGCGACCACCGACACCGATCAGCTCAACAAGGCGCTCGAAACCCTCACCGAGACGTTCTCGAAGACACCGGCCAATGTCAGCGGGGCCGTCGAGGGGGTGAGCCGGCTGTCGAAGGCGATCGCCGATCGCGACAACGCGCTCAGCGACCTGCTGCGGCAGGCCCGCGGGGTGACCCAGATCGTCGGTCAGCGCAGCAACCAGATCCGCGACATGTTGATCGACGCCAATGCACTGCTCGGCGAGCTCAACATCCGCCGCGAAGCGCTGCGTCAGGTGATCAAGGGGACCAAGGACGTCACCGCCGAGATCACCGGGTTCGTCGAAGACAACAACGCTCAGCTGAAGCCGGTGCTCGACAAGTTCAACGGCGTGCTCGACATCCTCAACGACAACGAGGAGAACTTCGGCAAGGCGATCGACAACCTCGGTCCGTACGCCAACATCCTCGGTGAGGCGGTCAGCTCGGGACCGTACTTCTCCTCGCTCGTCGGACTGCCGACGTGGGGCGACTACTTCGGCACGTTCCTGAAGGTCCTGCAGCGCAAGTACCCCGAGGCGGCGAAGTACTTCTACCAGTACTCGGGTAACCCGCTGTTCCCGAAGAACTGGAACCAGGGGCCGGATGCGGGCGCCCCGGACGTGGGACGTCCCTCGCCCAAGCGTCAGTACCCGACGCCCATCCCGCAGCAACCGCAGAACAACAATGACCTGAACCCCAGCCAGCGTCACGGAACGGGAGGCTGACGTGGGCATCTCGAAACGAGTGTGGGCGATCATCGCCGGAGTCGTCGTACTGGCGCTGCTGGCCGTCGGGGTGTTCCTCGGCGTCCAGAAGGCGACCACGCGGACCATCACCGCCTATTTCCCGTCGGTGAGCGGCCTCTACAGCGGCGACCCGGTGCGCGTGATCGGCGTCAAAATCGGCAAGGTCTCGTCCATCGAGACCCGTCGCGGCGACGTCAAGGTCACGATGCGCATCGACGACGACACCCCGATCCCGGCCGATGCGCGTGCCGTGATCGTCGCGCAGTCACTCGTGTCCGGCCGGTTCATCCAGCTGACTCCGGTGTACGACAAGGGCGCGAAGCTGCAGGACGGCGACTCCATCCCGATGGAGCGGACGGCCGTGCCGATGGAGTGGGACGACGTCAAGAAGCAACTCGACGAGCTCACCAAGGCCGTCGGCCCGCACGGCGCCGAGCCGGGCACCGCCGCCGACGCCATCAACGTGATGGATAAGAACCTGTCGGGCAACGGCCAGGCGATCGCCGACTCGATCAAGCAGATGTCGACGGTCATGGGCACGCTGTCGGACAACCGCGACGATGTCTTCGCCACCGTCAAGAGCCTGCAGAAGCTGACCGACGCACTCTCGACGAGCCACGAGCAGTTGGTACAGTTCAACGGGCGGATGGCCAGCGTCAGCAGCGTGCTCGAAGGCAGCAGCGACGATCTCGGCGATGCGATGACGAATCTGAACGAGGCGGTCGGTGAGCTCGAGGGCTTCCTCGGGACCAACAGCGGCGTCGTCACCTCCACGATGAGCAAGTTGGCGCAGCTGACCGGCACGCTCAAGCGCAAGGACGAGCAACTGCGCGGCCTGCTGCACTCCGCACCCAACCAGCTCGCCAACTTCTTCAACATCTACAACCCGCTGACCGGGTCGCTCGACGGCGTCTTCGGTCTCGGCATGGGCAACAACCTGATCACGCTGCTGTGCGGATCGATGGCCTCCACCGCTCGTCCCGGCGACACCGAGAAGGACATCGAGCAGTGCGTCGACATCATCGGTCCGGTGATGAAGGACGTCGTAGTCAACTACCCGCCCTTCATGGCGAACCCGGTGATCGGGCGTACGGCGAATCCGGACCAGATCACCTACCAGAACGAGAGCGTGAAGCAGCGCGCCCAGGCCGGCGTGCGTGAGCGCGATGCGGCCAGCCGCAACGCCAATCCCGATCCGCTGGGGAAGCTGCTGGTGCCGTTCGGAGGTGAGGGCTGATGGGGTCGAAGAAGTTGGTCGCCGCCGTGGCGTGTGCGGGCCTCATCGTCGTCCCCGTCATGGCGGGCTGCAGCAGCGGCACCATCTCCACGGTGTCGGCCGTCGGTGCCGCGGGAACGGGTTCGGACGCCTACCGGATCACCGCTCGCATCCCGTCGGCCGCGGGCCTGGTGCGCAACGCGCCGGTGATGATGAACGACGCGACCGTCGGCAGCGTCGGCGACATCACGATCGACGACTGGACCGCGAAGGTGACGCTCCGACTGAACGGGGACGTCAAGGTGCCGGTCGGTTCGCACGCGATGATCGGGATGACCAGCGTGCTCGGCTCGTCGCACATCGCGATCGTTCCGCCCGACCACCCGAGCGGGCAGTATCTCCGTGAAGGTGGCTCGTTGGCGCTGCCGAACTGCCCGGAGCAGCAGAACCTGGCCCAGACCGATCCCAAGAAGATCCCCGACATCACCTCGGCGCAGACGGTCGATCCGTGCATGTATCCGACCACCGAACAGGTGCTGAGCTCGCTGTCGGTGGTCCTCAACGGCGGCGGACTGTCGCAGATGGGCGACGTGGTCCACGAATTGGACCAGATCGTCGGAGGTAACGAGGGGACGCTCAAGAGCCTCATCCCGCGGCTGAACACCCTGGTCTCCGACTTGAACACGCAGACGGACAACATCATCGACGCCATGTCCGGCCTCGATCGGCTGGCGGAGACGATCAACCGCCAGACGCCGACCGTCCAGCGTGCGCTGGAGAGCGGCCCGAGGATTCTGCAACTGCTCGTGGATCAGCGCAAGAATCTGACCAGCGCGATGGACGGGGTCGGCAAGCTCTCGGCCACCGCCAACGAGGTGCTCCGCGAGAACAGCGACGACATCAAGACGATCGTGCCGAATGTGCGCGAGTTGCTCGATCAGCTGTCGATGACGGGTCCGGCGCTCACCAACTCACTGCGGATCCTGCTGACCTTCCCGTTCGTCGAGGATCTGATTCCGACGATCGTGAAGGGCGACTACGTCAACTCCGATCTCGTGCTCGACCTGACCTGGAACCGACTGGGCAAGACGATGGTCGCCTCGGTGACCGCGGCCGGGCCGGAGACCGTCGTCGGCAAGCCGGCGGGTGGGGCCAAGCAGGGTGCGAATCCGTACTCGGCGCCCTTGAAGAAGGGGCCGACAGAGCGTAAGCAGCAGAATTCGGCGAATCCCTCGCCGCTCGACCTGCTTCCGAAGATCCAGGGCGGCAACTGATGAAGATCACGCATTTCGTCCGTGTGCAGCTGATCATCTTCAGCATCGTCACGGTCATCTCGATGGTCGCGATGGCGGTGTTCTACATCCGGCTCCCGCAGATGTTCGGGATCGGCACCTACACGATGACGCTGGAACTGCCGTCGACCGGTGGCCTCTACGAGAACGCCAACGTCAGCTACCGCGGCGTGGACGTCGGCAAGGTCACCGGCGTCCGTCTGACGCCGACGGGCGTCTCGGCGACGCTGACGATCGACTCCGGCACCGACATCCCCGCGAACTCCGCGGCCTCGGTCCGCAGCGTCTCCGCGGTCGGCGAGCAGTTCGTCAACTTCGAGCCGCCCAAGAACCCGTCGAGCGACAACCTGGGCAACGGGGCGACGGTCACGAGCAGCGATGTCCCGGTGGAGATCTCCTCGATGCTCGACCAAGCCGACGCGCTGCTCAACCAGGTCAGCGACACCAAGCTCCGCTCGGTGATGGACGAGGCTTTCACCGCGTTCAACGGCACCGGCGAGGATCTTCAGCGGTTGATGGACTCGATGGTGCTCTTCGTCGGCGCGTTGAACAAGAACGTGGACGCCACCATCGATCTGGTCGACCAGGCCGGGCCGATACTGGCGACCCAGAACCGCACCGCCGACCAGATCCGCTCGTGGACCAAGGATCTGACGAAGGTGACCGATCAGCTCCGCGCCAGCCGCCCGGACATCACCGACATCCTCGCCAAGGGACCCGGTGTGGCGTCGCAGGCGCAGAAACTGTTCGAGGACATGAGTGACTCGTTCCCTCTGGCGATCTCGAATCTGTCGGTGGCCGCGCACACGCAGGCGGTGTATCTGCCGAATCTGCGGCAGACGATCGTGTTGTATCCGCGCGTGCTCTCCGCGCTGATCACCGCGATCAACTCCGGCTCCAACCGGCACGGTCCCAACGTGAACTTCACGCTCGGCTTCCAGGATCCGCCGACCTGTACTGTCGGGTTCATGCCGACCGACCAATGGCGTTTCCCGTCAGAGCAGGATGCCCGCGACCTGCCGCCGGGCCTGCTCTGCCGGCTTCCGCAAGACGCTCAGGCCGCGGTCCGAGGCGCACGCAACTTCCCGTGCGTCGAGTATCCGGGCCGCCGTGCTCCGACACCCGAGGAGTGCAAGACCGGTTTCGTTCCCTCCAAGCGCGACAACGTCGCCTTCCCGAACGGCCTGCCGGGCACCGACCTGCCGAAGCAGCCGGCCGGGCGCGTGGTGCCGGGAACCCCGAGCGACTACGATCCGTCGCCGGCGGTCTACGCCACCACCTACGATCCGCAGACGGGACAATTCATCGGACCCGACGGAAAGACCTACGTGACCGCTGAGAATCAGCAGGCGCAGGGCAAGAAGCAGAAATGGTACGACCTGATCACGAAGACGGTGGAGTCCTGAACTCGCCCGAAGACGACGTTGTCCGCCGCTCCAGTCCGCTGAGCCGACGACGCAAGAAGCCGAAGAAGTCCGAGGCCGAACCGGCCGTGGAGACCGAGACCGAGCAGCCGGCCGAGCCGGTCGACGAGGCCCCGGCCGCCGAACCGGAACCGGAGCCCGACCCCGAAGAGGTGGAGCGCAGCGCCGGATACCGTGAGCGTCGGCGCAGCCGCGGTGTGGTGCGCAAGTCCACGCGGCAGAAGGCCGGCGACGGCTCGAAGCTGATGATCGTCGCGGTGGTGCTCACGTCGCTCGTCCTGGTGATCGGCGCGGTGCTGTCGGGCGTGTTCGGCTACCAGTACCACCAGATCGAGCAGCAGCGGCAGTGGCGGGCCGAATACTCCACCTTCGCCCAGCAGATGGTGGTGTCGATGACCACGCTCGACCCGCAGAACGCCGACCAGATGTACAAGAACGCGATCGACAAGACCAGTGGCCGCGCGAAGCAGATGTTCCAGGAGAACATGAAGCAGGTCGCGGACATGGTCCGCAAGGGTGACCTGGTCACCAAGACGACGATCCTCGCCGACGCGGTGTCGAAGGCCGACGAGGACGAGGGCTCGGTGCTCATCGTGTACGGCTGGGAGGGCCACCCGAAGGACGACCCGAAGAGCAGCGAGTCGACGACATTCCGCGCCCGCGTGGACATGACACGCATCAACGGTGAGCTGAAGATGACGTACTTCGATTGGGTGGCGTGATGAGTCGAGTGCAGCGCTGGCTGCTGCCGGTACTGGGATTGATCGTGGTGATCGTCGTCGGCGTGACGATCGCGCTGGGCATCGTCTACGCGAACGCGGCCGCGCAGGAGCGGGCGCGTGACTCTGCGCTGTCGGCTGCGCAGACGTACGTCGTGGACATGTTCTCGTGGAACTCCAAGACCGTCGACGCGCACATCAACACCACGATGGGCCGGCTCACGGGCGGGGCACAGAAGGACTATCAGAAGCACATCGTCGAGTCGAAGGTGGCCGAGGGCGTCAAGCAGGAGGGGGTCTCGACCGTCGTGACGGTTCAGGACTCCGGCGTCATGGAGAACACCCGCGACACCGCGAAGGTGCTGCTGTTCATCAACCAGTCGTCGACCCGGAACAACGCCGAGGACGTTCAGGTCGACAAGAGCCGCCTGATCTTCGGCATGGAGAAGCAGGGCGACGACTGGAAGATCAACGAGATCGACATCCTCACCGACGACAGTCTGCAGAAGAACGTGCAGTCCGGTGGCGAGACGCCGCCGTCGAACGCCGTGCCCATTCCGAGCGCCCCGAGCTCTCCGGCACCGCAGTCGACGCCCGCGGGCTGAGCCTCGCGCCGCTCTCCGAGCGGCTCCGGTCTGGTTGAAGCCCTCGGCAGGCTGGTCCCAGGCTGGTTGAGCGGGTCCATCCCAGGCTGGTCCAGTGGCTCTTCCCAGGCTGGTCCAGTGGCCCTTTCCAGGCTGGTCCAGTGGCCCTTTCCAGGCTGGTTGAGCGAGCGCAGCGAGTCGAAACCGCGTGACACCCGCTGGGCCGCGTACGGCCTGCCCGCTCGACACGATGTCCGTACGGACAGTGCCAGTGTCTTCGAGCGCCGCGGCCACCGCGGCACTCACTCGAGCCCGTCCAACCGGTCAGGCGGAGAAGGCTCCTTCGATCCAATTGCTGAACTCGCACGCGAGATGCCAGCGGTGTTCTTTCACCATCTGAGGTGCCATGAGTTTCGGGAACTCCACGCACGCGCGGAGGTGAAAGCCGTACCTGTCGTCGCGAAGCTGATGACGTACGCCGCCGACTGCCGTATCCGCGCCGGTCCGAGCGACTCCGGCGAGTTCGAGTGCGAACGCCGGATCCCGCGCGGTGGTCAGCCGGGAGGTGTCGTCGTAGTCGACGAAGAACCGGGTTGCGAAGGGACTGCCACCGGTCGTCTCGATCACCTCCTGCCTGCCGTCCGCCGTGCTGTCGATGATGAAGTGGTCCGGACTCGCGACGACCATGCTCCACGCATAATCGTCGCGGCCCGCATCCGAGAACCAGTCCACGAACCCCTGAGCGTCCCCGCCCTCTACATACAGATCACAGACGCTGGTGGCTCTGCGACCTCCCGACAGCCCGCCGGTGACGCGTGCGACCGCATCCGACAGTCGGATGTCGCGGGCCAGGCGGCGCCGGATCTCATCGACCCCCAGCTCGAACTTGCCATCGCAGAACGCGCGCCGCATATCTTCGACCGGACCCGAGGGAGCCTTCATGCCGAGTTTCCTTGAGGCTCGCGGGATCCGGCGCGCCTCCCAGGCGAGCACTTCGTCGCGGCCGACTCTGCGGCCATCGATCACGGCTGTGATCGTCACATCGTTCTCGTTCACTCGAAAGCTCCGTCCGTCGGTCGCCAATGGAATTTAAAGCAACTATAGTTGCGTTTGTCCGGAGGTGCGACGAGTGCGGCGATGAAAGGGGCTGAGCGGAGATGACCGGCGATGCGGTATCCGAACGTCGACGTCCGGGCGGTCGTTCCGCCCGGGTGGTCGCAGCGGTTCACCAGGCGACGCTCGAGATCCTCGCGGAAGTCGGGTACGCGGGACTGCAACTCACCGACGTCGCGGATCGCGCTGGTGTCAACAAGACGACCGTCTACCGCCGATGGTCGACGAAAGCGGCACTCATCGGCGACATCCTGACTCGGTTCGCTCGCACGAACGTCGCGACGCCCGACACCGGCTCGTTGCGAGGCGACCTCGAACTGCTCCTGTCGGGCATCGTCGAGGCGCTGGGGGACCGCGCGATTCGCGCGGTCGTGCAGGCAGCGGTGACGGTGGACGTCGCAGAGGACGACGTACGCCGCGCTCGCGCCGCCTTCTGGGATGAGCGGTTCCTGCGCAGCGGTGTCATCGTCGAGCGCGCTGTCGCTCGAGGGGAACTCCCGTCGACTACCGATGTGCGGGAGTTTCTGGAGACCGCCGCGAGTCCGCTCTACTTCCGGGTCCTGATGACTGGCGACGTCGCCGATGCCGCGTACGTCGCGGCTGTGGCGGAGCGGACTGTCCGGGCATTCGCCGGGGTGTGAGCCGCAGGCGCTGAATGAAATGGCGCCCGCCTCCGGGGTGATTCGGAGGCGGGCGCCGGCTCTTGGGAGGGAGCGCTACGAGGTGTAACCCATCGGCATGAGGATGGCCTTGTGCTCGAGGTAGCTCTCGAGTCCTTCGCGGCCGTTCTCTCGGCCGATGCCGGACTTCTTGTAGCCGCCGAAGGGCGACGACGGGTCGATCGCGTACCAGTTGATGCCCATCGTTCCGGTGCGGATCTGCTTGGCGACCTCGACACCCTTGTCGATGTCGGTGGTCCAGACCGAGCCCGCGAGGCCGTAGTCGGAGTCGTTGGCGATGGCGATGGCCTCGTCGAGATCGTCGTAGGCGATCACGCTGATCACCGGACCGAAGATCTCTTCGCGGGCGATCGTCATGTCGTTGGTGACGCCGGTGAAGATGGTGGGACCGACGAAGTTGCCGGTGCCGATCTCCGGTGCGGGCACCTCGAGAACGGCGGTGGCCCCCTCCGACTTGCCCTTGGCGATGTAGCCGGTGACCTTGGCGTGCTGCTTGTCGTTGATGATCGGGCCGACCTTCGTCTCCGGGTCGTCGGGCAGTCCCGGGGTGAAGGTGGAGGCAACCGCGACCATCGCGTCGACCACCTCGTCGTGCTTGCTGCGGGGGACCAGCACGCGCGTCTGTGCGACGCAGGCCTGGCCGGAGTTCAGGATGCCCGAGAAGACGAGCATCGGCGCGCTGGCGGCGATGTCGGCGTCTTCGAGGACGATGGCCGCGGACTTGCCTCCAAGTTCCAGCGAGCAGCGCTTGAGCTGGTCACCGCAGCGTCCGGCGATGGCGCGGCCCGCCGCGGTGGAGCCGGTGAACGTGATCTTGTCGACGTCGGGGTGATCGACGAGCGCCTGGCCGGTCTCGATGCCGCCGGGTACCACGGAGATCACGCCCTCCGGAATGCCCGCCTCGGTGAAGATCTCAGCCAGGAGATTCGCGTTCAGTGGCGTCTCGGGGGCGGGCTTGAGCACGATGGAGCAGCCGGCCGCCAGAGCGGGGCCGAACTTGTTGCAGAAAAGGAACAGCGGGACGTTCCACGCGATGATCGCACCGACCACCCCGACGGGCTCGCGGACCACGAGGCTCTCGCCGAACAGGCCGCTCCGCTTCTCCTCCCATTCGTATGCGTCGGCGGCGTCCGCATAGGCGTTCAGGACCCCGGTCCCGGCCAGCTGCTGCAGGGTCGCGACGTCGCCGGGCGTGGCACCCATCTCGGCCGAGACGAGGGCGCCGATCTCGCCGCCGCGCTCGTTGATCAACTCCGCTGCCCGACGGATCACCGCAGCTCGCTGGGCCGGCGGCGTGTTGCGCCACACGCCGGAGTCGAACGCTTCGCGGGCGGCGCGGACGGCGTTGTCGACGTCGACCTCGTCGGCCAGCGGGACCGAGCCCACCTTCTCGCCGGTGGCGGGCGAGAACACCTCGAGAATCTGCGAGGAATGCGGTGCGACCCACTTCCCGCCGATGTAGAGCTGGGTGGTCTCGATGGGCTCGGTCATACGTGCTCCTAGTATCGGGAAACCTTATTTCCTCGATACTAGAACACGTTCTAAATCACTGCCAGCGTCTTGGTGCGAAACACGTGTGCGTGATGATCCGTCAGGACTTCGGCTCGACGTCGATCACGACCTCGAACTCGAGGAGGTCGGCTCCGGTGGCGACGGGTTTGCGGTCGCTCTTGTGCGCGGCGCGGGCATCGCCACCGGCCCACGCCTGGTAGCTCGCGTCGTCCTTCCAATGCGTGACGACGAAGTACCGCTCCTCGCCCTTGACCGGACGCAGCAGCTGGAAACCGAGGAATCCCTCGGCCTCGTCCACCACTCCCGCACGCGCGGCGAAGCGCTTCTCCAGTTCGGGGCCGGCGCCTTCGGGGATCTTGATCGCGTTGATCTTCACTATTGCCATGCCGTCCAGCCTACTGACGAACCGCCCGCCGGATTAGGGTCGAGAGTCGTGAATGGACTCCTTGACTACGGTGGCCTCGACAGGGACGAGGGCGGGCTCGGGGCGATCGTTCTGCTGCACGGACTGATGGGCCGCGGACGCACCTGGAGCCGTCAGATTCCCTGGCTGCGCCGCTACGGACGAGTGTTCACCTTCGACGCCGCCTACCATCAGGGCCGGTTCGACGATTCGCGCCCGCCCGCGCCCGAGGACATCGCCACCGAGCGGTTCGTCGCGGACGTCGGAGAGGTGATCACCTGGATCGACCGCGGACCCGCGGTACTCGTGGGTCACTCGATGGGCGGGCTGCACGCGTGGTGCGCGGCAGCCGAGTTCCCCGAACTGGTGAGCGCGATCGTGGTCGAGGACATGGCGCCGGATTTCCGCGGCCGCACCACCGGCGACTGGGCCCCGTGGTTCGACAGCTGGCCCGAACGATTCGCCGGGCTCGACGAGGCGGTCGCGATGTTCGGAGACGTCGCCGGCCGGTACTTCTACGAGGCCTTCGACGACGGTCGCCTCCACGGCAGCATCCCCGTCTGGGCGGCGATAGCCGAGGAGTGGGGCACCAGAGACTTCTGGGCGCAGTGGGAGGCGGTCGACGTGCCCGCGCTGCTGGTGGAGGCGGAGCACTCCGTGACGCCGCCCGGGCAGATGGCAGACATGGCCGTCCGCGGCGGTCAGGCGCGGTACCCGCAGTCGGCCTATCTGCGAGTTCCCGGCGCCGGGCACCTGGTTCACGACGACCGCCCCGGCGTGTACCGGGGCGCGGTGGAGGCCTTCCTGTCAGGCCTCGCCGGCTAGGCAGAACAATCCGTCGTCGTTGACCTCGATGAGCCCGTCGACGAGCAGTGAGTCGAGCGCGCGGTCGCGCTGGGCGGGGTCGGCGGTCCACGCGAGGTCGAGGTGGGCTCGTTCGACGGGGCCGCGACCGCTGCGCAGCACATCGAGGAGCCGTCCGCGGGCCTGGCGGTCGGTGCCCTCGAACTTCTGGGTGCGACGCGGGGGACCGTCGTGGGCGGGTCGTCCGCGCGCCACCCAGCGGCAGCTGCCGAGCAGGGGGCATTCCTCGCACCGCGGGTTGCGCGCAGTGCACACGAGCGCCCCGAGCTCCATCACCGCGGCCGAGAACGTCGGCGCGGTGCCGTCGTCGGGCAACAGTGCCGCGGCCTCCGCCAGATCGCGCTTGGCGGGATTTCCGGCCTGCGCCCGGCCGTGCACCGCGCGGGCTATCACCCTGCGCACGTTGGTGTCGACCACCGGGACCGATCGGCCGTAGGCGAAGCACGCGACGGCGCGGGCCGTGTAGTCGCCGATCCCCGGCAGCGCGAGCAGGGTGTCGACGTCGTCGGGGACCACGTCGCCGTGCTCGGCGGCCAGGACGCCCGCGCATTCGTGGAGCCGCATCGCGCGCCGGGGATACCCCAGCCGGCCCCACGCGCGGACCACTTCTCCGGTGGTCTCGGCGGCCATCGCGGACGGAACCGGCCACCGCCGCACCCATTCCTGCCAGGGCTCGAGGACGCGCGCGACTGGAGTCTGCTGGAGCATGATCTCGCTGATCAGGATGTGCCAGCCGGGTATGCCCGGTTCGCGCCACGGCAGCGGTCGACGGGCACGGGTGAACCAATCGAGTACATCGCGCGGTGGCATACTTGCGCTCATGGAGAACTTAACCCCCGCGCAAGCATGGCAGGTCATCAAAGAAGGCAACGAGCGTTTCGTCGGTGGGGGGTCGATTCATCCGAACCAGAGTAGCGACCAGCGGGCCGCTCTGGTCTCCGGCCAGAAGCCGCACGTGGTTCTGTTCGGCTGCGGCGACTCGCGGCTGGCCGCGGAGATCATCTTCGACCAGGGGCTCGGGGACATGTTCGTGGTCCGCACCGCCGGCCATGTGCTCGACGAAGCGGTTCTCGGAACCATCGAGTTCGGCCCCGACGTTCTGAATGTTCCGCTGATCGTGGTGCTCGGCCACAGCAGCTGCGGTGCCGTCGGCTCGACGCTCGAGTCCCTCGACAACAACACCCTCCCGAACGGCTACGTGCGGACGATCGTCGAGAAGGTGATGCCGAGCATTCTGGCCGGACGCGCCGAGGGCATCGACGACTACTACGGGTTCATCGGCAGGCACGTGAAGGAGACGGTGCATCTGCTGATGGACCGCAGCCAGATCATCGCCGACCGGGTCGAGAAGGGGACGCTCGCCGTCGTCGGCCTCACGTACCGTCTCGAAGACGGTCAGGTCGAGATGGTCGAGGTGATCGGCGACATCGGCGAGTGAGCCCTCGGTCGGCGGAATCGACGACACGCCGGACGGCCTCGCTGCTCTTGACAGGGGAGCGGCGATACCGTTGAGGGCGTGATTGAACCGCAAGGACCACTGCCGCCCGAGGTGTATTGGCGCCGGCGCCTCGTCGCCGGCGTCGGGGCGGTCGTCGCGATCGTTGTGGTCATCCTCCTGATCGTCTGGCTCAGCGGCGGTTCCGACAGCACCCCCGACTCGAAGAACGCCGCGGCGAAGTCCTCGACCGAGCTCGCGGCGCCGTCGACCGCAGTGCAGAGCGCCCCGCCGAGCAGTGAGGCGCCCAGCGGCGGAGGCGAGCACGGCCAGGGCGGCGATCCGAGTGCCACGCCCTCGGCTCCCGCCCCCGCGCCCGCGCAGCAGTCCGACGCACCCGCCGCGGACGCGGGTGCTCCCGGATGCTCCGACCAGAGCCTGTCGGTGGTGCTCTACACGGACAAGCCCACATACACCGTCGGCGACCAGCCGGTCTTCACGATCGTCACCACCAACGGCGGACTCGCCGCCTGTTCGCGCGACGTGGGCAAGGCCGCCCAGAACGTCATCGTCCGCACGCTGGACGGAAGCCGGACGCTGTGGTCGGCGCAGGACTGCGCGCCGGACAAGGGCGTGAACATCCAGGTTCTTGCGCCGGGCCAGCAGGTCACCGACACCATCACCTGGTCGGGCACCACCAGCAATCCCGGATGCACCAAGAAGCGCGTCCAGGTGGCGGCGGGCGGCTACCAGGCCACCGCGAAGCTGGCCGAGCGTGAGTCGGCGCCGATCACGTTCAACTTCGTCGCTCCGGCGCAGGCACCCGCACAGCAGTAGCGATCCGACGTCAGTCGAACCGTTCGAGGCTGCTCTCGGCGAGCCGCGAGAGTCCCTCCCGGATGTGCCGGGCCCAGATGCTCCCGATGCCCTCGACCGACTGAAGATCGGCGGCGCTGCTCGCGAGCAGCGACTGCAGGGTGCCGAAATGACGGACGAGCCGGTCGATGTGGCCGAACTGCAGGCGGGAGATGCGGGCCAGTAGACGGTAGCCGCGGGGGCTCATCGCGGTGTCCTGGGCCTCGAGCGAGGTCGGGTAGCCGAAGGCCCCGGCCACCATCGTCAGATCGAGCAGATCGGCGTCCGAGAGCGACTCCACCGCTTCGAGTATCTGGCGCACCTGTTCGGTGCTGGCCGGCTCCGGGCTCGCGTGGTAGTCGCGCACCAGCAGTTCGCGCATCGTGTCGTTGTCGTTGATCAACTCCTCCAACTGCAGCGATACCTGCCTGCCGTTGACTCCGAGTTCGAGGACGTACTCGTCGATCTCGACCGAGACGCGTCGGACCATCTCCATCCGCTGGGCGGCACTCATCGCATCGCGCAGCAGCACGTAGTCCTCGATCTCCGCGCGCGAGAGCTGGCTGCTGACCTCGTCGAGGCGAGACTTGTATCGTTCGAGCGTGGTGAGCGCGACGTTGGCGCGCGAGAGGATGGCGTCCGGGTTCTCGACGACGCGACGCTGTCCGCCCACGTACACGCTCACGATCGACATCGACGCACTCACCGAGATCACCGGGACCCCGGTCTGGATGGCGGTCCGCTCGGCGGCGCGGTGCCGTGTGCCCGACTCTTCAGTGGGGATGGTGGGATCTGGCATCAGCTGGACGTTGGCGCGCACGATCCGTTTGCCGTCGTCGGAGAGCACCACGGCGCCGTCCATCTTCGACAGTTCGCGCAGACGGGTGGGGGCGAACTCGATGTCGAGGTGGAAACCGCCGTCGCAGAGCCGCTCGGTGTCGTCGTCGTATCCGAGGACGATCAGCGCGCCGGTGCCGCCGCGGAGGATGCGTTCGAGTCCGTCGCGAAGCCCGGTCCCCGGAGCCACGCGGCGGAGCGCGGAACGGATCTGCTCGGCGCGGCTGGACTCGGGGATAACGGTGTCGGTCACCTGAACTAGGGTAGCGGTACGTGAAGACCTCATTCGTGCTGCCCGCAGACATCGAGCCACTGTCCCGCGACCCGAAGGCGACGTCGCCCGGCCGTCGAATCAACCTGCATCACAGCATGTGTTTCGGATGCGGCGCCGACGCGCCGGTGGGCCTGCGGATCGACGTGATCGCGGGCGAGGGGCTCACGGTGTCCGCATCGATGAAGGTGGAGGACTGGATGCAGGGCGGTCCCGGCGTGATCCACGGCGGACTCCTCTCCACAGCCTTCGACGAGGTGATGGGAACCTCGCCGCTACTGCTCCGCATGCCGGTGGTGACCGGGCACCTGGAGATCGACTACGCCAAGCCGATTCCGCTGGGCTCCACCGTGCAGTTCACCGGTGAGATCCTCGGAGGCGTGCGCCGCAAGGTCTACACGCGCGCCGTCGCCCATCTCGGCGATCCCCAGGAGCCCGTCGCCGCGGCGCACGGGCTGTTCATCGCCATCGATCTCGAGAAGCACTTCGCCGGATACCGCGATCGCGCGGTGCATCCCTCAGGGCATCAGAACGGGGCCTGAGCGTAGTCCGATCGCGCCGTCGCCGCCGACTGTGCCTCCAGGAGGTTGTTGACCCGGCTGATGCGGATTCCGCGCGGCAGATCCTCATCCTGCGTTCCGGCGGGAATGATCGCGTGCCCGAACCCGAGCCGTTTGGCCTCGGCGACTCGGCGGCCCACCGACGACACACGTCGGACCTCGCCGGCGAGGCCGACCTCGCCGATCGCGACGGTCGACGACGGTACCGCGACGTTGTGGTGCGACGAGTAGAGCGCCAGGAAGATCGCCAGGTCGGCGGCCGGCTCGGTGACTTTCATCCCGCCGACGGTGGAGGCGTAGACCTCCTTGGTGCTGGCCTTGATGCCCGCGTGCTTCTCGGCGACGGCGAGCATCATCGCCACACGCGCCGAGTCCAGACCGGAGACCGCGCGCCTGGGCGAGGTCATCTGGGTGTCGTTGAGCAGCGCCTGGATCTGGCCGACGAGGGCGCGGCGGCCGTCCATCGCGACCAGGGCGGCGCTGCCCGCGACATCGGACTCGTGGTGGTGTACGAAGATGCCCGACGGGTCGCTGACCTGATGGATGCCGTCGGACCGCTGCTCGAAGCAGCCGACTTCGTCGGAGGGGCCGAATCGGTTCTTGATGCCCCGGATCATCCTCAGCGACGAGTGGCGGTCGCCTTCGAAGGCCAGCACCACGTCCACCAGATGCTCCAGTGAGCGGGGACCGGCCACGGTGCCGTCCTTGGTGACGTGACCGACCAGGATCACGGCGATTCCGCTCGTCTTGGCGAGCGAGACCAGTGCGGTGGTGACCGCCCGGATCTGCGTGACACCGCCGGTGACGCCGTCGGTGCCCGTCGCGACCATCGTCTGCACGGAGTCGACGATCAGCAGGGTGGGCGCCACCGCCTCGACGTGTCCGAGCACCGTCGCGAGGTCGGTCTCCGACGCCAGGTAGATGTTCTCGTGCACCGCGTCGGTGCGTTCGGCGCGAAGCCGGACCTGGCCGGCCGACTCCTCCCCGGTGACGTACAGTGCCGTCTTGCCTTGCGCCGCCCAGTGTTTCACGGTTTCGAGCAGGAGTGTCGATTTGCCGACCCCGGGCTCGCCCGCGAGCAGGATCACCGAACCGGGGACCACTCCGCGGCCGAGCACGCGGTCGAACTCGGCGATGCCGGTGGGGCATGAGCCCACCGCTCCGGAGACCACCTCGGTGATGCGGACGGCCGGACTGGACGGTGCCACCGACGCGGTGCCGGTGCGTGCGGCGGCGGCCGCCGGCGCCGATTCGGCGATGGTTCCCCATTCGCCGCACTCGGGGCATCTGCCGAACCACTTCGCCACCTGGTGACCGCATGCGGAGCAGCGGAACACCGATCGGGTCTTAGCCATGTCTTCCCCTGTCCGCCGACGCGCTCGTCACCCGGTCCGTCCGGCCACGCAGACACTGTAGGCGACCGGTACGACAAGAGCGGCGCCCCGGGTCGAGTGACCGGGGCGCCGCTGTGAGGAGTTCGGTGCGGCTCAGTGCTCGCTCTCGCCCTGCACGTCGCGGACGACGTCCTGGCGCTCGTTGAGCGTGCCGCCGTCGACCGGGGTGTCGACGGTGGTCGACACGGTCTCGACCTGCTTGCCGCCCAGGTCGTAGACGGCGAAGTTGAAGGTGATCGGGACGGTCAGACCGGCGGCGACGGTGTCGCCGGCGTTGGTGAGCTCCACCGTCCACCGGCTGTCCGCTCCGGCGGCCAGATCCGGATCCGAGCCGGACGGCTGTCCGGCCAGCAGGGCCTTTCCGGGGGCGATGGAGGCGGGGTCGCCGCCGGTGGTCGAGGTCGGAGGCGTCAGCTTGATGTTGCCGGTCTTCGCCGAGACGCTCTGCAGCTTGACCACGCGAGTGGGGCTGTCGTTGGCGATGTTGAACGCGAGGGCGAACGGTCCGCCGTCGCCGAAGATCTGGTCGGCCTTCGAGACCGGGTACAGCACATGCGCATTGCGGATCGCGATCGATCCGTTCGACATCTCCTGGCCGTCGTACTCGGACGGGGTCAGAGTGATGGATCCGCTCGCGCCGTTGACGGCCGGCTCCTGATTCGCGGTCTGCGAGATCTTTCCCGCACCGCAGGCCGTGGTGCCGAGGGCGATCGCGATGCCGAGCGCGCCGACTGCGGCGGCCGAGGCCAGACGGCGGGTGGACCGATTGAGCACTGACACCATTTCCTCCGGGGTGGTCGTCGCGTTGTCCGCCGGTGATGCGAACTCTCACTACGCAGCGTAGTTGGCGAGGCCGGGAAAAGTTCGCCCGGGTCGCCAGATTGTCCCGATGATATTAGCGCCGGGCCGTTCGGTTCAGGCGTGCAACTGTGCTTCCCGAAGGTGGCAGGCGGGGCGCAAATACCGTCGTTCACCTGCTTGCACCTCGGTTGACCTGCACCGTTGGAGAAGGCTGTCGGCCCTCGCGTGTTAGACTGGTTACATTCGAAAGGGGCAGTGGACATTGAATTTCAAAGTTGGCGACACCGTTGTATACCCCCATCACGGTGCTGCTCGAGTCGAAGACATCGTCATTCGGACCATCAAGGGTGAAGAGATCGAGTACCTGGTCCTGAAGGTTGCCGACGGTGACATGACAGTTCAGATCCCGTCCAGCAAGCTCGATTACGTCGGTGTGCGCGACGTGGTCGGCCAGGAGGGTCTGGATCAGGTCTTTCAGGTGCTGCGCGCACCGCACACGGAGGAGCCCACCAACTGGGCCCGCCGATTCAAAGCCAATCAGGAGAAGCTGATCTCCGGCGACATCATCAAGGTGGCCGAGATCGTCCGCGATCTGTGGCGCCGCGAGCAGGACCGCGGTCTGTCGGCAGGCGAGAAGCGCATGCTGACCCGGGCCCGGCGCGTGCTGGTCGACGAGCTCTCGCTCGCACAGCACACCAACGACGCCAAGGCCGACAGCATGCTCGACGAGATCCTGGCTGCGGCGTCCTGACAGCAGGCAGTGGCCCGGTAGCCGCACTGATCCCGGCAGCGGGAAGAGGTACGCGTCTCGGTGAGACCGTGCCGAAGGCGTTCGTCGAGCTCGACGGCGTCACGCTGCTCGAGCTGAGCGCCTCGGCGGCACGCAGGTCCGGCGTCGTCGACGTCATCGTCGTGGCCGCACCTCCGGAACTGCTCGACCGCGCCGCGGCGCTCGTCCCGGACGCCGTCGTGGTGCCGGGCGGAGCCGAGCGGAGCGATTCGGTCCGGGCCGGTCTGGCGGCCGTGCCCGACGCGGAACTGATCCTGGTGCACGATGCGGCCCGGGCTCTAACCCCGCCGGCACTCTTCGCCTCGGTGGTCACCGCGCTCCGGGGCGGCGCCGACGCGGTGGTCCCGGGAATCGCGGTCGCCGACACCCTCAAACGGGTCGACGCCGACGGCTTGGTGCGGGAAACTCCCGACCGGTCGGAGTTGCGTGCCGTGCAGACCCCGCAGGGTTTCACCGCACAGGTACTGCGCCGGGCGCACGACGCACAGGCAGACGCCACCGACGACGCCGGACTGGTCGAAGCCCTGGGCATCCCGGTTCGAGTGATCCAGGGTGACGCGATGGCGTTCAAGGTGACCACCCAGTTCGACCTGGCACTGGCCAGGCTCATCACCGCACAGGAGCACTGAGTGTCTGCGATGGACATGCGCGTCGGCGTCGGGACCGACGTCCACCCGATCGAGGCCGGCCGACCCTGCTGGATGCTGGGGCTGCTCTTCGACGACGCCGACGGCTGCTCGGGGCACTCCGACGGCGACGTCGGCGTTCACGCACTCTGCGACGCACTGCTCTCGGCCGCCGGGCTGGGCGATGTCGGCGCGGTCTTCGGCGTGGGGCGACCGGAGTGGTCCGGGGTCACCGGCGCGGCGATGCTCGGCCACGTCCGCGGCCTTCTCGACGAGGCGGGCTTCGCTCCGGTGAACGCCTCGGTGCAGATCATCGGGGAGCGGCCGAAGGTCGGGCCGCGTCGTGCGGAGGCCCAGCGGGTGCTGTCCGATCTGCTGGGGGCACCGGTCTCGGTCTCCGGCACCACCAGCGACGGACTGGGTCTGACGGGACGCGGCGAGGGCATCGCGGCGGTGGCCACCGCACTGCTGGCCCTCAAGTAGAATCGCAGGCCGTGACTCTACGCCTCTACGACTCGGCTGCCCGCGAGGTTCGCGACTTCGTTCCCCTTCGTCCCGGAACGGCATCGGTGTACCTGTGCGGTGCGACGGTTCAGGGCGTTCCCCACATCGGTCACGTCCGGAGCGGCATCGCGTTCGACGTGCTGCGGCGGTGGCTCGCCTACCGCGGGTTGGACGTGCTCTTCGTCCGCAACGTCACCGACATCGACGACAAGATCTTGAACAAGGCCGCCGAAGCGGGCCGTCCGTGGTGGGAATGGGCGGCCACGCACGAGAGGGAGTTCACCCGGGCCTACGACGCCCTCGGTGTGCTGCCGCCCTCGGCGGAGCCGCGTGCCACGGGCTTCATCACCCAGATGGTGCAGTACATGGAGCGTCTCATCGAGCGCGGTCACGCGTACGCCGCCGACGGCAACGTCTACTTCGACGTGCGCAGTCTGCCCGACTACGGAAGCCTCTCCGGCCACCGGCTCGAGGACGTACACCAGGGTGAGAGCGCGGGCACCGGCAAGCGCGATCCCCGTGACTTCACGCTGTGGAAGGCCACCAAGCCCGGGGAGCCGTCGTGGCCGACGCCGTGGGGCGACGGGCGTCCCGGCTGGCACCTCGAGTGCTCGGCGATGGCGACCTCGCTGCTCGGTGCCGAGTTCGACATTCATTGCGGCGGAATGGATTTGATCTTTCCGCATCACGAGAACGAGATCGCTCAGAGCCACGGTGCCGGCGACGGCTTCGCTCGGTACTGGCTGCACAACGGCTGGGTCACGATGAGCGGCGAGAAGATGAGCAAATCGCTCGGCAACGTGGTCGCCATCCCGGCGATGCTGGAGCGGGCCCGGGCCGTGGAACTGCGCTACTACCTCGGGAGCGCGCACTACCGGTCCATGCTCGAGTACTCCGACGGCGCGCTGGCCGAGGCCGCGGCCGGCTATCGGCGTATCGAGTCGTTCGTGCATCGCGTCGCCGAACGCGTCGGCGACGTCGAGGTCGGCGAGGTGAACGACGACTTCGCCGCCGCCCTCGACGACGACCTCGGAGTTCCGGCCGCGCTCGCGGCCGTGCACAACGCCGTCCGCGAGGGCAACACCGCCCTGGAGTCGGGCGACGGTGGCCGCGCGAGGCAGATCGCGGCGCAGGTGAGGGCCATGACCGCGGTCCTCGGGACCGATCCGCTCGACCCGCACTGGGCCGCCGAGGGCGTCGATGACGACGCTCACGCTGCGCTCGACGTGCTCGTCAAGGCAGAATTGGAGCGGCGGGCGCAGGCCCGCGCCGCTAAGGACTGGACCACCGCGGACGAGGTCCGCGACCGGCTCGCCGCAGCCGGCGTCGAAGTGACCGACACCCCCGACGGCGCCCAGTGGGCGCTCAAATCGAAGGAACACTGATGGCCGGAAACTCACAGCGTCGCGGGGCGACCAGGAAGGCCGGAAGCAAGAAGGGCCAGGTCGTCGGATCCGGCGGGCAGCGCCGGCGCGGTCTCGAAGGCCGCGGAGCCACTCCGAAGGCCGTCGACCGCACCTACCACCCCGCTCACAAGAAGGCGAAGGCCGCGGCCAAGGCCGCGGGGCGTCGCAATCACCGCAAGTCCGAGGACGGCGGTCCCGAGTACGTCGTGGGCCGCAACCCGGTCGTCGAATGTCTGCGTGCCGGGGTGCCCGCCACCGCGCTGTATGTGATGACGACAGTGGACGCCGACGAGCGCGTCAAGGAGGCGGTGCACACCGCGGGAGACCGCGGGATCTCGATCCTCGAGGTCGCGAAGCCGGAACTGGACCGGATGTCGCCGAACGGGCTGCATCAGGGGCTCGCACTGCAGGTGCCGGAGTACCAGTACGCGCACCCGGACGATCTCATGGCGGATGCCCTCGCCGCGCCGCAGGCGCCGTTGCTGGTGGCGCTCGACAACATCACCGACCCGCGCAACCTCGGTGCGGTGATCCGCAGTGTGGCCGCGTTCGGCGGACACGGTGTGGTGATCCCGCAGCGGCGCAGCGCGGGGATGACCGCCGTCGCGTGGCGCACCAGCGCGGGTGCTGCGGCCCGGATGCCGGTGGCGGCCACGCCGAATCTGAACCGCACCCTGCTCGACTGGGCCAAGAAGGGCGCCCAGATCGTCGGACTCGACGCGGGCGGCGATGTCTCGCTCGACGACTACGACGGCACGGGCCCCACGGTGATCGTCGTCGGGTCGGAGGGCAAGGGGCTGTCGCGTCTGGTTCGCGAGAACTGCGACTCGATCCTGTCGATTCCGATCGCGGGCGAGGTGGAGAGCCTCAACGCCTCGGTCGCGGCAGGTGTGGTCCTGGCGGAGTTCGCCAGGCAACGCCGCGTCGGCTGAGTGCTGCGGGTCACGTCGTTCGTTCGGTTGAATGACGATTGCGTCACTCTGATTCCTACTGTTAAGTATTCGTTTACTAACGTGTAAGGAATGTTTGCTGAGGATTCCTTGCGGTCGATGTGGGCGCAGCTGCGTTCGGGGCGCCGTCTCGAGTTCTCGGGCCGTGTCTGGGCGCTCATCGTCGGAATCCTGGTCGGGTTCGTCATCCTGATCGAGGTCGTCGCTCGGGTGAACCACCTGCGCGGACCGCTGGATCTCCTCGCCACCGATCTGGTGGGACGGCCGCAGATCGGTGAGATCAAGATCGCGGGCATGCTGCTCGCGCTCGTGTGCATGCCGTCGCGGATGCGACTGCCCGTGGTGGGCGCGGCCGTCGCACTCGAACTCGCCTGGAACACGCAGCGTCTGATCGTCGGCAACGCCCCGACCGTCGGGAACGGCATCCTGTTCGCGTTGATCGGCACGGCCGCCTTCGCGGGATGGCGACTGCACGGGCGCGAGCGGGCCGGAACTCTCAAGGCGGTGGGCCTCGGGCTGCTGTTGATCGTGATGGGTCGCGTCGGCGACGTGTGGCTGGTGCTGTCGAGCCGGGCCAACCCGAACGTGCTCGACGAATACGTCGAACTCGCCGACCGGGCCCTCGGCAGCCCGTCGTGGGCGATCGGCTCGGTGGTCTCCGGTACCCCGTGGCTCACCGAGGTCCTCAGCAAGGTCTACGTGTACCTGCCGGTGGCCGCGGCGGTGATCGCCTTCTTCCAACTCCGCAACAGCGCCCGCGACGGCTTCCCGCGGCATCACATCGTGCGGACCTTCCTGCTGATCGGGCTGATCGGTCCGGTGATCTACTTCCTGTTCCCCGTCGTCGGCCCCACCTACGCCTTCGGTCATGAGCTGCTGGGCGCGGACTGGCAGGACGTGTGGCCGCAGCAGTTGCCGGTGATCGGCGATCCCGCGGCGCACTACTACAACCAGAGCGTGGCACGGAACTGCATGCCGAGCCTGCACACCGCATGGGCGATGTGCATCTTCCTGCACGGATGGCGGGGTCCGGTGCTGTCGAAGGTGTTCGGCACGTTCTGGTTGATCTGCACCACCGGCGCGACCCTCGGCTTCGGCTTCCACTACGCGATCGACGTCCTCGCCGGAGCGATCTTCACCCTCACGCTCGAGGCGGCGCTCACCCGCCCCGAACTGGGCTGGTCGCGTCACCGGCTCGCGGTGGTCGTCTTCGGCACTGCGGCCTTCTCCGGGCTGCTTCTGGCCACGCGGTACCTGGCCGTCGAGATGTCCGACAGCGGCGTGCTCGGCGGGCTCGCGCTGATCGCCACCGTGCTCGCGGTGGCGGCGGCCTTCCTCACCGTGGAGATGCACCCCGGTCGCGATCGGATCCCGGCCGGCGAGATCCCCGCCGAGGCCGGCCCGATGGTGCGGAGGGGACGCGAATGGGCCGCCGCGGCGCGGACCTGGGGAAGCGAGGCCTGGTCCTCGATCACGCGCGAGGCGAAGAAGGCCGGTTCCACCAAGCTCTGAGGACACTGTCGGTCGCCAGCAGCGCCAGCGCCACCCACACGATCGCGAATCCGATCCAGCGTTCGGGCGGCAGGTGTTCGTCGAGGATCAGCACCGCGCACAGCAGCTGCATGATCGGTGTGACGAACTGGAACAGCCCGACGGTCACCAGCGGGATGCGACGGGCGGCAGCGGCGAACAGCAGCAGCGGCGCCGCGGTCGCGACGCCGGAGAACACCAGCAGGCCGGTGTGCCCGACGCCGTCACCGAACGTGAGACCGGCCGGAGTGAATGCGACGACCACCAGGATGACCGCCGCGGCCGGCGCCAGTATCGCCGTCTCCAAGGTGAGTCCGTGAAGCGCGGGCAGGGTGTCGCCGACCTTCTTCTTGACCAGCCCGTACAGGGCGAACGACGCTGCCAGGGCCAGCGCCGTGGTCGGAAACACGCCCGCGGCGAAGGTGAGATAGCCGCCCGCGATCACGCCGACCGCCACCGCCGCCCATTGCAGTGGCCGCAGGCGTTCCCGCAGCAGCACTACGCCCAGGGCCACGGTGGCGATCGGATTCAGGAAGTAGCCGAGGGCGGCGTCGCTGGTGTGGCCGGAGGTGACAGCTGCGACGTACACGACCCAGTTGGTGGCGATGAGCAGGGCGGCGGCGGTGACGCCGGCGATCAGCCGGGGTCGTCGGCGCAGCGGCGCGATCCACGACCAGTCGCGCAGCACGGCGAGAATCGCGGCGCACAGCACGAGCGTCCACAGGATGCGGTTGGCGAGGATCTCCCACGGACCGGCCGGGAGCATCGCGTCGAACAGGATCGGGAACAGGCCCCACAGCGCGTAGGCGCCGAATCCCGCGGCCACCCCGCGGGCGCTGTCGGCGGGTACGGGGGTTCTCACCGAGCGCGCACGTCGACGCCGGCGCGTGCGAGCGCGGCGCGGACGCGACGGGCGTGCTCCACCGCGCCGGGGGTGTCGCCGTGCAGGCACACCGAGTCGGCGATCACTTCCACCACCGTGCCGTCGATCGCCGTGATCCGTCCGGTCTCCGCCAGCTCGAGCACTCGCGCGGCCACCTCGGCCGGATCGGTGAGCAGGGCACCGGGCTCGGACCGGGGCACCAGCGTGCCCTCGGGGGTGTAGCCGCGATCGGCGAAGGCCTCGCGGATGACCGGCACGTCCGCTGAGCCGGCGATCCGTTCCACCTCCGATCCGGGCAGGCACATGAGGGGGAGGCCGGACGCGGCCGCCGCCTCGACGACGACGCCGGCCTGCGTCGTGTGATGCACCACCGCGTTGTAGAGCGCGCCGTGCGGCTTCAAGTATTCCACGGTGGCGCCGACGGATTCGGTGAGCGCCCGCAGAGCGCCGATCTGATAGACGATGTCGGCGAACAGGTCGTCGGGGGCGAGATCCATGAAACGGCGGCCGAACCCGGACAGGTCCGGGTAGGAGACCTGCGCGCCGATCCGCACGCCGGCGGCGGCCGCCTCGCGGCAGGTGGCCAACAGTTCGCGCGGAGTGCCTGCATGGAAGCCGCACGCGACGTTCGCGCTCGTCACCAGGGTGATCATCGCCGAGTCGTCGCCGACCCCCTCGCCGAGGTCGGCGTTCAGATCGATGACGCGAGAAGAGAGGCCCACGGTGTCAATGGTAATGACGACGCTCGGGTTAGGGTCGACGCCATGGCAGTAATGGACACTGTGGTTCAGACCCTCGACGGTGCGGTCGACGGCAAGCGCGGTCGCGGAGCGCGTCGCGGCACCATCTCATGGCGGGGCATCCCCTTCGCGGAGCCGCCCGTGCGGCAGCACCGGTGGCGGGCACCGCGCCCGGTGACACCCTGGCCGGGGGTACTCGAGTGCTACGACTACGGGGCCGCACCGATCCAGGACAAGCTCTTCACGGCGCGCGGGGCCGGTAAGTTCCAGCCGCGCAGTGAGGATTGTCTGACCCTGAACGTCTTCGCGCCGTCGACCGTCTCGGCTACGCCGCGCCCTGTGATGGTGTTCAACTACGGCGGTGCCTACATCCTCGGCGGCACGTCGACGCCGATCTACGACGGCGCGTACCTCGCTCGGGCGCGCGACGTGATCGTGGTGACGGTGAACTACCGCTACGGTCCGCTCGGATTCCTCGACTTCAGCGAGTACTCGACCGACGAGCGGCCGTTTGACGCCAACGTGGGGCTGCGCGACATGGTCGCCGGTCTGGAGTGGGTGCAGCGCAACATCTCCGCGTTCGGCGGGGATCCGTCGCGGGTGACGGTGTTCGGTGAGAGCGCGGGCGGGTCGGCGGTGCTCACGCTGCTGTCCACGCCGTCCGCGAAGGGACTGTTCTCCGGAGCCATCTCGCAGAGCCCTGCCCCGGACCTGATCGTCAGCAAGGACAATGCGCGCCTGTTCGCCGACGAGTTCGTCCGGATACTGATCGATCCCACCCGGCGCAAGGGGCCCGAGCGCGACGAGCCGCCTCACGATCCGGCGCTGGTGGCACGCGTACTCGGGGGAGCCACCGCGACCGAACTGCTGCGCGCGGGCAACAAGCTGATCGGCTTCACCCGCGGAGCCCGGCTCACCGACCCGATTCCCTTCGCCCCGGTGGTCGACGGCGACTATCTCCCGCAGCATCCGCTCGACGCGGCGCGCGACGGCAACACCATCTCGGTCCCGACCATCATCGGCAACAACAAAGACGAGGGCGAACTGTTCGCCCGGTTCTGGAACATCCTTCCCGACAGCGACCAGGCACTCGTGGGGCTCGGCGACACCGGCGACGCCGATCTGCTGCAGAACCTCTATCCGGTCAAGCGCCGCGATGTGATGATCGCTGCCGATGCGACGTTCTGGACCCCGACGATCCGGTTCGCCGGGTATCACAGTGACCACGCGCCCACGTACGTGTACCGCTTCGACTACGCGCCGCTGCTGCTGAAGGCCACCGGAATCGGTGCGACCCACGCGACCGAACTGCTGGCGGTGTTCGGCACGTACCGGGATCCGATCGGCGTCGGTCTCGCCGCCGCGGGCAGTTGGGGGTCGACGAAGCGGATCACCGCGACGATGCAGTCGATGTGGAGTTGGTTCGCGCGCACCGGCGTGCCCGCACCGGACTGGCCGCGCTATACGCGCGAGGATCGCAGGGTGATGGTGCTGGACGATCCGACGCGCGTGGAGATCGATCCCGACCGGGACCGCCGCGAGGCGTGGGACCGAATTCATCTGGGGGAGCCTTCGTGAGACGTCCCGCGATGATCGCGGCGGTGACGTGCACCGCCGCGATCGCGCTCGCGGGATGTTCCGGCGGGAACGAGTCGGCGGTGTCGCCTTCGGACTCGATCCCGACTCGGGTCACGGCCTCGTCCTCGGTCACGAGCAGCGCCCCGACGCCGGTGCTTCCGCCGCCGTACATCGCGTCGGCCGATTGGGTGCAGACCGAAGTGGGACCGAGCCTGCAGATCGCCCCCACTCCCAACGGCCGGAGGGTGCAGTCGCCGACGGCGGGCGACGAGGCGTGGCGCGAGGTCCTTCGACTCGATCCGGGCGCGGACACCCCGGGGATGAAGGCGCAGTTCGACTGTCACTGGACGTTCGCCCGCATCGTCCAGCCGGACAAGCCGACCTGGAACATCGAACCGAACCGTCCCGTGGTGTCGCCCGAGGAGATGATCTCGAGCCGCTGCAATCCGGGCGGTCCGGAGGAGTAGGGGACCGAGGGTCCCAGGCCGGTCGAGCGAGTCGAGGAGCGTCGCTCGGCCGCCGCCTCAGTCGCGCGACCGCATCCCCACCACGCGGCAGACGAGGTAGATGGCGAACGAGATGGTGGTGACCATCACCGACACGGGGAGTTCGGGCGCGAGCGACAGGATGAGCCCGCCGATGGCGGAGACTCCGGCGAAGACGACCGACAGCACCACCACGACCGTCGGATTGGCCGACAGCCGGACCGCCGCTGCGGCCGGAGTGATCAGCAGGCTCATCACCAGCAGGGCGCCGATGATCTGCACGCCCTGCGCGGCCGCGAGACCGACCAGGATCGCGAACACCACCGACAGCAGCCGCACCGGGACGCCGGACGCCGCGGCGACCCGCGGATCCAGGCTGGCGAACATCAGCGGACGGTAGATGATCGCGTACACCACCACCACGACCGCCGCGGTCACCGCGACGGCGATCAGCCCGGTGCGTCCGACACTCGCCACCTGCCCGGCCAGCAGTGCGAAGCCGGTGCCGACCCGGCCGTAGAGGCTCAAGAACAGCACGCCGAGACCGAGGCCGAAGGCCATGACGGCACCGATCACCGAGTCCCGTTCCCTCGCGCGGCGACCCAGGAGCCCGAACACCGCGGCCGCGAACACCGCGCCGATCACGCCGCCGATGTTCACGCCCACGCCGGCGAGCAGCGCCGCGGCCGCACCGGTGAACGAGAGCTCTGCGGCACCGTGGACGGCGAAACTCATCTGCCGTGCGACGATCAACGGACCCAGCAGGCCGCCGAGCAGCGCGAGCAACGCGATGGCGAGCACCGACTGCTGAACGAAGCCGCGGGAGAGCAGGTCTGCCGTCTGCGAGAAGTTCCAGAAGTTGCCGATGTCGGCGGCGAGCACGGTCGTCGTCGGCGCGATCACAGATCCTCCCCGGCGACCGCGAATCCGGCGTCGGTCCCGAGTACGTCGCCCGGATACTGATGAGCGACGCAGTGGTGATCGTCCTCGCCTCCGATCACCACGAGCCGCCCGCCGATCCGGAGCACCTCCACCGGGCTGCCGTACAGCTCGGTCAGGGTGCGCGTGTTCATCACCTCTTCGACCGCGCCGATGCGGAACGATCCGCCGGCCAGGTAGAGCACGCGGTCGACGAACGGCAGCACCGGATTGAGTTCGTGAGTGACGAACAGGACCGCGGTGTCATCACGCCGCCTCCGGGCGTCGAGCAGATCGACCACCACCCGCTGGCTCGCGAGATCGAGACTGGCGAGCGGCTCGTCGCACAGGAGGATGGCCGGGTCGCGGGTGAGCGCCTGCGCTATCCGGAGCCGTTGCTGCTCGCCGCCCGACAGCAGCCCCAGCGGCCGGTCCGCGAAGCCGGTGGCGCCGACCTGTCGGAGCGCCGAGTCGACGGCGGTGCGCCGGCGGGACATACCGCGCAGCCCGATGCCCCAAGCGGAGCCGTCGACGCCGAAACCGACCAGGTCGCGGCCGCGCAGCATCATCGTGTCGGAGTCCTCGGCGTGCTGCTGCGGCACGTATCCGAGACTGCCGTGTGCGGAGATGGTCCCGGTGGTGGGTACGGTCTCGCCGAGGATCGCGCGCAGCAGTGAGGTCTTGCCCGAACCGTTGGGGCCGAGGACGGCGATGAACTCGCCGGGCGCGATGTCGAGGTCGAGGCCGCGCCAGAGGACGCGGTCGCCGAACTGCAGTCCGACGTCGCGAAAGCTGAGTACCGCGTCGGTCATCCGTTCAACGCCTTCGCCAGCGCATCGATCTGACCGCGCTGCCACGCGATGTAGTCGGTCACGCCCTCGGGCAGGCTCTCGGTGAACTCGACCACCGGGATTCGCGCCTTGCGGGCGGTGTCGAGCACGGCCTGAGTGCTCGGGTCGACGGCCTGGCGGTTGTAGATCAGGACCTTGGCGCGGTGCTGGGTCAGCAGGTCGTCGAACTTCGCGCGGTCGGCGGCCGACGGCGACTGTCCCTGCTCGACGGCGTCGACGAAGCCCGGGGGAGCGATGTCGACCAGTCCGGCGTCGGTGAGGACGGCCGCGGCGAGCGGTTCGGTGGACGCCACCTCGGTGCCGTCGTGGTGCGCCTTGATGTCGGCCAGAGCGGCCCGCAGTCCGTTGATCTGGCTGTTGAAGACGCCGGCGCGGTCGCGGTAGTAGGCGGCGTGGGCCGGGGCGATCTCGGCGAGCTCGTTCGCGATCGCGTTCGCGGTGTCGGCGACGGCGGCGAGGTCGTAGAAGACGTGCTCGTTGCCGCGCGTCTTGTCCGACCGCACGTCCGCGGCCACCACCTCGGCACCCTTCGCGTCGGCGGCCGCCTCCTCCATGAAGTGGTCGTAGTGGTCGCCGTTCATGACGATGAGGTTGGCGTCCTGGACGCGAGCGGTATCCGCACTCGACGGCTCGAACTCGTGGGGATCGCCGTCGGGCGAGGTGTACAGGGCGCTGACGTCGGCGTGTTCGCCGCCCACCGCGCTCGCGACGGAGGCCCACACGTCGGTGGACGCGACGACGACGGGTTTGTCGGTGGGCGCGGGACCGTCGTTGCCGCCGCATGCGGCGGCAACGACGGCGATGAGGAGGGCGAGGGGCGCCAGGAGGGCGCGGCGCGCGGACCCGGTCTTCGTCATCGGGAGGTTCCTTTGGAAGATAATGAAAATCGTTACCGGGAAAGTGTATTACCGGGGTGCCGTTGATGTCGAAGCGATGCTCAAGTGCGCATGAGTCGCCGCCTGCGCATGTGTCGAGCGCGGCCGGCCGCATTAGGCTGGGGTCATGACCGCTGGCTCCGCCCCGAGACGCATCGCTCTGATCTCGGTGCACACCTCCCCGTTGGCGCAGCCGGGCACCGGTGACGCCGGAGGAATGAACGTCTACGTCTGGCAGACGGCCACCAGGCTGGCGCGCCGCGGTGTGGAGGTCGAGATCTTCACGCGTGCCACGTCGTCGGCGGACGCGCCGGTGGTCGCGGCCGCCCCCGGGGTCACCGTGCGCAATGTGGTCGCGGGTCCCTTCGACGGCCTCGACAAGCGTGACCTGCCGAGCCAGTTGTGCGCGTTCTCGGCGAACGTACTGCGGGCGGAGGCCGCCCAGGAGCCCGGCTACTACGACCTGATCCACTCCCACTACTGGCTCTCGGGCCAGGTCGGCTGGCTCGCGCGCGACCGCTGGGGAGTGCCGCTCGTGCACACCGCGCACACGCTCGCCGCGGTCAAGAACGCCTCGCTGGCGGCGGGGGACGCCGCCGAGCCGATGCTGCGTGTGGTCGGTGAGCAGCAGGTGGTCGACGAAGCGGACCGTCTCGTCGCGAACACCGCCACCGAGGACGGCGAACTGGTCCAGATGTACGGCGCCGATCCCTCCCGCATCGACGTGGTGGTGCCCGGCGCCGATCTGGACCGCTACTCCCCGGGCGACCGAGCGGCCTCCCGCGCCGCGCTCGGGCTGGATCAGAACGATGTGCTCGTCACCTTCGTCGGCCGGATCCAGCCCTTGAAGGCGCCGGACGTCCTGGTCTCGGCGATGGCGCCGCTGATCGCGGGCGACTTCTCCGGGCGTCTGCGCGTGCTGGTGGTGGGCGGACCGTCGGGCAGCGGACTGGCCCGGCCGTCGGCACTCATGGACCTCACTCGGCAACTGGGAATCGCCGACCGCGTCGACTTCCTGCCGCCGCAGCCGCCGGAGCGGCTGGTGCACGTCTACCGGGCGTCCGATCTGGTGGCGGTGCCGAGTTACTCGGAGAGCTTCGGGCTGGTCGCGATCGAGGCGCAGGCGTGCGGAGTGCCGGTGATCGCCGCGCGCGTGGGCGGACTCGGCGTGGCGGTGGACGATGGCCGCACCGGTGTGCTGGTGGACGGTCACGACATCGGCGTCTGGACCGACCGCCTCGCCGAACTCGTCGCCGACCCGGATCGCCGCGCGGGAATGGGGCGGGCGGCCGCTCTGCATGCGCGGCAGTTCTCGTGGGAGCACACCACCGACGCGCTGCTGGAGAGTTACGACCGAGCGATCGCGGCGTTCGGCGGCGACGTTCGACGCGATGCCGGGCGATTCGGCATCCGACGCTGGAGGAACCGATCGAGGGTGATGGTGTGAACGCAGACGAGACGGCCGCGGCCCTGAGCGCCGCTCTGGACGAGACCGGCATCGAGTACGTCCGGAAGTCGTCGGGCGGTGCGAAGTCCGAGCACTTCGTTCTTGAGCTTCCCGGAGAACGGAAGCTCAAGACCACGGTGCTGCTCACCGCCGGCGCGCACGGGGTCCGAGTGGAGGCCTTCGTCTGCCGCCGCGCGGACGAGAACCTCGAGGCCGTGTACCGGTATCTCCTCAAACGCAATCGCCGGCTCTACGGGGTGGCGTACACCCTCGACAACGTCGGCGACATCTACCTGGTGGGGCGGATCTCCGCGGAGGCGCTCTCGCGCACCGAGGTGGACCGGGTGCTCGGCCAGGTCCTCGAGGCCGCCGACGGCGACTTCAATCAGATCCTCGAGATCGGTTTCCTCACCTCGATCCGTCGCGAATGGGCCTGGCGCAAGGCCCGGGGCGAGTCGATGCGGAACCTCGCGGCCTTCGAGCATCTGATCGACGAGGACGATCTGCCGCAGATCGCGCCCCTCGACGATCCCGACGCGGAACCGGTGTGGTCGGTCGGCGACGCCGGAACAGCCCCGTCGTAGTGTCTCGAATGTCGGGTAGCGTGGGGACCTGACCAACACGACAATGCCCATTGTCGAATATCCCGTCATCTCCAGAAGGGTCACCATGAGCTTCGCATCGCCGTATCCCGACGTCGAGATCCCGAACGTCAGCGTCTACGACTACCTGTTCGGTGGACTCGAGGAGAACGACCTCGACCGGGTCGCGCTCATCGACTCGAAGTCGGGTGCGCAGACCACGTACCGGCAGTTGGTCGGACAGATCGACGCCGCGGCGGGTGCGATCGCGGCGCGCGGGCTCGGCGTCGGCGACGTGGTCGCGATCCTGTCGCCCAACATCCCGGCGTTCGCCACGGTGTTCCACGGCGTGCTCCGCTCCGGCGCGACCGCCACCACGCTCAACGCACTGTTCACCGCACCCGAGATCAAGAAGCAACTCCTCGACTCCGAGGCGAAACTGCTCATCACCATCTCACTGCTCGCGCCGGCCGCGATCGAGGCGGCCCGCGAGGTGGGACTGGCGGACGACGCCGTGATCGTGCTCGACGGCGAGGGCCAGGCGGCCACCGGGCATCCGAACGCCGCCGAACTCCTGGGCGGAGGGCATCGCGCACCGGAGGTGAGCTTCGACCCGGCCACCCACATCGCGGTGCTGCCGTACAGCTCGGGCACCACCGGCAACCCCAAGGGCGTGATGCTCAGTCACCGCAACCTGGTCGCCAACGTCGCGCAGATCGAGCCGCTGCAGGGGATGAAGTCCGACGACGTGATCCTCGCCGTCCTCCCGTTCTTCCACATCTACGGCATGACGGTGCTCCTGAACGCCGCACTCAAGGCCCGGGCGAGCCTGTTCGTGATGCCGCGCTTCGACCTCGTCGAGTTCCTCGAGGGCATCCAGAAGCACAAGGTCACCTATGCCTTCATCGCGCCGCCCGTGGCCGTCGCGCTCGCCAAGCATCCGATCGTCGATCAGTACGATCTGTCGTCGCTGCACACCATGCTCTCCGGCGCGGCGCCGCTGGACGAGGAACTGGGTCGAGCTGTGGCCAAGCGTCTCGGCCTGCACATGCTGCAGGGCTTCGGCATGAGCGAGCTCTCGCCGGTGAGCCACCTGATCCCGTTCGACGGCGGTACGGGCACGCGCGGTGTCGAGGCACCGCTGTCGTCGGTCGGCTGGGCCGTACCGAACTCGGAGAACCGGATCGTCGATCCGGCCACCGGGGAGGACATCGACATCCCCGCCGACGGCGTGTCCGAGCCCGGTGAGCTGTGGGTCCGCGGACCCAACGTGATGGTCGGCTACCTCAACAACGAGGCGGCGACCGCCGAGACCATCGTCGAGGGCGGCTGGCTGCGCACCGGCGACATGGCGACGGTCGACTCGACCGGCTGCGTCACGATCGTCGACCGGCTCAAGGAGCTCATCAAGTACAAGGGTTATCAGGTTCCGCCGGCCGAGCTGGAGGCGCTGCTGCTGACGCATCCGAAGATCGCCGACGTCGCGGTGGTCGGCGCGCTCGACGCCGACGGCGAGGAAGATCCCGAAGGCCTTCGTCGTGGTCGCCGAGGGCGCGGAGCTGACCGCGGACGAGGTCATGGCGTTCACCGCCGAACGCGTCGCGCCGTACAAGAAGGTCCGGGCCGTCGAGTTCATCTCGGCCGTCCCCAAGTCGGCCTCCGGCAAGATCCTCCGCAAGGATCTGCGGAAGTAGGCGGTCGGGGCGCGTCACTCGGTCGCTCGACCGCCGCGGCCGTATGGGAAACTATGCGGCATGAGCAACGGCACCCTGATCCTGATGCGACACGGCGAGAGCGAATGGAACGCGTCCAACCAGTTCACCGGCTGGGTCGACGTCGCCCTGACCGACAAGGGACGGGCGGAAGCCGTCCGTGCGGGAGAACTGCTGGTGGAGCACGATCTGCTGCCCGACGTTCTGTACACGTCGCTGCTGCGCCGTGCCATCACCACCGCGCAGATCGCGCTCGACACCGCCGACCGTCACTGGATCCCGGTGGTCCGCGACTGGCGGCTCAACGAGCGTCACTACGGCGCGCTGCAGGGGCTCAACAAGGCGGAGACGAAGGCGAAGTACGGCGACGAGCAGTTCATGCTGTGGCGCCGCAGCTACGACACCCCGCCGCCCGCGATCGCGCCCGACAGCGAGTACAGCCAGGTCGGCGATCCGCGCTACGCCGGCATCGAGGTGCCCCTCACCGAGTGCCTTCAGGACGTGGTCGAGCGGCTGATCCCGTACTACACCGAGGCCATCGAGGCGGACCTGCGCGCCGGTAAGAACGTTCTGGTCGCCGCCCACGGCAACTCTCTGCGGGCACTGGTGAAGCACCTGGACGGCATCTCGGACGCCGACATCGCCGGGCTGAACATCCCGACCGGCAACCCGCTGCGCTACGACCTCGGCGACGACCTCCGCCCGACCACCGCGGGCGGGGTGTACCTGGATCCCGAGGCCGCGGCCGCGGGTGCGGCAGCCGTTGCGGCGCAGGGCAATAAGTAGCCCGAATCCGCATGGCGCCGCCGGTGTGGCCTGCGCTACATTGGTACGTATGACTGACGGTACTCTAGAGGTCACCCATCTCTCGGTGCAGGAGCGCTACCGCGCCCATCTGACCGACGGAGACGGTGAACCGGTCGAGGTCGGGTACATCGACTACACGCAGGACGGTGATCGGCTCGCGCTGACCCACACCGTCGTCTACGAGCGCTTCGGCGGGCGCGGCTTCGCGGCCCAGTTGGTCAAACACGTTCTCGAGGACGTTCGCGCCAACGGGCAGCGGGTCGTGCCCGTCTGTTCGTATGTTCAGAAGTACGTCGAGAAGCACCCCGAGTACTCGGACATCGTCGTCTCCTGATCGTTAATCTCCCCGCAACCCAGGAGAACCCGGCGTGAACGAGCGCCGAAAACTGTTCGCCCAGGCTGCGAACACCCGTCGATCCGACGTAAGCTTCGGGATGTGTCCGGCGATCGGACACATTCTGTTCGAATGTCGTTGAGGCGAAGCAGGGAGTCGTGCGGCGGAAGACGCGATCACGGTGAGTACCCGATCTGACGAATCCGGTTCGGAGGACACACCACTGGAAGATCTGGTGATCGTCGACGACGGCCGGTCGAGGCCCGACCTCCTCGGACTGATCGTCGCGCACACCACCACCGGGATGGTCGCCGTCGACGAGTTCCACAACGTGGTCCTCTACAACAAGCGCGCCGTCGAACTCGGCATGGTTCGCGACACGATCGCCGACGGAGTGGCCGAGGCCGTCACCGAGGTCTTCGTCACCGGCATCGATCGGCATTTCGATTTCGTTCCGCCGCATTCGTCGCTGGGCTTCCTGTCGACGGGCCGCACCATGCCGCGGCAGGTGGAGAACGTCCGCTGCATCGCACGGCTCGCGTCCCGAGACGGCGAGCGGTACGCCCTGGTGTTCGGCGACGACGACTCCACCAATCAACGGGTGGAGGCCACGCGACGCGACTTCGCCGCCAACGTCTCACACGAGTTGAAGACGCCGCTCGGCGCCATCAGCCTGATGGCCGAGGCGATGCTCGAGTCGCGCGACGACCCCCAGGCGGTGGAGCACTTCGGCCGTCGGGTGCTGAAGGAAGCGACCCGGATGGGCACGCTGGTCAACGAGCTGATCGGGCTGTCGCGCCTGCAGGAGGGCCGGATCCCCGAGTTCCAGGCGGTCGACGTCGACTCGCTGGTGGAGGATGCGGTGGCCGCCGCCGGCGTCTCCGCGGAGGTCGCCGAGATCGAACTCGTCGCGGATGCGGCCAGCGGACTGCAGATCCAGGGCGACCGCACCCTGCTGCTGACCGCACTGTCGAATCTCCTGGTGAACGCCATCAATCACTCGCCCGCGGGCGAGGTGGTCTCGGTGAGCCGCAAGGTGGTGAATCTCGACGACGAGGAGATGGTCGTGATCGCGGTCACCGACCGCGGTATCGGGATCGCACCCGCCGACCAGCAGCGGGTCTTCGAGAGGTTCTTCCGCGTCGACAAGGCGCGGTCGCGCGCGACCGGCGGCACCGGGCTCGGGCTGGCGATCGTCAAGCACGTGGCGGCCAGTCATGGCGGTCACATCGGACTGTGGAGTCGGCCCGGAACCGGATCGACCTTCAGCCTGTACATCCCCATCGACCCGGCTTCACCGAGCGACGACGGGTCGACGAACGCAGAGGAACTCACGAGTTGACGCACGTACTGATTGTCGAAGACGAGGAATCGCTGGCCGATCCGCTGGCCTTCCTGCTCCGTAAGGAGGGGTTCGAGGCCAGCATCGTCAACGACGGTTCGGAGGCGGTCTCGACCTTCGAGCGAGTCAATCCCGACATCGTCCTGCTCGACCTGATGCTGCCGGGTGTCTCCGGCACCGAGATCTGCAAGTCGATCCGGGCCAAGTCGGCGGTGCCGGTCATCATGGTGACCGCGCGTGACAGTGAGATCGACAAGGTCGTCGGACTGGAGCTGGGGGCCGACGACTACGTCACCAAGCCGTACTCGGCACGCGAGCTCATCGCCCGCATCCGCGCGGTCCTGCGGCGCGGTGGAGTGGTGGCCGACGACGAGGACGCCGCCATCGGCGTCGTCGAGGTGGGACCGGTGCGGATGGACGTCCAGCGGCACACCGTGACGGTCTCGGGCGAGGAGGTCACGCTGCCGCTCAAGGAGTTCGACCTCCTCGAGTATCTGCTCCGGAACTCCGGCCGGGTGCTCACCCGCAGCCAGCTGATCGACCGGGTGTGGGGCGCCGATTACGTCGGCGACACCAAGACGCTCGACGTGCACGTGAAGCGTCTGCGTTCGAAGGTCGAGCCCGATCCGTCGCAGCCGCGCCATCTCATCACCGTCCGCGGCCTCGGATACAAGTTCGAGCCCTGACAGATTGGAGCCCTGACAGCGCAGCGGGCCGGTGCGGTCACAGCTGTTCGTACTTGATGTCGGTGCTTCGGCGGGAGGTGGCCGCGGCGGTCGCCGGATGCACCGCGACGAGTCCGAGGTCGTTGCGCCGGCGGCAGGCCGCCGCGAGAACCTCGTAGGCGGCCTCGCCGATGAGCTCGATCAATTCGGGCCGGTACGACTCGAAGACCTGCTTGGCGCCCGTGTGCGCCTCGGGTGAGCCGGAGCAGTACCAATCGAGGTCATGCCCGCCCTCGCCCCAGCCCCGGCGGTCGAACTCCGTGAGCGTGGTCTTGAGGATCTCACTGCCGTCCGGCCTGCTCACCCAGTCCTGCTCGCGGCGCATCGGCAACTGCCAGCAGACCTCGGGTTTCACCGTCAGCGGCTCGATGCCGCGGCGCAGCGCCATCGAATGCAGCGCACAGCCCTGACCGGCGGGGAATCCCGGGCGGTTGAGGAAGATGCACGCTCCGTCGTGCAGACGGGTCTTGAGCGACGGTTCGCCCTCCAGATCCTCGGCCTCCTCGAGGTAGCCGTCGTCGCCGAGCGGGTCAGGCCCCGAACCGCGGTCGAAGAGCTCCCAGTCGTCGCGCGTCAGGAGCGCCACTCCTGCGGCGAGCTTCTCGCGATCGTCGTCGTCGGTCAGGTAGGCGCCGTGTGTGCAGCAGCCGTCCGACTGCCGGCCGGCGACGATTCCGTGACACGCCGGGGTGCCGAAGACGCAGTTCCACCGCGACAGCAGCCACGTCAGGTCGGCGCTGATCAGGTGCTCGTCGTCGTCGGGGTCGACGAACTCGTACCACTCGCGCGGGAAGTCGAGGGGCACTTCGGGGACGCGGTCATTCCGCCGCTTCTTCCCGGGCTTCTTACTAGAGCCAGACACGGGGTTCCTCCATCGGTACAACGCTCCACGGTAGACCTTCGGCTCGCATCGCCGTCCGCCGCGCAGTAATTTTGGTCAGGTGCGATTAGGAGTGCTCGACGTGGGCAGCAACACCGTTCATCTGCTGGTGGTCGACGCGCATCGGGGCGGTCATCCGACGCCGATGAGTTCGACGAAGGCGGTGCTGCGGCTGGCGGAGGAGATCGACGGCACCGGAAAGATGACCAAGGCCGGTGCGGATTCGCTGACCGCGACAGTCAAGGACTTCACCCGGATCGCCAAGGCCTCGGGCTGCGAGCAGGTGATGGCCTTCGCGACCTCCGCGGTACGCGACGCCACCAACACCGGAGAGGTTCTCGACCAGGTCAAGAAGGCCTCCGGGCTCACCGTCGACGTACTGGAAGGCGTCGACGAGGCGCGGCTGACCTCCCTCGCGGTACGCCGCTGGTACGGCTGGAGCGCGGGCCGGATCCTCACCTTCGACATCGGCGGCGGCAGCCTGGAGATGACCAACGGGGTCGACGAGGAGCCGGATGTCGCGCTGTCGCTGCCGCTCGGCGCCGGGCGGCTGACGCGCGAATGGCTGCCCGGCGACCCGCCGAGCAAACGTCACGTCTCGGTGCTGCGGGACTGGCTCGACGCCGAGCTGAAGCAGCCCGCCAAGGAACTCCGTGCCGCGGGGAAGCCGGATCTGTCGGTGGGTTCGTCGAAGACCTTCCGGTCGCTGGCGCGTCTGACCGGTGCCGCGCCCTCCGGTGCCGGGCCGCGGGTGCGACGGACGCTCACCGTGAGCGGCCTGCGTCAACTGATCGCGTTCATCTCGCGCATGACGGCCGCCGATCGCGCCGATCTGGAGGGGGTCAGCGCCGATCGCGCGGCGCAGATCGTGGGCGGCGCACTGGTGGCGGAGGCGGCGATGAGGGCCACCGGTGTGGATACACTTGAGATCTGTCCGTGGGCTCTGCGGGAGGGCGTCATTCTCCGTCGTCTGGATGCGGAGCCGGCCGGGGCGATGGTGAGCACCGGCTAGTCGATCGACTTTTTACGGGGGTACCCCAGGTATGGCGAAGGATTCCGAACCACGCGCGAAGCCGATCACGGTCTCGGAACTGATCGCTCGATCCGAGTCGAGCGGTTCCGCGTTTCCCAAGTCCGACGAGGACGACCGCCCGACGCGACCGGTCATCGGGGCATCCGGAATGCCGTCGCACGTTCCCGCCGCACCGAAGCTCCCCGACCCCGTAGACGACGCCGATCCGAATGTGGTGACCGGAATCATCCCCATCGTCGACGACGATGACGAGTCGCCGCTGGCGCCGGTGCCCGGCGACGATCTGGTCGGCGTCGACCTGCCGCCGCTGGAGTACCGGTCGGCCGTCACCGATCCGGGCCCGGAGCCGGACCCCGATCTGGTCGGTACCGCGCAGTTGAGCCCGATCACCGACTCGGCGGCCGAGCCGGTGGCAGGCGACGACGTCGCCGACGATCATCGCCGTGTCGCGTCGGCCGCCGATCTGGAGGCCGCGGAGGCCGAAGAGGCCCAGGCCGAGATGGAAGCCCAGCAGCGTGCCGAACACCTCGCCGAAGAGGAGTCGGAGAAGCGCAGGAAGTCGCACAGTCCCTCCGCACTGATGGGCTGGCTGAGTCTGATCGCCGAGGTGGTGATCGGTCTGGCTGCCGGTGCCGGTCTGTTCTGGGGCTTCACCGAACTGTGGAAGCGCTACATCTACCTGGCGCTGATCCTGGCCGTCGTGGTGATCTTCGCGATCGTCACCTTCGCCCACGTCCTGCGGAAACGAGATCTGCCGACCACATTGTTGGCTCTCGGCGTCGGAATGCTGGTGACCATCGGGCCACTGGTCCTTCTGGCGGCCTGAGTCGGTCCCGGTGTCGCAACTGCGTTTCCCGATCCCGATCGGGCTGTCCACCGCGTCGGTCTACCCGCAGAGCACCGAAGCAGCGTTCGGCTACGCCGCCGATCTGGGCTACGACGGGGTCGAGTTGATGGTGTGGGGAGAGGGTGTGAGCCAAGACATCGCCCACGTCGCCCATCTGTCCGCTCGGTACCAGGTGCCGGTGCTCTCGGTTCACGCGCCGTGCCTGCTGATCTCGCAGCGCGTGTGGGGACGTGACCCGAAGGCCAAGCTGCGGCGATCGGTGCAGGCGGCCGAAGACCTGGGGGCGACGACGGTCGTCGTCCACCCGCCCTTCCGCTGGCAGCGCGACTACGTGCGCGGCTTCGACGATCTCGTCAAAGAACTGGAGGCCTCCTCCGATGTGGCGGTGGCCGTGGAGAACATGTTCCCGATGCGGGCCGACAGGTTGTTCGGCGCCGGTCACAAGGCGGCCAGGCGGATGGCCGAGCGGGGCGGGTCTCCGGGACCGAGCGCGTCGGCCTTCGGTAAGTCCATCGATCCCACGGTGGACGGATACGAGCACTACACCCTCGACCTCTCCCACGCCGCGACGGCAGGCGCCGACGCCCTCGCTCTGCAGACGCGGATGGGGGACGGACTCGAGCATCTGCACCTCACCGACGGCACCGGCGCCGCCCACGACGAGCATCTGATCCCCGGGGACGGCTCGCAGCCGTGCATCGAAGTGTGCAAAAGGCTCGCCGACAGCGATTTCTCCGGCGCCGTGATCCTCGAAGTGCACACCGGATCGGCGCGGACCCGGAACGAGCGCGCCGCGATGCTCGCGCGGTCTCTGGACTTCGCCCGCACCCATCTTCACCGCGACCCGAAGGACACTCGGCATGACGACTGATCTGGCCTCCCTGACCGACCTGGAACCGATCGGGGTGAGCTCGGACGGCCGCGCGACCTATCGAGCCCGGATCGATCCGGTCTTCACGATCGGGCCCAAGGTGCACGGCGGGAGCGTTCAGATGGTGGTCGCGGCCGCCGCCGAGCGTGCCTACCGCGATCTGGGCGGGCCGGACCCGCAGGCGGCGGTCCTGGCGGTCTCGAGTGATTTCCTCCGGGCTCCGGATCCGGCGGAGGTCGACGTGACGGTGTCGTCGGTGAAGACCGGCGCGACCGTGTCGCTGGTGCGAGTCGATGTGCGCCAGGACGAGCGCGTCTGCGTGACGTCCACGGTGACGCTCGGGCGCCCGGATCACGGAGACGCGCGCTACCGGGGCCACTCGAGCGTCGCTGACCTGCCGGCCGCCCCGCCGGCGGGCTCGGCCGACCTCTACTCCACGCCGGTCGGCGAGGTGGTGCATCTCGGGGCGGCACTCGACGTGGTTCTGGACATGGACCGTTTCCCGGCGCTTCGCGGCGAGACCGGCGACCCGGTGGTCCGCGGCTGGACTCGACCCAAATGCGCCGACCGCCTGCCCGTCGCCGTGAGCGCGGGGTTCCCGATCCTGGTGTGCGACCTGTCTCCTCCGGTGGTGATGAACCTCGGTATGTTCGGCTGGGCTCCCACGGTGCAGCTGACCACCTACCTGACCAGAGTCCCCGCTCCCGGATGGCTGCGATTCGCGGCCGAGAGCCAGGAGGTGGGGCAGCGGATGTTCGCCGAGGACCACATCGTGGTGGACTCGACCGGTGCGACGGTGGCTCGCTCGCGGCAGCTGGCACTGACTCCCGCCGGGCGATGACTCTCCCCGGCGCTGATACGCAAGACTTCGACAAACTGTGAAAGGTAGTGATCGCCCATGACCGAGCGGGTCGCGATTATCGGTGGCGGCAAGATCGGCGAGGCACTCCTCGCCGGACTGATCAGCGCGGGGAAACCCGTCAAGGACCTGGTGGTCGCCGAGCGCTCGCCGGAGCGGTCGGCCGAGTTGGTCGCCGACTACGGCGTCCGGGTCTCCGACGACATCCCCGACGCCGTCGAGGGGGCGCGCGTGGTCTTCATCGCGGTGAAGCCGGACGCCGTCGACATGGTGCTGCAGAAGCTGTCCGTCGCCGAGGACAACGGCGAACTGGAGCGGATCACGGTCACCCTCGTCGCAGGTATTCCGACGCCGCGGTACGAGGCGGCGCTGCCTGCCGGTTCGCCGGTCATCCGCGTGATGCCGAATACGCCGATGCTGGTGAACGAGGCCATGTCGGCGGTCAGCCCCGGCCGGTACGCCGAAGACGACCAGGTGGCGCTCACCGTGCGCCTCCTCGAATCGGTCGGCAAGGTGATGGTGGTGCCCGAGAAGCTGATGGACGCCGTCACCGCCATCTCCGGCTCCGGTCCGGCGTACTTCTTCCTGATGGTGGAGGCGATGATCGACGCCGGTGTGGCGCTCGGACTGACCCGTCCGCAGGCGAGCGAACTGGCCGTGCAGACGATCAAGGGAGCCGGGTTGCTCCTGAGCGAGTCGGGACTGTCGCCGGTGGAACTGCGCGCGGCCGTCACCTCGCCCGCCGGTACCACCGCGGCGGCGTTGCGCGCGTTCGAGCGCGAGGGCCTGCGGCATGCGGTGAACGAGGCCACGCTGGCTTGCGCGGAGACGAGCGCCAAAACTGCACGTCGAGTGGAAGTTGAGGGTTCGGGCGGAGGCGTCCAGCTGGGCGCCGAGACCGCAAGCGAGCAACAGTAGCGCCTCAGCCTGCGCTTATCCGGGATCTGCCGTCGGCGCGGCGAGTTGCACCCCTGGGATTCCGCCACTCACGTCGCACTTTTCACATTGGTCACGCTAGGCTGCTAGCAGCACGTACGTGTCTGATGTCCGCCGGAGGGGAAGCCGGTGGCCGCGATGCGTGCACTGAAGGTTGGTATTTTCATGGCTGCTGCAGAAAAGCCCGGCGAACGGAATGAATTCACTGATCGCGGAGTCGGCAACTCCTCCGCCACGCAGTTCCTCACCGTCGCCGAAGTCGCATCGCTGATGCGAGTGTCGAAGATGACCGTGTACCGACTCGTCCACAACGGTGAACTGCCGGCTGTGCGCGTCGGCCGGTCGTTCCGCGTTCACGCCAAGGCCGTGCACGAATACTTGGAGACCTCGTACTTCGACGCCGGCTGACCGGTCGAGATCGCCTGCGATCCCCCTCGCGCCCCGCGCCGAGGGGGTTTCGGCGTCTCTCCGGCGGATCCGCCCGAACGGTGGCGTGGGGCTGATTAGCCTCACGTTCGTCCGATCGGTAAGATTATCCGTCAGGTCGCTGTCGCCTGGTTGCAACCCCTGTCGGCGACGGCCCGGCATGAGTCCTCGGGCCAGGCCACATGAGTTCATCAGTACCGATCGTGAGGGAGACCCCATGGGTTCCGTAATCAAGAAGCGCCGCAAGCGCATGTCGAAGAAGAAGCACCGCAAGCTTCTGCGCCGCACGCGAGTCCAGCGCCGCAAGCTCGGCAAGTGAGCCACTCAGAACCCGCCCTCGTGGCGGGTTCTGTGCTTTGCGGGGTCGGCGATAAAGTGGGCCCATGACCGAGGACCGGAGTGGCGAGCAGCCGCCGCGCTCAGTGCTGGTGACCGGGGCGTCCACCTTCCTGGGCGGGTACCTGGTCACCCGATTGGCGGCGAACCCCGACATCGAACGGGTCGTCGCCGTCGACTCCCGAGTGCCGACCAAGGTGCTGATGCGCCGGATGGGACGCGCCGACTTCCTGCGTCTGGACATCCGGCGTCCGGCGATCGCGAAGGCCATCGCGAGCTACGACGTGGACACCTTGGTGCACGCGGCGCCGTCGATCCTCGACAGCGTGGAGCACACCGCCGCGATCAAGGAACTCAACGTGGTCGGCACCATGCAGGTCTGCGCGGCGTGTCAGCGGAGCCCGTCGGTGCGGCGGCTGGTGCTGCGTTCGAGTGCGATGGTCTACGGTGCGGGGCCCAGCGACCCGGGCTTCTTCTCGGAGGGCACGCCGGCGCGCAAGGAGCCGCGGCGGGGCTACGGTCGCGACCTGATCGACATGGAGGGCTATGCGCGCGGACTCGCGCGGCGCCGACAGGACATCGACGTCTCGATCCTGCGGTTCCAGTCGATCCTCGGCCCGCGGATCCGGACCCGCATGAGCGCGTATCTGTCGCTGCCGGTGGTGCCGACGGCCTTCGGGCGTCAGCCCCGGTTCCAGTTCCTTCACGAGGAGGACGCGCTCGCCGCCCTCGAGCACGCCACCCTGAACCGGCGTCCGGGCACCTTCAACATCGCAGGCGACGGTGTGGTGACGCTGTCGCAGTCGGTGTACCGCGCAGGACATCTGAAACTTCCGGTGCCGGCAGGGTTGATCTCGCCGCTGACGGGCGTGCTGCAGGGCGGCGGCCTGCCGGGCATACGGTCGGAGAACACCTCGTACCTGTCCTACGGGCGGGTTCTCGACACCACCCGGATGCGGACCGAGCTCGGCTTCGTTCCGCGGTATTCGTCGCTGGAGACGCTCGACGATTTCATCGAGCGGGGCGGAAGCGAGCCGGTGATCTCGTCGGACACGTGGCGGGCGTTGGAGCATCAGGCCGTCGCGGCGGCGACGCGGCTTCAGTAGACCGGTGTCGCGCGCATACGATATGAGCAGGGTTTTCCAGAGCGGGGGTATCGAAGATGGCAGCGGCCGAACGGCCCGGTGATTCGCGTACGGCGAAGGTCATCGCGCTCTACACGGATCCGAACGCGCAACGACGTTCAGCGGGAACCGGGCATCCGAACACCGACGGTTTCGGCCGCCCCGCCGCCGGCGTGACGCCGATCCACGAGGGCATCGAACTCCACGACGAACCATCCGCCCCGGTCGAACCGGTGCGGCATTCGCCGCTGTTCAGTCTCGGTGGGCTGCGCGGGGCGATTGCGGACTCGCTGATCGCCACCAGCGGGTTCATCAGGGAACGGCTCACCGGCGACTACGAGGTGGACGAGTTCGGTTTCGATCCACACTTCACCGAATCGGTCTTCTTCCCGGCAGTGCGCCAGGTGTACGAGAAGTGGTTCCGTGTAGAGGTGACCGGAGTCGAGAACCTGCCGACCGCCGGAGCCGGCCTGCTGGTGGCGAACCATGCGGGATCGATCCCGATCGACGCGGTGATCACCTCGCTCGCCGTGCGCGACAACCATCCCGAGGGCAGGTACCTCCGACTGCTGGCCGCCGACATGGCGTTCGAGACGCCGGTGGTCGGAGACCTGGCCCGGCGGGTGGGCGCGACCCTGGCGTGCAACGACGACGCCGACGCGCTGCTGCGTCGCGGGGAGCTCACGGCGGTGTGGCCCGAGGGGTACAAGGGCATCGGCAAGCTCTACAAGGACCGCTACAAGCTGCAGCGCTTCGGCCGCGGCGGATTCGTGACCACCGCATTGCGCACCGGTGCGCCGATCATCCCGGTCTCGATCGTCGGATCGGAGGAGATCTACCCGATGATCGCCGACCTGAAACCGCTGGCGCGGGCACTCGGTCTGCCGTACTTCCCGATCACGCCGCTGTTCCCGTGGCTGGGGCCGCTCGGGGTGATCCCCCTCCCGTCCAAGTGGCACATCCACTTCGGCAAGCCCATCCGGACCGACGGTTACGACGAATCGGCCGCCGACGACCCGATGACCGTCTTCGACCTCACCGATCACGTCCGCGAGGAGATTCAGCAGACCCTCTTCCGGATGCTGAGCCGCAGGGGCTCGGTCTACCTCGGCTAGCGGCACCGCCAGCCGGCCACCGCGCACTGGTGATCGGCGTCGCTGCCCGCCGCCAGGACCGTTCCGTCGGCTCGCAGGCCCAGGCTGTGCTCCGCGCCCGCCGCGACGGCGACCACATCCCGCCACGACGACACGGCGCACTGTCCGCGACTGTCGTCCCCCGCGGCCAGCACACGTCCGCGCTCGTCGACTCCCAGCACGTGGTGGCTGCCCGCGGCGATGTCGACGATCCCTCGCCATCGGCCCGTCTCGGCCAGGCCGTCGCCGGTGGTCAGCACCCGGCCGTCGCGGGTGACCGCCACCGTGTGCAGAGAGCCTGCGGCGACAGCGCGGACCCGTCGCCAGTCCGCGACCTCGCACTGGCCGCGACGATCGTTGCCCGTCGCGACCACGGTGCCGTCATGGCGGAGGCCCACTGAGTGCCAGTCTCCGGCCGCAACAGCCACCACGTCTCTCCAGCAGCCCACCTCGCACGCACCTTCCGCGGTGCGTCCGGCGGCCGCCACCGTCCCGTCGGCCAGGACCCCGAGGGTCCGGCGCCAGCCGGCGGCGATGGCGACGACCCCGGTCCAGTCGGAGACCTCGCACTGGCGGTCGCCGTTCCACCCGGTCGCCGTCACCGTCCCGTCGGCGCGCAAGCCGACGGTGTGCGAGCGGCCGGTGTTGGCAGCGGCGTGGACGTTGCCCGCCGCCACGGCGACCACCTCACGCCAGTGGCTCACGGCGCACTCGGGAGCATTCGGCCTGCCTGCGGCGACCACGCGGCCGTCCCGCCGGACTCCGACGGAGTGGCGGCGCCCGGCCGCGATGACGGGACGCGGATTCACCGCCGGGTCACCTGCGGCGCAGCACCTTCGATGCGACCGCGGCCGCGCCGCCCGCGGCACCGACCACCATGGCGGTCTGCACGCCGTACTTCGCCGCTTTGCGTGCGGTGCGGAAGTCGTACTGCTCCCAGCCCCGCACGCGGGCGATCTCACGCAGGTCGGGGTCCGGGTTGATCGCGACGGCGGTGCCGACCAACGAGAGCATCGGAACGTCGTTGTGCGAGTCGGAGTACGCGGTGCAGCGTTTGAGGTTGAGGCCCTCGCGGACGGCGATCGTGCGGACCGCGTGAGCCTTGCCCGGACCGTGCAGGATGTCGCCGACGAGCCTGCCGGTGAAGACGCCGTCGACGCTCTCGGCCACGGTTCCGAGCGCGCCGGTGAGCCCGAGCCGCTTGGCGATGGTCTGTGCGAGTTCGACCGGAGTGGCGGTGACGAGCCAGACCTGCTGTCCCGCATCCAGATGCCGTTGGGCGAGCGCCGCGGTGCCCGGCCAGATCTTGTCGGCGATGTACTCGTCGTAGATCTCCTCGCCGAGTCGGACGAGTTCGGCGGTCTCACGCCCGGCGATGAACGACAGCGCCTTGTCTCGGCCCTCGGCGACGTCGCCGGCGTTCTCCTTGCCGGTGATCCGGAACTTGGCCTGCTGCCACGCGAATTCCATGATGTCGGTGTAGGAGAAGTAGTTCCGTGCGGCGAGGCCGCGGGCGAACAGCACGATCGACGCACCGTGCACCAGCGTGTTGTCGACGTCGAAGAAGGCGGCTCCGGTCAGGTCGGTGACCTGGCCGCCGTCCGTGTCGGGGGTCCGCGCGCGCAGTGATTCGATCGCGGCCTTCGCGGCGGCCTCGCCGGCGAGCACCTGGCGGAGTTCGCCGGCCGTCTGACGGAACCGGCCGGCGCGCTGGGAGATCCATTCGCCGACCCGTCGAGCGTCCTCATCCTCCGAACGCTCCTCCGCACGGCCGGCTTCGCTCCCGTCCGGACCGTCGAGCAGGCCGCCGTCCCGGTCCTCGCGCGGTTCGTCGTCGTGCGCCACGTCGTACTGCTCCGCCTCCAACTCGGCGGCCTCGTGCCGGTCCGCCTCGAGCTCGGCCGCCTCCTCGGCGGTGAGGTCCTCCGAATCGGGACGGTCCATCGAGTCGCGGCTCACGGGCCACCCTCCTTCTCCTGGGCGGAATCGGTCGGAGTCCAGCCTATCGCGGGACGGGGCCGGTCGCGCCGGGCCCGTGCGGGGTGGACGGCGGTGATCTTTCGTACACTCGCGGTGTGGAAGCAGTCGTCGAATTGATGTCGCGCACCGGATGTTCGGCGTGTGCCCGCGCCGAAGAGGAACTGCGGGGGATCCTGGCCGACTACGGGCTGGCGATGCAGGTGATCGACGTCGATCGACGTGCACGGGAGGGCGACCCGCTGCCGCGCGCCGAGTACGGCGACCGGCTCCCGGTGGTCGTCCTGAACGGCGTCGAGCACAGTTACTGGGAAGTCGACGAGGGCCGTCTGCGTGCCGACCTGGAGGCCCTGCGGTAGCGGCCGCGGTGTGCGTGCGAGCGTGCATTTGCCTGTGCGCTTGATCTAGCCTGAAAACTGTATGTCCACTCGGCCGACCGGGCCGGGGCTGGAAAGAGGAGCGAGCACCGGCGGGTGGTCGGCGGGCATCGAGGTGTCTCCGGCGACGGCGGGTGGGAGGCGTGTCACTGTGAGTGTCTTGTTGTTCGGCGTGTCCCATCGGAGTGCTCCGGTATCGGTCCTCGAACGACTCGCCGTCTCCGACTTCGACCGCCCGAAGCTGGTCGACGCGCTGTTGTCCTCACGCACCGTCTCGGAGGCCATGCTGGTCTCCACCTGCAACCGAGTCGAGATCTACGCCGTCGTGGACGCTTTTCACCCCGCCCTCGAAGCCGTCGGCAGGGTGATCGGAGACCACAGCGGGCTCTCGGTCGCCGAACTCACCGACCACGCCTATGTGCGGTACTCGGAGGCGGCGGTGGAGCATCTGTTCACCGTGGCCGCGGGGCTTGACTCGATGGTGGTCGGCGAACAGCAGATCCTCGGGCAGATCCGGTCCGCGTACTCCGACGCCGATGACAACCAGTCGGCGGGCAGCACGCTGCACGAGCTGGCGCAGAAGGCGCTCCGGGTCGGCAAACGCGTCCACACGGAGACCGGCATCGACCGCGCAGGCGCCTCGGTGGTCTCGGTGGCCATCCATCGCGCCAAAGCCATCCGGGGCGATCAGGCGCCGATCCGCCGAGCCGTCGTTCTCGGTGCCGGCGCCATGGGGTCGCTGGCGACGAGCCGGCTGGCCGGCGACGGCGTCACCGACATCACCGTCGTCAACCGCACCGCGGCGCGCGCGGACGAGGTCGCCGCGACGGTGGCGGAGAAGTACGGGATCACCGCGCGCGGAGCCACTTTCGACGACATCGCGACGGTGATGGCCGACGCCGACATCGTCGTCACCTGTACCGGTTCGGTGGCCGCGGTGGTCCAGGTGGGCGACGTGCACTCCGCGCTGACTCGACGGACCAACGTGGCACCGCTGATGATCTGCGACCTCGGTCTCCCGCGCGACGTGGATCCCGCCGCGGGCCGGCTGCCCGGCGTGCACATCGTCGACATCGAGGGTCTGCGCGGCGACGACCAGACCCGCGCGGCCGAAGCCGATGCGCTCGCGGCCCGCTCCATCGTCGCGGGCGAGCTGGCCGAGTACCTCGCGGTGCAGCGTCAGGCGGAGGTCACCCCCACCGTCGCCGCACTCCGTCAGCGGGCCGCGGACGTGGTGGAGGCGGAGATCCTGCGACTCCAGAGCCGGTTGCCGGACCTCGACAGTGGCCAGCGCGACGAGGTGGCCAAAGCAGTGCGCCGCGTGGCGGACAAACTGCTGCACGCCCCGACCGTTCGGGTCAAGCAGCTCGCGTCGTCCGGTCGCGGTGACCACTACGCGGAGGCACTCCGCGAACTGTTCGAACTCAAGCCCGGGGCGGCCGAGTCCGTCGCGGCTTCCGAGTCGGGCATCGACGAACTGCGCTGACCGCTCCGGTCGGCGCAGGCATCACCACATCCAGCAGAACAGGACGAGTCAATCGTGCAGGATTCCGCCAGCCGGACCATTCGCATCGGGACCCGCGGGTCGCTGTTGGCGACCACGCAGGCGCAGGACATCGCCGACCGGCTCACGGCGGCCGGGCACCCCGCGGAGCTGAAGATCATCAGCACCGCGGGCGATACGTCGACCGCGCCGGTGGCGCAGATCGGCGTCGGCGTCTTCACCACCGCGATCCGGCTGGCGTTGCGCGCCGGCGAATGCGACGTCGCGATCCACTCGTACAAGGATCTGCCCACCGCGCCCGAGGACGATCTCGCCATGGGTGCGGTGCCGACTCGGGTGGATCCCCGAGACGCGCTGGTCAGCCGCGGTGGCATGGTGCTCGGTGAGCTGCCGAGCGGCTCGGTGATCGGCACCTCGTCGCCCCGACGTGCCGCGCAGCTTAGAGCACTGGGTCTCGGTTTGGAAATTCGCCCCCTAAGAGGCAACCTTGATTCTCGGTTGGGCAGAGTCGCGAGCGGTGAGCTGGACGCGATTGTGGTAGCCCGAGCCGGGCTGGTGCGGATCGGCAAGGCCGATGTCGTCACCGAGGCACTTGACCCCTTGGTCATGCTGCCGGCACCGGCACAGGGCGCCCTGGCTGTGGAATGTCGTTCCGACGATGCCGAACTGGTGAGAATTCTCGCCGAGTTGGACGATCCGTCCACCCGCGCAGCGGTCGACGCCGAGCGTGCGGTACTCGCGGCCCTGGAGGCCGGGTGCACCGCGCCGGTCGGTGCGCTTGCCGAGGTGGTCGAATCGATCGACGACGATGGGCGCATCTTCGCCGAACTGTCGCTCCGTGCGGTGGTGGCGGCCGAAGACGGATCCGAAGTGATCCGGGCTTCGGTGGTGGGCCCGGTCGATCGGGCCGCACAACTCGGCAAGGACCTCGCCGCCGAACTGCTCGAGCTCGGTGCCGCCGCACTGGTCCCCAAGGGGGACTAGCCCGCGGCCACGCCGAACCCGCGCAGTAGGAGAACCTTTATCCCGCCGTGGCGGGGTAGGAACGAACTGCAGCCCCGGGGGCGGGGCAGGAGAGTGCGAACGCATGAGCCGTACGAAGAATGCTAATCCCGGCCGGATCCTGTTCGTGGGGTCGGGTCCCGGAAATCCGGATCTGCTTACCGTGCGAGCGCAAAACGTCCTGGTGAACGCGACCTCCGCGTACGTCGATCCCGACGTGCCCGCCGGTGTGCTCGCGGTGATCGGTTCGGCGCACGCCGTGGCCGAGCCCGCGCCGACCAGGGCCGGCCGCAAGGCCGCCGCCGAGCAGGCGTCCGAGGCGCCCGAGGTGACCAAGCCCGCGCTCGGTGATCCCGCGCAGGTCGCCAAGACGCTCGTCGCCGAGGCCAAGACCGGAGTCAACGTCGTTCGCGTGGTCGCGGGCGACCCGATGAGCTCCGACGCCGTTCTCGCCGAGGTCACCGCCGTGGCCCGGACCAGCGTGCCCTTCGAGGTGCTGCCGGGCATTCCGGCGGCCTCCGCCGTCCCGAGCTTCGCCGGCATGCCGCTGGGATCGGGTCACACCGTCGCCGACGTGCGCGGCGACGTCGACTGGGCGGCTCTGGCCGCGGCACCCGGCCCGCTGATCCTGCACGCCACCTCCGGCCACCTCGCCGAACTCGCCAGCGCGCTGACCGAGCACGGTCTCGCGCCGCAGACACCGGTCGCGATCACCGTGAACGGCACCACCTGCGCGCAGCGGACCATCGAGGCGACGCTGGCGACCCTCAACGAGAACGGCAACGCTCTCAACGGCCCCCTGGTGGTCACCGTCGGAAAGATCGTGACCCAGCGGGGCAAGTTCTCGTGGTGGGAGTCGCGGGCGCTGTACGGCTGGACGGTCCTGGTGCCGCGCACCAAGGACCAGGCGGTCGACATGAGCGATCGACTCGTCTCGCACGGAGCCATCCCCAAGGAGGTGCCGACCATCGCGGTGGAGCCGCCGCGCAGCCCGGCGCAGATGGAGCGCGCGGTGAAGGGCCTGGTGGACGGCCGGTACCAGTGGGTCGTGTTCACCTCCACCAACGCTGTTCGCGCCGTCTGGGAGAAGTTCGCCGAGTTCGGTCTGGACGCGCGCGCCTTCTCCGGTGTGAAGATCGCCTGCGTCGGAGAGGGGACCGCGGCGAAGGTCCGCTCGTTCGGTGTGGAGCCGGAACTGCTGCCGACCGGCGAGCAGAGTTCGCTCGGCCTGCTCGAGGTGTTCCCGCCTTACGACGAGGTCTTCGACCCGGTGGACCGCATCCTGCTTCCGCGTGCCGACATCGCCACCGAGACGCTCTCGGAGGGCCTGCGCGATCGCGGTTGGGAGATCGACGACGTGACCGCGTACCGCACCGTGCGCGCCGCACCGCCGCCCGCCGAGACGCGCGAGATGATCAAGACCGGCGGCTTCGACGCGGTCTGCTTCACCTCGAGCTCCACCGTCCGGAACCTGGTCGGCATCGCGGGCAAGCCGCACGCACGGACCATCGTCGCGTGCATCGGTCCCAAGACGGCCGAGACGGCGGTCGAGTTCGGTCTGCGCGTGGACGTGCAGCCCGAGACGGCGTCGATCGTCGATCTGGTCGACGCGCTGGCCGCACACGCCGCACAGCTGCGTGCCGAGGGGGCGCTGCCTCCGCCGCGCAAGAAGTCCCGACGTTCGCGGTCGTGAGGTGAGCTAGCGAGATGACCGGGCCGTTCATCCGCCCGCGCCGGCTGCGGCAGACCCCCGCCATGCGGCGGCTGGTCGCCGAGACCCGGCTGCATCCGTCCCAGCTGGTGCTCCCGATGTTCGTCGCCGACGGCATCGACGAGCCCCGGCCCATCTCCTCGATGCCCGGCGTGGTGCAACACACCGTCGACTCGCTGCGCGCCGCGGCGCACGACGCGGTCGACGCGGGAGTCGGTGGACTCATGCTGTTCGGGGTACCGCGAGCCGAGGACAAGGATGCGACCGGTTCGGCCGGCGACCGCCCCGACGGAGTGCTGAACCGCGGGCTCGAGGCCCTGCGGGCGGACTTCGGCGACGAGACCGTCCTGATGGCCGACACCTGTCTGGACGAGTTCACCGATCACGGACACTGCGGGGTGCTGACCGAGAGCGGTGACGTCGACAACGACGCCACCCTGCGCCGATACGAGTCGCTCGCCGTCGCGCAGGCGCGGGCCGGTGCGCACGTGGTGGGGCCGAGCGGGATGATGGACGGCCAGGTTGCCGCGATCCGCGACGCTCTCGACGCCGAGGGCTTCATCGACACGACCATTCTCGCGTACACAGCCAAGTACGCTTCGGCGTTCTACGGGCCGTTCCGGGAGGCCGTCGATTCATCACTCGTCGGCGACCGCCGCACATATCAGCAGGATCCGGCGAACCGGCTGGAGTCCGCGCGCGAACTGCTCGCCGACCTCGAAGAGGGCGCCGACATGGTGATGGTCAAACCCGCCATGAGCTACCTCGACATCGTCCGGGACGTCGCCGACCGGACCGACGCGCCCGTCGCCGCGTACCAAGTCAGCGGTGAGTACGCGATGATCGCCGCGGCCGCCGAGCGCGGCTGGATCGACTTCGACGCGGCCATCGACGAATCGGTGCTGTCGATCGCCCGCGCCGGTGCGTCGATCGTGCTGACGTACGCCGCGCCCGAGGTGGCGCGTCGACTCGCCCGCCGGTGATTAGGCTGGAGTCATGACCGCTCCTGGACTGCCGACTGCGGACCCGACCGCGCCACCGCGACGACCGGAGACGATCCGGCTGGCGGTGCAGCTGTGGGTGGCTGTGATCGTCTTCCAGATCGTCGCCGTCGCGTCGCGATTCAACGTCCTCAAGGCGAGCTACGAGAAGCAGGCCCGAGAACTCAGCGACCGGATGAACGAGCCGTCGCTGACCGAGAACATGGGCGTGACCGTGCTCGTCGGGATCGTGGTCATCGTGGTACTGCTGACCGCCGTCGCCGCGCTGTTGATGTGGTTCACCTACTCGGGCCGGACCTGGGCCCGACTGCTCCTCGGCTGGGTGAGCGCGTTCCTGACCGTCGAACTGGTCTTCGCGGTGATCGGTCTGTTCGTCGACACCCAGGGCGGTTCGGATCTGCCGGAGGCACCCGCGTGGGGAATGGTTCCGACCATTCTCGGCGGTGTCTGCGCCGTGGGCGCCCTCGCTGCGCTGATGCACCGCGACAGTGCGGCGTTCTGCCGTGAGGTCGCTGCATACCGTTCCCGCAACCGGCAGAATGGCGCCCGATGATTGACATTCCTTCTCGACGGAGGCCGGAGCGGCCCGATCCCAAGGATCGGCCGGCGCTGGTGGTGTGGGCCCTGCGCCTGTGGATGATCTCGGGTGCCCTGCTGATCGCGCTGGGCGTGCTGGGAGTGATCGCCGACGCGATCAAGCTCGGTTTCGATTTCGGGGTCCTGGCGATCGACGTGCTGGTGATGCTGCTCGGCCTCGCCTACTTCCTGCTGGGCGCCAAGACCTATCGGGGAGCGGTGCAGTGGCGGTCGTCGCTGTCGGCTCTGACGTGCGTGGTGGTCGCGATGCTCCTGCCGTTGACCATCGGCTTCCAGAGCGGTGGTCTGGCCCTGGTGCTGGCATCGGCGGTGGTGGGTCTGTTCGGCTCGGTGCTCGCGTACCGTCCGCAGGCCGACCGTTGGTTCAAATGTCGACTCGGTGACTGCCCCGAGCCCGATTCACCCGAGTCCGCTCCCTCCGCGCCAGATTCGCCCGGAGACGGTCGTCCCGGTGAGTGAGGACGCCGCACCGGACCGGAGCGAGGACCACCGGGAGCCGGGCGCCACGCTGCTCCGCGAGCCCGGCGGCAGTTGGTGGGTGGTCGCGATCGGGCCGGTGCTGATCGTCGCGACCCTCGTCATGGAGATCCTGGGCAAGGGACGCATCCACTGGGAGGTGCTCACCATCTTCGGTGTGGTCCTCGTCGGTTTCTCCCTGCTCCAGGTGGTCGCGGCGCGACAGCACGTGTCGATGCACCTGACCGAGACCACCCTTCGCGAGGGCACGGAGACCATCGACATCGCCGACATCGTCAAGATCTTCCCGGAGAACAACGGCGTAGAGCCGCAGGACTGGGAGAGCGCGCCGGCGCTCGGCGAACTGCACGCCGTGCCGCGCCGCCGGAAGGGGATCGGCCTGCGGCTGGCAGACGGCCGGCTGGTCCAGGCCTGGGCCCGCGACGTCGACCGTCTGCGAACCGAACTGACCGAGGCTCATCTGGCCGTCAAGATGGGTCTGCCACCGAAGGGGAACCGGTAACTCTTGGCTGTGACACCGACGCTGCGGGGAGCGCTGGTATCGGCATCGGTGGCCGTGGTGGCGCTCGTCGCCATCGTCGCCGGTGCCGTGTGGATGATCGATGCGACGCCCCATGACCATCCCGAGCCGGCAGCGCCTGCGATGCGCCCCGCACTCGTGCATCTGGGCGACAGCTACGCCTCCGGTGCGGGCACGTCGCCGCTGGTGGAGGATTCCCCGCTGATGTGCCAGCGGTCGGCGGTCAACTTCGGCGAGACGGTCGGGCGGATGCGCGGCCTGAAGGTCACCGACGTCTCGTGCGCGGGCGCGACCACCGACGATCTGAGCGCCTCGCAGTACGACGGGGTGGCTCCGCAACTCGACGCACTGGGACCGGACACCGCATACGTGACGGTGATGATCGGAGGCAACGACTCCGCCCTGTTCACCACGCTGGTGGGCGAATGCACCCGGCTGGCCCAGGACGATCCGACCGGAGCACCGTGCCGGAGCGCGCTCGGCAGGCGACCGTTCCGAGAGATCTCGGCCGGGACCGGACCGGCCGTCGCGGCAGGTCTGCGGGAGATCCGCAGCAGGGCGTCCCGGGCGGAGGTCTTCATCGTCGGCTATCCGTGGTTGATGCCGGAGAAGACCACCTGTCGGCCGGCCGTCGGCATCGCCGACGGCGACGCCGAGTACGTCCACCGGGTCGAGGCCGCGCTGAACGGCGCGATCGCCGCAGCCGCGCGGGAGACCGGTGCGACGTACATCGACATGGCCGCCCGTTCGATCGGTCACGAGGCGTGCAGCCCGCGGGGCATGCGATGGATCGAGCCGCAGATCGGCGCCGATTCGCCGATCGTCATGCATCCCAACGAAGCCGGTCAGCGCGCGATCGCGGATGCCGTCGCGCAGCACATCCGCTAGCGCGGCGTGCCCGAGGCCCCCTTTAGCGCACCAACCTGGGAATATGCTCAGAACCGGCACTGCGGTGTGACGGAGTAGGCAGCGATTGGGCCGAGCGGCTCTGATTTGGAACACTGGAGGCCATGGCCGCACCTCTCGACGATCCCGTGCAGAACACCGCCGTCAGCGCACAACTGTTCAAACGGGCGTCGCAGGCGGTTCCCGGAGGAGTGAACTCGCCGGTCCGCGCCTTTTCGTCGGTCGGCGGCGATCCGCGTTTCATCACGCGCGCGCAGGGCTGGAAGCTCACCGACGCCGACGGGAACGACTACGTCGACCTCATCTGCTCGTGGGGACCGATGATCCTGGGTCACGCGCATCCGGCGGTCGTCGAGGCGGTGCGAGAGGCCGCCCGGACGGGTCTGTCGTTCGGCGCGCCGACCGTCGGTGAGATCGAGTTGGCGGAGGAGATCATCGACCGAGTCGATCCGGTCGCGCGCGTCCGGCTGGTCAACTCCGGCACCGAGGCGACGATGTCCGCGGTCCGGCTGGCGCGCGGGTTCACCGGCCGCGCCAAGATCGTCAAATTCGCCGGCTGCTACCACGGGCATGTCGACGCCCTGCTGGCCGACGCCGGCTCGGGCGTCGCCACGCTGGGCCTGCCGACCTCGCCGGGCGTCACCGGAGCCGCCGCGCACGACACGCTCGTCCTGCCGTACAACGATCTCGCCGCCGTGGAACGGGCGTTCGCCGAGCACGGTCCCGACATCGCCGCCGTCATCACCGAGGCCGCCGCGGGCAACATGGGCGCCGTCGCCCCGGTCGCCGGGTTCAACGAAGGGCTGCGGCGCGTGACCGCGGACAACGGCGCGCTGCTCATCATGGACGAGGTGATGACCGGCTTCCGCGTGAGCCCGGCCGGTCACTACGGTCTCGACGGTGTGGCCGCCGACCTCTACACCTTCGGCAAGGTGATGAGCGGAGGGCTGCCCGCTGCCGCGTTCGGCGGTCGGTCGGAGGTGATGGACCACCTGGCTCCCATCGGCCCCGTGTACCAGGCTGGGACATTGTCCGGCAACCCGGTGGCGGTCGCCGCCGGTCTCGCCACCCTGCGCAACGCGACCGCCGATGTGTACGCCGCACTCGACGCCAACGCCGACCGCCTCGCGACGATGATCGGCGACGCCCTCACCGAGGCGGGCGTGGCGCACCGGGTCCAGAAGGCCGGGAACCTGTTCAGCGTCTTCTTCACCGATCCCGACGACCCGGCCGATACGCCGATCGTCGATTACGACGGCGTCAAGGCCACCCAGACCTGGCGCTTCGCACCGTTCTTCCACGCATTGCTCGCGCGCAGCGTCTACCCGCCGCCGAGTGCCTTCGAAGCGTGGTTCGTATCCGCAGCGCTCGACGACGAGGCCTTCTCGATCATCGCCGACGCACTGCCGGCCGCCGCGGCTGCCGCGGCCGCCGCGAGCAATCCCGGGGAGGGAGTCCGATGAAGACGATCGTCCACCTGATGCGCCACGGCGAGGTGCACAATCCCGAGGGCATCCTCTACGGCCGTCTCCCCGGCTACCGGCTGTCGGACACGGGCCGGGCCCAGGCTCAGCTGGTGGCCGATACGCTGGCCGACCATGACATCACCCATGTCTTCGCGTCGCCCCTGCAGCGGGCGCAGGAGACGGCGACGCCGATCGCGAAGGCTCACGGCCTCGAGATCACGACGGTCACCGATCTGATCGAGGCAGACAATCAGTTCGAGGGTCTGAAGGTCTCGGTCGGCGACGGTGCGCTCAGCAAGCCACGGCACTGGCTCAAGCTGCGGGACCCGTTCACCCCGTCGTGGGGTGAGCCGTACATCCAGATCGCACACCGCATGCTGGCCGCGGCCAGCACGGCGCGTGACGCGGCGCGCGGACACGAGGCGATCTGTGTGAGCCACCAGCTGCCCGTGTACACGCTGCGCCGCTTCCTCGAAGGCCAGCGCCTCTGGCACGACCCGCGGGTGCGGCAGTGCTCCCTGGCCTCGCTGACCACGCTCATCTACGACGACGACGCCCTGGTCGACATCGTCTACTCGGAGCCGGCCGGCGAATCGGACCCCCGGGTCACGGGAGCATGACCGGCGGTCGGGCGAGGCCGGGCCGGCGGACCGCCGCCGCACTGTGCGCGGTCATCGCCGCGGCGGGCCTTCTCGCGGGATGCAGCACCGGCGACGACGCGGTCGCGACGGAGAACGGCAATCAGTTCGTCTCTCCGGGCGGTAAGACCGTCATCGAATACGACCAGGGTTCGCGCCGTGACATCGGCGATGTCAGCGGCGAGGATCTGACGGGCGACGGCACCGTGAAGTTCTCGGACTTCAAGGACAAGGTGATGGTCGTCAACGTCTGGGCGTCCTGGTGCCCGCCGTGCCGTACCGAGTTCCGCGACTTGGAGAAGGTGTACGACGAGACCAAGGACCGCGGTGTTCAGTTCGTCGGCATCAACTTCCGGGACTCACGGTCGAGCGCGCAGGACTTCGTGACCGATCGCAAGGTCCCGTACCCCTCGATCTACGACTACGGCGGCGCCAGCCTGGCCGCGCTCGGCGTCCCGGTGGGAGTGGTGCCGACGACGGTGATCCTGGACCGGCAGCACCGCCCGGCCAAGGTCTATCTGCGTGCGATCACCGAGGACGAACTGCGTGATGCGGTCGTCAAGGTGGCCGAGGAAGGTCCGGCGCCGCAATGACCGAGACCCACCTGGCCGATCTGGGCGCCTCCTTCGCCGGAACGGTCACCAGCGGCCCGCTGCTGCTCGCGCTCGGGGTGTGCATTCTGGTCGGCCTGATCTCGTTCGCCTCCCCGTGCGTGGTGCCGCTGGTCCCCGGATACCTCTCGTACCTCGCCGGGCTGGTCGGCGCCGAGGCCCCGGCGGTGAGGGCCGACGAGGACCGCAAGGCCGGACGATGGCGCGTGGTGGGGGCGGCCGGGCTCTTCGTCCTCGGCTTCACCATCGTGTACGTGCTGGCCACCGCTGCGCTCTTCGGCGTCACCTCGGTGTTCCTGGACACCGGCCGGCTGCAGCTGATGCAGCGCATCGGCGGCGTGTTCACCATCGTCATGGGCCTGGTGTTCATCGGCATGATCCCGTTCCTGCAGCGTGACAAGCGGATGACGCCGCGCCGCTACTCCGGCGTCATCGGCGCCCCGATCCTCGGCGCGGTGTTCGCGGTCGGCTGGATCCCGTGCAGCAGTGCGACGCTCGGCGCCGTGATCGGCGTCGCGATGAGCACCGACGGCAACACCCCGGTCCGCGGTGCGCTGATGGTGGCCGCGTACTGCTTCGGACTCGGCATCCCGTTCATCGTTCTGGCCTTCTCCTCGGCCTGGGCGGTCCGCAGCCTCGGCTTCGTCCGCAGGCACGCGCGGACCATCCAGATAATCGGCGGAGTACTGCTGATCGTCGTCGGCGTGATGCTGGTGGGCGGCTGGTGGAACGAGTTCGTGGACTGGATCCGGATGTCCCTGATCACTGACGTGGAGCTGCCCGTATGACCCAGCCCGTCCGACCGTCCGTCCTCTCGCGGTTCGTCGTCGCCCCGCTGCGCAAGACCTGGCGCGGACTGACCTCGATGCGTACCGCGCTCGCGCTGCTGTTCCTGCTGGCGCTGGCCGCGATCCCGGGGGCGCTGCTCCCGCAGCGCGACCTCAACGAGCAGAAGACGCTCAAGTACATCGCCGATCACGGCACGCTCGGCACCTGGATGGACCGCCTGCAGTTGTTCGAGGTGTTCTCCTCGGCCTGGTTCACGGCGATCTACCTGCTGCTGTTCATCTCGCTGGTCGGCTGCCTCACGCCGCGCACCTGGGAGCACTACAAGGCGCTGCGGACCCGGCCGGTCAAGGCCCCGCGGAACCTCGCCCGGATGCCCCGGCACATCACCGAGACCGTCGACGGCGAGCCCGCCGAGGTGGCCGATCGGATCACCTCGAATCTGCGCGGCTGGCGGACCGAGGTCCGCACCGTGGAGCCGTCGGCGCGGTACCCGAAGGGTGCGGTGGAGGTCTCCGCGGAGAAGGGCTACCTGCGCGAGTTCGGCAACCTGGTGTTCCATTTCGCGCTGTTGGCGCTGCTGGTCACGATCGCCGTCGGCAAGCTCTTCGGGTACGAGGGCAGCCGAACGCTGGTCGCCGACGGCGACCAGGTGCTCTGCAACACCTCGACCGCCGTATACGACTCGTTCCGGTCCGGATCGATGGTCGACGGGACCGGGCTCAAGCCCTTCTGCATCCGCATCGACCACTTCGAGGCCAAGTTCCTGCCCAGCGGGCAGCCCGACATGTACGACGCCACGATGGCGTACACGACCGATGTGACGGCTCCGCCGAACACTTGGCCGACGACGTCCGTCCAGGTCAACAAGCCGCTGAGGATCGCAGGCGACCGCGTGTACGTGCTCGGCAACGGATTCGCTCCGACGTTCACCGTCACCTTCCCGAACGGCCAGACCAGGACCGAGACCACGCCGTTCATCCCGCAGTCGACGCAGACCATGCTGTCGGAGGGCGCGGTGCGGTTCGACACCCCGGCGGGCCTGTATCCCGACGAGGACGAGCGCCGCAAGCACCAGGTCGCGATCGAGGGGCTGTTCGCCCCCGACGCGGTGTTCCCGCACGCGAACCTGCTCGACTCGGTCTCGCCGGTTCCGAACAAGCCCGCGGTCGCCATTCGCGTCTACCAGGGTGACACCGGACTGGACACCGGCCGTCCGCAGAACGTTTACTCGCTGGACCAGACCCTGATCGATCAGGGCAGGCTCAAGCAGAAGGCGTCGGTGAACCTGTCGCAGGGGGCGGACACCGTTCTCCCCGACGGCACTCAGGTGCGGTTCGACGGCTACCAGCGCTGGGTGTCGGTTCAGGTCTCGCACAATCCGGCGCAGACCGGCGTGCTGATCTCCGCGATCGTGATGGTCGCGGGCCTGGTGGTCTCGCTCATGATCCGGCGCAGGCGTATCTGGGCTCGGATCGTGCCTGGTGCCGACGGCGATGAACGACGTACTGTAGTAGAAGTGGCCGGCCTGGCCAGGACCGACCAGGCGGGTTGGGGCGACGGATTCGAAGAGCAGGCTCGCGGACTGCTCAAGACGAATGCGCCGAAGAACCGGGCCAAGCTCTGATGGCTCCGGTGTGGGATGAGATGAGGAAGCGTTCATGAACGACGACGCCGGCTACGTCAACGAGACACTGGCCCGTTACTCGGACTGGCTCTACGCCACCAGCATCACCGTGTACGTGATCGCCATGCTGATGTTCCTCGGAGCGCTGGCGGCGGCACGGTACGCGAAACTGGACGAACGCCGTGAGGAACTCGTCGGTGCGAGCGTCGGGGGATCCTCGTCCGACGACCGGACGCCCGGACGTGTCGCCGGGCCGGCGCCGCGGCGGTCGCTCGGCGATCGGCTCGCCGCCATGGCCTACCCCGTGGTGTGGGTCGGGTTCCTGGCGCACCTCGGATCGATCGTGCTGCGCGGCATGGCGACCGATCGTGCGCCCTGGGGCAACATGTACGAGTTCATCTCGTTGACCTGCGTCGCCTGTGTCGGTGCCGGTCTGGTGGTGCTCCGCCGGAAGGAGTCGCGGCCGCTGCTGAGCTTCGTCCTCATCCCGGTGGTCCTGCTGATGTTCATCGCGGGCCGCTATCTGTACACGCAGGCCGCGCCCGTGGTGCCCGCGCTCAAGTCGTACTGGCTGGCGATCCACGTCTCGATCATCTCGATCTCCTCGGGCGTGCTGCTGGTGGCCGGTGTGGCCAGCATCCTGTACCTGGTGAAGAACCGATGGCCAGCCGTCGGGAGCGAGGCGGACGAGCTCGCCACCGGTGTCGGCGCGTCGCTGCGCCGGCTGCTCGATCATCTGCCGAGCGCCGACGCGCTCGACCGCACCGCGTACAAGTGCACCGTGATCGGATTCCCGCTCTTCGGTCTCGGCATCATCTTCGGTGCCATCTGGGCCGAGGCCTCGTGGGGCCGCTTCTGGGGCTGGGACCCCAAGGAGACGGTGTCGTTCATCGCGTGGGTGATCTACGCGGCCTACCTGCACGCTCGCGCGACGGCCGGATGGCGCAACGCCTCCGCGTGGATCAACGTCGCCGGCTTCGTGGCCCTGCTGTTCAACTTGTTCGCGATCAACCTGGTCGTGTCCGGACTGCACTCCTACGCCGGACTGTAGGAATACGCCGGACTGTAGGAACAGCGCCCGTCAGGATCAGCGTTCGTCGAGCCTGCGCAGGAAGTCCGGGTCGTCGTCCGGTCCGCGGGGGACGCTGGACCGGTCGGAACGACCGGTCTGGTCCTGCATCCGGGACTCGACCAGCCGCCACGACAGGTAGGCGGCGACGATCACGACCAGGACTACGAACAAATACGGCACGACCGCACTACCTCCTGACGCACGACCACTGCGCGCACGCGCGTGGAATCGCTGTCAAGCCAGGCTACCGGAGAAAGAGCGATGCCCGGTCCGGGCATCGGCCCGAACCGGGCATCCCGAAGGACGTTCCGGCCTCGCGAGGTCAGGAGCGGTTCAGGAGCTCCACGACGTCGGCCTCGCGGAAACGACGGTGACCGCCCGGGGTGCGAATCGACTTGAGCACGCCGGACGAGGCCCAGCGGGCCACCGTCTTCGGGTTCACGTTGAACATCGCGGCGACCTGACCGGGCGTCAGGTTGTGCTGCGTCGCGAGAGCGGGGGTGATCATCCCGGTGTCGGCGGAGTTGTCGGCGAGTGCAGTCATCAGGTTCTCCTAGTCCTAGCTGGGCTTCGGTCACTGCGTTTCGGTAACACGGGCGCGTACGCCGCTAGACACCACAAGTACACGCATTTGTGCTGGTTGCTCGAACAGTCAGGCGTTGGTAAAGAGTCCGTAATGTCTGATGGGCCTCGATTCTTCGCCTTGCCCACGCTGCCCGATCGTGTCGTACGAACGGTGTATTCGCAGGTAGGCGCGCGACGCCAGTACCCTGGCTGTATGACAGATGAACGAGAAGACTCCGGCACCGCCGGGTCGAAGCCCCCTGCGACCATGACGACGTTGGCCGGAGCGGTGGCGCTGTACACGATCGCCCGGCTCGCACTCGTCGTCGTCATCGCGCTGGTGATCATCTTCGGCGCCAAGATCGTCGGAGTCGAGGTGCCGGTACTCGTCGCGGCGGTCTTCGCGGTGCTGATCGCGCTGCCCCTGGGCATGGTCGTCTTCAAGTCGCTTCGCCTCCGGGTGAACGATCAGATCGCTCGAGTCGATGAGCAGCGGGCGGCGCAGCGCACCGACCTGCAGGCTCGGCTGCGCGGCGAGGACTGACGGTACGACGTGGCGACTCGGGTTGTGGAGCGGACGTACGACCGCAGTTGGACCAGCCGGGCGGTACGGACCATCGAAGCGGATGCGCGGCGCAGCGCGGACACACATCTGCTGAAGGTGGACCTGCCGGACTGGGCGGCGCGCGGCGACGGCATCGACCTCTATCTGAAGGACGAGTCCACGCATCCGACCGGATCGCTCAAGCACCGGCTGGCGCGGTCACTGTTCCTCTACGCCCTCTGCAACGGCTGGATTCACGAGGGCACCACCGTCATCGAGGCATCCTCGGGTTCCACCGCGGTGTCGGAGGCGTACTTCGCGAAGCTGATCGGCGTCCCGTTCATCGCGGTGATGGTGAGCGGCACCTCGCCCGCGAAGACGCGGCTCATCGAGGCCGAGGGCGGGATCTGTCACTTCGTCGACTCGCCCTCGGAGATCTACAGCGTCGCGCAGCGACTCGAGCGCGAACTCGGCGGCCACTTCATCGACCAGTTCACGATGGCCGAGCGTGCCACCGACTGGCGGGGCAACAACAACATCGCCGAATCGGTGTTCGCACAGATGGAGGCCGAACGCCATCGGATTCCGGAGTGGATCGTCGTCGGCGCGGGCACGGGCGGCACGTCGGCGACCTTCGGCCGGTACCTGCGCTACCGGCAGCACCCCACGCGGCTGTGCGTGGTGGACGTGGAGAACTCCGTCTTCCTGCCCGCATACGAGACCGGCGACGGAACCCTCACCTCACCGGGGGCCTCGCGGATCGAGGGCATCGGCCGCCCGCGAGTCGAGCCGTCGTTCGTCTCGCAGGTGATCGACCGGATGATCGGCGTTCCCGACGCGGCCTCGATCGCGGCGATGCGTTTCCTCAGCGACCGTCTCGGCCGCCGGGTCGGCGGATCCACCGGCACCAACTTCTGGGGTGTCTGCTCGCTCATCGGTGAGATGACCGGAAAGGGCCGCTCCGGCAGCGTCGTGTCGCTGCTGTGCGACAGCGGCGACCGCTACGATCACACCTACTTCAACGACGACTGGGTGGCCGAGCAGCGGCTCGACCTCGGCCCGCCGACGGCGGCTCTCGAGCGGTTCTTCGAGACCGGAGTGTGGTCGGCCGGCTGACGTCGCGGAGTCCTGCGGAGGGAGGCGATCGTGGCCGTCGTCGAGGCGTCGGGACTGGTTCGCGAGTACCGGATGGGCACGGAGGTGGTCCGCGCCCTCGACGGGGCGTCGCTGACCCTGGACGGCGGGCAGTTCGTCTCGGTGGTCGGCCCCTCGGGAGCGGGCAAGTCCACGCTCCTGCACATCATCGGCGCGCTCGACACCCCGACCTCCGGCACCATCCGCGTGGACGGTACCGATCTGGCGGCGCTCGGCGACGACGAGGCCTCCGAGTTCCGGCGACGGCGGGTCGGGTTCATCTTCCAGTTCTTCAACCTCGTCCCCACGCTGACCGCGTGGGAGAACGTGGCACTCCCGATGCTCCTCGACTCGAAGTCGTTGCGGAAGGCGCGTCCGCGTGCCGAGGAACTGCTCGGCCGAGTGGGTCTGGGCGGGCGAGTGAACCACCGTCCGTCGGAGCTCTCGGGCGGCCAGATGCAACGGGTGGCGATCGCACGGTCGCTCATGATGGGTCCCAAGATCCTGCTGGCCGACGAACCGACCGGCAACCTCGATTCGCGCACCGGCGCCGAGGTGCTCGATCTGCTCGCGTCCGTGGCGCACGACGAACCCGACCGCCTGGTGTTGATGGTGACCCACGACGAGAACGCCGCCGCCGTCTCCGATCGGATCGTCACCGTCCGCGACGGCAGGATAGACGGGCGGCCCGCCTGACATGGGCGGGCTCGCCGCGGGACTGACGCGTGTCCGGATCCTCAATCTCCGGGAACTGGCCGGGCACAAGCTGCGGGTGGCGACGTCCCTGGCCGTGGTGCTGATCTCCTCGGCGCTGTTGGTGGCCGTCCTCGGCACGTACGGATCGATGTCGGAGTCGGTGCGGGAGTTCAGCGCCGCGGTGGCCGGCGACGCGACCGTGGAGGTGGCCGCGATCGCCGACAGCGGGGTGGACGCCGCGATCGCGGGCGAACTGCGCCGCGACGTGCCGGACGCCCGAGCCGTGGTACCCCTGGTGCGCGACACCGTGCTGCTCGACGGGCGCCCGGCGGTGCTGCTGGGGTCGGATCTGAACGCGCTGTCGCTGTCGAGCGGGCTGCGCGCGGCCGTCGGCGCCTCCGGCGGCGGAATCGACGCCGACCGCCTCGACGACGGGATCGTCGCCGGCGCGGCGACCGGTCTGCGCCAGGGGCAGCGACTGACCGTGTCGGGGATCCCGGTGACCGTGGTCCGAGTGGTCGACGACCAGGCCGCGACCGCGTTGAACGGCGGACGGTTCGTCTTCGCCTATCTCGGTCTCGCGGAGCGTCTCGCCGGACTGAACGGTGCGGTCGACTCGATCCTCGTCGTCCCCGGCCCCGGCGTCCCGGAGGCCCGGTTGCGCGCGCAGGTCGCGCGAGTGGTCGACGGCCGCGCGAGCGTGGTGGATCCGGATTTCCGGGTCGCGCAGGTCGAGACGGCCAACTCGGTGACGCACGATTCCACCCTGCTCGTCTCGCTGGTCTCCCTGATCATCGCCGCCTTCCTGGTGTTCAACATGATGAACATGGCGGTCGCCTCTCGCAGGCAGTCGCTGGCGATGGTGCGGGCGCTCGGGGCGCGGCGCAGGCACCTCGTCGGCGATCTCCTGGCCGAGTCGGCGGTCCTGGGCCTCGTCGGCGGTGCGGCGGGCGTCCCGGTCGGGGTGCTCGCGGGACGGTGGATCGTCGGGCGGTTGCCGGACACGTCCGAGACCGTCGGGGTGGCCGTCGGGTATCACCTGCCGGCGTACGCACCGGTGGTCGCGGTGGCCGCCTGTGTGGTCGCGTGCGTCGGCGCGACCGTCCTGGCGGCCAGATCGGTGTTCGCGGTGGCACCGGTGGAGGCGATGGTTCCAGGTGAGGCGGCGGACGCCCGGCCGCCGGCCGCGGGACTGCTGATCGCGAGCGGAGTCGCGGGGGCGGCGACGATCGCGGTGGCCTGGGTCGTCGCCGAGACGGTGCCGGGACGTGCCGCGATCGTCGCCGGCGCCGTCTACTCGGCCGGCGGGCTCCTTCTGTGCTTCGCGCTGATGCCGTTGCTGGTCCGGGCGGTGGTCGGTGCGTCGAATCGCCTGCGCGGACCCGGCCGGCTCGCCGCGGTCAACAGCGAACGCGCACCGCGCCGCGTGTGGGCCACCGTGATGACGGTGGCGGTGGCGATCGCCGTCGGCGTGGGTATCTCCGGTTCGCTGAACAACCTGATCGGGTCGATCTCCAGTTCGCTCACCGGGCTGGCGGACCCCGACTTCTACGTCTCCTCGCGCGACGCGGACTCGATGCCGCTCGGGCCCGCGCTCGACCCGGGCATCGCACAGGAGGTCCGTGCCGTTCCCGGCGTCACCGATGTGGTGGGCGGACAGTGGGCGACGGTCAACATCGCCGACGCGCGCGTCCTGCTCCAGGGCCTCGAACCGGGTGCCGCGGCGCCGTTCGTCCGCAAGTCCTCGCAGGATGCGGTCCGCGAGACCCTCGCCGGGCGGGGCATCCTGCTCTCCGAGGTCCTCGCACGATCACTCGGGGTGCGGGTGGGCGATACCGTTCGACTCGCGACCCCGTCCGGTTACCGCGAACTGGTGGTACGCGACATCGTCGACTACGTGGCCATCGACTCGGGGGTGGGCGCGGTGGCGAACCGGCTCCTGAACGAGTGGTTCCGGCGCGACGGCGATACCTACCTGCAGGTCACGGTGGCGCCGGGCGCCGATCACGAGCAGGTGCGCGAGCGGCTGACCGCGATCGCGGCGCGGCATCCGGGCCGCGGAGACTGGCCGGTCCATGTGTACACCGGGCAGGAGGCGCTCGACGCCACCGAGCAGAGCGCCCAGCAGGCCGGTGCCTTCACCGTCGCGATCCAGTGGATCGTCGCCGGGGCCGCGGCCGTCGCGCTCCTGAACACGCTGCTGCTCTCGGTTCTGGAACGACGCCGGGAACTCGCTGTGCTGCGGGCGATGGGTGCCTCGCGTCGCTTCGTGTCGCGGATGGTGCTCAGCGAGGCCGCGTCTATCGCGCTGGTCGGCGCGGTGACCGGGCTGATGCTCGGCAGCGGACTGCATGTGCTGGCCGACGTGATCCTCACACAGACCACGTCGATCGACATCCGGTACGCGCCGCAGTGGAGCGCCTTCGGCTACGTGGCGATCCCGGTGCTGCTCTGTCTGCTCGGCGCCGCGGTGCCCGCGATGCGGGCCTCGCGGATGAACATCTCGACCGCGCTCGTGGACGACTGAAGAATTGTCAATTTTTCTTGACAGGGCAATTCCGTCAAGATAAATTGACATCATGCACACAGACGAAAGCGTGAACAACCCCGATCCGATGGTTCGGTCGGCGGCCAGCGCCGACCCGGCGACGGGATTGAGTGTGGTTCGGGCGTTGCGGACTCTCGCCGACCGGCTCGAAGACGTCCATGTGGCTTCGGCGAGGTCGCAGGGATGGAGTTGGCAGGCGATCGCCGATGTCCTGCAGATCAGTCGTCAAGCGGTGCATCAGAAGCACTCGTATCGAGAGGCCGCGGAAGCGGCCGGAAAGGACGGCAACGATGTTTGACCGTTTCAACTCAGACGCACGCGCGAGCTTCATGTTCGCGGTGCAGGAGGCCAAAGACCTCGGAAGCCGGCAGATCGGCACCGACCACCTGATCCTCGGAATGCTGTGCAATGCTCGCAGTCCGCTGTTCACCGTGCTCACCGACCAGGGTCTGACTCTGGCGGAGGCACGGAAGGTGGTGCGAAACGACGACGACGGTCCCGTCGAGGACGTTCGCGACCGCTACGAAGAGGACCGGGAGGCCCTGCGCAGCATCGGCATCGACCTCGACAAGGTGCGCGAGGCGGTCGGCGACCGCTTCGGAGAGGACCTGTCGGAGGGCTGGGGGCAGCGCCCCGAGCGCGGCCGCGGCCGCGGCGGGCGGCCCCATCACGGACGTCCGCATGGGGGACCGGCATCGTTCGACGGCCCCGGTTTCCAGGCCCAGTTCGGTCCGGACGGAATCTGGTTCGGCGCCTGGGAGGGCGGCCGTGGACGCCGGGGTCCGCGTGGCCGCGGTCGCGGCGGCCGAATGTCGGAGGCGGCCCGCGAGGCGCTCCGCAGGGCCGCGATGACGGCCCGGGCCGAGAACGAGCGGGAACTCACCGTGGAACGAGTCCTCTTGGCGATCCTCGACGGCGCCGACCCGGCGGCGACCGCCGTGGTGGAGTCGGCCACGACCGTCGACGACCTGCGTGCCGCGGTGACGGCGCTGCTGCCCGAGGGCACCACCGCCGGCTGACGCCAGCCCATCGGGCTCGTCCTATGTCAGGGCGAGCCCGATCGCCGTCGCCACGGACCACACGAGCATCGCGATGCCGGTCAGCGCGAGCACCGGGATCAGGTCGCGTCCCTGGGCGCCGCCCAGGACCAGTCGCACCGGTTTGACGAGGGGGACGATCACCAGCAGGCCGGCAGCGGCGGCGGGGGCGACGACTGCGACGGCGACGCTGACGATCACCGGGATCACGCAGAGGAGCAGGTAGAACGTCCGGGTCCGGCGGTCGCCGAGCCGGACAGCGAGAGTGATCTTGCCCGATTCGGTGTCGCTCGGGATGTCGCGCAAGTTGTTCGCGACGAGGACTCCGCTCGAGAGGCTGCCGACGGCCACAGCGCAGCCGGCGCCGATCCAGTCCACGGAGCCCGCGGCGACGAACTGCGTACCGAGCACCGCGACGAGACCGAAGAACACGAACACGGCTATCTCACCGAAGCCGAGGTAGCCGTAGGGTCGCTTGCCTCCGGTGTAGAACCACGCGCCGGCGATGCAGACCGCTCCGACGAGCACCAGCCACCAGGCCGTCGCCACGGCGAGGACGAGTCCGCAGACCGCGCCGATGCCGAGTGAGATGAGCGCCGCGGTCTTGACCGCTCGCGGGCTCGCCAGGCGGGAACCCACCAGGCGCAGCGGACCGACGCGGTCGTCATCTGTGCCACGAATTCCGTCGGAGTAGTCATTGGCGAAGTTGACGCCTACGATCAGCGCCAGTGCGACGACCAGTGCGAGACCGGCCTTCCACCAGGTGACGTCACCGAGGTGGACGGCCGCGCCGGTCCCGGCGACCACCGGGGCGATCGCGTTCGGCAGGGTGCGCGGTCGTGCGCCTTCGATCCACTGAGTCACTGTTGCCACAGGCCACATCATCTCATCCCGGTGTCCCCAGGTCTGGTGTCGGTCACTCGACCGTCACTCTTCCAGGGACTGTCCGCGCAGGTCACGGCATGTTCTCATAGAATGCTGTCAGGTGCGTCCGAGGCTCGGTGCCGCGGACGCACAGTTCTGCGTCGGGGGAGAGAATCATGAAGCGCACACTTGCCACGTCGACGGCGATCTGCGGAATCTGTCTCGGACTGGCCGCGCCCGCCGCGGTCGCCGCGACACCCACTCCGGTCTTCCTGCCGTCGGTCGCCACTGCCGGTCCGGCGGTCACCGAGTACACCGATGTGCTCGGTGACTGGGTCCAGGGGGCGGACGACGACGCGCACGTCGTCGTCGTTCCCGGGACGGATGACGTCCGCTATCCGCGGATCAACGGAATCGTCGGGGGCCGTGAGTCGACGATCGTGACCTACCCCGAATCGTTCGGCCCGATCATCTCCGGGAAGTCGGGTCGGCTGCTGCCCTTCTTCGCGCCGACCTACGACCAGTCGCGCGACGTCGGCACCGCGAACACCCTCAGCGTGATGCGGGCGTTCCAGGACGCCGATCGGGTGGTGGTCTACACCGGTTACTCGCAGGGTTCCGACGCACTGGGCAACGCCGTGGAGCAGGCGGCAGAGGAGGGGCTGCTCGGATCCGACAGCACCATCCTGCTCGTCTCCGATCCGCGCGGGCCCTGGGGACTGAAATCGCGGCTGAGCCGAACCCCGTTCGCGACGCCGCTGATGGGCTTGTTCGGAGTCGACAACGACGGTGCCCGCAACCCCGCCGACTCCGCCGAGGTGAAGGTCGTTCAGGTCATCGTGCAGGGCGATCCCGTCGCCCACACACAGTGGATCTGGTACCGCCCCGTGGCTTCGGTCCTGGTCAACGCGGCGGGCTTCCTCGCGATCCACTCCGATCCGGGCGAGTACACCTATGCGCACATCGAGAACCTCGAGCACGTCAAGACCTTGCAGAGTGTCGAGGGGAACACCACCTACGAGATCTACGACACGTACCACCCGCTCGCGCTGCTGACCGCGATGGTCTATCGGGCGGTCGGGATCCAGGTGTCCCAGGAGCGGCTGGAGAAGTGGGACCGGGCAGCGGAGTCCTTCTATCCGACTCATGAGATCACCGCCGGCGATGCGGATCCGAAGGCTCCGGTGGTCGACGTCCCGCTCTCCTCCGGCGGAGCGCACCGGCTGCTCGACGCGAACGGCGAATGGGCCGAGCCGCAGCAGCGGGACGGTGCGACGTCGGACGGGCCGCGCCATGCGGCTCCCGAGACGGCCAGCGCACCCGAGACGAGCACGGTGGAGACCGCCCCCGAGGCGATTGCACCTGAGAGCAGTGCGCCCGCGACGACTGCGCCCGAGACCGGTGTCGCCGCCCCGTCGTCGCAGTCCGACGACGCGGCCGAAACCGGTGCCGCGGAGGCGGACTCCGCGAACACGGCGGACCCCGCCGAGGAGCCGACCGACGTTCCCGCGGCGGCGTGATGCGTCAGGCGAACCGTTCGCGCAACGCCCGGCGATTCACCTTGCCGGGCCCGCGCAGCGGCAGTTCTCCGACGGTGAACACCGCGCGGGGGGCCGCGTAGCGGTCGAGGCGGTCGGAGACGAACTCGCGGACGTCGTCGAGTCCGGGGCGCCGGGCTCCGGGGACGGGGACGATCACCGCGATCACCTTCTCGCCGAGCCGCTCGTCGGGGACGCCCAGGATCGCGCAGTCGGCGACGCCGGGCATCTCGCCCAGGACCGTCTCGACCACCTGCGGGACCACGGTGAGGCCGCCGGTGGTGATCGCCTCGTCCGCCCGGCCGACGATGCGCAGAACACCGTCGTCGAGGACGCCGAGGTCGTCGGTGCGGAACCATCCGGGTTCGGCGAACGCCGGGTGGTCGGGCATGTTGCGGTAGCCGCGGGCCAGCGTCGCGCCGCCGAGAACCACCCGGCCGGGTTCGGCGCCGCCGGATCCGTCGATCCGGACCGTCGCGCCCGGCAGGGGCACGCCGTCGTACACGCAACCGCCGGCGGTCTCGCTCATCCCGTAGGTGCGGACGATCGGCAGGCCGGCGTCGAGTGCGCGGGCCAGGAGTGCCGGCGGGGTGGCCGCGCCGCCGACGAGAACGGCGTCCAACCGGCCCAGCGCCGCGACCGCGGCAGGCACGTCGAGAGCCTTGCGCAGTTGAGTCGGGACCAGCGAGGTGTATCGGCGGTCACCGGGCATGGCGGCGACGCGTCCGGGCAGTGCGGACGGGTCGAATCCGGCCGCGAGATCGAGTACGACGGGATCGTGACCGGCGGCGAGGGACCGCAGCATCACCTGCAGTCCCGCGATGTGGTGCGGCGGAAGCGCGAGCAGCCAGCTGCCCGGGCCGCCGAGCACGTCGGCCGTCGCCGTCGCGGAGGCGTGCAGGGAGGCGGCCGTGTGCACCGCGCCCTTCGGAGTGCCGGTGGTCCCCGAGGTGGACACGACGAGCGCGGCGTCGTCGTCGATGGGCTCGCCGAGCGCCAGGGCGTGCGAGAGCCTCTGCGTCTCGGCGGCGTCGCCGGCGGGAAGCGGGAGATAGGCGGCGTCGCCGTCCAGGAGTGCCAGCAGGTCGCGGCGGGCCTCGAGGACGGCCGGTCCCGCCGGCAGTTCGAGCGGTTGCAGGACTCTCAGGACGGTTCCTCCGGGTTCTCGGGCCGATCGGGCGGAGCGAGCGGCTCGTCGTCGAAGGGCCACTCCGCTGCCTTCAGAGTCTGCCGTACCCGGTCGACGTCCTCCTGGCGGGGCAGTTCCTGAGTGACCTTGGAGATCTCGACGCCCACATCGATCCGGTTGATCGGCTCCGGAGCACGCGTGTCGACGAGCTCGAGAGCGACCTGCCTGATCTCGTCCTCGGTGAGCTGTCGGCGCAACAGCGCCAAGAGCGGCTGATAGTCGCGGCTCGGCACCCCCTCGGGATAGCCGGCGCGCAGCCAGCGGACCACGCCGCTCAGGAAGGAGGGGCGATCCATACTCCTCCGTTCAGTCCGATACCGGGACGCGATCGGTGAGCGGCCAGCCGGCGGCCGCGAGTCGTGCGGCGACCTGCCGCGTCTCCTCCTCGGACGGCGCCTGCTCGGTGACGGCGTGGATCGCGTCGCGGATCCGCTCGGGAGTCGCGGGAGTCTCGGTGCCGTGCTCCAGCGCGAGGCTCAGGATCACATCGGTGATCTCGCTCTCCGACAGAACCGGTCGGAGCAGTGCGAGCAGCGGCGGAAACTCGGTGGCGGGGACGCCTTCGGGGTACCCGGCGCGGATCCACTTGATGACGTTCTCAAACAGCGATGGGGGCATGGTGTCTCCTCGTGTCTTAGCGGTCGCGCAGCGGTCAGCTCTTGTAGGCGAAGTCCGGGAAGATCCTGAGATCGAAGTAGTAGTTCAGGGTCTGCCGGCAGATCCAGAGGATGCCGACGACGATGACGGCCGCGGTGAGGGCGAACATCAGGTATCCGATGATGCGGAGGACTGGGTTCGCGGGCTTGCCGAGATCGCCGTGCCCGGCTGCCTCCAGGCGCATACCGACGGCGAACAGTGCGGGCAGACCGGCGCCGAACAGCAGCCCGACGGCGAGAACCTTGGTGATGGCGGAGACGATGTCCATGGAGGTGCCTTTCGCGGAAGCTGGGTTCAGGACTGTTCGGTGGCTGCGGGAACCGGCGAGTTCGTCGTCTCGTCCCAGTCGGCGTTGACGTTGTCGGCGTCCACCTTCTGCTGCTGAGCCCGGTAGTACATGTAGCCGGAGAGCCCGGCGAGGATCAGGAAGATGACGATCGCGCCCGGTGCGCCGCCGATCAGGCTGGCGAGCCAGTAGCAGAGGGCGCCGACCGCGGCGGCGGCCGGAAGTGTGGTGATCCAGGCGACGGCCATGCGGCCGGCGACGCCCCAGCGGACCTCCGCGCCCTTCTTGCCCAGTCCGCTGCCCAGGATCGACCCGGTGGCCACCTGAGTGGTCGAGAGCGCCATGCCGGCAGCGGAGGAGGTGAGGATGATCGCGGCCGACGAGGCCTCCGCGGCCATGCCCTGCGGAGCCTGGATCTCGACCAGTCCCTTGCCGAGCGTGCGGATGATGCGCCAACCGCCGATCCAGGTGCCCAGTGCGATCGCCCCGGCACACGAGAGGACCACCCAGAACGGCAGCCCGTGGGCCACGCTTCCCGAATCCAGATGACCGGTGGCGATCAGGGCGAGGGCGATGACGCCCATCGTCTTCTGCGCGTCGCCGGTGCCGTGTGCGAGGGAGACCAGCGAGGCCGAGGCGATCTGACCGTTGCGGAAACCGCGTTCGCGCTTGCTCTCCGAGATGCCGTTGGAGATGGCGTAGATGATGAGTGTGCCGACCGAGGCCACGATGCATGCGATCACCGGAGCGAAGAGCGCGGGGACGATCACCTTCGCGAGGATCCCGTGCCAGTTGATGCCCGAGGTTCCGATCGCCGCCAGACCCGAGCCGATCAGGCCGCCGAACAGCGCGTGCGACGAACTGGACGGCAGACCGAAGAGCCACGTGAACAGATTCCAGAGAATCGCGCCGATCAGACCGGCGAAGATGATGATCAGCGCCTTGTTCGCGTCGAGACCGGCGACGAGTTCACCCTTGGCGTCACCGGAAGTCTGCTGAATGTTCAGCACGTCCTTGGTGATGGTGGCGGCGACCTCGACCGAGAGGAACGCGCCGACCAGGTTGAGGATCGCGGAGAGACCGACCGCGACCTTCGGCTTCAGAGCGCCGGTCGCGATGGACGTCGCCATCGCGTTGCCGGTGTCGTGGAACCCGTTCGTGAAGTCGAAGCCGAGGGCTGTGACGATCAACAGCACGAGGATGAGCATCTCTGCGGTCATGCGACCACTATGACCGGGGAACCGTGGGTCGAGTCAACTCGCCCAAGGTCCGACTTTTGTGCTCTGACCTGCTACTTTCCGGTCTCCGGAGGTGCGTTAACGGAAAGTTCATCTGTCGGTGGGCTTCGCGCCACCGGGAGTTGCCGGTTGTTTCCGACGTCCCGGTGGAACGAAGGTGACCGGCAGGTGAACGCGGCCTCCGATCAGGTGGCGGCCGGACGCGGGCGGTCTCGCCGATCGCCGGTGAAAAACGTGTGCCAGAATCAGCCCATGACGCCGATGACGCTGGGCATGCCCATCAATTACGCGGGCGACTTCCGCGAGACCATCGATAATCTCCGGGACTTCGAGGGGGTCGGCGTCAGCCGGGTCACCGTACCCGAGGCCTACAGTTTCGACGCGGTCAGTCAGCTCGGGTACATCGCCGCGCGCACCGAGACGATGGAACTGCAGACCGGCATCCTGCCGATGTACTCGCGCACGCCGACCAATCTCGCCATGACGGCGGCCGGCCTCGACTACATCAGCGGCGGTCGTGCGGTTCTCGGCATCGGTGCCTCCGGTCCGCAGGTGATCGAGGGCTTCCACGGAGTCAAGTACGACTTCCCGCTCGGCCGGGCGCGCGAGAACGCCGAGATCTGCCGGAAGGTGTGGCGCCGCGAGCGCGTCGAGTACCGCGGTAAGCACTACCAGCTGCCGCTGACGAAGGAGGACGGCGGCAGCGGGCTCGGCAAGGCGTTGAAGATCATCAACCACCCCGTCCGTGACCGCATCCCGATGCTGCTCGCGGCGATCGGGCCCAAGAACGTCGAACTGGCCGCCGAGATGTTCGAAGAACTGCAGCCCTTCCTTTACCACCCCGACTACGTCGAGGCCGCCTTCGGTGAATCGCTGGCGGCAGGCAGGGCCAAGCGCGACCCGGATCTGCCGGAACTGCGCATCGTCATTCAGGCCAGTGCGCTGATCACCGAGGACGCCGACGAGATCGCGGCGGCGGAGAACGCGGTGCGGCACCACTCGGCGCTGTACATCGGCGGCATGGGAGCCCGCGGCAAGAACTTCTACAACTCGCTGGTCCAGCGGTACGGCTACGTCGACGAGGCCGCGCTGATCCAGGATCTGTATCTGGACGGCCGCAAGGACGAGGCCGCCGCGGCGATTCCCCAGGATCTGATCGACGCGATCAGCCTCATCGGTCCGCGGTCGAAGGTCGCCGAGCAGGTCGAGCGGTTCCGCGCCAGCGGTGTCGGCGTGCTGCTGGCCTCGCCGGCCGCCGCGTCCCACAACCGCCGGGTGGAGGACATGCGGGTGTTGAAGGAACTCATCGGCTGAGCCGGCACGTCAGGTCCGCGCGGGTGCGGCGGCGGCGCGGCGCAGTCGTGCCGCGCCGAGGAAGCCCAGCGCGAGGAATGCGACGGCGACCACCATCGACCATCGGGTGGCATCGGCGAATCCCTCCGAGAGTGCGCCGACCGCGGCGTCGGTCCGGTCGCCGAGCGGGCTGTGGACCCCCTCGGCGCGCAGCATCGTGATGGTGGTGCCCGCTGACTCGCGGGTGGCGGCGGCCACCTGGTCCGCGGCGGGACCGCTGAATCCGGCGTGGTCGAGTGCGGTCGGCAGGGTCGTCGCGAGTGCCACCGACAGCGCCGCGCCGGCGAAGGCCGTGCCCAGTGCCGATCCGACCTGCCGGACCGTGCTCTGGGTGGCCGACGCCTGACCGGAGTCGTCCACCGGAACGTCGCGGAGGACGGTCCCGGTGAGTTGAGCCGAAGCCAGCCCCAGACCGAGGCCGTAGAGGATCAACGGCAGCGCGATGATCCAGCCGGAGGTGGAGCTCCCGATCACCACGACGAGGATCAGGACGCCTGCGACTTCGAGACCGAGGCCGAGCAGCACCACGGCGGGGGCGCCCAGCCGTGCCGCGAGGTGTCGCGCCATGGCGCCGGAGACGAAGGCGCCGATCGCCATGGCGGCCAGGACCAGACCGGCCTGCATCACGTCGAGGCCGAGCGCGTTCACCAGATAGAGCGGCAGCGCGAAGATGATGCCGAACTCTCCGACCGCCACTGCGGCGGCGGTGACGTTGCCCCACGAGAACGTGGGCAGGCCGAACAGCCGGAGGTCGAGGATCGCCGACCGCCCGTTGTTCCGGCGATGACGCTCCCAGACGACGAACAGGACCAGAGCCGACGCCGCCACCGCGAAGGCCGCCGGGACGATCGAGATCGGCGCCTGCTCGGGCCACCTCCATCCGAACACCTTCAGCTCGCCCTTCGGCGTCCACCAACCCAGGTCGGGCCCTTCGATCACGGCGAACACCAGTGCGCCGAAACCGATCATGCTGAGCATCGCGCCGTCGACATCGGCGCCGGGCCGATCGTCGCCGCCCTTCGATTCGGACACCGTGAAGATCGCGGCGATCGCCACGACGAGACCGAGCGGCAGATTGACGAGGAAGATCCAGTGCCACGACGCCCATTGGGTCAGGGCGCCGCCCGCGAGCGGTCCCACCGCCGCCGCGCCGGAGATCACCGCACCCCAGACACCGAAGGCTGCGGCCCGGTAGCGACCGCGGAAGACGGCGTTCACCGTGGAGAGGGTCGAGGGCATGATGAACGCCGCGCCGACCGCCTGGACCGCACGGGCCGCAATCAGCGTGCCCGCCGACCCGGAAGCGGCGGCGAGCAGACTGCCGGCGACGAAGACGGTGAGTCCGAACAGGAACATCCGTTTGCGGCCCCAGCGGTCGGCGAGTCGGCCCGTCGAGAGCAGCAGTGCCGCCAACACCACCGCGTACAGACTGTTGACCCATTGGGCGTCGGTGAGGTCGAGACTCAGGTCGCTGATGATCGCCGGCAGCGCGACGCCGACGATCGTTCCGTCGAGCACGATCAGGCCCAGCCCGACCGACAGGACGGCGAGGCCGATCCAGTCCCGGCGGGTGGGCGCTGAGGTGTTCGCGGGCAGGGTGGAACCGGGGGGAGCACCTGTCATGCGTCGATCTCACCAGATCGACCGGCTGCGCGGACCGTGTCTTGGTGTTAGGCCAAGATCAATCAGAAGGTGGATGCGGGGGCGGTCTCAATACTGGCGGGTCTAGTAGTAGTACGGGAACGAGTCCCAGTTCGGATCACGCTTCTCCAGGAAGGCGTCCCGGCCCTCGACCGCCTCGTCGGTCATGTAGGCCAGACGCGTGGCCTCGCCGGCGAAGACCTGCTGACCCATCAGCCCGTCGTCGGTCAGGTTGAACGCGAACTTCAGCATCCGCTGCGCGGTGGGCGACTTGGAGTTGATCTTCCGTGCCCATTCGATGGCCGTGTTCTCGAGTTCTGCATGATCGACGACGCGGTTCACGGCGCCCATCTGATGCATGGTCTCGGCGTCGTAGGCTTCGCCCAGGAAGAAGATCTCGCGGGCGAACTTCTGGCCGACCTGCTTGGCGAGGTAGGCGCTGCCGTAACCGGCATCGAAGCTGCCCACGTCGGCGTCGGTCTGCTTGAACCGGGCGTGTTCCCGGGACGCGAGGGTCAGATCGGCGACCGCGTGCAGCGAATGGCCGCCGCCCGCGGCCCAGCCGTTGACGACCGCGATGACGACCTTGGGCATGGTGCGGATCAACCGCTGGACTTCGAGGATGTGCAGTCGTCCGCCCTCGGCCTTGACCCGTGCCTCGTCCACTCCGTCGACGGTCGCCGCGGTGACATCGGAATCGTGGCTGGTGGCGTACTGGTAACCGCTGCGGCCGCGGATGCGCTGGTCGCCGCCGCTGCAGAAGGCCCAGCCGCCGTCCTTGGGCGACGGGCCGTTGCCGGTCAGAAGCACTGTGCCCACGTCCGGGGTCCGACGCGCGTGGTCGAAGGCTCGATAGAGCTCGTCGACCGTGTGCGGTCGGAAGGCGTTGCGGACCTCGGGCCGGTCGAACGCGATGCGGACGATGCCGTTGGCGCGGCCTTCACCGGTGTGCCGGTGGTAGGTGATGTCGGTGAGGTCCTCGAAGCCGGGGACGGTGCGCCATGCGGACGGGTCGAAGGGGCTGGAGTCGGTCGTCATGTCTTCCGAGCCTAGTTGGAGCCCGGTCGGCGCGAGTCGGTGTGGGCGGCGACGGTGACGGGGTGGTCTGCCGGCACCGATGCAGTGGCGCTCAAGTCCGTCGTTGGGAGTGCGACCTCCATCTTCTATTACCGATGTTCAGATGCTAGGTTCCAAACTGAGTGTCACTCCGATTTCTCGCGGAGGACGTGTCGATCAAGAAGCAGGAGGCTCGATGAACCAGCCCGTCGTGGTGTCGCAGGAAGGCGGCGTCGGCCGGTTGATCCTCAACCGCCCGAAGGCCATCAACGCCCTGAACGACGAGATGGTGGATCTGATGTCGGCCGCGCTGCGGAAGTGGCGCGAGGACGACGCGGTGAAGGCGGTGGTGCTCTCCGGCGCCGGCGAGCGCGGACTGTGCGCCGGTGGCGACATCGTGTCGATTCACCGCGACGCCAAGGCACTCGTCGATGCCGGCGCCGGCGACGCAGAGGCTACGGCCTGCCCGTCGGCGGTGTTCTGGCGCGAGGAGTACCAGCTCAATTCCGAGATCGCGAAGTTCCCCAAGCCGTACGTCGCGCTGATGGACGGGATCGTCATGGGCGGCGGTGTCGGCGTCTCCGCACACGCCAACACCCGCGTGGTCACCGACCGTACCCGGCTCGCGATGCCGGAGACCGGTATCGGCTTCGTCCCCGACGTCGGAGGCACGCACCTTCTCTCGCAGATTCCGGACCGACTCGGCGTGTACCTGGGCCTCACGGCGGCCTCGATCAACGGCGCCGATGCCATCGCCCTCGGCATCGCGGACCATTACGTCCCCGCCGCAGATCTCGACGCCTTCGTCAAGGCCGTCTCCGCGACCACCGTCGACGAGGCGCTGGCCACCTACGCCCAGAAGCCGCCCGCGTCCGATCTGTACGCCCAGCGCGACTGGATCAACGAGGCCTTCGCCGCCGACAGCGTCGCCGAGATCGTCCGCCGCTGCGAGGCCGTCGGCACCGAAGCGGCGGAGAAGGCGGCCGCGACGCTCCGGGCCAAGAGCCCGACGACCCTCGCGGTGACGCTGCGGGCGCTCCGCAACCCGCTGCCGACTCTCGACGAGGCGCTCGCCCGCGAATACCGGGTGTCGGTGCGATGCGTCCGCAGCCACGACATGGCCGAGGGGATCCGGGCGCAGGTGATCGACAAGGACCGCAATCCGTCGTGGAGTCCCGCGGAGATCGGCGACGTCACCGAGGCCGACGTGGACGCCTTCTTCGCGCCGCTGCCCGAGGGGCTCGAACTCACCATTGTGAACCCGTGAACCTCATGCCCGACCGCACCCGACAGCCATTGGAGAACCGCAGATGACCGAGTACCAGACCATCCTCACCGAGACCGACGGCCGCGTCGCCGTCATCACCCTGAACCGTCCCAAGGCCCTCAACGCGCTGAACACCGAACTGATGGGCGAAGTGGTTGCGGCCGTGCGCGGCTTCGACGCGGACCCGGAGATCGGCGCCATCGTCATCACCGGCTCGGAGAAGGCCTTCGCCGCAGGCGCCGACATCAAGGAGATGCAGTCGAAGAGCTTCAGCGAGGTGGTCGGCCAGCAGTTCTTCGGCGCGTGGGACGAACTGTCGCGCACCCGCACTCCGATCATCGCGGCGGTTGCGGGCTACGCGCTCGGCGGCGGCTGCGAGTTGGCCATGCTCTGCGACATCATCATCGCCGGCGAGAACGCCAGGTTCGGTCAGCCCGAGATCAACCTCGGCGTGATCCCCGGGATCGGCGGATCGCAGCGACTCACCCGAGCAGTCGGCAAGGCCAAGGCGATGGACCTGGTCCTCACCGGGCGGCAGATGAAGGTTGACGAGGCGGAGCGGGCGGGTCTGGTGTCGCGCGTGGTTCCGACCGACGAGGTGGTCAGCACCGCTCGCGAGGTCGCGGCGACCATCGCGAGCAAGTCGTTCATCGCGGCGTCGTACGGCAAGGAAGCGGTGAACCGCGCGTTCGAGTCGAGCCTCACCGAAGGCGTCCGCGCCGAGCGGAGCCTGTTCTACTCGCTGTTCGCCACCGCCGATCAGACCGAGGGCATGGCGGCCTTCGTGGAGAAGCGGGAACCGGAATTCAAGCACCGCTGATGCGCGAGACGGGACCGGCGTCGTGACGGCGGCGCGGGGGCAGGCCGGATCGAAGAGCGACCGCACGCGCAGCGCCGTGCGTGCGGCCGCCGCGGAGTGCTTCGCGGAGTCGGGCTTTCAGGCGGCTACCACCGCCGAGATCGCCCGGCGTGCGGGAGTGTCGGAGGGCACCGTCTTCCTGCACTACTCCAGCAAGCTCGGCCTGCTCACCGCCGTCACCCGGGAGTTCTACGAGGGGCTGCAGGGCCAGGCCGAGGCGGTTCTGGCGCAGGACGGCGCGACGCCGTCGGAACTGCTGCGCCGCCTGGTCCACGATTGGTGTGCGGTGATGGCGACGCAGTGGGACCTGGTGCAGGTGTACATCCACACCGCCCAGGCGTTTCCCGGCACGGAGCTGGCGTCGGTCGTCATCGATTCCAACCGCCGCTACACGAGGCTTTACACCGCGGTCATCGACGACATGAAGCGGTGCGGAGAAGTGGACGCCTCGCTTCCGTCGGCGCTGGCGCGCGACATGATCTTCGGGACGCTGGAGCACAGCGCGCGCGGCCAGCGATACGCCGGGCGTCCGGTGCACACGGCAGATGTGGGACGGCAGATCGTCGATCTGCTGATCGGCGCCGGCCACGCCGACGCCCGGCGGTCGTCCGACGACGAGAGGCTCGCTCGTATCGAGACCAAGATCGACAGGCTGCTGTCGCAGGGGGAAGTCTGAGCCGACCACAGGAGGCGGTCGCGCGGAAGATACGGTGAAACGATGACGGGCGCAACCGAACAGCAGTCGAGCACAGAGGCGTCGGAGACGTCACCGCACCAGGGCGGGTTCCGCGCCGACTTCGAGGTCACGACCGAACGCGGGGGACCGAGCTACGGCGAGATGGTCGAGCAGGTCCGCACGTTCATGGACAAGGTGCGGTACGCGTCGCCGACCCCCGAGTTGGCCGACGAGGTGATCGAGGACCTCAAGAAGCTCAACGCCAAGCTCGACACGACCCTCGTCGACGAGTGGACGTCACCGTCGGGGACCCGGATCGACCTGCCGTCGCGGGGCAACATCACCCTGCCGCCGTACGAGGTGCGCAACGGTGGGCCGGAGGGGGTGGACGCGGAGGTGACCTTCCGGCGGTTCCATCTCGGAGGCAACGGTGTGGCGCACGGAGGGCACGTCGCGGTCGCCTTCGACGACCTCGGTGGCATGGCTGCGGCTCTGCGAGCCGGCCGGCCGGCGCGGACCGCCTATCTGACGGTGAACTACCGGTCACTGACTCCGTTGGAGACACCACTCGTGCTGCGCACCTGGGTGCACGAACACGACGGTCGCAAGAACTTCGTCCGCGGCACGCTGCATGACGGCGACCGCCTGTGCGCGGAGATGGACGCACTCTTCATCGAGCTGAGGCCCGGTCAGGCGTAGCCGCGACGGGTCGGGCTCACGCCTTCAGTTCGTGCGCCTCGACGACGAAACCCGCCGCCTGCAAGCGATCGATCAACACATCGCCCATCGCCACCGCGGGGGTCAGGACGCCGGCGCGGTCGGGGAGCCGATCACGATCCAGAGCGAGAGCCAGCGATGCCTCGCCGAGCATCACGGCGGTCGCCTTGTATCCGGGGTCGCCGTGCGCGCGCATCTGTGAGCGATACCGGCGTCCGGTGGTCGTGGTGGTGAAGGTCTGGGTGACGAAGTTGCCCGTCTCGCGGGACTTCTCTCCGGGGCCGCTGCCGGGCTTGGGGAGCACCATGTCGAGGACCTTGCGGGTGGGTGCGAAGCTCATCGCGCCGAGGAATGCTCCGGTTCCGACGGTGACGATCCCGGCCAGTGCGGCCGACAGGCCGGGCACGCCGCCGACCGACATCGTCTCCTGGTAGCGGAACGCGTCACCGTACGCACCGTCGAGAAGGTAGTTCGAACGACGCACCACGCGGGTGTTGTAAGAGGACATGAAGAACGGTGCGAGCGTGCCCCGCAGGCTGGGGTCGACCTTCTTCGCGTCGACCGGCGTCATATCGCTGGGCTCGGAGTTGAGGCCCGCGCGCGGAGTCTCACCCGACCCGCCGGAGAGCGCCTGCGGGTTCATGATCAGGCTTCTGGTGTCCGCGTCTTTCGCCATCTCTGCGATCACCCGGACCGAGTCGACCGTTCCGCCGGAGACGCCGCCGCGCAGCGATGTCACCACCATGGTGGTGTCGGTCATCTCCCCCGCGCCGTCTTCGGCGATCGTTCGGTGCAGCAGATACGCGCCGAGGTCGGACGGGACCGAATCGAATCCGCAGGAATGCACGATTCGCGCGCCGGACGCGGTGGCCAGTTCGTCGGCCTTGTCGATGGAGTGCCGGACGAACGGGACCTCGCCGGTGAGGTCGACGTAGTCGGTGCCTGCGGTCGCGGCAGCGATCACGAGATTCTCGCCGTAGCGCAGGTACGGACCCACCGTGGTGCAGACCACCTGCGTACGTGCGCACATCGCATCTAGCGACGACGGCGAGTCCGAGTCGGCCACGATCAGCGGCCAGTCGCGTGCGCGCTCGCCGAGGCGTCGTCGCACCGCGGCGAGTTTGGTCTCCGACCTCCCGGCGAGAGCGATGCGAGTGCTCGCCGGTGCATGGTCGGCGAGGTACTGGGCGGTGAGCTCACCGACGAAACCGGTGGCTCCAAATACGACGACGTCGAATTCGCGACTCATGGGGTCGACCCTACTGGCATCCCGACCGCCGACCCGGTATCTACACCGCCGGCACGAACTGTCTGCGTGCCTGTTCGATTCATCGATCAGTTGTGTCATAGGTGGGTGATAGCGTTCAGGTAATCAAGAAAATATGGTGTGACCAGCTGAAACACTCGGGGGAGGTGGCAGCGATGAGCGATCCGTTCGCTGATTCGATCGCCACCGGCGTGCTGCCGGAGCGGCCCGCCGAACTACTCGCACTGATCGATGCCGCGGCGGTCAAACTCGCCGAGACCTCGCTGTCACCGGAGACCGAACCGGAACTGCTGGCCCACACGCAGATCGCCGAACGGATTCGGCGACGCTGGGACGGCGTCTCCGCAGCAATCCTGGTGGAGGTCTCCGATCGCAACGCGCACCGAACCGCGGGCTATCTGAATCCGCACCAGTACCTCTCGCAAGGGCTGCGGCTGGGAACCCGGGAGGCCAGCCGGCGGCTGCGGATGGCTGAGGCGATCGGCGAGTTCTCCAACTTTCAGGGGCAGACTCTGCCTCCGCGCAAGCCGGCGACCGCCGCGGCGGTGGCGGCCGGGACTGTCGGCGCCGAACACGCGTTGGTGATCTCGGCCGTTTTGGCGAAAGTACCGGGCTGCATCTCGCCGGAGGTCAAAGTCCGTGCTGAGGCGGAGTTGGCCGAGGCTGCGGCTGGGTTGAATCCGGATGATCTGGGCAAGGATGATCTGGGCAAGGTCGGTGACCGGCTGCTCGCTCACCTGGATCCGGATGGTCAGGAGAGCGATCACGTCGACCGGCAACGCCAACGCGGAATCAGCATCCTCCCGCAGGATCGTCAGTTGATGAGCAGAGTCCGTGGCGCGATGACTCCGGAGTTGCGGGCGAAGTTCGAGGTGATCTTGACCGCCTGGGCCGCACCCGGGATGAACAACCCAGCCGACCCGGATTCACCCACCGGAACCATCGACGCCGACGGCATCGACGCCGAGGCTCTGGCGGCGGCGCGGGGCCGGGATCTGCGCAGTGCCGCCCAGCGCACACACGACGCGCTGCTGGCCCTGTGTGATTACGTTCTCGCCCACGGCGGACTCGGAGCACCGACCCGGATACCGGCCGAACTCGTCATCACCGTCGCCGATCAAGAACTCGCCGTCCACGCCGGAATCTCCCTGACCGCCACCGGCACCCGCATCCCGATCGGTGAACTCGTGCGGCTCGCCGCCGACGCCGTCCCGCACCTGGCCGTCTTCCGGAATCACACCAGCGAAGTCCTTTACCAGGGCCGTGGTGCACGGTTTGCGAGTAGAGCGCAGCGGTTGGCGTTGTTCGCCCGCGACCGCGGCTGCACCGCCCCCGGCTACGACCGCCCCTTCGCGCAAACTCAAGCCCATCACGCACCGGACTGGATCACCCCGGGAGGGCGCACCGACATCGACGCCCTCGGCGCCGCCTGCGGGCGCCACAACCGCGCCGTCGGCACCAACCGCGGACAATGGGAGACCACCATCCTCACCGACGGGCCCGATGCCGGACGCATGGCCTGGCGACCAGCCACCACTAACGGACCCTGGCGCCTGAACCCCATCCACCACGCCGGGCAGGCACGGCACCTGCACCCGCGAGAACGGCATCGGCAAGAATCGGGCCCACCACCGGAAAGACCTTCGGAACCCGGCGGACCCGCGAGCTACCGATTCCGGGCCCAGCCGAGCGAGAACGCCGCGAAGGGCTTCGGCGCCGCGTCGGCGTAGAAGGAGTCGAGCGCCACGATCTCCCAGCCCGCCTCGGTCAACATCGTGGGGATGTCGCGGGTGAGGTGGCATCCTCCGCCGAGACGCTTCTGGATCGGCTCCAGTCGGCGCTGCCATCGGCGTACGCCGGGGTCTGGAGCCCTGCCGTGCTCGAGGAAGGCGAGAATCCCGCCGGGTTTGACGACCCGCCGCAGCTCCGCGAGCGCCACGGGGAGTTCCGGAATGGTGCACATGGTGAACGTCGACAACGCCGAGTCGAACGAATCGTCGTCGAAGGGCAGCCGCTGCCCGTCCAGACCACCCCGCTCGATCGGCACGGACGACGCCGCGATCCGCGCGGCCCCGAGCCGCCAACCGGTATCACTCGGCTCCACCGCGGCGACACGCCTCACATCCGCCGGATACCGGCCGACGTTGAAGCCGGACCCGAAACCGATCTCCACCACATCGCCGGACAGCGGCTCGCAGGACCGGCGCCGCAGATCGTCCATCGCGGGCATCCCGCAGGTCTTGACGATGATCCGCGGCAGCACGTGCTCGGAGTAGAAGCCCATGTGCCGACGATATTTCATGGCCGCTTCCGGAGGGCGCGGAGTCGGAGCCGACCTTCGGATCGGCTGCCCCGTCCCGGCGCATAGGGTCTATATCCATGAACCCGTCCACCCTGCAGGCGCGTGTGATCGTCGACGAACTGATCCGCGGCGGTGTCACCGAGGCCGTGCTGTGCCCGGGATCGCGGAACGCGCCGCTGGCCTTCGCGCTGCATGCGGCTGACACGCAGGGCCGCCTTCGGCTCCATGTCCGCATCGACGAGCGGTCTGCCGGATACCTCGCACTCGGATTGGCCGTGGCCTCCGGCCGCCCGGTGCCGATTGTGATGACTTCCGGCACCGCTGTCGCGAACACCGGGCCCGCCGTCTTCGAAGCGAACTACGCGCGGGTGCCGTTGGTCGTGATCAGCGCCAACCGGCCGTACGAGCTTCTGGGCTCGGGCGCCAATCAGACCATCGAGCAGTTCGGCATGTTTGGCACCCAGGTGCGCGCAGCCATCAGCCTCGGGCTCGCGGAGGAAGACCTCGATACCAACTCCCAGTGGCGGTCGGCGGTGGGCCGGGTCCTCGCATCTGCGCGCGGCGCGCGCACCGGCAACGCCGGGCCGGTGCAGTTCGACATCCCGCTGCGTGAGCCGCTGGTGCCCGACGCGGGGGACCTTCCGGACACCGACCTCTCGGTCCTGGATGACGGACGTTTCGCCGGGCGCCCCGGCGACGCTCCGTGGACCTACGCGCCGGTCGGCAAGCTCGACATCCCCCTGGAGATCGACCTCTCGCGCGACACCGTCGTGGTGTCCGGGCACGGCGCCGGAGTTCATCCCGAACTGGCAGCACTGCCGACCGTCGCCGAGCCGACAGCGCCGAGCGCGGCGAACCCCCTGCACCCGCTCGCACTCGGCAAGCTGAGACCGAAACAGGCGATCATCTGCGGGCGCCCGACTCTGCACCGCTCCGTGTCGAGGCTGCTCGCCGATCCGTCGGTGGAGGTGTTCGCGCTGACCACCGGCCCGCGGTGGCCCGACGTGTCCGGCAACGTGGTCGCAACCGGCACCCGGGCGGTGGCCACCGGTGATCCCCGGCAGACATGGCTCGACGAGGCCGCGCGAGTCAACAACCTGGTGGAGCAGGCGGTGACGACCGAGCTCGACGCCTCACACCAGAGCACGGGTCTACACGTGGCTCGGGCCGTCGCCGCCGCGATGACGCCCGGCGACACGCTCGTGGTCGGTGCGTCGAACCCGATCCGGGACATCGCGCTCGCGGGCACCGTCGCCGACGGAGTCAAGGTGATGTCCAATCGCGGGGTCGCCGGCATCGACGGAACCAACGCCACCGCGATAGGCGCGGCCCTGGCCCGCGGACGGACCGTCGCGCTGATGGGCGACCTCACGTTCATCCACGACGCCACCGGTCTCGTCATCGGCCCGGATGAGCCGCGCCCCGCCGATCTGCGCATCGTGGTCGCGAACGACGACGGCGGCGGCATCTTCGGCCTCCTGGAACAGGGCGATCCGCGTTTCGCGCGCGACGCCTACCTCGGCGTCTACGACCGGATCTTCGGCACCCCGCACCGCACCGACCTCGCCGCGATGTGCGCGGGATTCAACATCGGCCACCGCCGCGTGCGACTCGACGAGCTGTCCGACGCTCTCACCGGCCCCGCGCCCGAGGGCGGCATCGAAGTTCTCGAGGTGCGCACCAACCGTGACGGTCTGCGCGAACTCCACGCCCGGATCGCCGCCGGGCTCGACGCGGCACCCGACTATCCTGAGCAGTCATGACCCGGACAGTGCAGCGGCGCATTCAGATCGCGCTGGTGGCCGTCGGCGTCGTGGTGAGTCTCATCGGCGCGGTCATCATCGCCGGCGCCTACCGCAACGACTCGAAGATCGACGCCAACAAGGCCACCGCCGTCGCCGAGGTGATCTCCGCCGACCGCCTGCACGCCGCCGTCAACTTCGTGACCCCGGACGGGGTACTGCGCAACCCCAAACTAGGCCTGCTGTACCCCACGCATCTGTCCACCGGGCAGCGCATCCTCGTCGACTACGACACCACCGATCCCGACAACCTCGCCCGGCCGGTCGGCCGCGATGCCCAGTTGTCGATCGTCCCCGCACTGTCGGTGATCGCCGCGGGCTGGGCGGTGGTGATCGTCCTCATGGTCGGGGTGGCCGAGACCGGGCGCCGCACACGCCGCGATTAGGCTGGACTCCATGACAGACAGCACCGACCACGGCGCCGGAACGCGCGCGAGCCTCGAGAAGGAGCCGTCCGAGGTCGCCGAGATGTTCGACGGCGTCGCACGCCGCTACGACCTGACGAACACGGTGCTCTCATTCGGTCAGGACCGGCTCTGGCGGCGCAACACCCGCCGCGCGCTCGACCTGAAGCCGCGCGACGTGGTCCTGGACCTCGCCGCGGGCACCGCCGTGTCCACCGTCGAACTCGCGGCCTCGGGTGCCACGTGCATCGCCGCCGACTTCTCACTCGGCATGCTCCGAGCAGGCGCGAACCGCAAGGTGCCAAAGGTGGCCGCGGACGCGCTGCACCTGCCCTTCGCGGACGCCTCCTTCGACGCCGCGACCATCTCATTCGGTCTCCGTAACGTCAACGACGTGCCCCTGGCCCTGTCGGAACTCAATCGGGTGCTCAAGCCCGGCGGCCGGCTCGTGATCTGCGAGTTCTCCACTCCGACGCTCAAGCCCTTCCGCACGGTCTACATGGAGTACCTGATGAAGGCGCTGCCCGCCGTCGCCACAAAGGTGTCGAGCAATCCCGCCGCGTACGTGTACCTCGCCGAGTCGATTCGCGCGTGGCCGGACCAGGCCGCTCTCGCGTCGATGATCGGCGACGCCGGATTCGGCGAGGTCACCTGGCAGAACCAGACCGGCGGAATCGTGGCGATCCACCGGGGCGTGAAGAGCGCGCAACCCGCCGCGTGAGTCCCGGACCGGTCAGGTGAACGGCGGCCGGTCCTCCAGAGTCGAAGCGATGCGGCCGGCGCCGCGCCAAGCGCGGGCGATGAGATCGGAGTCGTCCGGGGTCAGGAGATTGCCCATCACGCGCACCACCGCCGACATCAGCCGAGCCGAACGGATCCCGGGCCGGCCGAGCAGCGGCACCGTCTGCGGGACGGTCAGCAGACCCGCGGCCCGGCGCGCCGCGGCGAATGCGACACCGTACTCCGACCGCAGCAGCCCCGGCCATGCGACCGAGTAGTCGTTCTCCGACTCCAGCATGTCGACCGCCAGGGCGGCCGTCTCGATCGCGTAGTCGATCCCCTCGCCGTTGAGCGGATTGACGCACGCGGCGGCGTCACCGATCAGCATCCAATTCGCTCCGGCCACTCCGCTCACCGCTCCGCCCATCGGCAGGAGCGCCGAAGCGATCCGTTGCGGCGCCGACGTCAGCTGCCAGTCACCTGCCACCATCCGCGCATAGTGCTCCACCACCGGGCGCAGAGCCATCGACGCCGGCCGGCCCGCCGTGGCCAGAGCCCCGACCCCGACGTTCACCGTTCCGTCGCCGAGCGGAAAGACCCAGCCGTAACCGGGCAGAAGCGCACCGTCCGGATCGCGGAGCTCGAGATGCGAGCCCATCCATGCGTCGCCGGACCTCCCCGAGTCGACGTACGACCGCGCGGCCACGCCATACGCGGTGTCACGGTGCCACCGGCGCCCGAGCGACTTTCCGAGCGCCGATCGCACACCGTCCGCCACGATCACGTCCCGCACGCGGATCTGACGCCGTTCACCGTCCCGTACCACGGTCACCGACTCGATCCGGCCGCCGACCAGCTGCGCGCCGACGGCCTTGGCCCCGGACACCATCCGGGCGCCGCGCGAGAGCGCGAAACGGCGGATCGCGTCGTCGAGTTCGGTGCGGGCGATCGCGCTGCCGTACGCGCCGAAACGGTCGGCGGCCGGCCAGTCGACCCGCTGCCGTGCGCCCCAGCCGTTGAGCTCCAGGCCCCGGATGCGCGGACGGCCGTCGAGCAGACCGCTCATGCCGAGTCGGTGCAGGCCGGTCACCGCCCTCGGCGTCAGCCCGTCGCCGCACGTCTTGTCCCTGGGGAAGACCGCCGCGTCGAGCAGCACCACATCCGATCCGCGGGCCGCGGCATGGGCTGCGGCCGCCGCACCGGCGGGTCCGGCGCCCACCACCAGAAGGTCGGCGGAATCGGGAACGGCTTCGCCGGGCGTCGCGCTTGTCACCCGACCAGTATGTCTGTCGCCGTGAGCAGTTACGCTTCTGGTGTCGCCGAACGACGAATCCGCGGCGTTCGGATCACCGATGGGATTGGGCCAAACACGTGAAGTCCACTTTTGCCGGACTGGACCTCGGGACCGGCGAGTTCGCCGGGCAGGTGCAGGAGTCGCTTCAGCGCGTCGAGGATCTGTTGATCAGCGAGCTGTCGTCGGGGGACGACATCCTGGTCGAAGCCGCCACCCATCTGGCCAAGGCCGGTGGCAAGCGGTTCCGTCCGATGTTCGCGATCCTCGCCTCGCACTTCGGTACGACTCCGGGGAGCGACGACGTCATCACCTCGGCCACCGTCATCGAGATGACCCACCTGGCCACCCTGTACCACGACGACGTCATGGACGAGGCCTCCCTCCGCAGGGGAGCGCCGAGCGCCAACGCGCGCTGGTCCAACTCGATCGCGATCCTCGCGGGCGACTTCCTGTTCGCGAGGGCCTCGCACCTGGTGTCGACACTGGGCCCGGAGGCGGTCCGGATCATCGCCGACACGTTCGCCGAACTGGTGACCGGGCAGATGCGTGAGACCGTCGGCGTCAGCGCCGGCGGCGACCCCATCGATCACTACCTCAAGGTGGTGTGGGAGAAGACGGGGTCGCTGATCGCGACCGCCGGGCGCTTCGGCGCGTACACCGCCGGCGCTGACGCGACCACCGTCGACACGCTCGCCCGGCTCGGCGACGTGGTGGGCACCGCATTCCAGGTCTCCGACGACATCATCGACATCGCCTCCGTGAGCGGCGACTCGGGCAAGACGCCCGGCACCGACCTCCGCGAGGGAGTGCACACGCTGCCGGTGCTGCTGGCGCTCGCAGGCGACGGGCCGGGCAGCGAGCGGTTGTCGCAGCTCCTCGTCGACCCGCAGAGCGGAGCGGCACGACCACTCGTCGACGACGGCGAGGTGAACGAGGCCCTGAACCTGCTCGTCGACTCGGCGGGCATGAAGCAGGCCCGCGCTCGCCTGGAGGCGATGGCCGACGAGGCCGACGGGCTCCTCGCCGGTCTGCCCGCGGGACCGGCGAACGACGCTTTCAGCTCACTCGTGCGCTATACGGTCGACCGCGTCGGCTGACCGTCGCGACTCGCGTATTCTTCGCGCGTAGTGACTGCGGTAACGGCTGGAACTATCGGGGTGGTCCTGCACGTTTGCCACTGTGAATGAAGTTCTAAGGACAGTGTTCTTCTGACAGTGAGGTGCCATGCATTTCAACGGCCTCAAGACGGCGGCGTTGATGGGCTTGATGTCCGCGATCATCGTCGGCATCGGTGCGTTGTTCAACAACCCGAACATCCTGGTGTTCTCGGTTCTGCTCGCCGTGGGCACCAACGCCTACGCCTACTTCAACAGCGCAAAGCTGTCGCTGCGGGCGATGCACGCGCAGCCGGTGACCGAGGTTCAGGCGCCTGAGCTCTACCGGATCGTGCGCGACCTCGCCACCCAGGCGCACCAGCCGATGCCCGCGCTCTACATCAGTCCCACCGAGTCGCCGAACGCGTTCGCGACGGGGCGCAATCCCAAGAACGCCGCGGTGTGCTGCACGTCCGGGATCATGCAGTTGCTCGACGAGCGCGAGCTGCGGGCGGTGCTGGGCCACGAGCTCTCCCACGTCTACAACCGCGACATCCTGATCAGTTCCGTCGCCGGCGCGATGGCCGCGGTGATCAGCGGCCTGGCCAACATGGCCATGTGGATGGGAGCGTTCGGCGGCAACCGCGACAACGGGCCCAACCCGCTGGCGATGATCCTGATCGCGATCCTCGGTCCGGTGGCCGCGATGGTGATCCAGATGTCGGTGTCCCGGTCGCGGGAGTACCAGGCCGACGCGTCGGGCGCGGAGCTCACCGGTGATCCGCTGGCGCTCGCATCCGCGCTCTCGAAGATCTCGGGCGGCATCGCCGCCGCACCGCTGCCTCCGACGCCGGATCTGGCGAACCAGTCGCACCTGATGATCGAGAGCCCGTTTCGCCCCGGCGAGAAGCTGTCGCGCCTGTTCTCTACGCACCCGCCGACCGCCGACCGGATCGCGCGGCTCCACGAGATGGCGCGCAACGGCGGTCAGCGGTTCTGATCCTGCTTCCGCTTCGCCGCCCAGCGCCCGACGAGCACCGCGGCGAGGGCCCCGACGACTCCTCCGGCGACGGCCCCGCCGACGCCGTCGCCGGGATCGATTTCGGCGATGACGGCCGTGGCCATCGAGACCGCGCAGCCCCCGAAGTAGCAGCCGATCAGAGCGGTGCGCACCCACGACTCGCCGCCGTAGGCGAGGGCGTGGGCGTCGACGCCGCGAGCCCGGCAGTACCGCTGCCACTCGACCGACGGGATCAGCAGTCCGAGGAAGAAGGCCACGGTGACCCAGGCGGGAACGAACCACGCGGACACCGCGGCCAGCGTCCACAGCAGGATCGTCGCCAGTATGAACACGTAGGCGTAGGCCTCGAGCATCACGGCCCGTTCGCGCTCGTCGCCCCACGAGTCGTCGGTGTTGCGCAGCAGGAGCGCGGGAAGGGTCTTCGTCTGAGGTGACATGTCAGTGCTCCTCGGGTAGCGGAAAAAGCTCTTCGACCGAACTGTTCAAGGTCCGAGCTATCCGAATCGCCAGGTACACCGACGGTGCGTAGTCGCCTCGCTCCAGCGAGACCACGGTCTGCCGGCTGACACCCACCGCCGTGGCGAGATCTGCCTGCCGCAGACCGGCTCGAGTGCGTGCCGCCTTCACCGGTGACGGAATTTCGGACATGCAAGAAGTCAAGCCGACTTGTCATCAGTGTGTCAAGTCGACTTGACTCGGGGTCTGTCGCTGAGGAGCTGTGGAGGGCTAGCGGTAGTTCACGAACTGCAGCGCGATGCCGAAGTCCTCGCCTTTGAGCAATGCGATGACGGCCTGCAGATCGTCACGCTTCTTCGACGAGACACGCAGCTCGTCGCCCTGGATCTGAGCCTTGACTCCCTTGGGGCCTTCGTCACGAATCTTCTTCGAGATCTTCTTGGCGTGCTCGGAGTCGATGCCCTGGACCAGCTCTCCGGTGATCTTGAAGGTCTTGCCGGAGGAGACGGGCTCACCGGCGTCGAACGCCTTGAGGGAGATGTCCCGACGGATCAGTTTCTCCTTGAACACCTCGAGGCCGGCCAGGGCGCGCTCCTCGGCGTCGGAGGTGATCACGATCTTCTCTTCACCGGACCAGTCGATGGTGGTGTTGGTGCCGCGGAAGTCGTAGCGCTGCGAGAGTTCCTTGCCCGCCTGGTTGAGGGCGTTGTCGACCTCCTGGCGGTCGACCTTGCTCACGACGTCAAACGAAGAATCAGCCATGAGAACCAGCCTATCAGCGGTCTGAACAGCAGATTTGCGCGGACATACGGGGTACGTTGTATTCTTCTACCCGTTGCCTTCACCGGCTTCTCCGCGCGAGCGGAGCGGTTTCGTGGACGGCGGCACGGCAGATTGCCCGAGCGGCCAAAGGGAGCGGATTGTAAATCCGTCGCGCAAGCTACATAGGTTCGAATCCTATATCTGCCACTGAGGACTTGCACCGCGCATAATCGGCGTGACCAGCGGTTTTGGTTAAACTGAGAGCGTGTGTGTAACCTCGTTGAGGCTCTTCGGTTACGGACTGTTCGCAGGCTGGACCCGGACGGCACGCCCCCTTAGCTCAGTCGGCAGAGCGTTTCCATGGTAAGGAAAAGGTCGACGGTTCGATTCCGTCAGGGGGCTCGCTTGGTTGTGACCGACTCGGTCGCGGCCGAACAGGGCGGTGTAGCTCAGCTGGTTAGAGCGCACGACTCATAATCGTGAGGTCGGGGGATCGAGTCCCCCCACCGCTACACATACCGCCTGCGCACGGTGGGACCTCGGCCCCCAAGCGTGGGACCGAAGAACTGCAAGACGCGAAAGTAGGCAACAAAGTGGCTTCCTCAACCGATGTGCGGCCGAAGATCACCTTGGCGTGCGAGGTGTGCAAGCACCGCAACTACATCACCAAGAAGAATCGACGCAACGACCCCGACCGTCTCGAGCTGAAGAAGTTCTGCCCGAACTGCGGCAAGCACGAGACTCACAAGGAGTCGCGCTGAGGCGTCGTCGCTTCCGCGACCCCTCCCGAGCTTTTCAACGAGCCGTCTCACTTGGTGAGACGGCTCGTTTGATTTTGTCCGGAGCCGATCGGAGTGGACAATCTTCGTAACGAATCAGTTGCGAATCGTTTCCCCGGAGGCCTTGTTCCACACCGATCGCCGGGGCCGTGCGGCCTGACCGCGCCGAGTGAGGAGACACCGTGACCGGTCAGCTGGAGGACATTCGGGTCGACAACCCACTGGAGGCTGCGCCGATGGGCGATCCGACCGCGGCGGAGGTCGCTGAACACACCAAGTCGATGGTCGGTTTCAAGTACACCGTCGACGACTACTACGAAGTCGGTCGTCAGGACATCCGCAGGCATGCGCGGGCGGTCCAGGACTCCCATCCGGCGTTCTGGGACGAGGCAGAGGCCGCGAAGCTCGGCCACGACACGCTCTTCGCGCACCCGACCTTCGTCTCGGTGCTCGGACTCATCGCGCAACGCAGGCTGTTCGACGACGTGATCACCGGATACGACATGTGGCAGATCATGCAGACCGATCAGCGGCTGATCATGCACCAGCCGATGCGCTTGGGCGACCGGCTGGTCTGCGACGTCTCGCTCGAGTCGTTCCGGCAGTCGATGGGCGCCGACCTGCTCGTCAGCAAGAACATCATCTGGAATCAGCACGAGGAGCCGGTGATGACGACCTTCACCTCGGTGGCCGCCCGACCCTCGGTGGATGTGGATCCGGGACTCGTCGCGAAGCTCAACGAAGTGATGATGCAGGTGGACGTCGATCCCGCGGTCGGGAAGACCGTGCACGGACCGTTCAGCAGGTACGACGAGCCCGACCCGGTGGTGGAGCCCAAGGCGTACGGGGCTATCGACTTCGACACCCTCGAAGTGGGGCAGGAACTCCCGCAGGTCACCAAGACCCTCACGCTCGGAAACCTGGTGAACTACGCGGGCGTCTCGGGCGACCCGAACCCCATCCACTTCTCGCCGGAGGTCGCGGAGGCGGTCGGCCTCGAGAGCGTGGTGGCGCATGGAATGCAGACGATGGGCCTCGGTGCCAGCGTCATCGGCTCGTTCGTCGGAGACCCCGCGGCCATCCACGAGTACAACGTGCGGTTCACCAGTCCGGTCTACGTGCCGGCGGTCGGCGCGGCGCAGGTGGACTTCGGCGGCAAGGTCAAGTCTCTCGACCCGCAGACCCGGCGGGGAGTGATCGCGCTGGTCGCCAAGCAGTCCGGGCGGAAGATCTTCGGCCGCGCGCAGGCGCTGGTGCAGTTCAACTGACGCCGCCCAGTCGGGGCGAGTTGGGGCGAGCGGCAGCTTTGCTCTACACTCATCTGAGTCTGATGCTTCAGAATCACGCGCTGCCTGAGGGTGGCGCGTTGGTTTTGTTAGCCTTGGATCAAAGTGTGGGTCGACGGGCCCGCGCAAAGGGGCGTAGCTCAATTGGCAGAGCAGCGGTCTCCAAAACCGCAGGTTGCAGGTTCAAGTCCTGTCGCCCCTGCCCACCGGGGCACTAGCAGACGAAGGGATCGGTGAGAAGGTGGCCAAGCGAGATCGCAAGGCTTCTTCAGACGTCAACGACGATCTGGTGGTCGACGACGTCGCCCAGTCCGACTCCGCCGAACTGCGTCCCAGCGGCAAGCGCTCCGCGCGCGGCCGTCGGGGTGCCGGCTCTGCGACCGCGGTCGCAGAGCGTACCGCCGAGTCCGCCGCGACCGATACCGGCGTCAGCCGCAATCCGTTCGTCCGCATCTGGACCTTCCTCAAGCAGGTCGTGTCGGAGATGCGGAAGGTGGTGTGGCCGACTCGCAACGAGATGGTCAACTACGTGATCGCCGTCTTCGCGTTCGTCGTGGTGGTCACGGCGTTCATCGCCGGCCTGGACATCGGATTCGCCAAGCTGACCCTGCTGGTGTTCGGCTGACAGGCAACTATTACAGGGCGGCCAGCCCGAGTGACCAACGAAGGAGCGTGGGGCAGTGAGCACCCCGGAGAACGAGATCGAATCGCCGGAGATCGGCGACGAGACCGCCGAGGCCACGCCGGTGGATGTGTCCGCTGACGACGTGAACCAGAACGCCGAGGTCACCGAAGCCGTCGATCCGGTCGCCGAGTTGAAGGCGCAGCTGCGCCGCCTGCCCGGGGAGTGGTACGTCATCCACTCGTACGCGGGCTACGAGAACAAGGTGAAGACCAACCTGGAGACGCGCGTCCAGAACCTGGACGTCGGCGACTACATCTTCCAGGTCGAGGTGCCGACCGAAGAGGTCACCGAGATCAAGAACGGCCAGCCGAAGAAGGTCAACCGCAAGGTGCTTCCCGGCTACATCCTGGTGCGGATGGAACTCAACGACGAATCGTGGAGCGCCGTCCGCAACACCCCGGGAGTGACCGGATTCGTGGGCATGACCTCGCGTCCGTCGCCGCTCTCGATCAAGGAAGTGGTGCAGTTCCTGATGCCGCGCGCCGAGGTCCGCAAGGCGGAGGCCGCCAAGGCCGCCGCGGCTGCGGGCGAGAGCGTCGAGGCCGCTGCCGCCGCCGCGTCGAACCTCGTCGAGGTCGACTTCGAGGTCGGCGAGTCGGTCACCGTCATGGACGGACCGTTCGCGACCCTGCCGGCCTCCATCAGCGAGGTCAACACCGAACAGCGCAAGGTGAAGGTGCTCGTCTCGATCTTCGGTCGTGAGACCCCGGTCGAGCTCGGCTTCAACCAGGTCGAAAAGCTCTGACCTCGCGCCGCAGCCGTCGAGCGCTGTGACCAGAATTGAGACTTCCGCGTATCCAGCGTGCGCGGATCTGTAGGAAAAAGGACAAGAGGACATGCCTCCCAAGAAGAAGAAGATCGCCGGAATCATCAAGCTCCAGATCCAGGCGGGCCAGGCCAACCCGGCGCCGCCCGTGGGGCCGGCGCTTGGTCAGCACGGCGTGAACATCATGGAGTTCTGCAAGGCGTACAACGCCGCGACCGAATCGCAGCGCGGCAACGTGGTGCCGGTCGAGATCTTCGTGTACGAAGACCGCTCGTTCGACTTCAAGCTCAAGACCCCGCCGGCCGCCAAGCTGCTGCTCAAGGCCGCAGGTCTGCAGAAGGGTTCGGGTGAGCCGCACGTCAACAAGGTCGGCAAGGTGACCATGGACCAGGTCCGCGAGATCGCCAAGACCAAGACCGAGGACCTCAACGCCAACGACATCGAGGCGGCCGCCAAGATCATCGCCGGCACCGCGCGTTCGATGGGCATCACGGTCGAGGGCTGAATCCCTCATCCGAGAGACCGATACCTGAAACACCCCGTGGGAGGGCCGCGCTCGGCCCACTAACCACTAACTCCCGCCGATACGGCGGGGAGAAGGAACAGAGCACATGAGCAAGAAGAGCAAGGCCTACCAGGCCGCCGCCGAGAAGATCGACCGCGACAAGCTGTACAGCCCGCTGGAGGCTGTGACGCTTGCGAAGGACACGTCTTCGAAGAACACCGACGCCACCGTCGAGGTCGCCATGCGACTGGGCGTCGACCCCCGCAAGGCCGACCAGATGGTCCGCGGCACCGTCAACCTGCCGAACGGCACCGGTAAGACCGCCCGCGTCATCGTCTTCGCCGCCGGTGACAAGGCCACCGAGGCGGCTGCGGCCGGTGCGGACGAGGTCGGCGCCGAGGACCTGATCGAGAAGATCCAGGGCGGGTGGCTCGACTTCGACGCCGCGATCGCGACGCCGGACCAGATGGCCAAGGTCGGCCGTATCGCGCGAGTCCTCGGACCGCGCGGCCTGATGCCGAACCCGAAGACCGGCACCGTGACCACCGATGTCACCAAGGCCGTCAACGACATCAAGGGCGGCAAGATCAGCTTCCGCGTCGACAAGGCCGCGAACCTGCACTTCGTCATCGGCAAGGCGTCGTTCGACGCCGCCAAGCTGGCCGAGAACTACGGCGCCGCGTACGACGAGATCATGCGCGCCAAGCCGTCGGCCGCCAAGGGCCGCTACCTGAAGAAGGTCACCGTCTCGACCAACACCGGCCCGGGCATCCAGGTCGATCCCGCGGTCTCGCGCAACTTCACCGAAGAGGCCTGATCCTCAGCAGAGCCTGAGAAAAGGGGGCACCGCCGATCGGCGGTGCCCCCTTTTCTCGTCATCGGGCGCGGCGATACTCCTGACGCGGACGGCCGGTTCCGCCGTATTGCAGTGACATCCGGAGCGCGCCGCAGTCGACCAGGGCTGCGAGATGGCGCCGAGCGGTCGCCGCGGAGACTCCCACTCGGGCCGACACGTCGTCGGCGAAGAGCACCGAGTCCGGGCCGAACAGGTCGAGTATGCGCTGCTCGGTCGGTGAGGGGTTGTCGTTGCGCTTGGCGGTGGCAGGCTTCCCGAAGCGCAGCGCTCCGAGCGCTGAGTCGACGGCAGACTGATCGACGTCCGCGGAGTCCAGTACACGGCGGTACTGGATGTATCCGGCGAGGCGGCGCGCGAGGTCGGCGTCGGCGAAGGGCTTGATCAGGTAGCTCAGCGCGCCGGCGCGCATCGCCGACCGGACAGCGGCTGAATCGGTCTCCGCGCCGACGACGAAGCAGTCGCGATCGAGTTCGCCGATCAGGTCGATCCCCGAGCCGTCCGGCAGGTACACGTCGAGCAGCACCAGTTCGATCTCAGGATGGTCGGCCAGTGCCGTACGCGCCGCCGCGATGGAGCCCGCGCGAGCGACCACGCGGAAGCCCTGCACCGCGGCGACGATCGCGGAGTGCAGGGCGGCGACCCGGAAGTCGTCGTCGACCACGAGCACCCCGTAGTCGGTCTCAGTCATCAGATTCATCCTCCGCTGTCTGCTCTGTGGTCTGCTCGGTCGCGATCACGCCGGGAAGGCCGGCCACCAGCACCGCGCCGTGACCTGATTCGCGGCCTCCGGGGTCCGCGACGCGCACTTCGCCGCCGATCCGTCGCGCCAACTGTCGCACGATCGACATCCCCATCCCGCGGCCGCCAGGGACCGCGCCTGTCTTGGTGGTGATCCCTTCGGCGAAGATCTGCTCGGGATCGGAGAAGGGGATGCCCGCGCCGGAGTCGGCGACGGTCACCCACAGCACCTCGCCGGGGCCGTCGTACGAGTCGGTGAGTATCTCGACCTCCACCTCAGCGTCGGTTGAGCCCGCGGCCGCCTCGATGGCGTTGTCGAGCAGGTTTCCGACCACGGCGGTGACGGTGACCGGATCGGTCAGGCTTCCGGTGACCCAGGTCTGGTCGCCGAGACGGAGGGAGACGCCGTGTTCGCGGGCGTGCGCCGCCTTCGCCTCGAGGAACGCGTGGAGGTGGGGTTCGGTGACGTTCTCGATGCCGTCGAGTCCGCCGCTCGCGCCGGTTCCGGTCAGTTCGTCGAGATAGTCGAGGGCGTCGTCGACATGCCCGTGCCGCAGGAGTCCAGCGAGCACGTGCATCCGATTCGCGGTCTCGTGTCGCTGGGCGCGGAGAGCAGTGCTCATCACCTGGATGGAGTCGTTCTCGCGCGCCAGTGCTTCGAAGTCGGTGCGGTCGATCACCGACACCACCATGCCGAGGTCCTGCCCTTCGGTGATGATGCGGTGCGACGAGACCAGGACGATCCGGTCGCCGACAGTGGCGGCGATGGGATCTGGCGTCGGAGTGGACAGGACTCGGCGAACCCGCGGCGTGAGGCCGATGCCGTCGACCGGGCGCCCCACCGGGTGGTGGAGGGACAGGAGTTCGCATGCGGTCTCGTTGGCCACACGCACCACGCCGGTCGCGTCGACGGCCAGCACGCCGTCCGACAAGGAGTGGAGTACGGCACCCTGGTTCCGGACGAGTTCGGCGAGTTGGTCGGGCTGCAATCCGAGGGTGAGGCGCTGCCAGCGCCGAGCGAGAAGGATCGATCCGATTGTGCCGATCGCCATGGCGCCGAGCGCGATCCAGACGGTGGTCAGGATGTCGCGGCGGGACTCGCCGGCGAGTTGACCGGTGGAGACGCCCACGCTCACCAATCCGATCACCTGTCCGCCGGCGCCACGGATGGGCACCTTGCCGCGGACGGATTCGCCGAGCGTGCCGCGGTCGGTCGTCAGGTCAGTCTCGCCGCTCAGAACGCGGTCGGCGTCGGTGGAGACGTGCTTGCCCAGCTCCACAGGGTCAGGATGGGCCAATCGCACGCCGTCGGCGTTCGCGATCACGATGAACAGTGCGGAGGTCGCGCGACGGACCGCTTCTGCCTGGCGCTGGACCGGTCCGTCGACCAAGTCTGTCGCCGGCAGCGACGTGCCCTGGTGGCTGCCGACGCCGGCGACCACGTCGGGGTCGACGGCGACGGTCTCGGCGATCGCGAGCGCCCGCTGCCCGTACTCTTCGCGAACCCGGTCGTCGGCCCCGGAGATCACCGCGCCGAAGCCGACGCCGAGGCTGACCGCGATGACGACCAACTGCAGCAGCAGCACCTGAGTTCGCAACCGCATGGCGACAGCCTAGTGTCGCGATACCGCGTGCCACCGGGTCACAGCGGGATCGCGCCGATCAATCCGCCGACGACGAGCATCGCGAGCGAGACCAGTGCGGCGCGCCAGAGGACCTGCTTGTGATGGTCGGCGAGGCTCACTCCGGCGAGAGCGACCAGCAGCAGGATCGCCGGGACCAGCGGGCTCTGCATGTGGAAGGGCTGGCCGGTGATCGACGCCCGAGCCATCTCGGTCGGATCGATGCCGTATTCGGCCGCGGTCTTCGACAGAACCGGCAGCACGCCGAAGTAGAACGCATCGTTGCTCATCAGGAAGGTGAGCGGGATCGACAGGACGCCGATCACCACGGCCATATGCGGTCCCATCCAGGAGGGGATGCCGTCCGCGAGCCACCGAGCGATCGCGTCGACCATTCCGGTGCCGCTGAACACGCCGGTGAGCACGGCGGCCGCCAGCACCATGGCGACTACCGAGACGATGCTCGAACTGTGCCGGGTGATCGCCTCCTGCTGATCCTTCAGATGCGGGAAGTTCACTGCGAGGGCGATCGCGGCCGCGATCATGAAGAGAACCGGGATCGCGATGATGTCGGCGCCGAGCACGGCCAGCAGCGCCACCGTCAGCGCCGCGTTGACCCAGAACAGCTTGGGACGAAGAGTGGTCCGGGTGGGATCGAGGACGCCGGTGAGCGCCGAGTCTCCGTCGTTCGCGTCGTCCGAACCCCACGAGGAATCGGCTGCCGGCGTTCCGACAGCTTCGGCGGCGGTGATCGAGGCAGAGCCGCCGGTAGGCATGTCGTCGCGTCCGGCCCCGCGCGATGAGGCGAGCACCGATTCCCGGATCTCGATCCGCCCGATGCGGCGGCGCTCCAGCACACCGAGGTGGAATGCGAACGCGAAGACCACCAGCATGCCCGCCGCCAGCGCCGGAAGCATCGGCAGGAACACCGCGTTCGTATCGATCTTGAGGGCGGTCGCGGCGCGGGCGGTGGGGCCGCCCCAAGGCAGGATGTTCATCGTGCCGTTCGCGAGACCGGCGACCACGGTGAGCACGACCGGGGAGACGCCGAGCTTCAAGTACAGCGGGAGCAGCGCGGCGGTGGTGATGATGAAGGTCGTCGATCCGTCACCGTCGAGGGAGACGACGGCTGCGAGAGCCGCCGTGCCGACCACCAGGCGAGCGGGATCGTTGCGTACCAGTCGGACGATGAAGCGCACGATGGGGTCGAAGAGCCCGACGTCGATCATGAGTCCGAAGAAGATGATCGCGAAGAACAGCATCGCGGCGGTGGGGGCGAGGTCGGCGATGCCGTCCTTGATCATGTCGCTGACCCCGAGTCCGGCACCGGCGAACAGGGCGAACGCGACCGGGACGAGAATGAGCGCGACCACCGGTGTCGCGCGTTTGGTGATGATCAGGAACATGAAGGTGGCGACCATCGCCAACCCGAGCGCTACCAACATTGCGTGCTCCTTCGTGCCGTGAAGTTCCGGAAGGTCGTGTGACCCGCCACTTGAGCACTCTGGTCGTAACGTGAATCACAGTCGAGGTTGTGTGCGTTAGTCGCCTTTCGCGCATTGTGCGCAGGGCCCCGTACAGCGCTGGCGTCGAACGCGTGGACCTGTGGACAGTGGCCTGGGAGACGTCACGGTGCCCCGATAGCCTGTGACTCATGCGCGACGACAAACTGCTCACCCGGATCGGCGGTCTCCTGCGGCAGGCGGAGGGCACGGACAACGAGCACGAGGCGGAGGCGTTCATGGCGGCCGCTCAGCGGCTCGCGACGGCGGCCTCGATCGATCTCGCGATGGCCCGGGCGCACGATCCCGCAGCCAGGAAGTCCGCCGCGCCGATCACCCGGCAGATCGAGATCGGCAAGGCGGGCAAGCGGGGACTGCGGACATACGTGCAGTTGTTCGTGCAGATCGCACAGGCCAACGATGTGACATGCGACGTGGCGTCCAATTCCACCTTCGTGATCGCTTACGGCTTCGAGACCGACATCGACGCCTGCGAGGCGCTGTACACGTCGCTGGTGATTCAGATGGTGGCCGCGAGCGATGCGTACCTGAAGTCGGGGGCGTACAAGGGGGAGACCGCCAGGCAGATGGTCACCAAGACCGCGGGCTACCGCCGTCGACGTGTGGTCGAGGAGAAGGCGCTCTCGCCGATCACCGCCCGGCTCAACTTCCAATCGGCGTTCGCGGCACGGATCGGCACCCGGCTCCGCGCGGCGCGCGACGAACAGCAGCGGGAGACGGTGCGCATCGAGACCGAGAGCGGCCCGGCGCGCTCGGTCTCCTCGGCCGTCGCGCTGCGGGACAAACAATTGGAGATCAAGGACTTCTACCGCTCCGAATCGAAGGCCCGCGGAACGTGGCGTGCGAGCAGTGCCACGGCCGGGTACTCTTCGGCCGCGCGCCAGGCCGGCGACCGTGCCGGCCGGCGCGCGCGCATCGGTGCCGACCGGGAGTTCGGTGCGCCGCGCGGCGCGCTCGAATCGTGAGCCGCGACCAGACGCGCCGACGGCTGTACGACGCCGAGCGCCTGGTGTTGCGGATGTTCGAGCGGGCGGGCGGCGCGCATACGGTGCAGCTCGCCGGCACCGAACTGACGTTGCCTGCGGAGGCGAGGTTCGGTTCGGTGGACGACGTCTCCGCGTACGCCCGGCGGGTTCTGGCCCTGCCGTCGGTTCGGGCGGAGTTCACTCGGGCGATCGTCCCGGTCCGGGTTCGGACGAGACGAGGCGAACGTGCCGCGCACTACGAGCGGGCGACCGCGACCATCGCCGTCCCGGACTCGGCCGGCGGTCGCTGGGCACTGCGGGAACTCGTCGTCCTGCACGAGTTGGCGCATCACTTGGACGAGGTGGGCGCTCCGGCCCATGGTCCGGCGTTCGTCGGAGCTCTGATCGGGCTCGTCGAGCGGGTCCTCGGGCCCGAGGCGGCGTTGGTCTACCGCGTCGTCTTCGGCGACAGCGGACTGTCGGCGCGCTAACCCCGCTGCGCGGTCGCGGCGACGATCGGCACCGGGGCGGCACCGAGCTCGCCGTCGGTCTGGAAGGTCAGGTAGCTGGGCTTCGCCGGGTCCAGGACCAGCTGCTGACGGCGCCCGCGGGCCTTGATCAGGTCGGGGACGATCGTCAGATAGCGCGGCAGGCTCGCCGCGTACACGTCCACCCGCAGACGGTGGCCCGGGGCCAGGACCGCGTCCGTGGGCACGAGGTCGACGTCGATGCGGACCGGCTCGTCCGCGGGAACGGGCAGCCGGCGTGACCGCGTCAGGTAGTGGTACGCGTCGAGCAGCACGCCGTCGTCGGTGTAGGTGGACCGCGACGGGTCGAGCGCGCGGTTGGAGGCTGTGAGTGCGCCGTTGGTCAGCACGGTCGACGTCCCGTCGGGTGCGACGTCGTTGACCGTCACGGCCCAGATCCCCTCGTGCGCCGTCGTGGAGACGTTCAGACGCAGATTCATCTCGCCGGAGACCTGCGTCGGCCGGTCGACCGGCTCGCTGGTGAACGACAGGGCCGCCTCCTCCTGGAAGCGGGCATCGGTCGCGAAGCTGTCGCCGAGCACGATGGCCGCGCCCGCGGTCACCTGCGCGAGATCGCGGGAGACGAATCCGCGCAAGCTCGGCCGGATCCGCAGGGAGCGGCGCCGGGAGGCCGGTGAACTGCGCAGCGTGCCGTCGTGTTGCGCGTGCAGTGCGGTTCCGGTGGGCCCCTCGGTCAGGAACAGGCGCCGCGGTGCCACCTCCTGCCGGGGGAACGACGGTCCGCACGACCACGCGCCGCCCTGCTGTTCCAGGGTCACCGGTCCGTAGGCGTCGACTCCGTTCTCGACGCCCTTGAGCCAGCGGTCGAACCACGCCCGCTGGAGGACGTCGAGGCGGGGCGGTGCGAACGGGCGCTCGTGACCGAACCCCGGGTCGAGGTGGTAGCCGTCGGCGATGAGCGCCTGCTTGCGTCCGGGCTCCATCTGCAGCTTGGAGTAGACGCGCGTGGCACTGCGGCCGAAGAGATCGTGCCAGCCGCCGACCGTGAACGTGGGACACACGATGTTCTCGATCGCGGGATCGCGCTCGGCGAAGTACGGATCGTCGAAGATCCGGTCGTCTCGAGCGGTCAGGAAGCCCCACATCAGCGACGGCATCTCCGTGGCCGGAGACTTCACGCGCGCCGACAGCCACCGGTACGCGTCGCCGCGCAGCACGTCGGCGACGGCGGTGGCCGGGTTCGGCAGCCACTTGAGCCCGTTGACCAGTGCCAGCCACAGCGGGATGAAGGCCGACGGCATACCGCCGGTGATGTAGATGTCGCGGACCACGTCCTCGCTGCCCTCGACGGCGAAGACGGCTTTGAGTTCCTCGGGGCGGTGTCCCGCCGTCTGCAGGGAGTTGATGGCCGAATACGACCATCCGGTCATCCCGACGCCGTCGGCGTACCAGTCCTGAGCGCTGATCCAGTCGATCACCTCGAGGCTGTCCTGCTGTTCGCGGGAGCCGAGGATCTGCCATTTGCCGTGCGAGGTTCCCGTTCCCCGGACGTCCACCAGGACCTGTACGTACCCGGCGCGCACCAGATTCCGGTTGATGCCGAAGACGTCCCACAGCCCCTTGGAGAAGGTGCGCGTGATGCGCGTGGCGCCGGCGAGCGGCCCCTCGTCGGCGACCATCATCGCGCTGGCGGTCTGGACGGTCTTGCCGATCACGGGAGCGTGCAGTGCGTGGTCGAGCCCGTCCAGCACTGCCCGGTTATAGGGATTCATGTTGAGGATCGCCGGCAGGGGAGTGCGGATCGGCTGACCGAACCGATTCGCCGGCCGGACGAGCGTGGCGCGCAGGGTGACCCCGTCGCTCATGGTGAGACGAATGCTGCGGTCGATGTGAACGCGCGGATAGGGCTTCGGCCCGTCGACGGCTCGACGCCATTCGAGGCCGGCGACTCCGCCGGCGGCATCGCGGTAGTCGGGTGCCGGGATCAGAGCCGGACGTTCCTGCGGGACTGCGAATCCGCTCTGCCCCTCGGCCAGGCCGCCCAGGTCGTACTGAAGCGTCATTCTCACGTCCCCCCTTTGCATTCGTCACAGTGCGGGCTGGAGTCGGCCCGAGCGCATCGGTGTGGCGTGAGTCACGCGGGCGTCCTCCCTAATCTAAAACGATGCACAGCCAGATCGTTAATCCGGGGTTGCCGAACCGGTGTGCTCGCTTGACCCGATCGTGACCGAGACAGCCGCCTCGAGCAGGATTCCGGCCGAGATCTGAACGGAGAGATCCCGTTCGGGGACGCTCGACGACTTGACTGCGCCGCCGATCCTCTGCGCCGCGGCGCCGGTCGCGTCCGGCAGACGCGCCGGCCTGTGCCAGTCCGGTCCGAAGACCGGCAGTCCCTGCGGGTCGGTGGCGCGGTTGTCCCACGCGGCCTGTGCCGCGGTGAGGACCAGTCCCGCCGCCGCTGAACGCAGTTCGCCGGCGCCCGCCGCCTCACGGGGAAGGTCTGTCGCGACCAGTGCGAGATAGCGGGCGAGGATGCCGGCGAAGAGGCCGCCGTCCCCGCCGCCGGCGCCGCGAATCACACCGTCGACGGTCATGCGGTCGCCGACTGCTCGCAGGATCCGGTCGATACGGTCCAGGTGCACGGGTGAACCGGTGAGGCGAAAGGCCTCGGTCTCGGCACCGAGGGCGACGCCCTGGCAGTAGGTGAAGACCGTTGAGTCCAGCTCACGCGTGCCGTCCGGTCGGGACCACACGCCGTCGGCGATCAATCCCGACGGCAGGCGCAGTTCGCGTTCGATCCAATCGGCCATCTCCACGGCACGGTCGGGTCGGCCGGTGCGGGCCAGCAGAATCGCGGCCGGACCGTTGGCGGGGGTGTTGAAGAACGAGTCGGTGGTCCGCCAGGGGATTCCGCCGCCGAGTTCGGGTGACCACGCGTCGTGCATCCTGTCCCGCAGCGTGTGCAGCGCCCGGCGGTGCGATGCGCCCGCGGTGTCGTGCAGATGGCGACCGGCGCGTTCGAGAGCCAGGCCCAGCCACGCCATGTCGTCGTAGTAGGCATTGGTCCAGTGCGCGACGTTCCGCACCCAGATCCCGCGCAGCAGCGCCGCGGCGTCGTCGGCGCAGCGCCGGTCCTCCCGGTGGACGGCGCCGTCGACGAGCAGGTCCACCAGATGGGCCTGCCACCAGTAGTTCCATGACGCTGTCAGGCGCTCGCGCGAGAGCGGTCGTCCGGGCATCGGCCAGGCGACCCGGCCGATGCGGGTGAACGGCAGCCAGCCGCCGACCCGGCGCAGGTGGCGAGCGGCGATCGCGGATTGTGCGGCGGCGGCTCGGTCCTGTGCCTGCACCTCGGCCGATTTGGAATCGGGGCTCATGCCGGTTAGCCTATTAGCCGGTGCAATGAGTCCGACGAGGTCGGACACTTTGCGTCAGTTCAACCAGAGACCGTTGGTTGTCGGAAGTGTTTCCGATCGAAGGCCCGATGCGAGTCGGCGGCCCACGCAGGATGAACGTGGTGAGACCATCTCACGGCCTTTGTGCCGTGCTATGCGCGCCCCGTGCCTCCTGCCCGGGGCGTTTTTCATTTCTCGCGGACCCCTCGTCGAGCGCCCCCGCCTCCCACCGCATTCTCTGGACAGAGGTGCCCCGGTACGCCGGGGCACGACGAATGTGACACGAGAGGAGGCGAAGTATGGCTAAGGCTGACAAGGTCTCTGCAGTTGCAGAGATCACCGAGCAGTTCAACGGTTCCACCGCTGCTGTGATCACGGAGTACCGCGGACTGACGGTGCCGCAGCTCCAGGAGCTGCGTCGCTCGCTCGGCGAAGGCGCTACCTACTCCGTCGCCAAGAACACCCTCGTCAAGCGCGCCGCTGCTGAGGCGGGCCTCGAGGGTCTCGACGACCTGTTCTCCGGTCCGACCGCGATCGCCTTCATCGAAGGTGAGCCGGTTGTGGCCGCCAAGGCGATCAAGACGTTCGCCAAGGACAACAAGAACCTGGTCATCAAGGGCGGCTTCATGGACGGCCGTGCGCTGTCCGTGGCGGAGATCGAGCAGATCGCCGACCTGGAGACCCGTGAGGTCCTGCTGGCAAAGCTGGCGGGCGCCATGAAGGGCAACTTGGCAAAGGCCGCAGGGCTGTTCACCCAGCCCGCATCGCAGGTCGCGCGGCTCGCCGCGGCCCTGCAGGAGAAGCAGGAAGCCGGCGGCGAAGCCGCGTAGCTCACTGCACTCTCCACTTCGGCTCCGGCCGATCACCCATGAACCAGCCTGCGACGCAGGCGCCCCCGTTCCGGCGGGGATCTAACGGAAGGACGCCATCATGGCGAAGCTCACCGCTGACGAGCTCATCGAGCAGTTCAAGGAACTGACCCTGCTGGAGCTCAGCGATTTCGTGAAGAAGTTCGAAGAGGTCTTCGAGGTCACCGCTGCCGCTCCGGTCGCCGTCGCCGCCGCCGGTGCTCCGGCCGCCGCTGCCGAGGCCGCTGCCGAGCAGGACGAGTTCGACGTCGTTCTCGAGTCGGCCGGCGACAAGAAGATCCAGGTCATCAAGGTCGTCCGCGAGGTCGTCTCGGGCCTGGGCCTGAAGGAGGCCAAGGATCTCGTCGAGGGTGCCCCGAAGGCTCTCCTGGAGAAGGTCAGCAAGGAAGACGCCGAGGCTGCCAAGGCCAAGCTCGAAGAGGCCGGCGCTTCGATCTCGCTCAAGTGATCTGATCGACGATCACGAGATCGCCGCATAGGCGATCGCCGAGGCGGGGCTCGCAGGGATACCTGCGGGCCCCGCTTTCGTCGTTCTCTCAGGCGGTTGTCGAGACGGCCGGAGCGGCCGCCGGAGCGGCCGCTGAACGACCCCAGGGCGGGCGGTCTTCGCCCGAGGCGGGCGCCGGGGCCGGGCCGACATCGCGGGCCACTGAGGGGCCGCTGGGCACACTTTCCGCTGGTGTGACGGGTATCTCGCTTCAGATCGGCGTTCGCTTTGGACCACGCCGCTTCTTTGGGTATTCTCAGGCCACCAAGATGTTACTAGCGGGTACAGCAACTTCGGAGCAGAGTTCGGCTCCCGACTCCGAAGTGTGACTTGAACCTCTGGTGCGTTAGAGTGACCGCAGCCACAGCCGTCCCAGGTCGGTGGCTGCGAAGACTCTGTAGGGGGAGCGAGGCGCCTCGCCTCACCTACGTGGTACCTAGAAAGGTCTGGAGGAACACTGTGGGTGTTGAGGTCAAGGTCGAGGGACTGACGAAGTCGTTCGGCTCACAGAACATCTGGCGAGACGTCTCGCTGACGCTGCCCGCCGGAGAGGTCAACGCCCTGCTCGGTCCGTCCGGTACCGGTAAATCGGTCTTCCTCAAGACGCTGATCGGCCTGCTGCATCCCGAGCAGGGCTCGGTCGTCATCGACGGCACCGACATCACCGAGTGCTCCGCCAAGGAACTCTACGAGATCCGCAAGCTGTTCGGTGTCCTGTTCCAGGACGGCGCCCTGTTCGGCTCGATGACGCTCTACGACAACATCGCCTTCCCGCTTCGTGAACACACGAAGAAGAAGGAAGACGAGATCCGCCGCATCGTCATGGAGAAGGTGGAGCTGGTCGGTCTCGCGGGCGCCGAGGGCAAGCTTCCCGGTGAGATCTCGGGCGGTATGCGCAAGCGCGCCGGACTCGCCCGCGCACTGGTCCTGGACCCGGAGATCATCCTCTGCGACGAGCCGGACTCGGGTCTCGACCCGGTGCGAACCGCATACATCTCGCAGCTGCTGATCGACATCAACGCCGAGATCGACGCCACGATCCTCATCGTCACGCACAACATCAACATCGCCCGCACCATTCCGGACAACATCGGCATGCTGTTCCGCAAGGAACTCGTCATGTTCGGCCCGCGCGAGCAGCTGCTCACCTCGGAGCAGCCGGTGGTCAAGCAGTTCCTCTCCGGCGACCGGTTCGGTCCCATCGGCATGTCCGAGGAGAAGGACGAGGCGGTCGCGGCGGCGGAGGCGGCAATGCAGGCCGCCGGTATCTCCGGCGGCGGCACCAAGGACGACTTCTCCGAGATCATCGCGCAGGTGCAGCCGAACCCCGGCATGCCGGTGCGCAAGGCGGCCATCCGCCACCGCGCGAACGTGCTGGCCATGCTGCCCTCGCTGCCGGAGAACGCTCAGGCCGCGATCCGCGCGTCGATCGCCGAGGAGGACGAGCGCGCCGCGCAGTCCCCCGAGTCCGTTGCGACGCTCGTGGCCCTCGCCAACACCGACTTCAGCGACCCCGCGGCAGTACAGGCCGCGCAGGACCAGGCTGACACCCAGGTGATCGAACGTCCGACCGACGTTCTCGCCACCGCGGCTGACGATGCTCAGACGCAACCGATCGATACCGCTGCGATCGAGACCGCCGTCAACCAGTCTGATGGACAGGGGAGTACCCAGGCATGACGAGTGCCACCTCGCGTGGCGTCGACAAACTGGCGAAGGCCGGTGAGGGCGCGCTTGCCCAAACCGGCAATATCGTCCAGTTGTTCGTCGACGTCGCCCGCCAGCTTTTCGTGCGGCCTTTCCAGTTGCGCGAATTCATTCAGCAGGCCTGGTTCATCGCCAGCGTCACGATTCTGCCGACCGCGCTCATCGCGATTCCGTTCGGCGCCATCGTCTCGCTGCAGACCGGCTCGCTGATCAAGCAGCTCGGCGCCGAGTCGTACACGGGTGCGGCGTCGGTGCTCGTCGTCGTGCAGCAGGGATCGCCGCTGGTGACCTCGCTGCTCGTCGCGGGAGCCGCTGGCTCGGCGGTCGCGGCCGATCTCGGCTCACGGACCATCCGTGAGGAGATCGACGCCATGGAGGTGCTCGGCATCAACCCGGTCCAGCGGCTGGTGGTGCCGCGCGTGCTGGCGATGGTGCTCGTCGCAGTCCTGCTCAACGGCCTCGTCGCCGTGGTCGGCATCGGCGGTGGCTACTTCTTCAACGTGGTCGTGCAGGGCGGTACGCCGGGTGCGTACCTCGCCTCGTTCGGCGCGCTCGCTCAGTTGCCCGACCTCTACATCTCGACGCTGAAGGCAGTGATCTTCGGTGTGATCGCAGGTGTGGTCGCGGCGTACAAGGGCCTCAATCCGAAGGGCGGCCCGAAGGGCGTCGGTGACGCGGTGAACCAGTCCGTCGTCGTGACCTTCCTGCTGCTGTTCTTCGCCAACCTGATCATTACTGCGGTCTTCCTGCAGATCGTTCCGCCGAAGGTAGGTTAGTGATGACTCGTGGTGTGACGATCGCCAAGAGCCGGCCGGAGTACCTGCTCTACGAGACCCGCAAGCAGCTCGGGCGTCCGCTCAAGCTCCTCGACGGCGCCGGCGAACAGATGTCGTTCTATGCGCGCACGCTCGCTTGGATCCCGCGGACCCTGGTGCACTACACCCGAGAGGTGATGCGCCTGCTGGCCGAGGTCGCCTTCGGTTCGGGAGGTCTGGCCGTCATCGGCGGCACGGTCGGCGTGATGGTCCTGATGTCGGGATTCACCGGCGTCGTGGTCGGTATGCAGGGCTACGCGGCCCTCGACCAGATCGGTTCGCAGGCACTGACCGGCTTCTTGTCGGCCTACGTGAACACCCGTGAGGTGGCACCCCTGGTGGCCGGTCTCGCATTGTCGGCGACGGTCGGCTGCGGCTTCACCGCTCAGCTCGGCGCCATGCGGATCTCCGAGGAGATCGACGCGCTCGAGGTGATGGCGGTGCCGTCGATTCCATTCCTCGTCAGCTCCCGGGTCATCGCCGGCTTCATCGCCGTGATCCCGCTGTACGTGCTCGGCCTGATGGCCGCCTACCTCGCGTCGCGCGTGGTGAACACGGTCTTCAACGGTCAGTCGACCGGTTCGTACGACCACTACTTCAATCTGTTCCTGCCACCCGTCGACGTCCTGTGGTCGTTCGGCAAGGTGCTGATATTCGCGTTCGTCATCATCATGATCCACTGCTACTACGGCTACTTCGCCAGCGGCGGGCCCGCCGGCGTGGGTGTGGCCGTCGGTCACGCCGTGCGAACGGCGCTGGTGCTGATCGCGGTGATGGACTTCTTCCTGGGCCTGGCGATCTGGGGTACGACCACGTCGATCCGAGTGGGAGGTTAGGAAACGTGGGGACGCTCAAACGCAGGCTCCTGGGCCTGTTGTTCTTCGTCGTCGTCATCGGTCTGCTGGCGGTCTCGGTGCTCAAGTTCCGGGGGACGTTCGACGACTATTCGACGGTGACGCTGCGTACGGACAACGCGGGCAACTCGCTGGTCAAGAACGCCGACGTGAAGGCCAACGGGGTGGTCGTCGGCTCGGTGCGCAATGTGGACGTGGAGCCCGGCGGCAAGGTCAACGTCGAACTCGGCATCAATCCCGACCAGATGCACAATCTCCCCGACGGCACCACGGCCCGGGTGCTCCCGAAGACACTGTTCGGTGAGCGGTACATCGCTCTGCAAATCCCGGAGAGCTCGGACGGCGGCACGCTGAAGGACGGATCGGTGATCCTGACCGACCCGAAGGGCAACTCGCAGGAGGTCGAGGATCTCTTCGACGCGCTGCTCCCGGTCATCAAGGCGATCCCGCCGGAGGACCTCAACGTGACGCTGAGCGCGATCTCGCAGGCGATCGGCGGCAAGGGCCACCAGATCGGCGAGATCGTCGATCGGCTCAACACGATCTTCACGCGGGTCAACGCGAACATGACCGATCTGCAGGGCACCATCCGCGGACTGGCGTCGTTCTCGCAGACCTACTCCGAAGCGGTGCCGGACATCATCGACGCGCTCGACAACCTGCGCATCACCGGTAACACCGTGGTGGAGCGGCAGGGCGATCTTCGGTCGACCATCCAGACGCTGAGCGTGGCCGCGGTGGACACGACCAAGTTCCTCAAGGCCAACAAGAAGGACATGCTGAACCTGTTCATCGACTCCGAGCCCTTCCTGAAGGCTGCGGCGCGCCAGTCGCCGACCTTCGGCTGCATGTTCCACAACTTCGCCACGATCGTCCCGAAGGTGGGCCCGATCGTCGGCAAGGGCACCGCCAACCCCGGCGTCCACGTGAACCTGCAGTTCGTGAACCCGCGCGGCCGGTACCTGCCCAACCAGGACGAGCCCCGGCTGCTGTGGGTGGATCCGCCCGCCCGCTGCTACGAGCCCGCCACCAACGGCCGCCCGTTCCCGCAGTACCCCGGCGGCGGTGTTCCCGACGGCTCGTACCAGCCGCCGTCGCGTAACCCGGGTCCCAAGACCTGGCCGGATCTGCCTCAGCCGCAGTTCAGCGGCACGCCGAGCGGCACCGTGTCGGAGACCGACTACCAGCGCCAGATGCAGGTGCTCTACGGGGCGTCGTCGGGTGTGAGCCCGGAGCAGGTGCCGCTGTGGGTCACCTCCATCGGTGCCGGATCGCTGCAGGGAGCGCAGGTGACCGTCAAATGAGAGGCGTCGTCGCACCCCTGGTGAAGCTGATCATCTTCGCCCTCATCACGATCTTCGCCACCGCGATGCTCGGTCTGACCATCGCCAACGCCGGCTCCGGCGGCAAGGCGAGCTTCAAAGCCGTGTTCGACGACGCGGCCATGCTGAACCCCGGCGACGATGTCCGCATCGCGGGCGTCCGCGTCGGCCAGGTCGAGAGCGTGGAGATCACCGACCGCAACAAGGCGCTCGTCGGATTCAGCGCCGACCGTGATCGGCTGCCCAAGGGCACCCAGCTGTTCATCCGGTACCGCAACCTGACGGGACTGCGTTACATGGCGCTGGAGAAGGGGCCCGGATCGGCGAACGACACCGTCGGCGCCGGATACACCTTCACCAACTCGCCCACGCATCAGAGCACGCACGACGCGGTGAACCTGACCGAGCTGTTCAACGGCTTTCGTCCGCTGTTCAAGCAGATCACCCCGGAGGACATCAACAAGCTCGCCGAGACCATGATCAAGGTCTTCCAGGGCGACATGGACACCACCATCGGCGACCTGATCAGCGACACCGCCGGACTCACCAACGCCCTGGCCGACAAGGACAAGGTGATCGGAGAGATGATCACCAACCTGACCAAGGTGCTCAACACGGTGAACCGGAACGACGACCAGTTCACCAGCCTCCTGGTGAACACCGAGAAGCTCATCACCGGGCTCGCGGCTCAGCGCGGGTCGGTGGGATCGGCGATCACGTCGGTGTCGAACCTGACCACGGTGACCGGTTCGATCCTGAGCAAGACGCGACCGGCCATCCAGGGCGACATCGCGGGGATCAAGTCGCTGTCGGACCAGCTGAACTCGCGCGACGACGACATCGAGAAGGCGCTGACCAACCTTCCGGTCAAGCTGCAGAAGATCGGCCGGGCCGCGACCTTCGGCTCCTGGTTCCAGTTCTATCTGTGCGGCATCGACGTCGTCGCGGGCAACGGTAAGTCCACCCTGCTGACGCAGCCGGTGGTGCCGCTGCCGAACATCAACCACGTCCTCTACACCAGCGCCGCCACGCGATGCTGGCGCGACATGAAGCCCGGGGGGTGAGCATGACCGACCGACAGAACACACCCGACGGGCAGCCGGAAGTTCCGACGACGCCTAAGAAGAGCCGACGGTTCGCCGGCCGACGGAGTGCGACGAGCATCGGCGCACTCGGTCTGCTGATCCTGATCATGGCCGCGGTGTCGTCCTTCTATCTGAAGGACCTGCCGCTGCTGGGCGCGGGAGCGCGCTACACCGCGCAGTTCTCCGAGGCCGCCGGGCTCAAGGCGGGCAACGAGGTCCGTGTCGCCGGCGTCAAGGTGGGCGAGGTGACCGAGGTCGCGCTCGACAACGACAAGGTCGACGTCACCTTCACCGCGAACAACACCTGGATCGGCAACCAGACGCAGGCGTCTATCCAGATCAAGACGGTGCTCGGCCAGAAGTACCTGGCGCTGAACCCGCGCGGCAGCGAACTGGCCGACCCCCGGGTCAAGCTCACCGACACGGTCGCGCCGTACGACGTCATCGAGGCCTTCGGTGACGCGGCCGATCAGATCGAGAACGTCGACACCGACGAGGTCGCGAAGTCGCTGCGAACGCTGTCGGCCGCCTTCTCCGGCACCAACGCCGACGACATCAACTCGTCGTTGACCGGCATCTCGCGGCTGTCGAACACGATCGCGAGCCGCGACCAGGAGGTGCAGCGGCTGCTGAAGGCGACCAAGGACGCCTCCAAGATCCTCGCGGACCGGAACGAGGAGTTCACCCGGCTGATCGCCGGCGCCGGCGTCCTGCTCAAGGAACTGAACAACCGGCAGAAGAGCATCTCGGCTCTGCTCGCGAGCACCACCACGCTGAGCAAGTCGCTCAGCGGCATCGTGAAGGACAACGAGGCGCAGATCGGTCCCGCACTCGATTCCCTCAAGGGCGTGACCGACATGCTGACCAGGCAGAACAAGAATCTGCGCGACACGATCACGTACATGGCGCCGTTCTACCGCGTCTACGCGAACGTGCTCGGCAACGGTCGCTGGTTCGAGGCGACGGTCACCAACCTGCTGCCGCCCGCACTGCCGCAGCAGAACACGACCAGGCTGCCGAACATGACTAAGAATCTGAACAACGGTGGAACGGGGGCCGGCGGATGACGGAGTCAGGTCAGACCTCCGGTCTGTTCAACAAGCGCAACATCGTCTACGGCGCACTCGGTCTGGTGCTCGTCCTCATCATCGCCGCAGGCGGCTGGTGGGCGTCGACCCTGATCGGCACCACCAAGGTGCACGCCACGTTCACCAGCGCGGTGGGCATCTACAAGGGCAGCGACGTCCGGGTGCTCGGCGTCGACGTCGGCAAGGTCACCGACGTGACCCCGCGCGGCGACGTGGTCGAGGTCGACATGCGGGTGAACCGCGGTGTGAAGCTCCCGGCCGATGTCAAGGCCGTGCAGATCATCCCGTCGATCGTCGCCGACCGCTACGTGCAGCTCACCCCCGCCTACTCCGGCGGGGCGCAGGCGGGAAGCGACGTGACGCTGTCGACCAAGCAGACCAAGGTGCCGGTGGAGATCGACGCGATCTACGCCAACCTTCAGAAGCTGTCGAAGTCGCTCGGACCCGAGGGCGCGAATCAGAACGGTGCCGTCACGGACTTCGTGGACGTCTTCTCGAAGAATCTGGACGGCAACGGCGCGAAGCTGGGCGAGGCGATCACGAACCTGTCCAAGGCCGCGGGAACGCTGTCCGACGGCAGCACCGACCTGATGAGCACGATCCGCAACCTGAACGTCTTCGTGGGTGCGCTGAAGGAGAACGACGCGCAGGTCCGGCAGTTCAACAGCCAGATGGCCTCGTTCAACACCTTCCTGGCCGGCGAGCGCGACCAGCTGGGCAAGGCGCTCGACAGCCTGTCGTACGCGCTGGGCGATGTCGCGACGTTCATCTCCGACAACAACGACAAGATCGGTCAGGCCGTCCGCGACCTGCAGCCGACGGGTCAGGCGCTGCTGGACAACAAGGATCACCTGCTCGAGATCCTCACCGTCCTGCCGGTCACGATCAGTAACCTGATCAACGCCTACGACGCGGAGTCGGGCACCGTCGCGATGCGCGTCAACATCCCGGAGTTGCAGGACCCGCTGGCCGCCGGCTGCCGGTTGCTCGACTTGGGCAAGCTGCTGCCCGGCAATCCGATGGCCGTCGACTTCAGCCGCAAGCTCGCGCCGCTGGTCAACAACTGCAAGAACGTCGCCACGCAGATCACGAAGGGCGTTCTGGAACCGGTGCTGCCGGTGCTGCCCTTCGGAATCATGAGCGGTGACAAGGAGCAGAAGAACCCGGCACCGGGTACCGTCCCGGGCAATCCGGACCCGAGTCTTCCTGGAGGACAGCGATGAAGGTGAAACTGTCGACGCGAGCCCGCGTCGCCGGTATGGGTGCCGCACTCGCGACCGTTCTCGCGGTGACCACCGGTTGCTCCGGTATCCAGTCGGTACCTCTGCCGGGCGGTGTGGACGTGGGGTCGAACCCGCGGACCTACAAGGTGGTGTTCAACAACATCCTGGACCTGGTCCCGCAGTCGGTCGTGAAGATGGACGGCATTCCGGTCGGCCAGGTCACCAAGGTGGAGGTGCCCACCGGTGCCTGGGATGCGCTGGTGACGATCAAGGTCAAGAACAGCGTCGATCTCTCCGACGAGGCCTCGGCCTCGGTTCAGCAGACCAACCTGCTCGGCGAGAAGTTCGTGGCGCTGTCCGAGCCGCAGGGCGTGACGGCGCAGACGCCGCGTCAGCCCGAGTCGGAACCCATCCAATCGGACCGCACCCGCACCGTCACCGATATCGAGCAGTTGCTCGGCGCACTGTCGATGCTGCTCAACGGCGGCGGCATCAACCAGCTCGAGCCGATCATCACCTCACTGAACGAGGCGCTCGGCGACCGGCCGAACACGGTGCGCTCGCTGCTGAAGCAGTCGGAGAAGTTGATCGACAGCCTCAACAAGCAGCGCGACGACATCATCAGCGCGATCGACGGCGTCAGCAAGCTGTCGGCGCGTGCCAATCAACAGACGGCTCAGATCGAGCGGATCCTGAACCAACTGCCTGCGGGTGTGAAGGTGCTCGAGGAGCAGCGCCCGCAGTTCGTTGACCTGCTCACCAAGCTCGACGATCTGGGCCAGGTCGGCACCGACATCCTCGGCAAGGCGCACGATCAGATCATCACCGACCTGAAGGCGCTGCGCCCGATCCTGTCGGAGCTCGCGAAGTCGGCACAGGACGCGGTCACCGCGTTGCCGCTGATGCTGACGCATCCCTTCCCGGACGATCTGCTGCCCGGTGTGCACGGCGACTCGACCAACCTGTTCGCGACCCTCGACCTCCGGCTGCTGAATCAGCTCGAAGCGCTCGGCGTGGGACAGGGCAAGCCGGTGTACCAGGCGCCGACCGTCAGCCCGCCGAAGATCGACCCGAACAACCCGTACATCAACGGCAACGGACCCCGCTGGGGCTGGCCGACGATCTCGCTGCTTCCGCCGGCGGCCAACTCGCGGAAGGGTCCGAACACTCCTCCGTCGGGTGGCACGTACCCGATGAATCCGTCGTCGGGGACCGCCCAGAGCAAGTCGGGCCAGAAGAACTCGGTGCAGAAGAAGTCGTCGGACAAGAAGGCTCAGTACTCGCCGATGCCGTCGGGAGACGAGAACTTCCTGGACGGGCCGCTGCGGATGCTCGGAGGTGGTGACCAGTGACCAGTCGTCTCGTCAAGATTCAGCTGATCGTCTTCGTGGTGATCGGTGTGCTGGCGATCGTCTACGTCGGTGCCAAGTACGCCCGGCTCGACAAGCTGGTCGGCGTCTCCACCTACAAGGTGACCCTGCACATGCCCGACGCGAGCGGCATCTTCACCAACGCGGAGGTGACCTATCGGGGAGTGCCGGTGGGTCTGGTCGGTGACATGAAGATGGTGCCGAACGGCGTGGACGTGACGCTGGACATGAACTCCGGCGCACCCAAGGTCCCCGCCTCGGCTCAGGCGGTGCTGGCGAACCGATCGGCGATCGGTGAGCAGTTCATCGACCTGCAGCCCAAGACGAGCGCGGGGCCCTACCTGGAGAACGGATCGCGCATCCAGGGCGCCGAGACGCCCCCGAAGCTGCAGGACGTCATCGCCGACACGATCAGCCTCACCAAGACCATTCCGGTCGATCAGCTGAGCAGTGTGATCCGTGAACTCGGCACGGCGTTCAACGGCAAGGGCGAGGACCTCACGCACTTGATCTCGTCCCTGGACAAGCTGTCGAAGGACGGCGTCCGGAACATCGAACCGATCACGCAGCTGCTGCAGAACTCCAATGTGGTGCTGTCGACGCAGGCCGACCAGTCCGACGAGATCCTCGCATGGTCGAAGAATCTCGACCGGGTCTCCGCCCAGCTGGTGAGTTCGGATCCGGCGATCCGCCGCATTCTGACGAACGGCCCGCCGGCGGGCACCGCGCTCTCGACCTTCCTGCAGGACAACGGTGCGGATACCACCAAGCTGATCCATCAGCTCGGCGGAACCGTTCACGCGGCGGCGCCGGCGTCGTTCGCCACCGGTGCCACCTTCGCGATGCTGTCGGCATTGTCGGCGGGCAGCCACAGCGCCGCTCCCGGCGACGGCCAGATCCACTTCGGCATCGTTCTGGAGACCGGCAACCCGGTGAGCTGCACCAAGGGCTACGAGAGCACGTGGGCGATGATCGCCGAGATGAAGAAGCGCAACCCGAACTTCGACGTCAATTACGACGATTTCCCGTTCAACACGAAGGCCAACTGCAACGTGCCCGAGGGGAACCCCACGTCGGTCCGCGGTGCCAACCGCGCCGCGCTGGCGAATCCGTACATCGCACAGCCGTGGGACAACACGCCGAAGAAGGATCCGGACAAGTTGAACCTGAATCCGCTCGCGACCCAGCTGGCCGCTCTGATGGGTGTGCATCCGAAGTGACGCCCGGCCGATCCGTCGCCGTCTCCGCGGCGGCGACGGATTGGCACGGCGTGCCTCGCGATGACTACAGTTGCGCTCGATGACACACGAAGACACCAGCCAGCCGCAGGACGAACCGGTGGACGCCGCGACGTCCGCCGAGCCTCCCGTCGCGTCCGAATCCGCTGAGGCGGACACCGTCGAGGTGAAGTCCGCTGAGGCAGAGACCGCTGAGGTGGAGACCGCTGAGGCAGACGTAGAGGACGACGCTGCCGAGGACGACGCAGCCGCGCCGAAGCGTTCCCTGCGGTTCTGGTCCCGGTGGTCCAGCGGCACCGAGGAGGCCGACACCGACGACGCGTCCGCGCGGTCGCCTTTCGCCTCCTTGGCACTGGCTGCCGCCGTCGCGGCTCTCATCGCTGCGGTGGTGTGTCTCGGATACTTCGGCTACACGGGGATCCGCGCATACACGGTCGACTCGGAGGCCGATCAGCTCCGCAACGAGTCGGTCGATGCGGCCGAGCAGGCCGTCCTCAACATCACCGCGGTGGACCCCAAGGACACCGCGGGCTGGAAGAAGCGTCTGGAGTCGTCGCTCACCGGAGATGCCCTCAAGCAGGTGAACACCGGCGTCGTGGCCGACGTCGAGCAGCGTGTCGCGGCCTCCGGGGGACAGGTCGGCAAACTCGAGTCGCGTATCACGCGCAGCGCCACCACGGAGCTGAGCACCGACGACGACACCGCCACCGTTCTGGTGTTCGCGAACGTCGCATCGACGATCCCCAATCAGCCCGTCGCGCAGCAACAGATGGGCTTTCTCCTGACGATGGTCGACGTCGACGGTGTGCGTAAGGCGACCAAGGTGGTCGCGCTGAACCCGATCGACTACACCGACACCGGCTCCGGGGTGTCGACCGCGCCCGGCCAGGGCACCGCGGACCAGTCGCAGGACTCGCAGCCGCAGGAGGGTGGAAACTGATGGCCGGCGGACGTCCGAACAAGCCCGGTTCCGGAAAGCGGACACCGAAGGTCGCGGGCCGAGCGGCGCCGCGCGTCACGGTATCGAGGCCGGTTCAGGCCGACACAGACGAGCAGATGCAGCACTCGACGGTCCCTACCGAGCCCGTCGATACCGCCGGACCCACCGTGTCCGGTGTGGAGCGCAAGCGCCAGGTGGCCGCGCAGAAGGCGGCCCGGGAAGAGGCCGCCGCTGCCCTGAACCAGGGGCGCCCCCCGCGCGACACCTCGTCGACACTCCGGCTCGCGGCGATCACCGGGGCCGTCGCCGTCGTACTCGGCGTCATCGCCACCGTCCTCGCATTCCATCCCGGTGTCACCGTGAGCGACAACCGTGCGTTCGTCGACCAGCGCGAGACCGACAAGGTGCTCAGCCAGGCGCGGGCCGGCGCGTGCGCGCCCTTCCAATTCGACTACAAGAAGCTCGACCAGTGGGCCGCGTCCACCCGCGACACCTTCACCGGTGGAGCGCTCGACCAGTTCGAGACCTTCTTGAAGACGAACCGCAGTGTCATCGAACAGTCCAAGACGGCGTCGGAGTGCCAGATCGACGCTCTCGGCCTGTCGGACCTCACCGATGATCGCGCGGTGGTGGTCGGCACACTGATCGTGAGCACCTCGCGGGACGGCGTGATCGCCGACTCCCAGGTGCCGCATGTCCAGTACACCTTGACCAAGGACGATGGCGGGAATTGGAAGATCAGCGAAGTCGGACAGTTCTGATCGAGGGCGCTGAACAGGCTTTTCTGACCGATTCGGCGCGTTTCGCTTGACGTGACAGCCTCGGCACGTCACGCTGTCACAAGTTGATTGTCTCCAGGTAGGCAGCCGTCGACAATCATTCTCCGGCAGGGGTATACCCATTGCCATAGATATCTGATACAGTTGGACGTTGCGCTGGCTGCCTCCTGTCCGCTGATCGATCATCCTTCCAGCCCTCCCTCCGGGGACGGTTCTCGGGTGTGATGTTTGTGCAGGTCGCACGACCACCGCAGGCCACCATGGCCACGCACCGAGAAACTTCGTGTTGGAAGGACGCATCTTGGCACTCGACCGCCAGTCCACCTCAACCACAGCGGGAATCATCCCGGGCGCGCCGCACCGCGCTTCCTTCGCCAAGATCGACGAGCCGCTCGAGGTTCCGGGTCTGCTGGATCTGCAGCTCGACTCGTTCGAATGGCTTGTGGGTACGCCCGAGTGGCGCGCAAAGGCGATTGCACGGGGTGAGGAGAACCCGGTCGGCGGACTCGAGGAAGTCCTCCGCGAACTCTCGCCGATCGAAGACTTCTCGTCCTCGATGTCGCTGTCGTTCTCTGATCCGCACTTCGACGAGGTCAAGGCCTCGATCGATGAGTGCAAGGACAAGGACATGACCTACGCGGCGCCGTTGTTCGTCACCGCGGAGTTCATCAACAACAACACCGGTGAGATCAAGTCGCAGACCGTCTTCATGGGCGACTTCCCGATCATGACCGACAAGGGCAGCTTCATCATCAACGGCACCGAGCGTGTCGTGGTGAGCCAGCTGGTCCGCAGCCCCGGTGTCTACTTCGACTCCACGATCGACAAGACCACCGAGAAGACGCTGCACTCGGTGAAGGTGATCCCGGGCCGCGGCGCCTGGTTGGAGTTCGACGTCGACAAGCGCGACACCGTGGGTGTCCGCATCGACCGCAAGCGTCGTCAGCCGGTCACCATCCTGCTCAAGGCACTCGGCATGACCAACGAGGACATCGCCGAACGCTTCGGTTTCTCCGAGATCATGATGTCGACCCTGGAGAAGGACGCGACCACCAATCAGGACGAGGCCCTGCTCGAGGTCTACCGCAAGCTGCGTCCGGGTGAGCCCCCGACCAAGGAGTCCGCGGAGAGCCTGCTGGAGAACCTGTTCTTCAAGGAGAAGCGCTACGACCTCGCTCGCGTCGGCCGCTACAAGATCAACAAGAAGCTCGGCCTCACGGCGAACCCGATGGTCGGCGAATCCACGCTGACCACCGAGGACATCATCGCCACGGTCGAGTACCTGGTGCGCCTGCACGAGGCCGACCCCAACATCACCACCATGATGACCGTCCCGGGCGGCGTCGAGGTGCCGGTCGAGGTCGACGACATCGACCACTTCGGCAACCGCCGGCTCCGCACCGTGGGTGAGCTGATCCAGAACCAGATCCGCGTGGGCCTGTCGCGTATGGAGCGGGTGGTGCGTGAGCGCATGACCACCCAGGACGCCGAGGCGATCACCCCGCAGACGCTGATCAACATCCGCCCCGTGGTCGCGGCCATCAAGGAGTTCTTCGGAACCAGCCAGCTGTCGCAGTTCATGGACCAGAACAACCCGCTGTCGGGGCTGACGCACAAGCGTCGTCTCTCGGCGCTGGGTCCGGGCGGTCTGTCGCGTGAGCGCGCCGGCCTCGAGGTCCGCGACGTGCACCCCTCGCACTACGGCCGCATGTGCCCGATCGAGACCCCCGAGGGTCCGAACATCGGTCTGATCGGTTCGCTCTCGGTGTACGCGCGGGTGAATCCGTTCGGCTTCATCGAGACCCCGTACCGCAAGGTGGTCGACGGTGTGCTGACCGACGAGATCGAGTACATGACCGCCGATGAGGAGGATCGCTACCTGATCGGTCAGGCCAACACCAACTACGACGCCGACGGCACCATCACCGACGAGCGCGTCCTGGTCCGCATCAAGGGCGCCGAGGTGGAGTTCGTTCCGGCCAAGTCGGTCGAGTACCTTGACGTGTCGCCGCGCCAGATGGTGTCGGTCGCCACCGCGATGATCCCGTTCCTCGAGCACGACGACGCCAACCGTGCGCTGATGGGCGCCAACATGCAGCGCCAGGCGGTGCCGCTGGTCCGCAGCGAGGCGCCGCTGGTCGGCACCGGCATGGAGCTGCGTGCGGCGGTCGACGCCGGCGACGTGATCGTCACCGGCAAGACCGGTGTCGTGGAGGAGGTCTCCGCCGACTTCATCACGGTGATGGCCGACGACGGAACGCGCGACAGCTACCGGCTGCGCAAGTTCGAGCGCAGCAACCACGGCACATGCGCCAACCAGGTGCCGATCGTCGACGAGGGTCAGCGGGTGGAGGCCGGTCAGGTCCTGGCCGACGGCCCCTGCACCGACCAGGGCGAGATGGCGCTGGGCAAGAACCTGCTCGTGGCGATCATGCCGTGGGAGGGCCACAACTACGAGGACGCGATCATCCTGTCGCAGCGCCTCGTGGAAGAGGACGTGCTCACCTCGATCCACATCGAGGAGCACGAGATCGACGCCCGCGACACCAAGCTCGGTGCCGAGGAGATCACCCGGGACATCCCGAACGTCTCCGACGAGGTGCTGGCCGATCTCGACGAGCGCGGCATCGTCCGCATCGGTGCCGAGGTCCGCGACGGCGACATCCTGGTCGGCAAGGTCACGCCGAAGGGCGAGACCGAGCTCACCCCGGAGGAGCGCCTGCTGCGCGCGATCTTCGGTGAGAAGGCTCGCGAGGTCCGCGACACCTCGCTGAAGGTGCCGCACGGCGAGACCGGCAAGGTCATCGGTGTCCGCACGTTCAGCCGCGACGAGGACGACGACCTGGCGCCCGGCGTCAACGAGTTGGTCCGCGTCTACGTGGCGCAGAAGCGCAAGATCCAGGACGGCGACAAGCTGGCCGGCCGCCACGGCAACAAGGGCGTCATCGGCAAGATCCTCCCGCAGGAGGACATGCCGTTCCTGCCCGACGGCACCCCGGTCGACATCATCCTGAACACCCACGGTGTTCCGCGTCGTATGAACATCGGCCAGATCCTCGAGACCCACCTCGGCTGGGTGTCGAAGGCCGGCTGGAACATCGACACGGAGAAGCTCGAGGAGGAGTGGGCCAAGCGCCTGCCCGAGGCGATGCACTCGGCTCCGCCGAACACGAACACCGCGACCCCGGTGTTCGACGGTGCGAAGGACGACGAGCTCGCGGGTCTGCTCGGTTCCACCCTGCCGAACCGCGACGGTGAGGTCATGGTGGGTCCGGACGGCAAGGCGACGCTGTTCGACGGTCGTTCCGGCGAGCCCTTCCCGTACCCGGTCTCGGTCGGCTACATGTACATCATCAAGCTGCACCACCTGGTGGACGACAAGATCCACGCGCGTTCCACCGGTCCGTACTCGATGATCACCCAGCAGCCGCTCGGCGGTAAGGCCCAGTTCGGCGGCCAGCGCTTCGGTGAGATGGAGTGCTGGGCGATGCAGGCCTACGGCGCCGCCTACACCCTGCAGGAGCTGCTGACCATCAAGTCGGACGACGTCGTCGGCCGCGTGAAGGTGTACGAGGCCATCGTCAAGGGTGAGAACATCCCCGAGCCGGGCATCCCGGAGTCGTTCAAGGTGCTCCTGAAGGAGCTCCAGTCGCTGTGCCTCAACGTGGAGGTCCTCTCCAGCGAGGGCACCGCCATCGAGATGAGCGACACCGACGACGAGGACCTCGAGCGCGCTGCTGCCAACCTTGGCATCAACCTGTCGCGCAACGAGTCCGCCACGGTCGACGATCTCGCCAACTGATCCTCACCTGACTAGAAGAGACACTGAAAGGCAACTAGTGCTCGACGTCAACTTTTTCGACGAACTGAAGATCGGCCTTGCGACGGCCGACGACATCCACAACTGGTCGTACGGTGAGGTCAAGAAGCCGGAGACCATCAACTACCGCACGCTCAAGCCCGAGAAGGACGGCCTGTTCTGCGAGAAGATCTTCGGACCGACTCGCGACTGGGAGTGCTACTGCGGCAAGTACAAGCGCGTGCGCTTCAAGGGCATCATCTGTGAGCGCTGCGGCGTCGAGGTGACCAAGGCCAAGGTGCGCCGTGAGCGCATGGGCCACATCGAGCTGGCCGCTCCGGTCACGCACATCTGGTACTTCAAGGGTGTGCCGAGCCGGCTGGGCTACCTGCTCGACCTGGCGCCGAAGGATCTCGAGAAGATCATCTACTTCGCCGCCTACGTGATCACCGCCGTCGACGACGAGCTGCGTCACGCCGAGCTCTCGACCCGCGAGGCCGAGATCGGTGTGGAGCGCAAGGCGATCCTCGACGATCTCGAGGCCGCTCTCGCCGAGCGTCAGCAGAAGCTCGAGGCCGATCTGGCCGAGCTCGAGGCCGAGGGCGCCAAGGCCGACGCCAAGCGCAAGGTCCGCGACGCCGCCGAGCGTGAGCTCAAGCGCATGCGTGACCACGCGAACCGCGAGGTCGAGGCTCTCGACGAGATCTGGGACAAGTTCACCAAGCTCACCCCGGGCGATCTGATCGTCGACGAGCGTCTGTACCGCGAGCTCGAGGACCGTTTCGGCGAGTACTTCACCGGCTCGATGGGCGCCGAGGCCATCAAGAAGCTGCTCGAGAACTTCGACATCGAGGCCGAGGCCGAGTCGCTGCGCGAGACGATCCGCAGCGGCAAGGGCCAGAAGAAGCTGCGCGCGCTGAAGCGGCTGAAGGTCGTGGCGGCGTTCCAGCAGTCCGGCAACTCGCCCCAGGCGATGGTGCTCGACGCCGTGCCGGTGATCCCGCCGGAACTGCGCCCGATGGTTCAGCTCGACGGTGGCCGCTTCGCGACCTCCGATCTGAACGATCTGTACCGCCGTGTCATCAACCGCAACAACCGTCTCAAGCGACTGATCGACCTCGGTGCTCCCGAGATCATCGTCAACAACGAGAAGCGGATGCTGCAGGAGTCGGTGGACGCGCTGTTCGACAACGGCCGTCGCGGCCGTCCGGTCACCGGGCCGGGCAACCGCCCGCTGAAGTCCCTGAGCGATCTGCTCAAGGGCAAGCAGGGCCGATTCCGTCAGAACCTGCTCGGCAAGCGCGTCGACTACTCGGGCCGAAGCGTCATCGTCGTCGGCCCGCAGCTCAAGCTGCATCAGTGCGGCCTGCCGAAGCTGATGGCTCTGGAACTGTTCAAGCCCTTCGTGATGAAGCGTCTGGTGGATCTCAACCAGGCCCAGAACATCAAGTCGGCCAAGCGCATGGTGGAGCGTCAGCGCCCCGCCGTCTGGGATGTCCTCGAAGAGGTCATCGCCGAGCACCCGGTTCTGCTGAACCGTGCGCCGACGCTGCACCGACTCGGCATCCAGGCCTTCGAGCCGCAGCTGGTGGAGGGCAAGGCCATCCAGCTGCACCCGCTGGTCTGTGAGGCGTTCAACGCCGACTTCGACGGTGACCAGATGGCCGTGCACCTGCCGCTGTCCGCGGAGGCGCAGGCCGAGGCCCGCATCCTGATGCTGTCCTCGAACAACATCCTGTCGCCGGCATCGGGCCGCCCGCTGGCCATGCCGCGTCTGGACATGGTGACCGGCCTGTACTACCTGACCACCCAGAAGGACGGTCTGACCGGCGAGTACACCGGTGCCACGGACGGCGACGTGGAGCGCGGCGTCTACTCGAGCCCGGCCGAGGCCATCATGGCCGTCGACCGCGGTGCGCTGACCATCCAGTCGCGCATCAAGGTGCGGCTGACCGACCAGCGTCCGCCCGCCGACGTGGAGGCGGAGCTGTTCCCGGAGGGCTGGACCCGTGGTCAGCCGTGGGAGACCGTCACCACCCTGGGACGTGTGCTGTTCAACGAGCTGCTGCCGCGCGACTACCCGTTCATCGACGAGCAGATGCCGAAGAAGCGTCAGGCCGTGATCATCAACGATCTCGCCGAGCGCTACCCGATGATCGTCGTCGCGCAGACCGTCGACAAGCTGAAGGACGTGGGCTTCTACTGGGCCACCCGCTCGGGCGTCACCGTCTCGATGTCGGACGTTCTGGTGCCGCCGGCCAAGGCAGAGATCCTGGAGCGCTACGAGGAGCGGGCCGACGGTCTGGAGCGCAAGTTCCAGCGCGGTGGTCTTACCCCCGACGAGCGTCGCGACGCCCTGGTCGAGATCTGGAAGCAGGCCACCGAAGAGGTCGGTAAGGCGCTCGAGGACTACTACCCCGACGACAACCCGATCACGATGATCCCGAAGTCGGGTGCCACGGGCAACATGACCCAGGTCCGCAACCTGTCGGGTATGAAGGGCCTGGTGACGAACCCGAAGGGTGAGTTCATCCCGCGCCCGATCAAGTCCTCGTTCCGCGAGGGCCTGACCGTTGCCGAGTACTTCATCAACACGCACGGCGCTCGTAAGGGTCTGGCGGACACGGCACTGCGTACGGCCGACTCGGGCTACCTGACCCGTCGTCTGGTGGACGTGTCGCAGGACGTCATCGTCCGCGAGACCGACTGCGGCACCGAGCGCGGCATCGTGGTGCCGCTCGGCGAGAAGCAGCCGGACGGCAGCATCATCCGCGACGCCCACGTCGAGACCTCGGCGTACGCCCGTACGCTCGCGGCCGATGCGGTCGACGCGGACGGAAACGTCGTGGTGGAGCGCGGGCACGACCTGGGCGATCCGGCCATCGAGGCTCTCCTCGCGGCAGGCATCTCCGAGGTCAAGGTCCGTTCGGTCCTGACCTGTGCCACCGGCACCGGCGTGTGCGCGCACTGCTACGGCCGTTCGATGGCCACCGGCAAGCTCGTCGACATCGGCGAGGCCGTCGGCATCATCGCGGCGCAGTCGATCGGTGAGCCCGGCACGCAGCTGACGATGCGTACCTTCCACCAGGGTGGCGTCGGTGACGACATCACCGGTGGTCTGCCGCGAGTCACCGAGCTGTTCGAAGCCCGTGTCCCCAAGGGCAAGGCCCCGATCGCCGAGGTCTCGGGCCGGGTCCGCATGGAGGACGACGACCGGTTCTACAAGATCACGATCATCCCGGACGACGGGAGCGACGAGGTCGTGTACGACAAGCTGTCGAAGCGTCAGCGTCTGCGCGTGTTCCGCCACGAGGACGGCAGCGAGCGTCTGCTGGCCGACGGCGATCACGTCGAGGTCGGTCAGCAGCTCCTCGAGGGCGCTGCCGATCCGCACGAGGTGCTCCGCGTGATGGGCCCGCGTCAGGTGCAGATCCACCTGGTCAACGAGGTCCAGGAGGTGTACCGGAGCCAGGGTGTGTCGATCCACGACAAGCACGTGGAGACGATCGTCCGCCAGATGCTGCGCCGTGTGACGATCATCGACTCCGGCGCCACCGAGTTCCTGCCCGGTTCGCTCACCGAGCGCGCCGAGTTCGAGGCGGCCAACCGGGCCGTTGTCGCCGAGGGCGGGGAGCCGGCTGCCGGCCGACCGGTCCTCATGGGCATCACGAAGGCCTCGCTGGCCACCGATTCGTGGCTGTCGGCGGCGTCGTTCCAGGAGACCACCCGCGTGCTGACCGATGCGGCGATCAACAACCGCAGCGACAAGCTCGTCGGCCTCAAGGAGAACGTGATCATCGGTAAGCTGATCCCGGCCGGTACCGGTATCAACCGCTACCGCAACATCGAGGTCCAGCCGACCGAGGAGGCCCGCGCAGCGGCGTACGCCCTGCCGACCTACGACGACACCTACTACAGCCCGGACGGCACCTTCGGTGCCCCGAGCGGTGCCGCCGTTCCGCTGGACGACTACGGCTTCGGCAGCGACTTCCGCTGATCCGACCGAACGCAGGGTCCCGTCTCCATCCGGAGGCGGGACCCTCGTCGTTTCGTGCCTCGACCCGGCGAACGCCGCCGATTTAGAACGTGTTCTACGATGGCCGCATGGCTCTGATCACCGACAGTTCGATCGACATCGACGCTCCCGCCGCCGTGGTGTGGCAGGTGCTGACCGACTTCGATGCGTACGGCGAATGGAATCCCTTCCAGGTGGAGTGCCGATCCACCCTGCGGCCGGGCGATCCGATCGACATGCGCTTCCGGCTCGGTCCGGGCGGGCTGAAGCGGACGCGTGAGTACATCGACGCCGTCGACGAGGGCCGGTCGTTCTCCTATCGGATGAAGCCCGCGCCGTTCGGCGCGGTGCGCAGCCTGCGCAGGCACACCGTGGTGGACCTCGGCGACGGACGCAGCCGTTACGAGTCGCACTTCGAGATCACCGGCCCGGCGTCGGGCATCGTCAAGCTGCTGTTCGGCAAGGAGCTCGTCGCGAAGTTCGCTGCCGTGACGCGGGCTCTGGCGCCACGTGCGGAGGAACTCGCCCGGGAATGAGCGCGGCGTGCGCTCAGGCGCCGATCGCGCGCGCGATCATCGGCCATGAATTGCGAAGGTCGGCGTAGAACAGGCCCCAGGTGTGGACGCCGTCGGGCCGGTGCACGAAGGTGTGCGGGATACCCAGGGCGCTCAGCCGGTCGGCCATATTCGTGGTGCACCGCAGCGCGATGGCCTCCATGATGTTGCCGCCGACGAGCCCGCCGCCGGTGCGCAGCGGATCACCGTCGACGGGACCGGGCAGGCCCGAACCCGCCGACAGGTAGACGGCGGTGCCCCGCAGCTTGGCGGCATTGAGCACTGGATCGTGGGCACGCCAGGCCGGGCCGCCGGGAGGTCCCCACATATTGAGCACGTTGCCGCTGCCGCGGGCGACGATCGCCGTGGCCGCGATGGTGCCGAGCGGATCGGCGGCGCCGGGACAGCCGCTGTACGCGGCCACGGCGCGGTACTTTTCGGGTGCCTGCGTCGCGAGGTCGAGTGCCGGACCGGCGGACATGGAGACACCCGAGAGTGCGCTGACTCCGTTGGTGCGGAAGGCTCGGTTCACCGCTGCGGGGAGCTCCCGGTTGACGAAGGTCTGCCACTTGTTGCGGCCGAGGATCGGGTCGTCGGAGATCCAGTCGGTCATCATCGAGAACCGTCCGCCGATCGGCAGGACCACATTGGTGCGCTTATCGGCGAAGAACCGGCGAACCGGTGTGTTGTTGTACCAGGAGATCCCGTCCTCGGCACCGCCGGCGCCCGGAAGCATGTAGAAAGTCGGAAGTCCGCTCGGCCGTCCGGCGGGATGCAACACGTGCGCGCGGATCGTGCGATGCATCGACGGCGAGTACACCGAGATCAGGCTGACGGTGGCACTGATCCGCTGTTCCGCGGTCACGCGGGGCGCCGCATCGGCCGGAGCGGCGGGCGGCACCAGGAGCGCCATCGTGCCGGCGAGGGCGATGATCGCGAGGCGTGCGATCCAGGGCATGCGTCGAGTGGTGCGAGTTCCTGCCATACAGGTCACCGTACGAGACGGGTGTGACGGATGGGAAACCGGCAAAGCCGGTCGTTTCTGAATCGATAGCGTCGCGAGACTCGGCCCCCGTCGCCGGCGTGCGTTCGCTAGGAATGGATTTGTGCCACCTCCACCTGGGTGAAGTCAGATTTGTGCCACGTCGTCCGTTCGGCCGAAACGAACCCGGAATCTGGCACGAATTATGATTCGACCGATTTGCGAAGAGATCCGCCCCCTTCTGGAGAAGAACTGTGACTGAGCCCATGAACCGTGCGCAGCGCCGCGCACTCGATCGCGCCGAAGGCGCGCGCCGCCGCCGGCTGAAGAAGGGGATCGCTGCGGTGGGAGCCGTCGCGGCTCTGGGTGCAGGTGCGGCCATGGCTCCCGCGGGTCACGCCTTCGCGGAGACCTCGACCAGCGCGATCGCCGGGCTGGGCGATCTGGACCCGAACGCGATCCTCGGGATGCTCGACGATCCGATGGTCTCCCAGTTCGTCGAGATGTGCCGGACGGGTGCGCTCGCGACCGGTCCGGACTCGTCGAAGAGCACGGAGTTCGATCCGGCGGCCCCGCCGCAGGCGATCGCGGACTGCAAGGGTTCCAACGGAACGGGCGTCGCGTTGGTGCTGCCCGAGACTCTCGAGGTCGGCCAGGCGGCCGAGAACATGGTGCTCGACCTCAGTGACGACATCAACCTGCTCGTCGTCAAGTACCGGATGGGGGAGCGGAACCTGCTCGAGATCCTCGGCGGCGTCACCCTCGGCAGCGACCTGGTGAAGGGCGCTGCCTCCGCGCTGGGCATGCCGAGGGTCGATCCGGGCGCGTTCGACAAGTACAAGACCTACGCCGAGATCCAGCGCGACGCGGCCCTGCCGGTGAACAGGGCGGCGAAGGACGGATGCCTCCAGAACGACGGATCGATCAAGAACACGGTGCTGGGCGGCTGCCTCTTCGTCGGCGGTACGAAGGTCACCAAGGGCGAGGATCTCAATCTCGAGAAGCGCACCGAGGCGCTCAAGCTCGCCGAATACCTGACCAACCACAAGTACGACTACACCCAGCCGCAGGATCTGCCTGCTCCGGTGAAGCCGATCGGCAGTTCCACCATCGTCGGCGACGGCATCAACGTCGCGCTGTCGATGCGCGGGGGAACCGCGCTCGCGCAGACCGCCAACGCGCTGGCGGTAGCGCTCGCCGGCGCCGATCACGGGCGGACGTCGACCGCGCAGTCGCAGCTGGGTCTCGCGTCCGCGGTGAACATGGACACCAGCGACATCAAGTTCACCTGGTTCGGACAGGAACTCGACTTCACCCAGCTGCGCAATGCGGGTCTGCTCGACTCCAGCCTCGCGGGTGAGGCCGGGGCCGACGCCGCCGGAATGCTCGATCTGGTCGACGGCATCAACGGCAATCTGCCGGGTCTGAAGGAGGTGGCCTGCTTCGGCTTCAAGACGCGGGCGACGGCGGAGGGCCTCGGTTCGTGTACCAACGCCCTCGGCACGTTCGACTACTACAAGGATCTGCGTCCGGTCACCGACGGCGGTCACCGCCAGGAGCAGTGGGGACTGACCGACGTCACGTCGTTGCTCTTCGGCAACGATGCGCTGCTGAAGCAGATGGCACCGCTGCTGTCGGGCGACGGCGACCTCGGCTCGATGATGGACACTCCGTTCGTGGCCGACATGCTCAAGGCGCTGATGTCCGGCGAGGACCGGATCAAGTTCGCCAAGGACTTCGTGCGGTTCACCAAGGACGTGCAGACGGTGTACGCCAAGGAACCGGTGTTCGAGGCCGACGGGGTGACCCCGAAGCTCGATGCCGACGGCAAGCAGGTGATGCGGGTCAAGACCGCGCCGCGGATGGTCGGCGTGTACGAGTGGGTCAATGAGGAGTACCAGGCGCCGGTCGTCGACGAGAACGGCGCTCCCGTCATCGACGAGGAGACCGGCGAGCAGAAGACCGAGACCAAGACCAGGTCGGTGAAGAAGCCCAAGCTCGGTCCCGACGGCAAGCAGCTGATGGAGCAGGCCACCGATGAGTCCGGTGCGCCGATCCTCGATCCGGTGGTGGAGCGGACCGTCACCGCGCACTGGCTGACCAGTGATTACGGACTGCGCAACCCGATCACCGTGGAATGGCTCGGACACCAGATCGTGTTCTTCCCGCCGGTGGAGGTGAACGGCAGCACTCGCCCGAACCTGATCGGACTGCCGCAGATCACGAGGATCACTCAGGGTGCGCACGCCGGCCTGCTGCCGAAGATCAGCCTGGTGCAGGTGGACAATCCGTTCGGACTCGGCACCCTGAGCCTCGACAACCCCTTCGATCCGATCGGGACACTGCGCAACTACCTGAACGCTGTCACGATCGGCGACGACGTGAAGTTCGCCAAGAACCTGATCGACGGGCTCACTGCGAAGCAGACAGGGCCGACAGGGCCGGGGAGTCCTGCCGAGCCGACGCAGGATGACGACACGGCGACCCTCGCCGCGGTCACCACCTCCGCTCCCGAGCGTGCGCTCGACGACGCGGTCGTCGGCGAACCGTCGACGAATCTGCCTCCGATGATCGTCAACCCGGCCCCGGAGCCGGCTCCGATCGAGATCGTCGAGCCCGCGCCGTCCCAGGAGACGCCGACCCAGGAGACGCCGTCTGAGGAGCCCGCCACCGAGACGCCTGCGAGCGAGACCCCTGCGAGCGACCAGCCCGCGCCGGAGACTTCCGCCACCGAGCCCGAGCCCGCCCTCGCGGGCTGATCCGCCCGCCGGTGTTCCCATACAGTTGACGCATGGGTGTCCCGACCCGCTACCGATGGCTGCTCCACGTCGACCTCGACCAGTTCCAGGTCTCCGTGGAGCGGCAGCGGCGACCGGAGTTGGTCGGACAGGCGGTGATCGTCGGCGGGGACGGCGATCCGACGCGTGCCCGGCAGGTGGTGACCTGCGCCTCGTACGAGGCGCGCGCGGACGGAGTACGGGCAGGTATGCCGATGCGCGCCGCGAGCAAGAAGGCGCCCGACGCGGTATTCCTCCCGCTCGACATGGAGGAGTACGAAGCCGCATCCGAGCGCGTGATGGACGTCCTCCGGGGATTCGGCGATGCACTCGAGGTGTGGGGCTGGGATGAGGCCTATCTGGGAATCGAAGACCGCGCGGGCCCGCGTCTGCTGAGTGCCGCCGACGTCATCGAGACGGCGCGGAGCATCAGGCGAGCGGTGGTGGCGGCGACCGGGTTGGACTGCTGCGTGGGCGTCTCCGACAACAAACAGCGTGCCAAGGCGGCGACCGGATTCGCGAAGCAGGCCGTCCGGAGTCCGGAGGCCGGCGAGGAACAGCGGGTCTTCGTGCTCGACGACGGCAACTGGGCCTCGCTGATGAACCACCGTCCCTGCCGCGAACTGTGGAGCGTGGGATCGCGGACCGCGGCCAAGCTGTCGGCCGCGGGAATCGACACGGTGGCGCAGCTCGCCGCCGCCGATCGAGACGACTTGACGGCGATGTTCGGCCCGCACCAGGGCGACTGGCTGTACGTGCTGTGCCGGGGCGGAGGCGATGACGCGATCTCCGACGAGCCGCGGATCGCCAAGTCGCATTCGAAGGCGCGGACCTACGACACCGACCTCACCGATCCCGGCCGACTGCACGAGGCGGTGCGGGCCCTCACCGAGGAGGTGCTCGAACAGGTGGTCGCGGAGAGGCGCACCCCGTTCCGTGTCGGCCTCACCGTACGGACGGCCACATTCTTCACCAGAACCAAGATGCGTAAGCTGTCGGCTCCGACGACGTCTCTCGAGGCGATCGCGGCTGTCGCGGACGATCTGCTCGACGCCTTCGAGATCGACCGGCCGATCAGACTGCTCGCGGTGCGGCTGGAACTGCTCGACCCGGAGTGAATCCGGCGGCAGTGCGGCCGCCGGATTCCGGCGCGGGTCAGGTGAGGTTCACTCCGGCCGAACGAGCGTGCAACTCGCGGATCTCGTCGGCCAGTTCGGGGGCCGGACCGGAGACGGGGACGTCCGGTGCGACCTCGTTGATCGGCAGGGCCGCGACCGGGCCCTCGGGCAGGCCCCACTCGGTGCGCCAGGTGCTGAGCCGGCGGGCGCCGACCGCGTAGACGATCCGCCCCAGCCCGACCCACGCGTGCGCCGCCGAACACATCGGACAGTGTTCGCCGGAGGTATAGACGGTGGCCGCGGCTCGTTGTTCCTCGGTCAGATTCTTCGCCGCCCACCGGGCGATCGCGAACTCCGGATGCCGCGTGTGGTCGCCGGCACCGACCCGGTTGCGGTCGGCGAACCGGACCATGCCCTCGGCATCGACGATCAGCGAGCCGAACGGTTCGTCGCCCGAGTCGAGCGCTTCGCGGGCGAGAGTGATGCATCGACGCAGGTGCACCAGGTCCACGTCGGTCGGTGCGGTGATCGTGTGGGTCATGCGGCCGACGTTACCGTGGAGAACCCCGCGGTCAGCGGGGTACCCGGAACGCGAGGAGCCGGGCGTCGGCGTCCACGTCGAGCCCGAGGCGATCCCAGGGCACACCGATACGCAGCACCGCGTAGGCGGACGTCGGAAACCGGTCGATCTCGCCGGCCGGATCGAGGCTCAGGGCGGTCTCCGGCATGCCGGGGAAGTGCCCCACCACCAGCACGGTGGACGCTTCGGGCGGGGTGTGGATCCGAACCGCCTCGAACACCTCCGACGGCGTCCCGCCGTACAGATCGTCGATGAACTCCACCGGCGCGGCGACGCCGGTCTGTTCGAGGGTCATCCTCGTCCTGAGCGAGGTGGAACAGAGGACCTGATCGACGGCGAGGCGGTCCTCGGTCATCCATCGTCCGGCGAGCTGCGCCTGCCGCATCCCGCGCTCATTCAGCGGGCGATCGTGATCGTAGACACCGTCCGGATAGGCGGACTTGCCGTGCCGCATCAGAATGAGAGTGCGGTCGGTCATGCGGCACCGGTACTGCGCACGGTGCGGTCGGCCGCCATGAGCCGAAGCAGTTGAGCGGTCTCTCGCCACGCCGAGACCTCCTGCACGTAGAGGACGTGCTCCTCGATGCGTTCCTCGGTGAGCGCCTCGTCGGCGAGCTCGGTCAGTTCCAGCAGTTCGTCGACGCAGTGGTTGATCAACGCCGGGATGCGCGAGCCCCCGCAGGCATCGTCGATGTCCTGCGACGACAGTGTCGTCATCCGCTCGAGTTCTCTGCGATAGCTCATGCCCACACGGTAGATCCAGGGGGTGACAGAACCGGGCAGGCGCGGCCGCGGCGGGGCCGGACGAGGCTTAAACCCGCTGTGGCCGCAACCCTGTGCGGCGCCTCGGGATCTTCGTACGGTTCCATCCATGACGACAACACAGCTCATCGACATCCCGGATTCGCGGACCCCGCTCAACTCCATCGCCGCCGCCACGGCCGATGCCGTCGCCGCCAGGGCGAGCAATGCCCAGGTGGTCTTCGGCGCATCCGCGGTGGCGACGGCCGGAGTGTCGAGCGAGGTCTCCCTGCGCTCGTTCAGCGTCCGGGTCGACGAGCCGCCGACCCTCGGCGGAACCGACAGCGCGCCCAACCCGGTCGAGTACTACCTGGCCGCACTGCTGTCGTGCCAGGTGGTGACCTACCGCTTCTGGGCCGAACGGCTCGGGGTGGAGTTCGACGATCTCACTCTGTCGGCCGAAGGTGATCTGGACGTCCGCGGGTTCTTCGGACTCGACGCCGACGTGCGACCGGGATTCACCGCGGTGCGCGTGATCGCCGACATCTCCGGACCTGCGTCGGACGGGGACTACCAGCGGCTCCAGGAGACCGTCGAACGCCACTGCCCGGTGCAGGACCTGACGGTGAACGCCACGCCGGTCACCACCGAACTCCGCATCGCACGCTGAGTCCCACCGGCCGGTAGCCGACTCGGGCGGTGTCGCGGGCACTAATCTGTCAGTGATGCATACCTGGGCACCGATACTGCTCGCGATCACCGCAGCAGTGCTGATCGCCGGCGGAACCGTGCTTCGGCAGCGGGCGTCGGCCGCCAGTGGCGCCATCACCGCCGGCTGGTGGCTCGGAGCCGTGATCGCTCTGGCCGGCTTCGGTCTCCAGGCCGCCGCGCTCGGCCTCGGATCGATACTCGTGGTCCAGCCACTGGTGGTGCTGGCGGTCCTGTTCGCGCTGCCCATGGAGGCCTGGATAGACAGACGCCGGTTCGAGCGCGCCGAATGGCTGTGGGGTCTGACGCTCGTGGTGTGCGTGGTCCTGTTCCTGGTGCTCGCGCGCCCGGTATCGACCGATCGGCGACCGAACGTGGTGGTCATGGGCATCACGGTCGGGGCATTGGTGCTGGGGATCATCGGAATCGTGGTCAATGCCGAACGGTGCCGGAGCGCGCATTTCCGAGCGCTGAGCTACGGTCTGGCGTCCGGAGCGTTGTTCGGCGTGTCCGCACTGCTCATCAAGGCTGTCGCCCTGCGCATCGTGGACGACCCGCTGTCCGTGCTCCCGCATGCCGAGCTGTACCTGCTCATCGCGGTCATCGTGCTGGCGATCGTCGCGCAGCAGCGGGGTTTCGGTGCCGGCGATCTGCAGACCTCGTTCCCCGCGATGAACGTGATGGAACCGACCGTCGCCATGATCCTCGGCGTCGCACTGCTTGGCGAGAACATCTACGTCAGCGCGCCGACGGCCGTGTTCCTCTGCGTCGTGGCGCTGGTCGCGGCGACGGCGGTGGTCAAGCTCGCCCAGGACGCGGCGGTCCGAGGCGGACAGCGGAGTGAGACGCGTGAAGAGCGGGTGAACGTCGGACCGTGACGTCCACGCACTGAGTCGGGGTGTGTGCCGGCTCAGTCCTGCTCGATGAGCGCCGGGAGCGACTGCGCCCATTCCTCGGCGGCCTTGGCCGGCTTCACCGCCGAGGACGCGTCGTGGCGGAAATGCTCGCCGACCTGGACCGCGCCCAGCTCGGTGAGCTTGGCAGCCATGATCTCGCCGCCCTTGTTGTAGGTGTCGCCGTAGACGGTGTCGCCCATGCCGAACACCGCGAAACGCAGCCCGGCGAGGTCCGGCTTCTCCTCGTCCAGTTCGTCCGCGAACGGGAGCGCGCTGGAGGGCAGTTCGCCCTCGCCGTAGGTGGAACAGACGACCACCAGGAAGTCGTTCGCGTCGAGATCCTCGACCGCGAACTCCGCCATGTCGTACACCGACGGATCGTGGTCTGCTGCCAATACGTCTGCGATGGCGTCGGCCACGAGCTCGCCGGTGCCGGTCTCGGTGCCGTAGAGGATGACAGCTGACATAGTTGCTTACTCCTGGGTATTGCGGTCTGCGACGACGATTACGGTAGCGTAACCTAATCGCTCAGTCGAATCCCCTACCAGGGACTTTGTTCCCTCATGAGGCCGGGGCGGACCCTTTGCCCCACTGTCGTGACGACCGAGGGGCCCGTGATCGACGCTGCGATGAGGCTCGAGTGGCTGCCGGGACCATAGTCCTTTACGGGTGATGCTGTTGCCCATGAGGTGCCGAGCGTGGATACGATTGACGCCCGTCTAAGAAAGTAGGTCCCCATGGACTGGAGTTCGTTCTGGAACGTGATCTGGTACACGGTGCTGGTCTTCGCCTTCATCGCATACCTGATGGTGCTCTTCATGGTCCTGACCGACCTGTTCCGCGACCACAAGCTGGCCGCCGGATGGAAGGTCGTATGGATCATCTTCCTCATCGTTCTTCCGTATCTCACAGCGTTCGTCTACCTGATCGCGCGCGGGCGCGGCATGACCGAACGCAGTCAGGCAGCGGCGCTGGCCGCGGAGAAGGCGAACCAGGAGTACATCCGGCACGCGGCGGGCAAGAGCTCGCCGGCCGCCGACATCGCGACCGCGAAGTCGCTGCTCGATGCGGGCACCATCACCGAGGCCGAGTACGAGGCCCTCAAGGCCAAGGCCCTCGCGTCCTGAGCTGATCGCATTCGACCCGATGCCCGGGACCTGCTCGTCAGGTTCCGGGCATCTGCGTCTCTCGGGGCACTGCCCGCGTCTCTCGGGCACTGCGTCTTCCGGGCGGAGTCCGCGGGTCCGATTACTGTGGGGGACGATCGGACTGCCACGGGAAGGGGCGTGATGGCGACGCGCATCGACAGCTGGATCTGGGCGATCCGGCTCACCAAGACGCGGTCGGCCGCGGGTGCCGCGTGCCGCGCCGGACACGTCCAGCTCAACGGTGCGACCGCCAAACCCGCGGCGCCGGTCTCGATCGGCGACCGGGTCACCGTGCGGCTGAACGGTCGCGAGCGGATCGTCGAGGTGACGCGGCTGATCAGCAAACGGGTCTCCGCACCGGCCGCGGCCGAGTGCTACATCGACCACAGTCCGCCTCCGCCGCCGCGGGAGGTTCTTGCCAGCCTCCCGCGGCGCGATCGGGGTTCGGGACGGCCGACGAAGCGCGAACGCAGGCAACTCGACCGTTTCCGCTCGGAGATCATGCTGGTGACGCTCGCCGCGCTCGCGGCACTGCTGCTCGCCGGGTGCTCGGGCGGCGGTTCCGACTCGGCAGATGTCTCCGAGACGCCGAAGGCGGGAACGGGTCCGCAGTTCGCGCGATGCGGTGGGCTCACGACCGACGACGTGGTCCGGATGTCGGGCATGGCGGGTCTGCGGCTGGCGATCGACAACCCCTCGACGTGTGAATGGCGCGCCGACGCGCAGCGCAACGGTTCGGTCTCGTTCAACTGGTACCGCGGCTCGCCGATCGGACGCGAGCGAGGGACCGAACAGCTCAGCCGCGACACGACGCAGGACTACGAGATCGACGGCAATCCCGGCTTCCTCGCCCATACCGCGGGCATCTGCGAGATCGGCGTCGCGTGGGACGCCGACTTCATCGAGATCTCGCTGGCGTCGCCGATCAGTCCGGGCGCCGGTCCCACCATCGCCGAGGACCAGCTGTGCGGCGCCGCGAAGAGCATCACTGAGAAGGTCGTGAAGGGGGCGGCATGACGTCGATCCGGAGGCGGGCGACCGCGGCGGTGCTGGGCCTGGCAGCGGTCGCGGCGTCGGCAGCGTGCACGGTGGACGGACAACCCGTCCGCGAGGGAGGAGCGGTCGGTTCCGACACCGGCCACGTCGACACCAGCCGTTTCGACAAACTGCTCGCCGAGTGCGAGGTACTGCCCGCGGCGACGATCGCGAAGGCGGTGGGCGGAACCACCGCCGAATCGAACTTCTTCGGAGCGAACTGCCGTTGGTCGGTGCTGCCGCAGCAGATCGACGTGACCTTCAACTGGTTCGAGTGGGGCGATTACAACCTGGAGAAGGAGACCGCGCAGCATCTCGGCTTCACCACCGAGAACATCTCGGTGCAGAGTCAAGCGGCCTTCACCCAGCGCGACCCCGCGAGGCCGGCTGTCTGCGGAGTGACCGCGAAGTCGCCCGCGGGCGGGATCTTTACGTGGTGGGTGGAACCGGAGGGGCAGCAGGCCGGTGACGCCTGTGCCGCGCCGGTCAAACTGATGGAGTTGATCCTGACCGGCGCCAACTAGTCCGCGCGGGATTCACGGCGCGGAATGATTCACGGCGCGGGAATCGACGCCACCGAGACCGACGCCGCCACCTGCGGTTCGCCGGCGTCGTCCGGGATGACGAACCAGATCAGCAGGGTGCCGTCGAGCCGCTGCCTGCGGATGGTGACGCGCGTGCCGGGGGTGATCGGACGCAGGTACTCGATGATCGCCCGGTGCGGTCCGTCGATCAGGTCGGCGTGATGGACCAGCTCGTCCTCGACCGCTTCGAAATAGGCGGCGTTGTTGAGGTGTTTGAACGGGTCGAAGTCGGTGATCCGCAGGACGTGTTCCCGGTCGGGCAGTTCCAGTGCTTCGGCCGCCGGCGGGGTGGCGGGATTCATCGCCTTCCAGCGCAACCGGTGCTCGTCCGTCATCGCGGTGAGCGTCTCCATCGCGAGATCGCTGATGCGTGCGGGCGTTCCCGACTCGGTCATGTTGATCCAGAAGGCCTCGGTCTCCACGAGGCCGTCGGGCCGCGGCTCGGGATTGAACCGGTTGGTTCCGCCCTCGGCGGTGATCCGGACGCGCATGTTGGTCCACCGCGTCGACAGTGCGCCGCACCACCGTTCCATCCTCAGCTCCGACGGCCAGGTGATCGGTTCGAGGACGTCGATCACGGTCCGGCGGATGATCCAGAAGGGATCGGTGTCGGCGAACGGAAGGACGGCGATGTTGTCGTTCGCGACGTCCTGCAGATATCGAGCGATCCCGTCGAGCCGAACTCTCATGTCCTGGTCGATGTCGCCGGTCCGGACGCGGTATCCGGCCGAGTAGAAGTCGGCTCCCGGCTTGCGGTCCTCCAGGGGCCGGTAGGCCTGCGGTGCGGTCATTCGGGTGGGGACTCCTCTGCTTCGTCCGGAGACGGGGATACGCTTCGGGCATGGCGGGGGTGTGACCTCGAATACGGTACTCTCGGAGAAACTAGAACACGTTCACCCTTGAGCTCGAAGGGATGTCCCAGATGACGCACGTAATCACGCGATCCTGCTGTAACGACGGATCTTGCGTTGCCGTCTGCCCGGTCAATTGCATTCATCCGACACCGGACGAACCGGACTTCCTCACCGCCGAGATGCTCTACATCGACCCGGAGACGTGCATCGACTGCGGCGCCTGCATCGACGAGTGTCCGGTGAGCGCGATCTATCCGGACGATCAGCTGCCCGAGAGGGAAGAGCCCTTCCTCCAGATCAACGCCGACTACTACAAGGACCACGACGTCGAAGGCGGACTCGTGCGGCATCCCAAGCCGCCGCAGCTGCCCGACACCGAACTCCGTGTCGCCATCGTCGGAGCCGGGCCCGCCGCCTTCTACGCTGCCCAGGAGCTGGTCAAGAAGGCCCAGGTGCGCGTCGACATGTTCGACCGTCTGCCCACCCCGTACGGGCTGGTCCGGGCCGGAGTCGCCCCCGACCACGCGCAGACGAAGGGGGTCGAGGAGACCTTCGCCGCGGTGGAGCGGAAGCGGAACTTCACCTACCACCTGGGCGTGGAGGTGGGCGAGCACATCACCCACGACGAACTGCGCGAACGCTACGGTGCCGTCCTCTACGCCGTCGGCGCCGCACACGACCGCCGCCTCGACATCCCCGGTGAGGATCTGGCGGGCTCGATCGCCGCGACCGACTTCGTGGCCTGGTACAACGGCCACCCCGACCACGCACAGCGGGAGTTCGACCTCAGTGCCGAGCGCGCGGTGGTGATCGGCAACGGAAACGTGGCGCTCGACGTGGCGCGCATCCTGGTCACCGATCCCGACGAGCTCGCACGGACGGACATCGCCGACCACGCACTCGACGTCCTCCGCGCGTCCAAGGTGCGCGAAGTGGTGGTCGTGGGACGGCGCGGTATCGAGCACGGCGCCTTCACCAACGGGGAGTTCGTGTCGCTGGCCGACCTCGAAGGCGTCGACGTGGTGATCGACGAATCGGAGTTGACGCTGTCCGAAGAGACGGCGGCCGCGCTGGCCGACGACTCGCTGGACTCGGTGATCGCGACCAAGATCCGCCTGGCCCGGGAGTTCGCCGCGATGCCGCGGACCGAGGGGAATCGACGGATCGTATTCCGCTTCCTGACCTCTCCGGTGGAGATCAACGGTGACGGTGCGGCCGCCTCGGTGAAGCTGGTGCGCAACCGCTACATCGGCGACGGCGGGATCGAGCGCACCGACGAGATCTCCGAGCTCGACGCCGGGCTGATCGTCCGGTCGATCGGATACCGGAGCCGGCCGATCAAGGGCCTGCCCTTCGACGAGGGCCGGTCGGTGGTCCCGAACGCCGACAGCCGCGTCCTCGACGGGTCGGCCGGGGATCCGATTCCGGGCGTCTTCGTCGCCGGCTGGGTCAAGCGCGGACCCACCGGGGGCATCGGCCGGAACCGGCTGTGCGGCGAGGAGGCCGCGGCGGCGATCCTGGCCGACTTCGCCGCCGGCGCGCTGACGGATCCCGCGGTCGACAACTCCGACGTCGCCGACCTGGTGGCCTCTCGCGGCGCACATCGCGTGGATCTGGCCGGCTGGAAACGCATCGACGCGGCCGAACGCGAGGCCGGGTCGGAGTCCGGCCGCCGACGGGTCAAGTTCGTCTCCGTGGAGGAGATGACCGGCGTGGCCGGTCAGGCCGATCCCGTCGGACAGGCCCTCTAGTGCGGATCGCGCTGCTGTCGTACCGCAGCAAACCGCACTGCGGGGGCCAAGGCGTGTACGTCCGCCACCTCTCGCGGGAACTGGTCGCACTCGGCCACGACGTGGAGGTCTTCTCCGGACAGCCGTATCCCGAGCTCGACGCCGGAGTCCGGCTCACCAAGGTGCCGAGCCTGGACCTGTACGGCGAACCCGAACCGTTCCGGACTCCGCGGCTCGGCGAGTATCGCGACTGGATCGACGTGCTCGAGGTGGCGGCCATGTGGACCGCGGCGTTCGGTGAACCGCTGACGTTCAGTCTGCGGATGGCCCGGCTGCTGCGCGGCCGGCGAGACGACTTCGACGTGGTGCACGACAACCAATGCCTGGGCTACGGGCTGCTCGACATCAAGCGTCAGGGTTTCCCGCTGGTGGCGACGATCCATCACCCGATCACCCGCGACCGTTCGCTGGCGGTGAAGGCCGCCGTGGGACTGAAGAAGATCAGCGCGTGGCGGTGGCATTCGTTCCTGGCGATGCAGGGCCGCGTGGCGCGGCGGATTCCGTCGCTGCTGACCGTCTCGAACAGCAGCGAACAGGACATCCGCGATGCGTTTCACGTGGAGCCGGGCGCACTGGCGACCATCCCGCTGGGCGTCGACGTCGATCTGTACGCGCCCCGCGGCGAGCGGGTCCCCGGGCGGATCGTGTGCGTCGCGAGCGCCGACGCACCGCTCAAGGGGGTCTCGTACCTGCTGGAGGCGGTCGCCAAGGTGGCCGTCGAACGGGACGTGCACCTCACGCTGGTGTCGAAGCTGGATCCGGATGGCCCCTCGGCGCGGCTGATCGACGAACTGTCCATCGGCGAGCGGGTGTCGGTGGTCTCCGGACTCGACGACGCCGAGCTGGCCGACCTGTTGGCGAGCGCGGAGATCGCCTGTGTGCCCTCGCTGTACGAGGGCTTCTCGTTGCCCGCGGTGGAGGCCATGAGTTGTGGCACACCGCTGGTGGCGACTCGTGCGGGCGCGATCCCGGAGGTGGTCGGCGAGGACGAGTCGGCCGCCCTTCTGGTTCCTCCCGGCGATGCCGGCGCTCTCGCGCAGGCGCTGCTCCGGCTGCTCGAGGATCCGGAACTGGCGGCGCGCACGGGCGCGGGCGGTCGCGCCCGTGCCACCTCGAGGTACAGCTGGTCGGCAGTCGCCAAAGCGACAGCGGATCGATATCGGGCGGCCGTCGACGCCGCCGCGGGCGAAGGGAACTGACACGTGCTCACTGTGGATTTCGACCGTCTCGCCGTCGGACCGGGAGTCAAGGCCATCGACATCGGCGCCGGTCAGGGCCGCCACTCGTATGAGATGCTGCGCCGCGGTGCGGAGGTCATCGCCTTCGACCAGAACGAGAAGGACATGGCCGACGTCGCGGAGATGTTCGGCGCGCTGGCCGCGGCGGGGGAGGTTCCCGAATCGGGCGTCGCGCGTACCGAGGTCGGCGACGCGCTCGCGCTGCCCTACGACGACGAGTCCTTCGACGTCGTGCTGATGTCGGAGATCCTGGAGCACATCCCCGACGACGAGGCGGCCATCGCCGAAATGGTCCGCATCCTCAAACCCGGCGGGTCGGCCGCGGTCACCGTTCCCCGCTACTGGCCGGAGAAGGTGTGCTGGGCGCTCTCGGACGAGTACCACGAGGTGGAGGGCGGCCACGTCCGTATCTACCGCGAGTCGGAGCTCGCCGACAAGCTCGCTGCGGCGGGCCTGGAGATCACCGGCTCGGGACACGCGCATGCCCTGCACGCGCCGTATTGGTGGCTCAAGTGCGCGGTCGGCGTCGACAACGACCGCAATCCGCTGGTCCGCGGCTATCACAAGATGCTGGTGTGGGACATGATGAGTAAGCCGTGGGTCACCCGCGCGGGCGAGCAACTCTTGAATCCGCTCGTCGGGAAGTCGGTGGCGATCTACTTGCGCAAGCCGGCCGGACTCGCCGAATCCGCGTAACGATGGCCGTCCCCTCCGTGTCCGGCGTCCTGACGCCTGCGCAAGTGCGCGCGACCGGAGCCGCGATCGTCGGAATGCAGGAGCCCGACGGTGCGCTTCCGTGGTTCCCGGGCGGCAAGACCGACCCGTGGGATCACGTCGAGTCGGCGATGGCCTTGTCGGCGAGCGGCTACCTCGACGCTGCTCGTGCGGCGTACGAATGGTCGGCGCACACCCAGCGCGACGACGGTTCCTGGCCGATGGAGCTGCGGGCCGGGCGGGTCGTCGACCCCGGCGTCGACAGCAACTTCTGCGCCTACATCGCGGTAGGAGTGTGGCATCACTATCTGATCACCGGTGACGAGGCCTTCCTGTGGAGCATGTGGCCCACGGTGCGTGCCGCTCTGGACCGGGTGTTGATGTTCCAGCGCGGCGACGGGGCGTTCCGATGGGCGGCCGACTACCGGACCGGAGCCATGTTCGACGACGCCCTCCGGACCGGCAATTCGAGCATCTACTCGGCGCTGTGCTGCGGTATCCGCATCGCGGGCGAGGTGGGAGCCGACGCCGGCACGTGGGAGCGTGCGCGCGGTGACCTCGCGGTGGCGTTCACCCGGCCCGACGAGGTCTTCGTCCCGGCCGGCAAGCATTCGATGGACTGGTATTACCCGGTTCTCGGCGGGCCCCTGCGCGGCGATGCCGGCCGCGCGCAGATCGATGCGGAGTGGGAGAGGTTCGTGGTTCCCGGACTGGGAGCGCGGTGCGTGGACCATCGCCCGTGGGTCACCGGCGCCGAGACCAGCGAGCTCGCGCTGGCGCTGGAGGCGCTCGGCGACGTGGATCGCGCGGCGGCGATGGTGGAGTCGATTCAGCACCTGCGTGATCCCGACGGTTCGTACTGGACCGGGCTGGTCTTCGCGGACGGTAAGCGCTGGCCGGTGGAGCGCAGTTGCTGGACGTCGGCTGCGGTGATCCTCGCGGCGGACGCGATCAGCCGTGCGACACCCGCCGGCGGCATCTTCGCCGAACTCGACGACGACCGTCTCGCAGCCGATGAACCGGTAGCGCAAGGGCGATGATTGGACTAGTGTCCAGTCTAGCGTCCAGTGAGGGCGTCTGAGTTCGGAGGGCCAAGTGGATTACGGAATCGTGCAGTTCACCAGCGACCGCGGTCTGCGACCGCACGAGTTGGCGCCGCTGATCGAGCAGGCGGGCTTCGCCGCGTACTACGTGCCCGAGCACAGTCACATCCCGACCAGGCGCGAGGCGGCCCACCCGCGGACCGGCGACGCGAGTCTCCCCGACGAGAGGTACACCCGGACGCTGGACCCATGGACGTCGTTGGCGGCCGCGGCGGCGGTCACCTCGCGCATCGAACTGTCGACGGCGGTGGCGCTGCCCGTGCAGTCGGACCCGCTGACCCTCGCGAAGACGATCGCGACCCTCGATCACCTGTCGGGCGGACGCGTGCGCCTCGGCGTGGGCTTCGGCTGGAACCTGGACGAGTTGTCGGACCACCACGTCCCGGCGGGCCGCCGGCGCACGATGCTGCGCGAATACCTCGAGGCGATGCGCGCCCTGTGGACGCAGGACGAGGCCGAGTACCACGGCGAGTTCGTCGATTTCGGTCCCAGTTGGGCGTGGCCGAAACCGTCCCGGACCATCGGGGTGTCGGTGGGCGCGGCGGGCACCGAGAAGAACTTCACGTGGATCGCGCGCAATGCGGACGGTTGGATCACGACACCGGGCGAGACCGACATCGACGAGTCGGTGGCCCTGCTCAAGACGATCTGGGCCGACGCGGGACGCGACGGCGCACCGCAGATCGTCGCGCTCGACATGCGGCCGGACGCCGAGCGTCTGGCGCGGTGGGACCGGATCGGAGTCACCCGCGTCCTCTACGGGCTGCCGGACGAGAACGCCGACACCGCGCGCTCGTATCTGGAGAAGCTGGCGGGCAAGCTCGGACTCGGAGTCGCCGCGTAGGCTCAGCGGATCCGCCGCAGGACGCGCAGTGAACCGTGCGCGGACTGCTCGGTGAACCGGCCGGAGTCGAGGGCCTGACGGTAGATCTCGTACGGCGGCCGCCCGCCGTCGTTCGGGTCGGGGAAGACGTCGTGGATGAGGAGTGCGCCGCCGGCGCGGACCCACCCGGACCACCCGTCGTAGTCGTTCTGCGCGGCTTCCATCGAATGGCCGCCGTCGATGAACACGAAATCCACCTCGCGTCCCCAGACCCGCGCGGCGGCGGTCGAGGGCGCGAGCAACCCGAGCACAGTCGATTCCAGCCCGGCGTCGTACATCGTCCGCCGGAAGCGGGCGGCCGTGTCGAGCAGTCCGCTGTGACTGTCGACGAGTTCGGTGTCGTGGTACTCCCAGCCCGGCTGATGCTCCTCCGAACCGCGGTGGTGGTCGACGGTGACCACCAGGGCGCCGTGTGCTTCGGCGGCGGCGCCGAGGAACACCGTCGATTTTCCGCAGTAGGTGCCGATCTCGACGCCGATGCCGACCGAGTCGGGCTGCGAGAGATACGACGTCGCCGCCTCGTGCAGTGCGAGGGCCTCATCGAGCGGCATGAAGCCGGGCGCTTCGTCGGCTACGCGCAGACGCTCGTCGGACAGTCCGTTGGTGGGGGAGGTCAATGCCATCGTTCAATCGTATAGACAGGTGTCCGACGGTTACCGTGGAAGTCATGAAAGCACAGGTGATCGTCAATGAAGTGGGCCCGGAAGGCCTGGAACTGCAAGAGATTCCGGCTCCCGAGCCGCAAGCGGGTCAGTACCTGGTGGATGTGCGGTCGTGCGGAGTGTGCTTCCCCGACCTGCTGATGAGCCGCGGCGAGTATCAGCTGCGGCCGCCGCTGCCCTTCGTTCCCGGCACCGAGGTGGCCGGCGTCGTCGCCGCGGCTCCGGAGGGCGGTCGGTTCGCGGTCGGCGACCGCGTGGTCGTCGCATCGATGCTCGGCGGATTCGGTGAGCAGATCGCCGTGGCCGAACAGCAGTTGTTCCCCTTGCCCGACGAACTGAGCTTCGACGAGGGCGCCGCCCTCGGCATCAACTTCCAGACCGCGCTGTTCGCCTTGAAGATGCGGGCGAATCTGCGGACCGGAGAGACCGTCGGGGTGCTCGGTTCCGCGGGCGGCATCGGTGTGGCCTCGATCATCGTCGCCAAGGCACTCGGCGCCCGGGTCGTCGCGGTGGTGCACCGGACCGGCAACGAGGAGATGCTCCGGGCGCTGGGCGCCGACGAGGTCATCGCACTGACCGAGGGGTGGAAGGACCGGGTCCTCGAGCGCACCGGGGGAGGCGTGGACGTGCTGATCGATCCCGTCGGCGGTGAGGTCTTCGACGAGGCGCTCCGCACCGTCGCGCCCGACGGCCGTTTCGTGGTGATCGGCTTCGCCGCCGGCGGCATCCCGACGGTGAAGCTCAACCGCGTGCTCTTCCGGAACATCTCCGTCGTCGGCGCGGCCTGGGGCGAATACATCCGGACGCACCCCGAGGTGCCCGGGCTGCTGCACGAGGACATCGTCCGGTTGGTCGGGGAGGGGATGCGACCGCCGGTGAACCACGTCTACGAACTCGCCGAACTGCCGCGGGCGCTCACCGATCTGGCCGAGGGTCGCGTGCGGGGCAAGGCGGTGGTGCGGATCTCGTGACCGAGGCCTCCCGGACCGCGGCGGCGAGGTCCGCGAGCAGTGCCGGATCGGCGCGGTAGGGCGTGTTGAAGCCCAGCCGGTCCACCCACGGTCCGTACCGATCCACCAACTCGGCAGCGCCCGAGCCGATGTCGGCGGCGGTGACCGCGACGGCGTCGACCAGCGCGTCGTCGACCATCTGAGCCATCGCCGTCCAGTCGCCTGCGCGTGAGAGCTCGTGCAGCCTGGGGCCGAGCTCGGCGCGGCCGACGGCTTCGAGCACCGGATGGTAGGCGGGCGTGGAGCCGTAGAACGCGACCTGCGTCCGCACGGCTTCGCGCGCCGCCGCGCGGTCGGCTGCGTCGCGCCCGGTGATCACCATCGCCGAGTGGTGGACCTCCGGGACCCGGCGCCGCGCCGACGCCGCGCCTGCGGCCAACGCGGGCAGGGTGGTCTCACGCAGGAACGCGGGCGGGCACAGCGGATGCGAGAGGAATCCGTCGGCCGTCTCGCCCGCGACCGCCGTCATCCTCGGCCCCACGCCCGCAAGCCAGATCGGCGGCGGACCGAAGCCCTCCACCTCTCGCGCGTCGGGCCGGAACAGCGGCGGCATCAGCGTGTGCTGGTAGAACTCGCCGCGGTGGTCGAGGCGGCCGCCCGTCTCCCAGCTGTCCCAGATCGCGCGGATCGCAGTGACCATGTCGCGGATCCGGTCGGCGGGGCGGCTCCACGGCATCCCGTATCGCCGGGTGATGTGCGGCTTGATCTGAGTGCCGAGGCCGAGCACGAACCGCCCGCGTGAATAGGCCTGCAGGTCCCATGCGGTGGTCGCCAGCAGCATCGGGTTTCGGGCGAACGCGATCGCCACCGAGGTCCCGAGCCGTACCCGCTCGGTGCGTTCCGCGGCGAGCAGCAGCGGCAGGAACGGATCGTGGGCGCCTTCGAAGGTCCACACTCCGTCGTATCCGGCCGATTCGGCGGCGGCCGATGCCGCGCCCATCTGCTCCAATCGACAGACGATCGTCGTGTCGACATACACGGTGTCAGCCGATTCCGAAGAGCGCGGCGGCGTTGTCGTGGAACACGCCGCGCAGCCAGCGGTCGCCGAGGTCGAGCCGGGCGCAGGCGGCGAGCGCCTCGGTGTAGCTGTACGGAATGTTGGGGAAATCGCTGCCGAAGAGGATCTTCTCGCCGACGTCCCGAAGCCGGCCGAAGAGCTCGCGGGGGTACGGCGCCGACTCCTCCGAGAACGCGGTGAACGACATCGTCGTGTCGAGCCGGACGTTCTCGTACCGTTCGGCGAGTGCGAGGAAGGGCTCGTACTCGGGGGTGCCCATGTGCGCGACGATGAGCGGCAGGCTCGGGAACCGCCGCAGCAGTTCGTCGATCGGTTCCGGGCCGGTGAACTCGCCCGGTGCCGGACCCGAACCGCAGTGGATCACCACGGGGATCTGCGCGTCGTCGATCCGTCCCCACACGCCGTCGAGCAGCGGATCGATCGGCGAGTACGCGCCGACCTGGATGTGCGACTTGAAGATCCTCGCTCCGGCGTCGATCGCCTCGGAGACGTACGCCGCGGCCCCCTCCTCCGGGTAGAAGGTCGCCGTCTGCAGGCAGTCCGGGTGCGCCGACGCGAACTCCGCCGCCCAACTGTTGAGCCATCGGGCCATATCGGGTTTGTGGGGATAGATCATCGACGAGTACGCGCGCACACCGAACGCGCGCAGCGTCTCGACGCGGCGGTCCTCGTCGGCCCGGTAGGCGATCGGCCACTGCCTGCCGAGCATCGGGCCGGCGGAGTCGAAGTACGCCCAGACCTTGTCCATCACCCGGCGCGGCATGAAGTGGGTGTGCACGTCGATGAGACCCGGAATGCCCAGCTCTCGCCAGACGCGCTGAACGGCTTCGGACTCCTCGGCGGAGAAGGGCTCCATGCGATGATCGTCACACATGGCCTCGACGCTACCGAACGGCCGATCGGTGGCCGGCGGACCGGTGGGAACGATCGAGCCGGGTGGGTCATTCGCCGCGGGTGACGCCTCCGGATCCGCCGGCCCACAGTGACCGACCATTGCAGTGACCGACCATTGGGTTACCGACCATGCCGGACGCGTGGGTCGCGCGACGGGCGACGAAAGGACTGCGATGGACGAAACCGGGTCCTGCGCCGCTGCAACGCCGACGGTCCGGCCGCCGGTCGCGCAGATGATCGCGCTGACCCCTGTCGGGATCGCGGTCGGCGCGTTGTGCGCGCTCGGGCTGTGGGGCGTCTCGGCGCTCGCGGAACTGGTTCAGAAACTGGTCTGGGACGATCTCAGTGCCGCGCTCGGCGTGTCCGGCGACAACGGCTGGTTCATCTTCGGGACGCTCACCGCTGTCGGTCTGCTCGCCGGACTCGTGATCCGGTACCTGCCGGGCCATGCCGGCCCCGATCCGGCGACGGAGGGACTCGTCTCCACTCCTCTCGAAATACGCGTGCTCCCCGGCCTCGTGCTCGCCACCGTTCTGACCCTGTCCGGCGGGGTGAGCCTGGGGCCGGAGAACCCGATCATGGCGATCAACGCCGCGATCATCGTCGGGCTGGGTGTCCGGCTCGTGCCGAAGCTGGGGCAGAAGGAGTGGATGGGGCTGTCGACCTCGGCCACGATCGGCGCGATGTTCGGGACACCGGTCGCCGCGGCGCTGATGCTGTCCGAACTCAACAGCGGCGATCCCCGCGTCCCGCTGTGGCACCGGCTGTACGTGCCGCTCGTCGCCGCGGCGACCGGTTCGTTCGTGATGCTGCACTTCACCGATCTCGGGCTGTCGATGGGTCTGCCGGACGAGACGATCGGCGGTGTGGTCCACGTGCTCCTCGCCATCGGTGTCGCGGCGGCCGCGGCAACCGTCGGCGTGGTCGGTGCCGCGCTCTTCGACCCCCTGCACCGACTGCTGAACACCCGGTTGCCCGGTCCCGTGGTGCGGCTGACCGTGGCCGGGGCGGTCCTCGGCGGCCTCGGTGCGCTCGGCGGCACCATCACCCTGTTCAAAGGCCTCGAGCAGATGAACGAGCTGCCGGGCGAGGTGGCGACCACCACCGCCATGGGATTCTTCGTGTTCGCGGCGGTGAAGCTGTGCGCGCTGCTGGTCGCCGGGGCGTCAGGTTTCCGGGGCGGCCGGATCTTCCCCGCGGTGTTCATCGGAGCGGCCTTCGGATTCGGCGTTCACACACTCTGGACCTCGATACCGCTGACCCTGTGCGTGAGCGCGTCGGTGGTCGGGATCTCGGTGGCCGCTGCGCGCAACGGCTGGCTGAGTCTGTTCCTCGGGTTGGCGATCGTGCCGCAGATGGATCTCATGGTTCCACTGCTCTTCTCCACGCTCGCGGCGTGGCTGGTGGTGGCTAACGCACCGGAATTGAGTGCTCGGCCGGTCGAGATCCGACGAGGTTCGCAGAATGCGGAGAGGAACGTCTGAGGTGGCCGTGTCAGCGATCATGCGCCGGATCCGAAAGATCTCGCGGCCGAGACCAGCGGATGCCGTATCCGGTCTGGTGACCGCGTTGTTCTCCATCCCGGAGGGGATGGCGTACGCGTCGATCGGTGGATTCAATCCGGTCAGCGGTCTGTATTCGGGGATGCTCTCGACACTCGTGGGGTCGATGTTCGCCCGGACCGCGTTGATGGTCACCACGCTGACCAGTGCTATCGCACTGTCGTCGCAGAGCGTGCTGTCCTCGGCCGGCCTCGACCCGCACGACGTCGGGAACATCGCGATGCTGACGGTGGCGGTCGGTGCCGTGATGCTGGTGATGGGTCTGCTGCGCGTCGGCGCGATCATGGACTTCGTCTCGAGCGCCGTGATGACCGGATTCACGGTCGGCATCGCCGTACAGATCGTGGCGGGGGTGCTCGGCGACGTCACCGGCTACGACCCGGAACGGCACAACACCGTCGTGAAGTTCGTCGAGGTGCTCGGACACGTGCCCCAATGGTCGGGGGCGTCGGTGGCGGTGGCGCTCGGCACCGTCGCGGTATGGGGAGTTCTGCAGTTCGTCAGACCGGTCAAGTCGTACGCCACGCTGATCGCTCTCGTCGCGGTCACCGCGGTGGCCGCGGTGACCGGCGCCGACACGGAGACCGTCGGTGATATCGCGAAGGTGCCGAACAGTCTGCCGCCGTTCACGTTTCCGGATCTGAGTGCATTCCCGAACCTCGTTCTCGGAGCGTTCGCCATCGCCCTCGTCGGTCTCGCTCAGGCAGCGGGCATCTCGGCGGCGGTGCCGAACCCGGACGGATCGAAGGCGAGTGCGTCCGGGGACTTCTCGGCGCAGGGTGCGGCCAACATCGTCGGCGGCTTCTTCGGATCGCTGCCGACCGGCGGCTCCCTGTCCCGCACAGGTGTCGCGGTCTCCGCGGGCGCGACGAGCCGCTGGGCGGGCGTCTTCGCCGGTGCGTGGCTGGTGGTTCTCGTGCTGATCGCCGGCGCCGCCGCGCAGATCATCCCGATGCCTGTCATCGGGGGACTGCTGTTCGTCATCGGGTTCGAGTTGATTCAGGGTCGATGGGCCGACGTCACTCTGGTTCTGCGCACGGCGCCGCTGAGCGCCGTCGCGATGGTGGCGACCTTCCTCGCGACGACCCAGATCCCCCTGCAGTACGCGATCCTCGTCGGTGCCGGAATCTCGCTGGTGCTCTACTGCGTCCAGGCGGCACGCAGCGCCCGGCTGCTGGCGCTGGTCCGAGACGACGAGGGCTGGTGTCTGGAAGAACCGCCGAAGACGCTGCCCGCCAACGGAATCACCGTGCTATACTACGCCGGCGTCGCGCTGTTCGCAGAAGTGCCCCGCATCTCAGAGACGTGGCCGGCGCCGCCCTCCGCACCGGGCCGGTTCGTGGTGATTCTGAACGTACGCGTCCTGCCCGACGTGCCGTCGGCGACACTGCAGAAGCTGCTGCGCGCGAAGGCCGAGGCATTGCGGAAGTCGGGCGGGCGTCTCATGCTCGCAGGCGTCAGTTCCGCGATGATCGACGCGGTGACGCGAGCGGGCCTGGTCCGAGCGCTGGGCGAGGAGAATGTCGTGCCCGCGTCCCGGCATGTCTTCGGTGGTCTCGACACCGCCTACGCCGAAGCCCAGCGCTGGCTCGCGGAGACCGACGGGAACGGTCCGGACACAGGTACGTCCTGACCTCGTCGTCAGGCGTCGTGATCTGCGGCGGTCGCTGCACGCAACTTCGCGATCTGATCCCGGGACGGGAGATTCCTCGGTGAGACCATGATTCCCTCCGCCGTCACCGTCGGACCGTCCGCGTCGCAGAGTTCGGCCCGCACGAAGACCTTCCGGCCCTCCGATCCGGTGGTGCGGGCGCGCAGATCGACGTCGCCGAGAGGTGTCGGGCGCAGGTACTTCACGGTGAGCGTGCCGGTGAAGCAGGGGGTTCCGTTGCCGACGCTGGCCGCTTCGCCGAGCATCTGATCGAGCAGCATGGCCGAGATCCCGCCGTGGACCAGGCCGGCCGGGCCCTCGTACGCGGCGCCGAGCCGTACCCGAGCGGTGGCCGTCCCGTCGTCGTGGTGGTCGACCCGCAGCGGGGGAGCGATGGCGTTGCGCACACCCACGGCCGCGTTGCCCCAGGGCATGCCGGTGAAGTCGCGGGTGAACGGCACTCCGTAGCTGCCCGGCTTCTGCGCTGCGCGCAGTGAGGCGGTGACCGCGTCGATCCGCCGGCGCGCGTCGTCCAGATCGTCGTCGGGCACCTCGGTGCGGATCACCGCGTCGATCAGCGCGCGGACCGACTCGGTCAGCGGTTCCACCACGGCGAGCTGCGCAGCGATCTCGTCGGCGCTGAGATCTACCAATCGAAAGTCCATGCCGGTCAGCCTATGGTCGTGTGCGGTCTCGACGGGCGCGGGTTCGGGCTCAGTGCTCGGACTTCCGGTGCTTGCCGGCGACCTCGCCGAACATCATCGTCATCTTGGTGCCCAGCGGCCAGCCGACGTAGTAGCAGAGGAACAGTCCGATCTCGTTCAGCTCCTCCGGCGTGAGTTCGCCGTTGCCGAGCGCCGCCGCCGCCTGGATCTCGGCGACGTCCACCTGACCGTTGGCGGCCAGCGCGCCGAGGAGTACCAGCCTGCGGTCGCGGTGGGTGAGGCCCTCGCGGCTCCACACCTCGCCGAAGACCTGATCGGCGGTGTGCGCGAAGAAGTCGCCCGGACCGTCGGACATCTCCCAGCCGTACACCTCCGACATCGTCGCCAGGCCCTTGCGGCGTTGCTCGGTCATCGGGGGCAGATCGTCTTGCGGGGTCGGGTTCACAATGCTCCTTCGGTTCGGTTCATTTCGCTGCGCGCCGGATCAGCCGTCGCGGCGTGTGTCGTGGGCGGAATGGGGCACACCGAGTCCGGCGGCCAGATCGGTGAGGGCGCGGCGGCCCAGCGGGAGGTCGACGCCGAGCCGGTCGGCCAGTGTCAGTGCCAGGGTCAGGTCCTTCTCGCCGAGATCGCGGACGTGCGTGAAGACACCGAACCAGAAGTCGTCGGGAGCGATCGGCCCGGTGGTGTCACGAAGCATGATCGCGCCCGCACCGCCGGTGATCGCATCGGTGTGCCGGACCACTCGCCCGAGTTGTGCGATGTCGATTCCGGCGGCCTCGGCGAGTCGGGACGCCTCGGCCGTGGCGGCGAAGGAGACGAAGTGCAGCAGGTTGCGGGCCAGCTTCATCCGCGTTCCGTCGCCGGCCGCCGGGCCGGCATGGACGATGAGATCGCCCGCCGGCGCGAGTGCGGCTCTGGCCCGCTCGTAGCCGGCGCGATCGCCGCCGATCATGATCGCCAGCCGGCCCTCCGCAGCCCCGGGGGCGCCGCCGGAGATCGGAGCGTCGAGCACGACGATCCCGTCCGCCGCGCACGCGGCGGCCTGCTCGGCCGCCGTCTCGGGGGCGATGGTGGAGTGGATCGCGATGAGCGAGCCCGGCGCCAGGTGCGGGCGCAGTTCCCCGATCACCTCGCGGACCTGGGCGTCGTCGCGAACGCAGATGCTGACCAGATCGCTGGCGGACGCGAGTTCGGGCAGACCGTCCACGGCGACCGCGCCCGCATCGACCAGGGTGGCGACGGCATCCGGAGAGAGGTCGAAGACGGTGGTCGGAGCGGATCCGGCCAGGCGCGCAGCCATCGGACCGCCGATGTTGCCGAGCCCGACACAGCCCAGCCGCAGTGCCTCGCTCATGAGCGGATGACCTGTCCGCCGTCGACGTTGAAGATCTGTCCGGTGATCCAGGACGCCTCGTCGGACAGCAGGAACAGACACATGCCGACCAGATCCTGCGGCGTGCCCATCCGCCCCAGCGGGAGCTTGGCGACCATGTCGTCGACCATCGCGGCGGGAGTGGTGGAGCGGGTGGCCTCGGTGTCGATGGGGCCGGGGGCGATCGCGTTGATGCGGATGCGCTGACCGCCGAGTTCGACGGCGAGCTGCTGGGTGAGGCCGTTGACGCCCACCTTGGCCAGACCGTAGAAGCCGCTGTACAGCCAGGCCGCCGTCGACGACTGGTTCACGATCGCCCCGCCGTGCCGCATATGCGGGTAGCAGGCGCGGGTCACGTTGAGCGCACCGTCGAGGTTCACGCTCATGAACTTCTTGTAGTAGTCCCACGGCACGGTGGTCAGGAAGTCGAGCTTCATGCCGCCGTAGATCGCGGCGTTGTTGACGAGCGCGTCGATCTTCCCGCGTTCGTCAACGACGGCCGTCGCGAGCGATGCCGCGGAGTCGGGGTCGGAGACGTCGGTGTGCACGTACATGCCTCCGATCGCGTCGGCCACCGACCGTCCGGCGTCGTCGTTGACATCGGCGATCACCACGTACGCGCCCTCGTCGGCGAGTGCCCGGGCGTAGGCCTCTCCGATGCCTCCGGCGGCGCCGGTGACGATGGCGGTCTTGTCGGCGAATCTGGTCATTGGTGTTCCTTCGGGGTGTTGTGGGGTGTGGGCGGGGGTGGAGGTTTCGACTCGCTTCGCTCGCTCAACCAGCGGGCGGGGCAGGCCGGCGGGAGAGGTGGGAGCGGGAGGGGCCGACCTCCCTATACGGGTGTGGCGACCGCCTTGATCTCGAGGTACTCCTCGAAACCGGCGCGGCCCATCTCTCGCCCGATTCCGCTCTGCTTGTAGCCGCCGAACGGGACGTCGGCGGAGTACCAGATGCCGCCGTTGACGCTCATCGTCCCGGTGCGGACGCCGTCGACCACGGCGTTCACCCGTTCCGGCGATGTGCCCCACACGGCGCCCGACAGTCCGTAGGGGGAGTCGTTGGCGAGATCGATCGCGTCGTCGTCGCCATCGTGCGGGATGATCACCAGCACCGGGCCGAAGATCTCCTCCTGTGCGACGCGAGCGGAGTTGCCGACGCCGGAGATGAGCGTCGGTTCGACGAAGAAACCGCGGTCCAGTCCGGCGGGCCGGCCACCGCCGATCTCGATCACGCCGCCCTCCTCGCGTGCCAGACGCAGGTAGTTCTCGACGCGCTCCCGCTGCCGGGCGGAGATGAGCGGTCCGCAGACCGTTCCCGGGTCCGTCGGGTCCGCCGCGGACAGGCCCGCCATCGCGTTCTTGGTGAGTTCGACGGCGGCCGCGAGCTTCTCGCGCGGCACCAGCAGACGGGTGGTGATGGCGCAGCCCTGCCCGGCGTGAGTCACGACGGAGAACGCCGCCATCGAACAGGCGGCTGCAAGGTCGGCGTCGTCGAGCACGATGAAGGCCGACTTGCCGCCGAGTTCCAGAAAGACCTTCTTGAGCGTGGGCGCGGCGGCGGCCATCACCCTGCGGCCGGTGTCGGTGGAACCGGTGAACGAGACGAGATCGACGCGGGGGTCGGTGCACAGTTGCTCACCGAGTGCGTGGTCGGTGGAGGTGACGATGTTGACCACGCCCGGAGGGAAGTCGGTCTCCTCGGCGATCACCTTCCCGACCAGCGCGGCGCACCACGGGGTGTCCGGGGCCGGCTTCAGGACCACGGTGCAGCCGGCGGCGAGCGCCGGACCGATCTTGGCGAAGTTGATCTGGTGCGGAAAGTTCCACGGTGTGATCGCGCCGACCACACCGATCGCCTCGGCGCGCAGCTCTCGCCGGTTCTTGATGCCCATCGGGCTCGCCTCGCCGAGATCGGTGATCCACGAATAGCTCTCGGCGAGGTCGGCGAAGTACCCGAGATCGGTGATCGGCCCCACCAGCTGCGGGCCGTGCGTCAGGAACGTGGGACAGCCCACTTCGGCGACCGTCAGCTCCCGCAGTTCGTCCGCGTGCGCGAGCAGTGCGTCGCGCAGTTGCCGCAGGCAGTGGGCGCGGAAGGCGTGGTCGCGCGACCAGTCGGTCCGATCGAAGGCTCGGCGGGCGGCCTCGATCGCCCGATCCATGTCGGACGCGGTGGCTTCGGCCGCCTGGCCGATCACCTCCTCCGTAGCGGGGTTGACGACGTCGAAGACGCCGCCGGAACCGGGGATCAGGGCGCCGTCGACGAGCAGGTCGGTGGCGGTGTCGGGCCTGAGTGGGAGGCTCGCTCGGGTCATTGTCAGAACTCCATCTGGACAGGTGTCTGGACTTCGGTTCAACCGTAGAGTAGCGTGCGTCACATGTCCACCCCAGTCGAGTCCGCCGGTGTCGCGGCCGAGTCCACCCGGCGGCGCCTGAGCCCGCAGCAGGCCGAGAAGATCACCAAGATGACCGAGGCGGCCGTCGAGATCCTCGCCGCGGACGGCTTCGATGCGCTCTCGGTACGTGACGTCGCGAAGCGCGCGGGGGTGGCGCCGGCCACCGCCTACACGTATTTCAGCTCGAAGAGTCACCTGGTGGCAGAGGTGTTCTGGCGGCGTCTGGCCGCCGGGGTGCCCGAGGTGGACGCCTCCCTGCCCCGGGCCGAGCGCGTGGCGCAAGTGCTGCGCGGAGTCTCGACCGTGGTCGCCGGAGAGGGACAGCTCGGCGGCGCCGTCACCGTCGCACTGTTGGGCAGTGATCCGGACTCCGAGCACCTGCGGTGGCGGATCGGCGGGTTCATTCACGACCGCCTCGCCGCCGCGGTCGGTGACGACCACCCCGATGCCCCTCGGGTGGTGGACGCCCTGCAGATGCTCTACGCAGGCGGACTCGTCACCGCCGGCATGGGACACCTGACCTACGAAGCGACATCCGAGCGGCTGGTCGCGGCCGCCGCACTGCTCTTCAACGATTGATGGGAATGAGACGTTGACCGTCACCGACACCGGAATGCAGGAGTCGATTCCGTTCGACCCGTACGACTACGACTTTCACGAGGACCCGTATCCGACCTACGCGCGACTGCGCCGCGACGCGCCGGTGTACCGCAACACCGACGGCGACTTCTGGGCTCTGGCCCGGCACGACGACGTCTCCGAGGCCTTCCGCGACAACGTGCGGCTGTCGAACAGCTGGGGCGTCTCGATGGATCCGACCTCGTACAACGAGAACGCCGAGTACGCGATGAGCTTCCTGGCGATGGACGACCCGCGCCACCTGCGCCTGCGCAAGCTCGTCTCGAAGGGATTCACGCCGCGCCGGGTCAGCGAGCTCGCACCTCGGATCCACGAGCTGACGAATCGGCACTGGGCGCGTTGCGTGGAGATGGGGGAGTTCGACTTCGTCCACGACTTCGCCGGACTGTTGCCGATGGACGTGGTCTCGGAGCTGCTCGGGGTCGGGCCGTCCGACCGCGCATACCTGCGACGGCAGTCGGATCTGCTGATCCACCGGGAGGAGGGCGTCACCGATGTCCCCGAAGCCGCTGTGCGCGCCTACCTGGAGTTGCACGGCTATTACGCGGAGCTGCTCGCCGACCGTCGCAGACGCCCGGGCGACGACCTCGTCTCCGCGCTGATCGGCGCCGAACTCGTCGGAGACGGGGTGGCCGCGGCGAAGGGCGAGCGCACCACGATGACCGACCAGGAGATCATCGGCTTCATGATGCTCATGGTGGTCGCGGGCAACGAGACCACCACCAAGCTGCTGGCCAATTCCGTCTACTGGGGTCATCGCAGCGGAGGGCAGGTGGCGGGGATCCTCGACGCGGTCGGCGCGGGCGCCGATCCGGCGGCCGTCGTCGGGGACTGGGTCCAGGAGACGCTCCGGTTCGACACCTCCACGCAGATGCTGCTGCGGCGCGTGGTCGACGACGTCGAATACGGCGGCTACACCATTCCCGCGGGCGATCGGATGCTGCTGCTGATCGGTTCGGCGAATCGAGACGAAGAGGTCTTCGGGCCGGACGCGGACCAGTACCGCATCGGCCGTGACAGCAGCCGCACCATCCTCTCGTTCGGACTCGGCACGCACTTCTGCCTGGGAGCGCACCTGGCCCGACTCGAGGCCGACCTCGGCCTCGCCGAGATCGCCCGAACCGTCAAGAGTTTCGACGTCGACGTCGACGCCGCCGAACGCGTGCACTCGGTGAACGTCCGCGGTTTCGCGTCCCTCCCGATGAAAGTGGTCCCCCGATGAGATTTCAGCCCCATCCCGGACGTCGGCCCGTGCTGGTCGCCGGTGCCTCGTCCGGCATCGGCGAGGCCACCGCCCTGGCCCTCGCCGCGGCCGGCCATCCGGTCGCCCTCGGCGCACGCCGTGTGGAGAAGTGTGCCGCGACTGCCGCACGGATCGTCGCCGACGGAGGCGAAGCGGTCGCCGTCGCGCTCGACGTGACCGACGACGACTCCGTCCGGACCGCGGTCGACGCGGCGCAGGAGGCGCTGGGTCCCCTCGAAGTGGTGGTCGCCGGTGCCGGCGATCTCCAGATCGGCCGAGCCCACGAGATGCCGGTGGACGAGTGGGCGGCGCAGATCGATGTGCACCTGGTCGGCGCGTACCGGCTCTACCGCGCGGTGGCGCCCGCGATGATCGCGCGCCGCCGTGGCGACATCGTGTTCATCAGTTCCGACGTCGTCGCCCACCCGCGTCCGTGGTCGTCGGCGTACGTCGCCGCCAAATGCGGTGTCGAGGGCATGGTCGCCACCATCGACATGGAGTTGGAGGGCACCGGGGTGCGCGCCGGTCTGGTGCGGCCCGGCCAGACGATCACGGGCATGGGCATGAATCTCGATCAGAAGCAGACCGAGGCGATGCTCAACGACTGGATCGCGTTCGGCCTGGCCCGGCACGGCAACTTCCTCACACCCGAGAATCTGGCTTCGGCTGTCATGGCGATGATCTCGATGCCGCCCGGCGCGCACATGCGATCGGTCGACGTCGAAGCCGAGGGCGAGCTCGTACCGCCGGAATCGTCCACCCCCGCCCAGCCCGAACCGGTCGCGCATTCGGAAGGAGCACCGGCATGACCACGAGCGCATCTCACACTGAACCCTCTGACCACGCAGCATCCTCCGACCCTGCAGCATCGATCCGCGTATCCGGCGGAGAGGGCGAGCACGGACACCTCGACGAGCTCGCCACCGATCCGATCGGCCTGTTCCGGCGTGTCCGGGCCGAGCACGGCGACGTCGGGATGTTCCAGCTCGCCGACCGGGAGGTGGTCCTGGTGAGCGGTGCGGCCGCGAACGAAGAGTTCTTCCGCGCGCCCGACGAGGTGCTCGATCAGGGCGCCGCGTACCCCTTCATGACTCCGATCTTCGGTGAGGGCGTCGTCTTCGACACCAGTCCCGAGCGGCGCAGCGAGATGCTGCACAATCAGGCGCTCAAGGGGGCGCACATGAAGCAGCACGCGGTCACCATCCCCGACGAGGTGGAACGGATGATCGCCGGCTGGGGCGACGCCGGCGAAATCGATCTGCTCGACTTCTTCGCCGAACTGACGCTGTACACCTCGTCGTCGTGCCTGATCGGACGCAAGTTCCGCGAAGAGCTGTCGGGCCACATCGCGCACCTCTATCACGAGCTGGAGAAGGGCACCGACCCGATCGCCTACGTCGACATGCACGCCGACATCGAGAGTTTCCGCCGACGCGACGCCGCGCGCGCCGAGTTGGTGGAGTTCATCGGCGGCGTGATGGACCGCCGTATCGCGAACCCGCCGGCCGACTCCGCCGACCGGGATCTGCTCGACGTGCTGGTGTCGCTGAAGAACGACGACGGTTCGCAGATGTTCAGTCCGGACACCGTGACCGGCATCTTCATCTCGATGATGTTCGCGGGCCACCACACCACTTCGGGGACGGCGGCGTGGACGCTGATCGAACTGCTCAAACATCCGGACCATCTCGCCGAGGTCGTCGGCGAACTCGACGGGATCTACTCGGACGGCGTCGAGTACAGCTTCGCTGCGATGCGTCAGATCCCGAAGCTGGAAGGCGCGATCAAGGAGGCGCTGCGACTGCATCCGCCGCTGATCATCCTGATGCGCCTGGTTCAGGAGGACTTCGAGGTCGGCGGGGTCACGGTTCGCGCCGGACAGTCGATCGCGGTCTCGCCTGCGGTCTCGAACCGGCTGCCGGAGGACTTTCCGGACCCGGACTCCTTCGATCCCGCTCGGTACGAGCAGCCGCGGCAGGAGGATCTGGTCAATCGCTGGACGTGGATCCCGTTCGGTGCCGGACGGCATCGCTGCGTCGGCGCGCAGTTCGCGATGATGCAGTTGAAGGCGATCTTCTCGGTGCTGCTGCGCAACTATGAGTTCTCCCTGGTTCAGGAGCCGGACAGCTACCGCAACGACCATTCCAAGATGGTCGTGCAGTTGCAGCAGCCGTGCCGCGTCGCCTATCGGCGGCGGGAGCGGTGATGCGCGTCGTCGTCGATCTGGATCTGTGTCAGGGACACGGGATGTGCGAGTTGGAAGCCCCCGACGTCTTCGAGGCGGGCCGTGACGCGGTGACGATCCTGAACGAGAACCCTGACGAATCGCAGCGCGCCGAAGTGGAGGCCGCTGTTCGGTTCTGCCCGACCCAAGCACTGAAGATCGTGGAGGAATGACATGGCTTTTCCCCGTGCCGAACTGGACGAGATGAAGCAGCGTTGGCTGGATGCCAACGTCGAAGCCGAGAAGGCGGGCGACTGGCGCCCGCTCGCGGATTTCTACACCGAGGACGCCACCTACGGCTGGAACTACGGTCCGGAGAAGGACTTCATGGCCGTGGGCCGCGACGAGATCCGAGAGATCGCGCTCGGCCAGGAGATGGAGGGCCTGGAGGGCTGGGAGTATCCGTACCAGGCGTGGGTGATCGACGAGCGGACCGGCGACATGATCGGGCTGTGGCGCCAGGTGTACTCCGGCGCCGGGAACCCAGTGAGCGGGCCGATTGACGTCAGCACTCGAGCCGACGGTTCCCACTACGCGGTGCACGGCATCGGCGGGAGCTGGTTCCGTTACGCGGGGAACTTCCAGTTCGGCTGGCAGCGCGACTTCTTCGACTTCGGGAACGTCTCGGCACTGTTCCTGGAGATGCTGACCGATCAAGCCTGCAGTGACGGCATGCTCAAGCGCATCGAGAAGTCCGCGCCGGGGAACCTGCCCGGTTGGTATCCGCTCGGGCAGTCGCCCGTCGGCCTGTGGGACCTGCCGTGAGCCTGGCCGGACTGACCCGCGCGCAGTTGGTGGCTCTGGTCCCGGAGTCGCTGCTGTCGGGCCAGCTGATCGATCGGTCCGGGATGGCACACCTGATCGCGGCGTTCGGCCGCGAGGGCATGACCCAGGTCGCCATCGAGGAGTGGATGGCGGCCAGCCCGGTGTACACGGGGCGGATGCGGACCGCGCTCGGGATCGAGGGCGACGGGGTCGAGGACATGTTCAAATGCCTGCAGCTCGATATCGGTGCGCCGCCGCAGTTCATGGACTTCCGCTACCGGATCGTCGATCGGTACCACGGCTCGTTCGTGCTCGATCACTGCGGCGCGCTTCTCGACGTGGAGCCGATGGGCGACGAGTACGTGACGGCCATGTGCCACGACATCGAGGATCCGACATTCGATGCGACCGCCATAGCGACCAATCGGCGCGCGCGGATCCGTCCGGTGCACCGACCGCCCCGCGTACCCGCGGGCCGGACGCCGCACTGCGAGTGGACGGTGACGATCGAGCCCGACCGCGAGGAGCTTCCGTTGCCGGAGGTCACCGAGCCGACTCTGCGAACCCGGGCGGCGTCGATCGCCCTCAGCCCGATCGACGGGTCCGCCGGCGACGGTCTCGCCGATTACCGCGGTCCGCTCGTCGAGGACCTGGCCTTCGACGAGTTCTCCACCTCCGCACTGGTGCGGATCGCGGAGGAGACGGCCTTGCAGCACCAATTGCTCGCGATCGGATTCCTGGCATCCGTGCGACGCCGGACCGATGCTGCGCGCGCGGACGAGATCCTCGAGAAGCAGCTCATCGGCATCGCGGGGATCACCGCCGAACGATTGTCGGCCGCGCTGTTCGACGGTCGGTCCGACGCGACGGCGCTCGCCGGCGTTTTGAACGCGCACCCGGTGTTCGGCCCCGAGCAGTACACGGGGGTGGTCGCGCAGGTGCGCGAAGACGGTGACCGCGTTCGCGTGCGCATTCGAGTGGATTCGCCTGCGGTGGAGGACGGCGCGTGGATGCGGCTGTTGGCCGCGGGCCGGCTCGGTGCGATCGCGTCGGCGGTGCGGGCGGTCGAGCCGACGTGGGTCGTCGAAGAGAGTGCCGTGAACGGCGACGAACTCGTGGTGACCGTCGGCCGCGGCGATCCGCAGCCCGAGTGCGACGAGGTCGCCATCGTGCGCTTCTCGGCCGGGTCGTCGTTCACCTTCGCCGACCGCGGTCCGTCGAAGCCCCTGCCGCTCTCGGTGGTGTGAGGAGAGGGGCGCGCCTGTGGACGTGTGCCTCGGGTAGACGCGAGGCTCGGCGACAGATCCTCCGTCCCGGACGGGGGATCTGTCGCTGAGTGGCGCTGCTGCGGATGGCGGATCGCGGGCTGTGGACGGCGGATGGAACCGTCTAGGGCCCGGTCGCGTCTAAAGAGATATGTGGCCTGCAGATCGATACGGACTCATCTGGCGCGGCGTCGCCCTGGATTCCGGAGTCACCGAACGCGAGATCCGGGAGGCCGTTCGCAGACACACGCTGATACCGGTGGGACGGGGCGTGTACGTGACGCGTGAGTCGCTCGGTCCGGACCCGGGGCAGGCGCTGCGGGACCGCTATCGGCTCCGGTGCGTGGCGGCCGCTGTCGGAACCGCCCGCGACTGCGGCAACGTGCTCAGCCACGAGTCTGCGGCCGCAGTCCTCGGGCTCGGGACTCTGCGCCCCGATCTCACGAGCATTCACCTCACCAACGGTCGCAGCAACGGCGGTCACCGTCGACCCCACCGCGTGATACACAGCGGGGGACTGCGCGACGACGAGGTCGTCGAGGTCAATGGGCTCGCGGTGACGTCGATCTCGCGGACCGCGGTCGACGTGGCGCTCTCGGTGCCGGACTTTCCGCGGGCCCTGTCGGTCATGGACAGCGCACTGCGGCTCGGTGCGGATCGCGGCGTACTGCTCGCGGAGCTGACACGGCCGCGGCGCGGAGTCGCCCGGGCGCGTCGGGCGCTGCGTCATGCGGACGGGCGGTCGGACAACCCCGGCGAGTCGTGGGGGCGGGCACAGATGATCGAGGCCGGACTGCCAGTTCCCGAGCTTCAGACCCGCTACCGTCTGCCGAGCGGCCGGACGGCGATCTGCGACTACGACTGGGACGGGTCCGTGGTGGCGGAGTTCGACGGTTTCGGAAAGTACCGGCGGGAGATGCGGAAGCCGGATCAGTCGGCTGACGACGTGGTGATCGCCGAGAAGCTGCGCGAGGACGAACTGCGCGCCCTCGATCTGCACGTGGTGCGGTGGACGACCGAACACTTGGCGTCCGGGCAGATGGTGCCGCTGCTGCGGCGGCAGCTGTCGCGGTTCGGGATCGTCCCCGCGGCATAGCGGACGCGAGGCTCGGCGACGAAACCCCCGTCCCGGACGGGGGATCTGTCGCTGAGTGGCGCGACGTCAGACGTCGAAGCGCGCGTCGGCCGTCGCCCGTCCGAGGAGTCGGTCGCCGTCGTACATGCGGGCGTCGAAGAGGCAGAGACGGCGCCCGAGCTTGACCGGCACGACGTCGATGCGCACGCGGCGGCCGTCGACGACGGGCGACCGGTGGAATTCGCAGGTGAAGTCGATCAGCTGGTAGCCGCCGCCGGCGCGGACATTGCGCTGGGCTCCGAACGAGCACGCCTGGGCGAGCATCGCGGCGATCACTCCGCCGTGCATGGTGCCCATGAGGTTGCGCATCCACGGCGCGGTGGTGAACTGCACGTCGACGGAGCCGTCGTCGCCGGTTCCCGTGACGCCGCCGTCGAGGATCTCTGAGATCGGGCCCATCGGGAGCGAACCGTCGATCAGCTTCGCGACCACCTCGGCACCGGAGAGCGACGGGTCGATCCGCTCGACCGCGGGTACGCCGTCGGGTGCGGGCTGTTCCGGATGCCACTGAAGGTCGCCGCTGGTGGGACGACCGACCCGGACGTTGCGGGCGGTGCCGAAGCACACCGTCTCACCCGCGGACCCGGCGATGGTGACCGACGTGGTGCCGAACGCGTCGTCGTGCATGCGGAGGTCGGCGCTCGCGCGGAGCACGTCGTGGGGCGCGGGACGCCGCACCATCGACATCGTGAGCCGTGCCTGCATCGACGACGACGCGGCGTCGAGCCGGTAGAAGGGGACGCCACCGACGTCGTCGAAGAGCACCGTGAGAGCCGGCAGTTCGATGAGGCCGCGGTGATCGGTGACGCCGCTGCCGAGCTTCTGGACCAACACCGGTGCGTCGACGTCGGTGTCCCGGCCGATGGCGAACGTGGTGAACGGGTCGGCGATCGGCGGGGCGTGACTCGTCATGGGTCCGTCCTATCAGGGGACAGCGCGCGGGGCGAAACTCGCGGACTCGGATGAGACCGGTGCCACTCGCGCGGGGTCCGGAAGAGAAACAATCATTCACGCTTGATTTGTTTGCCGATCCGTGTGACGCTGGGCGCATGGCGATCGTCGATGAACTCGTTCAGGCATTGCAGGCGGAATCGGAATCCCTCGACGGCCTCGTCGCGGAGCTCTCCGACGAACAGTGGGCCACCCCGACGCCGGCCCAGGGGTGGACGGTGGCGCACCAGATCGGTCACCTGCACTGGACCGACCGCGTGTCCCTGCTGTCGATCACCGATCCCGCGGGGTTCGGCGACCTCGTCGAGCAGGCGATGGGCGACCCGTCGGGCTTCGTGGACGCGGCAGCGGAGACCGAGGCGGCCAGGCCGCCCGCCGAACTCCTGGCCGACTGGCGCAAGACGCGCGACCGGCTCGGCGGTGCGTTGGTCGCGGTCCCGGAGGGCACCAAGCTCACGTGGTTCGGTCCGCCGATGTCCGCGGCGTCGATGGCGACCGCGCGGATGATGGAGACCTGGGCACACGGTCTCGACGTCGCCGACGCGCTCGGTGTGAAGCGTCCCGAGGGCGACCGCATCAAGAACGTGGTGCACCTCGGGGTCCGAACCCGCGATTTCGCGTACCTGGTCAACGGGCTCGACGCCCCGGCCGAACCGTTCCGCTACGAGATCACCGCGCCCTCGGGCCGGCTGTGGACGTGGGGACCGGAAGACGCGACCGACATCGTCCGCGGCCCGGCGGTGGACTTCTGCGAACTCGTGACTCAGCGACGGCACCTCGACGATCTGAACCTCGAGTTCATCGGCGACGAGGCCGCCGCGTGGTCGCGGATAGCCCAGGCCTTCGCCGGACCTCCCGGCGCCGGCCGAGCGCCCCAGAGGTCCTGAGCGCCGGCCGCACCCGCACCCCACACGCGTGAAACACCAGGAGGAATGATGTCCGACGCATCGCGTCCGGTCCGGATCGGCAACGTCTCCGGCTTCTACGGCGACCGCTTCAGCGCGGTCCGCGAGATGCTCGAAGGCGGCGATCTCGACTTCATCACCGGCGACTACCTCGCCGAACTCACCATGCTGATCCTCGGCCGTGACCGCATGAAGAACCCCGACCTCGGTTACGCGAAGACCTTCCTGCGGCAGATGGAGGAGAACCTGCACCTCGTCGCCGAGAAGGACGTCAAGGTGGTCGTCAACGCCGGCGGACTCAACCCGCACGGCCTCGCGGTGGCGCTCAGGGAACTGGTCGACCGCCTCGACGTGGATCGCCGGGTCGCCTTCGTCAACGGTGACGACATCGTCGGGCGGGCGGGTGAACTCGGGCTGGGATCACCGATCACGGCCAACGCCTACCTCGGCGGATTCGGTATCAAGACAGCGCTCGACGCGGGCGCCGACATCGTCGTCACCGGCCGTGTCACCGACGCCTCGCTGGTGGTCGGGTCGGCGGCGTCGGTCTTCGGCTGGGGCTACGAAGACCTCGATCAGCTCGCGGGTGCGGTGGTGGCCGGGCACATCATCGAGTGCAGCGCCCAGGCCACCGGCGGCAACTATTCGTTCTTCACCGAGATCCCGGACATGACGCGGCTCGGCTTCCCCATCGCCGAGGTGCACGCCGACGGCAGTTCGGTCATCACCAAACACGAGGGCACGGGCGGCGCGGTGCAGGTCGGAACGGTCACGGCGCAACTGCTCTACGAGATCGGCGGGCCGCGGTACTACAACCCCGACGCGACCGCGCGGATCGACACCGTCGAACTCGCGCAGGAGAGCACCGACCGCGTGCGGGTGAGCGGGGTGCGGGGAGAGGCGCCGCCGAAGGACCTTAAGGTCTCGCTCAATCACCTGGGCGGCATCCGCAACGAGTTCGAGGTGGTGCTCACCGGCCTCGACATCGAGGCCAAGGCCGAGCTGTTCCAGAAGCAGTTCGAGGCCGCGCTCGGGCAGCGTCCCGCCGAACTCACCTGGGAGCTGGTCCGCCTCGACCGTCCCGACGCCGACACCGAGGAGCAGGCCAGCGCGATGCTGCGCTGCGTGGCCCGCGACACCGACCCCAAGAAGGCCGGACGGCAGTTCACCGGTGCGGCAGTCGAACTCGCGCTCGCGAGCTACCCGGGTTTCACTCTCACCGCACCTCCCGGCAACGGTTCGCCCTACGGCGTCTTCGAGCCCGGCTACGTCGACGCCGCGCTGGTTCCCCACCAGGTGAACCAGCCCGACGGGGTCACCGTGCGAATCGATCCGTCGCCCCTTCGCGCGGAACCGATCGTCGACGAGAGCGTCCCGGCGGCGGCGTCGTCGACCGACTGGGGCGAGACCGTCGACCTTCCGCTCGGCACCGTGGCCGGTGCCCGATCGGGGGACAAGGGCGGCAGCGCCAACATCGGGCTCTGGGCCCGGACCGACGACGAGTACGCATGGCTCGACGAGACGCTCAGCGTCGCCAAGCTCAAGGAACTGCTGCCGGAGGTCGCGGACCTGACCGTGCATCGGTACCCGCTTCCGAATCTGCGGGCCGTCAACTTCGTGATCGAGCAGGTGCTCGGGCGCGGCGTCGCCGAGAACGTCCGCTTCGATCCGCAGGCCAAGGGGCTGGGAGAGTGGCTGCGCTCGCGCGTGGTACCGATCCCGACCCGTTTCAGCAAGACAGAAGGGAACTGATCCGTGCCCATCGCCAGTGACATCTGGGATTCACCGGAACGGCGTGAACTCCGCGCGAGTATCGCCGGTTTCGCCAAGCGGCACATTCTGCCGTATCAGGACGAGTGGGAGCGCGAGGGACTGATTCCGCGCGAGACCCACCTGGCCGCGGCCGAACTGGGACTGTTCGGTCTCGGCGTGCCGGAGGAGATCGGCGGCAGCGGCGGCGACCTGATCGACTCGATGATCCTGGTGGAGGAACTGCACTGTCAGGGCGTCGCGGGCGGCGTCTTCGCCTCGCTGTTCACCCACGGCATCGCTCTGCCGCATCTGATCGCCGCGAACGACCCGGCCCAGATCGACAAGTGGGTCCGGCCGACCCTGGCGGGCGAGAAGATCGGCAGCCTCGCGATCACCGAACCCGGTGGCGGCAGCGACGTCGGCCACCTGCGCACCAGCGCCGTGCGCGACGGGGACCACTACGTGGTGAACGGCTCCAAGACATTCATCACCTCGGCGGTGCGTGCCGACTTCGTCGTCGCGGCGGTCCGGACCGGAGGGCCCGGCGCCGCGGGAGTCTCGCTGCTGGTGATCGAGAAGGGCACGCCGGGATTCGAGGTGGCGCGCAAGCTCGACAAGATGGGCTGGCTCAGTTCCGACACCGCGGAACTGTCGTTCACCGACGTCCGCGTGCCGGCCGCGAACCTCGTCGGTGCCGAGAACTCCGGCTTCGCGCAGATCGCGCAGGCCTTCGTCACCGAGCGCGCCTCGCTGGCGGCCCAGGCGTACGCGAGCGCGCAGCGGTGCCTGGACCTGACCCTCGACTGGGTGCGGAACCGGGAGACCTTCGGCAAGCCGCTCATCTCCCGGCAGTCCGTGCAGGACACGGTCACGGAGATGGCACGCCGGATCGACGTGGCGCGGACCTACACCCGGGCGGTCGTCGAACGGAAGGTGTCGTCGGGCGACGACCTCATCGCCGAGATCTGCTTCGCGAAGAACACCGCTGTCGAGGCGGGCGAGTGGGTGGCGAACAAGGCGGTCCAACTGCACGGCGGAATGGGTTACATGCGGGAGTCGGAGGTGGAACGCCAGTACCGCGACATGCGCATCATCGGCATCGGCGGCGGCACCAACGAGATCCTGACCGGACTGGCGGCGAAGCGATTGGGGTACCAGGCATGACGGTTCTGAGGAGCAAGATCGACACCTCGTCGGCGGAGTTCGCGGCCAACGTCGAGGCGATGAACGCCAAACTGGCCGAACTCGAATTGGAGTTCCGCAAAGTCCGCGCCGGCGGCGGCGAGAAGTACGTCGAGCGGCACCGCAAACGCGGGAAGATGACCGCGCGCGAGCGAATCGAGCTGCTGGTCGACGAGGATTCGCCTTTCCTGGAACTCTGCCCGCTCGCGGCGTACGGCTCGCAGTTCACTGTGGGCGCCTCGGTGGTGGTCGGCATCGGCGTCGTCGAAGGCACCGAATGCCTGATCGTCGCCAACGATCCGACGGTCAAGGGCGGCACCTCTAACCCGTGGACGCTGCGGAAGATCCTCCGGTGCAACGACATCGCCCGGCAGAACCGGCTCCCGGTCATCTCGCTCGTGGAGTCCGGCGGTGCCGACCTCCCGACGCAGAAAGAGGTCTTCGTCCCCGGCGGACGGATGTTCCGCGATCTGACGCAACTGTCGGCGGCGGGCATCCCGACCATCGCACTGGTCTTCGGCAACTCCACGGCGGGCGGTGCCTACGTCCCCGGAATGAGCGATCACGTCGTGATGATCGAGGACCGTTCCAAGGTCTTCCTCGGCGGCCCGCCCCTGGTCAAGATGGCCACGGGTGAGGAGAGCGACGACGAGGAACTGGGCGGCGCCAAGATGCACGCCCGCGTCTCCGGACTCGGCGACTACCTCGCGGCCGACGAGCAGGACGCGGTGCGGATCGGCAGGCGGATCGTCGCCCGCCTCAACTGGCGCAAGCAGGGACCGGAGCCGATCGCCGAGCCGGTCCGCGAACCCCGGTACAGCCCGGAGGAGCTGCTCGGCATCATTCCTCCCGATCTGAAGATCCCCTTCGACCCGCGCGAGGTGATCGCGCGCGTCGTCGACGACTCCGACTTCGACGAGTTCAAACCCGAGTACGGCACCTCGCTGTGCACCGGCTGGGCCCGGATCCACGGCTACCCGGTCGGTATCCTCGCGAACGCGCAGGGCGTGCTGTTCTCGGCCGAATCGCAGAAGGCCACTCAGTTCATCCAACTGGCCAACCGCAGCAACACGCCGCTGCTGTTCCTGCACAACACCACCGGCTACATGGTCGGCAAGGAATACGAGCAGGGCGGCATCATCAAGCACGGCTCGATGATGATCAACGCGGTGTCGAACTCGACGGTGCCGCACATCTCGATCCTGATGGGCGCGAGTTACGGAGCGGGCCACTATGGCATGTGCGGCCGGGCGTACGACCCCCGCTTCCTGTTCGCGTGGCCCAGCGCCAAGAGTGCGGTGATGGGCGCCGCGCAGCTCGCGGGCGTCATCTCGATCGTCTCCCGTGCGGCCACCGAGGCACGCGGCGGCACCGTGGACGAGGAGGCCGACGCCGGAATGCGCGCCATGATCGAGGCGCAGATCGAGGCCGAGTCGGTGCCGATGTTCCTGTCCGGGATGCTCTACGACGACGGCGTCATCGACCCGCGCGACACCCGGACGGTGCTCGGCCAGGCGCTCTCGGCCATCGCGTCCGCCCCGGTCGAGGGCACCAGCAACTTCGGCGTCTTCCGGATGTGAGGAATCTGCACATGACTACAGCCATCTCTCAGAAGCCGATCACCAGCGTGCTCGTCGCCAACCGCGGCGAGATCGCGTGCCGGGTCTTCACCACCTGCGTCACGATGGGCCTGCGCACCGTCGCGGTGTACTCCGATCCGGACGCCGACGCCCCGCATGTGCGGGCCGCCGACGCCGCGGTCCGACTGCCGGGTTCCACCTCGGCCGAGACGTACCTGCGCGGTGAGAAGATCATCGCCGCCGCACAGGCGGCGGGCGCGGACGCGATCCATCCCGGGTACGGATTCCTCTCGGAGAACGCCGAGTTCGCGCAAGCCGTGATCGACGCCGGACTGACGTGGATCGGTCCGCCGCCCGCCGCGATCACCGCGATGGGCTCCAAGGTGAACGCGAAGGCGCTGATGGAGGGCGCCGGTGTGCCGGTGCTCAAGGACATCGATCCCGAATCGGTCACCGCCGATGATCTTCCGCTGCTGATCAAAGCCTCCGCGGGCGGCGGCGGACGCGGCATGCGGATCGTCCGCGAACTGGGCGAGTTGAGCGACGCCGTCGCCGCGGCCCGGCGCGAAGCGGAGTCGGCGTTCGGCGATCCGACCGTGTTCTGCGAGCCGTACATCGAGCGCGGCCACCACATCGAGGTCCAGGTGATGGCCGACGACCACGGCCAGATCTGGGCGGTCGGCGAGCGGGAATGCTCGATCCAGCGCCGGCATCAGAAGGTGGTCGAAGAGGCTCCGGCACCGCTCGTGGAGCGGATCGGTGCCGACATGCGCGACAAGCTCTTCGCGGCCGCACGCAAGGCGGTCGAGTCGATCGGCTACCGAGGCGCGGGCACCGTCGAGTTCCTCGCCGACGAGACCGGCAAGTTCTTCTTCCTGGAGACCAACACGCGACTGCAGGTGGAGCATCCGGTCACCGAGCTGACCACCGCCGTCGACCTCGTGGAGTGGCAGCTGCGCGTGGCCCGGGGCGAGCCGCTGGGACAGATTCCGGCGACCGCTCCGGCGGGCGGCGTCGGCCACGCGATCGAGGTGCGGCTCTACGCCGAGGATCCCGCGCACGACTGGCAGCCGCAGTCGGGCACCGTCGCGCGCATCGACCTCCCCGCCGCCACCCGGTTCGGGCTGCTGGAGCGGCCCGGGGTCCGCGTGGACTCGGGAATCACCGACGGCAGCGAGATCTCGACCTTCTACGATCCGATGCTCGCCAAGGTGATCTCCTGGGCTCCCGACCGCGACCAGGCGGCGGCCGTGCTGGCCCGTGCCCTCTCGGACGCGCGCATCCACGGTGTCGTCACCAACCGCGACATGCTCGTGAACACCTTGCGCGAGGCCGACTTCCTCGCCGGCGCGACCGACACCGGCTACCTCAGCGACGAGCGGATCGCCGAGTTGTCGCGGCCGCTCGCCGGCGACGGCGTGGACGTGGTGGCGGCGACCGTCGCGGCGCTGGCGCAGTCGGCGCGCAACCGCGCCGACGCCCGTGCGGTCCCGGCGGCGCCGTCGGGCTGGCGCAACATCGCCTCCGACTACCAGCGCAAGACCTACCTCGCCGCCGATGGGACCGAGATCGTGGCGCGGTATCGCTTCGGGCGCGACGGGCGAGCCGAACTGCCCGATCTGGACGATGCGACCGTGGAGTCCGTCGAGCCCACCGAGGTGGTGCTCTCGCGCGGCGGCGTGGTGCGCCGCTACGAGGTGAGCGCGGTCGGCGACCGGGTGTTCGTCGACTGGCCGGGCGCATCGGTGACACTGACCCGCGCACCGCGGTTCGTCGACCCGGCGTCCGTGGAACGGCCCGGTTCGCTGCTGGCGCCGATGCCCGGTTCGGTGATCCGGGTGGCGGTGGCCGAAGGCGATCGCGTGACGGCCGGACAGCCGCTGCTGTGGCTCGAAGCGATGAAGATGGAGCACACCATCAAAGCACCCGCCGACGGCGTGGTGTCCGTCCTCGCGGTGGAGCCGGGACGGCAGCTCTCGGTGGGCGATGTGCTCGCCGTGATCACCGAAGAGGAACCTTCCGCGGAGTGAGCCCTCGCGGGACCAGACCTATCTCCAACCGAACTCCAGGAGCCCCAATGAGTTTCATCGAGACCGAAGAGCAGACAGCGCTGCGCGAGGCCGTGGCCGCGCTGGTGAAGAAGTACGGCCAGCAGTACTTCAGCGACTGCGCCCGACAGGGACGCAAGACCGACGAACTGTGGCAGGAGGCCGGCGAACTCGGCTTCATCGGCGTCAACCTGCCGGAGCAGTACGGCGGCGGTGGCGCCGGAATGTACGAGCTCGCGATCGTGATGGAGGAACTCGCCGCCGGCGGCAGCGGGCTGCTCATGATGGTCGTCTCGCCGGCCATCTGCGGCAACATCATCGCCCGCTTCGGAACCGACGACCAGAAGCAGCGGTGGATCCCGGGCCTCGCCGACGGCTCGATCACCATGGCCTTCGGCATCACCGAACCCGACGCCGGATCGAACTCGCATCAGATCACGACCACCGCTCGCCGTGACGGCGACGACTGGATCCTCAACGGCCGCAAGGTCTTCATCTCCGGCGTCGACCAAGCGCAGGCGGTGCTCATCGTGGCGCGGACCGAGGATGCCAAGACCGGCAGGCTCAAGCCCGCGCTGTTCATCGTGCCCACCGACACACCGGGCTTCGAGCATCAGATCATCGACATGGAGATGCTGAACCCGGAGAAGCAGTTCACCCTCTTCCTCGACGACGTCCGGCTCCCGTCCGACGCGCTGGTGGGATCCGAGGACGCCGCGCTGAGTCAGCTCTTCGCCGGTCTCAATCCGGAGCGGATCATGGCCTCCGCGTCGGCGATCGGCATGGGCCGCTACGCGCTCGACCGCGCCGTCGAGTACGCGAACGATCGGACCGTCTGGAAGACGCCGATCGGGGCGCACCAGGCGATCGCTCATCCTCTCGCGCAGGGCAAGATCGAGCTCGAGATGGCCAAGCTGATGATGCAGAAGGCCGCCACCCTGTACGACGCGGGCGACGACTGGGGCGCCGCGGTCCCCGCCAACATGGCGAAGTACGCGGCGGGCGAGGCCACCGCCAAGATCGTCGACCAGGCCATCCAGACCCTGGGCGGCAACGGTCTCACCGTCGAATACGGTCTGGCCGCGCTGCTCCCGCTGTCGCGCCTGACGCGCATCGCTCCGGTGAGCCGCGAGATGATCCTGAACTTCGTCGCGCAGACGAGCCTGGGACTGCCGAAGTCGTACTGATCCCGTTTCGCCGCCCTTTCCAGCGGACGTCGCGGGGTTTCGACTGCGGCTCTCGCCCTTTCAGGTTCGTCGAGTAGCGAGGAACAGAGTGAGGAGCGTATCGAGGCCGTTGACCTGCGCGGTCTCGATACGCCCGACTCGCTTCGTTCGCGGAGAATCGACAATCCGGTAGTTGCGACCAGCCGAGTACGGGCCTTCCTCATCGACCTTCAGAAGGAGAACCATGACCGACGACATCCTCGTCCACACCGCCGTAGACGCGTCCGTCCTCACCGTCACGCTCGACTCACCCGCCAACCGCAATGCGCTCAGCTCGGCGCTCGTCGCGCAGCTGCAGACGGCGTTCGATGCCGCGACCGACGAGGAGATTCGGGCGGTCGTGCTGACGCACACCGGCGGGACGTTCTGTGCGGGCGCGGATCTGGGGGAGGCGCTCAAGCGCGGTCTGAGCCCCGAGGAGGCGACCGCCGAGGGCGGTCGTGCGATGGTCGGACTGATCCGCACCGTCCTCGAACTCGACAAGCCGGTGATCGTCGTCGCCGACGGACACGTCCGTGCCGGTGGACTGGGGTTGGTCGGCGCGGCCGACATCGCGCTCGCCGGACCGGCCGCCACCTTCGCTCTCACCGAGTCCAGGCTCGGCCTTGCGGCCTCGATCATCTCGATCCCGTTGCTGGCCAAGATGTCCGCCCGGGCAGCCGGCCGATACTTCCTGACCGGAGAGAAGTTCGGCGCCGACACCGCGGCCGGGATCGGCTTGGTGACCGCCGCCTGCGCCACGGACGACGACCTCGCCGCTGAACTCGACAGTGTGCTGGAAGGCATCCGCAAGGCGTCCCCGCAAGGACTGTCGGTGAGCAAGAAGCTGACCACCGCGGCGCTGCTCGACGGCTTCGACGTGCAGGCGCAGGCGCGCGCCGAGGAGTCGATGCGACTGTTCGCGTCCGACGAGGCGCGGGAGGGAATGACGGCCTTCCTCAGCAAGCGTCGACCGGAGTGGGACACTAGCCGCTGATGAACGCGCCACTCCGTGAACCGCAGCAGGACCGGTCCCGAGCCACTCGGGAGCGGCTGCTGGCGTCGACTGTCGACTTGCTCGCGACCCGTGGCTGGGCCGCGACGACGGTCGCGAAGGTCGCGGAGGAGGCCGGTGTCTCACGAGGCGCGGCGCAACATCACTTTCCGACGAGGGAGGCGTTGTTCACCGCGGTCATCGAGCAGATGTACGACGACATGACCGAGGACGTCGGACACTCACTGGAGAGCATCCCGTCGGGCCCGGGCCGGATCGCCGCGGTGGTGGAGCAGGCCGTCTCGATCTATACGGGAACGTCGTTCAAGGCCGCGCTTCAGGTGTGGGCCGCCGCGGCGTCCGATCCCGCCCTCGCCGACGTGATCCGTCCGCTGGAGGCCAAGATGGGCCGAGCGGCCCACGCCTTCGTCGTCTCCGGACTCGACCCCGACGGGACCCGCCCGCAGGCCTACCGCCTGGCGCAGATCACCCTCGACCTCGCCCGCGGCTTCGGCCTGGCCGACACGCTGACCGACGATTCGCGCAGACGCGCCGGGGTCCAGGCGGCGTGGGTGGAGCAGCTGACCGCGGCTCTGGACTGATCGCGTCGGGGCGCGGGTCAGGAGTGCGCCATCACCTGCAGGGCGATCACTGCCAGTGCCAGCGCGGCTTCGATCGTCAGCATCACCACCTGCTGCTTCCAGCTGAGGCCCACCCGATGTACGGCCCTCGCGCAGATCAGGACCAGGGCGATGGCGAGGGCGATCGTCGACGCGAGCAGCGCCGCGTTCACGTCCCAGCCGGTGATCAGGCTGACTCAGAGGAACACAAAGGGCAGCGTCACCGACGACAGTGCGCCGAAACTCGTCCGCACGGCGTGCGCGAACTCGTGACGGCTCATCATCACGCCGTGGACCACCGTGTGAGCGAGGACGTCTGCGGTGAAGACGGCGAGCACCGTGCCTCCGAGCGTCACGGCGAGGGTGGCCAGCGCGGCGGGGGCGCTCACGTCCCCGTGCGCTCGGATCGCCAGCGTCACCGAGAGCGTCGCGAAGACGAGATAGATGGACTCCTTCAGAACCGCAGCCTGTTCCTCTCGGGTCGGCTGCGCGCGGGTGCCAGACATGCACAGAGCGTAGTCGGGCCCGCCGCGGCGTAGGGTCGGTCGTGGTGGCCGGGTAACGGCCACGCGCGAGCAGAAGGGGCGGGCATGGACGACGGTCCGGTGCGCGGTTTCGAAGCGATGATGGCCTCGATCGACTCATCCGTCTACCTGGTGACGGCAGCCGCCGACGGTCGCCGAGCGGGTTGCCTGGTGGGTTTCGCCGCGCAGATGAGCATTGAACCGGAGCGGTTCGTGGCCGGGATCTCACGGCAGAACCACACCTATCCCATCGCTGCGGCGGCCGGTCACCTCGGTGTGCACGTGGTCTCCCGCGAGCACCTGGATCTGGCGCGACTGTTCGGCGGAGAGACCGGCGACGAGGTCGACAAGTTCGAGCGCTGTCGATGGGTTCCGGGACCGCACGGCGTGCCGATCCTGTCCGACGCCGAGGCCTGGTTCGTCGGCCGAGTGCTGGCTCGGCACGACGTCGGCGACCACACGTGCCACGTCCTCGCTCCGGTCGCCGGCGGCGGGTCGGCCGGCGGGCGCGGAGGCTTGGCGGGACTGGCCGACGTCGACGACCTCGAACCGGGGCACCCGGCCTGACGCACGGCGGGAGGACATCCTCCTCGCGACCGGCGAATGGAAACCGCGGGCCCACCGGTGTCGATCACCGATGAGCCCGCGGAGTTCGGGGGGACGAGGCCTACGACTCGTGCATGATCACGCCGCGGATGTTCTTCCCGTCGCGCAGATCCTGGTAGCCCTGATTGACGTCCTCCAGTGAGTAACGCTGGGTCACCAGCTCGTCGAGCTTCAGCTGACCGGCGTCGTACAGGCGCAGCAGCTTCACGATGTCGTACTGCGGATTCATCGAACCGAAGAGCGTGCCCATGATCGTCTTCTGGTTCAGCGTCAGATCCGCACCGGAGACCTGGACGGTGAGCTTGGCGGGGTCGGCCAGACCGGTGATGACCACCTTGCCGCCCTTGCCGATGACGGCGGTGGCCGCCTGGACCACCGGGACGTCGACGGTACCGACCAGGATGAGGGCGGCGTCGGCGCCCTTGCCCCAGGTCAGCTCGGTCACCTTCTCCTGCGCCTCCTCGGCCGTCGCGAAGGCGTGCGTGGCGCCGAACTTCAGCGCCTCGGTGCGCTTCATCTCCACCGGGTCGACGACGACCACGTACTTGCAGCCCGCGCTGACCGCGCCCTGAACCGCATTGATGCCGAGGCCGCCGATGCCGTAGATGACGGCGGTGTCGCCCGCGCGCAGATTGCCCGCGTTGACCGCTGTGCCCCAACCGGAGGGGACGCCGCAGCCGACGAGGACCGCGGTCTCCAGCGGGAGCCACTCGTCGACCTTGACGACCGAGTGCTGCGAGATGGTCGCGTACTCGGAGAACGTGCCGAGCATGCACATGGCGCCGAAGTCCTGGCCGTCGCCGTGGAAGCGGAACGTGCCGTCGGGCATCGATCCCTCGAGGATCGTCGCGCCCATGTCGCACAGGTTCTGCCTGCCGGTGGAACAGTAGCGGCACGTACCGCAGTTGGGGATGAAGCTGCACACCACGTGGTCGCCGGGCTTCACCTTGGTCACGCCCGGTCCGACCTCCTGGATGATGCCCGAGCCCTCGTGACCGCCGACGATGGGGTAGCGCGGCGGAAGGTCGCCGTCGGTGAGGTGCAGATCGGAGTGGCACAGGCCGGCGGCGGTGTACTTGATCAGCACCTCGCCCGCGCCCGGGCCGTCCAGGTCGAGTTCCATGATCTCGAAGGGTTTGCCGGGCTCGAGGAGTACGGCGGCTTTGGTCTTCATGGTGGGTTCCTTAAGGGTTGGTGGGGTGGGGTTGGTGAGTGGGTTGTTGGTTTCGACTCGCTGCGCTCGCTCAACTGGCCTGTGGGGGACTCGCTCAACTGGCGGGCGGAGGGGAGTCGCTCAACCAGCGGGCGGAGGGAGGGCCTGGGCGGGTACGCCCCGCGCGAGTCAGAGGGCGATGTTGACGGACTTGGTCTGGGTGTAGAGGTCCAGGGCGGAGTCGCCCAGTTCGCGGCCCCAGCCGGACTGCTTGAAACCGCCGAAGGGGAGGGCGGTGTCGAAGCCGTTGTACTGGTTGACCCACACCGATCCGGCCTTCACCGCCGCGGCGGTGCGGTGCGCCTTCGAGATGTCCTTGGTCCAGATTCCCGCGGCGAGTCCGTAGATCGAGTCGTTGGCAGCACGGGCGACGTCGTCCTCGTCGTCGAACGGCAGGGCGGCGACGACGGGGCCGAAGATCTCCTCCTCCACGATCGAGAATTCCGGCTTCACGTCCACGAAGACGGTCGGTTCGATGAAGTAGCCCTTGTCGCCCCAGCGGCCGCCGCCGGTGAGAGCGCGTGCCCCGTCTGCCAGGCCCTGCTGGATGTAGCTGTTGACCCGATCGAACTGCTCCTGCGAGACGAGCGGTCCGAGTTCGGTGGTCGGATCGAGACCGGGGCCGATCTTGGCCTGCGACGCGGCGTCGGCGACAGCCTGCGTGAACTCGTCGAAGATGCTGCGCTGCACGAACAACCGGGTGCCCGCGACGCAGCACTGACCGTGGTTGAACATCCACGCCGCGACCGAACCGGCGACGGCCGACTCGATGTCCGCGTCGGCGAAGACGATGTTGGGGCTCTTGCCGCCGAGTTCCAGCGACACCTTCTTGAGATTGCCGGTCGCGGCCTGGACGATCTTCTTACCGACTTCGGTAGACCCGGTGAAGGCGACCTTGTCGACGTCGAGGTGAGCCGACAGCGCGGCGCCTGCGTCGCCGAATCCGGTGACGATGTTGACCACGCCGGGCGGGAAGCCGGCCTCCTCGAAGACCTCGCCCAGCATCAGCGCACTCAGGGGCGTCTGCTCGGCAGGCTTGAGGACCACGGTGTTTCCGGCAGCGAGCGCCGGAGCGAGCTTCCACGTGGCCATCAGGATGGGGAAGTTCCACGGGACGATCTGGCCGCACACGCCCAGCGACTCACGTCGGGTGTAGGCGTGGAACTGGGCGTCCGGACCGGCGAACGGCATCGACGGGGTGATCGACGAGCCCTTGATCTTGGTGGCGAGCCCGGCGTTGTAACGCCACACGTCCGCCGACCAGGAGACGTCGACCGCTGTCGCGATGGTGACCGACTTGCCGTTGTCGAGCGCCTCCAGCTGCCCGAAGATCTCGGCTCGCTCGGAGAGGATGTCGCCGACCCGCCAGATCAGGCGTTCCCGTTCGTTCGGCTTCATCCGGCCCCACGGGCCCTCGTATGCGGCGCGCGCCGCGGCCACGGCGCGATCGACGTCGGCCGCCTCACCGTGCGCCACCCGGGTGATCACCTCGCCGGTGGCCGGGTCGTGGGTCGCGAAAGTGCGGCCCGACGCCGCGTCGACCCACTGGCCGCCGATCAGCAACTGGCGGTCGCGGGACACGAAATCGGCTACGGCCGGATGAAGGGCCGAATTGAGGGTGGCGGTCATGGAAGCCTCCTGACGAGATGGGCACGTCGCGCACCGCGTGATGCGCGCCACTGAATGAGTGCCCCTCATTTGTCACATGCCGCCGCGAGCCCGCCGTGTGCAGAAACTGAACAGTGCCGGTGGACACGGCCTGTACACGGACCGGGTACGCGCCGTGTCAGCGGGAGATACCCAGCGCCCGGATCCGGGCGTACAGGGTGGTGCGGGAGACGCCGAGCGCCTTGGCGGCATGCGATTTGTTGCCGTCTGCGGCGTCGAGCGCATCGATGATGGCCTGGCGTTCGGCCTGCTCCAGACCCATCAGACGGGAGGCGCGGGAACTGCCGCGGTAGCCCTCCGGGAGGTCGGCGGCGGTGAGTTGCCTGCCGCCGCGCGCCAGGGTCGTCTCGGCCGCGGCACCGAGCACCACCGACATCTCGGTCAGGTTGCCCGGCCACTCCTGGCAGGCCAGCGCGTCTGCGGCGTCCGGACCGAGTTCCAGACGGCGGTCGCAGCGCTCCAGCATCCGCTGGGCCAGGGAGACGATCTCGCTGGTGCGCTGCCGCAGCGGCGGCAGGGTGACGCGGGTGCGGCAGCAGCCCACGAGCGCGGCGAGGCCCGCGGCGCCGCCGGTGACCGGCTCGCAGACGACGACGATCGGCGGGAGATCGGGCCGATGGGCGGCTATCGCCGCCTGCAGCAGGCGGATCGAGCGATCGTCGAGGAGATCGGCGCCGTCGACGACGAGACCGTGGCCCGCGGAACGGGCTTCCCGGATCGCCGCCGCGACATCCGGCGGCGTGCCGTCGAGCAGGGCCGCGGCGACGTCGAGTCGCACCCGGCGATCGTCGGGGATCAACGACTGCGCCTCGGTGGTCCGGCCCGTGCCGGGCTCGCCGCAGATCGCGACCGACGCCGCGGCGGCGCGCGGCACCGGATCGGCGGGTGTCCGATGCCCGACGCGGGGACGCAGGCGGAATACGGCGGCGTGCCGTACGCCGTCGACTCGGTCGATCTCGATGTCGGCCTCGATGCCGGACACCAGGGTGATGGTCCGGCGCCGCTCGGAGCGGTCGTGGAGCATCGCGCGGAGCGACCCGAAGTCGGCGGAGCCGAGCAACTGGGCGGCCAGGGCGTTGGTGAGCTGCAGGTCGTCGCCGACCGCGGCGACCGCGACATCGCGGCGCGACGAGGTCTTCTCGAACGCGGCGATCACCGCACGATGGTCGGCGTGCGTGCGGTTCAGGAGCCGTTCGGCGATGTCGTCGACGAGCCCGCGCACCAACGGCACCGACAGCGGGTTGATCTGCGGGGCCACCTCGGTCATGCAGATCGCGCCTGCGACGCGGCGGGTGGCCGGGTGTACGATCGGCCGGCCGAAGCAACTCAGCGACCGGAACTGCTCCAGGTAGTGCTCGGATCCGTTGATGACCACGTCGCCGCGCACCTCGACGGTGGTGCCCAGCGCGGTGGTGCCCATCCGAGACTCGTCGCAGGCGGCGCCCTCGACGGCGCCCACCGACTCCAGATGCCGCTCCAGTGTGCTGTCGGCCGAGACGCGCGAGACCATGCGGCAGTCCTGATCCACCAGCAACAGCGCCGTGGTGGTGCCGCTGAGCATCGATGCGGCCCGCGCGAGCACCGGCCGCGCGGCGTCGAGCAACCGGTCGTCGGCGATGTCGCGGACGGCCGGCCGGAACGGCGAGTCGGGGGACAGGCCGGACTGGGTGACGCGACGCCAGGACGCGGCGATCACGTCACGCTGGGGAAGTGGGGTGGTCACGACACCACTGTGACATGGATCATGCGCGGTCGGTAGGTCCGGGCGATCGCACTCGGTCGCACTCGATCGCGCCGGGCGGTCCGCGTCGCCGTGCGCCGTCCCGGCTACGGTTGGTCGCATGCGAGTGGCGACCTGGAATGTGAACTCGGTGAGACAGCGAGTGCCCCGGCTGCTGCCGTGGCTGGACGAGCGGTCGCCCGACGTGGTGTGCCTGCAGGAGACCAAGGTCACCGACGAGGCGTTCGCGGCCGAACTGGGTGACGAACTCGCCGCACGCGGCTACGAGTTCGCCCACGCGGGGCAGGGACAGTGGAACGGCGTGGCGCTGCTGAGCAGGGTGGGGCTCGACGACGTCCGGATCGCATTCCCCGGCGCACCCGGTTTTCCCGACCCCGAGTCGGCTCCGGAAGGGCGGGCGGTCTCGGCGGTGTGCGACGGGGTGCGCGTGTACTCGGTGTACGTCCCCAACGGCCGCGAGGTCGGCTCCGACCACTACGCGTACAAACTGGCGTGGCTCGCGAAGTTGCGGGAGGCCGTCGAACCGGAGGCGGATTCGACCGTCGTCTGCGGCGACTACAACATCATCCCGACCGACGACGACTGCTTCGATCCGGCGGCCTTCGTCGGTCACACGCATGTCACCGACGCCGAGCGTGCGGCGTTCGAGGCGCTGAAAGGCGCCGGTCTGCACGACGTGATGCGGGAGCACTGGCCCAGCGAACGGATCTACACCTACTGGGACTACCGTGCCGGAATGTTCCACAAGGATCTCGGCATGCGGATCGACTTCCTGCTGGCCGGAGGCCCGGTGGCCGCGCGCGCCCAGGCCTGCTGGGTGGACCGCAAGGCCCGCAAGGGCACCAAGCCCAGCGACCACGCACCGGTGTTCCTGGATCTGGACACCGCGCCTGACGGCGACGTGGGTCCGGTGGTCCCGCCGCCTTCGCGTCCGGCACAGGTGAAGCCGGGGTCGGTGAAGCTGCCGCACTCGGTGGCCGACTGAGGGCTCTCGGGTTCTCAGCCGTAGGTGAACGAGAAGACCTCGAGGCCGGGGGACGGTGCCAGTTCGAGCCGCCCTCGCCGACTGCCGGTCCCGTCGACGATCTGATGGAGGGTCGGCGGTCCGCTGATGGGGATCGTCGAGGAGGAGCCGTCGTCGCGTCTCACGGTGATCGTCCCCGTCCCGCCGGCGACGACGTACACGTTGCGCGCACGGTAGTTCAGCGAGATCGCCGCATCGCGACGCGCGGTGGCACCCTGACGGTCGAGCGTCCACCGGCCGCGCAGGGCGAAGGAGTCGGGGGCCGGGCTCTCCGGAAAGTCGAAGTCCGCGGTGCCTGCCGAATAGGGGGTGGGACCCGCGTAGTTCCCGGCCTTGCCGATCCCGAGGTACGTCTCCGCCGTGGTCGGCTCGGTCGGCGTGGTGTCGGCGCGCTCGGTGGGCGGCGGTAGCGTGCTGTCGGGCCGGGCGTCGGCGAGCAAGTCGCGGATCATCCGCTCCGACGTCGCGTACCCGCCTTCACCGAACTCGATGTGCCGCACCACTCCGGTGGAGTCGATGAGGTACTGGGCCGGCCAGTAGCTGTTGCGGTAGCCGGTCCAGGTCGAGAACGCCGGATCGAGCGCTATCGGGTAGTCGATGCCCAGGCGTTCGGCCGCGGCGACGACGTTCGACGGCACCTTCTCGAAGGCGTACTCCGGGGTGTGGACCCCGATCACCTCCAACCCGCTGTCGCGATACGTGCGATACCAGTCCACGACGTGCGGAATGGATCGCTGGCAGTTGATGCACGAGTACGCCCAGAAGTCGATGAGGACCACTTTTCCGCGCAGTTGTGACAGCGGCAGAGCGTGGTCGCCGGGGGTGTTGAACCAGTCGGTGATACCGGTCAGCGGCGGCGCCGTACCGCAGCTCTGCAGACGATCGGCTCCGTCGGTGCAGTTCGAGAGTTCGCGATTCGCGTCGGTGACGATGCCTCCGAGATCGAGCCGGCGATTGAGATCGTCGGTGCCGCCCACCGAGTCCTGCAGGGACCCGGTGTAGTCGGGGATCGCCCGCTGGAGCGCGGCCGGGGCGTCGAAGACCAAGCCGACGGCGAGGCCGATCGTCACCAGTCCGCCGATCACGCGGATCAGCCGTTGCCTGCGCCGGAAGGCGCTCACCCGTTCGGCGATCCGCCGACCGGCCAGCGCGAACACCAGCAGCGGGAGCGTCGAACCCACCGCGAAGGACAACGTCAGCGCCACCGTGGAGAGCCCGATCGATCCCGTCGCACCGGCGACCACGATGGCCGCGAGCACCGGACCGGCGCACGGAACGTAGAGCACACCCAGTGCCAGCCCGAGCCCGAATCCGGACCGCCCGCGGGCCACCGGCCGCTGCGGCAGCCGGGCGAAGGGCTTCTCCAGGAGCCGTTCGACGGGCGGAAAGATCAAGCCGAGTCCGATCGAGACCAGCGCTGCCAACCCGATCCACCGGATGGTGTCCTGCGGCAGGTGCAGCAGCGACAGCAGGCTCGACCCGACGAGCGTCACCGCGGAGAAGCTCACGACCAGCCCGGCGATCACCAGGTACGGCCGCGCGCTCTCGGCGAACCGCCGTCTGCGGTCCGGTCGTCCCTGGGACGGCTGTTCGGTCTCCTCCGGGCCGCGGGCGTTCTGCGCGCCGGAGAGGAACAGGACCGGCAGCACCGGAAGGATGCACGGCGAGATGCCGGTGATGAGTCCGCCGACGAAACCGATCGCGATCACTGTGTTCATGACCGGTATTCGGTGGCGTCGACGGCCCGGATGGGTCGGCCCGGCGGCACCGCCGGACAACCGGCCCATCCGAAATCCGGAGGGCGCCGAATGACCCATGTCACTGATGACGACGCCGGCGCCCGTCGGCGTTCGACGAGAAGGAGCAGTCGATGAGAACCAGCAAGACCATGGGTGCCAAGGTTGCGGCGATGGGCTTCGCCCTCGCAGTCGCGGGCACCATGACCGCGTGTTCGAGCGACGACTCGACGAGTACGTCGACCACGGACGCCATGCCGACGACCGCGATGAGTTCGCAGACGATGAAGGCCGATCCGGCCGCGGATCTGGTGGGTCCCGGCTGCGCGGCCTACGCCGAGAAGGTGCCCACCGGTCCCGGGTCGGTGACCGGCATGTCCACCGAACCGGTAGCCGTCGCCGCGTCGAACAATCCGATGCTGACCACGCTCACCTCGGCGGTGTCCGGCGGCCTCAACCCGAAGGTGAACCTGGTCGACACCCTCAACGGCGGTGAGTTCACCGTGTTCGCCCCGGTCGACGACGCCTTCGCGAAGGTCGATCCGGCCACGATCGACTCGCTCAAGACCGACTCGGCGGGCCTGACCAGTCTGCTGACCTACCACGTGGTGCCGGGCCAGCTGAGTCCCGACCAGGTCGACGGCGTCCACAAGACGGTTCAGGGCGACACCGTGGACGTGACCGGCAGCGGCGACGATCTGAAGGTCGACGGCGCGAGCGTGATCTGCGGCGGAGTCCACACCGCGAACGCGACCGTGTACCTGATCGACCAGGTGCTCATGCCGCCCGCCAAGCCCTGATCCGCGCCGGCCGGTCTCAGAGCCGGTGATACCGGGCCAGCGCGACCTCCCGCTCGGCCCGGTGATCGACCATCGGCGGCGGATAGCTCGCCGGGGACGGCGACAGCGGCAGCACCGCGTCCCCGTCCCCGGCGAGCAGCCACGGCCGGTGAACGGCCCGGCCCGCGATGCCGCGGAGTTCGGGCACCCAGCGCCGGACGTAGTCGCCGTCCGGGTCGAACCGCTCACCCTGCGAAACCGGGTTGAAGATCCGGAAGAACGGCGCCGCGTCGGTGCCGCAGCCCGCGGTCCACTGCCATCCGTGCTGATTGGAGGCGAGGTCGCCGTCCACGAGGTGCTTCATGAAGTGTCGGGCACCCCGCCACCAGGGCAGATGCAGGTCTTTCGTCAGGAACGAGGCGACGATCATTCGCACCCGGTTGTGCATCCAGCCCTCGGCCAGCAGCTGACGCATACCCGCGTCGACGATCGGATACCCGGTACGGCCCGCACACCACGCGTCGAAGGCGGCGTCTGCGTCGGGCCCGCTGTGGTACTCCAGGGCATCGAACGCGGCGTGATAGTTGGCGCGCGCGGTGTCCGGGCGCCGATGCAGGACGTCGGCGTAGAAGTCGCGCCAGGCGAGCTCGCTGCGGAGCGCGACGGCTCCCGCGTCACCGCGTCCGCGCAGATCGTGCAGCAGCGTGCGCGGGTGCACGCAACCGAACTTCAGATACGGCGACAATCGGGTGGTCGCGTCGAGGTCGGGACGGTCGCGATCGTCCGAGTACCGGTCGAGCCCGCGCTCGGCGTCCTGCCGGAAGCGCCGCCAGCGCCGCAGTGCGGCCGCCTCACCCGCGGGTGGCAGGTCGACGGATGTCCGCTCGGCGAGGGCGTTGAACTCCAGACGCTCACCCAGACCGTCTGGGTCGATCCAGTCGAGCGTTCCGGCATCGGTGCGTGCCGGAGAATGCCAGCCGTGGTCGAGCCAGGCGCGGCGGTACGGGGTGAACATCCGGTACGGCCCGCCCGCCTTGGTCCGGAGTCGGCCGGGCGAGACGGCGTACGGCGAACCTGTCCGCACCAGCGGCACGGCGCCCAGCGCCGCTTCGACGGCGTCGTCGCGCATCCGGCCGTACGGCCCGAAGTCTTCGCTGATATGCACCGACGCCGCGCCGATCCGGGCGGCCAGGTCGGAGATCACGGCCGCCGGCTCACCGTGGGTTAGCAGCAGGCGGCCGCCCAGGTCGGCGTCGAGGGCGCGCAGGCAATCCGCGAGGAATGCCAGACGCGCCGCACCGGAGGGTCGCCGCAGTCTGTCGTCGATCACGAAGACGGCCAGCGCCGCGTCCGCACGGTCGGCGGCGGCGAGCAGTGTGGGCAGGTCGGTGAGCCGCAGGTCGCGGCGGAACCAGACGATCGCGGGAGCGTTCACCCGACCAGTGTGCGCCGTGCCGGGCCGGTCCCGCCTCGACCCATCCGCGCGTCGGCCGACTCCGAATGCCTGGTGTGACTGACAGTGGAACCTTCGCAGCGCCGGATTTCGCCGAACCCTCCCGCATCGCCGTCGTGGGCGGCGGAGTCGCGGGACTGACCGCCGCGCTCCGGTTGTCGGAACGCCATCGGGTCACCCTCTTCGAAGCCGACGACCGGTTGGGCGGCCACGCGCACACGCATCGGATACCGGAGGCGGACGGAACGCGGGTCGCGGTCGATTCGGGATTCATCGTCCACAACGACCGCACGTACCCGACGCTGCTTCGCCTGTTCGAGGAACTCGGTGTCGCCACCCGGGACACCGACATGTCGATGTCGGTCCGTTCGCAGGCGACGGGACTGGAGTACGCCGGTGCGCTGGGCTTGGCGGGCCTGTTCCCGACATGGCGTACCGCGCTTCGCGGACGCTACCTGCTGATGCTCCTCGAAGTGGTCCGGTTCCACCGGTCGGCGCGCCGCCTGCTGGCCACTGCCGACGACGACTGCCGGCTCGGGGAGTTCGTCGAGCGGACGAGGCTGTCGTCGTACTTCCGCGACAACTTCCTGCTGCCGCTGGTGGCGGCCGTGTGGTCGTGCGACGCGGAGACGGCCGCGGAATACCCGGCCCGCTACCTCTTCACCTTCCTCGACCACCACGGCATGCTCTCGGTGTACGGTTCGCCGGTCTGGCGCACCGTCGTCGGCGGATCGGCCGTCTATGTTCGGGCGATCGCCGATCGCGTCGAGGCGCGTGGAGGTCGCATCCGGTGCGGAGCGCCGGTCACCGCGGTCGCCGACGAGCCCGGCGGGGTCGTCGTCACCGCGAACGGGACGTCTGAGACCTTCGACGGCGCGGTGATCGCCACTCACCCGCATCAGGCGCTGGCCATGCTCCGGTCGCCGACCCGGCTGCAGACCGAGGTGCTCGGCGCCATCGGCTACAGCGCCAAGCCGGCGGTCCTGCACACCGACGAGACGCTGCTGCCGACCGCCGGGCGCGCCCGGGCGTCCTGGAACTACCAGATCCGGTCCGACGGTTCGGCGGTCGCCGTGACCTACGACCTCACCCGGCTGATGCGGTTGTCGCAGGGGCGCGGCGGGCCGCGGTATCTGGTCACCATGGGACGGACCGATCTGGTCGACCCGGCGACGATCCTCGCGGAGATGGACTACGAGCATCCCGTCTACGACGCCGGTTCGGTGGCAGCCCAGCAGCGGCTGCCCGAGATCGATTCGGACCGAATCGCTTTCGCCGGTGCCTATCACGGCTGGGGCTTCCACGAGGACGGCGCAGCCTCGGGTGCCCGGGCCGCGGCGCACTTCAGGGCGACACGGACGGCGCTGCGACGATGACGGCGCCCGCACTGGTCCACACCCGCATCAGCCACATCCGCCGCGAACCGGTGGACCATCGGTTCGCGCACCGGAGCCTGAGCTGGCTCGTGGACATCGACCGCCTGCCGCGCCTGCCACGGGGACTCCGCTGGGCCGCCCGCTTCCGGCCCGAGGACCACTTTCCGTCGCCCGCCGCGGCCGGCGAGACCCTGCGGGGGCGACTGGAGTCGTACACCGACTCCGTCGGAGCCCCGCGGGCCGACGGCGCGGTCATCGCTCTGCTCTCGCCGCGCGTGGCCGGGTACGTCTTCAACCCGCTGTCGGTGTTCTGGTGCCACGACCGCGACGGTCGCCTCCGGTACGTGATCGCCGAGGTTCACAACACATACGGCCAGAGGCACTGCTATCTGGTGCGCACCGACGGCGCGGGACGGGCCGAGGTCGACAAGGAGTTCTACGTCTCACCGTTCAACGACGTGTCCGGACGTTATCGACTCGTCCTGCCCGAGCCCGGCGTCGACGGCCGGATCCGGCTCAGCGTCGTCCTGGAGCGACCGGGCCGCGGCCGATTCACCGCGACCCTCACCGGACGCGCGGAACCGGCGACTCCGGCCGCGGTGGTGCGCGCACAGCTGCGCACCCCGCTCGCCCCGTGGGTCGTCGCGGCCCGCATCCGCCTCCACGGGATCCGGCTGTGGTGCCGCGGCCTGCGCGTGGAGCCCCGACCTCACCCCGACACGAAGGAGCGTTCACGATGACGACCGACGACAGCCGTCGCACCGACGATTCCCGGCACGCCGGCCGCCGCGACCGCATCCCGCGGATCGACCCGGTGCGCTGGCCGGATGTGTCCGCGCCGCCGCACGCCCGCATGTCCGGGCTGCGCGCCTTCGCCGCGGAACGGCTCTTCCGGCGGGCCGCGGCGAGACTGCCGATCGCCGTCGAGTTCCCCGACGGGAGGCGCATCGGCCGGCTCGACGGCCGGATGGTGCCGAGAATGATCGTCCGTGACCCGGAGTCGTTCTTCGCCCGTCTGGGCGCTTCCGGGCTGATCGGCTTCGGCGAGGCGTTCATGGCGGGGGAGTGGACCACCGACGACCTCGTCGGGGTGCTCAGCGCGTTCGCGGCCGACGTGGCCGATCTGGTGCCCGCGCCGCTGCAGCGGCTGCGGTCCTCGGTACTGCCGCGGCATCCCGCGGACGAGGAGAACTCCCTGGCCAACACGCGGTCGAACATCGCCCGCCACTACGACCTCTCCAACGATCTCTTCGCCTCCTTCCTCGATGAGACGCTCACCTACTCGAGCGCCTTCTTCGGCACCGACCGCGACGCGGAACGCGCGCAGTGGTCCGACCTCGCGGACGCACAGCGCGCCAAGATCGACCGGCTGCTCGACGCCGCGGGCGTGGGGCCGGGAACCCGTCTGCTGGAGATCGGGACCGGGTGGGGCGAGCTGTGTCTGCGAGCGGCCCGGCGCGGGGCGCTCGTCCACTCGGTGACGCTGTCGGCAGAGCAGCGAGACCTGGCGCTGCGGCGCGTGGCCGAGGCGGGCGTGGCCGACCGCGTCCGCATCGACCTGCTCGACTACCGGCTCGTGCGCGGTCGGTACGACGCCGTCGTCTCGGTGGAGATGCTGGAGGCGGTGGGGCGTGAGTACTGGCCCGTCTACTTCCAGACCCTCGACCGGCTGCTGGTGGACGGCGGTCGCGCCGCCCTTCAGGTGATCACGATGCCGCACCGGCGGATGCTGGCCTCGGAGGGCACCTACACCTGGGTGCACAAGTACATCTTCCCGGGCGGGCGGCTGCCGTCGATCGAGGCCCTGCGCGAGGTCGCGACCCGCGGCACCGCCCTCCGGCCCGCCGGGGAGTTCGCGATGGGCCTGCACTACGCACGGACCCTGCATCTGTGGCGGGAGCGTTTCCGGTCCGCGGACGAGGCGGTCGGCCGGCTCGGCTTCGACGCGGTGTTCAAGCGGATGTGGACCTTCTACCTCGCCTACTCCGAAGCCGGCTTCCGGTCCGGCTACCTGGACGTGTACCAGCTCCGCTTCGACAAGACGGCGCCCGCGGGGACGCGATCGTCATGATCGCGCCGCTCGCGACGGCTAGGCTGGCGTGCGATGACACACGCCGACTCGCCTGCGGTCCGCCGATGACCGCGGGCGGCGCACAACTGGAGGACCTGCTCGGCCTCGTCGCGTCCGGAGATCGCGGTGCTTTCGCCGACCTCTACGACCGCACCAGCGCGCGGGTGTACGGGATGGTGCTGCGGGTGCTGCGCGATCAGGGGTACAGCGAGGAAGTGACGCAGGAGGTGTACCTCCAGGTGTGGCGCGAGGCCCGGCATTTCCGGCCGGATCGCGGCAGCGCCGTGTCGTGGCTGCTGACCATCGCTCACCGGCGGGCCGTCGACCGGGTGCGGTCGGAGCGATCGGCGTCCGACCGCGACACCCGGTACGGCGTTCGCGAACTGGTCGAGATCACCGCGGGCGTCGAGGAGGAGGTGCTCTCCCGGGAGAACGGGCGGCGGGCGCGTGAGTGCCTCGGCACCCTCACCGCACTGCAGGCTCAGGCGGTGAGTCTGGCGTTCTACGAGGGCTTCACCTATCGCGAGGTGGCCGAACGGCTCACGGTGCCGTTGCCGACGGTCAAGAGCCGCATCAAAGACGGACTGAAGAGGCTGAGGGGGTGTTTGGGCGGTGAGTGAAGACCCGGACTACCTGCGTGAACTCGCCGCGCTCATCGCCCTCGACGCGGTCGACGACGTGGAGCGCGCCCGGATCATGCGGATCGTGGGGAGCGCCGAGGACGGCGACCGACAGATCTTCGAGGCAGAGCTCAGGGCGGTGCGCGAGGCACTCGCCGGAATCAGCGAGGCGACGGCCACACCGCCGCCGGCCGCGTTGCGCGACCGCGTCCTCGACGTAGTCTCGGGCCAGGAGCAGACGGCGCCGGCGGATGAACCCGAGCCGGTCGCCGACCCCGAGCCGCAGTCGCGGCGCATCCGGTATGCGTGGGTGGCCGCCGCGGCCGCGGTGGTCCTGGGGATCGGCGGCGGCGTCGTCGGCTACACGCTCGCCGACCGGTCGCAGCCGGCCGAGCCCTCGCAGGCCGAGCAGATCTTCGCCGCACCCGACGTCCGCACCACCACCGGAACCGTCGCGGGCGGCAAGGCCTCGGTCACGTATTCGCCGTCCACCGGCGAGGGCGTGCTGGTGATGAACGACGTGCCGCGCCCCGAGCCGGGCACGATCTATCAGATGTGGCTGATGGGGCCGAGCGGGCCGAAGCTCGCCGGAACGATGTCGGCCGCGGACGTCGCGCCGTCGACCACCGCGGTCATCACCGACATGCACGGTGCCACCGCGGTCGCATTCACCGTCGGCGACGCCGCGACGCCCGACAAGCTGATCAGCGCCCCGGTCGCGGAACTGCCTCTGAGCTGATCGCTCAGCCGAGCTGGTCCTCCAGGTACCGGGGACGGCAGATCACCCAGGCGCCGCACAGCATCACCACGACGGTGGCGGTGAGGAAGCCGAACGGGACGGTCCATGAATGTGTGGCGTCGTGCAGGACCCCGAACAGCATCGGCCCGGCGCATGCCAGCAGGTAGCCGACGCCCTGGCCGAATCCGGACAGCGACGACGACCCGGTGCTGGTGCGGCTGCGCAGGTTGATCAGCGTCAGCGCCATCGGGAAGGTGGTGGGCCCGATGCCGATCAGGACGGCCCACAGCCACGGCGCTGCCAGCGGCGCCCACAGCAGCCCCGCGAAGCCCGCCAGCCAGCAGGCCGCGAAGCCCAGGGCGAACGGGAACGGATTGGCGAACCGGGCACACAGGACCGGCGCCACCAGCGTGCCCGCGAACCCGATCCCGGAGAACAGCGCGACCATCGCACCACCGAGTGATTCGCTGCCCCCGGCGTCGCTGAGCACCTCGGGCAGCCAGGTGAACATCGAGTAGGTCATCAACGAGGTCATGCCGAACATCAGGGTGAGACCCCAGGCCATGCTGCTTCGCCAGACCGGCAGGCGCGCGGCCTCGTCGACCGCGGGACGCGCCTCGTCGGGCAGATCGTCCTCGGCACGGACGGTGGCCCGTCGTTCGCGCACCACCCACATCCAGGGGAGCAGCGCGGCTAGGGGGACCAGTGCCCACATCGCGAGCGAGGTCCGCCAGCCCGCCGCGTCCGCGACCGGCACGGCCATCGCGGCGGGCAGCGCGGTGCCGATCTGCACGAAGGTGATGTACACCGTGCTGACGAGCGCGATCTTGTCGCTGAAATAGCGCTTCACCAGGGGTGGGATGAGGATATTGCCGACGCCCATGCCGAAGAGTGCGACACCGGACAGGATGAGCAGCGCTGCCACGCCGCCGACGAAGGGGCGGCTGGCGATGCCGACTCCGGTGAGGATCACCGCGGCCAGCGTGGTCTGCTCGATGCCGAAACGCCGGCCGAGGGCGGGGGCGAAGACGCCGGCCAGACCGAACATCAGCGTCGGCAGCATGCCGAGCAGACCGCTGACGGTGTGGCCGAAGCCGAGGTCGTCGGAGATCCGCGCGAGCAGCGGCGTGATCGAGGTGACGGCCGTGCGGAGGCTGAGCGAGAAGAGCACGATCGCGACCAGGACCATGACGCGGCCGCGCCAGGCCCCAATCGGGGTTCGGAATGGTGCGGCGGTTGTCGCGGAATCGGTGACCATGGCCTAAATCGTAGGATGAATGGTTGTATTGAGGCAAAGTGATTTAGACTGCAGGAGTGCAGACAGTGAAGCGTCAGAGTCTCATCGCGCAGGTGACGCAGCAACTGAGAAACGAGATCGCCGCCGGCCGCTGGCAGGTGGGTGAGCGCATTCCCACCGAGCCCGCGCTGTGTGAGATGACCGGTACCGCGCGGAACACCGTGCGCGAAGCGGTGCAGGCGTTGGTGCACGCGGGGCTGCTGGAGCGCAGGCAGGGGTCGGGGACCTACGTCATCGCCACCGATGAGCAGGAGGTGGCGCTCGGTGACTTCTTCGCCGCGGCCCGGCGGCAAGACCTCTTGGAGCTGCGCGAGGCGCTGGAGGTGACCGCGGCAGGGCTGGCCGCCCGCCGTCGGGACGACGATGACATCGCCGCGCTGCGTCGACTGCTGGCGCAGCGCAACGGGTTCTGGGACGGCGCCGACGCTGCCGAGTCCGTACACTCGGCAGCGGTCGAGGCCGATGCGCACCTGCACCGCGCCATCGTCGCCGCCAGCCACAACGAGGTGTATCTCGAGTTCTACGACTCGTTGCTGCCGGCGCTGCGAGAGTCGATCGCCGAACACGGTGTCGGCGCGCACCGGTCGTACGAGGCGCTCCACGTCGAGGTCGTCGAGGCGGTGATCGGCGGGGATGTGGACGGCGCCCGGGCGGCCGCTCGGCAGTTGCTCACCCGCGTCGGCGAATCCGGATGATCGGCGCCGGTAGTGAACTGTTTCGGTGCGGTTCGCGCAGCGGTGTCAATCATTTTGACCGTGGTAAATCCGGGCGGTAAAGTATTTCGTCGGCGCCTTGCCAAGCTGGGTGCTGCTCACCTTCCGGCGTCCGAGCGGGCGCCGAGAGGGCGGAGTCGTGGATCGGCGTAGGGCGTGCGACACGCCCGACAACGGGTGCACGATTCGAACCTGACCTGCATAAACGTGCAGGTGGGGCGAGTTGCGGAAGTATCTGTCCACGCGTGAGCGTGGCGGACCGCTTGCCCGGAGCACCAACCGCAACGAATACGAACAAGGCCCGGCGGGAGCCGGTCCTCAAGGAGAAAGAACTCAGTGCCAACCATTAACCAGCTGGTCCGCAAGGGCCGCAAGGACAAGACGTCCGCCAAGAAGACGGCTGCTCTGAAGGGCAGCCCGCAGCGCCGGGGCGTTTGCACCCGCGTGTACACCACCACCCCGAAGAAGCCGAACTCCGCTCTGCGAAAGGTCGCCCGTGTGCGCCTGACCAGTGGCGTCGAGGTCACCGCCTACATCCCCGGTGAGGGCCACAACCTGCAGGAGCACTCGATGGTGCTCGTCCGCGGCGGTCGTGTGAAGGACCTCCCGGGTGTTCGTTACCGCATCATCCGCGGCTCGCTCGACACCCAGGGTGTCAAGGACCGCAAGCAGGCTCGCAGCCGTTACGGCGCCAAGAAGGGGAACTGATCTAAATGCCACGTAAAGGACCCGCTCCCAAGCGCCCCCTGATCAGCGACCCCGTCTACGGTTCGCCGCTCGTCACCCAGCTCGTCAACAAGATCCTGCTGGACGGCAAGAAGTCGACCGCCGAGCGCATCGTGTACGAAGCCCTCGAGCAGGCCCGTGAGAAGACCGGCACCGATCCGGTCGTCACCCTCAAGCGTGCGCTCGACAACGTCAAGCCCACCCTCGAGGTCAAGAGCCGTCGCGTCGGTGGCGCCACCTACCAGGTTCCGGTCGAGGTGAAGCCGGGCCGCGCCAACACCCTCGCGTTGCGCTGGCTGGTCACCTTCAGCCGTCAGCGTCGCGAGAAGACCATGGTGGAGCGTCTGGCCAACGAGCTGCTGGACGCCTCGAACGGTCTCGGTGCATCGGTGAAGCGTCGCGAGGACACTCACAAGATGGCCGAAGCCAACCGCGCCTTCGCTCACTACCGCTGGTGAGGCTGCCGCATCGGACCGGGGGATGCGCACGCGAGCCCGGTCCGATGCGCTCGCACACTGACAGACTCAGTTCCAAAAACTTCCCGAAGGGAACCTAATGGCACAGGAAGTGCTCAACGACCTCACCAAGGTCCGCAACATCGGCATCATGGCGCACATCGATGCCGGCAAGACCACGACCACCGAGCGCATCCTCTACTACACCGGTGTGAACTACAAGATCGGTGAGACCCACGACGGCGCGTCGACCACCGACTGGATGGAGCAGGAGAAGGAGCGTGGTATCACCATCACCTCCGCCGCCGTGACCTGCTTCTGGAACAACAACCAGATCAACGTCATCGACACGCCAGGTCACGTCGACTTCACCGTCGAGGTGGAGCGCGCGCTCCGCGTCCTCGACGGCGCCGTCGCCGTCTTCGACGGCAAGGAGGGCGTCGAGCCGCAGTCCGAGCAGGTCTGGCGCCAGGCCACCAAGTACGACGTCCCCCGCATCTGCTTCGTCAACAAGATGGACAAGATGGGTGCGGACTTCTACTTCACCGTGCAGACGATCATCGATCGCCTGGGCGCGAAGCCGCTGGTCATGCAGCTCCCGATCGGTGCCGAGGATGCCTTCGACGGCGTCGTCGACCTGCTCGAGATGAAGGCCATCACCTGGCGCGGAACCGTCGAGATCGGCGCCGAGCCGACCATCGAGGAGATCCCCGCGGATCTGGCCGACAAGGCCGCCGAGTACCGCGAGAAGCTGCTCGAGACGGTCGCCGAGTCGGACGAAGCCCTCATGGAGAAGTACTTCGCCGGCGAGGAGCTCACGATCGACGAGATCAAGGGCGCCATCCGCAAGATGACGATCAACTCCGAGATCTACCCCGTGCTGTGCGGCTCGGCGTTCAAGAACAAGGGCGTGCAGCCCATGCTCGACGCCGTCATCGACTACCTCCCGAACCCGCTGGACATCGGCGAGATCGAGGGCCACGTCGTGGGCAACGAGGAAGAGATCATCTCCCGCAAGCCCAGCAAGGACGAGCCGTTCTCGGCACTGGCGTTCAAGATCGCCGCGCACCCGTTCTTCGGCAAGCTCACCTTCGTCCGCGTGTACTCGGGCCGTGTGGAGCCGGGCACCCAGGTCATGAACGCGACCAAGGGCAAGAAGGAGCGCATCGGCAAGCTCTTCCAGATGCACGCCAACAAGGAGAACCCGGTCGACGACGCGGTGGCCGGCCACATCTACGCGATGATCGGCCTCAAGGACACCACGACCGGTGACACCCTGTGCGATCCGGCGAACCCCATCGTCCTCGAGTCGATGACCTTCCCTGACCCGGTCATCAACGTCTCGATCGAGCCGAAGACCAAGTCCGACCAGGAGAAGCTGGGCACCGCGATCCAGAAGCTCGCCGAAGAGGATCCGACCTTCTCGGTGAACCTGGACGAGGAGACCGGCCAGACCGTCATCGGCGGCATGGGCGAGCTCCACCTCGACATCCTGGTCGACCGCATGAAGCGCGAGTTCAAGGTCGAGGCCAACGTCGGCAAGCCGCAGGTCGCCTACCGTGAGACGATCCGCAAGACCGTCGAGAAGCACGAGTTCACCCACAAGAAGCAGACGGGTGGCTCGGGTCAGTTCGCGAAGGTCATCATCAAGCTCGAGCCGCTGGTCGACGCCGAGGACGGCGCGACCTACGAGTTCGCGAACGCCGTCACCGGCGGTCGTGTCCCGCGCGAGTACATCCCCTCGGTGGATGCCGGTGCGCAGGACGCGATGCAGTACGGCGTTCTGGCCGGCTACCCGCTGGTCAACCTGAAGGTCACCCTCCTCGACGGTCAGTACCATGACGTCGACTCGTCGGAGATGGCCTTCAAGATCGCCGGTTCGCAGGCCCTCAAGGAGGCTGCGAAGATGGCTCAGCCCGTCATCCTGGAGCCGATCATGGCCGTCGAGGTCACGACTCCGGAGGACTACATGGGCGACGTCATCGGCGACCTGAACTCCCGCCGTGGCCAGATCCAGGCCATGGAGGAGCGCAGCGGTGCACGAGTCGTCAAGGCTCAGGTGCCGCTGTCGGAGATGTTCGGCTACATCGGAGACCTGCGGTCGAAGACTCAGGGCCGGGCTAACTACTCCATGGTTTTCGACTCGTACGCTGAAGTTCCGGCGAACGTGTCGAAGGAGATCATCGCGAAGGCAACGGGCGAGTGATCTCGCCCTCCGCCTTGGCGGAGCTCGCGCCGGGGTCGGCTATCGAATCCGCGCGCACAAACGAATAAGGTGGACGGCCAGGTCCCGGCACGACGCCGGGCCGGCCGGACACCGGTTCAGCAAGACCGCTCCTGCCGACGGCAGGAAGTAAGAAACCCACTGCTGGGAACCACCCGGCAGCAACAGTCCAGGAGGACACAAGTGGCGAAGGCGAAGTTCGAGCGGACCAAGCCGCACGTGAACATCGGCACCATCGGTCACGTCGACCACGGCAAGACCACCACCACGGCGGCCATCACCAAGGTGCTCGCCGACCAGTACCCGGACCTGAACGAGAGCTTCGCTTTCGATCAGATCGACAAGGCGCCTGAGGAGAAGGCTCGTGGTATCACGATCAACATCTCCCACGTCGAGTACCAGACGGAGAAGCGTCACTACGCTCACGTCGACGCTCCGGGTCACGCCGACTACATCAAGAACATGATCACCGGCGCCGCTCAGATGGACGGCGCGATCCTGGTCGTGGCTGCCACCGACGGCCCGATGCCGCAGACCCGCGAGCACGTGCTGCTGGCTCGCCAGGTCGGCGTCCCCTACATCCTCGTCGCACTGAACAAGGCCGACATGGTCGACGACGAGGAGATCATGGAGCTCGTCGAGATGGAGGTCCGCGAACTGCTGGCCGCCCAGGAGTTCGACGAGGACGCTCCGGTGGTCCCGATCTCGGCGCTGAAGGCGCTCGAGGGCGAGGAGAAGTGGGTCAAGTCCATCCAGGACCTGATGGCCGCTGTCGACGAGTCGATCCCGGACCCGGTCCGTGAGACCGACAAGCCGTTCCTGATGCCCGTCGAGGACGTCTTCACCATCACCGGTCGCGGCACCGTCGTCACCGGTCGCGTGGAGCGCGGCGAGGTCAACGTGAACGAGGAAGTCGAGATCGTCGGCATCCGCGAGAAGAGCACCAAGACCACCGTCACCGGTATCGAGATGTTCCACAAGCTGCTCGATTCGGCTCAGGCCGGCGACAACGCGGGTCTGCTGCTCCGCGGCCTCAAGCGTGAGGACGTCGAGCGCGGTCAGGTCATCGTCAAGCCGGGCACCACGACTCCGCACACCGAGTTCGAGGGCCAGGCGTACATCCTGTCGAAGGACGAGGGCGGCCGTCACACCCCGTTCTTCAACAACTACCGTCCGCAGTTCTACTTCCGCACCACGGACGTGACCGGCGTCGTGACCCTCCCCGAGGGCACCGAGATGGTCATGCCGGGCGACAACACCGAGATGACTGTCAAGCTCATCCAGCCGGTCGCCATGGACGAGGGCCTGCGCTTCGCTATCCGCGAGGGTGGCCGCACCGTCGGTGCCGGCCGCGTCACCAAGATCATCAAGTGATCTAGTCTGACGACTCAGGACGCCCGTCCCGCTGATGCGGGGCGGGCGTTCTGCTGTTCCGGGGGCTCCAGGCGTCCGTCGAGTTCGTCGGCGAACCCGAACCGGCGTCGGCGCCGCCTCAGGCTCGGTGGAGCTCGGCGTGCAGATGGTGCGAGACGGGGACGTCGGCGTAGGCCATCCACAGGTCGTACGTGAGGGTGTCGCCGGCGAGTTCGAAACGGCGTTTCACCGCGTGCACCTGTTTCGCGTCGGGGGAGACGCCCAGGGTGTGCTGGGCGAACTCGAGAACGGCGTGGTGAGCGGGGGCGCGCTGGAGTTCCACGAAGCCGGTCGGCTGCGCCACCAACAGTTCCACGTGCTGCTTGCCCGCCAGACGCAGGAAGCCGGTCTCGGTGTGCATCGGGCGGCCGCCGCCCGGTGCGCGCGTGCGCGATCGATAGAACAGGAAGGGCCGTCCGCTCGGCGACAGCTCGATCTCCTCGTCGTAGGTGAAGCTGTCGATCGTCGCATAGTGTCCGGCGCCGGTACCTCGCCAGAGACCGGCGAAGGCAGCGAGCGGGCCGAGGGGGTTGCGCTGTGAATCGGACATGCTGCCAGGTTAGACCCCGACCGCGGTCAGTCCGGGTGCAGTTCGCGCAGCCAGGACGACGACGGCGCGTCGGACGGCGACCGCCAGTCGCCGCGCGGCGAGAGCGATCCACCCGACCCGATCTTCGGGCCGTTCGGCATCGCGGTGCGCTTGAACTGGCTCGACATGAACCGCTTCAAGAAGACCGTCAGCCACTTGTCGATGGTGGCCTCGTCGTACTCGTTGCGTTCGTCGTCGCGCATCAGATCCGACCACGGGCCGCGGCTCCGGTCGCCCCACGCCTGCCGGGCGAGGTACGCGATCTTGCTGGGCCGGTAGCCGAACCGCGTGAGGTAGTAGAGGAAGAAGTCGTGCAGCTCGTATGGGCCGACGTGGTCCTCGGTGCTCTGGATGTTGCCCTCGGCGTCGGCGGGCACGAGCTCCGGTGAGATCACGTCGGAGAGGATCTCCTGCAGGGTGCTGACGGTCTCGGGTCCGTAGCGGGCGGTGCTGATCTTCCAGCGGATGAGATGCTGGATCAGCGTCTTGGGGACGCTGCCGTTGACGTTGTAATGCGACATCTGGTCGCCGACCCCGTAGGTGCACCAGCCGAGCGCCAGCTCCGACAGGTCGCCGGTGCCCAGCACGATCCCGCCGAGGTGGTTGGCCAGCCGGAAGAGGTGGGAGGTGCGCTCTCCTGCTTGGACGTTCTCGAAGGTGACGTCGTAGACCGGTTCCCCGTCGGCGAACGGATGCTTCAGGTCGGCGAGCATCTGCATGCACGACGGCCGGATGTCGAGTTCGTTGCCGGTGACGCCGAGCGAGTCCATGAGGACGTGGCTGCGCGCCAGGGTGGCGCCGCCGGTGGCGAAGCCGGGCATCGTGTACGCGTGGATGTTGGTGCGCGGCAATCCCATCGCGTCGAAGGCCTGGACGGCGACGAGCAACGCGAGGGTGGAGTCGAGACCGCCGGAGACGCCGATGACCACCTTGTCGATTCCGGTGGAGCGCAGCCGCGCGACGAGCCCCTGCACCTGGATGTTCAGCACGTCGTGGCACCGCTCGTCTCGGTCGGCGGCGTCGGCGGGAACGAACGGGAAACGCGCGACCGTCCTGCGCAGAGCCCCGGTGGTCTCGGGGACGTCGAGGTCGAACGAGATGCGGCGCATCGCCCGCGAGCGTTCGGCGAAATCGCCCACCTGGTCGCGCAGGGAGATCATCCGGGACCGCTCCTGCCGCAGCCGGTCGAGGTCCACATCGCTGACTATCAGCTGCGGTTCCATCGAGAAGCCCGCGGTGCGCGCCAGCAGGGTGCCGTTCTCGGCGATCAGTGCGTCGCCGTCCCAGGCCAGGTCCGTGGTCGACTCGCCGAAGCCGGCCGAGACGTAGACCTGCGCGGCGATGCAGCGCGCCGAGTGGCCGGTCACCAGCGACCGCCGGTACGCCTGCTTGCCCACCGTGACCGGGCTGCCCGAGAGGTTGACCAGTACGGTGGCCCCGGCGAACGAGGCCCAGGTGCTCGGTGGGATCGGCACCCATCCGTCCTCGCACACCTCCACGTGGATTCGCAGGCCGGGCAGGTCGTCTGCTTCGAAGATCAGGTCGGCGCCGAACGGCACGCGCTGTCCGCCGATGACGGCGGTGTCGCGGACCGCGTCGCGTGCGGCGGCGAAGTAGCGCTGCTCGTAGAACTCGCGGTAGTTGGGCAGGTACGACTTCGGTGCGACGCCGAGCACGCGGCCGCCGTGGATCACGATCGCGCAGTTGTACAGGGCGTCGTCCACCCGCAGCGGAGCGCCGACGATCACCACGGGCGTCGTCTCAGCGGTCGCGGCCACCACGGCGGCCAGCGCGGCCTCCACCTCGTCGAGCAATGCATCCTGCTGGACGAGGTCGTCGACGCTGTAGCCGCTGAGGCCCAGCTCGGGGAAGGCGACGACGGCCACCGACTCCCGATGGGCCTGCTGGATCAGTTCGACGGTGCGCGAGGCGTTCTGACGCGGGTCGGCCAGGGCGACCTGCGGGACGGCAGCGGCGAGACGGGCGAAACCGTGTGAGTAGACCGACACTCCTTCAGGCTAATGCGTCGCTGCGTGCCACGATGGAGGGGAGTCGGCGCGGGCCGCCTCGTCTGTGTCCGTAACGTCTTCAAGGTCAGGTGTTCTGCGCATGTCCAGGTTCCTCGCACGTTCTTCTGTCTTCGCGGTCCTCGCGGCCACCGCCGCTCTCCTGGTGGGGCTGGTGGCGGGCCCGGCGTCGGCGCATTCGGCGCTGGTCGGCTCCGACCCCGAGCAGGGGGCCAAGGTCGCGACGGCTCCCGAACGGGTGACGCTGACCTTCAACGAGAACCTGAAGTCCTCGTACGCGGTGCTCAAGGTGGTCGGCCCCGACGGACACTTCTGGCAGCAGGGCGAGCCCACGGTCGACGGTCGCGACATATCCGTTGCCCTGCACGGACTGGGGCCGGCCGGTGAGTACAAGGTCAACTACCGCGTGACGTCGGCCGACGGCCACCCGGTGGAGGGCCAGGTGACCTTCGAATTGACGGCTGCGGGCAACGGCACCCCCGGCGCCGTCGCCGACGACTGGCAGCCGGAGACCGATAACGGTGTGAAGGTGTGGCCGTTCATCGTCGGCGGTGTGGTCGTGGTGATCGTCGTGGCCGGTGTGCTGGCGCTGCTGCTGGCCCGTCGCCGACGCTGACCCGCATGCCCGGAGCCGAGACGGTGCGACTGCGCGCCGGATTCGCCATCGCCGCGGCGGCTCTGGCGGTGGTGGGCGTGGCGATCTGCCAGGCGCTGGCCGCACCCGAGCCGGCGGCGTGGGCCGGCGCGGTGACGATCGGTTCGCTCTCGCTGCTGCTCGGCCTCGGTGCACTGCCGCTGATCGGCGCGGAGCCCTCGGTCCGGGTGATCGTCGGCGCCGGGGCGATGTGGGGAGTCGCCAGCGTCATCGGCGGATGGCTGCAGGTGGCCGACCGCATCGGGGTCTCGCCGTTCGAGGTGGGTGTCGGTGATCTGACGACCGGCGTGCAGACCGGCTTGCCGGTGCTGGTCGGCGCCGTGGGATCGCTGGCCGTCCTGGGCTGGGGTTATGCCGCACTCCGGGCGGACCCGCCGGTGCTCTTGGTCTCCGTGATCGCGGGCCTCGGAGTGCTGGCGGTCTCGGTCACCGGCCACGGCGGCGAGTCGGTCTGGACCCCGGTGTTCCTCGCCGTGCATTCGATCTGTGCGGCCTGGTGGGCCGGCACGCTCGCCGCGCTGGTCGTCACGGTGCGCGGGAAAGGCGGCTGGGCCCGGACGCTTCCGGAGTTCTCCCGATGGGCGATGCCCGCGGTCGGCGCGTTGACCGTCACCGGGGTGGTCGCCGCGGCGGTGCAACTCGGTGTGGGTCCGCAGCTGTGGGAGACCGGCTACGGCCGGATCCTCGTGGCGAAGGCGGTTCTGCTGGCGGTGGCGCTGGCGCTGGCGTGGTGGCACCGGCGGTCGTGGCTGCCGCGCGCACGACGGCACGGAGTGAGCGAGCGGGAGTCCATCGTCCGGGCCGGCACCGAAGTGCTGGTGCTGGCACTGATTCTGGGTCTGGCGGCCGGGTTGGCGACCACCGGGACCGGTTAGCGGCCGGCGTCGCCGCTTCCCGCCGCCGGCCGATCCCAGGCGGCGAGCAGGATGTCGAGCATCTCGATGCTGTGGCCGAGGCCGCTGATGTGGCTCTGGCCGGCCAGCGGATGGAGTTCGGCGTGCGGGAGCAGCTTCACCATGTGCTCGCCGTGGGCGAACGGGATGATGTTGTCGGCGTCGCCGTGCCACCAGTGCACATAGGCGTCCACGTCGGAGATCCGGAATCCCCAGTCGCGGACGAACAATTGCAGGTCGGCGAACGGAGCCTCCATGCGGCGGCTGCCGCCGTGCAACAGGTCGTCGAGGAACATCGCCCGGAACTCCGGGCGTGAGAGCAGTTCCCGGTCGGCCTCGGGGGAGAGGCGGCCGTAGAGGCTGATCGCCGGGTCGGCGATCGGCCGCGCGAAGCCCAGGACCGTGCTCAGCACCGACCCGATCGGTCGGCCGGCCACATTGAGCAACGGAACGGCGAACTGTGCGAGGTCCACGGCGCCGCCGCGGATCCCGTCGGGTCCGTTGACCGGAGCCACACCGCCGACGATCCCGGTCGACACCACGCGGTCGGGCAGGAAGCGCGACACGGCGAGTGAGTACGGGCCGCCGCCGGAGAGTCCGATCACCGAGAAGCGGTCGACGCCGAGGGTGTTCAGGACGGTCTGGAAGTCGAGCGTGAAGTCGGCGATCGACTCGTACCGGTGAGGCGTCGACGACCCGACGCCCGGCCGGTCGAGCCCGATCAGGCGGAAGCCGCGCGTCTCGGCGTATTCGCGCGCCTCGGTCGGGATCTGCCGTCGGGCTCCGGGGGTGCCGTGCAGCCACACGACGGCCGGGCCGCCGGGGGAGCCGAACTCGGAGAAGCCGATGCGTCGGCGTCGCTTGTCGCCGACGGCGATGGAGCCCTCGAGCTTCGGTCGGTCAATCGGAATCACGTCGCGGAGTATGTCAGATGCGCGCTGCCCGCACGAGATGGATTCTCATATTTGTCTAAGAGGAACCTGTGAGCAGGGACGACCCTCTCGGGCGGGTGTATTTTGGAGGGATGCCAGCACTGAGCAGTCGTCTCGCCGCCATGCGCCGCGGCATCGGTCACGCCATGCGTCCCCATCCGGTCACCGGGGTCCCGTCGGGCCGGCGGCTCGAGCTTCCGGGGCGCGGGGAGACCTTCGTCACCGACTCCGGGCGGCGCGACGGTCCGGCCGTCTTTCTGCTTCACTCGGTCAGCACCACCGGACTGCTCTGCTGGTATCCGGTGATCCCGCTCCTGGAACGCGACTTCCGCGTCATCACCATGGACCACCGTCTGCACGGTCGCGGGATCGAGTCCGACACGTTCTCACTCGACGACTGCGCGGACGACGTGGTCGCCGTCGCCGACAGCCTCGGGATCGACTCGTTCATCGCCGCGGGATTCTCCATGGGCGGAGGCATCGCACAGCTCGCCTGGCGCCGCAGCCCCGACCGGGTGGCCGGGCTCGTCCTCTGTTCGACCGGCCCGTACTTCTCCAGCATCGATCCCGCTCGGCTGGCGCTCGAGCAGCGTCTCGGCAAGGCGCTGAGCGTCGTCGAAAAGGTTCTCCCCACTCCGTCGGAACGGATCCTCGACGACCCGACCGCTCATCCGGTCAAATGGGGTCTGGCACAGGTCACCTCCACGAGACTCGGTCTGCAGGGCGTGTTCGCCGAGGCGATGGCCCGATTCGATTCGCGCGATTGGCTCGGTGAGATCGATGTGCCGACCTCGGTGGTGGTCTCGACGTTCGACAAGGTGGTGCAACCCGAACGGCAGCAACTGCTCGTCGACGGCATCCCGGGCGCTCAGCGTTTCGATGTCGCCGGTGGCCATGCGTGCTGTGTGCTGGGCGCGGAGAAGTTCATTCCGGAGTTCACGGCGGCCGTCCGTTCGGTCGAGCGCCAGTCGTTGACCGTCTGACACGAGAGGTCGTGCCGGAGCGTCGGTCGGCGGTTCGGTAGACTGCCACAAGTCGTGCACCGCACGCGACGCCCCTATAGCTCAGTTGGTAGAGCTACGGACTTTTAATCCGCAGGTCGTAGGTTCGAGCCCTACTGGGGGCACTGGTGGAAGCCAGGCCGGAGAACATCTCCGGCCTGGCTTCTTCGCTTCCGGTCTCCGACGGCTGTCGGCGCGGCGCTCGCCGATCACCCTCGATGTGCGTGTGAATAGCCGAAAAACGTCGCTGACCACACGATTTGCGTTCTGTCGACGAAGTGCCATAAAGTTTGTCTCGCTCCCAACGAGGAACACCGGCCCCCTTCGTCTAGCGGCCTAGGACGCCGCCCTTTCAAGGCGGTAGCGCGGGTTCGAATCCCGTAGGGGGTACGCGGTGAGAGTCTGATAAGGTTCTCAAGGCAACAAATTGAATATGGCCCTGTGGCGCAGTTGGTTAGCGCGCCGCCCTGTCACGGCGGAGGTCGCGGGTTCGAGTCCCGTCAGGGTCGCTTTTTGGTTTCGGTTTTTCACCGGCACCGTCCGGCCAGGTAGCTCAGTTGGTACGAGCGTCCGCCTGAAAAGCGGAAGGTCGTCGGTTCGATCCCGACTCTGGCCACATTCGATCAGAGGCCCACCGGCAACGGTGGGCCTCTGATCCTTTTCGTCTGAACATCTCTCGTCGTCTGAACATCTCCGGCAGGCCCGCGGATGGTGCGAACCGGATCGAGTTCACTGTGTGTCCATGTCATTCGGCTGCCGCGTAACCTTAGGGTCCAGCTAGGAAGTTTCTGCCGCCCTGTGGAAGGGTTTCGGTGATAGCAGCGCGCACAAGGAGGGGCGATGGCCAACGGCGGGACGCCGCAGGAGAACGATCCGGCGTTGAACATTGTCGACAACGTCGTCGACCGCGAGTACACCGTCGAGCGGTTGGTGGAGAACCCGGTAGAGAAGGTCATCGATAAGCCGGTCACGCTCGAGCGGATCGTGGAACGGCTGGTGGTCAACACCGTCGACACCATCATCGACAAGCCGGCGACGGTCTCGCGGCTGATCGAGAAACCCGTTGTGACGGTGGTCGACGAGATCGTCGACAAGCCCGTGAGCGTCAGCCGCGCCGTGGAACGCCCGGTGGTGACGATCGAGGACGAGGTCGTCGACAAGCCCGTCAACATCCATCGCCGGGTCGAGAAGCCGGTGGTGACGGTGGTCGACAACATCATCGAGATGCCGGTCGAACTCCAGCGACTCGTGCAGCAGCCGGTGGTGACGGTGGTCGATGAGATCGCTGAGAAGCCGGTGGAGCTGTCGCGGTTGGTGGAGAAGCCGGTGGTGACGGTGGTCGATGAGATCGCTGAGAAGCCGGTGGAGTTGCCGCGGTTGGTGGAGAAGCCGGTGGTGACGGTGGTCGATGAGATCGCTGAGAAGCCGGTGGAGCTGTCGCGGTTGGTGGAGAAGCCCGTCGTCACCTTCGTCGACGAGATCGTCGACACCCCCGTCGACGTGCCGCGCGTCATCGAGAAGCCGATCGTGACGGTGAAGGACGAGATCGTCGACAACGAGATCGACATCCCGCGGTTGGTGGAGAAGCCGATCGTCACGATCCTCGACGAGATCGTCGACAAACCGATCGAGATCCAGCGGCTCGTGGAGAAGCTGCTCGTGACTGTGGTGGACGAGATCGTGGAGCGGCCCACCGAGGTCTCGCGCATGGTGGAGAAGCTGCTGGTCGAGATCACCGACGACGTCGTCGAGAAGCCCATCAGCGTCGAGCGGATGGTGGAGAAGCCGATCGTCACCATCGTCGACAAGGTGGTGGAGGTCCCGGTCGAGTCGGTCGTTGAGAAGGTGATCGAGAAGCCCGTCGAGAAGATCGTCGAGGTGATCCGCGAAGTTCCCGTCGAGAAGATCGTCGAGAAGGAGATCGAGGTCCCGGTCGAGAAGATCGTCTACAAGCCCGTCGAGAAGGTCGTCGAGAAGCACGTCGACGCGACCGAGGAATCGGCGGTGGAGACGACGGTCGAGAAGGAGATCGAGGTCCCGGTCGAGAAGATCGTCTACAAGACGGTCGAGAAGGTCGTAGAGAAGGAGATCGAACTCGTCGTCGAGAAGGCGGAGATCAAGACCGTCGAGGTGCCGCGCGAGGTGATCGTGGAGCAGATCGTCGACAAGCCGATCGAGAAGCCGGTCGACCATGTGGTCGAGCGGATCGTCGAGAAGCCGAACGTGGTCGAGAAGGTGATCGAGAAGCCGGTCGACCGTGAGGTGGAACGGATCGTCGAGATCCCCAACGTCACCGAGAAACTGGTCGAGAAGCCGGTGGACCATGTGGTCGAGCGGGTGGTCGAGAAGCCGAACGTGGTCGAGAAGATCGTCGAGAACCCCGTCGAACACGCCGTGGAGCGCGTGGTCGAGAAGCCCGAACTGGTCGAGAAGATCATCGAGAAGCCCGTCGAGCACGTGGTGGAACGGGTTGTGGAAGTGCCCAACGTCGTCGAGAACGTGGTGGAGAAGCCCGTCGACCGTGTCGTCGACAAGGTGGTCGAGATCCCCAACGTCATCGAGCAGGTGGTGGAGCGGCCCGTCGACCGCGTGGTGGAGCGGGTGGTGGAGCGGCCGAATGTGGTCGAGAAGATCGTCGAGCAGCCGGTGGACCATGTGGTGGAGCGGGTGGTGGAGCGGCCGAATGTGGTCGAGAAGATCGTCGAGCAGCCGGTGGACCATGTGGTCGAGCGGGTGGTGGAGCGACCGAACGTGGTCGAGAAGGTCATCGAGCAGCCGGTCGACCGCGTGGTGGAACGCGTCGTCGAAGTGCCCAACGTGATCGACAAGGTCGTCGAGCGCCCCGTTGACCGCGTGGTGGAGCGGGTGGTGGAGCGGCCGAATGTGGTCGAGAAGGTCATCGAGCAGCCGGTGGACCGGACCGTCGAGCGCGTGGTGGAACAGCCCAACGTGGTCGAGAAGATCGTCGACAAGCCGGTGGAGCACGTCGTGGAGAAGATCGTCGAACGGCCGGAGATCATCGAGAAGGTGGTCGAGCAGGAAGTCCGCCGCGAGTTCGACAAGAACGTGCAGACCCCCGTCCTGGTGGAGAACGTGATCGAGAAGCGGTTCGACCACGTCGTGGAGCGGATCGTCGAGAAGCCCGTCGAGCACATCGTGGAGAAGGTGGTCGAGAAGCCGGTCTACGTCGAGGTCGAGAAGGTGGTCGAGAAGCCCATCGAGCAGATCGTCGTGGTCGAGAAGCCGGTCATCGTCCGCAAGGTGGTCGAGAAGCCGGTGGAGACCTACGTCGAGGAGTCCGAGGACACCGTCCGGACCGTGACCCACGACCAGCCGGAGCCGGCGACCGGCGGCGAGACGCAGTACGTCCAGCCCGAGCCCGACACCGGCAGGCATCACTGGGTGGACGCCGGCACCGGGCAGCACCCGGACCACGGCTTCGCCGGCTCCGAATCCGAGGAGACGCGGCCGCGCGTCAAGGTGGACCCGACGTACACCGTTCGCCGGGCGCGCCACCGCAGTCCCGACTGAGATCAGTAGGCACGACGGCATCCGAGGGGAATGTTCCCTCGGATGCCGTTGTGCGTCCTGATGCCGGCACGCACCCGGCCCTACAGTGGACGCATGAAAGCTGTGGTGTGTCACGAAGGTTCGCTCGACGTGCGCGAGATGGAGGTTCCCCGCCCCGGTCCGGGCCACGTATTGATCAAAGTGCTCCGCGCCGGGATCTGCGGGTCCGACCTGCATGCGCGGGTTCACGGAGACGTCGCCGCCGACATCGGGGAGAAGGTGGGCTACGACCACTTCATGCGCCCCGCCCACGAGGTGGTGATGGGCCACGAGTTCGTCGGGGAGGTGGTCTCGTACGGTCCCAAATGCCGCAAACGGTGGAAGCCGGGCACAGCGGTGGTCGCGCTGCCGATCATCCGTCACGACGGCGAGGTCGAAATGGTGGGGCTCTCGGCGCAGGCGCCCGGGGCGTACGCCGAATACATGGTGGTCCAGGAAGATCTGGCGATGCCCGTCCCCGACGGTGTGGACGTGGAACTCGCGGCCTTGACCGAGCCGCTCGCGGTGGCGCATCACGCGGTCCGGCGCAGTGAGATCGGCCGGCGCGACGTGGCCGTTGTGGTCGGCTGCGGCCCCATCGGCCTCGCGGTGATCCTGATGCTGAAAGCGGCGGGAGTGCGCACGGTGGTCGCCGCCGACCTCTCCGAACTGCGCCGCGACCTCGCCCGTCAGTGCGGAGCAGACGTCGTGGTCGACCCCGCCGTCGACAGTCCGTGGGACGCGGCGCCGCAACAGAGGAAGCACTTCACCCGCGTCGGAGATCTGTTCTCGGTGGCGTTCGACGCCATGCACGCACTTCAGACCATTCCCCGGACGCCGTGGTGGTCGCTGATGAGCGTCGCCGACAAGCTGTCGCTCACGCCGCGCGGGCCCGTGGTCTTCGAATGCGTCGGCGTTCCCGGAATGATCGACGACCTCGTCGCGCACGTGCCCTTCCGCTCGCGGGTCGTGGTGGTCGGAGTGTGCATGGAGCCGGATGTCTTCCAGCCTGCGATGGCAGGCAACAAGGAGATCGACCTGCGCTTCGTCTTCGGCTACGACCCCGCCGAGTTCCGGGCCACGCTGCACATGATCGCGCGCGGGACGGTTCAGCCGAGGCCGCTGCTCACCGGCACAGTCGGGCTCGGCGGTGCCGCGGGGGCATTCGAGGCGCTCGCCTCGGCACGCAGTCACGCGAAGATCCTCATCGATCCGGCGAGCGACGTCGTGGACGTCTGAGCGTCCGGACGTGATCCGACGGTACTTTCCGTGATTGGCGCCACAACCGGAATTATCCGGACCACGGTCCGGTTATGCTCTGTGTGTGTGCGGCACACGCCGCCGCAGAACCACAGACGCCATCGAGATCGCTTCCGCAAGGAGAACCGTCATGACTGCAGCAACCGTCACCCCCGCTGACCTGACCCCCGGCACCTGGACCATCGACCCGGTCCACTCGACCATCGGCTTCTCGGTCCGCCACCTGATGGTCTCGAAGGTCCGCGGCACCTTCGACGCCTTCACCGGCACCATCACCATCGCCGAGGACGGCACGCCGTCGGTTCAGGCCGAGATCGACGTCACCTCGATCAACACCCGCAACGAACAGCGCGACGGCCACATCAAGTCGGCCGACTTCTTCGACGCCGAGAAGTTCCCGACCGCCACTTTCACCTCCACCTCCGTCGTGGAGAAGGGCGGGGACTACGAGCTCACCGGCGACTTCACGCTCAAGGGCGTCACCAAGCCGGTTACCCTGAAGATGGAGTACAACGGCGTCAACGCGGGAATGGGCCAGGGCCCGGTCGCGGGCTTTGAGGCCTCGACCGTGATCAACCGCAAGGATTTCGGCATCGACATCGAGATGCCGCTGGAGACCGGTGGAACCGTGGTCGGTGACAAGATCACCATCACGCTCGAGATCGAGGCGACGCACACCGCCTGATCGCTCCACCCCGACATCACCTCCCGGTCTTCGGTAATCTCAGTGAGATTCCATTGGGCCGGGAGGTGATTGCTTGTGCGTGGCGAGACTCGCACTGAGCTGCACCGTTTTGCCGAATGGGTGGACCGCAGGCTGAAACTGGCCTACTTCGGCGGGCGGCTCGTGGAAGGCGGAAGCGAACGCGTCGCCACCGAGTGGCGGGCGATGGACGTGGCGACCCGCCGCGGAATCGTCGCCCGGGCCATGGTGCTCGGAAGCGCGATTCTCGGCGGGGCCAAGATCCTGATCAGCATCGAGACCTTCATCGCGGTGTTCCTCGCGTTCAGCGGCGGCGAACTCACGCTGCACTCGGGTTCCGAGGATCCCGGCATGCTCGCGGTACTGTTCTCGACGCTGGTCGGACTGATCGTCAGTCTCGCGATCTCGCTGCTGTTCCTGAAACCGCAGTTCGCGTGGTTCGTCAGCGGCGGTCCCGCCGACGACGACCGTCGAAGACAAGTGCAGGTGATCCCGACCCGCGTGGTGTACGCCGACCTGGTCGGCTGGCTCGCCGCGTACCTGATGTACGTGGTGCTCTCCGACGCCGAGCCGGTGTTCCTGCTCGCCATGCTCGTGGCGTTCATGCTCGCCGCCATAACCTCGGCGTGCCTGAACTACATGTTCATCGAGAGCGCGGTCCGGCCGTTGACGGTGCTCGCCTTCGGCGGGCGGTCGATGCGGTTCGCGATGCACGGCGTGCGCGAGCGCATGGCGGTGATCTGGCTGGTCTCCTCGGCGGTGCCGATGGTCGGGATGGTCACGATCATCGTCGGGCGGGTACTCGGCCTGGTCCCGCAGGTGGAGGATCGTTTCGACTGGCCGATCGCGTTCCTGGCCTTCATCGCGCTCGCCTCGGGCGGGCGCGTCGTCGGACTGGTGGGCCGTGCGATCCGCGATCCCCTCAACGAGATGAGCGATGTCATCGAATCGGCTCGCGACGGCGACCTGACCAGGCGCGTCGCCGTCTACGACTCCTCCGAGATCGGTGTGCTCCAGCACGGCATCAACGGGATGCTCGACGGCCTTCAGGAACGTGACCGGATGCGCGAGATCTTCTCCCGCCACGTCGGAGTGGGGGTCGCCGACCTGGCTCTCGAACACGGCGGAGATCTGGTCGGATCGAACACCGAGGTCGCGGTGATCTTCGTCGACATCACCGGGTCGACGTCGTTCGCGGCGCGGCGCGACCCGCGCGAGACCGCGGTGGTGCTCAACGCCTTCTTCTCCATCGTCGCCGAGGTGGTGGAACGGCACGGCGGCTTCATCAACAAGTTCGAGGGCGATGCGGCGCTCGCCGTATTCGGTGTGCCCGCGCCACTGGACAATCCCGCCGAATCGGCGTTGGTGGCCGCGCGCGAACTCGGTGTGGCGCTCGGTGAGAAGCTCCCGCTGGAGTGGGGGATGGCCGTGGCCTACGGTCCGGTGTTCGCCGGCAACATCGGAGCGCGGACCCGGTACGAGTACACCGTGATCGGGGACCCGGTGAACGAGTGCGCGCGGTTGTCCGACCGGGCCAAGGAGGGATACTCGCCCGTCTACGCCAGCGGCGCGGCCATCGACCGTGCCGGCGCCGACGAGGTGGCGAAGTGGCGCCGCGTGGATCGGGTGACCCTGCGCGGTCGGCCGGAGCCGACCGAGATCTTCGCGCCGCGCGAGTTGCTGATCCGCGCCGAGCCGCCGTCGCTCGGTAGTGTGCTGGCTGACCTGGTGAAGTTCGCCATACCGCGTGAGCGTTCGCCGCGTGCGGCCGCGAAGGAGCAGTGACATGAGCGATCGGCCGACAGCCGGATTACCCGACCAGAGCGGCCGCACCTGGGTGATCACCGGCGCGAACAGCGGGCTGGGTGCCGAGATCGCCAGGGCTGCCGCGGCGGCCGGCGCCGACGTGACCCTCGCCTGCCGCAACCTGGACAAAGCCGAACGTGTGGCGGGCCGGATCGGCGCGTCGGCGCGCGTCGCGCATCTCGATCTGGCCGATCTGGGCTCTGTGCGCGATTTCGCGGCCGGCGTCGAGCCGTTCGACGTCCTGGTCAACAACGCCGGAGTGATGGCACTGCCGCACAGGCGTACGGCCGACGGTTTCGAGATGCAGATGGGCACCAACCACCTGGGGCATTTCGCCCTCACCGGACTGCTGCTGCCCAGAGTGCGCGAGCGGATCGTCATCATGTCCTCGCTCGCGCAGAACTGGGGAAGGATCCACGCCGACGACCTCAACTGGGAGCGGCGGCGCTACAACCGATGGGCGGCGTACGGCGACTCCAAGCTGGCGAACACCGTGTTCGGACGAGAGCTGGCGCGCAGGCTCACCCAGTCGGGATCCCCCGTGCGGGCGGTCCTGGCTCATCCCGGCTACACCTCGACCGGTCTGATGGGGCAATCCGAGACGCCCGTGGACTACCTGATGAAGGCGGGCGCGATGCTTCGCGTGGGGCAGCCTGCGGCTCAGGGGGCGTTGCCCGCACTGTTCGCGGCGACGGCCGACGTCCCGAACGGCAGCTATTGGGGGCCCAACCGGGTGCTGCGCGGTACACCGTCGCGTGCACGTTATCGTGCGGCGGCCGACGATCAGCGGGTTCGCGACCGCCTCTGGTCGGCGTCCGAGGAACTGACGGGCGTCACTTTCGACGTCTGAGAGCGCGCGGGTCAACGCACCCCGGCGGGACGGAACTGGACGCTGATCCGCGGGCCGGCCCCGGGCGTCTTCGGGACCGCGTGATCCCATGTGCGCTGGCATGAGCCACCCATCACCAACAGATCGCCGGAACCGAGGATGAATTTCCGTGACGGTCCGCCGCCCCGCGGGCGCAGCAGAAGGGTGCGCGGAGCGCCCAGGGAGACGATCGCGACCAGGGTGTCGTCGATCCGTCCCCGACCGATCCGGTCACCGTGCCAGGCGACGCTGTCGGAGCCGTCCCGATACAATGCCAGACCCGCGGTGGCGAAGCCCTCGGGCAGTTCTCGTCGGTAGTGGTGCGTCAGTGCACCGCGGGCCCGTTCGAGGATCTCGTGCGGCAGCGCGCTGCGCTGATCGTAGAAGGCCAGCAGTCGCGGGACGTCGACCACCGACTCGTACATCTGCCGGCGTTCGGCTCGCCACGGCACATCGGCGCGTAGGGCGTCGAACAGGTGCATCGACCCGGTGACCCAGCCCGGGCGCACATCGACCCAGGCGCCGTCGGAGAGCGGGTGTCGTACGGTGCTCGCGCTCAGTGCGGCCAGGCCGACGTCCGCGTCAGCCGAGTCGAACAACGAGGCCTGAACTCCAGTGCCCATGGCTGGAGCCTACCAGGGCATCGAATGTATGTTCTAGTACGAACGGCGCGCGGTCATCGCAGACTGCCGAGTCGCTCGGCGGCCTCGGCGATGACCTCGTCGCGCTTGCAGAAGGCGAAGCGGACCAGGTGCCGCCACGGCTGATCGTCGTCGACGAATGCGCTGACCGGCACGGCGGCGACCCCGATCCGCGCCGGCATCTCGCGGCAGAACTCGAATCCGTCCGAATACCCGAGAGGGCGCGGATCGGCGCAGACGAAGTACCCGGCCTCGCTGCGGTGGACGTCGAACCCGGCCGTGCGCAGCGCGTTCGACAGGACGGTCCGTTTGCGCGCCAGGTCGGCGGCGTTGGCCCGCACCCAGTCCATCTCGGTGCGCAGCGCGTGCGCTACCGCGGGCTGGAACGGTCCGCTGCCGACGTAGGTGAGGAACTGCTTGGCCGCACGCGCCGCCGCCACCAGATCGGCGGGACCGGTGATCCAGCCGACCTTCCACCCCGTGCACGCGAAGGTCTTGGCGGCGCTCGAGATCCGCAGGGTGCGCTCGGCCATCCCGGGCAGCAACGCGAGCGGGTGCTGGCCGCGGCCGTCGAAGAGCAGGTGCTCGTACACCTCGTCGGTGATGGCGACGGCGTCGTACTCGATCGTCAACCGTGCGATCTGGGCGAGGTCGTCGTCGGTGAGTACCGTGCCCGTCGGATTGTGCGGCGAGTTGACCAGCACCGCAGCGGTATTCGGTCCGAACGCGGCGGCCAGCGCCGATCGGTCGAGCACGAATCCGTCGCCGTCGCGCACCAGCGGAACGGTGCGCCGGACACCGCCCGCAAGGGCGACGCAGGCCGCATAGGAGTCGTAGTACGGCTCGATCATCACCACCTCGCGGCCGGGCTCGACGAGTCCGAGCAGGGCACCGGCGATGGCCTCGGTGGCGCCGACGGTCACCAGGACCTGCGAATCAGGGTCGCGGTCGATGCCGTAGTGATCGCGCTCATGTGCGGCGATCGCGTGGCGCAGCGACGGCACACCGATCCCGGGCGGGTACTGATTGCCGCCTGATTCGATCGCGTCGACGGCCGCCGCCAGCATCGATGCCGGCCCGTCGGAGTCGGGGAACCCCTGACCCAGGTTGATCGCGTCGTGCTTCACCGCGAGGGCCGACATCTCCGCGAAGACGGTGGACGTGAACGGGCGCATGCGGTCGACCAATGGCATGGCTCCAGGTTGGCACACACCCGACCCATGCGGTCAGCGGACGTGCGCCACTCCCGTGCACGTCGGCGCGGCCAGGGTGAGGAAGGGCCCTCGGTTCATCGCTCGCGTGGTGATCCGGACCGGTCCCGGACCCGTGGCGATCTCCGCCGAGAACCCGGCGCCCTCGGCGTCGTGGGTGAAGTGGGCATTGCTCTGGCCGCTCCGGCCGGTGCGCAGGTTTTTCCAGGTCAGGGTGCCGTCGGTGCGGTAGCCCCAGATGCTGGGATTGCCCCAGGTGACGCTGATGCGCCCATTGCCGTCGGGGTAGACGGTGACGCCGCCGTAGTAGGGATTATCGATGATGTTCGGTGACAGGCCGATGCAGTTCTGCGCGACGTACTCGCTGGTCTCGATGTCGGCGCCGGCCGCGCCGGCCCCGGCCGCGGTTCCCGCGACGACGGCTCCCGCTGCGAGAGCGACGACAGTTCCGGTGACGAGACGGTTCACGGTTCCCCCTTGGAATCGACGATGGTGTTCGAACCCCCGACAACCGGTATGTCGCACGAACAGACGACGAGTGTTACGTGCGTCTCACGGCAGCGGCGGTCCGACGATGTCGTCGGCGTCGACGATCCGGTACGCGTAGCCCTGCTCGGCGAGGAATCGCTGGCGGTGCGCGGCGTAGTCGGCGTCGAGGCTGTCGCGCGAGACGACCGAGTAGAAGTGCGCTTGACCGCCGTCGGCCTTGGGCCGCAGCAGACGGCCGAGGCGCTGGGCCTCCTCCTGGCGAGAACCGAACGTACCCGAGACCTGAACCGCCACCGAGGCCTCGGGGAGATCGATGGAGAAGTTCGCGACTTTCGAGACCACCAGGGTCTGCAACTCTCCCCGGCGGAAGGCGTCGAAGAGCTTCTCGCGTTCGGCGTTCCGGGTGGAGCCCTGGATCACCGGGGCGTCGAGTTCCCGGCCCAACTCCTCGAGCTGGTCGATGTAGGCGCCGATGACGAGGGTCTGGGAGTCCCGGTGGCGTTCGAGGATCGACCGGACCACGCGGATCTTGGAGTGGGCGGTGGAGCAGAGCTTGTACTTCTCCTCTGGTTCGGCGACGGCGTACTGCAGCCGCTCCGAATCGGTCATCGTCACCCGGACCTCGATGCACTCGGCCGGAGCGATCCAGCCCTGCGCCTCGATGTCCTTCCACGGGGCGTCGTAGCGTTTGGGGCCGATGAGGCTGAAGACGTCGCCCTCGCGTCCGTCCTCGCGGACCAGCGTGGCGGTGAGGCCGAGGCGCCGTCGCGACTGGAGGTCGGCGGTCATGCGGAAGACCGGGGCCGGAAGCAGATGCACCTCGTCGTAGATGATCAGACCCCAGTCGCGCGAGTCGAACAGGTCGAGGTTCTTGTACTCGCCCTTCGACTTGCGGGTCATCACCTGGTAGGTGGCGATGGTGACGGGGCGGATCTCCTTGCGCTCGCCCGAGTACTCGCCGATCTCGTCCTCGGTCAGGGAGGTCCGGGCCACCAACTCGCGCTTCCACTGGCGGCCGGCGACCGTGTTCGTCACGAGGATCAGCGTGGTGGCGCCGGCCTTGGCCATCGCCGCGGCGCCGACCATGGTCTTTCCCGCACCGCACGGCAGGACTACGACGCCCGAACCGCCCGCCCAGAACGAGTCGGCCGCCAACTCCTGATAGTCGCGCAGATGCCAGTCGGTCTGCTCCAATTCGATCGGGTGCGCCTCGCCGTCGACGTAACCGGCGAGGTCTTCCGCGGGCCAGCCGACCTTCAGCAGGATCTGCTTGAGGCGCCCGCGCTCGGACGGGTGGACCACGACGGTGTCGTCATCGATCCGCGCGCCGAGCATGGGCGCGACCTTCTTGTTCCGCAGGATCTCCTCCAGCACGGCGCGATCCAGGCTCACGAGGGTGAGCCCGTGCGCGGGGTTCTTCATCAGCTGGAGACGCCCGAAGCGGCCCATCGTGTCGACGATGTCGACCAGCAGCGGCTGCGGAACCGGGAAACGCGAGTGTGTGACGAGGGCGTCGACCACCTGCTCGGCGTCGTGGCCGGCGGCTCGCGCGTTCCACAGTGCCAGCGGAGTGACCCGGTAGGTGTGGACGTGCTCGGGAGCGCGCTCGAGTTCGGCGAAGGGTGCGATCGCGGCCCGCGCGGCGGCCGCCCCCGGATGGTCGACCTCCAGCAGGAGGGTCTTGTCCGATTGCACGATGAGAGGTCCGTCGGTCACCGGTCCATTGTCCAGGTTCGGGCGCGGTGCGGCCACCTGCCGTCGGGAGTCAGAGCACCTCGACGCGGGTGATCCGGTGCAGCGCGAACCGGAGGTCGGGCTCGCCGCCCTCCTCGTCGGCCACCAGTTGTCCGGCGGCCAGCGAACGGGCGTGCACCACATGCCGACTCGCCGCGCCCTGCGCGTCCACATAACCGATGCGCAGGCGCCTCCCGGTGCGCAGGGCCAGTTGGATCAGCGTGGACACGGTCTCGCCGGCGGCACCCGACGCCGAGGCCGCGGCGACCGGTCCGGCGGCGCGGTCGGCGGTCCGCATCCGGGAGACGACGGCGTGCGCCTGACCGGGACCGAGAGCGGCGCGTCGATGCGGTGGGGACGACGCCGCACCGCGGGCCGGGACGCGGACGCCTCGGCTGCGCAGGTCTATCAGTGCTCCGGAGGAGTCCTCGCCCGCGGGGCTGAACCCCGATGCGCGCAGCCGGTCGATCACATCGCGCAGCGGTGCCGCCGACACCGCGACCGTCGGGGCCAGGGCGCGCAGGGCCAGCTCGGTCGCGGCCTCGCTGCGCAGCACCTCGGTGAGCGTCGCGGTGTCGTCGCAGCGGATGAACGACGCCGCCACGCCCACGCGCAGCCGGCCGTGTCTGCGGGCGACGTCGTCGATCAGATATGTCAGCGACTGCGGCACGGGCGTCCGTGAGTGCTCGTGGAGGAACGTGGCGATCTCGGCGCTGGTGCGGCCGGTGTCGAGCGTGCGCCGCACACTGTCTTCGGTGATCCGGTACATCGAGGCGGCACCGCCCGATTCGAGGTCGGCGATCAACCGGAGCCGGTCGGCCACGTCCGGATCGAGCGGCCCGGGCACCACGACTGTCAGGTCGGCCTGGACCAGGAAGTAGTCGATGAGGTCGGGCAGGGACGCGTCCATCGCCGCGAGCACGTCGGCCGCCGACTCGGCGTCGGCGGGAACGTCGAGGAGCAGCCGCCCGGCGGTCGTGAGCGAGCCGTGCGCCACGAGTCCGAGTTCGGTCGCCTCGCGCAGGGTCTCGGACACCACATGCACGTTGAGCCGGCGGAGACGGCGCGGATGACGCCATCCGAGTACCGCGGTCAGCGCTTCGGGGGACACCGGGTGGGCGGGCTCGGCGTCGGCGAGCGGAGCCAGCACCGCGCGGCGCGAGGCCGCGGCGGTGGCGTCGAACAGTTCGGACGACAGCGCCGCGAGGGTGTTCCCCTCGCGGTCGGTGTCGCCGATCTGCCAGGGCTGCCGCGGCAGATCGAGCCACGCCCGCGCCATGCCGAGCCATTGTCGCCCGGAACTCAGATGCGCCCAGGCGTCGACGGCGCCGGTGGGCGCGAAGACGTCGTCGGCGAGGTGGTCGCCCGCGTCGGAGTCGGGCGCACCCGCGTCGAGCAGCCGCTGCCTGGCCAGCAGCTCGACGAGCAGGCCGACGCGGCTCACGGTCAGGGCGGTGGTCTTGGCGAGGCGCCGGAGTTCGCGGATGCCCAGGCCGCCGGACCGCAGCAGGGCCGCCGGTGCGGTGCCGAGCGCCTCGATCAGATCGCCGGAGTGACGGAGCAGTTCGAGCGCCTCGCCCGCCCCCGCGGCGTCGACGGCCTTCGCGTCGAACCGCCCGGGGCCGTCCGCACCGGTGAGTGGCGGTTCCCGCAGGACCGCGGTCTCGAGCGGCGGCTGACCGCGAAGCAGTTGTCCCACCTGGGGCGGAAGCTCCACGGTCTGCTCATCGATCCGTGCGAGCAGACCGAGTGAGATGAGGGTGGGCACCGGCGCGCTCGGATCGGCATCCGGTGCGGCGTCGCGACTGCGCCCGAGAGACGACCCCTGGGCGAGTGTGGTGAGCAGTTCCCTGGGCCGCTCGGCGGCCGATTCGATGCGCTCGCGGATCTGCGCGGGAGTCGACTCCGCGATGGGGCCGAGCAGATTGTGAGCCCGCCACGGCAGGGCGGCGGGCAGATGCGCCCCGGCGATCCAGTCGGTGTGCCTGCCGCGCCGGCGGGGGCCGGTGCCCCACAGCAGTGCACGGGTGACCATCTGGTCGAGACGCGCGTCGACGTCGCCGCGCCGCGCCCGCCGACCGAGACGGGCGACGATCGCGTCCCGGCTCACCGGCCCGAGGAGTTCCTTGCGTTCGCCGATCGCACTGGACGCGTCGAGAAAGGCCTCGATCACCGCGACCGCCAGAAGGTCGAGCCCTTCGCCCGCCAGGGAGATCGACGCCGCCGACAGCGCGCGCTGGGCGAGGACACCGGTGCCGCGGGGCGGGGGAGAAGCGAGGTCGGGCCGGGCGATCAGCAACTCGACGAGCGCATCGTCGGACCGCTCGGCGAGATCGTCGGCCAACCCGCGCAGCGGCAGGTCGGGACTCATTCGGACAACTGTACCGCCGGTTCAGCGGGCATGGCACAATGAGGCCGTGGCTAAGAAGAGTGGATACGTGGACAACGGTTGGCCGACGGATATCGGTGAGCAGCACGCGGTGACGGAGTTCACCTCTCACCTGGCGGGTGCGCTCTCGCCGTTCGGCGATTACTACGAGCTGCCGCAGCCCGTCGACAGCCTGCCGTACATCCAGTCGAAGACCGTCGTCAACCGCTGACCTGACCTGAGCTCTGCCGAGACCGGCCGGACCGTGTGGTCCGGCCGGTTTTCGTGCGTCATGTGTCACGTCGGTGCGGGGGCGGTCGCAAAATGCGAGAAGACCCCCGCCGAAGCGGAGGTCTTCTCGGATGAACTTCTCGGGTGATCAGGGGAGGTTGATCAGGCCCTTGTTCTGGTTGTACAGCTTCAGCTGGTCCGGGGTGAGCTGGTAGCCGGAGTCCTTGGCGGCCTTCCAGGCGCTGCGCACCTCGGGGCTCACCTTGGAGTCGTTGACGACCTTGTCGATCTGCTGCTTGGCCTCTTCGGTGTTCTTGGCGTCGGCAGACTTGGCCAGGCCGGTCTTCGGGGCGTCCTGCTGCTTCGGTGCGAGCGGGTTGGCCGGCTTGGGGGTGGCCGGGGCGCTGCGCTGGGTGGGGCCCGAGAGGGGACCGCCGCAGGTGGGCCATGCGCCCTTGCCCTGGGTGGCGAGAACGCGCTCGCCGACGGCGATCTGCTGCTCGCGGGTGGCCTGGTCGGCGCTCGGTGCGTACTGGGTGCCGCCGTGGGCCGCCCAGGTGCTCGGGCTGAACTGCAGGCCGCCCTGGTAGCCGTTGCCGGTGTTGATGGCCCAGTTGCCGCCGGACTCGCACTGTGCGACCTGATCCCACTCGGAATCGGTCGCTGCCGAGGCGTGACCGCCGCCCATCAGGGCCGCGCCGCCGCCGATGATGGCCGACGTGAGGGCGATCTTCGCGAAAGTCTTGGTATTGGTCGTCTGCTTCGAGTGACGTCCGGACATATGTCTTCGTTTCCTCTCTCCACGCGCCTACGAGGTGAGCTGTCGGGTTCGGGCTGAGAGGTGCCCGGTCCGGCTCGCGTCACTGGGTGCGACGTCTGCCGGGCTTAACCCCAAGGCCGACCACCGAGGTGATCGACCGGTTCCCGGAGGATTGTGGGTCCCCCGTCCTCGCTCCTGAAACTGCATCAGCGGGTGTCCTGCCGGCGGAGCGAGGTTGGGCGCGACCGGCGGAACGGGCGTTCGGGTGGTCGCCTGGGTGGCGGCCGTCATGAACACTACGTCGTCGGGCCCGCGAGAACATCTGATGCGAAGAGGTGCTCTGAGGTGGTGTGAAGCGGCCGATCGGGCGTCGTGGCACGTCCGTGCTGCTCACGGCACTGATACCCGTCTCGTATCCCGTTCGTTATCCGGTTGTTATGTGACAAAGGTCACATCCTGATTGAGAGTTCCGACACGCCGGTATGTCAGGATTGCGCGCGTCGAGCTTCGAGCGCGCGGAAGCTGCTGGCGTGGAAGACAAGTGGTTCGACGTTCGGGTCGCAGCGCAGGGCGTCGATGGTCAGAAGCACCACGAGGTGGTCGCCCGCGGGGATCTCTGAGAACACCGTGCATGCCAGGTGGGCGGCGGCGCCGGGGATGAAGACCGCGCCCGAGTCGTCGGCGATGGGGCGTACCCCGGTGAACCGGTCCTCCGGCGGCCCCGCGAGCCTGCGGCAGACTTCGCCCTGGTGCGCGGCGAAGACACTCACGCCGACGGTGCCGCCCCTCAGTGCGGGCCAGGTGGTGGAGCCGTTGCGGACGCACACCGACACCAGCGGCGGATCGAGCGAGACGGTGGTGAAGGCGCTGGCGGACATCCCGATCGGGTCGCCCCCGGGATCGTCGCCTGTGCGACACACGGCCACCACGCCGGACGGGAAGCAACTGAAAGCTCGTTTGAGTTCGGTCTCGTCGCTGACGGGCCGCAGCGGCCGGTCCGGGTCGATGCGGTTCACCGGCTGCGCCGGCCGGACAGCAGGGCGAACACGATCCCGAGCAGCAATCCCAGCGGTGCGCCCATGGCCAGAACGTAGACGGTCGTGACGACGGCCGTCCCGGTGTCCCGGACCGCCGGGAACAGCAGGGCGATGCTCGCGATCATCCCGATGCCGAACATGACGACGGCGACCCCGAGCAGGCGTGAGGACTTCTGGGTCTGCATGGCGTCAACGGTAGCCCGAACGCTAGAATCTGTTGCAGCGCGCCTCCGCTCGGACTGCCATCGGGCCAAGGCGCTTTTGTCTGTGGCAGACCAGATCAGTTGTGAAGGTGAGCACTGTGCCGACCGGCCGGGTGAAGTGGTACGACTCCGCGAAGGGCTTCGGGTTCCTGTCGCAGACCGACGGCGAGGATGTGTACGTCCGGGCCAACGCGCTGCCCTCGGACGTCTCGGAGCTGAAGGTCGGACAGAAGGTGGAGTTCGACATGGCGGCGGGACGCCGCGGCCCGCAGGCGCTGCGCGTCACGGTCCTCGAACCGGCGCCCAGTGTGGCGCGCAACACGCGCGAGGCGGCACGCCGCGAGCGGGACGCGAAGCGTCTCTCGCCCGACGAACTGCACGGGCTCATCGCCGATCTCATCACCTTGCTCGAAGGCAAGGTGCAGCCGGATCTGCGCAACGGCCGCTATCCCGACCGGAAGACCGCCCAGCGGATCTCGGAGGTCGTCCGCGGCGTCACACGCGAACTCGACCGCTGAGGCGGGCCTCCGTCCGGCCGAGCTAGCCGCGCTGGTCGGGCAGCGTCGCGGTGTTCGGAATGCGGAAGTCGACCGGCAGAGTCCGGATCGAGAAGGTGCCGCGGATCGACAGGTCGACGTCGAGCGAGTCGTTGTCCTGGCCGGGGGTCTTCTCCCGGTACGCCGAGATCGACGACACCTCCACGCCCATCAGCACCCGATCGGGTTCGCTGTGCAGAATCTGCGTGAAAGTGGTGCCCGGCAGGTGCAGCCACATCACGCGTGCGATGCCCCGTGGTGTCGCGTATTCGGCGATGAGCGTCCACGGCCCGTCTGAGATCTCCTTCGGAACGCTCAGGGTCACCCGCTCGCCGATGGCGACCGGGTGGTCGTAGGTGCGGAGCTTGAACTTGCCGTTCCGGTCGACGAGTCGGCAGTCGTCCATCTTCACCGAGCACCAGTACGACGGTTCGGCCCGGGTCAGGTGGTCGCCGGCCTGGAACGAGATGGTCGGCAGCGGCTTCTCGTGTCCCCGGACGAGCAGCGTGGTGGCGCCGGCGATGATCACCAGGGCCGCGACCACCACGGCTCCGATGATCGCGAGGGCCTTCTTGTCTCCCGGTTGCATCACGTCGAATACGTCCTTCGGTTAGGGGGCGGGGGCTGGGGGATGTGCGGGCTCGATCAGGGGCGTGTCGGCCGCGGCTCAGCGCGGTGCGCGCAGATGGTCGGGCACTTCGATCGGCATCGTCGGGGCCGCGTGATCGGGGCGGCGGCCGCCGAAGCCCGGCACCATCGTGGAACCGCGGCTGGTCAGGAAGGTCTGGACGAGACCGATTCCGACGAACACGGTGACCACGGTGAAGCCGATCCACAGCTCGGTGGGCAGGAGCACACCCAGGGTGGCGCCGAAGACCCAGCAGAGTTGGAGCACCGTCTCCGACCGGCCGAATGCGGACGCCCGGGACTCCTCCGGTAGATCGTCCTGGATGCTCGAGTCCATGCAGACCTTCGCGATGGCGCTGGTCGCCGAGCCGATGAAGCCTGCGACGACGACGAAGATCAGCGAGTTGAAGATCGCGGCCAGCAGACATCCGACGAATGTGGCCGCGGTGGACCACACGACGATCGCGGTGGGATTGCGCAGCTCGATCCGCGTGCCGAGGCCGTTTCCGGCGGCGTTGCCGACGCCGGCGGCGGCACCCACCGCACCCAGCATCATCAGCTGCGCCCAGCCGGAACCCAGGTGGTCCTGCGCCTTGGCGTAGAAGGCGATGTACAGGGTGAGAAACCCGGTCAGGATGCGGATGGTTCCGTTGCCCCACAGTCCGGTCACCACCGAACGGCCCAGCGGCTGGCGCATCTTGGCCGCCAACCGCTTCGAGAGGCTCGGCTTGTGGGCCCGCTCGGTGGGGGCCTCGGCGTCCGGACTGCCGCGGTAGGTGATCGTCGTCGGGACCTCGCCCTCGGTCACCTCCACCCACGACGGGATCTTCATGCAGTAGTAGCCGCCCATCGCGGCGACCAGCACCAGCCAGATCATCGCGCCCGGAACGTGGAAGGGGAGGAACTTGCCGAGCACCATCTCGAGCGCGCCCGCGATGCCGCCGCCGACGATGGTGCCGCCGATCAGGCCGAACGTGGTGAGCCGGGAGTTGACGCGGGGCAGATCGATCGAGGGCGGCAGCACGCGCGGTGCCACGGCCGATTTGAGCACCCCGAACGATTTCGACAGGACCATGAGCCCGAGGGCGCACGGATAGAGCACCCACGGCTTGTACGTGAGCTGCCCGGATGAGGAGTCCCACGAGGAGTTCACGATGATGAGCAACCCGAGGACCGCGCGGAGGCCGAAGGTCGCGGCCATCGCGATTCGCCGCCCGTTCTGCAGCCGGTCCAGAAGCGGCCCGATCAGCGGTGCGATGAGCGCGAACGGTGCGATCGTCAAAGCCAGGTACAGGCCGACGTTGACCTTCGATTCGCCGGTGGCCGCGGCGAAGAACAGCGTGTTCGCCAGCGCGACCGCCATCGCGGCGTCGACGGCGCTGTTGGCGATCACCGGCAGCGTGAGCGCGGTGAGTCCGGACCGGTCGGCGCCGTCGGCCGTCGCCGCGCGATGCACCATGTTCACGCCGCGGGCGGTGAAGTACTTCGACCGCCGCGCGAAGACCCGGACCACCGTGACCTTCTCGGGTGGAACGTATTCGGTGCCGCGGCGACGGTCCTGCGCGCCGGCCTCCGGCTTGATCCGGGTGGTCGGCTGGTCGACGGGTTCGGTCTGCGGGTCGAGCGGGGGCAGATGCGGGTTCCGGGTGCGCGGAGGCAGATAGCCCTCGCTGGCCGGACGTTCGCGGGACTCGAACGGTCGGGTGGGCACGCGCGGTCGCGGGTCGGCCGGGTAGTTCGCCTGGCCGGGATGCGGCGCCGGCCGCCGCGGAGACCGCGGAGACTGCTGCCGGTCACCGCCGTGGGGGCGGTTGTCACCGGGTTGACGAGGATTCACGTCATCAATTGTTCCCTATGACGCGGACAAGGCTGGGAACAGGCGGCGCCCGACGCTTCGTGCGTGCCTCGCCGATCCCGCGAATCGTCTGCGAAAGGTGCCTGACGTGCATTACCCCGGGCCGCTATTGCACACTGGAAGGGTGAGTGTTGCATTCGAGAACGGCGCCCTGGTGGATGCTGTCGCCTTCGCGCGCGAAGCATTGATCGCCGACGGCGAAACGCCTGGTGAGCATCTGGGGGCGCGCTCGGAGGGCGAGTACGCCGCCACCCACTACTTCGCCGCCGAAGTCCCCGGCTACCGGGGTTGGCAGTGGTGCGTCGTCGTCGCGGGTGCGCCCGAGTCGAGGGAACTGACGGTCAGCGAGACCGTCCTGCTCCCCGGCGACGGCGCTCTGCTCGCCCCCGAATGGGTTCCCTGGGTGGATCGCGTCGCGCCGGGCGATCTCGGTCCCGGCGATCTGCTGGCCGCGCCCGCCGACGATCCGCGGCTGGTCCCCGGGCAGATCGACACCCTCGACGTCGATCCCATCGACCGGGATCAGGTGGGGCAGGTCTCGGCGGAGATCGGCCTCGGACGCAAGCGCCTGCTCTCCTTCGAGGGCCGCGCCGACGCCGCCCAGCGCTGGTACGACGGCGAATTCGGTCCCGATTCGGCGATGGCCCGCAACGCCCGGCACTCGTGCGGGACCTGTGGTTTCTACCTGCCCCTTGCCGGAGCGCTCCACGGCGCCTTCGGCGTCTGCGCCAACGAGCTGTCCGCCGACGGCCGCGCGGTCTCCGCGGAGTACGGTTGCGGCGCGCATTCGGACGTACGGCCCGCACCGGGCAATGGCAGCCCGGCCTACGACGCCTTCGACGACGGTGCCGTCGAGGTCGTGACGCTGCCGGCCGTTCCGGCGAGCGATGCCCCGGCCGGAGACTGATCCCGCGGATCCGTTCGGGACCGCGGACCTGCGCCGGAGCACCCTGCAGGGCTGGCTGTCGTCGCCCACCCGTCTGGCCGAGGACGCTGCGGCCGAGGCGGAACTTCTCGAGATCGGTTACCGCGACCGCCTCTTCACCGAGCTCGCGGCCAATGCGGCCGACGCGGCGAGCCTGGCCGGCATCGACGGCCGGGTGACGGTGTGGGCCGACGGCGCCACCGTCCACGTCGCGAACACCGGTGCGCCGCTGACGGCCGCCGGAGTCCGGTCGCTCACGGCGCTGCGCGTGTCGCCGAAGAGCCCGCTGATCCACGGCGGGACCACCGTCGGCCGCTTCGGCATGGGTTTCCGTGCCACGTCGCTCGCCGCGCGCGTCACCCTCGCCTCACGCAGCGGATCGATCGAGTTCGACGCCGATCGGACTCGCGGACAGATCCGCGCGCTGATCGACGATCCCGATTCGGAGCTGGATCTCGATCGGGTCCCCGCGCAGCGACTGGCCTGGCCCTCGGCGGCCCAGCCCGCTGCGGGATTCGACACCGAGGTGGTGCTGGAGACGGCCGACGAGGAGGCCGCGGCCGCGATCGTGTCGGCGGCGCAGCACCAGGCGCCCGACCTCCTGCTCGAACTGGAGGCGCTCGCGCGGATCGACGTCGCCGGGCGGAGTTACGAGCGTCTGGCCGACGGCGACACCGTCGTCATCACCCGCGACGGCACCGAGCACCGGCGCTGGCTGATCGCGCGAGCCGCCACCGCCCGATGGCTGGTGCCGATCCGGGACGGACGGATACGGCCGCTGTCGGGCGACGCGCTGCGCAGCCCCAACGCCACGGATATCGAACTGACCCTTCCCGCGCGCGTGATCGCCGACCTGCCGTTGACGCCCGATCGCCGGGAACTGCATCCCGACGCCGACGTCGAGGCGGCGGCCGCGGGTTATCCCGAACTCGCGGCACTGGTTCCCGACGACCAGAAGCAAGCGGTGATTCCCCCGCCGGCGCTCGCATCGGGCCGGGTGGACGCGGTGCTCCGGGAGGCGGTCCGGGACCGGCTGCGCACTGCCCGGTGGCTGCCGTCTGCCACCGGGGAGGCGCTCTCGCCCGAACGGGCGTGGGTGCTCCCGGGCCTGACGGCCGACCTCGCGGCGCTGCTCGGCGACCTTCTCGAACCGTTGGCGCATCCGGATGTCAGTGACCGGGTGACGGCGTCGCTGCTGGTGGGGTTGGGCGCTCGGCGCCTCGGCCTGGCCGATCTGGCCGAGCTGCTGTCCGGTGCCGGCGGCGAGGACACCGCATGGTGGTCGCGGCTCTACGCGGCGCTGGCGCCGATGGTCCCGGACGCACGGACCGCCGAGGAACTGGGAACGCTGCCGGTTCCGCGCACCGACGGCCGCATGAACGTCGGGTGCCGCGGGCTCTTTCTCATCGACGGGCTGGACGGGCTCGACGATCCGCCCGTCCCGAGCTGGGTGCCGACCGTCGATCCCGCCGCCTACGACCCGCTCCTGGACCGCCTCGGACTCACGCGCATCTCGCCCGCGGCGGCGCTGGCGCTGCCCGAGCTGATCGCGGAGCTCGACGCCGGCCCCGATTCCGACGACCGCGCTGCCGACCCGGACGCCGTGACCGACGTGGTGCTCAGGATCCTCGGACTGCCCGACGCCGGTCGCGCGCCGGCCGAACTCGGCGGTCTGGAACTGCTCGGAGCCGACGGCGAGCGGTGGCCGGCGGACGAACTCCTGCTGCCCGACAGCCCGCTGGCGCAGGTGCTGGTCGACGACTCTCCGTTCGGAACCGTCGCCGATTCGGTGGTCGAGACGTACGGGCCGACGGCTCTGCGCCGACTCGGCGTCGGATGGGGATTCACGCTCGTGCGCGACGACGCGCCCGTCGCGCCGGATCACGACCTGCCCGACGAGGAGCGATGGTGGGAGGAGCACGAGGTGCCGCCCGAAGAACTGATCGCCGTTCGCGACCTGGACCTCGTCGACCCTCGGCAGTGGCCGGCCGCTCTCGCGCTGCTGGCCGACGACCCCGACACCGCGTCCGCGCTGACCGGCGGGTACACGCGGTGGTGGCTGCGGCGATACGCCGAGATCGACGGCACGGCGCTACGGGGTCTCCGATCGGTCGACGAGACGTCGCTGCGCGGGCTGTTCGACCCCGTCGAGGTGCCCGTGGCGGCCGCCGGACTCCTCGCCGCCGGTGAGCCGGACGACGCCGACGACGCGGCCGACTGGCTGGCAAGGCTCGCCGATCCGGCACGGACGGTCGCACCCGGCGTCGCAGTCCGTGCCCATGCCGCGCTGATCAGTGCCGTGCGTTCCGGGGCGTTCGCGGTCGACGACGTCGAACCGCCCCGAGGCGCCCGGACGGTCTCCGGCGAAGTCTCCGACGATCCCGTGGTGGTCGGGGCGCCGTGGTGGATGAGCGTGGTGCCCGCCGGTCGCGCCGTCCTGCCTGCGATCCCGCCCGACGCCGATTCAGCCGCTCTGCTGGCCGATCTCCTCGATGCACCTACCGCGGCCGAGGTCTACCGGGTGATCCCGGACCAGGGCGGCGAGTCCGTCGACCCCGACTCCGCCGACGCCGTCCGGCTGTCCGCGGCGGCCGGACTGCCCGCGCCCCACCGCGTGCGGCTCCACGACGATCTCCATGTCACGGTGACCGGTGAGACCGACGACCGGCGGCGCGTGCCCCTGTGGGTGGACGACGACGGGACGGTGCATCTGAGCCGATGTCGGGGGCGGGCGGACGATGAGCCAGTACCGTGAGCGGCGAGCCGCGAACGACGAGTTCCCTCCAGAGACACCAGCGAGGCAGTAGTGCAGCAGTTCCCGATCGACGAACGCATCACCGACTGGGTGGTGCACTCCCGGCACGAACCGCTGACCTCGGTTATGCAGTTCCTGACCGTCCTCGGTGACACCCTGACGGTGGTCCTGGTGGTCATCGGGGTGCTGGTGCTCGCGTGGGTGGGCAACCGCATCGACCTCTCGGCACTCATCGTGGTCGGCAGCCTGAGCGGCTACGTGCTGATGGTGCTGCTCAAGCTCTTGTTCGCCAGACCCAGACCACCGGTCACCGACCGGCTCATCGACGTCGGGGGAGCGTCGTTCCCCTCTGGGCACGCGATGCTCAGCACCGTCGTGTACGGGCTCTCCGCCGTCATCCTGTACCGGCTGTATCCGCGCGTGCGGGCGCGACCGCTGATCCTGCTGTGGATTCCCGCGCTGATCGCGGTGATCGGTCTCAGCCGGGTGTACCTCGGCGTCCACTGGACCTCCGACGTCGTCTTCGGCTGGTTGTTCGGACTGATATGGCTGCTCGTCTGTCTCGTGGCCCATGCGCAACTGGTCCGGCGACCCGCCCTGCTGCGGGTGGGAACCAAGCGGGTGACGAATTCGGTGGCCCAACAGGCCCAGCACGATCAGCAGGTGAAGAACGCCAGGGATCAGCGCACGTCGAGCCCTTCCTGAGCGCCGCGGGAACCGCGGCGCACGGCGGCCTTCTGGAGGAGTACCACGCCGGTGCCGAGCACACCGACGCCGAGCCCGACCAGGCACACCGGCAGCGCGCTGTCGGGACCAACACCGCCGAGCCACACCACCAACGTGGCCACCGTCCAGATCAGCATCCCGGCCACGATGACCGGTTCGGGTGCCCTGAGCCTGGCCGGGAGTTGCGGGATCTCGGACTCGTCTGACATGGGTTCAGACTAGCTTTCCCGCCCGTGGTGGTTCGCGCGCGGCGCATGCGCAACAATTATCCGGTCCATTGAATGCCCGACAGTGAGAGGCCCGCCGATGACCGATCCGGCCGACAACGAACCGCAGGAGGCGAACGGCACCGACACGGCGAAGACGTCGCAGTCCGTGCTGGATCGGTACTTCAAGATCCGCGAGCGCGGTTCGACGGTGGCCCGGGAAGTGCGCGGCGGACTGGTCACGTTCTTCACGATGGCGTACATCGTCGTCCTGACGCCGATCATCATCGGCGGTGTCCCCGGGAAACCGATCAACGCCGACTCCCTCGGCAACGTGCTCCCGATGCTTCAGGTGGCCGCCGTGGTGGCACTGGCCGCGGGTGTGATGTCCATCGTCTTCGGCCTGGTCGCCAACTATCCGTTCGGCCTGGCGGCCGGCATCGGGATCAGCAGCCTGCTGGCGGTGACGATCGCGCCGCAGATGAGTTGGCCGGCGGCGATGGGCCTGGTGGTGATCGACGGTGTCATCATCGTGCTGCTCGGCCTCACCGGTGTCCGGACCGCCGTCTTCAACGCCGTGCCGGCCGAACTCAAATCGGCGATCGCTGCGGGCATCGGCGCGTTCATCGCCTTCATCGGTTTCATCAACGCAGGCTTCGTGACCCGGCCGGAGGCTGCCGGCGCCCCGCCGGTCCAGCTGGGGCACGACGGGTCGATCGGCACCGTGCCGACGGTCGTCTTCGTCGTCGGCGTCCTGCTGATGGCGGTCCTGGTGGTGCGGAAGGTGCCCGGCGGACTGCTGCTCGGGATCATCGTGATGACCGTGGTCTCGATCATCGTCGAGGCCGTGATGCATCTCGGACCGGCGTCCGAAGGCCACGGGGGCTGGGCGATGAACGTTCCCAAACTCCCGAGCGGCATCGGCGGACTGCCGGACCTGTCCCTCGTGGGCGATGTGGACCTGTTCGGCGCGTTCACCGGACAGTTCGACGATGTCAGCGTTCTGATCGCCTGCGTCTTCCTGTTCACCCTGCTGCTGTCGAACTTCTTCGACGCTATGGGCACGATGACCGGTCTCGGCAAGGAGGGCGGTCTCGCGGACAAGGACGGCAATCTCCCGGGCATCGGACGGGCGCTGATGATCGAGGGTACGGGCGCCATCGTCGGCGGCGCGTCGTCCGCGTCGTCGAACACCGTGCTGGTCGAGTCGTCGGCGGGCATCGCCGAGGGCGCGCGCACGGGATTCGCGAACATCGTGACCGGTGTGCTCTTCCTGGCGGCGATGTTCTTCACCCCGCTGTACAGCGTGGTGCCGATGGAAGCTGTCGCACCCGTGCTGGTGGTCGTCGGCGCGATGATGATGGGCCAGATCAGGGACATCGATTTCACCCGGTTCGAGCTCGCGCTCCCGGCCTTTCTGACCATCGTCACCATGCCGTTCACCTACTCGATCGCCAACGGCATCGGCGTCGGCTTCATCAGCTGGGTGGTGCTCGGAGCGGCGCGGGGACAGTGGCGCCGGATGCATCCGCTGCTGTACGTGGTGGCGGTCCTGTTCCTGCTCTACTTCGCGAGAGGGCCGATCTCCGATCTGATCTCGGGCTGACGCGTCAGAAGAACGTGCCCGCGAACGGCGCCTCGTCGACGGCGAACATCGCCGCCAGCTGCGCTACGACCTCCGGATCCGCGTCGATCCGTCCGGCGGCGGCCATCTCGCGGACGCCGACACCCCCGAGGTAGACGCTCGAGAGCGTGGCGATGTCGATGCCGGCCTGCGGGGCGTCGTCGGTGCGCGTCACCGTCGCACGGGCATCGGCGACCGTCAGCCGGTAGCGTCCCGCACGGTCGCCGAAACCGTCGGTCACGTCCAGGACCAGGTCGCCGTCTGCGCCGTAGGTGCGCAGTTCCAGGGCGGCGACGACGTCGAGGATCGACACCCACAGCTCGTCCGCCCGTCCCTGCACCTCGAGGGCTCGCGCGTTCACCAGCTTGTGCGGCAGCGGGTCGTCGACCGGGATGGACGCCGTCACGGCCGAGACCAGGTCCAGGCTCGACAGGACGCGCCACAGGTCGGTGTGTGCCTCCGGCGTGGCGGCGACGAAGTCCTCGACGATCGCGGTCTTGTCGCGGGCATCGATCCGGTAGGCCGCATAGCCGTCGGCGTGCAGTAGATAGTGCAGGCCGCTGGTCTGCGAGTTCCGGCGGAAGGCACGGTCGGCGATGATCGACGGCCACCAGGTCTCCGGGCGGGTGATCGCGCCGTTGCGCCCTGCGGCCCAGCGGCGATGGACCTCGGGGACGTGCCGGACCACCTGCTCGCTGTTGCCGTAGCGGACCCGGGAATCGGCCGGCGGGGGAGTGCGGAACTGCGCGGACGCGGGAGTCACGCGGACGCGATGAGAGAAGATCGCGGGCCCGAAACCGAAGCGTTCGTAGATGCCGCCCTCCGACGCGGTGAGCGTGGCGAGGGGGAACTCGCGTTCGCGCCAGGTCCGGTACTGCTCGGTGATCATCCGCCGCAGCAGACCGCGGCGCCGATGGGTGGCCGACACCGAGACCCACGACAGTCCGGCCGTGGTGGCCGACTCGCCGCCGGGGACGGTGAGCGGCACGGGGAAGTACAACGAGACGGCGACGATCGGACGTCCGTCGGAGCCGGTGTCGCGGATGATGACGGTGTCGCCCTCACCCGCCCGGTTGCGGAACTCGATCATCTCGTCGGCGGGCAGCGGCTTCGGCAGGGCGAACGCACGGGCGTCGATCTCGAGGATCTCCGGCCAGTCGGTGCCCCTGGGGCGTTCGAGCGAGAGCGGATCGGCAGCGTCAGACGACGAATTGTTCACCCGTCCAGTGTGCCAAAGCTCACCGACGCCGGTGCAGAGCACCGCTGACCGGCCACGATGTGGCACCGTTGACTGGTGACCTCGACAGACGCAGTCCGGCCGACCGACCACCTCGCCGTGGACGTCATCGACATCGTCGACCCGTCCGATCCGCGGATCGACGACTTCCGGGACCTCAACTCGGTGGACCGCCGCCCGGATGTACCCGCGCTGCCCGGCGGCCGGGTGGGGAAGGGGCTTGTGATCGCGGAGGGAGTGCTGGTGGCGCAGCGGATGATCGCCTCGAGGTTTTCACCGCATGCCTTCTTCGGCGTCGACCGCCGGCTCGACGAACTGGCCTCGGACCTCGAAAACCCGGCGCTGGCCGGGGTGCCGTTCTACCGTGCGAGCGCCGAGGTGATGGCCGAGGTGATCGGCTTCCACCTCAATCGCGGCGTCCTCGCCGCAGCCCGGCGGCCCGTCGAACTCTCGGTGCCCGAGGTGATCGAGAACGCGCGCACCGTCGCCGTCCTGGAGGGCGTCAACGATCACGAGAACATCGGCAGCATCTTCCGCAACGCCGCGGGCCTCGGCGTGGACGCGGTGATCTTCGGGACCGGGTGCGCCGACCCCCTGTACCGACGGTGCGTGCGCGTGTCGATGGGGCATGCGCTTCTCGTGCCCTTCGCTCGCTCGCAGGCGTGGCCGGCCGACCTGGACCTGCTGCGGTCGGCCGGATTCACCACGGTGGCACTGACTCCCGGCGAGGGCAGCGTCCCCCTCGCCGAGGCGGTCACCGACGACAGGGTGGCCTTCCTGGTCGGGGCCGAGGGCCCCGGCCTGGCCGAACACACGATGCGACGCTGCGACGTCCGCGCGCGGATCCCGATGAGCCGGGGCACCGATTCGCTGAACGTCGCGACCGCGGCGGCGGTGGCCTTCTACGAGCGCGCCCGCTGACCTGTGCCGATGGTGTTCCCGCCCGCTGGCTGAGCGAGCCGCAGCGAGTCGAAACCCTCCCAGGCTGGTTGAGCGAGCGTAGCGAGTCGAAGCCGACGCATGTCGGTTCCCTCCCAGGCTGGTTGAGCGAGCGCAGCGAGTCGAAACCAACGCGAGCCGGTTCCCTCCCAGGCTGGTTGAGCGAGCGCAGCGAGTCGAAACCAACGCGAGCCGGTTTCGACTCGCTTCGCTCGCTCAACCAGCGGCGGGGGCGGTATTCGCTCAACCGGCGTCGACGGCCGTCACAGACGACCGCGGAAGCCGAAATAGCGGGAGATCGGTCCGGGAGTGCGCGCGGGCGGGGAGTCCGGTTGCTGCTCCGACAGCGGTTCCGGGGTCGCGACCGGCGCGGGAATCCGCTGGATCGGCTCGGTCTCCTCGGTCGACCCCTCCGGAGCGGCGTGCGCGTGATGCGGCTCGGTCGGGGCGTCCGCGCGGAGGGGCACCGATGATTCGATCACGTTGTCGAATCCGTCGTCGGGCCCGACGCGGTAGACGGTGACGGGAATGCGCGCGGGGTCGACGGCCGACGATGTGTCGCCGTGGAAACTGAAGCCGAACCAGGCGCCGTGTGCGGCGTCCGCGAGTTCGCCGGGATGGAAGGGCAGCGCGAGCGGATCGTGTTCGGCGGCGGCCTGCGGGTGATCGCCCGCCCAGAACGGCCCTTCGAACGGATACGGCAGCCCCACGTCGGTGCGGATAACCGTCGGCGTGCCGACGAAGGCGCGCTGCAGTTCACCGTCCTGCCAGCGGGCCACACATCCCGTGTCGGTGTCAGGGTCGAGCGAGACGAGAGCCCAGGTCTGGCCGACACCGAGATCCTCGAGATAGGAGGTCAGCTCGTCGGGGTCGGTGGTGCGAAGGCTGGCGCCCGCGAGCACCGCCAGGCGGCCGAAGTGCGCGGCGAACACCCGGTTGTCGGCGCCGTCGACGGCAGCCGCGAGATCGGAGGTTCCGATGGGCGTGATCTCGGTGTCGGCGAAGGCCTTCTCGATGAAGTCCGCCGTCTTCTCCGGATCGATGTACACGCCGCCGGCCAACTCCGCCGCCGGATCGGGGCAGGCGATGAACCAGAGGGCAGATATGTTCGGCAGCACCGAGTCTCCAAGTCGCATCAGTCGTTCGGGTGGCTTCGGACGCCGAGCAGTACGTCCTCCCACGCCGGCACGGTGGGTGTCGCACGCTTGCCGCGGTGCCGCGGTGCCGTCGACTCCCTCTCCTCCTGCGGCGTCGATGCCTCCACTCGACGCTCGTCGTCGTACCGCAGATCGAGGACCTCTCCGAACGGGTCCCGTCGGTGACTCTGCCGTCCGGTGAGGTCGTCGGCATCCACCGTGACGTATTCGTGCCCGTCGGGCGCCACCTCGTGGGCCGGAGGCTTCGGTACCGCCTGCACTGTGGGCCTGCGGCTGCTGCGCGCCAGTTCCGGTTCGGTCAGCTCGACGGCCAGATCGTCCATCGGGTCGGTGGTCCCGCCGTGCGAACCGGGCACGAAGCGCCAGTGTGCGAAGAGGTCCGAGCCCGGTTCCGGCGACACCTGGACCACCCACTGACCCGACTCCGTGCGCCACGCGTCCCATTCGGCGTTCTGTGGTGAATGTCCGCGCAGCACAAGGCATTCGGCCACCATTTCGCCGAGTGTGCCTGCGACGGGACCGTCCACCCCCATCGGATGCGAGGCGCGCGCGAGTTCCGCGGCCCGGCTCCGTTCCAGGATCACCGGATGCGCGAACCGATTGATCTTCTCGACTCCGACCCCGGTGGCGGCGGCGAGTTCTTCGACGCTGGCACCGGACCGGACACGAGCCTGGATCTCCCGGGGCGTCAGCGACAACGTCGCCTGCGCATCGGTCGGCTGGTCGGCCACCGACTGAGCGGGCCCGGAGGGGGTCGACTCGGGCCGGGCGGCGTCGGTCGACGCGCACTCGCACTGGGCGGGGACATCCGCCTCAACCGATTCCGGCGGGTGGACGAGCGCGCGCAACGTGCTGTCGATCGGGATCTGAAACTCTTCGCCGGAGTCGAGGTCCATCACGACGATGAACGCACCGTCTGAGTCGGCGCGATCGGCGTGCAGTTCACGCATCGACTCCTCCTCCGGTCACCAGGTACGCGGATACCGCACTCAACACTAGTGAATTTCTGTGCCGGAGCGCGAGAGGACACGCGGCCCTTCTGTGAAGATCAGATCTTCGATCCGGGTCAGAGGCGCTCGACGATGTAGTCGATGCACTGGGTCAACTTGGTGACGTCCTCGGGGTCGATCGCCGGGAACATGCCGATGCGCAGCTGGTTGCGGCCGAGCTTGCGGTAGGGCTCGGTGTCGACGACCCCGTTGGCACGCAGCGTCTTGGCGACGGCCGCGGCGTCCACCGAGTCCGCGAAGTCGATGGTGCCGACCACCTGGCTGCGGTGCGCCTCGTCGGCGAACGGAGTCGCGAACTCGCTGGCCTCGGCCCAGCTGTAGAGCCGCGAGCTGGAGTCGGCGGTGCGGCCGGTGCAGAAGTCCAGACCGCCGTTGTCGTTCATCCACTCGATCTGGTTCTTCAGCAGCAACAGCGAACCGAGCGCGGGCGTGTTGTAGGTCTGGTTCTTGGAGCTGTTGTCGACCGCCGTCGGCAGAGACAGGAACTCGGGGCACCAGCGGCCCGACTCCTTGATCTCCTCGATGCGAGCCAGTGCGGCCGGGCTCATGATCGCGATCCAGAGCCCGCCGTCGGAGGCGAAGCTCTTCTGCGGCGCGAAGTAGTAGACGTCGGTCTGCGCGATGTCGACCGGCAGCCCGCCCGCACCCGAGGTGGCGTCGATGGCGATCAGCGCATCGCCTGCGGCGGCCGGGCGGACCACGGGAACCGCGACGCCGGTGGAGGTCTCGTTCTGCGCCCAGCCGATGAGGTCGACGCCTTCGACGTCGCCGGCGGTCAGCGCAGCCGGGTCGGGTGCGGTTCCGGGATCGGTCGAGACGACCTTCGGATCCTGAAGGAACGGGGCCTTCTTGGACACAGTGGCGAACTTGGAGGAGAACTCGCCGTAAGTGAGATTGAGGGCGCGCTCGCGGATCAGGCCGAATGCCGCGGCGTCCCAGAACGCGGTGGTGCCGCCGTTGGAGAGGACGACTTCGTAGCCCTCCGGCAGCGAGAACAGCTGTGCCAGACCCTCGCGGACCGCGCCGACGACGTTCTTGACCGGTGCCTGACGGTGGCTGGTGCCGAAGACCGAAGCGCCGGTGTCGACCAGCGATTGCAGCTGCTCGGGGCGGACCTTGGACGGGCCGCAGCCGAAACGGCCGTCTGCGGGAAGGAGTTCGGCGGGCAGCGTGATCGCGGTATCGGTCATGACGACGATTCTAAGACAGCCCAGCACGGCATTGCGCAGCAGCGGGCGCCGTGCAAGAGCAGGATGACTCTGGACACCGTTTCGCTGTTTCGTCGAAGGTGAGGAAATGGACACGTCGAAGGTGATCGATGTACGAGGTCTGCGGAAGAACTTCGGCAGGTTCACCGCGCTCGACGGGCTCGACCTCAGTGTCGAGACCGGCGAGATCGCCGGATTCCTGGGGCCGAACGGCGCGGGTAAATCTACTACCATCCGCATCCTGCTCGGCATGCTCCGCCACGACGGCGGGCAGGTCCGGCTTTTCGGTGCCGACCCGCATCGCGATGCGGTGTCCGTGCACCGCCGGCTGGCCTATGTGCCCGGCGACGTCACGCTGTGGCCGCAGCTCAGCGGTGGTGAGTCGATCGACCTCCTGCTGCGGCTGCGGGGTCTGGACCCGGCAGCCACGCCCGCGCGCGACGAACTGATCGAGCGGTTCGAACTCGATCCGACGAAGAAGGCGCGGTCGTACTCCAAAGGGAACCGGCAGAAAGTGGCGCTCGTCGCGGCCTTCGCGGCCGACACCGATCTGCTGGTGTTCGACGAGCCGACGTCCGGGCTCGACCCGCTGATGGCGCGCGAGTTCATGCGCTGCGCTGCCGAGCGCGCCGCACGCGGGGCGGCCGTCCTGATGTCGTCGCACCTGCTCTCCGAGGTGGAGGAGCTCTGCAACACCGTCACGATCATCCGGGCGGGAAAGACCGTGCAGGCGGGCCGGCTCGAGGATCTGCGACATCTGCGCCGGTTGCGGGTCACGGCCACCCTCCCCGGTCCGAGCGACCTGTCCGCGGTGCCGGGGGTGCACGATCTCGACACGACGGCTTCCGGGGACGTGACCTTCACCGTCGACGACGATGCCCTCCCCGCCGTCACCGCGGCGCTGTCGGCCGCGGGGGTCGCCCGGCTGGCGATCGAACCGCCGAGCCTGGAGGAGTTGTTCCTGCAGAACTACCGCGATCAGGACGATCAGGACGCGGTCCGCGGCAGCCGGGAGCGGGCATGACTTCGCCGACTACGCGCTGGCCGCTGCTGGCGCGCATGGACGTGCGCCGTGAGCGGCTGATCATCCCGGTGACAGTGGTGCTGTTCGCGGCCATCAATCTGTCGACCGCCGCGATGATCCAGAATCTCGCCGGCGATCCCGCTCAGCAGCAGAGCCTGCGGACGGTCGCGGGGACCAATGCGGCGTTCCGGTTCCTCTTGGGAAGTGTTCCCGGAGACGACTCTCTGGCGGCGCTGGCGTCGTGGCGGGCGGGACTGTTCATGATCGCCGCGCTCGGCGTCTGTGCCGCGATGGCGGTGGTTCGGCTGACCCGCAAGGAGGAGGAAGAGGGACGCACCGAGTTGGTCCTGGCCGGGTCGGTCGGACCGGTGGCTCCCGCCGTCGCCGCGGTGAGCGTCGTCGTCGGTTTCGTGCTCGTCGTGTCCGCGGCGATGGCGGCGAGCCTGCTCACCGTCGACGGCGCGGACCCGGTGTCGCTGCTCGCGGTGTTCGCGCAATACGCCTCGACCGGTCTGGCCGCCGCCGGCCTGGCGCTGGTCGCCGCCGAGGTGTTCCCCTCGGCCCATTCGGCGAATCTCGCCGCGTCCGGCGTGGTGCTCGCCGGATACGTCCTGCGCGGCGTCGCCGACACGGTGCCCGCCGCGGCCTGGTTGAGATGGACGAACCCGGTCGGCTGGGCCGAGGCGATCGAGCCCTTCGACGGCAACAGTTTCTGGCCGGCGCTGGCCTCCGTCGCGGCGTTCGTCGCAGGTCTCGCGCTGGCTCCGGTGGTCCGCAGGCGCCGCGACCTGGGGGCGGGGCTGCTCGCCGCCAGACCCGGCCCGGCGACCGGACCGCACTTGCGGTCGCCGCTGGCTCTCGCGTGGCGGCAGAGCCGTTCGACGGCGGCGGCCTGGATCGGCGGCGTCGCGGTGTACGGCGTCACGGTCGGCGTCATCACCGATCAGGTGGATCAGTTCGCGGGTACCAACAAGGCGATCACCGACTTCCTCGAGTCGTCCGGAGCGGCGGGCACACTGAAACAGGTCTTCCTGTCGACGATGACCGGGTTCCTCGCGGTAGCGGCGGTGGGTGCGGGCGTCTCGCTGCTCACCAAATGGCGGTCGGAGGAAGTGAGCGGTCGCCTCGAGGTGCTGCTCGCCACCCCGGTGTCCCGGCGACGCTACTTCTGGACCCAGGCGGGTGTCATCGGTGTCACCGTGGTGATCGTGATGGCGGCGGCGCCGGCATCGGTCCTCCTCGGCGCCGGACTCTCCGGCGCGGGATGGGGGAGCACGGCGGAGGTCGCATTCCCGATGGCGGCGGCTTCGGTCCCGGCGGCCGCGGCGACCATGTCGCTGGCCGTGCTGCTGTACGGCGCCCGGGGACGGCTCGCCGTGGTCGGCTGGCCGATCCTCATCGCCTCGTGGCTGCTGGGCCCCTTCGGCGGGATGCTCGGCCTGCCGCAGTGGGTGCGCGACGTGTCGCCGTTCACGCACGTTCCCCAGATTCCGCTGCAATCGGTCCAGGCGCTGCCGCTCGTGATCCCGGCGCTCGCCGCAGCGGCCTTCGTGGTCGCCGCCGCGGCGCTCTGGGAGCGGCGGGATCTGGGGCAATAGCGGGTTCTGAAGAATTGGGCAGACCTGCGGCAGAGGTGTGGGCCGCGTCCGTGACGCGGGTCTCGCCGGCCACCGCGCGATCGACGCGCATCAGCCGGGCGAACAGTTGGATGAGCGGACCGACTGCCACCGCGTAGAGCACGGTGCCGACCCCGAGGGTGCCGCCGAGAGCGAACCCGACCGCCACCACTGCGACTTCCAGGACGGTTCGGACCACGCGCACCGACCATCCCGTCCGCGCAACGATCCCGGTCATCAGGCCGTCGCGCGGCCCGGGGCCGAGCCGTGCGCCGATGTACAGCGCGGTGGCGAAGCCGTTGAGGACGATGCCGCCCAGCATCATGGGGACCGCGACCGCGAGCCCGGGCCGGTCGGGCAGGTAGGGGGAGACCGCGTCGAAGGTCAGGCCGAGGACCACCACGTTCGCCACGGTGCCCACGCCGGGCCGTTGTCGGAGCGGAAGCCATGCGAGCAGGACCACCGCACCGACGATGATCGACACCGTGCCGATCGAGAGGCCCACCTGGTCGGCGATTCCCTGATGCAGGACGTCCCAGGGGATGTTGCCGAGTCCGGCGTGCAGGATCATCGCCATCGAAGCGCCGTAGAGCACGAGGCCGACGGCGAGTGCGAGGAGTCTCTTGAACATGAGACCACCGTGGCCGAAACTGGCCATTGAATCCATAGCCAGTTGCGGAATACTGGACTTGTGATCACTCCTACCGGCGCAATCGGTGCGGCCGCACTGGCACGACATCTCGGGGCCTGGCGCCCGGACGGTCCGCGGCCCGGCTATCAGGCGCTTGCGGACGCGCTGCGGATGCTGGTGCTCGACGGACGTGTTCCGGTCGGCACCGCGCTGCCGAGTGAACGCACCCTCGCGCAGGCGCTGAACGTCTCGCGCACGACGGTGGCGGCGGCCTACGCGGCGCTGCGCGACGGCGGCCATCTGCAGTCGCGGCAGGGGGCGCGCAGTGTGCTCACCCTGCCGGTGCAGGTGCCGCCGGAGCCGATCGATCTCGGGGCCGAAGCCGACATGATCAAGCTCAACATCGCCGCGCCGACCGCTCCCGAACAGATCGTTCACGACGGATTCCGCCATGCACTCGAATGCGCGCCGGGCTACCTCGCCGGAACCGGGCTGTATCCCAACGGCCTGCGTGCACTCGCGGAGACGATCGCCGAGAGGTACACCGCGCGCGGTCTGCCGACCACGCCTGATCAGATCCTCGTCACCTCCGGCGCTCAGCACGCGTTGCGCCTGGTGCTCGACGTCCACGTCGCGCCGGGTGATCGCGTCCTGCTCGAGCAGCCGACTCATCACGGGACCATCCTGGCCCTCGCCCGGCATCGTGCCCGGCCGGTCACGGTGGGACTGCATCCCACCTATGGCTGGGACCTCGACCAGCTCGAATCGGTGGTCCGGTTGCAGCAACCGCGCCTGATCTTCGCCATTCCCGATTTCCACAATCCCACCGGACTGCTGCTCGACGAGGCCGGGCGCCTGCGCCTCGCCGAGATCTCCGCGCGTCACCGGGTGCCGGTGATCGTCGACGAGACGATGGTGGAGTTGGGGCTCGACGTGAGTGCGCCGCCGCCGGTGGCGGCCTTCGCTCCCTCCGCACGGGGACCGAGGCACAGGTCGCAGATCATCACACTCGGTTCGGCCAGCAAGACCGTCTGGCCGGGTCTGCGCGTCGGCTGGATCCGCGTCGACGGCAGGCCGGACGCCTACGCGCTGGCTCGCTACGAATCCGACCTCGGGGGAGCGGTGGTGGAGCAGTTCGCGGCTCAGTACGCACTGGCGAATCTCGACGCCTTCCTTCCCGCACGCCGGGCGGTGCTCCGCGCCCAACGCGCGGCCGCGTTGCGGGCGATCGGCCGGCACCTGCCCGGCGCGGTGCCGGTGCGCGGTGTGGGCGGTCTCTGCCTGTGGGTGGCGCTGCCCCGCCCGGTGGCGACCGCGACGGCCGCGGCGGCGGCCGAACTCGGCGTCCGACTGATCCCCGGCGGCTCGTTCGGCCCGCTCGGCGGCTTCGACGGCCACATCAGGATCCCGTACACGCTCGATGCCCAGACGCTCGTCCGTGGGATCGAACTGGTCGGTCGGGCCTACCGGGCGGTGTCCGGAGTCGACGCGCCGGCGCCGGTGCCGGGCGGCGACGGACTGCCGGATCGGCTGGTGGTGTGATCGGAAGTAGCATGCAGGGCGTGAAGAAGCTGGTAGACCTGCCGAGTATGCGAGTCGGATACGGGTCGGGTGCGGACGGTCCGGGTGACGGGGCGGCGGGTGCCGACGGAGTGCGAGCGAACCTCGATCCGTCATGGCTGACCGGGGACCCGCCCTGGCTATCGCTCTTCGAGACATGGCTGGCCGAAGCCATCGCCGCGCGCATCCCCGAACCCAACGCCATGGTGCTGGGAACCGTCGATGCGCAGGGCCGTCCGGCGACGCGCACCGTGCTGTGCAAGGGAGTCAGCGAAGCGGGCATCGTCTTCTTCACCGGCTACGACTCGCAGAAGGGACGGGCCATCGCTGCCAATCCCCATGCGTCGGCGACGTTTCCGTGGATCGCGCTGGAGCGCCAGGTCCACTTCCGCGGCCGCGTGGTGAAGGTGGACTCGGAGGAGACCCGCCGCTACTGGGAATCGCGGCCGCGCGGATCGCAGCTGTCGGCGTTCGCATCGGCGCAGTCGCAGCCGATCGGCTCCCGTGCGGAACTGGAGGAGGCCGCGGCGGCGGTCGCGGAACGATTCGGCGGTGCGGACGAGGGGGAGCCGGTACCGGTTCCGCCGGGCTGGGGCGGATACCGCCTGGAGCCGGACGTCGTCGAGTTCTGGCAGGGGCGCGCCAACCGGTTGCACAACCGGGCCTGCGCCGTCCGGACCGCCGACGGCTGGCGGTTGGAGCGGCTCCAGCCCTGATGGCGCGTGGAATCCTGGCCGATACCCGGCCGCTGCAGAACGTCTACTTCCGCCGGCTCTGGACCGCCAACATCATCACGGTGGTCGGTGCGCAACTGACCATCGTCGCCGTGCCCGCACAGTTGTACGCGATCACCGGAAGCTCGGCGTACGTCGGACTCAGCGGTGTCTTCGGCCTCGTCCCCCTGGTGGTCTTCGGGTTGTGGGGCGGGGCGCTCGCCGACACCTTCGACAGGCGCCGCATCCTGATGGTCACCACTGTCGGCCTGATCGTCACCTCCGCGGCCTTCTGGGCACAGGCGGCGGCCGGAGTCGGCAATGTCTGGCTCCTGCTGGTGATCTTCGCGCTCCAGCAGGCCTTCTTCGCTGTCAATCAGCCCACGCGCACAGCTGTTCTGCCTCGTATCCTGCCGCTCGAACGACTGCCCGCCGCGAACTCGCTGAACATGACCGTGATGCAGGCCGGTGCCATCGCCGGACCCCTGGTCGGCGGTGCGCTGATCCCGGTTCTGGGCTTCTCGACCCTGTACTTCGTCGACGCCGTCTGTCTGTTCGCGACCCTGTGGGCGGTGGTGAGCCTGCCCCCGCTGCCGCCGGAGCACGGCGTCCCCGACGCGGGCGACGGCGGTACGCCGCCCGCGCGGCCCACCGCCGGCTTCCGGTCGGTGGTCGACGGCCTGGTGTACCTGAAGGGCCACCCGGTGCTCCTGATGTCGTTCGTCATCGACCTGATCGCCATGATCTTCGGGATGCCGCGCGCGCTGTTCCCGCAGATCGCACATGAGAGCTTCGGTGGACCGTCCGACGGCGGCGTGGCCTTCGCGCTGCTGTTCATCGCCATCCCGCTCGGCGCGGTGGTCGGCGGCGTCCTGTCTGGCTGGGTGTCGCGGGTGCAGCGGCAGGGACGCGCGGTGGTGGTGTGCGTGCTGATCTGGGGTGTCTCGATCGCGGTGGCGGGCGGGGTGTTGGTGTTCGCCCACGGCTCCATGCTTCCCGTCCTCCCGATCGTGGTGCTGGCCCTGATGATCGGCGGTGCCGCGGACATGGCGTCGGCGGCGTTCCGCCAGACGATGCTGCAGTCGGCGGCCAGCGACGACGTCCGCGGCCGGCTGCAGGGCGTCTTCATCGTGGTGGTCGCGGGCGGCCCGCGCATCGCAGACGTGACCCACGGCGCCGCGGCAGCCGCGGCCGGGACCGCTGCGACCTTCGCCGGAGGCGGTGTGCTGGTGGTGATCTTCACGGTCGTCGCGACGCTGGCCGCGCCGGTGTTCTATCGGTACCGGGTATCGACGGGTCAGCTGTGATGTCCGGGGACGTTCAGTCGAGCGATCGCAGGAACTCGATCATCGCCGCGCTGGCCCGGTGAGCGGGAGGCGACGACTACCGACGCGGGGCCGCGTCGTTGCTCTGCCACGGCAAGTTGGCCCTGCGCGAGGCGTGCACCGGACAGTAGTGGATGGGATTGCCCCGTTCTGATTCCGGCGGAAGGTTGCGAAGCGGGCTCTCCAGCAGCGGCGCGTCGGCCGCGACACGGCCCGACAGTCGGTCGACGGCGTCCCGGCGGCGGGGATGACTCTCGTAGCGCGGCGGCAGCAGCCCCATCACCGCGTTCACCGCCTTCCCGAAGAGCCGGAACCGGCGCTCGTCGGTGGGGGTCCACGTCAACTCCATCATCTCGCGGACCGGTTCGTCGTACAGACCGGTGGTGATCCACATGAAGAACCGCCCAATGACTCGGATCTGCTTGCGCCACAACCACATAGGCATCCACGCGCGCATCCAGGGCGGAGGCGGCAGCTGCGAGATGTCCAAGACGGTGCGCACTGCGGCATGGTCGCGGAGCACATGCCGGCACATGTGGTCCCAGTACTCGAGGAATTCCTCGTAGGTGTCGGGGCACGGACGCATGCTGACGCCGTACTGGGCGTACCAGCCACGAGACTCCTCGAACAACGCTCGCTTGTCCGCCTCGGAGATCGGTGGGCCGAAGGCCTCCGCGCACCGGATGTTCCCGTACCAGAACGTCGCGTGCGCCCAGTAGAAGACGTCGGGATCGAGTGCGTGATAGCGCTCGCCGTTGTCCATGGTGCCTTTGATTGTGAGGTGGTAGTCGCGCACGCCGCGGCCCGTCTCCGGGGTCTGGTCGAAGACGACGCCGCTGATCGGGTAGAGCGAGCGCATGAGGCGTTCCCAGCGCTCGCCGAAGAAGTCGGAGTGATCCCAGACTCCGGCGGCGAGCTTGGGGTGCATGTTCTGCATCGAGCCCGACCACAGGCCCATCAGCATCCCCCGCCAGCTTCCGAAGTAGCGCCAGGTGACCGAGCCGGGTCCCGGAGCCGGAATGTCGGATGAGGATCGAGCGCCCGGGACGCGGCCGTTGTCGTCGAATCGCTCACTGCCGGACGGGGCTGCCACCTGGGTCATGAGACAAACGTTAATATCCGTCTCACCGCTAGTCAACGATACTGCTAGTCAACGATCTCGACAGCCAACGATCTCGACAGTCAGTGGCCCGGGGTGCGGGACTCATCGCAGGACGAACCGAACCTCGTCGCCCGCCGTCAGCTGCGCTGCCCGCCAGACCGACTCCGGGTTCAGGACGGCCACCACCGGGTATCCGCCGGTCACCGGGTGGTCGGCGAGGAAGATCACCGGCTGGCCGCTCGGCGGGATCTGCACACCGCCGAGCGGGACGCCCTCGCTGCGCATCTCCGGCAGGTCGGAGCGGTGTTCGAGCGGCGGAGCGGAGTGGGCTCGGTCCAGGCGGACTCCGACGCGGTTGCTCGCCGGCGCCACCCGCCAGCGTCCGGTCCCGAGAACTCCGACGTCGACGAGCCGGTCGTCGCGCGGTCCGGGGGCGGCGACCAGTTCGACGATGTCCGCGATGCTGCCGACGGGTGCGAGCGAGGTTGCGGGCCAGTCGTCCTCGCAAGTTCCGACGGTCAGCACGTCGCCGGCGCGCAGGGGGGCCGGGCCCAGTCCGGAGAGGGTGTCGGTGGATCGGGAACCGAGTTCCGCCGGTACATCGAACCCGCCGCGCACCGCGAGATAGTTCCGGCAGCCGCGAGACGGGGTGTGGATGCGGATCATGCCGCCGTCGTGGACCGCGACGACGCTGTGGCTGCCGACTTCGATGCCGTCGACGGTGAGGCTGACCGCCGGGCCGGTGACCGCGATCAGCATCCGGCCCGTCGCCCGCGCCGCCCATCCGCCGAGCGTCACCTCGATTGCCGCGGCGTCCTCGGGGTTCCCGACGAGTCTGTTCGCCTGCGCGAGGGACGGGAGGTCGGCGGCGCCGGATCGTGGTACGCCGAGATGCGCGAGGCCGGGGCGACCGAAGTCCTGAACGGTGGCGAGCGGGCCCGGAGCCTCGATGCTCAGGCGCGCCTGAGGTTGCTGTGCCGGAGTGGCCGGAGTGGGATGTGTCACGATGGCGCCTCGGTCGGCTCGAAGCGGACCGTCATTCCCGCGGTCAGCAGTGACGGCGGACGGGCCTCGCTGTCCCACATCGGCAGATCGGTGCGGCCGAGCAGGAACCAGCCGCCCGGACTGCTGCGCGGGTAGACGGCGCTGTAGCCGGCGGCGACGGCGACCGATCCCGTCGGCACGGCGGTCCGCGATTGGCCGCGGCGAGTGATTCGAGCGAGGGCGTCGGCGTCCCGAGCGCTGGTCTCGGGGCCGGGTACGAGATAGCCGAACCCGGGCGCGAACCCCATGAACTGCACGGTCCACAGCACTCTCGAATGCGTTGCGATCAGCTGTTTCTCGGTCATTCCGGCGAGTGCTGCGGCGTCGGCGAGATCGTCGCCGTCGTACACAACCGGGATCACCAGATCCGGCGGTGAAGGAGTCGGGGAGTGCTCGTCCGGGGGAGTGAAGGACCGCCGTGCGTCGTGGACCACCCGCAGTACCGACAACTCGTCCAAGCCGGAACCGGGTCGGGTCTCCACGAGGATCGTGTGTGCGCCGGGCACGATGTCGCACGGCATCAGGCGACCCTCGTCGAGGGCCTCGCGAAGGGCACGCGCGGTGTGTGCGGCTTCGGCTTCGGGGGCCCGGCCGGTGCTGAAGTCCAGGAGGACGGCGTCGCTTCCCGCTCGGAGCTCTCGCATTCCAACACGGTACCGACATGTGAGTAAGCTGAGCACGCGACAAGCGTCGCGGGCGCCGAGGTGACCCTCATGCGGCGTCTCAGTCGAACCACGACTAGGTTGTTACCCAGCAACTGCTCACCCGCGAGTCAAAGGGGTTTGTGTGTCCGTTGACAATGACGTGACCGAACAGGCGACAGGAAAGTTCACCTACCCGGGTGGCGAGATCGACCTGCCGATCCTCAAGGCCACCGAGGGCAGCGATTCCGTCGCTCTGGGCCCGTTCCTCGCCCAGACCGGGTTGACGACCTTCGACGGGGGCTTCGTCAACACCGCGTCGACGAAGTCCGCGATCACCTATATCGACGGTGATGCGGGCATCCTGCGGTACCGCGGTATCCCGATCGAGCAGCTGGCGGAGAAGTCCACCTTCATCGAGGTGAGCTACCTGCTGATCTACGGTGAGCTGCCGACTGCCGCGCAGTTGGAGGAGTTCGCCACCAAGATCCAGCGGCACACCCTCCTGCACGAGGACCTCAAGCGGTTCTTCGACGGCTTCCCGCGCAACGCGCACCCGATGCCGGTGGTCTCGAGTGCGGTCAACGCGCTGAGCGCCTACTACCAGGACTCGCTCGATCCGAAGGATCCCGAGCAGGTGGAGCTGGCCACGATCCGGCTCCTCGCCAAGCTGCCGACCATCGCGGCCTACGCGTACAAGAAGTCCCAGGGGCAGCCGTTCCTGTACCCGGACAACTCGCTGAGCCTGGTCGAGAACTTCCTCCGGATGACCTTCGGCTTCCCGGCCGAGCCCTACGAGGTCGATCCCGAGGTCGCCAAGGCCCTCGACATGCTGTTCATCCTGCACGCCGACCACGAGCAGAACTGCTCGACGTCGACGGTGCGTCTGGTGGGCTCGTCGCAGGCCAACCTCTTCACCTCCATCTCGGGCGGCATCAACGCGCTCTGGGGCCCGCTGCACGGCGGCGCCAACCAGGCGGTGCTGGAGATGCTCGACGAGATCCGCGCTTCCGGCGGCGACACCAAGGCCTTCATGACCAAGGTGAAGAACAAGGAAGACGGCGTGAAGCTCATGGGCTTCGGTCACCGCGTGTACAAGAACTACGACCCGCGTGCGGCGATCGTGAAGAAGACCGCCGATCAGATCCTCACCTCGCTGGGTGTGGAGGACGAGCTGCTCGACATCGCGAAGGGCCTGGAAGAGGTCGCGCTGCACGACGACTACTTCGTCGAGCGCAAGCTCTACCCGAACGTGGACTTCTACACCGGCGTCATCTACCGGGCGATGGGCTTCCCGACCCGCATGTTCACCGTGCTGTTCGCTCTCGGCCGGCTGCCCGGCTGGATCGCTCACTGGCGTGAGATGCACAACGATCCGACCACCAAGATCGGCCGTCCGCGTCAGCTGTACACCGGTTACACCGAACGTGATTACGTCCAGATGGGGGACCGCTGACCATGAGCAAGCCCGAAGTCGACTTTCCGGAGGGCCCGGCCCCGACGTCGCTGGAGATCACCGACCTGGTGATCGGTGACGGTCCCGAAGCGCAGCACGGCGGCACCGTCGACGTGCACTACGTCGGCGTGGAGTTCGACTCCGGCGAGGAGTTCGACTCGTCGTGGGACCGCGGGCAGTCCGCCCGATTCCCCCTCGACGCGTTGATCCCCGGTTGGCAGGAGGGCATTCCCGGAATGAAGGTCGGCGGTCGACGCCGACTGGTGGTTCCGCCGGAGCTGGCCTACGGTCCGGCGGGCGCCGGACACCGGCTCTCGGGCAAGACCCTGATCTTCGTGATCGATCTGCTCGGCGTCTGACCTCGGACATGACAGACAAGGCCGCGTCGCTTCCCTGCGACGCGGCCTTCGTCGTCCCCGGACGGACCGGTCGGCGAGGCAGGCCGGAGCGGTCCGCTGGTTTGAGCGAGTCTCGTAGTCCCGCAGAGTCGAGCGAGCCTCGTAGTCCCGCAGGTTTGAGCGTTCTTATAGTTACCGCTGGTTGGGCGAGTCTCGTAGTTCCGCTGGTTGAGCGAGCTTCGTAGTCCCGCTGGTTGAGCGAGCGAAGCGAGTCGAAACCCCCACACCCCACACCCAAGGAGCGAAGATGACATTCACCGCGATGGTGGCACGCGAGAGCGCTGACGGCATCAGCCTGGCCGCGGAGACGGTCGACGACACCTTCCTCCCTCCGGGCGAAGTGACCATCAAGGTCGAGCACTCGAGCATCAACTACAAGGACGCTTTGGCCGTCACGCCACGCGGAGGCGTGGTCCGCGAGTACCCGATCGTTCCGGGCATCGACATCGCCGGAGCGGTGAGTGAATCGACCTCACCGGAGTTCGCGCCGGGCGACCCCGTGGTCGCTCACGGCCACGACATCGGTACCGCCCGTCACGGGGGCTACGCCGAGTACGCGCGGGTCCCTGCCGACCAGGTGGTTCGTCTCGAATCTCTCTCGACTCGGGAGGCCGCCGCGATCGGCACTGCGGGATTCACCGCGGCGATGAGTGTGAAAGCGATCTTGGACGGCGGCTATCGTCCCTCCGACGGGCCGATCCTGGTCACCGGCGCCAGCGGCGGTGTCGGTTCGGTGAGTGTGGATCTGCTCTCGAAGTTCGGTTTCGAGGTCGTCGCATCGTCGGGCAAACCCGATGCTGTGGACCTGCTCACCCGGTTGGGGGCGTCGTCGGTGATCGGCCGGCTCCCGGAGGACCCCGAGGCGAAGATCCGTCCGCTCGACAAACAGCGGTGGTCGTCGGCCGTGGACTGTGTGGGCGGAAGGACGCTCGCCTACGTTCTCAGTACTGTCCGTTACGGCGGTACTGTCGCCGCGAGCGGTCTGACCGGCGGGGCGGACCTGCCGACCACGGTGATGCCCTTCATTCTGCGCGGGGTGACCCTGGCCGGCATCGACTCGGTCCAGCTCGGCATCACCGCCCGGCGTGCCCTGTGGCAGCGACTCGAGACCGACCTGCGCCCGCAGCATCTGGATCTGCTGACCTACGAGGTGGGGCTCGACGAGTTGCCGCAGGCACTCGACCGCATTCTCGCCGGCGGAGCGACCGGTCGAGGAGTCGTCACGATCTGACAGCCGGCTCAGTTGGCCGTGAGGTCGGCCCCGAACTCGAGGAACTGAACTGATCGCGCGGGATCGGTGTTCTGCTGGTTGGCGCGCAGTGCTTCGAGTTCGGTGGCGAAGACCCGCTCCACGCGCGGGCCGCCGTCGTCGCGCACGATGGCCCATACGCCCGGCTCCGCGTCGATGATCCCGGCATCCTGTTCAGGCTCCGGCGACGTGCGCGGGCGAGTGGCAGAGGCCGCGATGTCGGCCCAGGTGAGCGTGGTCCGAGGATTGTCGAGGGCTTGACGGAGCAGCTTCCGCAAGCCTTCTCCGGCTTCGCGGGCGAAGCGGTCGAAGTCGTCGGGACCGAAGTCGTTCGATGCAGCCATGCTGTCCATCGTCCCCACGATCCGGCGCCGGCGCCAGCGGTGTGTCCGGTCAGGCGGCCAGGAGTGTGTCGAGGTAGTTCTCGATCCGGGATTCGCTGGGTTCGGGCGGCGGTTGGGGTTGGTGGTCCGGGAGGAGTTCGGCGTGGTGGATCTGGTTGATCCGCCATCCGGGCGGTCTTGTCCCGCCGCGGCTGGTGTTGCCGCTGGGTCGCCAGACGACGCGGCCGGCGTGGGGTCCGTCGATCAGGATCATCGTCTGCCATTGCCCGGGGCGGGGTCCGACGGAGCGGTTGTGGCGTCCGCATGCGGCGCCGAGGTGGTCGATGTCGGTGGGTCCGCCGTCGGCCCAGTCCGGGAAGTGATGGGCCTGCGTCCGGGTGAACGGGGCTGCGCAGCCGGGGGCGGTGCAGCCGCGGTCGCGGGCGAAGAGCATCAACCGCTGTGCCCGCGACGCGAGCCGGCGTCCTCGTCCGAGGTAGAGGGCTTGTCCGGTGTGGGCGGAGAAGACGGCCAGGTGCGGGGTTGCGGTGGCGGCGACTTCGATCAACTCCGCGACCGGCAGCCGGGTCCCGGTCGCGGTCAACGCGATCCCGGCGCGCTCGGCCAACTCGTGGTCGGTGATGGTGATGACCAGATCACCCGACCGCCGACCACCCCCAGCACCAGTGCGGGAGGCGCGCAGCAGCGCTTGCAGACCGTCGTGGGTGCGCTGCCCGGGTGTGCGAGTATCGCGTTCGACGGCGGCGGCGAGGGCGGCCGGGTCGGCCGATTCGACGGTCCCTGACGGGGAGTCGGGGTCGTCGGGGTTGTTCATTCCCGGTGCGGCCCACGACGGCAGTGCGGCTTCCATTTCCGCCCGCAGGGCCGGGGTGAGGTAGCCGCGGACTTTGCTCATCAGCCGCAGATCCTGGGGCAGGATCGTGAAGCCGCGCAGGCGTTTGCGGTCGCGTTCGTCGGTGACGGTCCCGTCCGGGTCCAGGTGCGCTAGCAGCCGGATCCCGGCGGTGCGGACACCGGCCGGACTCAACTCGCGCGCGACCCACGCCAGCTGTGCCTCGGCGCGTGCTCGGGTGTCGGCGTCGATCGCGGTGGGAATCTTGTCCATGACGGCGTCGATCTCCCGGACGTGGTCGGCACCGATCGCACCCTCACCCACCGCGACCGCGGTCGCCGGCAGTACCGGTGGGCGGGTTTGGCCCTGCAGGTCGGTGAACCGTCCGATCCCGGCGGCGCTGACGCGCCGGCGGCGGGCGGCACCGTCACCGAGCCGCAACCCCTGCGCCAGATACTGATGCACCGACAGGTACCCGGCTTTGCGATACACGGCCCGGTCGGAGACCTCCACCAACACTGCCGCGTCGACACCGTCGAGACGACGATGCGTGCGCTCGAGGGTCTCGACGGTTTCCAACAGGGTGTCTTCGGCCACCGCGGACAGCGGCAGGGACGCGAACTTGGTCGCCGCAGCCTCCAACAGGCGGGCGAGGGCGGCCGGGTCGTCCGGCAGCAGCACTTCTGACGCGCCCATCGAACCCACCCCTCCACCTGCACA